>NZ_JAKWJQ010000003.1 GCF_022761015.1 Humibacter sp. RRB41
CTCAGCGCCGATGGTACTGCAGGGGGGACCCTGTGGGAGAGTAGGACACCGCCGGACTCCTTTGCAAGAAGGGCCGCCCAGAAATGGGCGGCCCTTCTTGCGTTAACGGGTGTTTCGCGGATGACTCACTGAAGCGCGTACTCCGCGATGACGACACCGGTGTCGGACGTGACGCTGCGGCGTAAGTCGAGCTCCGTGCGGGTATCCCCGAAGAGTCGGATGCCCGTGCCGAGTACGAGCGGATGTATCAGAAGCACGAGAGTGTCGACGAGCGCGGCCGCAAGAAGCGACCGCACGAGTTCCCCGCTGCCCAGCACGGTGAGTGTTCCGTCGAGTTCCCTCTTCAGCTGGGCGACGGTCACCATCGCCTCGTCGGTCAGCGGTTGCGAGTTCGGGAAGGCGAGCCTGGCATCCGGATCGCGCGTCACGACGTACTTCTTCGCGTTGGTAAGTCTGGCCGTGAACGGATTCGGATCCGTAGTGAATGTCCAATACCCCAACACGTCGTCGTAGGTGCGGTGGCCGAAGAGCATGCCGGCGTCCTTCCCGTCACCCGAGAACGGGGCGGTGCTCGCATCCTGATACGGAACGGCCCATCCCCCATACGGGAATGCGCCGCGAGAGTCCTCGTCGGGTCGCGCGGGCGCCTGCACCACTCCGTCGAGCGTGATGCTTTCGAATGCGGTGATGGTCGCCATAGTGATCCTCCTTCGTGCGGCCGCGAACTGCGTCCTTGCGAAGTGAACGATCGACGGATGCCCCGATCGACACCGACCCGCCCGTGGCTGCGCTACTCGGCCGGCGGGAGCGATCAGCGGCGACGGAGCACCGGGCGTTCGGGTTTCTTCGTCTGAGTCGGCCGCGCGGAGTCCCGCGGACACAACGATGGGCCCCGGGCACGGATTCCGGGGCCCATCTGCTCGGGTGCGCTACCTCAGGTCGTCGCGTGCGAACAGCAGGTAGGCGGACGCCGTCCAGGTGTATGCGCGGTCGCGCAGACCTTGACCTGTGATGGCGTCGAAGTTCTCGGCGAATCCGGATTTCTCGCAGAGGCGCAGGAATCGCGCGCGTATCGAGTCGGCGAGTTCCACGTGCCCGGCTCGTCGTAGACCGTCTTCGACCAGCACGGTAGAGGGCGCCCAGATCGGGCCGCGCCAGTACCCGTCCGACTGATAGTCCTCGGATTCCACCGGCTCGGTCGCGACCCCGTGAGACGTCAGATGGGAGCTGACTCCGTTGGCGAGCACCATCGATGCCTCCGGCCCGAGCGTCTCGCCGAGAATGATGGGCAGCAGCGTTAGCAGGCTGCGTCGTTTCGCCTCCTGGCCGCCGGATGCCGCGACCGCGACGTACCCGTCCCCTCGCCAGAGCTCACCGAGCCCCGTCTCGACCTCCGCTGCGGCCGCTGACCAGAGCGAGGCATCCGCTGCGGTGTCGCCGCCGAGTTCACGAGCGAGGTCGGCGAGCACTCGCAGTTGGATCAGCAGGAACGCCGCGAGGTCAGGGGACTCGACGACTCGGTCGACGTCGAACGTCGTCGCGTTGTCCCATCCGCTGTCGTTGCCGTGCTGGTAGTGCGGGAGTGCGTGCCCCGGCACCCGCCGGCAATCCAGCCAGAATCGGCTCCACGCGGCGAGGCGCCGATAGATCTCGGGGAGCTGCGGGAGCACCAGTGACGCGGGCAGCACGCGGCGCAGTGCGGTGAACGCCCATCCGTGGATCGGCGGCTTCACATAGTTGTACAGCACCTCGGAGTGGGTTACCGAGTCCGGCAGCGCGCCCTCGTCCGTCTGATGGTCGAACGGCAACATGAACTGATCAAGTGCGAGTTCCGGCGCTCCGTCGGCGAGTGCCAGCGCGTTGAAGCAGTGGTCCCAGCTCCACACCTTGTCCATCCAGTGCTTCGACATCAGCACACCCTCGCGCTCGAGAAAGCCCGCTGGCGCCACCGTCGCCGACCACAGAACGTAGGCGGCGGCCGATGTCGCAGGAGCGCTCGGCAGCCGCCGAGGCGCCACCATCCCGAGAAAGCCGTTGAACTCTTCAGCGACAAGATCGCGCGCTTCCTCGAAGGACTGGCGCGCGCGATAGGGCGCGCGAGCGGTCTCGAATTCTTCGACCACGAGTTCCCACGCATCACCGCCTGCCTCGACTCGGCGCTCTGCGGCGCCCAACGACTGCGCACCGACGATGGCGATCTCGCCCTCGAGCGGGGTGATGCGATAGCGGCGGCCAGTCTCGTACGACGTGTACACGGCGGACCCATCGATCGGATCGCTGTAGAGATAGGTGCCCGTGAACGGCGTGAGTTCGGTGGCGGCCTCGGCGAAGCGCATCCCGAGCCCGCGTCCGCGGAACCGGATCGCATCCGTCGTCTCGAAGACCGCCTCGACCGTACCGGCCGGCGTCCGCCAAAGCAGGGATGCCGCGGTGCCGGTGAGTGAGGCATCCGCTCGCTCTTCGCCGGTACGGGGGGTGAGCCGCAAAACGGCGTGCATGCCGGTGGTGTGGGAAACGAGATGGATGTCCGCCTCGGTTCGCTGCAGCGCGACGACGGGTGAGAGGTCGAGCCACGACCCGCGGCGGCTGAACGGAATGGATCGCACGTCGAAGGTGAGAGCGGTGTCGTCTCGAACCGTGGAGCTGTGCGTTTCCGTCTCGGGCAGGGTGGTCATGGATGCCTTTCAGTCCTTCACGGCACCGGCGGTGACGCCGGCCGCAACGTATTTCTGCGCGACCACCAGGAGGATCGCGGCGGGAATGGATGCCACGACAGCGGTCGCCATGATCGCGTTCCACTGTTGGTTGTTGTTGCCGATGTAGCGGTAGATGCCCATCGTGATCGGCTGCAGCGCGCCACCACCGTCGAGGGAGTTGGCGAAGATGAAGTCGGACCACGCCCAGAGGAACGCGAAGAGCGAGACCGTCACGATCGAGTTGCGACTCACGGGCATCACCACGGAGCGGAAGGTGCGCCAGTGGCCGGCGCCGTCGATGGTCGCTGCTTGCAGAAGTTCGTTCGGGATGCCGCTCATGAACGCCGTGAAGATGAGCACGCCGAACGGGACGGCGATGGTCGAGTCGGCGAGGATGAGCCCAGGCACGCTGTCGAGCAGCCCGAGATTCAGGTAGATGGCGTAGAAGCCCATGGCCATGATCACGGCGGGGATCATCTGTGCGATCAGCAGGATGAAGTTGAGCGTTCCGCCGCCCTTCGGGCGTAGCTTCGCCAGCGAATACGCGGCGGGCGCCGACAGCACGACGGTGAGGATGACCGTTCCCAGGCCGATGATCAGGCTGGTGCCGAGAAACGGCAGCTGATCCGAGAACACTTGCTGGTAGCCCTCGAACGTGGCGTCGATCGGGAACAGGTTCGGCGGGTCTTTGCGCATGTCCGCCGTCTGCGTCAGCGAGACGTTGATCATCCAGTAGACGGGGAAGAGCATGACTGCCGTCAGGAGGACGCCGACAACGATGCGCCACCACGACCTGCGCGCACTCATGAGATGTCCATTCGCCGCTGAACGCGGATGTAGATGAGCCCGAAGACGAAGGCGATGATGATCAGCAGGTTGCCGACGGCGGCCGCCGGCGAGAAGGCGGGCAGGGTGGACCCGAAGCCTTGCTGGTACGCCCAGATCGCGAACGTCGTCGACGCGGTGCCGGGACCGCCTCTTGTCATGATCCAGATGATGTCGAACACCTTCAGGGTGTAAACGAGTCCGAGCAGGATGGTGATGGCCGATACCGGCCGCAGCAACGGGAAGGTGATGCGCCAGAATCGCTGCCAGCCGTTCGCGCCGTCGATCGAAGCCGCTTCGTAGACGTCCCCAGGAATGTTCTGCAGGCCGCTGTACAGGATGACCAGGTTGAAGGGGATGCCGATCCAGATGTTCGCGATCAGCACGGCGATCAGAGACCACTGCGGCGAGGTGAGCCAGTTGATGGCCGGAAGGCCGACCGCTTCGAGGAACGAGTTGACGACGCCCGAGTCGCTGTTGAGCATCCACGACCAGGTGGATGCCGAGACGAGCAGCGGCAGCAACCACGGCACGAGGAAGAGTGCTCGCAGCGTGCCGGAGAGCGGGAAGTGCCGATAGAAGAAGACGGCGAGGGCTAGCCCGATCGTGAACTGGAAGATGATCGAGACGACCGTGAACACGGCCGTGTTCCAGAGGGCCGGCGCGAACGTCGGGCTCTGGATGACCTCGATGTAGTTCGCGAACCCGACCCATTGCGCGTTGCCGCTGACGAACGCGGCGACGGTGTAGTCGCGGAAGCTCAGCTCGAGGTTGCGGAGCAGGGGGTACGCGTAGAAGACGAGCAGGTAGACGACGACGGGAGCGAGGAAGGCCCACGCGATCCACTGCGCTCGACGCTTGGCCTTGCGCGTTCCGGCCCGAAGCCGGGGAGCCGCCGGGCCGGCAGCTCCCCGCTCGGGGTCGGCTGCAGTCGTCCGGGAAGACAGCTGCGTTGACGACATGACATGGTCCTTCGGGTGATCGGCGTCCGCTGCCGCAGTCGATTCAGAGTCGATTCACCTGGGCAGCGAACATCGGGCGAGTGCTACTTGACCTTCGAGGCAGCCGCGGTCTGGGCCGCCTTCAGCGCGTCGGCGGGCGACTGGGAACCCGACAATGCGTTCTGCACCGCGCCCCACATCTGCTGGGAGATGATCGGGTAGTTGGTGCCGAGGTTGTCGCCGGTGCGTGCCTTGGCGCTCTGTACGGCGGTGACCCAGGGCTGCAGGCTCGGGTCGGCCTTGAGCTGCTGCGCCTGCGCGGTCTTGGTGGCCGCGATGTAGTTGAGCGTGTTCACCGTGTTGACGATGTTCTTCGTGCTCGTGAGGCAGGAGACGATCTTCGCGGAGGTCTTGTAGGTCGCGGCATCCTTCTGCGTCGGGATAGTGAAGAACTCCCCACCTGTCGGTGCGGGTGCCGCCGATCCGGCGGTCTCGCCCGGCAGAGGAACGACCTTGTAACCGGCCTGTGCCGCGCTGGCCTTCTGCCAGGTGCCGTTCTCGGCGAAGCCGAAGTCGCCGGTCTGGAACTCCTGCCAGCTGGTGGTCTGCGTATCGTTGATCACCGAGTTCGGGGCGAGGCCCTGCTTCACCCAGTTCGTCCAGAGCGTGAGTGCCGATTGCGCATCCGACGAGTCGAGGTTCTTCAGATTTGCGCCAGAGCCCCAGAACCAGGGAAGGAACTGGAACGAACCCTCCTCAGTGCCGATGCCGGCGAACGTGATTCCCTTGTGCCCGGATGTCACGACCTTCTGCAGTGCAGCGGTCAGGGTGTTCCAGTCAGTGACCGATGAGATATCGACGCCGGCGGCGGAAAGCACCTTCGGGTTGTAGTACAGCGCGAGCGTGTTCGCACCGATCGGCACCCCGTAGGTCTTGCCGTCGATGACGCCGGCGCCCAAGATGTTCGACGCGATGCCCTTGGTGGACAGACCGTTGTCGCTCGTGGTGGTCAGGATGCCCGCCGAGGCGAGCGTGGAGACCACAGGGTTGTCGACGAGCAGGATGTTCGGCGAATTGTGTTGCTGACCCGCCAGGAGTGCTTTGTTCGTCAAATCGCTCGTGTCGTAGGCGCTGCGCTTGATCGTGACACCCGCCTCGGTGCCGCACTTCTGGATCACCTTCGCCCACGCGGACGAGTTGTTGTACTGCGGGTATGGGTCCCAGAACGTGTAGGTTCCGCCTGCGCTCGAGCTGCTGCCCGAGCCGCTGCTGCTGCATCCTGCGAGGGCTGCAGCGGCGAGGCCCGCCGTCAGGATGGCCGCGCCGACAGCGCGGACTTTGCGGATCTTGTCCACGGTATTTCCTCTCTGAAATGTGATGTGCTCTTATCGGCAGTGATCCGTGCACGCGCCGTGGTGACCGTCAAACAGCTCGGGTGCTGCCCCGGTCGGTGATCTCCGGTACAACCAACTCAAGAACGTGCCCTTCTGTTTCGGGCTTGTTCAGTCGCTTGACCAGGGTTTGGACCGCACTGCGGCCCAGCTTGTCCGGCGACGACTCGACCGCTGTGTAAGGCAGCGAGAAGAGCCGGCCGAAGTCTTCGGAATAGAGACCGACGACCGAGAGATCGTCGGGTACGCGTACTCCGCGCGCGTGCAGCACTGCAGGGAGGGCCGCGATGGCCGCGTCGTTGTGAACGACGAGTGCGGTCGCCTCTGGGCGCTCGTCGAGGATGCGATTCAGCTGCTCGTTCAGTCCAGGCTGCTGGGTCTGGCCCGGGTAGGAGAAGACCCGGATGCCGTGCCGCGACGCCCGCTCCAATGCCGCGTCCCTGAAGCGCCACGCATATGCATACCCACGCTCGTATACGTGCTCGTTCGGGGTGATCAGAACGACTTCGCGATGACCCAATTGGGCTAGGTGGTCGACGAGGAGGCGTGCCGACTCCGCGAAGTCGAGATCGAAGACGTCGAATCCGTCCGTCGTACGCGGGAGGCCGACCATCGCGCCCGGCTGCCGGATGTTCCGCAGTATCGGCAGCCTCGGGTCGTCGTGCGCAACGTTCAGCAGTACGACTCCGTCAACCATGTTCGATGACGCAATGCGTTGGAGGGCGTGCGGCCCGTCGGCTTCTGTCACGAACAGGGTGTCGTATCCAGCAGATCGGGCAGCCTCGGTGATCGGCAGAACGTACTGGAGCATTGCGGGCGAGAACTCGTCGGGGAGGAACTGCACGAACAACCCGAGCACGTGCGTCTGCGACGAAGCGAGTGCCCTAGCGCCCGCGTTCGGCGAGAAGCCGAGCTCGGCGATCGCCTTCTCGATTCGGTCACGGGTCTCTTGGGAGACAGGCCGTTTGCCGGAAAGGGCGTACGACACCGTGCTCAGCGAAACTCCGGCAAGACGGGCGACGTCTGCGCTCGTAGCCACGGTGGCCTCCTCATCGAAGCGCATAGTCGAAGCGCGTCGATGGGAGTGTATGCACATCGGTCATGCGATCGCAAGTTCGTTGCAAACACTGGGATGCACGGGCCAGCTGAATGCGTCGCGATGATGGCAGGCGGCAATTGGGGTCATCGAAGCGCATAGTTTCTGTTCTTGACGCGGCTCGGTGATCCGGATAGCGTCCACTCCAGGCACGTTCCAGGAGTCATCGCGCGGGCACAGCCCCGTGGTGGTTCAGGTTCGTGTCGTGTTGAAGTGAGTTCCTGCTCACGCACTGGCCGCACGGAATGTCGAGGATGTGCGCGGACCGGACGACGATGGCCGTCACGGGGCGAGCACGATCCGACGCATGGCCAGGATCGTGTAGGCGCGGAGACGTGGTTGTCGCCGAGCGTGCACGTTGCCCCTGAACGATGCGCCGTGCGTTGCAGGCGGTGGGTCGTCCCCTCCACAACGACGGAGAACGAAAACACACCATGCCTCGAATCACAAGGGCGACTCTCGAGCGCGCCCCACATCATCCACGTTCCGCGAATGTGCTCACTCGATCTCTCGCCATGATGGGCGGCCTTGCCGTGCTGGCAGGCGGATCGTTGGTGGCCACGGGGACGGCATCCGCCGATCCGACCGCGGCCACGACTCTCACGGTCAGTGCCGACCAAACACTCCGTCCAGTGACGCACGTGGCATCCGGGGCGCTGTACGGTCTCGCGGATGCCTCGACGCCGTCGGATGCGCTGGTCGAAGCGACGCATCCGAACACCTTCGTGCAGATGGCGCCCGGCGGAAGCCAGCTGCCCAACGGCGAGCCCGCGCCCGCCGGCGATTCGCTTGTTGTCGCGCCGGAGGCGGCGAAGGCCGGCGCCAAGGTCGTGGTGCGCATGTCGGACTGGTATCCGAACTTTCCGTACAAGTGGGTGAGTTGGTCCGACTGGCTGGGTGCGGTCGACACGCAGATCAAGGTGATCCAGGCATCCGGCGACACCAACATCTCCGCGGTCGCGCCGTGGAACGAGCCTGACTGGACGTGGAACACGGCGGCTGCCGGCTCGTTCAACGACGGTTGGACGCGCACGGTGAAGGAGATCAAGTCGCTCGATCCGACGATTCCGATCCAGGGGCCGAGCTACTCCGACAACATCTCGGGCATGCAGAGCTTTCTCGAGAACGCCGTCGCGACGAACACGGTGCCCGACATCATCGCGTGGCACGAGTTGGAGAGCTCGAGCCACATCGCTACCGACATCGCGACCGTGACCTCGATCGAGAAGAGTCTCGGAATCGCGCCGCGACCCATTGCCATCGAGGAATACGGCACCACCTCTGAGGTCGGTGTTCCCGGTGCACTCGTCGGCTATATCGCGAAGTTCGAACGTTACGGAGTGAACAACGCCGAGCTCGCGTTCTGGAACCACTACGGCACACTCGGCGACACGCTGACCGACACGGGAGGCTCGCCCAACGGTGCCTACTGGCTCTACACCTGGTACGGCCAGATGACCGGCAAGATGGTCGTCACCACGCCGCCGTCGCAGACCGGACTGGACGGTGCGGCATCCGTCACTGCGGATAAGAAGCAAGTCAGCGTCATCTTCGGTGGCGGATCGGGCTCGACAGCCGTGAAGGTAACAGGGCTGAACAAGCTCGCGCTCGGCAACCGAGTGAACGTCAAGCTCGAGTACACGCCATCGAAGGGCCGAACGACGGCGGTCGCCGGCCCGATCACCATCTCGGACAGCACGTATGCCGTGGGCAGCGGAAGCATCACCGTGCCCGTCACGATGAACGCCGCCAACGGATACCATCTCGTGATCACGAAGGCATCGAAGACGGCGAGCATCGCAGGCACGTACACGCTCGGCAACGCGAACAGTGGACTGCTACTGGACGCCCCGGGCACGACCTCAGGGACGGCTGCGGTTCAGGCGACGGCGAGCGGCTCGAAGTCGCAGTTGTGGACGCTGGCGGATGCCGGTTCAGGGCTCTACACGATCACCAACCGGGGCAGCGGGTTGCGTCTCGGCGTGAACGGAAGCTCGGACACCGGGGCGGCGGCGGTCGCAGAGACCCGATCGTCGGCATCCGATCAGCTCTGGCAGGTCATCCCGGACGGAAACGGACACGACAAGATCGCGAATTACGACAGCGGTCTGGTGCTGGGCGTGATCGATCAGAGCACGAGTTCGGGCGCGAAGGTCATCCAGTGGTCGGACGGTCAGGCCACCTCGAGCTGCGGAGCGACAGGGGAGCGTGCGGTCGGCGAGATCGGCAATGCCGTTCAGTTGTGCGGCAATGGCGAATACGTGAACATGCCCAACGGCATCGCGAGCTCTCTCACCGGTGATTACACCGTCTCGGAGTGGGTGAACCCGGCTGCCGATATCGCATGGTCGAGAGCCTTCGACATCGGAACCGGCACGACGGATTACCTCTTCCTCACTGTCAACGCCGGAACGGCACCGCGATTCGCGATCACCACCGGCGGTCCGGGGGCGGAACAGCAGATCAATGCGACATCCGCTCTGCCGCTGAACCAGTGGTCGCTGCTGACCGTGACCGTCTCCGGAACGACCGGCACGCTGTACGTCAACGGAACGGCGGTCGGAACGAACACGAATCTGACGCTCCATCCGAGCCAGCTCGGCGCGACGAACCAGAACTGGCTCGGGCGTTCGCAGTACAACGACCCTGAGCTGAACGGCACCGTGGATGACTTCAACATCTACGATCGCGCGCTCAGCGCATCCGAGGTGGCGACCCTCGCATCGGGTAAGGCCGGCAACGGCGATGTCGTGCACTACGCGTTCGACGAGGCGGGTGGTGCGACGGCGAAGGACTCGTCCGGGAACGGGCAGGATGCCACGATCGTGTCCGACCCGCAGGCGACCGGCGCGAACGTATCGTCACCCGATCAGCTCTGGACGCTGACCAAGGCGACGGCTCCGGCCGCACCGACAGCGGTCACCGCGACCACGGGCGACACGTCGGCACGCGTGGCCTGGACGGCACCGGCATCCGATGGTGGTTCGCTCGTCACCGGGTACTCAGCGAAGGCCACGCCCGGCGGCAAGACCTGCACGGCGACGACTGCCACGGACTGCGTGATCACCGGCTTGAAGGACGGAAGGTCGTACACGTTCCAAGTGCAGGCTACGAACGCGCTCGGAGCGTCCGCGTGGTCGAGCTCGAGTGCGCCGATCACGTTGTCGTACCCGGCAGGAGGCATGGATGTCTCCCTGTCCGTCTCCGCGAAAGCTCAGTGTGTCAACGGTGCGCCGTCGCTGGCCGTGTACGTTGCGAACAAAGAGGCAGTGCCGGTGGACGCGAAGGTGACGAGTGTGCTCGGTTCGACATCGGTGTCGGCGCTCGCCGCCGGTGCGGCGAAGTACCTCACCTACGCAGGTCACGGACCGGTGCTCGGTGCGGGGAAGGCATCCGTTGTCACGACGAAGACCGTCGGTGGCAAGAAACACTCGACGACGTATGAGGTTGCGTACGACGCCGTGAGCTGCAAGTAGGGCCTCCGGTGGTCGAGTAGCGCGCGGCCGCAGACCGCACGCGTATCGAGACCCGATTGCGGATCTCGATACGCGTCGCCTCGGCGGCGCTACTCGATCAGCGGGTCAGCCCAGCGACTCGAAGACCGTGCCGTCGCCGAAGGTGGCGACGCCCCCGGCGACGGATGCCGGCACCTCGAACACGACGATGCCGCTCGCCTGCTGGCCGGCGCCGAGCGTGACCTCCGGCATCTGGTTGCTCGCGTCGTACATGGCCGTCGCGTGCGAGTACACGTTGCCGCTCGAGTCGGTGAAGCTGGCGTCGTAGGCGACTGTGCCGGCATCCACACCGGCATCCGTCGCCTGCACATTCACGATGAAGGCCACGTACTTCTTGCCGGCGTCGGGGGCGTCGAACTCGTCGTATCCGGTCCAGTTGCCGTCGAAGCCGGTGACCCACTCCGTGTAGTCGGCAGTCGTGCCGTCCAGGCGGTTGGTCGTCTGCATCGACGTCTTCGTGCCCGCTGCATACGGGTTGTCGTAGCTCTGACCGACCGTCGCGGCCTTCTCCGCTGCTGCGGCGTCGGCGGCGGCTTGGGCATCCGCGGCGGCCTGGGCATCCGTTGCCGCTGCATTGTGCCCGTTCTCGCAATCGATGATCGCGAGCGCGAGGGTGTAATCGCCCTCGCACTTCGCCTGCAGCTCGAGCTTCTTCTGAGTGGTCTTCGCCTTCGGGATGTCCCCGCGCAGGCACTCGTTGCGGGCATCCGTGTGCGAGAACGCCTTCGCGCACGCCACGGCGGTGGCTGTGTCGATGCGGGGTGCTGCGACGGTGTTCCACGCGAGAATGCCGACGCCCACGAACAGGGCGACGACGAGAATCGATGCCGCGGCATACGCGGCCGAACGCAGCCCCTTCGGCTGCGAGCTGAACTTCTTCATGATGGTGAGTCCTTTGGTGCAGAGGGCCGCGGTCGGCCCCGAGTCCAGCCGCGCTGCTGTGCTGCGGCACCCGCCGAGTGGCGAATATTGCAGGATGCCCGAGGCCACTGACATTTCCTCAGGTCTGGTCGGTGACATGTGCGCGAGGAGTCGGCTTCGGTGACTATTACCGACACTTATGTCGCTAAGTGTCGGTAAGGCTGCAGGCGATTCTCGCAACAGGGGAGGACGCATGGCCGACATCGTGAATTCCCTTCTGGCCGCGCGGTTTCAGCGTGCGGCGAAGCTCGCGGCGCGGGACCCCAGCGAGTGGGCGGTCGCCGGAGGCACTGATGTCGTGTTCACGGTTGCGTTGCGCCTATCGACCGGGCGGGACGCGTTCGCCGATCAGGTCGGAGCGTTGACGTGGGAGTACGCGGTAGCCGCGTTGTGTGGGGGAGAGCCGAACATGCGGAATCCGACTTTGCGAATCCGTGACTTTTAGTCTGCGTTTCCGTGACTGCATGAGTGCGAATCCGTGACTTTGTTGATGCGTTTCCGTGACTTTGGGCTTAGTCTCTCGCTATGGCACCCTTGCGTCCGCGTCATATCACCACCTTCGCCAACGAGGCATTGGACACCTTTCCCGCCGTGATCATTGAGGGTGCACGGCAGGTCGGCAAGAGCACCACCGCGGGCGAACTCGCCCACGGCAGGGAGTCGGTGGTGCTCACCCTCGACGACGAGGATGTCCGCGCAGCGGCAATACGCGATCCGGCAACTTTCGTTGCACAGGCAGGCAGCGGAACACTGGTCGTCGATGAGATTCAGCGCGCACCCGATCTGCTGCTGGCGATCAAGGCGTCAATCGATCGAGACCGAAGGCCGGGGCGATTTCTCCTCACCGGATCGAGCGACATGCTCCGGATGCCCGGCGCACCCGAAAGCCTCGCAGGTCGCGCGGTCACGGTCGCGCTCGACACGTTCAGCCAAGGTGAGCTGCTCAATCGAGTGGACGACTTCGTCTCGCGAGTCGCCAACAATACGAATGTGCTCACGGGCTTTGAAACCGACTTCGATCGCCAGGCATTGGTGGACCGGATCGTCACCGGCGGGTACCCGGAGGCACAGTCTTTGTCGACACGAATGCGTGATCTGTGGTTCGACGCCTACGCAACGCGTCTCGTCACGCGTGATTCGCGCGAACTCACTCGGGCATCCGATCCAGCGCGGCTCGCAGCGTTGCTCCGATTGATCGCCGCGAACCAGTCAGGAGAGCTCGTCAGGGCACGGTTGGCACGCGACGCGTCGATGCCGGAGACTGCAGCGTCGGTGGCACTCGACCTTCTGCAGACGATGTTCCTCATTGGCCTACTTCGCCCATGGACGCCAAACCTTACCAGTCGTGAGGTGGGGCGGCCTAAGGCCATCGTGATGGACCCCGGTCTAGCAGCCCGGCTCGCTCGGCTCCCGGCATCGGCGCTCGCCTCGCCTTTGGGCTCGCCACATTTGGGCGGTCAAGTGGAGGGCTTCGTCGTGTCCGAGCTTCGCAAGCAGTCGAGGTGGGCCAGCCGTCCACACGAGCTCTTTCATTTTCGAGATCGAGCGGGACTCGAAGTCGACGTCGTCGCCGAACTCGACGATGGTCGCGTCGTCTGCATCGAGGTGAAGGCAGGCGCGACGGCCAAGTCCGAGCATTTCAGTGCTCTCGCATCGTTGCGGGATCGGCTGGGCGACCGGTTCGTTGCCGGCATCGTGCTCAATACCTCGCAACGCGCGCTACCTTTCGGCGATCGCCTCTGGGCCGTGCCGGTCCCGGCGCTGTGGGAGGTGTAAGCGACCGGCGAGAGCGCCGATGGCCGGCGCCGGGGCGCCCCCGTCGTCGGTTGAGTAGCGCCACCTGAAGGGAGACGCGTATCGAAACCCGCCACGCGGCATTCAACCGCGCGAGGGTTTCGACACGCGCCTGCGGCGCTGCTCAACCGGGGTCGGGCGCGCTACTCGACCAGCGGAGGGGGAGGCGCCTGCTCCAGCGCGAGCGCCGCGTTAGCGGCATCCACGCGGGAGGTGTCGGCGGTGACCCGGTGCAGGGCGCTGCGGGCGGCATCCACCTCGCCGGTGTTCTGCTGCTCCAGCGCGAGGGCGTGCTCGGACTGGGCGACGAGCTGCGACCAGTGCTGGCGCGCCGCGTCGGCGTTGAGTGCTGCCTGGCGCACGGCGGTGGCGAACTGGCGAAGGCGCTGGCCGTCATCCGGATTGCACGTGATCACCGCCGCGAACGCGTCGCTCTGGATGAGCAGGTAGAGCTCGCGGGCGTCGTGCATGCGGGTCTTCTTGGCGACGCCACCTACGATGGCGCCGACCGGTCCGAAGAGCAGTCCGCCGGCCGCGATGCGGGTGAGGGTGGAGCGGCTGCTCGTGGCGAGGTTGCCGGCCGTGTCGACGGTGGCCATGACGGATGCCGTCAGCGCGAACGTTCCCTGCGGCACCGTGATCGCGGTGGGGCTGACGCTCGCGGAGCCGTCCTTGCCGCGGTAGTGCGCGATGCGATGGTTGCCGAACGTCTGCGCCTGGGTGAGTGCCTTTTCGGATGCCTTCAGTCGCGCCGAGCGCGCCTTGGTCGCGGCATCCAGAGCCTTTTCGGCCGAGCGGATGCTTGTTTGATAGGCGAGTCGAGCGTCGTGCTGCTCGCGCTCGGCGGGTGACATCGCGGCGATGCGGGCATTCGTGCGATTGCGGCGGTGCAGCCAGAGCGCCAGTACGGTCGCGCCGGCGGCGATGAGCGCGACCAGCACGATGAGCGCGCCGATAGCTGCTGCCGGATCGCCCGCCGCTGTGGAGACGATGCGGTCGACGACAGCAGGGCCGGTGCCGTCGGTGGTTGGGCCTCCAAGAGTAGGAATGGGGCGGAACTTGAGTGCTCCCTTTATCAACGGGAGGCGGCCCGCAAAAGCAGGCCGCCTCTGAACGGAGTGCGGGTGAGCGCCGGTGGCAGTCTTCTAGGCGGCGTCCTCGCCCTCCGGGGGCTCCAGCTCGGCGAACTTGGCCTGCATGGTCGGGTTGCCTTTGGTGAGCTTCTTGACACTGAGGCCTGTTGCCTTGTCACTGGCAAGCCGGAGATTGTTCCCAGAACCCAGCAGACCCTCCTTGACCTTCTGGAGGCGGTCGATGGCTGCGTCGATGTCCTTGATCGCCGCATCGAACTTGCGCTTGGCGAGGTCGACATTCCGACCGAATCCCGACTTGAACTCATCGAGCTCGGCCTCGAAGTTGGTGATGTCGATGTTCTGCTTCTTCACCTGCTCCAGCTCCGACTTGACCAAGATGTTCGTCTGAGCGGCATTGCGCAGCAGTGCGATGATGGCCAGGAAGAACTGCGGACGGATGACGAACATCTTCGGGTAGAGATGCGAGACATCAGTAATGCCGGTGTAGAGCTCGGAGTCTTCCTCGAGCATCGACACGAGCACCGCGTACTCGCATCCCTTGTCATTCCGGTCCTTGTCGAGCTTCGCGAGGAAGTCTGCGTTCTTCTTCTTGCTGGCGGTGAGGTCCGCCTCGTTCTTCATGTCGAACATGATCGAGATGTATTCGACGCCGTCGCTGAATTCCCGGAAGATGTAGTCACCCTTCGTGCCGCCCGACGTGTCGTTGTCCTTCCCGAACTCGGCGTTCTGGAAGCCGAGCGAGCGTGCACGGTTGAACTCGTTCTCGCAGTGCTGTTCGAGGGTCTCGCCGAGCAATTTGACGGACAGCTTGGCCTTCATGTCCTTGTAGCGCTCGATGAGCTCATCCTTGACCGCGAGTTCCTTAGAGTGCGATTCCCGGAGAGCGGCATCCTGCGCCAGCTGCTCAGCCTTGTTCACCGCCAGCTGCTTCTCGGCCTCGCTGAGCTGTTCCTGTGCCGTAGAAACGGCCTTGGTGACCGCGAGCTCTCGCTGGGTTGCCGCCTGCTCCAGTTCGGACTTCAGCCGCTCGATGACGGCGTCCTTCTCCGAGGCAGCCTTCTGCGCCTGCTGTGCGACCTTCGTCTCCGCAAGCTCCTTGGCGGTGCCGGCGTTTGTGAGCTCCGTTGTGAGCCGCTGAATCTCGGCATCCTTCTCGGCGCTGGTCTTCTGTGCCTCCTGGGCGGCCTTCGCTTCCGCGAGCTTGATTTCGGCGGCCTTGACCTTCTCGGCCTCGGCCAGGCGAGTGTGGAGATCCTTCTCGAACTCCGCCGTGCGTACCTGCTGCGCGATGTCGGCGTACTCCGCCTCGTCGATGGTGAATGCGGTCCCGCAGCGGGGGCATTTGATCTCTCTTGCGTTCATGTCGATCCTCCGATCGTGTGTGCGGACCGCAGTGGGAGCGCCGGAGAGTCCCTTGCGGTGACGGCGAGTGCCGCCGGGGCAAGGATGGCGAATCTTCGTCGTCATTGCGCAATCTATACTGATAACCCCCATTATCAGCAGGCGATCACAGCCCAATCGGAACTCGGCTAGATTCCTTCTATGTCCTCGACTGCGCCGCTTCTCATTGACCTGGCCGGCATCGCCCGGCTGGCCGATGTACGGCGACCGGTGGCGTCCGTCTGGCGCACGAGGTTTGCATCAACAAACGATCCGTTTCCGGCGATCGCGTCGGAGCGTGGCGGGCAAGCACTTTTTGATGCGATGTCGGTCGCGCAGTGGCTCGTGCGTACCGAGCACGGGAACAACGGTGATGTCGTGGCGGATGCAGCCGCATCCGCCGCCCCCAGCGAGTTCGACTTCTCGAATACGTCACATATTGCTGCCGTCGATGCTCTTCTCGCCTTGCGTGCGGCTTCCGGCAAGCCCGTTGGCGAGCTGACGGCTCGTGAGCTGCGCGAAGCGGCTGTTGCCGCCGACCCCGAAGACTCCTGCTTGGTGGCCGAGATCGGCCCAGTCCAGGACGCATGGGGAGAGTGGGCCGACCTGTTGGCCGACGCTGCCTATTCACCGGCCGGAGCATCCGAGCTCCTCGAACGCAGACACAAGGCCACTACGCCCTCGGCGGGATCCGCTGGGCCGTTGTCGGCAGAGGCGGAAGCGCTCGTGGTCGCACTCGTGCACGCGCTCGCGGTCGACCGCCCGGCGAGTCTTGTCGTCAACGACGGGCTGGCTCCGTCGCTCGCCTCCGAGCTCGTCGGCCAACTGAACGATGATGTCGAGGTCGTGGCCTCGTCGCAGCCAGAAGGGCGGCGTATTCGACGCAGGCTTCTCTGTGCCGGCCTCATTTCACCCATTGAGCACATCGTCTCGGGGGGACCCCGGCTGAGTGTCGAACGGCTGCCGTTGAGTGGGGCTACGTCTGCTTCTGAGATATTGCAGGCTGTAGACGAACTCGCGCTGGGCATGAAGGATCAGGACCGTGCGATCGTAGTGGCTCCAGCGACTGTGTTGGCCGGGCCGCTTGCGACTGATGCCAACCTCGCTCGTACTGACGTGCTGAGAACCGGTCGGGTGCGGGCGATTGTGAAACTTCCCGCCGGCCTCGTGGTCTCGTCTCCACGTGAGCACCTTGCGCTCTGGGTGCTGGGGCGCGAGACGGGACATGTCGCTGTAGCAGATCGCGTCACTGCCGTCGCTGGACTCACTGACAACGCGCTGACCGAAGCCTCACGGTCTGACCTCATCAACGATGTCCTTGCAGCGTTGGGTAGCGTCCAGGGCATGCGTTCTCACGCATTCCGCTTTGCACGGCTGGTCCGCACCAGTTCGTTGATCGCTTCGCGGGGGCCCCTTGTTCCAGACACCGGCGCACCAAGGGCACAAAGGTTGCCGGCGCGCGACTTACCGGCTCTCCTCGACCAGGCACACCTCAGCCTTGGTGAGGACGCTCCTGCGGCGGAACCAGTCCCGGCTTCAACGCCCGCTCTGACGCGTACCGGGGCGGAGGAACTCATCACCGGACGGCACCTCCGTGTCATCTCTGGCACTCGCCTTTCGGCCGATGAGGTCACCGAATCCGGTCTCGTCGTGGTCGGCGTCGACGACCTTGACGATCCGTCACGGATCGGTCAGCGGCGGCTCGAACCTCTCGCCTTCGCAGGCAAACATCCCTCAACCCACCTCACAGTTGCCGGTGACGTGGTATTCCGAACGTCGCCGACTGCGAAGGCGTGGGTCGATCCCGACGGCTCAAAGGTTGTGGCCTACCCGGCGAGAGTACTGCGGATCAGCGCTGCGGATCCTGGTGGGCTTGTGCCGGAGATCATCGCCGCCGACATCAACCGTTCGGCCGGCGGCCCCGCGTCGTGGCGGCGCTGGCAGCTGCGCCGTGTCCCACCGATCCTGACCGCGCCGCTTCGCACAGCCCTCGTCGACCTCGCCGCACGTCGTGAGTCACTTCTACGACGCACGCGAGCTCTCGACTCGTACACCGAACTACTTACCGATGCCGTTGTCGCTGGCGTCGTGGCATTTCCGCACACAGACACCGACGCTGAAACCAAACACTGAAGGACACTATGGTTCGCACTCCGAAAGCAATCGCGCCGACGCCGTCGACGATGAAGGAGCTGAAAGACACGCTCTGGAAGGCCGCCGACAAGCTTCGCGGCTCGATGGACGCGTCGCAATACAAAGACGTGATCCTCGGTCTGATCTTTCTCAAGTACGTCTCCGACGCCTTCGATGAGCGTCGCGCGCAGATCCGGACCGAACTCGCCGACGACGGCTACGACGAGGAGCAGATCGCTGAGCTTATCGGCGACACCGACGAGTACACCGGTCGCGGTGTCTTCTGGGTGCCGGCCAGCGCACGGTGGTCGTTCCTGGCCGAGCACGCGAAGGGCCTCGGGCCCTCGCTCGACGCACCCGAAAAGTCGATCGGACTCCTCATCGACGAGGCGATGGATGCCGTAATGCAGGCAAATCCGCAACTGGCGGGCACGCTTCCTCGCATCTTCAACCGCGACAACGTCGATCAGCGTCGGCTCGGCGAGCTGCTCGACCTGCTTAATTCCGCTCGCTTCGCCGGACAGGGTCAAGCAGGAGCATCGGGGCGACGCGCTCGCGACCTCCTCGGTGAGGTGTACGAGTACTTCCTCGAGAAGTTTGCGGCGGCCGAAGGCAAGAGGGGTGGGGAGTTCTACACACCCGCCGGAGTCGTGCGAGTGCTTGTCGAGCTGCTGCAGCCAACCGATGGGCGCGTGTACGACCCGTGCTGTGGGTCGGGTGGCATGTTCGTGCAGGCCGAGCGCTTCATCGACGCACACCACGGCGAGGGCGCCGACATCTCGGTGTACGGCCAGGAACTCAACGAGCGTACTTGGCGCATGGCGAAGATGAACCTTGCGATCCATGGACTCTCCGGCAACCTCGGATCGCGGTGGGGCGATACTTTCGCGCGCGACCTGCACCCGGAGCTGCAGGCGGACTTCGTCATGGCGAACCCGCCGTTCAACATCAAGGACTGGGCACGCAACGAGTCCGACCCGCGCTGGAAGTACGGGGTTCCCCCTAGCGGGAACGCCAACTACGCGTGGATCCAGCACATCCTCTCCAAGCTCGCTCCGGGAGGCCAGGCGGGCGTTGTGATGGCGAACGGCTCGATGTCAACGAACTCGGGGGGAGAGGGCCAGATCAGGGCGGAGATTGTCGAGGCAGACCTTGTCTCCTGCATGGTCGCGCTACCGACGCAGCTGTTCCGCTCTACAGGCATCCCGGTGTGCGTCTGGTTCTTTGCGAAGGACAAGGCTGCCGGAGATGGAGGCGCGACCGATCGTACGGGCCAGGTGCTCTTCATCGACGCACGTGCTCTCGGGCACATGGTCGACCGCGCCGAGCGGGCGCTGAGCGACGAGGACATCGCGAGGATTGCCGGCACGTTCCATGCGTGGCGAGGCATCGAATCGGGTCCCGCTGCCATCGCGGTACCCGACGGCTACGCGGACGTCGCAGGCTTCTGTCACTCGGCGACTCTTGCCGAGATCAAGACTGCCGACTACGCGCTGACACCCGGACGTTACGTTGGCGCCGCCGAAGTTGAGGATGACGGTGAGCCGATCGAACAGAAGGTCACTCGGCTGCGAGGCGAGCTTGAGAAGCAGTTCGCCGAGTCGGCGCGGCTGGCGGATGTCGTGCGCGAGCAGCTCGGGAGGATCGATGTTTGAAACCACGCTCGGCGCACTTGCCAACGCGAACGTGCTTGATCTTGGTGACGGATATCGCACCAAGCAGGCAGAGCTCGCGACCGGCGGCTTTCGGATCATTCGTGTGGCTGACGTCAGGGGCGGCCGAATCGGCCTTGAGAGTCCGGACTTTGTCAGCGATCAGTATGCAAGGCAGATCGGATCTAAGGTTGCAACTCCTGGTGACGTACTGCTCACCACGAAGGGCACGATCGGAAGAGTTGCCATCGTTCCAGATGTGGTCTCGCGGGCCGTCTACTCGCCTCAACTTTGCTGGTTCCGCATAAAGAAGCCCGATGTGGTGAATGCCCGCTACCTGAGCTACTGGCTGCAATCGCCAGCGTTCCGAAGACAGTCATCACACATGCAAGGAAACACGGACATGGCTCCGTACATCAGCTTGTCTGACTTGCGGACTGCGAGTATCACGATCCCACCTCTCTCCGAGCAGCAGGCGATCGCCGAGGTGCTGAGCGCCCTCGACGACAAGATCGCTGCTAATGCCTCTTTCAGTGAGAGCGCCATTGCTATGGCACGCATCGAGTTTCGCGCGAGAGCTTCGACGATTCCGTACGGGGCGCAGACATTCTCGGATCTTGCCGAGATCAGTGGAGGCGGTACCCCTAGTACGAAGAACCCGTCCTTATGGGATGGCTCGATTCATTGGGCTACACCGACGGACCTAACTGCCCTGGCCGGCCCCTATCTCGAGTCGACTTCGCGAACCATTACTGAGTCCGGCCTTAAGTCCTGCAGCTCGAAACTATTTGAGCCCGGCGCAATCCTGATGACATCTCGGGCCACGATCGGCGTGCTTGCAGTGAATGGCAGTCGAACCGCCGTAAATCAGGGATTCATTGTCGTCGAACCACACGACGAGGCCCTGCGCTGGTGGCTATTTCATGAGATGGAAAGTCGTGTTGACGAATTTATCTCATGGGCGAATGGTGCCACATTCTTGGAGTTGAGCAGAGGCAACTTCAGGAAGCTACCTCTGCGGGTACCGGATTCGATCACTCTCGCTGCTTTTGACTCGGTGGCCGAACCTCTTCATGCACTTGCCCGCGCGAAGCTTAAGGAGAACCGCATCTTGACTGAGACCCGCGACGCGCTTCTTCCGCAGCTGATGTCGGGCAAGCTGCGCGTCCGCGACGCGGAGGCAGCGGCATCCGCCGCGGGCGTGTGAACACGCCGAGTTGCGTCGCCGGCCAGTGAAGTGGGGTACAACATGACGACCGATCGAAAAAGCAAGGCGGACGCGATGAAGAACGAACCGATACCCGAGGGCACCGACGCGCTCGTCATCGACGATGCGCCGTTCATCGAGGCGAACAGTCAGGCGAAGTCGCGGTATGGGCGCTTCAATCTCGCGATCGTGGGGGGCACGGGCGTAGGAAAGTCATCGCTCGTCAACGCCGTGTTCGGACGGGATCTGGCCAAGGTTGGCTTGGGGCTGCCCGTGACTCGTGGCGTGCAGTACTACCACGACTCATCCCTGGGCATCTGGGACATCGAGGGCTTCGAGATCGGTTCGGCCATCCCACCGGGCGAGCAGTTGAAGGCTCACCTGAAGGTGATCTCCGAACGCGCCAGGGATCAGCAGATTTCGGTCGTCTGGTACTGCGTCAAGTCCAATGAAGACCGCCTCACGGCGGCCGACATCGCGATGATTCGTGAACTGGACGTCGCTGGCCTGCCGGTGATCCTCGTGCTCACGAAGGTGGACTGGACAAAGAATCCTGTCACAGGCAAGAGAGTCGTACCCGGAGACGTCAAGAAGTTCCTCGCGTGGTTGGAGATCCCCATCGATGAGAACGACGAACCCATTGACATCCCTTACCGACGAGTTCTCCTGACCTCCACGCGGGACAAGCACGGAAAGGGCAAGGGACATGGGCTCGGTGAGCTCGTGGCCGAGACGCTGGCACTCTCGCCAGAAGACGAGAAGGATGCGTTTCGTATCGCGCAGCGACTCAACCTTCCCTGGAAGCGTGAGATGGCTCGCCCGGTCATTGCAGCCGCTGCAGGAGCAGCTGCCGCGGCTGCAGCGGTCCCCGTTCCGGTTGCGGATGCGACGGTTCTGGCGCCGATCCAGTTGACGATGATGGGTCGCATCGCAGCCATCTATGACCTTGAACTCACGACAATGCTCTCCACCGGCGCCATCGCTCAGCTGGGAGTGCAGATCACGGGACAGGCGCTGGCGCGTAGCTTTCTCAAATTGATCCCGGGCGCCGGGAGCGTCATCGGGGCGGGGGTAGCTCTCGCTCTCACCGCGGCCACCGGCCAGGGCTGGCTTCAGCTGTGCGAGCGAGTGCACACGGGCAAGATCGACCTGGACAAGGTCAGTGAATCGTGGGGCCACTACGCCCCCAACTTCCTCACCGTCATTCGCAAGATGACCGAACAACGGATGGCGAAACCATGACCGGCATCTCTGAATCGGACTGGGAGCTGGCCGCACTCGACATCCTTGCCGAACCGCTCCTGTGGACGCCGAAGCGCGGCGAGGAGATCGCCCCGGGCTCGGGTGAACGCGAGACCTGGGACGAACTCCTCATCCGTCCGAGGCTGCTCGAGGCGATGCGCCTCTTGAATCCCACGGTCCCGGCGCCGTTCCTGCAACAGGCGATCTCGGAGATCGCGGCGCCGACGTCGCAGGACGCGATCACCGAGAACCATCGCATCCACCAGTACCTGGTCGACGGCTACCCGCTCAGTTACATCGATAGCGACGGCGTCGAGCAGAACCCCCGCGTGCGCTTGCTCGGTGAAGCGGACCAGAACGACTGGCTGGCGGTCAATCAGGTCACGATACGGCAGGGCGACCTGCACCGCAGGTTCGACGTCGTGCTCTACGTCAATGGAATGCCCATGAGCATCGTCGAGCTGAAAAAGGCCGGAGCCGCGTCAACCGGGGTGGCTCCCGCGCACGCCCAATTGCAGACGTATCTGCGGGAGTTTCCGTCGGCGTTCCGATTCTGCGTTTTCACTCTCGTGAGCGATGGGATCGACGCCAAGTACGGCACACCATTCACGCCGCTCAACCACTTCGCGCCGTGGAATGTCGATGACGATGGTGCCCCGTTGAAGCAACCGCGTATCGAGGGCGTGGTCGACGTGCTTCCGCTGGATGACGCACTCGACGGTCTCTACAACCAGGAGCGCTTCCTACAGCTCGTGCGCAACTTCACGGCCTTCGACGAAGGCGCCGAGGGCCTCGTCAAGCGCATCGCGAAGCCGCACCAGTACTTTGCCGTCACCAAGGCGGTCGGCAGCACGATCCAGGCGGTCGAGACCAATGGCAAGGCCGGCGTTGTGTGGCACACCCAAGGCTCGGGCAAGTCCATGGAGATGGAGCTGTACACGAACCTTGTGACGCGGCATCCGAAACTCAAGAATCCCACGGTGGTTGTCGTCACGGACAGGAATGAACTCGACGGTCAACTGTTCCAAACATTCGACCGCAGCCTTCTTCTCGCTGAAAAGCCCGTGCAGGTACGGGAACGAGCACAGCTGCGCGATGAACTCAGCCAGCGAGTAACCGGCGGAGTCTATTTCACGACGCTTCAGAAATTCGGTCTCACGGAAAC
This sequence comes from Humibacter sp. RRB41, assembly GCF_022761015.1. Lineage (GTDB taxonomy): Bacteria > Actinomycetota > Actinomycetes > Actinomycetales > Microbacteriaceae > Humibacter. The sequence goes on from NZ_JAKWJQ010000003.1 coordinate 23,053, forward strand.
CGAGAGGCACTCCGGCACGCAGCATCCGCTCCTCACGAATCGCCGCAACGTCATCGTCATTGTCGACGAAGCCCACCGCAGCCACTACGATGACCTCGATGGCTATGCCCGTCACCTCCGCGATGCTCTGCCGAACGCGACACTGATTGCCTTCACCGGCACGCCGATCTCGTTCGCTGAGCGCAACACGCAAGCCGTCTTTGGTGACTACATCGACATCTACGATCTGACCCGAGCCGTGGATGACGGCGCAACCGTTCCCGTGTATTTCGAGCCGCGGCTCATCAAAGTGTCCTTTGCCGACGACACGAGCGACGAGGACATTGACCGCGCCGCGGATGAGTACACGCTCGGCCTGGACGACACTGAGCGCGCCAGGATCGAAGCATCCGTCGCCGTTGTTAATGCGGTCTACGGGTCGCCCGAGCGGATCCAAACCCTCGCGGAAGATCTCGTCGCTCACTGGGAGGAGCGCCAGGCTCGCATGATCCCCTTCATTGGGTCACCGGGAAAAGGTCTCATCGTCGGTGGGACACGAGAGATTTGCGCCCGGCTCTACACGGCGATCATCGCTTTGCGGCCCGAGTGGCACTCCGATGCACTTGACCAGGGAAAGATCAAGGTCGTCTACTCGGGATCCGCCACTGACCAGCCGCCAGTCAGCGACCACGTGCGCCGTGACTCTGCGAACGCCGCGATCAAAGATCGCTTGAAGGATGCCTCGGATGAACTCGAACTGGTGATCGTCAAGGACATGATGCTCACCGGATTCGACGCACCACCCCTTCACACGCTCTACCTGGATCGCCCTCTCAAGGGCGCACTACTGATGCAGACGCTCGCCCGGGTGAACCGCACCTTCGAGGGAAAAGAGGACGGGCTCCTCGTTGCCTATGCACCCCTGGCAGACAATCTCGCCAAAGCACTCTCTGAGTACACGGTCGAGGATCAAGCAAACAAACCGGTCGGCCGGGACGTCGACGAAGCGGTAGCGATCGCCACGGAGCTCGTGGCGCAGATTCGAGAAATGCTCGCGGGGTGCGACTGGCGTGCCGTCCTGCGACGAGGTGGTCACCGCCCCTTGATCGCGGCGGCAACGGTTGCGACGAACTACCTTCGCGACGCCGCGAACCCGCTGAACGACCCGGAACTTGGCACAGATCGGCTGGCAAATCGCTATCGTGCCGCGAGCGGAAAGCTGGCTCGTGCGTGGGCGCTCAGCTCGGGCCGAGCGGGACTCGCCGAGCTTCATGACGAGATCGCCTTCTACGAGGAAGTCCGCATATGGATGGCGAAGTTCGACGCCATGGAACGTCAGGCTCGCGACGAGCCGGTGTCCGAAGAGATCGAACGGCTGCTCGGCGGCTTGGTCGCCGAGGCCGTGTCGACGGGCGACGTGCTCGACATCTACGACGCTGCTGGCCTGCCACGACTCTCGCTGGACGATCTCGGCCCGGACTTTGTTGCAAGGGCGCAGGCGATCCCGAACGCACATCTCGCGATCGAGGCATTGCGCAAGTCACTTGTCGATGCCGGATCGTCCGCAACGCAGGGAAACCTGATCCGACAGCGAGCGTTCTCGGAGCGAATCGCCGAGATCATGAAGCGCTATACAAACCAGCAGCTCTCGGCGGCTGAGGTCATCGCGGAACTAGTCGAACTTGCGAAGGAAGTCGCTGCAGAGGCATCCCGTGGTGAGCACTTCTCTCCGCCGTTGTCGAACGACGAGCTTGCATTCTACGACGCCGTTGCACAGAACGAGTCGGCCGTCACGATCCAGGGTGGAGACGTTCTGGCTCAGATCGCCCGGGAACTTGTCGCAGTGATGCGTCGCGACGTGCGGACTGACTGGACGGTGCGTGACGACGTGCGCGCGAAGCTGCGATCATCGATCAAACGGCTGCTGGTCAAGTACAAGTACCCACCGGATAAGCAGCCCGAGGCCATCAAGCTCGTTATGGACCAGATGGAGTCGATGGCACCGCGGTACGCGGATGATCGTCGGACCGAATCCTAATGTCGCGTGAGATCACCGGCAGACCCGGCGTCATGTTGCGAACGTGTAGCGCTGCCACCGCACTGCCACCGCCGCTCAGGCGATCGGATGCTCGTGGATGCCCGAGCTCAGGCTGGTTCCGTTCAGCTCGAGGTACAGCTGGCGTTCAGTGACCGACACCGACAGTGTGTTCCGCCGTTCGAGCGCCGCGGTCGCCGTCTCGATGAACGCCGGATCGAAGCTGTGCACGACGATCGCGGCCGCGTTGTGGATCTTCTTGCCCGCCCACAGTGCGATCACCTTCGCCGGATCGCGGTGCGTGTAGACCATCGCGCGGCCGGCGAGCTTGCTGCCGTGGTGCAGGCGCGCGGCATCGGGTGCTCCGACTTCGATCCAGGCTGTTGTCGCGCCGGTGCGGTCGCGAACCAGAACCGCAGGTTCCTCGGTCGCCGAGATGCCGTCGCTGAAGGCGATGCCCTCTTCGAACTCGAGGCAGTAGGCCAGCACGCGCGTGAGCATGTAGGCATCAGTCTCCGAAGGATGCCGCGCCACGCGCAGGGTGAAGCTCTCGTAGACGCCGCGATCGACGTCGGCCAGATCGACATCGAACGTGTAGATCGTCGCGCCTGCAGCCACGGAAGCCGAGCCTACCGGTGAACGACGTCGCGGTCGCTCCCGACCGTTGGCTGAGGAGACCGCGCAGCGTCTCAAAGCTCGACGCAGCCGCAACACCCTTGCGCCACACGTCCCCGCCGACACTATTTCAGGACATGCGGTCGACCGCGCCGACTATCTCGGCGGCCCCGCCTATGTCCTGAAAAGGTGCTGGTGCTGGTGCTGGTGCTGGTATGCGGCACAGATGCAGATGCAGATGCAGGTGCGGATGCGGATGCGGATGCAGATGCGGACGCAGGTACAGGGTGCAGGGGCGGCGTGGTCGGGGGCAGGCTGAGCGCACGGGCCGGTTCCGAGGCGATCGCGGGTGTCCCGTGTGCTCCTCGACCTGCGATGACAGGAGGGCCGTCACCTCCGCCGCCGCTGCGACGCGATCGAGAGGATCGGCCCGCGACCTCGGCGCACGACCCGCGACGTGCTGCGCCAGGATGCCTGCAGCAGGTACTGTCCGGCGATCGCGCCGGCTGCCAGCGCGGCGGCGACAGCGGCGGCCACGAGCGCATCCAGCAAGCCTGCGACGGCGCCCGACGCGAGGTTCATCAACGCGTTGAACATCACCAGGCCGGGCAGCAGGGGAACGAGGCCGGTGATGACGAGCGCGAGCACCGGCGTGCGGCTCCAGCGCGCGAGAATCGAGGCGAGCATCCCGACGACCACGGCGGCGATCGCCGACGACCACACCGGCCCCAGCGAGAACGCCGTGCACGTCAGATAGAGGCCTTCGCCGATCGCGCCCAGCACGCACACCGCCCAGAGCGCGCGCCAGGGAAGCTGACAGGCGAGCGCGAAGCCGATCACGATCACGATCGCACCGACGACCGTGACGAAGACGGGACCTCCGCCCAGCACTCCGCCGGAGATGACGTCGATGGAGAGCCCGAACCAGGTGAACAGCACCGACGCGCCGAGCACGCTCGCGGCGATGCCGATCGTGACCACCACGGCTTCCGTCAGCCGTGCCAGGCCCGTGAGGTAGAAGCCCGACAGGATGTCTTGCACCCCGCCGAAGATGAGGCTGCCGGCGAGCAGCACGATGATCGTCGCGATCACGACGAGCCGTGCGGACTCGTGGGGGTCGACCAGGTGCACCAGCACGGCGGCGACCGGTCCGATCAGGCCCCCGACGATGCTGGTGAAGAAGACGGGCGCTCGTCGCGCGGCCATCGCCGACGTGATGCTCTCGAGCACGAAGGCCGCGACAAACGCGACCGCGGCGATCACGAGGTCGCCGCCGAGAAGCAGCGCGGCGCCCGCACCGATCAGACTCCAGCCGATGCGCAGCACCTGCCGCGACGCGGGCTTGCGCGAGGTGATGCGCGCGAGCCTGCGCCGTGCGGTGGCGAGGTCGACGCGTTCGTCCGTGATGTCGGCGAAGAGTGCGGATGCCGCCGTCAGCTTCGAGAAGTCCATGTTGCGCGCGGCGATGGTGCGGCGCCGCGCGACCGACTCGTAGGTGCTCGGATTCGTCCAGGTGAGGCTCAGTGCCGTGTGCGTGACATCCGAATCCACGTTACGCACACCGTAGACGCGCGCGATCGCGGTCATCGCGGTCGTGGCGTCCGCCGCGCCCGCGCCTGACGCGAAGAGCACCTCAGCGAGCCGGATCGCGAGATCGAGCACGACGCGAATACGCCCAGGTGCATCCAGCTGCTCTTCCGCGGGCCTCGCCATCGGATCTCCTCTCGCGCGGCGCGTACGCCGATGGATGCGACCCTACGCGTCACCTGATCGCGTGGCGTACCGTGGCCGACATGTCTGCCGAGCCGACGGCATCCGCCGCTCCCGTCGCATCCTGGATCACGCCGTCGCCGGCATCCGTGTCGTAACGCATGAGTTCACTAGTGCGATGCGGTGAGTCGCACGGTGGACGGGCGAGCAGCCGTCAGAGGTACCTGTCACACTTCGAGGTACGCCGTATTGACTCGACCCGGAGCACCCATCCATGGCTGATCGCGTTCCGACCGCCCGTGTTTACATCGATGGGTTCAACTTGTACCGACGCTGCCTGTCGTCACACCCCGATCTGAAATGGCTTGACCTGTGGGCACTGTGTCAGAGGCTTTTGCCGGATTTCGAGCTCCAGCACGTCGACTACTTCACGGCGCAACTGCGCCCGGGCATTCAGTTCGACCCGCGGACGCCTGTGCGGCAGCAGATGTACCTGCGCGCGCTACGAACGCTAGGCGAGGAGCGCCTGTCCATCCACTTCGGCTCGTTCCGGAACGATCGACGGAACATGCCGATCCACCCTGTGCGTGTGGACCCGAAGACAGGCAAGTGGGCGACGACGACGGTCAAGAAGCTCGAGGAGAAGGGATCCGACGTCAACCTTGCCTCGCGCATGGTCGCGGACTCGATCCTCGGCCGCGCAGACATCGTCGTCATGCTGTCGAACGACTCGGACCTCGCTGGCCCGATCCGGATGCTCAAGGAAGAGCTCGGCAAATCAACGGGCATCATCTTTCCCATGCCATCGTCGCGTGGAGCCAAGGAACTGGTGCACACCACCCCGGACTTCGTGACGCACGTCAAACTCGACGCGTTGCGCGCGTGTCAGTTCGATGACCAGCTTGTCGACTCTGAAGGGCGCATCTTCCACCGGCCAGATGCGTGGAAACTCCACTGACATCAGCCCGAAATTCCGAAGGCCCCAGTTGCCTGGGGCCTTCTAACCGGTAACCGAAGTATCCGGGGGTGTAGTTCGATTGTCTCATAGACGGCACCCTTTACGGACACTTTTCGTGAACGCGGTCGGGCTCTGCCTGGCGTACCGTAACCCGCATGCGCACCGCCCCCATCGCATCCTGGATCACCCCGAAGGCGCGCAAAGGCACGCCCAGCACCATCGCGGGCCGCGGGCTCTTCGCGACCGAGGACATCGCGTCCGGCGAGGTGGTCGCGGTCAAGGGCGGACACATCGTCACCACCGATGAGCTGCGCGCACTGCCGGAGAAGCTGCAGAACTCGGACATCCAGATCGCCGACCACCTGCACCTCGTCGCTCTGACCGAGACGGAGTACGAGCCGGTCATGCTGTTCATCAACCACTCCTGCGCGCCGAACGTCGGGGTCGCCGGCAACGTCGTGCTCGTCGCGATGCGCGACATCTCCGCGGGGGCGGAGCTCACCACCGACTACGCGCTCTTCGACGACTACGACGGGTCGATGGAATGCCACTGCGGCACGGATGCCTGCCGGCACGTCATCGACGGTCGGGACTGGATGCTCGCCGAGCTGCAGGAGCGCTACCGCGGGTGGTTCTCGACGTATCTGCAGCGGCGGATCGGCGGAGCTTGATCATCTCGGCGGCGCACTCTTGCTCGTTGAACCTTGCCGGCCAGGCAAGAATTAAGGTGCAAGCGCGGTGATCGGCACGACGTGGACACCGTCGCTGCGAAGCCCGGCACTGCCGGTTGCGGTGACAACTACGAGTGCTGCCGGCTCACCCTGGTGCACAGTGTCTACGCGCCCCTTGAACTTGAGGAGGTTCGCCGCTGCATTGTCGATATCGCTTTGGCTCATCTTGATTTCGACCGCAGCCCAGCGCCCATCGGAAAGGGTGAGAATCGCGTCGACCTCATTGCCTGCCTCATCGCGCCACGTGTCGACGCGCCCACCGAGCGCCTGGGCGTAGATGCGTAGGTCGCGGACGACGAGCGCCTCGAAGTAGAACCCCGCGGCATTGAGGTCGCGAAGCAGATCGCTGCTGCCAACGTGGAGTGCGGCCGTGCCGATTGAGGGATCGACGAAGTAGCGCGTCGCCGTTGTCCGCAGTCGAGACCTCGACCGCATATGGGGCTGCCATGCTTCTGAATCGTCGAGCAAGCGAAGCCGATCGAGCGCATCCAGATGGCTGTAGATCGTGTCGGACGCGATCGACCCCCTGTCGCCTCCGGCATCGGCGGCGACAGTGCGGGTGGCAGGGCTTTGTGCGACGAAGCGGCCGAGCGATGCTAAGACCCGCTGAAGGGTCCGAGGATCGCGGCGCCCGACGAATGTTGGGATGTCCACTTCGACGATCTGGCGCAGATAGTCCTCAATCCAGCGCCGAGCTTCGTTTTCATCGGCATCAAGCAGGGCAGGCCATCCCCCGATGACGACGCGCTGCATCAGGTCGGGGACAGTCAGGCCGTTGTCCTTGCCGAGTTGCTTTGTGCCATCCAGTAGTGCGGTCAGCGAGACCTCGCCGGTGGAGTGTCCCGACTCGAACAAGCTCATCGGTCGCATCCGCAGCGTTCCGATTCGGCCTGCTCCGGAGTGGCGATTAACGTCCTGCCGCGGGGTCGCTGATCCGGTCAGCAGATACAGACCACGACCACGATCCGAGTCGTCAACTGCACGCCGGACTCGGTTCCACAGCTCAGGGTCGACCTGCCACTCGTCAAAGAGGATCGGCGTGGGTCGGTCGAAGAGATACGCCGGGTTAAGTTCAATCGACGCTCGCGCGGTGGCGTCCCGATCCATGTCGAACACTGTTGTGGCGACTCGCGAAGCGGTCGCCGTCTTCCCACATGCCTTCGGCCCTTCGATAAGGACGGCGCCGACAGTGCGCATCTTGGCTGCAAGTTCGACGTCCGCAACACGGGCTCGGTAGTCCTTCACACCCTGACCATACACTTTGCGGGCCTTGCAATGGACGGATTGCGAAGAATTGGCTGGACGAATTGCGAGCATCGGAGTGGACGTATTGCGAACTCTCGACGGGGCGTTGCATCGACTGCGCATCCTGTGGGGGCGTCGCCGTCAAGGGTGGCCACGTCGTCACCACGGATGAGCTGCATGCGTTGCCGCAGAAGCTGCAGAACTCGGACGTCCAGATCGCTGACCGCCTGCACCTCGTCGCGATGCGCGACGTCGTCGCGGGCGAGGAACTCACCACCGACTACACGCTCTTCGACGACTACGGCGGGTCGATGGAATGCCACTGCGACACGGATGCCTGCCGGCACGTCATCGACGGCCGCGATTGGATGCTTCCCGAACTGCAGGAGCGCTACCGCGGGTGGTTCTCCACGTATCTGCAGCGGCGGATCGACGGGCTCGGGTGAGATTCGAGCGGTCGGCCTTCGACCGCTCAGCGCCGGTTCGTTTCACTCCTTGCGCGTTACCGCCCGACGTTCCGCTGGATGTATGCGACTGTCCGCTCCGTGTTGAACCCGAGCCGAGCCATGGCCTCGAGATACTCGCTGGTGAGCGCCGAGGCCCGCCGGTGGGTTTCGTTACCGGCGAGATCCTCCGCGACAGTCGTGCCGTTCCTGCCCTGGGTCTGCAGATATCCGGATGCCTCGAGCTCCTTGTACACGCGGGCGACGGTGTTCGGCGCAAGGTCGAGCTGCACGGCGAGCTGCCTGACCGACGGCAGCTTGTCGCCGGGGGCAAGTTCACCCGCGGTGATCTGCTCGATGAACTGGTCGCGCAGTTGCTCGTAAAGGGGAACAGGAAGTGCTGGGTCGATGGTCAGCATGCACGCCAGCATGCCACGCGTCGAGGGGGTGTCGTGGGGGATCGCGCCACCAGGCGGACTGCCTGGGCCAAGATCGAATCATGCACGTGCCAACTGTCGAAGTCGTCGCGGCCGTCATCACGCGCGGAGACGGCGTGCTCGCCTGCCGGCGCAATGCCGATCGCGAGGCGGGCGGGCTGTGGGAGTTCCCGGGCGGCAAGGTCGAAGTGGGGGAGTCGGCGGCGGATGCTCTCGCGCGGGAGATCCGCGAGGAGCTCGGCGTGGGCATCCGTGTCGGAGGGCTGCTGCATCGCGGCGTCACTCCGATGAACGGCAGGCTCGTCGACCTCGCCTGCTACTGGGCGACGCTGACGGATGCCGCGCCCTCCTCGAGCACGGATCATGACGACATCCGCTGGTTCGGTCGCGACGAGCTGCGCGATGTGGAGTGGCCGGAACCGGATCGGGCGGCGGTGGCATTGCTGGCGGATGGCGCAGAGTCGGGCGACGGCGTGTGACGGCGCCCCTCGACTCGCTGCGCTCGCTCAGGGAGCTGAGCCGCCATGGGTAGTTGTCCCCATGTCGGGTGACACCTCTGTCTCCCTACGCTGTCGGCATGGGTGGGGAACGGATGCCGCGAAAGCGCGGCTTGCGCGCGAGGGTCGGGGGAGTAGGCATCCTGATTCAGGGTGCCGCGCTGCTGGTCGGAGCGATATGCGGTTTCGCGACCGTTGCTCCGGCGGCGGCTGCGCCGGTACACCAGGCGACCGGGCGGAGTAGCGGGCCGAACGGTGTGCCGATCGCGGCGACGTTCACGTACCACGCGGCCCAGGATTCGAGCCAGGGAGTCATCCACGGCGCGATCAACGCGGTGGTGCGCATCCCAGGGGGAACGGCCGTGTATTACAGCCTCGGCGGAAGCGCCGATTCGTACGCGTCGGCGATGCCGACGGTCGGTCTGAATACCCCGTACAACGCGTTCGATGCGTGGTCTATCGGAGTCATCGATCCCCAGGGCATGAAGTACTACTTGCCGTTGGTGAAGTCGGACAGCCATTGCCTGTGCAGCAAGACTGCCGACATCGGCGATGTGCCCGGCCCTAAGACTCCGCTCGTCGGGTATGCGGTGCTGCCGCCGCTGCCCGCGAAGCTGAAGACCGTCACGGTCATGTTCGGATTCGGGAACGTGCTCACGGACATCCCGGTCACGAAGCAACTGCCTCGCCCGACGGCGACGTCGACGCCCGTGAAGCTCGGGTCAGGCTGGCCGGCGCTTCCCTCGAAGTCGACGATCGCCGCGTCGGATACGTCCCTGTCCATTCGCCCGATGGCGAAGAACACGGCGAACCCTCAAGCGGCCACGAAGAACACCGGCAAGACGACGTCGGTCGCGCTGAACTCGAGCGTGCTGTTCGCGTTCGATCAGGCGACGCTCACGTCAGCGGCGAACGGCGTGCTCGCGGGCGTCGCCGACAAGATCTCGAAGTCCGGCACCGGATCGGTCGCGATCGTGGGCTACACCGACGACGTGGGCGACGACTCCTACAACCAGACGCTGTCCGTGCAACGGGCACAGGCGGTGCAGGCGGCGCTCGAGAAGCTGGTCACCGCCTCGGGAGTGACCTTTCAGGCATCCGGCATGGGCGAGCAGCACCCGATTGCCGACAACAGCACGGATGCCGGCCGCGCGCTCAACCGCTGCGTGACAGTCACGTTCACCGAGGGAGGCAACTGATGCGCCGACACAGGATGCTCGTGCTCGCGTCGGCCGCAACGGTAGCTGCGCTCGCTCTGTGCGGTTGCACGGCGGCTTCGCCTTCGTCCACGGGCACGCCGACGGCAGCCGCCGACTCCGAGCTGTCGTCGAAAGAGGCCGCAGCGAAGGTGATGGCGACGCCGAAGCCGCTGCCCGTGCTGGCGACGGCGAAGGGGACCTTGGAAGCCAACGGCACCGCGTCGCCCGTCGTCGCTGAAGTACTGCGCATTCACGCGACCGCGACGTCCACCGTCGTGACCTGGCGACTGAAGAGCGCGTCCGACGCGAAGGTGCGCACGGCGTCGTTCCAGCTCGCGTACCCGCCGCTGATGGACACCCGACTGCTCGGCATCGTGGATGCCGCGACGCACACCACGTACCGTCCGTACACCTACGTTCCGGCGCAGGGCAACGGCGACGACCTCGCGTGCGCGTGCAGCACGCTCCCCGACTACGTCGACGCGACCGGTGAGGTGATGTATGGGGTCGTGCCGCCGCTGCCGGCATCCGTCACGAAAGCGGACGTCACGCTGCCGGGGTTCTCGACCGTGACCGTTGCAGTTGATCGGAGTGCGCACTAGAGGCGCTCGCTCAGGGAGCTGGGGCGGGTGTGGCAGTGTGATCGCTCAGGCATGATCGAACCCATGACCGCCGACTCCACCGACCAGTTCGTCGAGCGGATGCTCGCGCTCGCCGACTCGCAGGCATCCGCTCGGGTCGTGCTGGGGATCGTCGGAGCACCGGGTGCGGGCAAGTCGACGCTCGCCGAGCGGCTTGAGCGCGGAGCTGATGCACGCGGACGCGGCGCCGAGGTCGCCGTGCTGCCGATGGATGGCTTCCATCTCGCCGACGTGGCGCTCACCCGGCTCGGACGCCTCGACCGCAAGGGTGCGATCGACACGTTCGACGGATACGGCGTGCTCGCAATGCTGCGACGAATCGCCGACGAACGCGACAACACCGTGTACGCGCCCGCCTTCGAGCGCACGCTCGAGCAGCCGATCGCAGGGAGCATCCCGATCGATCCGGCGGCGCGCATCGTGATCGTGGAGGGCAACTACCTGCTCGACGTCGAGGAGCCGTGGCGGGGCATCCGACCGCTGCTCACCGAGGCGTGGTTCGTCGAGACGCCCGACGACGTGCGGGTGCCGCGCCTCATCGCGCGCCACGAGCAGTTCGGCAAGAGCCCAGCGGATGCCCGCGCCTGGGTCGCGCGCGTCGACGAACCGAACGCGCGCCGCATCGCGGGCGGCCGCGGACGTGCGGATCTGGTGGTGGCAGCAGCCGGGTGAGGAGGGTCCCGATACGCGTGCGCCTTCGACGCGCGCTACTCGACCGGCGGGGACGCGCGCTACTCGACCGGCAGGGGAGACGGGCGGTCGCGCTTGAGGATGATCGCGCCGGGCATGCGCCACACGATGAAGCGGATGAAGGGCTTCGCCAGAGCCGCCGCATCTGCCGACTCGACGATGCGGGGTTCGTTCGTTCGCTCGTCGCGTCCCTTCCACGTCAGCGTCGCGCCGCCGGCCGCGACGACGTTGCGCGCCCAGTTGGTCTTCACACCCCAGGGCAACCCGATGAGCACGATCGACTTGTCGACCGTCGGCACGACGGCGACCGGGGTCGCGTACTCGGTGCCGCTGCTACGCCCGCGATGGTGCACCACGGCCCAGATCGGGAACCATCGTCTGCCTGCGAGTGAGCGGGCTACCGGCTCGAACGCCCGCTGCGCTGCCGGTCGGCTCTGCTGGGTGGTCATGCTTCCAGCATGCGCCGGTTGCCTGTGTTTGGCGCCGCCACCGCTGGCATCCGCGGTGGTTTGGGCCGACCGCAGGTGCCGATGGCCCGCGTGTCTGCCGAAACTGCAGCGGATCGACGGCTCACCGCCGGCCGGCGGGCTGGCGGATCGCCGCGTTGATGCGGTTCCACACGTTGATCGTGCCGATCGAGAACAGCAGCGCCGAGATCTCCCGATTGCTGAACAGCGCGCTGACCTCGCTCCACAGCTCGTCGGAGACCGGGTCCGGCCGGTCCGCGATGCGCGTCACGGCCTCCGTGAAGGCCAGAGCCGCGCGCTCGCGTGCGGTGAAGTACGGTGCCTCGCGCCAGGATGCCACGGCCGCGATACGTTCGTCGCTCGCGCCGTCATCCTCCCGCAGCTCGCGCGTGTGCTCGACGGTGCACCACGAGCATCCGTTGATCTGGCTGGCGCGCAGCGTCACCAGGTGCAGAATCGCCGGCTGGATGTCTGCGGATGCGGCCACTCTGTTCATGGCGGTGAGGGCATCCATCCCGCCGTCGAGCAGGAACGCGGGATGCGGCATGCGTGCCTTCGGCTCCACGATCGCGTCTGCATCGGGGCCCGGCGCAGGAACGGCGTTGGCACCCGCGTCGCGTGCCTGAATCGTGTCGGTCATGATGGTCTCCTCGAGTCGGAATGTCACACCGCCGCATTGCGGGCGGTCATCAGAGTGACCCGCCGATGAAAAGGAACGTGACATGACCGATCAAGATCTGCTCGCCGAGCGATTCGAGGAGCAGCGGCCGCGACTGCAGCGCCTCGCCAGACGGATGCTCGGATCGGAGGCCGAGGCCGATGACGCGGTGCAAGAAGCGTGGCTGCGTCTGTCGCGCTCAGGCGGCGAGGAGATCGAGAACCTCGGCGGGTGGCTCACCACAGTCACCTCGCGCGTGTGCCTCAACCTGTTGCGCACTCGCGCCATGCGAGGCGAGACTGCGCTCGACGAGCAGCTGCCCGACCCGATCGTAGAGTCGATCGCTGTCGACGGCGATCCAGATGCCTCCGCCCAGCTCTCGGATGCCGTCGAGACCGCCCTGCTGCTCGTGCTCGACACACTGAGCCCGGCCGAACGCGTCGCGTTCGTGCTGCACGACACGTTCGATGTGCCGTTCGAGCAGATCGGCGAGCTGCTGGAGCGAGGGCCGGAGGCCGCCAGACAGCTTGCGAGCCGTGGGCGGCGGCGTGTGCGCGACGCAAGTGCCGATCGGGATGCCGCGCGCACCGGAAGCGGACGCCGCGTCGTCGACGCTTTCTTCGCCGCCGCACGGGAGGGGGACTTCGATCAGCTGGTGTCTGTGCTCGCGCCCGACGTGCTGCTGCGGGCGGACGGCGAGGTCGCATCCGCAACGGTGATCGTGCGCGGAGCGGCCCAGGTCGCCAGTCGCGCGCTGATGTTCTCGCGGCCGCGCGCTGTGCTGCACCCGGTCGTGATCAACGGTCTGCCTGGCGTCTTCGTCACGGTCGACGGCGAGGTGGTGTCACTGATGGCGTTCCACGTCGAGGGCGAGCGCGTCGCAGGCATCGACGCGTACACCGGCGCGCGGTTGGCGGGGGTGCAGCTGCCCTGATCAGATGGCGACCCGATGTCCCTCCTCGCGCGCGACCTGGAGCCTCGGTGCGGTGCTAGTGATCTCCAGCAGCTGTGTACGGATTCACTACGTCGACGCCGCACCCCTCGAAATCAGTGACGTTGCGGGTGGCGACCGCAGCGCGGTGAATTCGAGCGATCGCTGCGATCTGTGCATCGAGTACTCCGATAGGACGGCCGTCGTGTTCACGAGTCGCCACGATGTCTCCGTATGCGTCCGCCGCGCGTGACGAGAACGTGAGCGTGCGGTCGTCGATCTCCGCGAAGAGGGCATCCGCTCGCCCTTCGATATCGTCGCGACGCCGCCCGTGGGGTAAGCGGGCGATGCCGTACCTGATCTCTGCTCGCGTCACCGACGTGGTGTAGAGATCGGAGGGCGATATCGTCGTGAGCCAGTCGTCGATCCCATGATCTGCCGACATCAGCGCCGAGAAGATGTTCGTGTCGATGACGATCATCGGTCGAGGTCGATCGAGCGCTGCGTCTCATCGGCACGACTTCGGGGTGGAAGTGTCGCAGGGTGATCGCCGAAATGCCGTCGGATGCTGTCGGCCAGACCGAGTGGGTCATCCGGCACTTCGACGGCCGCAGCCAGGATCGCCCGAGCCTCCGATTCCATCGAACGCCCGTGGCGCAGGGCGCGCTCCTTGAGCTTCGCTTTCACGACGGGATCGAGATTGCGCACGGTCAAGATGTCCACCCTTCGAGAGTAGCTCGATGTTGCGCCATGTGCATGCAATGCATGCAATCAACGCTATCGATCATTCCGTGAAGGATTTTGTCACGAGCCACCGAGGCGAAGCCGCCGCAGGACGCACGTTCGTGGATCGTCGTACGGACCCGCTGGCTGTGGACGAGGGAACTCGCCCCGAGGGGATCGACGCATCCTGACAGCCCTGTTATATTAGCGCTGTGACAATTCCGGATGGAACAGGAGCACAACCGCCGCAGCCATCCGCTCGCCCGCAGCGGTTGAGTGAACTGCCGAGTGTGTGGCGTCCGCTGAAGGAGTTGCAGCTTCGGATGCGCGACGGCATCACCGAGGCGTACGGCACGCTCGGCATCGAGGGGGTGCGGCCGCGGTTCAGCTCGGCGGTGATGTTCCTCGAGGCTGGGCCGTTGAGCATCCGCGAGCTCGCCCAGCGCTGCGAGGTGACGCACTCGGCGATGAGCCAATCCGTCGCGGCGATGCGCGACGCGGGACTCGTCGACACCGAACCCGGAGCGGATGCCCGCAGCCGCCTCGTCTCGCTCACCGCCCGTGGACGCGAGGTCGCCCCTCAGCTGTGGGACGAGTGGTACGCCACCGAGAACGCCGTGGCCGAGGTGTTCAGCGAGGTCGGGGCATCCCTCATCGACGTCGTCTCAGCGATGAACACCGCGCTCGATCGTGAGTCGTTCGCGGACCGCGTGCTGCGGCGCATGACGTCGTGAGGCGTTCCGCGCGCTCTGCACACAAGTGGCGCGAGCATCTGGTCGACGTGCGGCCACTCAGGGAGATCCCGGCATTCCGCGCGTTCTGGATCGGCACGACGGTCAACAGCATCGGCACGCAGCTCGGCTCGTTCGCCCTGCTCTATTACGTCTGGGCGCTCTCGCACTCCGCGGTGCTGGTCGGCCTCAGCGGGCTCGTGCAGGCGATCCCGCTTGCCATCACGGGACTCATCGGGGGCACGCTCGCCGATCGGATGAACCGCCGCACCCTCCTGCTCGCCACCAGGCTGACCCAGTTCGTCACGTCGGGAGCGCTCGCTGTGATCGTGCTCGCCGGTGGCGGCAGCGTGCCGGTCGTCTATGTCTTCATGGCGATCGGGGCGGCGCTGTCGGCCATCGCGTATCCGTCAGCACAGACCTTCGCTCCGCGCCTGCTCGACGGCGAACGCCTCACCGCAGGGCTCGCACTCATGCGCTTGTCGTCGATGTTCGCGGTGCTGACCGGACCACTGGGCGCCGGAGTCATCGTCGCCCAGTTCGGCGTCGGCGTCTGCCTCGCGATCGACACGGTGACGTACCTCGCGTCGTTGTGGGGCATCCTGCGCCTGCCGAAGGATGCCTCCCTGCCGCAGAACGACGCGGCCGCCGGTGACGCAGGCCGCGGCATCGTCACCGCGCTCCGCTATCTCGTACGCACGCCGGTGCTGGTCGGTGCGTTCGTCACCGACCTGAATGCGACGGTGCTCGCGATGCCGACGGCGTTGTTCCCGGTGATCAATGCCGAGCGGTTCGGCGGATCGCCGCTGACACTGGGCTTCATGCTCCCGGCGGTCGGACTGGGCGGGATCGTGGCGGGCATCCTGTCCGGACGCATCACCCGGCAACCTCGTCAAGGCGTCGTCTTGGTGGTGTGCTGCGGCATCTGGGGCGCGGGCATGGCCGCGTTCGGGTTGAGCGGATGGCTTCCCCTCGCTCTCGTGGGCCTCTTCGTCGCCGGGGCTGCCGACACCGGCACAGTGGTCAGCCGCGGCACCATCGTGCAGCGGTCGACGCCGGATGCCTTGCGCGGCCGCATGAACTCGCTCGACTTCCTCGTGGGCGCGGGCGGCCCGAGCCTGGGCGATCTGCGGGCCGGGCTGGTGGCATCCGTCACGTCGGGGGCCGCGAGTGCGGTGATCGGCGGCGCGGCGTGCATGGTGGGGGCAGGCGTGATCGCCGCGGCGATCCCCGGGCTGCGCGCGTGGCGAGCGGATGCCGCGGCGCCGGCCGTGCCCGCACCGCTGGTCGAGTAGCGGGGTGTGGGCGAACGTTGGCCGTGCTGGAATTCGGAGATTCACCGCGACACGCCGCGGAGGCGAGTCACCGTGCGGCGTGTCGTCTCAAAACTCCGAAACTCGGCTCACTGCCAGGTGCTCCCGTAACGCGCGCAGACGAGCATATGGCGTGTTCTAGAATTGGGATACCAGGCGCTCGTCGCAGGCATCCGCATGATGCGCCGGCATCCCACCACTCAGGAGTCCTCACGTGGCGTTGATCGTGCAGAAGTTCGGCGGTTCGTCCGTCGCCGACCCCGAGAGCATCAAGCGTGTCGCCAAGCGCATCGTCGAGACGCGAAAGGCCGGCAACGAGGTGGTCGTCGCGGTCAGCGCCATGGGTGACACCACCGACGAACTGATCGACCTCGCGCACGAGGTGACGCCGATTCCCGAGCCGCGCGAACTCGACATGCTGCTCACCGCCGGCGAGCGCATCTCGATGGCACTGCTCGCCATGGCGATCAAATCGATGGGACACGACGCACGATCGTTCACCGGCAGCCAGGCCGGCATGATCACGGATGCCCAGCACGGCTCGGCACGCATCGTCGACGTCACGCCAGGACGCATCCGCGAGGCACTCGACGAGGGCGCCGTCGTGATCGTCGCCGGATTCCAGGGCTTCAGTCGCGAGTCGCGCGACATCACGACTCTCGGCCGAGGCGGGTCGGACACCACGGCGGTGGCGCTGGCGGCCGCGCTCGAGGCATCCGTCTGCGAGATCTATACGGATGTCGACGGCGTCTACACGTCGGACCCCCGCATCGTTCCGTTGGCACGCAAGATCGACCACATCACGAGCGAAGAGATGCTCGAGCTGGCGGCGGCGGGGGCGAAGGTGCTGCATATACGCGCGGTGGAATATGCGCGGCGGCACGGCGTGACGCTGCACGTGAGGTCGTCGTTCAACAACAACGAGGGCACCATCGTTCTCAACGAGTCCTCCGATCGTTACGCGCAGCAACTCACTGCGTTGCAAGAGAAGCTTCAGAAGAGAGGCAAGACAGTGGAAGAGCCGATCATCGCGGGCGTTGCCACCGATCTGAGCGAGGCCAAGATCACGATCGTCGGCGTGCCGGATGTTCCCGGCAAGGCCGCGCAGATCTTCAAGATCGTCGCCAAGACCAATGCCAACATCGACATGATCGTGCAGAACGTGTCCGCCGCAGCCACCGGTCTCACCGACATCTCGTTCACGCTGCCGAAGGGCGACGGGCAGCGTGTGCTGCAGGCGCTGCGCTCCGAGCAGCCGGATGTCGGCTTCCAGGCACTGCAGTACGACGACCAGATCGGCAAGCTCGCGCTCGTGGGTGCAGGAATGCGGTCGAACGCGGGGGTGTCGGCATCCCTCTTCGACGCGCTCTACACCGCCGGCATCAACATCGAGATGATCTCGACCAGCGAGATCCGCATCTCCGTCGTGACCAGAGCCGACACGGTTGCCGAGGCCGCTCGCGTCGTGCACCGCGCTTTCGGCCTCGACGCCGACACGCAGGCCGTCGTCTACGCGGGCACCGGGCGGTAGACCTCCCTCGACCGTCGTCGCAGTACAGGCAAATCGCGCCGGAACAGGTAGATTATGCCTGTTCTGGCGGGGTATGCGCTTTCCTGCCTGTTTTCGGGTGGGGGTGAGGGCGGGGCGGGTGTAGGGGTGTGGGGCGGGCCTGTGCTGCGTTATGCGCCACAAGCCGATGGCCGGCCCGTGCTACCGTGCCGCGGTGCCTCGACTCAAGCCGATCCAACGCCCGCGCATCGACGACTTCTCTCTTCACCGACTCGAGGAGGCCGACCCGTCGAGCCTCCTCGGCGGTGATCCGCGCACGTCCGACCGATTCGAAGCGGCACGGTTCGCGGCCGAAACCGGCGTGGAGGGGAGAGGCGTTCTCGCGGGCGCCGACCTCGCCGGGATCGAATTCTCGGAGTGCGAACTGGACGGGCTCGACCTCTCCGACACGCGACTCGTCGACGCGCGGCTGCGCGAGGTACGGATGACGGGCGTGACGGCATCCGTGCTGACGGGTCACGGCGGCGGATGGCGCGACGTGGTGGTCGAGAGCTCGCGGCTGGGTGCTGCCGAACTGTACGAGAGCCGGTGGAACTCCGTCGTGCTGCGTGGTTGCAAGCTCGGGTTCGTGAATCTGCGGGCATCCGAACTGGTCGACGTGCTCTTCGAAGACTGCGCCATCGACGAGCTCGACCTCGGCGATGCGACCGCGACGAGGGTCGCGTTCGAGCGCTGCAGCATCGACACGCTGGAGGTCTCTCACGCGCGCATGACCGATGTCGACCTGCGCGGCGCCGACCTCGGCGAAGTGCGCGGCGTCGCTTCGCTGCGCGGTGCTGTCGTGTCATTCGAGCAGTTGATGGGGCTGGCACCCGCCCTAGCGGACGGAGTCGGACTGCGCGTCGAGTGAGTCGTCGGCCCAGGTAGTCGTCAGCCTAGGTAGTCGTGCAGCGTGAGGGCGTACTGCTTGTAGCCGGCCGCGGTCGGGTGGTAGGCATCCACTCCGTGCAGCACGAACCACGGCTTCGTGCTGTTCACGCCGTGGCCGAGGAACGAGACATCGACGAAGTGGATGTCCGTTCCCGCGTTCCGCTGCCTCACGACCGCCGTCTCGATGGTCGCGTCGAGCGATGCGACAGCGGTGTCGGCGGCAACCGCCGCTGACAGCTCGTCCGTGTTCACGTTGCCCTTCTCGAGGTCGGGAAGGTCGAAGAACGCCGGATAGCCGGCGACTAGGATGCGCGCGTTCGGAGCAGCCTTCGCGATCGCCTGATACGTCTTGTCGAGTTTGGGCTGCAAGGTGTTCAGCAGATCGACGGATGCCGTCACGGCCGCCTTGCACCGCTTGGTCTGGCTCTTCGCGCAGGCGACGGGCAGTGCGCCGACATCGAGGTCGTTGCCACCGATCGTGATCGTCACGAGGTCGACGGACGGGTCGAGCACGTCGAGCTGCTTCTTCAGCACGTCCTTCGTCGTGGCTCCTGCGCACGCGGGGAACGACGTGAGCTCGATCGTCTTCTCCTTGGCGAGCAGGTGTGGGTAGCCATTGGGGCTGCGCCGGCAGGGGCCGACCTCTTTGCCGCCGCCCATTCCGGAGGAGTACGAATCGCCGAGCGCGACGTAGTTCAGGGGGGCTGAGGCCGTCGCCTTCCGCAGCGTCGACGTGGTCGTCGGCACGGGAGTGGCCGGCGCAGTGGGCCTGGCGACCGCGGACGGGCTGGTCACGGCGTCGGCGTCGTCGCCGGAGCACCCGGACAGCACGAGACCGAGCAGGGCGATCAGCGCGGATGCGACGACAGTGGCGCGCACCCGCACCGCTCCTGGTCGAGTGCGCATGGATGCGAGGGTAGTGCAGGTGCGGCGGCCGAACGTGTGCGGTGCCTGTCCGCTACCTGAGCTTCAGCACCCGGAACCCTGTGTCGAGATCGCTCGCGTTCGCACCAGCATCCGCGTGGATTCGGAGGCCGGCTCGGCGCATCCGCTCGATCGTGACATCTGCGAGGGAGGCGAAACCGGCCTTGGCGGCATCCGATCGGGCGGGCGGATGCTCGTCGAGCTGCACCAACAGGAACCGACGGTGCGCGCCGTCGAGCGCGTTCTGCCGCATCACGGCTTCGGCGGTGGTGCCGGACCCGGCGAAGAAGTCCAGCACGAGGTCGTCGTCCGACGTCGTGACCGCGATGAGCGTGCGCAGCAGCTCGACCGGCTTCGGACTGTCGAAGAGGTGATGCATGCCGAGGGCGTCGAGGTCGGCCTGGCCGCTCATCGTGCTCGGTCCCAGCACGACATCCTTCATCGTCATTCCGTCGACATCGCGTACCTTGGTGCGGATGCGCAGCGTCGCGCCCGAGACGTCGAACTCGAGATCCTCGTGGTCGGTCAGCACCTTCGCTCTGCTCCACCGCCAGGCGTGCCAGCGCAGGTTCGGCCGGTGGTTGGCGTGCGGCATGGCGGTGACGAATCCGGGGAACTCGGTGTCGTCATCCACGTCGCTCACCCGCACCTCGCCGGTCCGCGGGTGGAAGTGGATGCGGAACACCATCGTCGGAGCGGTCACCTCGTTGAAGCGCGAGTTGGTGTTGTAGAGCTCGTTCTTCGTGACGTACTCGCCGCGAGCATCCTGTTTCACGGGGTAGCCGGATCGTCGGTAGACCGCAGGCATGAGGGTGTTGAACTCGGATGCCGATCCTCTGAAGGGCGCGATGGCATCCGCGTTCCGTGCGAAGCAGAGGATGTACTCGTGCGTGCCCGCCGGCCCGCCCGCGCCGAGTTGGCGCCCCTTGAGGTTGCTCACCCAGACGATGGTGGCGACCACGTTGTCGGGGCCGAACACCTCGGCGAGCAGCAGCCCCAGCTGGGCGAGCTCGTTGCCGTCGATGCTGACGAAGCCCACGCCGTCGACGGTGAGCAGCTCGCGGGCGAGAAGCAGTCTCGGGTACATCATGCTCAGCCAGGCCGAATGGAAACGGCCGTCGGCCGTGTCGTCGACGTGCTCGGACCGGGCCCGGAACACCCGCGTCGTCTCGGCGAAGTCGTCGTTGTAGACGAAGTCGTTGCGCGTGTTGTACGGCGGGTCGATGTAGATGAGCTTCACGGCACCAGCGTGGGTCTCGCGAAGCAGCTTGAGGGCATCCAGGTTGTCGCCGACGATGAGTGTGTTGGCGCTCGAGTCGGGGTTCAGCGAACGCTCGGTGTCGAGGGTCGGGTGCTTGCCCGACGGCTGATTCGCCGAGGCAGCGGCCGCTCGCTTGCCCGGCCAGTCGAGCCGGTAGCGCTCCGCCGGTCCCTCGACCGCGCGGTCCGACAGTTCCTGCCGCAGAAGATCGAAGTCGATCGCTCGCTGAGGGATGCCCTGGTCGTCGAGGACCTCGCTGACGACATTCGGGAAGAGCGCGGCGAGAGCCTCGACCTTGCCCGCGACGCGATCGGACTCGGGGTGCGTCGGATGTTCCACGGCGGTCCTCGAGTTTCGTGCGGTGCCGGGAACGGGCATCCGCGGCAATCGACACTGTAGAACGTGGGCGAGGTCTGCACAGCACCAACGAAACTTGAAACAGTTGCGTATGCTGATATGTATGCGCACGACGATATTGCTGCCTGATGAACTCTATCGTGCCACCAAGACGCTGGCCGCGAACGAGGGTCGCACCATGACCTCGCTCATCGAGGAGGCGCTCCGAACGCGATTGGCGGGCGTCGACCGAGAACGTGTTCCCTTCCGCATCGACGCGTTCGATGGTGGTGGCGCACGGCCCGGTATCGACCTCGCTTCGAACGCCGATCTCCTCGATCGAATGGAATCCTGACGGTGCGCATGGTCGACGTGAATGTGCTCGTCGGCGCCTACCGCGTCGACGCTCCCCACCACGACGAGCTCGCATCATGGCTCGAGAGCGAGGTCAATGGCCCGGCGCCGCTCGGCATCACTGATTCGGTACTCGCCGGATTCGTTCGCATCGTCACCCATCCGCGAGTCTTCACGGTTCCGACACCGATCGACGTCGCCATCGCTCAAGCGACCGCCCTGCGCGAGTCGTCAGGTACCATCGTCGTTCAGCCTGGCGCGAGCGTGTGGGGAATCTTCGCCTCGCTCTGCTCGAGCGGTAATGCGAAAGGCAATCTGGCCGCTGATGCCATGCATGCTGCCACCGCGATCGAGGCGGGTGCGACGTGGGTGACGCTCGACCGCGACTTCGCTCGGTTCTCCGAGCTCGTCACCGAGTCGCCCCTGGCGGAGTGAAGCGATCGCGTCAGCCGCGGGGGCGGAGGCGCAGGCCGGCCATGCCACCGTCGACCTCGAGCGCCGTGCCGGTCGTGGAACCGGCGGCGGGGCTCGCCAGGTAGGCGACGGCATCCGCGATCTCGTCCGCCGAGACGAGGCGGCCGTGCGGCTGGCGTGCAGCCAGTGCCGCGCGCTCTGCGGCGGGATCGTCGGCCGAGTCCAGCAGCCTTCCGACCCACGGGGTGTCGGCTGTTCCCGGGCTCACGGCGTTGACACGGATGCCCTCAGCCAGGTGATCCGCCGCCATCGCGCGGGTGAGCGACAGCACTGCGCCCTTCGACGCCGAGTACAGCGCGCGCTCGGGCAGCCCTGCGGTCGCCGCGACGGATGCCGTGTTCACGATCGCCGCCGACGGCGACGTGCGCAGGTGGGGGAGGGCGGCACGGGAGACGCGCGCCATGCCCACCACGTTCACGTCGAGCACGCGATGCCACTCCTCGTCGGAGTTCGCAGCGATGTCGCCCTGCGCCCCGATGCCCGCATTGTTGATGACGATGTCGAGCCGGCCGAACTCGTCGATCACCCGCTGCACACCGGCGACCACGTGCGCGTCATCGGTCACGTCGACGCGCACGGCGAGGTCGGCGTCGTCGCTGCTCACGGCATCCGTGTCCCGGTCGAACACGGCGACGCGTGCCCCGTCGGCGCGCAGGCGGCGCGTGATCGCGGCCCCGATGCCGGATGCTCCTCCCGTGACGATCGCGACGAGTCCGGTGAAGTCGGTGGCCATGTCTGTCCTTTCAAGCGTGTTTTCGCCGATTCTTCCACAGCGTTCGTCGATTGACACCATAAACATCGGATGTTTAGGCTTGCAGTGCGTCACCCGGTCGTCGGGCTTCGTCGTATGCCCCGAAAGGACACCATGAGCACGATCGTCGCCGTCGACACCAGAGACGTGCGCTTCCCCACCTCGCTCTCGCTCGACGGGTCGGATGCCATGAATCCGGACCCCGACTACTCCGCCGCGTACGTGAGCATCCGCACCGATGCTGCCGACGAGAATGCCGGCCTCACCGGCGACGCGTTCGTGTTCACGATCGGGCGCGGCAACGACGTACAGGTCGCCGCGCTCGACGCACTGCGCGACCATCTCATCGGGCAGGATGCCGAGGCGCTTGTCGCCGACATGGGCGAGGCATCCCGTCGCCTGATCCACGACTCGCAGCTGCGCTGGCTCGGCCCTGAGAAGGGCGTCATGCACATGGCGATCGGCGCCGTGGTGAACGCCCTCTGGGATCTGAGAGCCAAGCGCGCAGGGCAGCCGCTCTGGCTTCACCTGTCGAGCCTCAGTCCTGAGGAGCTCGTCTCACTCGTCGACTTCCGTTACCTCACGGATGCCCTCACTCACGAGCAGGCGCTCGCGATCCTGCGGGCGGCCGAACCTGGCCGTGCCGAGCGCATCGAGGTGCTGAAGCGCGAGGGCTATCCGGCGTACACGACATCGCCTGGATGGCTCGGCTACTCGGATGAGAAGCTCGCCCGGTTGTGCCGCGAAGCCGTCGAGGCCGGGTTCGAGCAGATCAAGCTGAAGGTCGGCGCGGACCTTGCCGACGACATCCGTCGCTTCCGCATCGCGCGCGAGGTGCTCGGGGCGAACTTCCCGATCGCGATGGACGCCAACCAGCGCTGGGATGTCGCAGAGGCGATCGAGTGGGTGAACGCGCTTGCCGAGTTCGACCCGGCGTGGATCGAGGAGCCGACGAGCCCCGACGACATCCTCGGCCACGCCGCCATCGCCCGCGGCGTCGCGCCCATTCCCGTCGCGACCGGCGAACACGTGCAGAATCGTGTGATCTTCAAGCAGATGCTGCAGGCGCAGAGCCTGCAGGTGATGCAGATCGACGCCACGCGCGTCGGAGGCGTGAACGAGAACATCGCGAACCTGCTGCTCGCCGCGAAGTTCGGCGTTCGCGTCTGCCCGCACGCGGGCGGCGTCGGGCTGTGCGAGGCGGTGCAGCACCTCTCGATGTTCGACTTCGTCGCCGTCACCGGCACCATGGAAGGTCGGATGATCGAGTACGTCGACCACCTGCACGAGCACTTCGTCACGCCGGTCGTGGTGCGGAACGCACGGTACGTGCCTCCGACCGCACCGGGCGGCGGAACCGAGATGTGGCCGGCCTCGCTCGACGAGTTCGAGTGGCACGGCTCCCACGCGGCGAGCGAAGGAACGGATGCGTCGGCATGAGCATCGCGTTCGGCCCGCTCTCCTACGGCGCGGCACCGCTGGGCAACCTCTACCGTGAGGTGTCGGTCGAACAGGCTCACGACGCGCTGCAGGCGACGTGGGATGCCGGCATCCGCTACTTCGACACGGCCCCGCACTACGGTCTCGGACTGAGTGAGCGCAGGCTCGGCGCCTTCCTCCGCGGCAAGCCGCGTGACGAGTTCGTCGTCTCGACCAAGGTCGGCAGGCTGCTCGTGCCGAACCCCGACGACGACGGCAGCGGAGACCTCGACCGGGTGTTCAAGGTGCCGGGCGACCTGATGCGTCGATTCGACATGACCGAGGCCGGCATCCGTCGCAGCCTCGATGAATCGCTGGAACGCCTGGGACTCGATCGGGTCGACATCGTCTATCTGCACGACCCCGACGTGTACGACATCGATCGCGGCCTTCGCGAGGGGCTGCCGGCACTTGCCGCGCTGCGCGATGAGGGGCTCGTTCGCGAGGTGGGCGTCGGCACCAACAGCACAGCGGCCGCAGCGCGCGCCGTTCGCGAAGGCGACCTCGACCTGGTGCTGATCGCCGGCCGGTACACGCTGCTCGAGCAGCCGGCGCTCGATGAGCTGTTCCCGGTCTGCGCGAAGGGTGGAGTCCGGGTCGTCAGCGCGGCGCCGTTCAACTCGGGCCTGCTGGCAACGAACGAGCTGCCAGCGGATGCCCGCTACGACTACGTCAGCGCCCCTCGCGCCGTGCTCGACCGCGTTCGCGAACTCGCCGGGGTGTGCGCG
Organism: Humibacter sp. RRB41; assembly: GCF_022761015.1. Classification (GTDB taxonomy): domain Bacteria; phylum Actinomycetota; class Actinomycetes; order Actinomycetales; family Microbacteriaceae; genus Humibacter. The sequence goes on from NZ_JAKWJQ010000003.1 coordinate 47,803, forward strand.
TCGTTCGGGGTCGAGCTCCCGGCCGCCGCGTTGCAGTTCCCCGGCCGCAATCCGGTCGTGGCAACCACGCTCGTCGGCATGGCGTCGCCGGACGAAGTGCGGCAGAACGTGCAGCGCGTCAGCGCCACGATCCCGGACGGGCTGTGGGAGGCGCTGGACTGACGTGTAACGGGAGGGAACGCGTGCGCGTCCCCTCCCGTTACGCGACTCTGTGCACCGGTTCTCAGTATGCGAGGTTGAGGTGCGCCCTGTGGTGGTCGCCCTGCTCGATCAGGTCGACGAATCCGATGGCGTAGTCCGCGCCCGAGATGGCTCCGCCGCCGTCGGGCTCGACAGTCACGTCGCTGCCGACCCGGTAGCGCCCGAGTCGCTCGCCGGGCGCAAAAGACCCGAACCCGGCTGCCGGGCTCACGAACACCCAGTCGAGCGTTTCCGAGGTGGCGGGCAGGTCGTGGCTGATGAGCTCGGCGACCGTCGTGACCTCGGCGTGAATCTCCTCGGGAGTGTGGCTGAGGTCTTCCACGAAGCGCGGTGCTCCGGCAGCTGGACGCAGCGACGAGTAGCCGCCGACGATGAACAGCGGGGCGCTCTCGGCGTCGGCAAGCCGAGTGATCGTGCGGTATACGTCGCGGAAGGGATCTGCGACATCGCTGGGCGCGAGCGGACCGCGGGGAGCGAGCGCACCGACCACGACATCCGAGCCGGAGATCACCGACGACAGTGCCGCCTCATCCGTGGCGTCGCCCTGCACGTAGTTCACGCCGGCGACAGGCTCGGCGGGCAGCGAACGGCTGAGCGCGGTGACCTCGTGGCCACGAGCGGCTGCCTCGGCGACGATGGCGGACCCGGCGTAGCCGGTGCCGCCGATGACGGTGATGCGGGACATGGTGTGCCTTTCTTCGCAGGAACTGCGCCTCATGACGAGGCACATGGTTACCATAAGAGAGCAGATCTCCTTTGGGAAGAAGGCACTTTGTGGTAACCACATCGCCGACCGTTCTCGGCAACCCGTACCAGGCCGGGTGCCCGACCCGTCGCATCCTCGACCGCATCGGTGATCGGTGGACCGTGCTCATCGTCGGAGTGCTGGGGGAGGGCGATGCGAGATTCTCGGAGCTCCGCCGTCGCGTCGAGGGCGTCTCGCAGAAGATGCTGACCCAGACCCTGCGAGGACTCGAACGCGACGGGCTCGTGCTGCGCACCGTCTACCCCGAGGTGCCGGTTCGCGTCGAGTACGCGCTCACCGAGGCCGGTCGAACACTGCTGGAACCGCTCAAGGCTCTTCAGGAGTGGTCGATCGAGCATCTCAGCGATGTGTCGGCGTCGCAGGATGCCTACGACGGCGCGGCCTGATCGTTCACGTCTGGTCGCCGGCTCAGTCGTCGGACGAGTTCACGGCTCGGCTCCCTGCGGAGCGAGGAACCGGTAGCCGATAGAACCGCACCGCGGTTTCGGACTCGATCGAGCGCGCTGCGTCGCCGGTGCAGCCGGCCGTGGCAGCAGCGGCGCGCACGCGCTCCCGCCAGCTCGCGAACGTGGTCGCGGCACCCGTCAGCGCGCTGACCGGCCAGTCGCTGCCGATCATCGACCGAGCCGGACCGAACGCGTTCAGCGCATGCACCAGAAACTCCTCGACGTGTGCATCGAGCGACTCCGCTGTGGATGCCTCTGCCGCCAACCCGCTGAGTTTCACGTGTGCGTGCGGCAGCGCGGCCAGCCGGTCGATTGCACGTGCCCAGGAACGACCCGACGCGCTGTCGATCGTGTCGTCGACCGGCGGCTTGCCGACATGATCGAGCACGGTCGGAAGCTCCGGCACACGTTCGAGCAGATCGATCGCGGTGTCGAGTTGCGGATGCCGCACGCAGAGATCGAACGTCAGCCCGCGCTCGGCGAGACGGCGAAGGCCGTCGACGAGGGCGCGGGTGCTCGCGGGGTCGGCGAGCAGTTCCGGTGACTCGTCCTGCAGCAGGTGACGGATGCCTGCGACGGGCACGCGACGCCCCGACGGCTGTCCGGGCGGGGCATCCTGCACCGAGGGGAAGGCCGGAGCGTCGGAGGAGGCCGCCTCGGGTGAAGCTTGCACGTCGAGAGAAGCCAACGCATCGAGGTGGGCGTCGAGCGCAGCGCCGGAGCGCAGGTCTGCGGCCGCGACGATCGCGGAGAGCTCGGGCCAGGCATCCGCCTGGGCTTCTACCCACCGTGCCTCGGCGAGCGACTGACGTGGAAGGCATCCCGCCTGCACGAAGACCGCGTGAGTGGTGGCGCCGTCGGCACGATCTATCTGCTCGGGCGTGAACGTGCGATTCAGCACAGGAACGCTGTCGAGCCAGGGGTAGTCGAGCCGCGTGACGTTCCAGACGTGCACGTGGGCGTCGACGAGCATCAGTCGATGCCCATGTCGGGAAGCGCGGCGTCGGCACGCCGCTGGTCTTGCAGACCCCAGATCTGCTCGAGCGGCAGGTAGCCGGGCTCGCCGTCCGGGCCGTAGAAGTCGTCGACGTACACGCCGATGTGCTCCTGCCATCGACGGTCGGCATCGCCGGCGCGGATCACGGCCATCGCTGCATCGAAATCCTCGCAGTCGACCACGTGGAAGAGCCGGTCGCCCGAGCGCCAGATGATCCAGTCGCGGATTCCCGCCCGGTCGAACAGCGCCAGCAGCTCGTCGGGGATGCGCACATGCTCGCGCCGGTAGTCGGCGGCCGCGCCCTCGCGGAGCGTCGAATGAAGCGCGACCTTCATCAGGCATCCTTCCCAGTGCTCGACGATGGTGACCTTTCGCCTGTGGCGACGGATGCCTCGCGTAGCCAGTCCTCGATGCCCGCCACGTGCGTGAGGGCGTGTGCCGCCGCAAGCTCGCCATCGTGGCGGCGAAGCGCGTCGAGGATCGCGCGGTGCTCGGCGATGGTGCGATCGGCGGCGCCGCCCTGCGTGAGCCCGCGCCAGATGCGGGCACGAACGGTGTGGCTGGAGATCGAGTCGATGAGCTGAGCCAGGTAGTCGTTGCCGCTGGATCGGGCGATCGCCTGATGGAATTCGAGATCGTGCTGCACGAGCGACTCGATGCCGTCGGTGCCGCTGGTCTTCTCGACGAGACGATCCAACTCCTTCAGCTCGTCGTCGTCGATGCGAGCGGCGGCGAGCCTGGCCGCGGCCGGCTCCAGGATGCGCCGCACACCGAAGATCTCGAGCACCGACCTGTCGTCGTGCAGGTCGACCACGAACGAGAGCGCCTCGAGCAGCAGGCGGGGTTCCAGGCTCGTGACGTACGTGCCGTCGCCGCGACGCACATCCAACACGCGGATCACCTCGAGCGCCTTCACAGCCTCGCGCAACGACGATCGCGAGAGCCCGAGGCTCTCGCTGAGCTCCTTCTCCGGCGGCAATCGATCGCCGGGAGCGAGCCGGCCGCTCGTGATCATCCCTTTGATCTTGAGGATCGCTTCGTCCGTGACGGCCATACGCGATGGTACCGCTGCACCGCCCAGACATCCGATGTATGCGGAGGGGATGAAGTGCCCGCAGCCCTCGTCGACCCGGCACTGTATTGCCGAGCCACCCCTCAGTTCACGCGAATTCGGGGGCCGCTCGGCAACACAGTGCCGGGTCGACGGCTGCGGGGAGGAGATGGGTCGGGGAATAGCGGCGGCTCTGTCAGAATTGAGCTTTGACACCCGCGGATGCTCGGGCTCCGCAAACGAAGACCGCCGCGCGACATCCCGCCGGCCGGCACAGAAGGAACTCGCATGAGCAACGGATTGACCGTAGGCATCGTCGGCGCCACCGGACAGGTCGGCACGGTGATGCGTCGCATCCTGGCGGAACGCGACTTTCCGGTGGAGACGCTGCGCCTGTTCGCGACGAGCCGCTCGGCCGGTCGCACGCTCGAGTTCAAGGGCGAGGACATCGTCGTCGAAGACGTCGCCACTGCCGACCTCGACGGGATCGACATCGCGCTGTTCTCCGCGGGTGCAACCGGTAGCCGCGCCTTCGCACCCAAGTTCGCGGATGCCGGCGCGATCGTGATCGACAATTCCAGCGCCTGGCGCATGGACCCCGAGGTTCCGCTGGTCGTGAGCGAGGTCAACCCGCACGCGATCGCCGAGGCGGACCGTGCAGCGGGAGGCCGCGGCATCATCGCGAATCCGAACTGCACCACGATGGCGGCCATGCCTGTGCTGAAGGTGCTCGACGCCGAGGCGGGACTCACACGGCTCATCGTCTCGACCTATCAGGCGGTCAGCGGTTCGGGACTGGCCGGGGCGCAGGAGCTCGCCGGACAGGCGGAGGCGGCCGTGGCATCCGGCCACCTGCTCGACCTGGTGCACGACGGATCGGCGATCGAGCTGCCCGCCCCCGAGAAATACGTGCGACCGATCGCGTTCGATGTCATCCCGCTCGCCGGCTCCATCGTCGACGACGGGCTGAACGAGACCGACGAGGAGAAGAAGCTCCGCAACGAGAGCCGCAAGATCCTCGAACTGCCCGACCTGCTCGTCAGCGGCACCTGCGTGCGCGTGCCGGTGTTCACAGGGCACTCGCTGTCCATCAACGCCGAGTTCACTTCGGCGCTCTCGCCCGAGCGTGCGACCGAGCTGTTGCAGGATGCCCCAGGCGTCGCATTCGAGGATGTCCCGACCCCGCTCCACGCCGCCGGCAACGACCCCAGCTACGTCGGTCGCATCCGTCAGGACGAGGGCGCGCCAGAGGGCCGCGGCCTCGCACTCTTCATCTCGAACGACAACTTGCGCAAGGGTGCGGCGCTCAATGCCGTGCAGATCGCGGAGATCGTGGCGGCCCAGCGCAAGGCGGCAGTCGCGGTCTGAGCCCGCCCGCCCGGCTTCCGGTGGCTAGCTTCCGGCGGCCACGTCGGATGTCCGGCGCCCCCGCGCCGGCGCTATCACGCCCACCAGCACGGCTCCCACGGCGACCACGGCCGGATACACCAGGTTCGCTCCGGCGAGCACGAGCAGGCCGAGTACGAGCACGCAGGAGACGACGGCCATCCACCAGCCGAGGCTCCAGCGCGGCAGCAGCACCACCGCACTCGCGACGCCCATGCCGTAGATGGCCGCGGCAATGCTCGTGTGCACGAGGATCACGGGCTGAAGATCGGGGATGAACGCGACGACCACGAAGTACACGGTGATGACCGCGGTGCTGAGCATCAGTCCTCTGCGCGCGATGCCGCCTCGCTCGAAGCCATGGCCGAACCAGGCAGGCAGATCCCCGTCGCGTCCCATTGCGGCACCGAGTTTGCTGAATGCCGCAATGTATGCATTGAAGACGCCGACCACCACGATCACTGCAACGCACGCGACCACGGCGCCCCAGCCGGGGCCGAGCCCGACGGTGACCAGATCGAGCAGCGGCGCAGTACCGTGCCCGGCCGCTGGCCCGAGCACGCCGACGACCACGGTCTGGATGGCGACGTACGCGACAGCGACGATGGCGAGCGCCAGCGCGGTCGCGCGCGGGATGTCGCGACGCGGCCTGGAGAATTCGCCGGCGATGCCTGCGACCGCCTCCCATCCGGCGAATGCCCACACGTAGAGGCTGATCGCCACGCCGACGCCTGCGAGACCGTGCGGCAGGAACGGTGTGAAGTTCTCCGAGCGGGTGTGCGGGGCGGCGGCGGCGAGAGCGAGCACGAGGATCGCCATCAGTGCCGCACTGAGCCCGAGCTGCGCCCATGCGGTGAAGCGCACGCCGAAGACGGCGATCAGCACGGGGATGACCACCAGCGCGGCAGCGATCACGATCACCGTGGTTCTGCTGCCGCCGATGATCGCCACGACGTACTGCGCCGTCATGATGGCGGCGATCGGAGCGCCGATCGGCGTGCCGAAGAAGAACCAGTAGCTCACGACACGAGCGGACGTGGGGCCGAAGGCGCGACGGGCGAAGGTGGCGACGCCACCGGCATCCGGATGCCGCGTCGACAGCGCCGCGAAGGTCGCCGCAAGCGGAACGGACACGACGGCGAGCACGACGACGGCGACGATCGCGCCGGGACCGGCCGCCTCGGCGGCCAGCGCAGGCAGCAGCAGGATGCCGGTGCCGAGCACCGCGGCCACGTACAGTGCCGTGCCCTGCGCGAGGCCGATTCCCTTGGGGGATCCGCCGGGCGAGGTGTCGAGGGCACGGTCGGGCATCCGCTCATCATGCCGGAGGCCCCCGACATCCGTGGCGCGGCGCTCCTCCGCCCGCGACATGTGCGGCTGCGGCATCCGCGCATCTGCGGCAGGGTTGACCCATGACCGGCATCCAGACCGCTGTCGACGTCGCCGACTGGCGGCGTCGCGTGTTCGCACTGTACGAACTCGTTCGCGAGCTGTCGGAGGAGGAGCCCGCAGCAGCCCACGCTGCGTGGGTCGTCGAGCGCGACGCGCTGTTCGCGACGCATCCTTCGACGCCTCTGCTGCCAGAGGATCGAGCGCTCTTCTCCGGCCTGCCCGTTCCGGTGTACGACCCCGCGTGGCGATTCGAACTGCCGATCGACGACGCAGAGCCGGCCGCGCTCGACGTGGAGACCGGCACAGACGGAGTCGTGCCGTTCGAACGCATCGGCGCCGTGCGCGTGCCCGACGTCGGCTCGTTCGACGTCTGGCGGCTGCGGTCGTACGGCGGCGGGCTCTTCGTGCCGGTGAAGGATGCCTCGGCCGGGCATCAAGACGGAACCTACGGCGGCGGCCGCTACCTGCTCGACACCATCAAGGGCGCCGACCTCGGAGCCGGTGGCACGCGGGGAACGATCGTGCTCGACTTCAACTTCGCCTACAACCCGAGCTGCGCGTACGACCCGGCATGGGCGTGCCCGCTGGCGCCGGCGGGCAACACGGTCGGCGTCGAGATCCCGGTGGGGGAGCGGTACCGGGGCTGACGCGCGGAGAACGTCAGGCGCCGAGGCGGCGCGCCGCGATGTCCTGGTGCGCCAGACGGCGGAGTGCGACGACGACCGGTTCGTAGAGTGCGGTGCCGAGCACCGCGTAACGTACGGCGGCCGAACGTGCGGCGGCACTGCGCTCGGCAGCACTGCGGTCGATAACAGGGTGACCGGTAGCGGAGGCATCCGCGTCGATCGCACCACCTGGTGCTCCCGCCACGTCGTACTCGGCCATCGGATGCAGGGCGGCGCCGTAGGCATCCAGCCGCTCGTCGGTCAGCGGGATGCCCGCCTCCTCCACCGCAGCCAGTGCGCGCTCGAGCTGCCAGGTCGCCGGGAACGTCTCGTCGTACGTCCAGCCGAGGTGCTCGATCGCCGCGCGCGCGCGCGGATGCTCGCCCCCGCCGGACTCGACGTAGGGCGGCAGCGCCGAGATAGCCTTCCCGAGCGTCGTGAACAGGTCAGCGTCAGGGTGGTCGATCAGCCCGAGCACGGTCTTGATCTGCGCGATCGGGAGTGCGGCGAGCTCTGCGAGCGATCGGATCAGCCGCAGCCGATTGAGGTGATCGTCGTCGTAGTCGGCCTGGGTCGCGCCGCGGGCCGCACCCGTCGGCAGGATGCCCTCCCGCAGATAGAACTTGATCGTCGCGACCGGCACGCCGCTGCGTCGAGCCAACTCCGAGATGCGCATCCGCTCTCCCTTGCTCCTCGAGGGTGCTGCCACATCGGGACGTATCCCTTGACATTGGATAGTACAGGTATCCAATATTGGATACTGTAACTATCCAATCAGCGACACCGGCGCACGACGCCGGGCCGGAGGGCATCCGGACCGGTCTGCAGTGCCGGAGAAGGCAGGCGCGTCATGCTCGCGGCATCCACCACCATCACCGTCGGCGTGGTACTGCTGACGGTCATCGGCATCGCATACGGCGGCACGTTCATGCTGCGCGTGGTCACCGGCAAACAGGGCGCGAATGCGCTGCAGAAGTCGTTCTTCCGCGCCGGCCACGCGCATGCCGGCGTGCTCGTGATCCTCGGACTCGTCGTGCTGCTCGTGATGAGTGCCGCGCACGCCGGGGTGTGGGGAGAAGTCGTCGGCATCGCCGTGCTGGCGTGCGCCCTGCTCATTCCCGGAGGCTTCTTCTTCTCGGTGATCGGCCGCGATCCGCAGCAGCCCAACGGCGCACGCGCGCTGATCTGGGTGGGATTCACCGTGCTCACGATTGCGATGCTGGGCGGCGGCATCCTGCTGATCGTGCTCGGATCGTCCCGTGCGTAGCGACCGGTGGCGGCATGGCGGTGCGGTCCACGGGTGCGGCGACTATGAACACGAAGGCGGCGACTGAGAACACCCTGGGCATCGGCCGCTATTTGGCCGTTTCTGGTCGATTGACCAGGTTCGCTGCATAGCCTGCAGGAGTGCTGCCGCACGATCACCCGAATCATGCGGCAGCACGAAGTACCGAGAAGGCGTCACCCGAAGACGATGCCGTCCCGGAACATCCCTGAAGCGCTCGCCGCGAGGCGCACGCCACGCGGTTGGAGCGCACAGGGGTGACAGCGCGTCCGGTGTTGCTCCCCCAGCGGCGCCGGGCGCGCGTTCCCGCCCGGTCGGCAGCACCCCGTTCACGCCAATAGAATTGTTCGAGTGAGTGATTCCCGAGCCCCGTTAGACGTCGTCCTCATCGGCGGGGGCATCATGAGCGCCACGCTGGCCACGATGCTCCAGCGGTTGCAGCCGGACTGGACGATCCGCATCTACGAGAGCCTCGGCGAGGTCGCGCAAGAGAGCTCGAACCCGTGGAACAACGCGGGAACAGGGCACGCGGCGATGTGCGAGCTCAACTACATGCCGGAGGCGAAAGACGGCAGCGTCTCGCCCGACAAGGCGATCAGCATCAATGAGCAGTTCCAGCTCAGCAGGCAGTTCTGGTCCTCGCTCGTCGAACAGGGCGAGCTCCCCAACACGTTCATCACCTCGACCCCGCACATGACGTTCGTGCGCGGCGGCGACAACGTGAAGTACCTGCGCAAACGGTACAAGGCGCTGAAGGACCAGCCGCTGTTCTCCGGAATGGAGTACAGCGAAGACCACAAGGTGATCCGCGAGTGGGCTCCGCTGCTCATCAAGGGCCGCACACGCGAGCCGATCGCAGCCACTCGAATCACCGCCGGCACGGATGTCGACTTCGGCGCGCTGACGAACGCCCTGGTCGACGGACTGAAGCAGCGCGGAGCCGAGCTTTACCTGAACTGCCGCGTGAAGAGCATCCGTCGCACCAGGCAGAACACCTGGCGCCTCAGGGTCAAGCACACCGTCGGCAACACCCCGCACAGTGTCGAGGCGCGATTCGTGTTCGTCGGCGCGGGCGGCGGCGCGCTGCATCTGCTGCAGTCCTCAGGCATCGACGAGATCAACGGCTTCGGCGGATTCCCGATCAGCGGCAAGTTCTTCCGCACCACGAACCCGAAGATCGTGGGCCAGCACGAGGCCAAGGTCTACGGCAAGGCCGCTGTCGGCGCCCCGCCGATGTCCGTGCCGCACCTCGACACGCGCGTGGTGAACGGCGAGGCATCCCTGTTGTTCGGCCCGTTCGCCGGGTTCAGCCCGAAGTTCCTCAAGAAGGGCTCGTGGTGGGACCTTCCCGGTTCGATTCGCGCGGGCAATCTCGGTCCGATGCTCGCCGTCGCGCGCGACAACATTCCGCTGATGAGGTACCTGATCACCGAGCTGCTCGCCTCACGTGCCAAGAAGGTCCAGGCACTTCGAGAGTTCATGCCGACGGCCAAGGGCGAGGACTGGGAGCTGATCACCGCGGGCCAACGCGTGCAGGTGATGAAGAAGGATGCCCAGCACGGCGGCGTGCTGCAGTTCGGCACCGAGGTGGTCGCGGCATCCGACGGATCGATCGCCGGCCTGCTCGGCGCATCGCCCGGCGCCTCGACGGCCGTGCCGATCATGCTCGACGTGCTGCAGAAGTGCTTCCCGCAGCAGTGGCCGACGTGGGAGCCGAAGCTCGCCGAACTCATTCCGACCATGGGCACCACGCTGAACGACCGGCCGGAAGCGGCCGCACGAGTGCAGGCGGAGACGTCGAAGGCCCTGGGCCTCGAAGGCTGAGCTGCCCCGCGTACCACGCCTCATACGCTGATCGAGTAGCGCCCGCAGAGCGGACGCGTAGCGAGATCTCCCAGCTCAGCGAGGCTGAGACGTCTGCTACAGTGGTCGACGCTATGAAGAAGTGACCACCTTCGTCCCGCGCACGAGGCTCGACCCCTGCGGATTCGCGACACATCGATGTTGCACCGCAGCGCACCCGACGAAGACCGGTCACCACCGAGGTGAACCAGGCACTTCGCCTGCGCTCTCCGGCATGGCCCGACCGGCTCTGACCTCGGATGCCAACGCCCGGCGGGAGCTCCCGCTCGCTTCGGCGAGCTCGCCAGAGAGGCGGCTCCACCTTGCCACGTTCCCTATCCATACCCACCGAAGCAGCCCTGTCGCCCGTCGACGCCGACCGTGTTCCCGCCGTGGTCGCCGATCATCTGCGAGCCGAGGGAGTCTCCCGCAGCTACGGGGAACGCAGCGTGCTCACGGATGTCTCGCTCACGGTTCCGCCCGGCGCCCGCGTCGGACTGATCGGCGAGAACGGCGTCGGCAAATCGACGCTGCTGCGCATCCTCTCCGGCGCGGAGGAGCCCGACCAGGGTTCGATCTCGCGCCCGGCGCGCACCGGATTCCTCTGGCAGGAGGTGCGGTTCGCACCTCGGGACACGCTCGCGTCGCTCGTCGAACAGGCGCTCGCCGAAGTGCGCGCCATCGAGCGCGAGCTGGATGCCGCCGGCATCGCGCTCGGGGAGGCATCCGACGCGGAGCAGCTGCTGCAGGCATCCGAACGCTACGACGCGGCGCTCGCCGCAGCCGAGCGAGCGGATGTCTGGACAGCCGACTCGAGGCGCGACCGCGTGCTCGCGGGGCTGGGCGTGTCGGGCATCCCGCTCGATCGCACGCTCGGCGAGGTCTCCGGCGGCCAGCGCAGCAGGTTCGCGATGGCGGCGCTGCTTCTGCGGCGACCGGACGCCTTGCTGCTCGACGAGCCGACCAACCACCTGGACGACGACGCAGTGGAGTTCCTCCAACGACAGCTGGTCGGGTGGAGCGGTCCGGTCATGTTCGCCAGCCACGATCGCGCGTTCCTCGACGCGGTCGCAACAACGCTGGTGGACCTCGACCCATCGCGTGCGGCGCTCGGCGGTCACTCGCCGGCGGCGGACGCGGGGAGAAGCGGCAGCGGCGTGCAGGCATCCGGTAACGGCGCGACCGTGTTCGGCGCTCCATCCACCGGCGAGGGCGCGTTCACGGCGTACCTCGTGCACAAGGCTGGCGAGCGCGAGCGCTGGGAGCGGCAGTACCGCGACGAGCAGGACGAGCTGAACGCGCTGCGCCACTCCACGGCGGTGACCGCCCGCGCCACGCACAGCCCGAGGGCGCCGCGCGACAACGACAAGTTCATCGGCGTCTTCAAGGGGCAGCGGGTCGACGCGCAGATCGCGCGCCGGGTGCGCAACGCGCAGGGACGCCTCGACGAGCTCGAACGCGACCAGGTGCGCAAGCCGCCTGCGCTGCTGAGCTTCGCGGGCATCCCGAGCGGATCGCACGCGCTGGACGACTCGGCCGGCACCCTGCTGCAGGTGACGGATGCGCGGGTCGAGCACCGCCTGCGCGTCGACCGCCTGCGCATCGAGCCCGACACCCGGCTGCTGGTCACCGGCCCGAACGGCGCCGGCAAATCCACGCTGCTCGGGCTGTTGGCGGGGACGATCACGCCGGATTCCGGCACGGTGTCGCGGCGCAAGGCGCTGCGCGTCGGCCTGCTCGAGCAGGACGTGCGATTCGCGGACCCTGCCGCGACCCCGCGGGCGCTGTACCGGTCGGCGCTGGGGGAGCGGCGGGCGGAGCAGCTTCCGCTCACCTCGCTCGGGCTGCTGGCACCGCGGGATCTCGATCGCCCGGTCGGAGCGCTCTCGGTCGGGCAGCAGCGCAGGTTCGCGCTTGCGCTGATCATCGCGAAGCCGCCGCATGTGTTCCTGCTCGACGAACCGACGAACCATCTGTCGCTGACGCTGGCCGGCGAGCTCGAGGATGCTCTCGGCAGCTACCCGGGAGCGGTGGTCGTGGCGAGCCACGACCGTTGGTTGCGCCGCCGCTGGTCCGGCGACGAGCTCCCCCTCGCGCCTCTGCCGATCGGGTAGTGGTCGCCCCGCCCTCCTGGTGGCCCGGATCGGGACCGGCGGGGCGGGGCGGCGGCGGGGGTGGCGGCGCGCTATTGCGCCGCGTCGAGCAGCGATTGCACCTTGGCGTTCGCCGCAGCGAGCAGCGTGGGGATGTCGGCGTTCTGGTCGGTGAGCACCGCCTGGACGACGGGGTCGAGTGCGCCGTAGAGGTCTTGCGTGTTCTCGGCGGGCTCAGCGAGCAACGGCTGCTCGAACTCCTTGTCCGTGTAGTACTTGAACTGGTCGACCGGCACGTTCACGTACGGCTCGATCCACCCCATGTACTTGTCGTAGGTCGCCTTGTCGAAGACCGGCACCTGCGGCACTCCGACGGCCTGCTTGTCGTCGGCTTGGGCCTTCGCAGTCGACGTCGCCGTCTTCTGATCGAACTGGTTCTCCATGTAGAAGTAGTCGATCCACTTCACGGATGCCTCCTGCTGAGCTGCAGTGGACTTGGTGCTCACCATCGCGAGCGTTCCGCCGCCGAGCGCACCGGCATCCTCGCCCTGCAACGGCACGACGGATTCGCCGTACATCTTCGGGTCGATGTTGTTCTGCGCGACCAGCGACGAGTAGTTGCCGCCACCTGAGACGTACATGCCGACCTGGCCGGCGACGAACGCCTGGTTGATGCCGTTCCAGTCGTAGAGGAAGTTCGATCCCATGGAGTCGTCCTTCCAGCGCATGTCGTGCAGCCGATCGAGCGCGTCGACGAACGCCTGCGAGTTCACTGTCGCCTTCGTCTTGGCGCCCACGCCGCTCTCGGCACGCCCACCGAGCGCGTACGCCATCGTGGTGAGGGTCCAGCCGCCCGTGTTGTCCTTCGTCATCGTCGCGTAGCCGGCCTGGCCGGTCTTCTCGGAGATCTGCTTGGCATCCTTGCGGATCTGCGCCCAGGTGGTCGGAGGCTTGTCGGGGTCGAGCCCGGCCTTCGTGAACAGGTCCCGGTTGTAGTGGAGAGCCTGGCCGTAAGCGGCGATCGGCACGGCGAGCATCGCACCCTTGGAGTCCTCACCGTTCTTCACCACCGACGAGTTGAGCTTCTTCGCCCACGGGTACTCGGCTACTTCCTTGCTGATGTCCGCGACCTGGTGCTGCTGGATGAGCCCCTTGCCGTCCGTGAACGCCACGGTGAACACGTTCGGCAGCGTGCCTCCCGCCAGTTGGGCGGAGAAGGTCGTCGCCGTCCACTTGTATTCCTGCGGTTTCACCGTGATGTTCGGGTACTTCTTCTCGAACTTCGCGACGCGGTTCTCGATGTCCTTCTTGGCGGCCGGCTGCAGGCCGACGTCCTCGGCAACAGTGATCGTCACCTTGCCGTCGGTGGGGGTGCTGGTGCCGGACGACGAGCATCCGGCAAGGCCGAGCGCCGCGATCGCGGCCGCCGCCGAGATCGCCACCGCTCTGCGGAACGTGTTGGACATGTCAACTCCTCTGTTGATCACTTGGGTGCAGTGCTGTTTCGGGTGGTGCTGGATGCGCGGCGCCCGGTCTGCGACGGAGCCATACCGCGGTGTCGGGCGGCAGGGCACCGCCGACGAGTGGGGCGCTGGCGAGCAGGATGTCGGCATCCGGCTCGAGCGCGTGATCGTGCGGCCCGAAGTTGACGATGCAGATCAGATCGTCCCCTCTGGCGAATGAGAGAACACCGGATGCCCGCTGCGGCACCCACGAGAAGCGCTCGCTGCGGAGCGCCGGCTCGGCGCGACGCAGCCGTAATGCGCTGCGGTAGAGCGACAACATCGACGACGGATCCTGCGACTGCGCCTGCACGCTGAGCGGACCCCAGTCCCGCGGCTGAGGGAGCCACGGCGTGGTGGACGCACCGTCGGGCGAGAAGCCGAATGCGCTGCCGGTGGACGTCCAGGGAAGCGGCACACGGCATCCGTCGCGGCCGGGGTCGACGCCGCCTGAACGGAAGTGCATCGGATCGGTGATCGACTCCCGCGGCAGGTCTTCCACCTCCGGCAGGCCGAGTTCGTCGCCCTGGTACACGTAGAGCACGCCGGGCAAGCCTGCGGCGAGCAGTGCAGCCGCTCGCGCCCGACGCTCTCCCAGAGCGCGGTCGGTCGGAGTGCCGAAACGCTTGGCGTCGAACGAGAACGACGTTTCCGCCCGGCCGAGCCTCGTCACCGGACGGGTGATGTCGTGGTTCGAGAGCACCCAGGTCGCCGGTGCGCCGACGGGCGCGTGGCTGCGCAGGGTGGCGTCGATGACGGCGCGTACGGCATCCGCTCGCCACGGGCCGGTCATGAAGTCGAAGTTGAAGGCGGTGTGGATCTCGTCCGGCCTCAGGTAGGCGGCGAAGCGATCCGCGTCGGCCAGCCAGACCTCGGCGACGAGCACACGGGGCTCGTCGTAGGAGTCGGCGACGCGTCGCCACGCCCGGTAGATGTCGTGCAGCTCGTCTCTGTCGAGGTGTGGATGCTCGCCGGCGCCGTATCCGGAAACGCCCCGCATGTCGGGGAGCGAGGGGTCCTTCACGGGCAAGCCGGCAGAGTCGATGCGCACGCCGGCAGCTCCGCGATCGAACCAGAACCGCAGCACGTCCTCGTGCTCGGCACGTACGTCGGCGTTCTGCCAGTTGAGGTCGGGCTGCTCCGGCGCGAAGAGATGCAGGTACCACTCGCCGGGTGTGCCGTCCTGGTCCGTCGTTCGTGTCCACGTACCACCGCCGAAGCTCGACTCCCAGTCGGTGGGCGGCAGGCTGCCGTCGACGCCCCGTCCCTGGCGGAACCAGAACCGGTCGCGCTCCGGCGATCCGGGAGCTGCGGCGAGGGCATCCTGAAACCAGGCGTGCCGATCAGAGACGTGGTTCGGCACGATGTCGACGATCGTGCGGATGCCCAACTCGCGCGCCTGAACGATCAGCAGTTCGGCCTCCTCGAGCGATCCGAGCACCGGGTCGATGGTGCGGTAGTCCGCGACGTCGTAACCGCCGTCGGCCAGCGGCGAGGAGTACCAGGGCGTGAACCAGATCGCGTCGACGCCGAGCTCATGAAGGTAGGGCAGCCGGCCTCGCACGCCGGCGAGATCGCCGACGCCGTCGCCATCGGAGTCGGAGAAGCTGCGTGGATACACCTGATAAACCACCGCGGTGCGCCACCAGTCGGCGTCGCCGATCCGTTCGGTCGTCGCCTCGCCCACCGTTTCGGCCATCGTGGAGCCGTCGGCCGGTGCGTCATCGGTGATCGTCACGTCGTCGTGTTCTTTCTCTCGGGGCGAGGTCTCTTCGGGTGGGCGTGCAGCGACTTGCCCTTGCGACCCTGACCCTTTCGGCGACCGCCCCTGCCGATCGCCTCGAGCGCCGCTCGGCGTCGGACCTCGCGCATTCGGCGCGATCGGAGGGGCGATCTCCCACACGCCCGTGGGGGAGTCCGCCGAAAGGTTTAGCGCTACACTTGCCGTACTGGGAGTTGACGATAGAGCCACTTCGTGACGGCTGTCAAGCGCGATCCCGTGGCATCCGCCGAGGGAGGCCGCGGGGTACAGCGCTGCGCCGTCGACGGACCGGATGCCGTCGCTCGGCGTTGTATTCGCGGTACTTTGAGCGGCGGATGGAACGAGTTCGCGGCCACGAGCGCAGACACAGCGCAGAGAAGGGGACACCGTGCGGGTGACGCTCAAGGACATCGCCGATGAGGCCGGCGTCAGCGTCATGACCGTCTCGAACGTGATCAACGGCAACCGCGGGAGGGTCTCGGAGTCCACGATCGAACGCGTACAGGAGATCGTCGCGCGCCGGGGCTACGTGCCCAGCGCCTCCGCGAGGTCGCTCGCGGCGAACGCGTCGCGCATGATCGGTCTGCTGGTGCCCGCCGCGGACGAGGACAGCCTGATGGTCAGTCCGCACAACGCCGCGATGTTCGGTCTGCTCGAACGGAGGCTGCGCAAGGCCGGCTATCACCTGCTGCTGCGCGGTGTGGCGAGGCCGTCCGAGGTGCTCGAGGCGGTGAAGTCATGGAACCTCGACGGCGTGATATTGCTCGGCTTCGTCGATGCGGATGTCGATTCGTTCACCGCCGTCGGGGAGACGCCGATCCTCGCCCTCGACAGCTACTCGCCGAATGTCGTCACGACCGGCGTGCGTTCGAACGACTTCGAGGGTGGCCGCCTGGCGGCCGAGCACCTGATCTCGTTGGGCCACCGGCGCATCGTGTTCGCCGGCCCGGCCTTCGCCGCCAGTGGTGTGGTGCAACAGCGTCATGCAGGATTCGTCGCGGCGCAGGAGAAGGCCGGACTGCGGTGGGATGCCTCGCGCGACGTCGTGGCGGACACCTCGTACGCGGCGGGCGTCGAGCTCGGGCGGGGGCTGGTGCGCGGGCATCCGGATGCCACGGCGGTGTTCGCGACAGCGGACATCCTCGCGGCCGGCCTGCTCGAAGGGCTGCGGGCATCCGGAGCGAGCGTCCCGGGCGATGTATCGGTCGTCGGCTTCGACGACATCGACCTCAGCTCGTATGTCACCCCCAAGCTGACGACGATCGCGCAGGATGTCGTCGCGAAGTCCGACGAGGCGGTGCGCCTCGTACTCGACGAGATCGAGGGTTCGCGCCCCACGGAACCGGTCGTCCTGCCCGTGCACCTGGTGCCTCGCGAGTCGACCGGGCCGGCGCAGCGGTCGCGGTAGCTCCGGACGTGGATGTGCGGATGCGCGGCCGGTCTGGATACATAGCCGACACACCCGCGGATGCGGGTTGCATTTCACTCGAAAATGAGTTCGAATGAAGTATGCGGTGGAGCGGGCAGGAGATCTCGGTTGAGCAGACGGATGCCCTCCCCGGCCTCGCCAAGCTCAACAACCTCGTGCGCTCGGTGCGTACCCCCGACTTCGCCGGCGTGACGTTCCATGAGGTGCTCGCGAAGTCCGCTCTGAACAAGGTGCCGGGCGGCGGCGGAGCCCTGCCGTTCGGCTGGACCATCAACCCGTATCGGGGCTGCAGTCACGGATGCATTTACTGCTTCGCCCGACCCACGCACCGGTATCTCGAGCTCAACATGGGCACCGACTTCGATCGGGAGATCATCGTCAAGGTCAACGTGGCCGAGGTGCTGCGCAAGGAACTCGCGAAGCCGAACTGGGGCAGGCATCCGGTCGCACTCGGCACCAACACCGATCCCTATCAGCGTGCTGAGGGCCGATACGCGCTCATGCCGTCGATCATCTCGGCGCTCGCCGAGTCGGGAACGCCGTTCAGCATCCTCACCAAAGGCACCCTGTTGCGTCGCGACCTCGATCTCATCGCGGATGCCGCCACCCGGGTCCCGGTCGACCTGGCCATGTCGATCGCGGTGTACGACGACGAGCTGCAGAAGTCCGTCGAGCCAGGAACTCCGAGCACCAAAGCACGGCTCGAGACGGTGCGCGCAGTGCGAGAACACGGAATGGACTGCTCCGTCTTCATGATGCCGATCCTGCCGTACCTGACCGACTCGCGAGCCCACCTCGACGCGGCGCTGACCGCGGCGAAGGATGCCGGTGCCACCTCGGTTCTCTACACGGCGCTTCACCTGCGCCCCGGCGTCAAACAGTGGTTCATGCTGTGGCTCGAGCGCGAGCATCCCGAGCTCGTCCCGAAGTACGAGGCGATGTACGCGACGAAGGCCTACGCCCCGGTGGACTACCGCAAGTGGCTGGCCGCCCGCATCAAACCGCTGATCACCGCGCACGGCCTGCAACGCGGCGAGGAAGATCCGGTGACGGGCGGCGTGCGGTCCGCTGCACTGAATGTGATGCGCGACGACAACGGTGAACGGACTCGGCTAGCGGGAGAACCGGCTCCCGCATCGGTCGTACCCGAAGAGCGCCTCACGCTCTTCTGATTCGGTTCTGCTCGATGCCGCACCGGAGCCATCCACAGGAACAGGTCGCGCATCCGTGAAGATCGGGGTACGAGAGAGGGGTACACGTCGACCCGTCACCGTGTCATAATCCTGAGGATGTCTCTCGGGGTGCCCGCCCAGGTGGCGCGTGAAGCCGGGAACCGTGCGATCGCCACGTCGACGCAGGTTGCCGCGTTGATCTGTCTCGCCGCGGCCCTGGCATCCGTGCTCGCGCCGGGCTTCTTCGTGGTGGGAGGAGTGCGGTGGTGGGCGGCGGGAAGCCTGTTGCCGATGATCGTGCTCCTGATCGTCGTGATGGCGACCGGCAACCGCGTCGTCATGGGCGCCTATGCCGTGGTCGGATGCCTGTCCACGTTCGCCTACACGGTGGCCGTGCTGCAGCAGACGGCTTCGTACACGAACACCGACCTCTTCGTCGTCGCCTTGCCGCTGGTCGCACTGATGCTGATCGGCGGATCGCGTCAGGACACGCGCGTCGGCGTGCTCTGGGCGACTGCGGCCTATGCGCTGGGTGACCTCGCGGTGTTCGCCGCTGCGCTGGTCGCCGGACGGCAATTCCGCTTCGACTCGATCTCGCTGGCGGCCTACATCCTCTTCATGGCGCTGCTGCTGTTCAACGGCATCACGCGCGGATCGTACCGAGGTGCCCACGCACTGATCCTGAGGACCCTGCGCGAACAGCACGTCGACGAGCTGCGCCTCGAAGTGGCAGCCGAATTGCGCGCCGAACTGCACGACACGACTCTGAGCGAGCTGGCGGCACTGGCATCGACACAGCCGGGTCCCCTGGTGCCGAGTCTGCGCGAACGGCTCGAATCAGACATCAGCCATTGGACGACCGCACCGCACCGCGCAGGCGATCGGCTCGACGCCGCCGACCACGTCGAATGGCGGCAGAGCGATCTGGCGCGGGCGATCGATCACGCACGGGATTCCGGTCTCGTCGTCGATGTGTCGGGCGATCGGGGCCCCTATTCGGCGCTCTCGTCTGAGGCGAGGCGCGCCATGGGCCTCGCCGCGAGGCAGTGTCTGGTCAACGTGCTCAAGCACTCCGGGCAATCCAGGGCAGAGGTCGTGCTCTCCGCATCGCATGACGAGGTATCGCTTGTCGTGGTGGATGCCGGCCGCGGCTTCGACGTCTCCCTCCTCGCCCGCGAGGACAACGACCGCATGGGCCTGTTGCAGTCAGTGATCGACAGGGTGGAACGAGTCGGCGGCTCGGTGTCGGTCTTCTCCAGGGCAGGGGCCGGCACATCCGTGCTGATGGTCGTGCCGACCGCCGAAGGGGGCAGCCTCTGATGGGCTCCAGCCTTCTGGACCGTGTTCCGAGCCGCTTCGATCCGATCGGAGCCGCTGCGGCATGGCTTCTCGCGCCTCTCGCGGGTGCGGTGGCCGTCGGCTACGCCGTCATCCAGAGCGTGACCCACGGGAACGAGATCGTTCGACCGGAGCTGGCGGTCGTCGCCGTGGGGATGCTGTTCGCCGCCGCCGTGGTGCTGGCGATCGCCGCGCATCCGAGCATTGCCCGCCTCGGCCGGCCGGCAGCCGTCCTGGTCGTCGGCATGACCGTGCTCGCGTCGGTGCTCTCTGCGGTGTCGACCTGGGGGCACAACCGCCTCGTCCAAGACGACTGGGGGCAGATCGGCGTCGGCCTGATCGTGCTCGGGATGCTCTGGCTCCGCCCCGCGCTGGAGCTGATCGTTCTCGGCGCACTGGGCGCCCTGGTGGTCGGTGTGCTCGCCGCCGAGCAGACCGGTTCCTTGCACATCATCAACACGCCGTACGTGTATGTCGTCGTCGCGGCGACTCCCGTGCTCGTGCTCGCCGCCGTCGCCGCCACATGCGGAGCCGTTATCAGTCGATTCGCCGCGGAATGGACGAGGTCCTCGCGCGCAGGCATGGCAGGGCTGGGGCCGGAGTTTCGCCTGCTCGAGGAAGTCGCTCTGCACCGTGCGCAGGTCGCCGAACTGAAGCGGACCACACTGCCGCTGCTGGCATCCATCGCAGCCCGTGGAAGCGTGACGCAGGCCGACATCGAAGCGGCCGCGCGCACGGCGGCGCAGCTCAGGGAACATGCCATCGAAGAGCTCAGGAGCACCTGGCTCGATCGGCTCGCCGCCACGACCGGCATGAAGCCGAATGCCGTCAACGATCCGGCGCACCTCGCACAGCGGGTGCCGGCGAGCGAGCGTGCGGCGATCAGCGCGTGCCTCATCGAGCTGGTGCGCCTCGGGCTGATCGATCCTGCTGACACCGCGATCAGCCTGACCCGCACGCCGACGGTCGAGTCATCGGAGCGCGCCGGGTTCGAGTTGCGATTGTATGGCGTGAGCGAATGGCGTCGTCTGCGCAGGGCGACCCGACCGTTCTTCAGCGTTCTGCGATCGCTCAGCGGCGACGCCATGACCACGAAAGCCGGCTCGAGCATGACGGTGAGGTTCGGTTTTGATCCAGCGTGAGGTGCGCACGCGCGTGCGGGTGGGCATCCTCGATGACCACGAGGTGCTTCTCGACAGTCTGTCGAGTTGGATCCGCGACCACGAACCGTTGTTCGAGCTCGCTGTCGCCGCTCCCACGTGGGTGCAGCTGGTGCACTCGCCGGCATTCCCGACCGATCTCGTGCTGATGGATCTGAACCTCGGCGAAAAGGTCTCCATCGAGGCCCGAGTGCGCACGTGCCGAGCGGCGGGGGCATCGGTGATCGTGCTGACGGCGCTCGACACCCCGGAGGAACGCGAACGATGCCTCGGAGCGGGGGCGCTCGCCTTCCTCTCCAAAGCGCAGCCCGTTCGCGAGGTGATGGCTGTCGCCAAGTCGGTGATGGGCCTCTCACCGGACCCGCAGGTCAGTACCAAGCCGAAGCTCAGCGATGGAGAGCGCATGGCGCTGCTGTTGTATGTGGACGGCAACTCGACGTCGCAGGTCGCCGC
This sequence comes from Humibacter sp. RRB41, assembly GCF_022761015.1. Taxonomy (GTDB): domain Bacteria; phylum Actinomycetota; class Actinomycetes; order Actinomycetales; family Microbacteriaceae; genus Humibacter. Next base: position 68,743 of record NZ_JAKWJQ010000003.1, read on the forward strand.
AGCGATGAACGTGCAGTTCGAGACGGCGAAGACGTACCTTCGACGGGTTCGCGAGAAGTACGGTCGCGCCGGGCGTCCGACGAGCACCAGAGCCGAGCTGGCCAGCCGTGCGGCTGAGGACGGGTATCTCAGCTAGGCCGTCGTTCAACATACGATGGCGGGGTGGCGAAACTGTACTTCCGGTTCGGGGCGATGAACAGCGGCAAGAGCACTGCGCTCCTGCAAGCTGCCTACAACTACGAGGAGCGCGGTCACCGTGTGCTGCTGGCCAAGCCGGCGGTGGACACGAAGGGCGACGCGGGCATCGTCTCCAGGCTCGGCGTGACGCGTGACGCCGACTTCGTGATCGACGCCGTCGCCGACCTCTATCACCGCTTCCAGATCCAGCGCGAGCGCACGATCTCGAGGTTCGGCAGAGACGTCAGCTGCCTGCTGGTCGACGAGGCCCAGTTCCTCACAGAGGCTCAGGTCGACGACCTGCTGCGCATTGCGATTCTCGAGGATATTCCGGTTCTGGCATATGGCATCCGCACCGACTTCCAGACCGTCGCGTTCCCCGGCAGCAGGCGGTTGCTCGAGGTCGCGCACAGCCTCGAAGAGTTGAAGACGATCTGCCGATGCGGACGCAAAGCCATCTTCAATGCGCGCACGATCAACGGCGTCTTCGTCTTCGACGGAGATCAGGTGGCGATCGAGGATGGCGATGACGTCGTCTACCAGTCGTTGTGCGGTGCCTGCTATCTGCAAGAGAGCGGCGGCACGCTCAACAATGGTCGCAGGCATTGGCCGCTGACCGGCTCGGCTGTCGCCTACGAGAGCGAGCCGGACCCGGACTTCACATAGGTGTCATCCGACCTGCGTGAGATGCGACGTCAGGAGTCGGATCGGGAGAACTCGAACACCGTCGACCGATCCGTCGCAGTGAGCTTGCGGAGCGTCGCACCCGACCACGCCGAAGCCATCCAGTTGTCTGCGATCTCTTGTTCGTGCTTGCGATCGGTGTCGTCCAGCACGATGCGAGCCCCGTCGTCGAGGGCGGATGCCAGCAGAGGGACCGCAGGGAACCGCGCGTCACGCCCGACCGTGCCGGGAGGACCGTCGACGAACAACAGGGCGACATTGCTGACGTCGGTGAGGGCGTCGGCCGAGTACCACTGATACCGGACCCCGTTGATCGCCTGCTCCGTCAGAGGGGCGACTCGCACCTCGACGATGTCGGAGAGCCCGAGGGCGTCGACATTCCTTCTGGTCTCTTCGGCGTAGACCTCGAGGTGCTCCAACGAGATGAGCCGCACGTTCCGGCCGCTCTTCTTCAGTGCCAGCCCCGTCCAGAGCGTCGAGATGCCGCTGCCGCACTCGACCACGGTGTGACCCGCCGGTATTTCCGAAGCCACCGATGCCAGGTAATACAGCGTGCGCGGGGTAGCGGCGACTCCGCCAGGCGATGGCATCGGGCTCGTCGGCGAGAAGTTCTGGTACAGCTGGAGCAGGGCGTTCGTATCGATCGCGGTCTGCCAGCGGGTGGAGACCGACATCGTGATCAGCCCGATTCGCACGAGCAGCACGCCGATGGCGGTGGCTTCGATCGCCACAACGAGCAGAGCGATCACCAGGAACGTGAGGTCTTGTGTCAGGCTCGCGACGACGATGCCGAGAGCGATCAGAATGACACCGACAACTGCGCCCAGCAGTACCAACGTCTTCGAGTTCAGTCGTTTGATCGAGGGCAACATCGTCTGGCTCCTTCGTGGGCGACTCAGATCGAACAACGGGCATCCGCGTGTCTGAAGGCTTTCACAAACGCAGTCGATAGCCAAGGAATGGCCGACATGTCATTACTCGGTACCGTGGCGGCCACCGCAATCCCTGTGGCACCATGGCTCACGGGGGAAGGCGGCTTCCATGGAGTTGCGGGGCTATGTGCGAGTGCTGCGCAAGCAGTGGATTCTCATCGTCGCGCTCACGCTCGTCGGAGTCATCGTCGCCGCCGCCTACTCGTTGCTTGCGACGCCGCGGTACGAGGCATCTGCCAAGGTCTTCGTCTCGACGCAGGCGAGCGACAACGTGGCGGATCTCGTGCAGGGCAACTCGTTCACGCAGCAGCGAGTGCAGACCTACGCCGACCTGGTGAACACGCCGGTCGTGCTGGCACCGGTCGCGGCGAAGCTGGGCCTGCGCATGACGCCAGAGCAGCTTTCGACGCGCGTCTCGGCGTCGTCGCCGGCCAACACGACGATCATCGACATCACGGCGATCTCGACGAAGGCCACTCAATCCGCCTGGATCGCCAATCAGACCGCCGCGAGCCTGTCGAAGACGGTGCAAGCGCTCGAGACGCCGAACGGCAAGGGGTCGGTCTCTCCGGTGAAGCTCACCCGCGTGCAGATCGCGAACGTGCCCGACTCGCCATCCAGCCCCAAGCTCTGGCTCAACGTGCTCCTCGGCGCGATCATCGGCCTTGTCGTCGGAGGGGGCATCGCCCTGATGAGGGAGACCCTCGACACCAGGGTGCGCAACGAGCGCGACGTTCAACAGATCACGGACGTCCCGATCGTCGGCGGAATCGTCTACGACGCGAAGGCGACGTCGCGACCGTTGATCGTGCAGGCCGACCCACGTGGTGCACGTGCCGAATCGTTCCGCACACTGCGCACGAACCTGCAGTTCCTCGATGTCGGGGCGGACGCCCGCACGTTCGTGATCTCGTCGTCCATCGAGAACGAGGGCAAGACGACCACGTGCGTCAACCTCGCGATCGCCTTGTCCGATGCCGGAAATCGCGTGCTCGTGATCGACGCGGACCTGCGCCAGCCGCGCGTTGCGCACTATCTCGGGATCGAGGGTGCTGTCGGCCTGACGGATGTGCTGATCGGCAGGGCCGAACTGTCTGACGTGGTGCAACCGTGGGGAAAGACATCCCTCTCAGCGTTGCCTGCCGGGTCGGTGCCACCGAACCCGAGCGAACTCCTCGGATCTCAGGCGATGGCGAGCCTCATTCAGCGGGTGGAGGGCATGTACGACTACGTGCTGTTCGACTCGCCCCCGCTCCTGCCGGTGACGGATGCCGCCGTGCTCGGCAGAACGGTCGGCAACACGCTCCTCGTGGTCGCCGCGAGCCGCACGCGCAAGGCGCAACTGAAGGGCTCGGTCTCCGCCCTCACGAACGTGGGAGCACGACTGGCCGGTATCGTCATCACCATGCTGCCGACGAAGGGACCCGACGCCTACGGATACGGCCTGTACGGGTACAGCGGCTACGGCTACGGATACTCGACCGAGTCAACGGAGACGCCGGTCACACCGGCGGCCACACAACGCAATGACGGGTTCGGCCCCGACGGCTCGCGTCTGGCCGGCCGGCACGGACGATGACGGAAGCACTGCAGCCGTTCCGTGTCCTGGTGGTCTGCGCCGGGAACACCTGCCGCTCGCCGATGGCTGCCCAACTGCTGCGCGCTCGCCTCGGCGACGTCCCCGGATTCGTCGTGGAGAGCGCTGGCATCCTCGCGGAGGTCGGATCGCCGATGACGGCGGATGCCCGCACTGCGGTCATCGCGCGAGTCGGCTCCGCGGTCCCGCACCGCGCCCGTCAGTTGACCGAGCAGATGGTGCTGTCCGCCGATCTGGTACTCACAGCGACCCGGGCGATCCGAGCAGACACGGTGCGCAGCGTGCCTGGCGCGGTGCGGCGCACCTTCACGATGAAGGAGTTCGCGCGGCTGGCTCAGCGGATGCCTCGCGACGCGACGCCGACACTGGAGCGGCTGGCGGCATCCGTTGCGGCGGAGCGTGCTGCAGAGCCGGAGGCCGACGACGACGTTGCCGACCCGATCGGACGTCCAGCCAGCGAGTACGAGCGCGTTGCAGCCGTACTCGATGATGCCGCCCAAGTGATCGCGGCGGCTCTGGCGGATTCGGCGCGGCAACGCCCGACCTCACCCGACGTCGTCGTCGAGGCCGAGTTCTCCGACCGCAGGGGTTCGTTGGAGGCCTAGAGGTCTGGGCCCACTCGGGTTACGGTGGAGAACGGGCGTCGGCACATTCGGGGAGTGCCGCACCCGCTGGGGGTTACGTGGTCGACCACGTCGGGCAAGTCGCCGGGTGGAACAACGCCCGTCCGCGTCGCGATCCGGGCGCATGGCGCCCATGGCCTGTCCGCTATGCGACACGGCTCGTGCTGATCGACCTGATCGTGCTCGCCTGGGTGGTCTCAGGGGTGCAGATCGCCTGGTTCGGGTTCGGAACGAGCGACGTCGAGTTCCGGGACATGGGACGCGGTGCGCTCGTCCTCAGCTACACGGTGATCTCCGTGGTCATCGTGGCGATCTGGATGCTGGCACTCACGGTGTACGGCACCCGCGGCTATCGAGAAGTCGGCTCCGGCAGCGGCGAGTACCGACTCGTCGCAGATGCCACGGTACGTGTCTTCGGCTTCGTCGCGATCGTCGCGTTTCTGTTCCGGATCGACATCGCGCGCGGCTACGTGCTGCTCGCTTTTCCACTGGGACTCGTCTTTCTGCTGTTGGGCAGGTGGCTGGCGCGTCAATGGTTGGTCGCGAAACGGGTCGCCGGTCACTACATGTCGCGCGTGGTGGTCGCCGGGTCGCCGGCCAATGTCGCGCATGTCGTGAGCGAACTCGGGCGATCTCCGCAGAGCGGCTACCGCGTGGTCGGGGTGTGCGTTCCGCACGGCGAGAGGGATGCTTCGACGGACGCGCTCGTGTTGGGTGGACTGGACGACGTGCCGCGATCCATGCGGCTCAGTGGCGCCGACACGGTCGTGATCGCCGGGGCAGACGACCTCTCGCCCGACCAGGTCCGCGAACTCAGCTGGAGCCTCGAGCCGGGTCGTGAGCACCTGATCGTCGCGCCGAGTCTCATCGATGTCGGCGGTCCGCGCATCCATACCCGTCCCGTCGCAGGCCTGCCGCTGATGCACGTGGAGATGCCCCGGTACACCGGAGGCAAACTCGTCGCGAAGCGGGGCTTCGACCTCATCGGGTCGTTCCTGCTGATCTGCGTGCTCTCGCCCGTGATCGTCGCCGTCATGATCGCGGTGGCGACGACGAGCAAGGGCGGCATCTTCTACGTGCAACGTCGGGTGGGCACAGGAGGTCGCGAGTTCTCGATGTTCAAGTTCCGCTCGATGGTGCCGGGAGCGGATGCTGCACTCTCCGCCCTCCTCACAGCCCAGGGCACCGACGACAGACCACTGTTCAAAGTGCGAGACGACCCGCGGCTCACGCCGATCGGCGAGTTCCTTCGCAACTATTCGCTGGACGAACTGCCCCAGCTCTTCAACGTGTTCCTCGGACAGATGAGCCTGGTCGGGCCGCGCCCACAGCGCGCGGCTGAACTGGCGCTCTATCACGGTCGCGACTACCGTCGCCTGCTTCTCAAGCCGGGTATCAGCGGGCTCTGGCAGGTGAGCGGACGCTCCGACGTCGCATGGGAGGAAGCCATTCGTATGGACCTCTACTACGTCGAGAACTGGTCGCTGACCGGTGACGTCGTCGTACTGTGGCGCACCTTGCGGGCCGTGCTCAACCGGGCTGGGGCGTATTGATCGACTTCATGGCACACGGCGTGTATGCCGATGTGCTCGGCGGACCGTGACGTAACGGGAGAGGTACATGGGTCTTGGACAGACGATTCGCCGCACATCCCTGGCGCAGTTGTTGCGCGGTACATCGAAACGGACGCTTGCCGCCATTGCTGCGCTGAGCGTCGTGGGAGGTGCCAGCGAAGCGCTCCTGCTCATCTTCATCGTGCAGGTCGGGACTCTTTCACTCGGCGGGGCGCAGAGCAGCGTCGTCAGTCGCGTCCCCTTCATGCCGTCCAGCCTGGGAGCCACGATCGTGGCCGGCATCGTCGCCGGAGTGCTGACGATCGTCATGCAGGTCGGAGCCGTCTGGCTGATTCTTCGTGAGACCAACCGCCGATCCATCGGCCTGCGTCGGCTTCTTCTGCACCGATTCCTCTTCACGTCGGTGAGCGGGCAGAGCAACATTCCGCCTGGCGAGATGCAGGAGCTGGCCTCTCAAGGCATCGCGCGGTCCGCCGACGGATTCATCTTCGCCGGCAATGTCGCCGCGAACGCGGTCAATCTGGCGATGCTCGTGGTTGCCGCCTTCTTCGTGTCGCCGATCGCAGCCATGAGCCTCATCGGAATGGGGGCGTTGCTTGCGCTGCTCTTCCTTCCTTTGTCCCGGATGAACCTTCGATCGAACAACGCGTGGGTGCACGCCAATGCCTCGTTGGCGGGCTTCGTCTCGATCGTCTCCCGCTTGGGCACAGAGGCGAAGGTGTTCGGAGTCCGAGAGAAGGTGGAGGAGGCGGCTGACGAGAGAATCCACGAGATAGCAGGCTCCTGGATGCGAAGTCGGATGATCTGGCGAGGCTCGCCGATCGTCTTCCGAGTGTCGATCCTGCTTCTCGCTCTGGCGGTCCTCGGGGTGGTTCTTCTCGTGTCGCCGAGTGCAGTGAGCGCCGTGGCGGTGATCGCCTTGCTCCTCGTGCGATCGCTTTCGTACGTGCAGAACATCCAGTCGGATTCGCAGAATCTGCACGAACTGGCCGTGCACGCCGTCAGTGTGACGTCGCGCATCGCCTCCTTCCCTCCTGACGACGTCGTCTGGGGGCGCGACCGCCTGGGAGGCATCCACGACATCGAGCTGCGGGGGGTGACATACGGCTATGGCGAGCACGACCAGCAGCTGAAGCCGAGCGATTTTCGTGCCTCCCGCGGTGAGCTCATCACCATCACGGGCGCCTCCGGCGAGGGCAAGTCGACGTTCCTCAAGGTGCTGTTGCGCCTGGTGGAGCCGAGGAGCGGCGACTACCTCGTCAACGACATCGAGGTGGAGACCGTTCGCGACCGCGATTGGTACGAGCGCATCGCCTACCTCCCTCAGGAAGTCCGCCTGATACCGGGGACGGTCGCGGACAACGTGCGGTTCTATCGCGATGCGTCCGAGGCAGAGATCCACTCGGCTATCGGGATGGCGTCTCTGCTGCTCGAGCCGGTGCGTTTTCCCGACGGGCTGATGACCGAGATCCACGAGGACGGTAGAAACCTTTCCGGCGGGCAGCGACAGAGGATCGGGCTGGCCAGGGCTCTGCTCAAGAAGCCGGATCTGCTGGTTCTCGACGAGCCGACGAGTGCCCTCGACCCGAAGACCGAGCAGGAAGTGGTGGAGACGATTCGGCTGCTGAAGCCGCACATGATCGCGGTGCTCGTAACCCATCAGCCGACCGTCGCACGTGAAGCCGACCGTACCTATGCGATGCGCGGCGGCCTTCTTCTTCCCGCGGAGGTACGGCAGCCGAGCTAGGTCGTGTTCGCCGCCCTGGCCGGACGGATGGGCCGGATGATCATCGTCGCGCTCGTCGGGACACTTCTTCGTCGAGGACCGCGAGATATCCGTCTCCCATGGCGTCAGACGAAAGCGAGCTCACGTGCTCCTCGCGGTGCTCGAGCATCCGCGCGATGCGTGCCTTCTGTCCGACGACGCGGTGCATCGCCTCGTAGAGCGAATCCGCCGTCGCCTCAGGAACGAGGATCCCGCAGGCGCCGACCGCTTCGGGGAGGCCGCCGCCCGATGTGGTGATCACCGCGCATCCGCTGGCGATGGCCTCGAGGGCCACGTTGCCGAACGTCTCCCGCCACCGTGACGGAATCACGGCGACGGCGTGCCGATTGAATTGCTCCGCGAGTTGGTGTTGTGCCAGTGCTGGAACGAAGTGCACGTACTCGGAGACTCCTCGAGCGTCCGCCAGCCGCCCAAGATTCTCGCGTTCGGGACCGTCCCCGACCAGCGTCAACTCGCCTCTGCCGGTTTCGAGTCTCAGGCGGGCGAACGCTTCGATGAGAAGATCGAAGCCTTTGACGTGTGCCAGCCGGCCGGCGGTGATGATGCGCCAGGGATCGCGATCCTTTGGGGGAGTCGACACGCGAAAGACCTCTGTGCGTACACCGTTGCGCACGACCGTCGACGAATACGGCAGGTCGTCCGCTGTGGCCTGGCTGTTGGCGATCAGGCGGGCGTAGCGATGGGCGACGTGGCGCACCCGCTCGCGCCTGCTCGGCTCGTCACCGAAGAACAGACGAACGGCGACAACCCAGGGTCGTCTGATGAAGAGCAGCGGCCATGCCATCTTCACGCTCATCGCGTTGTGGAACACGACATCGGAGGTGGCGACGAGGTGAGCGAGCCGCCACGGTGACGGACGTCGGATGACGGCGTACGGCCGATGCACGTGATCCTCGGCGCCGATCGCAGTTGCCACCACGACCTGATGGCCCCGAGAGATGAAGTGTCGCGCCAAGAGATCCGCGGTGGTCTCGACGCCTCCGACGGACGGCGCGAAGGACCACGAGGCGACGAGGATCCTCATTCGGTGCTTCCTTCCGGTGTGCTGGATGCTCGTGCCGAGGGCCGGGATGCGAGCACGGCGAGAAGTGCGTCCGTGCTCTCCCTCGTGCTGAAGCGATCGAGCCATGCCGGCAGGCTCGGCGGCTCGAGCTTCATGGCGCGCTCGACAGCGTCGGCCAGGTCGGATGCCGAGGCTGTCAGTGCCAGTTCGCCGGTGACGCCGGGGACCACCGCGTCCGCGACTCCCAGTGCTGTCGACGGAGCGACGACACGAAGCCCGGCTGCCGCTGCTTCGATGAGGACGTTGCCGAATCCCTCGACTCGAGACGGGAGCAGGACGATGTCTTCTCGTTCGCAAGCCTCGGTCCAGCTCTCCGTCCAGCCACGGAACTCCGTGGGGACATCCATTGCCCGCGATGCCGTGCGCATCTCCTCGAGCAGAGGCCCGGCTCCGAAGAACACGAGCCGAGCGTCGTACCCCCTGTTGCGCAGTTCTCGGGTGGCCTCGAGAGCACGAATGGGCCGTTTCTGGGGCACGAGTCTCATCGACGCGATCAAGCGGAGCGGGTGAGTTCCCGCTTTCGCTCCGTCGGGAACGCGTGGCAGTGATGCAAGCTCACCGTCTTCGAGAAGTGGGTTGGCGACCACTCGCACAGTGTCGGCGTCGACGCCGTACCTGAGTAGGTCCGCCGCCGTGGCATGGGAGACGGCGATGACGAGATCTGCGCGGGGGTACAACGTTCGAGCAAGGAACCTGCCGCCGATTCCGGCGACGGAAGATCCGGAGATCAGGCTGAGCACGCTGTGCTCTTCGATCGCGACCATTGGTCTTCTCGCACGCGACAAGGTGGCCATCGATGCGAGAAGGAGCACGTTCTGCCGTGTCAGGTGCGACATGACGACGTCCGGGTCTCGCCTCGAGACCAGCCGCCGCAACGCGATCACCTTCCGAAACGCCGAAGCCTCGCGCAGGCGGAAGCGGGTCACCCGCCGATCGAGTTGCGCGTCCTGCAGTTTCGGATCGGTCGTGACCACGTCGACCTGATGCCCGAGTTCGACGAGCCGGTTCGACCACCTGCACACCACGACCTCGGCACCGCCGCCGTGCACGGCCTGTGCAACGAACATGATGTGCACCTCAGGGCACCGACCTGACGCGCTCGTCGGGTTGCCCGGTAGTCATTCCCTCATCGATCCTCTCCAATCCCTGCTTGGTGCGACGTGGCAGCGCTCGCAATGTCGTGCCGCACACCAGCAGTGCAGCGGGCAGCAGCGGCGTCACGTGCCGCACGGCAGAGCCGTAGTCCGGTTCGAACAGCGCCTGAACGCAAAGGAAGGCGAGCAGGATCGCTGCGGCACGGGCCGCGGACGTGAGGGCCCCCTGCTTCAGTTGCGCGGCATCCACTCGGCGCAGCCTCGCCATACCGATGTATGTGGATGTCCAGATCACTGTCAGCACGATGGTGATCGCGACGTAGTACAGGCCACCGCCGCTGGAGAGCAGCGGCACCGGCACCAGCAGGAAGAACGCGGTGAGCACGTTGTTGAGTAGGCCGGACCAGGGCTCGGCGAATGTGAGGATCGGCGTGATGATCGACTGCGCATTCGGGTCGAGGGTGCGTGTGTCGTTCACCGTCGAGCGGTAGACATCCGGTGCCGTTCCGTAGACGACGTAGATGACGAGGCCGAGCGCGATGACGGTGAGGGCGATCGACACCACGATGAACCACAGCGATCGACGCTGGATGCGCACGACGCGATACGCCGCATACAAGACGGCGACCGGTAGCCAGTACGAGCGGAACCAGGCGGCGTATCCGAGCATCATCGCGATGACGGCGATGTCGGCCCACCACCGCCTCGGCAGGAAAAGCAGGGCCGCGACGATCGGAAGAATGCAGACGTCCTTGGAGTAGTAGCCGAGGTAGACAGCACCGAAGAGGATGGACGTGCCTGCCACGAAAATCGTCAGCACGCTCGGGTCATTCCGACGAATGCGCGCCCAGACGGCCACCACGATCGCCAGGAATGCGCTGTAGCCGACCAGCCCGGCCGTGAGCGGATGCGAGGCGAGGTCGAGTTGTGCGTACACCCACGCGACATTTCCGAACGCCTTGTCACCCAACGATGAGCCGGTGCCGAGTGCGATCGCGTGGATGCGATCGCCGTCGAACGAGAATCTGGCGGGCAATATCGTCTGCCTGGAGGCGACGATCACGTATCCGGCGATGGCTGCCACGGCCACCAGATAGTCGCCGATCGTGGTCGCAGCGCGCCCCCTCGACGGCTGCTCGACGAGCGTCATCGCCGACTCCCGCCGACGGATGCCTGCGCCGCGACCGACGGCAGCCCTCGGTACATGACATGGAGCGCGTCCGCCTGACGGGCGTCGCTGTGCGACTCGGCGAAGCGGCGGGCGAACTCGCGAGCCGCTCGACGCTCGTCGTCGTCGCCCAAACGGGTCCAGATGTCCACGATCTCGCGCGGCTCGGAGAACAGGAGCGGCAACCCTTCATCCCGAAGAGCGCCGATGTCGCGCCCGATGATGGGAAGGCCTGCAGACGCGGCCTCCAGCACGGAGAGTGGGAATCCCTCCCAGCGGGCCGTGTGAAGGTACACCGTTGATCCGCTGAGTACCTGCCAGGTCTCGTCTGCGCTCAGCCAGCCGGTGATCTCGACGCCGGCATCGAGCAGGTCCCGCGCGTAATGGTCGTCCCCTTCGCCGATCCACACAGCCCGAACAGAGGGGTCCGAAGCGCGCAACTCTCGAATGCTCTCGGCGAAGAAGGTCGGGTCCTTCGCGTTGCAGAGGCGGCCGACGCCGACGACCACGGACCCTTCCGGCGGACCGGAATCGCCCGCTTCCGGACCATCGGAAGGCCGCATGTCATCTGGTTCGGTCTGCACAGGGTCCGCCATCGGTCCCGAATCGTGGGAGACATTCGGCACGACGCTGATCGACGGATGCTTGAACGGCCACTCCGACAGACGCGCTTCGTGTTGGCCGCACGCGGCGACCTTCGTCGTATTGAACGACAGGACCCATTCGGCAACGCGGAACAGCGCACGTGCGACACCGGGGAGGTCCTGCCGCTGAAAGGAGTAGCCGTGTGGCGTGTAGACGATCGACAGCTCGTGCGAGTGCCGAAGAGCCAAGCGCACGTAGACTCCGGCCCAACTGGAGTGCGCATGCACGACGGGAGTTCCCAACCTCTTGACGGCGGTTCTCACGGCGCGAACCCGAGCGGCGTGTCCGGCCGGCAGGAACTGATGCGAGGCGAACGGCTCCAGATCCTGCTCGTCGACGGTGGTGTCGGAGTGCGTCGACCAGAGCAGGTGATGCTCGATGTCGGGCGTGTTCGCCACGTAGCTCAGCACGGAATTCTTGACGCCGGAGCCGAACGACTCCACAACGTGAACGACCCTGATCGGCGCAGAGGGCGACTTGCTCTCGCGCGCGCGATCGGTCGGCACCGATGGAACGGCCGCGTCTCGTGTCGACTTCACTGCTCGCACCCGGCCGCCTACTCCGACGTCGCCGCTGCCAGGTCGGGCAGCACCGTCACGAGTGCACCGTCCCTGCGGTCCGCCTCCCGATGGAACATCGTGGCGGCGGCGCTGACGGCCCCCGCGAATGCCTTGAACGCGACGCAATATTCACCGCTTACCCCCGACGATCAGCGGTCGCTGCCGGGAAGTGAACTCCGCCTCACCCCTGCGGACGATCCCCGTACGACGCTTCAGACGCTACCCCATTGCGAGTGCCCTGTCAGGTGCTTGAATGGTCCACATGCCGTGGGGACGAAGGCGACGACGTGGCATGCGCGCGACCGTCGGATGGCTCATCGGCGGGTTCGTCGTCGCGCTGGTGTGCTTCGGCGTCTACCTCGGGATGCTCGTGTTCGACGTGCAGCATCAGCTCCAGGCATCCGCAACGGACCTCTCGAAGCTGCAGTCGTCGTTCGTCTCCGGCGACGCTTCGCACGCCCTCGGCGAGGCGAAGACCGCAGCATCCGATGTGACGGCCGCGACCCATCGTGCACGCGGCGACGCGAACAACTCGCTCTGGCGTGCAGCGGAGGCCGTGCCGTTGCTTGGACCGAACCTTGTGGCCGCACGCAAGGCATCCGACGTGATGGCGGATGCCGCCGACGGCGCGGTCACGCCACTCGCGACCCTCGCCGGCCGGCTCTCGCCCGCCGACTTCACGCCGAAGCAGCATCATGTCGACACCGGGGTGCTCGCGGCCGCGGCGACCACGCTGTCGAAGGCATCCGGAGCGCTCGGAACTGCGTCGGAACGCGCCGACGCGATCGACGTCGGGGGGACCATGCCAGACGTGCGCGACGCGATCACGACTCTGCGAGCACAGCTCGGCAAGGCGGCGGTCACTGCCGACGCTGTGCAGAGGGCCGCCCGACTGCTTCCGCAGATGCTCGGCTCCACGGGGCCGAGGAACTATCTGCTGCTGTTCCAGAACAACGCCGAACTGCGGTCGACGGGTGGCATTCCGGGTGCCCTGGCCGTCGTGCACGTCGACCACGGAACCATCACGATGACGCAGCAGGCGTCATCGAACACCTTTCCCGCCGCGGCGGATGCCACGCGGCTGCTTCCGAAGTCCACCCTCGCCCTCTATGGCGAACTCCCCGGGCGCTACATCCAAGACGTGACGCTGCCCCCGCAGTTCGACCTCAGCGGATCGCTGGCACGCGCTCTGTGGCAGCAGACGACCGGCCAGCAGGTCGACGGAGTCATCTCCGTCGATCCGATCGCTCTGAGCTATCTTCTGAAGGCCACGGGGCCCGTGACCCTGCCCACCGGCGAGGTGCTTGCGGCAGGCAACGCGGTGAAGGTGTTGCTCAGCGACAGCTACGCGAAGTATCCGGTGGACCAGCAGAACGCGTTCTTCGCCGACGCCGCGACTGCCGTGTTCCAGGCGGCCACCGACGGGGCCGCGAATACCGGCGCGATGCTTCCGGCGCTGATGCGTGCAGGGGCGGAGGGACGCATTCTGGTCTGGAGCGCGCATGCAGACGAGCAGAAGCAGCTCGCCGAGACCTCACTCGCCGGAGGCCTGCCCGCCAGCAGCGAGAAGGATCCGACGTTCGGCATCTACCTCAACGACGCGACGGGCGCAAAGATGGATTACTACCTGCGCGCGAAGGTGGCAACGGGCCGGGCGATGTGTCGGGCGGACGGCAAGGCGAATCTCGCGGTCGCCGTGACGCTGACGAACGCCGCTCCTGAGAATGCGGCCACATCGCTCCCGTCGTACGTCACCGGAGGCGGCCAGTTCGGGGTGAAGCCGGGCGACATCGCGACGCAGATCGCGGTCTATGGTCCGGCGCGGTCCGCGTGGCTGGGTACCACCGTCGACGCGCAGGATGTTCCGGCCAACGCCGCGATCGACGCCGGCCGTTCGGTCTCCCGCTACTCGATCGAACTCGCGCCGGGAGAGTCGAAGACCGTTCGCTTCGAGTTTCTGGCGGATGCGGACACCGCGCAGAACACGGCATCCGGAACGCGTCATGCGGGATCGAATGCGGTCACGGCCGCGCTCCTCAACCCGCTGCGCACCGAAGTCTCCCCACGGGGTGCGGGTTTTGCAGGAGTTGAGGAAAAATCACGTCCGATCAGGAAATCTTCCGTCGGTGCGTTCGTGACGCCTATGACCCAAGAGGTTTCTTTGTCAACCCTTTCGGTTACGTGCAACGGGGTCCTACACTGAACGAGTCAGGATCGAACGGGACCGTATCTGACGCGGTCTGACTCGGGGGAGATGTTCGATGATCCGGAAAATATTTGCTGTCGTCGCGCTTGCCGTTCTGGGAGTGTTCGCAGTTCCCATGGTCGCCAATGCGGCCGGCTATGTTCCATCGATCGCCTGTGGGGTCAGCGGCTCGCCGGTGGCGGGCTCAACGGTCACCATCGGATGCGCCGGTGCTACGTGGACGCCAGGTGAGGTCATCGACATCACGGTGAGCGGAAACACGACGGTCACTGCCGCTGCGTTCCGCACCGCGGTGACGTCGGGACCCTTCACCACGACTGCCGCCGCCGACGGCTCGTCGTCGGCCAGTCTGGCGCTGCCGTCGAATGCGAACGGAACGTACACCGTGACGTCCACCGGTGAAGAATCGGGCAACGTCGATGTCGAGACGTTCACCATCGTGTCGCCGGCGTCGAACGTCGTCAGCGGTGGCTCGTCGAGTTCGCAGGTGGCGGACACCGGCTCGACCGTGCCGTTGTTGATCGTCTGGACGGCCGCCGGACTGGTGCTGATCGGTGCGGCATTCGTGCTCGTACGCATCGTCGTGCGGCGCCAGCGGATCAACAACTGAGGCGATCGCCAGCCACCCATCGCGACCACTGGAGGCCATCGGCATCGTGGACCTGGGCGGCGGCGACGGAAATAGTTCGGCCGCGTTGCGGTTGAATCAACTGTGACCGAACTTCGCCGCGTACCGCTCAACGTCCTCGATCTGGCCGGCCGAGGTGCCGGCCAGACCAACGCGGATGCCGTCGCAGGCAGCATCCGTCTCGCCCAGGTCGCCGAATCGCTCGGGTTCCGGCGCTTCTGGGTGGCAGAGCATCACGGCATGCCGGCGGTCGCGTCCAGCGCTCCGGCTGTGCTGATTGCGGCGATCGCCGCTCGCACCGAGCGTATCCGCGTCGGCAGCGGGGGAGTGATGCTGCCCAACCACGCCCCGCTCGTGGTGGCGGAGCAGTTCGGCACGCTGCGCGCACTCTACGGCGACCGCATCGACCTCGGCATCGGCCGCGCGCCTGGCACCGATCAGGCGACCGCTGCAGCATTGCGCCGCAGCCCGGATGCCCTCGGTGCCGAAGACTTTCCGCAACAGCTCCTCGACCTGCTCGGCTTCTTCACCGGCGGCTTCGCGCCGGACGACCCGCTTGCGGGTCTGCGAGCCGTCCCTGGACTCGGTGATCAGCCCGAGGTATGGCTGCTCGGCTCCAGCGGTTACAGCGCCCAGGTCGCCGCAGCGCTCGGGCTGCCGTTCGCGTTCGCGCACCACTTCGCCGGTGAGCACACCGAGGAAGCGCTCGCGCTCTACCGAGACCGGTTCCAGCCGAGCGCCACGCTCGAGGCGCCGCACGCCATGATCGCGGTCAATGTGGTGGCGGATGACGACCCGGAGAAGGTGCGCCGCCAATCGTTGCCGTCCGCGCTGTCGTTCCTGCAGATGCGACGTGGACAGAAGCCGGAGCCGGTGTCCGTCGACGAGGCCGCGAAATACGAATTCAGCCAGTTGGAGCTGGACTTCATCGCAGAACGCAACGCACGGCAGGCGCTCGGCACGCCGGATGTCGTGCGCGAAAGGCTTGCGTCTCTGCTGCACTCCACTGGAGCCGACGAGCTGATGATCGCCTCCGGCGCCGCCGAATCGGATGCCCGAGCCCGCTCCCTCGAGATCGTCGCCGAGCTCTTCCCGTCGGCGCCGTCCGATACACCGCAGATTTGACGATCCGCCGTACGGCAAGCGGGGCTTCCGTACGGTGCATGGTGAGACTTGCGGTGTGGAGCGATTACGCGGACCGGCGATGGGATGCAACGCGATGGATCCTTTCGACCCATCGTGTAGCCATATCACCACTAGTTATGATATGACTATCCAATGGCTGAAGGGACGTCTCCGCGCTCACCGATCAGAGACCAGCATCCGATCGAGCAAGGAGTGACTGCCATTTCGGTGACCCTTGCTCGGTGGTCGGAGGACGATCTCCCACTGCTCGAGCAGGCTAATACGCCCGCGATGACCCAATTCCTTGGTGGTCCCGAGACCGATGAACAGGTGGTTGCGCGTCATGCCAAGTACCTTGGCTACTGGGACGAGGACCTCGGGTGGTGGTATCGGGTCGATGCCGATCAGGTGGGAGCTGGAGGCATCGGGTACTGGCCTGTCGAGCATGAGGGCGTGGCCGCATACGAACTCGGCTGGCACGTCCTGCCTGCATTTCAGGGGCGCGGTATCGCTACACGGGCCCTGCAGGCGATCATTCCGATCGTGGCAGCGCGTGGCGATCGTGCGCTGCTCATCGCTTCTCCGAGTGTCGATAACCTCGCGTCGAATGCGGTGTGCCGTGCCGCCGGGTTCGTCCGTGCCGGCTCGCACACCGTGCCATGGCGGGGTGGCACACTGACCTTCAACACCTGGGTGCACGAGCTGGGAGATCGGACGTAGCCGCGGGCCTCGTTCACGGCATCACCCGTGCCGGTGAGACATCGTGGTGCGATACTTTCGCGCTCGTTGCGATCGCGAGCCTGGTCATCCTGGCTGCCTTCAGCGTTCGCCCAAACATGAGCCAACCAGCCCGTTGCTCTCACCGATGCGCCGAGCGCACACCGCCTTCCTCGACGCGTGATCTTGCCGAGAGAGCACGGCCAACGGCCGGCACATCACGATGTCGTTCAAGTAGCAATACACACTAGTTATGATATAACTAGTCCATGATCGAAGAAATCGCGGCCCGCGCGGGCCGATCAGAGACCAGCATTCATGTGAGTCGGGAGGGGCTGCGGCGCCTGGGCGCGTGGTCCGCCACACGCCGCTACACCGTCCGAGCCGACCGCTCCCGGATCGTCCTCGACCTTCGTGAGGCATGTCGCAGATTCACCGGAGTCACCGTCACGGCCGAGCTGGTGGAGACCACGCTGATCCTGCTCGTCGAGGACGGAACGCAGGTGAGGAACGAGGTCGAGTGGTCCGGCAAGGGCACGTTCAAGGACCGGTGGGGTCACGGCGAGAACGGGGCTGGAACGCTGACGGTCCTCGGAAGTGCTCAAGGCAGCGAGGTGCGTATTCATCGCGGCGGTGTCGCGGTCCTGGACGATTTGACCTCGTGGGAACGACTGCGGGAGCTGAGGGGACAGGAAGGCGCCACCGAGGTCGAGCACGTTGCGGTGCTGGTCGTGGGCGGCGGATACGCGGGCACCGCGATGGTGATGTTCCTGGCGCAGAACGGGATCCGTGCGTTGATGGTGGATCGCCATGACCAGCCCGGCGTGCAGGGGCGGGCGCGCGGGGTGAACCAACGCACGATGGAGCTCTACCGCGCGGCGGGGATGAGTCGTGAAGTGGAGAAGCTGTCCGCCCCGTTTGCCGGTGACGCAGGAGTCGCCCGGTGCGCCTCACTGTCGGAACCGTGGGAGTGGTTGTTCGATCCGGAGCCGGATCCTCGACTGGAGGCGATCAGTCCCGCCCGGTTCGTGATGGCCGATCAGAACACTGTCGAGCCGGTACTGACCGATCAAGCACGTGAGTGGGGTGCGCGGATCGAGCGCGGCGTCGCCGTCGAGCAGGTCACTGTCAACGACACCGGCGCCGAGGCGACCCTGCGGAACCTGGCGAACGGGACGACCCGCAGGGTGCGCTGCGACTACCTGATCGCCGCAGACGGATACGCCAGCGGCATTCGCGAGTCGCTGGGCATCGGACGCGACGGACCGCAAGAGGCGCAGGACTGGGTTAGCATCATCTTCGACGCCGACCTGGACGATCTGGTGGAACGGCGCGCATTGTTCTGGATCGTACTCAACCAGCAGCTCGGGTTCGCCTCGCTCACCACGACCGCCGATCCGAATCGGTGGAGCCTGGGACTCACATTCGACCCGACCACGACTCCGTTGAGTTCGTTCGACACGGACAAATGCGTCGACCTGATCCGCACCGCGGTCGGCGACCGCGACCGTCCGGTGAGAGTCGTGGACGTGACACCGTGGCAGCAGGCGGTCGGGGTTGCTGCTGCATACCGGCACCAGAGCGCCTTCCTGGTCGGCGACGCCGCCCACGTCTGGCCGCCGGCCGGCGCGATGGGAGCCAACTCGGGCATTCAAGATGCCCATAACCTCGCCTGGAAGCTCGCCGCGGTCCTCGACGGACGCGCTGACCCTGTGCTGCTCGACAGCTACGAGGCCGAACGTCGGCCCGTCGCACAGGCACTCGCCGATCTCACCGTGCGTCGCCAAGCGGCGCGATTCAGCGGCGGGCCCGATGACGATGTCGACGACATCGTCTGCACCTTCGGTCAGCGCTACCACTCCGGCGCTGTTCTCGGCGCCACCGGAACATTCCCGTTCGCCGACGCGGTGGCCGACGTCGCCGAGCCCGGTGCCCGGATGCCGCACACCTGGATCGACACCGCTCACAAGACGAGCCTCCTCGACTTGACCGGAACGGAATTCGTTCTGGCTGTGGCCGACCACGCCGACGAATGGCGGCAGGAACTCGACGCCGAGGGCGTCAGGGTGCAACAAGTCGACCCGGATGCGCTGCCCAAGGGTGCGGGCGCCGCCCTGATCCGGCCCGATGGATACGTAGCCTGGATCGCAGGCGCCTCGGAGTTGAACGCAGAAGCGGTCCGCGACGCGATAGGCGAAGTGCTGGGATCCACGGCACATGCAGAAGGGTGACAAGGCTGTGAACATGACCGCCCCCTCCAACACCATGCGACCAAGCGCGCTTGGCCTGATCGTCCTCGGCATGCTCATCGAAGAGCCGATGCACGTCTACCGGATGCAGAAGCTCATCAAGGAACGCGGCAAGGCCAAGGTCGTGAACGTGCGACAGCGCACCAGCCTGCACCAGATCCTCGACCGGCTCACCGCCCGGGGCCTCGTCGACCACACCACCCAGCGGGATACCTCGGAGAACTACCCTGAGCGCCGCGTGTACAGCATCACAGCCGCTGGCAGGCAGGTCGCGGTCGACTGGCTGACCGAGATGGTGACCGGACTCCCCGACGAGTTCCCCCAGTTCCCCGCCGCGCTCTCCGTGCTCACCATGATCGGTCCGGATGCCGCAGCCGGGCTGATCTCGGCCCGAATCATCACTATCGAGACCACGCTGGAGGCGATGCGCGCCGAACGGGTCGGATTCGAGGACGTCCCGCGCGTCTATCTGCTCGAAGACGAATATCGCACCCGCAACCTTGAGGCCGAGGCCGCCTGGCTTGCTGAAGTCCTGCAAGACATCCGCGGCGGCGTCCTGACCTGGCAGGCACCAGAGGAGTCTTCGCCCGGCCGTGCAGATGACACGACATGCTGACCGGACTTCATCACTCACGCTCCGAGTCCGTGATCTGGAGCGGTCGCATCGAAAGTTCTCCGAAGGGGCATGAGTTCATGGGCGCGGTCGTGCAATCGGACAGCGCGGGTTCGCTCAAATGCCTGTGACGTCGCGAAAGGAGCACACGTGAACCGCGGCGCGACCAATGACGCTGCGGTATGCGCCAGGATGACTGTCCGCCTGGACATTGCTGACGACCATTTGCTCGCAACCGCTCTGGATGAACCGTCAGTGATTCGAGCGCTGAACGGACGCAAGACAATCAAAGCCATAGTCCGCGCGCCAAGACTCGTCAGCCTGGTCGTGTAGTCGGCTGCTCTCTCTGCGGCGCAACGTCGGGGTGCGCCCACCGCTACCGCCGACTGACACACGCGAGTTGTGACATGAAGAAGGGGCCGGTCTTTCGACCGGCCCCTTCTTCATGTCACAACGTCGGGGTGACAGGATTTGAACCTGCGGCCTCTTCGTCCCGAACGAAGCGCGCTACCAAGCTGCGCCACACCCCGATAGCCCCGAAAGGCCTCCATAAGAATACACGCTGGCCGATGGCCGGACGACCACGATGCGGGCTGTAGGAGCGGGCATCCTGTCGGCCACGTGTGAGGATCACGGCGGAGTCGTGGTGCCCCCGGTGGATGTTCCGCCGCCGGTCGTGCCCTTGTTCTGCCCGGGCGGATTTGCTCCATTTCCCGGCTTTCCGGGAGTCGGAGCCGGCGCGGCCGGTGCAGTCGTCTTCGGCTGCGGCGGCGGTGTGTATCTGCCGATCAAGTTCTGGTCGGGGGCGATGAACGGGGCTCCACCGTAGACCTGGTCGAGCGCCGTCTGGATCTGTTTCACGACCGGGAACTTCGCATTGTTCGCCTGCTGGCCGTTCAGGTAGACATAGTGCAGATCAGTATCGAGTGCACCGGATATCAAACCGAGCCACGTGGCCTGAGCCACCTTCGTCGTCGAGGTGATCAGCCAGTTCTCCTGTGCGTAGTCAGTGGTGCCGGTCTTTCCCATGATCGGAATTCCGTCATACGGGTTCGCCCCGACCGCTGTGCCGTTCGTCAGCACATGTTGGAGCGCCCACGTGACTGTCGCGGCCACATTGGACGGTATCGCCTGTTTGCACACGGTCTTCGGCACGGGAAGCGACTTGCCATCATTGTCGACGATCTTGTCGATCGCCACCGGCGTGCATGTCTTGCCGCCATTGGCGATGCCCGCGTACGCCTCCGCCTGCGTGAGCGGCGAGATGTAGTTGCCACTGCCGATCACCATCGGGGGGTTGATGATCCACGGGTTGCCGTCGGGCGGGGGCGCTGGGTTCGCCGGGTGCACGCCAAGTGCTTGGGCAGCATTGGAGATGTCGCAGAGGTTGAGCTTCGTCGCCATCATCGCGAATGCCGTGTTGACCGAGTCCTCAGTCGCCTGCAGCACCGACATGTAGCCGCCCTCGGACGACTCATCGTTCGCGACCGGCCAGACCACGTTGCCGAATCCGTCGCCGCACGTGGCGAATTCGGATTCGGGGAACGAATGAACGTTGGCATTGACCGTCTCGTTGATGGTGTGGCCCGCCTCGAGCCAGGCGATCAGGTCGTACGGCTTGAACGACGAACCGACTTGAAAGCCGTTGGACCCTCCGTAATCGCTGTCGGTCGTGTAGTTGACCGCTGTCGTGCCGGCCGGTGCATCAGCGCTGTCGTTGTACTGCTTGCTTTCGACCATGGTGACGACGCGCCCCGTTCCCACCTCCATGGAGACGTTCGCCCCGCCCAGGTCCAGGCCTGGATAGTCCGGGGGGACATAACTGCTGATCGCCGCTTGCGCCACGTTCTGGAGGTCGAGGTTCAGGCTCGTGTAGACGTTGATCCCGCCCTGCTGAAACAGCGCCTCCCGATCGTCGGTCGTCTTACCGAAAACCGGATTCTCCAAAAGAGTGTGCTCGACGTAGTCGCAGAAGAAGCCGGCGTCGTAGGCGACTGCGCTCGTGCATCCGGACTGCTTCGGTGTGATCTTCGGCACGATCTTCGTGGCGACCGCCTGCGTGTATTCGGTCTTCGTGATCGAGTGGTTGTGGAGCATCCGGCTCAGCACGTAGTCCCGGCGATCCTTCGCCGCCGCATACCCGTTCTTCGACGTGTTGTCGAGGGCGTTGTCGCTCGGCTTGATCGACTGGTCGTCGATGCGCAGGTAGTTGGGGTTGTTCAGAATCGCGATCATGGTCGCGGCCTGAGGCAGTGTCAGGTCTTTCGCGTCGACGTCGAAGTAGTACTCGGCCGCAGCCTGGATACCGTACACCTGCCCGCCGAACCCGACGATGTTGAGGTAGCTGAGCAGGATCTGGTCTTTGCTGTAGCGCTTGTCGAGCCCGATCGCGTAGCGGATCTCCTGCAGCTTGCGCTGCACGGTCACTCCGGCGGCATCCTTGTAGCAGGCCTCGAACTTGGCTTGCTGCTTCTTCTGCACGTCGGCCGCCGCATCGGGATCGACCGCATCCTCTTGATCGCAACGCTGCACGAGGATGTTCTTCACATACTGCTGCGTGATCGACGACCCGCCCTGCACGTCGTTGCCAGCGGCCGTCGACAGCGCCCCGCGCACTGTGCCGAACACGTCGATGCCGCCCTCGCTGTAGAACCGAGGATCCTCCGTCGCGACCGCGGCGTCCTTGACGGACTGGGAGATGGCATCCCACGCCACGTCCTCGCGGTTCTGCGCGTAGAACGTCGCGATGGGCACCTGCTTGCCACCCTTGTTGGCATAGAAAGTGGTCGTCTGATCAAGCGGCTGCGGCGCCAGATAATCCGGAAGGCCGTCGAACACGCCCGTGGCGTTGCTGACGGCCAAGGATGTCACGGCGGCCGCCGGCGTGATGGCGGCGACGACGAGAATGCCGGCCACCGCGCTCATCGCGATGAAGCCTCCGAGAGCCCCCAGAGCCCGACCAGGTGAAGTCACCATCCGAGGCTACGCTCGCCCCGGCCGATTCGGACGTGTTGGCTGCCGGTGTTCGCATTACGGGGCGACGGATGCTCCGAGCACGCGCCTTACGCGGCTCAACCGCCCGTCGATGGCGGGTTCGTCGCCGGCGCGCTCGGGGATGGCGAGCTTGTCGGTTGCGGGTTCGTCCCGGTGCCCGTGCCAGTTCCGGAGCCCGTCCCCGTACCGGTTCCGTTCGACGTGTCGCCTCCGGTCGTCGAGTTGTTCTGGGTCGTGGACTCCGACGATCCGTACAACAGCGTGCTCGGCGGCGTGGTGAACTCGCTGCCCCCGTAGTTGCTGTCCAGGGCCTGCAGAATCGTGCGCGCCGCATAGAACTTGGCGTTCGCCAATTCCGACCCGTTGTAGTCGTAGTACTGCAGGTCATCCGAGCCGGAGATCTGGCCGACCCAGATGGCGTTGGCCACCTTGGAGCTCGAGGTCACGAGCCAGTTCTGCTCGTAGTTGTCGGTGGTGCCGGTCTTGGCGAGGATCGGCGTGCCGTCATCCGGTTCGGCCCTGGTCGCCGTGCCGTCGGTGATGACGTGTTCGAGCGTCCACGCCATCGCTGCTGCGACCGTCGCCGGAATGGCCTGGGTACACGTCGACTTCGGAACCGCCACGTTCTCGCCGGCGGTGGTCGTGATCTTGTCGATGGCGATGTTGGTGCAGAACATGCCGTTGTTCGCGATGCCGGCGTAGGCGGTGGCCATGGTCAGCGGCGAGATGTAGTTCGTGCCGATGACCATCGACGGCACGATCTGGAAGGGGTTCGTCTGGGGCGATGCGGAATGCACGCCGAGCGCCTCTGCCACCTTCGCGATGTCGCACAGGTCGAGTTGGGTCGCCATCTGCATGAAGGCGGTGTTCACCGATTCCTCTGTCGCGTTGAGCACACTCATCTCACCGCCCTCGGAGGATTCGTCGTTGTACACCTGGTACGGGCTCCCGCTCAGCTGCCCGCCTTGACACGACGCGGTGAACTCGTCCAAGGGAAAGGAGTATCCGGAGTAGTGCGCGTCGATGTCCTCCGTCGCGGTGTGACCGGCCTCGAGCCAGGCTGCGAGGTCGAACGCCTTGAACGCCGATCCGGTCTGGAAGCCGGCCGAGCCCCCGTAGTCGTAGTCGGTGTTGTAGTTGACCGCGGTGGTGGATGCGTCACCGGTCCCGGCATCGTCGTACGCCTTGTTCTCCACCATCGTGACGATGCGGCCCGTTCCGACTTCCACGGAGTCATTCGCTCCACCGATGTCGACGTCGGTATCCGTAGCGGGCACCCACGTGCTCAGCGCGCTCTGCGCGGTGTTCTGCAGGTCGAGGTTGAGCGTCGTGTAGACATTCAGGCCACCACGCTGGAACTTCAGTTCTCGCTGGTCGGCGGTCTTGCCGAACGTCGGGTCCTGCAGCAGCACGTGCTCGACGTAGTTGCAGAAGAATCCCGCGTCGTAGGCGACGGCCGACTGGCATCCGGACTGGGTCGACGTGATCTTCGGAGTGATCGGGGTCGCGACCGCCTTCTTGTATTGAGTTTCGGTGATCGACTTGTGCACGAGCATCCGTTGCAGCACGTAGTCACGGCGTTCCTTGGTCGCCGCGAAGCCGTCCTTCGAATCGTTGTCCTGTGCCGACGAAT
Organism: Humibacter sp. RRB41; assembly: GCF_022761015.1. GTDB lineage: Bacteria > Actinomycetota > Actinomycetes > Actinomycetales > Microbacteriaceae > Humibacter. Next base: position 92,811 of record NZ_JAKWJQ010000003.1, read on the forward strand.
CCGGCTTGATCGCCTGGTCGTCGACGCGCAGGTAGTTCGGGTTGTTGAGGATGGCCACGAGGGTCGCGGACTCGGGCAGCGTGAGCTGATCGGCGTCGACGTCGAAGTAGTACTTCGCCGCGGCCTGCACGCCGTAGATCTCACCGCCGAATCCGACGATGTTCAGGTAGGACTGCAGGATATCTTGCTTGCTGTACTTCTTGCTGAGGCCGACGGCGTAGCGGATCTCCTGGATCTTGCGCGACACCGTCACGCCCGCGGCATCCGCGTAGCACTGCTCGAAGACCTTCTCCTGCTTGGCCTGCACCTTCGCGGACGCATCGGGATCGACTTGATCCTGCTCGTCGCAGCGCTGAACCAGGATGTTCTTCACGTACTGCTGTGTGATCGAGGAGCCGCCCTGCACGTCGCTGCCCGACGAGGTCGCGAGTGCGCCACGGATCGTGCCGTAGATGTCGATGCCGCCCTCCGTGTAGAAGCGGGGGTCTTCGGTGTCGACCGCGGCATCCTTCACGGTCTGTGCGATCTGCTTCCACGAGACGTCTTCGCGGTTCTGCGCGTAGAAGGTGGCGATCGGCACCTCTTTGCCGCCCTTGGTGGCGTAGAAGGTGCTGGTCTGGTCGAGGGGCTGAAGGGCGAGGTAGTCGGGGAGGCCGTTGAAGGTGTCGGTCGCGTCGCTGACAGCCAGGGACGCGACCGCCGCGGTGGGAGTCACCACGGCGGCGACGAGAACTCCGGCAACCGCACTCATCGCGACGAAAGCGCCAAGAGCCCCCAGGATGCGTTTCGAAGTCACTTGGGAAGGCTAGGTGGCCACTCTGGCCCTATCGTGCACGAAGGCTATGCCTGATTTCAGAATCGGCTGTCGATCTGATCCGAGCGGATGCCCGTCAGTGCAGGTCAGCGCGCGTCGTGCGTGGACTCGCGCGGCACGAGCGTGAGCAGCGTCGCCTCTGGCCGGCACGCGAAACGTACCGGGGAGTAGATCGAGGTGCCGAGACCCGCGGACACGTTCAGGTAGGCGACTCGCAGCGCGTGCGTCCACATGCTCAGACCCTTCACCTGGCGTCGCGGAATGTCGCAGTTGGTCACCAGCGCCCCATATCCCGGTACGCAGACCTGGCCGCCGTGCGTGTGGCCGGCGAAGATCATGCTGGCGCCGTAGGTGACGAAGGAGTCGAGGATGCGTCGGTACGGAGCGTGCGCGACGCCGATCGACACGGTGGGCGCGTCATCCGACACCTCGGATGCCCGCAGTTCGTCGAGCGCGCCGGTGACGGTGTCGAGGCGGTCGAAGTTGCGATGCGGGTCATCCACACCGAAGAATTCGAGCCGCGTGCCGTTGACGGTGAGCTCCCCGACGGTGTTGTTCAGGTCGAGCCATCCAAGGTCGTCGCGGAAGAACCCGGTGAGCTCTCCGGTGTCGAGGTTCGACGGTTTCACGTGCACCGTCGACGGACCGCTGAAGTACTTCATCGGGTTCTTCGGCGTCGGCCCGTAATAGTCGTTCGACCCGTTCACGAAGACGCCCGGTATGCCGCGGAACGGCTCGAGCGCGTACTCGACGCCCTCGAAACCGCGCTCGTGTCCGAGGTTGTCACCGGTGTCGACGATCAGATCGGGGGCGAACGCCGCCAGCGAGCGGATCCACTCCTGCTTGTCACGCTGCCAGGGCGCCATGTGCAAGTCGCTGATGTGCAGCACGCGCATGGGCTTCGCTCCGACCGGCAGCACGGGTGCGCCCACCTGACGCAGTGCGTACCAGCGCCGCTCGACAAGGGATGCCCACAGCAGCGAGCCCACGGATGCCGCGCCGAGCGCGAGTGCGACCGTTCCGATCGCACTCGCGCCACGTCGCCGGGCCATCAGGCGTCGCCCCTATCCATTGGTGGCGGGGGGATCGGAACTCTTCCCGGAATCCTTCACCGACAGCTTCACCTTGGTGTTCGGGGTTGCCGCGGTGCCGGCCGGCGGATCGGTTCCTGTCACGACGGCTTCAGGATCACCGTTGTAATTCACGTTGAATCCTGCGTCCGTGAGCGTCTTCTCGGCATCGGATGCCTTCTTGCCGCTCACATCGGGTATCGCGACTTGGTTGCCCTTCGACGTGTACACCGTCACAGATGCGCCGATGCCCGTAGTCGATCCGGCGGCCGGGTTCGTACTCGCCACCGTGCCTGCCGGCTGTGCCGAATCGACCGCACCACCGTCCTGATATTGCAGGCCGAGGCTCTGCAGGGTGCTCTGCGCATCTGCCGGCGACTTGCCTGTCAGGTCGGGCACGGTGATCTGCTTGGCCTGCAGCACGGTGCCGGTGGGCTGCGGGAAGGCGCCGCCGCCGTACACGCTGTTGAGCGCGGCGATGATCGGTTTTGCGACATAGAGTTTTGCGTCGCGGCCGTAGTACCCGTTGAGGTACAGATTGCCGAAGTTCACCCAGTTGCCGTCGGTCTGCTGCGTCTGGCCCACCCAGGTCGCCTGCGCGACCTTGGTGGTGGAGGAGACGAACCAGTTCTGTGCAGCGTCGTCGGTGGTACCCGTCTTGCCCATGATCGGAATGCCGTCGTAGGGGTTGGCCAGGGTACCCGTACCACCCGTCAGCACGCCCTGAAGCGCACGGATCGCGCCGGCGGCCACGTTCGCGTCGACACCCTGTGTGCACTTGGTGGGCGTCACAGGGAGTGCCTTGCCGCTCGGGTCGAGGATCTTGTCGATGCCGACCGGCGTGCACCACTTGCCTCCGTTGGCGATGCCCGCGTAGGCGGTGGCCATCGTGAGCGGCGACAGGTCGTTCGTTCCGAGGATCGTCGCGGGGCTGCCCAGCAGAACGTTGGGCACTTCCTTGCCGTTGGCGTCCACCGTGTAGGGGTTCGCCGGGTGGATTCCCATGTTCAGTGCCGTCTGACGGATGCCGCACAGGTCGAGCTGAGTTCCCATCACGGCGAACGCGGTGTTGACCGACTCGGCTGTGGCGGTGGAAACGCTCATGTTGCCGCCCTCGCCCGCCGTGTCGTTACCCACCGACCAGCTCGAGGTCCATGAGGTGTCGGGACAGGTGGTGTGCCATCGGTTCGCCGCGAACGTGGTGGTCGATGTCGGCGCATTGACGTAGTCGTTGATCGAGTGGCCCTCCTTGAGCCACTCGAGCAGCGTGAACGCCTTGTACGTCGATCCGGTCTGGAACCCGCCGGAGCCGCCGTCCTCGAAGTCGGTGTTGAAGTTGACGCCCGTTGAGTTCGGATCAGTGGACGAGGTCGCGGTGTAGTTGGTGTTCTGCACCATCGTGACGACACGGCCCGTGTTCAACTCCTCGGAGACGTTCGATCCTCCCAGAGCGACGCCCGACATCGAACCCGGCACAACGGCGCTCAGTGAGTTCTGTGCCACCGCCTGCAGGTCGAGGTTCAAAGGGGTGTAGATCTTGAGTCCGCCTGCTCGAAGCAGCGCGTCCCGCTCGTCGGCGGTTTTGGCCAGGCTGGTGTCGTCCTGGATCAGGTGCTGCACCCAATCGCAGTAGTAGGCAGCCTGATACTTGGCCGCGGTCTCACAGCCGTTGGGCTGCGGCGTGATCTTGGGCTCGATCTTCGTCTTAACCGCTGCCTCGTATTGTGCCTTCGTGATCTTGTCGGCCTTCAACATGCTGCGCAGCACGTAGTCGCGGCGGGCGAGCGTGAGCTTGAAGCCGTTGTCGGCGTTGTTCGCCGTGTTGACCGTCTTGGCCTGATCGATGCGCAGGTTGGACGGATTGTTGAGGATCGCCACCAGCGTCGCCGCCTGCGGCAGCGTGAGCGTCTTCGCTGTTGCGCCGAAGTAGTAACGGGCGGCGGATTCGATGCCGTACACCGAACCGCCGAACCCGGCGATGTTCAGATATCCGTTGAGGATCTCGTTCTTCGAGTACTTCTTCTCGAGGCCGATCGCCTGCTTCATCTCTTCGAGCTTGCGGGAGATGGTGGGATCGGTGGCGTCGTTGTAGCAGGTCTCGTACTTCTTGTCCTGCGCTGCCTGCAACTTCTTCTGCTTCGCAGCGTCTGAGTTCTGAACGACGATGTTCAGCTTCTCGCACTTCTGCACCTTGACGTTCTTCACGTACTGCTGCGTGATCGACGAGCCACCCGCGGTGGATTTGTGCAGAAGCCCGGTCAGGACGATGGCCTTGGCCGTGCCCTGGAGATCGATGCCGCCGTGCTCATAGAAGCGCGGGTCCTCCGTTGCCACGGCCGCGTCCTTGACCACCTGGGAGATCGCATCCCAGCCGACCTCGACGCGGTTCTGCGAATAGAACGTGGCGATCGGCACCTCTTTGCCGCCCTTGGTGGCGTAGATGGTGGAGTTCTGGGGGAGTGCCTCGATCTGCAGATACTCGGGGAGGCCGTCGAAGGCGCCGATTCCGTCGTTCGCGGCCATGCCGGTGACGGCGATCGCCGGGGTCACCGCAGCTGTCACAAGAAGGCCGGCGACGACACTCATTCCAATGAATGCGCCGAGGGCGCCGAGCGCACCTCTAGCCGTGGGTTTTCGGGCAGACATGCGAATCAGGCTATCGGCAGAACCTGGCAAAACCCGCACCAGGCGTACCCACTTTGGATACAGTCGCGCCCGTTCACCACCTGGGGAGGACGAGCTGCCGGCGCCTGCTGTGCGGTTGTCAGGCATCCGACCGTTTCCCACCCCGCTCACAGGAGACGCACACCTGCGGTCGTCGGATGCCTGCCCCGAGATCGATCACGCGCTGTATGTTGCGCGAAGCATCCGTGATGGGATTGCCTTGGGACGCGTCGCTCGCGCGACCAACGGCGGGCTCTCACCCGCCGAGGACGAGAGAAGAGGAAGAGATGCGTCGCTGGGAGTACATCACCGCGCCGCTGTTCGTGCACAACACGGCAGCGATACTCAACAACTGGGGCTCGGAGGGCTGGGAACTCGTGCAGGTCATCACGGGGCCGGAAGGCGGCCTGGTGGCTTACTTCAAGCGTCCGGTGGAGGAAGCCTGATGGGTGCGGAGGCGCGGCTCGCGGAGCTGGGCATCGAGCTGCCGGATGTCGTTCCTCCCGTCGCCGCGTACGTGCCGGCTCTCGTGAGCGGCTCGCTCGTCTTCACCGCCGGACAGCTGCCGATGGTCTCGGGCGCGCTGCCCGCGACGGGCAAAGTGGGCGACGGGCACGGGCTCGTCCCCGCGGATGACGCGCAGCAGCTCGCCCGCGTCGCGACACTCAACGCGCTCGCCGCCGTGAAGTCGGTGCTGGGTTCGCTGGACCGCGTCACGCAGGTGGTCAAGGTCACCGGATTCGTGGCATCCGACCCGTCGTTCACGGGGCAGCCTGCCGTCGTCAACGGCGCATCGCTCCTGCTCGGCGAGGTCTTCGGCGACGCGGGCAAGCACGCCAGGTCGGCGGTCGGCGTCGCGGTGCTGCCGCTGGATGCCCCGGTCGAGGTGGAGCTCGTCGTCGCGTTCGAGTAGGGGTTCCTCGCGGCCCCTCGTCCTCAGTCCTCCGCGGGCGCGGGGCCCGTGAGCTTCTCTGTGATGATCGACATCACGGTGGTGTCCGCAAGCGTCGTCGTGTCGCCGACCGGGCGTCCCTCTGCGACGTCGCGCAGCAGGCGGCGCATGATCTTGCCGCTGCGGGTCTTGGGAAGCTCCTCCACCACGTAGATGTCGCGCGGGCGGGCGATCGCGCCGATCTGCTGGGCGACGTGCTTGCGCAGCTCGGCGGAGACATCCATGGATGCTGCGGACTCGCGCTGATTCTGCTTGATGATCACGAAGGCGACGACGGCCTGACCCGTCGTCTCATCGGATGCCCCCACCACGGCGGCCTCCGCCGTGAACGGATGCGCGACGAGCGCCGACTCGATCTCGGCCGTCGAGAGTCGGTGTCCTGAGATGTTCATCACGTCATCCACCCGGCCGAGCAGCCAGATCTCGCCGTCCTTGTCGCGACGGGCGCCGTCGCCAGCGAAGTACGTGTCGCCGAACTTCGCCCAGTAGGTCTCCTTGTAGCGATCCGGGTCACCCCAGATTCCGCGCAGCATCGACGGCCACGGCTCGGTGATCACGAGAAGGCCGCCTTCGTCGGGGCCGACGGACACGCCTGCATCCGACACGACATCCACCGAGATGCCGGGCAATGGCACTTGAGCGCTTCCGGGCTTCGTGACGGTCACGCCGGGCAGGGCGGAGATCATGATGGCGCCGGTCTCGGTCTGCCACCAGGTGTCGACCACCGGGGTGCTGTCGCCGCCGATGACCTCGCGGTACCAGATCCACGCCTCGGGGTTGATCGGCTCGCCGACCGAGCCGAGCACGCGCAGCGACGACAGGTCGTACTGCTGCGGAATCTGACGGCCCTGCTTCATGAACGAGCGGATGGCCGTCGGCGCCGTGTAGAAGATGCTCACCTTGTACTTCTCGATGAGCTGCCACCAGCGGCCCGCCTGCGGGTATTCCGGCGTCCCCTCGTACATCACCTGTGTTGCACCGTTCGCCAGCGGTCCGTAGACGACGTAGGTGTGTCCGGTGATCCAGCCGACGTCCGCCGAGCACCAGTAGACATCCGTCTCGGGGTGCAGGTCGAAGACGTTCTTGTGCGTGTAGGCGGCCTGCGTGAGGTAGCCGCCCGACGTGTGCACGATGCCCTTCGGCTTTCCGGTCGTGCCGCTCGTGTAGAGGATGAACAGCGGATGCTCGGCCGTGAACGGCTTCGCCTCGTGGTCGGCGTCGACCTGCGGAAGCTCCTCGTGCCACCAGAGGTCGCGTCCCTCGACCCACTCCACGTCGTTTCCGCCGCGGCGCACGACGAGAACGTTCTGCACGTTGGTTCCGCCGTCGGCGAGTGCGGCGTCGACGGCGTTCTTGAGCGGGAAGACGGCACCTTTGCGGTATCCGCCGTCCGCGGTGATGACGAGCTTCGCGTTCGCGTCGTCGATGCGCGAGCGGAGGCTGTCTGCGCTGAACCCGCCGAACACGACCGAGTGCACGGCACCGATGCGCGCGACGGCGAGCATCGCGACGACCGCCTCGGGGATCATCGGCAGGTAGATCGCCACGCGATCTCCCTCGCGCACGCCCAGGCTCGTGAGCAGGTTCGCCGCCCGCTTCACGTCCGCCGTCAGTTCGGCGTAAGTGATGCTGCGGGAGTCGCCGGGCTCACCCTCCCAGTGGATGGCCACCCGGTCGCCGTTGCCCGCGAGTACATGGCGGTCGAGGCAGTTGTACGCGACGTTCAGCTCACCGTCGTCGAACCACTTGGCGAACGGCGGATTAGTCCAGTCGAGCGTGCGGGTGAACGGCTTGTGCCAGTGCACCAGCTCGCGGGACTGCTTCGCCCAGAATCCGAGGCGGTCCTGCGCTGCCTCCTCGTAGAGTTCGGCGCTCGCGACGGCATTCGCGACGAACTCCTGGTCGGGCGCGAACCGGCGCGACTCGTGCAACAGGTTGTCGATCGTGTCTGAGGACATGGATTTCGCTCCTTCGCGAGGTGTGTCAAGGGGCGGCTGGCACAACGCAGACGACGATACCGGTTGGCCGCCCACTCGTGCGACGGCGCGTGTCGGGTAACCGCTCTCTCAGGCCGTCGACGCACTTAAACATCGGTGTGAAAAAACCCTCTTGCGCAACCCCTCCGATGGCGTACACTATCGATCGGCCGAATGATAATTCTGGCGTGCGGCGAGCGTGATTCCCCCCAATCCCTCGTCGCTGAGGCGGCACCTGTTCCCCCCAATAGGTGCCGCCCCTTGCTTTTAACTCACGGCTCCAACACGCACTGATCAGGCGCGGCTCGTCCTCCACAGGGGTGACGATGTCCCGGCCCTCCACTGAACGGCCGATTCGCGCCTCGAGTCACGATTCGTGCTCGTAGCGTCGCCCCATGCCGGTCCTCATCAGCGCACGATCCTCGTCGGTGCCCTTCGTGCCGACGCCAGAGGACGTCGGAATGGAGCCGCCGCGCGCCGGACGGGACCTTCTCCCCGGAGACGAAGAGTGCAATGCGGTCCATGGACTCCGCACCCATGGCGGGCCGTCATTCGTCTCGGCTGCGGGCGGCAGGAACGGCGGAGACGGCGATTTCCCTTTCGACTTCGGCGACGGGAATAGGGACGGAGACGGGCCGAGTGTCATGCCGGGTACCCGCGGGGGACACGGAGCGTGGCCCGACACCGGCGAGGCAGAAGCATCAACTCCTTTCGCGGGACGGGGACCCACGGCGGTCGACGACGAATGGACAGGAACGCTGACGGAGGCATCCGCTCCCGACTGGACCGCATTCGGGCCGCTGGCGCCGTACGTCGCCGCGGACGGCGTGACGGATGTCTTCGTCAACGGTCGGTTCGGACTGTGGTTCGACGCCGGGGCCGGCGCCGTTCACGATCCGTCGTGGTCTTGCGACGAGCGGTCCTTGCGCGCGATCGCCGTTCGCCTCGTCGCCCTCGGCGGTCGCCATGTCGACGAAGCCAACCCGTGCGTCGACGTTCGGCTCGCGGGAGGCATCCGCATCCACGTCGTGCTTCCTCCGGTCTCGACGACGGGCACCCTCGTGTCGATCCGGGTGCCGCGGCAGGTCAGATTCACCCTCGAGCAGCTGGATGCCGCAGGCATGCTCGGTGCGCATCGCGCTCGTCTCGAACAGGCCGTTCGCGATCGCGTGAACCTTCTCATCACGGGCGCGGCCGGCTCCGGCAAGACCACCCTCTTGTCCGCGCTGCTGGCGCGGGCATCCGAGCACGAGCGCATCGTGTGCATCGAGGATGTCGCCGAACTGCACGTGCGACATCCGCACGTCGTCGCCCTCGAATCGCGACAGGCGAACCTCGAGGGCGCCGGCGCGATCGGACTGGACCGTCTCGTGCGCGAAGCACTTCGAATGCGACCGGATCGCCTGGTGGTCGGCGAGTGCCGCGGCGCCGAGGTACGCGAGTTGATGTCCGCGCTGAACACCGGTCACGACGGCGGCGCCGGCACGCTGCACGCCAACTCGATGGTCGACGTACCCGCCCGGCTCGAGGCCCTCGGTGCGCTCGCGGGCATGGACGCATCCGCGCTCGCGCGACAGGCGGTGAGCGCCTTCGATCTGGTGGTGCATCTGCATCGCGAGCGGGGCATCCGCTCGGTTGCCGGCTGCGCGACGCTGAGGTGCGATCCGGGCGGACGACTCACCGTTCGGGAACTGGGACCGTGAGCGCGCGAACGGGTGCCGATCGCACGCGCGCCAAGCGTCCACCGGTGGAAGCCGTCGCCGATGTTGCGCAACGTCTGGCGGTGCTCCTGGCGGCGGGCGTGCCGCCGACGGCAGCCTGGCGATACCTTTCCGAGTCGTCGACGGCCGTGCGACGCGACCGCGGATCCATCGTGACGACGGCCGAGATCGTCGCGAGCGCGGCCATGGCTGCGTCCCGCGGCGCGGACGTGTCAAGGGCGATCGCGTCCGCGGTCGATCGCGCGACGGCTGCCGGCACCGTCGATCGCAGACGGAAGACCGACGATGCGACGCGGAGCGCGTGGTTCGGCCTCGGCGCGGCCCTGAGAGTTGCGACGGAATCGGGAACGCCGCTGGCCGACGCGCTGCGCGTACTGGCCGGAGCACTCCGCGATGTGGGTCAGACGCAACGCGACCGGAACGCGGCCCTGGCCGGGCCAAGGGCGACGGCGCGCACGGTGCTCGCATTGCCGGTCGTTGGACTGTTGTTCGGCGCAGGACTCGGGTTCGACACGCTGCACGTGCTGTTCGCGACGGCCGCGGGAATCGGATGCCTGATCGCCGGCATCGTCCTCATGCTCGTCGCGAACGCCTGGAATCGTGCCCTGGTGCGGCGCGCCACCCCTCGCGAAACGATGCCCGGCCTTGCCCTCGAACTCGTCGCCATGGCGATGGCAGGCGGCGGCTCCGTTCCGGCGGCCCTCGCGCACGCGACGAATGCCTGCGCCGACTTCGATCTCGCCCCGCCGTCGGACGATGCGGTGCAGCCCGTGCTCGCGCTCGCGCAACGCGCCGGAGTGGGCTCCATCGAGCTGCTGCGCGCCGAGGCGGACCAGACGAGACGGGACGCGCGGAGCGGGGCGCAAGAGGCATCCGCTTCGCTCGCGGTGCGCCTGATGGCGCCCCTCGCCGTGTGTGTGCTGCCTGCCTTCATGCTGCTGTCGGTTGCACCGCTGGTGCTGTCGATCCTGTCGTCCACAATCGGCGGACTCTGATGGCTCCGCACCGATCAGCAGACGGTGGCAACACGGTCTTCGCCCTCGGAGCAGGCTCGAATCGGATCGACTCAGCAGCTCTCATGGCGATCGGGTCGTTCCGTCGCTCACGAACACGTTTTCGTACCTCATGAATCAGGAGAAGCCCATGCGCTCATCACGATCCGTCTCCCTCAAGCAGAGCAGATTCCTCATCGCGCTGCGAAATCTCGGGATCGACGACAGCGGCTCGGCGACCGCCGAATACGCGGTCGCAACCATGGCCGCCGTCGGATTCGCCGGGATGCTGGTGTTGATTCTGCGTGGCGACGAGGTACGCGGCATCCTCACCGACCTGATCAGACGCGCGCTCACGGTGGCGAACTGACGTGCGCGCGATGCGATCGGTCTTCGCACCGCGGCCGCGCGAGCGCATGCTTCAGCCGAGCGCGGAAACCGGCAGCGTGACGGCGGAATTCGTGGCGATCGTGCCGGCGATTCTGCTGGTGCTGACGTTCTGCCTCGGTGCTGTGCAGGTGGTGGTCCAGCAGGCCAGGCTCACCGACGCGGCCGCCGACGGCGCACGATCGATCGCACGCGGCGATGCGGTCGGTACGGCAGACGGGAACATGATCGCTGCAGTCGGCAGTGCCTCGGTGTCCGTGGACCGAAGCGGCGACTACGTCTGCGTCACCGCCCGTCAGGGTGCCGCTGGGCCGGCTTCTCTGACGGGGATGAGTGTGACAGGGAAGGGATGTGCATTGGGTGACGACGAGGCCGTCTCGAGCGGGGGAGGCGACGAATGACCGGGCGTGCCGTCGCCTGTACAGCCGGCCGCGACGAGCGTGGTTCGGCGACCGTTGCGGTGGTCGGACTGCTCGCGGCGCTGTTGGTGGTCAGCCTCGCCGCGATCGGGGTGTGCGGCCTGCTGGCTGCCAAGCAGCACGTTGCCGCCGCAGCTGACACGGCCGCGCTCGCCGCGGCGGATGCCGTCAGCGGGCGAGTCTCAGGCTATCCCTGCGATCGAGCGGGACGAGCTGCGGCGCTCAATGGCGCAACCCTCGCGTCCTGCACGATCGATGGTCTGGATGCCGTGGTCAGCGCGAGTTGGACGGTCGCCGGCGTACCGATCACCGTGTGGGCGCGAGCCGGACCGCCATCCGCCCGATGACGGCGTTGGGGAACAACGCGCGAAGGACTTCTGCGCAGCGGACCGATGCGCAGAAGATCGATGCGCGGATGATCAATCGAAGAGTGCCTCGATGAACCGGTAGTCGACGGCCGAAGGACGGTCGGAGTGTGCGGAGTCCGACGCGTATTCGAGTCCTCCGGACCGTGTATAGACGTACCGCTTCGCGCCGGACGAGGCAGGAATCTCCAACCTCGCTTGCGGCTCTCCCGAGTCGAGGAAGTCGGTTGTGACGGTCTTACCCTCGAGTGGGCCGTCGGTCAGCTTCGCGGTATATGCGCCGCTCGATGAAGTACCCATATGGCCATTGTCCCCTTGCTCCTCCGGGGGTCAACCCCGGCGCACGCGCCCGATGCGCTGCGCGAATACACCAGGAATTCCGCCATGCCGACTCCGATCGAAGATTAGGCAGTCCAGCGGAGAACGTGTGTATGGTGTGCCTGATGAGCGGCGCGGCTTAGCTGAAGAGCGAGTTGCAGGCCCTCATCGGGGGCGAAAGCGGGGGCGATCGGCAGGCGCAGTGATGCTGCGCCCGGTCTGAAGCGACAGCCGATTCACGCACATGACTTGCATTGCAGGTCCGACAGGATTCAGCACTGGAATAAGGAGACAGGTGCCAGGAAACAAGCTGGTCATCGTCGAGTCGCCGACCAAGGTCACCTCGATCAAGAAGTACCTGGGTGATGGCTACACGGTCGAGGCCTCGGTAGGACACATCCGCGATCTCATCGAGCCGAAGGACATCCCGGCGGAGAAGAAGCGCGGCGCCTTCGGGCAGTTCGGTGTCGACGTCGACAACGACTTCGAGCCGTATTACGTCGTGTCCGATCGAGCCCGCAAGACCGTCGCGAACCTGAAACGCGCTCTCAAAGACGCCGATGAGCTCTTGCTCGCCACTGATGAAGACCGCGAGGGCGAGGCCATCGCGTGGCATCTGCTCGAGGAGCTCAAGCCGAAGGTCCCCGTCAAGCGCATGGTGTTCCACGAGATCACCAAGGAGGCCATCGAGGCCGCTCGTGAGAACACGCGCGACCTCGACATGGCGCTCGTAGACGCACAGGAGACCAGGCGCATCCTGGACCGTCTCTACGGGTACGAGGTGTCACCCGTGCTCTGGCGCAAGGTGAGGCAGGGTCTCTCCGCCGGCCGGGTGCAGTCCCCTGCGACAAGGCTGATCGTCGATCGCGAGCGGGAGCGGATGGCGTTCGTCGCGGCATCCTATTGGGACCTGATCGCCCAGTTCGCGCCTGCGGCAGACGAGGCCGCCTTCGAGTCCAGGCTCGCGAGGGTCGACGGCCAGAGGGTCGCCTCCGGTCGCGACTTCGACGACCGCGGACAGCTCACCGGTAAGGCGACCGTCTTCGACGAGTCGTCCGCTCGAGCTCTCGCGGATGCCGTGATCGCACCGAGCACCACCGTCGTCGTCACGAAGCTGGAGACGAAGCCGTACTCGCGGCGCCCCGCCGCTCCGTTCACCACCTCGACCATGCAGCAGGAAGCGGCCCGCAAGCTGCGCTTCACCGCACGGCAGACGATGAGCGTCGCGCAGTCGCTGTACGAAAACGGCCACATCACCTACATGCGCACCGACTCGCCGTCGCTGTCCACGCAGGCGGTCAACGCTGCCAGGTCGCAGGCGACCGCCCTGTACGGGGCGGAGTCGATCCCCGACAAGCCGCGGGCGTACACGGGCAAGAGCAAGAACGCTCAGGAGGCTCACGAGGCGATCCGCCCCGCCGGCGAGTCCTGGCGTACGCCGGCGTCGATGGCATCCGTTCTGCACGGCAACGACCTGCGGCTGTACGAGTTGATCTGGAAGCGCACCGTTGCATCTCAGATGGCCGACGCCAAGGGCCAGACCGCTTCGGTCACGATCGAGGCGGGTGTGCACACCGGGTCCCTCGACGGCACGATCGCCGAGTTCACCGCGAGCGGCACCGTGATCACGTTCCGCGGCTTCCTCCAGGCCTATGAAGAAGGACGCGACGAGGAGCGCAACGCGGATGCCGCGGCGTCCGACGCCAAGCTCCCTCCGCTGAAGGAGGGCCAGACGCTCCTCGTGCAGGACGTCGAGGCGAAAGGACACGAGACCACGCCGCCGCCGCGTTACACGGAGGCGAGCCTTGTCAAGCGACTCGAGGAGCTCGGTGTCGGGCGTCCGTCGACGTACGCGGCGATCATCTCGACCATCGTGGATCGCGGCTACGTGACGGCGCAGGGTCAGTCGCTCATTCCGAACTGGATCGCCTTCGCTGTGGTCCGTCTGCTCGAGGATCACTTCGGCGACCTCGTGGAGTACGACTTCACGGCGGAACTGGAAGACGACCTGGACCGCATCGCCGATGGCGAAGAGACCCGCGCGACCTGGCTGAAGGGCTTCTACTTCGGCAGCGACAGCCACCGCGGGTTGCGCACCGTCGTCGACAATCTGGGCGAGATCGATGCGAGGGAGATCAACTCCGTTCGCATCGCCGACGACATCACTCTGCGAATCGGCCGTTACGGTCCGTATCTCGAGGTGGCGGAACCGGGTGCTGCGGCGGATGCGACGCCGCGCCGGGTCAACATCCCGCCGGAGCTGGCGCCCGACGAACTCACCGTGGCGAAGGCGCGGGAGCTCATCGACGCGCCGGTGCAGTCCGACCGCGAGCTCGGCGTCAACCCCGACAACGGCAAGCTCGTCGTGGTCAAGGACGGTCGATTCGGCCCGTACGTCACCGAGGTCGACGCAGAGATCGCTCCGGTCGCAGACACGGTGGACATCACGGATGCCGTCGACGAGGTCGTCGACCTCGAGACCGGCGAGGTTGCGCCGGCGAAGAAGAAGAAGGCGAAGGCCGCGAAAGCGTCGAAGGCAGTCGAGAAACCTCGCACGGCATCCCTGTTCAAGAGCATGGACCCGGCCAGCATCGATCTCGACTCCGCGCTGAAGTTGCTCGATCTGCCGCGCACAGTCGGCGAAGATCCCGAGACCGGTGAGCCGATCCTCGCCCAGAACGGCCGATACGGTGCCTACCTCAAGAAGGGGGCGGACACCCGATCGCTGACCGGCGAAGACGCGATCTTCGACATCGACCTCGCAGGGGCTCTCGAGCTGTTCGCTCAGCCCAAGTACGGCGCGCGCCGGGCATCGAACGCGCTCAAGGAGTTCGAGGCAGACCCCGTCAGCGGCAAGCCGATCAGGGTCAAGGACGGGCGGTTCGGCCCGTACGTCACCGACGGCGAGACGAATGCGACGATCCCGCGCGGTGAGACCGTCGAAGAAGTCGACTTCAAGCGCGCGATACAGCTGCTCGCCGACAAGCGCGCCAAGGGTCCGGTGAAGCGTGGCGCTGGAACGAAGCGTCCTGCGGCCAAGACGACTGCCGCCAAGGCGAGCACGACGAAGACGACTGCGGCGAAAGCGACCGCGAAGACCAGCACGGCGAGGGCGACCGCGAAGACCACGACGGCCAGGAAGACCACAGCGGCCAAGGCCCCGGCACGCAAGGCCCCCGCACGCAAGGCCACCGGATCGAGCGGCGCGGAGTCGTGACCGACGCGGCACCTCGGGCAGGCGATGCGATCCTCGAGCGCGGGCTCTTCATCACGTTCGAGGGCGGCGACGGTTCCGGAAAGTCGACCCAGGCATCCCTTCTCTATCGGTACCTGATCGAGCAGGGGCTGACCGCGCTGCACACCAGGGAGCCGGGCGGCACGGATGTCGGCCACGAGATCCGTGAGTTGGTGCTGCACCACCGCGGCGACATCGTCCCCCGCGCCGAGGCACTGCTCTACGCGGCGGACCGCGCGCACCATGTCGCCACCGTCGTGCGACCCGCCCTCGAGGCCGGAACGATCGTGGTGCAGGACCGCTACCTCGACTCGTCCGTCGCCTACCAGGGCGTCGGGCGCGAACTCGACGCCGTCGAAGTGCGCGAGTTGTCGCTGTGGGCGACCCAGGGGCTGCTGCCCGACCTCACCGTGCTGCTCGACATCGACGAAGCGGACGCCCGAGCCCGCCTCGACGCCGCCAACAAGCGCTTCGACCGGTTGGAGGCTCAGGGCGCGGAGTTCCATGCGCGGGTGCGCACGGCGTTCCTGGCATTGGCAGAGGTGGAGAAGGACCGGTTCTTCGTGGTGAACGGCGCTGAACCCGCCGAAGCGCTCGCTACTCGGATCGCCGAACACGTGGACGGACTCCTCGCCCGTCACGGCGGCGCTGCAGGCGCGGGCGACGTTCCACGGGACACTGCCGCTGCCCCAGCGCACGGCACCGACACCCGTTCCCTGTAGCGTCGAAGCATGCCTGTAGTTCAGACGTCGGTGTGGGACGACCTCACGGGGCAGCCGGAGGCGATCCGGACCTTGCGGGCGGCGGCTGACGGTACGGCATCCGCCGCCATGACGCACGCCTGGCTGATCACGGGCCCGCCGGGGTCTGGACGGTCGAATCTCGCCTTCGCGTTCGCCGCGGCGTTGCTCAGCCCGGCCGGCGCAGATGGCGATGAGGCGACGACGCGTGCGGTGCTCGCACGCACGCATCCGGATCTGAGCATTCTGAGCACCGAGCGCGTCATCATCTCGATCGACGAGGTGCGCGCTCTGGTGTCGAGCTCGCAGTTCTCCCCGTCGGTCAGCCGCTTTCGCGTGATGATCATCGAGGATGCCGATCGGATGTCCGAGCGCACGTCCAACGTGCTGCTCAAGGCGCTCGAGGAGCCGCCGGAACGCACGGTCTGGATTCTGTGCGCGCCGAGCGATGCCGATCTGCTGCCGACGGTGCGGTCCAGGGTGCGCACGGTTCGCTTGCGCGTTCCGTCGGTCGCCGACGTCGCGGAACTGATCGAGCGACGCGATGGTGTGCCCGCCGATATCGCGGAGCGCGCCGCCAGGCACGCGCAGAGCCACATCGGCATGGCGCATCGACTCGCGACGAACGACGAGGCGCGCGAGAGACGCGAGGAGACGCTCGAAATCGCGCTGGGCATCCGCTCGGTCGCCGACGTCATTTCAGGGGCAGCCCGGCTCATCGAGGTCGCTGGCGCCGACGCCAAGGCCATCACCGACGAAAGGGACGCCGAAGAGCGGGCCCACGCGCTGCAATCGCTCGGAGTGCACGAGGGCGGCACGGTGCCCATGCAGCTGCGCGGCCAACTGCGGCAGCTCGAGGACGACCAGAAACGCAGGGCGACGCGCAGCCTGCGCGACGGGATCGATCGCATCCTGACGGACCTGCTGTCGCTGTACCGGGACATCCTGGTGCTGCAACTCGGCGCGGGAATCGAGCTCGTGAACTCCGAGCTGGGGGAGCGGCTGCGCTCCTCGGCACGCACATCCACGGCCGCTCAGACCTTGGCGACCATGGATGCCATTCAAGAGGCCCGTGAGCGCATCGACGGCAACGTCGCACCCGCGCTCGCGATCGAGGCGATGCTCGTCGCGGCACGCAGACCGAGAAGCCCAGAGGGCGCTGAGAGGGAGATTCGATGACGGCCAGGAGGCCCCACTGGTGGCGCACGGGCGCGGTCGTCGCGGTGGTCGCGGTGCTCGCTGCGACCCTGAGCGGATGCTTCCCCACGGCGAAACCTCCGGCGACGTCGACCCCGCATCCCGACAAGGTCTCCTCGGCGCTTGCGCCGTTCTACGGGCAGCGGATCAACTGGAGCACGTGCGGCTCGTTCCAGTGTGCCGACATCAACGCTCCACTCGATTGGGACAACCCGAGCAAGGGCAGCGTGAAACTGGCACTGATCAGGCATTACGCCACTGGTAAGCGGCTCGGTTCGCTTCTGGTCAATCCCGGTGGTCCCGGTGGTTCCGGTGTGGACTTCGTGCGCGATTCCCTCAGCTACGCCGTCGACAAGAACCTGCAGGAGCACTACGACATCGTCGGATTCGATCCGCGTGGTGTCGGGGCGTCGAGCGCGGTGAAGTGTTACGACGCGAAGCAGATGGACTCCTATCTCTTCGGCATCACGCCCGGCATGCGCGGTTCGGATGCCTGGATCGCCGATTCGACGCGCGAGGCATCCGACTTCGCCGCGGCGTGCAAGGACAACACGGGCGCCCTGCTCGGCGAGGTCGGAACCACGAGCGCCGCGCGCGACCTCGATCTGATGCGCGCTGTGCTCGGTGACGCGAAGCTGAACTACCTCGGGTACTCGTACGGCACGCTGCTCGGCGCCACCTACGCCGGCCTCTACCCGAAGCGCGTCGGGCGCATGGTGCTCGACGGGGCGCTCAATCCGGCATCGACGAACTTCCAGGTGAACCTCGGACAGTCCGAGGGGTTCGAGCAGGAGCTCCGCGCGTATCTGACCGACTGTCTCACGCGCAAGGGATGCCCGTTCTCCGGCTCGGTCGACAATGCGCTCTCGACGATCTCGAAGCTGCTGGCATCCCTCGACGCCAGTCCGATCCAGAACTCCGACGGCCGTGAACTCGGTGCCGACACCATGGTCACCGCGATCATCTACCCGCTCTACGACTCGACAGCCTGGAGTGCCCTCGACAAGCTGTTCGATGATGTGATGGCAGGCAGCGCCCGGGTGGCGTTCATCCTTGCCGATGGGTATTACGACAGGTCGTCGGACGGCACCTACTCCGACAATTCGACGGAGGCGTTCACCGCGATCAACTGCCTGGACTACTCGGTGGATGCCGACCCGGCGACCATGCGCACGCAGGCCGCGGAACTGACCAAAGCTGCACCCGTGATCGGGCCGTACATGTCGTACGGCGACATCGGGTGCGCACAATGGCCGTACAAACCGACCCGCACCGAAGCGCCGATCCACGCCGCCGGGGCTGCGCCCATCCTCGTGGTCGGCACGACGGGCGATCCGGCGACGCCGTATCAGTGGGCGAAAGCGCTGGCGAGCCAGCTCGACAGCGGGCACCTGATCACGTACCACGGGCACGGACACACGGCGTACAACAAGTCGAACTCGTGCGTGAACAACGCCGTCGACGGGTTCTTCGTGAGTGGGACCGTTCCGAAGACCGATCCGGAGTGCTGAACGGCTGTACAAAACGGTTCGACGGCACTTTGCACTCACTGCAATAATGGAGGGGTGACCGTCGTAACCCCCTCCGACACCGTGCAGGGCGGGGTGCGTGAGCGCAAGCGGATCGCCACGCGCAACGCCATCCAGCGTGCGGTGCTGACCCTTGCCCTGGAGCGAGGATTCGACGGTGTCACGGTCGAAGAGATCAGTCACGATGCGGGCATCTCGCCTCGCACGTTCTTCAACTACTTCCCGACCAAAGAGGCCGCCGTCATCGGCGACGTTCCGGCCACGCCTACTGAGCCGGCGATCGAGCGGTTCATCAACGCGGGACCTCGGCAGTCGCTGCTCGACGGCATCCGCGACCTGCTCCTCTCGTCGATCGACGACGCGCCCAACCCCCATGAAGCCGACATCGAGACGATGCGGCGCAAGCTGCTGCGCGAGCATCCCTATCTCTTCACGCTCCGCATGGCGAACATGCGTCAGCTCGAGCAGGAGCTGGTGGAGATCGCCGAGCAGCGTCTCGTTCGCGATGACCCGGCGCTGTCCCGTGACAAGGAGAGGCTGCACTCCAGGGCAAGGCTGGTGGCGTTCCTTGCGTTCGCCGCCATCAAACACGCCTGGTCGTGCTGGGCGGAGCACGGTGGCCGTGGCGCGCTCGACGATCGGCTCGTCGAGACGTTCGACGAGCTCGAGTCGCTGATCGAGAGTCGCTGATACGGAGTCACTGATCTGGAGCCGCTGACGCATGATCACTGACGCAGCGTCGACGCTGCGCGCCCCACGTGCCGACGTCGTCCGAGATGGTCGGACGCGCACTCCTCATCCGGTAAGCTAGCTTGCTGTGTGCGCGGGCGATCGCGTCACGCCGCCTTAGCTCAGTCGGCAGAGCGTCTCACTCGTAATGAGAAGGTCGTGGGTTCGATTCCCACAGGCGGCTCGAAAGAGAAAGAGGGTCCCATGAGGGGCCCTCTTTCGTGCTCTTCGGTGGTTCGGCGGTGACGGGCTCAGTACTCTGGCGAGAGCGCGCACGCGCGGCGAATCAACCAGGGGGAGCGATGAGCGAAATCGGATGGGGCATCCTGGGCACCGGTGGCATCGCCCACACCTTCACGAAGGATCTCGTCGATGACGGGCACAGGATCGTCGCGGTCGGGTCGCGCACTCAGGAGCGAGCGGATGCCTTCGCCGACGAGTTCGACATCCACACGGCGTACGGCTCGTACGAAGACCTCGTCGCCGACCCCGACGTCGACATCGTCTACATCGCCACCCCGCATCCCGAGCACGCCGCTGGCGCCGAACTGGCGTTGAACGCCGGCAAACACGTGCTCGTCGAGAAGCCGTTCACGCTGAACGCCGCCGAGGCGGTCCGGGTCGTCGAACTGGCCGAGAGCAAGGGCTTGCTCGTGCTCGAGGCGATGTGGACCAGGTTCCTGCCGCACGTCGAGCGCATCCGCGAGCTGATCGCCGACGGCACGCTGGGACAGTTGCGGGAGTTCGCGGCGGACCACGAGCAACTGCTGCCGAGCGATCCGCAGCACCGCATCAACGCGCTCGAGTTGGGCGGCGGTGCGCTGCTCGACCTCGGCGTCTACCCGATCTCGTTCGCGTCGATGCTCTTCGGCGCGCCCGAGTCTGTGCAGGCATCCGCTCGCTTCGGCCCGACCGGCGCGGATGCCGCCACCGACGCCGTCTTCGGCTACGGTGATCGCGCGCTCGCGATCACTCGCTGCGCCCTCGACCTGCCCGGCACGAACACCGCGACGATTCTCGGAACGGATGCCCGCATCGAGATCGACTCCGTCTGGTACGCGCCGACGAGCTTCAGGGTGATCACCCACGACGGCGAGGTGACGGAGGCGTACAAGACGCGCATCGTCGGCGGCGGCAAGCAGTTCCAGGCGCGTGAGGCCGAGCGGCTGATCGAAGCGGGAGAGACTGAGAGCCCGATCATGCCGCAGGCGGAATCGGTGTCGATCATGCGGACCATGGACGCCGTGCGGGAGCGCATCGGCCTGGTGTATCCGCAGGAGCGGCCCGGCGTCTGAGAGTGTTCACCTCTGCGGGGACGTGTGCTCACAGGTGGGATCAGTACACTCATCCGAATGCACGACGACTCCCCCCGGTCGCGCCGTGACGGTCGTGACGACGACCACGCAGATTCGGCCTTCGATGCGCTCGGCCTGAGCGCGCTGTTCGGCGACGCCACGCAGGAGAACCCCGTGGTTCCGGAGGACGACGGCGGACTTCCGTATCGTGCGCCGGCGGCATCGACTCCTGAGGCACCCGCGGCTCCGGCCTTCGCAGACACGATTCCGGCGCAGCCGGCATCCGCACCCGTGCTGCCGTGGCTCACCGATCCCCCGGCGGCCGAGCAGCAGCAGTCGCTGTCAGTGGAGCCTCAGCCGGTGCAGCCTCATTTCGTTGAACGTCAGCCCGCCGATCCGCAGCCCGTCGAGCCGCAGCAGCCCCAGACCCCTGCGTCGTTCTCCTGGTTCGACAGCCCGTCGGATGCCGACACTTCGGATGCCGACCCGGCAGCGACGTCGATCCTCCCGACAGCCGCGAACTTCCCCCCAGCCACGGAGCCATACGCGACACCGGCCGTCGCCTTCGGTGCAGCAGAGCCCGTTGCGTCCGATGCGCCGCCGACTGCAGCGACAACGGCCTTCGACGCGACACCGACGACGGCCTTCGGCGATGCGCCGACGACGGCTTTCGATGCGGCGCCGACGACTGCCTTCATCACGCCCCCGTCGTCCGCGTTCGGCGCGGCGCCTGAGCCGGAGCCTCGGTCGGCCGTGCCGTCCGAAACGGCGTCCAGCACCGAGGCGACGCAGCTGCTCGGGCTGGCGGCAGACAGCAACTCCGGGGGAGCGGACGGCGTGCAGCGCAGTGGTGGCTCCGGTCGCCGCGGCAGCGGCTCTGGCGGACGCGGCAGCGGCTCTGGCGGACGCGGCGGCTCCGGCGGCGGCTGGGGCGGACGAGGCCACGGCGGGTCCGACGGGCCGTTCGCGGGCATCCTGATGCTCATTCGCAAGAACCCGCGCACCTGGCTGATCGCGGCGATCGCCGCGGGCGTCGTCGTATTGAGCGGAATCTCGTTCGCGATCGGTGCAGCCACGTCGCCCGCTCAGGCGCTCGCAGCAACGACCTCGACCCCGACGACGTCGGCGACTCCGACAGTGAAACCTACCGTGCGTCCAACGGCGTCACCGGCGGCTGCGCCGAGCAAGATCCGTACGTGTTCGGTGGACTCCTATGCGTCGAACTCCGGCTTCGGCACCCTCGAGACCCAGGTCATGAACGCCTCGACCGGCGAGGTGCTCTACGACCGCAACGGCTCGAATCCCGCACCGACCGCGAGCGTGCTGAAGATGCTCACCGCTGCGGCGGCGTTCAGCATCCTCGGCCCGGACTACCGCGTGCCGACGACAGTGGTCAAGGGATCGCAGCCCGGCCAGGTCGTCATCGTCGGCGGCGGGGATGTGACGTTGTCAGGTCTGCCCACCGGTCAGAACTCGTTCTATACGGGAGCGCCGCACCTCGACGCTCTCGCAGACCAGGTGAAGCAGGCATGGGCATCCGACCCGTCGAACGCCGGTCAGCCGATCACGTCGGTGGTCGTGGACACGTCGCTCTTCGGCGGACCGGTCTGGCTGCCGAGCTGGGATGAGAACGAGGAGCGCGTCGTCGAGGGTTCGACCCCGTACATGACGGCGCTGATGGTCGACGGCGACAGGGCTGATCCGACCGCGGTCGAGTCCCCTCGCAGCACCGACCCCGTCGGTCGCGCAGCACAGGACTTCGTGAACGACCTCGGCGGCGGCATCTCCATCAGCCAGGGGACGGCGCCGGCGGGAGCCAAGCAGCTCGGCCAAGTGCTCTCGCAGCCGGTCTCCGCGCTCGCCGAGCAGGCGCTCACCTACTCGGACAACACGATCATGGAGGAGCTCGCCCGCCTGGTGGCGATCAAGACGGGCGCCGGCAACACGTTCGCGGCCATCAACGCCGGAACGCTGAAGGGCCTGGAGACCTACGGCATCGACGAGACGGGCCTGTACTTCGCCGACGGCTCGGGTCTCAGCGCCGACAACAAGGTTCCGGCGTCCTATCTCACCAGGTTCCTGGTCAAGGTGGTCAATCGTCAGGGTTCGCTGGGCGCCATCTACGACGGGATGCCCATCGCGGGTCAGACCGGAACCCTCGGTCCCGGATACGACCGGTTCGACGGCTCCTTCTCGTCTCAGGCAGATGGGCACGTGAACGCCAAGACCGGCTGGATCAACACGGCGAGAACGCTCGCAGGGGTGATCCATGCCCAGGACGGCACGACGCTCACCTTCGCGGTCTACGCGCTGAACTTTCCGGGCGACGACGCTGCACTGTCGGCGATCGACGACCTGACGACGGCGTTCTACCTGTGCGGCAACAATCTGTCGAATAACTGATCGAAGTTGGTGAGCGGCAGAGCCGCGATCACAACCCATCCGAGTCGTCGCCTGAGCCGCTGACGGTTGTCAACGGGTGGGCCGCGCTCATGCCTACCGGCAGAATGGACCGGTGCCGCGTTGGATTCGAATCGTGCTCCCTGCCGTGCTCATCGTCGTCTGGCTCGCCCTGGCGGGTGTCGGTGGCCCGTTCTTCGGGCGCGTCAGCGAGGTGTCGAGCAACGATCAGGCCAGTTACCTTCCCGCCAGCGCGGATGCCACGAAGGTGGCCGACCTGCAGGCGAAGTTCAGCGGCAGCGATGACGTTCCGGCGATCATCGTCTACCACCGTGCCGGAGGGCTGACCGACCAGGACCTCTCGGCCATCACGGACGACGCGAAGGCGATCGCGAAGCTCGGCGGCGTGGACGGCGACGTCTCGCCGCCGATCACGTCGAAGCACGACGCTGCTGCGGAGATGTTCGTGCCGATCGCCGACGACTCCGACCTCGACACGCACGTGGCGGCGCTCCGCGCGCATCTGAAGGGCAGCACGCCTCACGGAGTCGACGTCTACGTCACGGGGCCGGCCGGGTTCACGGCCGATCTCGTCGCGGCGTTCGGTGGCATCGACGGAATCCTGCTCGGGGTTGCGCTGGCAGCGGTGTTCATCATCCTGGTCATCGTGTACCGGTCGCCGCTGCTGCCGATCCTGGTGCTCGCCACCTCGATGTTCGCGCTGTGTGTCGCGCTGCTCCTGGTGTGGTGGCTCGCGAAGTGGGGCATCGTGCAGCTGAGCGGGCAGGTGCAGGGCATCCTGTTCATCCTGGTGATCGGTGCGGCGACCGACTACTCGCTGCTCTACGTCTCGAGATATCGAGAAGCCTTGCGTGATCAGGAGCGGCGCTGGCCGGCTACCTGGACGGCGCTGCGGGGGGCGCTCGGGCCGATCGCGGCATCCGCCGGCACCGTGATCGTCGGCCTGCTCTGTCTGCTGTTCAGCGACCTCAACTCGAACAAGGCGCTCGGTCCGGTCGCAGCGATCGGCATCGTGTTCGCGTTCCTCGCAGCGATGACGCTGCTGCCGTCATTGCTTCTGGCTTTCGGCCGCTCCGCGTTCTGGCCGGTGCGCCCAAGGTACGGATCGGCGCATGCTCAGCCGGTCGGGCCGGATGCCCATGGCCTGTGGGCCAGCGTCGCCGGCTGGATCCGTCGCGCGCCGCGCATCATCTGGATCGTCTGCACCATCGCACTCCTGGCCGGTGCGACCGGGCTCCTGCAGCTGAAGGCGGACGGCGTGCCGCAGAGCGATCTCATCCTCGGACACTCCGAGGCGCGCGACGGGCAGAACGTGCTCGTCGACCACTTTCCCGGCGGATCGGGCAGCCCGGCGCTCGTCGTCGGGCCGAAGAGCGAGCTGCAGAAGATGGCGGATACTCTTCTCGATGATTCCGGCGTCTCGTCGGTCGCGGTCGTGGCGAAGGATGCTCCCAGCGGCGCCGCGCAGGTCACGCACGACGGCATCCAGGCCTATGGCGCGAGCGATGCGGGTGCGGGCGGCACGGGTGCGCCCGGCACGGGTGCGTCCGGCGCCCCGGCACCGAGCCCGACGGTCGTGAGCGGCGACGTCATGCTGCAGGCGACGCTCACGCACGCCGCCGACTCGGCTGCTGCGGAGACGACCGTGCGCGCGCTGCGCGAGTCGTTGACCAAGGTGGACGACGGCATCCTGGTCGGCGGCGTCACTGCGGTGGCGATCGATTCGAACGACGCGTCGCTGCACGACCGCAACACGATCATCCCGATCGTGCTGGTCGTGATCCTGCTGATCCTGATGCTTCTGCTGCGGGCCGTGCTGGCGCCGGTGCTGCTCGTGCTGTCGGTGGTCGTGTCGTTCGCGGCATCCCTCGGCGTCTCCGCGTACGTCTTCAACGGGATCTTCCGGTTCCCGGGCGCCGACCCGGCCGTGCCGCTCTACGGATTCGTGTTCCTGGTTGCACTGGGCATCGACTACAACATCTTCTTGATGACCAGAGTGCGCGAGGAGACCCTGCTGCACGGTACGCGTCAAGGCATTCTGCGCGGGCTCGCCGTCACCGGAGGCGTGATCACGTCGGCGGGTCTCGTGCTCGCGTCGACGTTCGCGGCGTTGGGGGTGATCCCGATCCTGTTCCTCGCCCAGATCGCGTTCATCGTGGCGTTCGGCGTGCTCGTCGACACGCTCATCGTGCGTTCTCTGCTCGTGCCGGCCCTCTCGTACGACATCGGCAGGGCGATCTGGTGGCCGTCGAAGCTCTGGCGCACGGATGCCTCGACCGTGGCGTCCGACCCCGAGAAGGAGCCGGTCCGCGATGGCGCGTGAAACCGCTGAGAGGAGAATGCGCTGCAATGGTCGGTCGGGCGCCGACTCGATCGTCATCGTGGTGGGCGCGTCGCACCGGGCGGCGCCGAATGGAAGAAGAATCTGATGCGATACGCACTCGTGCTCAACAACCCCGAACTCGGCGATGTCGACGTGAGTCAGGAGGCGGTCGAAGCGATGCAGGTGGCGTTCGGGGAGTACGTGAAGGCGCTCGACGACGCAGGCGTGCTGATCACCGGCGAGATTCTGCAGGCCAGCGACACCGCGACCACCGTGACCCTGCGGGGCGGCTCGTTGGAGGTGCAGGACGGGCCCTTCGCCGACACGAAGGACAAGCTGGCCGGAGTCTTCGTGCTCGACGTTCCCGATCTTGATGCCGCCCTCGCTTGGGCGGAGAAGTGCCCTGGCGCGACCTACGGCGTACTCGAGGTGCGGCCGGTGGGCATCCACACGATCGGCGGCACCTGGGTCCCCGACGCCTGACGTGGACGAGCACGCGGAGCGGCACGACGCGGAGGAGGCGCCATCGGGCGCCGACCGCCTCGTCGCGGTTGTCGAGCGGGACCACGCCCGGCTCCTTGCCGTGCTCGCCGCCGAGACGCGCGACATCACCGCTGCGGAGGACGCGCTGGCGGATGCCTACGAGCGCGCCGTGCGCGGGTGGCCGGCCTCTGGCATCCCGTCGAACCCACAGGGGTGGCTGCTCACCGTTGCCCGCAACCGGCTCAAGGATCGCTATCGCTCGGCCGCGTTCCGCACCTCGGTGCCGCTGAACGACGAGACCGACGCCGCCCCGGCGACCGCTCCGGTCGCTGCCACGGCGATCGACGATGCACCGGAGCCAGACGAGATCCCCGACAAGAGACTCGCTCTGCTGTTCGTGTGCGCGCACCCGGCCATCGACCCGTCCGTGCGCACACCCCTCATGCTGCAGACCGTGCTGGGGTTGGATGCGCGGCGCATCGCCGTCGCATTCGCCGTGCCGGAGCCGACGATGACGGGCCGGCTGGTGCGTGCGAAGCGCAAGATCAGGGCTGCGGGCATCCCGTTCGCCGTTCCCGATCGTCGTGCGATGCCGGCACGGCTGCCGCCGGTGCTCGAAGCCGTCTACGGTGCCTATGCGATCGAATGGCGACCGATCGCCGGCGTGATCGAGCGGGGATCGCTGTCCGCGGAGTCGCTCGCGCTCGCCGACCTGCTGGCCGAGCTGTTGCCACAGGAGCCGGAGGTGCTCGGCCTCGACGCGCTGTTACATCTGTCTGCGGCGCGACAGGGCGCGGCACTCGACGCCTTGGGTCAGTTCGTTCCGCTGGACGAGCAGGATCCGGAGCGCTGGGATGCCGCACTGATCGCCCGCGGGGAAGACCTGCTGCTGCGTGCGAGCCGGTTCGGTGTCGTGGGCCGATTCCAGCTCGAGGCCGCGATCCAGTCGGCACACGACGCCCGCGCGCACGGCATCGACGTCGACCCTGTCGCCCTGCGGCGTCTGCACGAGGTGCTCGTCGGCATGCGCCCGACGCTGGGCGCGCGGGTCGCGCTCGCCGCGACGATCGCCGACGCCGACGGCGCGTCGGCCGGTCTGGCAGCGCTCGATGCCATCGGCGATGTGGGCATGGAGCGATTCCAGCCGGCGTGGGCGACGAGGGCGCACCTCTTGTCTGCGCTCGGCCGTCGCGACGAGGCGGATGCCTCCTACGATCGTGCCATCTCGCTCACGACCGATCCCGTGCTGCGGGCGCATCTCGAACGGCGTCGCTCGCGTTCGGAGTCGTAGGCTGGCAGCGCCTGACCGGGCGTGACTCGGCGTGGCATAGGGGGCGACCGTGCCGGATGAGCAGGCGATCGCGCGAGACGTTCTCACGCGCGCCATGGTCACGGCGGTGACCGAACTCGAGGGCTTCGAGGGCGGTATCCGTGTGAACGCGTTCGATGCGCTTCATCAAGCACGCACGCGGGTGCGACGAATGCGCAGCATCCTGTCCGTCTACTCGGGCGTCTTCGAGCCGGGCGCACGTCGCGCGCTTCGGTCGCGACTCGCCGAGCTCGGTGACCTGCTCGGGACGGCCCGTGACGACGAGGTACGTGCTGCGGCGCTGCGCGAGCGTTGGGAAGCGGCCGATGGCGAGATCGCCGGCGCGGCACTGCACAGGCTCGCTGATGACGCATCGGCGGTTGCTGTCCTTTCGAGAGCCGCCGTTCTCGACGTCGTGGACTCCCCGCGCCACCGCGCGTTGCTCGCCGATCTGCGCGGGTTCGTCGGTCAGGCATCCGCAGGTCTGGATGCTGCCGGACCCGTCACGACCCTCGCCCGGCGTTCGCTGCAGCGCGCTGGCCGCGCGGTGGGGAGAGCTGCTGACCTCGCGGCTTCCACCAGTGACCTCGACGATCTTCACGCGGTGCGCAAAGCAGCGAGACGCGTGCGTTACGCGGCAGAGGCCGTGCAACAGGACGTGCACGGGGCATCCGCTCTCGCCACCACCGCCGAAGCGGTGCAGGATGCCCTGGGCGATCACCGTGATGCCGTGCTGTTGGCCGGGGAGTTGCGCTCGTGGTCAACGCACTCGCAGGACGCCTCATCGGCCACTGTGCGCGACCTCGCCGAGTCGATCGAGAGGGAAGCCGGTGACCGACTGATCGGCCTCGACGTGCTGGTCTCGGCCATCGGGAGAGCAGCAGAACGACTCGGGTAGGGCGACGACCGTAGGCTGGTGGCATGACCGCCGAAGAAGCCGTGATCATCGATGTCGTGCGCACCCCGAGCGGGCGCGGCAAACCAGGTGGCGCGCTGAGCGGCATCCATTCCGTTGACCTGCTCGGCGGGCTGCTCGCCGAGTTGGCGAGACGCAGCGACCTCGATCCTGGAGTGGTCGACGACGTGATCGCGGGATGCGTCGGCCAGGTCGGGCAGCAGTCCTTCAACACGGCGCGGAATGCGGCACTCGCTGCGGGATTCCCCGAGCACGTGCCGGGCACGACCATCGACCGGCAGTGCGGATCGAGCCAGCAGGCGGCGCATTTCGCCGCGCAGGCGATCATGGCGGGCGTTCAGGATGTCGTCATCGCCTGCGGCGTCGAATCCATGAGCGCGGTGCCGATCGGGCTGTCGACCATCGGACGCGATCCGTACGGCGAGTCGATCGCCGCCCGCTATCCGGACGGTCTCGTCGGCCAGGGCGTCTCGGCCGAGCTGATCGCGCAGAAGTACGGGTTCGGCCGCGACGAGCTCGACGAGTTCAGCGCGCGATCGCACCGCCTCGCCGCTGAGGCAGCAGAAGCGGGGGAGTTCGACCGCGAACTCGTTCCCGTGGCCGCACCGGATGCCGATGGCAGCACCCGCGTCGTGTCGGTCGACGAGACGGTTCGACCGTCCACCACGGCGCAGGGTCTCGCAGGGCTGAACCCGTCGTTCCGCACCGACCGACTGGCGCAGCGTTTTCCCGAGATCGAGTGGAAGATCACGCCGGGCAACTCCTCTCCGCTGACTGACGGAGCCTCCGCGGCGCTCATCATGAGCAGCAGGCGGGCCGAGCAGCTGGGGCTGACGCCGCGCGCCAGGTTCCACTCGTTCGCGGTGACCGGAAGCGACCCGCTCTACATGCTGACGGGCGTGATGCCGGCGACCGCGCGCATCCTGAAGCAGTCGGGGCTGAATCTCGACGAGATCGACGCCTACGAGGTGAACGAAGCGTTCGCGCCGGTGCCGCTGGCGTGGCTGCGCGAGTTCGATGCCGATCCCGACCGGCTGAACGCTGACGGCGGGGCTATCGCGCTCGGGCATCCTCTCGGGGCCAGCGGCACGAGACTGCTCGGCACGCTTCTCGCGCGTCTGGAACACACGGGAGGCCGCTACGGGTTGCAGACCATGTGCGAGGGCGGCGGCATGGCGAACGCCACGATCATCGAGCGTCTCTGAGCCGCGTCCAGCTCCCTGAGCGAGGCGAAGCCGAGTCGAAGGGCACCCACCAGAACCACCACCTCGGAGGAACATATGCAGATTCAGGAATGTAGTGCGCTGATCACCGGCGGAGCATCGGGCCTCGGCAAGGGGACGGCCACGGTCCTGGCATCGGCGGGCGCGAAGGTGGTCATCGTCGACCTGCCCTCGTCTCCCGGCGAGCAGGTTGCGGCAGAGCTCGGCGCGAAATTCGTGCCGGCCGATGTCACGAACGAGGAGCAGGTGCAGGCGGCCGTCGACGCCGCGCAGTCGCTGGCGCCGTTGCGCATCACCGTCAACTGCGCCGGCATCGCCACCGCGGGTCGCACAGTCGGCCGGCAGGGGCCCCTCGACCTCGCGTCGTTCGAGCGCACCATCCGCATCAACCTGATCGGAACGTTCAACGTGATCCGCCTGACGGCGACGGCGATGGCGGCGAACGAGCCGATCGAGTCGCAGTCGCTGCCAGGCGTTCCGGCTACGAAGGAGCGCGGGGTGATCGTGAGCACGGCATCCGTCGCAGCGTTCGACGGGCAGATCGGGCAGGCGGCGTATTCCGCCTCGAAAGGCGGCGTGGCCGCCATGACCCTGCCGATCGCACGCGACCTCTCGAAGCTGCTGATCAGAGTCATGACCATCGCTCCCGGCATCATGCAGACTCCGATGATGGCCGGCATGTCCGAAGAGGTGCAGAGGTCGCTCGAGGAGCAGATTCCGCACCCGTCCCGCATGGGCACGCCCGCGGAGTACGCGGCGCTCGTGCGCCACATCGTGGAGAACCCGCTGCTGAACGGCGAGGTCATCCGCCTCGACGGCGCCATCCGCATGCAGCCGAAGTAGCACCCTGAGCCGTGACCTCTGCCCGGATACCCGGTGAGGGTGCTGCGCCTCAGGCGACGGATGCCGTGGTGCGCGATTTCGCGGCGTCTCGCAGCGCGCTCACGATCTCGATGGCTACTCCGAGAAGCGCGATGACGGCGATGAGGATGCCGAGCCAGCCGGCGGCATCCGCTCCCTGCGGCCAGTGCACGGCGGCGAAGAACGCTGGATTGAGCAGTCCGCCGGTCAGGGCGAGCCATGCAACGGGAACCAGGAAGGCGACGTCGAGAACGATGCGGCCGAGCGCCAGTGGATAGGTCCACCGCCGCTGCGAGTAGACGAACACGGTGAACACAACCTGGAGTGCCATCACGACGATGATCCAGGGCAGCCAGAACGTCCACAGCTGTGGGTTCAGCACCGGGACGGAGTCCCCGGTCGCGGTGCGGATCGGTGATGCGAACTGCTGCCAGAACACGGCGGCGATGATGAACGCCCCCCACAGGATGCCGCCGATCAGGCCCCCACGGTCGAGTCCCCTTTCGCCCGCGTCGGGATCCGGCAGCATGTCCGGCGTCCAGTCCGCGATGCCGCGTCCCTCGCGCGGCACCCGTTCGAGGATGACGAAAACGAGTGTCGTCCAGAACCCCACGTGTACGCACACTTGGATGGCCAAGGCGATGGCGCTGCCGATGATGTCGCCGATGTCGTCGCGGGCGAACGCCTGAACGACCACCATCACCAGTACCGCGATCGGCGGTACGAGGCTGTAGAGCAGTACCATCGTGCGTCGATAGGCGGGGAACAGAGCCGGACCGATCAGCTGCAGAGGACGGTCGGTATAGGTGGCAGCGAGGCGCTCGGGATCGCCGAGTTGGATGATGGCGTCGCGTTCGGGGTCGGAGGCCCCTTCCTCGCGCTTGGCCTCGATGGTGTCGGTCACCAGCGCCCGAACCTCGAGTTCGAGTTCGTCGCGCTGATGCTTCGGTACGCGTCGTCCGACGGCATACACGTAACGGTCGGTAATGGTGGTCATGATTCGTCTCCTGAAGTCAGCGTGCGGATCGATTCGGTGATGGCAGACCAATCGGCGAGCAGGGTCTGCGCGAGGGCGAGCCCGGCGGCACCGGTCTGATAGAACTTTCGCGGCCGCGCATCGTCGGTGTTCCAACTGCTGCTGAGGAAGCCCTGCTTCTCCAGCCTGCGCAGCAAGGGATAGAGCGTTCCGGCATCCGTTGCGAAGCCGAGCGTCTCGAGCCGCTCGAGCAGGGCGTAGCCGTAGTCCGGGACACGCAGGCTCAGCAGGCAGGCCAGCACCACGGTTCCTCGGCGCAGTTCCTGCAGGTGTCCCGCAGTAGTGTCATCTATCTCCATGTGACTCACCATAGTGAGAGTCACACACTATTGCAACACACTCGTGCTTCCCCTAGGCAGGCGCCGTCCGTGGCGACGGTGGTGCTATTCCCCGAGCGGTCCGGAGTGCGCGTCGAGGAACGCGTACAGTTCCGTGTCGTCGACGCCGGGGAACGCGCCGGTCGGCAGCGGCGAGAGGATGTGCGCGTGCAGCCGTGCGCTCGGCCACGATCTGTCGGACCACGTGGACTCGAGCGAGGCATCCGGCGTTCTGCAGCAGGCAGGATCGGGGCACGTCGAGACCGCGCGAACAGTGGTCTCGCGGCCGCGGAACCACTTCGCATCCGCGAACGGAACGCCGATCGTGATGGTGAAGCTGCCGGCATCCGCTCGACCGGTCTGCGTCGCGCACCAGTAGGTGCCGGCGGGAGTGTCGGTGTACTGGTACAGCTCGGTCGTGCGGTTCGTCTGCGCGAAGGCGCTGCGCGCGCTCCACTTCGCGCAGACGAGCTGACCCTCGATGGCGCCCGTCACGTCGGTGGGCAGCGGGAGGCCGTCGTTCTCGTAGCCCTTGTAGAGCGCGCCGTCCTCGCCGACCCGCAAGAAGTGCATGCTGATGCCCAGGTGCGCCGTGATCAGATTGCTCAGTCGCAGGGATGCCGTCTCGTGCGTCACGCCGAACGCGTCGCGGAAGTCCTCGACGGCCAGGTCCTTCTCCTTCTTCGCGGTCTGCAGAAAGGCGACTGCGGCGCTCTCCGGCATGAGGCAGCACGCCGCGAAATAGTTGATCTCGATGCGCTGCCGCAGGAATTCGGCGTAGCTGGTCGGGCGCTCGTGCCGGAGCACCCGGTGCGCGAGTGCCTGCAGCGCCATCGAGCGCAGACCGTGTCCGCCAGGAATCGAGGCGGGCGGCAGGTAGATGCGGCCGTTCTCGAGGTCTGTGATGGAACGGGTCGAGTTCGGCAGGTCGTCGACGTAGATCAGTTGGAAGCCGAGTCGCTTCGCCATCACGCTCACCTCGCGATGTGTCAGCGCGCCAGAGAGGTGGCCGGACGCCTTCACGTGCTCCTCGGCGAGCCGCTCGATCTCTGGAAGGTAGTTGTCTTGCCCGCGCATCCACTCGCGAAGCTCGGTGTTCGCACGCCTGGCCTCCTCCGGGGTGGCGATGGCCTTGCTCGCCTGGCGGGCCAACTCGCGGTGCAGCCCGACCAGAGCCGCGAGCGTGTCGGTCGGCGTGCCCTTCGTCGGCCGTACGGAGGGCAGCCCGAGCGTCGTGTACAACGGGGACTTCTGAGCTTTGCCTAGCTCGATCTCGTAGGCCGTTCGCTCGTCCGGCGGCTCGGCGATCAGCAGGGATGCCAGGTCGACGCCGATCGCGGTGGCGATGGACTGCAGGGTCGTGAGCTTCGGTTCGCGCTTGCCGTTCTCGATCATCGACAGCTGGCTCTGCGACATCCCGACGCGCGAGCTGACTTGCTCGAGCGTGAGACCGCTTGCGGTGCGAAAGTGTCTGATGCGATGGCCGATCGTGGCGATGTCGGCGGCGTCGGCGTCCATTCGTTCACGGTAGCAAAAGAACAACGATTCTTCACGCGAGATTTCCCCGAGCGGATGCCTCATCTAGCTTCAGAGTGAAGTCATGACGATCCTCCAGAGGCCACGCACCCCTAAGTCCAGCCGGGCGGATGCCGAGGGCACCGGCTCTCGCCCGGCTTCTCCTCTCGAGACCGTCGCGCCCCCTACTGGCGCTGCTGGTCCCGCTGGTCGAGTAGTGCGCGAGCTGAGTTCGCACACGTATCGAGACCCCGACGCGCCTGCCGGGGATGGTCTCGACACGCGTGCCTCCGGCGCGCTACTCGACCAGCGGGGCGGCGGCACCACCGACGCGGGGCTGGCCGCCTGGGTGGCCGAGATCGCCGAGCTGACCCAGCCGGACGAGATCGTCTGGTGCGACGGCTCTCGTCGCGAGGCGGACCGGCTCTTCAAGCTGCAGCTGGCGAGCGGGCAGCTGATCAAGCTGAATCCGGAGTGGCGTCCCGGCAGCTACCTTGCACGCACCGACCCGGCCGACGTCGCCCGCGTCGAGGCCCGCACGTTCATCTGCTCGGAGCACGAGCACGACGCGGGTCCGACGAACAACTGGCGTGAGCCGCAGGCGATGCGCAGCGAACTCGACACCGTCTTCGCCGGCAGCATGCGCGGCCGCACGATGTACGTCGTCCCGTTCTCGATGGGGCCGCTGGGAGGCGCGATCTCGCAGCTGGGCGTGCAGCTGACCGATTCCCCCTACGTGGTCGTGTCGATGGGCATCATGACGCGCATGGGGAGCGGCGCGCTCGACCTGATCGATCAGGGGTCGCCGTGGGTGCGCACGGTGCACAGCGTTGGGTTCCCGCTCGTGGATGCCACGGGCATCCGCCGCCCTGATGTCGCGTGGCCGTGCAACGAGACGAAGTACATCGTGCAGTTTCCCGAGGATCGCGAGGTGTGGTCGTACGGCTCGGGCTACGGCGGCAACGCGCTGCTCGGCAAGAAGTGCTTCGCGCTGCGCATCGCGTCGCAGATGGCGCGGGAGGAAGGCTGGCTCGCCGAGCACATGCTCATCATCAAGGTCACGTCGCCGACGGGACGCGTGCACCACATCGCGGCGGCGTTCCCGTCAGCGTGCGGCAAGACCAACCTTGCGATGCTCCGGTCGCACCTGCCCGGCTGGCAGGTGGAGACGGTCGGCGACGACATCGCCTGGATGAAGCCGGATGCCGATGGCCGCCTCCGCGCGATCAACCCGGAGCGGGGCTTCTTCGGGGTCGCGCCCGGGACGGGGGAGTCCACGAACCGTTCTGCCGTCGAGACGCTCTGGGGCAACACGATCTTCACGAACGTCGCGCTGCGCGACGACGGCGACGTGTGGTGGGAGGGACTCACCGACCAGCCGCCTGCGCACCTCACCGATTGGCAGGGCCAGGACTGGACGCCGGATTCTGGACGCCCGGCCGCACACCCGAACTCGCGCTTCACGGTCGCGGCGGAGCAATGCCCGACGATCGCCGACGACTGGGATGCCCCTGAGGGCGTGCCCATCGACGCCATCGTCTTCGGCGGACGGCGCGCAACGAACGTCCCGCTCGTGCTGCAGGCCAGGGACTGGCGGCACGGTGTGTTCCTGGGGGCGACGATCGCGTCGGAGCGCACGGCCGCGGCCGAGGGCGAGGTCGGCGAACTGCGCCGCGACCCGTTCGCGATGCTGCCGTTCTGCGGTTACAACATGGCCGATCACTGGGCGCACTGGCTGACGATGGGCGAGCGGCTCGGTGCGAACGCACCGGCGATCTTCCAGGTGAACTGGTTCCGCAAGGGTGGCGACGGTTCGTACCTGTGGCCGGGATTCGCCGAGAACATGCGCGTCATCGCGTGGATCGTGGGCCGGCTGGAGGGCACGGCGGCCGCGGTGGACGCCCCGATCGGCAGGGTGCCGGCGCGGGCATCCCTCGATCTCGAAGGCCTTCAGCTCGACACGGATGCCGTCGACCGCCTCTTCGAGATCGACCAGGCCGCGTGGCTGGCCGAGTGCGACCTCACCGAGGACTTCTTCGGCCGCTTCGGCGCTCGCGCGCCTGCGGCGCTCACCGCGGAGCTCAGCTCTCTGCGCTATCGCCTGCGGAGCTGACTCGACCAGCGGAGAGGGTGCGGCTTCGACAGAGGGAGCGCCCTCACACCAGGAGCTGGTGCTTCGCCAGATCACGGTAGAGCGGCGTCGTCTCCACGAGCTCGGAGTGCGTGCCGGTGCCGATCACGCGCCCCTTGTCGATCACCACGATCTGGTCCGAATCGACGACTGTCGAGAGCCGGTGCGCGATGACGATCAGCGTGCGGTTCTCCGCGACCGCGTCGATCGCCTCGCGCATCAGCTGCTCGTTGCGTCCGTCGAGGCTCGACGTCGACTCGTCCAGCAGCAGGATCGGCGGTGCCGCGAGCAGCGCCCGTCCGATGGCGAGCCGCTGGCGCTCGCCGCCGGAGAGCATCACACCGTCTTCGCCCACCGGCGCACTCAGTCCGAGGGGGCTGCGCTCCAGCACATCCGTGAGGTTCACCGCGTGCAGCACGTCGATGCACTGCTGGTCGGTGGCGTCTGGCACGGCGAGGGTGAGGTTGTCGCGGATCGAGCCGGCGAGCACCGGGGCATCCTGCTCCACGTAGCCGATCTGAGCGCGGAGCTTCGCTCTGTCGACCGAACGGATGTTCAACCCGCCCATCGAGATCGCCCCCGACGTCGGGTCGTAGAAGCGCTCGATCAACGCGAGGATCGTGCTCTTGCCTGCGCCGGACGGCCCGACCAGAGCCGTGCGCTTGCCGCGCTGAGCCGTGAAGCTCACCCCGTGCAGCACTCCTTCTTCGTGCGCCGAGTCGGATGCCGTCAGCCCGCTCACCGAGACCTCGCGCGTCGCGCCCGCCGCGGCTTCGGCCTCCGCGACGACGTCGCGCCCCTCGAACGCCTCCACCGCGTCCGCCGCCGTCGACCCGACGGTCGGCACCGCACCCGTGTGACGACCGCGCGTGGGCACCGCCGTCTGCCCGGGCGTCTGCTCGCTCGAGTCGGCATCGAGTGCTGCCCGCGCGGCGAGCACGGCGTCGGGGTAGGAGAAGTGCACGTCGGCGAAGGCGATGGCGGGGGCATCCGGATTCACGGCAGCATTCGCCGGGCCGACGATCATGGCGCGCTGATCGGCGGGGAGGTCGTCGGCATCCTCGGAGGGAAGAGCGATGATCTCCTCGATGCGGCCGAGCGCGCCCAACGCCGAATTCACCGACGTGAAGGCTCCGAACGCCTGGCCGAGCGGCAGGATCATCATGAACAGGAACAGGATGAACGCCACCAGGCTGGCCACCGTGATGGCGCCGCTCGCGACGCGGTATCCGCCGACGCCGAGCACGACCAGGAACGACACCTGCATCGCGACACCGGCGACCGGTACGACAAGCGCCGAGATCTTCGCGACCTTCACGCCCATGCGGTAGGCGCCGGTGGCATCCTCATCGATGATGTCGATCTCGCGGTCGGTCGCCCCTGCTGCACGGATCGTGCGCACCGAGCTGATCGCTCGCTCGACGGATGCCGCCAGGTCGCCGACCTTCTGCTGCGCTTTGAGGCTGGCGATCCTGATGCGCCCTGAGAGCAGCACGACGACGGCGATCGACACGGCGATCACGAGAACGGTGAGCCCGAGCAGCACCGGGTCGATGATGAGCATCGCGATGAGCGCGCCGATGAAGGTGAGCGCACCGCCGATCGCTTCGACGAGACCCTGCGTGAGCACGGCGCGCAGGAGAGTGGTGTCGCTGCCGACGCGCGAGACGAGGTCGCCGGTGCGCCGGGCGTCGAACTCGCTGATCGGCAGGTTGAGCATGCGAGCGACGAGTCGCTTGCGGGAGGAGAGCACGACGTTCTCCCCGGTGCGCTGCAGCAGATAGTGCTGGTAGCCGGAGATCAGGCCGGAGACGACCACCAGCGCGACGAGCGCCCAGACCAGGCCGCCGAGAGCTTTCCCTCCCTGCACGATGCCGATCACCTGACTGACCAGAAGCGGCTGGGCGAGGCTGGCAGCGGCTCCGAGCACGCTCAGCACGACCACGAGGGTCATGGCTCTCTTGTGCTCGAAGATGTACGGCAGCAGCTGCCGGAACGTGGCGCGCGGGCCTTCATCCTTCTTCGGCCTGCCGAACGGGCTGCGTCGTGTGGGCGTGGGGGAACTCATCGGAACTCCAGTCGACGGGGGCTACGGAAGGCTATCAATCCGGCCTGCGAGCGGCGAGGGAGAGCAAGCGGAGAGGGAGTGCGCAGCGGTGCTGCTCGCGCCGCGTCCCCATCCGTCCGCGCTGGCGCCCAACTCCCGCATCCCGATCCAACCTGCTGTGTTCACATCTCGCCGCCGCGCCGGACTTCGGAGATTTGCGGACATCCGCGGCATGTTGTCCGCCTCACGCGGCGTGTCGCGTCGGAACTCCGATTTTCGGCACGGTCGACCCCACACCGCGCCTGTCTGAGGACGTAAGACGCTCTTCGAGGCGGCGGCGTCGACGGCGCCGGACGTGGGCCGCCCGCTCGGCCCACAGCGGCGCGCCGGGCCGAGACCGGCGCGCACGAGAACACAGCCTGTCGCCCGTCTGGGTTACGTTGTTCATCGTGTCTTCCCCGGTGATCGTGGCGTCCGACCTCGTCAAGCAGTATGACGAGGTGACGGCGGTCGGCGGCATCTCGTTCGAGGTGGCGCCGGGGGAGTCGTTCGGTCTGCTCGGACCCAACGGGGCCGGCAAGTCCACCACGATGCGCATGATCGGTGCGGTGTCGACCCGCACGAGTGGCAGGCTCGAGATCCTCGGACTCGACCCGGATGCCTACGGTCCCGAGATCCGCTCGCAGCTGGGCGTCGTGCCGCAGTCCGACAACCTCGATGAGGAGCTGCGGGTTCGCGAGAACCTCATCGTCTACGGTCGTTACTTCGGGCTGCCGGCCGCGCACGTGCGCAGCAAGGCCGATGACCTGCTCGCCTTCGCGCAGCTGGAAGACAAGGCCAAGGCGAAGGTCACCGATCTCTCCGGCGGCATGAAGCGACGGCTCACGATCGCGCGTGGGCTGATGAACGACCCGCGCATCCTGCTGCTCGACGAGCCGACGACCGGTCTCGACCCGCAGGCCAGGCACATCCTCTGGGACCGGCTGTTCCGCCTCAAAGAGGAGGGCACGACGCTCGTGCTCACCTCGCACTACATGGATGAGGCCGAGCAGCTCTGCGACCGCCTGGTCGTCGTGGACAAGGGCGTGATCATGGCGGAGGGAACTCCGGCGTCACTGATCCGTGAGTATTCGACGCGCGAGGTGCTCGAGCTGCGTTTCGGTGCCGACCACAACGCATCGATGGCCGAGCGGTTGAAGAACGTCGGCGACCGGGTCGAGGCGCTGCCCGACCGCGTGCTGATCTACACCGCCGATGGCGAGGCCGAACTCGCGGCGCTTACTGATGCTGACATCCGCCCGCTCACCTCTCTCGTGCGCCGATCCAGCCTCGAGGATGTCTTCCTGCGGCTCACCGGAAGGAGCTTGATCGAATGACCACGATCAGGCTTCCCGAGAGCGAGGCGCTGAAGCGGGCGGCGGTCAAGCCACGACGCTTCGGTGCGTGGTACGTGGCGGAGCATCGGCTGCGCGTGATGCGCTCGTATGTCTCCACCGTGCTCGTCGGTGCCGTCGGCACGCCGTTGCTCTACCTCTTCGCGATGGGCGTCGGGCTCGGTGCTCTGGTCAGTGCGAACCTCGGACCTCATGCTGTCGACGGCGTGAGCTACCTCCAGTTCGTTGCCCCGGCGCTGCTGTGCTCGGCCGCCGTCACCGTGGCATCCGAGGAGCTCACCTACCCGATCATGCTCGGGTTCAAGTGGAACCCCACCTTCATCGGCATCAGCTCCTCGCCGATCACTCCCGGCCAGATCATCGACGGCATGGTCATCGCGGTGACCGTGCGCCTGGTCGCCACGAGCGCCATCTACTGGGCGTTCATGCTGCTGTTCGGTGCGGCACCGGCCGGTACCGCCGTGCTTTCCGTGCTGATCGCGACGCTCGTCGGCCTGGCGTTCGGCATACCTGTGATGGCATATGTGGCGACCATTCAGCAGGACACCGGTCAGATCGCCATGCTCATGCGCTTCGTGCTACTGCCGCTCACGCTGTTCTCCGGCACATTCTTCCCGCTGACGGCGATGCCCATCTACCTGCAATGGATCGGCTGGTTGTCGCCGATCTGGCACGGCACGCAGTTGGCGCGCATCGTCTCCTACGGCGCACAGGTGCCGGCGTGGCTGATCGTCGTGCACGTGCTCTTCCTGCTCGTGCTCATCGTGCCGTTCTGGATGCTGTCGCGCCACATCGCGAAGCGGAGGCTGAGCTCGTGACCGGCACCGGTGTCGAGACGCGACAGCCGGCATCCGTGCGGCGCAGGCCGATCGGGTCGTTGTACGCGGGCAACGCCCGCGCTGTGATGTACCGCGGATGGCGCGCCACGAAGTCGACGAACTGGCTCGTCGTGGTCTCCGGCGTGTTCGAGCCGGTGTTCTACCTGCTCTCGCTGGGCATCGGGCTCGGGTCGTTCGTCGGTACCGTCACAGCGGGCGACGGCCGTGACATCTCATACGCAGCGTTCATCGCTCCGGCGTTGCTGGCGACCGCCGCGATGAACGGCGCGGTCTACGACTCCACCTGGAACGTGTTCTTCAAGATCCGCTTCGCGCGATTGTACGAAGGGATGCTCGCCACCTCGCTCGGCCCGCTCGACGTCGCCGTCGGCGAGATCTCGCTCGCGTTGCTGCGCGGCGGTGCCTACGCAGTCGCCTTCCTGATCGTGATGCAGGCGGTGGGGCTGAACCTGTCGTGGTGGGCGCTGCTCGCATTGCCTGCCGTGCTGCTGGTTGCTCTGGCGTTCGCCAGCTTCGGCATGGGGATCACGAGCTACATGAAGTCGTTCCAGCAGATGGACATCATCAACTTCATCATGCTGCCGATGTTCCTGCTGTCGGCGACGTTCTATCCGCTCTCGGTGTACCCGCCGGGCGTTCAGGTGGTCATCCAGGCTCTGCCGCTGTGGCAGAGCGTCGAACTCGTGCGCTCACTGACGACAGGGGCGGTGACGGTCGGCATCCTGTGGCATGTGCTCTATCTCGCGGTGATGGCGACCCTCGGCATGATCCTCACCACCCGCCGTCTGCGCAGACTTTTCCTGGACTGAGTCGTCGTCCGCCGGTCCCGCCCGGCGGACAAATCGACACCGCTAGGCTGGCGGCATGAACGTTGGGCAAGTGATCTTCGACATCCTGCACGTCGTGGCGGCGGTCTTCATCGTGGGGCCGATGGCCATTCTTCCGATGACCGCGATGCGCGCGATCAGAGCAGGCGCGACAGGTCAGGTGCGAACGCTCGCATCGTCGACCAACATCTTCAGCCTGCTGTCGTTGCTCGTCGTCATCCTCGGCTTCGGTGCGATGGGATTCTCCGACCCGAAGTACCACGTCACGATCGCATCCACGTGGATCTGGCTGTCGCTGGTCTTCTACGTGATCGCGCTCGGCCTCACGCTGTTCGTCGTGGTTCCGGCGATGCGCCGCGCTGCGGACGCGCTCGACGGTGAGGTCGCGGTCGAGGCGGAGGACCCCTCCGCTGTCGGTGAGGCGCCGGCGAAGACGGCCGGGTACGGAGCGATCGCCGGCACGAGTGGCATCGCCAGCCTTCTGCTGGTCGTCGTGGTCGTGCTGATGGTCTGGAAGCCGTAGCCCCCGCCGCTCCTATTTGCTGCCGATGAACGTTCCCGTGCGCCAGGCGGAGACGATCTGCGTGATGTCCTTCGCAAGGGCGTCGTTGTCTCCGCCGCACAGGTAGGTCGTCAGCTTCGTCTTCGTGCCGTCGGTCAGCGTCAACCGAAGGTGCGTCGCGATGCCGCCGGCGCATCCGCTCGCGGCATGTTCCGTGTCGCCTGGATGCCACCCGTCGTCGTGCAGCACCCTCTGCAGCACCGTGAGGTCAGCCCGATCGGTCACGTCGTGGGTCGTGTCGTCGAAACCGGGCACGGCCTGAGACTGGCTGTACTCGGCCGCCTTGAGCGTGCCACTCCACGCCCACGGACGCGACACCACGATGATCGCCGCGATCGCGAAGGCGGCGACCACCACGATTCCTCCGGTCCAGAAGACCACGGCTCGCGTCCTGTTCACACCGTCACCCTATGGCCCCGACGGTTCCTGACGGCTCTGCCGCGACGAGCGCCGTCGGGACTACGCGGCGGAACGCAACTCGCGCAGCACGATCGCTGTGGCGAGCGCGGCGTGCGCGGCCTCCGCGCCCTTGTCCTCCTGTGAGCCGGGCAGTCCCGCCCTGTCGATGCCCTGCTGCTCGTCGTCCAGCGTGAGCACTCCGAAGCCGACGGGCTTACCCGTGTCGAGGGCGACCCTGGTCAGTCCGTCGGTCGCCGCGGACGACACGTACTCGAAGTGCGGCGTCCCACCCCTGATGATCACGCCGAGGGCGACCACGGCATCCGCCCCCGCCTCCAGCGCAGCCTTGCTCACCACCGGCAGCTCGAAGCTGCCGGGAACGCGCACGAGCGACCACGTCGCACCGGATGCCGTCAGCTCGCGCTCGGCCCCCGCGATGAGGCCGTCTGTGATGACGGTGTGCCAGGTGCCGGCGACGACCACCACCTTCAGCCCTGTGGCATCCAGCTTCTCGTTCTCCGGTGTGCCGGCTCCGCTCATCGGGTCGTGCCTTTCTCGTCGGTGATCTGGTGGTCGGCGCCCGAGGGGGCGTGCGCCGCAACGTGATGGGCGATCAGCTCGTCGTCGGAGCTGGCCGCGGCATCCTGCTCGAAATCGTCGTCGAGCTCTGGAAGTTCGGAGTCCGCGACGGGGAACAGGTGGCCGAGCCGGTCGCGCTTGGTCGCCAGGTAGCGCTCGTTGAGCGCGCCGAGCCCCACGATGAGCGGCACGCGCTCCTCGACAGTGACGCCGCGCTCGGTGAGCTGCCTCACCTTGTCGGGATTGTTGGTGAGCAGCCGCACGGAGTGGATGCCGAGGTCGGCGAGAATCGCGGATGCCGCCCCGTAGTCCCGCGCATCGATCGGCAGCCCAAGAGCGAGGTTGGCGTCGAGGGTGTCGAGTCCCTCCTCTTGCAGCCGGTAGGCGCGCAGCTTGTTGATCAGGCCGATGCCCCTGCCCTCGTGGCCGCGCAGGTAGATGACGACGCCTCCGTCGCGCTGGATCGTGTCGAGTGCGGCATCCAGCTGAGGACCGCACTCGCATTTCAGCGACCCGAACGCTTCACCGGTCAGGCACTCGGAGTGCACGCGAACGAGCGCCCCTGACGCTTGCGGGTCGCCGGCGATGATCGCGACGTGGTCCGCGCCCGTCGTGCGGTCGCGGTAGGCGCGCATGCGGAACGGTCCGTGCGTGGTCGGCACGGTCGTCTCGACCTCGAAGATGACGCGCGACGACTCGGGAATCGGCGCCACCGGGTCGAGCGAGGCGTCCCAGTGGAACTCCTGCAGATAGGCGATCAGAGCCTCGATCGTGATCACCGGAACACCCTCGTGCTCGCCGAACTCGATGAGCTCCGGCAGCCGCATCATCTCGCCGTCGTCCGAGACCACCTCGGAGATCGCGCCGACCGGCGTCATCCCTGCCAGCTTGAGCAGGTCGACCGCGGCCTCGGTGTGGCCATCGCGCTCGCGCACACCGCCGTCGACAGCGCGCAACGGAACGATGTGGCCCGGCCGGTGCAGACTGCGTGGCGTGGAAGACGGGTCGGCGAGCACGCGCAGCGTGTGGGCGCGGTCGGACGCGCTGATGCCGGTGGAGAGTCGATCGGCGGCATCCACGGTGATCGTGTAGTTGGTGCCGCGCGAGTCCTCGTTGTCGACAACCATGACGGGCAGCTCGAGCTTGTCGGCCAGTTCGTTCGGCATCGGTGCGCAGATGAAGCCCGACGTGTGGCGGATCGTCCAGGCGA
Organism: Humibacter sp. RRB41; assembly: GCF_022761015.1. Lineage (GTDB taxonomy): Bacteria > Actinomycetota > Actinomycetes > Actinomycetales > Microbacteriaceae > Humibacter. Next base: position 135,606 of record NZ_JAKWJQ010000003.1, read on the forward strand.
TCCACTCCTGCGACGCGGTCTCGGCGGCGAGGATGACGTCGCCCTCGTTCTCGCGGCTCTCGTTGTCGGCGACGAGCACCGGGCGACCGGCGCGCAACGACTCGAGCGCTTCGGGGATGGTTGCCAGCGTCATGCGTTGCTCCTCACGTCGGAGAGTTCATCGTGCTCGGTGCGCACTGTTCCCGAAATGGCGAGCATCCGCTCGACGTGGCGGGCCAGGATGTCCGTCTCGATGTTCACGAGATCGCCGACGGCGCGCTCGCCCAGCGTGGTGGCCGCGAGTGTCTCGGGAATGAGGGAGACCTCGAACCACTGTGCTGAGGCATCCGCGTCGCTCACCGCCGAGACCGTCAGCGAGACCCCGTCGACCGCGATGGACCCCTTGCGCACGACGAGCGCGGCGAGCTCAACGGGCAGGCTGAACCGAAGCACGCGCCATGCCTCGCCCGGCGTGACCGAGAGCACCGTGGCCGTGCCGTCGATGTGTCCCTGCACGATGTGGCCGCCGAGGCGGTCGCCCACCAGCGCCGCGCGTTCGAGGTTCACGCGAGTGCCGACGGTTGCAGCATCGAGCGTGCTCACCACGAGCGTCTCGGCCATCACGTCGGCCGTGAACCAGTCTTCGCCCTGATCGACGACGGTGAGACAGACGCCGCTGACCGAGATGGAGTCGCCATGTTTCGCGCCGTCGACGGCGAGCGGTCCCCGCACGGTGATCCGCGCCGCGTCTGCTGTGCTGTCGACGGCGATGATCTCGCCGAGTTCTTCGATGATTCCGGTGAACATGTCACGCTCCTTGCCGGATGGATGCTGTGCTGGATGCCTCGGCTCGCGCCGTCTCGATGAGCGAGGCGTCATCGAGGGTGGCCGGGGACGGAGTGCGCGCAACGACGAGCACGTCGTTGCCGAGCCGCTCGACCCGGTCGAGGTCGAGGGCGAGCTGGTCGGTGATGGTGTCGACGCCGATGTCGGTCAGCGCCGTGTGCGGGCCGCCGAGCAGTGTCGGCGCGAGGTAGACGTGCAGCTCGTCGACCAGTCCGGCGCGCACGAACGCACTCGCCAGAGTCGGACCGGCCTCCACATAGGCGGTGCGGATGCCGAGCTCGCGCAGTTCGACGAGCGCCGCGCTCAGATCGTGGCCGGGGAAGAAGATCGGGGGGTGCGGATGCCTGCGCACGGCGGCATCCTGCGGCACTGCCCGGTCGCCGAGAACGACGGGAACGGGCTGATCGGCCATCAGCTCGCCGGCGTCGCCGCGCGCCGTGAGACTCGGGTCGTCCGCGAGCACTGTGCCGGTGCCCACCACGATCGCGTCGGATGCCGCCCGCTGCTCGTGCACGTGCTGTCTGGCCGCCGTGCCGGTGATCCATCTGCTTGTGCCGTCGCCTGCCGCGGTGCGTCCGTCGAGACTGCTCGCCCACTTGAGGGTGACGTACGGGCGGCCGAGGCGCGCGGCGGTGAGCCAGTCCTGCAGAAAGCGGGTTGCGGCATCCGCTTCGACGCCATCGATCACGTCGACGCCGGCTTCGCGCAGCCGCTGCGCTCCGCCACGTGAGGCGTGGCCCGGGTCGTCGACCGCGTACACGACGCGGGAGATGCCGGCATCGATGAGGGCCACGCTGCACGGACCGGTGCGGCCGGTGTGGTTGCAGGGTTCGAGGGAGACGACGGCCGTCGCACCCGCGGCCTCGCCCGGTGCGAGTTTGGAGAGGGCGTCGACTTCGGCGTGGGCGGTTCCGGCTCCGCGGTGCCAGCCCTCGGCGAGGACATCGCCGGCCGGGGAGAGGATGACGCAGCCCACGCGGGGGTTCACACCGCGGTCGGGACCGAGCGCGGCGAGCTGCAGCGCGCGGCGCATGGTCGGCCCATACGTCGTCGACACGCTCAGTGCGTCGCCTGTGTCGGTCATCCCGGTCTTTTCGTCGATCCAGAACCTGCCGACCTGTTGGCCGGCGGGGCGGACCCCGGGGTTGTCGAACGCTGCCGACTGTACGGATGCTTGCGCAACCGTACGTGTGCTGCCTCCCATCCGGACTCTGCCACGAACAGCCTTCGCTGACGTGCCATCACCGTCGGTGCCGGAATTCCACCGGCTCAACCTCGACACGTCTCGACCTCTCGGTCTTCTCGTGTCTCAGTTCGCGGACTATCACCGCCGGTTCGGACTTTCACCGACCCCGGAGCACTAGGTACACCCTACAGAAACGCGCACGGAGGCGTCGTATTCCCGCGTCACACGCGGTCGTCCTAGACCATCCTCCGAACGAGTGTGCTCGCGGCGCGGGCTACGCGAGCAGGGCGGGCAGCTCGGCGAGGCCCGTGATGCGGATGACGCCGAGATCGGCGGCCGCCGACCGCTCCTCCTCGGACACCATGGCGTCGTACCGGTCGATCCAGACGCCGGTGAGGCCGGCGCGAGCCGCACCGACGGCATCCGTTCCGAGTCGGTCGCCGATGTATGCGGCCTCGTGCGGTTTCACGCCGAGGCGTTCGCACGCGAGCTCGAAGATGCGGGCGTCGGGCTTCGTCACGCCGACGTCGCCTGAGGCGACGATCGTCTCGAACCGGTCGCGGATTCCCATGGCGTCGATCTTGCGCAATTGAAAGGCGAGCTCTCCGTTGGTGATGATGCCGAAGTGCACACCGGGGATGATCTGCGCGAGCTCGTCGAGGCAGGGGAAGGCATCCTCGTGCAGCCGCCAGTGCTCGATGTAGCGCTCGAAGTATGCCGTCCACCACGAGGCGGCATCGTCGGGTTGCAGGGAGACGCCGTGCCGTGCCGCGTAGTCGCGCGCTCGGTGCCAGCGCTGCTTGTCGAAATCGACCTCGCCGGCGAGGTAGCGGTGGTAGTGGTGCTCCTCGAGCGCATGCCACGCGGATGCCTCGGCTGCGGCATCCGTCACGTCGTACGGGCGCCCGAGCGAACGCGCGTGAGCCACGATCCCGTCGGCCGCGGCGCCTCGATGCGCGAACAGGGTGTCGTCGAGGTCGAAGAGCACCGCACGGATGCCCGTCACCGCGTCACCCCGAGCAGCTCGGCCGGCCACGTGGCCGCGGCCTTTGCGGCGTCTGCACCGCGTCGCAGTTCGCCGTGCCAGGCAGGCGGATGCCCGCCGTCGCGCATCGCAAGGCGCGCCGGCGCCTCGCCGCTGTAGGCGAACCCCGATGCGGCGGCGACATGGACCGAGGCATGATTGCCGGCCACGCACTCCCACAGCACGGTGTCGACGGGAAGCGTGTCGAACGCCCACTCGACGGCACGCCGCACGGCCTCGACCATGTAGCCGTTGCCCCTGTGCGGTGCGCCCAGCCAGTAGCCCACGTCGAGCGTGCGCGGTTCTGGCTGCACGCGCATGCCCACGACACCGATCAGGGGAGAGCCGGGCGCCTCGCGAAGCGCCCAGGTGAACTCGCGCTCGTCGCGCCATCCGTTCGGAACCAGCAACTCGAGGAAGAACACCGCGTCATTGGCGGTGTACGGCCACGGCAGCGTCATGTAGTCGATGAAGAGCGGGTCCTGGCAGTACTCGTACACCCGCGGACGATCGACGGGAACGGGCGTGCTGAGCGTCAGTCGCTCGGTGCGGAGGATGACCGGTTCCACGCCACGCCGCCTACAGCCGCACGCGGCGCAGGAATCCGACCCGCTCGTACGCCTTGGCGAGCGTCGCCTCGGCCACCTCGGCGGCCCGATCCCCGTTGGCCGCCAGCAGCCGGTCCAGCTCGGCCGGGTCCGACAGCAGCTCGAGCGCGCGCGCACGCACCGGCTCGAACTCGCCGATCACCACGTCGGCGAGCCCCTTCTTGAGGTCGCCGTAGCCGCGGCCGTCGTACTCGTTCGCGACCGACTCGATCGACTGACCCGACATGGCGGAGTAGATCGCCAGCAGGTTCGAGACGCCGGGCTTCTCCCCGCGGTCGAAGCGCACGACGCCGTCGGTGTCGGTGACGGCGCGCATGATCTTCTTGCGCGTCACGCTGGGCTCGTCGAGCAGCAGAACGAGTCCCGCCGGCGACTCGGCCGACTTCGACATCTTCGCGGTCGGGCTCTGCAGATCGTAGATGCGGGCGATGTCCTTCTGGATGATCGCCTTCGGCACCACGAACGTCTCGCCGAAGCGCGAGTTGAAGCGTTCGGCCAGGTCGCGCGTGAGCTCGACGTGCTGGCGCTGGTCGTCGCCGACCGGCACCACCTCTGCGTCGTAGAGCAGGATGTCCGCCGCCATCAACACCGGATACGTGAACAACCCGACACTGGTCGCGTCGGAGCCGTAGCGCGTCGACTTGTCCTTGAACTGAGTCATCCGGCTCGCCTCGCCGTACCCCGTGATGGTGCTGAGCACCCAGGTGAGCTCGGCGTGCGCTGGCACGTGCGACTGCACGAAGAGGGTGGACACCGTCGGGTCGATGCCCGCCGCGATGTACTGAGCTGCCAACCCGCGGGTCTTCTCCGCGAGCTCCTTGGGATCCTGCGCCACGGTGATGGCGTGCAGGTCGACGACGCAGAAGAACGCATCGTGGTCCTTCTGCAGTTCCCGCCACTGCAGCAGGGCGCCGATGTAGTTGCCGAGGTGGAGCGAATCGCTCGACGGCTGGATGCCGGAGAACAGACGTGGCTTGCTCATGGAGGTCTCTCTTGGTTCCGCTTGGTGTTCCGCGAGACTGCATCTCCACGGCGAGACGGTGGGTAATACCCTCTGTTTCGCCGCGGGCGTGCAGTCTCGCGATCGGTGCTGGTTGCTGGTGGTGGGTCAGAGCGTGTAGTCGACGACGACCGGGGTGTGGTCGGAGAAGCGCTCATCGTACGTTGCAGCCTTGTCGACGGTGTAGTCGGCGACCTTGGCCGCGAGCTTCGGCGTGGCGAGCTGGTAGTCGATGCGCCAACCCATGTCGTTGTCGAACGCCTGGCCGCGCCAGGTCCACCAGGTGTACGGGCCGTCGACCTCCCCGGCACTGCGGCGTCCGAGGTCGACCCATCCGTAGCCTGCACCGGCGTTGTAGTGCTCGTCGCCTTCGGCGCCCATCAACCGGTCGAGGTACGCGCGTTCCTCCGGCAGGAACCCAGCGCGCTTGACGTTGCCCTTCCAGTTCTTGATGTCGAGGGTGCGGTGCCCGATGTTGAGGTCGCCCATCACCACCGCGAGCTGGTCGTGTTCGGCGAGGGCCTTCATGCGGGCATCCATCGCATCGAGGAAGCGGTACTTGTACACCTGCTTCTCCGTGCCCGCCTCGCCGGACGGCACGTAGGCGCTCACCACGGTGACGATGGATCCGTCGACCTCGTAGTCGGCCTCGAGCCAGCGGCCGGCGGTGTCGAACTCCTCTTCACCGAGCTCGACGCGGTGAATGGATGCCTTGCCGCGGCTCGCCAGAGCGACTCCGGCCCGGCCCTTGGCCGTCGCCGCGTCGTGCAGCACGTCCCACTCCTCGCCGAGCAGCCCGGTGAGATCGTCGGTGGAGGCCCGCACCTCCTGGATCGCCAGGATGTCGACCCCGCGCCCGTCAAGCCAGTTCGCCATGCCGCGGCGATAGGCCGCGCGGATGCCGTTGACGTTGACGGTCGCGATACGCAGGGGGCGAGAAGGCATGCGCCCGAGTTTAGTCGGCGCCCCCGACGCTCCCGCGGCGACGACGACCGACCGGCGCCTGCGCGCCGGTGCCCGGATCGTACGGTCCGGAGTCAGCCCACCAACTGCGCTTCCTCGGGGGCCTCGGAGCCGGTTCGTTCTCGATCTTGTGCAGAGCTTCGCGGGCATCCCGCACCCGGCGGTTCGCGAACCACTTGGAGAGTCCGCGGAGCGCCGCGGCTTTGGCCTCTTCCTGCTGCAGTTGCGTCTGGGCGAGGAGCAGGCGCGCCTGGCGTTCGGCCACCGCTCGCTCGTAGGCGAGCTGCTCCGGGGTGAGTCTGCGGGGCTCGAGGCCGCGGTCGAACATGCCGACGGCGATCCACGCCGCGGCCAGCAGGATGATGCGGCAGATGAAGTTGAACCAGAGCAGCAGGCCGACGAAGACGGCGAACGTCGCCAGCAGCGGGTTCTTGCCGACGCCGCCGATGATGAGGCTGCTGACGACGCTCAGGGCGCTCAGCGCAACGGCGCCGAGAAGCGGTCCCACCACGAGCGAGCGCCATGGAATGAGGACTCGCGAGAGCACGCGGTACATCGCGGCGAGCGTGAAGAAGTTCAGTGCGATCGAAACGGTGAAACCGATGACGCGGTAGAGGAAGTCGCTCCAGAACGAACCCGATGAGATGCCGAACAGGCCGAGGAACGATGTGAGCGCCTCGGTTGTCACCACCGATACCGTCGCCGACACGATCAGCACGATCCCGAACACGATCGCGAGTCCGAAGTCCGTGATTTTCTGCAGCACGTAATTGCGGGTGTCTCGGTCGAGGTCGAACATGGCGCGCACCGCTTGGCGCGTGTAGTACAGCCACGCCACGGTGGTCCACAGCAAACCGACCAGGGCGATCGCGCTCGTCCAGCCGAACGTGGTGCTGAGGCTGTCCAACGCATCCAGGCTGATGACTCCGTCCTGGGTGGAGGTCTGGATGAGCCCAGGAACGGCATCGTTGATGATGTCCACCAGCGCGTTCATCAGGCTCGGATTGCTGGTCAGCCAGATGCCGGCCACCGAGAATCCCACCCAGAGCGCGGCGAAGATCGCGAACAGCGACTGGTAGGACATGCCGGCCGTGCGCAGGTTGCCGTCGTTGTATGAAAATTGGATCCACACCCGATACGGCTTGAGTGCCTTCACCCACTGCCACCAGCCGTTCACCCTGCTGACCGGTCCGCGCAGCCTGTCCCTCAGCGGATCCGCGATCTCCTCGATGCGTTCCGTGAGCTGCTCGCGTTCTCGGGCGGCCTCGGCCTTCAGCAGCTCGACCCGATGCTGCTCCTGCGCACCGATGACGGATGCCTGTTCCCCCGTGGCCGCGTCGTCCGCGCGCACCTCGGGCGGGGCATCCGTCGACTTCGCGTTCCGCCGGGCCACGGCTTCAGCCTAGGGGCGATTGAGGGTTGCCTGAGCGAGCTCGCTCGCTCAGGCAACCCGATTGAGTCCTTGAGCGGCGTAACCGCGATAGAGGCGTTCGCACCGCTTCGTTTGCGAACGCATGCGTCGAGCGGCATAGGCTGGATGCCGTGTCGACCCAGATCACGGGCATCGGCGTCGGGCACGGCATCGCCGTTGGTCCCGCGCTGCGCATGCCCGACCCGATCGGTGAGCCGCCGGACGTCGAGTCGCAGTTGGAGGCGCTCGACGAGTACGCCCGCGTCGAGGAGGCGCTCACCGCCGTCACCGACGAGCTCGTCGATCTCGGGCGTCGCGCGGGCGGCGATGCCGAGGGCATCCTCGAGGCGCAGTCTCTGATGGCGCAGGACCCTGCCGTCGTCGATGACATCAGGCAGCGGGTCGGCGACGGCAAGACCGCCGAGCGGTCCGTGTACGAAGCCTACGAGGGCTATGCGCGGGTGCTCGAAGGCCTCGGCGACAACCCGGCAGCGCGCGGAGCGGATGTCCGGGATGTCGCCCGTCGCGTCATCGCGCGGCTCCGCGGCGTGGCTCTTCCGGCCGTTCCGCAGTCCGAGACCCCGTTCGTTCTCGTCGCCTACGATCTGGCGCCCGCCGACACCGCCACCCTCGACCTGTCGAAGGTGCTCGCGCTCGTCACGCGCGACGGCAGCAACGCGTCGCACACCGCCATCCTGGCGCGTAACAAGAACATCGTCGCGATCGTCGGAGCTGCGGGCAGCGACGTCATCGTGAACGGGCAGACCGTCATCGTCGATGCCGAGTCGGGCCAGGTGGTCACCGATCCCGACCTCGCCGCGTTGGCCGTCGCCGCCGAGCGCGGAGGGCGGGTCATTGCCCCGCGCCCGCTCACCCCTGGCGCGCTTTCCGACGGAACGCCCGTTCCGCTGCTTGCCAACGTCGGATCGCCCGAGGAAGCCGCACCCGCTGTCGCCCTCGGGGCTGAAGGCGTCGGCCTGTTCCGCACCGAGTTCTTGTACCTGGATGCCCGCAGTGCGCCGTCGGTGGAGCTCCAGCGCTCTCGCTACCGCGACCTGATGTCCGCGTTCGCCGGTCGCAAGGTCGTGGTGCGCGTGCTGGATGCCGGCGCCGACAAACAACTCGCCTTCCTCGGTCACACGCACGAGGAGAACCCTGCGCTGGGGCGTCGAGGCATCCGCGCCCTGCGCGAGCACGAGGACGTGCTGCGCGATCAGCTGACTGCGCTCGTCGGCGCGCAGAGCGACACCGGCGCGGAGCTCTGGGTGATGGCGCCGATGGTCGCGGATGTCGACGAGACGGCCTATTTCGTCAGCCTGGCGCGCTCGCTCGGCCTGGGGACCGTCGGCGTCACGGTCGAGGTGCCCGCGGCCGCAGTGCTGGCCGACCAGGTGGTTCCACTCTGCGATTTCGTCAGCATCGGTACGAACGATCTGACCCAGTACACGCTGGCCGCCGACCGCATGCTCGGCTTGGTCGCGCAGTATCAGGACCCGTGGCATCCGGCGGTGCTCCGCCTGATCAAGCTGATCGGGGATGCCGGCCACGCGTCGCACACACCGGTCGGCGTGTGCGGTGAGGCGGCATCCGACCCCCTGATGGCGATCGTGCTCGTCGGTCTGGGCGCCGAAGACCTCTCGATGTCGCCAGGCGCGATCGGCGATGTGCGGGCGGCCCTCGCCGGCGTCACCCTGGCGCGTGCCCGCGAACTCGCGGAGCGCACGTTGACCCAGACCAGCGCCGCCGCAGCCCGAGCCGTCGTCGCCGAAGCCCTGGCCTGAGCATTACCGGCACCGGCGACCCTAGGCTGGACGGATGGATGCACGGACCTTCCCCATCGACCAGCAGTCGGCCGAACGGCTGGCGGCCGACGGCCTGAGGCTCGGCCTTGTCGACACCTCGGATCGTGAGGCGCTCGCAAACTGGGACGAGGCCGACTATCGCGGATTCCACGACCGCCGGCCCGAGCAGGAGACGATCGACCAGCACCAGCGACTGGCCGCATACCGCCGCACGACGGGCGTGTGGGATGCCTCCATTCCCGAGCCGGGCATCCCCGTCGCCACCGTCGCGAGCTGGGTCGACGAGCTGACTGTGCCTGGGGGCGCTGTCGACGCCTGGGCGATCAGCTCCGTCACCGTCGCACCCACCCATCGCCGACGTGGCGTAGCCCGCGCGCTCCTCGAGTCCGAGCTGCGTACCGCGGTGGCCGGCGGAGTGCCGGTCGCGTCGCTCACGGTGTCGGAGGCGACCATCTACGGTCGCTTCGGGTTCGGACCCGCGACGCAGGTCGGCGACCTCACGATCGACACCAAGCGGGCGGGATGGAGCGGGCCTGTGGCATCCGGACGCATCGGCTTCGTCTCGCTGCAGACGCTCGCGGAGACTGCACGCGACGTGGCCGACCGAGCGCGCCGGGCAACCCCTGGCGACTTCGCGCTCGACGAGCACCTGTGGGGGAGTCTCGTCGGCACGGTCGGCGACCGCGACAAGCAGAGCGCCTCGCTGCGCGCCGTGCGCTACGACGACGAGCGCGGCGAGCCCCAGGGCTTCGCCGTCTACAAGCTCGTCGAGAACAAGAGCGACTTCTCGAAGCACACGGTCGACGTGCGCTATCTCCGCGCAGCGACCGACGACGCGTATGCGGCGATGTGGCGGTTCCTCGTCGAACTCGATCTCGTCGCGAAGGTGCGGTACGACGTCGCTTCAGCGGACGAGGCGGTGTTGTGGATGCTTCGCGACATCCGCGCGGCCTCCGTCACGCTGCACGACCACCACTGGCTGCGCGTGCTCGACGTGAAGGCAGCGCTCGAAGCCCGCACCTACGGCCCTCCCGCGTCGCTGGTCATCCGCGTCACCGACGACCTGTCCTTCGCGCGGGGAACCTTCCGACTCGATGTGAGCGACGGCGGCTCGGCGATCGTCACCGCGACGGATGCTTCGCCCGACCTGACGATGAACGTCGCCGCGCTCTCCGCTCTCTACCTCGGCGGCGCGAAGGCGACGACACTGGCGCGTGCCGGCCGGGTCGTCGAGCACCGGCCAGGCTCTCTGTCGCGCTTCGACGCGTCCTTCCGTGCAGACACCACGCCGCACCTCAGCTTCTGGTACTGACGGCCTCTCGCTGATCGACGGGGTCTCGAGTAGCGTCCGCCTCGGCGCGCTACTCGGCCAGCAGGGTTGCTCAGCGGTGTCCTCGCATGATCGCCTGCTTGACCTCGGCGATCGCCTGCGTGACCTGGATGCCGCGGGGGCAGGCATCCGTGCAGTTGAAGGTCGTGCGGCAGCGCCACACGCCTTCCTTCTCGTTGAGGATGTCGAGACGCACCTGCGCCTCGTCGTCGCGCGAATCGAAGATGAAGCGGTGTGCGTTCACGATCGCCGCCGGGCCGAAGTACTGGCCGTCTGTCCAGAACACCGGGCAGCTGGAGGTGCACGCTGCGCACAGGATGCACTTGGTCGTGTCGTCGAAGCGGGCACGGTCGGCGACGGACTGGATGCGCTCCTTACCCTCCGGCGGCGCCGAATTGGCCTGCAGGAACGGCTGCACCTCGCGGTACGACTCGAAGAACGGATCCATGTCGACGACGAGGTCCTTCTCCAGCGGAAGGCCCTTGATGGCCTCCACGTAGATGGGCTTCTGCACGTCGAGGTCTTTGATCAGCGTCTTGCATGCGAGGCGGTTGCGGCCGTTGATGCGCATGGCATCCGATCCGCAGACGCCGTGTGCGCAGGAGCGGCGGAACGTGAGCGAACCGTCCTGCTCCCACTTGATCTTGTGCAGGGCATCCAGGATGCGGTCCGTCGGGTACATCTCGACGTCGTAGTCCTGCCAGTGCGGCTCGGAGTCCACGTCGGGGTCGAAGCGGCGGATGATCAGCGTCACGACGAACGACTTGATCGGCGCGGGAGCCTCGGGTGCAGGGGCGTCAGCGACGGCGGTGGACATCTAGTACTTCCTCTCCATCGGCTGGTATCGAGTGACCACGACGGGTTTCCAGTCGAGCTTGATGTGGTCAGCCGCGTTCGACGAGTGCGGGTCGCCGGTGAGGTAGGCCATGGTGTGCTTCATGTAGTTCTCGTCGTCGCGCTTCGGGAAGTCGTCGCGCATGTGGCCGCCGCGGCTCTCCTTGCGGTTGCGTGCTGAGAACACGACGACCTCGGCGAGATCGAGCAGGAAGCCGAGTTCGACGGCCTCGAGCAGGTCGGTGTTGAACCGCTTGCCCTTGTCCTGCACCTGCACGTTGCGGTAACGCTCGCGCAAGCCGTGGATGGTCTCCGTCACAGCGGCGAGCGTGTCGTCGGTGCGGAACACCTGCGCGTTGCGGTCCATCTCGTCTTGCAGTTCCTTGCGGATCGCCGCGATGCGCTCGGTGCCGGTGGAGTTGCGCAGGCCGTCGAGGAGGTCGCGAACGCCCGCGGCCGGGTCCTCGGGCAGGGGCACGAATTCCGCCGTCTTCACGTACTCGACCGCGTTGCGACCGCTGCGCTTGCCGAAGACGTTGATGTCCAGAAGCGAGTTGGTGCCGAGGCGGTTCGAGCCGTGCACGGACACGCACGCGCACTCGCCCGCCGCGTACAGACCGGGCACGACAGTCGTGTTGTCGATGAGCACCTCGGCGTTGTTGTTGGTCGGGATGCCGCCCATCGCGTAGTGCGCCGTCGGCATCACAGGAACCGGCTCGACGACCGGGTCGACACCGAGGTACGTGCGGGCGAACTCCGTGATGTCGGGCAGCTTCGTCTCCAGCACCTCCGCGCCGAGGTGGGTGCAGTCCAGCAGCACGTAGTCCTTGTTCGGGCCGGCGCCGCGCCCCTCGAGCACCTCTTGCACCATGCTGCGGGCGACGATGTCACGCGGCGCGAGGTCCTTGATCGTCGGCGCGTAGCGCTCCATGAAGCGCTCGCCCGTGCCGTTGCGCAGAATCGCGCCCTCGCCGCGGGCGCCTTCGGTGAGCAGGATGCCCAGCCCGGCCAACCCGGTCGGGTGGAACTGGAAGAACTCCATGTCTTCCAGCGGGAGCTGCTTGCGCCACACGATGCCGACACCGTCTCCGGTCAGCGTGTGCGCGTTCGACGTGGTCTTGTAGATCTTGCCGAATCCGCCGGTGGCGAAGATCACGGCCTTGCTCTGGAACACGTGCAGCTCGCCGGTGGCCAGCTCGTATGCCACGACGCCTGACGGACGACGCTGCGTCTTTCCGTCCGCGTCTTCGACGTCGGTCATCAGCAGGTCGAGCACGTAGTACTCGTTGAAGAAGTTGATGCCGAGCCTGACGCAGTTCTGGAACAGCGTCTGCAGGATCATGTGGCCGGTGCGGTCCGCTGCGTAGCAGGCACGGCGCACGGCCGCCTTGCCGTGATCACGCGTGTGACCGCCGAACCGACGCTGATCGATCTTGCCTTCCGGCGTGCGGTTGAACGGCAGACCCATGTTCTCGAGGTCGATGACCGCGTCGATCGCTTCTTTCGCGAGGATCTCCGCGGCATCCTGATCGACCAGGTAGTCACCGCCCTTGACAGTGTCGTAGGTGTGCCACTCCCAGTTGTCTTCCTCCACGTTCGACAGTGCAGCTGCCATGCCGCCCTGCGCCGCACCCGTGTGCGACCTCGTGGGGTAGAGCTTGGAGATGACGGCCGTCTTCGCGTGCGGTCCGGCCTCGATCGCGGCGCGCATGCCGCCGCCGCCTGCACCGACGATGACGATGTCGAACTGGTGATAGTGCACGCCGTCGATCACGGCTCCGTCTGCGATCTGTTCAGTCACGTGGGGGTTTCCGTAGCTTTCGGTTCGTTGTGCGCCGTCGGAGGTGCGGTGCCGTCGGGCTTACTTGGTGATGGTCGAGCAGAAGTCGGGCAGCAGGTTCGCCGGCGCGCCAGACGGGCACGGGTCGAAGAACGTCACCGTGTAGGTGCCCAACAGAATCAGGATGACCACAGCGGCCAGGATCAGCAGCTTCAGAGTGCGGTTGATCGTGCGGTTGTGCGCGTAGTCGTTGACGATCGTGCGCATGCCGTTGCCACCGTGGATCAGCGCGAGCCACAGCATCAGACCGTCCCAGATCCGCCAGAACGGATCGGCCCACTTGCCGGCGACGAATCCGAAGTCGACAGCCTTGATGCCCTCGCCGAGCACCAGGTTGACGATCAGGTGGCCGAAGATGAGCACGACCAGCAGCACGCCGGAGGCGCGCATGTACAGCCATCCCCACTTCTCCCAGTTCACGCCCTTCGAGCGTGCGGGGCGCGACGGGGTACGAGGTGCCTCGATCGTGGTCACGAAGCGCTCCCCTCGGTGAAGACGTTGTGCAACTGCACGGGAGCGAAGCCGAGCATCAAAACCACCCACAGCACGATGACGGTCCAGAACATGACCTTCTGGTACTTGGCGCCTTTGCTCCAGAAGTCGATCAGGATGATGCGGATGCCGTTGAGCGCATGGAAGGCGATCGCCGCGACGAGCGCGGTCTCACCGAGACCCATGATCGGGTTCTTGTACGTGCCGATCACCGCGTTGTACGCCTGCGGGCTGATGCCGAGAACCACGGAGTCGAGAATGTGGACGAGCAAGAAGAAGAAGATCGCCACACCGGTGATGCGATGCAGCACCCACGACCACATGCCCTCACGACCCCGATACAGCGTTCCCCCGGGCCGACTCTTGGTCGGCTCGAGAGTGTCTGCCGTTTCTGCTGGCACGGACAACCCTCCCTGGTCAAGTACGGTGCGCGAGCGCCTCACTCGGCGTGATCACACGCGGATTCGGCGCGCGAATCAGTCTACGTCCCGGCCACGCCACTCGCTTCCAAGGGCAGCCTAACTGTCTCGATGTCGAGACAGTTTGCATGTGCGCGCCGGTCCCCGGCGAGACGAGGCGCTCCGCTGTCATTTATTGCCGCCCACAACGTCTGGATGCGACAACACGTGCCAGCGGACGCGCGGAACTCGGGCGTTGACAAGGCAGCGGCATCATGATTAGTTAAGTGAGTGCTTAACCAATTGGATGACGTGTTCCACGCCCTCGCCGACCCGAGTCGTCGAGCGATCGTGGAACGGCTTGCCGAGGGGGAGGCATCCGTCAGCGAGCTCGCGAGGCCGCTGCCGATGTCTCTGCCTGCCGTCATCCAGCACCTGCAGGTGCTCGAGGCCAGCGGACTCGTGAGCAGCACCAAGGCCGGACGTGTGCGCACCTGCCGTCTCGATCTGGACGCCCTCGACCGGGCGCAGTCCTGGTTCCAGGCGCGCCGAGCCGACTGGAACCAGCGTCTCGACCGGCTGGGGGAGTACCTCGGCGGGGCGCAGGGTACGGCGGCCAACGAGCACAGAGCGGCAAGCACCGAGCGGCAAGCACCGAGTCGCAAACACTGAGCACAACGCCACGACACGCAAGATCGATAGGAGAAACGACTATGCCAGAACGATTCACAACCCACGACACGATGGTTCTCGAGCGCCGTTACGCGGCCTCGGCACCGGCGGTCTTCGCCGCATGGGCGGATGAGACGGCGAAGCGCGGCTGGTTCCTGGGCGGCGAGCCCGGCGACGGGTCCGACTACTCGCTCGACTTCAGTATCGGCGGCCACGAGATCGTGCGGAGTAGCGCCCCCGATGGCAACGACTACACCTACGTCGCGGAATACCGCGACATCGTGCAGAACGAGCGCATCGTCTACCTCAACCACATGCTCCGCGGCGACACCCGCATCTCGGTCTCGCTGACCTCCGTCGAGTTCCTGCCTGACGACGCGGGGACCAGACTGCTGCTGACCGAACATGGCATCTATCTCGACGGCGAGGACAAGCCCGAGTACCGCACGCAGGGCATCTCGCACCAGCTCGACGCTCTCGGAGAGACCCTCGCGCGTTAGGCACTCTTCGCCGTCAGAGCAACTGCGACGATTGCGTCGAGACGGGGTTCGCCGGGTGGCAGCCAGGTCACGGCACGTGGTGCATGCTCGAAGCATGACTCAAGGGGATGTCTCCATCGGCGTGGCCGGAACACTCGGCCCCGACGCGATCGCCCGCCTCGCACCGGCGGTCGAGCAGGCGGGGTTCCGCTCGCTGTGGGTCAACGACACCCCAGGCGGTGACTCCATCGCCGCACTCGAGGCCGCTGCGGATGCCACGACCAGCCTCGCCCTCGCCACCGGCGTCATCCCCGTCGATCGCCGCCACGCCGACGCGATCGTCGCCGCCGTGCAACGTGCCGAGCTTCCCGAACATCGTGTGGTGCTCGGCATCGGATCCGGTGCCGCCCGCCGCGGAGCGCTCGCTCTCGTCGGCGAGGCCGTCGCTGCGCTGCACGAGGGACTCGCAGCACGCGTTCTCGTCGGCGCGCTCGGCCCGAAGATGCGCCAGCTCGGCGCCCAGCAGGCCGACGGCGTGCTGCTGAGCTGGCTCACCCCCGATGCGGCGACGGGGCAGGCGCAGGAGGCGCACGGACGGGCACCCGGCGCCCACGTCGCGCTCTACGTACGCACCGCGCTGGAGGCCACGGCGTCGGCCAGGCTCGCGGAGGAGGCAGCTCGATACGGCAGCTACCCGGCGTACGCCGCGAACTTCGCGCGGCTGGGCATCGCACCGCAGCAGACGGTGCTCGATGCGACCACGTTCGAGGCGGGCATCCGCCTCTACCGCGACGCCGTCGACGAGGTCGTGCTGCGCGTCATCGCCCCAGGCGATTCGGTCGACGACCACCTGCGCTTCATCGAGGCGGCCGCCGAACGGATCAGAGCTGCTGAGGTTCAGGGCCGCTGAGGTTCAGAGCCAGTTCCGGCGTTTGAAGACGACGTAGAGGATGACGCTGGTCAGCGCCATCAGCGCGACCGCCAACGGGTATCCGAACTCCCACGCGAGCTCCGGCATGTGCTTGAAGTTCATGCCGTAGATGCCGGCGATCAGCGTCGGACCGAACAGGATCGCCGCCCACGACGAGATCTTCTTCACCTCTTCGCCCTGCCGGTTCGCGTTCTCGGAGAGGTCGGTCATGCGCGCGTTCTGCCGCTCGCTCACGAGCGTGGCGTTCACCGTGAGAATGTCGCGGAGCATCCGCTTGAAGTCGTCCACCCGCTCGTTGACCTGCGTGAGGTGGTCGGCGACGTCGCGCAGATTGCGTTGCAGCTCCTGTGAGACGCCGTATTTCTGACTGCCCAGCTCGAGCAGCTCGACCACATCGCTGAGCGGATGCGTCGCCCGCTGAAAGTCGATCACCTCCGTCGACAGTTCGTAGATGCGTCGCGACACGTTCGCGTCGCCGTCGAACACCTGCTTCTCGATCTCGTCGATGTCGTTGGCGAGTCCGGAGACGACGGGGGCGTAGCCGTCGACGATCGCATCGACGATGGCGTACAGGATGCTCTGGGTCCCGAGCGTGAGCAGGTCCAGATCGTGCTCCATGCGGTGCCGCACCTGCGAGAGGTCTGGCGACTCGCTGTGCCGAACGGTGATCACGAAGTTCGGCCCGACGAAGAGGTGCACCTCGCCGAACGAGACCTCCTCCGGCACGTCCAGATAGTTCGCAGCGCGCAGCACGACGAACAACACGTCGTCGTAACGCTCCAGCTTGGGGCGCTGGTGTGCGCTGATGGCGTCTTCGACCGCCAGCTCGTGAAGGTTGAACTCGTGGGCGAGCGAGTGCAGTTCGGTTTCGCTCGGCCGGTAGAGGCCGATCCAGGCGACGCCGTCGGGCGTTTCGTGGAGCGACCGATACGTGGCGGCGAGCGTCGTCGGTGACGAGACACGTTTGCCGTTCGCGTAGACGGCGGAGTCCACGATCGTGCTGCGAGCGGGGACAGGGTTCGCCTCGGCAGCCGAAGGCGCGACGGGCTGCGTGGCCGGGCGCGATCGCTGCATGAAGGGAAGGGGGATGACGCGGCGCCTGCGTTCGGCCATGGTTCGCCTCCGTTCAGCGGCAACGGGAGTGTTGCTGAGACGTGCGAACGTCCCGTGACACCCTAAGCCCGATCGAGACGGGCGAGACGACGCCCTCCCGACGGTGCCGGAGGAAGAGCGTCAGAGGACCGGCGTCGGTGGAACGGATCAGAGGTCGAGTGCGCGCTGCAGGCGTCGACCGGAGGCCGCCCGATGCGCGATCGCCGCCTCGTAGTGCGCGAACAGGCCCGTGCAGACATCCGACCATGAGGATTGGATGACGCCCCGCCGCCCCGCCTCGCCCATGCGCCTGCGCAGTCCTCCGTCGTCGACGAGGGTCTGCACCGCGTCGCGCAGCCTGCGATCGGTCTCGATCAGAAACCCGTCGACACCGTGCGCGACGAGGTCGATCGGCCCGCCGGCGTTCGGTGCGACGACCGGGATGCCGGTCGCGTGCGCCTCCTGCACCGTCTGGCCGAACGTCTCCTCGGTGCCGGTGTGCACGAAGACGTCCATCGCGGCGTACGCCGTCGCCAGGTCGCGGCCGCCGCGTCGGCCGAGCCAGGAGACGGGCATCCGCTTCAACGTCTTGCGAACCGCGACCTCGCTCGGTCCGTCGCCGACGATGGCGATGCGGATGCCGTCCATGCCCCGCAGCGCAGCGAACCGTTCGACCTGCTTCTCGGGCGCGATCCTGCCGACATAGCCGACGACCACCTCGCCGTCGGGCGAGAGCAGCTCCCGCAGTGCGACCGTGTCGGCGGCGGCGCGGTTGTTGGGGTGGTAGCGCTCGATGTCCACACCACGGCCCCATCTGCGCACGCGCAGCACTCCCGCCTGGGCGAGATCGTGGGCGGATGCCGTCGACGGCGCGAGCGTGAGATCGGCGCCGTTGTGCACCCACCGCACGTAACGCCAGGCGATGTTCGTGGTCAGGCCGAGGCCGTTGCGCTTGGCGTAGCCCGCGACATCCGTCTGATAGATCGCGACGGTGGCGACGCCCAGCCTTCCGGCCGCCGCGATAGCCTGTGCCCCGAGCAGGAACGGCGACGCCGCGTGCAGCACGTCGGGTGCGAAGGAGGCAAGCAGCTGCTGCACGTGCGGGCTCGGCATGCCGAGCGGGAACCGTCGGTAGGCGATCGAAGGAACGGTGTGAACGGCGAATCCGGCGTAGTCGGCCGGCGCGTTCGGTCCTGGGCAGATCACGATTGCCTCGTGGCCAGCTCTGGCCAGCTCGTCGAGAACGCGGCACACGCTCGTCGTGACGCCGTTCACGGTCGGGAGGAAACTCTCGCTGACGATGGCGACCCTCATGACACGAACGGTAGAAAGCCGTCGTGGCGGCCAGGTGAACCACCGCTGAACCCGGCCGGTCGTTCGTGCGTCCGTTCTGGTGCCGCCACCGGCCAGGCATCCGCCTATCCTGAGGGGCATGAGCGTATTGCCCCTGCGGGATTTCTATTGCGTCATCCCTGCCGGCGGGGTGGGGTCCAGACTCTGGCCTCTCTCCCGAGCGGATGCGCCGAAGTTTCTGCACGACCTCACCGGATCGGGTTCGACCCTGCTACGGGCCACCTGGAATCGCCTCTCGCCGCTGGCAGGGCCTCAGCGCGTCATGGTCGTCACGGGGCGTGCGCATCGCGCGGCAGTGGAGAGTCAGATCCCTGCTCTCGCCGACGCGAACGTCGTGCTCGAGAGCGAGCCGCGCGACTCGACGGCCGCCATCGGCCTCGCCGCCGCCATCCTCGAGCGTCGTGAACCGGGCGTGATCATCGGCTCGTTCGCCGCGGATCACGTGATCGGCAGCGAGCCGCTGTTCCGCGCGGCCGTCATCGAGGCGGTTTCTGCAGCGCGCGCCGGTTACATCACCACGATCGGCATCCAGCCGACCGAGCCCGCCGTCGGCTTCGGGTACATCCACGTCGGCGAGCAGCTCGACATCGAGAGCGCGCGATCGGCCAAGCGCGTGACGTCGTTCGTCGAGAAGCCCGACCTGGAGACCGCGACCGGGTATCTGTCGAGCGGCGACTACCTTTGGAACGCCAGCATGTTCATCGCGAAGGCGTCCGTGCTGCTCGAAGCGATCGGCAAGTCGGAGCCGAAGCTGCTGGCCGGTCTGCTCGAACTGGCCGAGGCATGGGATGACCCGGCGGCCAGGGGGCCGGCGGTCGACCGCATCTGGCCCACGCTCAAGAAGGTGGCGATCGACTACTCGGTCGCCGAGCCCGCCGCCGCCGCCGGAAAACTCGCCGTCGTGCCCGGACATTTCGCGTGGGACGACGTGGGCGACTTCGCATCGCTGGCCAAGCTGAACAGCGGAGGGCGGGCATCCGATCTGGCCATTCTCGGCGAGAACGCCAGAGTGCTGTCGGATGCCTCCAGCGGCATCGTGGTCAGCCAGACCAATCGCGTGATCAGCCTGATCGGCATTCAGAACGTGGTCATCGTCGACACGCCCGATGCCCTGCTCGTCACGACCAGCGAGAACGCCCAGCGGGTCAAGGCCGTCGTCGAAGCGCTGCGGCTCACAGGCTCGACCGAGGTGCTCTAGCCGCGACCCACCGCTGATCGGATAGCGCCCGCTACTCGACCAGCGAGGTGCGTAGGGTTGCGGCTCACCGGCCCGACGGAGGTGAGACGACGTTCTGCACGCCCAACTCCTCCAGGCGCTTCGGATCGGCGAGCACCTCGAGTCCCACGATCCGGTCGCCGTCGATGTCGAAGGCCATGATCGAGACGACGTGGCCGCTCATCACGGCCGCGACGCCGGGCAGGCCGTCGATGAGGATCGGCGTCGAGTGCGCGGCGAGGCGGCCTGACAGCACCGCCTGCTCGGCGATGGATCGGGCACCCTCGACCAACTGCATCGTGGTGCCGTAGTCGGCCCGAAGCACCGCGCCGTCGTCGAGCAGGTTCAGAAGTGCGGCGATGTTCCCGTCTCGAGCCGCGGCGAGCCAGGCGTCGACGATGCGTCGGCCGCGTTCACGAGTCGGTCGCGCGGGCTCCTCGGCACCGCGTAGCCTCCGGCGCGCACGTGAGGCGAGCTGCCGCGCGGACTCCGGTGAACGCTCGAGCACCGCAGCGATCTCGTTGAACGAGCGCCCGAAGACGTCGTGCAGGACGAATGCGATCCGCTCTGCTGGACTGAGAGTCTCCAGAAGCACCAGGAGCGCAACGCTCACCTGATCGCTCTCGGCCGTGAGCTCTGCCGGGTCCGCCGCGACAGCGACAGGTTCGTCCCGCCACTCTTCGACCTGCCAGGAGTGCTCGCGGGTGCGTCGCGGCGAGCGCAGCACGTCAAGGCTTACGCGGGAGACGACGGTGGTCAGCCATGCCTCCAGGTTGTCGATGCCATCGACGTCCGCGCGCTCCAGGCGCAGCCAGGTCTCCTGCACGGCGTCGTCCGCATCTGCTGACCCGCCAAGCAGCCGAGCGGCGATGGCTCGGAGCCGCGGCCGCTCGGTCTCGAACCGCCGCGCAAGAATCCTTCGGTCTGTCATGTCACATCTCCTCGGTGTCGATCGTCGGTGTGTCGACGAGGGAACGACCTCGGTTGTGACACGAAAGGACGACGACCATGAACGCACCTCTGCTCGTGACGGGCGGAACGGGAACCATCGGCAGCCACGTGGTGCCGAAGCTCCGCCAAGCAGGACGCGAAGTGAGGATCCTCTCCAGACATCCTCGTGCGAGCGAACCCGGGATACAGCATGTCGAAGGTGACGTCGTTGCGGGGAGTGGACTCGCGGAGGCGCTCGACGGAGTCGATGTCGTCCTGCATCTCGCCGGCGGCGCCAAGGGTGACGATGTCGCGGCCGGGAACCTCGCGAGGGCGGCGAAGAGTGCCGGCGTGCGGCACCTCATCCTCATCTCTGTGATCGGTGCCGATCGGATGCCCATCGGCTACTTCCGTGCCAAAGCGCTGGCAGAGAAGGCGATCGCGGAGTCGGGCGTGCCGTGGACGGTGCTGCGAGCCGCGCAGCTGCACGAGTTCGTGCTCCCGGTCGTGCGCGGAATGGCGAAACTCCCGCTGCTTCCGGTACCCGGGGGCCTGCGTTTCGAGCCGGTACACGTCGACGAGGTCGCCGATCGGCTGACGGAGATTGCCTTCGATGCTCCGGCGGGGAGGGTCGCCGACATCGCCGGACCGGAAGTGCTCGACATTCGGCAACTCACGGATGCCTACGTGCAGACGACAGGCGGTCGCCGCCGCCCCAGCCTGCCGATTCGCCTTCCCGGCGGGATCGGCCGCGCGTACCGTTCCGGCGAGAACCTCGCTTCAGGCGGTGCTCAGCGAGGGGAGCGCACCTGGCGCGAGTTCGTCGGCGAGCTGATGGCGGCAGCTCATGACGAGAGTCCGTCTTCGCTCATCTGAGCATCCGGCTGTCCCATGATGCTCGAATGAAACAAGATGGTAACGGCGACGTTAAGAACTTCGCACCGTGATCCGGCCGGTTCGTAACTTTGAGTAACGTCTCATCGACGTCTCGCGCGCTCGCGCAGATCTGCAATGTGGAGGACAACGTGACATCCAAAGTTCGCAAGGTAGCGCTGGCGGGACTTGCCGCAGCGAGTGCGCTGGCACTGTTGGCGGGCTGTGGCCAGGCGCCGTCGAGCAGTTCGACGACGAAGGCCGCATCCAAGTTCCTGCCGTGCATGGTCTCCGACAACGGCGGTTTCAACGACCACTCGTTCAACCAGCTCGGGTACGAGGGGCTCGTCGAGACCGCGAAGTCCTTGGGCACGAACTACAAGACAGCCGAGTCGAAGACGGCGAGCGACTACGCGCCGAACATCAACAGCATGATCGATCAGAACTGCAACCTGATCATCACGGTCGGCTTCAACCTGGCCGATGGCACGAAGAAGGCGGCGGCCGCGAACACGGACACCGACTTCGCGATCATCGACGACAATTCGATCGTCGCGGCGAACGTCAAGCCGATCATCTTCGACACGGCGCAGGCCGCGTTCCTCGGTGGATACGCCGCCGCGAGTTTCTCGAAGACCGGTGTCGTCGGCACGTTCGGCGGCATGCAGATCCCGACCGTCACCATCTTCATGGACGGCTTCGTGGATGGCGTGAAGTACTACAACGAACAGAAGAAGAAGGACGTCAAGGTCGTCGGCTGGAACGTCGACAGCCAGAAGGGCTCCTTCACCGGCGGATTCGACGCCAACGACACCGCCAAGCAGGTGGCGCAGGGCATCATCGACCAGAACGCGGACGTGATCATGCCGGTCGGCGGCCCGATCTACCAGTCGGCAGCGCAGGCGATCGACGAGGCGAACACCTCGGGCAAGAGCATCTCGATGATCGGTGTCGACGCCGATGTCTACAACACGGACAAGACGGTGCGTTCGATCCTGCTCACTTCGGTCATGAAGGGCATCAAGCCTTCGACCTCCGCCGTGATCAAGCAGTCGGCGGCCGGCAAGTTCTCCAACACGCCCTACGTCGGCACGCTGAAGAACAACGGCGTCGGACTCGCCCCGTTCCACGACTTCGCGTCGAAGGTGAACTCGAGCCTCGGTTCCGAGATCGACAAGATCAAGGCAGGCATCATCGACGGCTCGATCAAGGTCACGTCGCCGGCGTCGCCGAAGTCCTGATAAGTCCCGCTTCCTGAGCGAGACGCAGTCGAGTCGAAGGGCGCACGCTCGTGCCCTTCGACTCGCTGCGCTCGCTCAGGGAGCTGTTCCATCCCGTTCTCAATGACGAGAACGCCGAAAGGTAGATTGACCCCTATGAAGCTCGAACTTCGCGGTATCACGAAGCGATTCGGCTCCCTCACGGCGAACGATCACATCTCGCTCACCGTCGAACCCGGCGAGATCCACTGCATCCTCGGCGAGAACGGCGCAGGCAAGTCGACGCTGATGAACGTGCTCTACGGGCTGCTGCCGGCAGACGAGGGCGAGATCCTGCTCGACGACGAAGTGCAGCACTTCGAGGGCCCGGGCGAAGCGATGAAGGCCGGCATCGGTATGGTGCACCAGCACTTCATGCTCATCCCGGTGTTCACGGTCGCCGAGAACGTGATGCTCGGCCACGAGAGCACCGGCTTCGCAGGCTTCCTCAATCTGAACGAAGCGCGTAAGCGTGTGCGCGAGATCTCGGCGCAGTTCGGGTTCGATGTCGATCCCGACGCACTGATCGAAGACCTCCCCGTCGGCGTGCAGCAGCGGGTCGAGATCATCAAGGCACTGTCGCGGGACGCGAAGGTGCTCGTCTTCGACGAGCCGACCGCCGTGCTCACTCCGCAGGAGACCGACGAGCTGATGACGATCATGCGCCAGCTCCGCGACGCGGGAACAGCCATCGTCTTCATCACGCACAAGCTGCGCGAGGTGCGCGAGGTCGCCGATCGCATCACCGTCATGCGCCTCGGCAAGGTGGTGGGGGAAGCCTCGCCCACCGCAAGCAACGCCGAGCTGGCGTCCCTCATGGTCGGCCGCTCCGTCGAACTGACCGTCCAGAAGCAGGCGGCGCGACCGGGCGACCCCGCCCTCCAGGTGCGCGGGCTCACCGTGATCGATCACATCGGACAGCTCGTCGTGAACGACGTGAGCTTCGAGGTGCGGGCCGGCGAGATCCTCGCCATCGCCGGAGTGCAGGGCAACGGTCAGACCGAGTTGACGGAGGCGTTGCTCGGTCTCCAGCAACACGTCGAGGGCGAGATAGAACTCGACGGCAACCCGCTTTCCGGGTTGAGCGTGCGCAACGTGTTGGATGCCGGCGTCGGCTTCATCCCTGAGGACCGCAACGAAGACGGACTCGTGGCAGAGTTCTCCATCGCCGAGAACCTCATGTTGGACCGCTCGGACAGCGCGCCGTTCGTCAAGGGCGGCACCCTGCAGCTCGGCTTCCGTTCCACGTTCGCCGCCGAGAAGGTCTCCGAATTCGATGTGCGCACGCAGAGCATCGACACGGCGGTGGGCACGCTGTCTGGCGGTAACCAGCAGAAGGTCGTGTTGGCACGCGAGCTCAGCCGCGACCTGCGTCTGCTGGTGGCTGCTCAACCCACCCGCGGACTGGATGTCGGTTCCATCGAGTTCGTGCACAAGCGCATCGTGCAGGCGCGCGACTCCGGCATTCCGGTGATCGTCGTCTCGACCGAACTCGACGAGGTCGACGCCCTGGCCGACCGCATCGCGGTGATGTACCGCGGCGGCATCGTGGGCATCGTCCCCGGCGGAACCGATCGCGAGACACTCGGCATCATGATGGCCGGCGAGCAGCCCGACGACCCCAACGGTCCAGCGCCAGATCCCCACGATGACGAAGGTCGGTCCGGCACGAGAGGAGAGGCCGCGTGAGCGACGACAGCGGCGCACAGGCATCCGCGGCCGAGACTGGAACCGAAGCCGCAGGCTCGGCGGACGTCGCCTTGGAGACCGGCTCCCAGGTCCCGCCGGACGACCCGAACGACAATCGCTGGAACGACGCGCTCCGCCAGATCCTCGGCGGCAGCTTCGTCATCTCGATCCTCGCCGTCGTGCTCGCGCTGATCGTGGGCGCGATCCTGATCGCGGTGACCGATCCGGGCGTGCAGCAGGCGGCCGGATACTTCTTCTCGCGTCCCGGCGACACCTTCCAGGCGATCTGGAACGTCGTGTCCGGTGCGTACTCATCCCTCTTCCAGGGTGCGATCTACAACTTCGGCAGGCCGACGTTCTCGGCCGGCATCCGTCCCTTCACGGATACGCTCACCTACGCCACTCCGCTGATCGTCGCCGGGCTCGGTGTCGGCCTCGGCTTCCGCACCGGGCTGTTCAACATCGGCGGTCAGGGCCAGATGCTGATCGCGGCCGCGTTCTGCGGTTGGATCGGCTGGTCATTCGACCTGCCTCCCGTGCTGCACCTCATCGTCGCGATCGTCGCGGGTTTCGTCGGCGGAGCGATCTGGGCGGGAATCGCCGGTGTGCTCAAGGCGCGCACCGGAGCGCACGAGGTGATCGTGACGATCATGCTCAACTGGATCGCGTTCTACCTCATCTCCTACCTGCTCCGCACGCCCGGCGCTCTCCAAGAGCACGGAACCAACAACCCGAAGTCGCCCGCGATCCTGCCGAACGCCATTCTTCCGCCGTTGTTCGGTCCGCAGTATCAACTCCACTGGGGCTTCGTGATCTCGATCGCCGCCACCATCGTCGTGTGGTGGCTGCTCGAGCGTTCGAGTCTCGGGTTCAAGTTCCGGGCCGTCGGTGAGAACCCCAACGCAGCCCGTGTCGCCGGCATCAGCGTCAAGTCGGTCATCATCTGGGCTCTCGTCATCAGTGGCGGCCTGGTCGGCCTTGCTGCGGTCGACCAGGTGCTCGGCACGACGACCGGAGGCTTCAGCTCGGGCATCGACGCCGGCATCGGGTTCGACGCCATCACGGTGGCCCTGCTCGGACGCTCGCGCCCGATCGGCATCTTCGTGGCCGGTGTGCTGTTCGGCGCGTTCAAGGCCGGCGGATTCCTCATGCAGGCGGCCAACAACATCCCGATCGACATCGTGCTCGTCGTGCAGTCGCTGATCGTGCTCTTCATCGCGGCGCCGCCGCTGGTGCGTGCGATCTTCCGGCTGCCGACGCCGGGATCGAAGCCGCGCACGAAGACACCTGCTCCCACCGCGACCGCTGAGGAGGCGACGGCCAAGTGACCACCACCACCGATCACACCATTCCGGATGCCGCGCCGATCGTCCTCGAGAAAACGGTCGTCAAGAGCTGGAAGACCCCGATCACCCTTTCGATCGTCGCGCTGCTGTCGATCGTGCTCTTCATCGTCTTCCGCCGCGGCGGAGACACCACATTCACGTTCGCCGGCGGACGCATCGCGCCGAGCCTCCCTCAGCTCGTGGTGCCGACCACCCTGACCTGCGTGATCCTCACGACCCTGCTCGCCGCCATGGCGGCGCTCAGCTGGTGGCTGCTCGCGCGGTTCGCGAAGGTTCCGCTCTGGTACTCGAGCGTTTTCGCGTTCATCTTCGTTGTGGCCTTCCTCACCTGGGCTGCAGGCGACAACTCGCGGCCGCTGCCGATCACCAGCCTGCTGCTCGGGGCCGTCAGCCTGAGCGTTCCGTACATCTTCGGCGCGCTCGGTGGCGTGATCTCGGAGCGCAGCGGAGTGGTCAACATCGCGATCGAGGGTCAGTTGCTCGCCGGTGCGTTCCTCGCCGCCGTCGTGGCGAGCATGACCGGATCCGTCTGGCTGGGCCTGGTCGCCGCCGTGGTCGCCGGCGTGCTCGTGTCGTTCATTCTCGCGGCGTTCGCGATCAAGTACTACGTCGACCAGGTGATCGTCGGCGTCGTGATCAACGTGCTCGTGCTCGGGCTGACGAACTTCTTCTACAGCCAGGTGCTCGCGAAGGATGCGTCGTTCCTCAACGACCCGCCGCTGCTTCCGTCCCTCCCGATCCCCGGCCTGAGTGCAATCCCGGTCATCGGGCCCGTGCTGTTCGACCAGTCGATCATCGTGTACCTGATGTACATCGCGGTCGCCGCCGTCTACATCGGGCTGTTCCACACACGCTGGGGACTGCGCCTGCGGTCGGTGGGCGAGCATCCGCAAGCCGCAGACACCGTCGGCATCAACGTGACGGGCACGCGCTTCTGGAACGTCTCGCTCGCCGGAGCCATCGTCGGACTCGGTGGCGCCTACTTCACACTCGGCTCTGTCGGGTCGTTCAGCGAAGACATGACGGGTGGCCAGGGGTATATCGCCCTCGCGGCGGTGATCTTCGGCAGATGGGATCCGATCAGAGCGACGCTCGCCGCGCTGCTCTTCGGCTTCGCCAGCAACCTGCAGTACACCCTCGCGGCGGTCGGGTCTCCCGTGCCGAGCGAGTTCCTGCTCATGCTGCCCTACGTCGTGACGATCCTCGCGGTCGCCGGATTCGTGGGATACGTGCGCGGGCCGGCGGCATCCGGCAAGCCCTACATCAAGTCGTGACGATGCCGGCACGACCTGCGTGATATCGAAGCGCAGCCACTAAGACGCACAGGAGCGACCGACTCATGAGTGACGATACGACGCCCTTCTCGGGCGACGTCGATTGGGGAGCACTGCGCTCCGAAGCCGAGAGCGCCATGGGAAGGGCGTACGTGCCCTACTCGCGGTATCCGGTCGGGGCCGCCGCGCTGGCCACCGACGGGCGCATCGTGTCCGGCTGCAACGTGGAGAACGCCAGCTACGGCCTGACGCTGTGCGCCGAGTGCTCGCTGGTGTCGATCCTGCACATGACCGGCGGCGGTCAGCTCGTCGCGTTCACGTGCGTCAACGGCGAGGGTGACGTGATCATGCCGTGCGGTCGTTGCCGGCAGCTGCTCTACGAGCACTCGGTGCCCGGCATGCTGCTGGAGACCGTGTCGGGCATCCGCACCATCGACGAGGTGCTGCCGGATGCCTTCGGCCCCCGCGATCTGGAGCAGTTTCATGCCTGAATCGTTCGACGCCGTCGACCTCATACGCACCAAGCGCGACCACGGCGAGCTGTCCACGCCCGAGATCGACTGGCTCGTCGACGCCTACACGCGTGGCTACGTGGCTGACGAACAGATGTCGTCGTGGGCGATGGCCGTGCTGCTGAACGGGATGTCGCGGCGCGAGATCCGCGACCTCACGCTCGCGATGATCGCCAGCGGAGAGCGGATGAGCTTCGCGGATCTCGGCAAGCCGACGGTCGACAAGCACTCGACAGGAGGGGTCGGCGACAAGATCACGCTGCCGCTGGTGCCGCTCGTGGCATCCTTCGGCGTCGCTGTGCCTCAGCTGTCGGGCCGCGGGCTCGGTCACACCGGTGGAACGCTCGACAAGCTGGAGAGCATCTCGGGCTGGCGCGCGGCGCTGACGACCGAGCAGCTCTTCGCTCAGCTGCGGGATGTCGGTGGCGCGATCTGCGCCGCGGGACCGGGTCTCGCACCGGCGGACAAGAAGCTCTACGCGCTGCGCGACATCACGGGGACCGTCGAGGCGATCCCGCTCATCGCGTCGTCCATCATGAGCAAGAAGATCGCGGAGGGCACGGGCGCCCTCGTGCTCGACGTGAAGTTCGGCTCCGGCGCGTTCATGCGCAACCTCGACAAGGCCCGCGAGCTGGCGCGCACGATGGTGGAGTTGGGGCAGGATGCCGGAGTCGCGACATCCGCCCTGCTCACCGACATGAATGCCCCGCTCGGGCGTGCGATCGGCAACGCGAACGAGGTGCGCGAGTCGGTCGAGGTGCTGGCGGGTGGGGGACCGGCGGACATCGTCGAGCTCACCGTGGCACTCGCGCGCGAGATGCTGCGCCTTGCCGGTCAGCCGGACGTCGACGTCGAGGAGGCGCTCCGCTCGGGCCGGGCGATGGACTCGTGGCGTGCGCTCATCCGCGCGCAGGACGGCGATCCGGATGCCCCGCTGCCGCACCCGCGCGAGACTCACGTGGTCACGGCGTCGCGGTCGGGCGTGGTGTCGCGTCAGGACGCGCTGGCCTTCGGCATCGCGGCCTGGCGCCTCGGTGCTGGTCGCGCGCGGCAGCAGGATCCCGTGCTGCACGCAGCGGGCATCGACCTGCATGCCAAGGTCGGCGAATCCGTCGTCGAAGGGGGCCCGCTGTTCACCCTCTCAACCGATGATCCGGTGCGCTTCGAACGGGCCATCGAGGCACTCGAGGGCGCCTGGGACATCGAGGACTTCGCCCCCGCCCGCGGTCCCCTGGTCGTCGAGCGCGTCGGCTGACAGGCACTCGCAGGTGATTCTCACAACCCGTAGCCTTGACTCATGAGCGCAGACCGACCCGGCAACGCAGAACCTCCGAGTACCACGTCCGCCTACGTCGTCGACGAAGTCGACGTCGCGACCCTTCCCAAGGTGTCCCTTCACGATCACCTCGACGGCGGGTTGCGGCCCGACACGATCGTCGAACTCGCCGATGAGATCGGGCTCGACCTGCCGGAGACAGACCCGGACGCGCTCGCCGACTGGTTCGCCGAGAAGTCGAACTCCGGCTCGCTGGTCGAATACCTGAAGACGTTCGACGTCACGACCGCCGTCATGCAGACCCGCGACGGTCTGGCCCGCGTCGCACGCGAGTTCGTGCTCGACCTTGCGGCCGACGGCGTGATCTACGGTGAGATCCGCTGGGCGCCCGAGCAGCACCTCGCCCGAGGACTGAGTCTCGACCAGACCGTCGAGGCGGTGCAGAGCGGCCTGGAGCAGGGCGTGGCGGATGTGCGCTCGAGCGGCTCGAGCATCCGTGTCGGCCAGCTCGTCACGGCCATGCGCCACGCCGATCGTGCCCTCGAGATCGCCCAGCTCGCCGTCCGGCACAGGGATGCCGGCGTCGTCGGCTTCGACATCGCGGGCGCCGAGGCCGGATTCCCGCCCAGCAACCACCGTGTCGCGTTCGACTACCTCGCAGAGCAGTACTTCCCGTCCACCGTGCACGCCGGGGAGGCGGACGGGCTCGCGAGCATCCAGAGCGCGCTCATCGATGGTCGCGCGCTCCGTCTCGGCCACGGCGTGCGCTTGGCCGAGGACATCACGGTCGAGCGGCAGGACGATGAGAACATCTACGTCTCTCTCGGTCGCCTCTCGCAATGGGTGAAGGATCGCGAGATCGCGCTCGAGCTGAGCCCGTCGTCCAACCTGCAGACCGGCGCGATCGAGGCGTGGGGCGACGATCTGCTCGACCACCCGTTCGACCTGCTCTACCAGCTCGGATTCCGGGTGACGGTCAACACCGACAACCGGCTGATGAGCAGCACGACGCTGACCAGGGAACTCTCGCTGCTTGCGGACGCCTTCGGCTACGACCTCGACGACCTCGAGACGTTCCAGCTGAATGCGGCGCGGTCGACGTTTCTGCCCGTCGAAGACCGTGAGGATCTCGCAGAGGCGGTGTCGGCCGGCTTCGACGCCGCGTGACATTCGCCGGGTGCGAGGTTCGCTCAGCGCGAACCACGCACCCAGGCGGCCTCAGCAGGGGCGCTTTCAGCAAGCCTTGAAGCAACGGGGCGATACGCTTGTGATCATGTCGCTTCCGCCGTTGCCCGACGCTGCCATCGACCTCGGTGTGCACGCTGGGGACTGGCGTGCCGCTGTGCGATTCGCCGGCAATGCACTGCGTCGATCGGGTGCGACGCGTGCCAGCTACACGGATCGCATGATCCAGGTCGTCGACGAGTTCGGCGCCTACATCGTGATCGCGCCTGGCCTGGCGCTCGCGCACGCACGGCCCGGTCCGGATGTGCTGACCGACGGCCTCTCGGTCGTCACGCTTGCGACGCCGGTGACGTTCGGGCATCCGCACAACGATCCGGTCAGCGTCGTCGTCGGTCTGGCCGTCGCGACCCCGGATGCCCATGTCAACTCGGTCGCGGAACTCGCAAACGTGTTCAACGACCCGCTGGCGATCCCGGCCCTCGCGAACGCCACGAGCGCGGTCGACGTGTGGCGCGTGCTGGGCATCGCGGATGCCGCAGACGACCTCGCGCAACCCGCTCTGTAGACGGCAGCCGGGGCCGAGCATCTCGAGACCACGCGGCTTCGCCGTTGCGAACCGCCAAGGAGGCTTCACATGAAGATCGTCGCGATCTGCGGCGCCGGCGTCGGGACGTCGGCGATCCTGAAACTCAACGCCGAGCGCGTGCTCGATCGGCTCGGAATCTCGGCAGACGTGAGCGCGTCGGATGTGGCGAGCGTGGCGACGACGGCGTCGGATGCCCAGGTCATCCTGACCTCGCCCGAACTGGTCGAGCGCATCCCGGCAACCAACGCCGACATCGTCGTGATCGACAACTACTTCGACACCGACGAGCTCGAGCGCAAGCTCGACGAGGCCCTGGGCTGACTCGCTCGGTGCCTCACGCTACTCGACCAGCGAGGTCGCGGCACCTCCGGCCGAGTTACTCGACCGGCGGGGTCGCGGTGAGCACTCGCATGCCCTCGGCGAGCTCGGCGACGCGCGCCTGCGCCGCGGAACGGCGTGACTCCACGTCGCCCGCTGAGTCGTCGAACGCATCGATGTAGATCTTCAGCTTCGGTTCTGTGCCGCTCGGGCGCACCATCACGCGCGATCCGTCCGCGAGCACGATGCGCAGCACGTCGCTCGGCGGCAGGTCGGCAGAGCCGGCGCTGAGGTCGTCGATGCGCTCGACCGCAATGCCCGCCACCTCGGCCGGCGGCTGCGCGCGCAGCGCGGCCATGATGAAGCCGATGCGGTCGAGGTCGGTCACGCGCAGGGAGATCTGATCCGACGCATATGCGCCGAACCGCCGCGTGAATTCGTCGAGCCGATCGGCGATCGTGCGCCCATCGGCACTCAGTCGCTCCGCGAGCGCGAGCGCGACTGTCGCGGCGGAGATGCCGTCCTTGTCGCGCACCGTCTTCGGGTTCACCAGGTACCCCAGGGCCTCCTCGTATCCGAAGAGGAGCGCGGGAACCCGGCTCACCCACTTGAATCCGGTGAGGGTCTCTGCGAAGCGCAGGCCGTAGGCATCCGCTACGGCGCGCAGCGCGGGCGATGAGACGATGGATGCCGCCAGCACGCCATCGAGACCCGCCTCGGCCGCCTGCTCCGCCGCTGTCCACCCGAGCAGAGTGCCGACGTCGTTGCCGCTCAGGCGCCGGAACCCCTGCTCGGCCGAGTCGTCGGGGATGCCGATGGCCAGGCGGTCAGCGTCGGGATCATTCGCGATGACGAGTTGGGCGCCGCTGTCGCGAGCGAGTGCGAAGGCGAGGTCCAGGGCTCCCGGCTCCTCCGGGTTCGGGAACGACACGGTCGGGAAGTCCGGGTCCGGCTCCTGCTGCTGCGACACGGAGAGCGGTTCGGTGAGACCGGCTGCGGCGAAGACGGCGCGTGCCATCTGCCAGCCGACGCCGTGCATCGCCGTGTACACGAAACGGAATTCGGGGGTGGCAGGAGACCCGACACCACGCGGACGTGGCCCTGCGACGGCCGCGGTCGCAGCAACGTACGCGTCGACCACGGACTCGTCTGCCGTCTCGTAGGCATCCGATCGGGGAAGGTCTGCGACACGTCCGGTGGCGATGCGCTCGATGTGCTCGGCGATCTGCGAGTCCGCCGGCGGAACGATCTGCGATCCTTCGTCTGCACCCCCGAGGTACACCTTGTAGCCGTTGTCACGCGCGGGGTTGTGGCTCGCCGTGACCATTACGCCCGCTGATGTGCCGAGGTGCCGCACCGCGAAAGCGAGCACCGGTGTCGGCAGCAGCCGCGGCAGCAGGATCGCCCGCACGCCAGCACCGGCCATGAGCTCGGCGGTGTCGCTGGCGAAGACCTTCGAGTTCTTGCGGCCGTCGTAGCCGATCACCACCGACGGGGTCGTGCCTGCGGATGCCTGCTCGTTCAGGTAGGCGGCCAGTCCGGCGGCGGCCTGCGCCACCAGCACACGGTTCATGCGGTTCGGTCCCGCGGCGATCTCTCCGCGCAGCCCGGCCGTGCCGAATGCGAGACGAGTGTCGAATCGTGAATGCAGCTCGGCGTCGGCTTCGGCCGACCCGGCGACCGCCTCATCGAGGATCGCTTGCAGTTCGGCGCGGGTCTCGGCATCCGGATCGTCGGCAATCCACGCCGTGGCGGCCTCGAGGACGTCGGCCTTCGCGTGGTCGGCGCCGCTCACAGTCGCTCCACGATGCGTGCAAGCAGGTCGCTGATCACCGGCTCGGCGGTCTTGCCCGCCTCGATGACCTCGGAGTGGCTCAGGGGAATGGGGGAGATGCCGGCCGCCAGGTTCGTGATCAGCGACATGCCGAGCACCTCCATGCCCGACTGCCTGGCGGCGATCGCCTCGAGGGCCGTCGACATGCCGACGATGTGGCCACCGATGGTCTTCGCCATCTGCACCTCGGCCGGCGTCTCGTAGTGCGGGCCACGGAACTGCACGTACACGCCCTCGTCGAGCGAGGCATCCACCTCGTGTGCGATATCGCGCAGCCGCTGCGAGTAGAGGTCTGTGAGGTCGATGAACGTCGCACCCTCGAGCGGGGATGCCGCGGTCAGGTTGATGTGATCGCTGATGAGCGCCGGTGTGCCTGGTCCCCAGGTCTCCTTGATGCCGCCGGCGCCGTTGGTGAGGATCATGACGGATGCCCCGGTCGCGGCCGCGGTGCGCACACCGTGCACGACTCGCCGAACACCGTGCCCCTCGTAGTAGTGCGTGCGGGCGCCGAGTACCAGGGCATGCTTGCCGTTCGGCAGCAGCACCGACCTGATGGTGCCGACGTGGCCAGGCACGGCCGAGCGGCTGAAGCCGGGGATGTCCGTCGCCGGAATCGTCGCGACCGTCTCGCCGATCAGGTCAGCTGCTCTGCCCCAGCCGCTGCCGAGTGTGAGTGCGATGTCGTGTCGCTCGACCCCGCTGCGCCGCGCGATCAGCTCGGCCGCGACACGCGCGATCTCGAACGGATCGGCCGCCGGATCATCGAACGGATTGGGTGCGTCCTCGGATGCCATGGCAACCACTCTAAACAGCGCCGGGGCGTCTGACGGACCTCCGCGCTCATTGGAGCAAGTGCCCTTCTGGGCGCAAACACACGGCAGGCACGGGCATCCGGGTGGCGCACGTGGTCGCCCGGGGTTTGCGACAATGGACGTATGGCCTTTGAGTTCGAGCGCAAGCAGAGCATCGCCGTACTCGGGGGAGGTCCAGGCGGATACGAAGCCGCCCTCGCGGGAGCCCAACTCGGGGCAGAGGTGACGCTTGTGGAGCGCGGCGGCGTCGGCGGCTCAGCCGTCATGACCGACGTTGTGCCGTCGAAGACGCTGATCGCCACGGCGGATGCCACCCGTTCGATCGGAGAGGCCGCGGACCTCGGCGTGCAATTCTTCGCCCGCAACGAGAGCGGCAAGCCGATCCGACCAGAGGTCGCGGTGAACCTCTCCGCCGTGAACAAGCGGCTCCTAGGCCTCGCACGTCAGCAGTCGGAAGACATGCGCAGCGAGCTCGTGCACTCCGGTGTGCGGATCGTGTCGGGCGAGGGACGGCTCGACGGTCCAGGCGCCGTCATCGTGTCCACCTCGAAGGACAACGGAACGGACTTCGACCGCGTCGAGGCCGACACCGTGGTGGTGGCGGTCGGCGCAAGCCCGCGCCTGCTGCCGACCGCGATGCCGGACGGTGAGCGCATCCTGACCTGGACGCAGCTGTACACCCTGACGACCGTGCCCGAACACCTCATCGTTGTCGGATCCGGTGTGACCGGCGCCGAGTTCGCCAGCGCCTACACGTACCTCGGCGCCAAGGTGACGCTGATCTCAAGCCGCGACAGGGTGCTGCCGGGCGAAGACGCCGATGCCGCGGCCGTGCTCGAGAAGGTCTTCAAGCGGGAGGGCATGACGGTGCTCTCCAAATCGCGCGCCGACACGGTCGAGCGCACGGAGAACGGCGTGATCGCCACGCTGTCCGACGGCCGCACTGTCGAAGGCTCCCACTGTCTGCTCGCCGTCGGGTCCATTCCCAACACGGCAGGCATCGGTCTCGAAGAAGCCGGCATCCAGCTCACGCCGAGCGGCCACGTGCGCGTCAACCGCGTCGCCCGCACGTCGGTGCCGAACGTGTACGCGGCGGGCGACTGCTCGGATGTGCTGCCGCTGGCATCCGTCGCCTCGATGCAGGGTCGAACGGCCATCTTCCACGCGCTCGGCGACACGGTGACGCCGATCGAACTGCGCAATGTGGCATCCAATATCTTCACGATTCCGGAGATCGCGACAGTCGGCTGGAACCAACGCGAGATCGAAGAGGGCATCGCGCAGGGCGACATCTACAAGCTGGCGCTCAACTCGAACCCGCGGGCCAAGATGCAGGGCATCAAGGACGGCTTCGTCAAGCTCTTCGCGCGAACGGGCAGCGGCACCGTGATCGGCGGGGTGATCGTCGCCCCTCGCGCCAGCGAGCTCATCCTGCCGGTCACGTTGGCGGTCGAGCACCGCCTCACCGTCGACCAGGTGGCGCGGGCATTCTCGGTGTATCCGTCGCTGTCGAGTTCCATCACGGATGCCGCGCGCGCGATGCACATCGTGTTGTGAGCGCTCCGCTCACAACAGCGCCATTTGCGCTTAACTGCGCCAGCCAGAGTGGCGCCATTAAGCGCAAATGGCGCTGTTGACGTGCGGGCGCATACAGTCTCGGCGTCATTGCATCCACAGGATGCCGGCACGTCGCGGATTCCACGACCAAGAGCGTGACTCGATTCGGGACGCCCCTCGTCGGCCAGGCTCGGGATATGAGGCTTCCATCAGATCACTCCGGCTTGCCGTTGGTCGTGTCGGAACAACGCGATCGGGTCGGCGCGTATCCGGCAGTGCGCGGCGCGAGTCGCCAAGGAGCTCTCGTGCGTCTTCGACGTGGCGTGTACGCAAGCGTCGAGGAATATCGCGGGCTCTCCCGTGAAGACAAATACCTGACTCGGGTGGCTGGTGCTGCTTCGATTCGCAATGATCCGGTGCTTGCAGGGCTCTCCGCCGCGGTGTGGCTCGGCCTGCCGCTCGTTGGTTCGGTCCCGCAATACGTGTATCTGCTGTCACCGGCGAACAACGGGCGCAAACGAAATGGTGTGATCGAACTCCCGCGTCGCGGCCGCGAAACGGTCATCGAGCTCGACGGATTACGCACGACGTCCATCGCCGACACTCTCATCGAGGTCTGTAGAACGGTACCGTTCGTCACCGCACTGGCGATGATCGACGCTGCGCTTCTCGTCGATCGGTTCGGTAAGGAACCTCCACTCGTCTCGTTCGACGAATTGATGGCGGCCCATCAGGAGCGAATGCCGTATCGGGGGTCCGTCCGAGTGCGTGGCGTACTCGTAGCTGCAACAACCGCTGCTGAGAGTGCATTCGAAACGCTGAGCCGCGTCACTATCGACGAGCTCGGTTTTCCGGAGCCCGAGCTGCAATTCGAGATCGTGCTCAATGACGGCAAGACCGTGTACTCAGACTTCGGCTGGCCGGATTATCGGGCCGTCGGCGAGGCCGACGGGTGGGGAAAGTACATCGACCCGAAGCATCCGTCCTCGGCCACGCTCGAGGAGCGAGTGCGGGCGGAGAAGCGACGCGACAATGCGATTCGCCGCACCGGCCTGACGCCGGCTCATTGGGAGTGGTCGGACGCCTGGGATCGCGAACCGCTGCGGCGCATCCTTCTGGATGCAGGCTTGCCCATCGTGCGTCGACCCAGAACGATCCGCTGAGTCGGCTCTTCGACCCCGAGCGTTCGATCGTCGGTTCGTGTTCTCGCGTCGGCGTCGGCGTCGGCGTCCGCTCGCCCAGCAACAGCGCCATTTGCGCTTAACTGCGCCAGCACGAGTGGCGCAGTTAAGCGCAAATGGCGCTGTTGCGGGCCCGGGAACCGACGCCGGCGACGGGTCAGACGATGTTCAGGAGCAGGTGACCGCTCGAGACGGTCGTGCCGACCTCGGCGTTGATGCCTGAGACGGTGCCGTCCTTGTGTGCGGTCAGCGGCTGTTCCATCTTCATCGCCTCGAGCACGAGCACGAGATCGCCCTTGACGACCTGATCCCCCTCCCCGACGGCGAGCTTCACCACGGTCGCCTGCATCGGTGCCGTGATCGAATCGCCGGTCGCGGTGGAAATCGAGTGAGACGCCGACTTACGCTTCGGAGCGTGTCCGACGGATGCTTGCCCGCCCGCGATCAGCAACCTCGTCGGCAGGCTGACCTCGACGCGCTTGCCGCCCACCTCGACGATCACGCTGTGCCGCGACTCCGCATCTGGCTGGTCCTCGGCCTCGCCGCTCCACGGCTCGAGGTCGTTCGAGAACTCCGTCTCGATCCAACGCGTGAAGATACTGAACGGATGCCCGTCCGCCGGCGCGAACGCCGAGTCGCGCACGATCGCGCGGTGGAACGGCAAGACGGTCGGCAGGCCGGCGACCTCGAACTCATCGAGGGCACGGCGTGAGCGCTCGAGAGCCTCCTCGCGGCTGGACCCGGTGACGATGAGCTTGGCGAGCAGAGAGTCGAACGCACCGGAGATCACATCGCCGGACTGCACGCCCGAGTCGACGCGCACGCCGGGACCGGCCGCCGGCTTGAAGACGTGCACGGGGCCGGGAGCGGGCAGGAAGTTGCGCCCCGGGTCCTCGCCGTTGATGCGGAATTCGAACGAATGCCCGCGCGGCTCCGGGTCGTCGTAGTCGAGCAGGCCTCCGGAGGCGATGCGGAACTGTTCGCGCACCAGGTCGATCCCGGTGACCTCCTCCGAGACCGGATGCTCCACCTGCAGTCGCGTGTTCACCTCGAGGAACGAGACGGTTCCGTCCTGTCCGATCAGGAACTCGCAGGTGCCGGCGCCGAGGTATCCGACCTCCTTGAGGATTGCCTTCGACGACGTGTAGAGCTGGTCGCGCTGGTCGTCCGTGAGGAAGGGCGCAGGCGCCTCCTCGACGAGTTTCTGGTGGCGACGCTGCAGCGAGCAATCGCGCGTCGACACGACGACGACGTTGCCGTGGGCATCCGCAAGGCACTGCGTCTCGACGTGGCGCGGCTTGTCGAGGTACTTCTCCACGAAGCACTCGCCCCGACCGAACGCCGCGATCGCCTCGCGAGTCGCCGACTCGAACAGCTCGGCGACCTCGTCCCGTTCGCGAGCGACCTTGAGGCCGCGCCCGCCGCCCCCGTACGCGGCCTTGATCGCGACCGGCAGACCATGGATGTCGACGAAGTCGAGCACCTCCTGCGCGTTCTCGACAGGATTGAGCGTTCCCGGCGCGAGCGGAGCGCCGACCTTCTCTGCCACGTGCCGGGCGCTGACCTTGTCGCCGAGGCGCTCGATCGCGTCAGGGCTCGGCCCGATCCAGATCAGGCCGGCGTCGATGACGGCGCGAGCGAAGTCGGCGTTCTCGGCGAGGAATCCGTACCCGGGGTGCACAGCGTCTGCACCGGAGCGGCGGCACACCGAGAGGAGCTTCTCGATGGAGAGGTAGGTGTCGGCGCTGGTGGCGCCGTCGAGTGCGTAGGCCTCGTCGGCGAGGCGTGCGTGCACGGCGTCACGATCCTGGTCCGCGTACACCGCAACCGAGGAGATCCCGCTGTCACGCGCCGCTCGGATGACGCGTACGGCGATCTCGCCGCGGTTGGCAATCAGGACCTTCGAGATGTCTGGCACAGTCTTCAAGCCTATTGAGGTGTGTATGCCCCGCTTTGAATGGTGGACACAAACCTGACCCCAAGGCCTTTCGGATGCCTACAACACCCGCCCTCTCCGCCTCCCTCGCCGGTCGAGCAGCACGCGCGTCTCACCCCCAAAGCTCCGTCCATTCGTACCCCAGCCGCTTGACCAGCGAGCGCAGCGTTGACAGAGACATCCCGACGACGGTGCTCGGATCGCCGTCGACTCTCGCGATGAACGGGCCGCCGAGGCTGTCGATGGTGAAGGCTCCCGCGACCTCGAGCGGCTCTCCGGTCGCGATGTACGCGTCGATCTCGCCATCCTCGATGTCGTCCGCGAACGTGACGGATGCCTCGGCCACCGCACCCGTAGCCGCTCGCGCCCGCCCACCGGTGTGATCGATCAGCCAATGTCCGGAGTGCAGCACCCCGGTGCGCCCGCGCTGCGCGTGCCACCGCTCCCTGGCGACGGATGCCTCGTGCGGCTTCCCGTGGATCACACCGTCGATGTCGAACGCGGAGTCCCCGCCGAGAATGAGCCCGTCGATCGGCTCCCCTCCGACGCTCCTGCCAACGACCGCCTCCGCCTTGGCCCTGGC
The DNA here is from genome assembly GCF_022761015.1 of Humibacter sp. RRB41. Classification (GTDB taxonomy): domain Bacteria; phylum Actinomycetota; class Actinomycetes; order Actinomycetales; family Microbacteriaceae; genus Humibacter. Next base: position 174,213 of record NZ_JAKWJQ010000003.1, read on the forward strand.
GAGCAGCTGCACCATCGGCGCCGCGGCGAGCGGACCCTGCTGCGCCTCGGCCGCCGCAACGGTCGCCGGTTCGTCGACTCCTGGGGAGATCGTCAGGGGCTCGACGCCGGCCGAACGCAGCAGAGCGAGTCGAGCGGGCGACGTGGATGCGAGGTAGAGACGCATTCGCCCATTCTCGCCGACGCAGGCAGTCGGCGAGGCGAGGCTTCATGCGGAGCCGGCCCAGCGGTGTGTGCGACGATTTCAGGATGCCTCGCCCCGACCGCCGCCGCACGTCCCGCCGGCCCGCCGCCCGCCCGAGCAACCGCTCTGCGCAGCCGCCGACGGAGCCGGTCGATCTCGAACTCGAGGTCACAGGCGTTGCGCACGGCGGGGTCTTCGTCGCCAGGCACGAAGGCCGGGTGGTGTTCGTCAGCGACACGTTGCCGGGTGAGCGGGTGGTCGCCCGCGTCTCCGACACCCGCCACGACAGGTTCTGGCGCGCGGAGACGGTGCGGGTGCTGCAGGCATCCGAGCATCGTCGCGAACACGTCTGGAGTGCTGCTTCCATCGAGCACAGCCCCGATGAGCGCCCAGGTGGCGCCGAGTTCGGCCACATCGAGCTGGCGCACCAGCGCGAGCTCAAACGCCAGGTCATCGCCGACGCGCTCTCGCGCATGGCCGGTGTCGACGAGGCGCCGCAGGTGGAGGCGATCGCCGGTGACGACGAGCGTGACGGCACCCGCTGGCGCACCCGCGTGCGGTTGCAGATCGATGACGAGGGAACGGTCGGACCGTTCGCGTTCAGGTCGCACCACGTCATCCCTGTCGAAAAGCTGCCCCTTGCGACAGAAGCCGTCGAGCGTGCCGCGCCGCTGGGCGAACCGAGGAGCAGCGCCGGGTCCATCGACGTCACGGTCACGAGCGAAGGCTTCGTCTCCGTCGTGCGCCGTGACGCATCCCGCACTCCGACGCACCGGCCGCAGCAGATCCATGAGCGCGTCGGCGACCGGCGGTTCGCGCTCTCGGCGACCGGATTCTGGCAGGTGCACCGGCTCGCGCCGCGGGTGCTGACCGAGGCGGTGCAGGATGCCGTCGACCCCGCCATCTTCGACCCGCGTGCCTTCAACCTCGACCTCTACGGAGGCGTCGGTCTGCTCGCGGCGGCCATCGGCGACCGCTTCGGCCCGGCCACGCGCATCACGAGTGTCGAGTCCGACGAGGACACCACGGATCACGCGGCTGCGAACCTTGCGGACTGGCTCGGCGCGCAGACCGTCACGGCGAAGGTCGAGCACTACCTGCGCGATCTGACGACCCGCTCCACCGAGGGCGAGCGCTCGCGTCTGCGCGACGCGACAGTGGTGCTCGATCCGCCCCGCAGCGGGGCGGGTCGCGAAGCCGTCGACCTCATCGCCGGGCTCGCCCCAGCGCAACTGGTGTACGTGGCCTGCGACCCTGTGGCGTTCGCACGCGATCTGCGCTGGTTCCTCGACCGCGGCTACGCGCTGCGCAAGGCGCGAGCCTTCGACCTCTTTCCCAACACCCACCACGTCGAATTGGTCGCGTCGCTGGTACGGGTCGACTGACTGCGGTACGCCTGGCGCCGACGGGTGCACCGATGAGGCCACGGGCGTACGAATAAGCTGAGTCCATGGTGCGGGTGGGGATCGTCGACGACCACGAGTCCGTACGTCTCGGGCTTCAGGCCGCTTGTCGCGACGCCGGCTACGAGGTCGTCGCCAGCGGAGCGACGGTGGATGCCGTTCTCGATGCGCTGCCCGACGCCGGATGCGACGTGGTCGTGCTCGACCTCTCCCTCGGCGACAGCTCCAGCATCACCGAGAACGTGAAGCAGGTGCAGGCGACCGGCGCAGGGGTGCTCGTGCACAGCATCGCCGACCAAGTGGCCAGCGTGCGTGAGGCGCTCGCCGCGGGTGCTGCAGGCGTCATCCCCAAGTCGGCGCCGACGACGACGCTGATCGCCGCCATCAAGTCCGTTGCGGCAGGGGAGGTGCTCAACAACCTCGAATGGGCGAGTGCCATCGACGCGGACAGCGAGTTCGCGAAGGCGCAGCTCGGCCGACGCGAGCGTGACGTGTTGCACCTGTATGCATCCGGACTTCCGTTGAAGGCGGTCGCCGAGCAGCTCGGGGTCGCGCACTCCACGGCGCGCGAGTACCTCGACCGCGTTCGCACGAAGTACGTGGAAGTCGGAAGGCCGGCTCCCACGAAGGTCGACCTGCTGCGCCGAGCGGTCGAAGACGGCATCCTGCCGGGGCTCGCCCCCGACGGCCCTGGTGCTTCTGGCACGGCGAATGGCCGGCGCTGACCTGAGCACTGCCCCGGTCATCCCGGCGGCGGCGAACGCGAATCTTCTGACCAGGGCGCGGCTCGAACGTCTTGCCGCGCGTGCCATCGCCGGATTCAGCTGGGTGTTCGGACTGCAGGTCATCCCGGTCATCGTCGTGCAGTCGCACCATCTGAACCTGGTGTACACGGCTTTGGTCGCCGCTGTGCTCTTTGCGTCCCTGGCATGGCTCGGGGTCGCGTCGCTGGTCGGCCGTACGGTGCACGCTGCCGCCATCGTGTTCTGCATCGCCTATATCGGCGCGCTCGTCTTCTGGGAGTGCGGAATCACGGATGCCGGCTACTTCGAAGGCATGCGCCCGTGGCTCTGGTATCTGCTGACGGTTGCGACGGCGTGTGCGGCGCTGGCGCTGCCGTTCGTCTGGGCGGCCGTGTACACCGTGATCGCCCCCGTACTGTACGGAGTCGTTCTGATCGTCACGGGCGGCGGGATCGACGCGCTGCAGACCGCGGTGCTGGATGCCCTCTACGCGATGATCTTCGCCTCCCTCCTGCTGGCCATCATGACGATGCTGCGTCAGGCGGCCAGCCAGGTGGACGATCGACAGGCGGCCGCGCTGGAGCGCTATGAGATCGCCGTGCGTGCGCACGCGCTCGAAGCCGAGCGCGTCGAGGTGGATGCGATCGTGCACGACAGCGTGCTGACCACGTTGCTGTCCGCAGCCAGCGCCCAGACGGTCGAAGGTATGCGCATCGCTGCGTCCATGGCGCAGGATGCCCTTGGCCACCTCGACACGTCTGCCCCCCTCGCCCAGCCGGGTCGCGCCCTCGACGCCATTCCGATGAGCAGGCTGCGCGATCGCATCATCTCCGCGGCCAGGTCGTTCACGGTGCCGTTCTCGATCGTGCCGAGAGTGCCAGGCGACGCGCTCATCCCGGTGAGCGTGGCGGAGGCGCTGTATTCGGCGACGGTGCAGGCCATGGTGAACAGCGCCCAGCACGCCGGCGGCGTTCTGGTGCGGCGCAGCCTCGCGATCGAGGCCGCCGACGGCGGTGTGCGCATCGTCGTGACGGATGACGGCCGCGGTTTCGACATCAGCCGCATACCTCCGGAGCGGCTCGGGCTGGAGGTGTCGATCCGCGAGCGGGTGGCACTCGCGGGCGGCGAAGCATCCATCGATTCGGTTCCGGGTCGTGGCACGACGGTCGAGCTGTGCTGGACCCCCGATCCCGACGAGGTGACGCAATCGTGATCACCGTCTCTCGCGGCGTGCTGGTGACGCTCACCGCCCTGTTCTCCGCGTACCACATCGTGCTCGGCATCACGTCGATGGCCGCGTACCGGCACCCCGCTCCGGCGATCGTGGCCATCGGACTGTATGCTGCGGCGACTGTGTTCTCGCTCCTCCGCACGAGCAACATCGTGATGGCGGTCTGGATCGCGGCGTTCGATCTCGCCGTGTCGGTCGCACTCCCGCTGCTGATCGCCAGCCAGCTCGACCCCTCGCGGGAGAACGGCTACGCCACCTGGTACGTGGCAGCGGTCGGCACCCTGATGACCATCGCGATGGTGCGTCGGCGGAGTGTCTTCGCCTGGGCCGGTATCGCCTTCCTCATCGTGCACACCGTCGTGATCGCCGGCGTCGTCGCGCTCGGTTCCTACGGCGTGATCGGCAGCGTGGTGTGGGTCGCGGCCGCTGCTGTCGTCACCAGGGCACTGGGTGCGATGACGAGGGATGCCTCCCGTTTCGCTCGCGCGGAACGCCAGGTGGTCGAGTGGCACGCCGAGCAGGAGGCGCACGTGATCGAACGTCAGCGACGGCTCGACGAGACCTATCAGCGCGCTGCACCGTTGCTCATCCGTATCGCGCAGAGCGGCGGGATGCTCACCGAGAACGAACGCGCGGAATGCCTGCTGCTCGAAGCAGGCATGCGCGACGAGATTCGCGGTCGTGCCCTTCTCGATGACACGGTGCGCCAGTTCATCCTCGAAGCACGGCGCAGGGGAGCGAACGTCGTCCTGCTCGACGACGGTGGTCTGGACGAACTCGACGCCGACGATCTCGCCCGCATCCATGCGAAGCTCGCGGAGGCGATCGATCACTCGCATGCCGACAAGTTCGTCGTGCGCACCGTGGAGAGCGGCTCGCCCGTCGCCGTGACGGTCGTCGGGCTCATGTCGGGCAGGCGCGTTGCCGTATCGACGGGGGACGCCGTCGGACCTCGGGATGCCGTCGACGCGGCCGCCGCTGAGTCCGAGGGCGCCGACGACGAGGTTGAGCTCTGGCTGGAGATCCCGCGACACGAGTGAGCAGCGCGCTCCGCTACTCGACCAGCGAGAAGCGCAAATGCATCGAGGGCCGCCGGTCAATGACCGGCGGCCCTCGGAAGCCCCGAGTCGGGGCGATAACCCGAATATCGCCCCGACTCGCCCCCAAAACACTCGCCCGCTTACCCTAGTCGGCGAATGAATGGCGGTGAATCTCAGAAGAGAGACACCTAGCAATCTCTATGATGGCCGTGCTTTCGCAAGGGGGAAAGTCGTCATTTAGGGGGACAACCGGGGGACAATACCGTGCCAAGTGTCCACCGCGGTGCGTTGCCGGGCGCGAGGCGAGTCAGCCGAAGCTGCGCCATGCGCCGGGGCCGTGGTGCAACGGCGTGCGCAGATTGCGCTGGCCGCGTTGCCAGGCGGACTGGCCGGCATCCGTTTGCGGGTCGTCGTGGGCGGTCTGCTCGTGCACGGCTGCCGTGAGCACCGCCGTGACTGCTGCGATCTCGGTCTCGGAGAGGCCGCTCGTCGTGATGATGAGCTGCGAGGCATCCAACTCGGGTTGTGTGCTGTGCCTGGCCATCAGGCTGCGCTCCCAGAAGACGTGCTCGGGCTCACAGCGGAATGTTCCCGTGCTTCTTCGGCGGCTGCGTCGCCCGCTTGGAGCGCAGCGACCGCAGCGCCTTCACCACCGCGATGCGCGTGGCGGCCGGCTCGATCACGCCGTCGAGTTCGCCGCGCTCGGCGGCCAGGAACGGGGATGCGACGTTGTAGGTGTACTCGTTCGCGAGCTTCGTGCGCACGGCGGCGACGTCCTCACCCGCTTCTTCAGCGCGCTTGATCTCGCCGCGGTACAGGATGTTCACCGCGCCCTGGCCGCCCATCACGGCGATCTCAGCGGTCGGCCACGCGAGGTTGATGTCGGCGCCGAGCTGCTTGGAGCCCATCACGATGTAGGCGCCGCCGTACGCCTTGCGGGTGATCACGGTGACCAGCGGCACGGTCGCTTCGGCATAGGCGTACAAGAGCTTGGCGCCGCGGCGGATGACACCTGTCCACTCCTGGTCGGTGCCCGGAAGGTATCCGGGCACATCGACGAGCGTGAGGATCGGAATCGAGAACGAGTCGCAGAACCGCACGAAGCGCGCGGCCTTCTCGCCGGCGTCGATGTTGAGCGTGCCTGCCATGGCGTTCGGCTGGTTCGCGATGATGCCGACCGAGCGGCCCTCGATGCGCGCGAATCCGATCACGATGTTCGGCGCGAAAAGCGGCTGCACCTCGAGGAAGTCGGCGTCGTCGACGATGTGCTCGATGATCGTCGTCACGTCGTACGGCTGGTTCGGGGAGTCGGGGATGATCTCGTTCAGCTTGCGGTCGGCATCCGTGATCTCGAGCTCCGACTCCGCGTCGTACGCAGGCGGGTCGGTGAGATTGTTGTCGGGCAGAAAGCTGAGCAGTGCGCGGGCGTAGTCCAGGGCATCCTGCTCGTCGGATGCCAGGTAGTGGCTCACACCGGAGATCTTGTTGTGCGTGAGCGCACCGCCGAGCTCCTCGAAGCCGACGTCTTCGCCGGTGACGGTCTTGATCACATCCGGGCCGGTGACGAACATGTGGCTCGACTTGTCGACCATGATCACGAAGTCGGTGAGCGCTGGGGAGTAGACCGCTCCGCCGGCGGCTGGCCCCATCACGATGGAGAGCTGTGGGATCACGCCGGATGCTTGTGTGTTGCGCCGGAAGATCTCGCCGTACTTGCCCAGCGCGACGACGCCCTCCTGGATGCGCGCCCCACCGGAGTCGAGGATGCCGATCATCGGCACGCCGGTCTTCAGCGCGTGGTCCATGACCTTGATGATCTTCTCGCCGGCGACCTCGCCGAGCGAGCCTCCGAAGATGGTGAAGTCCTGGCTGAACACGGCGACGTTGCGCCCGTGCACGGTGCCGATGCCGGTGACGACGGCGTCGCCGTACGGACGCTTGTCCTCCATGCCGAACGCGTGTGTGCGGTGCCGCACGAACTCGTCGAACTCCACGAATGAGCCGGCGTCGAGCAACAGGTCGATGCGCTCGCGCGCCGTCAGCTTGCCCTTGGCGTGCTGCTTCTCGATCGCGGTCTGCCCGCTGGCGGTCACGGCCTCGTGGTAGCGCAACTTCAGGTCGGCGATCTTGCCGGCCGTCGTGGTGTCTGGCGCGGCGTCGTCCTTGGGATCGGGCGCGTTGTCGGCGTCCGTGGTGGAGATGTCGGTCACCTGTTCACCTTACAAGCAGGGGTTTGCGGTGCCGGGTTGATGGAATGACACAAATACGAGGGTGGGATTGTGCGGAGATCCCGCACAATCCCACCCTCGTATTCGGCGGCCGGTTCAGCCCTTGGCCACGGCTTGAGCTCCGGTCCACGCGGAGCCCGTCCAGTAGGCGGTCCAGATGCCGTTGTCCCCGCCCTGCCAGAAGACCGACGTTGCGTTCTTGCTATTGAGCGAAGCGGAGAGCGAGGTGCCCGGTCCGACATTCGCACCCAGACCGTAGTAGCCGCGCCAGCCCTTCCCGTCCCAGAACGTCTGGTAGAGCCGCGAGTCGTTACCTCGCCAGAAGACGTATTGCACTCCATTGGACGTCACGGCCACCCCGACGTCCGACTTCACGCCACCGGACGCACCCGTTGTCGGGATCCGGTGTTGCGGCGTCCACGCCTTACCCGTCCAGTTCGCTTCCCAGAGATTGTTGTCCCCGCCGCGCCAGAAGACATACGTCCAGCCCGCGCCGTCGATCCCTGATGAGATTGCCGTTCCCGGTCCGACGTCATCGGGCAGCGAGTAGTAGCGGGACCACGTTCCGTTGGTGCGGATGGACTGGTACAGCCCGTTGTTCTGCCCCTTCCAGAACGCGTACGCCGTACCGTTGGCCGCGATCTCGAAGGTGGGACCGGCTGGAGTCGCGGTGGCTCCCGCCTGGATGATTCTGCTGATGGCCGACCACGTGGTTCCGCCGGTGCTCGTCGTTATCCACAGCGCGGAGTCGCCACCCCGCCAACCGACGATGAATTGACCGGACGCATTGACCGCGGCACTCAGGCCGTTACCCGGGCCGATCCATTTGCCGGTATCCGTCGACTTCGACCACGTGGCTCCCGTCTTCGTCTTCAGCCAGAGATCACCGTTGTTGCCCTTCCAGAACAGGTAGATCTTGCCTGCAGGCGTCTCTGCGACGGCGACATTTCGTCCGAGTGCCGGAGCAACGGCCGGTTGGGTCGTTTTGATCGGATTCGTCTTGGCGAAGGTCTGCAGTTCGAGCAGCGAACCGTTGAACACGTCTTGATCACCAGGGAAGGTACCCGAGTCGGCGTACTGCCAGAACGTGTACTGGTACCAACTGGCGGGGAGCGTTCCTGGGCCGCCGGCGACATTGGAGGTGTAGCGCGCGATGAACAGCGGGTTGTTGGCGAAGACCGCGCTGTTTCCCGTGCACTGCGTCCACCAGTCGGTCGTGCTGTAGATCGCAGGAAGCCTTCCCGTGCGCGACTGCACAGTGTTCGAGAAGTCGGAGATCCACGAGACCATCTGCGCTTGGCTCAGTCCGTAGCAGGTGGCGCCGTACGGGTTGTACTCGATATCCAGCAGTGGAGGAAGGGTCTTACCGTCCGCTGACCATCCGCCCCCGTGATCGACGAAGTAATTCGCCTGCGCATTGCCGGAGGACGTATTCGGCGTCGCAAAGTGATAGGCGCCGCGAATCAAACCGGCGGCGGCGGAATCGTTGTATTGCTCGGAGAATTCCCCGCTCGTGTAGTCAGTGGCTTCCGTCGCCTTCACATAAGCGAAACGTGCTCCGTTGTTCCAGATCGTGGTCCAGTTCGCGCGCGTCAAGGACTGCCAGCCGCTGACGTCGAGCCCGCGCGTTCCGGCCGGTGCGGCGGCCGCGAGAAGCGACCTCGCCTGTGGCGTCGCCGCCGATTTCTCATCCAGCGGAATCGTCGATCCCATGGTGTGGTTGTGAGTGGCGTTCATCTCGGCAAGAGTCGGCGTCGTGTCATCACCCGGGACTGCCGCAGCAGTGGCCGTCGGCGTTGGTGTCGCCGTCTCGGATGGCGTGCTGCTGGGTGTGGCAGTCGCCTGAGCGGTCACAGCAGGGGTGGGCGTCGGAGTCGCATCAGACGGTGTGGTCGTCGCGAAAGCGGATGTCGGCGCCAGCACGAATACGGCGGCGCCGCAGAACGCCAACGCGAATGTCACGATTCGACTTCTGGAATTTCGAGCAGCCACGACGTCTTCTCCCCCTTGTGCCGATCCCCGACAGCACCCCTAAACACTACGGGTGAAGTGCACGCGATAGTCGTGACACGGCGCACACGGAACAATTGCGTAGGACAATGCAGTATGGATTTTGCCCGATCGGCTGAAGTCGCTTCTCGTTTCGTGCACCTTGCGACGGCCGGTTCGACGAACGATGAAATAGCCGAGCGCGTTCGCCGAGGGGGTCGTTCGGAATGGCCCGAATTCAGCACAGTGGTCACGGATAGTCAGACCTCGGGGCGCGGCAGGCTCGGCCGATCGTGGGTGGCTCCTCCTGGAACGATGCTGGCGACCTCGGTCTTGCTCTGGCCCGGCCGCTCCGGCATCGATCGGCCGGACGCGCTCGGCTGGCTCCCTTTGATGGCGGGGCTGGCCATGGTTCGATCCGTGCGCGGCCTCGGGGTGGAAGCCGACCTCAAGTGGCCGAACGACGTGATGGTGCGCGACGGGAAACTCTGCGGAATCCTCAGCGAATATGTCGGAGACGGCGCCGTCGTGCTGGGCGCAGGGATCAATCTGACCCTGACGACGGAGCAGTTGCCCGTGCGGACAGCGACCTCGTTGGCGATCGAGGGAGTGCAAGCCGATCCGGATGGAGTGCTTGCCGGTTACCTCGTCGAGCTTCGCTCGCTCTATGGCGCGTTCGCCAATTCTGGAGGAGATTCCGAAGCTTCGGGTCTCTTCGCCGAAGTCAGCGTTGCCTGCAGCACCATCGGAAAGACGGTTCGCGTCGAATTGCCCGGCACCGAGAGTCTCGTCGGCGTCGCCGAGTCCTTGGACGGTGACGGACGGCTCGTCGTGGACTCACCTGGACGGCGCACGGCGGTCTCAGCGGGCGATGTGACTCACCTGCGGTATTAATGGGCCTATGGCTATGACGGACGGGTATGCGGTACCGCCTGCCGAGCGCGTGGTGGCCAGGATGCGCCAGCACGTGCGCCGCATGTTCTGGCCCTCGATCGCGCTCATCGTCATCTGCGGCGCGGCCGGCTACTTCGGCTCGATGTTCGACGGCTGGCTCGCCATCGTGGTGTGGGTGGTCGCCGGCGTACTCGCTGTGATGCTCTTTTTGCTTCCGTTCGGCAGTTGGCTGACCACGCGGTACACGGTGACGACGAGACGGCTCATCGTGCGCACCGGGCTCTTCGTGCACGAGCGCCGAGAGCTGCTGCACAGCCGTGGGTACACGGTGACACTGCGCTCGTCATGGTTGCAGTCGGCGTTCCGCAGCGGAACGATCGCCATCGGTGCGATGGACCAGAAGACGATGGCGCAGCTGCGCGACGTGCCACATGCCCAGGCGGTCTCCGACGCGCTGCACGATCTCATGGAGAGCAGCGAGCGTATGTATCCGACGAACTGGGAGACCGAGTCCGCCGCCTCGAAGCAGGGCGGGGGCTTTCCTCAGGCGGGCGACGCGGTCTGAGACGCCTCCACCGGATCCGTACTGCTCGCGTCCGATTCGACCGGCACAGCGCCGACAGCCCTCTTGCCAGGGGCGAACACCCAGAATTTGTACAGCACGTATCGGACGAACGTGCCGAGTACAAGGCCGACGACGTTGTTGGCGATGTTGTCGGCGAGGAGTGTGTGGAAGCCCAGCACGTATCGTGAAACGGCGATGCACAGCAGCGGAACGCCCATTCCGATGAGGCTGGCGAGGAGGAACTCGAGGCCCTCCCGTGTGGTGTTGCGCTGACGGACCGCGGCGAAAGCCCAGTATCTGTTGCCGAGCCAGTTGACGACGATCGCGACGAGCGTCGCAACGATCGTCGCGAGAATCGGCCCGTGCGGCATACGAGACGGGTTGAAGACCGTGAGCCAGAGCGCGTTGAACACCACGAAGTTGACGACGACGCCCACTCCGCCGACCGCCCCGAACTTGATCAACTGCAGCAGTGCCGCGCTCCTGCGCGGTCGCTGGACGGATGGTGCAGTGGGTTTCGCGTCGAGGTCGACCCTCATCGCCATGGTGTCCGCCCTCCCGAGCCGGGTGGGAATCACCCGTGCGGACCCGAGCGTATCGGCCGATGCCAGGAGGCAACCTTGCAAGTCGGCAGGTTGCCTGAGTACTCGCGAAGACGAACCTATGAACTCTTCTCGGGAATGTGACGGTCGAGGCGCGCAGAGTCGGCGTCACGGTCGAGCGCGGCTGCATCCCGGCTGGCAGCGCTGTCGTCTTCGAAGATGGACAGCGCCGCGGCTTCGGCCTCTCGTTCCTTGCGGGCGGTGAGGCCGTCTTTGCGGTGCTGCCCGTAGACCCAGTAGCGGTACATCAGGAATCGGAAAAGCGTGGCGATGACCAGGCCGATCACGTTCGCCGAGATGTTGTCGGCGGCGAGCGATGTGAAACCGAGCACGTAGTGGGAGATCCAGAGGCAGAGCAGGCTGATGCCGAGACCGGCGACGGCGATCACGGTGAACTCGGCGAGTTCGAGCATGAAGTTCTTGCGGCGATGTTCGCGGAATGTCCAGTAACGATTGCCGAACCAGGTGACGAGCGTCGAGATGGCGACCGACACGATCTTCGCGCCCAGCGGCGACTGGAAGAAGTGGTCGGTGCCCGTCGCTCCCAGGCGGAGCATGTTGAAGATCGCGACGTCGACCACGTAACCAATCAGGCCCACAACCCCGAATTTGAGGGCGTAGCGCACAAGCCGTTCGTAGACGTACTTGATGAATCGCATGGGCGGATGGTCGTTTCTCTCGGAATGCCTCGATGATTCTAAGGTCTGATCCGGTCGCCCGTGACATGAGTCCCGACACGGATAGGCTTTCACGGTGGCCAAGACAGTCGGTGTGATCGGTGGCGGACAGCTGGCGCGGATGATGATCCCGGCTGCGCTCGAGCTGGGTGTGGACATCCGGGTGCTCGCGGAGGCCGAGGGGATGTCGGCGTCGATCGCGGCATCCGCCGTCGGCGACTACCGCGACCTCGACACCGTGCTGGCGTTCGCACGCACCGTCGACGTGATCACGTTCGACCACGAGCATGTGCCGCAGCCTGTGTTGCGCGCGCTGGTCGATGCCGGCATCCCCGTGCATCCTGGTCCGGATGCGCTGCTTTATGCCCAGGACAAGCTGCTCATGAGAGCCAAGCTCTCCGAGCTCGGGTTGCCCGTGCCCGATTGGGCGGCCGTCGAGACGCCGGCTCAGCTGGCGGACTTCCTCGCCGATCACGGTGACCGCGCCGTGGCGAAGACCGCGCGTGGCGGCTACGATGGCAAGGGCGTGCGCGTCATCAGCACGCCGCACGACGTCGACGACTGGTTCACGGCGCTCGCCGAAGACGGGAACGGGGGAGCGCTGCTCGTCGAGGAACTCGTCGACTTCCGCCGCGAATTAGCACAGCAGGTCGCCAGGCGGCCCTCCGGTGAGATCGTGGCGTGGCCAGTGGTGGAGACCGTGCAACGCGACGGCATCTGTGCCGAGGTCGTCGCACCCGCCACGAACTCGGCAGGGCACGTCGCAGAGGTGAGTGAGGACATCGCCGTACGCATCGCCGACGGACTCGGTGTGACCGGGATGCTCGCGGTAGAGCTGTTCGAGACCACCGACGACCGCGTTCTGGTCAACGAGCTCGCGATGCGTCCGCACAACAGCGGGCACTGGAGCATCGACGGGTCGACGACGAGCCAGTTCGAGCAGCACCTGCGCGCCGTGCTCGACCTGCCGCTGGGAGCGACCGGCACCCTGCAGCCATGGGCGATGATGCTCAACGTGCTCGGGGGGCCAGACGGCGCGACGATGGTCGACCGGTACGAGAAGGCGATGAGCGAGCATCCGACCGCGAAGTTCCACAGCTACGACAAGGTGTCGCGCCCTGGTCGCAAGGTGGGCCACGTCACCGTCTGCGGCGACGATCTCGATGAGGTGGCGTACCAGGCGCGTGGCGCAGCGGCGTTCTTCCAGGACTGAGACCTAGCCTGGGATGCATGCCCAGCGTGAACTCCCCGGCGTCCCCGCTCGTCTCGATCGTGATGGGGTCCGACTCCGACTGGGCCACCATGAAGGCGGCCGCGGAAGCTCTGACCGACTTCGACGTGCCGTTCGAGGTCGAGGTCGTCTCGGCGCATCGGACTCCGGAGAAGATGATCGCCTTCGGCAAGGATGCCTCCTCCCGCGGCATCAAAGTCATCGTCGCGGGTGCAGGCGGTGCGGCTGCGCTGCCGGGCATGCTGGCATCCGTCACGACGCTTCCCGTCGTGGGTGTGCCGGTTCCGCTGGCCAAGCTCGACGGCATGGATTCGCTGCTCTCGATCGTGCAGATGCCGGCCGGAATCCCCGTGGCCACGGTCGCGATCGGCGGCGCCAAGAATGCGGGCATTCTCGCGGCACGCATCCTGAGCATCGGTGACGAGGCGCTCGCCGCCCGATTGGCCGACTACGCGGCCGGACTCATCGACCTCGTCGAACAGAAGAACGCGGACCTCAAAGCAGCGCTATGACGATCGCCAATCCGATCAGGTATCCCAACACCACGTCGCGTGACGTGATGACGCGGCGCGGCTGGTGGCTGGTCGCGCTCAACCTGCTGATGCCCGGAAGCGTGCAAGCGCTCGCCGGGAACCGCAAGCTGGGCAGACTCGGCCTGATCAGCACGTTCCTGCTGTGGCTCGCGGCGATCGTGACCTTGATCGTCTACATCGTGAAGCCGACGGCCGTCGTCGGGTTTTTCACCCAGACGCTCGCCCTCTTCGGCCTGCAGATCGTGCTCGCCCTCTACGCGATCCTCTGGGTCGTTCTGACGCTCGACACGCTGCGCCTGGTGCGGCTCGTCAAGGCACGCCCCTCTGCACGTGCGGGGATCGCCGCGTTCGCCGTTGTGCTGCTCGTCGCGGTGTCGGGTACCGCTGCGTACGGTGCTGTGCTGGCAGGCAGCGCCAGGGGTGCTCTGTCGGGCATCTTCTCCGCGAGCGCGTCGGTCGCCCCCGTCGACGGGCGGTACAACATCATGCTGCTCGGCGGCGACGCGGGTCCGGGTCGCGACGGCATGCGGCCAGACAGCATGTCGGTGCTGAGCATCGACGCGAACACCGGGCAGGCGGTCTCGATCGGCGTTCCGCGCGATCTCGACCCCGTTCCGTTCAGCGACGGGTCGCCGATGCAGAAGATCTACCCGAACGGGTACGGGTACAACGACACCTGCGACGTGGATGTCTGCCAGCTCAACTCCATCTACACGGAGGTCGAGCTCTACAAGCCGAAGCTCTACCCGAACGCGACGAAAGAGAACAGCCAACCCGGCATCGAGGCGATGCGCGATGCGCTCGAGGGGGTCACCGGGCTCAAGATCCAGTTCTTCGTGCTCATCGACATGGAGGGCTTCCAGCAGCTCGTCGACTCGCTCGGCGGTGTCACGATCGATGTGAAGGAGAAGCTGCCGATCGGCGGAGACGCCCAGGGGAACGGCGTGACCGGCTGGATCGAGCCAGGAGTGCAGCACATGAACGGCTACACGGCGCAGTGGTACGCGAGGTCGCGGGAGTCCACCAGCGACTACGACCGTATGGCCCGGCAGCGGATTCTCGAGGATGCCATTCTCAAGCAGTTCACGCCGATCAACGTCGCGACGAAATTCCAGGACATCGCCAAGGCGGGCCAGCAGGTGGTGAAGACCGATATACCGCAGTCGATGCTCGGCTACTTCGTCGATCTCGGGATGAAGACGCGCGCGCTGCCGGTGCAGAACGTGGAGTTGGTGCCGCCGACGGTCGATCCCGCGAACCCGGACTACGACCAGATCCACTCGATGGTGCAGAAGGCGGTCAACCCTGTGACGTCGTCGCCGAAGCCGTAACGCGTGCCGCCGCTGATCCGTTCGCAGGTCAGGGGCAGACGCGCACGGTGCTGGCGACGCCGATCAACCGGATGTCACCACCGGTGGAGCGGATGGTGTTCCAGCCGTAGGAGAGCGTCACCGTGATCGGGCGGGCGACCGCGGTGCCTTCGGTCAGCCCGTACTGGATCTGGGTCGCCCCTGACGCGAAGATGCTGGCATCCGATCCGAGATCGATATTGTTCGCTCCGGAAGGCGCCAATTCGCAGGTGCCGGTGTTCGCCGGCGCTTCCCGGGCCGCAGTGACATGGACGTCGAACGAGCTCTGCACGGTGAGAAGGGCGATCTCATCGTACGAGCCGGTCTTCAGCCATCCCTTGTCGACCATGCCCTCGAGCTCGCGCGCAGTCACCTGAGGGGCGTAGCGCGCAGCAGGCGCGAGGTTCGGATCGGTCGGTCCTTCACCTGATCGGATGAGGTGCATCGCCGCCGCGAACTCCTGACTCGTCTCGGCGACCTCTGAGGCCCTGGTCTGCAGGATGGGCAGTAGCTGAGTGAAGTTGTAGGCGACGAGCAGAGCGACCACCACGACGGAACCGACAACGGGCAGGTTCAGACGCTTTTGCAGCGCGGTCAGCGCGAGCATCCCCATCGGCAGCATCAGCGCGGTGGTGAGAAAGACGTAGCGGGTCGACGTGGCGGCGTCGAGGTTGAGGCGGGAATACGCGGTCAGGGCGGCGAAGAGCACGGCGGCGAGTAGGCATGCGTACGCGGCCGTCCACTTTCTCGACGCGGACGGAAGACGGTAGATCGCCCAGATGACCATGACGCCGAAGGCCACGGCGCCGAGCGCGGCGATGCCGACGAGGTTTCCCGTGCCGCCGGCCAGCATGCTGAGGACGTAGCCGGGCGCCTGCGTGAGGTACTGGAACAGGCCGCCCGCGTGGTAGTCGTTGCCCTTCGTGTGCAGGGCGACGACCACGAACCAGACGCCGTAGGCGACCGCACCCGGTACGAAGAGCGCGACAGTGCGCCAGAAACCTCGATAGACGATGCCGACCACGGCGGCGCCGGCCAGCACGGGAAGCGAGGTCCCAGAGGTCGCCAGAGCGAGGATCGACAGCACGACGACGCCGATGGCCTCGCCGATGCCGAAGCGCTCCCTCATCAGAAGGAGCATGACGATCAACGAGAGTGCAGCGGCCCCGATGAAGCCGACCTGGAACGCCCAGAGCACGTTCTCACCGCCGGCGCCCAAGAAGCAGATGAGCGCGCTCGCGGTCGTGGCGATCCACGGTGCGACCCCCACCTTGAGCATGATGCGCCATACGAGGGTTGCCAGTCCCAGTTGTGCGACGATCACACCGACGGCGAACGGCAGGAACAGGTTCAGACCGAACAGGCCGCGGATGCCCAGATACAGCAGCATCGGGACCGTGCTCCAGTGCCCGACATGGGGAGCCCAAATGCTCGGCTGGTCTGGTACGACGAAGCTCCAGTCGTCGTAGAAAAGCCCCTGATGACGCGACTCGTAGAGCAGGAACAGCGCAGCGACCACGAGGATCGCGTAGTGCACACCGCGGTAGCTCCGTAGCCAGATCAGCAGACCGCGGATGCGGCCGCGAGCGGCTGGAATCGACGATGGACCGTTTTCAGGCGTCTGTCTTGTGGCGGGCCCGTCGGGCACGTCGAGCTCGATGTTCAATCACGTCCATCCGTCGGTTTTCTGATCGTCGTGTCACAAGAATAGTGGTCGATTGTGGCCGGCGATCCGCGGTGCCGGCCGGCGGTTCCGGACGGCTCATCGGGCCCGGAGTCCCGCGCATGGCAGCTCGTGAAGCCAGTGCGGGGCGAACTGTGCCGTGAACGTCTTGGCCCCCTCGACATCGCAGGTCGTGTGCGCCGCTGCGAGTTGCGATGCGAAGGTCGGGCTGCCTTCCCTCCCATCGGCGGTATCGATCGAGGAGGCGGAAGCCACCAGCGCGATCACGATCACGACGGCGACGGCGGCGACGCGAACGGGCCTGCGACCTGATCGGGCGATGAGTTGGTCGAGTCCGCTCAGAGCGCCGATGACGAACAACAATGCGGGAGCGACGGCGTAGCGCAGACCGAAGGTGAGGCCAGACGCCGCCAGGTCGGTCCACGCGAAGAACTCGGAGAAACCGTAAAGCGCGATCGAGAGCACGATGAAGGTCAGGCTCCAGACGCGCTGTCGTGCCCACAGTGCGATCGACGCCACCAACACTCCCACGACGATGATCACGAGGTAGATGTCCAGCGGCTGAAAATGGGCGACCACGTACGCGGTTACCCGAGTTCCCATGGTGGTGAGCTCGGGTGCGCGCCTGACCCACAGGTCGAGAAGGTTGCCGGGGGTCGGAATCGTGGAAGTCACGGATGCCCGCGTCCCACCCATATGCGGTGCGAGCACGACGAATGTGAGCTGGACGACATAAGCGGCGGCGAAAATGCCGGCGCGCAGCTTGGAGGCCGGCTCGGGATAGACGAAGAGGCGAACCGCGGCGAGGGGCAGGAGGTAGAGGGAGAGCGGGTCGCTGAGTATCGCCAGAACGACGATGACGGTCCCCGAAACGCGCATCAGGCGACTCGGCGTTCGCGACAGGAGCGCTACCGCCGCTGCCGCGAGGAAGTACCAATGAAGGTTTGCGAGGTTGCCGTTGGTCTCGGGCACTCCGACCGGGAGCCCGACGAACGCCAGCCATACGAGAGCGGCGATGGCGACGCTCACGAAGCGATCGCGAACCGCGAAGAACACGAAAGTTCCGAGGAGCGCGACCACCGCGCACGCCGCGATGGTGAAGCCCGTGGCGACCGCCGAGGCGGGCACCGTGGCGCCGATCACCATCGCGACAAGGCGCGGCGCCACGTGCAGATAGCCCTGATAGGGCTGGAACAGATCGAACGCTGTGGCTGGGGACCAGGCGCCGTGCAGAAACACACTGCCGTCTTCGGCCCACAGAATTCCCCACTGCGATGGCGGAATGTGGAACGCGCCGATCAGCGTTCCGACGACGACCAGCAGACCGGCGAGAACTCCCTTTCCGCGGAGTGTGGATGGCGCCGTCGATCCCGGCCCTGGCGCGAACAATCGTGTCCTCAACCAGTGTTCGGCCTCGCCGACGGACCGGCGCGCAGTGAGGCCGGCCGCCCCGGATGAGGGAGCCATGAGCTGAAGCGGGCCCTGTTAGATGTTGCCCTCGGCGACCGCATTCCGGATCCACGGGATGACCTCGTCGAGCATCTCGTCCAGGGTGGTCGTCGCCTCGAACCCGAGTACTTCCTTGGCCTTGGAGACGTCGGGGACACGCTTCTGCACGTCGTGCTCGAAGCCCGGGTCGTTGACCAGGCGCAGCGGGACATCCGGTCCGTTGATCTTGTGCCAGATCACGTCGGCGAGCTCCGTGACCGTGTGGCCTTCGGCGGTGGAGATATTGAAGTCGTTGTTGTACGCGGCGCTGTGCTCCAGGCTCAGCACGATTCCACGGGCGAGGTCACCGCCGTAGGTGTAGTGCCGGATCTGGTCGCCGTCTCCCAGGATGTGCAGCGGGTCCTGGCCCTTCAGGACCTTCTGCACCAGGTCGGGCACGACGTGGCTCATGGCGAGCTTGACGTTGCCGGAGTTGATCTCCACGTCGCCGAGGGCTCGTGATTCTCCGATGCCGACGCAGTTGAAGGGGCGCAGGATCGTGTACGGCAACTGGTACTGATCCCAGGCGGCGCGAGCGAAGTACTCGACCGCGAGCTTCTGGAAGCCGTACGACGAAAGCGGCGGAGGAACGAGGCGCTCGTCGCCTTCTTTGCTCGGCCAGCGGTCGGTCGACTCGAACACCATCGACGACGACATGTAGGTGACCTTCTGCAGTCGCCCGGTGTTCTTGCGCGCTGCGATCGCGGCATCGACCGAGGAGGCGATGATGCGCTCGTTCTGGGCGATCAGGTCGTACGCGTAGGTATGGAAGTACGAGATGCCGCCGATCAGCGCCGCGCCGGCGATGAAGTGATCGACGTCGGAGAGCAGCTCGGTCATCAGCTCGGTGTCTTGTACATCACCGACGACGAGCTTGTAGCCCGGGTTGTCGTCGTACGACTTCTTCACTTCGCCGTACTTGGAGTAGTTGTCGACCCCGACAACGTCGTAGCCCTTCGACAGAAGCTCCTCGACGATGTAACCGCCGATGAAACCGCTCGATCCGGTGACCAAAACTTTCGTCATTACGTGTTGTCCTTCATCTCGACGTTCTGGGATTTGGCCTTCAGCTCATCCAGGGTGAGCTCTGGGCCATAGGCGAAGCGGTACCAGCGGAGGTACTTCGGTATCCACTTGCCAAGCTGGAAGTTCGACTGGCCGACCGTGCGATCGAGCCAGATCGTGGGAATCTCGGCGACCGGCCGACGCAGTCGTTTCGCCTTCGCGGTGAGTTCGAGGCCGATCTCGAACCCGTCCCGGCTGTCGATGCCCACCTCGCGGACGAACTCGCTGTTGTAGGCCTTGAACGAGTTGGTCGCATCGCGCGTGCCGATTCCGCACCAGAAGTGCAGCGATTTACCTGCCGTGCGCGAGAGGAACGACTTCAGTCGTGGGCCCCCGACCTGTTGCCCGCCGGCCATGTACCTGGATGCCGCTGCGACGACGACGCCGCGTTCGACAAGCCGTACGAGGTCGTCGATCTGCCGTGGGTCGTCGCATCCGTCGGCCATCGTGACCACTGTGGTGCTCGCCGTTGCGTGGTCGATGCCGAAGCGAATGGCATTCGCGGGTCCGCGGCCATAGTCATTGATCGCGATCGATACCCGCGAGTTCGTCTCGTGAATGCGGTTCACGGGCTCGACGGTGGTGTCGGTCGGGGTGTCGACGACGACCAGCACCTCGTAGTCGAGCGTGACGGCCTCGACGATTCGTTCCAGCCCGGGAACGATCGCGCTTCCCTCGTTGTAGGCGGGGATGACGATCGAGACCCGTGGGTTCGCGGACTTCGTCACACTCGCACCCCGTCGCCGAGAAGATTCCAGATGTCGGCGACGGGCTTTTCGGTGCGAACACCGCGGTATTCCGCATGCGGAGTGGCGATGACGAGGATGTCTGCCTTGGCGAGCACGGCATCCAGCGGCAGAAGAGTGTCGTCGGTCTCCTCGGTGACGTACGGATCGGTCGCGATGACCGCCTTCGCCTTGAACTTCAGCACGCGGCGCAGCTTGTACGACAGGCTGGAACGAATGTCGTCCGAGCCCGCCTTGAACGCCATTCCGAGGATGCCCACCGTGAGGTTCTCGAGGTCGTACGACTTCTCGAGCTGCGTGACCACGTACAGCGGGAGACCTTCGTTGACCAGCATGGCGGAGTGGCCGAGCGAGAACTTGTTGTCGCTGAAGGCGGCGAGCTGCATGGTGTCCTTGAACAGGCACGGGCCGGCAGCGAATCCGGCACCAGGCATGTCCTGAGCACGCGGATAGTCGTGCGTGAGGCCCTTGCGGATGCGCTCGAAGTCCAGGCCACGATCGTTGGCCATCATGTAGAACTGGTTCGCCGCGGCGAACTTGATGTACCGCCACGTGTTCGTGAAGAGCTTGGCCAGTTCGGCTTCCTCCGGCTCGAGGTCGACGATCTCGTCCGTCAGCGTCGAAAACAGTTCCGCCGCGCGTCTGCGGCCTTCTTCGGAATGCGACGAGACGATCTGCGGAAGCGAGAAGAGCTCCTCCATCGCCTTGTGTTCCGCGATGCGTTCAGGGCAGAACGCCACCTCGATGTCGAGGCCGAGATCTGCGATGGTGCGCTCGACAAGAGCCGTGACGCCCGGGTAGACGGTGCTGCGCAGAATGAGGAGCTGACCGCTCCTGAAATAGTCGCTCGAGGCGAAGAGCGCCTCGGGAATGGCGTTCGGGTCGGGGTTCAGATGCTCGTCCACCGGGGTGCCGATCACGACGACGACGTTGCGCGCCGTGGCGACGACTGCAGGATCGGTGGAGGCTGTCAGCCTGCCGGCATCGATCGCCTTGCGGAGCACCGGCTGTGCGCCCGGTTCGCTGAACGGCAGTTCCCCACGAAGGATCGTCTCGACGGTGGTCGCGTTGATGTCGTAGACCACTGTTCTCGAACCGCGGTCCGCCAGGGCGATGGCGAGCGGGAGCCCCACGTGGCCGCCGCCGCCGATGACCACGACGTCGTTCTCAAAAGTGTCAGCCAAGACGGATCCCATCAAGTCGGGGGAAGGGTAGAGCCAGTCAAGAATATCGGCTCGCAGCCGATGCCTAGACCACGCCAAGCTCGGGGCTCATCGCGTGTGATCAACTCGACGCATCCGCGAAAGCGTGCTTCGGCACGAACAGCAGCAGCACGGCGCAGACGGCTGCCGTGAGACCGCAGACGATCCACACCACGTAGTACCCGCTGAGCGTGCCGGCGGTATTGGTGGACGATGCGTTCGGGTTGGCCAGCGCGATGCCGAAGACGGCGGAGGCGATCGCGCCGCCGACCGTCTTCACCGAATTGGTCAGCCCCGTCGCGACCCCCGTACGGTCCAGCGGGGCAGCGGATGCCGCGGCCGCCGGCAGCGCTGCAACGAGCGCTCCGGAACCGAGGCCGGCGATCAGCATGTTGACGAGCACCTGCGTGTAGCCGGTGTGGAACGGCAGGAACAGCAAGTATCCGAGGGCGACGAGCACGCTCGCGCCGACGAGGGCGATCCGCGGCATGATCCAGCGTGTGACGACGGGAAGCAGCATCGCACCTGCGACGAGCGCGATGAGATAGACGCCGACGAGGATCGAGGTCTGGCCTGCCGTGGCGCCCAATCCATATCCGTATTTGTCGACATCCGTTCGCGCGAAGGTGGAGAGCGGCACCTGAGCGCCGAGCACGCTCACGCCGAAGAGGCCCGCGGTGACGAACACCGGCCAGAGGGACGACGATCGGAAGAGACGCACGTCGACCAGCGGCTCGCGCTGCCGCAGCTCGTAGAGGGCGAACGGCACGAAGAGCGCGACTCCGATGAGCACGACGAGCCACGGCCAGACGGACGCCGGGCCATCCAATCGCAGCAGGCTGAGGCCGCCCGTCACGCCGAGCAGTGCGAACGTGATCAGGATGAGGCCACCGGTGTCGAACGGCGACTTGATCGCGCGTCGGGCGACGGCATCCGCCGACTCCTTGATGCCGAAGAGCACGACGAAGAAGCAGATGACGACGGCGATGGCAGGCACGAGAAGCAGCACGGGCAACGGCGCAACGCCGTCGAGGGCGCCGGAGGAGAGAGCGCCCGCGATGGCGCCGATCTCGAGGGCGCCGACCAGGAATCCTGCGGAACGGCGCGTCAGAGCGGACGGCGTTTCGTGGCCCTGGCTGCGGGTGAAGACGATCGCGATCTCCAGCGGAAGCCACACGACGTAGAAGCCCTGAACGGCCCACGCGATGAGGAACAGCCAGAAGACGCCCGAGAACGCAAGCCCGAGCGACGCGACGGCGGTGATTCCGGTGGAGATGAGGAGCATGCGACGGTGGCCGACCAGGTCGCCGAGCTTCGCGAATGCCGGAACGGCGATGGCGGATGCCGCCAGCTGCGCCGCCTCCAGCCAGTTCAGTTCAGGATCGGGTACGCCGAGGAAGACGGCGATGTCGTGATAGAGCGGCGTGTAGTAGCCCTGGAGAATGCCGGAGGTGAACTCGACGAACACCAGGAAGCCGACGACGCCGGCGATGGAGCGCACGCCGATTCTGCTCGTGGGGATGACGGACGACATGCAGCGGCTCCTTCGCCGGTTCGGGTTGCCGATGCATCCTAACCGACGTCGCACCGCGCACTGAGCGAGGAAGGCCCCGGGAGGGAGGCGGATCAGACGGTGGGCGGGAGGGACCGGATGAGGGTGCGGTAGAAGCGCTCGCCGCGCTGCAGGGCATCGACCGTGACGTGCTCGTCGATGCCGTGGATGCTTTCGCGCTGCTTGCCCGTCATCGTCAGCGGAGCGAACCGGTACGTCGCGGCGCAGATCGCATGGAAGTGCCTGCCGTCGGTGGCGCTCATCTGGATGTAGGGGATGCTCGGCGTGCCAGGGTAGGCGTCCGTCACCGCCGCGGCGATCAGTGCGAACTGCTCGTTGTCGTTCGGCGAGATCGGCGACGGATCGGAGTGATCCTCGACGCGCACAGTGACACCGGCATCATGGATGATCCGGCGCACCCGGCGCGCGACACTCACGGCCGAATCGCCCGGCGCTATGCGCACGTTGAGCACGGCGGAGGCCTCTTCCGGCAGCACGTTCGCGGCGGTTCCGCCCTCGAGAATCGTCACGGCGACGGTCGTGCGCACCACGGCCGCCGCCTCGCCTCCCATCGAGGCCAGCACCCGTGCGCCGAGCCAGGGCACGGCCGCGATGATGCGCAGCAGGTACCGCATCGAGCCGGTGGCGCCGCCGGAGAACGCACGGAACATGTCGCGGGCGACGGCGGGCATCCGTGCCGGGAAAGGATTCGAGCGCAACCTGCCTACCGCCCGGGCGATGCGGTCCGTCGCGGTGAGCTTCGGGGGAGCAGAGGCGTGACCCGGCTGCGAGGTCGCGGTGAGCCGCAGCGTCGCGATGCCCTTCTCGGCGACGCCGATCATCGCGGCATCCATGCGGATGCCCGCCAGCGGCTCGTCCACCACCGCGCCGCCCTCGTCGAGCACGATCCACGGCCGGATGTCGCGCTGAACGAACAACGCGACGGCCGCCTTCGCCGCAGTGCCGTACGACTCCTCGTTGCCGCCGAGCCACAGGTAGACGTCGCGCTCGGGCACGTAGCCCCGCGCGAGAAGGTTCTCTGCGGCATCCAGCAGCACGCAGACCGCGCCCTTGTCGTCGAGCGTTCCGCGGCCCCACACCGTGCCGTCGACGATGTCGCCGGAGAAAGGCCGGTGAGTCCAAGCATCCTCGTCGCCGACGGGTACGACGTCGTAGTGCGCCATCAGCACGGCGGGTGAACCGGTCGTGCGACCGGGCCAGTGGAAGAGGAGTCCGAAGTCGGTGACCTTCTCGAACTGCAGACTTTCGTGCACCAGCGGGTACGACTCGAGCAAGAGCGCCTCGAAGTCGTGGAACGGAGCCGCGCCGGTCTGCTCGACGTGGGCCGAGACAGTGGGCACCTGCACCATGCGCGAGAGCCGTTCGGCGATGCCGTCCCTGGCCTCCGTGGTGCTCATCCGACCAGGGTACCGGCGGTACTGGCGTCCTCGACTCGAACGTCAACCTCTGGTAGGGGTTCGCGCATACCGGGGAGGGACGCGATGCTTCCCTCGATTTCGGCACGCTTGATGCAGGGCGATCATCCGACGCGGTGGCCGCCCGACGACGTTCAGAGAAAGACGTTCAGAGAGAGGAGAGCAGATGGACTCCATCAACGCCTTCGTCCAAGCGGCGGTGTGTACACCGTGGGTCTACCTCGTGATCGTGCTCGCCGTGCTCATCGACGCCTTCTTCCCGCCAGTGCCGAGCGAATCCGTCGTGATCGCCGCGACGGCCGCCGCGGTCTCGATCGGACAGCCGAACGTCGCTCTGGTCGTCGGGTGCGCCGCTCTCGGCGCGATCGCCGGCGACAACATCACATTCGCCATCGGACGCCTCGTCGGCATCGACAGGTTCGCCTGGATGCGCCGCCGCCGAATGCGCGCTGCCCTCGACGCCGCCTCGCGCGGCATGGCGAAGCGGCCGGCCGTGATCCTGATGACGGCGAGATACATCCCGGTCGGACGGGTGGCGGTCAATCTCGTCGCAGGGGCATCCGGCTTCCCTCGTCGCCGCTTCTTCGGCCTGTCGGTGATCGCCGGGGTGACGTGGGCGGTGTACTCCGTCGTGATCGGACTCGTCGCAGGCCACTGGCTCCACGGCAGCCCCGTGCTCGGTATGCTCGTCGGCGTCGCCGCTGGAGTGGCGACCGGGGTGCTCATCGACCTGGTGATGCGTCTCGCGCGTCGACGGGCTGCGGTTGCCACGACGACGGACACGACGCCGCGGGCCTCCATGGTGCGTGTTCCCGAGTGCAGTGAGGCGGAATGAGCATGTCGGAAGCGATCGGAGCGAAGTCCGAGCGTCACGTCGACACGGTGCAGCTGCTTCTGTGGGCCGTTGCACTGTGCGGCGTGGCCGTCACCGTTCCCGTGCAGGCGAGCCTCGGGGCGACCTATTACGGCGTGCCGGTAGTGATCGCGCTGCTGCTCGCAGTCGTGCAGGGTGCCGCGATCGTGGTCAGTCTGCTGCAGCCGCTTGTCGCGGTCATCCTGAGCGCGGCGGGGCTGCTGGGGTTCACCCTGCTGTCGCTGCCCCTGCAGCCATGGCCGGTCGCGGTGATGTCGATGATCGCGCACTGTCTCGTCATCCTTCTGGTGTCCATCCGCACGGGATGGTGGCTCGGTCTCGTCGGAGTGGTCGTCGCGGCCGGCGGCGCCTTCGCGGTGGCGCTCGACATGGCGCGCTCGGACTCCGGCGCCGTGACTGCTGACCTCATCGTGTTCACCGCGCTCAGTGGCATCTGCCTGCTGCTGGGCGCGCTGATCAACCAGTGGGCAGGGGTGCGAGAGCAGCTCGTGCAGGAGCGCGCGATCTCTGCAGCCGAGCAGGCACGCCGCGAGGCAGTGGAGGAGCGCACGCGCCTCGCTCGGGAGCTGCACGACGTCGTGGCCCACGGCATGAGCGCGATCCAGGTGCAGGCATCCTCTGCCCGCTACCGCATCCCCTCGCTGCCAGACGACGCGGCGGCCGAGTTCGACGACATCGCGGCTCTGGCACGCACGTCGATGGCCGAGATGCGCACGTTGCTCGCTGTGCTGCGCAATGAGGGCAGCACAGCCGAGTCCGTTCCGCAGCCGGGCGTGGCCGACATCCCCCAACTGGTCGGGCTGGCTGCCAGGGCCGGCGCCCGTGTCAGTCTCGACGACGGCATTTCGCCAGAGGATGCCGCAGCGTTCGACCCCGTCATCTCGCTCACCGTCTATCGCGTGGTGCAGGAATCCCTGAGCAACGTTGCCAGGCACGCCACCGGCGCCGACACGCTCGTCACCCTGCGATCGACAGACGGCGTCGTGAATGTCGAGGTGCGCAACGCGGCACCCGATCTGGCGCAGGATGCCGCAGGCGGCGCAAGCGAGATCGGCGGAGGACACGGCATCCGCGGAATGCGCGAGCGAGTCGGCCTGCACGGTGGCACCCTGGAGACGGACCACACCAACGACGGCGGATTCGTGGTGCGTGCCAGAATTCCACTCCTCACCGGAAAGGACGCCACGTGACCGTTACTGTGCTCGTCGCCGACGACCAGGCGATGGTGCGTGCTGGCTTCTCCGCGATCCTCGATGCGCAGAACGGCATCCAGGTCGTCGGCCAGGCGGCCGACGGCCTCGAGGCGATCCGCTTCGCCAGGGAACTGCGGCCCGACGTGGTGCTGATGGATGTGCGCATGCCGAACATGAACGGCATCGACGCGACGCGCGAACTCGCGAACCCGACGCGGGGCGAGCCGCATGTGCCGCGCATCCTGGTGCTCACGACCTTCGACGCCGACGATTACGTGTACGACGCGCTCGCCGCGGGGGCGAGTGGATTCCTCCTCAAAGATGCGCTGCCCGACGAGCTCGTGCACGCCGTGTTGGTCGTCGCAGCAGGAGATGCCCTGCTCGCGCCCAGCGTCACCCGGCGCCTGCTCGAGCGCTTCGCAACGCAGCGGCCTGTCGCACCCCGCAAGGCGCAGGAGCTCGCGGACCTCACGGAGCGTGAACGGGAGATCCTCGTGCTGATCGGCACGGGACTGTCCAACGGCGAGATCGCGGCACAGCTCTTCATCGCGGAGCAGACCGTGAAGACGCACGTCAGCCGCATCTTCACGAAGCTGGGCGTGCGCGACCGGGTTCAGGCGGTCATCCTCGCCTATGACGCGGGGCTGGTGGAGCCCGCGTCCTGAGGGTGTACCGCGGTACGGGTGCTGAATGGCTCCGCGCGGTGATTCGGGCGGTCACACCTGATTCATACGTTCTCCTCGGCGGTCCGAACGGGTCGCACCTGAGGAGCGTGCATCGTGACCGTCATCACCCGATCCGCCGCAAAGCCGGCGACGCCCGACAGCCCACAGGGCCGATCCGCCGGCCGGGACTCCGCTGTGGACCTCGCCAGAGCCTGGTGCCTGACCGTCGTCGTCGTGCTCCACGCACTCATGGTCGGCGTGACGGTCGGAGTCGACGGGCCGGTTCTCGAGAACGCGCTCGAGAGTTGGCCAGGGCTCGCGCCGTTCACCTGGCTGGTGCAGATCATGCCCCTCTTCTTCGTGCTCGGCGGGTTCTCGGCCTTCACTCAGTGGTCGAGGCTGAGCGCGCAAGGGATGTCGGCCTCCGGCTACGTCGGAATCCGGATGCGCCGCCTGCTCGGCCCGTCCGTCGTCGCGATCGCCGCGATGGTGGTGACGCTCTCGGCGCTGTCGACGTTCGGCATGCCGTCCGACCTCGTCGCGGTCGCGGGCTTCCGGCTCAGCCAGCCGCTCTGGTTCCTCGGCGTCTACGCCGGCGCCACCGCGCTCGTGCCCACGTTGGTCTCCGTGCATCGCCGTGCGCCCGTTCGCACCCTCGCCGTGCTGGTCGCTCTTGCCGTCGGCGTCGACGTGGTTCGGGCCGCCACCGGGCTGACCGCGATCGGCTACCTCAACCTCGCGTTCGTGTGGCTGCTCGTGCAGCAGCTCGGCTTCTGGCTCGCCGACAACAGGCTTCCCCGCCCGCGTGCTGCAGTTGCGGCCATCGCCGTCGCCGCATATGGGCTGCTCGCGCTGCTGTGCGCGACCGGGGTGTTCTCGTTCGACCTGCTCGCCGACCTCAACCCGCCATCGTGCGCTCTCGTGCTGCTCGGCGTCGGTCAGCTTGCGCTGTTCGAGTTGTGCAGGCCTGCGCTGCGCAGGATGCACGGGCTGCGGTGGGTGGGCGTCGTCGCCACCGCGATCAATCTGCGTGCCATGACCATCTACCTGTGGCACATGCTGGTTCTCGTGCTGGCCGCGGGCGCACTGCTTCTCGTCGGCGCGCGCCTGCCGTATCCGCTGAGCTCCGAGTGGTGGGCCTCTCGCCCGTTGTGGCTCGCGTGC
Source organism: Humibacter sp. RRB41 (assembly GCF_022761015.1). Taxonomy (GTDB): domain Bacteria; phylum Actinomycetota; class Actinomycetes; order Actinomycetales; family Microbacteriaceae; genus Humibacter. The sequence goes on from NZ_JAKWJQ010000003.1 coordinate 201,950, forward strand.
GTCGTCGCGGCCGTGATGCTCGTGGCGTTGGGCGCCGGACGGTGGGAGATCGCTCGAGCCGGCTCGAAGGAAGCGGGGGAGACGGGGCGGGTGGCGGCATCCGTCTCGCCGGTGCTCGCCATGGCCGGTGTCGTCGTGCTGCTGGTGACCGGGTTCAGCATCGCGGGAGGAGTGATGGGGTTGACGTTGTTTGCGAGCGCGCTCGCACTGGCGTCGGGAACCGAGCAACGGATCTCAATACGCGTCAGTGGCGTGGGCGCCAGTCGATCAACGGGGAATGGGCGGTGGGCACGTATAGGTTCCGCGCCAACGCAGACTCAGGTGAGTTCCGGGCCGATGGAGCGTTGATCCGCTTGACGCGGCCGTGCTCGGTGTCCGACTGTTGTGTCCATGCCGACGCCCGTGAATGCGGCTGCTGCGGCGATGCGGCGGACAACGACACGAACGATGTCGCATTCCTCACTTCGGTCGTGAAGCGGGTCGAGGCGCGAACGAAGATCGACCCGAAAAGGGTCTATGTCACCGGATTCTCCAACGGCGCGATGATGGCGTACCGGCTCGGTTGCGAGACGGATCTGTTCGCTGCGATCGCGCCGATCGCCGGTGATGTGGAGAGCGGCTGCAACCATCCCGCTGCCATCAATGACGTCCTGGCCGCGTGGAGGTTGCTGCATACGGGGCCGGGAACAGCCCCGCGCGCGGCAGCGGTCGCCGGTGATTCGGCGGGCGGTGGCCTCGCGGTCGCGCTGCTCATCGCCGCCCACGACATCGCCGAGTACGAGGCTCGGGCGGCCGTACTGATGTCACCGACCATCGATCTGACAAGCTCGGGCGCGTCGATGTCGGAGCGGATCGACCAGGACCCGATCTCCACACCAACCCTGTTGCAACAACTCGCCGCCGACTATCTGGCCGGAGCGGACCCCCGAACGCCGCTCGCCTCCCCATTGTTCGCCCCTTTAGCGGGACTGCCGCCACTACTGGTCCTGGTCGGCACATCCGATCTGCTGCTCAGCGACTCCGAACGATTGGCGGAGGCCGCCTCGGGCGCGGGCGTCGACGTCGAGTTGCAGGTCGGCGATGGCCTGCCCCACGTCTATCCTCTGATGCTCGGCACTCCCGAGGCCGCAGCAGCGACCGAAAGAATCGGCCGGTTCCTTCGCGATAGAGTCGCCTGACGTCGAGCCGCAGTGCTTACTGGCCCGCAGCGGGATCCCTAGTTGAACGTGACATGGTGTGCCCGTCTAGGAACTAGCTATCAGAGCGCCGCTAGCTGGTCGAACGCGGCTTGTGTCTCGGCGCCAAGCTGGTCGGGGCTCGTCGCCCGACGTCGGGCTATCTGATAGCAGGCCAGTGCTACCTGGCCGGCGAACACCGCCGTGGGTTCACTCGTGCCACGCCCTACGAGAAGCTGAGTGAGTCGATCGGCGATCAGCTGCGTCTTCAGGGCATCGTGTGCGCGCAACTCAAGGTGATTCTCGACCAGCTCGTAGTGGAGTGCATAGCCGTCGATGTTGTTGCTTGCGTAATCGCACAGGGCGATGACGATCGCCCGCAGCTGCTCGACGGCCTCCGCAGCGGTGCGGGCGGGGCCGACAGATTCGCCGGCCGCAGACTGGGTGATCCGTTCAAGTATCTCTTCCTCGTGGGCGAACACAACCTCGGCCTTGTCAACGAAATATCGAAAGAACGTGGTGCGTCCGACATCCGCTCGGGCGGTGATGTCGGTCACGGAGACATCGTCGAAGCCTTTCGCGGCGAAGAGCTCGTCAGCGGCTTCGATGATGCGCTGCCGGACGAGACGCCGTTTGCGCTCCCTGAGGGACTCAACAGCGGGGATGGTGTGCGACACGATTCGAGACTACACGTAAAAGGTACTCAACACCTTGTGGAACTAAGTCTGTTACGGTATCGAGTACCAATACGCGTCCACGAATGGGCGACGTCGATGCCCGCACCCGCTGCCTGCCACATAAAGGAACCGTCATGACCGAGTCGCTCACCATTACCCGTGTCACTCACAGCTGTCACCTGATCGAGATCGGGGGGCTGACGGTGCTCACAGACCCGTGGTTCTCACAGAAGACCTTTTACCACCCCGGCGAGCCAATCGCCTTCCGACCGGAAGAACTGCCACACCTCGATGCTGTCGTGATCAGCCACGAGCATTACGACCACTGCGACCTGCACGCGTTCAAGCGTTACTCGGACAAGGACGTACCGATGATCGTCGCCGGTCCCGTTGTCGACATGGCGAGGAAGGTCGGCTTCACCAACGTCACCCCACTTGAGGCGTGGGAGAGCACGAACGTCGGCGACCTGACTTTCAACGCAGCCCCCGGCGAACATGGCGTTTACGAAGTCACGTATGTGATCGCGGGCGGCGGCCGCAGCGTCTACTTCGCGGGCGACACGCTCCTCACCCCGGAACTGCTCACGCTGACCGACCGTTTCGGTCCCCTCGACGTGACCCTGCTCCCGGTCAACGGTCTCCATATACGGATGGCGGGAAACAAGCAGGTCGTCATGAACGCCGAGGAAGCCGCCGAACTCACGTCAGTCCTGCGCCCGAAACTGGCAATCCCGCAGCACTACGCCTTCACGGCCGGCCCCATCGGCGACCGCCTCATCCTCAAAAGCGACAAAGACCCGACGCTCTACGTCGATGCCGCCCGCCGTCTCGTCCCAGACGTTCCCGTCACGGTGATCAAACCGGGACAACGTCTGGTCGTTCCAGCATGAAGTAGCGGAGCGATGTTCGCCGGCCCGAGCGTGTGACTGATCTCGCTAACGTGGCCTGATGCACGGGAGCGCCATCTCGCACGAACCTATAGGGCGGTAAGCGTCGGCATCAGCTCGTCGAGGAGCTCGATCGTGTTCTGCCATCCGGTGACGGCCCGCGTCGGAACGCCCATCGCAAGCACGGGGTAGTCGTTGCCCTCCGGGTCGAGGCGGTCGCCGATGAAGAGCATCTCGGCGAGGCGGATGCCCGTGAGCTCGGAGAGCTTGCCCATGCCGTACGCCTTGTCGATGCCGCGCCGAGTGATGTCGACGGAGGTCGAACCGCCTGAGCGCACCTCGAGGTCGGGGAGCAACTCCTGCACGGCGGCGCGGAGCGTGTTCTTCTTCTCACCGCTCGGATCCCAGGCGACCTTCGCAGCGACCGGAGCCGACTGGCCGAGCGCCGAGAACGTGATCTGGGATCCTCGATCCTCGAGGATCGGTCCCCAGGTCTCGGTCTCCCAGTACCCGAGACGACGGGCCTCGGACTCGACCGCGGCCAACGCCCTGGTCTTCTCGTCGTCGCCGAGATCTTGCGAGTAGATGCGCGTCCACGCGCCGCCGGTGAAACGGAAGTACTGCGTGCCGCAGGTCGGCATCAGGTGCAGGCGCTCGAGCGCCTGCGGCGTGGCATCCGTCAACCGCTCGACGACCTGGGCCGAGAACTGGCCGAACTGGCCGCCGGAGATGATGCACACCGGCACGACGTCGAGCAGCGCGATGATGCGTTGCGCCATCGCCGCATCGAGAGGGGACTTGGATGCCGCGAGCGTGTCGTCGAGGTCGAACGCGACGAGGCGCGGGGGAATGGTCATCGTGATCCTTTATCCGGGGTCGACGGACGATATCAAATACTGCTCACAACTCGGCGTGGAGCTTCCACACGAGCTCGGCCGAGCTTCGCCAGCTGAACGCCGCCGCACGATCCATGCCGGCGAACCGCAGCCGTTCGCGTAGGCCTGCGTCGTTCAGCACCTCGGCGATGGCGTGGCCGAGGCGAGTCGGGTAGCCGTCGGCATCCTCACGGGCGACGGTGACGCCTGCGCCGAACGACACCTCGAGCACTGCCGGATCGTCGGAGTGCACGACGGGCGTGCCGAATCGCATCGCCTCGATCACGGGCAGGCCGAATCCGGATGCCAGGTTCGGGTACACGAACACCTCGGCCTTCGCCAGCACGACGGCCAGGTCGGCGTCGCCCAGCGTGCCCAGTGTGCGCACCCGGCCCTCGGGAAGACCGGCCTCCATCGCCACTGTGCTGACGCGCTCGCCGCGGAACTCCTCTGGGCCGACCACGAGCAGCGGGATGGCGGCGAGAGCCGGATCCTTCATCGCCGCCACCAGCTGACGCAGACCCTTGCGCGGGTCGAGGTTCGAGACCGTCGCGATGTAGCGCTCTGGCAGCCTGAGTGCGGCCGTACGGGCATCCGTGTCGCTCGGCAGTTGCAGGGTGTCGGACGGCGCACCACCGATGACCCGGATGCGATCACCCAGCTTCGCCACCTCGGCGAGCTGTTCGGCGACGGCGTGGGTCGGAACGACGATGGCGTCCGCGAACTTGCGCGCGCGCTTCACCATGGCCTTCTGCCACGCGGCCTCCACGACGCCGACGGAGTCCGGCGCGGTCCACGCGGATGCGTCGTGGATCGTCACCGTCGTCTGGTCGAGCCCCTCGGAGGAGTCGTGCTTGAACAGCGGAGCCAGCAGGCTCGGCGCGTGGATGAGCCCGCCTCCCAGCGGAAGCTTCACGCCCATCTGCCATGCCAGCGCAAGTTCGCGCGATCCGACAGGCAGCGCGTGCACTCCGGCCAAGCCGGGAAGCAACTGCTGCAACAGCCGCCGATCGGTGTCGTTGTGCGCAGCGATCACGCCCTCAACCACGCAGCCCTTCGGAGCTGTGGCGACGAGCTGCTTGGTCAGCTCGAGGCTGTACCTCGATACGCCGTCCGGCACATCGGTGAGCACATCGTCAACGATCACCCTCAGGGTTGTCATCGAACACCTCTCGATCGAACGCGTCGGCCAGAGCGTCACGCCAGTCTCGCATCTCGGCGAGCCCCGCCGCCTGCCAGGCGGCGTGGCCGAGCACAGAATAGGCAGGTCGGGCCGCCGGACGCACGAAACTCTCGCTCGTCGTCGGCTGAACGCGGTGCGGGTCGAGCCCCGCGAAGTCGAAGACGGCCCTGGCGAACCCGAACCAGGTGGTCTCGCCGCTTGCCGTGCCGTGATAGGTGCCAGCAGGCGCATCCGAGTCGACGAGCGACACCAGCTGCTCGGCGAGATCCGCAGTCCATGTCGGCTGACCGCGCTGGTCGTCGACGACCGTGACCGTCTCGTGCGACTGCGCGAGCCTCAGCATGGTCTTCGCGAAATTGGGTCCGTGCGCGCCGTACAGCCATGCGGTGCGCACGACGAACGTGCCATCCGGATGCGCCGCCAGGGCCAGTTCCTCACCGGCAGCCTTCGTGCGCCCATAGGCGTTCAGGGGGTCGCGCGGGGCATCCTCCGGGTAAGGCGTCGTCGCGTCGCCCTGGAACACGTAGTCCGTCGAGATCGTGACGAGCTTCGCGCCGGCCTCGCGCGCCGCGATAGCCAGATTCTCGGTGCCGAGGGCGTTGACCGCGTAGGCGAGATCTTCGTGCGTCTCGGCGTCGTCCACCTTCGTGTAGGCGGAGGCGTTCAGCACGACGTCGTGGCCTGCGACGGCATCCAGAACGGCCGCCCTGTCGGTGACGTCGAGCTCTGCCCGCGACAGCGCCGTCACGTCGCGACCGGCGAGGGCGCGGCCGAGATCACGGCCCAGCATGCCGGATGCCCCGGTGACGAGATACCGCACCGTCACTGACCCTGCGCCTTGTAGCGGTCCTCGGTTGCGCCCTTCTGCGGCGCCCACCAGTCCTCGTGGTCCTTGTACCACTGGATCGTCGCGGCGAGCCCGGCAGCGAAGTCGCCGTAGCGCGGGCTCCAGCCCAGCTCGTCGCGCAGCTTGGTGGAGTCGATCGCGTAGCGCAGGTCGTGGCCCGGGCGGTCGGTGACCAGATCGTAGGCATCCGCCGGCTGCCCGAGCTCCGTGAGGATCAGCTCGACGACCTGCTTGTTGTTCTTCTCCCCGTCGGCCCCGATCAGGTAGGTCTCGCCGATGCGGCCCTTCTCGAGAATGGTCAACACGGCCGAGGAGTGGTCGTCGGCGTGAATCCAGTCGCGCACGTTCTCGCCCGTGCCGTACAGCTTGGGGCGCTCGCCGCGCAGCACGTTCGTGATCTGACGGGGGATGAACTTCTCGACGTGCTGGTACGGCCCGTAGTTGTTGGAGCAGTTCGAGATGGTGGCCTTGACGCCGAAGGACCGCACCCACGCACGCACCAGCAGGTCGCTGCCCGCCTTGGTCGACGAGTAGGGGCTGGACGGGTTGTACGGGGTGCTCTCGGTGAATCGCGCAGGGTCATCGAGCTCGAGATCGCCGTAGACCTCGTCTGTCGAGATGTGGTGGAAACGGGTTCCGTGCTTGCGGGCGGCCTCCAGCAGCGTGAACGTGCCGACGACGTTGGTGTGCACGAACGGCTCGGGGTCGTTCAGCGAGTTGTCGTTATGACTCTCCGCCGCGTAGTGCACGACGGCATCGTGCTCGGCGAAGAGGCGGTCGACGAGCGGTGCGTCGGCGATGTCGCCCTCGACGAACGTGAATCGATCGGAGGGCAGGCCGGCCAGTGACGCGAGGTTGCCCGCGTAGGTGAGTTTGTCGAGAACGGTGACCGTGTGATCGGTGTTGTCGAGCAAGTAGTGGACGAAGTTCGAGCCGATGAAACCGGCGCCGCCGGTGACGAGGATCTTCATGCGTGTGAGCGCTGCTTTCTGAGGTCGTGAGGCCAGCGCCGAGTCTACCGAAGGGCGGTTGGTAGACTTCCGCGGTGCAATCCAGCAGGTCGTCGGTCTCTGTCGTGACCTGTTACAAGCACCCCGACTATGTTCGTGCGCTCACCATCAGAGCCGCCCTCGAGGCAGGCTCCGAATTCGACGATGTCGTCACCGTCAAGAGCTCCAGCAGGGGGGCGCTGCGCTACGCACAGGTCACCTGGGCGCTGCTGCGCCAGCGCTTCACGGCGCGGCCGGATGCCTACCTCGTCACCTTTCGCGGCTACGAGATCCTGCCTGTCGTGTTGCTGATCGCGGGTCGGCGCCCCGTCGTCTACGACGAGTTCATCAACCCTGTCGAATGGTTCGTCGAGGAGCACCACAAGTTCGCGCCAGGGTCGCTGCCGGCGAAGGCGCTGCGCGGCGTGATGCGGTCGTTCATGAAGCGCACGCGCCGCATCCTGGCAGACACGCACTCGCATCTGGTGCATTCCGCTCAGCTGATGGATCTGGAGCAGAGCCGCTACCGCACCGTGGTCGTCGGCACGGACGAGCAGACCTTCCGCGCCATTCCGCCTCGAAAGGCGACCGACGAGTTCGTCGTGCTCTATTACGGCTCGATGCTTCCCCTGCACGGGCTCGACTTCGTGCTCGGCGCGGCTGTGGAGTTGAAGGACTCGCCCGCGATCACCTTCCGCTTCATCGGAGGCGACGAGGATGACCGGCGCAAGGTCGAAGCTGCGGCGGCGGCCGGGGCATCCGTGCGGTATCAGCACTGGGTCGACTACGCCGAGTTGCCTGGCATCTTCGCCGAGTGCGACCTCTTTCTCGGCGGACCCTTCGGGGCCACCGTGCAGTCCCGCTACGTGATCACGGGCAAGACCTACCAGTTCCTCGCCGCCGGGCTTCCCGTGATGATCGGCGCGAACGAGGAATCGCGGGTCTTCACCCATCGAACCGATTCTCTCATCGTCGAACAGGGGGATGCCGGCGCCATCGCCCGAGAGATCGAATGGGCCGCAGTGAATCGCGAGCGGTTGAACGAGATCGGGCAGCGCGGTCGCGAGCTCTACGACGAACGCTTCTCGAGCGCCGTCGTGCAGCGAGAGCTGAAGGGGGTCTTCGAACCGGCGACCGGCTCACTCCCGACCGACGCAACGACCTCGAGCGAAGGCGGACCGCGATGAGCGAGCAACGCGAGACGGATGCTCCGCAGGCGGTTCCCGAGCCCACGAGATCGCGAGGTCAGCACCTTCGCAATGTGCTGAAGCTGGTGGCGTTGGTCGTCGTCGTGGCGTTCATCGTCTGGTACGTCGTGCAGAACTGGAACGACGTCGTTCCCGTTCTCGCCACCCTGACCTGGTGGCAGATCGTCGTCGCGCTGATCTGCGCGTCGGGCGGCGTCGTGGCATCCATGTTGTCGTGGCGCGCCGTGCTGAGCGGCATGGGATCGCATCTGGGGTTTCGTCCAGCCGCGCGCGTGTTCTTCCTCGGGCAGCTCGGCAAGTACGTGCCAGGCAGCATCTGGCCGATCGTCGCCCAGGCGGAGCTGGCCAAGGAGTACGGCACGCCGCGTGCTCGTGGGGCCGTCGCACTCATCGTGCAGATGATCGTGAGCGTGGTCGTCGGCACCCTGTTCGCGGCGGTGTGCCTCGTCGCGTCGTCGCCGGCAGCGGTGACCGAGTACTGGTGGCTGGTGGTGCTCGCCGTGATCGGGATCGTCTGCGTGATACCTCCGGTCTTCCGGCGCATCATGCGGATCATCTGCAAGGTGATCCGCCGCCCGGCCGACGAACTCGACGGCCTCACGTTCGGCGACCTGCTCAAGGCGAGCGGTTGGAGCCTGGCGATGTGGGCGCTCTTCGGCGTGCACATGGTGGTGCTGTCGCTCGCCGCGGCACCGCTGTCGATGCAGCTTGTGCTCACCGCCGCTGGAGGTTACGCGCTGGCCTGGCTGGTGGGCTTCGTGATCATCTTCCTGCCGGCCGGCGCCGGGGCGAGGGAGGCGGCGCTCGCGCTGGCGCTCGCGCCGGTGATGGGTGGTCCGGCAGCGGTCGGACTCGCACTGGTCAGCCGGTTCGTGATGCTGGCGATTGACCTGATCTTCGCGGGGGCTGCCGTGCTGGCAGAGAAGGCCCGGCAGCGACGGGCGGCGTAGACGGGACTCTTCGACTCGCTTCGCTCCCTCAGAGAGCTGGGGTGGGCTCGCGCAGGGCTGGGGCGGCGGAGCGGCTAGTCGGCGACCGGGGTCTCGTAGCGCGCGAGCTTCTGCAGCTCGAGGGCATCTTCGTGCAGCACCCGGTTGATGCGTGTGAGATCGGCGACCACGCCGATCGCGAACGAGAGCAGCGCGGCGCTCATCGCCACAGTGCCGATCAGAAGCGACTGGATGTGCTGTCCCGGCTCGTGAGTCGAGACCACGATGATGTAGCGGATGAAGGGGATCAGCCCGATCACCGCGAGAACCGCGCCCAGCCAGGCGAAGATGAGGTACGGCCGGTACATCACGAACGCGCGGGCGATCGCCAGCCCCGACTGGAACATGTGCTGCCAGATGTTCTTGAACAGCCGCGATTCCCGGGTCTTCGCGTTGGTCATGACCGGAATGCTGGAGACCGCCAGGCGCTTGTTGCCCGCCTGGATGATGGTCTCCATGCAATAGCTGAACTTCGTGACGATGTTCAGGCGGATGAGGGATGCCTTGCTGTACGCGCGAAAGCCGCTGGCGGCATCCGGGATCTTCGTTCCCGCCGCCTTGTTCACCGTCCAGCTGCCGAAGCGTTGCATGAGCTTCTTGAACGGCGAGAAGTGTGCGATGGTCGCGGTCTGCCGATCGGCGATGACGATGTCCGCCTCCCCTCGGAGGACCGGCTGCACCAGGTCGCCGATGCGGTCCTGCGGGTACTGGTTGTCGCCGTCCGTGTTCACCACGATGTCGGCCCCGTGCACGAGCGCATAGTCGATGCCATCTTGGAACGAACGGGCGAGACCCTGGTTGCGCGTGTGGCGCACGAAGTGGGTGACTCCGAGTTCGCGCGCCACATCGATCGTGCGGTCGCTGGATCCATCGTCGATCACGAGAATCTCGATGTCGTCGACGCCGTCGATCTGCTGAGGGATCGTCGACAGCACCAGCGGGAGAGTCTCTTCTTCGTTCAGGCAGGGAATCTGAACGAACAACTTCATAGGGTCTTCCTCGGGTCGGGGAGAGGTGGCACCACGAACACGGTGTCACCCATTCAAGGGTAAGCCAAAGGGCTGTGGGTGCCTTATGAGGCGAATCTGGAGACCCTGTGCGCTGGCCGCGACGACAGTCAGATGAGGAGCTTGTTCGCGATCCAGGTCAGGGCGTGGTTCACGCGCATCGGCCATCCGGTCACTGCGTACCAGTCGTCACTCGCAGCGGCGAAGTAGGTCAGCACTCCGCCGCCCTGGGTCATCGCGATGGCGATGGCGACGACGACAAGCACCTTGGCGATCGCGGCACGCAGGTACATCGAGTCGAAGAACCGAGCGAGCACCATTCCGGCGGCGGCGATCAAGATCGGAGCCAGAGGCAGCAGGTACCTGCCCTGAACGCCGATCGGCTGATCCGTCTTGTCGAAGTCTCCGAGATTGACGGCGAAAAGGGCGATCATGTAGGCGAGGACGGCGACGAACGGAACGACCATGCCGCGCCGAGCCAGAAGCCAGCCGATGCCGACCACGATGAGGAAGGCGCCGAGCGCGACGCCGACGTCGATGATCGTCGCCGTGCTCGCGGCGCCGATCGTCGCGTGCGTATTGGTGCCGACGTACCGCGACGACCAGAGCAGGCCCGGGATCCACTGCTGGAAGAAGAAATAGACGACGCGACCCGGTGTAGGAGCGGCCCCGACGAACTGTTCGGCCAGGGTGTAGTTGCGGGCCCAGGGGCCGTAGGTCAGACAGAACGAGACCGGATGGAGCTTTCCGCAGTCGGGCTGCAGCGATCGATAGACGATGAGATTCACGACGTAGCGTTCGACGAAGAGGCCGACTCCGATCAGCGCTGCAGCGCCCCACGCGAAGAAGCGCCACGTTCCGTAGCCCCACGTGAACTTCGTCTGTCCCCGACATGCCCGAACGATGAGCACGATCGCGAGGAGTACCGCGGTGGCGGCGAACACAGGAAGGAACGTGTACTTCGTGAGTGAGCCGAAGCATCCGACGGCGGCGAGCAGGAGGAGTTCGGGAAAGCGCAGGTCGGGCGCCTTCCAGATGCGTACCGCCTGCCACAGGAAGATGGCCGTGAACAGGATGGTGAGCGAGTCGTAGTTGACGGTGGCGGCGACGGCGGATGCGATCGGGATCGCCGCGAAAACGGCAAGGGCGACATTCGTCAGAGCGCGGGAAGCACCCAGCTCCCGAAGCAGCAGACGGAACCACACGAACGACGCGCTGAAGAAGACGACAGAGCACAGTCGGGCCGACACGAGTTGCGCGCGATCATTGCCGCCGAAGGCTTCCACCAATCGCACGGGAAAACTGACGAGGTAGTGGTAGAGGTACGACCCGGTGCGGCCGATGTCGCCGAGGCCCTCGAAGCGATTGCCTTGATGGATGAACGGGAGCCACTGATGCGTGTACACCTGCACGATGCCGAAGTGGTAGTCCTCGTCGTACAGAAAATGGTCGGCTCCGGTGATCGCGAGCCAGGTGGAACCGAGCGCGAAGACGCCGAGGATGACGCCGAAGCACCACCAACTCGCCAGAGCCTTCTGCACGGCGAGTGCCCCTCGATCGACGCTCGAGATGAAGGTGGTCACGGGCGCTCCAGGGGCAGAAGATCGGGCACGGCCCGCGAAAGGGGGTCGCGGCCCGTCGCATCGAGCTTAGCGATCGGTGGTTTTGCAACGACTGTGTCTCTAGCTGGATGCCGAGGCGAGATCGCGGTCCGCGTCGCGTCGATTGGTAGACTCGCCCGGTGCAAATCCGCGAACTCTCCGTGCCCGACGCCTATGAGATCACCCCGGTGCAGCATCCAGACGACCGTGGCGTCTTTCTCGAGTGGTACCGGTTCGACAAGCTGGCGGAGGCGGTCGGACATCCGCTGGACCTCAAGCAGGCGAACACGTCGGTCTCGAAGCGAGGGTCGGTGCGGGGCATCCACTTCGCCGACATCCCGCCGGGTCAGGCGAAGTACGTCACGTGCACGCGTGGGGCGGTACTCGACTACGCCATCGACATCCGCGTCGGTTCGCCGACTTTCGGGCAGTGGGATACGGTGCGGCTCGACGACGTCGACCGCAACGCCATCTACGTCTCTGAGGGACTGGGGCACTGCTTCGTGGCGCTGACGGATGACGCAACGGTCAGCTATCTCGTCAGCGACGTCTACAACCCGACGCGCGAGCACGGCGTCAACCCGCTCGATCCGGACGTCGCGCTGGTGTTCCCCGAGGAGGCTGGAGAGTTGTTGCTGTCGCCGAAGGACACCGACGCGCCGTCGTTGGCCGAGGCCGCGGCATCGGGGCTGCTTCCGCAGTGGGATGCCTCTCGCGCGTTCTACGCATCGCTGAACGGAGCGAACTGACATGCGCGGCATCATTCTGGCCGGCGGATCCGGCTCGCGCCTCTGGCCGATCACCAAGGGCATCTCGAAGCAGCTGATGCCGATCTACGACAAGCCGATGATCTACTACCCCCTGTCGACGCTGATGATGGCGGGCATCCGCGAGATCTTGATCATCACGACGCCGGAGTACAACGAGCAGTTCCGGGCGCTGCTGGGCGACGGCTCGGCGCTCGGGGTGCAACTCGAGTATGCGGTTCAGCCGTCACCCGACGGGCTCGCCCAGGCGTTCATCATCGGTGAGGAGTTCATCGGCGACGAGTCCGTCGCGCTCGTGCTCGGCGACAACATCTTCCACGGCACAGGTCTCGGCACCGCGTTGCAGCATGTCACGGATGACCGGGGTGCGACGATCTTCGCCTATCACGTGAGCAACCCGCGAGCATACGGCGTCGTCGAGTTCGACGACGACTTCAAGGCACTCTCGATCGAGGAGAAGCCGACGCAGCCGAAGAGTAACTACGCGGTGCCCGGCCTCTACTTCTACGACAACGCCGTCGTCGAGATCGCAAAGTCCATCGAGCCGAGCGCGCGTGGTGAGCTTGAGATCTCGACGGTCAACGAACGCTATCTGGCGGCAGGCTCGCTGAACGTGCAGGTGCTCGACCGCGGGACCGCCTGGCTCGACACGGGCACCTTCGGATCGATGATGCAGGCATCGGAGTACGTGCGCGTCATCGAAGACCGGCAGGGTACGAAGATCGGCTGCATCGAGGAGATCGCCTGGCGAGCCGGGTGGATCGGAGACGATGAGCTGCGTGCGATCGCCGCACCGCTTGTGAAGAGCGGATACGGCGAGTACCTCGTGAAGCTCGTCGACGAGGCGTAGGGCGGCCCTTCGACTCGCTTCGCTCGCTCAGGGACCTGGTTCGGCCCGCTCACTCAGGGACCTGGTTCGGCCCGCTCACTCAGGGAACTTGCTCCGTTGCCGGGTGCACGCACTTCAAAGTGCCTTTTGTACGCCGCCTCCTACCCACTCATGATGGTGTTACGCACTACTAGTGAGGTAAGGAAGCAAAGATGGTCGAGCAGGTCGCAAAGTCGGAGGAATCCCGGGTCGTCATCGAGGTGTGGTCCGACCTGGTCTGTCCGTGGTGTTACATCGGCACCCATCGGCTCAAGGCGGCGATCGCGCAGCGGCCTGACCCGGACCGATTCGAGATCGTGATGCGGTCCTTCGAGCTGGATCCGACCGCTTCTCGCGAGCCGGAGACGATCGAGAAGGCCTTCATCCGTTCGCACGGCGGAACCGCCGATCAGTTCCTGCGCGCGGAGCGCCAAGTCCAGGCCATCGCACGCAGCGAAGGACTCGAGTTCTCGCTGGACCGTCTCAGTGCCAGTACGTTCGACCTGCACCGCGTGTCGCAGTACGCAGCAGGCCAGGGTCACGGCGACGAGTTCTTCTCCCGTGTTCAGGATGGCTTCTTCACCGGCACGCTCAATCCCTATGATCCGCGGGCACTGGCCGGTGTCGCGGAGTCGGTGGGGCTGGACGCACAGCGGGTCCGCGACATCCTTGCGAACGACGAGTATGCGGACCGTGTGCGCATCGACAGGGCCGATGGCTTGGAGTTGGGTGCCACAGGCGTCCCGTTCGTGGTCATAGACCGCCGGGTGGCAGCCCCTGGCGCTCAGAAGGTCTCCACGTACGGCCAGATGCTCGAGCAGGCTGCCGGACCCGTGCTGAGCGAGCGTGCGTCATGAGTGAACCGAGCGGCGGCATCCAGATCGTGGCGGCGCTCGCCAGTGGATGGTGCGACCCCGATAGCGGTGTGTGCCACATCGAGACCGTCGACGAGACGACGATCGCGGACGCGGGCAGCGAGCACTGACAGCTCAACCTGCCGACGCCGTGACCGGTACCTTGCCCCTTCCGACTCCTGTGAGTTCGGTGGCGGCGCGGTTGCCGGCGATCTCGCTGTGGTGGGTGGCGGCCCAGCCTGCCAGGGCCATCACGGCATCCATCAGGGAGCGGCCGAGATCCGTCAGCTCGTACTCCACTCGCGGCGGGATCTCGGCGTAGGCCGTGCGGGTGATCAATCCGTCTCCCTCGAGGTTCTTGAGCGTCTGGGTCAGCATCCGCTGCGAGATTCCGGGAATGCTCGCCTGCAGTTCCGAGTAGCGCAGCGGCCCGTCGCCGAGCGTGCTGATGATCAGCACGGACCACTTGTCGCCGATCCGGTCGAGCACCTCACGGATGAACGCACTGTCTTCTGGCCACGTCTGACACGGCCCGCTGATCCTCGTCGGTGTCGCCATCTCGTCCGCCTCCCGCTCGCACTCACCACCCTACAGGCATCGCAGTGCGTTACCGCACAAGCAGTAAGTAACGAGCCAACCGAATTCGCGGTCCATCCGGCCGCATCATCACCGAAAGGGAATCAATCATGCCCACTATCGCCATCGTCGGAGCCGGACCAGGTCTCGGCCGCTCCATCGCCAAGGCATTCGGAGACAACGGATTCTCCGTCGCGCTCGTCGCCCGCACCCAGGAGAAACTCGACGCCCTCGCCGCTGAGCTGAACGAGGCAGGGATCGAGGCCGCAGGCTTCGCCGCCGACGTCATCGACCCGGCATCGATCGCCGCCGCCTTCGACCGGATCAAAGAGCGCTTCGGAGCCGTAGACGTGCTGGAGTACTCGCCCGCCCCGCACACCCCCGTCCACGGCCCGGGCAACCCGTCCCCGCTGCAGGCGACCAGAGCCGATCTCCAGCCTCAGCTCGACTACTACCTCTACGGCGGGATCGCGGCCACGCAGCAGGTTCTTCCCGAGATGATCGAGCGCGGCAGCGGCACGATCATCTACACCACCGGTGGCACGTCCAAGGATCCGCTTGCCGGACCCGTCGAGTTCACCACCACGACCATCGGCAGCGGTGCGCTGCGCAGCTACGCGTTGAAACTGCATCAGGCGACAGTGGGCACCGGTGTCTACGTCGTCCACATCCCGATCTTCGCCTGGATCGGCTCGGGTGGAGTCGAGACTCAACCCGACACCATCGCTCAGCACTACTGGAGCATCCACCGGGCCCGCGACGGAGCCGAACAGCCCTACGCCGCGCTGTGACGGACCGCCGTGTTACAAGGCCGCAGCACGCGCTACGCGACTAGCGGGGTGCTAGAGCCTACGCATCCTTCTTCGTTGCGTCGATCGTCGACTTCCACCTCGTGAGCGACGTGATCTCGGGCAGCGCCTCGCGGTACTGGGCGCGCAATCTGTCCCACTCACGGCGATAGCGACGGTTCAACCGGATCACCTCCAGCAGCAGCCCGCGGAACTTCTTCGGGTCGCGCACGTGCCAGGTGGCGCCCGAACCCTCGGCGTTGGAGACCAGCACGCTGTCCCAGTGCGGCACCTCGAACCAGCGCGCGTCCTGATAGGTCAGGTGGCCGTGCGGCTTGCTCACATCGCTCGTCACCTTGCGGCTGTGTCGCGCGACCTGGCGCACCAGCCAGGTTGCGAACGACGCTCCGTGCGGGCCGGGGTTGACGGTGCGGTCAGTCAGCTCCGTGTTCTCGCGTGCCGGGAAATGCGGGATCTGCGCCGAGTCCTTGATCAGCTTCGCCTCCGTGAACCCGGCCCCCATCGCTCGCACGCGCGGGAGTCGGTCGACCATGTCGGCGTGCAGCTGGCCAGGACCCTCGAAGACGTTCCGGATGGCTGCCATGCGCATCGCGACCGTGTAGTAGTCCATCGTGAGCAGGTTCTTCACGTCACTGGCCAGCATCGATCGCCAGAGCCTGCCGCCGCGCTTCTCCGGCGAGTGCAGCAGCGCCGTGATCAACCGGTTGCGCTCGTGGAAGAACGCCTGCCAGTCGTGGGTGTCGTCCTTGTCGACCCACGAGACGTGCCACACGGCGGCGCCGGGCAGGCTCACCGTCGAGAAGCCGTGCTCCCTGGCTCGCAGCGAGTATTCGGCGTCGTCCCACTTGATGAAGACCGGAAGCGATGCGCCGATCTTCTTGATCAGCTCGACCGGGATGAGCGACATCCACCAGCCGTTGTAGTCCACGTCGTAGCGGCGGTGCATCCACTGCGTCTGGCGAAGATTGGATGCCCCGAAGTCGTGTCGCTCCGGAGTGAACGGTCCCCACATGAACGACGACCACTTGATGCCCTCCGCGAAGGCGTGCAACTGGGCCTTGTCGTACATGTCGAACATGTGGCCGCCGACGATGGTCGGCTGCAGGCAGTAGTTCGCGAAGGTGACGGCGCGACGGATGCTCTCCGGCTCGATCTCGACGTCGTCGTCGAGCAGGATCACGTAGCCGGAATCGCCGGCCTCGACCGTCTCGAGCATGCCGCGGGAGAATCCTCCCGAGCCGCCGATGTTCGCCTGGTCGATGAGCTTGAGCTTGCCGTCGAGTGCGTCGACGGCCGCAGCATACCCGGGGTTGTCGGCGATCTTCTCGCTGCCCTGGTCGATGACCTGCACCCGGTCGAGGAGCTCGAGCGTCTCCTTGTCGTCGCCGATCGTCTTCAGCAGACGGGTGCAGTAGTCGCCACGGTTGAGCGTGGTGATGGAGACCGTGGCGTGGTCGTCGGCGCGCCGGGGCGTGTCATCGGGCGCCAGCCAGTCGGCCTGAACGAGCTCGAAGGCGTGCTCCTCGGCGATGAGATCGAACCACAGCCATCCGCCATCGAGGAAGGTGGTCAACGGAATCGTGAAGCTCGACGTGGTCGGACCGTCGGCCTCGACCGTGTCGACCCTTTGCACGACCGCCCTGGCGTTCGAGCGATACACCACGATGCGGCCGGTGCCGGCGGTCTGCACCCGCAGCACCACGGAGGCGAGCGACGTCCACGACTTCCAGTAGCTGGCGGGGAACGCGTTGAAGTAGGTGCCGAGCGACGTCGACTTGAAGGAGGGGATGCGCAGGCCGCGTCGTCCACGCAGCCACCCGAGGCCGTTTCGGTCGGTCAGCCGTGAGGCGGATTTCGCCTGGTGCAAGGAGATGACGCCCCGCTTGCGCGCAAGCCGCTCCTTGTGGGACTCCTCCCGTGCCGCCCACGACCACACCTCGGGGTCGAGGAACAGGGGCAGTGCCTGCGGGTCGCCGTGCTCCGGAAAGATGACCCGCTGCAGCACGGTGCCTGAGGCGGAGTGGGATTCCGGCACAGACTTCGACGCTGGCTCAGCGGCGGCATCCTTCGCGGCGTCGACGGTGGCACGACGTGGCATGGTTCAGACCTCCGGGGAGAGCAGCGGCTTGATCTTGTTCGAGTACATCGACAGCGCAGAGCCGATGGCCATGTGCATGTCGAGGTATTGATAGGTTCCCAGGCGGCCGCCGAAGAACACCTGTTGCTCGCCGGCCTGCAGCTCACGGTAGCCCAGCAGGCTCTCGCGATCCGACGCCGTGTTCACGGGGTAATACGGTTCGTCCTCGTGGCTCGCGAACCGGGAGAACTCGCGCATGATCACCGTCTTGTCGTCCGGGTACTCGCGTTCGGGGTGGAAGTGCCGGAACTCGTGGATGCGCGTGTACGGCACAGAGGCATCCGCGTAGTTCATGACGGGCGTGCCCTGGAAGTCGCCGATCGGCAGCACCTCCCGCTCGAAGTCGAGCGTGCGCCACGACAGCGTGCCGCCGGTGTAGTCGAAGTAGCGGTCGACCGGACCCGTGTAGACGACGGGGATGCGCCCGACGACGGACTTCTTGTTCACGGGCTGCGACTCGTCGAAGAAGTCGGTGTTCAGTCGCACCTCGATGTTCGGATGATGGGCCATGCGTTCAAGCCACGCGGTATAGCCATCGACGGGAAGGCCCTCGAACGTGTCGTTGAAGTAGCGGTTGTCGTACGTGTATCGCACGGGAAGCCGGCTGATCACCTCGGCGGGCAGCTCATCGGCCGGGGTCTGCCACTGCTTGGCCGTGTAGTCGCGGATGAACGCCTCGTAGAGCGGCCGCCCGATCAACGAGATGCCCTTCTGCTCGAGGTTCGCGGCGCTCTGCGTGTCGAACTCGGTTGCCTGTTGCGCGACGAGCTCGCGCGCCTCGCCTGGGCTGTACGCCGAGCGGAAGAACTGGTTGATGGTCCCCATGTTGATGGGGAGCGGGAAGACCTCGTTGCGGTAGTTCGTGTAGACGCGGTGCACGTACGGGGTGAACTTCGTGAACCGGTTGACGTAGTCCCAGACCGGAACGTTCGAGGTGTGGAACAGGTGAGCGCCGTAGCGGTGCACCTCGATACCGGTCTCCGGTTCCGCCTCGCTGTACGCATTGCCGCCGATGTGCGCACGACGGTCGATCACCAGCACCTTCAACCCGAGATCGTCGGCCACCCGCTCGGCGATGGTGAGCCCGAAGAAACCGGAGCCGACGACGACGAGATCTGGGTTCACGAATGCTGGTCCTTTGCTTGGGGATGAAGGGAGCAGAGTGCGCCCTCGACCAGCCATCGAGTCTACGGGACGTCATCTTCCCTCGTCTGGCCGCGTCTTCAGCGGATGCCTCGGCATCCGCGAGTGCTCGTGTCGCGTTCTCAGCGACGAGGGGAGGGTCACAGGGTTGGGCGTTTCACCGGGTGATATCGTGACGCCGTGACTCGCCTGCCCTCCCTCATTCGCATCGGGTGCGAGCGACCGATCTTCGGCGATCTGCGCGCATGAGCTGGTGGGTCATCGTGCCCGCGGTCGTCGCGGCCGCGGTCGTCGTTCTGCTGCCGGGGCTCGTCATCGCCTACGCCGCCACCGCACGGGGCATCACGGCCTGGGGGCTCGCTCCGCTGCTCTCGATGACCGTGTTCGGGGTGGTGTCGCTCGGGTTCGGTGTCGGTCATATTCCGTTCACCGGGGTGAGCGCCGCGATCGGCACGGCGGTCGTCGTGGTCGTGGTCGCCGGCGTGCTGCTGCTGGTGCTCCGCCGAAGGCCGGCACCCCCTGAGCACCGCGACCGGTCTTGGACGAACGTCGCTGTCGTCGTCACGGTGCTGATCGCGCTGGTGGCCTTCGGCATCAGGTTCGGCTCGGCGTTGGTGCACCCTGACGCGATCTCGCAGACGTTCGACGACGTCTTCCATCTGAACGGCGTGCGCTACATCGTCGACACCCACGACGCGAACCCGTTGACGTTCATCAACCTCAACGCGGCGTTCGGCGGCCCCGGCGGTTTCTACCCGAACCTCTGGCACGTGATCGCGAGCCTGACGACGCTGTATTCCGGGGCGAGCATCCCGGTGGCGGTGAACGCCCTCAGCATCGTGATCGGGGGACTGATCTGGCCGCTCGGATGCGTGCTGTTGGTTCGCAGCATCCTCGGTCCGCGCATCGTCGCGTTGCTCGCCACCGGCATCATCTCAGCCAGTTTCGCGGCGTTCCCGTTGCTGCTGGTGACCTACGGTGTGCTCTACCCGAACCTGCTCGGACTGGCGGCGCTGCCGGCGGCGCTCGGCCTCCTGGTGCTCGCCACCGGCTTCGCCAAGAAGTCGACCCTGGCGCCCGGCCTGGCCTGGATCGCGTTCGTCGCCGCGCTTCCGGGAATCGCGATGGCGCATCCGAACGCCTTCGTGTCGTTGCTGGTCGTCGGCTTCCCGCTGTTGTTCGCCTTCGGATGGAGATGGTTCAGGAGCGCGCGGGAGCAGGGTGCGTCGCGCAGGTCCCTGTGGCTCGGAGGCGTCGTCGCCGCAGCGGTGCTCGCAGTCGGGTTGGCGATCTTCTTCGTCGTGCGACCACCGCAGATCTCGGCTACCTGGGGTCCGACGAAGACCCTGTGGCCGGCCGTCTTCGCCGCCGTCACGAACGGTCAGGACACGCCCCCGGCGATCGCGGTGACCGTTCTCTCCCTCCTCGGTGTCGTCGCCGCGTTCGTCACCCGGCGAAACCGCTGGCTCGTCGGGTCGTTGGTCATCGTCTGGTTCTTCTACATCGCCACCGCGATCATGTGGGAGGGCGGATGGCGCTACACGGTGACGGGCACCTGGTACAGCGACATCCACCGCCTCATCGCCCTGGGTCCGCTGGTGCTGGTGCCGTTGGCCGTCATGGGCGTGCAGTGGCTGGCCGATCTCGTCACAGCACGAGGTTCCGGTCGTCGTTGGGTGGTGGCCGGCACGACAGTCGGCATCGCCGTGACACTGGTGGCGGCCGTGCTGGCGCAGACCGGGCCGGCCCTCGCATCCATGTCCGGATGGGCGACGTCCTCGTTCTCGATGGGACCTGATTCGTGGTTGCTCTCGTCGAACGAGCGCGCGCTCATCGACCGGGTGCCGAGCGAGGTGCCGAAGGATGCCGTGATCGCAGGTGACCCGTGGACGGGCGCCTCGCTCGTGTGGGCGCTCGCGGATCGACGGTCAATGGTTCCTCACATCTACGGCCCTCGCAACGACGCGCAGGCGCTCATCCTGGCTCGTCTGCGATACGCCACCCCCGGCTCGGATGTCTGCACTGCCTTGAATGAGGAGCACGTGACCTACGCGCTCGACTTCGGATCCAAAGGCGTCTTCGGAACGGGTCAGATCAACAAGGGCATGAACGGGCTCTCGGGCAGCACCGTGCTCACGCTGGTCGACCACGACGGCCCGGCCGCGTTGTACAAGGTCACCGGCTGCGACTAGCGGTGTCCAGCTCCGACCGCGCGAACGATCAGGAGTCGGCGCCGGCCTTGTCGGCGACCGGGCGCTCGCCGGCGATCATCGAGCGATAGGCCCGACGCCTGATGGGTTCGGGAACGAGCCGATAGCCGCCGCGCACCACGACGTTGCGCACGAACTGCGTGCGGGTGGTGAAGCCGGACTTCACGAAGGCGCGTTGCAGCATCCATTCACTGCGAAGCAGCCGGAGGCCGCCGCGGCGCTTGTACGCACCGGATGACACGCGGTACCGCACGAGAGCCTCCGGCGAGTTGACAGCCCGCACGTCGGCCGCGAGCATGCGTGCGAACAACCAGTAGTCCTCCATCATGCCGAGCGGCAGGTACCCTCCGGCACGCTCCACCGCCGACTTGGTGTAGACGACTGTCGGGTGATTGAACGGGTCGTGGAAGCGCGCGTACCGCTTGATCTCGTCCGACTCGACGGGGGGAACGCGCCGCACGCCCAGGAGCTCGCCGTGTTCGGTCTCGGTGAACTCGTTGAGTCCGCTGCCGACCAGTTCGTATCCCCGCGCGACGAGCTCGAGTTCCACAGCGAAGCGGTGTGGTTCCGAGACGTCGTCGGCATCCATTCTCGCGACGACCTCATAGCTGCATTCGGCGAGACCGGCGGTCAGCGCCTCGGAGAGGCCGCGGTTCTCGGGCAGGATCACGATCTTCAACGGCACCGGCGTCGAGCGGTCCAGCTCGGCGATGGCGGAGACGAGGGGCGCGGAGACCGGCCCGTCCTGCACCAGGACGACTTCGGATGGCTTGAGCGACTGCTCGATGACGGAGCTGCGGAAGGCACGAAGCAGAAACGGCGCCGAGTCGCCGCCGTACACCGGGAGCAGGAGTGAGAATTCGGGGGTCTCGGTCATCCGCTCGCCGCCTCGAACGCGGCCATCGATGTCGCGTCCAGTCCGAGGGATGCCAGAAACTCGCTGTTCGTGCGCGGCCTGGATCGCGTGCCGTCGCGCCAGCCGGCTCGGAACGTGCGGGAGATCGTCGCCCGATCGCTCGACCTCAGGTAAGTGCGCAGCCACCGGCGTGCCGTTGCCGCCAGGTAGAGAGGCTGCTCGTACCAGGCCAGGGCTGAAGACGCCCGGAACAACCAGAGTTTGTTGCGCACCTCGTAGTAGAAGCGTTCGCCAGGATCGACGTCGGTGTCGGCTCTCGCCTTGGTCTTGTGCAGCACGACGCTCGCCGGCACGAACATACCGCGGCGGTGACGCAGAACCCGGGCGCTGAATTCGAAGTCGTCGTTCCAGATGAAGTACTCGGCGATCGGCAGACCGACCGCGCCGACGGCATCCGCGTCGAGCAGCATCGAGACGAACGACGACGATCGCACCGCGACGCCGCCCGCCGCTGCCGCATCGCGTCGCTCAGCGGCGGAGGCGAGCGGCTTGTTCCTCGGCGTGTTCATCGGGTGGTCCTGCCCGTCGGTCCACATCACTCGCGACCCCAGGATGGCGGGGGTCTCGCGGGCGGAGGCGCGGGCATCCAGCAGGGCTGCGAGCGCGGTGGGGGTCGGGATCGTGTCGTCGTCCATCACCCAGATCAGGTCCGCATGCTGGGTGGAGACCCCGTGTTCGATGCCGACGGCGAACCCACCGGCTCCGCCGGTGTTGACGGGCAGCCTCACGAGGTCCACATCGGGATGCGACGACGCGACAGCATCAGCAGACCCGTCGGTCGATGCGTTGTCGACGACGACGATCGCGTCGAGCCGACGGGTCTGCGCCGCCAGCGCATCCAGACACTCGAGCAGCAGCTCGCGCCTGTTGTAAGCGACGATCACCGCGACTACGCGCACACGAATCCCTTCGAATTCAGTTGGACACGCGAAGGTCTCGGCGATCGCCGGATGCGTGCAAGGACCGGTGGAGTTTATCGGGAAAGGCTGTAACGATCGCTGCCCCCGACCCGTCGGCGCGAGTTCTCCAGAGCCCGGCCGCCGGCCTCTCACTCGCCATCGGAGTCGGGTGCGAGCCTGTCCTTGCCGGTCAGCTGGCGTTCGAGTTCGCGAATGCGCAGCTCCTGCATCGCCGACTGCTCAGCGAGCGTGCGCGTCTTGGCTTCGACGGTGGTGAGTTCGGCGCTGTGCTGCAGGCAGACCAGGAACAGGATGGCGATGCCCACGAAGAACACGAGGTTGGTCGGCAGTTGCACCCCGACCAGCTGGGCGGCCCACTCGAGCGTCTTGGGGAAGATCCCTGCGATAAGCGCGAGGATGCCGGCGATCAGCCACCACAGGGCGTGACGCTCCCGCAGACGCCTGCGCCGAAGCATCTCGATCACGATGATCAGGACGAGCAGCGACGCGACGACGCCGAGCACATAACTGGCGGTGGTCATGAGGCATCTCTCGGTAGTGGGGTCGGCGGTCGGATGAGCCCGACCAGCAGGGCGAGGGCAGCGCGAGCCAGATACACAGCGGCCTTGATGGGGTTCTGCGACGGCGTTCCGCCGGCGCGCTCGCGCATCTCGGTAGGCACTTGGGTGATCGTGAGCCCTGCCTTCGCCGCGATGACGAGTGCCTCGATCGTGTCGCCGAGGTATTCGGCCGGGTAGTTGGATGCGAACAAGGCGACGGCGCGCGGCCCCATCGCTTTGAACCCCGACGTGGTGTCGGTGAGTTTGGTGCGGGCGACTCTGCTCATCACGACCGAGAGAAGGGACATCGCCCAGCGGCGCGGTCCCTTGACCACATAGGCGCCCTTGCCCGCGAACCGTGCTCCGATCACGATGTCGGCGTGCTCGAGGCCCTGTAGGAGCGTCGTGACCTCCGAAGGGTTGTGCTGGCCATCGGAGTCGACCTGCACGACGTTGTCGTAGTCGTTCTCGAGCGCGAAGCGGAATCCGAGCCGCATCGCGCCGCCGACGCCCAGGTTGAACGGCAGCTGCGCGACCTCGGCGCCCGCGAGATTCGCCTGTCGTGCGGTCTCGTCGCGCGATCCATCGTCGATCACGATGCACGACACACCCGGCAGTGTGCCGAGCACCTCTCTGACGACCGCCCCGACGTTGGTCTCTTCGTTGAGCGCAGGCATGACGATCAGCGTGCGCTCGAGGGCCGTTGGCATGCCCGGAATTCTACCGGGTGGGCGGATGACGATCAGGATGGCCCGGCCGTCGGCGGGCGGGAGGGCCAGCCGGAGTAGTGAAGAATCGAGGCGTGGACAATCCCTCCGAACGTCGCGTGGTCGCAGTGGTGTCGGTGTACCGGCCGGGCCACGACGTCGTCGACAACGTCGCCAGGATCGTCGATCAGGTCGATCACGTCGTCGTTGTGGACGACGGCAGCGGAGACGGCTTCGACGAGGTGTTCTCCGAGCTCACCGCCGCGGGCGCCCGCCTTGTCGTGCTTCAGGCGAACTCCGGGATCGCGGCGGCTCTCAACGCGGGAATCGAGGCCGCCGACCTGGACCGATCCGACGTCGTCGTCACGTTCGATCAGGACAGCAATCCGCCTGCGGGTTTCGTCGCGAGGCTTCTGGACGTGCTCCGCGAGTCAGAAGACGCGGGTCTGCCCGTCGCGATCGTCGCGCCAGCGACGTTCGCGGGCGTCGATCAGACCGGGCCCGAGCTTGCGTCCGGTCTGCGCGAGGCGCTGCGTCCGATCCAGTCGGGGATGCTCGTCACAGGCTCTGCCCTCGAACGTATCGGCACCTTCGACGAGGGGCTCTTCATCGACCTCGTCGACGTGGAGTTCTATCTGCGAGCTCTCGAAGCCGGCTTGGTGTCCGTGGCGGCTTCTGGCTTGGACCTTCCGCACGAGCTGGGACACTTCCAGTCCATGTCCGTGCTCGGCCGCAGGGTGAGCACGACGCTCAGTTCCCCGTTCCGCTACTACTACCGGGCACGCAATCGTGTCATCGTGACCAGGCGCTACCGAAACATCGCCGGCCCTCTGCTTCGGCGCGAGCGCAACCGTGACCTCGCCCACTTCGTCGTGGCCGTGGCCTTCGCCCGTCCGAGGCCGGCCCTCGTCACGGTGCTGAGACGCGGATGGCGGGACGGGCGCACGGGTGCCGGCGGTGGCATCCCGAGCGATCTGAACGACACGGCGTCGTCGATCTCGTGGCGCGGGCAACGGGTGGAGCGACCGGGGCACACCGCCTGAGGGCCCGGCCGTGTGGCTCAGTCCTCTGGCATGCCCAACGACCTGCCGCCGATGAACCAGCCGGCGATCCATCCGCCCAGGTACTCGATGACGCTGCGCGAGGCGACGAGGTCGCGGCGCCGAGCATCGCGGACGAAACGGAACGTGCGCACGAACCGGCGCCGCTTGCCGTACAGGGCGACGAGTTGCCGCATCGACGCCGAGTCGGGCACGCGCCGCGCCAGGGTCTCGACCATGAGCTGACGCCAGCCGACCGAGACTTTGAACACCGACCTCGCCACCGCCAGCGGACCGTGGCCTCCTTCGTAGCGGTCGGAGATCGAGCGCACAGTTGCCCAGCTCGAGCCGGGATCGATCGTGCTTCCCTCCGACAACATCTCGCCGATGGCGTTGCCGCCGTGCTGCACGTAGTCCTGCACGATGTCGTCGGTGACGAGCGTTCCCGATCGGGCGGATGCGCAGAGCGCCAGCCAGTGATCGTGCACTTCCGACGGCGTGGACATGCGGGGGAACGGCAGGGCGATGGTCAGAACATCACTGCGCAGAAGGCAGATGCCGCCGGTGAACTGGTTGGTCAGCGTGAAGTACGGCACGGCGAGATCGAGCCGCCGGGTGTCGGCCGAGATGACGCGACCGGAGGGGTACTCGACGACGCGGGCCTGGCCGGAGACCAGCGAGTGCGTGGCGAGATGGGGGAGGAGCGTCTCGAGCTTGTTCGGGTACCAGTAGTCGTCTTGATCGCTGAGCGCGATCCAGGTCGACTCAGGATGCGCGGCGGCGACCACGCGTTCGAAGTTGCCGTAGAAGCCGACGCGCTCGTCGAATCCGATCACACGAAACCGTTCGTCACCCGCAACCGCCTCGTCGACGAGGGCCTTCACGATCTCTGGTCGACCATCGGCGGAGATCAGGCACTCGAAGTCTCGATGCGATTGATCCTGGATGCTTCTCAGCTGCCGTGCGAACAGCTCGGGGTCCGGATTGTATGCGGCCATCGCCACAGTCCCGAAGCCGGCGTCGTCGTCCATCGTGCTCCTGTTTCAGGCTGGGTCGTGCGGCGGATCGCGTCGGGGGAGCCCGTAGACTCTGGTGGTCCCAAAACTCGAGGGGAAGACCAGTGGCCCCGCGCGCGCTTATCAGTATCTCAAAGCGGATTGCCGGGTTCGCTGTACCGGTGGCGGCGAGCACGGTACTCGGCATCGTCACCATCCCTTTGCTCGTCCGGTCGCTCGGCGCTGCCGAATGGGGCTCTCTCGCCGTCGTGCAGGCGACGAGCCAGCTGGTGGGCATCCTGGTCGCGTTCGGCTGGGGTGCGACAGGACCGTCGGCCGTTGCGGCCTCGGCGAAGGCGGTGCGACCCGACCTGTACGCCCGATCCCTGATCGCGCGTTCCTACCTCTTCGTGATCGGTGTCGTCATCGGCGCCATCGTGCTCGCCTTTCTGACCAGGGGCGACATCGCGGTCGCCATCGTGGGATCCGTCACCTACCTGCTTCCGTTCCTCGGAGCGAGTTGGTACTTCGTCGGCGAGGGGCGACCATGGCGGCTCTTCGTCTACGACTCCTTGCCGACGCTCGTCGGCACGCTCGCCGGGCTCGCCGGCGCCGTCGCCACCCGAAGCCTGATCGTCTTCCTCCTTCTGCAGGCAGCGGGCAGCCTGGTCGCGGTTGTGCTGGATGCCTTCGTCGTGCTGCGCGGTTCCGGTGCGGGCATCCGAGGTCGCACGTCTCCACGAGCGGCGGTGGCGAGCCTCGCCGGTCAGCGTCACGCGGTGACCAGCGCACTCACCTCCGGTCTCTACGTGAACCTGCCGCTGCTGTCGATCCAGACCTTCCTGCCGGGATTCGTGCCGATCTACGCGCTGGCAGATCGATTCTTCCGGTATGCGAACGTTGCGTTCTCGCCCGTGCAGCAGTTCTTGCAGGGCTGGGTGCCCGAAGCCGGGGAACGACGCTCGTTCGACCGGATGAAATACGCGACCTGGGCGGGATTGGGGTTCGGCATCGTCGGCGGTGCTCTCGTCGCCCTGCTCACGCGACCGCTCGCCTGGCTGCTCTCCGGCGGGGAGATCGAGGTGCCGTTCGCGCTGAGCATCCCGCTCGGCGTGGCATTCGTGTTCGTCGCGTCGTCTGCGGTGATCGGCTACGCGTGCCTGGTGCCGGTCGGGCGAGCGCGATCGCTCGCCGCCTCGACCGTCGTCGGCGCGCTGGTCGGTGCACCGCTGATCATCGTCTTCGCCGTTCTGCATCTTCCGGTGCTGGTCGCCTGGTCGGTCGCGGTGTCGGAGGCGGTGGTGGCCTCGTACCAGTACTCCGTGCTACGCCGCGAGCTGTCGCGCAGGATGAACCTTGCCGAGCCGGCCCCGGAGGCCTCCGGTGACTGAGCGGATGCCGGTCTCCGTCAGCGTCTGCATGGCCACCTACAACGGAGCGCGATTCGTCGAGGAGCAGCTCGAGTCGATCCTCGAACAGTTGCCCGCCGATGGCGAGGTCGTCGTGGTGGACGACGCATCGACCGATGACACCGTCGCCGTCGTCTCGGCCATCGGAGATCCGCGCATCCACGTCACCGTGCACGAGGCCAACAGTGGATACGTCGCGACCTTCGAGGACGCGCTTCGGCTGGCCAGGGGAGCGGCTCTGGTGCTCAGCGACCAGGACGACGTGTGGGCACCGGGGCGACTCGACGCACTCGTCGGGGCGCTGCAGAACGCCGACGTGGTCGCGTCGAATCTCGCCCTCTACCCCGACGGAGCACCGTTGCCGACGCCGTTCGGAGGCTCGGACTGGCACTTGAGCGCGTCGACGTCGACGCACCGGCTCCGCAATTCGCTCGGTGTGCTGGCCGGGGCGATGCCGTACTTCGGCTGCGCGATGGCGATGACGCCGTCGGCGAGGAGTCGCATCCTTCCGTTCCCGGCGTTCCTCACCGAATCGCACGACCTGTGGATCGCGCTGAGTGGCAATGCAGGCCGCTCGATGGCCCACCTCGAGCAGGTCACGGTGCTGCGGCGGCTGCACGACGCGAACACATCGCCGTCTCGACCGCGTGGCCCCGTCGAGGTGTTGAAGGCGCGCTGGATGCTGGTTCGCGCCATCCTGGTCGCGTATCGCCGCGCAAGGCGCGAACGTTCGACCCGCTGAGCCGGTTCAGCGCAAGGCGTGCCCGAGCAGGGTGCGCACGCCGGCACCGTCCCGCTGAGCGATCGCCCCGACGAGGTTGGTGAGCGCGTTCATCCGCGACGTCACGTGCACACGTGCCGCGCGGGCCGCTTTCTTCCATCCCAGCTGGTCGGCCCTCTCGGCGAATTCCGCGAACAGTGCGGCCTCCTCTTCGAACCGGGCACCGTTGGCCGCGGTCCACGACGACACGCTCGCGGAATGCCTGCGGTATCGGAAGGTGGTCTGGGAGAAGAGCACGAGGGACCCGCCGTCCATCAGTATCTCGAGCTGCAAGGCGAGATCGAGGGCCACCTCGAACTCGGGCCGGAACCCCCGATCGACCAGCTCCGTTCGGCGCCAGCAGATCGAGGGGAAGTACGCCCAGTCGCCGCGCAGGAGCCCGACCGTCAGCGCCTCTCCCCGGAGTTCGGCGATGTCGGCGACCTTGGGGCGAAGCAGTGCCTTGAGTCGGTCGGCCAGCGGCATCACCGATCTGCCCTCGGCGTCGATGACGTCGACGCCCGGATGGTAGTAGGAGCCGTCGGGGAACGCGCGGATGGCTTTCTCGAGAGACTCGACGTAATCGGGGAGCATCAGGTCGTCACATCCCATGATCACGACGTGATCGGCGCTGGAGAGGTCGACCGAGCGCTGGAAGTTGCCGGTGACGCCGAGGTTCTCGGCGTTGCGAAGGTACGTGACGCGCGGGTCGTCGAGTGAGCGCACCCATTCGCCCGGCGCTCGGTCGGGGTAGCAGTCGTCCAGCACCGTGAGGTGCCAATCCGATGACGTCTGGCCCAGCACGCTGCGCACGGCCTGCCGGAAGAGCGTCGGATCGCCATAGAACGGCATCATGATGTCGATCGTCACGATGCCGCCTTGAAGACTCGTCGATTCATCACGACGAGCTGATAGGCCAGCACCACGATCTCGGACAGCGCCAGCGCGGAGGTGACACCGAGGAGTCCGAAGACCAGAGCGGCCGGAATCAGGCCTGCCACGCCGACGACGGCTCCCGCAACGGTGCTCCATGCCAGAGCGGAGGTCAGTCGGTAGGTGGTGAGCACCGCGAAGCCCGTGACCTGCGAGATGAGCATCGCGCCCAACGCGAGGCCCAGCGTGATCGCGACGGGATACGAAATGGCGAGCTGGCCGCCGGAGAGCACCAGGCCGGCCCAAGGCGCGAGCAGCATGTAGAGCACGGCGCCTGCGATACCGAGATAGATCGTGAGCATTGTCACGCGTCGTGCGTGATGCAGCTGCTCCGCGGGGTCCTTGCGCGGCACATACCCTTGCGACACCTGCACGTACGGCCGGGTGGCGTAGAGCGCGAGTCGCATGATGCGTTCGGCCAGGGCGTACACGGCCGTGAAGCTCGGCAAGAAGATCTGCACGACGATGATCGGCAGGTTCACGTACAGCGTGGAGACGGCCGACATCGAGACGGCCGGCAGGTGGGTTCGCAGCCTGGCGATCGCGTTCACGAGCGAGAGATCGACCCTCCACCCGGAGTATCTGCGCAGGATGCTCGCGCTCGAGACCACGGTGGCCGCGATGCCGCCGATCAACTGGAATCCGACGAACCACAACGCGTCGCCCGTCCAGAACAGCACCAGTGCGCCGATCACCGATCCGATCTGCCTGGGAATGGTCTCGAGGAACAGAAAGCGCAGCGGACTCGACTCGCCGACGAAGAACCAGCCGCCGGAGAGTCCTGGCAGGAGCGCGGCGATCAACGTCACGACGGCGATCAGCGGCTGCTGTGGCAACAGCACGATGGTGATCACGACGCAGACGGCACCGACGCCGAGGAGCAGCCACGTGCGGCTCACCAGCGATTCCACGTAGGACAGGCCGCGCTCGCCGGCATCCATGCTCGCGACCTCGGTGGGACCGGTGACCCCCCAGCCGGCACCGACGAGCACGACACCGAAACCGGCAACGCCCTGCGCGACGGCGATGGTCGCCCAGGTGTGCGCGCCCGCGACGATGATGACCACGGGAATGACGGCGATGCTGATGATGCCGCCGGTGATCACCGACAGGCCGTACCCGCTGAACGTGCGTGCGATGCTTCGTGCGCTCACCATCGGCGCGACGCCGGATTCACGATGAGTACCTCTGCTTTCGGGATGAGACGCGCCGCGCGCGGCGCCGCCGCACAGGCTCGGCGCCTCATGAGGCCATCGCAACATAGTAGGACGTCCGTGGCGCGCGTCCGGCCGCGGAGGTACCGGCTGGCCCCGGCTCCCACCCGAGACCGAGCCCCGGACTAATACAATCGCCGGGTGTCTGTTCTCGTGACAGGCGGAGCAGGCTACATCGGGAGCCATGTCGTCCGCCTCCTGCTCGCCCGCGGTGACGACGTCATCGTGATCGACAGATTGTCGACCGGGAGGCGACACCGCATTGACGGCGCCGTGCTGGTGGAAACGGACCTCGCCTCTCCCGAGGCTGCCGACGAGGTGCGCGAGATCGTCCGCGAGCACGGCGTCGATGGCGTGCTGCACTTCGCGGCGCTGAAGAGCGCGCCCGAGTCGGTGCTGCAGCCCGAGCGTTACTACCGGGAGAACCTCGGCGCGCTCGCCAACGTGCTCAGCGGCATCCGCGACACGGCCGTGCGCTCGTTCGTCTTCTCGTCGTCGGCGGCCGTCTACGGCGAAGTCTCCGACGAGCCGGTGGGGGAGAACATCCCGACGGCGCCGATCAACCCGTACGGCCAGACGAAGCTGGCGGGCGAGTGGCTGACGCGGGCGGCGACGGCGGCCGCGGGCATCCCGTCGGTGAGCCTGCGATACTTCAACGTCGCCGGTGCAGGATGGCCCGACCTCGCGGACGATCAGGTGGCCAACCTGTTCACCGTGACTATCGACAGGATTCTTCGCGATGAGCCCCCGATCATCTACGGCGACGACCACGAGACCGCCGACGGCACCGGCGTACGCGATTATGTGCACGTGCTCGACCTGGCAGAGGCGCACGTCGCCGCGCTCGAGGCACTTGCGAACCGTCCGCAGCACGACGTGTACAACATCGGCACGGGCAGGGGAGTGAGCGTGCGAGAGGTGATCGACGCTCTGGCATCCGTCTCCGGCCGACCCCTGGCACCGGTCGTGGCGGATCGCAGGCCGGGGGATCCCTCGAGCGTGGTGGCGGACGTCTCGCGCTCGGCACGCGAACTCGGCTGGCGCTCGCGATACTCCTTGTCCGACATGGTGGAGTCGGCGTGGAACGCTCGCGGCGACGTGGCGGGGCGCGGCCGACAGGAGACCGAACACTCGTGACCTGGATCGAAGCACTGCCGGCATTCGTCGTCGCGTTGGCGATCCTCTACGTTCCGGGGGTTCTCGTTGGCGCCGTGGCGGGCGTGCGAGGAATCAAGCTGTACGCATCCGCTCCCGCCATCACTGTCGCGCTCCTCGCGGTCCTCGCGATCGTGCTGCCGTGGGTGCACGTCGACTGGTCGCCGGTCTGGGTGTTCATCTCGGTGCTCATCGTGATCCTCGTCGTGGCGGTCGTGCGTGCCCTTGTCTCGAGAAGGTTCTGGCGCGTGCGGGGCCGACCCGACTCGACGGAGGGCGTGGATCGCAGGCTGATCTGGATGCTGGTGGCCGCAATCGGCATCCCGGCGATCGCCATCGTGGTGCAGACCACCATCGCGTTCGTATCGCCCGATTCGATCTCGCAGACCTTCGACGCGATCTTCCACCTCAACGCCCTGCGCTTCATCGAGGACACCGGCAACGCCTCGTCGTTCCACATCGATCAGCTGGTGGTCCCACCGGGAACGCGCACGTTCTACCCGGCGGCATGGCACTCGCTCACGTCGCTCGTGATCGAGACGACCGGGGTGTCGATCCCCGTCGGCGCCAACATCACGAACGTGGCGATCGCGGCGTTCGCGTGGCCGGCCGGACTCATGCTTCTCGCGCGCACGCTGCTGCCCGGGAGCCGCGTCGCCATCGTCGCAGCCGGCGTGCTGGCAGCTGCCGTCCCCGGCTTCCCACTCCTGATGGTCAGCTTCGGCGTGCTCTACCCGTACTTCCTGGCGCTCGCCTTCCTGCCGATCGCACTCGCACTCGGCGCGAAGGTTCTGCTGCACGCGTTCCACGGCGAGTGGAAGTCGGCCGCCACCGACCTCTGGCTGGTGCTCGTCATCCTGATCGCGATCGGGCTGGCCCAGCCGGCCGTCGTGTTCGCCTGGGCCGCGTTGCTGGTGCCGCTCGTCGTCGTGCTCGTCGTGGGCCTCGTGCGCACGCTGCGCAGGCCCGTGTCGAAGGTGCTGGTCTGGGCGATCCTCGCGGTCGCCGTTTTGGTTTTCGTCATCGTGTGGATCTACGAGGGGCGGCTGGGTTCCACGACGCCGTGGGTGAATTACACGAGCCCGCAGGCAGCGCTGTGGGAAGCGGTCACGTACTCGAAATCGGGCACGCCTTTGGCGCTCGCCGTCGGCATCCTGACCCTGCTCGGCCTCATTCGCCTGGTGATGAGGCCAGGCGCGCGGTGGTACCTGGGCTCCTGGGCGATCGGCCTCTTCTTGTTCGGGGTGGCAGCTTCGCTTCCGTCGTGGAAGCTCCGCTGGATGATCACCGGTCTCTTCTACCGTGATCCGCCGCGGCTCTATGCGCTGTTCACGGTGGTCAGCATCCCCGTAGCGATCATCGGCGCCGTCTGGCTGTGGCAACTCGCCACGTCCTCCATGAGCTCGCAGAGGCAGCCTGGAACGGATGCAGGTGCAACGGCCGAGAACGCCGGTCGCGGCTCGAGCGCCACGCTGTCGGCGACACTTGGCGTGATCGCGATCGTCGTGCTTGTCGCCGCGACACAGGGCTCGCCTGCTGTGTGGCATCAGGTGAACGCAACGCGTGCGACCTACACGGCCGGTGCGAAGGCGCCGGTGCTTTCGGACGACGAACGCACGCTGATCGAACGGCTACCGCGAGAGGTGCCGAGCACGGTGCTCATCGCCGGCGATCCGTGGACGGGAACCGCCTACGCGTACGCGTTGGTCAACAGGCCGGTGCTCAACCCGCACTTCAGTGCGCGCATCTCCCCTTATGCCGGCGTCATCAATGCCGGCCTGAATCAGGCGAAGTCGAACCCTGCCGTGTGCCAAGCGGTTCGCACTCTGCACGTGGAGTACGTACTGGATTTCGGCACCTTCGCCAAGGATGCGGGCAAGACCGGCTTCGGGTTCAATTTCACCGCCGGCTACACGGGACTCGGCGGCCTGGTGCGAGCCGGAGTGGCCACCGAAGTGGACCACGAGGGTTCGGCTCGGCTGCTGAAGATCACGGCCTGTTCCTGATCTCTTTCGCCGGACTGTACGGAGCCTTCAGGCGCACTTAGTCGGCGAGCCTGAAGGCGAGTTCGGTCTCCCACTCGTCCATGGGCTGGCCGGGCTCATCGTGGTAGATCTCCAGACGGCATTCCCAGCGCTCCCCTTGCGGCGTCGGCCAGGCGTCCCATTTCAGGTTGCTTTCGTTGCCCCACTGCAACAGCCGCGCGGTGGCCGTCTCCAGCGTCTGCGGATGTCCGACATGCAGCACGGTCGCATATCGGCCAGCGGGCAACATCCCGGCATGGACCCGAGCATCCCCATCAGCCGGTTCTGCGACCGCCACTCCGACCTCCACTTGGAGGCCGTGTTCCATGTCGATGACGTCGTACTTCCAAAACGGTGCACCCACCGGCGCGATCCCGTTCACCCGCAACCACTCGAACACCTCTGACGACAGAGGCGGCAGAACGGCGCCGATATCGTTCATCGTGACGTTCGCGGTAATCGCGACATAGGGCGTGGCGGCGCGCTCAACGACGTGAGGTTCTTCAGCAACGAGTTCTTCAGCCATCAGTCCAGCATGCGCCCATCCGGCGCTCCGTATACCGGGTGTGCGGGTTGAATGTCGCATTCGGCGGTCGCGAAACCGCCTGATCAGGCGCTGCCGGAGGACGCCGAATCGTCAGTCGGCGCCTTCACGTTGAGCTGATTCTGTTCGGCATCTTCCGCCCGCGCCTCGGCGAGCGTCACGGCACGGGTGAGCAGCGCGATCTTGCGATCGAGCACGACATTGCGTCGGAAGGTCGTCGAGACGAAGACGAGGAACGCGATCACGAGCACGTAGAGCAGAAGGTCTGTTCCGCGACCGACACCGATCAGGTGAGCGAGCCACGTCAGCCAGTCCGGCAGCAGCACCGCGACGATGGCGACCGCGACGAGGAACACCATGAACAGCCGCCGCAGCGCAAGGTGCCGGTCGCCGCTCGCCGGACGAGCGAGCAGCACGCCGATGACGATGATGCCCAGCACCAGGATGATCTTGATCCACATGGCTGAACTCCTAACGGATGAGCAGGTCGACGAGGATGTTGATCGAGTTCCAGAGCGACTGGCCCTTGGCTCGCGAGTAGTCGGTGTACAGCACCTCGACCGGGTATTCACCCCATGGCAGCCTGGTGCGCGACAGTTGAAGCACGATCTCCGTCGCGTGTGCCATCCGGTCCTGGGTGAGGTTCACCTTCTTGGCGGCATCCGAGCGGATGACACGCAGACCGTTGTGCGCGTCGCTGAGCCGCAATCCCGTGGTCTTGTTGGTGACCCACACCGCGGTCTTGAGAACGATCCGTTTCGCCCAGCCGGACTTCGTGCGGTTGTCGAGGAATCGGGAGCCGAAGACCACGGCGAGATCCTTCTCCCGGGCCATCTCGAGCATTCCGATCACGTCTTCGATGCGGTGCTGGCCGTCGGCGTCGAACGTGACGACATAGGCGATGCCGGGAAGGCCGAGGCCGTACGAGATGCCGGTCTGAATTGCGGCACCCTGCCCCAGATTGACCGGATGGCGCAGCACGCGGGCGTCGGCCTTCTCGGCGATCGCTCCTGAGCCGTCGCTGCTGCCGTCATCCACGCACACCACGTGCGCGAAGTGCTGACGCAGGTCGGCGATCACGCCGCCGATGACGGGCGCTTCGTTGTACAGCGGAACGACGATGCAGACGTCATCGATGGTCGACCCGTCCTGACGGGAAGGGGCGGCCGTGCTCATGGCATCCATTCTGGCAGAGGGCCGGGCTGCTGTCGGCGAGGCCTCGGGCGAGGCCGCTTCAAGAGCGCGGGGGCGTCGCCGGCGCTCAGTTGAGGTTGGCACCTGCGGCCGCGCCCGTCCGCCCCTTGACGAAGGCGTCGTATGCATCGCAGATCTCGTCAACGTCTCCATCGGCGACCAGCAGACCCTTGTCGATCCACAGCACGCGGGTGCACATCGCGCGCACGGAACCGAGGGAGTGCGAGACGAAGAACACGGTGCCGGCGTGGTCGCGAATCTGCTCGATGCGCTCGGTGCTCTTCTTGCGGAACGACGCGTCGCCGGTGGCGAGGGCCTCGTCGA
This sequence comes from Humibacter sp. RRB41, assembly GCF_022761015.1. Lineage (GTDB taxonomy): Bacteria > Actinomycetota > Actinomycetes > Actinomycetales > Microbacteriaceae > Humibacter. The sequence continues at coordinate 237,426 of NZ_JAKWJQ010000003.1, forward strand.
TCATCAGGATGTCGGGAGTCTGCATCGTCGAGATCGCGAACCGCAGCCGCGAGCCCATGCCCGAAGAGTACGAACTCATCGGCAGGTAGAGAAAGTCGCCGAGCTCGGCGAACTCCGCCACCTCCGGTGTGTGCTCTCGCACCTCTCGGAGGCTCAGCCCGAGGGCGAGGCCGCCGATCGTGATGTTCCGCTCGCCGGTGAGCCTGGGCAGCAGAGCGGCGTTCACACCGAGGAGAGCAGGCTCACCCGAGACGAAGACGCGGCCCTTGGTGGGAGGGAGCAGCCCTGCGATCGCCCGTAGCAGCGTGGATTTGCCCGAGCCGTTGGTGCCGACGATGCCGATGGACTCGCCGTGCTGCGCAACGAACGACACTCCTCGCACTGCGCGCACTTCGGTGATGGGTCCGGTATCGGGTCGGCCCACGCTGATGGCGCGGTTGATCAGTGACGTCTTCGTCTGGGTTGTGCCGCCTTTGCGTGCGCCGAAGACGCGGTAGGTGATGTGCACGTCGTCGACGATGACTGAGGGCGACCCCAGGGGTCGCTTCACCACCCGCTTCGGCAGGTTTTCGGCGTCGATCTCGTAGTCGATGTCGTCAGTCACGGCCGTACGACTCCTCAGCACCCCAGAAGAACAGGAACCCGATGACGAAGACGCCCACCGCGTACACGATGGCGAGCAGCCAGAGGCCGGGCGCCATCGGAATGAGCGGCTCGTTACCGAAACACGATCGAATCAGCTCCAAGAAGACTTGAACGGGCTGATACAAGAGCAACGGTCTGAACCAGCTGTCGTGTCCGGTCAGTCCGGCGATCGAAAAGGTCGCGCCCGAAGCGAAACGTCCGAGTGAGAGGAAGAACGGCACCACGTTCGCGATGTCGGGCGTTCTCGCACCTAGCCGGGCGAAGAACAACGCGACTCCAGCAGAGAACAGCGAGAGCAAGGCAGCGGCCACAGGAAGCAGCAGCCACGACCAGTGCGGGAACACGGGGCCACCCATGTCCGGCAGGAATCCGGTCAAGACGACAAGCACCACCATCGCCACCATGATCGGGCCGAACAGCACCGTCTCGGTCAAGACGGCGGACAGCGGCACGACCGCCCGAGGGAACTGGTGGGACCGGATGAGCTGCAGGTCGGCAGGAATCGAACCGATCCCAGCCATGACGATGCCCTGGAAGAAGGAGTACGAGAACGATCCGACGACGATGAACGCTGCACGGTTTTCGATGCCGGGCGCGCTGCCGTGAAAGACGAAGCCGAAGATGATGATCATCGTGGCGGCGTCGAGGATCGGCCTGAGCACGGTCCAGGCCTGGCCGAGGTACGACCCCTGGTTGCGCACGTAGGCGCGCGACGACGAGAGGTTCCAGATGAACGAACGGCGGTCCCACACGCCACGGATATAGCGGCCGAGTGGCGGACGGATGCCCATCTCGCGCAGACCCGACTGCTGGGCAAGCGTCCCTGCCGCTTCGGAGGTCAGGCGTGGCGCGACGGCCACCCCCGGCTTCGGATCGGTCAAGCTCGGCTCCTCTTTCACTAGTTTCTGTCGCGCAACGCGCTTGTTCGGCCTGGCGGGTCTTCAGCCTCGCGTCGGTACGATCATTCTTCGTGACGTTCGAGAAGGGTGCGCAACCCGCGGTAACGGTGGTCATGCCAGCGTTCAACAGCGCGCGGACCCTGCGTGACTCGGTTCAAAGCGTACTTGATCAGACCTTGGACTCCCTTGAGTTGATCATCATCGACGACGCGTCCGCGGACGACACGACGGCGGTCGCCGAGGAGCTTGCAGGCCGGGATGCGCGAGTCAAGCTTGTCTCGCGGCCCACTCAGGGCGGGCCGGCGGCAGCCCGCAACACCGGCATCGCGGCGGCACGTGGTCGCTACCTTGCATTCTGCGACGCGGACGATCTGTGGTTGCCGACCAAGCTCGAACGCCAACTTGAGCTGGCAGGAGCCACGGGAGCGACGCTCGTTTACAGCGCATATCACCGTGTCGACGCCGACTTCGCCGGTTCGGTCAACACCTTCCGTTCTCAGGGACGGGTGGTCCGAGTGCCGTCGCGGCTGACATACGCACAACTGCTTCACAGCAACGTGATCGGGTGCCTGACCGCGGTGGTGGACCTCGAGCGAGCGGGGGCGGTCTCGATGCCCGACCTCGCGGGAGCCGAAGACTGGGCGCTGTGGCTGCACATCCTGCGAGATGGTGGGCACGCCGCTGGTGTCGACGAACCCCTCGCGCTGTACCGCGTCGCCGGGCCGGGATCACACTCCGCCAGTCGGTGGCGAGCCATCCGTGCGGTCTGGCGAGTGCTGCGCACGGAGGAGGGCCTCTCGGCGCCGCGCGCTGCACTCTTCCTCGTTACCGATGCCGTCGCGGGCCTGCGCAAGAGCCGGATCTGACTCGCCCACGGCCTGCTGAGACTTGACGGCTAGGCTTCATCTGCCTGTGCCCGTCACCAATATCCGCTGAGGGATGACACACCTTTCATGATCTTGATCTGTACCAACGAGCTTGCTGGTCCGACTGGCTACCACAAATCGGTCTCCCAACTCGCCAACGGACTGCACGAAGCTGGCTACCCCGTCGCGGTCCTGAGTTTTCTCGGGCCGGCTGACGGCTCTGATCGCATGCTGCCCCGATGGCCGCTGGACATGGCCGTGCCAGCTTTCGCATTGCAGACGCTGGCCGCACACGGTGGTCGGCTGCTTCATCGGAACTACTATCCGGCTCTTTCGGGCTCACTCGGTTCGCTGCGCTACTCGTTCACTGCGAACCAGCTCGCCGCGCTACGGCAGCTGAACACCACTCTCTCTTCAGATGACACGGTGATCTTCACTTCGCCGGTGCAATCCCTCGCCTTCAAACACGCCATCGGCAGCGACGTTCGACGACCTCGCACTGTTTTGCAGATTCATGGTGACTACCTGCATCACGTCGAGTTGTGGCAGTTGCTGACCGAATCCCGCGGGGTGATCGACCGCCTTCAGACTGTTGCCGACGGTCTGCGCGCACAGTTCATTCCCACGTTCGATGAAGCTGATGTCGTGTTCATCCCGAATTTCCCGGGGGAGAACGGAGAGACCATCGAGCAAGTTGGTCACGACGGCGTCAACATTGCTCTGCCTGCATCGTTCCAACACCGAAAGAATCAGCTGGATGCCGTCCGTGCGCTTGCTCTGATCGACGATAAGTCCGTCCAGCTCACGTTGTGGGGCAACATCAATCGATTGAACCCGTATTACGTGGCCGTGCAACAGCTCATCAATTCCCTCGGCCTCGAGGAGCGGGTGCACCTGCCAGGGTTCGGCACAGAAAGTGATGTCTACTCCACCGCCGACATCGTGCTGATGACCTCATTATCGGAAGGATTCCCTTACCCGCTTATCGAGGCGATGTACCAGGGCCGGCCCACTGTCGCTTACGACTTCGAGTTTGGACCCCGTGAGGCGATCGAGGACGGCCAGTCCGGATACATCGTGCCGCTGGGCGACGTCGACGGATTGGCCGTGCGCCTAGCTGAGCTTGCCGCGAGTGAGCCGCTGCGCATCGCGTTCGGACGCCATGCACGAGAGCTCTTCGACAATCGGTTTGCCGACAAGGCTGTCGCCGAGCAATATCGTCAGTTGCTTGACTCGGGTGGTATTTGGATCGACCTCGTCGACGTCTTCGCAGCGGTTGGCACGGAGCCCGTGAGTGTGTCGGCCCTCTCCCACCGGTTCCGCCGGGTGGGCGGACGGAATCTTCATCAGGTAATCGTGAATTCCTCTGTCGAGTTAGAGGACCTTCAGATTGACAACGGTGAACGCGTAATGACACCCAAGGTTCAGAGACTCCCCCGGGCGACCCACATCGAATTCCATGCCGTGGGCGATGAAGTCATTTCGTACACGACCGCTCCCGGATCGGAGGATCGTCACTACCTCGCCAATACCAAGGGACCCGAACTCGAGGTACTTCCTTATTTACGCCGCGACGCTGGTTACAGCGGCGGGACCCCTTCCGTCGGAAACACGATCTTCGCTGCTTCAGGTGGTGCCAAGCAACTCACCCTGGGTGAACTTACTCGAGGTATCGCGACTCTCGCGAAAAGCGCTCCGCGCGATGTCATGTGGAAGGTCCGACAGTTGTCGGCATCCGCCAAGTCGAAGGCGCGGCCGGCTGACCTCGGCCCGGAAGAGCCAACAACGCGTGATCTGCCCGAGAATGCCACATCCGTCAGCTCCGTCATCCAGAGCATCGCGCCAGCTGTGAAACAACCAACACGGCAGAGTGGTATCGCTCGTGCGGTCGGATTACCCACCGCGACGCTAGGCTCTCTGGGTGGCGTCGCGATCGCGCTCGGTAAGGAAGCTGCGACGTCCGGGTTCATGCGTATGGTGGCAAAAACGCCTGCCCCGACCCGACGAGAGGTCGCTCGGCATCCGTGGTTTCCGATCACCTCGGGCGTTGACAACTTTGGTATTCCCGTGAATACGGCCGGTGGCGTCGTTGTGGATAATGCTGGTTCGGTACGCCAGCCCGCGGTGAGTATCAAGGGCGAGTACGACTGGCTGGTGCTGCGCGACGCAGTCTCCGAGCGCCGCATCGCGCCTCCGTTCGGTTACGGCGAAATGTTCGAGCGGATTTGTGCCGCTGAACGCGACTATGGGCTGTTCGACATCACGACAGCGGACGGGGTTCACGTATGGGAACTCGGTCGGGCGGCCATGATCATCCAGATTGCCGAAGCACTCGGGATGTGGGGATCGGCACCCGCGATCGGAACACCAGTACGCGATGTGTATGACGGGCCCAAGCGACTTTCGACGGCACCCGCTGCGAGGCGAGTGGTGTTTGACTACAGCAGGAGGGGCGGAACCGATTACCGAACTGCGGCCTTCCGGGATGGCTCGATGTTCGTCGTTCAGCCAGAGCCTGACGGGTACCCAGAGGTCGATGACGTCAACACGACGTATCCGTTGCATGAGTTCAACCACTGGCGCCAGAGCACCCGTCGACGGTGGGTGCAATTGCGTGAGGCGGAGGTCGATGCCCGACCATTCGAGGAAGCCCTTACTAACGCGCTCGGCATCCGCGTAGACCTCGGCAGCCACCTGCGTAGCCGGCTGCTCACATTCCTGGACCAACGGGACTTCTGGACACCCGTATTTGATCGTGTAAAGCCAGAGGAAGTCCTGATCTCTTCGAGCCATTGGTGGGCCGGGGTGAGCGTGGCTGCACAACGTGCCGGTGCGCTCGTCTCCGACATCCAGTACGCGGATACGGGCAGGTACCATCCCACATTCTGGTTTGGCGACACGCCTCGTTACGGGGCTACGCGCCTGTACGCGTGGTCGGAGTTTTGGGCAGCTCGCACAAATGCCTATCAAGAGCACGTCATCGTGCCGCGGCAACAGCCTGAGCTTATTGCGGCAGCAAGCCGCGATGCAGGAGAGCCGCTCTGGGACGTATGTGTTATCTCCCAACCGAGGGTACTTCGCCGCATTCTGGCATTTGTTCAGGAGTTGGTTCGCGAACGCCCTGATCTCAAGGTGGTGGTTGCCCCACACCCTGCTCAGCGGCCCATCATCCCTGCCGAACTCGCCGCCGCGGGTCTGTCCGAGAAAGTGACCATTTCCGCGGATGACACTTTGACTACCGTCCAGCGCTCTGCAATCTGTGTTGGTGGGTACTCGACGTCACTTTGGGAAGCGGCCGCCCTCAACCGCCCTGTCTACGTTATCCCGGTACCGGGCCACGAACTCACCCTTCCCGACATAGAGTCCGGTCTTTTCCGGCTCGCGGGGTCGCCTCATGACCTCGTCCCGTATGAGGTCCCGGAATCGCGCCGCAACATATTCGGTACGGCCTGACAGCACTCACGCTATGGATATTCAGAACCATTACTACGGCCACAGCGCTGCACTTGCTCGCGCGGCTGGGCTCGATTCTGTGCGACACATCAACGGACTCATTCAGCACGGTTGGACCGTCACCTCCCCCAACCTCGCCCAGTTCGCGGACTTCGCGACGCTCCCGAAAACCGCTCGCCGACTCGTCTGGAGTCACGCCGCTCGGGGGTGGAGTGCCGAGGACGACTCGTTCGAAACGACGGCGATCGGCGCCCCCTTCCTCTACCTCAGCGCGCTGACGGCAGGTGCACCGTCGCGCCGCAGTGCAGCCGTCGTCTTTCCCGTTCACGGCACCCGTCTCGTGGAAGTCGGAAGTGACGATGTCGCTTTCGCTCGCGAGATCGCGGATCGCGAGGGCCCTGCCGTCATCTGCGTGCATCCTGAGGACCTAGACCGCCCGGACAAGCGCGCGGTGTGGACCAAGTTCGGCCACACTGTGGTGAGTGCTGGGGCACGACGCGATCCCGAGTTCCTCGGGCGAATCCTCGCACTGGTGAGGTCGGCACCCCGCGTTGTGTCCAACCAGCTTTCAACCGCGATTCTCTACGCTGCCGCCGAAGGCACCGAAATTGCGATCTATGGATCTGACGCCTCGACGGGGAGCCTCGGAACGGGTGTCGCCGAACGAACTCGCGACCTATGGCCGGAGTTCTACGCCGACGTCGACACCGAGCGCCTCCGATCGATCGCACTGGCAGAGCTAGGACGCGACCATTTGCTCGATCCCGCAGGCTTGCGTGCGGCGCTCGGCTGGGAGCATCGATCGCCGAATCCGTTCTTGAGCTATTGGATCAGCGCTCCCGTGCGCAAAGCCGGCGCCGTACTTGGCCTTGTTGGGCGCCCGCGCGGGGCCAAGGAATCATCCACGGCATCACCGCCGTCGGCGTTTCTGCGCCACCCGCTCAGTCATCTGCCCGGTCGGCTGCCTCGCCTTCCTGCGAAAGGCGAGCCGTTCCCGCACCCGCTGACCCCACCGAATGAGCGCTGACTGTCCCAGACACTGGGTCACGCAGGCGGCATCTGCGATACCGACGAGGGGACCCGATTCCTGATGGCATCGTCCGCGGCGGAGAACCAGCCAGGCTCGCGTTAGGAGACCGCGTCGTGCTTCTTTGTGCGCCTGAAGGAGAAATACTTGTGCCCGCCGTAGCTGATCACCGCGACGGCGAGCGCGACACATCCCTGGGCGATTACAGGGGCGGTCCCTGTGGTCTCGATGACGAGAGGCAGCAAAACCGTATTGAGTCCGAGACCTGCGAGATTGACGACGGTGAATCGCGCGAGGTCGAGCCAGAAGTGGCCGCGCACCCTGAACACGAAGTACCTGTGGAGGAAGAAGGCGCAGAGAATGGCGACGGCGTACGACAAATAGAGAGAAACCATGTAGCCGAAGCGGCCGAGGTGCACACCGATGAGTTGCTGCGCAAGCGTGAACAGGGCCCAGCCGAGCACGGTGTTGAAGGCACCCACAATGAGGAACGCGACGCGCTGATCCGTGACGAGCTTGAGCAGCAGGCCGCGAGGAGTGGCAGAAGCCTCGGACACCCTTTGGGCATCGTGATCGGCTGCCGTCTCAGTCGCACCGCGGTCTGTGAGCATCACTCTTAATGTAGTGTCACGGCGTGACCCCTGTAACGCCGCCCCACTCGATCTCGGTTGTTGTGCCCGTATATCGTGGCGCAGAAACTCTGCCGGCCCTCGTGGCCGAGATCCAGTCACTAGTTGACGGTTTCAGGACTCCGCACGGGCGCGCGGCCCGAGTCGCGGAAGTGCTCCTCGTCCACGATCACGGACCGGACGCGTCCGCCTCTGTGATTCGAGAACTGGAGCAACTCCACTCCTTTGTTCGAGGGATATGGCTGAGCCGCAACTTCGGTCAGCACGCTGCGACCCTTGCGGGCATCGCGTCGTCAGGGGAGGAGTGGATCTCCACGATCGATGAGGACGGTCAGTACGACCCCGGGCAAATTGGAATCATGCTGGACGTGGCAATGGAGGAGCAGGCCAGTCTCGTCTACGCGCACCCAGTGAACGAGGCTCCGCACAGTTTCTTCCGTAACGTCACGTCGCGTACGTCGAAGCGGATCGTCGACGTTTTGAGCGGCGGCAAAGGCGCACGCGTCTATCACTCGTTTCGTCTCATGTTGGGCGAGACCGGTCGGTCCGTCGCAGCCTATGCGGGTCAAGGTGTGTATCTCGACGTGGCGCTCGGGTGGGTTGCTGACGACATTTCGACGGCCCCGATCCGGCTCCGTGAAGAGTTCGACAGACCATCCGGCTACAACTTGCGTCGCTTGCTTTCTCACTTCTGGCGACTCGTCCTTACGAGCGGCACCAGGGGCCTACGTGTCGTCAGCGTCGTCGGAGCGATCCTCGCTGCTCTCGGACTCGTTACTGCGATCGTGCTCGCCGTCAATCGCGTCGCCGGGGGCTCTTGGCCACAGGGATGGGCCTCTCTCATGGTGGCGGTGCTCGTCATCGGTGGCATCGTCCTCTTCTTCCTCGGGATCATCGCCGAGTATGTCGGGGTCGTCGTCAACCAGGCGATGGGAAGACCGCCATACCTGATCATCTCCGACCCCGACCGTGGCCCACTCGGGCGCGACAGTCAGACGACTGCATTCACCCCGGAGGGCAAGGACTTTCCGAAGTGAATGCGAAGCGCGCGCTCGTTATCGGGAGCCACGGCCTTTTAGGGCAAGCGCTCTCACGTGAATTGACGCGGCGCGGCGCCGACGTTTTCTCTCCGGAGATTCGTTGGGGGCTACCGGCGAGTCGAAGCGATCTGCAGCACGCCTTTCGTAGTCTCACTAAGCCCGACGAGCCGTGGTCCTTGTATTGGTCTGCCGGAGCCGGCGTCACTCAGACACCCCAGAACGCATTCGACGAAGAGATCGCCGTCTTCTCGTCGTTCGTCGATCACATTGCTCGATCGAAGGCGGCGAGCCGGGGTACGATCTTCTTCGCTTCGTCGGTGGGCGGCGCATATGGGGGATCGGCAAATCCGCCCTTTACGGAATCAACCCTTCCTTCTCCGCTCGCGCCGTACGGGCAAACAAAGCTGATTCTCGAACGCATCGTCGCGAGCCTCACTGATGTCGGTGCGCGCGTGGCCATCGGTCGGATCGCAAACCTGTACGGCCCTGGACAGAACCTTGCCAAACCCCAGGGACTCGTCTCGCAACTTTGCGTCTCCCTGGTGACGAATAGGCCGCTGGGGGTCTATGTGCCCATGGACACCCTGCGCGACTACATCTACGTTCAGGACGCCGCGACCGTCGTCGTCGACCTGCTACAAACAGTGGCAGCTTGGGAATCGGGTTCGCGACCCGTCACCAAGATCATCGCCACTGGTCAGGCGATTTCGATCGCCAAGGTCCTCGGAGAGATGCGTCTGATCGCCCGTCGTCGCCCGCCGCTTATCCTCGCATCCTCGACATACGCGACGTCGCAGACGAGAGATTTACGCGTGCGCTCGACGGTTTTTCCGGAACTCGATCGAAGGGCCCACACTCCATTCCCTGTCGGATTTGCGCGCACATTAGCCGATGTACGCTCTCGCATTCTGAACCCAAGCTAACCGCCGGCAGCGTTGCTATCGACTCGGTACACAGCGAAATGGCCCTTTACGAGTACGAGGTCGGCGTAGTTTTTCAATCGCGAAGACTCGCGCGACACAGAGCGATCAACGACGATCCAGTCCACGGAGTGCTCCCGCAGCCAGTTCATCGTCGTCGGCGATGGACTCGATAGAGCCCCGTCATTCTGAGCGAGGAATGCTGGATCCCAGAACCGTGTCCCGGCCGGGGCCGAATCCCAATCAGGAGCTACGTCCTGCGGGGCTGGGGCGTAGTCCCAGCCTTCGAGGAGCACTTGTCTTTCTGAGAGCGCGCCGAGCCAGAAGTGCCGGGCGTTGCTGCAATATGCGTCGACGGGGGGCTCCGCCTTCACGGGAGGCTGGGCGCTGAACGGCGGTTGCGCCGTCCCTAAACAGTGCATGTTGGTGACGATCGTGTCATCAACCTGAGAATGGTCACGCACCCACCGGGCCGCGTACGCCCCGTCGGCGTCGGTCTTTGGAAACCAGGAGGTCTGCGACATCGGCAAAAGCCCTTGAACGGCCAATTCCGTCGCGCTCGAGCCCTGGAGCGCGACAACCGAGACGAGCAGCCCGACGATCACGAGTCCGCTGAGGGGCGCTCGCCTGCGCTTCGCGAACAGGACGATCACAAGCACAGCGATGGCGCCGATCAGGAGCGAGAGAGAGATGAGGACCGCATACGGCGCGAAAAGATCTGCCCACGTCTTTTGGTACTCATAAGCGATTGGGATATGAAAGGAATGCCGCACCGCAACTGCAGCCCCGAGTCCGAGTACTAGGGACACCGGCACTACCGCGACTCCGACTCGACGGTTGACATGCAGCGCTTTGGCAGCCTCGAAGACACCGATCCCAGCGAGTATGCCCAGTAGGGGCCAGGCGCCGCGCAAGAACCAGATCTGGCTGAGGGTGGGATGTGCCGTCAATAAGGATCCACCGAAGCCTGACAGCCCGACGCCGGCGAGCATCCAGACCCCTAGGTCTTTGCGTTTCACGATGATCGCGACGAGCGCCGCGATCACCCCGAGAGACCACCCCACTGCTAGGAATGCTGCCTTGAACGGGCTGAGGTGAATAGCGAAAGCCGGGTGCAGCAACGATGCGAATGCGGTCCAGTGCGTGGCTGTGACATCGAGAGATGGGACGAGACCGCGGGCCCCGGTGCCCAGAATCAAGTACAGAGTGGCGAGGAAGAGGACTGCGACTGCGCCAAGAAGGAACAATATTCTTCCGGACTTTCGCGCCCTGATAATCCAGCCAACAGCCAAAGCCGCGATCAGAGCGCAGATCGTCTGAGGCAGCAGAGTCGCCTTGGCTCCTCCAGCGACGAACGCGATCAGCACGAAAGCCGATAGTTGGGGAAGGCTTACGCGTTTCCGGCTGATGATGACTATTGCGAGCAGTAGCAGCAGATGAAATATCGGTTGCGCGAACGTCTGGGTGGGACTCCTATAGACGCCGAGATTGAGGCTCGCGACCTGGATGAGGGGGTAATGAGTGCCCGCCCACAATGGCGGAGGATTCGTGAAGTACGCGAACCCGGCTCCGAGAACTGCGCCGACCGATGACTTCGTGATCCGATGTGCCAAAGCGGCACAAAGCAGCACAGCGAGGATCAAGAGAGGGATCGTGGCCAGGCGTAAGACGAGAACCGTTAGATCGATCCCCGTCCAACGGGCTGCATCTGCGATGTGGTACGAGACCATCAACTCGTACTTGAGAGGTATGGCTGCAACATTCGGGAAGGTGGTTCCACCATGAAGCACCATTGCTGAGATGGCCTGCTGGAAGTTCATGTCCTCTTGTGGCGCGACCGCGTACCACTGACCGGGCATGCCAGGAATCTGCGAGATCGTGTGGTTCCGCCAGTCGTTGTTGACCACCCACCAACACGCCAGCACGCTGAACGCGGACAGAGCCCAGCCCATCCATGCAGGGGTTTCTGCGGCGTCTGCCTGCGAACGCCACAGGCTCCGGAGCCGGGGACGGACAATGCAGAGGCCCACCACGATGACGATCCAGACCGCGGCTAATCGCGGTACTCCAAACGGCGTGAGCAGCCAAGTCAAGAGGGTCTGGACGCAGAGCCCGAGTGTAGTTCCTGCAGCGACTTCTTCGAGGAATGACTTGGGATTCGTCCTCAGCATTCGCCATAGCAACGTCCCGGGAATCGCTGCGAAGACGAGAAGGTACAGCGAGTACAGGAAAACAGAGAGCAACGGTGTGTTGAAGGCAACGAACATCACCAGCGTGGCGACGTAGCCGACTATGGCGGGGACCCATCGCACAAGCCGATGGCCCCACTGAGGGAGCAGCGAATGCCGGTCGACGATCGACACCGGCGCCGAAGCGGACAGGGATGCCTACCGAAGTTGAGAAAGGAACTCGAGCGCGACGTCGATGACGCGGTCCTGCTCGGCATCCGTGAGGTCGTACGAACAGGGTAATGACAGTCCGCGGTTGAAGATGTCTTCGGCGACCGCGCCGCCGAGCTGCGCAGACCCCTGCCACGGTGGCTGCATGTGCAGCGGGCGCCAGAGCGGGCGTGAGCCGATCTGCGCCTCCCCCATGTGCTTCCAGAGCGCATCCCGATACTCGGTGCCGATGCCCGCGGGTGCGAGCACCGAGTACAGCCAGTAGGTTGCGTCGAAGCCCGGGACACGCGGCGGGGCAGTGATCGCCGTACCGGCGAACGCCTTGTCATAGCGGCGCGCGACGTGTGCGCGTCGTGCTTTCAGCTCATCGAGACGGTCGAGTTGCGCAAGGCCGAGCGCGGCTGCGATGTTGGTCAGGCGGTAGTTGTATCCGACCTCGTCGTGCAGGTACCCGATGTCTGGCACCTTGGCTTGCGTGGAGAGGTGCTTTGCCCGCGCGGCAAGGTCGGCGTCGTCGGTGACCAGCATCCCGCCGCCGCCTGCCGTGGCGATTTTGTTGCCGTTGAAGGAGAAGGCGCCGATGGTGCCGATGGTGCCGGTGTGGCGACCGGCGAAGGCGCCGTCGCTCCATGTGGCGCCGAGCGATTCTGCGGCGTCTTCGACAATGGCGATGCCGTTGCTCAGGCAGAACTCGACCAGGCGGTCGATCCGCGCGGGCTGACCGAGAATGTGCACGGGCTCGACCACTGCGGGTAGCGCCTCACCCTTGCGCTTCCGGTTCTCCAATGCCTCGATGAGCAGGTCCTGGTCCAAGCACCACGTCTCGCGGTCGGAGTCGACGAGCAACGCGTTTGCACCCACGTACGCGACCGGATTGCTGGAGCCGACGAAGGTGAAGTCCGGAACGGCGATATCGGCGCCGCGCGGAACGTCGAGCGCGGCGAAGGCCAGGTGGATCGCGGCGGTGCCGCTCGTGCAGGCGACGGCGTACTTCGAGCCGACCAGTTCGGCGAACGTGTGCTCGAACTCCGCGACATACGGACCGACGGACGAGACGAATCCCGACTTCACGGCGTCGGTCACTCGTGCCACTTCGTGGTCTGTGATGGTAGGGACGGCGAGCGGGATGAACGGCAGATCGGAGTTCGCCGTCTCCGCTCGAGGAGTGTTTCCCCAGGAGGCGCTGTCTGAACTCTGGGCGCTCATCGGTGGTAGATCCCCGCGGTGGTCGCATCGACCCGGCCGCGCAGCCACTCGGCAGTCGCTCGCAAGCCGTCTTCGAGCGAAGTCTGCGGTGTCCAGTCGAGCACTTCAGCTGCTTGGCTGGGGTCGGACAGCAGAATCTCGACTTCCGAGCCAGCCGGACGGAACCGGTCCTCGTCGGTTGTCACCGTCGCCGTCGATCTCGTTGCCTCGAGGCACATCTCGAATGTCTCGCCGATCGACACCGTGCGCCCCGTTCCGAGCTGCACCACCGTGCCGGGCGTGAGATCCTTCGTCGCAGCGCGCACGAAGCCGTCGGCGGTGTCGGCGACGAAGGTGAAGTCCCTCTTCGGTGACAAAGCGCCCAGGTGAACCTCGGTTGCCCCGGCAAGGAGCTGGTTGAGGATGGTGGGGATGACAGCTCGCATCGATTGGCGAGGGCCGAACGTGTTGAAAGGACGCAGTACCGTGACTGGCGTCTCGAACGATAACGCGTAGGACTCGCACATCTTGTCCGCACCGATCTTCGATGCCGAGTATGGCGACTGCCCGCGCAGCGGGTGAGTGACAGTGATCGGAACGGACTCTGGTGTGCCGTAAACCTCGGAGGTCGAGGTGTGCACCATGCGCGGCGTCCCTTCCGCGCGGACCGCCTCGAGCACGTTGAGCGTGCCGGTGATGTTCGTGTCGACGTAAGAACGCGGTGCCACGTACGAGTACGGGATCGCGATGAGCGCTGCAAGGTGCAGCACGACGTCGACGCCCTTGACCAGCGTGTGCACATACTCTGCATCGCGGATGTCCGCGAGTCTCACATCGAGGTCGTCGCGGATCGGCGACTCGTCGAGCCAGCCGGCCGACCCGTTGGAATTGTAGAGACACATTGCTCGCACGTTCGCGCCGTCGCGAACGAGGCGTTCGACGAGGTGGCTGCCGATGAAGCCGTCCGCTCCGGTCACCAGAACGGTCTTACCGGCAATCGCACTCACTGATTTCCCCTTGCTCTCGCCAAGTCGCGAGGTGTTCCGACGTCGATCCAATCCGATTCCATCGACCAAGCCCCAACGGTGAGACCACGCTGGATGCAGGTTTCGACAAGCTCTGGCATCGTACTGGGACGGCCTGAGGGCACGAAGCCCAATGCATCGGGCGAGACGACGTAGATTCCAGCATTGGTCTCGACGTCGAGAACAGGCTTCTCCACAAGTTGAGCGATGTGCCGGTCGGAGCCGCGCTCGACTACGCCGAATGGCACCTGGTGCTCGTAGCGTCGTGTGGCGACGGTCACGGCACTACCCATAGCCACATGCGAGTCGATGAATTCACCGACGTCGAATTGCACCATCAGGTCGGCATTCGTCACGACCAGGGGAGCGTCGGGCAGTTCGGCACGGTCGATCAGCGCGAGGGAGCCCGCCGTTCCCAATGGGGTCTCGGCGTCTTCATGGATGTAATGGATCGTTGCTCCGATGGAGGAGCCGTCGCCGAGGCGCTCGATGATCTGGTCTGCTAGGTAATTCACCGAGATGTAGAACGTGCGGATGCCGCCACTGATCAGATTGAGTAGAACCCACTCGATGATGGGGCGCCCGGCGATAGGAACGAGTGGCTTAGGAGTGTGCTGAGTCAGCTCTCCGAGGCGCACGCCACGCCCACCCGCCATCACGACAGCGACGTTGTCGAGCACAGGATGGCCGACGATATCGCTGAGGGTATGCATACCGATCACCCGGCCGTCGCCGTCTATCACCGGAATCTGCTCGAGCCGCGTGGCCCGCATGACGTCGAGCGCGTGAGCACGGTTCGTACCCTCCGGCACTGTCGTCGGGTTGCGCGTGGCGCGAGCCAGCGCGGGATCATCGAGCGCCGCGCCGTCGAGGATGGCGTGGCGCAGGTCGCCGTCGGTGAGTACACCGACCAGAAGTCCATTGTCGACGAGCACCGCGATCTCCAGGCCGTTGCGGTCGATCAGCTTCATCGCATCCCGAATGCTGGCCGAAGAGCCGAGTGTGTAGTCGGCCACGGTACGGGTTCTATTCATCGTGCAGTGTCTCCTTCTGGTCCGCCCGGCGGATCACACGAGCGTCGAGATCACGGAAGCGTTTCGGCCCAGCCGGGCGCCGGATCTGCAAGATCAATTCGGCGATGCGCGCGGCGGCCCGCCCGTCGCCGTAAGGGTTCATCGTACCGTGGGGGTGGGGGCTCGCCAGCGCCCGCTGAACGCCCGCCTTCACGTTCTCGCGTCCGTCGTCGACGTGGGTGACGGTGGCTGCACGCAATCGCCCGGTTTGACGAGTGCCGACGTCGACAGCCGGTACGTTCACCGTGGCGGCTTCGATGATGCCCGACGATGAGTTGCCGACAACGACGTCGCAGGCAGCGAGCACACGCGGATACCGAGCGCCAAGTGCTGGCACTGCAACGACATTCGGGAGCGTCTCTACCGCGGTGAGCAAGGCGTCACGTACGGCATAGCCACCGGGGTCCGGCCCAGGGTGGGTGACGATCACGGTTGCGGCAGCGTCGGCGGTTCCCAGCAATGCATCGACCGCCCCGTGCACCATCTCCGCGACCGACTCGGTCGTGACCGGGTGATAAGTGAACAGCGCCAACGGCCTTCGAAGATCGACGCCAAGAGCCGATGCAATCTCGGCATCCGAAAGCGGGGTGGCTTCGGCGAGACGATCGAGCCCAGGGGCTCCGGTGACGTGCACCGTTGCCGGATCTTCTCCCATCTGCACGAGACGGTCCATGGCATCCGTGGAGGCCACGCAGTGCACGTCGGACAGCTTGGTGATCGCGTGCCGGACGCGCTCGTCGATGGCGCCCTCAGTGACCTCTCCACCGTGAAGATGCACGACGGGTACCCGAGCGAGCACCGCAGGCATCACCACCCAAGGCAGCTCCCAGCGATCTCCGAGCACCACGAGGACCTCGATGGTGTCCAGCACCTCCGCGATGCCCTGGGACAGGGCTGCACCGGTACGAGCGGCATCCGCCGGGGTATCGCCTACGAGTCGCGGGCCGATAGCGCGAACGACAACCCGGTTGACCCCGATATCGGCGAGCGCGGCTCCGGCAGACTCCGCGTCGAATCCGACGCCCGTGAGCACGAGCAACTCGTGCGCGGCTTCAGCGATCCTGGCGAGGACCGGCCCGAGGGGTCCGAGGTCGGCTCGCCCGGAAACGAAGACCGCGACAGTCATTCGGCCGTGACTGCGTCCGGAACGAGAGCATCGCCTGTCGCGACCGCGCGCGTGGTCGTACGGCCGACGATGTCCACGGCGACCGAGACGCCTGTCTCCGGGCGCAGGGCGATCACGTCGTCGGTGGAGATGACATGCCCGGCCGGCAAGTCTCGGCGCACATGCCACGAGCGGCGAACCAAGGGAGCGTTCTCGAACTCGCTCGGCATCCGCCGCTTCTTGCCGTCGCCGAGCATCTGCACGGCGGTGCTGACATCGCTGATGTACTCCGCCAATTCTTCTGGCTCGAGGCTGGCTGCGTGGTCCGGACCAGGCGCAGTGGAATCGAGCGTGAAATGCTTCTCGAAGATGCGTGCGCCGAGTGCCGCGGAGGCGACCGCCGCCGTCGATCCGGCCGTATGGTCAGACCAGCCGACCGGCACGTCGAACTGCTCGGCCATCGCGGGAATAGCCAACAGATTGCAATCCTCGAACGGAGCGGGATAGGCCGAGACGCAATGGAACAGCGCACGGCCCGGCGCGGCCGCGGCCGCTTCGAGCGCCGCACCGACCTCGTCGAGGCTTGCCATACCGGTGGAGATCAGCAATGGAACGCCCAACTCGGCAAGACGACGGATGAAGGCGAGATTGGTGAGTTCGCCGGAGGGAACTTTGAGTGCCGGCACCCCGAGTTCGAGCAGCAGGTCGGCGCTGGCCAGGTCGAACGGTGTCGAGAGGAAAAGCAGACCCTTCTCGCTGGCATGATCCGACAACTCGCGCCATGCACTGCGCGGCAGTGAGAGCGCTTGGAGCAACTCGGACTGCGACGATGACCCCGTCGCGCGCTCCTGGTAGGGAGCAGAAGACGTGTTCTCCGCGACCAGCGAACTCGCTTCGAAGGTCTGGAATTTGACGGATCCGGCTCCGGCCTCTGCCGCGACGTCGATGAGAGTGTGGGCCTTAGCGACATCGCCGTCGTGGTTGACGCCGGCTTCGGCGATGACGAACGGCAGATCCCCACCCAAAAGGTGGTTCCCGACGGTGATTGTTTCCACAGCGACCCTTCGCTCGGTCAGACGGATTTCGGATCTGTGCCCGCGCGGCGATGCGGATGTGCTGGTACTCCACTGACTACAGCCCCCGCGGGGACATCTCGCACGACCACACTACCGGCACCGACCATCGCACCTGCGCCCACGCTGACGGAGGGCAATACGACGGCCCCAGCACCGACCAAGGCGCCTTGGCCGATGCTGGCCCCTCCCAGGAGTCGTGCGCCGGGTGCGACGTGAACGTGGTCGTCGATGACGACGTCGTGTTCGACGACGGCAGCGGTGTTGATGATCACCCCGCGGCCGATACGAGCGCCGGGTCCGACGTGGGCGTGTTCCAGGACTTGGCTTCCGTCGCCGAGCGTGCCACCGACGGTGGCCGTAGATGCGATGACGGTGGCGAGGGTGAGACCCATTCCGTCAGCCAGCGCGAGCTCTCGCGCACGCACCGTGTTGTCGCCAATGGCTACCGTGAAGGACCCGGCCAGCGCTCGGTCATCAAGATCGGCGACTTCCGAAACGACAGTGACGCTCCAGCCTGACGGAATGAAGGGATCGACGACGGCGAGCAGCGGAATGCCGCTGCGAGCAGCAACGTCGGCGATCGACCGCGCGTGGCCACCACCGCCCAGGATCACGAGACCAGAGCTCGGCACGTCTGACATATGGCCATAGTATGGCGGGGCGGAATGCGACCAGCGGTACTCTGTGCCCCGCCCGCCCCCGAAACAGACACGAAGAGGTCCGCGCTCGGTGATCAACACAGCTGCTGTCCGCGGCACCGGCTCGATCGGTTCTCGGCACCTGAGGGTGCTGCGTTCGATCGGGGTGGTGGATCTGGTTGCGGTTCCGGTACGTGACGGCCGGTCATCCTCTCCGGAACTGGCGGGTGCGCGCATCGCCGACGCGGTGCCCCAAGGGGCCGACCTCGTGGTCGTGGCGACGGATACTGCTCGCCACATACAGGACGCGATCGAGGCATTGGATGCCGGTGCCGGCTTGGTCCTGGTGGAGAAGCCCTTGGCCCGCTCGACAGCGGAAGTCGAGGCCCTCGAAGCGCACCCACGGCGGGACCGCGTGCGCGTGTGCGCGCCCTTGCGTTTCCACGAAGGCCTGCGCGCCGCACGCGCGGCCGTCGGAAGGCTCAGCGGCACAGAGCCGTTTGCGGCGTCGGTGCGCATCGTCTCGCAGAGCTGGCTGCCTCATTGGCGTCCGGACCGCGACTACCGCGAGTCGTATTCTGCCCGCCAGGGTGAGGGCGGTGTACTGCTCGACCTGGTGCACGAGATCGACTACGCGCTGTGGACCTTCGGACACCCATCGGGGCCGCTGGGGGCAACTCTCTCTCCGGTGCCTTCGCCCGTTCTCGGGCTCATGGTCGAGGAGGCGGCAGACTTGACTTGGGAAAGTGCTGACGGGTCGCAGGTCTCGATGCGCCTGGACTACGTGACCCGTCCGATAGCACGGTCGATGCACGTCACCTCTCCGAACGGATCGGTGCGATGGGATGCGATCGCTTCCCGTGTCGAGACCGTCACCGTTGACGGTGAGGTTCGCAGCACCGACTATCCAGACGATCTGGACCGCGACGCGGTGCTCGCCCGGCAGGCCAGAGCACTCTCGGGAGTCTTGGAAGGCCGAAGCGAAGACGGCCTTCTCGACCTCGCGACCGCACGGCTCGCGGTCGAGGTCACCGAACGAGCCCGAGCCGTCGGGTGGCGCAAACTGGACGGGTCGTATCGACATTCAGAGAGGCCCTGACTTGAGCAGCAAGATCCTCGCCGTCATCCCGGCACGAGGCGGTTCGAAGGGACTGCCTGGCAAGAACCTGCTGCCGCTCGCGGGTGTTCCCTTGATCGGCTACGCGATTGCCTGCGGCGAGGCGCTCCCGTCGGTTGCCCGCACCATCGTCACGACCGACGACCGGGGGATCGCGAACACGGCTCGGGCTCTCGGAGGTGATGTGCCGTTCATTCGCCCTGCAGAGCTGGCTCAAGACGACACACCGATGGCACCGGTCATCCAACACGCGCTCGCCGAGGTCGAACGCCAAGAGGGTGTGTCATACGACGGTGTGCTGCTACTCGACCCGACCAGTCCAGCGCGAGATCCGCATCATATCGACCAGGCGATTTTGCAGTTCGATGCACGGCCCGACCTCGACGGCGTCGTCGCCGTGTCCGCACCGTTCTTCGACCCGCTCTGGGTCGGGATCGAAGAAGCCGAGGACGGAACCATGCGTCGCTTCTTTCCGGAGGCAGCGGGGGTTACGCGGCGACAGGGCAACCCGCGTCGGTACTTGCGTGTCAACGGTTCCTTCTATCTATGGCGTTCAGCGTTCGTCAGACGGCTGAAGTCCAACTGGCTTGACGAGGGAGTATTCGCCCCATTCGAGATTCCCGAGGCCGAGGCTTTCTCGATCGACGACGAATCCGAGTTCCGCATGATCGAGGCACTGGCGGCGGGCGGCTTCGTACGGCTTCCCGCCGTGCCAACGGAGGAAACTTGATGACTGTCTCACGCCCATTGCGCGATCTCATGTCCCTCGATGGCCGAACCGCGGTGGTGACCGGTGGTGCGGGCCCATTGGGGTCTGTGCTGTCCTCGACTCTCGCTGAATTGGGTGCTCGCGTCGTCGTCATCGATCTGGACGAGGGTGCGAGCCAGGCCACGGCGGATGCACTAGACGAGGTATTGGTTGGACCGCACCTCGGCATCGGTGCGAACCTCATGGAAGCCGGTGTGGCGTCGCGGATCGTCGACGAAGTCGAACGCGTCGCGGGTGGCTTGGACATCATCGTCAACAACGCTGCGTTCACCGGGACCAGTGGTGTGCCCGGATACGCGGTGCCGTTCGACGAGCAGACTGACGAGGCATTCCTTTCAGCAGCCCAACTGAACTTGCTCGCGCCGTTCTCCCTCGTGAGGACGGCGCTTCCCCTGCTCCGAGCATCGACGCACGGCTCCGTTGTCAACGTCAGTTCGATCTATGGGCTTGTGGGGCCGAACATGCGGCTCTATGACGGGACGTCGATGGGGAATCCCGCGGCGTACGGTGCCACCAAGGGCGGAATCGCCCAGCTCACGCGCTACCTGGCGACCGTCATGGCGCCGGGGGTACGCGTGAACGCGATCGCTCCTGGCGGTATTGCGCGCGGGCAAGATGAACAATTCGTACAGCGTTACGAGGCATTGACCCCCTTGGGCCGAATGGCCACCGAAGACGACATGCGTGGCGCCGTGGCGTGGCTGGCAAGCGACGCCGCAGGCTACGTCACGGGGCAGGTCATCGCGATCGATGGCGGCTGGACAGCCTGGTGATTCCGCGCGGTCCGCTGTCGTTCACCAGCGCGATTTCTTGGGCTTCGCGGTCTTAGATTCACGCACTTGCGGAGTCTCTAGCCTGCATCGGTCGGCTCCGGCGCCGCCGGCAGCGCCTGCCGCCACGACATGCCCTGCGACGCCTTCACCGTGCAGATGACCAGCAGCATCCAGCCGCCGTCGTAGAGAATCGTGCTCTCGGCCATCGCCGTGCCGATCAGTGCGATGAGCACGAGCGGCGGCCAGGCGTAGATGACGCTGCGCTTGTTGGAACCGAGCAGCCAGGATCGGAACATCGCGAGCCCGAGCAGCAGCAGGAAGAGCAGGAATCCGACGAGGCCGACCTGCAGCCAGACATCCAGGAACGCGTTCAAGCCGTTGGCGTGCGGAGCGCCGGTCGCCGCGTTGATGAGCGAATAGGGCGGCAGGGAGCCTCGCCAGAAGCCGATCCAGCCCCAGCCGAGCAATGGGTTCGTCGGAATGAGGTGCCAGATCTGGATCCACACGTCGTACCGCACCGTGATCACGCTCTCGCCGTGCAGCAGGTCGATGATGGGTGCCCTGAAGATGAAGGCGAGAACGGCGACCGCAGTCGAGAAGACGCCGAGCACGATCTGCACGTAGAAACGCCAGCGCTCGCTGCGGATGTGTCTGAGCCCGAACAGCGCAGCGCTCGCCAGCACCACGATGACGAGCATGATCGCGATGACGGGAGAGCTGGAGAACACCAGGCACAGGGCCGCCACCAGCACCGAGAACGATGCCATAAGCAGTGACACCGACTTCGTGCGCCATTCGATGATGAACGTCACAGCTGCGATGAGTGCGACGAGCCCCAGCTGGTTGCGACTTCCGAAGAGTCCGGAGATGGGTCCGCCGTGCGCGAGGTTGCCGGCGATGCCCAGGAACTTGATCGGCATGTCGATCAGCAGCCCGCTCAGAACCTCGAGGGCGAGGGATGCCGTGAGCAGCACCCGCAGAACGTCGCCGATCACGCGCACGATCTGGATCGCATCCCGCACCAGCGCCAGATAGACAGCCAGGAACGCGAACAGCACCTGGTACAGCACGGCGGCGAGGGTCGCCCACTGGTAGACGCTCCAGATGACGGACACGGCGCACCAGCCGACGAACAGCAACAGCGACACCGGCAGCAGTCCGTGCCACTCGATGGCGGGCCAGTGCGCGATGAAGGAGCCGGCCGCGAGCACGACGAGTGCGCCGAGCACGCCGATGAGGCCGGGCCATCCGATGACGTCGCGAATGGCGGTCGTCAGGAAAGCGACACCCACGATGCACAGCGACAGCGCACGGGAGAACTTGGCCGACTCGAACAGTGCGCGCGTCAACGCGAACCATTGCGGCACGCGTCGCGGTTGAGCCATGCGGATGTCTGACCCCTCGTCGGTGTTCACGGGCGCTCCAAGTTTATGGTGCGGCCGGTCTGCGTTCCGCGGGTTGAGGAGCTCCGCGTAGCGGCGCGTCTCGAAACCCCGGCGCCGGGTTTCGAGACGCGCGCCTGCGGCGTGCTCCTCAACCCACGAGGTGCCTACGGGCGGTCGACCTTCGTCTTGATGCTGAACGCGACGAGCAGGGCGAAGCCCGCCTCGATGAGCATGCGGCTCTCGGTGACCGATTGCGCGATCGCGGCGGCCATCATCAGCAACGGAAGCAGCGTGATCGCCGTGTAGCGCACATCCGATCGCACGACGCCTGCTGAATCGAACGGCGCTCGGTCGACAGCCATGAACCAGGTGCGACCGAATGTGGAGAGCACGAGCAGCGCGAAGAACACGAGACCGACGATGCCGATCTGCAGCCAGACATCCAGATACGCGTTGTGCGCCTGCAGGTACTCGACCTTGTTGCGGATGGCCAGTCCCTTGAACGGCTCGACCCACGGTGCCCAGTAGCTGACCCAGCCCCATCCGAAGGCCGGCTTCTGCTGTGCCAGCTGGATGACCTTGTCCCAGATATCGGTGCGCCCGGTGAGATCGGAACTCTTGCCCAGCAGGGCGGTGAGGTTGCTCCAGAACAGCACGACGGATGCCACGCCCACCACGAGCACGGCCACCGCCGTCGCGTAGACAGGCACCCGCTTGCTCTGCGGTACCGCGCGTCCCCACAGGGCGAACAGCAGCACCACGATCACGACCGCGAGCGCGGCGATCACCGTGGACGACCGCGTGAGCAGGAACGTGATGCCGGCCAGTGCGAGCCACACGATGCCGGCGGTGCGGTTGACGACGCGGTCGGCGAGCTGGATGCCGAACACGATGATCGCGAACAGCGTGATCATGCCGAGGATGTCGCTGTTGCCGACGATGCCCTGGATCTTGCCTCCATGGAACAGCAGGTCCCGGCTCCAGTAGAAGGCGTCGGGCAGCTTGCCTGACGGGTACTGGTACGTCGTGAAGAACGGCAGCAGTGGCTTGCGCACGAAGATCGAGACGATCAGCTCGAAGAGGAGCGACAAGACGATGATCCATCGGAACGCGGCGCCGAGCGCGCGGAGGATCTGCTGCCAGGTCAGGCAGAGCGCGAAGAACGCGCCGGCGGTCGCGGTGGCCAGTTGCGCCACGACGCCGATCACGCTCTCGGCGCGGTAGGCGGACCAGGCGATCGAGACGACACAGAGCAGCAGGAAGAGCAGCAACGTCTTCGGCCACTTGCGAATCGGCACGCGCGGCCTGGTGCGCACCAGGAACACGATGCTGACGACCAGGCAGAGGAACACGACGATTCCCCAGCCGTACCAGCTGATGCTGTTGCGCCAGAAGTCGCCCGCGAACAGCGTGAACAACATGAATCCGGCGAACGCCAGCTTCCAACCCTGGCCGGAGGGAACGGTGAGCGGCGTCTTCGCCGGCCGGGTCTCGAGGCTCATGAGACTCACTGTAATGGCCCTCGATTGTGCTCCCTGAGCGAGCGAAGCGAGTCGAAGGGCCGAACGCCGACTACACGAATGCGGCGACGCCGGTGATCGCGCGGCCCACGATGAGGGTGTTCATCTCGCGGGTGCCCTCGTACGAGTAGACGGCTTCCGCGTCGTTGAAGAACCGGGTGACGTCGTAGTCCAGCACGATGCCGTTTCCGCCGAAGATCTCGCGGGCCCATGCAACGGTCTCGCGCATGCGGGAGGTGGTGAACGCCTTCGCGAGGGCGGAGTGCTCGTCGCGCTGGGTGCCGGCGTCGAGCATCCGTGACACCTGCACGACGATGCCGAGGGATGCCGTGATATTGCCCAGCGACTTCGCCAGCAGATCCTGTACGAGCTGATGCGACGCGATCGGCTTGCCGAACTGGATGCGCTCCGCCGCGTACTTCACGGCCGCCTCGTACGCACCGACGGCGACGCCGACCGCGGCCCACGCCACCTCGGCGCGGGTGGCGCGCAGCACCTTCGCGGTGTCGCGGAACGAGTTCGCGTTCTGCAACCGCAACGACTCGGGGACGCGCACGTTCTCGAGCGTGATGTCCGCGTTCTGCACGGCACGCAGCGCCTGCTTGCCCTCGATCTTCGTCGCGGTGTAGCCGGACGTCTCGGTGGGCACGATGAACCCCTTGACCTGGCCGTCGGCGACATCCTTCGCCCAGATGATGGTGATGTCGCTGAACGTGGCGTTGCCGATCCAGCGCTTCGAGCCGTTGATGACCCACTCGTCGCCCTGGCGCTCCGCTGTGGTGCGCAGACCCTGTGCCGAGTCGGAACCGGAGAGCGGCTCGGTGAGCCCGAACGCTCCGATGATCTCGCCGGAGGCCAGCTTCGGCAGCCACTCATCCCGCTGCGCCTGCGATCCGCAGGCGCTGACGGCGCCTGCGGCGAGTCCGTTCTGCACGCCGACGTACGTGGCGACGGATGCGTCGACGCGCGCGAGTTCCAACGCCACGAACCCGCGGAACACGGCCGAATTCGGGAACGGCTTCGTCTCATCCCAGGCGAAGGCCGCCACCCCGAGTCGGTGCAGCTCGGGGATGACCTGCTTCGGGAACTCCGCACGCTCCCAGTACTCGTTCGCGATCGGCTTCACCTCGGTCTCGAGGTAGGAGCGCAGCGCTGCGATCGCGTCCTTCTCCTGGTCGGTGAGCTCGTTTTCGAACCCGTAGAAGTCCGCCGCGAGAGGCTCGAATGCCATGACTGCTCCATTGCTAGATAGGGGTTTGCAAGACTCGGCCAGCCTAGGCAGCGGCATCCGGGCGCCCAAGGCGATTGGTACTCTGCGACTACCAGAAGAAAGGGCGGGTGCGGATGTTTGTGCGCATCGACAACGCCCCTCGCGACTACGCGTGGGGATCCTTGCACGGCATCGCAGACCTGCTCGGCAGAGAGGCGTCCGGCAGGCCGGAGGCGGAGCTGTGGCTCGGCGCGCATCCCGGATCGCCGAGCGTTCTCGTGCATCCGGTCGGCGAGGCGACGACGCTGGCCGCGCTGATCTCGGACGACCCGGGAACGACGCTCGGACACGAGTGGCTCGACTTCGAGCGCGATGTCGAGGAACGGGCAGAGGCGATCGAACGCGGCTCACTGGATGCTCCAGCCGTCGGGGGCGCGGAGCGCGCGCCCCATCTCGGATATCTGCTGAAGGTGCTGTCGGCAGCCGCGCCGCTGTCGATCCAGGCGCACCCCTCGTCGGAGCAGGCGCTTGCCGGGTTCGATCGCGAGAATGCGCTGGGCGTTCCGCTGGACTCGCCGGAGCGCAACTACAAAGATCCGTTCCACAAGCCGGAGCTCATCTATCCGGTCACGCCGTTCGACGCGCTGTGCGGGTTCCGGTCGGTGTCCGCGTCGCTCGCGGCGATCGACAAACTGATCGTGGTCGGCCGCGCCGAGGCGTTGCCGCGCGACGAGATCGAGGTGCTGCGAGGCATCCTGGCCAGTGGCGACGACGAGGAGTCCGCGCTGCGTGCCGGCGTCGGTCTGCTGCTCGGCGGGGGAGAGGCCGCCGAGGAGATCGTGCAGCAGGCGACCGAGATCGCCCGCTCGTCGAGTGGGATCGCGCTCCCCGAGTTCGACGTGGTTCGGCTGCTAGCGGATGCCTACCCCGGTGATCCGGGAGTGGTGCTCGCTCTGCTGCTGAACCGGGTCGCGTTGAAGCCGGGCGAGGTGCTCTACCTGCCGGCCGGAAACATCCATGCCTATCTCTCCGGAACCGGGATCGAGCTCATGGCGGCGTCGGACAACGTTCTGCGCGGAGGCCTCACGCCGAAGCACATCGACGTGCCGGAACTGCTGCGCGTGCTGGACTTCGCGCCGGTGTCGGTCCCGTTGCTCGCGCCGTCTCGGGTGGGCGCGGTCGAGCTGTTCGAGCCCGACGTGCCCGACTTCCGGCTGGCGCACGTGACAGCGGATGCCTCGCTCGAGCCCTCGGGACCGGCGATCGTGCTGTGCACGGCCGGGACGGCATCCGTGCGGGGTGCTCTCGGCGACATCGAGCTCGAGCGCGGCCAGGCGTGCTTCGTCACGCCGGACGAGGGCGGCCTGCATCTCACCCTCTCCGAGGGCGCGACCCTCTTCGCCGCCATGCCGAACCTGCTGCCCGAGTAGCCCTCCGAACTGCCACGCTCCCTCGTGGGTTGAGGAGCACGCGGTACCACCGCGCGCGTCTCGAAACCCGCGCTACGGCATTCAGACGCGAGACAGGTTTCGAGACGCGCGCCTTCGGCGTGCTCCTCAACCCACGACAGGGACGATCCACACTGACGATAGGTTGGATGCCATGTCTTGGTTGGTGACCGGCGGGGCCGGCTATATCGGATCCCACGTCGTGCGCGCGTTCGGCGAGGCGGGCATCGACACCGTCGTCATCGACGACCTGTCGAGCGGACACGAGTCGTTCGTGCAGGCGGGAGAGCCCTTCGTTCACGGGACCATCCTCGACGGCGAGCTGCTCGCGCGCACGTTCGCTGAGCATCCGATCACGGGTGTGATGCACATCGCCGGCTACAAGTACGCGGGCGTCTCGGTGCGGCGACCGCTGCACACGTACGAGCAGAACGTGACAGGCACGGCGACGCTGCTGGCCGCGATGGAGGATGCCGGCATCGGCACCATCGTGTTCTCCTCCAGTGCCGCGGTGTACGGAACTCCCGACGTCGACCTCGTGACGGAAGACACCCCGAAGGCGCCAGAGTCGCCATATGGCGAGTCGAAGCTGATCGGCGAATGGCTGCTGCGCGATCAGGGGATCGCCAAGGGCTTCCGGCATTCGAGCCTGCGGTACTTCAACGTCGTGGGATCTGGATACGACGCCCTCTACGACACGAGCCCCCACAACCTGTTCCCGCTTGTGTTCGACGCCCTGCTCGACGGACGCACCCCGCGCATCAACGGCGATGACTACCCGACGCCGGATGGCACGTGCGTGCGCGACTACGTGCACGTCTCCGATCTGGCGCACTCGCACGTGGTCGCCGCCCAGCGTCTCGAGGCGGATCACGCGCTCGAGTCCGCATACAACCTGGGCAGCGGCGACGGCGTCTCCGTTGGCCAGATCATGTCGACCGTCGCCGAGGTGACGGGCATCGACTTCACGCCCGAGATCGCGGCGCGACGACCGGGGGACCCGGCCCGCATCGTCGCATCGGGAGAACTCGCCGCCCGCGACCTCGACTGGAAGATGCGCCACAGCCTGACCGACATGGTGGCCAGCGCTTGGCGCGCCAGGCAGGCATCCGTCGAGACCCCGCCGGTCGACTAGCGTCCCCACCGCTGGTTGATCAGCGGGAAAAGTACTCGACCAGCGAAGGCCAACCGACGCCCCGAACCCCGCGGTCGGGCGTGTCGCGACCCCCGGCGGCCGCGATCCGCGCCATGGTGCGGCGCTCGCGTCTCGACGACACCGGCGGAGAAATCGTTGTGTGTTTCTCGGCGCGTCGCGAACCCTCCAGCGCGAGTTGAGGCTTTACGATTTGCGACTTGACTCGATCGAACTACACGGCTGTAATTAGTGAAACGCGCAGTGCGCGTGGCAACACATGTGGGGAGATCGATATGGCGATGAGCGAATATCGACCGGGGGTACCTGAAAACTGGTTCGTCGATCCTGTTCGGCTTGGGGTGCCGGGGGTTCCGTCGCGCGCAGAGGATGAAGAGAATCCGCTGTCGTGGCAATCGGATGCGCTCTGTGCGCAGACGGACCCCGAGGCGTTCTTCCCTGAAAAGGGCGGATCGACGAGGGATGCCAAGAAGATCTGCACCTCGTGCGAGGTGCGGGCTCAGTGCCTGGAGTATGCGCTCCAGAACGATGAGCGCTTCGGTATCTGGGGTGGCCTCTCGGAACGAGAGCGTCGCAAGCTGCGTCGTCGCGCAGGCTGACGGCCGGGGAGCCGCGGGCCGCGTGACGATCGGGGGCCGGGGGACCAATTCGTGAAGCACGCGACCCTGGTCCCCGGTATTGCGCACGCCTTTGCCTAGGCTTGCCGCGATGCCTCCGACAGTCACCGCGATCCTCGTCGCACAACGCGACCCCGAGCACCTCAGACGCAGCCTGGATGCCGTAGCAGCCCAGACCCGCGCGGTCGACTCGCTCGTCGTGATCGGCGTCGCCTCCGACGAGAAGACCACGGCGGTCGCAGCTGAGGCTGTGCCCGACCAGCTGCTGGCATCTACCGAGAAGCTCTCCTACGGCGCAGCGCTGGGCGTCGCCGCGCGCGTCGTTCCGCCCGCGACTTCCGACGACGATTGGCTCTGGTTCCTCGGGCAGGACATCGCGCCCGAATCGGATGCCCTCGCCCGCCTCATCGAGACCGTCGCTGTTTCGCCGTCGGTCGCGATCGCCGGTCCGAAGCTCGTCGACTGGGACGACGCGTCCCTGATCCGGGAGCTCGGGCTCTCGATGACGCCGTTCGGCACCACCGTCGCGGTGGTCGAGGACGAGTTCGACCAGGCGCAGCACGATCGCACGAGCGACATGCTCGCCGTCCCCGCCGCCGGCATGCTGATCAGGCACACCGTGTGGGAACAGCTCGGTGGCTTCGATCCTGGCCTTCCGGTGTTCGACGACGGGTTGGATCTCGGCGTTCGGGCCCGGCTCGCCGGGCACCGCGTCGTGATCGTGCCGACGGCTCGCGTCGCGTCAGCCGACGACGGAGTCAGCAGCCCCAAGCGCGCACCCAAGGGGGGCGTGCGGCGACGCCAGCACCGGCAGAGGCGCGCGGCGCAGGTTCACCGGCGCATGGCGTACTCCTCGGGCTTCGCGCTGATCTTCCACTGGCTGTCGCTGGTGCCGCTCGCGGTCATCCGATCCATCATCTTCCTGATCGGCAAACAGCCGGGCGCGATCAGCGGTGAGCTCGCCGCCGCCTTCTCCACGGCGTTCGGCGGCAGTCGCGTAGGCCACGCGCGCGCGGCGATCAAGCGCGTGCGCACGGTGAAGTGGGGGGCGATCGCGCCGCTGCGCATCCCGCACTCCGAGGTGCGCCGCATGCGCGCCCAGAAGCGCGAGGCGAGCCTGGTGCGCATGCACGGTGAGCGGCGTGAACTCAACTTCTTCAGCGGGGGCGGCGCCTGGGTGGTGCTGGCAACAGCGTTGATGAGCATCGCGTTGTTCGCACCACTGCTCGGGTCGTCGCAGATGAGCGGCGGCGGCATTCTGCCCCTGAACGACATCGGCGGCCTCTGGGCGAATCTCGGCTACGGATGGCGCGACATCGGCATCGGATTCGTCGGCGCCGCCGATCCGTTCACCGCTGTGCTCGCCGTGCTCGGCTCGATCACGTTCTGGCAGCCATCGTTCGTGCTCGTGTTGCTCTGGTTCGCCGCGATGCCGCTGGCGGCCCTCGGCGCCTGGTTCCTGGCCACCCGGCTCACTCACCGCGCCGTGCTGCGTGCCACGTTCGCGCTGGTCTGGGCGCTTGCTCCGATGCTCTTCGACGCACTTCAGCAGGGTCGTCCCGCCGCCGTGATCGTGCACCTGCTGTTGCCGTGGCTGTTCTTCGCGGGCATCGCGGCGAAGCGCTCGTGGGCTGCTGCCGCCACCACAGCCCTGCTCGCCGCGGCGGTCGTCGCCTGCTCCCCGCTTCTCGCACCAGCCCTCGTCGTCGCGTGGATCGTCGCCGCTGCGCTCAGCGGTCGCGGCGTCGGGCGTGTGCTCTGCATCCCCATTCCCACGCTGGTGCTGTTCGCCCCACTGGCGTGGCAGCAGACGATTCGTGGAACGCCTCTTGCGGTGTTCGCAGACCCGGGGGTTCCGCTGCCGGGTGCGGCGGCGCATCCGCTGCATCTCGCCCTCGGATTCGCGGATGGCGACCTCGGTGGTTGGCAGACCATGGCGGCACAGCTCGGGGCATCGGGCATGGTGCCTTCGATCGTGGTGCCGATCCTGGTGGCGCCGATCGCGATTCTCGCGCTGCTCGCGCTGTTCCTGCGCGGAACGATCAGGGCGACCCTGTGCCTGGTCGGGGCGCTGCTCGGTTTCGCGACAGCGGTGCTCACTTCGCAGGTGTCGCTTGCGTCGTCGGGTGCAGCATCCGTTCCGCTGTGGACGGGCAGCGCCCTGAGCCTGTACTGGCTGGGATTGATCGCTGCGGCGACCATGGCCCTGGTAGCTCTCGGACGATTCGCGATCATTCCGGCGACGGTCACGGTGGCGTTCGTCGCGATCGCGATCGCGCCGGTGGCGATCGCGGTGCCGATGCAGACCTCCGCTGTGGCGCCGGGCGCGGGCGCCGTGCTCCCCGCCTACGTGACCGCGAGGGCTCAGACGGATCCGCGCACGGGCACGCTCAGACTCAGCCCGCAGGAGGACGGCTCGCTGGCCGCACAACTGCTGCACGGCGCCGGAGATTCCCTCGACGATCAG
This sequence comes from Humibacter sp. RRB41, assembly GCF_022761015.1. GTDB lineage: Bacteria > Actinomycetota > Actinomycetes > Actinomycetales > Microbacteriaceae > Humibacter. The sequence continues at coordinate 267,865 of NZ_JAKWJQ010000003.1, forward strand.
AGCACGCTGAGCTCGACCAGCACGGTGCTGAGTCCCGACGAGAAGAAGCTCGCGACCCTTGCCGGCAACCTCGCGTCGACGAGCGGCATGAACGACTCGGCACTCCTGAAGCATTTCGGCGTCTCGTTCGTGCTGCTGCAGACGACCGCGGGGGAGGGACTATCGCAGGACTCGGCGACCCAGCAGCGCGCCGAGACGGCATTGGACGCCAATGCGCTGCTGACGCAAGTGGCCTCGACCGACGATTCGATGCTGTGGAGCGTGCCGAAGCAGACCTCCAGCGTGCCGGTGCCGGCGGATGCCGGTGGCTGGCAGCGCCTGCTCGTGCTGATCGTTCTCGGAGTCGTGTTCGGCATCACCGTTCTGCTGGCCCTGCCGACAGGTCGCACGGAGCTCGGCACATTGCGGCGTCCGACCGCCGCGGAGTTGGCTGCGACGTCGGCCGCGACGACCCGCCGCAAGAAGAAGGGTCCGAAGCGGGCGGAGGCCGGCGACGGTACGGGCGACGGGGCTCAGGATGCTGCGCCGCAGGATGCAGTGGCCGGAGATGCTGCCGCTGAGACTGCCGAGCCGACCGAAGACGGAGAAACACACGAGCAAGACGTCGCGGAAGCCGCGGACGCGGAGGAACCGGTGGTGACCGCGGACGCGGAAACGGATGCCGACGAGCCCGCGGAATCATCCGCCGACGAACCCGCGGAAACAGCGGATGCCGACCAACCTGCACGACCGACCGAGGAGGGCGATCAGCATGCCGAGTAAGCGCTCGATCGCGCGCGGCAGCGTACGCGTGCTCGTCGGAATCATCGGCACCGGTGTCGCGGCCGCTGCGTTGGCTGCGGCCGCGCTGCTTCCGCTGCCGCAGTTGCACGTCGCCCCGGTGGGTCAGGCAGTGACGCCCGTGCCCGCCGATCAGCAGCGGGTCTGCCCTGGCGGACTGCTCGATCAGAGCGATCCGACGAGCGCCACGTCGTTCTCGTCGTTCGGATCCCCCAGCATCGAGAAGACCGCCACGACGGCGATCAAGCAGATCAGCCTCTCCACGCCCAGCGTGCAGGGCGGCCCCGGCGCGCCGCGCGTGATCAGCACTCAGACGTCGGGTGCAACGCAAAGGCCGCTGATCGCGGGAGCCCAATCGCAGGTGGCATCCGAGTCCGACATCGCCGGGCTCGCCGCCGCATCGTGCGGTGAGGCGAGCGCCGACAGCTGGCTCGTGGCAGGCTCGACGACGCTCGGGTCGACGAGCCTCGTGCTGCTCAGCAACCCATCCGCGGTGCAGGACACCGTCAACCTCACGGTGTACAGCGAGGCGGGCGTCGCGCAGGCGCCGGCCGCACGGGGCATCGTCGTGCGAGCGGGGTCGCAGCTCGTGGTGCCTCTCGCGGGAGTCGTGCCGAACGCGCAGGCATCCGTTGTGCGCGTGCAGTCGACCGGCGGCACGATCTACGCGTCGCTGCAGCAGAGCGCGGTGCAGGGTCTGGCGCCCCAGGGCGTCGAGCTCGTCGAGCCGACAGCGTCGCCGGCACGCAACCTGGTGATTCCCGGCATGGTGGTCGCGAACACCGCCAGGCTGAGCGGCGGCGCGGAGGGCGCGTCGAGCCTGCTGCCGTCGGTGCGACTGCTGGCGACGGGTACTTCGACCGTGCACGCAACGGTGACGGCGACGTCGGAGTCCGGCAAGGTCATCGTCGCAACGGCACAGGCGACGCTGCAGGGCGGCGCGGTGCGCGAGGTGAGCTTCGATCACATCATCGACGGGTCGTACACGGTGCGGGTCAGCGCCGACGGTCCCGTCGTCGCTGCAGCACGCACGGTGGATGCCGCCGCTGCACCCTCGTCGGCAGAGTCGGCGACAGCGCAGGCCGAGGCCGCAACCCAGGACTTCGCCTGGTTCGTCGCGTCGTCCCCGCTGGAAGACACGGCGCTGCTCGCCGTGCCATCCGGCGGCTCGCCGAAGTTGCACCTCTCCAACACGACGGCGAAGGATGCCTCGGTGACGCTCATGAGGCCGGGCACGTCGTCGAGATCGCTGAAGGTCCCTGCGCACGCTGCGATCGCGGTGGCGGTGACCGGCAGCGCGTCGTACACGCTGCGGGGAGCGAAAGGGCTGCGGGCATCCGTCAGCCTCACATCCGACGGAGCGTCGTCGTCGTTCGCACTGAACCCGCCTGGGCCATCGGCGCAGCCGATCACCGTCTATCCGAGGTGAGCGAGGCCGGTCTGTCGCCACGATGAGCGCCGGCGGTAGGGTCGGACCATGAGCTTGGGGATGGGACCAGGCAACCCTGGTCCAGTGACGATGAAGCCCGGTGAAGGGCCTCGATCAGGGCTGCCGCGCCCGCCACAGGGAACGTATGGACGTGCTCGATGGTTCAGCCTGGGGCTGACCTCTGGTGTTGTGGGCACCCTGATCGTGGTGGTGACGGTGCTCTCGCTGACGCGGTAGTCCGCTCGAGGCGCCCGGAATTCGCGAGGGTCAGTAATGGCCGAACCGGCCGGGTGCGAGGTCCCAGGGGTCCTTGCCGAGCAGTTCGGCGACAGCGCGGAAGACGCAGCTCTCGACGAGCAACTTGCGGTGCAGGTCGTCGTTGCGGTGCAGCTTGGCGAGCCGTTCGATCGGCACCCGATACAGGATGATCGCCTTGTTGGCAGGGTCGACGCCCCAACGTTCTACCTCGTCGAAACCGAGCGCCGACGACGGAGCGGCCGCGATCTGTACCCGCATGTCCGCAAGCTGCTCAGGCCACACGCCCTTGAGAAAGTCGGCAGTCGCTGCGACGGCCATCTCGAACACATCGATGCGGTCCTGCAGCAGCGGAAGATGCGGGCCGGTGACCGGTCCGCGTGCGCCCCGACCATGCCGGTCCGAACGGCGTACGGGGTCGGCGTAGCGCACGGGCCGGGATCGGGGCATGTCGCCCATCCTACGGCGGCGCGGCCGACTCGGCCGAGGCACCGCGGCCGAGTAATCTGGTGCCCTGATGATGGCCAGATCGTGCTCCAAAGTCGCGTGCTCCCGAGAAGCCGTTGCCACTCTCACGTACGACTACGGGGACTCGATGGTCGTGCTCGGACCCCTCTCCATCGCGCACGAGCCGCACACCTACGATCTCTGCGCCATCCATGCCGAGCGGCTGTCTGCACCGCAGGGCTGGCAGGTGGTTCGCCATCAGGTGATCGGTGAACCGCAGGGGCTCGGCGGCCCCCTCGACCTGAGCTGAGGCTGGTCGCACCCAGCGCCCGCTCGCGTTCGCCTGCGCGTCACCGTTCGTTCACGTGCGAACCGTAGCTTCTCGGCTGATCCGACCCGAGGAGTCTCCATGGCCGCTGCACGCCTGCCTTCAACCCACCGTTCCGCTCCAGCAGACTCCGATCAGGGCGGAGGAGGCACAGCGCGCAGACGCGTCACTCCGTTCGCCGCGCTCGGCGTGTTCGCGGTGCTGGCCACGGCGGGACTCGGGGCGACGGCCCCGGCGCATGCTGACGCATCCGCTCCCAGCGACACGATCGTCGTCAGCCAGACGGCATCCGACGCTGACGGGCCCGACGCGCTGTCGCTCGGCACGTACGCGGCCGACTCAGGCGACTCGACAGCACCGGCGGTGACCTTCTCCTCGACCGGCTCGGATGCTTTCACCATGTCGGGCTCCTCCAACGCGGGCGGCTTCATCGGCACTGCCGCCGACGGCTCCGGCGTCACGCTGGGCGGCTTCCAGATCGCGGCTGACCCGTCGTCGGGTGCCGACCCGAAGGACGACCCGACCGTGCCGCGGCGCGTCGGCTGGGTCGATGACACCGGCAAGGTGAGCACCATCGGGCTGGGCGCGGCGATGAGCGGCGGCATCCGCTCGGTCGCGACGCCAGACGGAACCTCGTTCTACGCTGCGGGCAACGACGCATCGGCCGGCGTGCAGCTCGTGACCCCGGCGACAAGCGATTCGCCTGTTCCCATCACGGACAAGGACAAGAACGTGCGCACGGTCGGCATCGCCGACGGCGGTCTCTACGTCACGAGCGACAAGACGGCCACTCTCGGTCTCTCCCGCGTCAGCAGCGCGCTCCCGACAGCGGCGATCGGAACCGCAGTGACCCCGCTGGCGGACACGAACGCGACCTTCCCGAAGGCGACCCCGAACGGCTTCGTGCTGCTCGACGCGGATGCCTCGGTGCCCGGCCCCGACGTCGCCTACGTGGTGATCGAGAAGAGCGGCATCGCCAAATACGCGCTCGTCGGCGGCACCTGGACCTACGAGGGTCTGATCGCGTCACCCGATCCCGCCGGCATCGGCACGCCGGCGACCGAGGCACTCGCTGGTCGCGTGCAAGCCGACGGCTCCGTCGTGCTCTACACGATCGACTCCGTGACGGCGAACAACCACGTGGTGCAGCTCGTCGACTCGGCATCGGCCGCCAGCGCTCCCGACGTCACTCTCGACCGGGTGGCCGCAACAGCGACCGGCGGGCAGGTGTTCCACGGCGTGACCATCGCACCGCAGAGCTGGGCGCCGACGACATCCGGCGGAACCCCGAGCACCACGCTCACGGTGACGCCCTCGCAGAGCGGACTGGGCCTCGCCCTCGGCGACGCGAGCGAGCCGACGACGGTTCCAGTCGCGGTGTCCGCGAGCGACGGCGATCTGTCGGCCGTGTCGGTGACGGCATCCGTCACCTCTCCCGGCGCTGCATCGGCCGCGAGCGTGACAGCAGGATCGGCGCCGGGCTCATACGTGGTGCACGTCGCTCCCGGCACCGCGATCGGCTACAGCTCGCTCGTCGTCACCGCGACCCGCGACGGAGCTGTCGACGGCACGACGAGGATCAGGGTCGGCCAGTCCGGCGAGGCCACCGCGCTGCCTGGCAGCAGCTATCTGCTCGGTGCAGCGGATGCTTCCAGCGCGATCGACGTCGGCGACGGCTACGCGATCGTGGCCGACGATGAGACCAACACGCTGCGCCTCTACGACGAGACGTCGACCGGCCGCCCCGTGAAGACGTGGAACTTCAACACGATCGGAGGCTTCGGCGGAGAGGGCGACCTCGAGGCATCCGCCCGTGTCGGCGACACGATCTACTGGGTCGGCTCCGGCAGCAACAAGAAGACGGGCGCCGCCGACCCGGACCGCGACATCCTCTTCACCACGACGATCACCGGCACCGGCACCGGCACGCAGCTCAGCTACGGCGGCAAGTACCAAGGTCTCAAGGAAGACCTCGTGGCCTGGGATGTCGCGAACGGCAACCCGCTCGGCCTCGCCGCGGTGTGCGCCGCCGGCGTGCTGCCGGACAACGAAGCGTCGTGCAATGTGGAGGGCTTCGAGACCGCTCCTGGCGACGGCTCGGTCGGCTATATCGGCTTCCGTGCACCGAGCGTGGGCGGCAAGGCCGTCGTCGTGCCGATCCTGAATCTGCCGGAGCTGATCGACGCCAAGGCCGGTAGTGCGAAGTTCGGTTCGCCGATTTTGTTCGACCTCGGCGGACGCACGATCCGCGAGCTCCGCAAGAACGATCAGGGTCAGTACCTGATCACGGCCGGTGTGCCCGACGACGCCGATCAGAGCCTCGGCTGGGCGCTGTATCGCTGGAACGGCCTGCCGGCCAGCGCCCCGGTGCTGGTGCGCACCCTGCCGACCACGACGGATGCCTCGACCGCCTCCGGCAGCGGAACCGGCGTGGCAGGTCAGGAGGTCGGCTCGTGGGAGACGATCCTCTCGGTCCCGAACCTGGATGCACCCGGTGCGACGGTGCGTCTTGTCACCGACAACGGCACGACCGCCTTCTACGGAGACGACACGGCGGGCAAGGATCAGCCGGAAGGTCTGCAGAAGGACAGAGCGACGTCGTTCGTGCTTCCCAAGACATCCGACCCGCTGCCGGCGGCGAACGTCGAACTGGACGCGAGTTCCGTCGCACCCGGCGGCGCGCTGCACGTCAAGGCGACCGGGTTCGCTCCCGGTGAGGCCCTCACCGTCACCCTGCACTCGACTCCGACGACGTTGAAGACGATCACGGCAAGCGGTACCGGCGCGCTGGATACCACCGTGACGGTGCCAGCTTCAGCGCCGGCCGGAGCACACACGCTCGTCGTGAGCGGGGCATCCGGTGTGAGCGGATCGGCGCCGCTGACCGTGACGGCTGCTGCGGGCGCGGTCTCCGGCGGCGGAGCCGGCGAGGTCTCGGGTGGCGCGTCGGACCCCGGCAACCTGGCCTCGACCGGATCGGACACGTGGCTGCCGCTCGGCCTCGCCGTGAGCCTGCTGTTCGCCGGCGCACTCGCGTGGATCGCCAGGGGCGTGGGGCGTCGCCGTCGGGCGCGCTGACGCAATTGACATCGCTGCGGAATCGGCCCTGGTGCCCGACGCCGAGACTGAGACAATGGACCCCATGAGCTCACTTTCCACCGCGCCGGTCGGCGCCAGTCAAGCCGACGCATCTGAATTCGAGTACCGGGTGCGCGACCTTGCGCTCGCCGTCTCGGGTCGCCACCAGTTGCGGCTCGCCGAGCACGAGATGCCCGGTCTCATGTCGCTTCGTGCGGAGTTCGGCGAGGCCCAGCCCCTGGCAGGGGCGCGCATCGCGGGTTCCCTCCACATGACGGTGCAGACCGCCGTGCTCATCGAGACGCTTGTGGCACTCGGCGCGCAGGTGCGCTGGGCGAGCTGCAACATCTTCTCGACGCAGGACGAGGCCGCGGCCGCTGTCGTCGTGGGTCCGAACGGAACGCCGGAGGCTCCGGAAGGCGTTCCCGTGTTCGCGTGGAAGGGGGAGACCCTCGAGGAGTACTGGTGGTGCACTTCGCGCATCTTCGACTGGAGCGCGGAAGCGGCTGCCTCGGGTAGCGACTACACAGGGCCCAACCTGATCCTCGACGACGGCGGCGACGCCACACTGCTCGTGCACCTCGGCGCTCAGTTCGAGCGCGAAGGCCGGGTTCCGGATGCCGCCCCCGGCGACTCGCACGAGTACCGCGTGATCCTCGACGTGCTCCGCGCGTCCCTCGCAGAGTCGTCGGACCGTTGGACGCTCGTCGCCGACGGCATCGTCGGTGTCACGGAGGAGACAACGACGGGTGCCCACCGACTGTACGAGCTGGAGCGCGACGGAAAGCTGCGCTTCACCGCGATCAACGTGAACGACTCGGTCACCAAGTCGAAGTTCGACAACAAGTACGGCATCCGGCACTCGCTCGTCGACGGCCTCAACCGGGCGACCGACGTGCTGATCGGCGGCAAGGTGGCATTCGTCGCCGGCTACGGTGACGTCGGCAAGGGTGCGGCCGAGGCGCTGCGCGGCCAGGGTGCTCGCGTGATCGTGAGCGAGGTCGACCCGATCAACGCGCTGCAGGCGGCGATGGACGGATTCCAGGTGTCGCGACTGGAGTCGGTGATCGGCGAGGTGGACATCCTCGTCACGGGAACCGGCAACAAGGACGTCGTGCGGCTGGAGCACCTGCTCGGCCTGAAGCACCTCGCCATCGTCGCCAACGTCGGACACTTCGACAACGAGATCGACATGGCGTCCCTCGAGTCGCTCGAGGGCGCGGAGCGCGTGGAGATCAAGCCGCAGGTGCACGAATGGCGGCTGCCGAACGGCCGCAGCGTGCTCGTGCTGAGCGAGGGACGGCTGATGAACCTGGGCAATGCGACCGGGCATCCGTCATTCGTGATGAGCAACTCGTTCACCAACCAGGTGCTCGGACAGATGGAACTGCACACCAACATCGCGTCATACCCCCTGGGGGTCTATACGTTGCCGAAGGTGCTCGACGAGAAGGTCGCCCGACTGCATCTGGATGCCCTCGGCGTCGAACTCACACGCCTCACGCCCGAGCAGGCCGCCTACATCGGCGTGGATGCCGACGGCCCCTACAAGTCGGACACCTACCGTTACTGACGACTGAGCCGAGCGCCAAGGTCCGATCGCTGGCTGCCGACGCCGCGCCTGTGGATGCTCGCGGGTGCGGGTGCCGTGCTGGCGCCGCGCACGGGCCCTGATCACTAGTCCGCGCGGCGGGGGAAGCCCGGCGGCACCGCCGTGAGCGCGCCGTGCACGGTGTCGAGGCGGGCGCGCTCACCCATCAATGCCGCGTACTCGCGGTCTCGGCGCATTGCCGCGACCGCGACGAGGAACGAGAGCGCGTCGGTGTTCGGAAGCGGGGCGACGAAGCCGGATGCCTCGCGCGCGAGCTCCGTCGCGACGCGGGCACGGGCATCCGGTGTGAGGGTTTCGGCGTGCCGCAGGAACTCGGCGATGCGGCGTGAAAGAGCGGAGGGCAGCGCGGCGACGTCGGCGAGGGCGGCCCAGCCGGCCAGGTGCGCGGGCAGCGGGGGACCGGGGCGCGGGGCTCGGGGCATCCGCTGCAGTTGCGAGTACGTGCCGGCGAGCAGGTCGCCCATCCGCTTCGCACGCGGACTCAATAGGCCGGTGATCGCCGCGATGCCGCCGAACGTGAGGTAGATCTCGATCGCACCGACCAGCGAGCGCACGAACGCGTGGCGCAGTTGTTCCGCCCCGCCGTCGTCGCGCACGATGCGTGCGCCGATCGCGAGCTTGCCGAGGCTGCGGCCGTGGCTGAGTGTCTCGACGAGCATGGGTGCGACGACGAACATGAGCACGGTCACGACGGTCTGCAGCGCGACGACCGCAGCCTGATCGAGTCCGCGCGAGACGGCGGAGAGCCCCCAGATCAGCAGTGCGAGCACCGCGTAGGTGGCGATGACATCGATGATGAGTCCAGCCGCCCTCAGGATGAAGCTCGCCGGCCTCGCGTCGAAGGCGACGGCCTCGCCGGTGTACTGGCGATCGGTGTCGGAGTACTGCGCGAGTGTCGTGTCGACGTACCGGGTCACGCCCGCGACCTCGCCCGTCATGGCTACCATCTAAGCAGAATGGATGCTGACGCCTACGCCGCCGCCCACAGCGCAGAATGGGATCGCCTGGCCACGCTCGCGAAGAGTCGGCGACTCGACGGCGAGCAGTCCGATGAACTCATCGCGGCGTATCAATCCGCGTCGACGCAGTTGTCTGCGCTGAGCACAGCGGATGGCGACAGCGCCTACACGGAGCGGCTGGCGACCGCGATCTCCGCCGCCCGGCTGCGCTTCACGGGTTCACGAGCGGGCGCTGCGGGCATCATCGCCAGGTTCTTCGCGATCTCGCTGCCCGCGGCGCTGTACCGGGTGCGCTGGGTCACGCTTGCGGTCGCGCTGGCGACCATCGTGGTGGCGACGCTCGCCGCATGGTGGCTGGTGTCGGATCCGCGGGCTCTGGCCGCCGTCGGCAGCGATGCCGACCTGAAGCATTACCTGAACCACGACTTCATCGACTACTACTCGAACAATCCGGCCGCATCGTTCGCAGGGCAGGTGTGGACGAACAACGCGTGGCTGGCGGCGCAGAGCATCGCGACGGGCATCCTCGGCGTGTATGTGCCGTACATCCTGATTCAGAATGCGGTGAACATCGGCGTCGCGGCCGGCATCTTCGTGCACTTCGGGCGGCCGGACGTGATGTTCTCGTACATTCTTCCGCACGGCCTGCTCGAGCTCACGTCGCTCTTCGTCGCGGCGGCGGCCGGCCTGCGCATCTTCTGGGCGTGGATCGCACCCGGCCCCCGCACCCGCGGCCAGGCGCTCGCCGAGGAGGGCAGGGCGCTGTTCGCGATCGCGGTCGGTGTGGCGATCAGCCTGTTCGTCTCCGGTCTGATCGAGGGATTCGTGACGCCGTCGGCGCTGCCGGTCTGGGCGAAGATCGCCATCGGCGCTCTCGCGCTGGCGGTGTTCCTGGTCTACATGCTCGTGGTGGGGCGTCGCGCGGCGCTGGCGGGTGAGACAGGCGACCTCGCCGAGTCGGATGCCGGCGCCCGTCGCCTCGTCGCCGGCTGAGGGTGTGCGCGGAACGACGGAGCCCCGACCGCCTGCTGGCGATCGGGGCTCCGTGAGTACAGCGACTACGACTTGCGCGAGCCGTCGAACAGGGCGCGGTTGGTGAGACCGGCGATCAGCGCGCCGACGATCGGCGCCAGGATCGTCACCCACACCTGTCCGATCGCGACCGGACCGCCGTAGATCGCGGTGGCAAGGGCGCGTGCCGGGTTGAACGATCCGTTCGACACCGGAATGCCGATCAGGGCGATCGTGGTCAGCGTGAGGCCGATGGCGAGCGGCGCGAAGCCGGCGGCGGCACGCGTGTGCGTCACACCGAGGATCACGTACAGGAAGAACGCGGTCGTCACGATCTCGAGGATGATCACCGACCAGATGCCGAATCCGCCGGGCGACAACTCGCCGTAACCGGTGGAGGCGCCCTTGAACTGCAGGGTCAGGAAGTCGCCCTTCGCTCCCTTTGCTCCGGAGAGGATCCAGAGCAGGATGCTCGACGCCACGATGCCGCCGACCAGCTGGGCGACGATGTAGCCGATCACGTCACGCCATGCGAACCGTCCGGCCGTTGCGAGACCGAGCGTGACCGCTGGGTTGAAGTGGCCGCCGGAGACCGGACCGAACGCATACGCGCCGATCACGACGGAGAGGCCGAGGGCGAGGGCTACGCCGAGGAACCCGACGTTCAGTCCGCCGTGGCCCCCGTTGAATCCTGCTGCGTAGATCGCCGTGCCTGCAACGGAGAACACCAGCAAGAACGTCCCGAACGCTTCCGCCGCGAGACGGGCGCCGAGCGACGGCGAGACGGTGGCGACCGGAGAGGCCGCCGCGGGAGTTGACTCAGACATCTTCACTTCCTTCAGGAATGATCGGCGGGAAGATTCCGCACGCTGATGCACGGCCCCGCGCCTATCTGTGACGCTAAGGGATTTCCCAGGTTCGAGCCACCCGATTTCCCAGCATGTCGCGGATGTGCGCATCCGCAGGCCTCAAAGGCGACCGGATGCCTTCAGCGCGATATACCTGTCGGCGAGCGCCGGCGGCAACTCGGCAGGTGGCGCGGTGACGACGTCGGCGCCGAGCTGGCGTGCCGCCGCCGCCACCCGGGATGCGTCGAGTAGTGCGCGCTCCGCCGCCGCGGCCGTGTACACCGATCCGACGTCAGCACGTTGCGCGGCCGCCTCGAGAACCGCGGGATCCGTCACGGTTGCGACGACCACCGTGTGCGAGCGCGTGAGCCCAGGGAGCGCGGCGAGCAGCCCGGCGGACGAGCCCGGAGTCGAGGCATCCGTCAGCAACACGACGAGCGCCCTGCGATGGGTGATCGCGCGCACCTGGGCGGCCACCGCTGTCCAGTCCGCCTCGATCAGCTGGGGCTGAACATCGGCCAGCGACGTCACCATGCGGGAGAGCAGGTCAGCACCCTTCGCGCCGACGACCCGTGCACGCACGCGCCTGTCGAACACGAGCACATCGATGCGGTCGCCGCCGTGGTCGGCCAGCGCCGCCAGCAGCAGGGCGGACTCGAACGCCGTGTCGATGCGAGGCTCGTCCGCGATGCGGGCGGCGGAGGTGCGTCCGCTGTCGATCACGATCACGACGCGTCGGTCGCGTTCCGGCCGCCAGGTGCGCACCATGATGCCGGAGCCGTCGTGCACCGACGCCGAGCTTCGCGCGGTGGCCCGCCAGTCGATCGAACGCACGTCGTCGCCGGTGACGTATTCCCGCAGCGAATCGAACTCGGTGCCCTGCCCTCGCACCATGACGGGCGTCGACCCGTCCAGCTCACGCAGCTGTGCGAGCCGCGACGGCAGGTGCTTGCGCGAGTGGAACGGCGGGAGAACCCGCAGCGCGCCCGGCGCCTCGAGGGCGACCTGACGCGACCACAAGCCGAGCGGCCCACGCGAGCGGAGCACCACGAAGCGCGTGCGCCGTGTGCCACGACGGGTGGGAGTCAGGGCGAACGTGAGCATCCTGCGTTCGCCGGCCGGGATGTCGAACGGCGACCGCGACGGTGCCGCCCCTGCTGAGGGCTGCCAGCCGTCGCGCAGGGTGCCGTGGAGCCTGCGACGCGAGGTGTTGGTGACGATGACGCCGCCGGCCACCGTCTCGCCGAGGCGCACGCGGGAGGGGAGCATCCGCTCGATCAGCACCGCGCGAGGAGCGGATGCCGCCACCAGGTCGATCACGCCAAGTGCGCAGGCGAACACCAGCCAGCACGCAAGCGCGACGTAGGCGCCGGGGATGGTCGCACCGAACACGACGACCGGCACCAGGCCGACTGCGAGAAGGGCGACGAAACGCCCGCTGATGGCCAACGCGCGTCCTAGAGCGGAACCTGCACCTGCTGCAGCACGGAGCGCAGGATGCCGTCGGCCGACACACCCTCCAGCTCCGCTTCCGGCTGCAGCTGCAGGCGGTGCCGCCAGGCGGGATGCGCCATGGCCTGCACGTGGTCGGGCGTGATGGCGTCGTAGCCTCCGAGCCAGGCGTACGCCTTCGCGGCGGCCAGCAACGCCGTCGCCCCGCGAGGGCTCACTCCGAGCCGCACGGACGGGCTCTGCCTGGTCGCCCGTGCGAGGTCGACGATGTAGGCCAGCAGGTCCGGTCGGGCGCCGACGGCGCGAACCTCGTCACGTGCGCGCAGGATGCCGGCTGAATCGAGCACCGGGTGAACGCCCGCCTTCTGCAGCGCGCGCGGGTCGAAACCCTCCGAGTGCCTGCGCAGCATCTCGAACTCCGCGTCGCGATCGGGCACGTCGAGCACGATCTTCAGCAGGAATCGGTCGAGCTGCGCTTCGGGCAGCGTGTAGGTGCCCTCGTATTCGATCGGGTTCTGGGTCGCGGCGACCAGGAACGGGTCGGGCAGTGCGATCGTCTCCCCGTCGGCGCTGACCTGCCGCTCTTCCATCGCCTCGAGCAGCGCGGCCTGCGTTTTGGGAGGCGTGCGGTTGATCTCGTCGGCGAGCAGGATGTTCGTGAACACCGGTCCGTTCCGGAAGACGAACTCCGCCGACCGTGCGTCGTAGACCACCGATCCCGTGATGTCGCCGGGCATCAGGTCGGGCGTGAACTGCACGCGCTTGGTGTCCAGCGTGAGTGCGGCGCTGAGCGCTCGCACGAGCAGGGTCTTCGCCACGCCGGGCACACCCTCGAGCAGCGCATGGCCGCCGGTGAGAAGGGTGACCAGCAGACCGGTGACCGCGCCGTCCTGCCCGACGACCGCCTTCGCCACCTCGACGCGCACCCGCCGGAACGCATCGCGGTCGGCCGTGGTCGCCTGCTCGCCCGCGGGAAATGCACTGCTCGGACCAGCACTGCTCGGATCGGTCATCGCCGTCTACTCCTTGTTCTTCGCTTGTCGTCACGTTCAGTGCAGTGGTGCACTGCTGCCACCGGGGCGTTCACCTGCGACGGCACGCCTCACGTCGTCTTCGAGGTCACGCAGGGCGGATGCCGAGGCGCGCAGGGCGGCATCCGTTGCCGGCGTCTCATCGAGCAGCAGATCGCGCACCTGGTGAACAGGCCGCTCAGTGAGCGCTGCGGCCGCTGCCACGATCTGATCGACGTGCGCCGAGGGTGGGAGCCCGCACAGAGCCCCGATGCGGTGCAGGGCTCCGAGGCGCAGCGCGTCGAGCGCGTGGGTTCTCGCCGCCGCCCGCCGATACAGCCTGGCCCTGCCGTGCATCGTCTCGCCGGCGCGCACGACGACGGGGAGGTCTTCGACCACGAGTGGCCCGAAGCGGCGTCCGCTCCATACTGCGGCAGCGACCACGACCGCGATCAGCAGCAGGATCGCCGGCGTCAGCCACCCCGGGGTGATCTCGGCGAGCGTCGGCGGTCCGGATGCCTGCACGTCGGCCTGCGACGGCAGGTACCAGACGAGCGTGCTGTCGCCTCCCAGTAGACCGACTGCCAGCGCCGCATTGCCGGCGAGGCCGATGTTGGCGTTGTCGAAGAGCTGAGAGCCGACGACCGTGACGGAATCCCCGGCATTGATGGTCTGCGCGAGCGCGAACGTCGAGCCCACTCGGAAGCACGGCGTCGCACCACCGCTGGTGCGGTAGGCCTGCCGCACGCCTGACAGCCTTCCAGCGTCCTGGGCGACGACCAGGCTGCACGACGGGCGGTCCGACGTCGTCGCCGTCGCACGGCCTGCCTGGTGGATGTCGGGCGCGATCGCGGAGAGGGTCTGGAACCCCGGGCCGACGGCGACCACATCCGAGCCGAGCCGGAGCACGGATTGCAGCTGGGCGGCATCCAACAGCCCGTTCGGGTCGGAGAGCATCACGGTGGTGTCGTCGGGGATGGATGCCGCCCGTCGCGCTTCCTGCAGGGTGCTCGCCGTCCGCACGTCGACCCCGTGCTGTTGCAGCACGCGGGCGAGCGCCTGCCCACCCTGCTGGCCGGGATTGTTCGCACCCATCGGATCGGTGGATGACGTCGCCAGCGACAACTGCACGGCCAGCGCGATGGCGACCCCCACCACGAGCACGGCGACCAGCACCAGCCAACCTCGGGCGCGACGCAGACTCTGCCGAGGTGTCCGCGTGAGCGGCGCACGAGGGACCGTCGTCGTCATCGCACCCGGCCCGATCCGATCGGGTCGGCAGTCGACGAGGTCGCATCGAGGCTTGCGGCATCGAGGTTCATCGCGTCGACGGTCAGGCCGTCGAGTCGGGGTCGTGCCGTGCGAAGCCCGTCGTCGAGCGACTTCAGCGCGGCGTAGTCCTCGGCGTCGGCGGCGCGGCCGAGGTAGCGCACACCGTCGAAGAGAAGGGCGGCCTCGTGCAGCCGTGCCGCGAACTCCGGCAACGCGACAGCGGCGAGCACGGCGACCTCCTGAGCCGTGGTCCCCGGCAGCACGATCACGATCGTGCGTTCGGCGAGGGCGCGCGAGATCGCGCGAAAGAGATCGAGCACCGCGGCGTCGTAACGGCCCTCACGCGCGGCGGTCGCGGCATCCCGGCGCAGTTCCGGCACGCCGCGGGGGTCGTCATCGTCGAAGACGACCGGTGCGGCGCGTCGTCGCCTCAGTCTCGGCAGGCCGAAGATCGCGAACGCCCCGATGATCAGGGCTGCTAAGAGGGCAATGCCGACGGCGGCGATGATCCAGCCGGCGCCGCTTCCCACGTGGAATCCGAGCGAGTCGAACCAGTCGGAGATCTGCTGCGCCAGCCGATCGAACCAGGTCGGCTTCGCCGCCTGATATTCGGGCTTCGCGAGCTCCTGGCGCAGCCAGTGCTGCGCGGTCGGCCCGTCTGGCGTCAGGGGCGGTGCATCGAACGGCACGCCGAAGAGTGTCGCGTGGAACGGAGTCACGGCGCTCCCCGATAGGGGGGAACTCCGCGCCAGGCCGGTGGTGCGGCCTGCCATGCTGCTGGCTCGTGTCGCGGCGTCGCGAACGGGTCGGAAGCATCCTGTCGGCCGGCAGCACGATCGTCGACGGTCCGCCGCAGGTCCGCATCGAGGCCCTCGTGGCGCATGCGCAGGTCGAGGTAGATGGTCGTGGTCGCCGCCGATTCGATCACCGACGTGATCGAGCCGACCAGGGTGCTGACGATCAGCGAAATGCCGTAGTAGACGATCGTGACCGTGATCGAGGCCTGCGACTGCAACGATCCGGTCGGATCGATGACGGCGAGCACGATGGTGAAGATCACCTGCAGCGGAACGCTGATCACGGCGCTGGCCGCCGAGCAGATCACCACGACGAGCGCGATCGTGCCGAACGTGCGCCAGAACGATCGATTCGTCAGCCGCCAGGAGCGGGCGATGCCGGCCATGATGCCGGTGCGCTCCACGATGATCACGCTCGGCGTGAGAGCGGTCTTGGTGCCGATCCACACCCACAGAACGATCAGGCCGAGGCCCGCCAGAACCGAGAACAGCACTGTCGCCGGCACGGAACCGGCGAGCGATGACAGTACGGCCGCCACAACGACGAGCACGATGGATGCCGTCCCCGCGGCCGCGAGCAGCACCGTCCAGCCGATCAGGCGCCAGCGTCTGCCCCTGGTGGCCCGCCACAGACCGCGAAGCGTCAACTTCTCGCCGAGGGCGCCGTGCGACACCTCCGAGGCGACGAGTCCCTGCACGAGCGCCGTGCCGATCAGCGAGATCGCGACGGTCACGAGGAACGCGGCGATCAGGATGGCGATGCTGCCGGCCGCTATGGCCTGCGTCGTCTCTGCCGTCGTCCCCTCTGCGGCCGCGATGCGCGTCACGGCGAAGGCCGCTGTCGCACCGATCAGCACCACACTCGCGAGCGTCGCGATCAGCTGCACGAGCAGCGATCCGCCGACCGTGGCGCGCGGATTGTGCCGCAGCACCCGGAACGGGGTGCCGAGCAGCGTGCCGAAGGGAAGGGGGCGCAGAGGGAACAGTCCCGGCTTCGGCGGCGGTGTCCACCCGCCGGGCCGCTGCCAGGGTCCGGACGGTTGCCCCGGCGCGCCGGTCTGCCACGAAGGCTGTTGCTGCCACGCCGGTTGCTGCCAAGCGGGCTGTTGCCAGCCGGGCTGCTGCCAGACCGGTTGCTGCCAGGCATCCTGTGCCGCTGGTGGTGCCCACGCCTCTGGTGCCGTCCACTGCGGCGTGCCCTCTGCGCTGCCGTCTGTGCCTCGCTGCGGAGTGACGTCGTCCTGGCCGAGGTTGTCGCTCACCGCTGCCTTTCCGCCGTCCAACGTCATCGATGCCCGGCGCGGGACCCTTCGGCGCAGATGTCCGGGTCGCACCATCCTGACACACTGGGCGGGACACACCTCGATCGTGAGCGCCGGGTCCTCTCGAGCCTGTCGACTACTCTTGTGCCATGGTCTCGCCTGCGTGGTCGTCTGCCGTGGGCGCTGAAGAAGAATCAGGACTCCGAACAGTCATGAGTGCACGCATCCTGGTCGTCGACGATGACACCGCGCTTGCCGAGATGATCGGCATCGTGTTGCGCACGGAAGGATTCGAACCGAGCTTCTGCGCAGACGGGGCGATTGCGATCGACGCGTTCCACGCGAGCAAGCCCGACCTCGTGTTGCTCGATCTGATGCTGCCAGGCATGGACGGTATCGAGGTGTGTGCGCGCATCAGGGCCGAGTCCGGCATCCCGATCATCATGCTCACCGCGAAGTCCGACACGGCGGATGTCGTCAAGGGCCTCGAGTCCGGTGCAGACGACTACATGGTCAAGCCGTTCAACCCGAAGGAGCTCGTCGCTCGCATCCGCACCCGGCTCCGCCCGGCGTCGGCGTCGCCGGCGGCCGAGACGCTGCGGGTCGGCGACCTCGAGATCGACGTGGCGGCGCATGAGGTGCGGCGAGGCGACGAGCGCATCAACCTGACGCCTCTGGAGTTCGACCTGCTCATCGCGCTCGCGGCCAAGCCGCAGCAGGTGTTCACGAGGGAGATGCTCCTCGAGCAGGTGTGGGGCTACCACTACAAGGCCGACACGAGACTCGTCAACGTGCACGTGCAGCGGCTTCGGGCGAAGGTGGAAGACGACCCGGACAACCCGAAGATCGTGATGACCGTGCGCGGTGTCGGCTACCGCGCCGGCGCCACGCCCTGACGGGAGCACTGACCCGATGTTCCTGGGCGTCGACTGGCGACGATGGCGGGAGTGGCCCGGCCGCTTCGCACACGTGTGGCGCACGTCGCTGCAGTTCCGCACCGTGCTCTCGACGGTGGCTCTGACGGGTGCTGCCGTGCTGATCGCCGGGTTGCTCGTGTCGTTCATCGTCGGCAACGACCTCTACCAGTCGCGCCTCGACCAGGCGTATCACGACGCGACGAGGGCGACGACGGATGCCCAGAAGAAGCTGGATGCCTCAGACGCCACCGATCCCGAGGCCATCGACAACCTGTTCCTTCAGGTCTTCGGCGATGTGAAGAACTCCACGACCACCGGTCTGGTCGCCTCGTTCCGGGTGCCGGGTCAGGGCATCGACTCAGCGGCCCCCGTGGGCGTCTCCACGTTCGGATCGGGCAAGGATGTCATCACCTCGTCCCTGCGCAAGGCTGTGCAGTCGTCGCCGCACGCCGTGTTCGCCCAGTCCGTCGCGCTCCCTTCGGGCGACGGTGCGACGCACCCCGGCATCGTCGTCGGCTCGCAGTTGCAGTTGGCGACGGCCGGCCGCTACGAGTTGTACATCGGCTACGACCTGTCGGATTCCGAACAGACCCTGCTGTTCGTGCAGCGCACTCTGCTCGTCACCGGGCTGGCACTGCTGCTGCTGATCGCGGCGATCACCTATCTGGTGGTGCGTCTCGTGGTCAACCCGATCAGGATCGCGGCGCAGACCAGCCGACGTCTGGCGGAGGGCGATCTGGAGGTGCGCATGCCGATCGCCAACGAAGACGCCTTCGCGACGCTCGCCAGATCGTTCAACGGCATGGCGGATGCCCTGCAACGCCAGATCACCCAGCTCGCCACCCTCTCGCAACTGCAGCAGCGCTTCGTGAGCGATGTCTCCCACGAGTTGCGCACGCCGCTCACCACCATCCGGCTCGCGGGAGACGTCATCTACGACCAGCGCGAGGACTTCCCACCGGCCACAGCGCGTACCGCCGAGCTGTTGCACGCCCAGATCGACAGGTTCGACACGTTGCTCTCCGATCTGCTCGAGATCAGCAGGTACGACGCGGGATCCGTGGTGCTCGAGCCCGAACCGACGAACCTGGTGCGGCTGGCGGAGGACGCCGTCGAAGACATGAGGCCGCTCGCCACGAGCAAGGGGTCGGAGCTCCGGTTGGAGGCTCCCGGCGGCTACTTCGAGGTCGACATGGATGCCCGAAGAGTGCGTCGCGTGCTCCGCAACCTGCTCGGCAACGCCATCGAGCACGGGGAGGGGCGGCCGGTGGTCGTGGTCGTCGACAGCAACCAGTCGGCCGTCGCACTGGCCGTGCGCGACTACGGCCTCGGCATGAGCGAGCACGAGGTCGACCACGTGTTCGACAGGTTCTGGCGGGCCGACCCCTCGCGCAAGCGCACGATCGGCGGAACGGGACTGGGCCTGGCGATCTCGCTCGAAGACGCGACCCAGCATGACGGATGGCTCGACGTCTGGTCGAGCCCCGGCGCGGGCTCGAGCTTCCGGCTCACTCTGCCCAGGGAGCTCGGCGAGCCGATCCTCACCTCTCCCGTGCCGCTGCCGCCACAGGATGCTCCGGTCGACGCAGACGGCCGCGCCGTCGGTCACGAGCTCAGCGGCGGGCTGCGCGGCACGCCGGAGACGGAAGACCGCTCCCGCGGCTCGAAGGGCCGGAGCGACAGGGCGCGCGAGAAGCGGGACGCTGCTCGTGGTCGTCGCCCGCAGGACCGCCGTGGCCACGGTGATGGGCGCGGCGCTGAGGGACGCGAGGGGACGGTGTCGTCGCGATGAGCTTGGGCAAGAGGGTGAAGGACGCCGGCGTGCGTATCGTCAGGCAGCGCGGGCGGCTGGGGGCGGCATCCGTTGCTGCGCTCGCCGTCGTCGCGCTGATCGCCGGATGCGCCCAGATCCCGCGCACCAGCGCCGTGAAAGAGGTCGGAACGCTCAGCTCGCAGAACGACAGTCTTGGACAGGTCGACTTCCTTCCGAGCGAGCCGCAGGACGGCGCGTCGCAGGAGCAGATCCTCAGCGGGTTCATTCAGGCAGCCGTGTCTCCGCAGGGCGACTACGCGATCGCGCGCGACTTCCTGAGCACGAGCTTCAGCGGCAAATGGAATCCGGATGCCTCCGTCACGGTCGACACCGGCTCCCGCGATTTCGAAACCGTCACCCCGACGCAGTGGCGCGTCACGATCACGCCGACGGCGTTCGTCGACGCCGACGGCAGCTACCGGCGGGCCGAGTCGTCGACCGGCATCCAGCAGCAGTACTCGTTCGTCAAAGTGAAGGGGGAGTGGCGCATCTCGAAAGCGCCGAACGGGGTCGTCATCGACAGCTCGCGCTTCACCAGCGTGTTCGCGCCGCACTCGCTGTACTTCTTCAGTCCCGATCTCGCCTATCTGGTGCCAGACGAGCGCTGGTTCCCCGACTCGCCTGCTTCGCTGCAGACCCGTGTGGTCAAGGAGCTGGTGCAGGGGCCGGCGTCGTGGCTCGGTGGAGCCTACGTTTCGGCGTTCCCCCAGGGCTCGCAGCTCACGTCCGACTCCGTCACGGTCACGAGCGGGCAGGCCAACGTCGACCTCAACAGCACCGCGGGAGTCGTGAGCGCCGCCACGCTGGCGCGCATGCAGCTCCAGCTCTCCGAGTCCCTGTCGTCTGTCGCGGGCATCACCGACGTTCGCATCTCGATCGAAGGTGCGCAGCTGCCTTCGCCGAGCCCGCTGTCGACGACGCCCATTCAGGACCCGTCTGTCGACTCCAACGCCCTCGTTCTCCGCGCCGGCAAGTTCGGGCTGCTCTCGGGAACGACAGTCACGGAGATTCCCGCTGTGTCGGCCAAGGTCGAGCCCCTCGCGCCGCGCGCCGCGACGCTCTCGGCCGACCACAAAACGGCGGTCGTCCTCGGAACGAATGCCAGTTATCTCGTGAAGGCCGGTGCCGACGATCCTTCGACTTTCGACACCCGCGCGGGACGGGTCGCGCCCACTCTGGACCCCCAGGGGTACGCATGGAGCGCGACGTCATCGAAGCCGTCCGACTTCATCGTGCTCGGCCAGACCGGCGCGGCGTTCACTGTCTCTGCAGCCTGGCCAGATGCGAAGTCCCTGATCGCAGTGGCGATGTCGCGTGACGGAACGCGACTCGCGGCGCTTGTGCGCACCGGCAGCACCACCGACCTCATGATCGCCGGCGTCGTGCGCTCCTCGAACGGGCGCCCCGACAGTGTCGCCACGCCGATCGATCTCGGACCGGTGGAGGGTGGCAAGGCGACCTCGCTGACCTGGCTGAGTGATCTCACGATCGGCGCGCTGACCACGGGCTCCGCTTCAGACAGCACGGTCAACATTCAGACCATCGGCGGCGAGAACGACGTCGAGCCGGGGCCTGCAGCCGGGGCATCCATCGGTCCGGTGGGAGCGAGCCCGTACTACTGGGTGCTCACCTCGGCGGGGTCGCTCCAGTGGCCCCGCGGAACCGGATGGCAGCAACGCGTCGACGGCGTGCAGTTCATAGGGCAGCAGCTCGGCAAGCCGGAATAGCCGGCAGAATCATCCTCCCGTCCCCACAACACGCGTGCGCCGAGGTTCACACAACGGAGCGATGACGCGGGGCTTCGCGCCGCCGCGGGCGACAGGATGCCTGCATGCCGTTCCCTTCCGCCGGCTCGCTCCCCGGCGCCATCCCTTCTGCTCTTCGCTCGGCCGTGCTCGACGCCGTGGCGATCCTCGCTCCGACGAACTGCAGCGGCTGCGGAGCTGCCGACCGCACGCTGTGCCAGTCCTGCGTCGCCGCGCTCCGGCCCGCCGTGGCGACGCTCGATCTCGATGGACTCGTCGTCGCCTTCGCGCACCGTTACGACGGAGTAGTGCGATCCGTGCTCGCTTCCTACAAGGACGGAGGGCGAACGGATGCCGCATCCCGGCTCGCTCCCTCCCTTTCCGCGGCGATCGACGTCGCTCTGCAAGCGGTGGGGCCGTCGTCCGCTCCTGTGCGCCTCGTCACGATCCCGTCGTCTCTGGCTGCGTTCCGCGATCGTGGATACTCCCCGGTCGAGCTGCTCTTGAAGCACTGCGGACTGCGCGCCGAACGTGCGCTGCGAGCGAGCAGGCACGCGGAAGATCAGGCCGGCTTGTCGGCGGAATCCCGGCGGCTGAACCGGGCGGGATGGCTCGAGGCACGAAGCCGTTTCGCGGGAGAGCCTGTGGTTCTCGTCGACGACATCCTCACAACGGGAAGCACTCTTCTCGAAGCCCGTCGTGCGCTCGAAGAAGCCGGCGCCGTCGTGGTTTCGGCCGCCGTGCTGGCACACACGCCGAAAAGAATCGGCGACGACGTGCGCATCACAACCGCACTTTCCCGACGCACAAGTGAACGCTCAGAAGACGGCTGGTGACATCCACAAGTCGCCGGTCTACGGTAGGGGAAAAGGTGTCGGTATCGCGGCCCTTACCGTTAGGCCGACGACCGCACCGGAAGCAGGGGGTCGCCATGGACATCAACATCTTCGGGCTCGGCGTGGGCATCACCGATCGCTTCCGAGAGTATGCGACGGAGAAGGCAGCCAAGGTCGGTTCGCTCGCTGAGCGAGCTCTCTCGCTGGAGATCAAAGTCTCGCGGCACAACGAGAAGTCCGGAGGTCAGAACGGCGACGATCGGGTGGAGTTGACCCTCGTCGGTCCCGGTCCCGTTGTTCGTGCTGAAGCCACGGCCTCAGACAAATACGCGGCCTTCGATCTTGCGATCGGGCGATTGCTGGAACGGGTACGTCGCGCCAAAGATCGCCGCAAGATCCATCGCGGCCAGCACAGACCGCCGTCGGTGCGTGAGGCGTCCACCGTCGGACTCGGCAGGGTCGACGTCACTCCTGCACCCGTTACCGTGCTCGAACAGGTGCGAACGGGAGCCGTCCCCGTGGTCGAGCCCGCGCCGAAGGCCGACGAGGCAGAGGAGTACTGCCCGGTCGTGATCCGCAAGAAGGTCTTCGCGTCGGTGCCCATGACCGTGGACGACGCTCTGTACTACATGGAGCTCGTCGGACACGACTTCTATCTGTTCATCGACGAGGAGTCGAACCGCCCGTCGGTGGTCTATCGCCGCAAGGGCTGGGACTACGGCGTGATCTCTCTCGACGAAGACGCCGAAGAGCTCCAGGAGGTGGCGACGGCGTCGCGCAAGCTGGGTCGCGCCTAGCGCTGCAGGTGCGCGCGACAGCCCCGAGGAGGTGGAATTCCCGACTCCTCGGGGCTGTGTTCGTCAGGAGCGGACGTTCAGCAGCCGTCCGGCATACACAGGTCACAGCCCGGTAACATGAGTGACGTTGTCGACCCGCGGTCGGCACCCGTCCGCCCGGACGACGGATGCCTGTGGGCGTCCCCTACGAACCTTGATGGAGTGCATCAGTGGCCTCAGTTCTCGAAAGGGTCCTGCGTGTCGGCGAGGGCCGCACGCTCAAGCGGCTCGAAGCGCACGCGCGCGCTGTCAACGCGCTCGAGGAAGACTTCCAAGGTCTCAGTGACGAGGAACTGCGGAACGAGACCACCGAGTTGCGCGAACGGTACGGCAACGGCGAATCGCTTGACGATCTGCTTCCCGAGGCGTTCGCGGCGGTGCGCGAGGCATCCGTTCGCACGCTCGGCATGCGTCACTTCGACGTGCAGATCATGGGCGGCGCCGCCCTTCACCTCGGCAACATCGCCGAGATGAAGACCGGTGAAGGAAAGACGCTGGTCGCCACGACCGCCGCCTACCTGAACGCCATCGCCAGCCGTGGTGTGCACATCATCACCACCAACGACTACCTGGCCAGTTACCAGGGCGAGCTGATGGGCCGCGTGTTCCGTGCGCTCGGCATGACCACCGGCGTGATCATCGCAGGCCAGACGCCCGACGAGCGGCGCGAGCAGTACTTGGCCGACATCACGTACGGCACCAACAACGAGTTCGGGTTCGACTACCTGCGCGACAACATGGCGTGGCAGGCATCCGACATGGTGCAGCGCGGTCACTTCTTCGCCATCGTCGACGAGGTCGACTCGATCCTCATCGACGAGGCTCGCACCCCGCTGATCATCTCCGGTCCCTCGAGCGGAGAAGCGAACCGCTGGTTCAACGAGTTCGCGCGCCTTGCCACTCGCCTCGTGGTAGACGAGGACTACGAGGTCGACGAGAAGAAGCGCACCGTCGGCGTGCTCGAGTCCGGAATCACCAAGGTCGAGGACTACCTCGGCATCGACAACCTCTACGAATCCGCGAACACCCCACTGATCTCGTTCTTGAACAACGCCATCAAGGCGAACGCGCTGTTCAAGCGCGACAAGGACTACGTGGTGATGAACGACGAGGTGCTCATCGTCGACGAGCACACCGGGCGCATTCTGGTCGGCCGCCGCTACAACGAGGGCATCCACCAGGCCATCGAGGCCAAGGAGGGCGTGCCCGTCAAGGCGGAGAACCAGACACTCGCCACGGTCACCCTGCAGAACTACTTCCGGCTCTACAAGAAGCTCTCCGGCATGACCGGTACCGCCGAGACCGAGGCGGCGGAGTTCATGTCCACCTACAAGATCGGCGTCGTGCCGATCCCCACGAACAAGCCGATGATCCGCAAGGACATGTCCGACCTCGTCTACAAGAACGAGGAGGCCAAGTTCCTCCAGGTGGCAGAAGACATCGTCGAGCGCAACAAGAAGGGCCAGCCCGTTCTGGTCGGCACCACGAGTGTGGAGAAGAGCGAATACCTCTCCCGTCTGCTGGCGAAGAAGGGTGTTCGCCACGAGGTGCTGAACGCGAAGAACCACGCACGTGAGGCCGCGATCGTCGCTCAGGCGGGCCGCCTCGGCGCCGTCACCGTCGCGACGAACATGGCCGGTCGTGGAACCGACATCATGCTCGGCGGCAACGCCGAGTTCATCGCGGTCGCGGAGATGAACGCCCGCGGTCTCAGCCCGGTCGAGACTCCCGAGGAGTACGAAGCCGAGTGGGATGCCGTCTACGAGCAGGTCAAGGAGGCCGTCGACGAAGAGGCTCACAAGGTCGTCGACGTCGGCGGACTTTACGTGCTCGGCACGGAGCGTCACGAGTCTCGCCGCATCGACAACCAGTTGCGCGGACGCTCGGGTCGTCAGGGCGACCCGGGGGAGAGCCGGTTCTACCTCTCGCTGACCGACGATCTGATGCGACTCTTCAACGCCGGTGCTGCTGAGAGCCTGATGGGCCGCAGCAACGTGCCGGACGACCTGGCGATCGAGTCGAAGGTGGTGAGTCGCGCCATCCGCTCCGCCCAGTCGCAGGTGGAGGGGCGCAACGCCGAGATCCGCAAGAACGTGCTCAAATACGACGACGTTCTGAACCGCCAGCGCGAGGCGATCTACAGCGACCGCCGGCACATCCTCGAGGGTGACGACCTGCACGAGCGCGTGCAGAAGTTCCTCGAAGACGTGATCACCGAGGTGATCGACCAGCACACGTCCGAATCCAGCGCCGACGATTGGGACTTCGACGCTCTCTGGGCGGACCTCAAGCTGCTGTACCCGGTCGACGTCTCGATCGACGAGGTCATCGCCGAGGTCGGCAACAAGGGCCGCGTCAACCGCGAGTTCATGACCCGCGAGATCCTGTCGGATGCCCGCCTCGCCTACGAGCGCCGTGAGGACCAGCTGGGATCTCCCGCCATGCGCGAGCTCGAGCGCCGCGTCGTGCTGTCGGTGATCGACCGTCGCTGGCGCGACCACCTCTACGAGATGGACTACCTCAAAGATGGCATCGGCCTGCGAGCCATGGCGCAGCGCGACCCGCTGGTCGAGTACCAGCGCGAGGGCTTCGCCATGTACCAGCAGATGATGGGCGCCATTCGCGAGGAGTCGGTCGGGTTCCTGTTCAACCTCGAAGTCGAGGTCACCCAGGCCGCCGGCGAGATCACCGAGGTGGAGGCCAAGGGCCTGGAGCCGGCGGCGAACGAGCAGCAGCGGCTCAGCTACTCCGCTCCGAGCGACGACGGCAGCATCGAGGTGCGCAACCAGCGCGGCCAGGTCGAGCGTGCGGCGACGGAGCGTGCCGAGCGTGCTCGCCAGCGCCAGATCACGGCCCAGGAGCAAGCTGTCGCGCAGCAGCAGGGCGCCCAGCAAGCGCAGACCGCTCAGCGCGGCGCATTCGGACAGCGATCGGATGCCGCACCCGAGCCGCAGAACCGCGCAGAGCGTCGAGCCCAGGAGCGTCGCCGCCACTGACCTCGCGGCGCGGACCCGCGCCGCGAACTCGCGTGGATCGAGTCACCACGTCACTGTCCGCGGCCAGTTTGAGCAACCGCAGCCACTTATGTTGGCTGTGATTGCTCAAACGGGCTGCGGGGTGCGGGGTGTGCGGTGCGGATGCAACGCTCGGGCCATGCACACCCGTCTCGGGATCGTAGGCCGCTCGTCGAGGCGGCGGCGTGTACGGCACCGAACCCAGCCATCTCGATTACCCGACGGCGGCGCGCCGGGCGGGGACCGGCGCGCTGAAGAACGCAGCCCGGCGCGCATCTCGCAACGTGGGCCGCTCCGCGAGGCGGCGGCGTGTACGGCGCCGAACCCAGCCATCTCGATTACCCGACGGCGGCGCGCCGGGCGGGGACCGGCGCGCTAAAGAACACTGATGGCCGAGGCGCGCCAGCGGCGGTCGAGCCCTTCGAGACGGATGGCCACCGCGCGCACCCGCACCGGGTTGCGCACGATCACGGTCGCTTCGACCACGCCGTCACGCGGTTCGCTGATGTGCGTGCTCAGCACGGTGAGCGCGGGTCGTGCAGCGGCGACGCCCTTCACGCGCCGCGCACGCTCGGCCAGCACCGTGCGGTGCAGCAGTGTCGCGTAGACCTCGTCGGTGACCCAGCGTTGAGCTGTTCGAGGTCCCGAGCCCCGGCGAGCACCTCGAGAATGCATCTCGCGAGGTTCGTCACCAGCGGTTCGGGATCGGGCAGGTCGGAGCGACGGGCCGGCTGCGCGAGAAAGAAGTCCTCATCGACCCGTCTTCGCCCCTCGACATGCTCCGCCGAATCCGGGCCGCGCGGCGGCGGCGTCTCCGTGGTCGAGTGCTGCGGTAGCGACGACACCTGGTTCATCGGGGGCTCCCTGCGGTCGGGTGCGGGGAAAGGCGGGCCGAGTACCCCGCCTTCGGGGGTGTTTGGCAAGTCACTCAACCAGTGGTCAGACAACCAGGTCCACGGCGTTCGTGCCCTGTTGAGAACGGCTCGAGCCTGTGCGCGTGAACGGCTATCGTGAGCCCTCATGCGCTGGGACAACCTGTTCGCCGACCTCGAAGGCCAGCTCGAACACGAGCTCGGTGCAGAGGACCTCGAGCTGCGTGTCGAGGAGGAACGGCTGCGTCTCGGCAGGCTTTCGCTTCGGGACAGGATGCGTGCGGTCTCCGACCCCGGCGACGATCGCGCCGCGCCGTTGCTGCTCTGGCTCGCGGACGGCAGCGCCGTGCGGCTCCGCCCAGCCACATTCGGCCGGGACTGGGTGTCGGGCGAGCTTGTCGGGGACGCGGCGCAGGGCGTCGAGGCGGCACGGGCATCCGCTCGCGCGCTGGTGCCGCTCGACGCCGTCGCGTCGATCAGTCTCACGGAGGCTCAGGTCGCTCCCAGTCTTGAGGGAACGGGGGAGCAGGATCGTGCCCCGGATGCCGCGCCGCGCCTGATCGATCGCCTCGGCCTCGCGTTTCCCCTTCGCGACCTCGCACGCAGACGCAGTGCGGTGACCGTGACCACCCTCGCGGGCGACCTGCACGGGACGATCGACCGGGTGGCGAGAGATCACGTCGATCTGGCACTGCACGAGCCGGGAGCGCCGCGACGGGCAGCGAACGTGCGGGGCATCCGCATCGTGCCGATGACGGCGGTCGTGCTCGTGCGAATCTGAGGCGTTGGCGCAGATATTCGGACGTGGATGTTCGCATGCGCGGATGTTCTGATGCGCGGATGCGGAGCGGTCAGTGCCCGTCCGGCCAGATCACGCGCCCGCCAGACAGCTCGGGGATCGCCGCCAGATCGGACTGCTCCCACTGCGCTCGCCTGCGCGTCTCTTCGTACATCGCCTCGATGTACGCCTCGAGTTCGACACGCTCGATGCGCCACGCGCCGGGCCGCCCGACGCGGATCGCGGGAAGCTCGCCCGTCTCGATGAGGCCGACGACATCGGTCGGCGCCACGCTGAGAACCTCCGCAGCGTCGGCGACGGTGAGAAAGCGCGTCACATCGTCCTGGCGGTCGGCGGTCATGGATCCGATTATCGTCGGATGCCCGCAGCGGCCCCGCGCGTGTGGATAACTTTCATACGAGTTGCTCAGGAACGGCAGCATGGTGCTCACGCCCCGACGGGATCACGAATAGGGCGGGCGAATCCAAGGAGGACCATGAGCACGGCGAACGGTGCGCGGCAGAGGCGTTTCTGGGTGGATCCGAGGTTCGCCGTCGGCATTCTGCTGATCGTGGCATCCGTCGTCGGGGTGTGCGTGCTGCTTGCCGCCCAGAACCGCAGCGTCGAGGTGTACGTGGCCCGCAGCACGCTGGTCGCAGGCGATCACGTGCGTGCCGGCGACCTCGAACTGGCGAGCGTACGGGTGCCTTCTGCGTCGGATGTCTACCTCACCCGTGCAGCGATGCCGAAGGATGCCGTCGTTGTGCGTTCCGTTCCGAAGGGTGAGCTCGTGCCGGCGGCCGCGGTCAGCGAGAGAACGGATGCCGCGCTCACCAGTGTGGTCGTGAAGGCGTCGGGACCCGTTGCGGCGGCCGTCACCGACGGAGCAGTCGTCGACGTGTGGGCGGCACATGGTTCCGATGACAAGGACTACCGGCCGCCCACGGTCCTTGTTCCGGGTGCAGTGGTCGTGTCGTTCGCGCATGACGACGCGCTCGTGGCCGATCGCGCGACCGTGTCGATCGAGGTGCGCATGCCGTCGAGCCGGGTGGCCGCGGTGTTGCAAGCCATCGCCGACGGCCAGGCGCTCTCCGTGGTGCCCGCGAGCCCCGACTCCGGTGTTGCCGCATCCTCGGATGCGAGCGAAGACGACGGTGACGGGAGCGATGTCGACGCAACGCCCGCGACGCCGATACCGACGCCGACACCGACTGCTTCGCGCTCCGACGGCAGCCGATCGGGGAGCGGCAAGTGAGCATCCTGGCGCTCTGCCTTGACAGGCGCACGCAAGATCGCGTCGCGGCCGAGGCGACGGCATCCGGCCATGTCGTCGCACTCCGCACCGAGACGGCACGTGAACTCGTCACCGCGCTGGCGGCGCGCAGCGTGGACGTCGCGGTGATCGGCGCCGCGAAGGGCAGGCTCACCGCTGAGGTCGTTGCGACGTGCGACAGATCGGGCGTTCGGCTCGTGGTGCTCGCGGCGTCGGAGTCCGAACGGCGTCACGCGCTCTCGCTCGGCGTTCACGACGCGCTGGATGCCGCGTCCGACTGGGACGCCCTCGAGCCGTCCCTGCGCGGCGTTCCCGTAGTGCCGCCGCGGGCCGGCGGACCCGTCGGCTCCGAGGATGCCGCGCGCGTCGTCGCCGTCTGGGGTCCAGCGGGCGCGCCAGGACGAACATCGTTCGCGATCACGATGGCCGCGGAGCTCGCCGCGCTCGGGCACAGCGTGGTGCTGGCCGATGCGGATCCGTACGGGGGTGCAATCGCACCCGCGCTCGGGCTGCTCGACGAGGCGCCGGGGTTCGCGGCGACGTGCCGGCTGGCGGCATCCGACTCCTTGACCCACGACGAGCTCACCAGAGTGGCGCAGCGGTACTCGAGCCCGCGCGGTGCGTTCTGGGTGCTCACCGGCATCGGTCGTGCTGCGCGCTGGCCCGAACTGACGACCGATCGCGTGGAACGGGTGCTCGCGGCCTGTCGAACCTGGGCGGACTACACCGTGGTCGACGTGGGGTTCAGCCTCGAGACCGACGAGGAGATCACGAGCGACCTGTTCGCGCCGCGACGCAATGCGGCGACCCTGGCGGCTCTGCGTGGATCCGACGACGTCGTCGCGGTGGGCGCTGCGGACCCCGTCGGGCTGTCGAGACTGCTGCGGGCACTCGGCGATCTGGCGGATGCCGCGCCCGACACTCGCGCGCACGTCATCGTCAACCGCGTGCGGGCATCCGCCGTCGGAGCTGGACCGTTCGCGCAGGTGTCGTCGACACTGGCGCGCTTCGGCAGCGTCGAGGCGGCAGCGCTGGTCCCCGACGACCCAGCGGCGTTCGACCTGGCCGTGCTCACGGGGCGCACCCTGAGGGATGCCGCGCCCAAGTCGCCGGCACGCGCCGCCCTTCTGCGGTTCATCGAATGGGAGCTCGCGCCGGCGGCAGAGCCGCGCGTGGGGCGACGCAGACACGTGGCGAGAGCGCGGGTGGTCGCGGGAGCGGGATGAAGGTGATCTCGGCCGCCGTCGAGGCGTTGATCGATGCCCACTCGAGCTTGGCGACCATTTCCGCCAGGATGACCGGTATGCAAGAGGTCGAGGTCGTCGTCGCCCACAGCCAGCGTGCAAAGCTGCGCGTCGGCGACATGTTCCTGAAGATCGACGGCGATCCGGCGCACGCCGACGTCGAGGTGCAAGCGATGGCCATGGCGCCGGTACCGACCCCGGCGATCCTGTGGCGTGAGCCGCCTGTGCTCGCGATCTCTGCCGTGCACGGTGAGGCGCTCGGCGTGCTCGGCGAACCGTCGGCCGCGTCGTCCGCGGCATGGGCCGCGACGGGTGCTGCCATACGGAGACTGCACGATGCACCGTTGCCACCGTGGCCGGGGCGCAGCCTCGACGATGTGGCGGCGGAGCTCGACCGCGAGTGCGCGTGGCTTCTCGCCAACGCCGTTCTGCCCGCTGAGGTGGTCCGGCGCAACCGCGAGATCGCGGAGGCCGCGCTCCAGCCGTGGAAACCGGTGTTCATTCACGGAGACCTGCAGATCACCCATATCTTCGTCGACGGCGACGAGGTCACCGGCGTCATCGACTGGTCGGAGGCAGCCCCGGGCGATGCCATGTTCGACCTCGCCATCCTGACTCTCGGCCACGAGGAGCGCCTGGACGACCTGCTTGCCGGTTACGGCCCTGACGCGGACCGGAACGTGATCCGCGCCTGGTGGTCGCTGCGCAGCCTGGTCGCGTCGCACTGGCTGATCGAGCACGGCTTCGATCCGGATGCTCCGGGCTGCGAATTCGACGTGCTCAGATCCCGGATGCACGAGCTCTAGGGGCGTTCAGTCACCTGGTGCCGGGCATCCTCGGAACGGGCCGGCTCCAGCCTTGCTGCCGGCGCTCGTCCGCTCAGCCGTGCCGGTTCGCAGTGACAGCCTCTTGCACGAGCCGGCGAAGCGCGCTGTCGTCGATCAGAGATTCCTCGAAGAAGTCGATCGCCCTGACCGAGCTGCTGTCCAGCCGTGAGTTGAAGAGCTTCGTCGGATCATCCAGCCGCGCACCCTTGGGGAAGGTCAGCCGTACCGCGCTCTTCAGAAGATCCGCCATGCAGATGTTGCCTTGACACACCCACGTGGCGACGCCCTCCGGTTTGGAGGGCTTCCTCCACTTGATCTCCTCGACGATGTCCGTCTCGGCGCTGACGATGACACGACGAAGTTCGGCGAGCGTCACAGCGCGCCACCCGCCGATGTTGGCGATGATCGCATCGATCTGTTTAGCCGCGGATGCTTCGTCAGCGCTCATGGAATCATCATCGTCCTTCGCCGCTTCGCTGCAAGCCTCACAAGAGCACAGACGTGTCGAAACACATGTGCGACGTTCGACGAAGTTATGAGAGACGAAGTTATGAGAATGGGGAGGCGCACAGCGTGGAGATCGGTCAAGTTCTGCTTCATGTCGACGACCTTGAGAGGGCGACGGCGTTCTACGAGTCGTTCACGCGTACCCCACCTGTGTTCCGGGTGGGATCAGAGGGACCGGTCTTCTTCCAGCTCGAGGGAGTTCGACTCGTGCTCGACCGAGACGCACCGTCGACGTCTCTGTTCTACGTGAAGGCGCGCGACATCCACGCGACGACCGAGCGCCTGCGAGCTCAGGGCGTCTCGATCGCCACGGAACCGTACGTGTATTTCCAGCGGGTGGAGGCCGCGGCCGGTCCGGCTGGCACGGTGGAGTGGCGCGCGCTCCTGCGTGACTCAGAAGGCAATCTCGTCGGTCTCATCGAACACCAGCCTGCTGCGGAATGACGGTCGACACCGTCGAAAGCGGGCGCGGTCGCGACGACAGAGTGAAGCCTGTGCGTGATCCTAGACTTGTGTGATGTCCACGCTGAGTGATCTCGTCGTCGCGCACGGCCGTTCGACGCCCGAAGACATCGAGTGGTTGCATCTGCTTGTGGGCGACTGCCAGTTGCTTGCGGACCTTGCCTTCGCCGACATCGTGCTGTGGGTTCCGACCGATGACGGATTCATCGCGGTCGCGCACTCGCGTCCGTCGAGCGCAGCCACCCTGTTCTACCGCGACTTCGTCGGCCAGCAGATCCGCGCGGAGTGGCGTGGGCTCGCGACGGAGGCGTTCGAGGCCGGAACGATCGTCGATTCGCACGCACCGGACTGGTACGAAGAGATGCCGACCAGGGTGCGGGCGGTGCCTGTTTTCCGCCGGGTGTCGGCATCCACCGCGCAAGTTGTTCCACGTCCGATCGCGGTGATGACGCGGCACAGCAATCTCAGCGAGGCGCGAACGCCGAGCCGTCAGGAACTCACATTCAACGCGTGCGCGAACGACCTCTTCGGCATGATCGCCACCGGTGACTTTCCCGATCTGGGGGCGCCGTCGGGGCCACGCAGGGGCGCGCCGCGGGCGTCCGACGGTCTTCTCCGATTGGATGTCGACGGCGTCACCACGTTCGCCAGCCCCAACGCACTGTCTGCGTTCAATCGCATGGGCTTCACCGAGGAACTCGAGGGAGAGTCGCTCGCCGAGGTGACGACGAGGCTGCTCACCGACAATTCGGTCGTCGACGAGTCATTGCCGCTCGTGGTCACCGGCCGCGCGCCATGGCGCACCGATATCGAGGCGCGGGGCGTAACCGTGTCGTTGCGCACCATCCCGATCCGCACGCACGGCGAACGCACCGGCGCGATCGTGCTGTGTCGCGATGTGACCGAGATGCGCCATCAGGAGCAGGAGCTGATCACCAAGGACGCGACCATTCGCGAGATCCACCACCGGGTGAAGAACAACTTGCAGACCGTGGCGTCGCTGCTGCGCATCCAGGCGCGGCGCACGCACTCCGAAGAGGCGAGGGAAGCGCTCGGTCAGGCCATGCGGCGGGTGTCGGCCATCGCCGTGGTGCACGACACCCTGTCGGAGGGACTGGCGCAGATCGTCGATTTCGACGACGTGTTCGCCCGGGTGCTGCTGCTCGTGGCAGAAGTCGCCAGCGCGCACAACACGACCGCGCATCCGAAATCGTCAGGCAGCTTCGGCGAACTGCCGAGCGAGTACGCGACGCCGTTGGCGCTCGCGCTCACGGAACTCGTCACGAACGCCGTCGAACACGGCCTGGCCGGCCGATCGGGCGAGGTCGAGATCATCGCGCATCGTTCGCCCGACACCCTCACCGTGAAGGTGAAGGACAACGGCTCCGGCCTGCCGGAGGGCAAGGTCGGCGACGGACTCGGCACGCAGATCGTGCGCACGCTCATCCAGGGCGAATTGAGCGGAACGATCGACTGGCACACGCTGGTCGGCACGGGCACCGAGGTGACCATCGAGGTACCGCTGCGCTATCTGCGCAAGGCATAGCGAGCGGATGCCCTCGGGTCGTTCGTCGCCATGGCGCCCGTACCCGCGCTCATCCGCCTCAGATGGCGGGTGAAGGTCTTATCGACCCGCCTTCATCGACGGATGAACGAGCGGGGAGTTGGTTCGGACGCGGCGATGGACCGCCGCGGAGCGAGATGCCTAGGAGGCGCGGCGAGCTCGCGCGGCGCGACGCTTGAGCGCGCGGCGCTCGTCTTCGGAAAGGCCACCCCAGACGCCGGAATCCTGTCCGGTCTCGAGTGCGTACTGCAGGCACGTTTCGGTCACGGTGCACCGAGCACAGACCATCTTGGCCTTCTCGATCTGGTCGACTGCCGGCCCCGTGTTGCCTACCGGGAAGAAGAGTTCCGGGTCGGCTGTCAGGCAGGCGGCTTTGTCGCGCCAATCCATGAGGGTGCTCCTTTATTGCTTGCGTCGCTAGACGGCGTGCATGACCGAACGGTCAATGATCGGGTAAGCATCGAGTTTCAGGGTCATGATCTTG
This sequence comes from Humibacter sp. RRB41, assembly GCF_022761015.1. Taxonomy (GTDB): domain Bacteria; phylum Actinomycetota; class Actinomycetes; order Actinomycetales; family Microbacteriaceae; genus Humibacter. The sequence continues at coordinate 301,577 of NZ_JAKWJQ010000003.1, forward strand.
AGGGGGGACTAGGTTCCTACGGGACTGAGTTCCCATGAACGGGACCTGCCCACGACCCTGTGAGCGTCAAACTCGACTAGGAAATGCTCGCATACTGGTAGTGGCAAATCAAGAGTTTCGATTGGGATAACGCTGTGAACACAGACCGGAAACATACGCCCGATACGAGCGCTGACCGGCCTGAAAGGTCCTTTCCCGCTGCACTCGGATGCCTCGTCGCTCTGCTCGCACTCGAGGCGTTGGCCCTCATCGCGGTCGTGATCTGGCTCGGCGTGCTGGAGGCTCAGGCCACGGCATCCGACTCGGTCAGCGGGCTGGCGCTGCTTCTCATCGGGGCTCTCTGCGCCGTCTGGCTGGTGCTGACTGCCGTCGCAGGGGCGCGCAGACGCTCGTGGATGCGAGGGTCGAGCATCACGTGGCACGTGATTGTGCTCGCGATCGCGATCGGATGCTTCACCGGCGTGACGGCGGTGCCCGCTGCCGGCTGGTGGCTGCTGGTCATCGCACTGCTCGGCATCGGACTCGTGCTCGTACCGAGCGTGACCGTAGCGACCGCACGCGAGGTCGCACCGTACAGCGAGGCGCAGGACGACTCGGAGGCGAAGCCCGGGAACGGACCACGCGCCGACTGATCAGGCCGCGAGGCCGAGCTTCTTGCGCAGCGACGCAACGTGTCCCGTCGCCTTCACGTTGTAGAGGGCGAGACGGATGCCGCCATCGGGGTCGACGACGAACGTCGACCTGAGCACCCCCGTGACGACCTTGCCGTACAGGGACTTCTCGCCGTACGCCCCGTACAGCTTGTGCACCGCAAGGTCGGTGTCCGACAGCAGCGGGAAATTCAGGTGGTCGTGCTCACGGAACTCGGCGAGCTTGGCCGGGGCATCCTTCGAGATGCCGAGCACCTGGTAGCGGGCGGACTTCAGCGAGTTGAGATTGTCGCGGAAGTCGCACGCCTCCTTGGTGCATCCAGGCGTCATCGCGGCCGGGTAGAAGTACACGATGACGTTCTCGCCGGCGAGGTCGTGCAGCGACACCGGTGCGCCGTCCTGGTCGAGCAGAGTGAAGTCGGGCGCGGTGTCGCCGGCGGTGAGACGGGAGGGGGCGGAGGTCGCATCGGTCATGCCTCAACGGTAGACGAGCGTGCACACCGATGGAGTCGTTCTCGACGTCGGGTGGGCCGGCGGGCTCGTAGTCCGCCGGCCCACCTCAGGGCGACACGGGTGATCTAGTGATCAGCGGTCTGACGAGGCGCCTGCTGTCGTGCTGAAGGCCTGGATCTCAGCCAACGACATCCGATAGCTGCCACCGTCGTTCGTGAGACCGGTTCCTTCGACTCGGATGTACCTGGCCCGCACCGGGGTGGTGAATCCGAACGACTGACCGCCGAGCCCCGTGGGTTTCGGATAGTCGGACTCTGCGACCTGCGTCGTCCACGTCTTTCCATCGGTCGAGACTGCGATCGTGAAGTCCGTCGGGAAGTTCGCTCCGATGGACGACGGCTTCGCGTCGTAGTCGTCTGCCCACAATGTGACGTTGCCCACCTGTTGCGCGGATCCGAGGTCGATGGTCGCCGACTCGATGTGGTTCTCCGTCAGGCCGGAGTTGCTCGCCCAGCCCATGGCGTCGTCGACGCTGTACGGCATCCCGTCCACAAGCGACTTCGCACTCCAGGCTTTCGACGGTGGGTCACCCGGTAGCGGCCCCTCGAGACTGCTCGACGTGGTCACTGCCTTTCCGTAGGCGAGATTGTTCGGCGTTGCAGGAAGCGTGTACCCGGCAGCGTTGCCTCCTATGAGCGACAACGAGTGCTGACCGGTGCCTGTGAAGCGGTAGCGGACGACACCCATGCTGTCGGCCCTCACGGTGCGACGTGCGCCATTGTCGGAGACGGCGTAAGAGGCCTTCGGCTTCTGGCCCGACCATTGCATCGTCACTGCCTGTCCTCCTGCGCTGTACTGCACGGTCTCCTCGAGCTCGCTGCGGTACGAGACCGTGAGCTTCCCGTCGGCGTGGATCGTCTTGCTGACGTGGGTTCCATCCATCTGCTTCGGGATGTTCGGCGCGATCGTCACACCGTCAGCGGTTGGCTGGATGCCCAGCATGTCACTGAACAACCCTGCCGCTCCGTTCGCATTGGACGGGAACCAGGCCTCACCGGTGCTCGGTGCCAGCGACGTAGAGTGCACGAAGCTGAAGCCGTTGAATCCGTCTTGGGTGTAACGGGATGCCGTGCGATCGAGATACGAGAGGGACTGATTCCGCTCGCCCACGATTGCCGCGGCCCGCATGTACTCCTCCGTCATCAGAGGGTAGACCGAGCCATCCTCGATGCCGTCGCTGAAGTGGTCGCCGGTCCAGTCCTCGGTCGTCGGCGCCAACGGGATGAAGTTCTCGGGGATCAGCTGCAGGTGTTGCAGCGACATCTGACGGTCGATTCCGTCGAGGATCTGACGCGCGCGATCCAGGTCCACCATGCCGAAGGAGATCGCCTGCAGGTTGATCTGGGTCTGCTCGACATTCCCTTGCACGGTGCCGTCCGGGCATCGCCAGTAGGCGAACATTCCGGTTGACGGCTCCCACAAGCCGCCGGAGTCGGCATCCTTGTTGAACGCGGTCTTGAGCTGATCGGCCATCGACGAGTACGAAGTTGCGAGCGCCGAGTTGTGGAAGGTAGTCGCTTCGAGCGTTGACCATTCCGTCAGCGCCTCGTACATCAGCTCGTTGACGTACCCGCTCTCGTACTTCACGTAGATGCCGTCATTCCACTCACGCTCGCCCTTGGTCGAGGTGCAACTCGTGACGTCGTTGTGGAACAGAGCGTCCTGCGTCGAGTACTGGTTACTGACCATGTACGCGAGCGACTTCTCCACTGACGACCTCATCGAGGTGAGCCAGGACGTGTCGGCCGAGTATTGGTACATGTCCGCGACGGCCATGGCGTAAGAGGGGTCGGCATCGTAGAGACTGTTCGTGCCCCATGGTGTGTCGAGATGAAACGTGCGACCGTCCATGTGCCCGCTGTCGGACTGGGCGTCGTTCTTGAAGTACGTGAGTAAGTTCTCCTGCGACTTTGTCATCTGCGGGTCGAAATATCCTTCAACAGTGCGATCCGCATAGACCATGTCGTACGGACCGACGCCCGGGTATCTGAGGCCGACCGTTGACATCCCGTAGCCCTTGTCGATCACTCCGGAGCGACCGAAGTCATTGAGGAGGGAGGAAACCGCTGCGGTGTTCGCGAGACCGTTCACCGTGCCGCCCAACGAGTAGTAGGCGGAGTAGTCGTCGGCCTTGAACACGTAGTCGACGGAATCGGTCTGCTTCTGCGTTGTGGTCACCGGTGCATAGATGTAGGCGTCAGTGCCGTTGGACGAGTGGCCGCCGTAAACAAGTCCGCTCTCGGCGCTGCCGGCCCGATAGCTCCAGGTCGGCGACGACGATAACTGGGTCTCCTGATACGTGTTCCCGTCGCCGGTGTACGAGAACTCGGTTGCGAGGTTGCGGTTGCTGGTCGCATCGACGTCGAGAGCCTGATGTGTCGAGTTCTTCAGCATCACGAAGTCAGACTCCTCAACCCCGTACCGGTCATTGGCTTGAGAGAGGAAGAAGTTGTTGCTGCCGGTATACGCATTCCCGATCGGGAGGTCACCTCCGTCCTGAGGGCGACGGATGTTGTCCCAGATTCGTGCCCATCCGAGCGTGAGCATGCCGTTGTGGCGCACCTTGAGATCGGATGCATCCGTCCAGTCGTAGGTGCGGCTCACTTTCAGATGCACGTTGTTCTGTGTGACCACGAAGTGCCACTGTTCTGCGACCGACAGCGCGTTGTTGCTCATCACGAACGACGCCGTGACACTGTTGCCGTGCACCTTCACAGTTGGTTCGGACGTGAGGGTGCGACTGTCCAGGGTCGACCCGTCACCATCGACCTGCACGGTGCTGTACATACCCCCGTTCAAGAGTTGGTCGCCGCCCATCGTGAACGATGACACCTTCGACTGGCCGTCATAGTCGTACGCCATGGCGAAATCACCTCCCCTCATCGTGACCGTCTTCGTCGCCGTGTCGTTCTGAATCGCGACAGGGGCAACGGTGTGTGCCTGTGCAGGCGTAGAAGCCAGCGCAGCCCCGACCGAGACTGCCGCGGCCACGATCGCCAGCGCTGTCAGAGCGCTGCGACGATGCTGCCGCCAAGGGGTTGTCATCGTTCTTTCCTTCTCTCCGTGAGCAGTGGTGTTGCAGCATCCACCAGGGCATCGACGCGCCAGGACCTCTCGTCTGCTGTGCGCGTCGGATGGTGTGCCGACCCTGTTCGCACCCGTCGGTTTCGTTGATCCGCCGACGCTGCGTCGGCTGCGTCGGTCGTCATGACAGCCACGTGCATGCAAACCTCGTCGTCGTGCGATCGCCGGTGGGAGCCGAGCGGGCAAAAGGACTCGCGATCCCGCCGGTTCACTGCTCAATATGGCAATGCTGATGAATCCTGGTCAACAAGTTTCCGGATTTTTCCGAAACATGCCGCGCATCGATCAGAACGGTGCGGTCGACTCGCGGATGATCAGCTGGCAGTCGACTCGGCGTATCCCGGGCTCGAGATGCTGCTCCTCGATTCCTTTCAGAAGCAGCCCTGCAGCGATGTTTCCAACCTCGCGAAGGCTCATGTCGATGGTCGAGAGCCGTGGGCGGCTGGCCTCGACCATCACGTCCCAGTTGTCGAACCCGATCACTCCCACCCGCCCCGGAACGTCGATCCTCTGATCGCGAAGCGCCTCTGTGACGCCGCGGGCGATCTGATCGTTGCCGCAGATGACCCCGTCGAAGTCGACACCCGACTTGACGAACTGCGCAGCGGCCTGCCTGCCCCAGCGTTCACTCCACTCGCCGAACACCGGGGGAGACGCGAGGGACAGTCCGTGCTCGTCCAGCGCTTCTTCGACGGCGGCGCTGCGTGAGCGGGAAGCGTCATCTCTCTCTGGCCCCGAGACGAACACGATGCGTTCTCGGGACGTGGCGAGCAGATGCCTGGCCGCCATCCTGGCGCCCTCCGCATCATCTGGCACGACCGACGAATCGGCGGGATCCTTTGACCATGCCATGGCGTAGACGATGGGGACCGGCACGTCGGTGCGCACCGGCTCACGGGAGAACTCACCGGCGCCGGTCATCAGGATGCCGTCGACATTGCGTCGCAGGAGGGATGAGATGAATTGCTGCTCCCGGATGGGGTCGCCTCGTCCATCGAGGAGCAGCAGGGCGAACCCGTTCATGGCCAGGGTCTCGGTCGCTCCGAGCAACACCGGCACGGTCAGTCGTCCGACGTTGTCGCTGGTGATCACACCGATCGTCTGAGTGAGTCGCGCGTTCCTGCTGGTCGTCGTGGTGCGCGCCGTGAACCCGAGCTGTTTGGCCGCGGCGAGAACGCGATCTCGCGTCTCCCTGCTCACGGCGCCGTTGCCGGAGAGCGCCTTGGAGACGGTGCTCACCGAGACTCCGGCTCGGACCGCGACGTCTGCGCTCGTGACCCGCTTCGCGGGCTTCGACGGTGCCATTGTCGGAGCGTACACCGAGCCCGTCGTGGGGAACCGGAAGCCTCTCCTAGCTCATGGCCGTCGACTCGCGAGGCACCAGCTGGCAGTCGATCCGATGGATGCCTTTCGCGACGTTCGGCTCGCCCTTCATGGCATGCAGAATAGCCAAACCGGCGGCGACGCCGACGTCGTGCAGACTGAGGTCCACCGTCGTCAATGGCGGACGGCTCGCCTCGACCATCACATCCCAATTGTCGAAGCCTGTGACTCCGACGCTCTCCGGAACTCGGATCTCGTTCTCGCGCAGCACCTCGAGTGCCCCACGCGCGATCTGGTCGCTGGCGCAGGCGATGCCGTCGAACGGTGCTCCCGAGTGGATCAACTGCGTCGTAGCCTGCCTGCCCCATGCCTCGCTCCATTGGCCGAACAATGGTTCGTGCGAGAGCTCGAGTGCGTTCTCGCCGAGAACGCGCCGGACTTCGGCGAGCCTGACCTGGGACGCGGTATCGCGCTGCGGCCCCGCGATGTATGCAATGCGTCGTCGGCCCGTGGCCAGAAGGTGCTCAGCTATGGCTGCTGCGCCGCCGGCGTCGTGAGGCACGAACGACATGTCATGGTCGCTAACCGACCAGGCGAGTGCATAGACCGTGGGAATCGAACCCTCGACGTGCAGTGCTGGCCTCGGGAAGGCTCCGCTGCCCGCAACGAGGATGCCGTCGATGCGCCTCCGCTGGAACATCTCGACGAAGTACTGCTCGCGAATCCTGTCGCCGCGACCGTCGCACAAGAGAAGCGCGACTTCGTGCTGTGCGAGCGCCTCGAACGCTCCGAGGAGCACGGGTACGGTGAGCCGACCGAACCGGTCGTTCGTGATGACTCCGATCGTGCGCGCCTTCGTTCCGTCCGACTCCCCTTCGCGCAGCGGTGGCCGGTAGTGCAGCTCCTTGGCGGCTTCGAGCACTCGAAGCCGGGTCTCTGTGCGCACGACCCCATTGCCGGACAGCGCCTTCGACACGGTCGATGTCGACACTCCGGCACGGCGAGCGACATCGCCCGCCGTTATTCGCTGTTCCGTGTCCCGATCCATACGGACACCGTAATTGAGATCTACCCATTTTCGGAAAGAAATGGAAAATGATGGAAACTTGCCTGAACTTTCCCATAGCCTCCATGCGACAAGTCATTCCTCGTCAACAAGGGAGTTCGAGATGGTACGGCGTATCAGGATGGTGGCGGTGGCGGTGGCCGCGGCTGCGGCAATCAGCCTCTGCATGAGCGGCTGCAGCAGCGGGTCGGCTGTCGGCTCTGCGGCGTCCGGCGACATCGTGGCAAAGAACGACGGATCCAAACTCACGATGTGGGTGCGTGCCGGCAATTCCGCGGTGACCGCGACTGTGGTCGACGCATACAACAAGACGCACAAGAATCAGGTTCAGCTGACACAGGTGCCCGCTGATCAGTACGTCACCAAGTACGCCCAAGCCGCGCAGGCGGGATCGCTTCCCGACCTTCTCGGGTCTGACCTGGTCTTCATGCCTCAGATCGTCAAGAACGAGACCGTCGTCGATCTGACCGGGCTGCTGAAGAAGTCGGGAGCCTACGGTCATCTAGCTGCGGCGCACGAACAGTCGGCCACGGCCGGTGGCAAGGTGTACGGCGTTCCATTCGACACGGACACGTCGTTGTACCTGTACAACAAGACGCTGTTCAAACAGGCCGGTCTCGACCCCGCGACGCCTCCGGACACCTGGGCGGGGATCATCAAGGCGGCGGATGCCATCACAAAGCTGGGCAATGGCATCCACGGTGCATACATCAGCGGTGACTCGCCTGGTTCTCTGGCCTACGACGTCACGCCGTTGATCTGGGCGCAGGGACAGCAGGTCGTGACGAAGAGCGGCGACTTCGACTTCAACAACACGGCCACTCAGAAGGCGCTCGGATTCCTGCAGACGCTGTACCAGAACGGAGACATTCCGACCTCGTCCAAAACGGATCAGGGAAACGGGTTCTTCGCCGAGTTCGCCTCGGGCAAGATCGGCATCAACTTCTCGGGCGCCAACGGGATCAACACTGCCGGAATCGGCAGCAACCCGAAGTTCGACTGGGGTCTCGCCAAGATTCCCGGTCCGCAGGCCGGTCAGTGGGCCACTTTCTCGGGGGGCGACACAGCAGCGATCACGACGCAGTCGCAGCACAAGGACGAGGCGTGGGACTTCATCGATTGGCTCACCTCGAAGCAGACCAGCGAGAAGGTGTTCCTCGGGCTGCCGTCGCTCCCACCGCGAACCGACATCACGGTCCCCTCGTCGCTCGGAGACACCGTCAGCGTTCCGGCCTCCCTGCTCAGCAAGGGAGAGACGTACGTCTCCGTCTCATACAACGACGTCGTGTCGAGCAATCAGGGTCCCTGGCTGCAGATGATCCAGTCCGTCGTCTTCGACGGCGCGGATCCCGCGACTGCCACGTCCACCGCGCAGAAGGCGGCAGACGCGATCACCTCACAGAAGCAATAGCAGTCCACATGTCGGTGTCACTAACAATCACCGGATGCAACCAGACTCGGGAAGGGAACGGATGAACGCCACGCTCCACGCCGATCTCATCGGAGGGCGCGGCACTCGCGCAGGAACGAAGGCCAGAAAGGGTGCTGCGTACGCGCGCGGGGAGGCCAGTGCTGGTTGGCTGCTCGCATCGCCTGCGAGTGTTCTGGTGCTGCTCTTCTTTCTGCTGCCGTTCGTGTTGACGATCTACATGTCGTTCTTCAACTGGCCGACATTCGGAAGCCCGAGTCCCGTCGGGTTGAGCAACTATGAACACGCTCTCAGCGACCCCGCGTTCGGTCGGGCCGTGCTCTTCACTGTGTCGTACACCGCCATCGCATCTGTGCTCGGCGTCGCGATCTCGCTCGGTCTCGCTTTGCTCGTGCGGCCTCGATTCCCGGGGCGAACGGCCGTGCGCGCGCTGCTGTTCGCCCCGGTCACGATCGGGTTCGCGCCGGCCGGACTGCTGTGGCTGTCGATGAGCAACTCCCAGACCGGGATTCTTCCCGCGATCGCCATGGCGTGGGGCATCGCCCCGTCGGGCACCGACTGGTTCGCTCGCACGGACTCGACGCTCGTCCTAGTCATCGTCATGACCATCTGGAAGACCGTCGGCTTGGCGATGCTCGTGTTGCTGATCGGGATGGATTCCATCCCTGCCGAGATATACGAGGCGGCGAAGCTCGATGGCGCCCGATCCTGGGCGACGTTGACGCGCATCACCCTGCCGCTGATCGCGAAGCCTCTATCGCTGGTGGTGCTCCTCACCGTCACGCAGACCTTCCTCGCCTTCGACCAGTTCTTCACCATGACGAAGGGCGGCCCGAACAACTCGACCGTCACCGTTGTCTATTACCTCTACAACGCGGCATTCGTCGGGTTGAACCGTGGATACGGAGCTGCGATCGCCGTGATCATCGTCATCATCATGGCCGCGATCTCGATCTTCCAGATCCGGCTGCAACGAGGAAGGGCCTGACCATGACCGCCCAGCACACGATCCGGGTGGCATCCGCTCGTTCCGGCCGCCGCCGAACAGCTCAGCGTGAACCGTCGCGAAGCCTTCTACGCATCGGCATCGCCGTGATATTGGCACTGATCTTCGCGTTCCCCGTCGTGTGGACGGTGGTTGGCGGATTCAAACCGACGGGCGAGGCCAACGCCTCGCCGCCGGTGTGGTGGCCGTCGCAGTTTTCGATCGAGAGTTTCACCACCTTGAACGGCCAAGGCTCATCACTCTGGAATTACGTGCTGAATTCAGCGACGGCGACCCTGCTCACCGTCGTGATCACCACGGTCGTGGCGGTCCTCGCCGGGTACGCCGTCGCGCGATTCCGGTTCCCTGGCCGCGCCGCGTTCTTCGCGGTCACAGTCGGGATGCTGCTTGTGCCGTATCCCGCACTGCTCGTCTCCCTTTTCCAGGTGATGATCTGGCTCCACCTGACCAACTCGCTCTTCGGGCTGTCGCTCATCTACTCGACGTTCCAGTTGCCTTTCGCCATCTACATGATGCGGAACTCCTTCGATTCACTTCCCGGAGAGCTCGTCGAGGCGGCGGAGATCGATGGATGCACGAAGATCACCGCGCTGCCCCGTGTACTCCTTCGCCTGGTCTCGCCAGGCATCGTCACGGTCGCGCTGTTTGCGTTCGTCGCGGCGTGGAACGAGTTCCTCGCCGCCCTCGTGCTTCTGAACAACAACCCTGACTTCACGCTGCCCATTGCGCTGATGAACGCTCAGTCGGGACCCATGAACACCATCGACTGGGGAGCGCTCCAAGCCGGCATCACGGTCATGATGCTGCCTTGCGTGCTGCTGTTCATCCTGCTGCAGCGCTACTACGTCTCCGGTCTCGTGTCGGGATCGGTGAAGTGATGGACGCGACAGACTCCCCGTTGTCGGCCGCTGCCGAGTGCAGCGAACAGCATCCGATCGTGGAGGCGTCCGAGCAGACGAGCAGTGCTGATCGCTTGCGCACTCCGGTGCGCGGCACGCGCCTGGAGGTCGCGCCGTCATTCCACGAAGGACGATTCGACGCCCTCGCTGTTGACTGTCCCTTCGTGTTCTCTCTTGCGGGCCGTCAAGGCATGACCTTCGTCGGATGGGACGGAACCGGGTACCAGACGGCGCTCACGTGGAAGCACGAAGGACTCTGGACGGTCCCGCACGTGATCCTTCCGCGGGATCCTGCCAGCCAGGTGCGACGTTACAACTCTGCGTTGACCAGCATCGTGCGCGACAACGACCTGTCGTCGCCTGGGAATCTTCGGACCTTCGACGGGTGGTATCTCGGCACCTTCCACGCCTATCCGGCACCGGGTTATGAGGCTGGACCAGGGATCATCGGCTTCGTGCGCAGCCGGGACCTTGTGCACTGGGAAGAGACCGGCGGGCGACTGAGCCCGACCGACGGCGGAGCCTGGGAGAACGGCGGGCTGTACAAGTCGTGGTTGATGGAGCACGACGGGCTGTTCTACGTGTTCTACAACGCGAAGAACCGGGACGTGTTCGGAACGGTCACCGTGCCGCCGCCATGGATCGAACAGACCGGGGTCGCTGTCTCGAACGACCTCGTGAACTGGCGACGATTACAGGACGATCCGGTTCTGCGCGCGGGGCGCTCGGGCGACTTCGATGAGATCTTCGCGTCGGATCCCTGCGTGCTCCGAGACGGGGACCGGTGGGTGATGTTCTATTTCGGACTCGCCGCCGACGGGCACGCGCGAGAGGGATATGCGACATCCGACGATCTGGTGCACTGGGAGAAATCCGGTGAGATCCTCCTCGATGTCGGTGCGAGGGGAAGCATCGACTCGACCCACGTCCACAAGCCCGCGGTGATCACCTGGGACGGTCGTCTCGAGCACTATTACTGCGCGGTGGCTCCGCGAAGCCCGATCCGCGTCGGTGATGTGGAACAGCACGAGTTCAGAGGGATCGCGAAAGCCACGAGCGCTGACCGTCGCCTCGACTGAGCGGTCAGCGGAAGGTCGCGAGCAGGCGCTGCAGCGAGTCGAGACGTGCGTGGCCGAGCTCGCCGAGCTCACCGGCATCCACCGCCTCGATGATCGCGCAGTCGGGTGCGTCGGGCAGATGCGTGCAGCCGCGGGGGCAGTTCTCGGCGATCGCCGCAAGATCGGTGAAGGAGCGCAGGATGTTCGCAGGGTCGACGTGCCCCAGCCCGAACGAGCGCACGCCGGGGGTGTCGATGATCCAGCCGTCGCCGTGCGGCGTGCGCAGCCTCAGCGACACCGTGGACGACGAGGTGTGCCGCCCCCGTCCCGTCACCTCGTTGACGTGTCCGATCGCACGGTCGGCGCCCGGCACGAGCGCGTTCACCAACGTGGACTTGCCCACTCCGGAGTGCCCGACGGCGACGGTGTCGTGACCGGCGAGTGCCATGCCGAGCTCCTCCAGCGGGATGCCGGCAGCCGTCGCGTCGGTCTGCGCCGCCGTCTCCGCGACGCCGCGAATGTGATCTCGTTCCCCGGCCGATGAGCTCAGGAACACCGGTAGGTCGAGCCCCGCGAAGTTCTCCAGGAACGGTGCGGGATCGGCCAGGTCCGTCTTGGTGACGACGAGCAGCGGTGCGATCCCTGCGTCATAGGCGGCGACGAGGTAGCGGTCGACGAGCCTCGTGCGCGGTTCGGGATTCGCGGCGGCCACCACGATGAGCATCTGGTCGGCGTTCGCGACGATGACGCGCTCTACGGCATCCGTGTCGTCTGCACTGCGCCTCAGCAGCGTGCTGCGATCGCGGAGGCGCACGATGCGGGAGAGGGTGCCCTCCTCGCCGCTGGTGTCTCCGACGAGGTCGACGCGGTCGCCGGTGACGACGGCCTGTTTGCGCATCTCGCTGGCGCGCGCGGCTATCGCCTCGTGCTCGTCCGGCGTGTTCTCGTCGACCAGCACGGTGTAGCGGCCTCGGTCAACGCCGAGCACCCGTCCGATGACGGCATCCTCGTGCTCAGGGCGCATCTTGCTGCGGGGACGGTTGCCCTTCGGATTCGGACGCACGCGCACCGAGGTTTCGTCGTACTCGTCGTACGGCTCGTCCTCGTCGTCTGTCTCCCACCAACTCACGCCGTCGGCCTCGTCATCCGCCTGCGACGAGTCGGCCCTGGTCGCCATCACCGGTCACCATGTCGCGCCAGAGCGCGGTGAACTGGGGGAGAGTCTTGTGGGTCGCCTCGACGTTCTCGATCTGCACACCGGGCACCACGAGTCCGATGAGCGCCCCGGTGGTGGACATTCGATGATCCTCGTAGCTGTGCCACACGCCGCCGTGCAGCGGACGGGGCACGATGCGCAGCCCGTCGTCGAGCTCGTCCACCTCGCCGCCCAAGCCACGGATCTCGTTCGCCAACGCCGCAAGCCTGTCGGTCTCGTGATTGCGGATGTGCCCGATGCCGGTGATCGTGCTCGGTGAATCGGCGAGAGCGGCCAGCGCGACGATCGTCGGTGCGAGCTCGCCGCCGGCACTCAAGTCGAGCTCGACCCCGCGGATGCCGTCGCCACCGCGCACCGTCAGCGCGCCGTCCGCGCGCTCAACGGCCGCACCGAACGCCGGCAGGATACCCGCCAGTTCGGCGCCGACCTGCGTGGTGGCATCCGGCCAGTCGGTGACGCTCACGCTCCCTCCGGTGGCGATGGCCGCCGCGAGGAAGGGTGCGGCGTTGGAGAGGTCGGGCTCGATGTCCACGTCGCGTGCGGCGATCGTGCCCGGCGTCACGATCCACTCGCCCGTCGCCGGGCTCTCGACCTTCACGCCGCGCCGCGCGAGCGCGTCGATCGTCATCTCGATGTGCGGAAGGCTCGGCAGCCGCTCGCCGACGTGCGTGAGGCGGAGGCCGTCGTCGAAACGTGCGGCCGAGAGCAGTAGGGCCGAGACGAACTGGCTGGATGCCGACGCGTCGATCTCGACAGCGCCGCCTGCCACCCGCCCCGTACCGTGCACCGTGAAGGGGAGGCCGCCGCGGCCTGCGTCGTCGAGGTCGACCCCGAGTGCACGAAGAGCGCTGACGATGCCGCCCATCGGGCGTCCCCGAGCAGAGTCGTCGGCGTCGAACGTCGTCGGGCCGAGTGCCAGCGCTGCCACGGGCGGCACGAACCGCATCACGGTTCCCGCCTGTCCGCAGTCGATCGTGGTGCTCCCGGTCAGCTCCTCGGGCGGGATCACGAGCCAGTCGTCGCCGAATGCCCCGCTGCCATCGCGTTCCTCGATGCGCACGCCGAGGGCCCTCAGCGCCTGGACCATGTTCGCGCTGTCTTTCGAGTGCAGGGGAGCGCGGATGAGCGAGGAGCCGCCCGCCAGCGACGCGAGCACGAGCTCGCGGTTCGTGATCGACTTCGAGCCGGGAAGGGACACGCGGGCGCGCACCGCGCCGTCGGCCACCGGAGCAAGCCAGAGGGCATCCGGTTCGACCGGGGTGTTGTCGCCGTACGGATCGAAGTCCGGGGCGGAATATTTCGAGATCAGCATCGCTTGTCTAGGGTATCGGCGTTACGTGAGCCGAGACACGGAGAGGACCGAGCGAATGGCACAAGCGCTGCTGGATGCGCCGCTCACGCTCGACTCCTTAGACAGTCGGTCGGCCGTTGCCCGGGCAGGGGTCTCGCAGAGCGTCAGCCTAGACTGGGCTCTGATGTCGACCCCAATCGAGGAACCCGTTCAGGACCTCGGCGCGCTGTTCGAAGAGCAGGCGCTGCCGTTCATGGATCAGCTGTATGCGGCGGCACTGCGCATGACGCGCAACCCCGCCGACGCGCAAGACCTGGTTCAGGAGACGTTCGTCAAGGCCTACGCCGCGTTCGCCCAGTTCAAACAGGGCACGAACCTGAAGGCGTGGCTCTATCGCATTCTCACGAACACGTTCATCAACACGTATCGCAAGAAACAGCGCGAGCCGTACCAGAACGCCATCGACGAACTGGAGGACTGGCAGCTCGGCGGAGCCACCTCGACGACGTCGTCGACGTCGCGGTCGGCTGAGGCCGAGGCCATCGACCACCTCCCAGACTCCGACGTCAAGAACGCATTGCAGGCCATTCCGGAAGATTTCCGTCTTGCGGTCTACCTGGCCGACGTCGAGGGCTTCTCCTATCAGGAGATCGCCGACATCATGAAGACCCCGATCGGCACAGTGATGAGCCGTCTGCACCGTGGCAGACGAATGCTCCGCGAGTTGCTGACGGATTACGCGCACGAGCGAGGCCTGAGCGCCGTTCAGAACTCGGATGCTGCCCCCAGCACCCGGAGACGGCGAAGCACCGCGACCGTGCAGAACACCGGGAGCACGTCATGACGGACTGCGGCTGCGCCAAAGCCAAAGAAGACCTCGAAGAATACCTGCACAACGAGCTGCAGGCTGACGATGCAGCAGACATCCGTGAGCACCTCGAGACGTGCTCAGACTGCCAGAGCGAGGTGCACGTGGGCATCGTGCTCACCGAGGTCGTGCAGCGGGCGTGCAAAGAGACAGCACCCGAAGAGCTGCGCGTGCAGGTGATGGCGAAGCTGCGCACGATACAGGCGCACTGAGCCTCTTTGCACGCCGGTCCCCGCCCGGCGTGCCGCTGTCGGCTAGGGGGATGGTTGCGTTCGGCGGCGTGCACGCCGCCGCCTCGTGGAGCGGGGCGCGTTCGCGAGATGGCTGGGTGGCTCACCCGTAGGGGTAGTTCGGTCGCTTCGGTGCGATTTCTGGTGGGAGCCGCCGCACCATCGGGCGGCGGCTGGCTGTCGGTGGGGTATCAGCGAGAGCGGACGACGTAGACGAGACCGTGGGTATCACCCACGGTCTCGTCTACGTGTCGCGGTCTTGCGGCACGGGCCTTGCGGGCCAGGACGCGTGTGCGTCTAGAGCGTGATCGCCCGCTTGATCAGGTCGGTCTGCTCCTGCGCGTGGCGCTTCGCCGAACCGGTCGCCGGGGAGGCGGATGCCGCCCGCGCGTACACGCCGAGCGGCGGAAGTCCCGCCTTCGCGGACTCGAGTGCCATGTAGATCCATGCACCCTGGTTCTCCGGTTCGTCCTGCAGCCATGCGAACTCGGCGTTCGGATATCCGGCAAGCACGCTCTTCAGCTGCTCGGCCGGGAACGGGTAGTACTGCTCGACCCGAACAAGCGCGACCTCGTCGTTCGGATTCTTGTCGAGCTCGTTCTTGGCGTCGTAGTAGACCTTGCCCGACATGATGAGCACGCGCTTGACCGACGATTTGTCGACGCCACGCTGGTCGTCGAGCACCTGCTGGAACGACCCGGAGGTGAACTCCGACACATCGCTCGTCGCACCGCGCAGGCGAAGCATCGCCTTCGGCGTGAAGACCACGAGCGGCGTGCGCGGACGCGAATACGCCTGCCTGCGCAGCAGATGGAAGTACGACGCCGGTGTCGACGGACGCGCGACGGTCATGTTGTTCTCGGCGCTCAACTGCAGGTAGCGCTCGATGCGAGCCGAAGAGTGGTCCGGCCCCTGTCCCTCGTAGCCGTGCGGCAGCAGCAGCACGAGCGACGAGCGCTGGCCCCACTTCTGCTCCGCGGAGGTGATGAACTCGTCGATCACGGTCTGGGCGCCGTTGCCGAAGTCACCGAACTGCGCCTCCCACAGCACGAGCGCGTCTGGCCGCTCGACCGAGTAGCCGTACTCGAATCCCATCGCCGCGTACTCGCTGAGCAGGGAGTCGTAGATCCAGAACTTCGCCTGGTTGTCACTGAGGTTCGCCAGCGGCAGCCACTCCTGGCCGTTCACCCTGTCGTGCAGCACTGCCTGGCGCTGCACGAAGGTGCCGCGCCGGGAATCCTGGCCGACCAGTCGCACCGGGGTGCCCTCGAGCAGCACGGATCCGAGAGCGAGCAGCTCGCCCATCGCCCAGTCGATGCCGCCCTTCTGCGTCATCTCGACGCGCTTGGTGAGCAGTTGCTGCAGCTTGGGGTGAACCGTGAAACCCGCCGGCTTGTTGTCGAACGCCTGGCCGATCGTCTCGATCACGGATTCGGAGACGCCGGTGGTGGCGAGGTCGCCGTGACCGGCGTTCCGCTGCGCCTCCGGCAGTTCGAGATCGTTGATCGAGGCCTGGTCTCCGGACACGACCGGGATCGAGCCGGTCTGAGCCGCGTGCGTCTCGGCGAACGCGCGCTCCAAGCGCTCCTGGAAGTCCTGGTGCGCCTGCTCGTACTCCTCTTCCGAGATGTCGCCGCGTCCGACCAGCGCCTCGGTGTAGAGGCGACGAACAGAGCGCTTGGCCTCGATGAGGTTGTACATCAGTGGCTGCGTCATCGACGGGTCGTCGCCCTCGTTGTGACCGCGACGGCGGTACACGATCAGGTCGATGACGACGTCGCGCTTGAATTCCTGACGGTACTTGTACGCCAGTTCGCCCACCCGAACCACTGCCTCGGGGTCGTCGCCGTTCACGTGGAAGATCGGCGCCTGAATGGTCTTGGCGACGTCGGTGGCGTAGACCGACGTGCGGCCCTCGCTGGGTGGTGTGGTGAAGCCGACCTGATTGTTGATGTTGATGTGGATCGTTCCGCCTGTGCGGTACGCGCGCAGCTGGGACATCTGCATCGTCTCGACCACGATGCCCTGGCCCGCCATGGCAGCGTCACCGTGGATCAGCACGGGCAGCGTCAGGAACGTGCCGGCCGGCCGCCTGTCCTGCTTGGCCCTCGCGATCCCCTCGAGAACACCGTCGACGACCTCCAGGTGCGAAGGATTCGCCGCAAGGTAGACGGCGATCTCCTTGCCGTTCGCACCGGTGAACGTGCCCTCCGTGCCCAGGTGGTACTTCACGTCGCCGGAGCCACCGACCGTTCGAGGGTCTTGCGCACCCTCGAACTCGCGGAAGATCTGGCCGTAGGTCTTGCCGGCGATGTTGGTCAGCACGTTGAGGCGACCACGGTGGGCCATGCCGATGGCGACCTCGTCGAGGTCCTCCTGCGCGGCCTGCTGCAGCACGGCATCCAGAAGCGCGATCGTCGACTCGCCGCCCTCGAGGCTGAATCGCTTCTGCCCGACATACTTCGTCTGCAGGAACGTCTCGAACGCCTCTGCCTCGTTCAGCCTGCCGAGGATGCGCAGCTGCTCGTCGTGCGTCGGCTTCTCGTACGGCACTTCGATGTGGTCCTGGATCCACTTGCGCTGTGCCGGGTCCTGGATGTGCATGTACTCGATGCCGACGGTGCGGCAGTACGAGTCGCGCAGCACGCCGAGGATGTCGCGCAGCAGCATCTGACGCTTGTCGCCACCGAATCGCCCCGTGACGAACTCACGGTCGAGGTCCCAGAACGTGAGGCCGTGGGTGGCGATGTCGAGGTCGGGGTGCGTGCGCTGCTTGTATTCCAGCGGGTCGATGTCGGCCATCAGGTGGCCGCGCACGCGGAACGCGTTGATGAGTTCCTGCACGCGAGCGGTCTTGTCGACTGCGCTCGCCAGGTCGACGCTGATGTCTTCCGCCCAGTGGATCGGGTCGTAAGGGATGCGCAGCGCGGCGAAGATGTCATCGTAGAAGTGACGTTGCCCGGTCAGCAACTCGTGCACGATCTTCAGGAACTCGCCGGAGCCTGCGCCCTGGATGACCCTGTGGTCGTAGGTGCTCGTGAGCGTGATCGTCTTGCCGATGCCGAGCATCGTGAGCGTCTTCAGGCTCGCGCCCTGGAATTCCGCCGGGTACTCCAGCGCACCGGCGCCGATGATGCAGCCCTGGCCCTTCATCAGGCGAGGCACCGAATGCACGGTGCCGATGCCGCCTGGATTCGTGAGCGAGACGGATGCCCCGGCGAAGTCATCAGCGGTGAGCTTGTTCGACCTGGCCCGCTTGACGAGGTCTTCGTATGCGGCGAGGTAGTCGCCGAACGTGAGGGACTCCGCCCGCTTGATCGCTGGGACGAGGAGCGCGCGCGACCCGTCCGGCTTCGGCAGGTCGATGGCGATGCCCAGTCCGACGTGCGCGGGGGACACCACGGACGGCTTGCCGTCGACGATGTCGTAGAAGACGTTCTGGCTCGGGAACTGCTTGAGCGCCTGAATGAGCGCCCAGCCGATGATGTGGGTGAAGCTCACCTTGCCACCGCGAGTGCGCTGCAGGTGGTTGTTGATGACGATGCGATTGTCGATCATCAGCTTCGCGGGCACGGTGCGAACGCTGGTCGCGGTCGGCACCGTGAGGCTGGCGTCCATGTTCGTGGCGAGCGACTTGGCCATGCCGCGCAGCGGGCTGACGACCGGCTGTGGCTCTTCCTGCTGTGCGTCGTCTTGACGCTGGACGGTCTGCGGCGCCGTGACGGGAGCATCCGCTGGCACGGGAGTCGGGCGAGGCGCGACGGACGTGGTGCGCGCCACCGGCTGCGTCGCCGGTGTCTGGGCTGCGGGTGTTGGCGTCTCGGGGGCTCGCGCTGCCGGAGCTGGTGCCTCGGGCGCCGGGGACACCTGCGCGGCGGTGGCAGGTGCCGGAGCATCGGATGCCGTGATGAGAGCTGCGGGAACCTCGGCCGGTGTCGCGGCGTCGGTCTGAGCTTCAGGGGCGGGAGCCTGTGGTACGGCGGGCTGTGCCTGGTGTGCAGGTTGGGCATCCGCTGCGGGAGTGGCTGGGGCCTTCGCCTTGCCGGGCGTGTAGGCCTCGAGAATGGGCCACCACGACTTGTCGACCGAGTTCTTGTCGACGATGTACTGCTCGTACAATTCGTCGACGAGCCATTCGTTGGCTCCGAATTCCCCCGATGCTCCTTCGTCTGTTCCTACACCGGTCAACTGGCTCGACACAGCCGTTCGCCCACTCTCTTCGTTGATTGGATTTTCCGGGAGGAATCCGATCGCTGAGGGCACAGCCGACCGGCCTTCCGACCGGAAGTCAAGCCTAATCGAATCGTCCGGGCGGCGTGGCCCTGCGCGGCGCGTCGACACAGCCGGCTCGCAGGCTTTCAGCAGGGCGGTCTACCGTTGTCCTCATGCAGTTCTATGGGACGGCGCCGACGCACGATCTGACTTATTCCGACGTCTTTCTGGTGCCGAGCAGGTCGAACGTCACGAGCCGCCTCGACGTCTCGCTCGCACCGGGCGACGGTTCGGGGGCGAGCATCCCGATCGTGTCGGCGAACATGAACTCGGTGACCGGTCCGCGGCTGGCCGCCACGCTGGCCCGTCGCGGCGGGCTCGGTGTGCTGCCGCAGGACATGCATCCGCAAGACCTCGAGGCCGCCATCGTCTGGGTGAAGTCTCAGCCTGTGGCATTCGACTCGCCGTTCGTGATGAGCCCTGACGAGTCAGTTCAGGAGGCCCTCGCGGTCGTTCCGCCGGTCGAGGGACACGGCATCGTTCTGCACGACGCCGATGGCCGGTATGTCGGATGCCTGTCGGCGCTCGACCTCGCCGCAGCGCTTCCCGACGCCCGGCTCGGCGAACTGCTGCACGGTTCGCGCGCATCGATCGACGCCGAGGACGTGCCGAACGGCCGTGCGGCATTCGACCTGCTCGACGCAGCCGGGCTCGACTTCGCCCCTGTGCTCGATCACGGCCGGGTGATCGGCACGATCAATCGCACGAGCGCTCTGCGCTCGACGATCTACGACCCGGCCCTGGATGCCGACGGCCGGCTCCGCGTCGCGGCCGCCATCGGCGTCAACGGCGATATCGAGGGCAGGGCGAAGGCGCTCGTCGCGTCGGGTGTCGACGTGTTGGTTCTCGACACCGCGCACGGAGACCAGGACAGCATGCGCCGTGCCATCCACACGGTCGCCGGCCTGCGACTCGGCGTGCCGATCGTGGCGGGGAATGTGGTCACGGAGCAGGCGGTGCGCGATCTCGTGGCGGCGGGCGCGGACATCCTGAAGGTCGGAGTCGGACCGGGCGCCATGTGCACGACGCGCATGATGACCGCCGTCGGCAGGCCGCAGTTCTCGGCCGTTCTCGAGACGGCGGCGACAGCTCGCGAGCTCGGAGCCCACGTGTGGGCCGACGGCGGAGTGCGGTATCCGCGCGACGTTGCGCTGGCGCTCGCAGCGGGAGGATCGTCGGTGATGATCGGTTCCTGGTTCGCCGGCACGGTCGAGGCACCAGGACGGCTGCAGACGGATGCTGACGGCCGGCTCTACAAAGAGAGCTGGGGCATGGCATCCACCAAGGCCGTGCAGCAGCGCTTCGAACGGCTGTCGCCGTACGAACAGGCCCGCAAGAAGCTCTTCGCCGAGGGGATCTCCAGCTCGAGCATCTACCTCGACCCGCTGCGGCCGTCGGTGGAAGACCTGCTCGACATGATCACCACCGG
Organism: Humibacter sp. RRB41; assembly: GCF_022761015.1. GTDB lineage: Bacteria > Actinomycetota > Actinomycetes > Actinomycetales > Microbacteriaceae > Humibacter. Next base: position 321,911 of record NZ_JAKWJQ010000003.1, read on the forward strand.
GCTGCGCAGCTCGTTCACGTACGCGGGAGCACGGTCGCTGACGGAGTTCCACGACCGTGCGCTGGTGGGCATCCAGTCCGCTGCCGGCTACGAAGAGGGCAAGGCGCTTCCCGTCAGCTGGTGAGGCGCGGCTGCGCGGCACGCACGCGCAGGTCGCGGGCGAGATGGTCGCGGCCCTCGGCGACGAGCCGCAGGAGCGCGGCCGGCGCATCGTCATTCGCCGACATCCAGGCATCCGCGTTCGCGAGGGAGTCCCCACGCGGGAACAGTCCGTCGACGATCAGCTCGGCCATCTCGATGCTGCGCTGCGCCCACACCTCGCGGAGCGCGGCGAAGTACGCGTCGTCGTAGCGCGCGGTCAGGTCACGCCTGCCGCCCGCCGTGAAACCGGCGATCGTGGCTTCCAGGTGGTCGTTGGTCAGCGACGTGTCGGTGAGAGCGGCGTGCCAGGCATCCGCCTTGACCGATTCGAGCGGTCGGGAGGCGAGAGCCTCGATCAGGGCGGTGCGCCCGGACGCCGTGTCGTCGCGTGCGAGCTCCGTCAGCAGCAAGGGCTCGTCGGCGTGGCCGGTCGTGGCGAGCGCCGAGGCGAACGACCACCGCAGATCGGGATCGAGCGCGAGGCCATCGGGCGCAGGCGCCGATCCGTCGAGAATCGCCAGGATGTCCGGCGCCCCGCCGTCGTCGTAGTTCGCCGCTCCAGCGACGGCGCGCGCCCAGGCGAGCTGCCCGCCGCTGCCCGGATCGGCGGAGGCCAGGCCCGACCACGTCGTCTTCAGCCACGCCGAGCGCTCGGCGGTGCGCGCCGACTCTGGCACGTAGTGCTGGATCGCGAACAGCGCGTTGCCGAGCACCGCGGCCAGCAGGCCGCTGTTCGTCTCGGCCGTCGCGTGCCCCCGCGCGACCGCCAGGTAGCGTGCCACCGGATACTCGCCGTCCCTGGTCGCATTCCACAGCGACGACCAGACGAGCCCTCTGGCGAGCGGGTCGACGATGGCGCTGAGCTTGGCTTCGACAGTGGCAAGGGAGCGCTCGTCGAGCCGTACCTTCGCGTACGTCAGGTCGCCGTCGTTCAACAGCACGAGCGCGGCATCCTTGTCGCCGATGCCCACCGGCTCGCCCGCCACGTCGAACTCGCGCCGCGCGCGTCGCACGATGGCGCCCGACGGGTCGGCGTCGTACCAGCCGACGGCCAGACGATGCGGGCGATCATCGGATGGCACGATGGCGAGTCCGTTCGGCCCCTGCGCGACGGTGAGGGTCGTCACGCCGGTCGTTTCGAGCCAGTGAGTCGACCAGGCCCGCAGATCGCGGCCGGACGTCTGCTCCAGTGCCTCGAGAAGATCGTTCAGCGTGGTGTTGCCGAACGCGTGCTCGCGAAAATAGTGGCGGGCCCCCTCGAAGAACGCATCCCTTCCCACATAGGCGACGAGCTGCTTGAGCACCGCGGCGCCCTTCGCGTAGGTGATGCCGTCGAAGTTCAACTTGGCAGCTTCGAGGTCGACGATGTCGGCGGCGATCGGATGCGTCGTCGGCAGTTGGTCTTGCAGGTACGCCCACATCTTGCGGCGCTCGGCGAAGCTCACCCAGGCATCCGGCCAGGCGGTCGCCTCGGCGACGGCGAGCGTGCCCATGTAGTCGGCGAACGACTCCTTGAGCCAGAGGTCGTCCCACCACTTCATCGTGACCAGGTCGCCGAACCACATGTGCGCCATCTCGTGCAGGATCGTCGTCGCACGACGCTCGTGCTGTGACGCCGTCGCCGCTCCGCGGAAGATGTACCGCTCGGTGAACGTGACGCATCCGGGGTTCTCCATCGCGCCGAGGTTGTACTCCGGCACGAGCACCTGGTCGTACTTGCCCCACGGGTACGGGTAGTCGAAGGCATCCGTGAAGAAGTCGAGCCCCTGCCGGGTGACTTCGAGGAACTCGTCAGCGTCGAGGTGCTTGGCCAGGGACCGGCGGCAGTACACGCCGAGTGGCACGGTGAGTTCCCCGCGGCTCCAGACGCCGTCCGCGTGATGGTACGGACCCGCGATGACTGCGGTGATGTATGTGGAGATGGGCAGTGTCGGCTCGAAGACGACGCGTTGCACGTCGCCCTCCGCCGTGCGATAGGCGACCGAGCGATTCGAGACGACCGACCACTCGGCTGCGGCGTGCACCACGAACGTGAAGGGCGCCTTCAGGTCCGGCTGCTCGAAGCAGGCGAACACGCGCCGGGCATCCGCCGGTTCGTACTGCGTGTAGAGGTAGGTCTCGCCGTCCACGGGGTCGGTGAAACGGTGCAGTCCTTCGCCCGTGCGGCTGTACGTCGCGGTCGCCGCGATCGTCACCGTGTTCAGCGCGTCGAGACCGTCGACCAGGATGCGTGCCCCGTCGTAGCGCACGTCGACGCTGCGGCCGTTCACGGTGACGGACTCGACATGCGAGCCGATGAAGTCGAACCAGGTCGACTCGGCGGTCGCTGCGAACTCGACGGTGGTCCTGCTGGAGAAACCCTGGACAGACGGATCCGCCGCTGCGCTCAGGTCGAGCTCGACGCGGTAGGAGTGCACGGTCAGTGCGTCGGATCGGGTGGATGTCTCGGCTCTGGTCAAGTTGGCGGAGCTCATGTGCCCCATCGTTTCACGCTCTTGTCAGGTGCTCGTTCCGTATAATCGGCAGGACAATGGACGACCCTCCCTCTGCCTGTTCGCCCAGCTTTCCGCGTGGCATGACGCCGCTGCGCGAGCGTCCTCGCCTCAGTGGCCGGTGGAGCGCGTGATCGAGTGGATCATGCTGGCCGCCGGCATCGTGCTCACGATCGGCACCGGATTCTTCGTCGCCAGCGAGTTCGCGCTCGTCAACCTCGACCGCGCTGATCTCGAGGCTCGGCGCGATCGCGGCGAGACCCGGCTCGGCATGACGATCGCCGCGCTGAAGATCACCTCGACGCATCTCTCGAGCGCCCAGCTCGGCATCACGCTGACGACCCTGCTCACCGGTTATCTCCTCGAACCGGCCATCTCATCGCTGCTCGCTCCAGGGCTCACAGCGATCGGCATGCCGGAAGGTGCCGTGTCGCCGATCGGCACGGTCGTCGGCATCGTGCTCGCAACGCTCGTCTCGATGATCCTCGGCGAGCTGGTGCCCAAGGGTTTCGCGCTGGCCCTGCCGCGTACGACGGCGAAGATCGTGATCCCGTTCCAGACGGCGTTCACCACGGTGTTCCGACCCGCGGTGTTCGTGCTGAACGCGAGCGCCAACGGTGTGCTCAGGCTGTTCGGTGTCACACCGAAGGAGGAGCTGTCGGGTGCGCGCAGCGCGGAGGAACTGGCATCCCTCGTGCGCCGCTCGGCCAGCGCCGGGTTGCTCGAGTCCGACACCGCGACACTGCTGGGCCGCACGCTGCGGTTCTCGGAGCACACCGCCTCCGACGTGATGACACCGAGACCGCGGGTGGCGAGCGTGCGGCGCTCCGATCCTGCGACCGAGATCCTCGCGCTGGCCAGGAGCACGGGGTACTCGAGGTTCCCGGTCGTCGATGACGACATCGACGACATCGTCGGCGTCGTGCATGTGAAGCAGGCCGTCGCGGTGCCGATCGAGCGCAGGCAACTGGTGCCGGCATCCGCTCTGCAGACGGATGCTGTGCGCGTGCCCGAGACGATGACGCTCGACACCCTGCTCGGCGAGCTTCGCGGCAAGGGCTACCAGATGGCCGTGGTCATGGACGAGTACGGCGGCACCGCCGGCGTCGCCACGCTGGAGGACCTCGTCGAGGAACTGGTCGGCGAGGTTGCTGACGAGCACGACCGTACCCGCGTCGATGTGGTGCGCGGCGTCGGATCGATCACCATCTCAGGCATGCTGCGACCCGATGAGGTGAAGGATCGAACGGGCATCGACATTCCCGACGACGGTCCGTACGAGACCGTCGCGGGGTTCGTGATGAACGAGCTCGACCGGCTCCCGATCGTCGGTGACGAGGTGCGCGTCGGCGGTGGCATGCTGCGGGTGGAGCGCCTCGACGGCCGCCGGGTCGACACGCTGCGGTTCACACCCGACTTGGATGACACCACAGACGGCGCCGGCGACGGCGATGGCGACGGGGCCGGGCACGCCGTGAAGGGGGGCGAGCATGCCTGATTGGGTGGGCATCCTGCTGCTCGTCGTGTTGTTGCTCGGCAACGCCTTCTTCGTCGGCGCCGAGTTCGCCGTCATCTCGGCCCGTCGCTCCCAGATCGAGCCGGCGGCCGAGCGCGGCAGCCGCCGCGCACGCACCGCGCTGTGGGCCATGGAGCACGCCACGCTCATGCTGGCGACCACGCAGCTGGGCATCACGGTGTGCTCGCTGCTGATCCTGAATGTGTCGGAGCCCGCGATCCACCATCTGCTCGAGGCGCCGCTGGGGCTGACCGGACTCTCGGATGCCTGGATCGGCGGCATCGCGTTCGCCATCGCGCTCGTGCTCGTGACGTTCCTGCACGTGGTGTTCGGTGAGATGGTGCCGAAGAACATCTCGTTCTCGGTGCCGGATCGTGCGGTGTTGCTGCTCGCGTCGCCGCTCGTCGGAATCGCCCGCGTGCTCAACCCGATCGTCGGCGCGCTGAACGCGACGTCGAACGGCATCGTGAGGCTGTTCGGCGTGACGCCGAAGAACGAAGCGGTCAGCACCTTCACGCTGGACGAGGTCGCGACGATCGTCGACCAGTCGACCAGAGAGGGTGTGCTGACCGACCGCACCGGCACACTCAGCAACGCGTTCGAGTTCTCGGCGATGAAGGTGAAGGATGTCGCCATCTCGCTGGACTCGCTGGTCTGCCTCCCTGAGGACGCCAGTCCTGCCGACCTCGAGCGCGCCGTCGCGAAGCACGGGTTCTCCCGGTACGTCGTCGTGGATTCCACCGGGGAACCGGTCGGCTATGTGCACCTGAAGGATGTGCTCGACCTCGAGGGCGACGGATACACGCTGCCGATTCCGCGCGGACGCATCAGAAAACTGGTGTCGCTGACACCGGAGACCGATGTCGAGGACGCGCTCGCGGTCATGCGACGGTCCGGCGGCCACGTCGGCCGCAGCGTCGATGCCGAGGGACCGACGCTGGGAGTCGTGTTCCTCGAGGACATCATCGAGGAACTCGTTGGCGAGGTGCAGGACGCGACTCGTCGCGGCTGAGTCGTCTTGCGCGCCGGTCCCAGCCCGGCGCGCCGCTGTCGGCTTGTCGAGATGGTTGCGATCGGCGCCGGCTGAGCCGCCGCCTTGTGGGGCGAGTCGCGTTCGTTCGGTGTTGCGGGTTGGGTGCGGTGAGCGTTCGCGATCAGCGCCGCCAGCGGGCGCGCAGGTACTGGCCCGGCCAGTAATCGAGGTCGACTCCCAGCTCGTGCGCGGCGCGGAGCGGGAAGTGCGGGTCTCGCAGCAGTTCGCGGGCGAGCGAGACGGCATCCGCCTGGCCCGACGTCACGATCTCGGATGCCTGTTCCGGCTCCGTGATGATCCCCACCGCAGAGACGGGCAGCCCCGTCGCCCGCTTGATGTGCGCGGCGAAGGGCACCTGGTAGCCGGGGCCGATCGGGATGTCCGCCGGCACGTTTCCGCCCGAGGAGATGTCGAAGAAGTCGGCGCCGGCATCGAAGCACCACCGCGCCACCGTGGCGCAGGCATCCACGTCCCAGCCGGTCGGCGCCCAGTCGCTGGCGGAGAATCGCACGAACACCGGCAGCTCTCCGACCGTCTCGCGCACGGATGTCACAACGCGCAGCAGCAGACGCGCCCGGTTCTCGAGGCTCCCGCCGTAATCGTCGCCGCGCAGGTTGCTCACGGGGGAGAGGAACTCGTGCAGCAGGTAGCCGTGTGCGGCGTGGATCTCGACCATACCGAAGCCGGCGTCGACGGCTCGCCTGGCGGCATCCGCGAACGACTGCACGATATGGTCGATGCCCGCAACGTCGAGCTCATCGGGCACGGCGAAATCGCCGAAGGGCACGGCCGACGGCGCGAGGGTCGGCCATCCGCCCTCCTCAGCCGGGATCGTTCCGCTGCGTCCGTCGGCTCCCCACGGTGCGAACGTGGATGCCTTGCGACCGGCGTGGGCCAGTTGGATGCCGGGCACGGCGCCCTGCGACGCGATGAATTCGGTGATCGGGCGCCAGGCATCCGTCTGCGTCTCGTTCCAGATGCCGGTGTCGCGGTCGGAGATGCGTCCATCGGGAACGACAGCGGTCGCCTCTGCGATCACGAGCGACGCGCCCCCGGCGGCGATGGATCCCAGGTGGACGAGGTGCCACGGCGTCGGAACGCCGTCACGCTGCATCACCGAGTACTGGCACATCGGCGCGGCGAAGATGCGGTTGCGCAGGTGCGTTCCGCGCACGTCCACAGGATCGAAGATGTCGGCCACGAGGCTTCCGTTCTGTTGTGATGTACCCCGGCTCGCTCAGAGATCTTGGCTGTCAGCCGGCGAGGGCGACAAGGAACGCGCGAAGATCTGCAGCGCCCGTGAACACGTGTCCCGTGATGCCGATCGCCTCAGCGCCCTCGACGTTCTCCGCCTTGTTGTCGATGAACACGGCGTGGGCTGCGTCGATTCCCAACTCGTCGAGAGCGTGAAGGAAGATGGCGGCGTCCGGCTTCACGAGCAGCAGTTCGCCGGAGACGAAGACCTGCTCGAACAACGAACCCAGCAGGCCCTGCCTGAAGTAGCTGCCGAAGTCGGCGCCGGCGTTGGAGAGCAGGGCGAGCCGCGTGCCGCCGTCGCGCAAGTCGACGAGCACGTCGATCGTTCCTGGCTCGACACTGAGCCAACCGCGGAAGTCGGTGACCCAGAGCAGATGGAGGGTGCTCTCCGACCACTGCGCCCCGGTGTCCGCTTCGATCCGGCGCCAGTAGTCGTGGATGCTCAGTGTGCCCTGGTCGAGCTCCGTGCGATGGCGCCAGTAGGGCTCCCAGAACGAGTCCGCCTCGACTCCGGCGACCCGCAGCAACGCCTGCCGATCGGCCTCGGACGGGCTCAACGAGATCACCTCGCCGTAGTCGAAGATGACGACCCGGCCGGGGAGGGAGATGGGCATGCGCGGAGTCCTTTTGGCGTCGTTGGCCGCCTCGTTCTTCGCTCCGATCGGAGCGAAGGGACTGGGGCGGCGACCGCCATCAACCTATCGTGAAGGCATGAGCGACGAGACGAGCGTGCGGCACTGGAACCTCGACGACGTGTCCGAATGGATCGCCGTGCCGGGCGACGGCGACGACAAGTACACAAGGGGCGTGCTCGGTGTGGTCACCGGATCGAACCGGTACCCGGGCGCTGCCGTGCTCGGTGTCGAGGCCGCTGTGCGAACCGGCGTCGGAATGGTGCGCTACCTCGGCGACGACGTGCCAGCCGGCATGGTGCTGCAGAGGCGGCCGGAGGCCGTGACCGCCGATGGACGGGTGCAGGCTTGGCTGCTCGGATCCGGAATGGATGCCGCGCACCGCGACGACGCGAATCGCGACCGCTTGCACTCCGCCCTCGCGCAAGGTGTGCCCACCGTGATCGACGCAGGGGCGCTGGACCTCGTGCAACGGTCGAAGGGCCCCACCGTCATCACCCCGCACTACAGCGAACTCGCTCGGGTTCTCGCGGCACACAACGTGACCGTCGCCGCACCGCAGATCGCAGCGGATGCCGTGCGCTGGGCCCGTCGGGCCGCTCGCCTCACCGGCGCCACCGTTCTGCTGAAGGGGCACGTGACGCACGTGGCGACGCCTGCCGGCGACGTGCTCGCGGCATCCGAGGGGCCCGCCTGGCTCGCGACGGCGGGCAGTGGGGATGTGCTGGGCGGTGTGCTCGGGGCGCTCGTGGCGACGCACGCCGACGAGATCGTCGCAGGCGGGCACGACGCACTCGCCAGATTGGCCGTGACCGCGGCGGTGCTGCACGGGGCGGCAGGACGAGCCGCGAGCGACGCGCTGGGCGGCGGCCCAATCGCGGCACTCGACATCGCGGAGGCGATGCCGGCGGTGGTCGGCGGTCTGTTGTCCGCACGGTGAGGGATCCCGTCGAACGCCGGTCATCGAATCGATCGCTACCATGAACGACTATGGCGACCGACACCGCGACCGACGGCACGGTCGCGTCGGGCACGGGCATCCACTGGCGGTTCGAGGCGGTGGGTCGTAACGTCTACGCCCTCTGGGGGGCGTTCCTGCTCGTGCACGTCGTTCTGTGGCTGACGGCGCTGCTCGGTGACGGGATGCCGCTCGGAGACGTGACCATCGTGTATCGCCCGTGGGCACAGGAAGCCCAGTACGGCTATGCGTTCATGGGCGTCACGGCGCCGTGGGTCTATCCCGTGCTGGCGATGGTGCCGGTGCTCATCCCGCTGATCGCGGGAGCCGACAACTACGTGATCGCGTGGCTCGCCATGGTGACGATCTTCGACGTCGTCGCCTTCGCTGTGCTGACGGCCAGGGGCCGCAGGCGACCGACGATCGCGGCGTGGTGGTGGCTGGCCTTTCTGCTGCTGCTCGGCCCGATCGCCGTCGGGCGGCTGGATGCCGTGTCGGTCGCGATCGTCATCGTCGCCGTGGTGTGGATCGCGGCGCGCCCGAGCGTCGCTGCCGTGCTCTTGACCGTTGCGACCTGGATCAAGGTGTGGCCGGCCGGCGTCATCCTGGCCGTGGTCATCGCGCTGAGGCGTCGCTGGCGCGTCGTTGCGTGGGGGCTCGCGACGAGCGCGGTCATCGCGCTGTTGGTCACCGCGTTCGGCGGTGCGGCCCAACTCTTCAGCTTCGTCTCGCAGCAGGCCGGCAGGGGGCTGCAGATCGAGGCCCCGATCAGCGCACCTTGGATGTGGGCGGCCGCCCTGCACGCGCCGGGCAGCTCGATCTACTACGACCAGCAGTTGCTGACCTTTCAGGTGACCGGGTGGAACATCGACATCGCGATCGCAGCCATGACGCCGGCGCTCGCGATCGCCGTGCTCCTCGTCGCTCTGCTCGGCGTGCGCGCGGTGGTGCGCAAGGCGCCGACCGCCATCGTGCTTCCGCAGCTGATGCTCGCCATCGTCACTGTGCTGATCGCGTTCAACAAGGTGGGGTCACCGCAGTACGTGGACTGGCTCGCGGCCCCGGTCATCCTCGGCATCATCATGTCGGGTCGTCGATTCCTGGTGCCTGCGGTACTCGTCGGCGTCACCGCGGCACTCACCCAGCTGTTCTACCCGTACCTCTACGTGCAACTGCTCGATCTCGACGCATGGATGCTCGCGGTGGTGACTGCCCGCAACATCATGCTGTTCGTCGTGCTGGGTTGGGCCGTCGCCGCATTGTGGCGCGCGGGTCGACCGAGCCGCACGAGAACGACCGACGACGAGACGGCACCTGTGGCGGGCGCGCAGCCATGGCCGCTTGCGGGCGAACGCGCAGACTGAACACGAGGGAGAGGACCCCACCATGCTTGTTGCATTCTCCGTAGCGCCATCCGGCACCGGACGCGAGGGCGATTCGGTGCATGACGCCGTCGCTGCCGCCGTTCGCATCGTGCGCGACTCCGGCCTGGCCAATCACACGGATTCGATGTTCACAACGATCGAGGGGGACTGGGATGAGGTCTTCGACGTGATCAAACGCGCCACGGATGCCGTCGGCGCGTACGGCTCGCGCGTCTCGCTCGTGCTGAAGGCAGACATCCGCCCCGGGCATGTCGGAGAGATCACCGGCAAGGTCGAGCGTCTCGAGCGAGCCATCGACGCGCAGCAGGGCTGAGGCGGCTCCCGCGCCGCTCCCAGCGGATGCGTCGGTGCCGCTCGTTGCGGGGCAGCGTGCGGTCACGCGACGTAACTCGTCATCGAATCGATTCGAATTCGTAACGTCCGCCGCTTACGATTGAGCGCATGGCTACCCGTTCCGGCGAGCCGGCGACACTCCCCACCCCCGTTTCGTCCCGCGTCGACGCGCGCGAAGAATCACACGGTGCAGCGCTGTCTCCGACTCGCATCCGTCTCGCTCTGCTCGCGCTCGCCCTTGGCGGCTTCGCGATCGGCTCGACCGAGTTCGTGGCCATGGGCCTGCTGCCCAACATCGCCTCCGATCTGCTGCCCAAGCTCTACGCCGTCAGTCCGGCTGATGCGAACGCGCAGGCCGGCTGGATGATCTCCGCATACGCACTGGGCGTGGTCGTCGGCGCGCCAACGATCGCCGCCGCGGCGGCGCGCTGGCCGCGAAAGAGGTTGCTGCTCTGGCTGCTCGTGACCTTCACGGTGGGGACGCTCGCCGCCGTCGTCGCTCCGACGTTCGGGCTCGTGCTCGTCGCGCGCTTCGTCGCCGCGCTTCCGCACGGCGCCTACTTCGGCATCGCGAGCCTCGTGGCCGCTTCGCTGATGGGTCCGGGCAAGCGCGGGCGCGGCGTCGCGTTCGTGCTTTCCGGGCTCACGATCGCGAACGTGGTCGGTGTGCCGGCGATCACGTGGATCGGACAGCAGGCCGGATGGCGCGTCGCCTACCTCGCCGTCGCCGTGATCTTCGCGCTCACGTTCGCCGCTGTGCTTTTCGCCGTCCCGTGGCAGGCCGGAAACCCCGAAGCGACGATGCGGCGCGAATTGAAGGCCTTCGGCCGCCCACAGGTGTGGTTCACGCTCGGCATCGGCGCCATCGGGTTCGGCGGTCTCTTCGCCCTCTACACGTACATCGCCCCGATCGTGACGGACGTGGCGGGCCTGCCGGAGTGGGCGGTTCCACTCATCCTGGTCTGCTGCGGGCTCGGCATGACGGTCGGCAACCTGGTGGGCGGAGCAATGGCCGACCGCAGTGTGAAGCGCACGATGCTGACGTTCTTCGTCGTGCTCATGGTGGCGCTCGTCGGAGTCGGCCTGCTGGCCCAGAACTGGGTCGTGCTGGCCGCCGGCGTGTTCCTGGTCGGCGCATCCTCGTCCGCCATCTCGCCCGCCATCCAGACGAGGCTGATGGATGTCGCGCGCGACAGCCAGTCCATCGCCGCGGCGCTCAATCACTCGGCACTGAACATCGGCAACTCCCTCGGCGCGTACCTGGGTGGCGTAGCGATCGCCGCGGGCCTCGGCTACCGCGCGCCGGTGTGGGTCGGCCTGGTTCTGTCGGCGCTCGGCCTGATACTCGCGGTCGGCTCATTCGCATACGACAGGTCGCGCGCGAAGCGCGGTCTCCCCGTCGCGGGTCACACCGGCGCCGTCACCACCGTTCAGCCATAGTCTTCTTGGTCGCGAAGCGGGTACGTGCCCCGTCCGCCGTGCGCCCCTCTGGCGTGCGGTGATTCGGAGATTCGCGGCGACACGCCGCGAATGGACCACGACACGCCGGCGAGCGCGGCGTATCTCCGAAATCCAGCACGCCACAAGGGGGTGTTGCGCCACGGGGTGGAACGACGGCGAAGACTCGGCTCAATCGTTCTGCAGCAGGATGCCGTCCTGAATCGCGCGCTTGCGCAGCGCAACCTTGGTGCCGACGTCGTACCCGGCGACGCGGTACTTCTCACGGATGCGCTTGAGATAGCTCTTGGCCGTCTCATCGGAGATGCCGAGCTTGAACGCCACGGACTTCACGGGCTCGCCGGCACCGTAGAGGGCCATCACGCGACGCTCCTGCGCGCTGAGCTTGGGCGAGCCCGTCGTGCTCTGGCTGAGTGCGATGTCGAGCTCTTCGGAGATGAACGAGTCGCCTCGTGCCGCCGCGCGAATCGCCTCGACGATCATGTCGGCGTTCTCGCTCTTCACGAGGTAGCCGGCAGCCCCGGCGGCGAGCGCCTCGCGAACCACGTTCGGATCGGAGTATGCACTCATCAGCATGGTGGGCACGCCGGCCGCCTTCAGCGCCTGAAGCTTGATCGAGACGGGGATGTTGTCCTTGAGATCGAGGTCGAGCAGCACCACATCGACGGGGAACGCCTCGTGGGTCAGCAACTCCGGCCAGGTTGCCACGGCTGCGACCATCTCGATGTCGTCCGCCGCGCCCCTGATCCACTCGGTGAGTGCTCCCAGCAGCATGCGGTGATCGTCAACGATGGCGATCTTGATCGGGTCTGCGCCTGATTCCTTCACGCTCTTGTCTCTACCTTCTTCGACGACGAGTCGTCGCATCGCGACCTGCTGTGTGCCGCGTCATCGATCCTCAGTTGCATCGACAAGGCAGTCCACCTCAATCCGCACCATAGCGGATGAACCGGTCTCGGTGTATCGCCCGACTCTGCGAATAGCTTGCCACGCCGAGGGATCGATCTGTCGGCGCGGAACGCCTGTCGCCTCGATCAGCACGCGCAGACTGTGCACGTGCGGCCCGGCATCCGCGCCTCGAGAGATGCTGATGACGAGCGATGTCGTACTTCTCGACGGGCTGCCGACGAGCATCCAGATGGCGGAGAAGAGTCCGTCGCGCTGGCGAGCGGAGAGCGACGCGGCGAGCCCGTCAGGGTCGTCGATATGAGCCACTGGATCGAGCACGGCCGACTCGCTGACGGCGTGATGCAGCCAGGTCTGTCTGCGGTCATCCACCAGATGCAGGCGCAACTGGGTCGCCAGCGCGGATGCCCTTGAGGCCGTCTCCTCGTCGAGCGGCAGTTCCGCGTGGCCGGCCGAGACATACTCCAGGAGTTGCTCGGCCGCGAGGTCCAGCCGCTCCAGCTCTTCGGATGCCAACATCCCGACAGCGGTGTCGGTGGTCGTCGTGCTCTGGGTCTGCGCGATCTCGGAGTGGAACTGCACGATGGAACGGAACGACCGCACGAGCGCGACCCCCACGAGCGGAGGAGCACAGGCGATGACCACGAACGCGAACCGAGGGACGGCAGACACCGCTTCTGCCACCTGCAGGCCCATCACGATGATCAGAATGCCGCCGAACACCCCGGTCGCGACCAGGATGTCTCGTGGCGGTCGCGTGGTGACGGCCGCGAGCAGCAGCCCTCCGACCCCGATGCAGGTGACGGGGAAGACCGGCATCGAGCCGGGAGCCCATGCCCCGGCGAGGTCGAGGCCCGTGATGATCGCACACGCAGCCATCAGACCGATGAAACGCCCCTGCTCGGTCGGCACCTCTCTGGCAGTCGGCATGAACCACATCAGCAAGGCGACGACCACGAGGAACGCGATAGCCACGATGCCGAGCCAGAGATGCGGATAGAACCGCCCGAAGTAGAGGAACCGCAGCAACGAAGCGACGACGAGAGCATCGGCGACGACCATGGTGCCTTTGCGCAGCTGGGCCACGCCGGTGTAGACGTGCGTCGCACGTGCGTCGAGTCTGCTCATTGCTTCGGCACCTCCAGCACGACGGTCGTTCCGGAACCAGGCGCGCTGAACAGGCGGGCGTTGCCTCCGACATCGCGAACGCGCGCGACGATCGATTCGGTGAAACCGAGGCGTCCAGGAGAGACCGCGCCGACATCGAATCCGACGCCCGAGTCCGTGATCATGGCCCGTACCGTGACGTCGTCGTCGGTGATGGTCACGTGCGCCTGCGTCTCCCCGGAGTGCCTGCGCACGTTCTCGAGGCATTCGGCGAGCGCGAGCAGGAACGCGTCGAGCGTCTCTGCGGGGAGGAGGACGTGCCCCGTTCCGTGCCAGGCGACGTCGAGTCCCATGCGCTTGAACCGCTGCTTCACCGTCTCGAGCGTGTTGCCGAGCGTGGATTCCTGCACCTGGCGCAGGTGGTAATCGCCGGACGAAGCGGGATCCGGTGTGTAACCGAGCCGGAGTTGCCGCAGCAGAGCGGCATCCTCTGCAGCCTGGGCGCGCAGGGCCTGCTCGCCGACGCCGCGACCGGAGTGCGCGAGCAGTGTCAGCGTGGCGAGCACGGTGTCGTGCAGCAGCCTGGCACTCTGCCTGCGTCGTGCCTCCAGCTCGCTCGCCTGGCGTTCGGTGCGGTAGGCGTCGCTCATGCCCTCGATGCGCTCGACAGTACGAGGCACGACGTGTGCGACCCACACGCCGATACCGGCGCAGAACGCCCAGCTGCCGATCGTGACGAACAGCATGGTGATCAGATTGCTGCCGATGGTCAGCGTCGTCGGCACGACGATGGCGAAGACGCCGAGAAAGGCGACGATCAAGATGATGCGGCGCTGGGCATCAACGGCGAGCAGAAACGCCGAGCCCGCGCTCGCGGCGGTGAGCAGGGCGACGACGGATGCCGCGCCGGCGCCGTGCACTCCCGAGGTGAGCGCGACGACCCCCATGGCGATCGCGGACGTCGCGAGCGCCACGACGACGGGAATCGGAGACGGTCTGCGCTCCAGATACACGCCGGCGGCGATGAGCAGCAAGCAGAGTGCGACCACGCTGATGGTGGACTCGAGCTGGGGGAGCACGCCCGGCACGACGGCGCAGATCGCGGCACCCGCGGCGTTGAGGATGATCACCAGGCTCGCCGCGGATCCCAGCATGCGGTCACGCTGCTCGACGGTGCGCGTCATCGGTCCTCCGGATGGTCCCTGCGCCCCGATGGCGCGACCAGAGAGCCCGCCCACACGTTGGGCCCCGAATGACACTTTCTCACGCTCAGCGGTGTTCGGCGTGATCGGACCGCGAGGCCCGGCGGCTCAGGACTCCAGCAGAGAGCGGATCGGAGGGCCGATCAAGTCGTCTTCGATCAGGAATGCGTCGTGGCCGAACGGGGAGTGGATCTCGATCGGATGCCCGCCGTGGATGCTCGAGGTCAGCCCGGCCGCGATGACACGCTGGCCGTCGACCGAGTAGAGGCGGTCGCTGTCGATGCCGAGAACGAGCGAGCGCGCTGTGACTCGGCCGAGCGCGGCGTCCACGCCTCCGCGTCCGCGTCCGATGTCGTGGGAGGTCATGGCGTTCACCACGGTGATATAGCTGTTCGCGTCGAAGCGCCGGGTGAACTTGTTGCCGTGGAAGTCGAGATACGACTCGACGGCGAATCGTCCGCCTGCTCCGAGCGGGCTGATACCGCTCTGCCAGCTGCGCTGGAAGCGCTCGTTCAGCTCGTTGGCGCTGCGGTAGTTGAGCAGTGCCATGCGGCGGGCCAGGGCGAGCCCGGCGTGCGGTCCGTCGCCATCGTCGGCATCGTAGTAGCGACCGGCCCGGAACTGCGGGTCGGTGCGGATCGCTTCGATCTGCACCGAATTGAGTGCGATCTGGTCGGCGGTCGAGAACGGGGGAGCAGCGACCACGGCCACTCGCTCCAGCCGGTTCGGAAAACTGATCGCCCACTCGAGGGACTGCATGCCGCCCATCGACCCGCCGATCACCGCAGCCCAGCGATCGACGCCGATCGCGTCGGAGAACGCGGCCTGCGCGTTCACCTGGTCGCGAATGGTGGTGTACGGAAAGCGCGGGCCCCACTCGATGCCGTCCGGCGCGAGGGATGCCGGCCCGGTCGAGCCCTGACATCCGCCGATCATGTTCGGGGCGACCACGAACCAGCGGTCGGTGTCGACGGGGAGACCGGGACCGACGACTCCGCCCCACCAGCCGGACGTCGGATGCCCGGGACCGGCCTTGCCGAGCACGTGGCTGTCGCCCGTGAGCGCGTGCAGCACGAGCACGGCGTTGTCACGTGCCTCGTTGAGAGTTCCCCACGTCTCGTACGCGATCGTCGCGCTCGACAGCGATCGGCCGCTCTCGAAGGCGACGGGGCCGATGCGTGCGAACGTGCGTTCACCCACCGGGTCGCCCTCGCGCCATGCGCCGCTCGCGCGCGGCTTGCCCAGCAGCGAACGAGCCTGCGCGTCGGTGATGAAACTCGACGGCACCGTGTCTTCTGAGGTCTGCCAGTCCATGGTGAGATCAATTCTCGCCGCTGAAGCGGCGGCGCCGTGCCGTGTTACGGCGAGAACGTGATGTCGGCACGTGCCGAGCACGCGAAAAGGACCCGGCCGACGCCGGGTCCTTTTCGCGTGCGGGTGTTACGCCGTGACCGTGTCGGACTGCGCGACGGCACGGGCCGCGGCGAGACCGGCCTCGAGGTCGGTCTTCAGATCGTCGACGTTCTCGAGTCCGACCGAGAGCCGTACCAGGCCGGGCGTCACGCCCGCGGTCAGCTGCTCCTCAGGCGAGAGCTGCGAGTGCGTCGTCGATGCCGGGTGGATGACCAGTGAGCGCACATCGCCGATGTTGGCCAGGTGGCTGAACAGCGTGAGGTTGTCGACCAGCGCGCGGCCGGCATCCACACCGCCCTTGAGCTCGAACGAGAGAACGGCGCCGACGCCCTTCGGGGCGTACTTGTTGGCGGCCGCGTACCACGGGCTCGTCGGCAGGCCCGAGTAGTTCACCGATGCCACGTCGGGGTGGCTCTCGAGGAACTCGGCGATCTCCTGTGCGTTCTGCACGTGACGCTCCACGCGAAGGGACAGCGTCTCGATGCCCTGGATGAGCAGCCACGCGCTGTTCGGCGCGATGGCGGAGCCCAGGTCGCGCAACAGTTGCACGCGGGCCTTGATGATGTAGGCGAGTCCGTCGCCGACGGCCTGCGTGTAGCTGACGCCGTGGTAGGACTCGTCGGGTTCGGTGAGGCCAGGAAACCTGTCGACGTGCTTCGACCACTCGAAGGTTCCGCCGTCGACCAGCACACCGCCGATGGTGGTGCCGTGGCCGCCGAGGAACTTCGTGGCGGAGTGCACCACGATGTCGGCACCGTGCTCGAACGGACGGATCAGGTACGGAGTCGCGATGGTGTTGTCGACGATCAGCGGCACGTCGTTCTCATGTGCGATGCCCGCGATGGTCTCGATGTCGAGGATGTTGATCTTCGGGTTGCCCACGGTCTCGGCGAAGAACAGCTTCGTGTTCGGGCGGACGGCGCGACGCCACTCCTCAGGGTCGTCCTGGTTCTCGACGAACGTGGTCTCGATACCCAGTTTGCCCAGCGTGTACTTGAAGAGGTTGTAGGTGCCGCCGTAGATGGAGCTCGACGAGACGATGTGATCGCCGGCCTGAGCGATGTTGAGCACCGCGAACGTGGAGGCTGACTGGCCGGAGGCCAGCAGGAGTGCGCCGGTGCCTCCTTCGAGGGCTGCGACCCGCTCCTCGACGACGGCCTGCGTCGGGTTCTGGATGCGTGTGTAGATGTTGCCGAACTCGGCGAGGGCGAAGAGATTCTTCGCATGGTCCGAGTTATTGAACACATACGACGTGGTCTGGTAGATCGGCGTCGCCCTGGCGTTGGTCACCGGATCGGGCGCAGCGCCGGAGTGGATCTGCTTGGTCTCGAACTGCCACTGGTCGGCGTCGGTCATGATTCTCTCCAGGTGATGTCTTGGGAGGCATCGGCGCGCATCCGCGTCGATGTTGACACAAGGGTAGGCATCGGGCATCCTGCGCCCAAAACGACTGCAACACGACGTAACCGTCAGAGACGGGCGTGCGGATGTCTTTCTCCCTCGCTCGGCTCGGCGTCGATCAGCAGAGTGCCGGGCGGCACCGGAACATCCGGCGCGCTGGGTGGAGGGATCTGTGCGAGCGCCTGTTTTCGGAACAGCCAGGGAAAGTCGGGCTCGATGACCCAGTGGAACGCTTTTTTGATGAACGGCTGGGCCAGGAACGCGGAGATCGCGATCGCCAGCAGGATCATGCCGACAAGCACCCACGGCGACTTCTGGTGGTCGAGCAGTCCGAACTGTCGAAGCGGATAAAGGAAGAAGCTGTGCAGCAGATAGATGTACATCGTCGCGGCGCCCCAGGCGGTGAACACGACGCGCCTGCGCGGTATCAACGTGAGGAACGCGATGGTGAGCAGCATGCCGATGGCGATCATCAGCAGGCGCACGGCACCCGCCCACCACTGCTCGTACCCGAACGAGTCGTACTGCTCGTCGTAGAGCAGGAAGCGGCGGATCAGCAGATCGCGCCACACATCGATGTACAGGGCGAGGAACAGAAGCACGAGTCCGAAAAGCACGATCGCCCCTGCCCGCCATCGCCAGGCGACAGCGGACCTCAGCTCCAGCCAGCGTCTCGTGCCGCTGAATCGGCGCAGCTTCCAGCCGAAGACGAAGAACGGCAGCAGCCCGGCGGTGCGGGCGAGTGCGAGCGTGCTATCGACGTTGTCGAGGTACCCGGCGGCGACGGAGATGACGAGGGCGAAGACCATCGGGTACCGCAGCATGACCAGATAGGGCAACGCCACCCGCCAGACGCCGAGGGCGATGAGGAACCACAGTGTCCAGCTCGCGGTCGTGTAGTCGAGACTGAACTTTCCGGTTCCCCACCAGTTGATCAGGCTCCACACCGTCTCGAAGATGATGTACGGGAAGACGATGTCGGTGAGCAGCCGTTTGAGGCCGCGGTAGCCGGGAGGCTGCGACTTCGCGAAATAGCCGGACACCGTGACGAAGACCGGCACGTGGAAGAGGTAGATGAAGAGGTAGGCCGTGTAGGCGGAATCCGAATCCGCGATCAGTTTCAGGATCGCGTGCCCGATCACCACGAGGGTGATCGCCAGCCATCGCGCGTTGTCCCAGTACGCGAGTCTGGCCCTGCGCGGCGTCGTCGTCTTGATTCGTTCGGCGATCGTCATCCGATCCAGCGTATGACGCTGTGCTATCCATCGGCTATGTCGACGGGAGGGCTTGACGGCGGACAGAATGGTGGGCATGGCATCTAGACGCGCAGTGGTGACGGGAGCGAGTTCGGGCATCGGCGAGGCGACGGTGCGTCTGTTGCGGGCGGGCGGCTGGGACGTCATCGCCGTCGCTCGCAGCACGGAGAAGCTGAAGACGATCGCTGAGGAAACGGGGGCTGAGGCCTTCACCGCCGACGTGTCGAAGCAGGCCGATGTCGATGCTCTGCGCGATCACGTCGTCGCGACCGGCGGCGCCCACGCCCTCGTGAACAATGCCGGCGGGGCACGCGGACTGGACTCGGTCGAGAAGTCCGACGTCGACGACTGGATCTGGATGTACGAGGTGAACGTGCTCGGCACGAAGCGCGTCATCTCGGCGTTGCTCCCGATCCTCCGCGCGGGGGCTGAGCAGACCGGGCATGCCGACATCCTGAACGTCACGTCCATCGCAGGGCACATCGCGTACGTGGGCGGGTCCGGCTACAACGCAGCCAAGTTCGCGGAGCGCGCGCTGACGGAGGTGCTCAGGCTCGAGCTGAACGGCGAGCCGATCCGGGTGATCGAGGTGGCGCCGGGCATGGTGCGCACCGACTTCTCGCTGAACCGGTTCGACGGCGACAAGGAGCGCGCCGACGCCGTCTACGCCGACGTGCCCGAGCCGTTGACGGCGGACGACATCGCCGACACGATCGTGAACGCGCTGGAGCGTCCAGCGCACGTCGACGTGGATCTGATCGTCGTCAAGCCGGTCGCCCAAGCGGCGCCGTACCGGTTCCACCACGGACCGTTGCGCGTGGCGCGCGAGGACTGACGGATGCCGGAGGCGGCCCAGGCGAGCACGTCGCGCGAGCGCGCGCTGCAGCGGTGGGAGCGGGTCAGCAGCTGGCCGTTCCTGGTGCTCTCGGTCGTCTTCATCGTCGTGTACAGCATCCGTTGCCTCGATCCGACGCTGGAGAACGCCTACTTCGTGGCGATCTGGACTGTGCTGCTGCTGATCTGGGCCGCGTTCATCGCGGACTACGTCGGGCGTCTGCTGCTCTCTGAACACAAGTGGGAGTTCGTGCGGCACAACGTTCCGGAGTTGCTGGGGGCGGCGGTTCCCGTGTTCCGGCCATTTCGGCTGTTGCGCGAACTTCGTCGTATTCCATTCTTCAACCGGCGTACGGGAGCGGCCGTGCGCGCGAGACTCGTGTCGTACGCTCTGGCGTTCGTGATCCTCTGGATCTACATGATCGCCATCACCGTCGTGCACGCGGAGCGCGGCGCGCCCGGCGCAACCATCGTCAGCCTCGGGGACGCCCTCTACTGGGCGGTGGTGACCATCGCGACGGTGGGTTACGGCGACATGGTGCCGGTGACGACCTTCGGCCGCGTTCTCGCGGTGCTGCTCATGATCAGCGGCATTCTGATCGTCGGCGTGACGACCGCGACCGTCGTGTCCTATTTCAACGACACGGTGAGCCGCGCTCGGCACGGTCGTAGCGACCAGGGGCCGAATGAGGAGCGGGGACCGAATGACGAGACGCACGAGGAGGAACAGCGGTGAGCATCCATCTGGTCGGGGGAGGGCATCGACCCGAGACCGATTCCGCCGTCTTCGGGCCGTTCGTCGCCGAGTGCGTCGCTCGTATCGAAGCCGCGGGGGAAGAGCGCCAGCCGCGCATCGTCCTGCTGACGGTGCGTGAGAACGCCGATCCCGGCCACGGCGCGAACCTGACGGCAGCACTCGGTCGCGCGGGATCCGTCGAGGTGCTGCACACCGTCGTCGCGGAGGGCGAGCGGATGCCGGCAGGCGCGATCGACGGTGCCGACGGCATTGCGGTGGGTGGAGGCATGACGCCCGCGTATCTCGAGGCGATCGCGCCGCTGGCTGCAGGCATCCGCTCGGCAGTGGAGGCCGGAACGCCGTACCTCGGCTTCTCCGCCGGGGCGATGATCGCTCCCGATCGAGCTCTGCTCGGCGGATGGCGCATCGACGGCATCGAGATCGGCGACCAGGAGGCCGCTGAAGACCTCGACGAGCTCACCATCGTCGACGGACTCGGGCTGATCGACGTCACGGTCGACGTTCACGCTGCGCAGTGGGGCAACCTCACTCGGGCGATCGCCGCAGTCGATTCCGGCGCCGTCGAGGAGGCGGTCGCGATCGACGAATCGACGGTTCTCGTCGTCGGCACCGGACCGTTGCGGGTCGCCGGAGCCGGAACGGTGTGGGTGCTCACCCGTGACGAACGCGGGGTTCTGGTGCGGAGCATGCGGTGACCGCCGCGAAAACCTTGACCGAGCTGGCCGCCGACGGATCGATGGATCCCGGCTGGGCCGAGGCACTCGCACCCGTCGCCGGCGACATCGCGGCGATGGGAGATTGGCTGCGCAGCGAGGTCGCCTCGGGACGCCACTACCTGCCGGCCGGCGCGAACGTGCTCCGCGCGTTCCGCTACCCACTGGCCGACGTTCGCGTGCTCATCGTCGGGCAGGATCCGTATCCCACGCCGGGGCATCCGATCGGCCTGTCGTTCGCCGTGGAACGCGACGTGCGTCCCGTTCCGCGCAGCCTGCAGAACATCTACAAGGAGCTGCGCACCGACCTCGGCGTCCAGCCGCCGCCGCACGGGGATCTGACCGCCTGGAGCGAGCACGGCATCATGCTTCTGAACAGGGTGCTCACCGTGCGGCCCGGTGCCGCCGGCTCGCATCGCGGAGTCGGCTGGGAGCGGGTGACCGAGCACGCGATCCGGGCGCTGGTCGCGCGCAGAACGCCACTCGTCGCGATCCTGTGGGGGAGGGATGCCGCCAACCTGCGCCCCCTGCTCGGCACGACCCCGGTGATCACCTCTCCGCACCCCAGTCCGCTCTCGGCCGATCGTGGCTTCTTCGGGTCGAAGCCGTTCAGCGGGGCCAACGAACTGCTCGCACGCCAAGGCGCCGAGCCAGTCGACTGGTCCCTGCGCTGACCGGCGCTCCGCCCCCACGCGACCACGCCCCGCCACCCCACCGACCGCCAGACTGCACGCCGGCGGCGAGACCGCGGTTAGTACCCTCCGTCTGGGCGCGGGCGTGCAGTCTCGCCGTCAGCGCGGGCGGCGGGCGAGCATGCCGGTGATGAGCTCGCCGAGAATGCGACGCAGGCGCGGTTCGACGTCGACGATCGCGTGCGCGAGCCGCGGGTCGCTGCGGTACAGCGTCGCGAGTTCCTGCCCCGGCGTCGCGATCTGCCAGAACGCGCCAGCCATCGCCGTCGTCGCGGCGATGATGTCGACCCCGTCGCTGCCGCTGAGGCCGGGGAGGAGCCGTCGCAGAGCGGCGACGATCGCGTCGAGCTCGTCGTGCGTGACGTACTTGAAGCGGCGAACGGCATCCGACGACACGTTGCGCTCGAGGTTCATCGGCGCTTGCGCGAGCAGGTCGCAGAACCTGCCGCGCTGAGTCAGCGTGCTGGCGATCGCTGCGGCGACGGCATCCGGGTCGGCGTCGGTCATCGCATCGAGCTCGGCGCGCAGGGCGGCCGACCACTCGCGCCAGCCGTCAGCGGTCAGGCGCAGGAAGATCTCCTCCCGCGTCTCGAAATAGCGCAGCAGAGCCGACTTGTGCATGCCGACCGCGTCGGCGATCTCGGTGAGCGTGATGTCGCGGATGCCCCGCTCGGCCGTCAGCGCACGCGCCGCCGCCATGATCGCCGCCTCGCGCGCCTGCTTCGCCTCCGGGCTGCGCGCGCGCTGGAATTCCACGTTGATCCCGGCGCTCGGCCCCGCGTCCTCACTCGTGTCCGCGGACGCGGACGCCTGCTCTGCCTTGGATGCCATGCAGCGAGCATAGCGCAACACAGTTGCGTAATTAAGAGAACAGTGTTTTACTAACTGTCATGCAGAAGACATGGCTCATCACAGGTTCATCGCGCGGCTTCGGTCGCGCACTCGTGCGCTCCGCCCTCGAAGCGGGGGATTCCGTCGCTGCGACGGCCAGGCGGCCGGAGCAGCTCGACGATCTCGTCGCGGAGTTCGGAGATCGCATCCGCGCGATCGGGCTCGACGTGACCGACCGGCAAGGTGTGGTGGCCGCGATCGTTCAGGCGCGGGAAGCGTTCGGCCGGATCGACGTGATCGTCAACAACGCCGGCTACGCCAACGTGGCGCCGGTCGAGACCGGGGACGACGAGGACTTCCGCACCCAGTTCGAGACCAACTTCTGGGGCGTGTACAACGTGTCGAAGGCCGTCATTCCGGTGCTCAGGGCCCAAGGGGGCGGCCTCATCGTGCAGTTCTCATCGGTGGGTGGACGCGTCGGCGGATCGGCAGGAATCGCCTCGTACCAGGCGGCGAAGTTCGCGATCGATGGCTTCAGTCGCGTGCTTCGCGCCGAGGTCGAACAGTTCGGCATCAAGGTGCTGCTCGTCGAGCCGAGCGGATTCCGCACCGATTGGTCCGGCAGTTCGATGACGGTGCATGCGCTGCCCGAGGAGTACGAATCGACGATCGGAGCGCGATACCGCCAGGACGCACCGTCGCCGAACCTCACTGCAGGCGACCCGGAGCGGGCGGCAGGCATCCTCGTGCGGTTGGCGCGTCGCGACGACCTTCCGCACAATCTCCCGCTCGGTGCGAACGCTGCCAGGATGTCGGCGGCCTTCGATCGTGCCCAGCTCGAGAGCGACCTCGCCTGGCAGGACGTGAGCCGCTCGGCCGACTTCGGTGAGCCGTACCCGGTGGACTTCCCGCCACCGGCGACTCCCGTCGCCTGACCTGCTGACGGTCGCAGGGGAGCGGTAACGCCGACGCAACACGCGACGGTTACCCTGGATCGGTGCTGGAAGAGGAATACGAAACACGGCGCAGGCTCCCGCCGCATCTGCGCAAGCCTGCCGAGCCGGAGACGCCGTTCGCTTACGAGATCCGCGAAGCGAGGCCCGCCGACCTCCCGCACATTCGCGAGATCTACAACTACTACGTGACGAACAGCACCGTCACGTTCGACGAGGACACGACGACGCTCAAGGAGTGGAAGTCGAAGTACGCCTACCTGCGCAAGCTCGGCATGCCGTTCCTGGTGGCCGAGTCGCCGAACGAGCAGATTCTCGGCTACGCGCTGGTCACGCCGTGGAAGCAGAAGAAGGCGTACCGCTTCACGGTGGAGAACTCGATCTATCTGGGGCAGGCATCCGCGGGTAAGGGACTGGGCACGGCGCTCATGCGGGCGCTGGTCGATGCCTCGAAGCAGGCCGGACTGAAGGAGATGATCGCGGTCATCGCCGACAGGGGGGCGGAGGCATCCATCGCGATGCACGAGCGCTTCGGCTTCAAGGAGATCGGGCGCATGGGCCACGTCGGCTTCAAGTTCGGCAGATGGCTGGGAACCGTGCTGATGCAGAAGAGCCTGAAGTAGGCGCTGCCCGCACGCGAATGAGGACGCAATGTCCGATTCCGGCCCGGTTTCTATGAGTTCGCCCGATTCGCGTTATCAATTCGTAATAAAGGCTGACGGATGCCTATGGCCGGGCATACAGTGATCGCACCGTCACAGCCCGGAAGCCTCCAGAGGCGGTCGAGATGACGCTGTACGAATCGAGGCCTGCCGACATCCGAAGAGGATGCGGCAGGCCTCGTCCAGTCTCCGCGGGCACGATCAGGCCCTCGCCGTCGCCCTTCTGAGCACGAAGAATCCGACGACAGCGGCGACAGCGGTCGGGATCAGCAACCACGCGACGACTCCGACCGCGCGCACGTCCAGGAACCATGTTCCGACGGCCGGCCACGACCCCGTCAGGGTCGCGGTGGCCACGGCTGCCGCGACGATCAGCGCGACGATCGCGCCGAGCGCATAGAGTCCGTTCGCCTGCCAGCGAACGAAGACGCTGCCCGCGATGGCGCCGAGGAAGAAGCAGAACAGGAACGCCCCGAACGTGCTGAACAGCCGCTCCCACAGCGGGCCGGTGCCGAAGTAGACATTGCTGAACATGTGCGCGCTGATGCCGTAGCCGTGCGTCAAGTCTTCGACATACGAGAGAACGGTCAGCACGATCGTGAACAGCGCGGCCTGGATGATGAAGGCGAGCGACGTGCCCAGGTAGTAGTCGCGGCGGGTTGCCGAGAGGCCGAGCGCGAAACGGAACGTGAGG
The DNA here is from genome assembly GCF_022761015.1 of Humibacter sp. RRB41. Lineage (GTDB taxonomy): Bacteria > Actinomycetota > Actinomycetes > Actinomycetales > Microbacteriaceae > Humibacter. Next base: position 346,537 of record NZ_JAKWJQ010000003.1, read on the forward strand.
TTCATCGCCTGCACGGCGGCGATACCGATGTAGACGTAGATGTACGCCGTGGCGCCCGACCACTCGGTTCCGGTGAGCTGCTCGTGAGTGGACGCGTAGATCGAGATCCAGATGATCATGTTCACCAGGAACACGATGCCGATGATGATCCACGGCAGGGCGAGCATGCTGAATCGGTTGGCGTACTGCAGCCGCACGATGCTCCAGATGCGCTTCGCCGTCCCAGGCACGGTGATCTCATCGGCCACGGTGGTGGCGGCGCTGACGGCGGTCATGAGTCTGCTCCGAATTCCGTTGTTGTGGAGTTGGTCCTGCGCACGATGAGCTGCTGAAGGGAAACGGGCGCGAGCTCGAGGCCCGCTGCCGCGGCATCCCGTCGCTCGTCGGCATCGAGCCGGTCGACGGTGACGGATGCCAGTCCGCCGATCCCCTCGCGGTGCAGCACCGTTCGGTCGGCGATGAACGCCTCGACCGCACTGCGGGGACCGACGATCGTCGTCGCTGAATCGCGAGCGGTCTCGGCAGACTCATCCATGATGATGCGGCCCTTGTCGATCACCACCACGTGTTCGAGCAGGTTGGCGACCTCATCGATGAGGTGTGTCGACAGGATGACGGTGCGCGGATGCTCGGCGTAGTCCGCGAGCAGGCGGTCGTAGAAGATCTGCCGGGCGACGGCATCCAGGCCGAGGTACGGCTCGTCGAAGAACGTCAGTGGCGTGCGGGCCGCGAGGCCGACGATGACGCCGACGGCCGAGAGCTGCCCGCGCGACAGCTTCTTGATCCTGCGATTCACCGGAAGCTGGAAGTCGTCGATCAGACGGTCCGCGAACTCGGCGTCCCAGTTCTCGTAGAACCACGGGGCGCACCTGAACACGTGCTTCGGCCTGAACTCGTCCGGATACTTCTGGCTCTCCTTGATGAAGGAGACGCGAGAGAGAACGCGGGCGTTCTCCACGGGGTGCTCGCCGAACACGCGCACGTCGCCCGAGGTGGCGAAGTCCTGCCCGGTGATGGTCTGCATGAGTGTGGTCTTGCCTGCACCGTTGCGGCCGAGCAATCCTGTGATCGCTCCTGGCTGCACGCTCAGGGTCACGTCGTCGAGTGCGACGACGTTTCCGAAGCGCTTGGTGAGTCCGTTGACCTCGACCACGGGGGTCGCGTGAGTCACGATGCTTCTCCTTCGTTGGTGATCATGCGGGTGAGTTGCGCTGGTGAGATGTCGAGCTTTTCCGCCTCGGCGATCAGCGGGAGCAAGAAGTCGGATCGGAAGCTGTCACGGCGCTTGGCGATCAGCCGTTCGCGTGCTCCAGCGGCGACGAACATGCCGATGCCGCGTTTCTTGTAGAGGATGCCGTCGTCGACGAGCAGCGTGACTCCCTTGCCCGCGGTCGCGGGGTTGATGCGGTGGAAGACCGCGAACTCGTTCGTCGACGGCACCTGGCTCTCCTCGGCCACGGCACCGGAAATGATGTCGTTCTCGATCTGCTCCGCGATCTGCTGGAAGATCGGCTTGCCCTCATCGATCACGGGCTCTCCTTGCTTGGTTCATTAGTAGAGTAACTAACCAATGGAGTCGCGTCAAGGGTTTCGTCCCTAGGCTCGAGGCATGGCCGACGACATCCACGATCTGACAGCTCTCGACCAGTGGACGCTTCTGCAGCGCGGCGACCTGACGCCCATCCAGCTCGCCGACCACTACCTGGGCCGCATCGAGTCGCTGAATCCGAAGATCGGTGCGTTCGTGACCGTGACGCCGGATGCCGCGCGCGAGCGAGCGGCGTACGTCGAGGCATCCGTCCCTCGCACGGCACAGCTGTGGGGGCTGCCGATCGGCGACAAGGACCTCTGGCGTCGCGCAGGGGTTCCAGCCGGGTTCGGTTCGAGGCTGCTGACCGGGTACGTGCCTGACGAGTCGGATGAGATCGTGCTCGATCTCGACGCGGCAGGCGCCGTCAGCCTTGGCAAGACGGGGGCGCCGGAGTTCGGACTGCCCTCGTACACGGAGACGCTGGTGGCGCCGCCGGTGCGCAACCCATGGGATCTCGAGCGGGGCGCAGGCGGATCCAGCGGGGGCGCTGCGGCAGCGGTGGCATCCGGCATGCTGCCCTTCGCACCCGGCTCGGACGGCGGGGGATCCGTTCGTATTCCCGCAGCGGCATGCGGTCTCGTCGGCCTCAAACCGTCGCGCGGACGCGTGCCGTCGGGAAGCGGCCTCGAGTCGCTCGGCGGGCTCGTCGTCGACGGACCGCTCGCGCGCACCGTCGAAGACGCGGCGCTGCTGTTCGACGGCATGATCGCCAGGCGCGACGGCCGCGTCGACCACCGGTTCGCCGTTCGGGCGCCGGAGGACGATACCGCATTCCTCGGATACGCGGTTCGCGGCGAGGGCAGATTTCAGCTCGGCGCCATGACGACGAGCGCGTGGGACGACGACTACGAGATCACGATCGATCAGGATGCCCTCGCCGCCCTCGACCTCGCCATCGCCGAATTCGCGTCGTTCGGGCACGGCATCGAGGAGACCTCGCTGAAGCCTGATCCCACGTATGCTCCGGCCTTCACGTCGATCTGGAAGGCGGGCGCTGCGCGCATCCCAGCCGAGGGCGACGCGCTGCAGTTGCTCGAGCCGTTGACGAGGTGGCTCGTCGAGCAGGGGCGCGCGATGGATGCGCGGGAGCTCAGCGGCGCGCTCGCGGCGCTGACCGCATTCGAGCGCTCGCTGATCCGGCAGCTGTCGACGTTCGACGCTGTGCTCACGCCGGCGACCGCGCTGAGTGCACGACCGATCGGCTGGTACGACCAGATGGATGGCGAACGCAATTTCGCCCAGCAGGTTCAGTACACCCCGTTCACGTCGATGGTGAACGTGAGTGGCCTGCCGGCGATCGTGCTGCCGGTGTCGCAGACATCCGACGGCCAGCCGATGGGCGTGCAGCTCATCGGCCGCCCGGGTGGCGAGGCCGTGCTGCTCGCCCTCGGCGCCCAGTTGCAGCGGCGCGTGCGCTGGCAGGATCGCCGCCCGCCGATCTGGTGATGCCCTCGTGTGCTCCCGGCTGCGAACGCCGCGTCGGCTGTGCAAGCTCTTGGAGCGGTCGGGCCTTAGGTAAGGCTGCCCTTATACTGGAGTCACCATGAACGGACACGACCACACAGCGCACACCGGGGCCACGCCGCATCGCGACGACCGGGTGCAGTTCGTCGTGACCGCGGACGAGACGTCGCTCGCACAGGTGCAGAGCGAACTGGCTCTCCTGCCGTTGTGCTCGAAGGGCCGCGTGTTCGTCGAGGTTCCGGAGCCGAAGGATGTCTTCGCATTGAAGGTGCCCATGCGCATGACGGTCACGTGGCTGCCGCGCTCCGTGCGTGCCGGACGCGCCGGAACGGGCGAGGCATGCGCGCCTGGTCAAGCCCTGCGTCGCGCGGTGCGGGCGTGGAGTGCCGAGATGCTGTGCGACGGACCGGGGGAGACCCAGGCGATCCTCACCGGGTCGTACTCCGGCGTGAGCGGGGTCTACGAAGTGCTCACCAGTCAGGCGGACATGCCGACCGGACACATCGTGACACCTGCCGCGTTCGGCCTCGGCAGTCGTTCGAACGCCAACTGACGGGGATCCGACGCACGACCGCGCGACGCATGTCAGTGCGCGTCAGGACGCGCTGAATCCATTGAACGGCGCCATGCCGAGCGATGCCTCGGTCGCTGCCCAGAGATCGCGTTGCAGCTGAGGGTTGAGAGCCTGTGCGTTCACGCGTCCGCCGGCCGTGAAGCGGTCGAAATAGGTCCCGGACGGTGCCTTGACCGGAACGTCACCGACGAGCGCGAGCAGAGGGCCGGCGCCGCCCTCAGGGGACCGTCCGTAGTGGCCGCCCGTGACGGCGTGCCCGAAGCGGATCAGTGGTGACTGACCGCCGAACCGCGTCACGATCGTGCCCGGGTGGAACGAATACGCGCTCACACCCGTGCCGGTCAGACGCTCGGCGAGCTCGCGCGTGAACAGGATGCTCTCCAGCTTCGAGGTGCCGTACGCCCGCCATCCGCCGCGCCACGGGCGCTTCTCCCACTCGAGGTCGTCGAGACGCAGGTTGCCGAATGTGTTCGCCATGCTCGCAGTGTTCACGACGCGCACCGGGGCATCCTTCGCGCTCTCCACAAGTCGATCGCGCAGGAGGGACGTGAGCAGGAACGGTGCGAGGTGATTGAGCTGGAAGGTGCGCTCGTGTCCGTCGACCGTGACCTCGCGAGTCCCGTACAGGCCGCCTGCGTTGTTCGCCAGCACATCGATGCGGTCGAATCTCTCGAGCAGATCGGATGCCAGCGCCCGCACGTCGTCCAGCTTTTCGAAGTCGGCGAGGAGGGCCTCGCCGCCGATCCGATCCGCGATGGCGTTCGTGCGTTCCGCATTGCGACCGACGACGATCACTCGCGCGCCCTGCTCCGCGAGCGCGGCTGCGGCAACCTCGCCGATGCCTGAGCTCGCGCCGGTCAGCACGACCGTTCGCACGCCGACGGCTGACTCGTCGTCGTTCTGAGCACTCTCGCTCTGCGCACCCTCGCTCATCGGTACCCGCCCTTCTCGAGGCCAGCCTCGATTTCGAAACGATTGTGCAGCGGGTCGCGTCCCGCCACGAAATACAGCACAGGGAAGAGCATGCCGTATCGCTGCCACTGGCGTTTGTGCACTGCCTCGTGTTCGAGCACGTCATCGGTGACGTTCCGGTCGGTGAGGTAGCAACCACCGATGCACGATCCGCCTCGGCCGAACGTGCGTGCCGGCATCCCGCGGAACACCCACAGCCCTTGTCGACGCTCGACGCGGCCGATGCTCCAGAGGAATCCCCAGACGAAGCCCACCGCCGTGGCGTAACGGTACCCGACGTACGAGAGCGCTGAATCGAGCAGGAACTGCCTCGGCAAAGCGGCGAACGATGACGCGAGGCCGCCGAACGCGCGCGCGGTCTGCGTCACCCCGTCGCCCGGACGGTCGGATGCCTCACCTCGGCCCACACCCACGCCATCGCGCATCACCGTGCGAGCGTCACTCGGTGGGGCGGCCGTAGCCCTCGAGCAGGCGCAGCCACACCTCGCTCAGTGTCGGGTACGACGGAACGGCATGCCAGAGCCGATCGATCGTCACCTCGCCGACGAGAGCGATCGTGGCGGAGTGCAGCAGTTCGCCGACATCGAGACCGACGAACGTCGCGCCGACGAGCACCTTGCGGTCCTCGTCTACGACCATGCGCGCTTTGCCGACGTACTTGTCGCTGGAGATCGTCGCGCCGGCGACCCACGAGATGTCGTAGTCCACCACGCGGGTGCGGAAGCCGGCCTTCTTGGCCTCCGCGGCGGTCAGTCCGACGGATGCCACCTCGGGATCGGTGAAGGTCACCTGCGGAACGGCGGCGTGGTCGGCGGTCGCCGCGTACGTGGACCACGGCGCCAGCGTCAGAGTCTTGCCGTTCGCCCTTGCCGCGATCGCATCCCCTGCGATGCGGGCGTCGTACTTGCCCTGGTGGGTGAGGAGTGCTCGGTGCGTGACGTCGCCGACCGCGTAGAGCCAGGCATCCTCACCGGCGCCGTCGAAGACCTCGCCGTCGGCGTCGAGCACGCGCAGCGAGTCGTCGACCGTCAGCCAGCTACCGGGGGTCAGTCCGATCGCCTCGAGTCCGATGTCCTGGGTCTGCGGAACGCGGCCTGTTGCGACGAGCACCTCGTCGGCGACGATCGTCGTTCCGTCGTCGAGCGCGATGGTGACGCTGTCGCCGTCGCGGATGACACTGGTCGGGGAGACCCCGATGCGCACGCTGGCACCCAGCTCTTCGAGCGAAGCCCTCACGAGCTCACCGGCGAACGGCTCGTTCTTGCCGAGGAGTCCGCTGCGTGCGATCACCGTGACCTCGGTGCCGAAGCCCGCGTACGCGGTGGCCATCTCGGCCGCGACAACACCGCCGCCGATCACCGCGAGCGACGAGGGGATCTCCTGTGCGCTGGTGGCGTCGCGACTCGTCCACGGGTCGGCATCCAGAAGCCCCGGGATGTCGGGCAGCAACGACGCCGAACCCGAGCAGACGGCGACAGCGTGCCGGGCGGTGATGACGGTGACCTCGCCGTCGGTACCCGTCACCTCCAACCGCTTGGGGCCCGTGAAGCGGGCGTGTCCGCGCACCAGGTCGATGTTCGCGCCGTTCAGCCACTCGACCTGGCCGTCGTCTTTCCAGTGACTGGTCACCTTGTCGCGGCGGCGCAGCACACCCGCAACGTCGAGCTCGCCGGTGACGGCCTGGCTGGCCCCGTCGACATTGCGCGCGGCGCGCAGCAGAGCTGCGCTGCGCAGCAGAGCCTTCGACGGCATGCACGCCCAATAGGAGCACTCACCGCCGACCAGTTCCGACTCCACGAGCACGGTCTTCATCCCGCCTTGCACGGCGCGGTCGGCGACGTTCTCTCCGATGGCTCCGCCGCCGATCACGACGACGTCGTATTCGATCTCAGTCACCATCGCAGACTATCGGCGCGACCCGAATCGATGCGGCTCAGCTGCCGGGAGTCTTCTTCGTCAGCGAACCGAGAACGCGCAGGATGACGGGCAGATCGTCGTCGGCGGCATCCGGACTCCTCGGCGCGAACTCCGTGATGGCAGCCCCGGCCAGCTCGAAGCGGGCGCGCAGAGCGGTGATCGCGCCGACCAGCTCATCGGGAGCGAGCCCGAACGGCTCCGCGAACTGCACCCCGGCGATCGCGCCGGGGTCGAGCACATCGAGATCGACGTGCAGATAGACGGCGTCGGCGCCCGTCGCTTCGACGGCGCGCACGAGTTCGTCGGGATCATGCAGCTCATCGGGAGACAGCGAACGGATGCCTGCCTCGTCGATGTACGCCCGCTCGCCGTCATCCAGTTCCCGGCTTCCCGCCAGAACGACCCGTTCGGGCGTGATGGCGGCGTCACCGGTGGCCGCGAGCGGCTCCGGCGCCTCTCCCAGCAGGGCTCGCAAGACCATGCCGTGGAAGGCGCCGGTCGGCGACGACTCCGGCGTGTTCAGATCGCCGTGCGCGTCGAACCACACCACGGCCACGCTGCCCGGCGCGCGCGCGCTGATCGCGTGCTGCACCCCTGCGAGGTCGGAGCCGCAGTCTCCGCCGATCGTCACGACCGGATCGTCTCCGCTCGCCGCGAGGACCTCCAGTGCGAGGGCGGCGCGGTCACGTACGGCTGCGATCGAGGAGAGACGCTGCACGCCCGTGCCGAGCGATTCGCCGGCCTCCATCGGCACATCGACGAACGTCGTCGCCGACGCCGGCAGGTCCCCGGCGATCGCCGTCGCCCCGTCGATGAGCTGCATCGCTCGCGAGGAACTGGAGCCCTGCCACTGCGGGACGATCAGGAAGCGCACTGCACCATTCTGCACGCCCGGGCCAGGTTGTCTTGCGCGCCCGTCCCCGCCGGGTGCGCCGCCAGGGGGCCGCCAGCGTCTCCTACTTCGTGGCGGCCGCCAGCGCCTCGCGCAGCTCGGGCACGGTCAGGCGCGGGCCGTAGGCCGGGGTGTCCCGCTGGATGCGCCAGCTCTCGCGCAGCGGACCGCCGTCGACGGTGTCGAAGCCGATCTCATCGATGAAGGCGGCGACGGTCGCCTTTGCAGCGTCGTCATCCCCGAAGATCCCGAGGGCGCGGCGGCCGGTTGTGCCGGCATCCTGTGCCTCGTCGGTGATCGCGGACGCGTAGATGTGGTTGAAGGCCTTCACGACGTGGGAACCGGCGAGATGGCGCTGCAACTGCTCGGAGCTCGTCTCGGAGAAGTCGTCGAGTTCGGCGACGTGACCGTCGCGCTCCCAGTAGTAGTTGTTCGTGTCGATCACGGGCTTGCCGGTGAGCGGCTTCACCGGAACCTTGGCGACGGCGGTGAACGGAATGGTCACAACGGCGATGTCCGCCGCGGCCGCCGCGTCGTCAGCGGTCGCAGCGCGGGCCTTGGGCCCGAGCTCCGCGACGAGATCCGTCAATGTCTGCGGACCCCGCGAATTGCTCAGCACCACGTCGTAGCCGTTGGCGACCGCCTGGCGGGCGATCTGCGATCCGATGTGTCCTGCTCCGATGAAACCGATAGTCGTCATGCCAGCGGAAACCTCGGGTCGCGGCCGATCATTCCCGCCTCGTCCGCTTCGTGACTCGTGCCGCACGTGGTGCGGCGCCGAGCGCTCTCGTGTGCAGCGGGGTCAGGCGGGAATCGTGGCGAGCATCCGTTCGAACGCCGCGTCGAGGTCCGGGTCGAACCGCTGCTGCTCGGGGTGCGCGTCGTACCACTCGATGATCTGTTCGGCACCGCGCGAGAAGGGCACCGTAGTGGCGAACTCGGGCACCAGAGCCTTGACCTTGCTGTTGTCGAAGACCATGGAGTGGGCCTTGTCGCCGATCAGACCTGGGCCGAGATCGGGTGCGATGCGAGCGATGGTGTCGGATGCCACGTGCGCGAGCTTCGCCTCGACACCCGCGGCCTCCCCGAGCCAGGTGTAGATCTGGTTCCAGGTCGGGGCGTGGTCGCCCGTGATGTGGAACGAGTCGCCGACGGCCTCGGGCCGGCCGAGCAGTCCGTCGAACGCCACGGCGAAGTCGGTGTTGTGCGTGATGGTCCACAGGCTCGTGCCGTCGCCGTGCACCACGACCGGCTTGCCGGCGCGCATGCGGGCGATGTCGGTCCAGTGCCCCGACGTCGGGATCGACGTGCGGTCGTACGTGTGGGACGGGCGCACGATCGTGGCGGGGAACGCGTTCTCGCGGTACTCCCGCACCAGCAGGTCTTCGCAGGCGATCTTGTCCTGCGAGTACTTCCAGAACGGATTGCGCAACGGCGTCGACTCCGTCACCGGGATCCGCTCGGGGGGAGTCTGATACGCGCTCGCCGAACTGATGAAGACGTACTGGCCGGTTCGGCCGGCGAACCGTGCGACGTCGGCCGCGACATGTTCCGGCGTGAAGGCCAGGAATTCAGTCACGACGTCGAACTCGCGCGAGCCGAGGGCGGCATCCACCGACGACGCGTCACGGATGTCGGCCTGCAGCTCCTCGACCCCCTCCGGCAGCGGGCGGGTGCGCGAGTGGCCGCGGTTGAGCACGGTGACGGATGCCCCACGCGAGACCGCGCGTGCCACACACGCCGAGCTGATGGTGCCGGTGCCGCCGATGAACAGAATCGTCTTCGATGTCATGACCTCGATCCTGGCATCCGTGCCGCGAGCCCGGGTCGCGCCCGGCAATGGCGCCGCTACCGTTGACGGGTGAGAATCGACGATCCATACGGCGGCGACGTACTCGCCGGCAACTGGCGGGCGCGTGGCCTGGTGCAACCTCAGACGATGGCGGCGGAGAACGATCTCGTTGTCGAGCTCGCCGACTCCGGATACACCGGCGCCGTCGTCGGCATCGAGAACAGGCTCGTGCAGCTCGAAGACAGGCACGGCAAGGTGCGCGCCTTCCCCCTCGGCGGTGGATACCTCGTCGACGGCAATCCCGTCGTGCTCGTCGCACCCGCACCGAAGACGACGCGGCAGGGTCCGAAGCGCACGGCATCCGGATCGTTCGGCGTCACGGATGCCCCGGCCAGAGTCGCGCGCGCCAGCCGCATCTTCGTGGAGGGCAGGCACGACGCCGAACTCGTCGAGAAGGTGTGGGGAGACGACCTGCGCGTCGAGGGTGTCGTCGTCGAATACCTGGGCGGAATCGACGACCTTGCGGGCATCATGCGCGACACGCATCCGACAGCTCAGAAGCGCATCGGCGTGCTCGTCGATCATCTCGTTCCGGGCTCGAAGGAGACCAGGATCGCGGATGCCGTGGCGAGCGGCCCGCACGGCGCCCACGTGCTGATCGTCGGGCATCCGTACATCGACGTCTGGCAGGCGGTGCGCCCCGAGCGGCTCGGCATGAAGGCGTGGCCGACGATTCCGCGGAGCATCGAGTGGAAGAAGGGCATCTGCGCGTCGCTCGGCTGGCCGCACGAGGATCAGGCCGATATCGCGCGGGCCTGGAAGCGCATCCTGTCGACGGTGACGACGTATCGAGACCTGGAGCCCGCGTTCCTCGGCCGGGTGGAGGAGCTCATCGACTTCGTCACCCAGTGACGCGGGTGCTGGCCTGCCCGCGTGCCGTAGCCAAGGCGTAGCGTTTGCCCGACGGATCCTCATCGCTGAGGAAGGACGATCGGTTGGCCGATGACCACGCTCACCAACGTGATCAGCGCACGCGCGTGCTGCTGACCGGAGCGACCGGCAACTGGGGCAGGGCCACGTTGCGGGAGCTGCGGGAGAGATCGGATCGCGTGTGTGTCATCGCACTGTGCCGGCCGGGTGAGCAGAGCAGAACGGTCCTGCGGCAGTTCGACGACATGGACAACCTCGAGATCGTGTGGGGCGACCTCACCGACTACGGGGTTGTGGCATCCTGCGTGGCCGACGTCGACCTGGTGGTGCATCTCGGCGGCCTCGTCTCACCACTCGCCGACGATCATCCTGAGCTGACGAGGCTGGTCAACATCGGAGGAATGCACAACATCATTTCCGCGGTCGCCGCCCTGCCCGATCCGTCGAGGGTCGGCGTCGTGGGCGTCGGGTCAGTGGCCGAGACCGGGGATCGCAACCCGCCGCACCACTGGGGACGAGTGGGCGACCCGTTGCGCGTCTCTCGGTTCGACGGATATGGCCAGACGAAGGTCGTCGCAGAGAAGGCCCTGGTGGACTCAGGGCTGCCGAAATGGGTGTGGCTGCGCCAGACCGGCATCTTCCATCCGGCGTTGGTCGAGATCCGCGACCCGATCATGACTCACTCGCCGCTGGACGGCGCGCTGGAGTGGGCGTCGGCCGAGGACTCCGCACGATTGGTCGCGAACCTGTGCGAGCCGGATCTGCCGGCAGAATTCTGGGGCGACATCTACAACATCGGTGGCGGCGAGGGGTGGCGCTTGACCAACTGGCAGCTGCTGGAGGCGATCGCTACGGCCATGGGCGTTCAGGATGTCACGCGATGGTACGACCGGGACTGGTTCGCGTTGAAGAATTTCCACGGCCACTGGTTCACCGACAGCGATCGGTTGGAGCGCCTCATTCCGTTCCGTGAGGACACCTTCGATGACGCGCTCGCCCGCGCGGTCGCGCAGGCACCGGCATCCGTTCGCCATGCGGGCAGCGTTCCGCCCTGGCTCGTGAAGCAGTTGGTGATGAAGCCCCTCAGCCACAAGCAGCGGGGCACGATGGCGGCTGTGCGCGGTGGGAATGAACAGGGGATCGCCGCGTTCTTCGGCTCGCTCGAGAACTGGCGCCGCATCGGTGACTGGTCGACCTTCACACCCCTCGAGCCCAGCCGCACGCCGACGTACCTCGACCACGGGTTCGACGAATCGAAGGCGCCGGGCGACTGGACCAGATCCGACTACGTCGAAGCGGCGGCCTTTCGCGGCGGCGAACTGCTCGACGCCGATCCGGTTCCGGGGGATGCCGCCACACCGCTGAGCTGGCGCTGCGCGTTCGGACACGAGTTCACCGGCAGTCCGCGCCTGATTCTGACCGCTGGGCACTGGTGTCCCGACTGCATCACCGACACGGCCGGATACGCGGAACAGGCCGAGCGCAACGCGTTCCTGGCGCAGGTGGAGGGCGCGGGCTGAGCGGTTCGCAGAATGGCACTCAGGCGAGCCAGTGCGTCGAGATCCTCGGACGGCCAGGTCTGCGGTCATTGCCGCTGCTCGATCTCGTGGGCGATGCGGCGCAGTGAGCTGAACACGGAGCGCACCGAGGACCGGGCGAGGGATTCGCCCCGGGCGAGCACGTCGACGTGACGCACGAATCGTGCCCCTGAGATCGGACGCAGCACGAGGTCGTCGTCGAGGAGCGGAGCCGATGTGAAGCGCGGCAGCATCCCGATCCCGGCGCCGGCGCGCACCGCTGCGGCAAGCAGGGGGAAGTCATTGATCTCGTGCGCGATCAAGGGCTTCTCGCCGACCAGCGCTCCGAGGTGGTCCAGCACTCCCGCCAAGGGGAAGTCGGCGTGAGCGCTCAGCCAACGCTCTCCACGCAGATCGTGGGGGCGGATGCTTCTGGCGCGCGCCAGCCGGTGCGAGAGTGGGAGCACGAGGTCGAGCGGCTCGGCGAACAGCGGGGCAGAGGTCAGCCGCTCGGGCCAGGGGGAGGCATCCGGAAGCCGGTGGGCGATCACCAGGTCGTGGTCGGCGGTCTGAGACGGAAACCTGTCGACAGACACGTCGACGTCGGTGATACGCAGGGGAGCAGGCGGATCGGCGAGCAGCCGCGGCAGGAAGACGAGCGCGACGCTGGGGAGCGAGCCGATGGTGACAGCGCGCTCGTCGGCGGCCAAGAACGCAGTGACGGCCTCATCCGCTTCGGCCAGCGCGGTCTCCACCTTCACGGATGCGGTGGCCAGCGCTTCACCCGCCGGCGTCAGACGCAGCACGCGGCCCGAGCGCTCGGTGAGGGGCACCGCGAACTCGTGCTGCAGCGCGGCCAGTTGCTGTGACACTGCCGACGGGGTCACGAACAACGCGCTCGCGACAGCAGCGACGCTGCCCCTGTCGCCGAGCTCGCGCAGGAGACGCAATCGATAGGCATCCATCTCAGAAGATTAGCCCTGCTTAATCGACGGATCAGCATGACGTGATTGCTCTACATGGTTGACTCGATCAGCCTGAAGCGGTGCAGACGAGCAGCGACAGCGACACGCGTACCGTTTCGGGAACGGAGCGAGCGACTCGCGCCGGAACGCGGTCCCGCTCGCGAGAGGTGCTCGCCGATGCCCTGCTCGTCGCCGTGGCAGCAGCGTGGGGATCGAGTTTTCTCGCCGCGAAGGACCTGACGGACGTCGTCGGCGTTCTGTCGGCACTCGCGTTGCGATTCCTCTTCGCAGCGGTCGCGGCCGTCGTGCTCGTGCTGGTTCGTCGGGAGCGGATGCCTCGCGGCCGCGGTCTCATCATCGCGATCGCGCTCGGCGGCTTTCAGGCGACCATCATCGGGCTCGAGACCTGGGGCGTTCATCTGACCACGGCCACGAATGCCGGCCTGATCAGCAGCCTCGCATTGATCGGAACGCCGCTGCTGGAGAGCATCGCGTCGCGAGCGTGGCTGCCTCCTGCGTTCTTCGTCGCCGCCGTGGTCGCGGTCGTGGGGGTCGCGTTGCTGGTTTCCGGCGACGGCTTTCACGCTCCGAACCTCGGTGACATCGTGCTGTTGATCGCCGCGGTGGTGAGGTCGATCCGTGTCGTGACGGGAGGTCATCTCCTACGTCATAGACGCGAGAGTTCTCTCAGCGTCGTCTGCGTACAGGTGCTCGTGAGCGCCGTCGTGTTCTCCGCGCTGGCGGCGCCCGAATTGCCGGGAGCCTTCATCCGCATGACCGCCTCGAGCTGGTTCGACGTCGTCTTCCTCGGGCTGATCTGCAGCGTCTTCGCGTTCGCGATCGAGTTATGGGCCGTTCGGCGCACGTCGGCGGCGAGAGCGAGCATCCTGATGGGCACCGAGCCGGTCTGGGCGGTGATCACGGGTGCGGTCGTCGGGGGAGAAGCGCTCACCATCGTCGGTGCGGTCGGCGGATTGCTCATCGTCGCCTCGAGCTATGCCGGAGGAGCCATCGAGCGCAGGCATCGCCTGCGGGGTGCGTCGACCGCCTAACCGTTCCCCCTGCCGGGGAACGGGCCACAGCGGTTACTCGTCAAGCTCTCGGACGGCACCGCATCGCCAGCACGGGACAGCGGTGCTGCCCTCGACGAGGGCGCCGCATTCCGGGCAGACATGGCTCAGCCAGCAGGCGGGATCCCCGCCCTGGTCCTCGTCGGGAACGGGAACCGGGACCTGCGACTGCGGCAATTGCGACTCGGACATGGCTGATCTCTCGAGACCATTATCGCGCTGGTGGTGCCCCCAGAAGGATTCGAACCTTCGGCCTTCTGCTCCGGAGGCAGACGCTCTATCCCCTGAGCTATGGGGGCTCAGTGCCCGACAAGGCTAGCATCCGGCGACGGTACGAGCTGAACGGCCGGTTCATGCCGGGCGGGGCATCCAACTGCCTTATGGATCGCCCGGGTCACTCGCGCCACACACCGCAAATTCCGCGATGCGCCGTACGGAAAGCGGCGCGCCTGCGTAGTTACTTCGGCAGGTTCGCGAGCACGCCGGCGATCACCTGACTGGCATCGCCGGGCTCGATGTAGTCCTTCGATGCCGCGACGACCCAGTAGTCGCCCGTGAAGGCTTCGGCGACGCCGAGAGAGCCGGTCACCGTGAAGTAGCCCATCACCTGCGGAGGTACGCCGTACGTGGGGACGACGTTGCTCTTCGTGATGGCAGTGTTCTTGAGAGCCGTGAGGTCCGCGGATGCCGCGCGCGCGATCGACACAGCGACAGGATTTCCGGTGCTCGGGTTCGTGAACCCGCAGGCAACGCCGTCGAAGTCGACGGCCTTCGCCGCGTCAGACCCCTTCTCCGGTGTGAATCCCGATGCGGCCGTGATCGCTGGAACCATCGCCGACAGCTGGGCGCTCGTGAGCACCTGATCGCAGGTGAGCGTCACGGGAGTGGGCTTCGGAACCGGTGTCGACGCCTTCGCGGTGGACGAGGGGTCCGATGCCGCCGACTTCGCCGTGTGCGAGGCCGTCGACGCGGGCTGCGGCGAGGCCTGGCATCCGGTCAGCAGAAGTGCGGTCGCGGCGACGAGAGCCGCACTAGCGGCTGTGCGGGTCAGGCGCGATGAGCGCTGGGAACGACGATGACGATCAATGCGCATGAGGGGGCTTCCGGAGGGGGCGGTGGGGGTCGCGTGGGCACGAGGATACCAAGTGATCGTGAGCCCCTCCGCCCCGAGCGCATGCGAGGACGCTGAGCACGCGGAGCGGGACCATCGGCGGATGCCAGGTCGGCGCCCGATAGACTCGGTCGTCGTGAATCCCGATCAGCTCGCCGACCAGTTGTACGCCATCGTCACAGGCGTGGTCGACCGTCGCCGAGCCGCGAACGGGACGACGGAATCGCAGCCTTTGATCGCGCGTGACGACATCCGTCTCGACCGTCCGCGCAACCGCGATCACGGTGATTGGGCCTCGAACGTCGCGATGCGCCTGGCCAAGCCGCTCGGTGCGAATCCGCGCGAGCTCGCGGAGGAGATCGCCCTCGAGGCCGCACGCCTTGACGGGGTCGCCGCCGCCGAGGTGGCAGGTCCCGGCTTCATCAACTTCAGGCTGGATGCCGCCGCCGCCGGCGCGCTCGCGAAGACCATCGTCGACGCGGGCGAGACCTACGGGCAGAACGTCACCCTTGCCGGCGCCACCATCAACCTCGAGTTCGTCTCCGCCAACCCGACGGGTCCGCTGCACATCGGCCATACCCGCTGGGCAGCGCTCGGCGACTCGATCGCGCGGGTGCTGAAGGCATCCGGCGCCAGCCTTGCGAGCGAGTACTACATCAACGACGCCGGCAGCCAGATGGAACTCTTCGGCACATCGGTGCTGGCCGCAGCCAAGGGGGAGCCGACGCCCGAGGGCGGGTATCCCGGTCAGTACATCGCCGATCTGGCGACAGCAGTGCTCGAGCGCGTGCCAGGACTGCTGTCGTTGCCCGACGACGAAGCGCTCTCTGTCGCCGGAGAGCAGGCGTACGAACTGCAGCTGGCCGAGATCAGGCAGGCGCTGAAGGACTTCAACGTCGAGTTCGATGTCTGGTTCAGCGAGCGGTCTTTGCACAAGCCGGATCCGCAGACGGGCGAGAGCCTCGTCGACGCGGCTGTCGGGCGGCTCCGCGCGCAAGGCCACGTGTTCGACGAGGACGGCGCGGTCTGGGTGCGCACCACCGACTTCGGAGACGACAAAGACCGGGTCATCCGGCGCAGCAACGGCGTCTACACGTACTTCGCGTCGGATGCCGCCTACTACCTGAACAAGACGGATCGCGGCTTCCAGCACAAGATCTACCTGCTCGGCGCCGACCACCACGGCTACGTGCACAGGCTGCGCGCCCTCGCCGGCGCGGCAGGAGATGATCCGGACCGCGACATCGAGGTGCTCATCGGCCAGCTCGTGAGCATCAACGGGGCGAAGCTCTCGAAGCGCGCCGGGAACATCATCGAGCTCACCGACTTGCAGACGTGGCTCGGCACGGATGCCCTCCGCTACTCGCTCGGACGGTCGCCGGCCGACTCCCCGCTCACGCTCGACCCGGAGCTGCTGCGCAGCCACTCCAACGACAACCCGGTGTACTACGTGCAGTACGCGCACGCGCGCACCCGGTCCGTGGCCCGCAACGCGGAGACCGCCGGCGTCACCCGGAGCGCATTCGCACCGGAACTGCTCACGCACGAGAGCGAGTCCGCATTGCTCGGGGCGTTGCAGGAGTTCCCTCGCATCGTGGCGCTCGCCGCCGAACTGCGCGAGCCGCACAGGATCGCGAGGTACATCGAAGAGGTCGCCGGGCTGTACCACAAGTGGTACGACACGTGCCGTGTCATCCCCCTCGGCGACGAGCCGATCTCCGACCTGCACCGCACTCGGTTGTGGCTCAACGACGCGACCGGCCAGGTGATCCGAAACGGGTTGGCACTTCTCGGGGTGTCGGCGCCCGACCGCATGTAGTCGCGCCCGAATCGCGCCGCACGCCGACGAGCAGACGAACGGGGGAACATGTCGACGAACGATCAACCGCAGAAGCGACCGAGGCGTCGTGGCCTGCGCGCCCTGATCTGGACGATCGGCGCGGTGGTGGTCGTCGTCGGGCTGTACTTCGTCGCCGACGCCATCGTGCGTCAGGTTGCGCAGAACGAGGTGAGCTCGCAGATCCAGCAGCAGCTGCCGCCGGATGTGACGGCGAAGGACCTGACCGTGACCATCCACGGATTCTCGGTGATCGGCCAGTTCCTCACAGGTCGATTCGATCGCGTCGATCTGGATGCCGCCCACGTGGAAGTGCAGGGCGCCCCGCTCACTGCGCGGATCGTCGCGTACGACGTTCCCACCGACTTCAGCAAGCCGGTCGGCCGCATCGACGGCGACCTGGTGATCGGCCAGGATGCCGTCAACCAACTGGTCGACCTGCCAGACGCGACGAGTGTGAGGTTGGGCGACGACACGGTGGGGCTCAACGGAACGGGCAAGATCGTCGGCATCGAGGTCGCGTACACGGCATCCGTCACCCCGACACTGAAGAACGGCGACACGGTGGTGCTGACGCCGCACAACGTCAGCGTCAAGGCCGGAGGCGGAACGCTCGATGTGACGCGCTTCGCGAAGGACCTGCTGCCGGACAGCATCCCGATCTGCGTCGCCGAATATCTACCGAAGGGCGTGAACGTGACGGATCTGACCGTCAGGAAGGGGTCGGCGTCGGTCTCGGTCCGGGCGGACGACTTCATGGTCGACGACGCGTCGCTGCAGAGCAAGGGCACTTGCGGCTGAGTGCGCGACCCGCTTCCCGCCACTCGATCAGCGGGCGCGTCGCCCGTATTACGCGCCCGGTTTTTCACCGCCGCAGGGCTCTCGTAGACTCGGGGGCACGCTTTCGCGCACCAGTTCTCCCGGCTTCAGGGGCCAATCCGGGCCCGCTCGCCTCCTCATCGATCGTTCGAGGTGACTCCATGGCCGACAACCCCCTGGCTCCTGCGTGGCTTTCAGCGCCCGACGACGCGAACGCTTTCGCGCAGGGGGTGTGGCCGAAGAACCTGCACCGCACGGATGACGGTTCCGTGGTCTTCGCCGGCGTGAACCTCACCCAGTTGGCCGCCCGCCGCGGCACCCCGCTCTACGTGCTCGACGAGGGCGAGGTGCGTGAGCGCGCGGCCCGGGTGCGCGCCGCCTTCACCAGCGCCTTCGAGCGCGTCGGATCGACAGCGGAGGTCTACTACGCAGGCAAGGCGTTCCTCAGCACGGAGATCGCGCGGTGGGTCACGGAGGAGCAGCTGCGCATCGACGTCGCCAGCGGAGGCGAGCTCGCCGTCGTGCTGGCCGCCGGTGTCGATCCCGCTCGCCTCGGCTTCCACGGCAACAACAAATCGCGCGATGAGATCGACCGCGCCGTCGACGCCGGTGTCGGCACGATCGTGATCGACTCGGAGCAGGAGATCGAGCGGGTCGCCGCGGCGGCATCCGCTCACGGTCGTGTGCAGCGTGTGCGTCTGAGGGTGCGCAGCGGAGTGCACGCGCACACCCACGACTTTCTCGCGACGGCGCATGAAGACCAGAAGTTCGGCGTCGCGCTGGCCGATGTCGAGCGTCTCGTCGCCGGCATCCGCGGCCAGAAAAGCCTCGAGTTCGTCGGGCTGCACTGCCACATCGGCTCGCAGATCTTCGGCTCAGACGGATTCGCGGAATCCGCCGCTCGGTTGATCGCCGTGCACGCGCGGCTGCTGGCCGGCGGCGCGGTGCCCGAGCTCAACCTCGGCGGCGGGTTCGGCATCGCCTACACCGCTGCGGACGAGCCGGACGAGATCGAGAAGCTGGCCCAGCACATCGCGCAGGTTGTCGCTGCGGAATGCGAGAACCTCGACATCCCGGTGCCCGTGGTCGCATTCGAGCCTGGGCGCTACATCGTCGGGCCGGCCGGCATCACGCTGTACACGGTCGGAACGACCAAATCCGTCGTGCTGGACGGTGACGGCGCGCCCGCGCAGCGCCTCTACGTCAGCGTCGACGGGGGCATGAGCGACAACGCCAGGCCGGCGCTCTATGGCGCCGACTACTCGGCACGCCTGGTGGGCAGGGCATCCGACGTGGAGCCGGTGCTCGTTCGGGTGGCAGGCAAGCACTGCGAGTCAGGTGACATCGTGGTGGATGCCGAATACCTTCCAGGCGACGTCGCTCCTTCAGACCTGCTCGCCGTGGCGGCGACCGGCGCGTACTGCTGGTCGCTGTCGAGCAACTACAACTACCTTCCGCGGCCCGCGGTGGTCGCAGTACGCGATGGACACGACCGGGTGATCGTGCGCGGAGAGACCGAAGACGACCTGTTGGCGAGGGATGTCGGCGCGCGTCTCTCCACCGCGGTGCCGTCAGAAGCGCAGCGCGACGTCGACGCACCCGGCCCGCTCGCCCGTGCCGACCGCGCAGCCCAGGGGGACCAGAAGTGATCGAATACCGAAGCCTCAAGATCGCGCTCCTCGGCGCGGGATCCGTCGGCTCCCAGGTTGCGAAGCTGCTCATCGACAACGCCGACGAACTCGCAGCCCGCGTCGGAGCAGGCCTCGAGCTCGTCGGCATCGCGGTGCGCGACCCGGATGCCCCGCGCCGCGTCGCTCTGCCGCGCGAGCTGTTCACGACCGACGCGCGCTCGCTCATCCTGAGCGCCGACATCGTGATCGAGCTGATGGGCGGCGTCGACCCCGCCCGCGAGTATGTGCTGCTTGCGCTGAATTCCGGCGCCGACGTCATCACCGGCAACAAGGCGCTGCTCGCCGAACACGGAGCGCAGCTGTTCGCAGTGGCCGAGCAGGTCGGCGCGCAGCTCTACTACGAGGCTGCCGTCGGCGGGGCGATCCCGATCATCCGTCCGCTGCGCGACAGCCTGGCGGGCGATCGTGTCGAGCGCATCCTGGGCATCGTGAACGGCACGACGAACTTCATCCTCGACCGTATGGACACTTCAGGCGACACCCTCGAGGACGCGCTCGAGGTGGCAACCGAGCTCGGGTACGCGGAGCGCAGCGACCCGGCAGCGGATGTCGAGGGGTACGACGCCGCAGCGAAGGCGGCCATTCTCGCAGGGCTCGCGTTCCACACGACGGTTCCTCTGGAGTCGGTGCATCGCGAGGGCATCACCGGCATCACGAAGGAGCAGGTGGATGCCGCGCGCGAAGGCGGGTACGTGATCAAGCTGCTCGCGATCTGCGAGCGGGTCGCCGCCGATGACGGCAGCGAGGGCGTGTCCGCCAGGGTGTATCCGGCGCTCGTCCCGAGGCAGCATCCGTTGGCCGCCGTGCGCGGCGTGCACAACGCGGTTTTCGTGCAGGCCGCAGCGGCAGGCGACTTGATGTTCTACGGTGCAGGCGCCGGAGGACTCCAGACCGCGTCCGCTGTGCTGGGCGACGTCGTCTCCGCCGCGCGCAGGCACGTCGTCGGCGGTCCTGGCGTCGCGGAGTCCACGCACGCGGACGTGCCTGTGCTCGAGATCGGCGCCGTTCGCACCAGGTATCAGATCACGCTCCGCGTGACGGATGCCCCTGGTGTGCTCTCGCGCATCGCCTCGATCTTCGCCACGAACGAGGTCTCGGTGGAGACCGTGACGCAGACCGTGGCATCCGAGCAGGAGCCCGGCGTGGCATCTGGAGCGATCCCGGCCCGTCGGGAACCCCTCCCGGCCACGGCTACGCTGGTCATCGGAACGCACGAGGCGTTCGAGTCCGCTCTCGCGGCAACGGTCGACACCCTTCGCGCCAGCGATGAGGTCGTGGCCGTCACCTCTGTCTTACGAGTTGAAGGAGTCTGACGTGGCGCACCAATGGCAGGGCGTTCTGCGCGAATACGCCGATCGCCTCGACGTGACGGAGGCAACGCCCATCGTCACTCTCGGCGAGGGCGGCACCCCGCTCATCCCGGCCCCTGCGCTGTCCCGCCGCACCGGCGCCGACGTGTACGTCAAGTTCGAGGGCATGAACCCGACGGGCTCTTTCAAGGACCGCGGTATGACGATGGCCATCTCCAAGGCCATCGAGCACGGTGCGAAGGCCGTCATCTGCGCCTCGACCGGCAACACCTCCGCGTCGGCGGCCGCTTACGCCGCGCACGCGGGCATCCAGGCCGTCGTGCTCGTGCCGGAGGGCAAGATCGCCCTCGGCAAGCTGAGCCAGGCGATCGCGCACAACGCCGAGTTGCTGCAAGTGCAGGGCACGTTCGACGACTGCCTCGACATCGCCCGCGAACTCTCCGCGAACTACCCGGTGCACCTGGTCAACTCGGTGAACAACGACCGCATCGAGGGCCAGAAGACCGCAGCGTTCGAGGTCGTCGAGGTACTCGGCGACGCTCCCGATTTCCAGTTCATCCCGGTGGGCAACGCGGGCAACTACACGGCGTACACCCGCGGTTACACCGAAGAGCTTGAGCGTGGCATTACGACGAAGCTGCCGCGCATGTTCGGTTTCCAGGCGGCGGGTAGTGCGCCCATCGTGCTCGGGCATCCGGTCAAGGATCCCGAAACGGTCGCCAGCGCCATCCGCATCGGCAACCCCGCCTCATGGGAGCTCGCGCTCGCCGCGCGGGATGCCACGAACGGCTACTTCGGCGCCATCGACGACGAGAGCATCCTCGACGCTCACCGCATCCTCTCGGCAGAGGTCGGCATCTTCGTCGAGCCTGCCAGCGCGATCAGCGTCGCCGGCCTGCTCGAGCGCTCAGAGGCCGGCGTGATACCCGCCGGTTCGAAGGTCGTGCTCACGGTCACCGGCCACGGCCTCAAGGATCCGCAGTGGGCACTGCGAGTCGCGGGCGGCGGCGAGGTCACGCCGACGGTCGTTCCCGTCGACACCGCGCAGATCGCGGGAGTGCTGGGGCTCAGCCCGTCGGGCGCGGCGTGAGCGCGGCATCCGTGCCGGCGATCGGCACGAGCGTGCGCGTGAAGGTGCCGGCCACCTCCGCCAATCTCGGTCCCGGGTTCGACACCCTCGGCCTCGCGCTGGCCCTGTACGACGAGCTCACCGTCACGGTGCGAGACGAACCGGGAGCCTTCGTCGAGGTGCACGGCGTCGGCGAGGGGGAAGTGCCGACGGACGAGACGAACCTCGTCGTGCGCTCCATCGCGCACGCGTTCACGGCGGTCGGAATCCCGGTTCCGGGACTCCACCTCGTCGCCCGCAATTCCATTCCGCACGGACGCGGCCTCGGATCCTCGGGCGCGGCGATCGTCTCGGGCATCGTCGCTGCCAAGGGCCTGCTCGAGGGCACCGTCGAATTCGGCCCGCAGCAGCTCTTGTCGCTGTCGACGGAGCTGGAGGGGCATCCCGACAACGTGGCCCCCGCACTGTTCGGCGGTCTCACCATCGCCTGGGTGTCGGCCGAAGGCCCTCAACACAAGAAGCTGATGGTGCATCGCGGCGTCTCGCCGCTGGTTTTCGTGCCTGAGCACGTCATGTCGACGGCATTGGCACGCAGCCTTCAGCCGACGTCGGTTCCGCACGAGGATGCCGTCTTCAACGTCTCCCGCTCGGCGCTGCTCGTTGCGGCCTTGGTGCAGAGCCCCGAGCTGCTGCTCGCCGCGACGGAAGACAAGCTGCACCAGAACTATCGTGCGAAGGCGATGCCGGAGACAGACCGCCTCATCTCGGCGCTGCGCGCCGACGGCTTTCCTGCCGTCGTCTCGGGTGCCGGCCCCTCGATCCTGGTGTTGTGCAGCGATCCTGCGCAGCGCCTGGCTGCCGCCGAACTCGTCGCAGAACGCGCAGAGACCACGTGGCAGCCGCTCATGCTCGCTGTCGACTTTCTCGGTGCGACGGTGCATCGAGCGGATGCTTCGGCGACGTGAACCGTGACGCGGCGGTCCCGGGCCGGTCGCTCTTCGCAACACGATGTGCCGTTGGCGAGCGAAGGGGTACGAGGGTGGTAAACTGAGCGCACCTGCCAGACGGCGCGAAAAAGATACGCGAATCTGGTGTTCGGGTGAATCTCTAGAAACTCACTGCTGTCGTGCTTGCCTGAATCCGCGCAGCGATCCCCGACGGGGCGCGGGCGAAGTATGAACGGGCGGCTCGTGCACGACACGCGCTCTGAGCGAGGCGGATCTATGCCCGCCAGAGGAAAGGAATCCTCTTCAAGTGACTGATGTCAACCCCCGCGCCGAAGGCGTGGATCCCACTGTCGATCTGTCCAACCTGCGAGTTCCGCAGCTGCAGACGCTCGCTACGAGCATCGGCGTCCCAGGCGCTGCGAAGCTCCGCAAGGGCGAACTGATCGCAGCCATCGAGGCCACGCGGGCCACCGGCGAGACGGCCGGCACCGAAGCCGTCGCTCCCGCCGTCGTGGCCGAGGCGCCGGCAGACAGCGCTCCGGCCGTGATCGAGGCCGCACCGGCCGAGGTTGCGACGGCCGAGGTCGCGACGGACGAGGCGCCTGCTGCGTCGTCCGACGGCCAGCAGCTCAGCCCGCAGGACGCCGAGGCGGCTCTGCAAGCCGCACTCGACCTGCAGACTCCGCCTGCGCGCAGCCGTCGTGGCTCGCGCCGCGTCACGAGCGTCGACGGTGGCCACACCGTCTCGGCCTCCACCTACGTGAACGCCGGCCAGGCCGGCCTTCCCGAGCCCATGACCGACGCCGTGAACGTTGCGGTCGAGTCGAATGATGCTCAGGCATCTGCCGTCGTCGTCGCCGACCGCGAGGATGCAGCTCCCGCGGAGGATGCGCAGGCCGAGAACGCCGCTGATGCGCAGGCATCCGATGGTGCCGACGGTTCGCAGCAGCCGCGTCAGGGTCGCGGACGCAATCGCGGACGCAACAAGAACCGTCGCGCCGACAACGGCGAGGGCGGTGACAACAGCGCCGAGCAGCAGGGTGGCCAGCCGGCTCAGAACCAGCAGGGCCAGAACCAGCAGGCACAGAACCAGGGTCAGCAGAACAACCAGCAGCAGAAGCAGGGTCAGCAGAATCAGCGTGGTCAGGGCGGCCAGCAGCAGGGCGGTCAGCAGAACCAGCGCCAGAATCAGAATCAGGGCGGCCAGCAGGCTCAGGATGACGAGCGCGGCGGGCGTAACCGCTACCGCGACCGCAAGCGCCGTGGGGCCGTCGGCGACGATGTCGAGCCCGAGATCCTCGATGACGACGTGCTCATCCCCGTCGCGGGCATCCTCGACGTGCTCGACAACTACGCCTTCGTGCGCACCAGTGGCTACCTGCCAGGACCGAGCGACGTCTACGTCTCGCTCGGACAGGTGAAGAAGTACAACCTGCGCAAGGGCGACGCGGTCGTCGGAGCCATCCGCCAGCCGCGCGATGGCGAGGGCACAGGGCGTCAGAAGTACAACGCGCTGGTCAAGGTGGACTCTGTCAACGGTCAGAGCGTCGACGAGGCGGAGGCCAGGGTCGAGTTCAACAAGCTCACCCCGCTGTACCCGCAGGAGCGGCTGCGTCTCGAGACCGAGCCGACCAAGCTCACCCAGCGCATCATCGACCTGGTCGCCCCGATCGGCAAGGGCCAGCGCGGCCTGATCGTCGCTCCGCCCAAGGCCGGCAAGACCATCGTGATGCAGCAGATCGCCAACGCGATCACCACGAACAACCCCGAGGTGCACCTCATGGTCGTGCTCGTGGACGAGCGGCCTGAAGAGGTCACCGACATGCAGCGCACGGTCAAGGGCGAGGTCATCGCCTCGACGTTCGACCGTCCGGCCGAAGATCACACCACCGTCGCCGAGCTCGCCATCGAGCGTGCGAAGCGCCTGGTGGAACTCGGCCACGACGTCGTCGTGCTGCTCGATTCGATCACGCGACTCAGCCGCGCCTACAACCTGGCCGCGCCGGCATCCGGTCGCATTCTCTCCGGTGGTGTGGACGCTTCGGCGCTGTATCCGCCCAAGCGCTTCTTCGGTGCGGCTCGCAACATCGAGCACGGCGGATCGCTGACCATACTGGCCACGGCGCTCATCGAGACCGGTTCCAAGATGGACGAAGTGATCTTCGAGGAGTTCAAGGGAACCGGCAACTCGGAGCTGCGCCTCTCTCGCCAGCTCGCCGACAAGCGCATCTTCCCGGCCGTCGACGTGAACGCGTCGGGCACCCGTCGTGAAGAGATGCTGATGAGCGGCGACGAGGTGAAGATCACCTGGAAGCTGCGTCGCGCCCTCGCCGGGCTCGACCAGCAGCAGGCCCTCGAGGTAGTGCTCGGCAAGCTCAAGGAGACCACGTCCAACGTGGAGTTCCTCGTGCAGATGCAGAAGTCGATGCCGGCACCCACCGCCGGTCACGGTGCTGCTCACTCGCACGCGCACGAGAACGACCACCGCTAGCTGTCTTCTGGATGCCCATTGCCGGCGCTGTACCGAACATTCGGTCGGAGCCGGTGGTGGGCATCCGTCATTTCCCGCACCAGCCTGCGATCGCGAACGGAAGCCACACGTGTTCGAATCCATCCAGACCCTGCTCGACGAGCACGATCAGCTGCAGGAGCAGCTCGCCGACCCTGCTCTGCACGCCGACGCCGCTCGCGCCAAGAAGGTCAACCGCCGGTACGCGGAGCTCAGCCAGATCAAGGCGGCGCACGAGTCGTGGAAGAGGCTCGGCGACGACCTGGATGCCGCACGCGAGCTCGCCAAAGAAGACGAGGCCTTCGCCGAGGAGGTGCCGTCACTCGAAGAGGCGCACGCCGCGGCGCAGGAGAAGCTGCGCAGGCTGCTGATCCCGCGCGATCCGGACGACGGGCGTGACGTGATCATGGAGATCAAGGGTGGCGCGGGCGGCGCGGAATCAGCGCTGTTCGCCGCCGACCTCCTGCGCATGTACCTGCACTATGCGGAGTCCAAGGGCTGGAAGACCGAGATCCTCGAGCACGACGACACCGACCTCGGCGGCTACACGAACGTGCAGGTCGCCATCAAGGGCAACTCGCCCGACCCGGCGGAGGGCCCATGGGCGCATCTGAAGTACGAGGGCGGCGTGCACCGTGTGCAGCGGGTGCCGGTGACCGAGTCGCAGGGACGCATCCAGACATCGACGGCCGGCGTTCTCGTGTTCCCCGAGGTGGACGAGCCTGAAGAGGTCGAGATCAACGCGAACGACCTGCGCATCGACGTGTTCCGCTCGTCGGGGCCAGGGGGCCAGTCGGTGAACACCACAGACTCTGCGGTGCGCATCACGCACATCCCGACCGGCATCGTGGTGTCGATGCAGAACGAGAAGTCGCAGATCCAGAACCGCGAGGCGGGCATGCGCGTGCTGCGCGCCCGACTCCTGGCGAAGCAGCAGGAAGAGTTGGATGCCGCTGCATCGGATGCGCGCAAGTCGCAGATCCGCGGCATGGACCGCTCCGAGCGCATCCGCACGTACAACTTCCCCGAGAACCGCATCGCCGACCACCGCACGGGCTACAAGGCGTACAACCTCGACCAGGTGATGAACGGCGCGCTCGATCCCGTGATCGACTCCGCCATCCAGACCGACGAAGAGGCGCGCCTCGCCGCCCTCGGCGAGGACTGAGACGGGCCGCCGGCCTCAGATGTAGATGCCGGGGTCGAGCCACGCCTCGTCGGAGGGGGTCTCCGGAGCGCGAGGTGAAGCATCCTGCCTGCGATCACGGGCCGGGATGCCCACCAGCACCGAATCCGGCGGCGCCGACTTCACGACGACCGCGTTCGCGCCCACCACGGAGCGTGCCCCGAGCACGATGTCACCGAGCACCTGCGCGCCGGCCCCGACGACGACGCCGTCGTGCAGGGTCGGATGCCGCTTGCCACGTCCCCTGGACTTTCCGCCGAGCGTGACGCCGTGGTACAGCATCACCCCGTCGCCGATCACCGTCGTCTCGCCGATCACGACGCCCATGCCGTGGTCGATGAAGAAGCGCCGGCCGATGCGGGCGCCGGGGTGGATCTCCACACCGGTGAGAAACCGTGCGAACTGCGACAGCAGTCTTGCGGGCAGCCTCAGCCCGGGGGAGATCCACCAGCGGTGGGCGATGCGGTACAGCCAGATGGCGTGCAGACCGGAATAGGCCAGCGCGATCTCGACATCGCTGCGGGCGGCCGGGTCATGGCTCCTGGCATTGGCGATGTCCTCGCGCATTCGCGAGAGAACGGACATCCCTAGTCGAGCAGGTCCTGGTAGAGGATCGTCGAGATATAACGCTCGCCGAAGTCGGGAATGACGACCACGATGGTCTTGCCCGCGTTCTCGGGGCGTTTCGCCACCTGCACGGCCGCGTTGACCGCGGCTCCCGACGAGATGCCGCCCAGGATGCCCTCCTCGGCTGCCAGCCGGCGCGCGGTCTCGACCGAGGCCTCGGCGTTCACGTCGATGACCTCGTCGTAGATGGAGGTGTCGAGCACCTCGGGAACGAAGTTCGCACCGAGGCCCTGGATCTTGTGCGGTCCTGGCTTGCCGCCGTTGAGGATCGGAGACTCGGCAGGCTCGACGGCGATGATCTGGATGTCGGGCTTCTGCTCCTTGAGGTAGCCGCCTGCACCGGTGATCGTGCCGCCCGTTCCGATGCCGGAGACCAGGATGTCGACGGCGCCTTCCGTGTCGTTCCAGATCTCCGGACCGGTGGTGGCGCGGTGGATCGCGGGGTTCGCCTGGTTGGCGAACTGCTGCGCCCAGATCGCGTTCTCGGTGTTCGCGACGATCTCCTTGGCCTTCTCGACCGCGCCGCGCATGCCGTCGGCTCCTGGTGTGAGCACGATGTCGGCGCCGTATGCGCGCAGCAAGACGCGGCGCTCCTTGCTCGCCGTCTCGGGCATCGTGATGATCAGCTTGTATCCGCGGGCGGCAGCGACGAACGCCAGCGCGATGCCGGTGTTGCCGCTCGTGCCTTCCACGATCGTTCCGCCGGGCTTCAGCGCACCCGCCGCTTCTGCAGCGTCGATGATCGCAAGACCGATGCGGTCCTTCACGCTCGCAGCAGGGCTGTAGAACTCGAGCTTCGCGAGCACGGTCGCCTGCGCGCCATCGATCACGCGATTGAGCTTCACGAGCGGGGTGTTGCCGACCACCTGGGTGATGTCGGAGTAGATCTTGCCGGACATGACATGCCTTTCGACGCGACGGAAACGTTGAGAACAAGACGACTGAAGCTGGCCGACGGCCCGAAGCGCGAGAGCGCCGCCGTCTGAAGCTTATTCTTGACGGTCGGACCCGTTGCCGAATATGACGACGGCATGAGTTGCCTGTGCGATGCGTTCGCGGTCGTCGAGAGTGCAGGTCCGAGATCCTGTGAGTGCTGGCGGGGACGCTGAGCGAAGGAAGCGAGAGCCCATGGATTCCGACGGTAGGACCGTGCGTGACGTGCTGCGCGAGGTGACAGAGCAGCTTGCCGCGGCGGGCATCGTCGACCCTTCGGTGGATGCCGAGCTCCTCGTCGGCCACGTGCTGCAGGCCGGCCGGGGTCGGGTGCAGGCGCTCGTGGTGACGGATGCCCCGGTGTCGGCGGGTCAGGCATCCGCCGTCGGCGCGCTTGCGGCTCGTCGTGCAACGAGAGAGCCGCTGCAGCACATCACGGGGAGGGCGCCGTTCCGCTCGCTGAACCTGCTGGTGGGCCCCGGTGTCTTCGTGCCGCGTCCCGAGACGGAGCTGCTCGCGCAGATCGCGGTGGATGCCTTGCGTTCGGCAGCGGAGCCGCAGCCGATCGGCATCGACTTCGGAACCGGCAGCGGCGCTGTGGCGATCTCGATGGCCACCGAGGTTCCGCACGCGACCGTGCACGCCATCGAGCGCTCACCCGAGGCGTTCGCGTGGGCGGCGCGGAATGTCGAGGAGTCCGGCGCAACCAACCTCGAACTGTCGCAGGGCGATCTCGCCGATTCCCTCCACGAGCTCGCGGGTCGGGCGGCCGTGGTCGTCTCGAATCCGCCCTACGTGCCAGACGACGCGATTCCGCGCGATCCTGAGGTGAGGCTCTTCGATCCACCGGCCGCGTTGTACGGCGGTCCCGACGGGCTCGACGTGGTGCGGGTGCTGTCGCGACGCGGACTGGAGCTGCTGCGCCCCGGCGGACTCATCGCGATCGAGCACGGAGAGCTGCAGGGGAGCGAGGTACGGGGCATCCTGCTGGGCGACGGGTGGCGTGGGGTCACCACCCACGTCGACCTGACGATGCGCGATCGGGTCACGACGGCGATGCGCTGAGCGTCAACGGTCAGTTGCCCGACTTCTCGCGCTCCTTGGCTGCTCGCTCCCTGGCCGCTTTGACGGCTTCCCGCTCGCGCTTGCGCGCATCGCGCAGTGACTTCTCCGCCTCGCGTCGCGACTTCGCGGCCTCTTTCACGCGCTTGTCCGAGCCGTAGAGCGCTGAGTCGTCGTCATCGGGCGGTGTAGGCGTGGCGGAGGCGCCTCCCCGGTCGATGTAGCGCTCGATGCCGTCGAGCACCCTTTCGAGTCCGAACGCGAAGTCGTCGAATTCGTTCGAGGTGTACGCGCCAGACGCGATGACCGGAGCGAGATCGGGAAACCGGTCCGGCGTCACGAGCGCGGCGAGGGCCGGCGCGAACGAGGCGCCCGTCACCTCATCGCCAGGTGTTCCCGAGGTGTCGATGTCCGACTGGATGCCGCCGACCGCGCGCACGTACGAGGCGAGCAGTAGAACGCACGCCATCTTCTCGTGCTCGCTCAGTGCGGCTGGGCGAAGCGAGCGCAGCGCCAGGTCGATGAGGCGCATCACGTTGGGCGTCAGCGGTGTTCCCGTGATCGGTATGTCCACGTACCACGCATGCCGGCGAAAGGCGTCGAGATTGGCGAGCGTCCACTGCCGCAGCCCGGTGCGCCAATCGTCGTCGGGCGGCTCGGGGAGTTCGATGTCGGCGACGGCATCCTGCATGAGCAGCAGCAGGTCGTCCTTGCTCGTGATGTAGCGGTAGAGCGACATCGTCGTGAACCCGAGAGCGGATGCCACGCGCGCCATCGACACGGCGCCCAGGCCCTCGGCGTCGGCGAGCTGGATCGCCGCCTCGACGATGCGCTCGATGCTGAGCTCGCGTTTCGGTCCGCGCTGCGGTCGCTCGGCGACGCCCCAGGAGAGCGCGACAGCGTGCGGCAAGGCCAGGTCGGAGGCGCCGTCCGGGTCTGTCTCGGTCATCGTTCTCCCTCTGCCTCGAAAGCCTTCGCGAGGCTGCACGCCCACGACCAAGCAGCGGGTATCACTCTCAGTCTCGGGGTGGG
This sequence comes from Humibacter sp. RRB41, assembly GCF_022761015.1. GTDB lineage: Bacteria > Actinomycetota > Actinomycetes > Actinomycetales > Microbacteriaceae > Humibacter. Next base: position 376,354 of record NZ_JAKWJQ010000003.1, read on the forward strand.
CGTGCAGTCTCGCGGCATGCGTGGCGGCCAGTCTATGAGCAGCGGCTCGCGGAGCGGGATCTGCTCATTCCTTGACGCGCTTGGCGAAGACGATCGTCGCGCCGACGTAGCTCACCAGCAGGATGCCGAGCATCCACGCCAGCGCCACCCAGAGGGTGTTTCCCGGCGCCGTCCCGCTCAGCAGGTCTCGCATGGTCTCGATGATCGGCGTGTAGGGCTGGTGATCGGCGAACCCGCGCAACCAGACGGGCATCGTGTCCGTCGGCACGAAACCGCTGGAGAGATAGGGCAGAAAGAGGAACACGAAGTTGATCGACGATGCGGCATCCACGCTCAGCAGCAGTCCGCCGAGAGCGCTGAGCCAGGTGAACGCCAGGATCATCAGCACCGCGAACGCGATCGCCCCGACCCAGCCGCCGAACTCCGCGGCCGGCCGGTAGCCCAGCAGGAGCGCCACTCCGAGAACGGGGATGCAGGCGACGAGGTTGCGTACCACGCTCGCGACGACGTGGCCGTACAGCACGGACGACCCGAACACCGGCAGCGTCTTGAACCTGTTGACGGTGCCGCTCGTGACATCCTGCGCAACGGCGATCGCTGTCGACGCCGACCCGAAGCCGAGGCACAGCACCAGGGTGCCCGGCACGACGTAGTTCACGTAGTTTCCGTCGGACTCGATCGCTCCGCCGAAGATCACGACGAACACGAGCATGATGCAGACCGGTATGACGAACGCGGTGATCAGCGAGTCGACGCCGCGCAGCGTGCGACGCACCTCCCTGCCCGTCATGGTCGCGATGTCGGCGACTGCGGTGCCGAATCCCTGGTGGTGCGAACGGGGGATGCCCGGTGCGAGTTCGATCGCGGTCATGCTGCCTTCTCCTTGTCGTTGGTGTCGGATGCCCGGCGTCCAGTAGGTGCCTGGTGCCCGGTGAGGGTGAGGAACACGTCGTCGAGGCTGGGGCCTGCGATCGCGATGTCGGTCACCGCGACGCCGTGGTCTGCTGTGTCGGCGAGGAACGAGCGGATGTCTGCAACGGCGTGCTCCGTCGGAACGCGCACCGCGAGCTCATCGAGGTCGCTCTCCGCGTTCTGGCGCAGCGCGGCGGCACGCTGTACGTCGTCGACGGTGGCGAACGAGAACACCAGATGCTCTCCGCTCACCTGGGCCTTGAGCTCCACCGGAGTTCCGCTCGCCACGATCGTTCCGCCGTCGATCACTCCGACACGATGGGCCAGACGCTCGGCCTCTTCCAGGTACTGCGTGGTGAGCAGGATCGTCGTTCCGTTCGCCGCGAGCTCGGCCACGAGCGACCACAGCCCCGCTCGGCTTCGCGGGTCGAGTCCTGTGGTCGGCTCGTCGAGAAAGAGCACGGGCGGGGCCGCGATCAGGCTGATCGCCAGATCGAGCCTGCGCCGCATGCCACCTGAGTAGTCGGCGACCCGCTTGCCGGCGGCATCCGTGAGGTCGAACGCCTCGAGCAGGTCTCGCACTCGTGTGCGCCGCGCCCTGGTGCCGAGATGACCGAGCCTCGCCATCATCGCGAGGTTCTCCGCGCCGGTCTGGAACTCGTCGACCGAGGCGTACTGCCCGGTGAGTGCGAACATCCGTCGCGCCTCCTGCGGCCGGGAGAGTACGTCGACGCCGCCGATCGAGACCGTGCCTGCGTCGGGTTTGATCAGAGTGGAGAGGATGTTGATGGTGGTCGTCTTGCCCGCGCCGTTCGGTCCGAGCAGGGCGTAGATCTCGCCGCGCCCCACACTGAAGTCCACGGAATCGAGAACCACGTGCTTTCCGTATGTCTTGCGCAGCCCCGTCACCTCGATGGTGCGGTCATGCAGCCGGTTCATCGCCGTCATCGTCGTTGCCCTTCGTTCGATTCGCTTGACTGTGTATGGCGTACTCAGAATGTATAGCATAAACAGTATGCGACGTAAACAGTGTGGTTCGCGTCGATCACCTCTATCGCGGCTGACGCCGCTCACGGGCTCAATCGGTGTGGCCGTTGTGAGCAAGCTCCCAACGGCCACACCTCAATCGCCCCTAGAATCGGTCGGTCATGACTTCCTTCTACGACTGCTCCGACGACGACGGCCTCGCCGAGGGCATCAAGCAGGCGCGCGCCGCCGTTGAGAACGGCGACCTCATCGTGCTTCCCACCGACACCGTCTACGGCATCGGCGCCGACGCTTTCAGTGCCGCCGCCGTCACGAGCCTCCTCGAGGCCAAGGGGCGCGGGAGGCAGTCGCCGCCGCCCGTGCTGATCCCGGCGCTCACCACGCTCGACGCACTCGCCGAGACAGTGCCCCAAGAGGCGCGCGACCTCGCCGGCGCTTTCTGGCCGGGCGGTCTCACCATCGTGCTTCCCGCCCAGCCCTCGTTGGCATGGGATCTCGGCGAGACGAAGGGCACCGTCGCGTTGCGCATGCCGAACAACCCGGTCGCGCTCGCACTTCTGCGCTCGACAGGCCCGCTCGCCGTGTCGTCGGCGAACAAGACGGGCCTGCCTGCCGCCACCACGGCGCACGAGGCCGAGGAGATGCTCGGCGACTCGGTGGTGGCGTACCTCGACGGAGGATCGGTCGGCGCCGACTACGCAGAGGCCGACGTGACCGAGACGTCGTCCACCATCGTGGATGCCACCGCGCTCGCCGCAGGCGACGGAAAGCTGCGCATCCTGAGGCACGGCGTCATCAGCGACGAGCAGATCCGCCAGGTCGTCGGCGACGCACTCGAGACCGAGTCGGCGGAAGACTCTCAGCAGACATGACTCTTCTGCTCGTCATCGGACTGATCACGGCGATCGTCACCTTCGTGTTGTCGATCGTGGTCTATCGGGTGGCGCTGAAGTTCAAGCTGTACCCGCGCATCCGCGAACGCGACGTGCACACCAGGCCGACTCCGCGCCTCGGTGGCGTCGCCATGTTCCTCGGCATCGTGGTGGCCTTCGGTGTCGCCTACCTGTTCTCCCAGATCTTCCACGGATTCGGCGGACCGCTTCTCGGCGTGGTCTTCTCCGACCCGACACCCGTGCTGGCCATCCTCGGCGCCGCCCTGCTGATCGTCGTGATCGGCGTCGCCGACGACCTGTGGGATCTCGACTGGATGACGAAGCTCGCCGGCCAGTTCGTGGCCGCCGGTCTCGTCGCCTGGCTCGGCGTGCAGATCTACTCGTTGCCCCTTGGCGGGGGAGTGACAGTCGGATCCCCGTGGATGAGCGTGGCCATGACGGTGATCGCCATCGTGCTCGTGATGAACGCCATCAACTTCATCGACGGTCTCGATGGGCTGGTTGCCGGCGTCGCCCTGATCGCCAACGGCGCGTTCTTCATCTACAGCTATCTGATCACCGTCAAGACGAGCCCCTCGAACTACTTCAGCCTCGCATCGGTGCTGGCCGTCATCCTGGTGGGTGCGTGCGCAGGATTCCTGCCGCTGAACTGGCATCCGGCCCGCATGTTCATGGGAGACACCGGCGCCCTGCTGATCGGGCTGCTGATGGCGTCCTCCGCGATCGCCGTCACGGGGCAGATCGACCCGGTCGCTCTCGAGGAAGGCGGCGCGAGGTCGCTGTTCCCCGCGTTCATCCCGATCATCCTGCCGTTCGCCGTGCTGGTGGTGCCGTTGCTCGACTTCGGCCTCGCCGTCTTCCGGCGGGTGCGAGCCGGCAAGTCACCGTTCAGCGCCGATCGCAAACACCTGCACCATCGTCTGCTCGACATGGGGCACTCGCACCTGCAGGCCGTCCTGATCTTCTACGCGTGGACCGCCGTGGTCTCGATCGGATGCCTGCTGTTCTGGTTCCAGCCCATCTGGCCGGCCGTGCTGTTCCTCTGCGTCGGCCTCGTCGTGTGCACCGCGCTCACGCTCGCACCGCTGAGCCGACGCAAGAGCATCGAGGCCATCGCCGAATCGACGCCCGCGAGTGAACAGTCCGCCGATCCGGATGCCGCTGCCCGCCTCGATCCGCTCGACGCGGCATCCGAAATCTCACCATCTGATATGCCAGCACCACCCAGGAAGGAAATGACCCCATGACAGACTCCGGCGATCGCCTGGAGCCGGCCACCCCGACAAAAACCCCGATGAGCGCCAGACCCATGTTGATGCTCGCCCTGCGCGACGGAGCCATCTTCGCCGGGGCGGTAGCAGTCGTCGCAGGTCTGATCGGACTGTTCGTCAGCGGCACGGCGGGCCTCTACGGCGGACTTCTCGGCGCGGCGACGGCCGCCGTCTACCTCGGCCTCACAGCCGCCAGCATGCTCGTTGCCGGCAGTGTGACGAAGGGCGATCAGACGTCGCCCAAGTTCTTCGGGATCATCCTCGGCACCTGGGTCGCGAAACTGATCCTCTTCATCGTGATCCTGCTTCTGCTGGGTCGGCAGTCGTGGCTCGACGGGCGGGTGTTCTTCTTCACCGTGATCATCGCGGTGATCGGCTCGCTGGTCATCGATTGCCTGGCCTTCCTCCGGGCACGCGTGCCATACGTCGACGTGACGCTGCCGCAGGCGCCTGACGGCGCGGAACAGGGCACGTCTTCCGACCAGACCTCTCGGTCGTGACGATGCCTCGTCATAAGAAGGTCGTGGACTTTGGTAAGCTAGTCGCGCCCCCCCGACCCGTTCCGCTTTCGAACGACAGACGCCGGAGAATGCCCTGCTAACGCCCATGCTTATTTCTACAGTGTTGTCTGTCAAAGCCGACGGTTCGGGTTTCACGGGTCCGTCGATCGATGACTTCTTTCCGCCGGTCCTGCTGTTTCCGGGAACGCCGTTCGAGATCAATCGGCTCATGGCCATTCGCATTCTGGTCGTGGTGTTGTTGGTGCTCTTCTTCTGGCTGGCGACGCGCAATCTGAAGCTTCGTCCCTCGCGCGCCCAGGTCGGGTTCGAGTATTTGGTCGGTTTCGTGCGCAACGGCATCGTCTATGAGCCGCTCGGCGAGCGCCTCGGCAAGCGATACGAAGCGTTCATCATGACGCTGTTCTTCCTGATTCTCGGAATGAACCTCACCGGAGTCATCCCCGGTCTGCAATTGTCCGGCACATCGGCCATCGGTCTTCCTGCCGTTCTCGCGATCATCACGTGGGGTGTCTTCATCCATGCCGGCTTCCGCGAAAAGGGCTGGAAGTATCTGAAGGACACGCTGTTCCCGCCTGGCGTGCCGTGGTTCCTGTACATCCTGCTGACGCCGCTGGAGTTCCTGTCCACGTTCATCGTCCGGCCGGTGACACTCGCGCTGCGACTCACGATGAACATGATCGGCGGGCACATGTTGCTCGTGCTGTGCTTCACCGCAACGCAGTTCTTCTTCTTCACAGTGCTCGCCGACGGCAACCTCATCGGCCTGCTCGGCGTCGGAACCTTCGCTTTCGGTCTGATCTTCATGGTGCTCGAGATCTTCATCGAGGTGCTGCAGGCATACGTCTTCGCCATCCTGGCTTCCATCTACATCCAGCTGTCGGTCGTCGACGAGCATTGATCTGCTCGCCGCGCACCGTTCTCACCAACCCTTCGAAAGGAATCACCCCGTGAATATCGTCGGACAACTCGCCCCGCTGGCCTTCGGCCTCGCCGTGATCGGCTCCGGTATCGGCGTCGGCTACGTGATCGGCAAGACGATCGAGTCTGTCGCCCGCCAGCCCGAGCTGCAGGGTCGCCTCACGACCCTGATGTTCCTCGGCGTCGCGCTCACCGAAGCTCTCTGCTTCATCGCCATCGCCGTCGCGTTCATCCCGTTCCCCGCTCCGTAAGCGGACCCTCTCGCACAGTCAACCCGCACACTCAAGGAGTCTGAATGCTTCCCGCATTCGTCAGTGCCGCAGCACAGGCAGAGGGCAATCCGAACCCGGTGATCCCGGCCATTCCGGACCTCATCTGGGGCACGATCTCGTTCGTCATCATCCTGGTGTTCTTCATCTGGAAGGCGTTGCCGGCGATCAACAAGCTGCTTGACGAACGCCGCGACGCGATCGACGGCGGACTCAAACGGGCCGAGCAGGCGCAGAACGAGGCCCATGCTGCGCTCGAGAAGTACACGGCGCAGCTTGCAGAGGCTCGCTCCGAGGCCGGCCACATCCGCGAGCAGGCCAGGACCGAGGGTGCGGCGATCATCGCGGAGTTGAAGGAACAGGCCTCGTCCGAGGCAGCGCGCATCACTGCCAACGCCCAGGTGCAGATCGAGTCGGAGCGCGCAGCCGCACTCGCCTCGCTCCGCTCGGATGTCGGAACGCTCGCTCTCGACCTGGCATCCACCGTCGTCGGCGACGCGCTCTCCGACGACAAGCGCTCGACCGCCATCGTCGACAAGTTCCTCGCGGACCTCGACGCGGACGAGAAGTCGAAGGCGGGCAAGTAAGTGGGATCCGCTACCAGAGAGTCCTTCGAGCGCGCTGAGGCCGAACTGGCCGCCGCGTCCGGGGTGACCCTGACGACGGGCGAGCAACTGCTCATGGCAGGGCGAGCCATCAACGGCTCGTCGCAGTTGCGGTCGGTTCTGGCAGATCCCTCGGTGGATGCTGCCGAGAAGTCGGCGCTGATCGGAACCATCTTCCGTGCGCTCGAGCCGACGGCATCGAAGCTGCTGCACGGCTTGACGGACTCGCGGTGGTCGAACTCCACCCAGATGCTCGACAGCATCGAAGAAATCGGCATCAGGGCCCTTGCCCGGTCTTCCGGAGACGACGGCACGATCGAGTCCGAGCTGTTCGCTTTCGCCAGGGCCGTCGAAAGCGATCCGGAACTCGAACTCGCCCTGGGCAGCAAGCTCGGCGATCCCGCTCCGCGAGTCGCGCTGGTCGACCGTTTGATGAAGGGGCGTATCAGCGAAGCGAGCCTGGTGCTGGTGCGCTACATCGTGCAGAACCAGCGCGGCCGTCGCATCGGCGAGCTCATCTCGCACGTCGCAGGAGTCGTGGCGCAAGATGCCGGCGCGATCGTGGTCACGGTCACTGCGGCATCCACGCCGACCGACGCGCAGCTCGAGCGACTTCGCTCGCTGCTCACCACCCGCTACGGACGCACCCCACGCTTCAACCTCAGTGTCGACCCCGAGCTCGTCGGAGGCCTGCGAGTGCAGGTCGGCGACGAGATGATCGACGGCAGCATCGCTAACCGCCTCGCGGATCTACGACTTCGACTCGCCGGCTGACCCCGGCACACGACGTACATACCAAGGAAGACGAAATGGCAGACATCAGCATCAGCCCCGACGAGATTCGGGCGGCACTCAAAGACTTCGTCGCCGGCTACGAGCCGGAGGCGGTCGTCGCGACCGAGGTCGGCGCCGTCGTCGATGCAGCGGACGGCATCGCCCACGTCGAGGGGCTTCCCGGTGCGATGGCCAACGAGCTCCTTCGTTTCGATGACGGAACTCTCGGCCTCGCGCTGAACCTCGACGAGAACGAGATCGGTGTCGTCGTGCTCGGCGAGTTCGCCGGCATCGAAGAGGGCCTGCCGGTCACGAGAACCGGCGAGGTGCTCTCCGTCGCCGTCGGCGATGGCTACCTCGGCCGCGTCGTCGACCCGCTGGGCAACCCGATCGACGGTCTCGGCGCGGTGGAGACGGTCGGCCGTCGCGCCCTCGAGCTGCAGGCTCCAGGCGTCATGCAGCGCAAGAGCGTGCACGAGCCGTTGCAGACCGGCATCAAGGCGATCGACGCCATGATCCCGATCGGACGCGGCCAGCGCCAGCTCATCATCGGCGACCGCCAGACCGGTAAGACGGCCATCGCGATCGACACGATCATCAACCAGAAGGACAACTGGGAGTCCGGGGACCCGACGAAGCAGGTTCGCTGCATCTACGTCGCGATCGGTCAGAAGGGCTCGACCATCGCGTCGGTCAAGGGTGCGCTCGAAGACGCCGGCGCAATGGAGTACACGACGATCGTCGCGGCTCCGGCATCCGACCCGGCCGGCTTCAAGTACCTTGCTCCGTACACCGGCTCGGCCATCGGCCAGCACTGGATGTACGAGGGCAAGCACGTGCTGATCGTTTTCGACGACCTGTCGAAGCAGGCTGAGGCGTACCGCGCGGTTTCGCTGCTGCTGCGTCGCCCGCCGGGGCGCGAGGCCTACCCGGGCGACGTCTTCTACCTGCACTCCCGTCTGCTGGAGCGTTGCGCGAAGCTGTCCGACGAGCTCGGCGCAGGTTCGATGACCGGCCTGCCGATCATCGAGACCAAGGCGAACGACGTGTCCGCCTACATTCCGACCAACGTGATCTCGATCACAGACGGACAGATCTTCTTGCAGTCCGACCTGTTCAATGCGAACCAGCGACCGGCCGTCGATGTCGGCATCTCGGTCTCGCGTGTCGGCGGTGACGCTCAGGTCAAGTCGATCAAGAAGGTGTCGGGAACGCTGAAGCTCGAGCTCGCGCAGTACCGCGCGCTGGAGGCGTTCTCGATGTTCGCGTCCGACCTCGACGCGGCATCCCGTCGCCAGCTCGACCGAGGTGCACGCCTCACGGAGTTGCTCAAGCAGCCGCAGTACTCGCCGTTCCCGGTGCAGGAGCAGGTCGTTTCGATCTGGGCCGGCACCAATGGAAAGCTCGACGAGGTGCCCGTGGAAGACATCCTGCGCTTCGAGTCGGAGTTCCTCGACTACCTGCGCCGCAACACGACAGTTCTCGACACCCTGCGCGACACCAACGTTCTCGACGACGACTCGGTCGCCACGCTCGAGCGCTCGGTGGATGCCTTCAAGCTCGAGTTCCAGACGGGTGAGGGCAAGCCCCTCGTCGCGCCGGGCAGTGAGCGCTACGAGGCGATCGAGGAAGAGGAAGTCGACCAGGAGAAGATCGTCACCGGCCGTCGCTGAACGACCGATAACGACTACGAGAGCTAGACAGGAGTCCCATGGCAGCGCAACTTCGGGTCTACCGGCAGCGCATCCGCTCCGCCCAGACGACGAAGAAGATCACCCGCGCGATGGAGCTGATCTCGGCGAGCCGCATCTACAAGGCGCAGGCTCGTGTGCAGGCATCCGCTCCATACACGCGGGCGATCACCCGCGCCGTGTCGGCAGTGGCGACGCACTCGAACGTCTCGCACCTGCTCACCACCGAGCCTGAGAACGTGCAGCGCGCCGCGGTCGTGATCTTCTCTTCCGACCGCGGTCTGGCCGGTGCGTTCAACTCGCAGGTGATCCGCGAAGCGCTCGAACTCGAGTCCCTGCTCATCTCGCAGGGCAAAGAGGTCGTGTTCTACCTGGTCGGGCGTAAGGCCGTCGGGTTCTTCGCCTTCCGCAAGCGCTCGAGCATCAGGGACTGGGTCGGCATCACCGATTCGCCTGCGTTCGACAACGCGCTCGAGATCGGCGAAGAGCTGGTAGCGGCGTTCTCGAAGGATGCAGCGGAGGGCGGCGTCGACGAGATCCACATCGTCTACAACCGCTTCGTCAGCATGCTCGTGCAGACCCCCAGGGTCGTGCGCCTTCTCCCGCTGGAGCTGGTCGAAGGCGTCGACGCCGTCGAAGACAAGTCGACGCTTCCGCTCTACGAGTTCGAGCCGGATGCCAGCACGGTGCTCGACGCGTTGCTTCCCGCCTACATCCACAGCAGGCTGTACAACGCGCTGCTCGAATCCGCTGCTGCGAAGCACGCAGCCACTCAGAAGGCGATGAAGTCGGCGAGCGACAATGCCGACAAGCTCATCACCAACTACACACGCTTGGCCAATAACGCCCGCCAGTCCGAGATCACCCAGCAGATCTCCGAGATCGTCGGTGGCGCTGACGCGCTGGCCACCAAATAAGCGTCTCTAGACGAAACAGAGAGAGAAGAAATGACACCGACAGCCACCGCCGACACTCAGGCCGCGGCAGCGGACACGACGCCGGGCGTCGGCCGCATCGCTCGCGTCACCGGCCCCGTCGTCGACATCGAGTTCCCGCACGACTCGCTTCCCGAGATCTACAACGCTCTCAAGACGACGATTTCGTTCACCGGCGACGAAGAAGAAGCCCACGAGATCACGCTCGAGGTCGCTCAGCACCTCGGTGACGACCTGGTGCGTGCCATCGCCCTGAAGCCGACCGACGGTCTCGTCCGTGGCCAGGAGGTGCGCGATACCGGCGCTGCGATCAGCGTGCCGGTCGGCGACGTGACCAAGGGCAGGGTGTTCAACGTCATCGGCGAGGTGCTCAACGCCGAGCCCGGCGAGACGATCGAGATCACCGAGCGGTGGCCGATTCACCGCAAGGCTCCCGCGTTCGACCAGCTCGAGTCGAAGACGCAGATGTTCGAGACCGGCATCAAGGTCATCGACCTGCTCACCCCGTACGTGCTGGGTGGAAAGATCGGCCTCTTCGGAGGTGCCGGTGTTGGCAAGACAGTGCTCATTCAGGAGATGATCCAGCGCGTCGCGCAGGACCACGGTGGTGTGTCGGTGTTCGCTGGTGTCGGCGAGCGTACCCGTGAGGGCAACGACCTGATCCACGAGATGGAAGAGGCGGGCGTCTTCGACAAGACCGCCCTCGTGTTCGGCCAGATGGACGAGCCGCCGGGGACCCGCCTTCGCGTGGCGCTGTCTGCCTTGACGATGGCGGAGTACTTCCGCGACGTGCAGAAGCAGGACGTGCTGCTGTTCATCGACAACATCTTCCGCTTCACGCAGGCCGGCTCAGAGGTGTCGACGCTTCTCGGCCGCATGCCCTCCGCCGTTGGCTACCAGCCGAACCTCGCCGACGAGATGGGTGTGCTCCAGGAGCGCATCACCTCGACGCGTGGCCACTCGATCACATCGCTGCAGGCCATTTACGTGCCGGCCGACGACTACACCGACCCGGCGCCGGCGACGACGTTCGCGCACCTCGACGCGACGACCGAGCTCTCCCGTGAGATCGCATCGCAGGGTCTGTACCCCGCGGTCGACCCGCTGTCCTCGACGAGCCGCATCCTCGACCCCCGGTACCTGGGCGAGGATCACTACCGCGTGGCGACCACGGTGAAGCAGATCCTGCAGAAGAACAAGGAACTGCAGGAGATCATCGCGATCCTGGGTGTCGACGAGCTCTCCGAAGAAGACAAGATCACCGTCTCTCGCGCTCGCCGCATTCAGCAGTTCCTGTCCCAGAACACGTACATGGCGAAGAAGTTCACCGGTGTCGAGGGCTCGACGGTTCCGCTGAAGGACACCATCGAGTCGTTCGACGCGATCGCGCGTGGCGAGTTCGACCACGTGGCAGAGCAGGCGTTCTTCAACGTCGGCGGGATTTCCGATGTCGAAGCCAAGTGGGCGCAGATCCAGAAGGAGAATGGCTGAGCATGGCCACTCTGAAGGTCAGCGTCGTCTCGGCCGACGCCGAGGTCTGGTCCGGCGAGGCGTCCATGGTGGTCGCCCGCACGGTCATCGGCGAGATCGGAATTCTGCCCGGTCACACGCCGGTTCTCGGCGTGCTGGCCGAGGGCGAGGTGCGCATCACTCTGCCTGGTGGTGAGCGTCTGATCGCGAACGCTGCAGACGGATTCGTCTCGTTCGAGAACAACGAACTCACGGTGCTCGCCGGCAAGGCTCAGCTCGTTTAGCAGCAACGTCATCTGGCGAGGGGAACGAGATGGCCGAACAAGACGACCGCGTCGAACGACAGTTCGGTGATGTGCGTGTTCCGATGCTGATCGCGATGGCAGGACTTCCCGGTGCAGGGAAATCCACCATCGCCGAGGTGCTCAGCGCCAGATTGAGCGCGACCATCGTCTCTGTCGACCCGATCGAGTCGGCGATCCTTCTCGCGGGCATCGACTCGGACCAGCCGACGGGCCTCGCCGCGTATCTGGTCGCCGAGACGCTCGCCGAGCAGGTGCTCATGTCGGGGCACACCGTGATCGTGGACGCGGTCAACGCTGTCGAGCCCGCTCGTTTGCAGTGGCGGGACCTCGCTGCGCGAGCCGAAGTACCGCTGCGCGTCATCGAGGTGGCCTGCTCCGACGCCGACCTGCACAGGGATCGTCTCGAGAAGCGTGTGCGCAATCTTCCGCACGTGGAGGAGACATCGTGGCGCGCGGTCGAGCAGAGTCTCGAGGACTACCAGGAATGGAAGGGCGAATGCGCCGAACTGCCTCGCATCACGGTCGACACGGTGAATTCGCTCGGGCAGAACGTGGACGCGGCCATCAGGTTCATCGCCCCGTGACCAGTGGGCCGTGCGATCTGCGGATCGCGCCGTCCACACCCGGCGCACAACAGTGCTGATCCTCCTTCCGCCGTCGGAATCGAAACGACCGGGAGGACGCGGGCGGAGCGCGCTCGACATCGAAGGCCTGCGGTTCCCCTCGCTCTCCGATGCCCGCCGTACGACCGCGGACGCGCTCGTCGTGCACTCTCGATCGGATGACGCGGAGGCGGCAGCGAAGTCGCTGGGGGTCCCTCCCACCCTCGTCGGAGAGCTGGCCGCCAACGCCGTGCTGTACGAGGCGCCCGTGATGCCCGCGATCGATCGCTACACGGGAGTCCTCTACGACGCTCTGGATGCCCCGACGCTGCCCACCGAAGCGCGACGTCACCTCGGCCGCACCGTGGCGATCCACTCGGCGGTTTTCGGCCCCGTCGGCGCTCTCGACCGCATCCCCGACTACCGGATGTCTGCAGCCTCGAGGCTACCGGGCGTTCGCCTGCGGACCCTCTGGGCCGAAGCGGTCACCTCTGCGCTGAACGAAGTGCCCGGTCCGTTGATCGACCTGCGGTCGGAGTCCTATGCGGCGCTCGGTCCGCTGGGGGAGCGGGACGATGCCGTGTTCGTGCGCGTCGTCGCCGAGTCCGACGATGGACGGCGAAGAGCCCTCAATCATTTCAACAAGCACGCGAAGGGGCTGCTCGTGAGGGCTTACGCCCTCGATCGGCCGAGGGTTCGATCGGTCGCCGGTTTCGTCACCTGGGCCGCTTCCGCGGGAATCCGGATGGAATACGCAGCCGATCACGAGGTGCTGCTGGTGGTCGGCTGAGCTACCATTGCGGTGTGCCACGGGGGTCGGCACCGGGGAACATCGCGACTCCTTCGGCCGTCTAATCAGGGCGCTCGTGATGAATGCCGCGAGGCTTTCCCATTCGGGCGCACGCAATACCGTCGGGTCGGCGAAACGGAGTCGGCGTGCGTCCCCTCCGTGCGCCAGAGCAATCGTTCACGGTGCGATGATCGGAATTCTGATCGCCTGCGGTCGGGCATGTGCGATGCCGGTCATCACGAGGCACACCGTCAGGATCGCCGGATTCACGTAGACGCCGGCCCGGCCTCAACTCTGGGGCGTGCGCTCACCCATCCCGGTCAGCCGACCGCTCGCCAGCAGCCGGTGACGTGATCGTCGACGAGTCCGGCGGACTGCATGAGCGCGTACATCGTGGTGGGACCGACGAACCGGAAGCCCTTGCTTCGCAGCGTGCGGCTGAGTGCCGTCGATTCCGGCGTCACCGCCGGAATCTCCGACAGGGACGCCGGTCGTGGTCGAACGTCCTCCGGCACAAAGGACCAGACCAATTCCGTCAGCGGTTCCGTCAGTTCTTTGGTGGCTCTGGCGTTCTGGATCGTGGCGTTGATCTTGCCGCGATGCCTGATGATGGCGGCGTTCTGGAGCAGCCGTTCGACGTCGTCGTCGTTCATCGCCGCGACGCGGTCGACGTCGAATCCGTAGAACGCGGCACGGAAGGCATCCCGTCGCAGCAGGATGGTGCGCCACGACAAACCGGCCTGGAAGCCTTCGAGGCAGATCTTCTCGAACAGGGCGCGGTCGTCGCGCAGCGGTGTTCCCCACTCTTCGTCGTGGTAGCGCTGGTATTCGGAATCGTCGCCGACCCACGCGCAGCGTGCGATTCCGTCGCCCGCGACGTGCACGTTCGGACGAATCGTCGATGTCGTGGAGTCCGTGTCGTCGGGGGAGTCGGTCTGCTCGCTCATGCCGCCAGCGTGATCCCTTCGTGTTCGAGTAACCAGAGTTTGGTGGGGATGCCCTGACCGGCACTGTAGCCGGTGATGCGGCCGTCGGTGCCGAGCACGCGATGGCATCCGATCAGGAGCGGAATGCGATTCGCGCCGATCGCGCCGCCGACCGCGCGGCCCGCCGTCGGCTTGCCGACCGCAGAACCGAGTGCTCCGTAGGTGGTGTGCTCGCCCCAGGGAACGCGGGACAGCTCGTCCCAGATCGCACACTGGAACTCCGTGCCGTCGGGGTTCAGAGGAACGTCGAAGGTCTGCCTCGTGCCGGCGAAGTATTCGTCGAGCTGCCGGCACGCAAGCGCCAGCACGTCGTTGGGATTCTCGGGGAGCGGATCGTGGGGGAGGGCGCCATCGCGCTCGATGGTGAGGGACGTGACACTCGTCGCGTCGGCGGTGAGCTCGAGTCGTCCGATCGGGCTCGGGATTCGGACCAGGTAGCCGTGCATGTGATGAGGCTACGCAGAACGACCGACTGCGAGACGGGCGCTGCTGTTCTTGGGGAATCCATGGCTGATGCTTGGGCTGGGGACGACGAGCCGTCGCCGGCATTGCCTAGAATTTCCGTGTGGTCCTGCTGGATGTGCTTTGCCTGGTCTTCGCGCTCGTCGCCGTAGCTTTCGCTGTCGTCGCACTCGTTCGTGCTCGCGCGGCTGACGATCGTGCAGCGGTGGCTGCCGCGGCCGTCGCCCGAGCAGAGACCACGGCGCACGCGGCCGCGGCCGGTGTGGAACATCTCGAGTCGCAGGTGGCGCAGGCACGCCGCGAGGCGGCATCCGCGACACAGCAGGCCGGACGTGCCGCGCAGGCCGCAGCCCAGGCATCGGCCGCTGCGGCCGCGAGCCGACGAGAGGCGGAGGCCGCCTCCGACAAGGCGGAGCACGCGGATGCCGAGGCGCGGGCGGCGATCGAGAACGCGACACGGCCCGTCGTCACCCTCGACGAGGTCGAGACGGACGACGAGACAACTGCAACCGATGAGACGCCTCCGGTCGGACACGCGACGGTTCGTCGTGCGGAGGACCACGACGTCGCAGGTTCTGACACCGGCGCGACGGAGCGGGTGGTGCAGGTCGCCTGGCGATTGGAGCGCGTGCGCGGCGGCATCTGGGCGTTGCGCAACACCGGCCTCGCGTCGGCGCGCGACGCACTGCTGTCCGACGCGACGGTTCCGCCGAAGTACGTGCGTCCCGACGAGGTCATTCCACGCGACGTCGATCGCGACGACGTGCTGCAGTTCCGCGTGATGGCGGCCAGGGGAGCGCCGCCGCCGCGCATCAGGGTCACCTGGCGGGAGGCTGCAGGTTCGCCCGCGTACTCGCGAGAGTTCACGGTGCTCACCGCATCCTGAGCCGCGGTTCTTCCGAACCGTTCGCAACGGTCGGACACGTGGGAGATTTCGGCAGTTCATTCTTGCGGAGTGAGCGCACACTCAGTTAGCATCGCCGGGTGCCGAAGATCCCCAACCGTGCCAGCCCCCTCCCTCCCGAGGAGCGCAAAGCGGCCATCATCACCGCGGTCATCCCTGTGATGATCGAGCACGGGGCATCCCTCACGTCGCGTCAGATCGCCGAGGCCGCCGGAGTGGCGGAGGGAACGATCTTCCGCGTCTTCGGTGACAAAGAGACTCTGCTGCGTGAAGCTGCGGACGCCTATCTCGACCCGGCCCCGCTGCAGGCGCACCTGCGCGAGATCGATCCGACACTGCCGCTGGAGGACAAGATCGGGGCGATTCTGCGGATGCTTCGCGACCGGTTCCACGGCGTGATCAGCATCATGTCGGCTCTCGGTTACACGGGAAGCGAACCGCCTCATCTGCAGCGCAGGTCGCCCCAGCAGGGCTCGGAGTACGTGGCGATCGTCTCGAAGCTCGTGGAGCCCGAGCTCGAGCGTCTCAATGTGCCTCCGGAGGACGTCGCGCCGTACCTGCGCCTGATGGCATTCGCCACCGCGATCCCCGTCTTCAATCGGACCATTCCGTTCGACGACGCCGAGCTCGCGCGATTGATCGTGTACGGCATTGCGGGCGACTCAGCGGCGGGCGAAGAGGATGCCGCGGTCAAGCGAGCCGCCGTGCGCGCACGCACGCGGGACCGAACCTCCGAACCGCGGGGCGGGCCCGTCGCCGAATCCACTACGACCGAAGACCTGTCTGCCCATGTCTGAAACCAGGACGACACCATGTTGATGAAATTGCTCACGCACTACCTGCGGCCGCACTGGCCGCTGCTGGTCGGCGTCGTCGTCTTCCAGCTTCTGCAGTCCTTCGCCTCGCTGTACCTGCCGACGCTCAACGCGGACCTGATCGATCAGGGCGTGATCAAGGGCGACACCGGCTACATCATGGCCAACGGCGGATTCATGCTCGTGATCACGCTCGGTCAGGTGGTCTGCAACATCGTCGCCGTCTACTTCGGCGCGAAGGCGGCCATGCGGCTCGGGCGCGATCTGCGAGGAGCGCTGTTCTCGCACGTCGGAGCGTTCTCCGAGCGCGAGGTCACGAAGTTCGGAGCGCCGTCCTTGATCACGCGCAACACGAATGACGTTCAGCAGGTGCAGATGCTCGTGCTGATGACCTGCACGCTCCTGGTCTCCGCGCCGATCCTCTGCATCGGCGGCATCATTCTCGCGATGCAGCAGGATTTCGGGATGTCGTGGCTGATCGCGGTCAGCGTCCCGCTCCTGTTGATCTGCGTCGTTCTGATCATCTGGAGGATGGTGCCGCAGTTCCGCAAGATGCAGGTGCGGATCGACCAGGTCAACCGGGTTCTGCGGGAGCAGCTGACAGGCATCCGCGTCGTCCGTGCTTTCGTCCGTGAGGACATCGAGCGCGACAGGTTCCGCACGGCGAACGCCGATGTCACGGAGACCGCTCTGAAGGCCGGACGTCTGATGGCGCTGATGTTCCCGACAGTGATGCTCGTTCTGAACATCTCCAGCGTCGCGGTGATCTGGTTCGGTGCCTTCCGCATCGACGACGGATCGCTCCAGGTCGGCACGTTGACCGCCTTCCTGAGCTACCTGATGCAGATCTTGATGGGCGTGATGATGGCGACGTTCATGTTCGTCATGGTCCCGCGAGCGGCAGTGTGTGCAGATCGAATCGGCGAGGTGCTGCAGACCGATTCGACGGTGAAGATGGCCGAGCACCCGGTGACCGAACTCGGCGAGCACGGCAGCGTCGAGCTCTTCGAGGTGGGGTTCGCCTACCCCGGCGCCGAGGACCCCGTGCTCAGCGACATCAACGTGCGCATCGAGCCTGGGCAGACCGTGGCCATCATCGGATCGACGGGTTCGGGCAAGACGACGCTGATCAACCTGCTGCCACGGCTCTTCGATGCGACGAGCGGCTCGGTGCTGATCGACGGCGTCGATGTCGCGGAGCTCGATGCCGACGTGCTGTGGTCCCGCATCGGGCTGGTGCCGCAGAAGCCGTACCTGTTCTCGGGCACCGTGGCATCCAATCTGCGCTACGGCGACCCGGATGCCGATGACGAGGCCCTTTGGCGCGCGC
Organism: Humibacter sp. RRB41; assembly: GCF_022761015.1. Taxonomy (GTDB): domain Bacteria; phylum Actinomycetota; class Actinomycetes; order Actinomycetales; family Microbacteriaceae; genus Humibacter. The sequence goes on from NZ_JAKWJQ010000003.1 coordinate 393,794, forward strand.
TCGAGATCGCACAGGCGCGCGACTTCGTCGAGGCGATGGAGGGCGGCCTCGAAGCCGAGATCACACAAGGTGGCACGAACGTCTCCGGCGGGCAGAGGCAGCGGCTCGCCATCGCTCGAGCCCTCGTCAAGCGCGCGGAGATCTACGTCTTCGACGACTCGTTCTCGGCGCTCGACCTGGCGACGGATGCCCGTCTGCGGCGAGCACTCAAGCAGAAGGAACGAGGTTCGACGTTCGTGATCGTCGCCCAGCGCGTCTCGACCATCATCGATGCCGACCAGATCCTGGTGCTCGAGAACGGACGGATCGTCGGCGCAGGCACGCACGAGGAGTTGCTGGAGACATCCGAGACGTACGCGGAGATCGTGTCGTCCCAGCTCGCGGCGGAGGAAGCAGCATGAGCGAGACCCGAACGACGACGGAACGCCCGCCGGCTCCACGCCGTGGCCCCGGTGGCGGCGGCCCCTTCGGAGGAGCTGGCATGCCCGCCGAGAAGGCGCAGAATTTCGGCCCGAGCGCGAAGCGGCTCGCCGGACGTCTTCGGCCTGAGGCCATCGGGCTGGTGTTCGTCGTGATCCTCACGGTGATCAGCGTCACGTGCTCGGTACTGGGCCCGAAGCTGCTCGGTGAAGGCACCAACATCATCGTCGCGGGCTTCATCTCCAAGAGCTTGCCGGCCGGAACGTCCAAGGCGCAGGTGCTGGAGGGCATGCGCAAGAACGGCCAGGGACAGATGGCCGACATGCTCAGCGGCGTGAACCTGAACCCCGGTCACGGCATCGACTTCACGGCGTTGTCGCACATTCTGATGCTGGTGCTCGCGCTCTATGTCGCGGCATCCGTGTTCAGCTGGCTGCAGGCATACATCCTGAACGGGATCACGATGCGCACCGTCTACCGGCTGCGCAAGGAGGTCGAGGAGAAGATCCACCGGCTGCCGCTGAAGTACTTCGACTCCATGCAGCGCGGAGAGCTCCTCAGCCGTGTGACGAACGACATCGACAACATCCAGCAGAGCCTTCAACAGACCATGAGCCAGGTGGTCACGTCACTGCTGACCGTGCTCGGCGTGCTCGTCATCATGTTCGTGATCTCGCCCCTGCTCGCGCTGATCGCGCTCGTGTCGGTGCCGATCACGATCGTCGTGACCATGGTGATCGCGAAGCGCTCGCAGAAGATGTTCGTCGCGCAGTGGAAGAACACCGGCATGCTCAATGCGCAGATCGAGGAGACCTTCACCGGTCACGCGATCGTGAAGGTCTTCGGCAGGCAGCGCGAGGTGAATGCGAAGTTCGCGACGAAGAACGAGGAACTGTACAGGGCGAGCTTCGGTGCGCAGTTCGTCTCCGGCATCATCATGCCGTCGATGACGTTCGTCGGAAACCTCGTCTACGTGGGGATCGCCGTCGTCGGCGGCTTGCAGGTCGCCGCCGGCGCCATCCAGATCGGAGACGTTCAGGCGTTCATCCAGTACTCGCGGCAGTTCACTCAGCCGCTCGCCCAGCTCGGATCGATGGCCAACCTGCTGCAGTCGGGCGTTGCGTCGTCCGAGCGCGTCTTCGCGTTGCTGGATGCCGACGAACAGTCCGAGGATCCGGAGCAGCCGGCGAGCATCGGGACGACCAAGGGCCGTCTCGAGTTCGACGACGTGTCCTTCCGCTACGTCGATGACAAGCCATTGATCGATGATCTGTCCCTCGTCGCCGAGCCGGGGCAGACGGTCGCGATCGTCGGTCCTACCGGGGCCGGCAAGACGACACTGGTGAATCTCATCATGCGGTTCTACGAAGTCGACTCAGGACGGATCACCCTCGACGGCACCGACATCACCGAGATGACCAGGCGCGACCTGCGAAGCAGGGTGGGCATGGTGTTGCAGGACACCTGGCTGTTCGCGGGAACGATCAGAGAGAACATCGCGTACGGCAGGCCGGATGCGACGGAAGACGAGATCATCGCCGCCGCCCAGGCCAGCTATGTCGACCGATTCGTGCGATCGCTGCCAGACGGCTACGACACGCGCCTCGACGACGACGCCTCGAACGTGAGCGCGGGCGAGAAGCAGCTGCTGACCATCGCCAGGGCTTTCCTGGCGCGGCCGAGCGTGCTCATCCTCGACGAGGCGACGAGCTCGGTCGACACCCGCACCGAGCTGCTCGTGCAGAAGGCGATGAGCGCTCTGCGCGCCGGTCGCACAAGCTTCGTGATCGCCCACCGGCTCTCCACGATTCGCGACGCCGATCTCATCCTGGTCATGGAGTCGGGGTCGATCGTCGAACAGGGGACGCACTCACAGCTGCTCGCGGCGGGTGGCGCCTACTACTCGTTGTACAACGCACAATTCGCCGGAGCGGTCATCGACGACGTGTGATCGACGGCTGGTGGGCGACGCATCGCCGTCGCCCACCAGCCGTCTTCCCCTCCCGGGTCGCCTGATCGAGACGAAGTCCACGGATGCCGATTGCCGCCGAGTCCGGTGGTCGGCGCCGGGCACGCTGGTGGCCATGCCCGATCACGTCATCGCACCAGACACTGTTTCGCTTCTCGCGCTCGTGCCCGAGTTGGTCGGATTCCAGCCGCGCGCAAGCCTCGTGCTCGTCACGTTCCGGGATGGTCTGTCCGGTGGCACGCTCCGCGTCGACCTTCCGCCAGGGGCCGACGATCTCGATGAGGAGAACTGCGAGAACCTGCGCCGTTTCGCCGCCACGCTGATCGGGATGGTGTGCAAGGTGCGCGGGGCCGACGCGCTGCTCGCTGTCGCGTACAGCGACGCCTCGTGTGCCGACGGCGCTCCGGCAGCAGGGTTGGCGCGGGAGTTGCGGCAGGCGGCATCCACTGCCGGCTTCCCGCTGCTCGACCTTCTCTACGTTGCCGCGGACGGCTGGGGAGACTACGAGCAAGGACGACGCGGTGATCGTGGCGCGCTCGACAGCGCGCTCTGGGTGCGAAGAACCGATTCCGATGCTGGGCGTCTTCGTCGCTCTCCGCGCGAGGAGGCGGCGTTGCCCGCGGTCGCGCCGAAGGAGCGTTCGCGCACCGCAGAGGCATTGGAGGTGTTGCGCAGCAAGGCGGAGCAACCCGATCCGATCTGGTTCGCGGAATACAGCGCGGGGTGGCGCGAGGAAGAAGTGGGAGCGATCGTCACAGCGCTCACGGCTCACGTGCTCTCTTACCCGTGGGCGCGTGACGTGGTGCTGTTCACCTGGGGATGGGGCGTGCACGAAGGGCGGCGTGCACTTCGTTTCCAGGAACGTCACTCCCGCGGGGAGCCTGTCGACGACGAGGAGATCGCGATGGCACTTGCCGGGCAGAGCTCGTTGCGCAGACCGTCGACGCCCAGGGTGGAGCGAGCGATCCGGCTTCTGCGCGAGGTGGCCGCCAGGCTCACCGGAGCGGACCGTGCTCCTGCCCTCGCCTCCCTCGCCTGGCTGAACTGGGCGCTCGGGCGTGGGTCGCTCGCGGGTGAATACGTCGAGCAGGCACGAGCTGTCGACCCCGGCTACTCGTTCGCCGAACTCGTGGAGACGATGCTCACCGCCGGCATGCTGCCCGAGTGGGTCTTCCGCGAGCCGCAGGCGTCGAGGCAGGCACGACGCGCTGCCGCCAGGGGGAGGCGGGCGTGACGACCTCACTACACTCGGGGAACGACGGCGAGCCATGCGCACGGTGAGGTTCGAATGGTCGGAGAAGAGGGACGGCTGTGGTCGATGCCCGGCAGCCCGCCGCACCGAGAGGCGGCAGGGTGTACGTCTCGCCACCACGACCGCCGGAGGACGACTGGATCACGGTCGCGGCCGAGTCGTTCCTGGCAGTGATCGAGGCCGGCGACGGCGATCGCGGCGTCGGAGAGCTCATTCGCCTCGCGAGGCTCGAGGATGCCGCGCTCGAGACGATCGTCTCGGCCATTCCGATCGGAGTCGGTGGTACCGATTCGTTCGCCGTCGTGCACTTCGACCGCGCTGAAGAGTCTGTCGACGGTGGGGAAGGCGTCGGTCGACGCATCACGGCCGTCGCGCGCGGCAGGGCGGTCGTCGACGTCTTCTCCGACGGAGGATCGCGCCGGTTCTGGTCGTCGGGCGTTCAGCCGTGGTTGATCGCCACCTTTCGCGACGTGATCGCCGTTGAGCTGGGAGGCCCGGCCAGGCGCACGGATGCCGTCGCACGGCTCGTCCCGCAAGCGCGGCCGATCGAGACGGGAGTGTCACACGTCGGCGCGGTGCTCTGGTCGGCGACAGACGTGCGGCCGGCGGATGCCGACGGTACGAGCTCTGCGTACCTGCGACCCGGCGCCGCTCTCGACGAGGACACGGTTCGCAGCGTCGTGATCGACGAGGACGTCGCTGACGCCGCCGCGGATACTGCCGCTGCCGCGGAGGAGACGGTGCGCCGACCCCCGGCGTGGCCGCAGGGCGAGCCGCAGCCGGTCGACAACGGACCGGATGAGGAGACGGTGGTGCGGCCGCCTGCGCTGGGGGAAGCCGGCGGACCGGTCGATGCCACGGAGTCCGATGCCACGGAGTCCGGGGAAGCATCGTCAGAGGAAGCAGAGGTCGAGCATCCGACTTCGGTTCTGGTCGGCGTGCACGGTGCGCACGCCGTGCTCCTCGATGCGCCCATCATCTTCGGACGACGGCCGACGGGGACGGCGCGTGGGGGCATCCCGCCGCTGCTTGTGACTGTGGCCTCGCGCGACGCTCTCGTCTCTGCCTCCCACGTCAGGGTGGAGCGGGCCGGAAGAGTCGTTGTGGTCACAGACCTGCGGTCGAGGAACGGGACTGCAGTCATCCTTCCCGGAGCAGCGCCACGTCGCCTGCGTCCTGGGGAGTCCTTCGCAGTGCCTGGCGCGGCAGAGATCGATATCGGTGACGGTACTATCATCGAGATCACCCCGGTGACGCCGTGAACCCACGTCAGAGGGGGTGGCGATTGCCGGTCGCCGGCGTTGCGCACGACACCCGAGAGGACGCGTAAGTGACTCAGATCGGGCGCAGCAGCAGGCGCCATCACATCGCCGTGCCGGGCAAAGACGGTGCCCGCATCACGCTCACGTGGGCGGCGCTGACCGACAAGGGATACCGCCGAGCGGTCAACGAGGACAGTCTGATCGCCAAGTCGCCGATCTTCGCCGTCGCAGACGGGATGGGTGGGCATGCTGCGGGCGACTTCGCCAGTTCCGCGGTCGTGACGCGGCTCGCCGAGCACGTCTCAGCGCCTTTCATCGGCGAGGAGGGCGTGGACACCGCGCTCAAGGACGCCGTCGACGACATGACCAAAGGCGTCGGCCAAACCGACCTCGGAACGGGCACAACCGTCACGGGTTTCGCGCTCACCATGGCGGAGGGCGAACCGAATTGGCTCGTCTTCAACATCGGCGATTCGCGAGTGTACGAATTGGAAGAGGGCGAGCTGCGTCAGCTCACCGTCGACCATTCGATCGTCCAGGAGCTTCTCGATGCCGGCGCGATCACACCGTCGGAGGCCGAGGTGCACCCGCACTCCAACGTGATCACTCGGGCCGTGGGCTTCAACGAAGAGCCCGTGCCCGACTTCAGTCTGGTTCCGGTCACCGCGGGAACCAGACTGCTCGCCTGCTCCGACGGGCTGACGAAGGAACTCACCGAGCACGGAATCCGGCATTACCTCACGGTGGGGACCAGCCCGCTCGACGCGGCGGGACAACTGATGGATGCCGCGCTCGGCAACGGCGGACGCGACAACGTCACCGTCGTGGTGGTCGACGTCATGGAGACCCCCGATTCGCCCAAACCGAGCGGCAGGCGCGGCTCTCAGCGACGCTGAGCAGTGCCGGGCAAACCCTCGCGGCTACCCCCGAGTCGGTCCGCCCCGGCCTTGCCTACAATGGGTGAACGTTTCTCAGGCCGGGGAGCGTGAACGAGAAGGCGAACGGGAGGCGGCATGGCCAAGAGGTTGCCGTCGACGCCGCCCAACCTTCCCGGATTCTCCTACGTGCGAGCGCTCGGTTCCGGCGGCTTCGCCGACGTGTTCCTGTACGAGCAGAACATGCCGCGACGGCAGGTCGCCGTGAAGGTGCTGCTGGCCGAAGTGGTCACCCCCAGCGTGCGGCAGATGTTCCAGGCCGAGGCCAATCTGATGGCGCAGTTGAGCGCGCATCCTGCGGTGCTCACGGTGTATCAGGCGAGCGTTGCCTCCGACGGCAGGCCCTACCTTGTCATGGAGCTGTGCTCGCCTACGCTGAGCCAGCGATACCGCATGACGCCGCTCGGCGTTCCCGAGGCGCTGTCGATCGGCGTCAAGATCGCAGGGGCGGTCGAGACGGCCCATCGCGCAGGCGTTCTGCACCGCGACGTGAAGCCGTCGAACATCCTGACCACGGCATATGGGCATCCGGTGCTCTCGGATTTCGGCATCGCGGCGACCTTGGGCGATGCGGAGCTGGCAGAAGCCGTGGGGATGTCCGTTCCCTGGTCGGCGCCCGAGGTGCTCACCGATGACACGACGGGAACCGTCGCGAGCGAGGTCTGGGCTCTCGGCGCGACGATCTACTCGCTGATCGCCGGCCGGTCGCCGTTCGAGGTCGTGGGGACGGAGAACTCGTCCGCCCAGCTGATCACCCGCATCAGACGCGCGAAGCCAGAGCCGATCGGGCGTGCCGATGTGCCAGCCAGGCTCGAGGCCGTGCTGCGACGATCGATGTCTCGCAAGCCGGAGGCGCGGCAGCACAGTGTTCTCGAGCTGATCCGCGACCTGCAGTCGGTCGAGGCGGAGCTCGGTTTCGTACCGACACCGGCCGATCTGTCGGTGGACGAATGGGCAGCGGCGATCGCCGTCGACGATGACGACCGGACCAGAGTGAAGGGCGTCGTCGCCGCGTCGTCCGCGGATCGCCGTCGTCGTCGTCGCGGGGAGCAGACCTCCGGTTCCGATCGCACTGTGGTGCGAGAAACGGGCGCCGGCACCTCTGACCGTCATTCCACCCCGCTCGGTGTGCGCGGAGCATGGCTGATCGCCGCGTGCGTCGTTCTCGGTGCGGCGTTCGTCGTCACCCTGACCGTCGTGCTGCTGCGGGTCAGCGCTCCGGCCGACATCCCCGCCGTGCACGACGTCAGCGGCAGGTCTGCCGGCGGAACGATCGAGTTCAGCTGGCAAGACCCCGGTCTCGCGGCCAACGACGAGTACCAGGTGAGCGTCGACGGCGGCGCACCGAGCCTGCAGCGCGGCACGACCTTCACCGTCGACAGCGACAACCGCAGGGTGTGCCTCACGGTCACCGTCAATCGAGCGGGACGCACGGGGGCGCCGAGCTCGCCGAAGTGCGTCGATCCGGCGGCCGCGCAGTGATCCGTGCATTCTTCGTGCGTCACCGTCCGGTCGCAGTCTCGGCACTGATCGGAATCGTTCTGATCGCCCTGGTGGCCACTGTGGCCATCGTCTCCGGTGGCTTCGTGCAGCAGCGCATGGTGCTCGGCGACTCGGCCGTCTGGGTCACGAACGCTTCGACTCAGATGATCGGCCGCGCCAACACCCAGATCAATGCCCTCAACTCGGCGGTGACCGCAGAGGGTGCGTCACTCGATGTCGAACAGCGCGGTGACAACGTGCTGCTGATCGATCGCGGCGACAACACGGTCGCGAAGGTGAACGCGGCCGACGTGACGGCTGGCAAGTCGGTAGCACTCCCACCGAAGGATGCCCAGGTCGGCATCGCCGGATCGCGCGCGGTCATCGTCTCCCGCACGACGGGGCAGATCTGGCTCGTGCCCCTCAGCGATCTCGGTTCGTTCTCGTCCGCATCGAACCCGACGATCGATCTCGGCGGACGCATCGTCACCTCGCTGAGCCCCGACGGCGAGTTCTTCGCCTACTCGACACAGACCGGCACCGTCTCCCGAATCGACGCGGCGACGTCCGACTCCGTTTCGCAGACCTGGAAGACACCCGTCACGGACACTCGGGCGTCGAACGGCGCGGTAGCCATGCAGCTGACGTCGGTCGCCGGCCACTGGGCCCTGTACGACCCTGCAGAGGGGCGCCTGCGCACGGCGGAGGGCGAACGCACGTTGCCGAGGTCGGTCGGCAGTCTCGGGGTGCTGCAGCAGGCATCCGACACCGGGTCCGACATCTCGATCGCCTCAGACAGCGGTATGTACACGGTGCCGTTCGGTTCGGGCGCGGTGGTCACCGACCTCGCCGGTTCCTACGGTTCGGCGGCGGCGCCCGCCATGGTGAACGGGTGCCTGTACGGCGCCTGGTCGAGCGGCCGTACGTGGCGATCGTGTCACGGTGGCACAGCAGGACGCACCGGTTCGCTCTCTGCGGTACGCCCCGGTGCCGACCTCGAGTTCCGCGTGAACGATGGCACCGTCGTGCTCAACGACACCGCACATGGAACATCGTGGTCGGTGCAGAACGGCAACGGCCTCATCGACAACTGGGCCGACTTCGCCAAGCCCGACGATGACAAGAAGCAGACCGAGGAGAACACCGAGGACAAGCCGCCGACCTACGAGAAAGCCCAACAACCGCCCGTCGCCGTCGACGACAAGTTCGGTGCACGACCTGGTATGACGAGTCCGCTTCCCGTGCTGTTGAACGACTACGATCCGAACGGCGACGTTCTCGTGATCGACTCGTTCACGCCGGTCCCGCAGGCGACGGCACGCATCCAGCGCACGGCGGACGATCAGCAGTTGCAGATCACGCTGCCGGCCGATGCACATGGGCAGATCGACTTCGACTACACGATCAGCGACGGGCGAGGCGGCCAGGCTAACGCGCACGTGACGGTCACGGTGCGCACCCCGGAGGAGAACTCGGCACCGGTGCAGGTGCGTTCGACGAAGGCGATCGTGGCATCCGGCGGGCGCGTGACGACCCAGGTGCTCGGCGACTGGTACGACCCCGACGGTGATCCGTTCTACCTCACGGGCGCGAGCGTTCCGCCGCCGTCGACCGTGACATCCACCCCGCAGGGAAGCGTCGTCTACGCGGATGCCGGCAAGGGTGGGAGCCTGCAGAACGTCGCGCTCACGGTCTCCGACGGCAAGGCGACCGGCACGGGCACTCTGGCCGTCACGATTCGGCCGCCCACCGACGTTCCCATCATCACCGAGCCGTTCGTGGCCACCGCGGTCGTCGGAAGCGAGATCACGATCTCGCCGCTTTCGCATGTGCGAGGCGGAGTCGGACCAGTACGTCTCAGCGCGGTGCCCGACAAACCCGATATGACGCTCAATCCTGACTTCGACGACGGAACGTTCGCCTTCGAGTCCTCGTCGCCTGGAACGTACTACGTGGGGTACACGGTGACGGACGGGTCGACGACGGCGACGGGGGAGGTGCGCGTCGTCGTCAGCGTGCCGCTCGACGCGGGCGACACTCCCGTCACCGTGCCGCACAACGCGTTCATCGAGCAGCAGACCTCACAGCAGGTGGATGTGCTCGCCACCGACTTCGACCCGGCAGGCGGTGTGCTGCTCATCACGTCGGCCGCGTCGCCCGAGGCATCCGGCGTCCGCGTCGAGGTGCTCGACCAGCGGATCCTCCGCGTCACGCTCACGAAGCCGCTGAGCGGGCCTGTCGTCTTCTCGTACACGGTCAGCAACGGCACCGCTCAGGCGCAGGGAAGCGTGCGTGTTGTGGAGATTCCGAGGCCGGCGGTGAGGCAACCACCGGTGGCCAATGCGGACACCGCAACCGTGCGGGTCGGCGACGCGGTTGACATCCCGGTGCTCGCGAACGATTCGCAGGCCGACGACGACGATCTGACCCTCGACACCACGCTGCCGACACCACTGCCCAAGGGCGCGGGGCTGCTGTTCGCCTCAGGTAACGAGCTGCGGTACCTCGCCCCCGATAAACCGGGCAACTACACAGCCGTCTACCGGGTCGACGACGCGGACGGTCAATGGGCGACCGCGCAGGTGACGATCGCGGTCCGCGAGCTCGACGCCGAATCGAACAAGGCGCCCGTGCCCAAGACGGTGACAGCGAGGGTGTTCGCCGGCAGCACCGTGCGCATCCCGATCCCGTTGAACGGCATCGACCCCGACGGAGACTCCGTATCGCTGGTCGGCCAGTCGACCAACCCGCAGAAGGGCGCCGTCACGGCTGTCGGGTCGGACTGGATCGAGTACGAGGCCGGCGACTACGCAGCGGGAACCGACACGTTCGAGTACACGGTCGTCGATGCACTCGGTGCCCACGCGGACGGCACCGTTCGGGTCGGCATCGCTCCATCGAGCGGCGGGGCGCGCAATCCCGTCGCGGTCGAGGACGAGGTCACCGTGCGTCCCGGCCGCACGGTCTCGGTGCAGGTGCTCGCGAACGATTCGGATCCCGACGGCGGCGCGCTCCACATCACATCCGTGCAGCGCACGTCGACGGACATCCGCAAGGCGAAGATCTCCGGACAGGTCGTGAAGGTGGTCGCTCCGCAGAAGGAGGGCCGCTACGGCTTCATCTACACGGTGCAGAACGACTCGGGTGGCACGAGCTCGAACTTCCTCACGGTCGTCGTGCGCAAGAACGCGCCGCTGTCCCGCCCGGTGGTGCAGGACACCGTGCTGGGGCTCGCCGACATCCTCGGCCGCAAAGAGGTGACCGTGAACCCGCTGACCAACGTGTTCTTCGCGGACGGCCCGGTCTCGAGCCTCAAGCTCTCCCTGGTGCCGGGGTACGGCGACAGCGCCGTCATCACCAAAACGGGCAAGGTGCGCGTGCAGATCGAGCAGAAGGCTCAGATCATCCCGTTCAAGGTGGCGCATCCTGACGATCCGGAGGTCGTCTCCTACGGCTTCATCCGTCTCCCCGGGTTCGACGATGCCCTGCCGCAGCTCAAACCGGGCGCGCCGAAGCTCACCGTGCCGAGTGAGAAGACGCTCGTGATCGACCTCGACGACTACGTGGTGGTCGCAGGTGGCAAGAACGCACGATTGACGGATGCCTCGCACGTGCACGCCACGCACGCCAACGGCGACAGCCTGGTGCGCGACAACCACACGCTCGTCTTCACCAGCGCGTCGCGGTACTTCGGTCCGGCATCCATCTCGTTCGAGGTCACGGACGGGTCGTCGTCGAAGGATCCGGCCGGTCACATCGCGACGCTTGTGCTCCCCATCGACGTGACGGCGCGCGACAATCAGCCGCCGACGTTCACGGGCGCTCAGGTGGAGTTCGAGCCGGGGCAGCAGAAGACGCTCGACCTGGTGAAGCTCACGCGGTACCCGTACGAGAAGGACCAGTCCGAGCTCAGTTACCGCATTCTGGATCCGAAGCCGGCCGGAGCATCCGTCTCGATCCAGGGCCGGTCGCTGACCGTTCACGTGTCGGACAAGACGCCGAAGGGAACGCAGTTCAGCGTGCTCGTCGGGGTGAGCGATGCCCTCAACCAGGGCACGGCCGGGCGCGTCGACGTGACCGTCGTGCCGTCGACCCGTCCACTGGCGGTTCCGCAACCCGACCGGGTGATCGCCAGACGCGGCGCCACAACGAGTGTCGACGTGCTGGCGAACGACTCGGCGACCAACCCGTTCCCGTCCACGCCGCTCACCGTCGTGGCCGTACGCGGTACTTCGGATGCCTCGCTTCCGGCCGGCCTGCAGGTCACCCCGAGCTCGGATCGATCGCGGCTGACCGTGACCGCCTCTCCGAACGCGCGACCCATCGACACGATCTTGCAGTACGAGGTCGCGGATGCGACGGGCGACTCGAGCAGATACACCTGGGGAACCGTGACGATCTCGGTGCAGGACCGACCGGCCCCGGTCGGCAACCTGCGCATCACGGGAGTCGGCGACCGGCAGATCACCGTGGCCTGGGATGCCGGGGCGTTCAACAACTCGCCGATCTCTGGCTACACCGTGTCGCTCATCGGCTCGAACGGCGCGACGGTGGGATCCACGGCGTGCCAGGCAACGACCTGCGTCGTGCCGACACCGGGGAACGGGCCGTCCAACTCGGTCACGGTCAGGGTCACGGCGACGAACGCGATCGGCACCTCTGATGCGGTGTCGTATCCGGATGCCGTGTGGTCCAACGTCGTGCCAGGCGCGCCGACCGATCTCTCGGTCGAGCCCGGAGATGGACTGCTGACTGCAAGTTGGGATCCGCCGCCCGCGAATGGGTCAAGCCCGGTAACCGGATATGAGATCATCTTGAATTCAACCGCCATCGGAATCGTTCCTGCCGGCACCGACTCATACGTGATCCGTAACCTCGGCAACGGGACTGCATATTCGGTCTCAATTGCAGCTGTCAACAATTTCTATGGCGCACAACCGGTGTGGAATCAGGTCCAGCCACCGGTCACAGGAATACCTGCGGGCCCACCAATATTTGTATCAGGGCCGTCTGCCACCACTAGCCCACAATCGCCTGGGCAGGTCACCGTGACGTGGTCACTTAATCCGAATGGCGCACCGTCCATAGGCTCGATCGGCATTACCGCGAGCGGCTCGGCTAGTTGTCCTGCCGTTGGGCCTGGGGCGACGTCGGTCGTGTGCCAGGTTCCTGTCGGACAGCAAATCACGTTTAGGGTAACGGCGGTGAGTTCCGCCGGATCGACCAGCGCTTCGACAACGGCTATATCCCATAGCGCGCCGACAAATCTCGCAGCTTCGTTCTCCGCACCAGATCCGCAAAACCCGGTCGGAATTGGCCTTTACGCCCCGGCGCTCGCGAAAATATCGGCCGCGATCGATTCTGCTGGTTCACTTTCGTACGCATATGCCTACGATTCGCAAGGCGGTGGAGCAACTTCGGTTACGGAAGGTCAACGAATAATTCCGGCCGACACGAGTAGGTACGGGACTTCGATTTCTGTCTGGATACAAGCAACAGTGACGTACCAGGACAACGGTTCGACGTACAGATCCGCATGGGTGGGTCCATTCACGACGCCGGTCGCCGTTGACGTGAACGCTTCGGTCGCATACTCGTCTGGCTCGTTCACTTGGACCAGCGCTCCGGCCGGACAGGGATACACGGCAGTCGAGTACAGCTGCACCGATCCGTCCAACTATCAGACAATGGGCCAGACAGGGTCTTGCTCATCGCCGCTCGGCGGTGTCCTCGTTGTCCGCGTTACTACCAACGGGGGCAGCTACGAGATGGATTACCCCGCGCAATGACCACGAACACGGCAACAGCCAGGAGACACACATGACGGACGCCCCCACCGCCACTGGACAGAAGCCCATCGTCCCGCTCACCGACGACCAGGCATCCTGGTTCGCGAGCATGGTCGACGCCATCGTCCAGAACGTCGAACACGTGCTGCTCGGCAAGACGCACGTGATCAGGCTGGCCGTCACGGCGCTGCTGAGCGAGGGCCACTTGCTCCTGGAAGACGTGCCGGGCACGGGCAAGACGTCCTTGGCGCGCGCCCTGGCCGAGAGCATCTCGGGCACGAGCAGTCGCATCCAGTTCACACCGGACCTTCTGCCGGGCGACATCACGGGCGTCGGTGTGTACGACCAGCGCTCGGGCGAGTTCGTGTTCCACAAGGGCCCGGTGTTCGCTAACGTCGTGCTCGCCGACGAGATCAACCGCGCGAGCCCGAAGACCCAGTCCGCCCTGCTGGAGGTGATGGAGGAACGACAGGTCAGCGTCGACGGCGTCACTCACCGGCTCGCCCCTCCGTTCATGGTCATCGCGACGCAGAACCCGATCGAGCAGGCCGGCACGTACCGTCTGCCTGAGGCGCAGCTCGACAGGTTCATCATGAAGGCATCCATCGGGTACCCGGATCACGCGTCGATGGTGCGCATCCTCGAAGGCGCCGATCACGCGGCGCACGAGATGGTCCTGCCGACAGTGGTGATGGGCGAGATGGTCACGACCCTGTCGCGCCTCGCCAGGGCCGTGCACGTCGAACCGGCGATCAACGACTACGTGTCCAGGCTCGTGGATGCGACGCGCAACGCCGACGAGGTGCGTCTCGGCGTCAGCGTGCGTGGCGGCCTTGCGCTGATCCGCACGGCGAAGACGTACGCGGCCGGTCTCGGCCGGTCGTATGTCATTCCCGACGATGTGAAGGCGCTCGCCGAACCGGTGCTGGCCCACCGTCTCGTTCTCGACACCGAGGCCGAGTTCGACGGCGTGACGGCGCACGGGGTGATCGCGAACGTCATTCTGCAGACGCCTCCTCCGCAGGACGGGACCATGGTGTGACCCTCGATTCACCGACCAGCACCACCGGCGTCGACAACGCTCGCACCCGGCTCGTCGGCGCGCGTCAAGGACGTCTTGCGGATGCCGTGGTCGACGTCGTGCGCGGCTGGCGGGCTTTCGCCGCCTGGTGCGGTCGAGTGTGGCGTGCGACGACCGAGATCATGACGATCACGGGCGTGTGCGTCGCGCTGATGACGATCGCATCGTTCGTGGTGGGCTACGTTGCGGGCTGGGCAGAGGCGGTCGTCTTCGCATGGCTCGGTGTCGCACTTTTCATCATCGCCATGATCTACCTGCTCGGGTCGGTGAACTACCACGCGGTCTTGCATCTGCCGAATCCGCGGGTCGTCGTCGGCGCTTCGGCCCCCGTCGATGTGATCGTGTCGAACCCGATGAGGCACGGTCTGCTCGCCGCGCGCATCGAGGTGCCGGTCGGTGCCGGCGTCGCGGAGTTCGCGGTACCGGGGTTGCGTCCTTCTGCGGAATTCCGCGATGTCTTCCTCGTGCCGACAACGCGCAGAGGCGTGGTCACCATCGGGCCGATCCGCTCGGTTCGCGCCGACCCGGTCGGGCTGATGCGCAGGGAAGCAGATTGGCAGCAGACGGTCGAGCTGTTCGTGCACCCGGCGACCATCTCCATCCCGAGCATGAGCACCGGCATGGTGCACGATCTCGAGGGAAATCCGACACGTGAGCTCACCACGAGCGACATGTCGTTCCACGCGCTGCGCGAGTACGCGCGGGGCGATGAGCGTCGGCACATCCACTGGCGAAGCAGCGCGAAGACAGGTGCCTTCATGGTGCGTCAGTTCGAGCAGACCAGGCGTAGCAATCTGCTCGTCGCGCTCAGCCTGGCCGATGCCGACTTCGCCTCGGAAGACGAGTTCGAACTGGCCGTGAGTTCGGCCGGGTCTCTGGGGGTGCAGGCGATCCGCGACACGCGAGCCGTCTCGGTCGTGGTCAGCGAGAAGACGCCCGACTTCGCGAAGAACGCGGTCTACGACGTGCGTGCGCTGGATGCCGCATCGCCCACTCGTCTCCTCGACTCGCTCTGCCGCATCGACACGACGTCCGCGGCGTTGCGCATCGTCGACGTCGCCAAGGTCGCGGCCGAGGGAACTCCTGATCTGTCGATCGCCTTCCTGGTCTGCGGATCGACGGTGACGGCGGCCCAGCTGAGGCACGCCTCGTCCATGTTCCGCCAGGGAGTCGAGGTGGTCGCCGTGCGGTGCACGCCTGGCGAGACCCCGAGCCTGCGCAAGCTCGGCGACATGAGCATCCTCACGGTCGGCTACCTCGATGACCTTCGGTCGAGTCTCGCCAGATCGAGGGCGGCATGAAGCGATCGGATGTCGTCTTCCGCTTCACGGCGACCGCCTACCTGTTCGCGCTGGCGGCCGCGTGCGTCGCCGCATTCTGGCCGGTGTACCAGTCGACGGACTTCGTGGTGATGGCGGTCGGTGCTCTGATCGCGGGCATCGCCGTGGCGGTCTGCGCGACGGTGTGGCACTGGAACTCGTTGGTCACGACGCTCGTGTCGGTCGGGGTCTTCCTGCTCATCGGCGTCCCGCTTGCAGTGCCGGGGGAGACGATCTGGGGGGTCGTGCCGACCGCCCAAGGATTCCTCGACCTGCTGAGCTCCGTCGCGCTCGGCTGGAAACAGCTGATCACGATCGCGGTGCCCGTCGGGTCGTATCAGGCCCTGCTCACCCCTGCTTACGTGCTCGCGTTCGGCTCCTGTGTCGTCGCGGTCACCGTCGCACTCCGATCCCGAGCGGCGGAGCTCGCCGTCGTTCCGCCGCTAATCGTGTTCGTGCTGGCGATCGTGCTGGGTTCCGATGCGACCGCAACGCCCCTTCCGCTGACGGTCCTGGTTGCAGGACTCGCGGTAGGCTGGCTGGCTTGGATGCGCCGCAGACGCCGTGTCTCCCGGCTCATCGCGCTCTCCAGCGCGCACGCCGATGTGCGTCGTGGCGAACGTTCCCTGGCCG
Organism: Humibacter sp. RRB41; assembly: GCF_022761015.1. Taxonomy (GTDB): domain Bacteria; phylum Actinomycetota; class Actinomycetes; order Actinomycetales; family Microbacteriaceae; genus Humibacter. Next base: position 409,936 of record NZ_JAKWJQ010000003.1, read on the forward strand.
CCACCCGATCGGTGGTGATCGCAGCCGTGGTTCTCGTGCTGGCGGTCGTCGCCTCCGCCGGAATCTCGTACCTGGTGCCACCGGCATCGGCCCGCAGTGTCGCCCGGACCGCGACGATGCCTCCGTTCAACCCTCGTGACTACGCCAGCCCGTTGTCCGCGTTCCGGTCCTACCTCGAGCCGGGTCGCTCCGACGCGGCCATGTTCACCGTTCACGGGCTGGGCGACGTGCGACGACTGCGCATCGCCACGCTCGACAGCTACAACGGCATCGTCTACTCGGTGGGTACAGAACCCGGCGACTCCGGTGCGTTCGCTCGCGTTCCCGACTCGTTGTCGCAGCCGACGGCATCCGGAAGCACGAGCACGCTCTCGATCACGATGGACGGGCTCGGCGGACCGTGGCTGCCGACCTTCGGCGACCTGGAGCACATCGAATTCAGCGGTGCGGATGCCGACACTCTGCGCGACGACTTCTACTACAACGCGGTGACCGCGACGATGGCGGACACGGCCTCCCTGAACTCGGGAGATTCGTACGAGGTGACGGCGGCGACCACTCCGTCGCAGACGATCGCGCAACTGGCGAACGCCAAGCCGGGAACGGCGCCTCAGCCTGCACTGACGACGCTCCCCTCCGATCTTGCCGAGACCGTGCAGCGGTACCAGGGCGATGCGGCGACTCCCGGCGCGAAGCTCTCCACCGTGCTTCAGCGGCTTGCCGACACCGGCTACATCAGCCACGGCATAGGGAACGAGGTGAAGAGCCTCTCCGGCCACGGCGCCGACCGCATCAATGCTCTGCTCGATTCCACGCCGATGGTGGGGGATCAGGAGCAATACGCCGTCGCGGCGGCGCTGATGGCTCGCCAGCTGGGCTTCCCCGCCCGAGTCGTGCTGGGATTCGACGTGCCGCAGGATGCGTCGGGAGACGAGGTCACCTTCACCGGGAACGACATCTCGGCCTGGATTCAGGTGAAGACCGCGAAGGACGGCTGGGTCGACGTGGACCCGAACCCTCAGGTGCGTCCGATCCCGGAGAAGAAGCCGGATCAGCCGAAGCAGATCTCCAGGCCGCAGTCGGTCGTCGAGCCGCCGAAAGACACGACGGACACACAGGAGAATCAGCCGCCGCAGTCTCACGTGGCCAAGCAGCAGGAGGATCGGACGCCGGCTTGGCTGGGCATCCTGCTCGCCGTGCTCACAGTGCTGGGCTGGACCGTGCTCGGTCTTGCGCTGGCGGCATCCCCGTTCCTCGCCGTCATCGCGGCGAAATGGCGGCGACGCCGAGCACGACGATCGACACGGGTGCTTCCTCGCGGGCGCATCGCAGGAGCGTGGAACGAATTCGCGGATTCCGCCGTCGATCACGGCTACTCGCCACCCGGGTTCGCGACCCGCAGCGAGGTCGCGGAGACTGTCGGGGGACCGCGTCCCGTGCTCCTGGCGTCGGTCGCCGATCGTGCAGCGTTCGGCAGGGCTGAACCCGATGACACCGACGCCGATCAGGTGTGGCGGGCCGTCGACGAGCTGCGGCGCGACCTGAACGCGCGCGCGACCCGCTGGGGCCGGTTACGTGCGAAGGTCTCACTGCGCTCGCTCGGCGGCTACCGTGGAAGCAGAGGGAACACCGGGCGCGGGGGGAGGCGATCGTGAACTGTGCAGCATGCGGGGCGGCGCTGCCCGACGGTGCAATGTTCTGCGGCAAGTGCGGACGCTCCGTGAGTGCCACCGCGGTGCCGCGGTCGAAGGTCGCCGATCCGCGTCCGGGCGATACCACCGTGATGTCGCCGTCGATGAGGCGCTCCGTGCTGGATGCCGCCGCGCGGCTGTCGCAGGATGTGCGGCAGGCGGACCCGCCCGCTCAGGATGCCACGCCAGACACTGTTGCGTTCAGCACCAACGAGCAGCTCATCGTCACGGCCGAGATCTCCGTGCTGTCGACGGAATCCGTCCCCCCGACCGATGACTCTCCAGCCCCCGTTCCCTATGTGCTGTCCTTTTCAACGGGCGAGCGTGTCGTCGTCGTCGGAGCCGGACTGCTCGGACGGCGGCCCTTCGCCCAACCCGGAGAGCGGTTCGACCAGCTGGTCTCGATCGCGGATCACGAGAGATCGGTCTCGAAGACTCATCTCGAGTTCGGCGTGGAGGCGGGCGAGCTGTGGGTTTGCGACCGCTACTCGGCCAACGGCACCGTGATCATCCCTCCTGCTGGGGCTCCGCGCCGTTGCGAACCCGGTCGTCGCTATCGGGTTCCGCGCGGTGGCAAGGTGGAGATCGGCGACCGCTGGTTCGACGTGCGCTGAAGGTCCCCGCGTCCACAGGCGCCGCTTGAGTGGGGCATCCACCGATTCTCGTTCGGCGCGTCCGCGCCCCCGCTCGAACGACTGGACTGGATGCATGCCAGCGCCCGGTGCCTCCCCGATCGACTCCGTGACGCTGCCGAGGCATCCTTCGCCGCCACAGCGTGCGCCGTTTCCATTGCTGGCAGTTCTCGCGCCACTGGCCGGCGCCGCCGCGCTCTTCGCGATCACGCGATCGCCCATGATGATCGCCTTCGCCGCGCTCAGCCCGGTGATCGCGATCGCGAGCACGATCGACGGCCGGGTCGCGGCTCGTCGCAGACGACGATCCGAGGCGCGCGTCTATCGTGCTGCCCGCGAGCGCTTTCTCGATGACGTCGCCCTTGCCCACGCACGGGAGCGCGCGCTGCTGGGCGCCGCACATCCGGGCGCGGACGCTTTGATGACCGATCCGGCCCACCGGGCCAGGCGATGGGCGGCGTCGACAGAACGATTCGTGCCTGTGCGCATCGGCACAGGGAGTGCGCCGAGCACGTTGCCTGTCTCCGGAACAGCGGATACCGACGAGGATCGCGACCTCCTGGCCGTCTGCCGCATCGTCGACGGCGCCCCGGTCCTGGTCGACCCCACGGCCGGAATCGGCATCGTCGCGCCGGCCATCATCGGAAGGGCCCTCGTGCGCGGGCTCGTCGCGCAGCTCTCGGACGCGCATCCGCCCGGTGTACTCGCCATCACGGCTCCGTCAGGAGACGTCTACGACTGGCTCGACGATTATCCGCACGCGGCGCAGGCCGACGCGGAACACCTTCGTCTGCACATCGTCGATGATCACCCCGATGCTGCGGAGCGAACGGATGCCGCTCGTCCCGCACCCGAATCGGGTCCATCGCACCCGCTCGAGCTCGACAGCCGAGCGAGGGACGCGTCCTTCGGCCGACGGACCATGACGGCGGTGCTGGCGCTCGCCGCCGACGTCGACGGCCTTCCGACCGGATGCGGCGAGGTCCTCGAGGTGGACGCGGCGGGAAGAATCAATCGACTCAGCTCACCTGGAGCTCCCGAGACGTTGCGCGGTGAGCTCGTCACTGCCAGATCCACGGCGTTGTTCGGAGACGACCTCGCATCGGCCGCGCTCTCGAGAGGCGTCACGGGCGGGCGTTCGCTGCCCGACACTGTCGCTCTGGCCGATCTGTCCGATACGGCGACGAGCGAGCCGACGGACGGGTTGCCAGCGGCCATCGGAGTCACCGCGACGGGCCCCCTCGTACTCGACCTCGTCGCGTCGGGTCCGCACGCCATCGTGACGGGCACGACGGGCAGCGGCAAGAGCGAGCTGCTGATCTCGTGGGTGCTCGGTATGGCCTCGTGCTCCGCTCCCGATCGCGTGAACTTCTTGCTCGTCGACTTCAAGGGCGGAACGGCCTTCGCACGGCTGTCGGCTCTGCCTCACACGGTGGGGGTGGTCACCGACCTGGGCCACGGTGAAGCGGACAGGGCACTGAAGAGCCTTCGTGCCGAGCTTCGGAGGCGCGAAGCGGTGCTCGCGGACCTCGGGATCGCCGACGTACACGACTCGGACGCTGCACCCGCGCGTCTGGTGATCGTGGTCGACGAGGCGGCGGCGATGCTCGCTGCCTTTCCCGACCTCGCCGGGCTGTTCGCCGACGTCGCGGCGCGCGGCAGAGCGCTCGGCGTGCACCTCATCCTCGGAACGCAGCGAGCGACCGGAGTCCTCGCCGACGGGTTGCTGGCCAACTGCGCACTGCGCGTCTCACTGCGCCTCAGCTCCGAGAGCGACAGCACGGCGCTGCTGGGAACGGATGCCGCTGCGCGGCTGCCTCATGCCGTGCCAGGACGGCTCGTGGTCGTCAGGGACGGAGAGCTCGTGACCGCTCAGGCCGCGACGGCCGACCCGTCCGATGTCAGCGCGGTCGCCGCCAAGTATCCGATGTCGACACCCGTCCGCCCGCCGTGGCTTCCCGCGCTGCCCGAGCGCATCCCTCTCACGGCGTTCGCCGGCACACCGGCGGGATCGGTTGTGCTCGGGGCGCTGGACGATCCCGATCGCCAGATTCAGGAGGGCATCGTCTATCGGCCGCAGGCGGAGCATCTGCTGGTGCTCGGCGTACGCGGAGCGGGTAAGACGGGCGCCCTTGTGAGCATCGCTGCCCAGTGGCGATCCGGCGTGCTGTGGGTTCCCGGGGAAATCGAGGGAGCATGGGATGCCTTCGAGTGGGCCGACTCGATCCTGCACTCCGGCTCGCGCGAGCCGCTCCTCGTGCTCATCGACGATCTCGACGCCCTGCTTGCTCGTTTCGGCGACGTACACAGGGAAGAGATGCTCGATCGTGTGCGGTCCCTTCTGGTCGACGGCCCTCGTGCCGGGATCGCTGTCGTCTGCTCGGCCGCTGTGCTGCCCTCTGGTCTACGGTCCGTCGCCGGGCATTTCGGGGAACGCCTCGTCCTGCGGCAGGCCGACCGGCAGGAGCACGTGCTCGCCGGCGCGGCGGCCGAGTTCTATGACCAGGCCGCGCCGCCCGGTCGAGGTGTCTGGCGCGGCCTGTTGGCCCAGGTCGTGCTCGTGGAGGACGAAGCGGTCTCACGACAGGAGACCTCGGGCGTTGGGCCGAGGGTGAGCGCGGTCGAGCGACTTGCCTTCCCAGCAGGGACGACCACGATCGTGGTCTCACGAGCGCCGGGCGTCGTGGCGAGGCGGCTGCGGGCATCCGCTCAGGGGCTTCGCGTGGTCGAGCTCGCCGACGTGCGTGAGGACTCGTTCTCTCCGCAGGCCGATGCACCGGTGTCACCCACGGCGATCGCGGTGCGCGCGCAGAGCGAGCCGATGGCCATCGTCGGCGATGCGGATGCCTGGCAATCCCGCTGGCAGCTCATGACGCGTCTGAGACGCGACGGCTCGATCGTCTTCGACGGCTGCACCCTCGCCCAGGTGCGCGGCATCCTGCACTCCCGGGTGTTGCCTCCCGCGACGCTTCCCGGCCACGCACTGATCTACACCCGGGACGGCGAGTTCCGACGGGTCACCGTGCCGGAATGACCGGCTCAGCCCAGCACGGCATCCAGCGGCGTCAGCTCGACGCCGTTCGCATCGGCCACGCCGGCGTTCGTCACCTTTCCGCCCACGACGTTGAGGCCCAGCGCGAGGGAGTGATCGGTGGCTACGGCGGTCCGCCACCCGTTGTTCGCGATCGCGCGCAGGTAGGGGAGCGTTGCGTTCGTCAGGGCGTGCGTCGACGTGTGCGGCACGGCCCCTGGCATGTTCGCAACGCAGTAGAACACGGTGTCATGCACCCGGAAGGTCGGGTCATCGTGCGTCGTCGGATGCGAGTCTTCGAAGCATCCGCCCTGGTCGACCGCGATGTCGACGAGAACGCTGCCAGGACGCATCCTTGCCACCAGCTCGTTGCGAACCAGCTTCGGCGCCTTCGCACCGGGCACCAGCACCGATCCGATCACGAGGTCGGCATCGAGCACGGCACGCTCGATCTCGAACGCGGTCGAGGCGATCGTCTTGATGCGGCCTGCGTACAACGCGTCGAGCTCGCGCAACCGTGCCACGTTCGTGTCGAGCACTGTGACGTCCGCGCCGAGGCCGACCGCGACGGACGTCGCGTTCGTTCCTGCGACGCCGCCGCCGAGCACCGTCACCTTCGCCGGATAGGTGCCGGGAACGCCAGGAACGAGCAGGCCGGACCCTCCGTTCGGCTTCAACAACGTGTTCGCCCCGACGATGGCGGACAGGCGCCCCGCCACCTCGCTCATCGGTGCGAGCAGTGGAAGGGAGCGGTCGGCGCGCTGAACGGTCTCGTACGCGATCGCCGTCACTCCGGCGTCGATCAACGCCCGGGTCAGGCCGGGCTCAGCGGCGAGGTGCAGATAGGCGAAGAGCGTCAGGTCGTCCCTGAAGTAGGCGAACTCCTGCTCGATCGGCTCCTTCACCTTGAGCACCAACTCCGCCGTCGACCACGTCGTCGCGGCATCCGGTTCGATGATCGCGCCGGCGTCGGCGTACGCCGAATCGGGAATGGAGGAGCCCTCGCCAGCGCCGCGCTCCACGTGCACCTCGTGACCGTTCGCCACCAGATCGTGCACGCCGGCGGGGGTGATGGCCACGCGGTACTCGTTGTTCTTGATCTCGCGCGGGATGGAGATTCTCATGTCGTTCCGTTCTTTCTCGATTCCGGGCCTCTTGGGGCCCGATCACGGTCGCCCTTGACCGCGAAGTCCTTGTCGAAACCCGTCGTCACATCGCTGGGCGGAGCCGGCCGACCGGAATGCCACCACCGAGCACTGTCGTGCCCAACCGGCCGAGCACGCCGTCGGCAGCGGTCCTGTCGATGGCGCCCACCTGGGCGAGAAGTCCGACGGCAGCCACGCGCGCCGCCGAGATGCTCCCGTCGAGCACCTTCACGGCTGCCGTCGTGCCGTCCGGCATCGCCATGGTCATCAGCCCGTCTGCGCCGGCCTTGGCGTACGCGCCGACGTCCTCGATGAGCACCGTGTCAGGGCGTCCCGCTCCCGAAATCGCCCAGGCGTTCTCCTTGGCGCTGCGAGCGACCAACGCGGCGGTGCGATAGAGCGCGAAGGGCGACTGCTCGGATGCCGTCGCCATGCGCTGCACGCCGCGTGCCAGCCCGTTCAGGGTGATCGCGAACACCGGGGCGCCGCATCCGTCGACGGCCACGTGCGAAACCTTCTCGCCGGTCAGGCGTTCGACGACGTCTTTCACGTGCTGCTGCAGCGGATGCCGCTGGTCCGTGTACGCGCCGAGCGACCATCCGTTGGCGACGCAGGCCGCAAGCATCCCTGCGTGCTTTCCGGAGCACTCCATGTACACAGGGGCGGGGCTCGCACCCGACCGGATCACGTCGTCGCGGGAGGCGCGGTCGGCAGGCAGCGCAGGAGGGCACAGCAGCGCCCTATCGTCTAGACCGACAGAGGAGAGGATGCCCCTCACAACGGCGACGTGCGCAGCGGTTCCAGCGTGGCTGGCCGTCGCCAGCGCGGTCTGCTCTGCGTCGAGTCGGGCGCCCGCCGAGATGGAGGCGACCGCCTGGAACGGCTTCAGTGCCGAACGAGGGAGGATCGCGGCATCCGGGTCGCCGAGCGACAGCATCCGATCGCCTTCGGGGCCGAGCACGACAGCAGAGCCGGCGTGCCTGGTCTCGATGAATCCGCTTCGCTCGACGACCGCGAGCTCCACCGCCGATGAGATATCGAACGTTCCCGTCACAGGTGCCCGGGGGCCACGGTTCGACTCGCTCATGGTGTCTTCGAGTCTAGCCAAGGCGACAGGCGACGCGGCAGCACCGGGACGTTCCGTGCGGTGCCCGCCGGCAATGCGGCGGAGTGTGCGATCGGGCAGAGTGGGTACAGGCACACCGCGCTCAGGCGGAGGGAACCGACCCGACACCCGACGAGAGGATCAGCATATGAACGTCGATCACCACTTCGCGCTCACCCTCGAGTGGACGGGCAATCGGGGCACCGGCACGAGCGGCTATCGCGACTACGGCCGCGATCACGTCGTGCGTGCGGAGGGGAACCCGCCGATCGAGGGGTCGAGCGACCGCGCCTTCTTCGGCGATCCGGAGCGCTGGAACCCCGAAGAGCTGCTGGTCGCCGCGCTCTCGCAATGCCATCTGCTCAGCTACCTGCACGTCGCGCAACGGCACGGCGTCGTGGTCACCGCCTACAGCGATTCGGCTACCGGAACCATGACGACGACCGCCGACGGCGGCGGTCATTTCACCTCGGTCACGCTACGTCCAGACGTGACGGTCAGCGACCCTGCGCACATCGAGCTGGCGCAGAGCCTGCACGAGGAGGCCGCTCGACTGTGCTTCATCGCGTCGTCTGTGAACTTCCCGGTCGAGCACGAGTCCGTCGCCCACGTGGCCTGATGCAGGCGTTTCAGTCTGGCGCCGACCCTTCGGCCTGACGTCGCACCTTCTGTCCGCCGTCGACTCTTCGGCCTGAGGCCGACGTGAGGGACCGCCGGGCCGCCCGTACGAACGACGTTATTCGGCGGGGCCTTCGTTGTAGACGCCCGCTTCGACCTGTCCGCTCAGGCGCTGGATCTCGGCCATGATCGCATCCGTCGCCTCACGCCGCGCGCGGCCGCTGGTCGCCGGTCCGAACGACGACACGTCGATCGGGGTGCCGAACGCCACCGTCACCCGCGCGAACTTCGGCAGGTTCTTTCCGACCGGCTGCAGTCGCTCCGTTCCGATCAGCCCGACGGGCACGACCGGGACCCCCGTGGTCAGTGCCAGCCAGGCGACACCGGTGCGACCGCGGTAGAGACGCCCGTCGCGGGAGCGGGTGCCCTCCGGGTACAGCGCGAACGCGTTGCCTGCCTCGAGGATGTCCCTGCTCAGCTCGAGCGCGTCCTGCGAGTCTCTGCCGGCACCGCGCTTAACACCGACGGCGCCGATCGCGGTGAAGAACACGCGCTTCACCCACCCGCTGATCCCATGGCCCTCGAAGTAGTGCGATTTTGCGAGGAACTGCACGGGTCTCGGTGCCACCACCGGAATGACCACGCTGTCGATGAAGGAGAGATGGTTGCTGGCCAGGATGACCGCGCCCGACTTGGGCACGTTCTGCCTCCCGAGCACGCGCGGCCGGTACATCGCCCGTGCGAAGGGTGCGACGACGAAACGGCCGAACCCGTAGAGGAAGCCGATGCGAGGAGTGGGGGTGTCGATCTGCTGTCGCTGCGTCTGCACCGGTGTGTGCGGCGCGAGGACGCGCGACGTCGAAGTCATGGTTCGACGATACGTCGCGGCATATGCCCTGCGGCGCATGCTCGTGACCGGTTCTACAGTCCCGTGCGCGGATCGGGGAAGCAGCGGGCGCCGTCTCTGAGGTTCAGACATCCGTCGTGCTGCACGGGGAAGGGCACGGTCAGCGGCGAGCCGAACCACTCCTTGTAGAGCCGCCAGAAGTTCAGGTTGCCGAACGTGGAGCAGTCGGTCATGACGTCGGGATGTCGCACGGTCTCCGGCGTCGGCTGGTACGGCGTGTAGTTGTAGAGGTTCGCCGTCGCTTGGTTGCGGATATTCACCACGCTCGATCCGCACTCGGCATTCGGGTGATAGAGGATCGACACCTTGCCGACGTGATACCGCCAGGACGAGCCGCCGACGGTGTACTCGCGGAATTGCCACGCAGCGTTGTACAGCTGGTTGAAGAAGCCGAAGTAGTCGGCGTCGCAGGCGGCTGTGTCGGGACATCCGTAGCCCGTCGCACGTTGGTAGCCGTACGCGCTCGGATGCGTGAGCAGGGACTGTTCCTTCTGCAGCAGTACCAGCAGCACCTTCGGGCTGACGCGGCACGCCTGCGCCACGGCGGCGATGATGGCGCTGGCCCGCTGCCCCTTCCCGCCGTGATACGCCGCGCAGTGGGCGTACTGCATGGGCTCGTCCTGGGTGTCCTGCCGGTAGTCGGCGAGACACGGCACCCCGTCGGAGGGCGTGCACTTCTTGGTCTCGAGGAAGCGCTGCACCTGGCGCGCGGTCATCGTGTCGGGATCGTAGAAGGCGGCGTCGCTGATGATGAGGCCCGCGTGGAAGGTCGCGTCGGATGTGGTCGTCTGAGCGGCAGGGCGCGGGACGACCGCCGCGAGAATGAGAAACGCGAGAACCGCGAGAACGGCGCTCGCGACGATCACGATGTCACCCGTTGAAGCGCGGAGAACCCATCCGCCCAGGCGCGCTGACTCGCGATCGCGTTCGGGCATGCACCGACACTATGGGCTGGGGGCTCGGCTGTGCACGCGCAACGCGTCAGCCGTGGCGATCGGCTCCGCTGTCACGACCGGCGCTTGAGGACGGCCCCGGCGAGGGCGTCTTGCGAGGCGATCACGCCGTCCGCGAATCCGTAGCGCACCGACTCCTCCGCGTCGTACCAGGCATCCCTGTCGCCGTCGCGCAGAATCTCCTCGATCGTGTGCCCGGTCTGCTCCGCCGTGATCTTGGCCATCTCGTTCTTGAACTTCACGATCTGCTCGGCCTGCCTGCTGATGTCGGCGGCCGTTCCACCGAAGCCGCCGTGCGGTTGATGCATGACGATCCGCGTGTTCGGCAGCACGAAGCGTTTGCCCGGCGTACCCGAGCTGAGCAGGAACTGTGCCATCGAGGCGGCGAAGCCGATACCCACCGTGAGGATGTCGGGGCTCACATAGCGCATCACGTCGTAGATCGCGAAGCCTGCCGTCACAGACCCGCCCGGCGAGTTGATGTAGAGCTGGATGTCGCGCTCCGGGTCGGCCGCAGCCAGCAGCAGCAGCTTCGCGCAGATCTCGTTGGCGACGGCGTCATCGACCTCGACGCCGAGAAAAACGATGCGGTCGTCGAGCAGCTTGTCGAAGACCTGAGGGGGGATGCTTGCGGTGTCCGGCACGGGAATCCTTCCGTCGTGCGTCCCCGGTGGCGACGCTGATGCGACCATCGTGCGGCGCTCTCCGCGACGCCGGGCGGCTTTCTGCCGCGGGCGACTTAGCTCACAGCAGAACCGATTTGCAGGCGTGCGAGACGGGTCGACGCGTAGCCTTGCGTCATGCTCCTGCGACACGCGGTCGGATCGGCCATCAGGCGTCTGCGCCTCGCTCAGGGCCTCACCCTGCGCCAGGTCTCCGAGTTGTCGGCGGTGTCGCTGCCCTACCTCTCCGAGATCGAACGGGGTCGCAAGGAGCCGTCCAGCGAGATCATCCAGACGGTCTGCGCCGTGCTGGGCGTCACGCTTCGCGAATTGATGCACGAGACGGATGTCGAACTCGTTTCGGCTGAGCGCGGGCCGGGCGCGCAGGCAGTCGCCCCCGTGCTCGACCTGACGGTGCGACGGCGCGAGGCCGCGCTGATCGCGCAGGCCGCGGCATCCCACCGGCCGTCCGAAAGCGGATCGGCGCAGTTGCTCGTCGCCTGAACCGGCCACGGTCCTCAGTCTCCGCACTCCGTTCCTCTCTCGGCGCTCCTCTTTTCTCTGCGCTCCGTTCTCGCTTCCCAGCGTCGACAGAGCCGCATAGGGCACACTGAGGTGCCCCCTTTTCGTCTTCAGAAAGCTTTGTCGTGCGCACGAAGATCTCCGCCATCCTTGCCGTCTCCGCTGCAACCCTGCTGCTTGCAGGGTGCGCCGGCACGGCCTCCGGCAGTACCGCGACGTCGACGTCGTCCGCGAAATCGGCCTCGAGCGCCTGCACGCCACCGAAGTCCGGTTCGGTCTCCGACGCGGTCAAGGTCACCGGCGCCAAGAACGCAGAGCCCGCCGTGACGTTCACGAAGCCCTTGAAGGCGACCTCGACGGAGCGCAGCTACGTCACCAAGGGTGACGGCGCAGAGGCGAAGAAGGGCACGATGGTGGATGTCTCGCTGGTCGCCTACAACGGGACGAGCGGAGCCAAATTGGTCAGCAGCGGGTACGGAAGCGACGCCCCTGTTCCGTATTCCGTGGGCGATTCCACTCTGATTCCGGGGATCACCGACGCCATCGAATGTGCGCCGGTGGGTTCGCGCCTCGTGACGACGGCCACCGCGAAGGCGGCATGGGGCGGCGCAGACCCGACGCAGATCGGCCTGAAGACCACGGACACCGTGGTGTTCGTCGCCGACATCGTCGACGCGGTCCCCACGAAGGCCGATGGGGCGGCCCAGCCCGCGCAGGCCGGATTCCCGACCGTGAAGCTTGCCGCCAGCGGCAAGCCGACGATCACCATTCCGAAGGACACGAAGCCCTCGACGGAGACCAAGGTCGAGGTCCTCAAGAAGGGGACCGGCGCCGCCGTCAAATCGACCGACGGCGTGTTCATCCAGTACCAGGGCGTCAACTGGCGAACCGGCAAGGTCTTCGACCAGAGCTGGGGCAAGTCGCTGCCCGTGCAGCCAGAGGCGGTCAGCGGTTTCGTCAAGGGCTTCCAGCAGGCACTCATCGGCCAGACCGTCGGATCGCAAGTGCTCGTCGTCATCCCGCCTGCCGCCGGTTACGGCACGGCAGGCAGTTCACAAGCGGGGATCAAGGGCACCGACACGATCGTCTTCGTGATCGACATTCTGCGAACCTTCGCCGCGTCGTAGACCGGCGGCTCTGTCACCGCTCGCAGATACCATGAGCGGATGCGCAAGGTACTGATTCTCGGCTCCACCGGTTCGATCGGAACCCAGGCGCTCGACGTCATCCGAGCCAACGCGGACCGCTTCGAGGTCGTTGGCCTGTCCGCCGGCAGCGACAGGGAAGGGCTGAACGCCCAGGCAGCGGAATTCCGGGTCGAGCACACGGCACTCGGTGCCCACGAGTCCGAACAGCTCGTGCGCGACGTCGACGCCGACGTGGTGCTCAACGGCATCACGGGATCTGTCGGGCTCGGTCCGACCCTCGCCGCACTCGAATCCGGTCGCACGCTCGCTCTGGCGAACAAGGAATCGCTGATCGTCGGCGGCGAACTGGTCTCCTCGATCGCGAAGCCCGGGCAGATCGTGCCTGTCGACTCTGAGCACTCGGCGATCGCGCAGGCGCTTCTCGCCGGCGACAAGCGCGAAGTGCGCAGGCTGGTGGTCACGGCATCCGGCGGCCCGTTCAGGGGAAGGAGCCGCGACGAGCTGAGGGATGTCACGCCGCAGCAGGCGCTCGCACACCCCACCTGGAAAATGGGGCTGGTCGTCACGACCAACTCCGCGACACTCGTGAACAAGGGCCTCGAGGTGATCGAGGCGCACCTGCTGTTCGACGTGCCTTACGACAGCATCGACGTCGCCGTGCATCCGCAGTCGATCGTGCACTCCATGGTGGAGTTCGTCGACGGTTCGACGATCGCGCAAGCGTCACCGCCCGACATGCGGTTGCCGATCTCGCTCGGCCTGGACTGGCCGCACCGGGTGGCCGGTGTCGGTGCTCCGCTCGACTTCGCGAAGGCGCAGTCCTGGACCTTCGAGCCGCTCGACGACGAAGCGTTCCCCGCCGTACGTCTTGCCAAGCGTGTCGGGCTCGCGGGATCGACCTACCCGGCCGTGTTCAATGCGGCCAACGAGCAGGCGGTCGCCGCGTTCCACACCGGGCGCATCGGCTTTCTCGACATCCTCGACATCATCGAACAGGTCGTCGACGATCACGAGCCTGCCACGTCCCTCGACCTCGACACGCTCGCCGAGGCGGAGCGCTGGGCACGCGAGACGGCCGACGTCGTCATCGCCTCGTAGCTCGGCGACGCGGGTCAGAGCCGCTCGCGGTACCACTCGGCTGTGGTGGTCAGGGCCTCGTGCCACGGCGTCTCCTCGGCCCCGAGCAGGTGGGATGTCTCGGTCGCGTCGATCACGAACGGCGTCGTGAACTGATAGCTCGACGCGTGGATCTCGCGCATCATCGGGCTGAAGACGCCGAGCGATCGCAGCATCCACTGCGGGTAAGCGGATGCCTCTCCCGACGTGCCGTAGATGGCGTTCAGCTGCGCCGCGATCTCCGCCCTCGGATGCGGGGCGCCGCTCGGCACATGCCAGATGCGCCCCCATGCGCCCGTCCAGTCCGACGCCGCGATCAACGTCGACACGATGTCGGGCAGGTAGCTCCAACTGTGGTCGAGCTCTGGGCTGCCGACACCGCGCGCCGTCTTCGACCTCAGGATGCCGGTGAAGAACGCGTCTCCGAGGTGCGCGGTCCCCGTTGCGCCCGGCCCGAAGTAGTCGCTTGCCCGCACTTCGACACCGCGGATCCGTCCCTGCTCCGTCGCCTCGCGCACGAGTTGCCAGCCGGCCTTGCGTACCAGTCCCTTCGTCTCATGCGTCGTCTCGGTCGAGTGTTCCGTCATCGGTCCGGTCGGCGTTCCGTATGGATAGAGGTTGCCCATCACGACGAGGGATGCCCCGGTGCGCTCGGCCGCCGTCACCGTCGCTGAGAAGATCGGCGGCCAGTCCTTCTGCCACGTCGTGTACGGCGGGTTCGTCGCGAGGAAGATCGTGTCGGCGTGCGCGGCCGCGCGGGAGACGGCATCCGGGTCGCTCGCATCGAGCGGCAGGGGCTGCGCGCCCTCGACCTTCCGGCCGGTACGCGTTCCGACTCGTACCTCGTCGCCACGTTCGGCGAGCCGCTGCGCGAGCGGTGAGCCGATCAATCCGGCACCGAGAACGAGCGAAACGGCCATCGACATCTCCGTAGGTTGGTGAGCGCTGCTCTGGTGACGATAGGGGAACCTGATGCGTATCTCAAGAGCGGTGCTCACTAATACTTTCGTGCGAGTGGCAGGATGGAGGGGTGACAGACGGGTCAGTCCGTCGGGGGCGGAAGCCGGTGATCTCGCGCGAGCGCGTGCTCGACGCGGCGGCTGACGCGCTCGCGAACGCCGGCGCGGATTCGATCTCGCTGCGCGCCATCGCGCGGTCGCTCGGGGTGGTGAGCTCGGCGATCTATCGGCACTACTCCAGTCGCGACGAGCTGCTCACCGATCTGATCGTGCAGACGCACGCGTCACTGGGGGAGCACGTGACGCGCGCCGAGGCATCCGTCGCATCGTCGGACACCCGAGAGCGGTTCGCCGTGATCGTGCGAAGCACGCGTGCGTGGGCGGGGCAGAATCCGCATCGCTACGCGCTCATCTACGGCACGCCGGTTCCCGGCTACCGGGCACCGCAGTCGATCCTCGAGCCCGCGGCGGTGGTCGGTTCGCTCATCGCGAGAGTCATCGCGGATGCCGCGGCATCCGGCGGCACGCTCCCCGCCGACCCTGCACGCGACGCCGCTGCTCCCGCGTTCGTCCCACTCGCCGAGGCGTTCGGCCTGGAGCCCGAGCTCGCGCCGGCGGTTGCGGAAGGGGTCGCGGTGTGGTCGCAGCTGTTCGGGCACCTGTCCTTCGAGCTGTTCGGCCACTACGTCGGCGTCGTCGATGATGTGGATGCCTATACGGAGTTCCTCATCGCCGACATGAGCAGGCGGCTGGGTCTCTCCCGACCGGCCGAGCGTTCGCAAGGCTGACCGGCCGGGACCCGCCGGCTACTTGGTGGCCGTCGGAGTCGGCGTCGGCGTCGAGGTCGACGCGGAGGCGCTGACAGCCGACTCGACGAACGAGGCGAAGGTGCTGGCATCCGTCAGCGAGCCGTTGTACTGCTGACCGTTGACGATCACCGTCGGTGTGCCGCTCACCTTCGCGACCGAGGAGTTCGCGAGCGGCTTCGTCAGCGAACGCGTGGTCGACGCTGCCACCCAAGAGGAGAATTTGTTGTTGTTCACACACTTCGTGATGTCGGAGGAACTCGCACCGGCGCCCTTGAGTATCGACAGGATCTTCGTGTCGGTCAGACCGCTGGTGTTCTCGGCAGGTTGGTCCTTGAACAGGGCCGTATTGACGGCGTAGTACGCGTCTGGCTTGTAGTTGGCCACACACGCGGCGGCGTTCATCGCGCGCGACGAATACTTCGTGCCGTTGCTGGAGGCATCCAGCATCGCCAGCGGGTGGATCTCCAACTGTGCGATGCCCGCGTCGAGCCACTGGCCGATCTGGGTCGTGTTCGCCGTCTCGAATTCCTGGCAGTAGGGGCACTGGTAATCGAGGTACACGGTGATGTAGGCCTTGGTCGTGGTGTCAGGCTGTGACGTCGCGATTGGAGTCGCTCCTGGCTGCAGCGCAGGAGTGCGCACGGCCTTCGTGGTCGACGTGAGCACGATGCCGTTGCTGATCATGTTCTTGGGACCGGCGGAGGTCTGGCCTTGCGGAATCGAGTTCACGATGACGAGCGCGACCACGGCGAGCACCGCGACGATCACCACGCCGATCGACCCCTGGATGATCCACCTGCGCGTGCGGGCCTTTCTCTTCGCCTCTTCGCGCAGGAGCCGTGCGTGCTCGCGAGCTTCTTCGCGACGGTCCTTCTTGCTCGGTCCGTTCGCGCCGCGGCCAGTAGCCATCTGCCATCCTCAACTCGATCAGGGGGGTGTCGGAACGAGGGTAGCGTGACCCGGCTATGCGTTTCGTGAGCGGATGCCGCTGAAAGGCTCCGTTCGGGGAGCGCACAGATGTCATCCGGTTAGCATTTCGCATATGTCCTCCGTGCTGCCCTTCATCGTCGGCGTGCTGATCTTCGTGATCGGCCTCGCTCTGTCGATCGCGCTGCACGAGCTCGGACATCTCACGGCGGCCAAGGCGTTCGGCGTCAAAGTGACCCAGTACATGGTGGGATTCGGAAGGACACTGTTCTCGTTCCGCAAGGGCGAGACCGAGTACGGCGTGAAGATGCTGCCCTTCGGCGGCTACATCGCGATGATCGGCATGTTCCCGCCGAAGCATCCCGGCGACGCCCCGAGGGATGCCTCGACGGGCTTCTACAACTCGCTCGTGATGACAGACGGAGGCCTTGGCGCCTCAGCTGAGCAACGGGCGCAGCAGACGACGGGCGAGCAGCGCAGAGGCACGCTCGGCACCTGGGCCGAAGAGGCGAGGATAGCCAGCGCCGAGACGATCCCCGACGGAGAGGACCACCGCGCCTTCTACCGGCTGCACCCGTTCAAGCGCATCATCGTCATGCTCGCCGGACCGTTCATGAACCTCGTGATC
Source organism: Humibacter sp. RRB41 (assembly GCF_022761015.1). Taxonomy (GTDB): domain Bacteria; phylum Actinomycetota; class Actinomycetes; order Actinomycetales; family Microbacteriaceae; genus Humibacter. Next base: position 426,789 of record NZ_JAKWJQ010000003.1, read on the forward strand.
GCATTCGTGCTGATCGCGATCATGCTCAGCGGCATCGGCGTCCAGGCCGCGAGCACCACCGTGCAGTCTGTATCAGCGTGTCTGAAGCCCGCGACGACGACGAGCACGACGTGCGCGACATCCGATCCCGCGTCCCCCGCTGCCGCCGCCGGCCTCAGGTCCGGCGACCGCATCGTGAAGTACGACGGCACGGCGATCACGAGCTGGGAGCAGCTCTCCACGAAAATCCAGAACTCGGCGGGTGAGATCGTGCCCGTCGTCGTCGAGCGCGACGGCAAGGACGTCACGCTGCAGATCACGCCGAAGCAGACCGAGGGCCAGGTCATCGATTCCTCGACCGGCAAGACCGTCACCAAGAACATCGGCATGATCGGCATCTCACCGACGACCGAGTTCCAACCGCAGTCGATCGGCACGGCGTTCGCATCAACTGGGCAGCAGCTCGGCCAGGTCGTCGGCGTGGTGATCAACCTGCCCGAACGCATGGTCGGCGTGTGGAACGCGGCATTCGGGTCGGGTGAGCGTTCGGCGTCCAGCCCCGTCGGCATCATCGGCGTCGGCCGCATGGCCGGAGAGATCGCCGACAGCAGCTCGTACGCGTTCATGTCGAAGATCCAGCTGATGCTGAGCCTGCTCGCCTCGCTCAACCTGGCGCTGTTCGTGTTCAACATGATCCCGTTGCTGCCCCTCGACGGCGGCCACATCGCCGGCGCGATCTGGGAATGGCTGAAGCGCGGATGGTTCAAGGCCACGCGTCGCGGCACCTCGCCGAAGCCCGTCGACATGGCCAGGCTGATGCCACTCACCTACGCGGTGATCATCGTGCTCGGAGCGATGAGCCTGCTGTTGGCGTACGCGGACATCGTGAAGCCGATCAGTCTTCCTGGGTGATGTGCGCGCCCGGCCCCGCCGGGCGCGCCGCTGCCCGCAGGGTGCGAGGGTGCGAGGGTGCGAGGGTGCGTTCGGTGCAGGTGAGTACCGCTCGCCACGATTCAGGACATGTCGGTCGGCGTCCACATATCCGGCATAGCCGGCCGCATGTCCTGAATTGTGGCGGAATGTGCATCTGCCGCACTGGTGTGGGCTTACGTATTGTTGGTGATGTCCGGCGGTTCGTGCCGGATGTCGTCTTCTGCATGAGCGGAGCGGCCTGGTCGACGATGACCGAACGGAGCGTGCCGTGGCTGACGATGGATCCCTCGACGACTCACTCGCCGGGCGCCGAGCACTGATCACCGGGGGAGCCAGCGGCATCGGCGCCGCGTGCGCACGAGCCTTCGCCGCGGCCGGTGCAGCGGTCACGATCGCTGACCTCGACGGGGATGCCGCCCGCCGCGTCGCCGACGAGATCGGCGGAACGGCGTGGCAGGTAGACCTCTCCGACGTGGAAGCGCTCGCGGAGCTCGAGCTCGATGCGGACATCCTGATCAACAACGCGGGCATCCAGCACGTGAGCCCGATCGAAGAGTTCGAACGGGAGCGCTTCGAACTGATCATGCGGCTCATGCTGGAGGCGCCGTTCCTTCTCATCCGGGCCGCGCTGCCGGGCATGTACCAACGGGGCTGGGGTCGCGTCATCAACCTCTCCAGCGTGCACGGGCTGCGCGCGTCCGCCTACAAGTCGGCATATGTCGCCGCGAAGCACGGCCTCGAGGGTCTGTCGAAGGTCACGGCACTCGAGGGCGGCCCCCACGGCGTCACGAGCAACTGCATCGAGCCTGCCTACGTGAACACGCCGCTCGTCCAACGGCAGATCGCCGATCAAGCCCGTGTGCACGGCATCCCGGAGGAGGACGTCGTGCCGACGATCATGCTCACCGAGAGCGTGATCAAGCGACTCGTCGAGCCCGAAGAAGTCGCATCGCTCGCGCTCTGGCTCGCGAGCGAGCACGCCGGCATGGTCACCGGCGCGAGCTACACCATGGACGGCGGATGGAGCGCACGATGACTCAGGCAGGCGGAATCGTCAGGTACGAGCCTTTCCGGGTGCCGGTGAGTGGCGGTGAGCTCGCCGGCGGCGTGTGGAACCCCGACGCGCAAGGGATGCCCGTGCTCGCCGTGCACGGAATCAGCGCATCGCATCGCACCTGGCCGTTGCTGGCGGATGCGCTGCCGAACGTGCGCATCATCGCGCCCGACCTGCGCGGGCGGGGCCGCAGCAACTCGCTTCCCGCACCGTGGGGCATCCGTGATCACGCCGATGACATGGCCGCTGTGCTCGACGCGTTCGATATTCGGAAGGCGGTCGTCGTCGGCCACTCGATGGGCGGCTTCGTCGCAGTACGAACGGCGGATCAGCATCCCGATCGGGTCGCCGCGCTCGTGCTCCTGGACGGCGGCCTCCCGATACCCGTCACGGTCCCCGATGACGTGCCGGCCGAGGAACTGCCCTCGTACCTGCTCGGGCCGGCTGGCGAGCGACTGTCCAGAGTGTTCCCGAGCCGCGCGGCGTATGCGGAGTTCTGGCGCGGGCATCCGGCGTTTCGCGGCAACTGGAACGATGACGTCGCCGAGTACGTCGACTACGACCTCGACGAGGTCGATGGCGGCTTCCGGCCGTCGAGCAGATTCGACGCCGTCGCGACCAACATCGTGCAACAGGACGGTGGAGACGGCTACCTGGATGCCCTCGGCAGCTTGCGTGTGCCCGTCGACTTCCTGCGCGCGCCCCGTGGTCTTACCGACGGCCCGCCGCTCTACGCGGATCAGGTGGTCGATGCGGCAGCCGAATCGATCCGGAACTTTCGTCGACACGAGATCGACGACGTCAACCACTATTCGCTCGTGCTCACCGAGCACGGCATGCGTCAGGTCGCACCGATCGTGCGCGACGCGGTGGGCGGTACCGGCACGGGCGCCACGAGCGCGCACGCCGCAGAAGGAGGATGAGGTGGAACGAGAATGAGCATCGACAAACGCGTGGACAGCGCGGCCGACGCGGTGGCAGACATCCGTGACGGCGACTCGATCGCTGTCGGAGGCTTCGGGCTGTGCGGCAACCCGATGCAGTTGATCACGGCCCTGCTCGAGCAGGGAGCCGGCAGCCTGTCGGTCGTCAGCAACAACTGCGGCGTCGACGACTGGGGGCTGGGACTGCTGCTCGGCGCGAGGCGCATTCGCAAGATGACATCGTCGTACGTCGGTGAGAACAAGGAGTTCGAACGGCAGTTCCTCAGCGGCGAACTCGAGGTCGAGCTCACCCCGCAGGGCACGCTCGCCGAGAAGCTCCGTGCCGGCGGCTCCGGCATCGCCGCCTTCTACACGCAGACCGGCGTCGGCACGCAGATCGCCGAGGGCGGACTGCCGCTGCGCTACGGCGCCGACGGATCCGTCGCGCTCGCGTCGCCTGCCAAGCACGTGCGCGAATTCGATGTGCGCGGCGCGGCGAAGGACTTCGTGCTCGAAGAGGCGATCAGCACCGACTTCTCGCTCGTGCACGCCAAGGTCGGCGACACTCACGGCAACCTCGTGTTCCACGAGTCGGCGCGCAACTTCTCACCCCTGGCGGCGATGGCCGGACGAATCTGCATCGCCCAGGTCGAGACGCTCGTCGAACCCGGTGCGATCGATCCGGATGCCGTGCACCTGCCAGGCGTCTACGTGCAGCGCGTCGTCGAGGTCGGCACCGACATCGAGAAACGCATCGAACGGCGCACCGTGCGCGCCGGATCGGAGGGCTGAGGGATGCCTTTGACGCGAATCGAGATGGCCGCGCGCGCCGCCCTCGAGCTGCCGGACGGCGCATACGTGAACCTCGGCATCGGGCTGCCGACCCTGGTACCCAACTACGTGCCGGCCGGACGCACGCTGGTGCTGCAGTCGGAGAACGGCATCCTCGGCGTCGGCCCGTATCCCGAGGCGGATGCCATCGACCCCGACCTCATCAACGCGGGCAAGGAGACGGTCACCGTGCTGCCCGGCGCCGCATTCTTCGACTCGGCTCTGAGCTTCGGCATGATCCGCGGCGGAAAGATCGACGCGGCCGTCCTCGGAGCCATGCAGGTGTCGGCCAGGGGTGACCTCGCCAACTGGATGATCCCCGGGAAGATGGTCAAGGGTCCAGGCGGCGCGATGGACCTCGTGCACGGCGCAGGCAGGGTGATCGTGCTCATGGAACACGTCGCGAAAGACGGCAGCCCGAAGATCGTCGACGAGTGTTCCCTGCCGCTCACGGGCCGCGGCGTGGTGAATCGCATCATCACAGACCTCGCGGTGATCGACGTGGAGCCCGACGGGCTCGTGCTGCGCGAGCTCGCACCCGACGTGACGATCGACGACGTGATCGCGGCGACGCAGCCTTCACTGCGCGTCGAACTCGATGGAGAGGAAGCGCTGCGATGAGTTCGACATTCGACGGAATCCGAGCACAGGTCGTTCCGACCGGACGGCTTCGTGCCGGCGTGCTCGAACGCCCTGCGGACGAACCGGGCACCACCGTGGTGTTCGTGCACGGCAACGTGTCGTCCAGCCTGTTCTGGCAACCGCTCATGCTTGCGTTACCGGCGGACGTCCGGGCGCTCGCTGTCGATCTTCGCGGCTTCGGCGACAGCGAGACGCTTCCGGTGGATGCCACGCGCGGCCTGCGCGATTACGCGGACGACGTGTGGTCGGTGGTCGACGCGCTCGCCATCGACCGTGTGCATCTGGTCGGCTGGAGCATGGGCGGTGGTGTTGTGTTGCAGCAGCTGCTCGATCGGCCGGATGCCGTGGCATCCGTCACGCTCATCTCTCCCGTTTCCCCCTACGGATTCGGCGGAACCGCGACGGACGGCACACGCCTGACGGATGACGACGCCGGCGTCGGCGCAGGTGGGGCGAACCCGGACTTCGTGGCCAGGCTGGCGTCGGGGGACCGCACTGCTGACGAGGCGACGTCTCCGCGCTCGGTGTTCCGGTCGTCGTACGTCGCGCACGGATATGCGAGCGAGTACGAGGACCTCTGGGTCGAGTCGATGCTGACCACCAAGACCGGAGAGGACAACTACCCGGGAGACGCTGTGGCGTCGCCGAACTGGCCGGGACTGGCGGCGGGCACGCGCGGGGTGCTGAACACGATGGCGCCGAAGTACTTCGACGTATCGGGGATCGTCGGTCTGGGTCACAAGCCGCCGCTGCTCTGGATCCACGGCGAGAGCGACGCGATCGTCGGCGATGAATCGTTCTTCGACCTCAACACGCTTGGCAAGGTCGGGGTGTTGCCGGACTGGCCGGGCGAGGCCGTGGCGCCACCGCAGCCGATGCTGCGCCAGACACGCACGGTGCTCGAGCGCTACGCAGCCGGCGGAGGACGCTACCGCGAGCTGGAGCTCGCGAACTGCGGCCACTCCGCCCACATCGAGCAGACCGACACCGTGGCAGAGGCGCTGGAGAACCTGCTGAACGAGGTGGCCGCAAGCTGACGTGTGGTGAGCGGCGCGCCCGGCAGGGACGAGCACGCAAGCAGGCATCAGCGCGCAAAACTACACTGGCTCTCGTGCCAGCAGTCAATCTCGGTATGCCGTCCGTGCCCGATGTGCTTCACCCGCGCCGCAAATCCCGGCAGATCCGGGTGGGCAAGGTGTTGGTGGGCGGCGACGCCCCTGTCAGCGTGCAGTCGATGACGACGACGCCGACCACGAACATCAACGCGACCTTGCAGCAGATCGCCGAGTTGACGGCATCCGGATGCGACATCGTTCGCGTCGCCGTCCCCAGCCGCGACGACGCCGAGGCGCTGCCGATCATCGCCAGGAAGAGTCAGATTCCGGTCATCGCCGACATTCACTTCCAGCCGAACTACGTTTTCGCGGCGATCGACGCCGGCTGCGCCGGGGTTCGCGTGAACCCGGGCAACATCCGCAAGTTCGACGATCAGGTCGGCAAGATCGCGGCGGCGGCCAAGGCGGCCGATGTCTCCATCCGCATCGGCGTGAATGCGGGCTCGCTCGAGCCGAGCATCCTGCAGAAGTACGGCAAGGCCACGCCTGAGGCGCTCGTCGAGAGCGCGGTGTGGGAGGCGAGCCTGTTCGAGGAGCACGACTTCCACGACTTCAAGATCTCGGTGAAGCACAACGACCCGATCGTGATGGTCAAGGCGTACCGGCTGCTCGCGGAGCGTGGCGACTGGCCCCTGCACCTCGGCGTGACGGAGGCCGGGCCGGCGTTCCAGGGCACGATCAAGTCGGCGACGGCGTTCGGCATCCTGCTTTCCGAGGGCATCGGCGACACGATCCGCGTCTCGCTCTCTGCGCCTCCGGTCGAAGAGGTGAAGGTGGGCCTGCAGATTCTGCAGTCGCTCAACCTGCGCGAGCGCAAGCTCGAGATCGTGTCATGCCCGTCGTGCGGCCGCGCCCAGGTGGATGTCTACACGCTGGCCGACAGTGTCACCGAGGGACTGCAGGGCATGAGCGTTCCGCTTCGCGTCGCCGTGATGGGATGCGTCGTGAACGGTCCTGGCGAGGCGCGTGAGGCAGACCTCGGCGTGGCATCCGGCAATGGCAAGGGTCAGATCTTCGTCAAGGGCGAGGTCATCAAGACGGTGCCGGAATCCGAGATCGTCGCCACCCTGATCGAGGAGGCCAATCGCATCGCCGAGGAGATGGGCACGGATGCCTCGCTCGGCGAGCCGACGGTGGTCGTCGGGCACTGAGCTGTAGGGCACTGAGCTGTAGGGCACTGAGCTGTAGGGCACTGAGACGTCAGGCTGTCACGACCGCGGGGTGAGATATTCCTCGATGACGGCCGCAATGACGTGCACGTCGTCAAGGTCGCCGGAAGCGAGCTGCTTGGTGAAGACGAACGCTTGATCGTTGGTCATCGTGAGCCGATGCCCGTTCATGAGCAGAAAGACGTGCATGCCGGCCAGCGCGAGTCGCTTGTTCCCATCGACAAGCGCATGGTTCTTCGCGATGGAGTGCATGAGGGCTGCCGCCTTGAGCGCGATCGATGGATAGAGTTCGTCGCCGAAGTAGGTCGCCTTCGACCGTGACAGTGCCGACTCGAGGAGGCCGAGATCACGCATCGGTGGTTCGCCGCCGAGCATGACAGAGGCCAGTCGAAGTGCGTCGTCCAGGTCGAGGTAGATCATTCCTCGTCGCCCAATCGACGCAACGCCTCCCCATACTGCGTCAGCGTCGCTTCGATGGCGTGGTCGAGCAGCTCGCGCTTGGTCGTGGTCTCGATGTATCGGCGTACGGCGTCGCGGGCGACTTCTTGCATCGACCGGTTCTCGGCCGCCGCGCGCATTCGCAGTGCCTCGGTCTCGTCGTCCGACAGTCGCAGTGTCATGGCCATCAACCTACGGTATCAGCGATGATACCGATTGGTTCCGGCGCGATCTGTTCGCGCATGAGCGGTTCGATGCGATGTGGACGAAGAGAGTTCAGCGCGCGTCGAGCGTCGCACGCAGTGCGATCTCCAGCCCACGCACGATGTCCTCCAGAGGCAGCGCCGGATCTTCGGCCGGGCCGCCGAGGCCGACAGCCCACCGCAGATGGATGAACCCGGCACGGATGCCTGCGCCTCCCGTGGCCTCCACGCGGTCGCCTTCTGCGCGCAACGTGACGGCATCCATCAGCCTGAAGAAGACGTGGTTGCACACGAACGCGCCTGCGCTCAGCGACGGCCTGGCGGGGATGCCCGCGGCAGCGATCGCGTTCACGATCGGCTTCACCGGCAGCGTGCTGAAGTACGCGGCCGGGGCGCCGGGCAGCGAAGGCTCGTCGACGGGCTGCTGGCCGTCGTTGTCGGGTACCCGCGCGTCGATGAGGTTCACGGCCACCCGCTCCGGGGTGATCCACGCGCGGCCGCCGGCGAGTCCGGTGGCGATGACGACGTCGGGGGAGTGTTCTGCCAGCAGCTCGGCGAGGCGCTCGGCGCTGCGGCCGAAGGCGGTCGGCAGAACGGCGGTGACGAGTTCCTGAGGGCCGTTCCAGGCATCCGCGACAAGGTGCACGGCCTCGGCCGATGGATTGCGGGCGTCTCCGGCGAACGGTTCGAAGCCGGTGAGCAGTGCGGTGGTCATCGCTCCAGCGTAGGCAGGCGACGAGTCGGGTTGAGCAGACGGACCGAATAGGCTTGATCCCCGTGGTCACCCGTCTCTCGAATCTCTTCCTCCGCACGCTCCGCGAAGACCCTTCCGATGCCGAGGTGACGAGCCACAGGCTGCTCGTGCGCTCCGGCTACATCCGGCGTCAGGCGCCGGGAATCTTCGCGTGGCTGCCGCTCGGGCTTCGGGTGAAGAACAAGATCGAGGCCATCATCCGCGAGGAGATGGCGGCCGCGGGCGCCCAGGAAGTGCATTTCCCGGCTCTGCTGCCGCGTGAGCCCTACGAGGTGACCGGCCGCTGGACCGAGTACGGCGACGGCATCTTCCGGCTCAAGGACCGCAAAGACGCGGACTATCTGCTCGCACCGACCCACGAGGAGGCCTTCACGCTGCTCGTGAAGGACCTGTACTCGTCGTACAAAGACCTGCCGCTGACGATCTTCCAGATTCAGGACAAGTACCGCGATGAGGCGCGTCCGCGCGCCGGCCTGCTGCGAGGCCGCGAGTTCACGATGAAGGATGCCTACTCCTTCGACGCAACGGATGCCGGCCTCGACGCCTCCTACGAGGCCCAGCGCGCTGCCTACGAGCGCATCTTCATCCGCCTCGGTCTCTCGTATGTGATCGTGAAGGCGGATGCCGGCGCCATGGGCGGATCGCGCAGCGAGGAATTCCTGCACCCGACGCCCGTCGGCGAGGACACCTTCGTGCGCTCTGCCGGGGGATACGCGGCGAACGTCGAGGCATTCACCACCGAAGTCCCCCCATCGCGCTCGTACGAGAAGCTGACGCCGCAGGACGTGGTTGACACTCCGAACACGCCGACGATCGAGGCACTCGTGGCCATCGCCAACGAGAAGCACCCGCGTCCGGACGGCCGATCCTGGACCGCCGCCGACACCCTGAAGAACGTCGTACTGGCGCTCACCCACCTCGACGGCGCGCGCGAGGTCGTGGTCGTCGGCCTGCCCGGCAACCGCGAGGTGGACATGAAGCGCTCCGAGGTGGCGTTCGCTCCCGCCGAGGTCGAGCCGGCCAGCGATGCGGACTTCGCGAAGCATCCCGGACTCGTCAAGGGATACATCGGGCCGTGGTCGCCGGAGGGCGCCGTGCTCGGCGAGAAATCGCTCACGGGCGTGCGCTACGTCGTCGACCCTCGCGTGGTCGACGGATCGGGCTGGGTCACCGGTGCGAACGTCGAAGGCAAGCACGTGCTGGGCCTGGTCGCGGGCCGGGACTTCACGGCAGACGGCACCGTCGAGGTCGCAGAGGTTCTGCCCGGCGATCCGGCACCGGATGGCTCCGGCCCTGTCGAGCTTGCACGCGGCATGGAGATCGGTCACGTGTTCCAGCTCGGCCGCAAGTACGCGGAGGCACTCGGGCTCAAGGTGCTCGACGAGAACGGCAAGCTCGTCACGGTCACGATGGGGTCCTACGGCATCGGCGTGACCCGCATTCTGGCGATCATCGCCGAGGAGAACAACGACGACAAGGGGCTGATCTGGCCCCCCTCAGTCGCACCGTTCGACGTGCACGTTGTGGCGACCGGCAAGGATGCCGCTGTCTACGAGGTGGCGGACGGCCTCGTCGGCTCGCTCGAGGCATCCGGTCTCGACGTGCTCTACGACGACCGGCCCAAGGTGTCGCCCGGCGTGAAGTTCGGCGACGCCGAGCTGATCGGCGTGCCGCGCATCGTGATCGTGGGGCGGGATGCCGCCGACGGCATCGTCGAACTGTGGGATCGCCGAACGGGCGAGCGCACCAAGGCGCCGATCGCCGACGCGGTGGCCGCCCTGGCAGGGCCCTGACGCGATCGCTGCGCTGAGTGCATTTCGCCGCCGCAATTCAGGAGATAGGCGCTCAGGCGACGGATATGTCGCTCGGTCACGATATGTCCTGAATTGCGGCGGCGCAGCGGAGCATGCGCGGTCCTGAACGATGGCCAGTCCGCCCGGACTGCCGCCGGAGACGTCAGAGCGACGCGAAGAACGCCGCGAGGTCGACATCGCGGCCGAGGATGCGTCCAGCCGCCCGGTGACCCGAGCGGAATGCTCCCTCGACGGTCGCGGGTTCGCTGCCCCAGGTGGCCTCGCCCGCCAGGTGCAGAACGCCGTCGACCGGCCCGGCGAGGGCGTCATGGTCGTGATGCGACGCACCGGCGGCCACGTAGGAATACGAACCGACGGAGAACGGATCCTGGCCCCACCTGGTGATCCAGTGCGCGACCGGATCCGGAACGGACTCACCGTACATGCCGCGCAGGGTCTCGACGACGTCGGTGACCACAGCGGCGTCGTCCCACTCCTGCACCTCGCGTCCCCAGGGCCCCGCCGCGAAGGTCAGCAGCATGGGCGTTCCGCTGATGGCCGAGACGTCGTACCAGGAGTGCCAGTGCTCACCGGGTGTGCCGAGCTGCCGGATCGCGTAGAGGCGTTCGTCCCAGAACGACTGTGGGAACTGCAGGAAGATCTTGTTGAAGACGCCCATTCCGAGTCGTTCGATCGGAGCGGCCACCGAGTCGGGGAGCGGCGGGTCGAATGCGATCGCACCCGCCTTCAGCACGCCGAGGGGCACGGTCACGATGGCGTTCGATGCCTCGAAGGTCAAGGCATCCGTCTTCACCACGACGCCGTCGGAGGACCACGAGATCGCCCGCACGACCTCCCCCAGCCGAACGTCGAGGTCGGCGGCGATCGAACGGGGGAGCTCGTCGTAGCCCCGGGCGAAGACGACTTCGTCGCCGTCGATGATGTCTTCGTCGAGGCCGTGCGCGTCGAGGTCGCCGATCCACGCGCCGCACTGCTCTTCGACGCGATGCCGGAAGAACTCGCGCAGGTTCTCGATGCGTTCCTCGTCCAACGGCATCGCCGACAGCACCTGTTCCGTTGCGGCGAGGTAGGTCTCACCATGCGATGCGCCTGCGACGAGCCCCTGGAGGGCCAGATCGGCGGCCGCGACGTCGGCGACCCACTGGTCTGAGGCTGCGGCATCCATCTGGGCGCCGGCGTCGTCGAAGTTCGCAATGGGACGCCCGCCCGCCTGGAAGCTCCCGACCGTGAACTCGATGGTCGGCACGGAGAGGGCGCGCGCCAGATCCCAGACGGCCGAACCGTCGATGCCGTGGATCCAGGAAGCGCCGAGGTCGACCGGGAATCCCGCTTCGCGGTCCGTCCAGGTGCGACCGCCGATGCGGTCGCGCGCCTCGATCACGACGACATCCTGTCCTGCGTCGGCCAGCATTCTCGCCGCGGTGACACCTGACATGCCGGCGCCCACGATCACCGTGTCGAACCTGTGCACGAATACCTCCTGGGCGGCCACCGCCGGTTCGGGTGATCCGGTTGGCACGTGACGATGTATCGGAACGATACCCCGCACCGCCGGCGCCGAACGGGCCAAGGCTCCGTCAGCGGGCCGCGCGTGGCATCCTGGCTGCATGTCCGACAGCACGATCGATCACACCGCGGCCGACCTCGACGATGAGGTGCGGCGCCTCATCGTCGGGTCGGGCATCCGCGCCGATCGCGACCTCGTCGCGCTCATGGTCGAGACCTCTCTCGGCCTCGGTGCGGATGCGCCTGGTCGCCTCGATCTGAAGATCGCCTCGGCCGCGCTGGAGGAGATGCGCGCCGCATTCCGTCTGTTCGCACCGTACGTCGGGGTCCCGAAGGTCACGGTGTTCGGGTCGGCACGAACGCGGCAGCAGGATGCGCTCTACCGCCAGGCGAGCGGCGTCACGTCGGCGCTCGCAGAGCGCGGATGGATGGTGGTCACCGGCGCTGGCCCCGGCATCATGCAGGCCGCGGTCGAGGGGGCCGGCCCCGACCACTCGCTCGGTGTTTCGATCCGGCTGCCCTTCGAAGAGAAGCCGAGCATGGCGGTGCAGGACGATCCGAACATCGTCACCATGAAGTACTTCTTCACTCGCAAGCTCATGCTCGTGAAGGAATCGAGGGGATTCATCTGCCTGCCGGGCGGATTCGGCACGCTCGACGAGATGTTCGAACTGCTCACGCTGCAGCAGACCGGCAAGGCGGAACCGGCGCCGATCGTGCTGCTCGATCGCCCCGGCGGCACGTTCTGGGCCGGGCTGCGTCGCTTCGTCGACGAGCAGTTGATCCCGAGTGGTGTCATCTCGCCCGACGACTTCGATCGGGTGCTGGTCACGGATTCAGTGCCGGATGCCGTCGCAGAGATCACCGGCTTCTGGCGCAACTACGACTCGCTGCGCTGGGTGGGGGACCGGCTGGTGCTGCGTCTGAATGCCGAGCCGACGGATGCGGAGATCGTGCAGCTGAATGAGCGGTTCGGCGACCTGGCGGTCGACGGCGTGATCGAGCGATCCGACCCGCTGCGCGCGGAGCGTCAGGACCGCGACAAGCTCGACCTGCCCCGCCTCGAGCTCAAGCTGAACCAGTTCAGGATCGGTGAGCTGTACCGACTCATCCGGGCGATCGACGACTTCCCGAGCGCGCTGGAACAGCCGCAGAGCGCAGACTAGAAGCCGTGCGAGCGCAGGAGACGGATGTCGAAGGCGCGGCCGACTTCGATGTCGCCGCGTTCACCCGCTCAGCGCACGGGAATCTGCGAGACGCCGTCGACGTCGAGGCGATCCGGGTGTCCCCGCGCGAGGCGCAACTGCTCGGCATCCTGTGCGTGCTCGAGGGTGCCACGATGGCGCACCTGCGCAACGTGCTCGTCACGGCGACGCACAAGGACGCCAGGGTCACCGCGTTCCTCGTGACGTGGGCCTTCGAGAAGTTCTGGGTCGCGGATGCCCTGAGCTCGGTCTCCGGCAGCGGCTCGACACCGACGGGAAGCCTGCCCGGTGGTCCTGTGCGCCGCGCGACGGGAGGCATCCTCGCCGGCCGCTCGATCGTCGGCGCCCACATGGTCGCCGGTTACCTCGACGATCTGGTGCTCGACGTCGCCTACGACACCGTGGAATCGGATGCCGCGCCCCCACTTCGCGAACTGCTCGCGGTCATCCGCGGCACGAAGTCGCGCCACACCGCCTTCTTCCTCAGCGAGGCGACGAGGCGGCTGGCCTCGGACCAGCGCTCGGCGCGCCTGGCGGAGCGGGGCATCCGCAGAGAGGCCTGGCCGATCGGTGCGCCGCTGCTGGATGCCGCGACCCGCGACGCATTCACCGCCTCCGTCTTCGGCGGCGATGTCCGTGCGGATCATGCCGAGCATGTAGCCCATGCGATCGCCGTGTTGCCGGGCATCCGGGCGCGGACGGCATCCGAACTCGCGCGCACGCTCGTGAAGGGAGCCTGATGGCGTTCGACATCGACAAGTACACGGCGACGAGTGTCGCTGTGCACTGGGGCGACCTCGATCTGGAGAGCTTTCGCGAGCATCCGCTCGACGACACGTCGCTACGCACCCTGCGCTACATGACCGACGTCGAGTACCACACGGTCTGCTACACCCGCGATCTGCTGACGACGCCTTCGCATCGCGATCCGGACGTCAGCGCCTTCATGACGATGTGGAACAGGGAGGAGTTCTGGCACGGGGAGGCGCTCGCGGCGGTGCTGCACATGCACGGCGTCACCGTGCAGTACGACGAGCTGAAGGCGAAGCGTCTGAAGCTCGGCTGGAAGGACCGGCTCGACCCGATCAAGCAGTCAGTACTCGGCACGCTGGTCGGCAGCGACTTCATCGCCACGCACATGGCATGGGGTGCGGCCAACGAGTGGTCGGCGATCACGGCCTACAACCGCATGGCGGAGCTCGAGGAGAACCCGGTACTGGCCGAGTTGCTGCGCCGCATCGCGAAGCAGGAGGCCAGACACGTGGCGTTCTACACGTCGCAGGCGCGGGCGAGACTGGCCGCGAGCACGAAGGCGCAGAAGCTCACGAGGTTCGCGCTCAAGCGCTTCTGGGCGCCGGTCGGGTCGACGATCATGGAACGCGACGACGTGGTTCACGTGATGACGCACCTGATGAGCGGCGACGCCGGCAGGGATGCCGCGCGCAAGGTCGACCGCTCGATCGCGTCGCTGCCCGGGCTCGAGGACTTGCGCATCGTGGAGGATGCCTTGGACGGGCTCGGCATCGCAGCGGACGGTGACGATCGGGTCTCGATCCGGTAGTCTGTGAGGTCAGCCCTCGGGGCTGGTGGAGTCGTGCGCCCGCAGGTCGATGAGACCGCGGGCGTTCAAGTGAAAACGAACAACGAACTGAATAGAGGGGGCCGAAGGTGGACATCGACCTCAGCGTCTTGCGTCTGATGGAGCGCGAACGGGAGATTCCGTTCGACGAGCTCGTGGAGATCATCGAGCAGGCGATCTTGACGGCCTATCTCAAGCACACGGACCAGGCATCGCACCGCCATAGCCAGGGTCACAGCGAAGAGTCGCCCGCCGCACGCGTGCACCTGGATCGCAAGACCGGCCACGTGACCGTGTACGTGCCCGAGTTCGACGAAGAGGGCAACGTCATCGGGGAGTCGGAGGACAGCCCGAGCGACTTCGGCCGCATCGCAGCGTTCGCGGCGAAGCAGGTGATCAACCAGCGGCTGCGTGACATCCAGGACGATGCGGTGCTCGGCGAGTTCAAGGGTCGGGAGGGCGACGTGGTCGCCGGCGTGATCCAGCAGGGTCCGAATCCCAGGATGATCCACGTCGACCTCGGCAGCATTGAGGCGATCCTGCCTCCCGAAGAGCAGGTGCCCGGCGAGGAGTACACGCACGGGTCGCGCATCCGTGTGTATGTGACGAGCGTGTCGAAGGGGCCGAAGGGTCCGTCCATCACCGTGTCGCGCACCCATCCTTCTCTGGTGCGCAAGCTGTTCGCGCTCGAGGTGCCAGAGATCGCGAACGGCGTGGTCGAGATCGTGTCGCTGGCCCGCGAGGCCGGTCACCGCACGAAGATCGCGGTTCGGGCGAATCAGCCAGGCGTGAACGCGAAGGGCGCGTGCATCGGCGAGCTCGGTCAGCGCGTGCGCGCAGTCACGGCCGAGTTGAACAACGAGAAGATCGACATCGTCGACTATTCGCCCGATCTCGCGACGTTCGTGGCGAGCGCGCTGTCGCCCGCGAAGGTGACGAAAGCGTTCGTCGTCGACGATTCGCTGAAGGCGGTGCGCGCCCTGGTGCCCGACTACCAGCTCTCGCTGGCGATCGGCAAGGAAGGGCAGAACGCCCGCCTCGCCGCCAAGCTGACGGGGGCCAAGATCGATATCCAGCCGGATACGGCTGGATAGCGATCTTCGCGAAACGCGTCAGCGAAAGCAGGCATTCCGCGTGAATACAGGCGACTCGTGCCTGTATCGGCTGTAGGTGCGCAGAACTGCCTGTTTGCGGCAGGGTCGTCGTCGCCGTTATCGCCACTGCATGCGAGCGAGCCCGCGTGAGCGAGGTCGTGTAGGACGAGGGGGTAAGATGGTCACCGTGAGAACGTGCGTCGGATGCCGTTCTCGCGCTCCCCGATCCTCCCTTCTGAGGGTTGTCGCCCGAAATTCACAGCTCGTCGTCGACGAGTCTGCACGGATGCCCGGGCGAGGCGCGTGGCTTCATCCGACTACCGAGTGTCTGACGAAAGCGATCCAACGCAGAGCCTTCGGGCGAGCGCTGCGGGTTGACGGCCCGCTGGACACACGGCCACTAGAGAACAGGCTGAATGGCTAATGGACAACTGATGAGCGGCTCGAAATGAGACCCGTCCACTACTAAGGCTTGCCCCTGCTCGGGCAAGCCCCGAACAGGAGAATTGTGGCTGCAAAACCACGCGTACACGAGATCGCGAACGAACTGGGCGTCGACAGCAAAGTCGCGCTCGCGAAGCTCAAAGAGCTCGGCGAGTTCGTCAAGGGACCGTCGTCGAGCATTGAACCCCCGGTCGCCCGCAAGTTGAGGGCTGCCCTCGAAGCCGACGGTGCGAAGCCGTCGGATGCGGCGCCGTCGCAGCCTGCTGCGACCCCGGCCTCCAAGCAGGCCGGTACCCCGGCGACCGTTCCGGCCGGCGCTGCTGCGCCGAGGCCGGCCGCCCCGAAGCCTCCTGCGCCGCCTGCGGCTCCCGAGGTCAAGGCGGAGCCGAAGCCGGCTGAGCGTCCCGCCGAGAAGCCTGCCGAGAAACCCGCTGAGAAGCCTGCAGACACCGCGCAGCATTCGGCTGCGCCTCGCCCCGGCACGCCGCGTCCCGGCAACAACCCCTTCTCGAGTTCGCAGGGCATGGGCCAGCGGCCTGCGGGAACGCCGCGTCCCGGTAACAACCCGTTCGCCAGCTCCCAGGGCATGGGCCAGCGCCCGTCGCCCGGCAACATCCCGCGTCCGCAGGCTCCTCGACCCGGTTCGCCGCGTCCAGGTGGCCCGCGTCCCGCAGGGGCAGGTCAGCGTGGCCCTCGTCCCGCCGGTGCAGGCGGTGGCCGCACCGGTGGCTTCCAGCGCCCAGGCGGCGCGGGAGCAGGCGCAGGTGCAGGCGGCTTCAACCGTCCGGGTGGCGGCTTCAGCGGCCCGCGTCCCGCCGGTGGTGGCGGCCGTGGTCGTGGCCCCGGTGGCGGAACGGCCGGTGCCTTCGGTCGCGGTGGCGGCAAGAACAGGGCTCGCAAGTCGAAGCGCACGAAGCGCCAGGAATTCGAGATGCGCGAGGCGCCGTCGATCGGCGGCGTCAGCGTTCCTCGTGGTGACGGCGGTACCGTCGTCCGTCTGCGCCGCGGAGCATCGATCAGCGACTTCGCCGACAAGATCGACGCGAGTCCCGGCAACCTCGTGACCGTGCTGTTCCACCTCGGTGAGATGGCGACGGCGACGGAGTCTCTCGACGAGGCGACGTTCGAGGTGCTCGGCTCCGAGCTGGGCTACAAGATCCAGATCGTGTCGCCTGAGGACGAAGACAAGGAGCTCCTCGAGGGCTTCGACATCGACCTCGAGGCCGAGCTGGAGGATGAGACCGACGAGGACCTGGCGGTCCGCCCGCCTGTGGTCACCGTCATGGGTCACGTCGACCACGGTAAGACGAGGCTGCTCGACGCCATCCGCAACACCAACGTGGTGGCGGGCGAGGCCGGCGGCATCACTCAGCACATCGGTGCCTACCAGATCACGACGACGCACGAGAACATCGAGCGTCCGATCACCTTCATCGACACCCCTGGTCACGAGGCGTTCACCGCCATGCGTGCCCGTGGTGCGCAGGTGACCGACATCGCGATCCTGGTGGTCGCCGCCGATGACGGCATCATGCCGCAGACGATCGAGGCTCTGAACCACGCGCAGGCGGCCGACGTGCCGATCGTGGTGGCGGTGAACAAGATCGACAAGCCGGATGCCAACCCTGCGAAGGTTCGTCAGCAGCTGACCGAGTTCGGCCTGGTCGCCGAGGAGTACGGCGGCGAGACGATCTTCGTCGACGTGTCCGCCCGCGAGAACATCGGCATCCGGGAACTCCTCGATGCGGTGCTGCTCACCGCCGATGCGGGCCTTGACCTGCGTGCGAACCCGAACAAGGATGCCCGCGGTGTGGCCATCGAGGCCAAGCTCGACAAGGGCCGTGGTGCGGTTGCGACCGTGCTCATCCAGTCCGGAACGCTGCGAGTCGGAGACTCGATCGTCGCGGGAACCGCGTATGGACGTGTTCGCGCCATGCAGGACGAGAACGGCGATGCCGTTGACGAGGCGCTTCCGTCTCGCCCCGTGCAGGTGCAGGGTCTCTCCAGCGTGCCGCGAGCCGGTGACACCTTCCTCGTGACAGAGGAGGACCGCACGGCCCGTCAGATCGCCGAGAAGCGTGAAGCGGCCGAGCGCAACGCCCAGCTGGCGAAGGCGCGCAAGCGCATCAGCCTCGAGGACTTCACCCGTGCTCTGGAAGAGGGCAAGGTCGAGTCGCTCAACCTCATCATCAAGGGCGATGTCTCCGGTGCCGTCGAGGCGCTGGAGGAGTCGCTGATGAAGATCGAGGTGGACGACAGCGTTCAGCTGCGCATCCTGCACCGCGGTGTCGGTGCGGTCACCGAGAGCGACATCGACCTCGCGACGATCGACAACGCGATCGTCATCGGGTTCAACGTGCGCCCCGACGTCAAGGCACGCGAGCGTGCCGCCCGTGAGGGCATCGACGTGCGGTTCTACTCGGTCATCTACAACGCCATCGACGACATCGAGAACTCGCTCAAGGGCATGCTCAAGCCCGAGTTCGAAGAGGTGCAGTCGGGTGTTGCCGAGATCCGCGAGGTGTTCCGTTCCTCCAAGTTCGGCAACATCGCCGGTGTTGTGGTGCGGTCGGGAACGATCACCCGCAACGCCAAGGCACGCGTCATCCGCGACGGCGTCGTGGTCGGCGACAACCTGACGATCGAGTCGCTGCGTCGTTTCAAGGACGACGTCACCGAGGTTCGCACGGACTTCGAAGCCGGTATCGGCCTCGGCAAGTTCAACGACATCCAGATCGGCGACGAGATCGAGACGATCGAGATGCGCGAGAAGCCGCGCGCCTAGCGGCAGTCCCACCGCGAGACCGCATCTGCGCGACGAGACCGTGGGCATCCACCACGGTCTCGTCGCGCGGATCCTGCTTCGCGGTGGTCCAGGCTTCTCCGGAGCATGCGGGCAGGAACAGAAAGAGGGAGAGAGATGGCGGACGAGGCACGGGCTCGCAAGCTCGCTGATCGCATCAAAGAGGTCGTCGCACGACGCCTCGACAAGGGTCTGCGCGACCCCCGGCTGGGCTTCGTGACGATCACCGACGTTCGCGTCACGGGCGATCTGCAGCACGCCAGCATCTTCTACACCGTGTACGGCACCGAGAAGGAGCGCACCGATTCGGCCGCAGCGCTCAAGGCCGCGACCGGCCTGCTGCGCACCGAGGTGGGACGCAACATCACGACGCGGCTCACGCCCTCGCTCGAATTCATTCCCGACGCGATCCCGGAGAACGCCGAGCTCATCGAAGGACTCCTGCGCGAGGCGCGTCAGCGTGACGAGCAGGTGGCCGGGCTTGCGGCATCCGCAGAGTATGCGGGCGAGGAAGACCCGTATGTGCAACCGCGTGAGGACGACGAGGAGTAGTCGCTCCCGTCCGCTCCCCGCCATGCGCTCGCTTGAATGCGGAGCGTCGTGGGGACGCGACTTCTCAGACGAAGCGGATGTGTTGCTGCAGTCTGGTGCGCAGCTCGAAGAGCGTCGTGCCGTCCGGCCGCGGTGTGTCGGCGATGCCGGTGCGCAGCACGTGGGCGATCACGGATGCCTGAACAGCGACGAGCGCGATGCCGCGTGAGCGTCCGACGACGGTGAGCGATTGCTCGAGGTCGTCATCCGGCAGCACCACCGCGGCGACCGTGAACTTCACGGACGCCGCCCGGCCCAGCGTGCGGGCTCGCCCGACGAGTTCGTGCAGCGGTTGTCTCTCGAATCCGGATGCCTCGCCCTCCGGCACGAGGTCGCCTCGCCTGACCGTGACGGGCGTCGCCCAGTCCTCGGACTGGATCGCGAACAGACCGGTCGGGCCGAGCACGACGTGGTCTATCTTCTCGACGCGTCCGGCGGCCGTTGCGGCGCGACCCGTCGCATCCACGTCGTGCCACACCGTGTACCCGATGCCGAGCGTGGTCAGGGCGCGCGCCGTGTTCTCTTCGGCGATGGCATCCGCGAGCGTGTGCTTGATCTCGCGTGGTGCTGAGCGCACGAGCGCCGGGTCGTAAGGATTCTCCAGCTCTCTGCCCCGGCCGGACCATTCCCTGATGAGGGTGAGATAGCGCTCGCGCGAGAAGCCACCGGGATGCCCGTACGCGCGCGTCTGAGGCCTCGACTCCTGCTGCCGAGCGCGCGGCGGCTGCGGTGCCCAGGTGTGAGGAGTGTCATGCAGGCCTCGGCCGCGATCGTACGCGGCGCGGGCGTCCGGACTGCCGATGATCGCCCACGCGCGCTGCACCGCATCGAACTGTGCCGCGGAGCCGCCGGTGTCGGGGTGTGCTCGGCGGAGCATCCGCCGGTACGCCTTGCGCAGATCGTCTTGGCTGGCGGATGCCTGCACGCCGAGCACCTCGTACGGCGAGGCGGAGAGAGGGCTGTCGGGCATCGAGATCACAGTGTATTCAGTGCTGCCTAGACGAAGGCTGCGACTCGGCTGTCCGTGGCATCCGCGTCGGGCCTCGTCGGCTCGTCGTCGCAGGCGAACGACTTGCGGTACGCGGTGGGGGCCACACCGACTTCGCGGGAGAAGTGGTGACGGAACAGGGTGGCACTTCCGAAGCCGCAGGACGCCGCGATCTCGTCGATCGAGGCATCCGTCGTCTCCAGCAGCAGCCGTGCGTGCAGCACGCGCTGCGCCGTCAGCCACTGCATCGGGGTCACGCCGGTCTCCGCCACGAACCGCCTGGCGAACGTGCGGGTGGACATGTGCGCGAGCTTCGCGAGGGCGGAGACGGTGTGCTGCTGCTCGAGGTGCGCGTTCATGTGCGCGAGCACGTCGACGAGCTCGTCGCATTCCGCCTCGGGCACCGGACGGGGGATGTATTGCCGCTGACCGCCGTCCCGCTGTGGGGGAACGACCATGTTGCGGGCGATCACGTTCGCCACGGCGCTGCCCAGCTCACGACGCACGAGGTGCAGGCTCGCGTCGATGCCGGCCGCGGTTCCAGCACTGGTGATCAGATCGCCGTCGTCGACGAAGAGCACATCGGGGTCGACCATGGCTGTCGGATGCCTGCGCTGCAGCTCGTCCGCATACCTCCAGTGAGTCGTGCACGGGCGGCCGTCGAGCAGCCCTGCTGCACCGAGCATGAAGGCGCCGGAGCACGCGCTCAGCAGGATGGCTCCGCGATCGGACGCCCGTCGCAACGCGTCGAGGAGTTCGACCGGATATTCGTCGTCGGGCCGCAGGAGCTCAGCTGGCAAGGCGATGACGTCGGCATCGTCCATCGCCTCGAGACCGAACTGGGGCATCACCGTGAGGCCGACCTGTGTGCTGACGGGTTTGCCCGGTTCGACAGCGCAGACCCGGAAGTCGATCTCGGGCAGATTCGCGTAGGAGCGGTCGAGTCCGAACACCTCGCCGAGCACTCCGAATTCGAAGACGGCGAGGCCGTCGATGACCGGCACTGCCACGCTGCGCAACATGCGGTCAGTCTAGTGGCGGAATCTTTATGACGACAGTCTCTCTGCCACCTCGTGGCGGAATCTGCATGATCGTAGCGTTACAGCCATGACTCAACACACCGCATCCACGCCGCGCCTGCCGGCTCTGCAAGGGATCGAGCACGGCTGGATCCAGACACCCGAGCGACCGCGTCGCTTCGCACTGTGGAAGTGGGTCCCGCGCGAGATCCTGCATCGTGGCGGCACCCTCACCCGCGATGACGAACGCGCCTACAGCGACCTGCAGGCCGTGCGCGACCGCTCCGAGTGGGAGTAGGGACGTGTCCTCGGCGAATCAGGTCGACGGCAACGTGTAGCCGCCGTCGACCTCGACGGCGAGACCGTCGGCGAGCAGCCCGACGAGGGCGCGCTCGCGCTGGTCTTCTCGCTGCCACAACCGCACGATCTCCTCTGCCGTGACCGGCTTGTGCGTCGAGCCGAGCTCGCGCAGCAGGATGCCGCGCACCTGCCGGTCGCTGCCCTCGTACCTCTTCTGCACCTGGCGCTTTGCGCCGAGGTAGGCCGGATGGCCGGCTGCGTGCCAGGCGCAGGCATCCGCAACGGGGCACTCGGAGCAGCGGGGCGATCGAGCCGTGCAGATGACAGCGCCGAGTTCCATCGCGGCGGCGTTGAAGATCCTCGCCTCGACCTCGTCGGCCGGCAGCATTCCTTCCATCGCGGCCAGGTCGCGGCGCGTGCTCGGCGGCGCAGGTTCACCATGCCCTTCGATGCAGCGGGCCAGCACCCGCCGCACGTTCGTATCGACCACCGGATGCCGCTTGCCGTAGGCGAAGGCCGCGACCGCGCGCGCCGTGTAGTCGCCGACGCCCGGCAGCGCGAGCAGCTCGTCAACGTCGCTCGGTACGACTCCATCGTGGTGCTCCGTGATCGCCACGGCGCACGCGTGCAAGCGCAGCGCCCTGCGCGGGTAGCCCAGCCCAGACCACGCCCTGATCGCCTCCGCTGGCGGCTCGGATGCCAGCGCGCTCGGGGTCGGCCACCGCGTCAGCCACTCCTGGAGCCTCGGGATCACCCGCACGACCGGCGTCTGCTGCAGCATCACCTCGCTGACGAGGATGCCCCACGCACCGAACCCGGCTCGTCGCCACGGCAGATCCCTGGCCTCGCGCCGGAACCAGGCGTTCAGCGTCGCCGCGAGCTCATCGGCTGCGACACCATCGGGGACTCCCGCGGCCCCGGAATCCTGCTTCAGTGGTGCGGCCGCCATCCCCACAGCGTAATCGGCGAGGTATCGGGTCGAGCCCCGTATCCTGACGGCATGGAGTTGGCGACGACACCGAGAACGACGTTCCTGCGCGAGTTGCGGGCGGAGATCGCCCACAACTATCCGGCCGGGCGGGTGATCGTGGCGGTGGACGGCGCAGAAGGATCGGGCACGGACGCGTTCGCCGACGATCTCGCCGCGGTGTACCGGGAGGCGGGCACGGCGACGGCGCGGGCATCCATGCGCGACTTCCATCTGCCGCGGGAGAAGCGCCACGCCAGCGGCCCGGCGGACCCCGGCGACTACTACCTGCGCTCGTTCGACTATGAGACGCTCAAGCGCGTTCTCATCGACCCGTTTTTGATGGCGGGGTCGACCGGCTTCCAGACGACAGCGTTCGACGTGCGGCGAAACGCACCGGTGCTCTCCGCATGGCAGACCGGTCCTGCCGACATCGCGCTCATCGTCGACGGGCCGTTCCTCCTGCGCCCGGCGATCCGCGGCGCCTGGCACTTCTCAGTGCTCCTCGACGTTCCGCTCACCGAGGTGTATGCGCGGCTTGCCCTGAGCCAGGGGAGGGACCCTGATCCCGAGGCGCAGGCGAACGCCCGGTACGTGGGCGGATGGCGTCGGTACGGAGAGGAGGAGGAGCCCCAATTTCTGGCGTCCGCCGTCGTCGACCTCGCAGATCAGGAGCGTCCGCGGCGCGAATTCCCCGACACAGGATGCGCCTGCTTCTGACGCACCGCGACGACTGTTGCTCTGTCGCTCGTGCCGTGTTGCTCAACGCACGGGCAACGTTGCCGCCTTGTCGCGCTCGAGGAACGTGCCGGTGCGCTCCAGCTCGTGCACGGTGTTCACGATGGCCTCGTTCACTGGAGCGTGCTTGCCGATCGCGGCGGCGGCACGCACGACGGCTCCGTTGAGATAGTCGATCTCGGTCACCCGTCCGCGGCGCCTGCTTTGAAGGGTCGAGCCCAAGTTCGGCACGGCTCCCATGCGCTTGGCCATCAGCAGTGGTAACCAGCGCGCAGCCCACAACGGGAGAAGGGCGAACCCGCGCAGCAGCCCGTTGCTGAGCCCTTGCACGTTCTCGTAGTGCACACTTGAGGCGTATCCGATGCGAACGGCCTCCCGCATCGAGGCGGTCACCACCCGTCCGAGCGCCCGGTCGCGGATGGTCTCCTGCACGCTCATGCCGGTGATGGCCGGCATGGCGTTGACCATGTTGACGATGAGTTTCGACCACTGGGCGCCCAGGAAGTTGCGGACGGCGACGGCCGGCATCACGGAGGCGAGCACTGCGGCGGCGCTCGTGGCGGCATCCGTCGGCGCCCCGGCTCCGTCGCCGAGATAGGTGCCGCCCGTCGCGGTGACCGTGACATGCCCCGGCTCGACGTACTGGGCGGCATAGAGCGCGAGCGCTCCGACGAGGGCGGACTCCGTGAGGATGCCCCCGGCCACTTCAAGTGCGTCGAGACCGTTCTGCACGATCACGACGGTGATGCCGCGCAGATGCTCGGCGTTGTCGCGCAGAGCGGATGCCGCATCCTGCGCCTTCGTCGCCACGAACGCCAACTCGGGCGTGCGGCTCAGCCGCTCGCCGGCCGTGACGCGCGCGACGTGCTCTCCCCAGGCTCCGTCGAACCGCAGTCCTTTTGCGACGATGGCGGTGAGACCGTCGCCGCGAGCCGTCACCTCGACGTCGTGACCGGCGCGATCGAGCAGCGCCGCAAGGGTGCCGCCGATCGCGCCGGTTCCGATGATTGCGATGCGCACCCGGTCAGCCTACGGTCAGGCGACGGGCGCGCCCGCGATCACCTCGGCCTCGGTCGTCGACTCGGCTTCGACCTCATCGAGCGGCGAAGTGCGAGGGGTGCGGCCGACCGGCAGGAAGAGCGCGATCACGGCCGCAGCCGCGAGCACCCAGGCGCCGACGGCCACCGCGGGAATGGCTGCGTGCACGTAGCCGGTCGGTGTCAGCGTTCCGCCTGCGCCGGTGAAGACCGCGGTGAGCACTGCCACGCCGAGTGCGACGCCGATCTCACGCAGCGTGGCGTTGGTTCCGGACGCCTTCGCGTGGTCCCGCTCACCGAATCCGGCGAGCACTGCCGTCGAACTGGGCGCGAACACCAGTCCCATTCCGATGCCGGCGAGGAGGAACGGTGGAATCATCGCGCTGAACGGGGTGTCGCTGGCGAGGATCGCGGCAAGCCAGAACATCCCGGCCGCCTGGAAAACCAGTCCTGCGACGATCGGCAGTCTCGTGCCGAAGCGCGGAACGATCACGGCTCCGGTGAGGGGCGCGATCACCATCGGCGCCAGGGTCCACGGCATCGTCATCAAGCCGGCCTCGAGCGGAGTGTGTCCCTGCACGACCTGCAGGAACTGAATCAGGATGAACACCGCACCGAAGATGCCGAAGCTGAACGTGACGCCGACGAGGTTCGCGACCGAGAAGCTGCGGTTGCGGAACAGGCGCAGCGGCAGCAGGGGAGCGCTCGCCCTCGACTCCCACCAGACGAATGCGAGCAGCAGCACGCCTCCGCCGATCAGGGCCGCGAGCACCTGGCCGCTGTCCCAGCCGAGATCGTTTCCACGCACGATGCCGAAGACCACGGCGAACACTCCGACGCCCACGAGGATCACGCCGAGGATGTCGGCCCGCAGCCTGGCTCCGAAGGAGTTCGGCAGGGCGAGCAGCACCAGCGGAATCGCGATCACGCCGACCGGCACGTTCAGCCAGAAGATGGCCTGCCAGTTCCAGCCCTGTACGACAGCGCCGCCGACGAGCGGGCCGAGTGCGACACCGAGGCCGGAGACGCCGCCCCAGATGCCGATCGCTGCCGGGCGCATCCGTTCGGTCACGGAACCGGCGAGCAGCGTCAGCGACAGCGGCATGATCGCCGCGGCCCCGACACCCTGAATGGCGCGGAACGCGATCAGTTCGCCCGGTGACGTGGCCAGGGCCGATGCCGCGCTGGCGAGCGTGAACAGGGCGATGCCGGCGGTGAAGACCGTTCGCCTGCCGAGCCGATCGCCGAGCGCCACCGACAACAGGATGAACGTGGCGAATGCGAGGCTGTAGGCGTTCACCACCCACTGCAGTTCTTCGATCGACGCGGAGAGGTCCTCGGCGATCTTCGGCAGGGCATTCGTGACGACGAGGTTGTCGAGGGTCGCCATGAACATCGGAAGGGATGCCGCCACGATGGCGAGCCAGGTCGGAATTCGCCTGCGCTGCGCAGATGCGATCGTCATGAGCGTCTCCAGAAGAAAAGAGGATTGAGGTAATCGAATGATTACAAGATGGGACACTAGTAATCGACTGATAACATGTCAAGCGTGACCTCAGAACAGATGACGACAGACCCGGCGAAGGCGCCGCAGGAACGCGTCTCGGCGGCCGTGCGACGAGAGCAGATCCTGGCTGCTGCGAGCGGAGTGTTCGGTGAGCGCGGCTACGTCGGGGCGACCACCGACCAGGTCGCGCAGGCGGCCGGTATCAGCCAGCCCTACGTGGTGCGCATGTTCGGCAGCAAGGAGAGACTCTTCGTCGAGGTGCTCGACCGCGCGCTCGGCACGCTGCTCGACGCGTTCCGCGCCGTCATCGCGGAGTCCAAGCAGGCCGGTGACGAGCAGGATGCTCTGATGACCAAGCTGGGTGCTGCGTACGCGGACCTCATCATCGATCGAGGCATCCTGATGTCGCTCATGCAGGGATTCGTCGCAGGGCACGAGCCTGCGATCGGTGCGAAAGCGCGCGCAGGGTTCATGGAGCTCTACACGCTGCTGCGGAACGAAGCGGGTTTCGAGCCCGACCTGATCGTCGACTTCCTGGCACACGGCATGCTGTTCAACACGCTCATCGCGATGCGGATGATCGACCAGCACGACTCCGACGACCCGTGCATCCCCGAGTTGCTCGCGCACACGTTCCGTACCAAGCTCGACATCGTGATGAACACTGTTCTCGGCGCCCCGGAGCAGCAGGCAACCGCTGCTGCATCGCGCACGCGGACGACCGAGTGACCGCGCCGAACGGCATCCTGGTCGTCGACAAGCCGGCCGGGTGGACGAGTCACGATGTCGTCGCGCGAACGCGAAGGCTCGCCGGCACCCGCAAGGTGGGCCACGCGGGCACGCTCGATCCGATGGCCACCGGCGTTCTCGTGCTGGGGCTCGGTCCGTCGACCAGGCTGCTGACCTACGTGGTCGGCTCCGACAAGGAGTACCTCGCGACCATCCGGCTCGGCGCCTCGACGACCACCGACGACGCAGAGGGCGAGAGCCTCGGCTGGGCGCCTGCCGATCGCATCCGCGCCATCACGCCGGAGCGGCTGTCGGCGGCCGTCGAGCACTTCACCGGTGACATCGAACAGGTGCCGTCCAGCGTGTCGGCCATCAAGGTGGACGGCAAGCGCGCCTACGCCAAAGTGCGCGCGGGGGAGCACGTCGCGCTGAAGGCGCGCCCGGTGACGGTGTCGGTGTTCGAGGTGCTCGCGACGCGGGGCGCTGTCGTCGAGGGCAACGTCGCACTCGACGTCGACGTTCGGGTGGTGTGCTCGTCGGGAACGTATGTTCGCGCGCTCGCCAGAGACCTCGGCGTCGCACTGCTCTGCGGCGGGCACTTGACGGCGCTGCGTCGAACCAGGGTCGGCCCGTTCGGGGTGACGGATGCCCACGAGCTCGACGGCCTCGACGTCGCGGCCGCGCTCATCCCGCCCGCGACGGCAGCGGCATCTCTCTTCCCGGTGCTCGCGCTCACCGACGATCAGGCGATCGACCTCGGGCACGGCAAACGCGTGACCGTGGACTCCGACGACGTCGATATCACCGCAGCCGTTTCGCCGGGTGGACGCCTGATCGGCCTGGCGACCGTGCGCGATTCGACGGCGCGCACCATCGTGAACTTCCCCGACGAAGATCAGACAACGGGCGCGGACGACGCGACTGCAGACGAGGAGACGCGTTGATCGAGTGGTTCACCACGGTGCAGGTGTTCGTGGCGCTGGCGGCCGGCATCCTGTGCCTCGTCGTCGGCATCGTCGGTCGGCCCCCGAACGACCTGACGCTCGGAGCGATCGTGCTCGTCGAACTGCTGCTCGTGGCCCAGCTCGTGGTCACGATCGTGGCGCCCATCGTCGGCAACAACCCGACGGGGTCGCTCGGCGAGTTCTACATCTACCTCATCTCCGCCCTGATCCTTCCTGTCGCAGGCGGGTTCTGGGGCCTCATCGAACGCACGAGGTGGAGCACCGTCGTGCTCGGTGTCGTGGGGCTGGCGATCGCGGTGATGACGTACCGCATGGGGCAGATCTGGTTCATCCAGGGCACACCATGAGCGCGCATGTCTCGCAGGGCCGCGGAGTCACGCGACTCGATCGTGCAGGGATAATGGGGAGTGACATGTCCGAAAATCCTTCCGCGCCAGCAGCGCCGTCCGACCCGGTCGCCCCAGCCGACTCTTCGCCCGAACCGAAGCCTTCCGCACGTTCCGGCCGTCGGATGACCGGGGTAGGGCGCGTGCTGGTCGCCGTGTACGGCATCCTGGCGCTCGCCGCCACCGGCCGTAGCGTGTTCCAGATCATCGACCACTTCTCGCTCGCGCCGGTCGCCTTCGTCCTCTCGGCCTTCTCCGCGCTGATCTATATCGTCGCGACCATCGCACTGATCGCACCGGGCAGGGTCTGGTACCGCGTCGCGTGGACCACGATCTCGATCGAGCTCGCCGGCGTGCTCGTCGTCGGAACCATCACGACGTTCGCACCCGGGCTGTTCGGTGCGGGCGTCGGCGACCCCTTCGGCGACAATTCGACAGTGTGGTCCACGTACGGGGCCGGCTATCTGTTCATTCCGCTCGTGCTCCCCGTGCTCGGGATGCTCTGGCTCTCGCGCCACAAGCCGGCGTCGGTAGCCGAGACTTCCGCGGCCGCCTCCGACACCGCGGCCAAGGCATGAGGCTCTTCCGATCCATCGACGAGATCCCGTCGGACTTCGGGCCCAGTGCGGTCACTGTCGGCAAGTTCGATGGCGTGCACCTGGGGCACCGCGCGGTCATCGGTCGCCTGCTGCAGGTCG
This sequence comes from Humibacter sp. RRB41, assembly GCF_022761015.1. Taxonomy (GTDB): domain Bacteria; phylum Actinomycetota; class Actinomycetes; order Actinomycetales; family Microbacteriaceae; genus Humibacter. Next base: position 455,200 of record NZ_JAKWJQ010000003.1, read on the forward strand.
CGCACGACGCGGATCTGGCTTCCGTGGTGGTCACCTTCGATCGCAACCCGATGTCGATCGTCGCCCCCAACCGTTGTCCGGAAGACCTCGTCAGCCTCGAGCAGAAGCTCGGGCTCCTCGAGCAGACCGGAGTCGACGCCGTGCTCGTGCTCACGTTCGATCTCGAGCTGTCGCATGTGCCGGCCGAGGACTTCGTCGAACGCTTTCTCGTGTCCCGACTGCACGCGAAGAAGCTGCTGGTCGGAAGCGACTTCCGCTACGGGGCGAAAGGTGCAGGCGATGTCGCGCTGCTGCGCACGCTCGGCGAACGCGACGGCTTCGATGTGCAGCTCATCGACGACGTGCGCCCTGACGGGCACGATCGCGTTTCATCGACGTGGATCCGCACTCTGCTCGGCGAGGGAGACGTCGCGTACGCCGGCGTCCTGCTCGGCCGTGCGCCGACGGTGCGCGGGCGCGTCGTGCACGGCGCGATGCGGGGCCGCGAACTGGGGTTCCCGACCGCGAACCTCTCGCCGCAGTGCGAGGGCCTCATCCCTGCTGACGGCGTCTATGCCGGATGGCTGATCGACGGCGGCGTGCGGCATCCGGCGGCGATCTCGGTGGGCGACAACCCGACGTTCGAGGGTGTGCCTCAGCGTCAGGTGGAGGCATATGTGATCGGGGAGGACCTCGACCTGTACGACCACGTCGTCGACGTGGAGTTCACACAGCGCATCCGCGGCATGGTCGCGTTCTCAGGCATCGAGCCGCTGATCGTGCAGATGCGCGCCGATGTGGCCGAGGCATCTGCCATCCTCGAGGCCTGACCCGGTCGTGGCCGGTCGCCATCAGCTGTGCAGAGGCTCCCGCCCGAACAGGTAGAGGACGATGCCCTGTGCGCTGCCCTCGATGATGCTGCCACGGCCGATGGCCCAGCCGGCGTCCGATGCCCACAGAGTGTGGGTCGCGACGACCGCTCGACGGTCAGCGGATGCCATCAGCAGCCCGCGTAGCGCGACGCGCCTGCTCGCGTCGGGGTCGACCGTGATGGGTGTGCCGAGCGGCTGCACGATGTCGTAGCTGTGCACCACCGTCTCGACGAGATCGTTCATGCCGGTGCGGCCGATGCCGGCCAGTCGCAGCGCGGCGATGCGACGCAGCCGGCGTACCAGATCCTCCGGATTGGACGCCTCGCCTTCCTGCCTGCTCACGGCATCCGTGATCGCGTCGAGGCTGGGCCTGGTCAGCGTCAGCATGGGCAGCGCCGTTCTGGCCATCTCGGGGAATGAGTTGCCGACGCGCCAGACGATGTGACCGGCGGCATCGCGCACCGACCACCTGTCGCAGAGGCTCTGAGTTCCCCACTCGTCGGCGTCGAGCGACTCGAGCACCCCTGCGAGTTGCTCGAGCGTGTCGGCGATCTGCTCGCCGAAGTCGCGTCGCATGCGATCTCCTCTTCCCGTCGCGTGAACATCCTGACACGCGCGGGCCCCGCCGGACCTCGAGATGCCGGATCCGAATCTCGCGCGCGCATCTGCCGATACTCTGGGAGCCGTCGCCGATGACGGCGTGACTCGACGGGGGAGCAGTGTGACGACCAGCCGGAACAGCGCATCCGATGCGATGGCCTCGAGCGGGGCGTCTCCTGTGCTGCTGGCGCCGAACCGCCCGCCTGCCCGGCCCTACCGGGGTGGTGTGGGCATCGAGAGGTTCCGCGGCATCGATCCGGAATCCGATCGTGGCGCCGTGTGGATGCCCGAAGACTTCGTCGCCTCGACGACCGAGGTCTTCGCCGGCGGGGGCGTCGGCCTCACAACGCTGGAAAACGGCACCACCCTGCGCGACGCGGTGGCGGCCGATCCGAACCTCTATCTCGGCGGCGACCACATCGCGGCCTTCGGCGCTGACCCGATGCTGCTCGTGAAGCTGCTCGACACCCGCGAACGGCTCTTCGTGCACTATCACCCGTCGACCTCGTTCGCCCGGGACGTGCTCGCGCACGCCAGCGGCAAGACGGAGGCGTGGATCATCGTCGCGACGGACGGGCCCGGCTACGCGTACCTCGGATTCTCCCGGCCGGTGTCCGAAACCGAGGTGTTGCGCTGGTATGCGACGCACGACGTCGACGGGATGCTCGCAGCGATGAACCGGGTGCAACTCGCCCCCGGCGACACGCTGTTCGTGCCGGCGGGCATGCCGCACTCGATCGGTGAGGGCATCACGCTCGTGGAGCTGCAGCAACCCGTCGACCTCTCGATCATCCTCGAGCGCAACGGATTCCCCATCGCCGACGCCGACGCGCTGCTCGGACTGGACGCGGCGACCGCGTTCTCCGACCTCGACCGCGACGTTGTCTCGCGGGATCGGCTCTCCGAGCTGTCCTCCAGACGCACGACGCGCACGACCGGAGACGCGCAGACGACGCCGCTCTTTCCCACCGAGGCGGATGCGTTCTTCCGCGCCGACCGCATCGACTCCCATGGCTCGATCACGCTTGAGCCCGATTACAGCGTGCTCGTCGTCCTCGACGGCGACGGCGAGCTGCAATGGGTGGACGAGACATTGCCTCTGACGGCCGGCGCTACCGTGCTCGTTCCCTTCGGTGCAGGCGAGACCGTGGTGCGCGGCACCGTCGCCGTGCTGCGCTGCCGCCCGCCGGCCGCCTGAATCGCGCGCCGGCGTTCAGGGCGATGCGTCTGCGCCCCTGATGAAAGACTGGGGTGTGACCGAACAGAACGCCTCAGCACGTCTTCCGCTCTGGGCCGGCCGAACCCTGGCATTGCTGGGCATCCTGCTCGTGGCCGCCAACCTGCGTGCCGCGGTCACGGCGCTGTCGCCGATCTTCGACGAGATCACGCACGACCTGCCGTTCGGTGCAGCCGGAATCGGGCTGTTGGGCGCGCTGCCCCCGATCAGCTTCGCCGTCTTCGGCCTCGTTGCACCGCTTTTCACCCGTCGCGCGAGCCTCGAGGTCGTGATGGTGATCGCGCTGGCGGCGATCGTCGCTGGCCATCTCGTGCGCGGTCTGTCGACATCCTTCTGGATGCTCGCCGTCGGCAGCGTCATCACCTTCGCGGGCATGGCCGTCGGCAACGTGCTCTTGCCGCCGCTCGTGAAGCGGTACTTCCCCGACCGCATCGGTCTGATCACCTCGCTCTACGCCACCGTGCTGTCGGTGAGCACCCTTGTGCCGCCGCTGGTCGCCGTGCCGGTCGCCGACTCGATCGGATGGCGGTACGCGGTCGGCATGTGGTCGGTGCTCGGCGTGCTCGCGCTGCTGCCGTGGCTGGGCATCCTCGTGCGCAGACCGGATTCCCGGCACGTCGACGCCGAGGTCGAGGAGCCGGGCAAGGCCGCGATGGGACGCGTCTGGCATTCGCCGTTGTCGTGGGCGATGGCCGTCACGTTCGCGGCGTCGTCGCTGAACGCGTACGCCATGTTCGCGTGGCTGCCGCAGCTCGTGCACGACATGGCGGGCAGCGACCCCGCGCAGGCGGGCGACCTGCTCTCGATCTACTCGGCCATGGGCATCCCTGCCGGACTCCTCATCCCGGTGCTCGCCTCACGCATGCGCAATGTCGGACTGCTCGTCTACCTCGGCGTCGCGTTCTTCGCGGTCGGCTATCTCGGACTGCTGTTCTGGCCGGCGCAGGCGACCTGGCTCTGGGTGGCGCTGGCCGGTCTCGGCCCGCTGCTGTTCCCGCTCTGTCTCGTGCTGATCAACCTGCGCACCCGAACGCACGAAGGATCCGTGGCGCTCAGCGGATTCACGCAAGGACTCGGCTACGTGCTTGGAGCGTTGGGTCCGCTCGTCGTCGGCACTCTGCACGAGGTGACCGGCGGATGGCAGTGGCCGCTGATCTTCCTGCTGATCACCGCGGCGGCCGTCGCGTTCGCCGGCGTCGTGATCGCCCGGCCGGGAATGCTGGAGGATCACGTCTCGGCTCGTGCCGCGCGAGTGAACGTTCGGTGACATGCGCGGCGAATGCCGCGTACGCGCATCCCATGCCGAGGACGGCATGTTTGACTCGATCGATGAGGTCTCACCGGTGAACGACGAGCCGGTCATGGCGGATGCGTTGCGCCTCGTGCGTGGACGCCACGGCGCGACCCGGCTGCTCGTCGTCCGAGACGGACAGCGCTATCTCGACGAACGCTCCGGTTGCGAGCCGAACTCGCTGTTCTGGATGTTCTCGGCGGGCAAACCGTTCATCGCCGTGCTCGTGCACCGGCTCGCCGAGCAGGGCAGGATCGCGCTCGATGCACCGGTCGCCGCATACTGGCCGGAATTCGCACGCTTCGGCAAGGGGGACGTGACGGTTCGGCGTGTGCTGCAGCATCGATCCGGCATGGCGGTCGCGACCACCACGCTGGGCGATGCGTTGGCCATGACGCACTGGAACCACAGCGTGCATCGCATCGAACGGGCGAAGCTGCGCTGGCCCGTCGGCACGGTGCCCGCGTATCAATACCTGGCGTTCGGCTTCATCCTCGGAGAGCTCGTCGAACGTGCCACAGGGATGCCCGTTGCCGACGCACTGCGCACGGAACTGCTCGATCCGCTCGGACTCCACGACACATACCTCGGTGTTCCAGAGCCAGAGCTCTACCGATGCGTGCCCATCAGGGGCACCACGCCGGTAGGGCGGGTCGCCGCCGTCGATCTCAACCGGCGAAGCGTGCGGCGTGCGGTCATTCCGGCTGCAGGCATCTCGACGACGGCCGAGGATGTCGCCAGGTTCTACGGCATGCTGCTGGGCGGCGGCACGATCGGTGGCACGCGCATCCTGTCACCCGACACCGTGACGCGCATGCTGCGTCCTTCGAGCAACGGCGAGCTCGACAGGTATGCGAAAGCCCCGGTGCGGTGGTCGGAAGGATTCCAGCTCGGTGGCGCCCGCCACGCAGCGGGGTTCATCAGCCCGCTCGGCGAACTGAGCAGCAAGCAGGCGTTCGGCCACAACGGCAGCAACTGCTGCGTGGCCTGGGCGGATCCCACCCGCGCGCTGGTCTTCGTGCATCTGACCAGCAGGCTGGGCGAGGGCCTCGACGCGATCGGCCACCACTCCGCGGTAGCCGACGCGGTGATCGCCGCGTGCGACGCGGCCGACGTGGCATCCGACATCGGTGCCGACGGCTGAGCCACCTGTCCGCTTCCCGAGCGGCGGGCTTCGCCTCGCTCAGGAACCTCGAGGTCACCTACAGTGCAGGCAGCAGCTCTGCGCGGTGCACCAGCGCGGCGGCTCCGATCAGCGGACCCTCGCCGGAGAGACCGGACGGCACGATGCGCACCTTGCGCACGAAGCCGAAGTAGTGCCCGTCGAGCACCTCGCGAATGTCGTCGAACAGATCAGGGGTCGCCTGCGAGAACCCGCCGCCGATGGCGACCAGTTCGAGGTCGAGCAAAGCCGTGGCACTCGCGATCGCCGCTCCGACGGCGTGCCCGGTGCGTTGGATGGCGTCGTGCGCGATCGGGTCGCCTGCGGCGTACGCAGCGGCGAGGTCCTCGCCGCTCGAGCCTGTGAAGCCCTGCCTGCGTGCCCATGCGACGGTGTGCGGTCCGCTGGCGATCGCCTCGAGCGACGTCGCCTTGCCGAAGGTGTCCTCGCCCTGGAAGCCCGCGACGTCGACGTGCCCGATGTGACCGGCGTTGCCGGTCGGGCCTGTCACCACGCGGCCGCCGACGATCAGCCCGCCGCCGATGCCGGTGGAGATCACCATGCCCATCACGTTGTCGACGCCCTGTGCTGCACCCACCCAGTGCTCGGCCATCGTGATCGCGACCCCGTCCATCTCGAGTGCGACCGGGATGTCGACGCCACGCTGCTCGAGCACGTTCTGCGCGAAGCCGCGCAGGTCGAAGTCGCGCCACGCCGGAACGTTCAACGGCGAGACGAGGCCACGCGAGCGGTCGATGGGGCCGGCGCACCCGATGCCGACGCCGGCGAGCTCGGTTTCGCCTGAGGCGGCCAGAGCGCTCTCGATGACCTCGCGAACGGATGCCTGCAACGCTTCGCTCGTCGCCTCGCGTCCTGTCGGTGCGCGATGACGCGACCCTGGCACCACCTCGCCCTCATCGGTCACGAGCGCGGATTCGACCTTGGTGCCGCCGAAGTCGACGGCGAGAACGAGGGGCGGGGTCATGGTTCAAGGGTAGGGGAGCGGAGAGGGCTGTCCGCGCACGTCATGACGCGCAACGACCCACCGGGAAGGCCGTCGGCGGGCCTGGTGATCAGTCGCGCGAGACCACGGCGAGTGACGGCATCCTGCCGCGCCTGCACACCGTCACGCGGAGGTGCGCTCGCCGCATCACGAGCAGCGCGAGCGCGATCGCCGTCGCGAGCGGCACGATGCCGGAGACGGCGAGGCCCCATGCCGGGCCGTAGCGCTCGACGATCCAGCCCATCACAGGGCCGCCGATGGCCTGCCCACCCAGCTGCACCATGATGTAGAGGGCCATCACCCGCCCGCGGATGCCGAGGTTGGTCGACATCTGCACCAGAGAGTTCGCACTGGTCAGAAACAGCAGGCTCGCTGCGCCGCTGGCTGCGATGAGCACGCCGAACACGACGATGTCGGGGGAGAGAGCCGCGCTCGCCTGCACGACTCCGAGCAGGGCGGCTCCGCCGATGACGAGCCGAAGGCTGACGCCGAGCCTGCGTGTGGAGAGCACGGCACCGGTGAGGGCGCCGACCGCGACGAGCGCGTTGAAGAACCCGTAACCGGCAGAGCCGACCTTGAAGACGTCGTTCGCGTAGGCGGCCAGCAGCACGGGCATCGTGTACGCGAACATGGCGACAGCGCCGAGAGTGATGATCGTGAAGAGGATGGCCGGCTTGTGCGCCGCGTAGCGCAATCCCTCGGCGAGTTGCCCCTTGCCGCGTGGAGCCATGGGCGCAGGCAGCAGCGCCTTGGTGTTCATGAATCCCAGTGCGCAGACCACGACGATGCACGCGGCCGAGTTGATGGCGAACGCCCACCCACTGCCGACGGCGGTGATCGCGATGCCGCCGACCGCCGGCCCGATCAGGGCACCGAGCTGGAAGGTGGAGGAGTTCAGGCTGATCGCGTTGCGCAAGAGACGCGGTCCGACGATCTCGTTGACGAAGACCTGTCGTGCCGGGTTGTCGACGACGGTCACGAAGCCGCCGATGAACGCCAGCGCCCAGATGTGCCACACCTGCACCGTGCCGGTGAGGATGAGCACGGCCAGCACCGCGGCGAGCAGAGCGGCAGTGCTCTGCGTCAGCATGAGGAGCATCCGCTTCGAGTAGCGGTCGGCGATCACACCGCCGAGCAGGCCGAAGATGAGCATCGGCGCGAACTGCATCGCAACGGTGACTCCGACGGCGGCGACGCTGCCGGAAAGCTGCAGCACGAGCCAGTCCTGGGCGACGCGTTGCATGCCGAGCGCCGTGGTCGCGACGACCTGCGCTCCCGCGTAGAGGCGGTAGTTCGGAACCTTGAGCGATGCGAATGTCTCGCGCCACGGCGGGCGGGTGGCGAGCACGGGAACGGGAGCGGTGAGAAGAGATTCAGAGGAAGTCAGAGAGGACGATGTCACGAAAGGTTCCGAGTGCGGTCAAGTTACGAACGTGTGGAAATAACGCTAGCCTCGGACCATTCATTCCGCGAACTTATCGCACCTATAACTCCCATTGCGTTTGTGAATGTAGGCTTGCACCGTGTTCGATCCCGACCTTCTCGCCACGTTCCTCGCGGTCGCCGAAACCGGTAGCTTCACCCGTGCCGCCGAACGGCTCGGCCTCAGCCAGCCCACTGTCAGCCAGCATGTGCAGCGGCTCGAGAAGGCGGCGAAGCGCACCCTGATCGATCGTGACACCCGGCAGGTGCGGTTGACCGATAACGGCGACGCGATGGCCGGCTTCGCCCGCAGCATCCTCGCGGCGCACGCGGCGGCCGACAGCTACTTCAGCGGCACGGCGATGCGCGGGAGGCTCAGGTTCGGCGCGGCCGACGATCTGGCGATCACACAGCTGCCGAGCATCTTGAGGGACTTCCGCCAGGCGTACCCGCAGATCAATCTCGAGCTGACGGTCGGACAGTCGACGCCCCTGTACCGCAAGCTCAAGGCCGGTCAGCTCGACCTCATCTTCATCAAGCAGAACTCCGGATCGGCGGAGGGCGATCGGGTCAGCACCGACTCCATGGTGTGGATGGGGCTCGACAAGACCGAGCTGGCCCCGAACGATCCGGTGCCGCTGATCGCCTACCAAGACCCGAGCCTCAGCCGTCAGCTTGCGATCGATGCCCTGGAATCAGCAGGACGGGTGTGGCGCATCACGTGCAACACGCGAGAAGTCAACGGGGTGCTGGCTGCCGTGCGTGCCGGTCTCGGTGTGGCGCCGTTCCCGCGCACGCTCATCCCGGCCGATCTCGTGAAGGTCACGAATCGCCTCGGGCTGCCCGAGCTCGGCGAGGTCGAGTTCAGTCTGCTGTCCAACCCCCGTGCCGCCGCAGACCCCGTAGCAGCACTCACCAGAGCGATCATGGGCCGAACGCTCCATTAGGCACGCCCGGCAGCGTCATGTGGCTCGCCCGTCCCCGCCGGGCGTGCCGCGCTTGGCTGGAGGACGGTCGCGTTCGGAGGCGTACGCGCCGCCGCCTTGTGGAGCGTGTCGTGGGCCGGTCGGGTACTCGAACTCAGGCGCGCAGATGAGCGGATGCTCGACCCTGTATTGCTCAAAAGTGGGCGCCTTTCTATTCTGGAAGGCGTCATGAACTCCTCAGATGAACTGCTCGCAGTGCGCGCCGCCGAGCTCTACTACGACGAGGGACGCACCCAAGACGAGATCGGCGCCGCGCTTCATATCACGCGGTGGAAAGTCGGCAGACTGCTCGCACAGGCGCGCGCGGCCGGGATCGTCCGTATCGAGATCGTGCATCCGCGCGCCCGTCGTGTGCTCGCCGAACAGGCTGTGAAGAAGAGGTTCGGTCTCAAGGACATCGTCGTCGCGTCGTCGGCAGGGGTGTCTTCGCCCGAGGAACTCCAGCGCCGCGTCGCGCAGGCCGCCGCCGACTATCTGACGGCACTACGTCCCGCTCCGCAGACTCTCGGCGTCAGCTGGGGTAGAACCCTGCACGACGTTGCCGCGTGCCTGCCGCGCGGCTGGGCGCACGGCGTCGGGGTCGTGCAGATCAACGGCGGCCTGAGCCTCACCAAGTACGGTGACACGGCGTCTGCCACGGCTCTCGTGATGGCGCAGAAGGCGGCCGGCTCAGCGCATGTGCTGCCCATTCCCGCGATCCTCGAGCACACGGCGACCAAGCGCAGCATTGAGCGCGACCGCGCCATCGCCGGCGTGCTCGATCGAGCAGCGCACGCCGAGGCGTACCTGTTCAGCGCTGGCGTCGCCGGCGCCGACTCCGCGCTCGTGCACAGCGGCTACCTGACGCCCTCCGACGTCGAGACCCTGGTCTGCAAGGGTGCCGTCGGCGATGTGGTCGGGCGCTTCATCGGCGCAGACGGGGCACCTGTCGACGCCGAACTGGATTCGAGGACCGTCGGGTTGTCACTCGAGAGGCTGAAGGCATCCGAGACCGCCATCGCCGTCGTCGCAGGCGACGGCAAGCACGAAGTCGCGAGAGCGCTGGTCACCAATTCGCTCTGCACAGTGCTCATCACCGACGACCAGACCGCAGCCGCACTGCTCGACGACCCGGTGGCCGCCGCGGGGGCCGCATTCACCGAAGAGGCATCATGACGCTCGATCTCGCCCGCACCGTCGTCGGCTCCGAACTCAGTGAGCGCAGCCTGCGCGCGTTCGCGCTCGGCCTTCCCGGCGTGGATGCCATCGGCCTGGAGCAGCGCGCCGCCTCGCTGGCCACCCGCTCGATCAAGACCACCTCGAAGCGCTGGGCGCTCGACACGATCATCTCGCTCATCGACCTCACAACGCTCGAGGGCGCTGACACCCCTGGAAAGGTGCGCTCCCTCGTCGCGAAGGCCGTGCTGCCCGATCCGTCGGATCCGACCTGCCCGCAAGTCGCGGCGGTGTGCGTGTACGGCGACCTGGCGCACGTCGCGGTCGAGGCCCTCGGCTCGAATCATGCGGGCGGTGGCGGCACGATCAATGTGGCGGCCGTCGCCACCGCGTTCCCGAGCGGCCGCGCCTCGCTGCGTGTCAAACTCGCCGACACGGCCGACGCCGTCGAAGCAGGCGCTGACGAGATCGACATGGTCATCGACCGTGGAGCCTTCCTCGCCGGACGTTACGGAGAGGTCTTCGACGAGATCGTCGCCGTGAAAGAGGCGTGCCGGCGCTCCGACGGCAGCAGTGCCCACCTCAAGGTGATCCTCGAAACCGGTGAGCTCGCCACGTATGACAACGTGCGACGGGCGTCGTGGCTCGCCATGCTCGCCGGCGCAGACTTCATCAAGACGTCGACGGGAAAGGTGTCGCCGGCGGCGACGCTGCCCGTCACGCTCCTCATGCTCGAGGCTGTGCGCGACTGGCACCGGCTGACGGGCGATCTCGTCGGCGTGAAGCCGGCAGGCGGCATCCGCTCCTCGAAGGATGCCGTCAGATACCTCGTGACCGTCGCCGAGACCGCGGGGGAGCGCTGGCTCGACCCGCGGCTGTTCCGCTTCGGCGCGTCGAGCCTGCTCAACGACGTGCTGCTTCAGCGGCAGAAGATCGAGACCGGGCATTACTCCGGCGCCGACTACGTGACCATCGATTGAGCCGTGGCAGCGGAGCGAAGAACGACAAGCGATCAGGAGAACCGATGACCTTCCTCGACTATGCGCCCGCACCGGAGTCGCGCTCGATCCTGAGTCTGCGCTCCTCGTACGGGCTCTTCATCGACGGTGAGTTCGTCGACGGGCACGGCGACGGCTTCCACACCGTCTCGCCTGCGAACGAGGAGGTGCTGGCCGAGATCTCGACGGCTGACGGCCATGACGTCGATCTCGCCGTTCAGGCCGCCCGCCGCGCGCACGACAAGGTCTGGTCGCGCATGAGCGGCGCCGACCGCGGCAAGTACCTGTTCCGCATCGCGCGGCTTGTCCAGGAGCGCGCGAGAGAGCTCGCCGTCGCCGAAAGCCTCGACAACGGCAAGCCGATCAAAGAGAGCCGTGACGTCGACGTGCCACTCGTCGCTGCATGGTTCTTCTATTACGCGGGATGGGCCGACAAACTCGACTACGCAGGCCTCGGCCCCGCGCCGCGCTCGCTCGGCGTCGCAGCCCAGGTCATCCCGTGGAACTTTCCGCTTCTGATGCTGGCGTGGAAGATCGCCCCCGCGCTCGCCGCCGGCAACACCGTCGTGTTGAAGCCCGCGGAGACCACGTCGCTGACGGCGCTGCTCTTCGCCGAGATCGTGCAGCAGGCAGGTCTCCCTTCCGGGGTCGTGAACATCGTCACGGGCGCGGGAGAGACCGGCAGGATGCTCGTGAACCACCCCGACATCGACAAGGTCGCCTTCACCGGATCGACGGCGGTTGGCCGCGAGATCGCCCGCTCCGTCGCCGGAACGAGCAAGAAGGTCACACTCGAGCTCGGCGGCAAGGCGGCGAACATCGTCTTCGACGACGCACCCATCGACCAGGCGATCGAGGGGATCGTCAACGGCATCTTCTTCAACCAGGGGCACGTCTGCTGCGCCGGCAGTCGGCTGCTCGTTCAGGAGAACGTGCATGAAGAGGTGGTCGATCGGTTGAAGTCGCGACTGTCGACGCTCCGCATGGGCGATCCTCTCGACAAGAACACCGACATCGGTGCGATCAACTCGGCCGAGCAGCTGCAGCGCATCCGCGAGCTCAGCGACATCGGCGAGGCGGAAGGAGCAGACCGCTGGAGCGCGGACTGCGTCATTCCCGACAACGGCTTCTGGTTCGCGCCCACCATCTTCGACAACGTGTCGACGTCGAGCCGCATCGCCAGAGAAGAGATCTTCGGACCGGTGCTCTCGGTTCTCACGTTCCGCACCCCTGCCGAGGCAATCGCCAAGGCGAACAACACCCCGTACGGCCTCTCCGCCGGCATCTGGACCGACAAGGGCAGTCGCATGCTCGCCGTCGCCGACAAGCTGCGCGCCGGCGTGATCTGGGCGAACACGTTCAACAGGTTCGACCCAGCGTCGCCGTTCGGCGGCTACAAGGAGTCGGGCTACGGGCGGGAGGGCGGCAGGCACGGCCTCGCCGCGTATCTGGCGCCTCAGTCGGCCGCAGCGATTACTGCCAGTGCCGCCGCACCGAAGACCACTCGGGTGAAGAAGGGATCAGCCAAGTGACGAGGCTCGCGGTGCCCAAGACCTACAAGCTGTTCATCGGCGGCGCGTTCCCGCGCAGTGAATCCGGTCGCACCTACGAAGTGCTCGGGGCGAACGGCGACTTCCTCGCCAACGCCGCGAAGGCATCCCGTAAGGATGCCAGGGATGCCGTCGTCGCAGCTCGCAAGGCCGTCTCCGGTTGGTCGGGCGCGACCGCATACAACCGCGGTCAGGTGCTGTATCGCGTTGCGGAACTGCTCGAGGGCAGGCGTGCTCAGTTCGTCGACGAGGTGCAGGCATCAGAGGGGCTGAGCAGGCGGGACGCCGAGGCGCAGGTCGACGAGGCAGTGGACACCTGGGTCTGGTACGCGGGCTGGGCCGACAAGTTCGTACAGGTGGCAGGCAACGCCAATCCGGTGGCCGGCCCGTACTTCAACCTCTCCGTTCCGGAGCCCACCGGCGTGGTCGCCGTTGTCGCGCCGCAGGGCGCACTGTCTCTTCTCGGACTCGTAGCGGTCGTCGCTCCCGCGTTGGTGACCGGGAACGCCGTGGTGGCGATCGCGGACGAGCGGCATCCGCTCTCGGCGATCTCGCTGACCGAGGTCCTGGCGACGAGCGATCTGCCGGCAGGCGTCGTCAACGTGCTCACGGGTTCGGCGGCCGGGATCGCGCCGTGGCTCGCCTCGCATGCCGACGTCAACGCGCTCGATCTCGCCGGAGCCGCCGAGCTCGACTGGGTCGATCTGCAGATCGCCGCGGCCGACACCCTCAAGCGCGTTCTGCCGCCGGACGGGCGAGACGTCGCGACCCGTTCGCTCGAGCGCATCGGGGCGTTCACGGAGACGAAGACCGTCTGGCACACCAAGAGCATGCTGTAACGATCTCGGATCCGCGCCCGTTGTGCGGCGATGCGGCCGACTCCTCGGTTCGAGTCAGGGTGTGGCGTGTTGCCGCCGCCGAGGGTCAAGATGGAGTCTGGGCGGAAGGAGCGACATGTCAGACGAGGTGTCGACCGTCTTCGTCGGCGACAGCATTACCGCCGGCGGTCGCTGGGAGGAATGGTTTCCCGGCGACGGCACGCGCAACCTCGGCATCGGAGGCGACACCACTGATGCCGTGATCGCCCGCCTCGATGACATCATCGGCTTGCAACCGCACACGGTCGTCCTGCTGATCGGCACGAACGACCTCGCGTGGCGGCGCTCCGCCGAGCACATCGTGCGCAACATCGAGACCATCCTCGTGACACTGCGACGGGAACTGCCCGACTCGCAATTGCTCGTTCAGTCGGTGATGCCGCGTGAAGCTGCGTACGCCGACACGATCAAGGATGTCAACAGGCACCTCTGGCAGTTCGCGTCGACAGTGCGGGCTCAATACCTCGACCTGTGGCCGGCACTGGCCACGAGCGACGGCGCCCTCGATCCTGAGTACTCCGATGACTCGTTGCACTTGAACGAGAACGGATACCAGGTCTGGCTCTCCGAATTGCGCGGTGCGCTGGAGGCCCTGAACAACGTGCCGCCGACGAGCAGGCCGATCCTGCTTCCGCGCGAGCACCTGCGCCACAGGCACTGAATCCGCTGCGGAAGCCCGGGCAGCGGCCCCGCTCACGCGGCCGCGAGTGCGGAATCGAACTCGGCGAGGGCCGTCTCGGAGTAGAGCACGAACCGGACGAGCTCGAGCCCGCTGACGGCTGTCGCCGCGCTCAGCACCGTAGACACGGCCACCCGCGCGGCGTCGTCCATCGGCCAGCCGTACACGCCGGCCGAGACCGCGGGAAACGCGACGGATGCCGCCCCCACCTCGCCGGCAACCTGCAGCGACCGCGCATAACAGCTCGCCAGCAGAGGTCGGCGATCGCCGGAACCCGCCCAGACCGGCCCGACGGTGTGGATCACGAAGCGCGCGGAAAGTGAGCCGGCCGTCGTCGCGACGGCATCGCCGGTCGGCAAGCCGTCGGGGAGAACCGTCTCACGCAGAACCCGGCAGGCGGCGAGGATCTCCGGGCCGCCTGCGCGGTGAATCGCTCCGTCCACACCACCGCCTCCGAGCAGCGAAGCGTTCGCCGCGTTCACGATGGCGTCGACGCGCTCGCGGGTGATGTCGCCGAGCGCCGTCTCGATGTGCACGCCGTCGACATCCCGTGCTGCCATCTCAACCTCTGTTGTTGGAGAGCTCGAAGACCTTGAGCAACTCGTCGACCGCGCGCTCCCGGTCGTCGCCGCCCGCCTCGAACTGCTCGGCCACGTGCGTGCGCAGGTGGTTCTCGACGAGAAGCTTGTTCAGCGAGCCGAGCGATTTCTGAATGGCGAGGGACTGCGTGAGGATGTCGACGCAGTAGTCCTCGTTCTCGATCATCTTCTCGACGCCCCGCAGCTGGCCTTCGAGGATGCGTGCGCGGTGCAGGGCCCGCTTCTTGATATCGGCGATCACGGTCTCAGGGTAGGTCAGATGGGCTCCCGCGGCTCCGCGTAGCCTGGCCTTTCTGCACGGAATGCCCGCCGGTGTCCCCGGTTCGGGGAGACCCCTAACTGGGGACTGACCGCTGAGTCGGGGAATCCTTAGGATCGCCCTAGCTTTCGACCCGTTGCGGTGCCCGACCGCAACCCGAAGGGGGTATCGGATGCTCAAAAACCTGTCACCCATAATTTCCGGCGAACTGCTACGCGCTCTCGATGAGACGCCAAGCGGATCGTGGATCGCCATGGTGAGCCGAGCCCACCATGACGTGGAGGGAATCGTCGCGCCCGAGTCGACGATCGAAGACGTCGCTGCCGCTCTCCTCGCGGTCACTCCGCTCGATCCGGACGCCCCGATCGTCGCAGAGGGGGAGGGAGAGCCGGCCGACTCGGTCTTCGCCGTCGCCGGCTTGGCCGCGGATGCCGAAGGCCGCCGCTTCAAGATGCTCGCGGTCTCGGAGCTCGCGTTCGGCGCTCTGCTGACGGAGTGCCACGTGGTGGTCGTCGTCGACGACCCTGTGCCTTTCGGATTCCTGCTCTGCAAGGGTCGTTGCTGATCCGAGGTCCGCGCCGGTTCTGAACGGGGCCGGATGCGTACGTCGGGGTTGCGAAAGCGAGCACCGACGGCACCGTAGAATCGGGTGCGACATGCCCGAACAGAGATCAGAACCCGCGTTCGCCCGCCTTGCGCTCTTCCCCGGCTTGCTGGGGGCGATCGTGCTGGTCGCTGCGCTCGCACTGATCGGCAATGCCGACTGGTATATCTGGGTGCGCTACATCGTCGCCATCCTGGCTCTGATCATGTGCGTGTTCGCCTGGCAGGGCAAGGCGTACTGGTGGCTGATCGGCCTCATCCCGATCGCCGTCGTGTTCAACCCGGTGTGGCCGTTGACGATCGGCGACATCTGGTTGTCGCTCGCGCATCTCGCGGGGGCAGTCATCTTCATCGCGGCGGGTATCGCCATCAAGGTTCCGACGGATGACGCCGACAAGGGGCCGGCCGGCAGGTACGACGGTCGTGGCCGCCCGCCAGCAGGCCGCAAGGGAGGCCAGAAGCGCCGCTGATCCGACCTCGTGAGGGCGGTTCGAAAGCGGTAACGGCAAGGTCGCCTGCGAGTCGGGGTGACGCGAATCATCCGCGTACCGTAAAATGGATCACTGTCGGGGTCCTGGCATTCGCCGGACACGTCTCGTCGGTTGCATCGCACACGACATTCGGGCTTCGCCCGAAGACCCGCACCGGTCCCGTGCCAACAAGCACCTCGTGGTGCGGACAGACGCATCACGGCACCTCGGCAGACACAGGAGAGGCTCGCATCAGCGGGCTTCACGCACAGGAGGATCATGCCGCGCACCGGCGATCGCACCGCCCAGGCCACTCGCCGCTCCGGGCCCCGTCACTCGAACAACGACGGACTCATTCCCGTTCTCGCCCGTCGTGTGCGGGAGGTCGAGGCGAAGGCTCAGGCCGGCAAGAAGCTCGGACCGACCAACCGCACCAAGTTCCAGGTGATCGCGCTGCTGATGCGCGAGGAGCGTGCGCGAGCGAAGTCCGACCCTGCCCTGAGCGACTCGGCACGCGCCGAGCAGCTGAAGCGACTCGACGGCATCGCCACGATCCTGGCCAAGACAGCGGCACGCGACACTTCTCTCATCACGGTGCTGGAGTCCACTGCTCCGCCGAGTCCCGCCGCGCAGAAGATGCGCAGGGACTGGCTGCTCGAGTCGGGTGCGGAGCTCGAGCCCGACGACCTCATCATCACGACAGAGGCCCCCAAGCCCAAGCAGGACGTCCTGCTCTCGCCGGAGCTCGCCCAGAAGCAGGTCGTGCCGCAGTCGGTGCGGGCGAGGCAGCTGTCCAACCCGTTCCTCGCCCCCGACTTCGCACTCGCCTCGCAGACGACGTCGGTTCCGCGCCGACGTCTCGACTCGTGGGAGCTTCTCGGGCCCCTGTTCAAGTCGTTCGAGTACGGCTCCGGGGGTCGGGCGGCCAGCATGGAATTGCCCGACGCGCCCACGATCGACAGATATTCCCCTTCGGGCATGGAACTCATGAAGCACCAGGCGCGCTTCGTCGAGGCTGTGCGGCTCGGCCACCGATCGTTCCTTCTCGCCGACGAGCCGGGCCTCGGCAAGACAGCGCAGTCGGTGCTCGCGGCATCCGTCGCCGGCGCGTACCCGCTTCTGGCGGTCGTGCCGAACGTGGTCAAGATGAACTGGGCACGTGAGGTCGAACTGTGGACCCCTCACCGCAGGGCGACAGTCATCCACGGTGACGGCGAGGGTCTTGACGCCTTCGCCGACGTGGTCATCGTCAACTACGAGGTGCTCGATCGCCACCTGTCCTGGTTGTCGGAGCTCGGATTCCGCGGCATGGTCGTCGACGAGGCGCATTTCATCAAGAACCTGCACTCGCAGCGGTCGCGGTACGTTCTGGGGCTCGCGGATGCCATCAGGCACTCGGTCGCCGACCCGCTGCTGATGGCTCTGACCGGAACACCGCTCATCAACGACATCGACGATTTCCGTGCCATCTGGCAGTTCCTCGGCTGGATCGACGGAACCAAACCGACGGCCGCGTTGATGGAACGACTCGATGAGACGGAACTCACGCCGGCGGACCTCGGCTTCTATACGGCGGCCAGGGAAGCCGTGATCGACATGGGCATCGTGCGTCGCAAGAAGATCGACGTCGCAGCCGATCTGCCGTCGCGTCGCGTCGTCGATCTTCCGGTCGAGCTGGACGACGAGCTCGGCCGTTCGGTCAAAGCGGCGGAGCGAGAGCTCGCTGCTCGCCTCGTGCAGCGCTACCGTCGCGCTCAGTCCGCCGGCGTCGGAGAATCGTTCACCGGCGACGACGAAGAGCGCCGCGAGCACCTCATCCGCATGGTCGCGCATGCCGAACTCGAGGAGTCGAAGGGCCAGAAGACGGGCGAGAACGTCTTCACCATGGTGCGCAAGATCGGGCAGGCCAAGGCAGGACTGGCCGCCGACTACGCCGCACAGTTGGCGCGGTCGGTGGGCAAAGTCGTGTTCTTCGCGAAGCACATCGACGTCATGGACCAGGCGGAGGAGGCATTCGCCTCCAGGGAGCTGCGCACCGTCTCCATTCGCGGGGACCAGACAGCGCTGGCCCGTCAGCGCGAGATCGATGCCTTCAACGATGACCCGGGGGTCTCGGTCGCGGTCTGCTCGCTCACCGCGGCAGGCGTCGGTCTCAATCTGCAGGCGGCATCCAACGTCGTGCTGGCCGAGCTCAGCTGGACGGCCGCGGAGCAGACGCAGGCGATCGACCGGGTGCACCGCATCGGCCAGGAGGAGCCGGTCACCGCGTGGCGGATCATCGCGGCGCAGACGATCGACGCCAAGATCGCCGAGCTCATCGATTCCAAGCAGTCGCTCGCGCTTCGCGCCCTGGACGGCGTGGATGTCGAACCAGGCTCTGCAGACTCGGTTCAACTCGACGCACTGATGTCGCTGTTGCGCGACGCGCTGTGATGGCGGAGCTCGGCAGCGTGATCGTCGAGCGGTGAGACAGCGCGATCAGGCGTCGTCGTCGCTGGGCTCGTCATCGAAGACGACGACGCGTTCATCATCCGGGAACCCGTCGTCGATCTCGTCGTCGATCGGGCGTTCGTCTTCATCGGCGAGCACGTCGACCTCTTCGAGCTCCGGTTCGTAGTCGCCGTCCTGGGCGGCGGCGAACTCGTCGAAGTCGGGGTCGGCGTCATCGGACCGGGGTTCGCTGTTCTCGGTCATGCCGCCAGGGTACGCCGGGCACGGGCTCGCCGCGAGGGGCGGTCGCGTAGCGGTCAGTCCAGGGTGAAGACGAAGGACGCGGCACCGGCCTCGTCGTGCTCGATGCGCGCTGAGCCTGACCATGATGCGAAGTCGCCGGCGCCTGAGCCCGGCACGATGTAACCGAACGCGGACGGATGATCTGAACTCTGCACCGCCCCGTGATGCACGACGAACGACCCGCGTCGTCCGTCTTCGAGCTCGCCGGAGATGCGCTCCATGGCGAGGTAACCGCGGTTGGCCTCGTCGCCGGTATGGAGGAACGGTCCCTCGCTCTCACCGATCAGGCCCTTGGTGTAATGCTTTCGCATGGTGACGGCGCCGAGCCAGGCCTCGATTCCGGGGAAGGCGGTGGGTTCCCACGCGGAGATCTCGAACACGGCAGTCACGATCTTCGTCATGCGGTAACGATACGGCCGTCCTCTGTCACCGCGGCACGCGCTACCGGTCGAGCTGCGCAAGACTGGAGGGATGAGTCATGACCACGGCACGTCCACGATCGAGATCGAGCGCAAGTACGACGTGAACGACGATGCGGTCACGCCTGCGTTCGTCGGAGTCGGGCCGATCGCGGTCATCGAGATGCCCGAAGTGCGCGAGCTCGACGCTGTGTACTTCGACACTGCAGACCTCGCTCTCGCCGGAGCGCACGTCGCGCTGCGCAGGCGAGAGGGTGGGCCGGACGCGGGGTGGCACATCAAGCGCGACGCCGCCGAGGGCAGGCTGGAACAGCACTGGGCGCTCGGCGACGTGGACCGCGACGGCGGGCGGGCATCCGTTCCCGACGACGTGCGATTCCACGTGCGGGAGCTGGTCGGCGATGCCGACCTGATCCCCGTGGCGCGAGTGCGGAACAGGCGGGTGGTCTCACGTCTACTGGATGCCGCCGGCTATCCGGTAGCCGAATACTGCGACGACCACGTGACGGGCAGCAATCTCTCCAGCGGCTCTTCGGAGACCTGGCGGGAGTGGGAGGTCGAGCTCTCCGCGGCCGCGCCCGACACGCAGCGCGGTCGCGCCGAACTGCTGGCAGCCCTGGAGACCGTGGTGCTCGCAGCCGGAGGGACCCCGGCGGCCGTGTCGTCGAAACTGGAGCGTGCACTGCGCGCTGCGTGAGAGTGCCGACGCCTCGTTTTGGATCACGCTGCCACGCTCCGGCATGATCGAGTGCGTATACACGAAAGAGGCGCGAATATGAAGATCGGAATCCTCACCTCGGGCGGAGACTGCCCAGGCCTGAACGCAGTCATCAGGGGCGCGGTGCTCAAGGGCGATCGCGTCTACGGCGACGAGTTCGTGGGGTTCCGTTACGGCTGGCGCGGCGTGGTGGACCCCGACATCGTTCCGCTCGACAGACACAGCGTGCGCGGGCTGTCCCGTCAGGGCGGAACCATTCTCGGTTCCAGCCGTACCAATCCGTTCGAGGGTGAAGGCGGCGGACCGGAGAACATCCAGCGGATGCTCGACGAGAACGGCATCGACGCCATCATCGCGATCGGCGGCGAGGGCACTCTGACGGCGGCGCGACGTCTCGTCGACGAGGGCGGCATCAATGTGATCGGCGTGCCGAAGACGATCGACAACGACCTGGCCGCCACCGACTATTCGTTCGGCTTCGACACCGCGGTGGAGATCGCCACCGAGGCGATCGACCGCCTGAGGACGACTGCCGAATCGCACCAACGCTGCATGATCGTGGAGGTGATGGGCCGCCACGTCGGTTGGATCGCCCTGCACTCCGGCATGGCAGGTGGGGCGCACGCCATCCTGATCCCGGAGCATCCCCAGTCCATCGACCAGATCTGCGAGTGGGTCGAGAGTGTGCGCGACCGAGGACGTGCACCCGTGATCGTCGTCTCCGAGGGATTCCACCTCGACACGATGGAGGGCGCGCACTCTCACAAGGGCCTCGACGCGTTCAACCGGCCGCGGCTCGGCGGCATCGGTGAGCTGCTGGCACCCATCGTCGAGGAGCGCACCGGAATCGAGTCGCGCGCCACCGTGATCGGTCACATCCAGCGCGGCGGGGTGCCGAGCGCCTACGATCGTGTGCTCGCGACGCGCCTGGGGATGGCATCCGTCGACGCTGCTCAGACCAAGCAGTGGGGCTCGATGGTTTCGCTCAGAGGAACGGATGTCGAGATCGTCTCGATCGCCGACGCCACGGGCGGACTCAACACGGTGCCCGACTACCGCTACGACGAGGCAGCACTGCTGTTCGGCTGATGCAGATCGCGACGAGTCGGGCGCCGAAGGGGACGCTCGAATCCGGCATGAACCGGCCGATGACGATCGAATATGCCGCAGGACGCCGAGATTTGGCTATGCTGGCCACTACTACTCAGCCCCCCAGAGGTGGGGGACGATTGCGGGGCTGGCTGGAACCCGACCAGTGGAGTACCTGTGGGCCGTCATAGCTCGAACGATCGACCAAGCGGATGGAACGCCGCATTCAAACCGTCCCAGCCGCGAATCGACGACCACTCGGCACCTTCCGATCCTTCATTCGCGGCACAGCAGCAAGCGGCTCCGCGCAAGCGGAGATCGAGGCACATCTGGATCATTGCAGGCGGCGTCGCCATCGTGCTGATCGTCACCGGCTGCGTGGCGTGGACCAAGAACGTGTTCAACCCTGTGCTGCCAGCCGCGGCATGGGCGCAGACGTGCGAGCCGACGCAGCTTCGCGTCGTCGCCGACCCGTCGATCGCCGACGCCCTGCGCAAATCCGCGAAGGGATTCGACGCGACGACACCATGCGTGAACACCACGGTGCGTAGCGAGAAGTCCGCAGACACGGCCTCGACGCTTGCGACCGGAGCAGACCCGAAGGCGGATGTCTGGGTTCCCGACTCTCCCGCGTGGGAGCAGCGCATGCAGGTGCTCTCGTGGTCCCTCATCAGAAAGGCGCCGACGGTCGACTTCGGCCCTTCGATCGCCTCGAGCCCCCTCGTCTTCGCGACGCCATCGCAGAACGCCGACGCACTCGACAGCGTGAAGCTGCAATGGAGCACGATCGCGGCAGGGGACACCCCTGCTCTGCTTCCGGAGCCTGCGCAGAACGGGTCGAGTCTTGCAGCGCTCGCCGAGATCAAGGCGACGGCGAATTCCCATGACCCGTTGGCGTTTTCGCGAGACATGATCGAGTTGGGCAAGAACATTCCGGCGACCGTCGGTGATGCGTTCAGCGCTGCGGAGAAAGCGAAGTCGCCAACCGTGGTGATCACGACCGAGCAATCGGTCGTCGCCCAGAACGAGCAATCTCCCGAACACCAGTTCTTCGCGCTGTACCCGCGCGACGGCACGGTGAGCGTGTCGTACCCGTTCGTGCGCGTTGCAGGACCGACATCGGGCGACGACAAGAAAGACGTCCTGATCACAGCGCTCGAGAAGCAGTTCTCCACCGACTCGCGCACGCTCGCGGCATCCGGATTCCGCACGGCGAGCGATGCCGGATTCGTGGCGAAGGGCGTTGTCGCGAACGCGCCGAAGACACGAGCAGCGCTCGACGGGGGCGCCCAGGTCGGGCTCCTGCAGAGTTGGTCGGCCATCACGGTTCGATCGCGAGTGCTCGTCGTCGTCGACACGTCGGGGTCGATGACGGATGACGCGGGCGGGCTCAGTCGAATAGCCGTGTTCCAAGATGCGGCGAAAGGCATGCTGCAACTGATGCCGCCCCAGACCGACCTCGGCGTATGGACCTTCTCGACGAACCAGGTCGGCAGCCAACCGTGGGCGCAACGATCGCCGATCGCCCCGCTCGACAATGCGGCGCATGCCGCGCAGGTCTCCAACGTGTTCAACTCCATGGAGAGCTTGGTCAACGGCGATACCGGGCTCTACGACACCGTCCTGGCCGCCGAGCAGACGGTACGCAAGGGCTACGACCCGCACATGATCAACTACGTCCTCGTCATCACCGACGGCAAGAACGACAATCCGGGCGGTGGCATCGGTCTTCCCGACCTGATCTCGAAGCTGAAGGCGCAGAACGACCCCGACCAGCCGGTGCCCGTGATCATGGTGGGCATGGGGCCAGACACCGACGTGTCGGCCATGTCGCAGATCGCGAACGCCACTGTCGGAGCGGTCTACACGGCCGAGCAGCCGCAGGACCTCAGCAACGTGCTCGTGAGCGCGCTGGCCGACCGTACCTGCCGCCCGTACTGCTCCTGAACCTGGCAGCTCCTGAACCTGGCCGCTCCTGAATCCGAGGGTCAGTCCGCCCGCTTCAGCACATCGAGCAGCCATGCCAGTTCGAACGCGCGCTCGCGCCATGCGTTGTAGCGTCCGCTGACGCCGCCGTGGCCGGCCGACATCTCGGTCTTCAGCAGCGCGGGAGCACCGGCTTCGCGCAGGCGTGCCACCCACTTCGCAGGCTCCACGAAGAGCACTCGCGTGTCGTTCAGGCTCGTGACGGCGAGGATGCGCGGATAGACGGCATCCGTTCGCACGTTTTCGTACGGCGTATACGACTTCATGTAGGCGTACACGCCCGCGTCGTGCAGCGGGTCGCCCCACTCATCCCACTCGATGACGGTGAGCGGCAGGTCGGGATCGAGGATGCTCGTGAGCGCGTCGACGAACGGCACGTCGGCCAGGATGCCCGCGAAGAGCTCTGGCGCCAGGTTCGCCACAGCTCCCATCAACAGTCCACCGGCGCTGCCACCCTCGGCCACCAGCCGGTCGGGCTTCGTCCATCCGGTCTGAACCAGGTGACGGGCGCAGGAGACGAAATCGGTGAACGTGTTCCGCTTGTTCGTCAGTTTGCCGTCTTCGTACCAGTGGCGGCCGAGTTCTCCGCCGCCGCGCACATGGGCGATGGCGAACACGACGCCGCGGTCGAGCAGTGACAGGCGTGCGACCGACATGGCCGGATCGATGCTGTGCTCGTATGATCCGTAGCCGTAGAGCTCGAGTGGTGCCGGCGTGCCCGGTGTCACGAGATCCCGTCGGTAGACCAACGAGATCGGCACCAGCGTCCCGTCGTCGGCCGTGGCCCACTCGCGGCGCTGCTCGTAGGCATCCTGGTCGTAGCCGCCGAGGATCGGCTGGCGCTTCAGCAGGCGGAGCTCGCCGGGCTCGTCGCCGTGCGGTGGCACCCAGTCGTACACGGTCGACGGAGTGACGAGCGAGCCGTATCCGAGGCGCACGGTCGGCTGGTTCCACTCGGGGTTGCCGGCAGTGCCGACGGTGAACAACGGCTCCTCGAACTCGAGTTCCGCGAGGTCGCCGTAGCCGGCATCCGTGAGCGGCAGCACGGCGACGCGGGAGAGCGCATCCCTTCGGTATTCGACGACGGCGCGCGATGCGAAGGCGTCGACGGACTCCAGTCGAACACCCGGCCGGTGGGGGAGGATGACGCGTCGCTCGCCCCGCGGATCGGCGGCGGCGACGTCGACCAGCTCGAAGTCCTGTGCGCCGTCGTTGTGCACGATCAGCAGCCTGTCCTCGCCGGCAACGACCGCGTGCTCGACCTCGTACTCGACGCCCTCGGCTCGCGGCCAGACCGTCTGCGCCGCCGCGGTCGGGTCGGAGGCCGGGATCAGGCGGGACTCGCTCGTGATCGACGACCCGATGCCGATCTCGATGTACGCGCGGCTGCGCGTGACGCCGACTCCCACCCAGAAGCGCTCGTCGTCCTCGTGATGTACGACGACGTCGGTTGAGCGGTCCGTCCCCAATTCGTGTCGCCAGATGGTGTCCGGTCGCCATGCGTCGTCGACGGTGGCGTAGAACGCGTGCCGGCCGTCGGGCGAAAGAACGGCGCCTGCCGACGTGTCCGGCACCTCGTCGGAGAGGTCGGTGTTCGTTGCCAGGTCGCGCACGTGCAGCGTGTAGCGCTCGTCGCCGACCGTGTCGACGG
Source organism: Humibacter sp. RRB41 (assembly GCF_022761015.1). Lineage (GTDB taxonomy): Bacteria > Actinomycetota > Actinomycetes > Actinomycetales > Microbacteriaceae > Humibacter. Next base: position 479,539 of record NZ_JAKWJQ010000003.1, read on the forward strand.
CATACAGCAGCCGGCTCCCGTCCGAGCTCACATCGAACGTGCCGAGGCGAAAGAATTCGTGCCCGCCGGCCTCGACGTTGGCATCGAACAGAACCTGCTCATCGGGCAAGGCTGGAGTTTCGGGCTCGGCGTCGGCAACGGTCGGCGGAGTCCAATCGTCATCGGAGGCGATGGGTGCACGGCACTGCACGCCGTATTGGCGCCCCTCGAACGACCTCGAGTAGTACCACCAGCCGCCTTCCCGCACCGGGACGGAGAGGTCGGTCTCCTTGGTGCGCGACTTGATCTCGTCGAAGATGCGCTCCCGCAGTGGTTCGAGGTGCGATGTCTGGGCATCCGTGTATGCGTTCTCCGCCGTCAGATGGGCGATCACGGCTGGGTCGTCCTTGTCGCGCAGCCACTCGTAGGGATCCTCGACGGAGTCCCCGTGGTGGATGCGCGTGAAGGGCACCTTCTTCGCGACGGGAGGAACGGCGGATGTTGGCTCGGACATGCCACAACGCTATCGGCGCGGGCGCGGGGGTGAGGCATCCCACCGCACGGACCGAGGGTGCCAGGCTGGAGACGGTGCGGCTCAGCCGCGCCACCCGACACGACGAGGAGACGTGCATGATCAGAGCCGTTCGGTACGAGCGTTTCGGTGGTCCGGAGGTGCTCGACGTGGTCGAGGTCGAGCCGCCGCATCCCGGACCCGGCGAGGTGCGGGTCGACGTGATCGTGGCCGGCCTCAACCCGGCCGACTACAAGATCTTCGACGGGACGGGCGCAGATCGTCACGGGGTCTGGCCACCGGCGGGTGTCGGGCACGATTTCGCCGGCATCGTCGATGAGGTGGGCGAGAACGTGACCCGATTCGCGGTGGGCGACCGTGTCTACGGCGGCAAGCGCGCTGATGCGCTCGCCGACTTCGTGACGATCCACGAGGATGACCTGCTGCTGCCTTTGCCAGAGGGCTTGAGCCTCGACACGGCAGGCGCATTGGCGATCGCCGGTCGCACGGCCTCGGCAGGAATCGACCGACTCGCTGTGACGGCAGAGGACACCGTGCTCATCGGGGGAGCCGCGGGCGGCGTCGGCGTCATCGCCGCGCAACTCGCGCTGCTGCGCGGAGCCGTGGTGATCGGCACGGCGAGCGAGGCGAACCACGAGTTCCTGCGCGAGCTGGGCGTGATCCCCGTCGTTTATGGCGAGGGTCTCGTCGACCGGCTCAGGGAGGCGGCGTCCGACGGCATCACGGCCGCGTTCGACACGCACGGTGGAGCCGAGACGATCGACGCCGCTCTCGAGTTGGGGGTGGAGATCTCCAGGGTCAACACGATCGCAGCCCGTGGCTATCGAGATGCCGAGGGCGCAGGCAGCGTCGATTGCTCGCGCGACGACCTCGCCGCCCTTGGAGCGCTCATCGCGGGCGGCGAGGTGACGGTGCCGATCGACTCGGTGTATCCGATCGAGCGCGCAGCCGAGGCCTACGAGTACCTGATGGCCGGTCACGTGCGCGGGAAGGTGATCGTCGTCACGCGCTGACGCAGGTGCGAGGACCCAGCCCTGCACGGCTTTGTAGCCTTGAACCATGACGGACATCCCCCAGCGCACCCTCATCGACGGCACGAGCATTCCGGCGATCGGCTTCGGCACCTATCCGCTTCGCGGCGACGAGGGCGAACACGCCATCGCCCAGGCGATCGGCATCGGCTATCGTCTGCTCGACACCGCCGTGAACTACGGCAACGAGGATGCCGTCGGACGCGGCCTGCGGGCATCCGGCCTCGATCGCAGCGAACTGGTCGTGCAGACCAAGATCCCCGGCCGACACCACGGCTACGACGAGACACTGGCCTCGTTCGAGGAGTCACGGAGTGCTCTCGGTGTCGACACGATCGACGTGTATCTGATCCACTGGCCGAACCCCAGCGTCGACAGGTACGTCGACACGTTCAAGGCCATGATCGACCTCCGCGATCGCGGCCTGGTTCGCACGATCGGCGTCTCCAACTTCACCGAGGAGTTCCTCACACGCCTGCAGCGCGAGACCGGCGAGCTCCCTGCGGTGAACCAGGTCGAGTTGCACCCGTATTTTCCGCAGGAGTCCCTGCGCGCGTTCCACGAGGAGCACGGCATCGTCACTCAGGCGTGGAGCCCCCTCGGCAAGAACTCGCCAGTGCTCTCCGAGCAGGCCGTCACACGTGCAGCTGCCGCTCACGGAGTCACCCCCGCGCAGGTGGTGCTGCGCTGGCACGTGGAGCTCGGCTCGGTGCCGCTGCCCAAGTCGAGCAGTGCAGAGCGTCAGCGCGAGAACATCGACATCTTCGGCTTCGAGCTGACCGGCGACGAGATCGCCGCGATCACCGCGCTCGGCCACGAGAACGGTCGGCTGTTCGGGGGCGACCCGAATCACCACGAGGAGCAATAGCGGCGACGTTCCGAGGAGCTCGCCAGGGCCACAATGATGGTCATGGATGCCGACCGGAATGATCTCGAGGATGTCCGCGACGTCGCGTCGCAGTTCGATGAGCGAGCGTCGCACTACGACGACTCGCAGATGCACCGCGAGCTCGCCGCGCAGGTGGCCGGGTTCGTCCATCTCGACGGCGTCGGCCGCGCGCTCGACGTCGCAACGGGGACGGGACTCGTGCTCCGCGCGCTGCCGGACTCGACCGAGCGCGGCCTGGTCGGCGTCGACGTCTCAGCGGGGATGCTCGATGTCGCCAAGCGCGAGACTCCCAGTGCCGAGTTCGTGCTCGTCGGCCCGGAGCCGCCGCTTCCGTTCGCCGACGGATCGTTCGACCTGATCACGTGCGCGACCGGGCTGCACCTCATGCCGAGTCCGCTCGCAGCTCTGCAGGACTGGCGCCGATTGCTGACGCCGGACGGGCGGATCGTCGTCGCGACGTTCAGTACGGCAGCGCGGAATCCGGGGCATGGCAGGCATCCGAATCGCCTGTCGTTGATCGGCACGCCGGAGGCGATGAGTGATCTGGCGGCGCCGGCCGGACTCAGGGCGGTGCGCACCGAGCTCTGGACATACGCCGAACCGTTCGACGTCTGCCTGTTGATCGAGCTCGCCGCCGTGGCGTGAGGCTCAGGCGACGTCATCCGATTCGCCCTCGCGTGTCGGGCGTGCGGCGCATAATGGCGGGATGATCACGACGGAGCTGGCGCGCGAGCTGCGCGATCGCGGCCTGGCCTGGCATCCGGCATCCGGTGACGAGTTCGTCATCGACTCCGGCGAGTTCGACGGCGAGACGTTCACGGTCAGCGACATGACGATCGAGCCCCATGAGTTCGACACCGGCACCATTCTCGGGTTCAACGGCACCACCGAATGGGCGCTCGACTCGGTAGCGGTGGAGAACGCGCTGTGGCTGCCGAGAGAAGACCAGCTGCGCACCCTGTTGGGCGGCACGTTCGCATCGCTCGCCAGAACGGATGCCGGCGACTTCGTCGTCGAGACCGTGCGCGACGGTGTGCGGTCGCGTTTCGACGCCACCGACGCCGAGACCGCCTACGCGCATGCCGTTCTCGCGCTGATCGGCCAGGCGACAGCAGACGCCACGACCTGATGCCGAGCGGATCGGCTCTCAGACAGCGGCAAGTGCGTCGCGCGTGATCTCGTCGATCGACGCGCAGCCCGCCAACCCCATCGTGAGGTCGAACTCGGCCAGGATGTTCCGCAGCACCTCGCGCGCTCCCGCTTCTCCGCCTGCGGCGACTCCGTACACGTAGGGGCGGCCGATGCCCACCGCGGCAGCGCCCAGCGCCAGCGCCACGAAGACGTCGGCGCCGCCGCGGACTCCGCTGTCGAACAGCACGGGCAGTTCGCCGCGGACGGCCTCGACCACGCCGGGCAGCGCATCCAGTGCGCCGACCGCACCGTCCACCTGCCTGCCGCCGTGGTTCGAGACAACGAGGCCCGCGACTCCATGGTCGAGCGCCTGCCGTGCGTCGTCGGCGTGCAGTACTCCCTTCAGCACGATGGGCAGCGACGTGATCGACCTGAGCCAAGCGAGGTCGTCCCAGGTCAGCGTCGGGTCGGCGAAGACGTCGAGGAACGTCTCGACAGCGGCGCGGGGGAGCGGAGAGCGCAGGTTCTGGGCGAGCGAGCCCGGCGCGCGCGACGACATCTCGACCAGTGTGCGCACGGCCTGTGGTGTGATGCGCGGTCGCGCGCGCTTCTCACCGAGGGCGACGCGCTCCGCGACCAGTCGCATGAAGACAGGATCACTCGTGTATTGAGCGATGCCCCTGCCCCTCGCGAACGGCAGGTAACCGAGGTCGAGGTCGCCCGGGCGCCAGCCGAGCAGATGGGTGTCGAGCGTGACGACGAGTGCCTCGCAGCCGCACGCTTCCGCGCGACCCACGAGGCTCTCGGTCAGCTCACGTGACGAGCTCCAGTAGAGCTGGTACCAGGCCGAGGCATCCGGGATGGCCGCCGTCACCCGCTCCATCGGCGTTGAGGCCTGGGTGGAGAGCACGGCCGGGATGCCGAGGCTCGCGGCCGCCCTGGCGGCGCCGGTGTCCGCATCCTGATGAGCCAGGTCGAGCACGCCGATCGGCGCCAGGTACAGCGGTGTCGGCCTTCGCCTCCCCAGCAGGTCGACCCCGAGATCGCGGGTGCCGACATCCTTCAGCACCCTTGGCACGATGCGGTGCTGTGCGAACGCCTTGCGGTTGGCGCTCGCCGTGGTCTCGAGGCCGGCGGATCCCGCCACGTAGGCGAAGGCTTCCTTCGACATCGCGCGCTTCGCCGCGCGCACCAGCCGCTGGTATGCGACAGGCACCTTCGGCATCGTGCCGACGACGCCGTCGAGGTAGATCGTGGTCTGTGTCTCGCGCCCCGGTGCGACGGATGCCTGTCGTGCCGAGTCCTGCTCGTTCGCCCTCGTCATGCGGTCAGACTAAGCGCCGACGCGCTCGGCCGCGCATCGTGGCGGAACGCGTCGAGTTGACCGTGCCAGCTACACATGTGACGATCGTCGTGACCTTAACGGATCGTGTACTCGGGAAGAACGCCCGGTTGCACATCAGCTCCGGCCGTGCCGGGGTCTGGCGAGGTTCGTGTCTGTCCCTTCTTCGAGAAAGACGTCGGTGGAGTTCACCCTGATCGTCGTGCTGGTGATCGCACTGGCACTGTTCTTCGATTTCACCAACGGCTTCCACGACACGGCCAATGCCATGGCGACGCCGATCGCCACCGGGGCCATGCGTCCCAAGGTGGCTGTGGCCGTCGCGGCAGTGCTGAACCTGGTGGGCGCCTTTCTCTCCACCGAGGTCGCCAAGACCATCTCGAGTGGTCTGATCAAGGAGGGCAGCGGGGGTGTGCTGATCACTCCGACCATGATCTTCGCCGGGCTCGTCGGTGCGATCATCTGGAACCTGATCACGTGGCTCTACGGTCTGCCGTCGAGTTCGAGTCACGCGCTCTTCGGCGGCCTGATCGGCGCTGCGATCGTGGGTGCAGGCTTCGGATCTGTCGACTACGTCGTGCTGCTCGACAAGGTGATCCTGCCTGCTGCGCTCGCACCGATCACAGCGGGCTTCGTCGCCTACTGCGCCACCAAGCTCGCCTACGCCATCACGCGCAGGTACGACGGCCTTCCGGACGGGCGTGCAGGGTTCAGGTTCGCACAGATCTTCTCGTCGTCTCTGGTCGCGCTCGCGCACGGCACCAACGACGCTCAGAAGACGATGGGCGTGATCACCCTGGTGCTCATCTCGGCAGGGGTGCTCTCCCCGGGGTCGAACCCGCCTGTGCTCGTCATCACGGCCTGTGCGCTCGCCATCGCGATCGGCACGTACACGGGCGGATGGCGCATCATCCGCACGCTCGGCAAGGGCCTCACCGACGTGAAGCCCGCTCAGGGCTTCGCAGCCGAGACCAGTACTGCGGCCACGATCTTGGCCTCCTCGCACCTCGGGTTCGCCCTGTCGACCACGCAAGTGGCATCCGGATCGGTGATCGGCTCCGGCCTCGGCCGCCGTGGCTCGAGCGTGCGCTGGGGCACCGCGGGCCGCATCGGCCTCGGCTGGCTGATGACGCTGCCGGCTGCGGCGATCGTCGGCGCGATCACGGCGCTGATCGGGCTTCTCGGCCCGGTCGGCGTGATCATCGACCTCGTGATCGCCGTCGGTGTCATCGTGCTCATCTTCGTGATCTCGAAGCGCAACAACGTCGACGCCCGCAATGCTCTCGAAGGAGTCAGCGAGGTCGCCGAGTCCGGTCGTGTGGTGAAGATCCGCAAGGTGAAGCCGAAGAACGCGAGGAGGGACGCCGCATGACCGACATCGACTGGGTCTCGTTCCTGCTCGTCGCCGGCGCCGCCATCGTGGCAGCCTGCCTCGTCGTGGCGCTCTTCGCTTTCGGCTTGCGGATGCTCTCAACGGCCGGCAAAGCACCGCACGTCACGCCAGCCGAATTCACTGATGCGATCACGATCGTGACGCCCGCAGAGGCTGCGGCCGAGGCGAAGCGCATCCGTCGCGCAGCGAAGAAGAACCCGCTCAGCGCGGGTCAGAAAAGGCTCGCCCTGATCGTCGCTTACGCCTGCTTCTCACTGTGCGCCGTCGTCATTCTCTTCGGCATCTACCTGATCATCCCGGCCCTGCACGGCTGACCTACCTCACGGCTAACCTACCCCCGGCTCACCTACCCCCGGCTCACCTACCCCCGGCGTCGACCCGGCACTGCATTGCCGAGCCCCCCCTCGAATTCGCGTGAATAGCGGGGCCGCGCGGCAATACAGTGCCGGGACGACGCGGGCGCGGGCGCGGGCGGTACGGGTCAGTCGGTGCCGCGCAGGCGGCCGATCGTGTTCATCAGGTGATAGATCACGATGGCGGCGATCGTGCCGATCACGATGCCGCTGAGCGAGATGCCGCTCTTGGGGTCCCCGATCACCCAGGTGAGGTTTCCGACGCCGATCACGAGAGCAACCGCTGCGGTGAACTGATTCTTCGGCTTCGAGAAGTCCACGTGGTTGTCGATCCAGATCTTGATGCCGATCACGCCTATCAGGCCGTACAGGGCGAGGGTTGCCCCACCGAGCACTCCAGAGGGGATCGTGTTGAGCACTGCTCCCACCTTGGGGGAGAGGCCGAGCAGAACGGCGACGATCCCAGCCACCCAGTAGGCGGCGGTGGAGTACACCTTGGTCGCCGCCATCACGCCGATGTTCTCGCCGTACGTCGTGGTGCCCGACCCGCCGAAGAGACCGGCGAGCGTGGTCGCAGCGCCGTCGGCGAGAAGGGCGCGCCCGGTGAGAACGTTGACGTCCTTGCCCGTCATCTGGGCGACGGCGCGGATGTGGCCGACGTTCTCGGCGATCAGCACCAGCACGACGGGCAGAAAGACGGGGAGCAGCGCCCAGAGCGAGGCATCCGTGAACGGATTGCCCGCGAGCGTGAACGCGGGCTGTCCGACCCAGGCGGCCTTCGCCACCGGCGCGAAGTCGACATCGCCGAGCAGCACGGCGGCGACGTAGCCGACCACGACGCCGACGAAGATCGACATGCGCCCGAGCATCCCGCGGAACAGAACGGTGCACAGGATGATGGCGGCCAGCGTGATCACGGCCACCAACGGCGACGCACTGAAGTTCGTCACGGCAGTCGGCGCCAGATTGAAGCCGATCAGTGCCACGATGGCGCCCGCGACGATCGGCGGCATCAAGGCGTCGATCCATCCGGTGCCCGTGAGCATCACGATTCCGCCGACGATCGCCAGCAGGATGCCCACCGCGAGAATCCCGAAGAGCGCCCCGCCCATGCCGTGGCCGGCGGCTGCCGCGGTGATCGGGGCGATGAACGCGAACGACGACCCCAGGTAGCTGGGGAGCCGGTTGCGGGTGATCAGCAGGAAGCCGATCGTGCCGATTCCGGAGAACAACAGCGTCGTCGACGGCGGGAAATGCGTCAGCAGCGGTACGAGGAACGTGGCCCCGAACATCGCGACAACGTGCTGCACGCCGATGCCGATCGTGCGCGGCCAACTCAGCCGCTCGTCCGGAGCCACCACCGTCTCCGGGCTGATCGTCTTGCCGTCTGCGTGCAAGGTCCACAGGGTCGCCATCAGGCCTCATTCCGAAAGTTCTGCGATGGGGGAGAATCGAATGTCGCAGCGAATCCGTCACGGCATTGCAGCAGATGCTAGCGTCCCCTGGCAGTTGCCTGACAATATCGTCTCGACGCCCGGCGTCAATCCTTCTCAGCCCCGACGGGAGCCCCATGTCCCAGACCGACACGACGACCGAACCCCCGGCAACGGGCCGCCTCAACTCGTTCTTCGAGATCTCCAAGCGCGGTTCCACCTGGTGGCAGGAGGTGCGGGGCGGGCTCGTCACGTTCGTGACGATGGCCTACATCATCGTGCTGAACCCGATCATCCTGTCGGGCAGCCCCGACGTCGACCACCACAAGCTGCAGTTCACCGCGGTCGCGGCGGTTACAGCCCTCACCGCCGGTGTCATGACGATTCTGTTCGGGCTGATCGCCCGGCTGCCGTTCGCGTTCGCCGCCGGCCTCGGCATCAACTCGTTCCTTGCGGTCAGCGTGGTCGGACAGGTGACCTGGCCCGAGGCGATGGGGCTCGTCGTGATCGACGGCCTGATCATCGTCTTGCTCTCCGCAACAGGGCTGCGGCGGCTCATCTTCGACGCGGTTCCCTATTCGTTGAAGATCGCGATCACTGTCGGCATCGGTCTCTTCATCGCCTTCATCGGCCTGGTGGATGCCGGGTTCGTCAAGTCGACCGGCCTCAGCTCCCCGCCGATCGGGCTGGGCAACGACGGCTCCATCGCCACGATCCCGACCGTCGTCTTCGTGCTCACGCTGCTCATCACGGGCATCCTGGTCGCACGCAAGGTCAAGGGCGCGATCCTCATCGGACTCGTCTCCGGCACCATCCTCGCCGTCATCGCTCAGGCCATCTGGCACCTCGGAGCACAGGGGCCCAAGGGCGACCCGAACGGCTGGAACCTCAACATCCCGCAGATCACGAACTGGGTGGCGACACCCGATTTCAGCCTCGTCGGCCAGGTGAGCTTCGACTTCAGCAAGATCGGAGCGCTCACCGCGGTGATGCTGATCTTCACGCTCGTGTTCAGCAACTTCTTCGACGCGATGGGCACCATGACCGGTCTCTCCAAGGAGGCCGGCCTGGCGAAGGACGACGGAACCTTCCCCCGCCTGCGCAGCGCACTGATCGTCGAGGGTGTCGGAGCCGTCGCCGGCGGTCTCACCTCGAGTTCGTCCAACACCGTGTTCATCGAGTCCGGCGCCGGGATCGGTGAGGGCGCGCGCACCGGCTTCGCCAACGTGGTCACCGGCGTGCTCTTCCTGCTCGCGATGTTCTTCACCCCGATCGCCCAGATCGTGCCATCCGAGGTGGCGGCGGCAGCCCTTGTGATCGTCGGTGCTCTGATGATGTCGCAGATCAAGGGCATCGATCTCAGCGACTTCTCCGTGCTGCTGCCGGTGTTCCTGACCGTCGTCATCATGCCGCTGACGTACTCCATCGCGAACGGCATCGGCGCGGGCTTCATCGCGTGGGTGGTGATCCAGGCGTTCTCGGGAAAGATCCGTTCGATCAGCCCCCTCCTCTGGATCGTCGCGGCCGGCTTCGCCATCTACTTCGCTCGCGGACCGATCGAGGCCCTGTATACGCATTGACGTCGAGCGCAATGCATCGGCGGGATCCGAGACTTGGTCAGGTGACCAGGCCTAGCATGGCGGAATGACTTCAGACGACATCGCAGGCATTGTCGCCGAGCGACGGCGCGCATTCAAGAGCGGGCTCACCAAACCCCTGGCGTGGCGCAGAGCGCAGCTGACCGGCATCCGTCGCATGCTCACCGAGCGCTCATCGGATTTCGAGGCGGCGCTCGCCTCCGACCTTCACCGCAGCCCGACCGAAACGCAGCTCGCCGACATCAACGTCGTGCTCACCGAGGTGGCGCACGCGCTCAGTCGCCTGAAGCGGTGGACGGCGCCCAAGCGCATCGCCACACCCATGGTGGTGCAGCCAGCACGGGCGTCCATCATCCGCGAGCCGCTCGGCGTCGTGCTGGTGATCTCGCCGTGGAATTACCCCGTCCAACTGCTGCTGGGGCCGGTCGTCGCCGCGCTCGCGGCCGGCAACGCCGTGGTGATGAAGCCGAGCGAGCTGGCGCCCGCCACATCCGCCGTGATCGCCAGACTCGTGCCCGAGTTTCTGGATGCCCGTGCCGTCGCCGTCGTCGAAGGCGCCGTTCCCGAGACCACAGCCCTGCTCGAGCAACGGTTCGATCACATCCTGTACACGGGCGGTGCCCGTGTCGGCCGCATCGTGGCAGAGGCCGCGGCGAAGCACCTCACCCCGATCACTCTCGAGCTCGGGGGCAAGTCGCCGGTCTTCGTCGACGACTCCGTCGACCTGACGGCCGCGGCCAAGCGGATCGCCTGGGGCAAGTTCCTCAACGCAGGGCAGACGTGCGTCGCCCCTGACTACCTGATGGCGACGGCGGACGTCGCGCGCAAGCTCGTGCCGCTCATCGCCGGCGCGGTCCGGGAGTTGTACGGCAGCGACCCGCAGGCATCCGCCGACTACGGCCGCATCGTCAGCCCCGGTCGCTTCGCGGCGCTGGACGCTCTGCTGGCCAGCGGCGAGGTGGCCTCAGGTGGGCAGACCGATGCGGCGGACAAGTACATCGCTCCCACGGTGCTGACGGGTGTCGCGGACGATGCACCGATCATGCAGGAGGAGATCTTCGGGCCCATCCTGCCGGTCATCGAGGTGAGCGGGCACGAGGATGCCGTGCGCCGCATCGCCGCGGGCGAGAAGCCGCTCGCGCTCTACGTGTTCTCCAACCGCGACGACGTGCGCAAGGCGTTCCTGCGCGGCACCTCGTCCGGAGCCGTCGGTTTCAACGTCGTCGCCGTGCAGCAGACCATCATCGGCCTGCCGTTCGGAGGTGTCGGCGAGAGCGGCATGGGCAGGTATCGCGGCGAGGCGGGCTTCACGACGTTCAGCAATGAGAAGGCCGTGCTCAGCAAGCCGCTCGCACCCGAGTCGCTCGCGTTGATCTTTCCGCCGTACGGCGCGCGCACCGACAAGCTCGCAAGGGGGCTCGTGCGCACGCTCTCCTGAGGCTCGCGTGACACGGGAACCACCGCGTCTGTCCGGATCTGAAGGGTTCGCGCTTCGATCCGAACGATCGGTCAGGAAGTGTGCACGACCCACGCGTAGAGTCGGATCGAGGGCGCGAAGGAGCGCCCAGGAAAGGCCCCTACGTCGTGATCGCGACACGTGAAATCCCCATTCAGCTACCCACTTCCGAAATGTCCCCGCCCCCCGGGTGGGATGCCGGCGAAGGCGAGTACCGCGTCGAAACCGACTCGCTGGGGGAGCGGCGCATCCCAGCGGAGGCGTACTGGGGCATCCACACCTCCCGGGCGCTCGAGAACTTCCCGATCGCACACCGTCCCATCTCGGTCTACCCCTCATTCGTCGAAGCGCTCGCGATGGTGAAGCAGGCCGCTGCCAGGGCGAACGCCGAGATCGGTGTGCTCGAGCCGCACAAGGCGGACCTGATCGATCGAGCGTGCCAAGACGTGCTCGACGGCAAGCTGCGCGATCAGTTCGTCGTCGGCATCATCCAGGGCGGCGCGGGCACCTCGACGAACATGAACGCCAACGAGGTGATCGCGAACCGTGCCCTCGAGCTCGGCGGATTCGAAAAGGGCGACTACGCCCACATGCATCCGATCGACGACGTCAACCGCAGCCAGAGCACGAACGACACGTATCCGACTGCAGTGAAGATCGCGTTGTCGATGCTTCTGCGATCGCTGCTCGATGAGTTGTGGGAGCTCAGGGAGGCGTTCTTACGCAAGGGCGTCGAGTTCAAGAACGTGCTCAAGGTCGGTCGCACCCAGCTGCAGGATGCCGTACCGATGACACTCGGGCAGGAATTCCACGGCTTCGCGACCACGCTCGCCGAGGACTACGAGCGACTCAAAGAGACCATCTGGCTGCTGGCCGAGGTCAACCTGGGCGCAACAGCGATCGGAACCGGCATCACCGCCGACTCGCGCTATGCGGCCGTGGTGGTGCGGCACCTGAACGCGATCTCCGGGCTCGAGCTCGAGACGGCGCCCGATCTGATCGAGTCCACCAGCGACGCCGGCGTGTTCATGTCGTTCAGTGGCGCGCTCAAGCGCAGCGCCGTCAAGCTCTCGAAGATCTGCAACGACCTGCGCCTGCTTTCCAGCGGACCACAGGCGGGGTTCGGCGAGATCACCCTGCCGCCGCGCCAGGCGGGCTCGAGCATCATGCCGGGCAAGGTGAACCCGGTCATTCCAGAGGTGGTGAATCAGGTCGCCTTCAGCATCATCGGAGCGGATGCCACCGTCACCGCTGCAGCCGAGGCCGGACAGTTGCAGCTCAACGCGTTCGAGCCGGTGATCGCCACCTTCCTGCTGCAGTCGATCACCTGGCTCAGGCAGGCTTGCCTGACTCTCCGGGTCAACTGCATCGACGGCATCACCGCGAACGAGGAGCGCCTCGAGATCATGGTCGGGTCCTCCATCGGAGTGATCACGGCCCTCACCCCGCACATCGGCTACGCCGCGGCTGCAGCCCTCGCGAAGACCGCGCTGCTGACGAATCGCAACGTCGCCGACCTCGTCGTCGAGGCGAAGCTCATGCCGCGCGACCAGGTCACGAAGCTGCTCTCGCCTGCACGACTGAGCGGACTCGAGGCGATCACCACGTCGATCCCGGTCGTGCCCGACCACCACGGAAACCCCGACGCCCGCCTCTGACCCGCACGTCGTGCGGGATCAGCGGCGGCTGCCCGGTCAGGCTCAGATCACGCGGCAGTGCGTCGTGAGCGAGCCGATGCCCGAGCACGACACCGTCACGCGCGAGCCGTCGTGCAGGAACACCGGCGGTGTTCGCGAGTAGCCGGCTCCGCCGGGGCTCCCCGTGGAGATCAGGGTTCCCGGCTGCAGCGTCGTCGAGATGGAGAGAAACGCGATCAACTCTGCGACGGAACGCACCATGCCGGAGGTGGAGGCATCCTGCAGCAATCGCCCGTCGACGGTCGTCGACAGCCAGAGATCCTGTGGGTCGGCGATCTGATCGGCCGTCACCACAACGGGTCCGGTCGGCGTGAAGCCGTCGAACGACTTGCATCGCGACCACTGCGCCTCGGAGAACTGCAGGTTGCGCGCCGTGATGTCGTTGACGACCGTGTACCCGAAGACGTAGTCCAGAGCGTCGGCCACACGAACGTTGTGTGCCGGCCTTCCGATGATCACGCCGAGTTCCGCTTCGTAGTCGACCTCATTCGAGAGCTCCTCGGGCCACGTCGTGATGGACTCGTGCGCGGTCAGCGAGTTCGGCCACAGCGCGAAGACCGTTGCCGCCTTCTCCACCTTGAGCGCGAGCTCCGCCGAGTGGGCTGCGTAGTTCGCGCCGATCGCGAGGATGACCGGCGGTCGCAGCACGGCCGATTCGTGTCGTAGCTCGGAGACCGGATGCCACAGCTCACTTCGCGGGGCGGCCTCGCGAGCCGCGGCCTCGATCGACGCACTCTCGCTGTCGCCCCGCTCGATGAGCTCCTGCAGATCGGCCGGGGCGTCGTCGACAAGTTCGTCGACGAAGGCCGCCAGTTCGTCGACGACGACGCAAAGACGCACGTCGGAACCGCCGCGGTTGCCAAGATGCGCCAGTCTCACCGTGAAAGGCTATCCCTCCGCACCACCGTGAAAGGCCGACAGCCCCGGCGCCGCGTCTCCGCTCGACGCGACATCGTCCGACCCGCGTCGCGTCGATGATGGGCGGAAGGCAGGTGCGCGCCGCGCAATAGGGTAGACGCGTGTCCATCGACGAGGAGCGCGCGAAGAGGTCGGAGGCGCGAGACGACAGCGCTGACGGTGCTCGCCGCGCCGCAATCGCGAAGGATGCGTCGATCGGCGAAGTGGACTGGGCCGAACCGCCGCCCGGAACGATCGTCGGGAGATTCGCCGCCCCGAGCGGCTCGCTGGCCACCTGGGCGATGGGCGATCCGTCGAATCCGCGCGTCGTGCTGGTTCCAGGGGTCACCGGATCGAAGGAGGACTTCGCGTTGCTCGGGCCGATCCTGGTCGAGGGCGGTTACAGCGTGCTCAGCTACGACCTCGCCGGTCAGTACGAGTCTGCGGATGCGGCGCCCGGCCCGACGGGACATTACGACTACGACCTCTTCGTGAACGATCTGATCGCGGTGCTCGAGAGCGGAGCACCCGCGCATCTGCTCGGCTACTCCTTCGCCGGTTCCGTCGCTCAGTTGGTGGCGGTGCGGCGCCCCGAGCTGGTGCGCAGCCTCACACTGCTCACGGCACCGCCGCTTCCCGGCCAGACGTTCCGCGGCGTGCGCATGATCGGCTGGATCAGCTCGCTGACGAGCGCCCATCAGGGTGCCGGCCTGATGATCTGGGGCATCGTCACGAACAAGAACAAGGTGGGGCCGACCAGGCTCGAATTCGTGCGCTCGCGCTTCGAATCGACGAGCCGTCAGTCCGTCGACGACATCATCGCCCTGATGCGCCACACGCCCGATGTGGCCGCTGAGCTGAAGGCGACGGGCATCCCGTCTCTCGTCGCGACGGGGGAGCACGACCTGTGGCCCGTCGAGCTGCACGCAGAGTTCGCCGAACGCATCGGCGCCACGCTCGCGGTGTACCGCACGGGACACAGCCCGTGTGAAACGGCGCCGCACCAGCTCGCCCACGACATGCTGACCCTCTTCGCCGAGGCGGACGGCAGCGTGCAAGCCGACAGCTGACGGATGCCTCACCGCAGCGGTGAGGCATGTTGCGGTCAGACGGTGCTCGTCGCGTCGCCCTCGTCGCTGGGATGCGACGCGAGGTACTCCGCGCGCGCAGCTCGGATGCGCCACGGTGACGACTCAGGCCAGTTCATGTGGAACGTCAGGTAGGCCCACCCGAGTCGTCGTCCGAATCCCCGCCACGAGGAGAACGGCCGAGCCGAGATGCCGACGCGCAGGGTCTCGTCGACGCGCACGACGACATCCGGCGGAAGGTGCAGGCTGAGGTCGAGATCGTCGTGTACTCGTCGGATGGAACGATGCACCAGGTCGCGCACCCGAAGCCATACGTCCCGTCGCATCGCGAAGTTGGAGCCGAAGATCGGTCCGTTGTCGAGCCAGAGGCCGCCGAACCAGAAGTAGCCGCCGATGTAGAGGTTCTCCCCGAGCCACGTGATCACCGGATTCCCGTCGTAGAACTCGCCAGGGCCGGTGAGGACACCGATCTCGGGAGTAATGGTGAACTCGGCCTCGAGGTGGGCGATCCAGTCGACGGGAGCGCGCGAGTCGGCATCCAGCCGCGCGATGATGTCGCCGCTCGCCGCGTCGTATCCGGCCGCCGCAGCGGGAAAAATGCCCCGCACGGGCTGATGCACGACGGTGGCGCCGAATTCGCGCGCGACCTCGGCCGTGTCGTCGGTACTCCCGTTGTCGACGACGATGACCTCGTCGGCCGGCCTGATCTGCTCGCCGAGCGTGCGAAGGCACTCTTTGAGCATCACCGCATCGTTGTAGGCAGGGATCACCACAGAGACGGTCGACACGGGAATTGGCTCTCCTCACCGGTGCGACGAGCGGTACCGTCCCGTCCACCGATGCTTGATCCTACGCGTAAGATTCCGGTGCGACCGGCCACCCAACGGGCGCGGGACGACGTGAGACGGGAGCCGAATGCCTGAACCGATCGAACGGTTCGCGGCCGAATTGGGCGACGCCTTCACTGCGGCGCCCGACGCCATGGAGTCTGCCAGAACGGATCGATCCGGATGGGCCTCACCCACTGCGCCACTCGGCATCGTGCGGGCCGCAAACGTCGACGATGTCCGCGCCGCACTGCGCCTGGCGACGCAGCATCGCATCCCCGTGGTGCCGCGTGGCGCGGGAACTGGCCTCGCAGGCGGGGCCGCCGGTTCGGGCGGTGAACTCGTCGTCGACCTCTCGGGCATGGACCGCATTCTCGAGATCGCTCCGGATGACGAATTGGCCGTCGTGCAGCCCGGCGTGATCAACGCGGGCCTCGACGCGGCGCTGGAACCCCACGGCCTGTGGTTCGCCCCCGACCCAGCCAGCAAGGCGATCTCGACGGTCGGCGGAAACATCGCCACGAATGCGGGCGGGCTGCTCTGCGCGAAGTACGGCGTCACCAGGGAGGCCGTGCTCGGGCTCCAGGTGGTGCTCGCCGACGGCAGGGTGATGCGCACAGGACATCGCACGGTCAAGGGGGTCACCGGCTACGACCTGACGGCCCTGTTCGTCGGTTCGGAGGGCACGCTGGGCATCATCGTCGAGGCGACGGTGCGCGCGCTTCCCCGGCCGTCCAATCCGCCGGCCACCGTTGTCGGGCTGTTCCCCGGCGTGCGGGAGGCCGCAGCGGCGTCTGCGGCCATCACCGCCGCGAGGCTTCGCCCCGCCATCTGCGAGCTGATCGACGCCGAGACTCTCAAGGCGATCGCGGCGTACTCCGCATCGACCACAGGAGACGACATCGGCGGGGTCCTCGACCTCGACGCAGGCGCGTCGCTGATCGTGCAGTTCGACGATGCGGATGCCGTCACCCGCGCGACCGAGGCCGCCGCGCTCGTGCAGAGCGCGGGCGGCAGCGCGCGGCTCTCGTCCGACCGTGAAGAGGCCGACCGCCTGCTCGCACTCCGCCGCGCGGTCCATCCGTCGCTGGGCACCCTCGGCGAGGTGCTCATCGAGGACGTGGCCGTTCCACGGTCGCGGCTCGCTGACATGTTCGACGAGATCGTGCGGATCGAGCGGCAGTACGACGTGAGCATCCCGACGGTCGCGCACGCCGCAGACGGCAACCTGCATCCGAACTTCGTGTACGCAGGGGGAGAGGTGCCCGACGTCATCTGGCGTGCAGCCGACGACCTGTTCACCACGGCGCTGCGCCTCGGCGGGACGCTGACGGGCGAGCACGGTGTCGGCATCCTGAAGCGACGCTGGCTGCGCGACGAGCTGGGCGACGACTCGTACGAGCTGCAGCGCGGCATCAAGGCGGTGTTCGACCCGCTGGGCATCCTGAATCCCGGAAAGGTGTTCGCGTGACGCAGCAGATTCCCGCGCCGCAGTATCCGGCCGCCCCGCTGGTGGTTCGCACCAAGACGAGCACGGTCGTGTGGACGATCATCGGGCTGATCCTGCTCACGCAGCTGCTCGTCGTCGTGTTCGCCTACCTGGTGCTCGCGTTCGGCCCAGGGCTCGTCGTGGTCAGCGCGGCGCTGGCCCTCGTGCCGTTGGCCATCGTGCTGCTGACAGCGATCTGGATCGACGCGTGGGAGCCCGAACCGCTCGCGGCGAAGGCGTTCGCCTTTCTCTGGGGCGCCGCCGCCGCCATCACGATCGCCCTGCTGTTCGACCTCGGGCAGCGGGTGCTCACGCCGATTCCGGAGGACTCGATTCTGTCGGCGGTCGTGCGTGCCCCCATCGTCGAGGAGACCGCGAAGGGCGTTGCGCTGCTGATCCTGGTCTTCGCGGCCCGTCGCACGTTCGACGGTCCGATCGACGGCATCGTGTATGCGGCGATCACCGCCGGAGGGTTCGCCTTCGTGGAGAACATCCAGTACTTCGGCACGGCGATCCACAGTGGAGGGCCGGATCAAGCGGCCGTGGTGTTCGTTCTGCGGTCGCTGTTCTCGCCGTTCGCCCACGTGCTCTTCACCTCGTGCACCGGCCTTGCGCTGGGACTCGCCGTGCGCAAACGGGGAGTGGGTCGCATCCTCGTCGCCTTCGTCATCGGGCTCGCCGCAGCGATCGTTCTGCATGCGGTGTGGAACTTCTCGAGCTACATCGGCTTCTGGGGCGTCTACCTCGTGTTCGAACTGCCGGTCTTCGTGGGTGCCGTCGTCACTGTCGTGTTGCTCAGGGTGCGAGAACAGCACCTCACCAGGGACAGGCTGGCGGACTATGGCAGGGCCGGCTGGTTCACGCCAGACGAGGTGGTGCTGTACGGAACGCGTCCCGGCAGGCGTCGAGTGCGGGCGTGGGCGCGCTCCCGTGGCGGTGACGCGCCGGCGATCGTGCGGTCGATGGTGCGCGACAGCACCCGTCTCGCAATGGCGAGGAACCGCGTGGTCAACGGCTCAGCGGATGCCGACACCGCGGCCGAGGAGGCGGCTCTGCTCGCCGAGATCACCGAGGCACGTTCCCGGCTCTACAGCCTCGGCTGAGTCCGCCCTCAGGACGCCGATGGCAGGTGCGACGCGAACGGAGAACACAAAAACTCGCCGCTCGGTGGTGCGGCACTGCCGGCAGCCGAATCCGAACGACGAGTTGGTCTGCATCCAGGGTGCAACGGCGGGCGCGGGATTGCAAGCATTTGCCGCACGCCGCGTACCCCGGCTTTGACGATCCGGCACCGGTGCCCTTGGATGGAGGGATGAGCGAAACGCAGAAGTCCAAGCCGGAGATCGAAGCCCCGCAGTCCCCGGCGCCCGAGGCGCTGGAGATCGTCGACCTCGTCGAGGGTGACGGCGCAGAGGCAACGCCGGGCGCAACTGTCGACGTGCACTACCTCGGAGTCGACTACGACTCCGGTGAGGAATTCGACTCCTCGTGGGGTCGCGGACAGTCCATTCAGTTCCCGTTGCAGGGCCTCATCCAGGGTTGGCAGGACGGCATCCCCGGCATGAAGGTCGGCGGGCGTCGCCAGCTGACGGTCCCGCCGCAGCTCGCCTACGGCCCAGCGGGCAGCGGGCATCCGCTCGGTGGCAAGACCCTGATCTTCGTGATCGACCTGCTCGGAGTCAAGTAGCCCGGCCAACCCCGATCCGTTCGCGATGCACCCGGATGCCCCTCAGGGCTCCGGGTGCATCGCGTCGTAGTGGCGGAAAGTGCGCTGCAACCGCACGATCAGGGTCACCGCGACCATGATCACGAGCCCGCCGAGCGCGGGCGGGAACCACAGCGCGACGAGGGCGGCCGCGGCGCCGGCATACAGATCGCCGATGCGAGGGCCGCCGGTGACCACCACGGTGAAGACGCCCTGGATGCGCCCGCGCATCGTGTCAGGCGTCGCCGACTGCAAGATCGTCTGACGGAAGATGGATGACACGTTGTCTGCGGCGCCGGCACCGAGGAGCAGTACGCATGCGATCGTGATGGCCGCGATGTTCGGATGCCCGGCATCCGCCGACCCGAACCATCCCGTTGTCAGCAGGGCGAGCTCGACGCCGACGGCGAAGATGAACGCGCCGTAGACGACCACCGACCGGCCGACGGCGACCCCCTGCCTGCGCACGTGCCCGAGGGGACCGGAGAACACGCTCGAGACGAGCGCCCCGATCGCATAGGCGGCGGTGAGCGCGCCGACGGTGACGGCGCCACCGCCGAGCAGCAAGGCGCCTGCTGCGGGGAACAGCACCCGCGGCTGCCCGAACGTCATCGCGAAGATGTCGACGATGAACGACATGCGTACGTTCGGCGCCCGCTTGAGGAACGAAAGTCCTTCGACGAGGGATGCCCACCCCGGTTTCGCCGCATCGCCTTCCGGCAAAACGGGCGGCAGCGTCGCGATGCCGAGGAACGCGAAGACGAACAGCACGACGTCTACCGAGTACGTCCAGCCGAAGCCGACCGCGGCGACGAGCACGCCGGCCAGCGCAGGGCCGACCGTCACCATCACGCCCGTTGCGATGCCACCGAGAGCGGATGCCGCAGGCAGCAGCTCCCGCTCGAGCAGCCTCGGCATGATCGCCATACGTGTGCTGCTGATGACCGTGGCCGCAACGGCGTTGAGCGTGGCGAGCAGGTACAGCAGCCAGATGTTGTCGACGTGGAGCCAGGCGAGCAGCGCGATCGTCAGCGTGGATCCCCACGCCACGACGGCGGAGAGCAGCGCGACCAGCCTGCGGTCGAAGACGTCGGCGAGCATCCCGCCGTAGATGCCGAAGAACACCATCGGCAGCAGAGCGAAGAGGGCGACGCCCGAGACCGCGAGCGTCGAGTTCGTCAGGTCGTAGACCTGCAGGCCGATCGCGACGATCGTCATCTGACCGCCGATGCCGGAGACGGCGCCGCCGATCCACAGACGGGCGAAGGCCGGACTCCGCTTGAGAGGCGTGAGGTCGACGAAGACCGATCGTCTGGCTGGCGCGGCAGGGCGCTCGGTATCGTCGTTCGGCACGGGATTCGACGGTAACACGGCGGTGTCCGGCCGGTTCGCCCTCCGAGTCGGCAGCGGCGGCTCCCGCTCGGGTCGCGATGACGGGGCAGCGAGGTCGCATAGGGTGGGCTGGTGAACAGCGCGCGTGACGAACTCGACCGCCTGCTGGTGAGCGTTGCGGACTTTCCCGAGCCGGGCATCCTGTTCCGAGATCTGGCTCCCGTCTTCGCCGACGGCACGGCGTTCGCCGCGATCGTCGATGATCTCGCCGCGCGGTTCGACGGCGGATTCGACGCCGTCGCCGGTGTCGAGGCCCGCGGTTTCGTGTTGGCGGCCGCGGTCGCGTACGCGGCCGGCGTCGGAGTTCTCGTGATCCGCAAGGCGGGCAAGCTTCCCGGAGAAGTGCTCAGCGAGTCCTATGAGCTGGAGTACGGCACGTCGACCCTCGAGCTCGAACCCGACCGGCTGCCCAGAGGATCGCGGGTGCTCGTGCTCGACGACGTGCTCGCGACAGGTGGAACGCTCGCGGCATCCGCTCGTCTGATCCGGCGCGCCGGGTATTCGATCACGGGATTCGGAGTCGTACTCGAACTCGAAGAGCTGGCAGGGCGTGACAAGCTCGGCGACGTTCCGACGTACAGCATCGCCGCACTCTGACCGGCGCTCGCCGAAGTCATCGGCGATCTCCCGGCCGCGGAAGGATCTCGGTCCTAGCCTGAGAGCGTGAGTGCGAACGAGGCGACGCTCATCGGCGCCGCGAACGAGACCGAGCCCGTCGTCGCCACCTCGCACGGCCTGGTGCGTGGCGTGCACGGCGGAGACGTGTACGCCTTCAAGGGCATTCCGTATGCGGCACCGCCCGTCGGGCCGCTGCGCTTCAGAGCGCCGGAACTGCCGCAATCGTGGGACGGTGTGCGCGATGCGACCGCGTTCAGCCGCATCGCTCCTCAGCCGGTCATGGCGTTCGTCGGCAGCAAGCCTCGCGAGATGAGCGAGGACTGCCTGACCGTGAACGTGTACACACCGCAATTGGGCGACGCGGGTCTGCCGGTGATGGTGTGGATCCACGGTGGCGCGTACTACGTCGGTTCGTCGGCCGATCCGCTCTACGACGGCTCGCGGCTCGCGGCCGGTGGCGCTGTGATCGTCACGTTCAACTACCGCATCGGCCCGCTCGGTTACCTCGATCTGTCGTCGTTCTCCACGGCCGAGGACGAGTTCGAGAGCAATGTCGGCCAGAAGGACCAGCTTGCGGCGCTCGCCTGGGTGCGTGACAACATCCGGGCTTTCGGCGGTTCACCGGACCGCGTGACCCTGTTCGGCGAGTCGTCGGGCGCGGGTGCCGTCACGACCATGATGGCGACTCCGAGTGCCGAGGGCCTGGTGCACGGTGCGATCGCGCAGAGCTCGCCTGCCGGCAGTGTGTACACCCGCGAGACGGCACGCCGCTCGGCAGAGCGTTTCCTTCAGCGTCTGGATGTCGCGCCCGGCGACGTGCATCGGCTGCGACGCCTCCCGGCCGCTGCGTTGATCGAGGCGTGCAACCGACTGATCGTCGACACGAGTGCTGCGGAGCCCGGCACGATCCCGGTCGCGCCGGTGGTCGACGGCGAGCTCGTTCCGGAGTATCCGCTCACCGCGATGATGCGAGGTCAGGCTCTACGCATTCCCCTGGTGATCGGCTCGAACCGCGATGAGGCGATGCTCTTCCGGCTGTTGCGCTCGCCGATCGTGCCGAACACGTCGAAGGCCGTTCAGCTCATGGTCGAAAGACTCGGCACTCCAGAGGCACTGGCCGTGCCGTCCGGATACCGCGGCTACCCTCGCCTGCGGCCGGCGCTTCGCCTGTCGACGGATGCCGCCTTCCGCATGCCGACCGTGTGGGCCGCGTCAGCGCACAGCAGGTACGCGCCGACCTGGGCGTACGAGTTCGACTTCGCTCCGCCTCTGATTCGGGTCGCCGGCCTTGGTGCGATGCACGGCGCAGAACTGGCGCACGTGTTCGACACCCACGTTCCGAAGGTCGTCGCTGCCGGAGCGGTGAGCGCAGGGCGGCGCCTCACCGCGCGCATGCAGGCGCGATGGCTCTCGTTCGCCTCGATCGGCGACCCGAACCCGGTCGGCATGACGCCGTTCTGGCCGCGTTACGACACCGAGCGGCGTTCCACCTACGTCTTCGACAGTCGCGACCGCGTCGTGCGCGACCCCCGTGGCGAGCTGCGTCGGGTCTGGGGAGACGACATCATCGCGTTCCGCTGACGCCGTCGCAGGGAGCGGATGCCGGGGCATCCGTCTCGCGAAGCACTCGCCTGACGAGGCGCCAGAGTTCGGGATGCCCGAGCACGCGGAAATGCCCTGCGACCGGCACGCGCACGTTCGCGGCGGCATCCGGCAACTCGCTGCCGCCGGGGATCTGCGGATCGAAGGCGGGGAAGGCCGACACGATACGACCGTTCACGCCGCGGTTCGCTGCCAGGTCGAGCAGTGTCCGATCGGTCGGTGCGAACGCACGGAGCGCTCTATCCGGCATTCTCGACGCGAAGACCGAGCCCGAGAAGGGCGTCGCGATCGCGAGCATCGTCGCGACTCTGGGCCCCGTCTGCTCCCAGGCCATCAGCTGCTTGCCGACCAGACCGCCCTTGCTGTGGGCGACGATGGTCACCCCGCTGAGGTCGTGCCGCTCGAGGTACGCGGCGGCGATCTCGGCCGTCGCGAGCACACCAGAGCGGTTGCGTCCCAGCGTCGTGACGACGTGCGCGGGGCGGCAGGAGGCGAGCGCGAGTGCGGCGAACGGGTCGAGGAAACGCGGGCTCTCGTTCACGCCGGGAAGCAGCAGCACGGGCGACCCGTCGACGGGATGCTCGCGATCGCGCAGCATCCATCGACGAGCTCTGGCGCCGAGGCCACGCCATCCTGGGAGGAATGCGATGTCGGCAAGCGCAGACGGAACGGCACGCGACACGGTCCCGACGTCGATTCCGGCGATCTCGACGTCGGGTTCCGACCCCTCGCCCGGCACAACGTCTCGACTCGATCGCCGGCCGGATTCCGCACGCGGCATGGTTCAACGCTAGCGTTCCGCGGATCGCGGAACGTCACAGGGCCTGCGCCAGAACCTGCGGGTAGTGTCTTTCGGGTACGTTGAACGACCTGGCCGGGCGGGTGTCGCGCGGCCCGAGAGGAGACGAGATCTTGGCCACGACGAGAAAGACGAGTCCGCGCACCGATTCGACGAAGGCCGAGTCGTCCGAGGACTCGGTCGGGGCCGGTTCAGCCGACGTCGACGATTCGCTTTCTCGGGTGTTCGCCCCTCCTGCGAGCGAATCGGATGCCGCGGACGGCGAGTCCGCCGACCAGCCGTCGGCGCACGAGCAGGAGGTTCAGCAGCCCGCCCCTGCCGCTGCTCCCGCGCCCCCACAGCCGCTCACCGCAACTCAGCTGCTCAACGATCCGCTGCTCGGCACTCACGACGAGATCGTCGTCGACCTCGGCCTCAAGCTGCGCTGGGCTGCCGTCGGCTACGGGTTGCTCGGTGTCGTCGCATCCTGGGTCATCGCCGCGCAGGTCGCACTGGCCACGAAGGACGCCGCCGCGTTCGGCTGGGCCATCGCAGCGACCATCCTCATCTTCGCCGCGGGCGTCTGGTACTTCGCGGATGTCTCGAGCCGCTTCGCTTCGGTCGCCGCGTACCGCAGAGCCAAGACCCCGCAGTCGATCGCACGTCTGAACCGTGGAGGGGTCGTCGGCCTCTACGGTGTCGTCGGTGCGTGGATCGGTGCCGCCCTCGGCGCACTCGTGCTGGTGAGTGGCGTGACCACCGCCGTGCTCACCGTCGCACTGGGCGCGACAGGCTGGACGTGGTTCTTCGGCGGCATCCCCGTCGTGCTGCTCTACGTCTTCGGCTTCGGGCTGATGCACTACAGGGTCATCGAGAAGGCCCGCGACGCCGTCGCCTGACGTCTGACTCCCTTCCCTGGCAGGCGACCACGGTCGGGTGCCCGCGTCATTCCTGGTAGTCTTTACCGGTTGCCGTCAGAACGGCCGCGGATAAAGAGAGCCCAGGCATTCGGCCTGCGGCACCGCGCAGCGAGAGAAAGGGGATCGAATCTATGGCACTTGAAGCAGATGCCAAGAAGGCGATCATCGAAGAGTACGCAACCCACCCCGGTGACACCGGATCCCCAGAGGTTCAGGTCGCAATCCTGACCAAGCGGATCAAGGATCTCACTGAGCACCTCAAGGAGCACAAGCACGACCACCACTCACGTCGTGGCCTGCTGCTGCTCGTCGGGCAGCGTCGCCGCCTGCTGGGTTACCTGCAGGAGATCGACATCAGCCGCTACCGCTCACTGATCGAGCGCCTCGGCCTTCGCCGCTGAGCGGTCGTCGGTAGAGTCGATCGTTCGCCCGCACGGGCGACGGCAACTCTTCGTTCGACAACGCGAACTTCTTGCGCAGAACGCCCCGTCACTTCGGTGACGGGGCGTTCTCGTCTTCTCAGCCGGCCGCGTCCGAAAGGGCGAGCTCCGCGGCGATCTCTTTCGTGCCGCGATTCCACGGCGTGCCGTGCCCCGGCAGGACCCAGGTGGCGTCGATCGAGGCGAGCTTCGCGTGCGAGGCACGTGCGGCATCCTGGTCGTCCGTGAACGGTGCCGGCAGCGCGCCGCGCTGACCGGTCAGCACGTTCCTGGTGGTCAGAGCGTCACCGACGAAGACCGCGTCGACCGACGGAGCGACGATGGCGATGCTGCCGGCCGAGTGACCGGGCAGGGCGACGATCCGCGGATGCCCCGGCAGATCGAGCACGTCGCCGTCGTGCACCGGAACGACCTCTGTGAGGTAGGTGTTGCGCATTCCGCCCTTGCGCAGGGTGTACCAGAGGAAGCTCGTCATGGCGCCGACACGAACCTTGCCCCACGCGGGGTGCGTTGACTCCTCGCCGCGGGCGCGTGCGGCATCCGCCTCGCCGACGTAGACAGGGATGCCGTGATCGCGGTGCAGCCGCTCGGCGAACCCGATGTGGTCGCTGTCGCCGTGCGTGAGCACGACTCCGCGAATGTCGGCAACCGTGCGATGCATCGACGCGAGCTCGCGTTCCAGGTCGGCGTATTGTCCTGAGATCCCCGCGTCGATCAGGGTGATGCCGCTGTCGTCCTCGACGAGGTAGACGGCGATGATGTCGTTTCCAATGCGGTGCAGTCCGGGGGCGAGTTCCATGACCGGGTCCTCTCGATGGCGTAAGGTTGACGATGGCTACGATAGTTAGCCATGATGGCTAATGTCAATAGCCATTGATGAACGAGTCCAGGGGGATGCAATGCCCACACCGAATCGAACGACGAACGACGAGATCGTGGCGGCGGCCCGCAGCCTTCTCGACGAGGGCGGCCTCGATGCTCTCACCATGCAGGCGGTGGCGACAAGGGTGGGCGTGCGTGCGCCCTCTCTCTACAAGCGCGTGCAGAGCCGAGAACAGCTCGTCGGCCTGGTCGTCGAGTCCTCGGTGCTCGAGCTTGCAGAGACGCTGGATGTCGCGGCCGAGGTGACCGCTGACGACCCGGTCGACTCCCTCGTAGCGCTTGCGCGTGCACTGCGTGCCTTCGCTCATCGGCATCCGAACCGGTTCGGGCTGGTCTTCGCGTCGCCGTCGCCCGCGGCTCGGCCTTCGGCGGACGCGCTCGCCGCCTCGAGCGCGGCGGTGCTGCGGGTCTCCGAACGGCTCGCCGGAGCCGACGACGCGCTCGAGGCCGCGCGCACGGTCACGGCGTGGGCGCTCGGATTCCTCACGATGGAGCTCAGCGGGTCCTTCCAACTGGGCGGAGATCCGGCGAAGGCGTTCGACTACGGCGCGATGGCGATCGCGAGGGCGATCGATGCCGCGTCGGACTTCTCCCGGATGCGCCCTTCGACGTAGTCTGGATGGGACGCGCGGCAACGATGCCGCGCGGGCCGGCGAGCCACAAGCATCCGCCGGTCACGAACGTATGAAGGCTGCGTACAACGATGCTCACCATCCGTCCCAGTACAGACACGTCGACTCGGCGAGATCGCCTCTCCAGGCTGATCGCCCCAGACGGCGAACGGCTGCACGACCCTGATCTCGACCCGTGGGTCGCCGACGTGTTCGAGGAGCAGCTCCTCGCGCTGTACGAGGACATGGTGGTCTCCCGCCGCATCGACACCGAGGCCACGGCGCTGCAGAGGCAAGGTCAGCTGGTGCTCTGGCCGCCGCTGATCGGCCAGGAGGCCGCGCAGGTCGGGTCGGCCCGCGCGTTGCGCAAGGACGACTTCGTGTTCTCCAGCTACCGCGAGAACGCGGTCGCCTATGTGCGCGGGGTCTCGATGACCGACATGATCCGCGTCTGGCGCGGCTCGCAGTTCTCCGGCTGGAACCCCTACGACGTCGGGATGGCCACCCCCACCGTGATCATCGGTGCCCAGACCCTTCACGCGGTCGGTTACGCCATGGGCATCACGCGCGACGGCGACGATGCTGCGGCCGTCGCATACTTCGGTGACGGTGCCACCAGCGAGGGCGACACGAACGAGGCGATGGTGTTCGCCGCCGCGTACGACGCGCCCGTCGTGTTCTTCTGCCAGAACAACCAGTACGCCATCTCGGAGCCCGTCGGGCTCCAGGCGCAGAGGCCCATCGCCGATCGCTCGCCCGGCTTCGGAATCCCGAGCCTGCGTGTCGACGGCAACGACGTGCTCGCGGTGCTCGCCGCAACGCGCATGGCGCTCGATCATGCGCGCACCGGCGACGGACCGATGTTCATCGAGGCCGTCACGTACCGCATGGGACCGCACACCACCTCCGACGACCCGACGCGCTATCGAGACAAGGCAGAGGAACAACGCTGGCGGGAGCTCGATCCGCTCGAGCGCACGCGCCGGCTGCTCATGGCAGAGGGAGCGCTGACCGACGAGCGTCAGGCATCCGTGTCGGCGAGGGCCGACGCCGTTGCGAAGGAGCTGCGAGACGGATGCCTGGCCCTTCGCCCGCACGAGCCCCTCTCGATCTTCGACGAGGTCTACGCCGACACCCCGCCGTCGCTGCGGCGGGAGCGCGATGAGTACGCCGCGTACCTCGCGTCGTTCGACGACGCCGACGGCGCGAACCGGGAGGCGGCCCGATGACCGAACTGACGCTCGCCAAGGCGATCACCACGGGCCTCGCCGATGCCCTGGAGGCGGACGACCGTGTGGTGCTGCTCGGCGAGGACATCGGAAAGCTGGGAGGAGTCTTCCGCGTCACGGACGGCCTGCAGGAGCGATTCGGCATCGACCGCGTCGTCGACACGCCTCTGGCGGAGGCCGGCATCATCGGCACCGCCGTCGGACTCGCCTACCGCGGTTTCCGGCCGGTCTGCGAGCTCCAGTTCGACGGTTTCGTCTTTCCGGGGTTCGACCAGGTGGTCACGCAGGTGGCGAAGATGCGCTATCGCACGCAGGGCGCCGTGAAGATGCCGATCACGATCCGCGTTCCGTTCGGCGGTGGAATCGGGTCCGTCGAACATCACTCCGAGTCGCCGGAGGCGTACTTCGCCCACACACCGGGCCTGCGTGTCGTCGCGTGCTCGAGCCCACAAGACGCGTACTCGATGATCAGACAGGCGGTCGAAAGCGACGACCCGGTCGTCTTCTTCGAGCCGAAGCGGCGCTACTGGTCGAAGGGCGAGGTCGTGACGGATGTCTCCGCCGTTCCGTCGCTCGATCGCGCGCGTGTCGTCGTGCCCGGCACCGACGTGACGCTGGTCACGTACGGGCCGCTGGTGCAGACCGCCGTCGACGCCGCCCTCGCCGCCGAAGACGACGGGGTGTCGATCGAGGTGATCGACCTCCGCTCGCTCGCACCGCTCGACGAGGATGCGATCGTGGACTCCGTGCAGAAGACCGGCCGGATCGTGATCGCGCACGAGGCCGCACGTTTCGGCGGGATCGGGGCGGAGATCGCGGCGATGGTCACCGAGCGCTGCTTCGACCGCCTGACCGCGCCGCCCCTGCGTGTGACGGGTCATGACATCCCGTATCCGCCGTCCGAACTCGAGGACCACTACCTTCCCGACCTCGACCGCATGCTCGACGGGGTCGACCGCGTGATGGGGGTGCGGGTATGAGCGTCAAGGAGTTTCCGCTGCCCGACCTCGGCGAAGGTCTCACCGAGTCGGAGATCGTCGCCTGGAAGGTGTCCGTCGGCGACCGGGTCGAGCTGAACCAGATCATCGCGGAGGTCGAGACGGCGAAGGCGCTCGTCGAGGTGCCGTCGCCGTTCGAGGGAACCGTGCGTGCCCTGCACGCCGAGCCCGGTCAGACGCTCGACGTCGGCGCGCCGCTCGTCTCGTTCGAGGTCGAAGACGGAGCAGACGACGGGGTCGACGATTCCGTCGGCGACGATCTGGAGCCGGCGGATGCCGCTGTTGACGCCGTCGAGCAAGCTCGCGTGCTCGAGCCGGTCGTCGTCGGTGCTCGCGCGGAGGACGCCGCCGATGCCCCCTCCGAGATCGTGGGGCAAGGCGCGGTGTCAGCCGTCGCCACCCCGACGAAGGAGGAGCGTCACGAGGTGCTGGTCGGCCGAGGGCCTAAGGAGCAGAGTGGGCAGCGGCCGCATCGCAGGCCGCGGTCCGGACGCCTGTCCGCACCGATCGTTCGCGAGCGGGCCGGCGGCGATCAGGGCGCGTCGAGTGGAGCAGGCGAGACGCGGCTGGCCGCGTCAGGGGTGCGACGCCGCACGGCGGAGGCGATGGTGCGCAGCGCCGCCGTTCCGCAGGTGACGGAGTTTTTGACGGTCGACGTGACCCGCGGCATCCGTCTGCTCGACCGCCTGGCGGCCGAGCCGGAATTCCGCGGTCGACGTGTCACGGTGCTCACCCTGGCGGCAAAGGCACTGTGCATCGCGCTCGCGGCGACTCCAGACGCGAATGCCAGATGGGACGACGCGACCGACGAGATCGTCACGCCGCCTGGTGTGAACCTCGGGATCGCGGTCGCGACGGACCGCGGACTCGTCGTTCCGAACATCCGTGACGCAGACGGCATGCGGATGCCCGACCTCGCGGATGCCATCCGATCGCTCGTCGAGACCGCACGAGCCGGTCGCTCCACACCGGCCGAGCTCACCGGTGGAACCGTCACGATCACGAACGTCGGCGTGTTCGGTGTGGATGCCGGCACCCCGCTGCTGAACCCGGGGGAGACCGCGATCCTCGCGCTCGGAGCCGTGAACCGGCGTCCGTGGGAGCACAAGAACGCGGTGCGGCTGCGTCACGTGATGACGCTCAGCCTCACGTTCGACCATCGTGTGATCGACGGCGAGCAGGGTTCGCGCCTGCTACGCGACATCGCACGAATCCTCGCCGATCCCGCCTCCGCCCTGGCCGTGGCCTGACGCCCCCGCCGCTGGTCGAGTAGCGGGCCGAAGGCACGCGTATCGAGGCCCGCATCGCCGCCATATGCCGTGGCGCGGGTCTCGATACGCGCCGCTTCGCGGCGCTACTCGACCACCGGGGGCGCCACCGAGGCCGGCAGCAGGGCCGCGAACGCCATTTCGTGCAGGATGCGGTCGACGGTCGCCCGCGGCGGGCGGCTCGAGGTGTGCGTGCGGCTGGAATGCGGCGTGGAGTTGATCAGGCCGAAGACGGCGTGTGCCCGAACGCGCAGCGAGCGGCGGTCCTCGTCCCGCAGCCCGGAGAGCACATCGACCCACAGCTCGACATAGGTGCGCTGCAGCTCGCGAACCCGGGCGGCATCCGCGGCGGAGAGGCTGTCGAGGTCGCGGTCCTGCGCACGGATCACGTCGGGCTCGCTGAGCGCGAAGTCGACGTGGAAGTCGACCAGCGACCCCAGCGCCGCCCGCGGTGTCGCGGCGTCGGCGACGCACTCGCGGCCGCCGGTGAGGAGTCCTTCGCTCACGCCGATGAGCAGCGCGGCGAGTACTGCCTGTTTTCCACTGAAGTGCCGGTAGACCGCGGGACCGCTCACTCCTGCCGCAGCACCGAGATCCTCGATGGACACACCGGCGAAGCCGCGCTCGGCGAAAAGTCGGGCCGCGGCGGTCAGCAGAGCCTCGCGCCGGTCCGCCTTGGCCCGGCTGCGCTGGGTCTGAATCGGCCGGTCGTCCCGCGATTGAATCGCCTCGGTCATCCCTCGACTCTAGACACTTCGGTTAATGATCGCTAACATTGTTTTCGGTTAGGAATCGCTAACCGAAGCGCACGGGCTCCGGCCGTACAGGCCGGAGCTTCGCGCTAACAGGATGTCCGCACGCATGTCGAGCGCAGGTCCGAACGCACGCGAGGAGGCGGCCACGAGCCAGGCACTGAGCGATGCCGGCGTAGTGCCGTCATCCATCCAGACCCAGCGCGATCTCGTCGCCGACCTGCACGCCAGGCTCGCCGTCGCTGCGGAGGGCGGCCCAGCCTCGTCACGAGCGCGGCACACCGACCGCGGCAAGCTGCTGCCGCGTGAGCGGGTGGAGCGACTGCTCGACATCGGCAGCCCGTTCCTCGAGGTGGCGCCGCTGGCGGCATCCGGACTGTACGACGACGAGAGCCCGGCAGCCGGCATGATCGCGGGCATCGGTCTTGTGCACGGCCGGCAGGTGATGGTCGTGTGCAATGACGCGACGGTCAAGGGCGGCACCTACTTTCCGATGACCGTCAAGAAGCACCTGCGAGCGCAGGAGATCGCTCTCGAGAACCGTCTGCCCTGCATCTACCTGGTCGACTCGGGCGGTGCCTACCTGCCGATGCAGGACGAGGTCTTTCCCGATCGCGACCATTTCGGCCGCATCTTCTTCAACCAGGCGCAGCTGTCCGCGGCGGGTGTGCCGCAGCTGGCGGCCGTGCTCGGGTCCTGCACGGCCGGGGGTGCGTACGTACCCGCGATGAGCGATGAGAACGTGATCGTGCGTGGCCA
The DNA here is from genome assembly GCF_022761015.1 of Humibacter sp. RRB41. Taxonomy (GTDB): domain Bacteria; phylum Actinomycetota; class Actinomycetes; order Actinomycetales; family Microbacteriaceae; genus Humibacter. Next base: position 510,628 of record NZ_JAKWJQ010000003.1, read on the forward strand.
GGGCACGATCTTCCTCGGCGGGCCGCCGCTCGTGAAGGCCGCCATCGGCGAAGAGGTCACGGCCGAGGAGCTCGGCGGTGGCGACGTGCACTCGCGTGTGTCCGGTGTGACGGACCACCTCGCGGACGACGATGAAGACGCGCTGCGCATGGCGCGAGAGATCGTGGCGACACTTCCAGCGCCGCTCGAACCCGCGTGGAAGGTGGAGCAGAGCCACGCACCCGCGAAGGACCCGGCATCCGTGCTCGACGTGGTTCCCGTCGACTTGCAGACCGCGTACGACGTGCACGAGGTGATCGACCGGCTCGTCGACGCCGACACGTTCACGGAGTTCAAACGCGAGTACGGCACGACGTTGGTCACCGGCTTCGCCAGGCTGCACGGGCATCCGGTCGGCATCGTCGCGAACAACGGCGTGCTGTTCAGCGAGTCGGCGCTCAAGGGCGCCCATTTCATCGAGCTCTGCGATGCCAGGGGCATTCCACTGATCTTCCTGCAGAACATCTCGGGCTTCATGGTGGGAAGGGATGCCGAGGCCGGCGGCATCGCCAAACACGGCGCGAAGATGGTCACCGCCGTCTCCACCACGAGGGTGCCGAAGCTCACCGTCGTGATCGGGGGCTCGTTCGGCGCCGGAAACTACTCGATGTGCGGGCGCGCGTACTCGCCGCGGTTCCTCTGGATGTGGCCGGGCGCCCGCGTCTCCGTGATGGGAGGCAGACAGGCGGCGTCCGTGCTCTCCACCATCAGACGCGATGCGCTCGAGAAGCGCGGCGAGACGTGGAGCGCCGACGACGAGGAGTCGTTCGCCGAGCCGATCAGGCAGCGCTACGAGGAGCAGGGCAGCCCCTACTACTCGACGGCGCGGCTCTGGGACGACGGGGTCATCGACCCCGCCGAGACCCGCACCGTGCTCGGGCTCGCGCTCGACGTGGTCTCCCGATCCCCGCTTCCGCCGGCGGGCGAACCCCGCTTCGGCGTCTTCAGGATGTGAGAGCCGTGACCGCCAGACCTCCCTTCGACACCGTGCTCGTCGCCAACCGCGGCGAGATCGCCAGGCGCGTGATCCGCACGCTGCGGGGCATGGGCATCCGCTCCATCGCCGTGTACAGCGACGCGGATGCCAACGCACCGCACGTGCGCGAGGCCGACGTCGCCTGCCGCATCGGTCCGGCAGCAGCGGCTCGCAGCTACCTCGACATCGACGCGGTCCTCGACGCGGCCCGCAGCACGGGCGCCCAGGCAGTGCATCCCGGCTACGGCTTCCTCTCCGAGAACGCCGACTTCGCGCGCGCCTGCGAGGCGGCAGGCATCGTGTTCATCGGGCCTCCGGCCTCCGCGATCGAGACCATGGGCGACAAGGTGAGCGCCAAGCGATTGGTGGCGCAGAGCGGAGTGCCCGTCACACCGGGCGTCGACGATCGCACGCTCGACGACGAGAGCCTTGCTCGCGCCGCCGAACGACTCGGCCTGCCGGTTCTGGTCAAGCCGTCGGCGGGCGGGGGCGGCATGGGCATGGTCGAGGTGCACGAGGCCGTCGAACTTCCTGCTGCGTTGCGGACGGCCAGGCGAGTGGCGCTCGCCGCGTTCGGCGACGACGCGCTCTTCGTCGAACGGCTCGTGACGGCTCCCCGTCACATCGAGGTGCAGGTGCTGGCCGACGAGCACGGTGCCGTCGTGCATCTCGGCGAGCGCGAGTGCTCGCTGCAGCGCAGGCATCAGAAGGTCATCGAGGAGGCGCCGTCTCCTCTCGTGGATGCCGCCCTCCGCGCCCGTCTCGGCGCAGCGGCGTGTGAGGCGGCCAGAAGCGTGGGATACGTGGGGGTGGGCACCGTCGAGTTCCTGGTCTCGGACGACGACCCCGACAGCTTCTTCTTCATGGAGATGAACACGCGTCTCCAGGTCGAGCATCCGGTGACCGAGCTCGTCGCCACCGTGCGCGGGGCGAGGGGTCTCGATCTCGTCGAGCAGCAGGTGAGGGTCGCAGCGGGGGAGACCCTCGCGTTCGCACAGGACGATGTCACGCTGACCGGTCACGCCATCGAGGCGCGTGTGTACGCGGAGGACGTGCCGCGAGGTTTCCTGCCGGCGACCGGAAGCGTGCTCGCACTGCACGAGCCGCAGGGTGATGGCATCCGTGTCGACAGCGCACTCGTCGAGGGACTCGAGATCACCGACGCCTACGATCCGATGCTGGCCAAGGTGATCGCGTGGGCGCACGATCGCGAGGAAGCGCTGACGCGGCTCTCCGCGGGGTTGCGGGATACCGCGGTGCTGGGCGTCTCGACCAATGTGGCGTTCCTCGCCGCGCTCGTCGACGACGCCGACGTGCGCGCCGGCAGACTCGACACCGGTCTCATCGCGCGGTTCATCGACCGAGGCGCTGCGTCGAGCGAAGTGCCCGACACCGCATTCGCGACGGCAGCACTGCTCGTTCACGACGATGCATGGCGCGCCGGCACGGATGCCCCGTGGTCGCGCCCGACCGGCTGGCGGATGTCGGCTCCGGCGCCTGCGCGCTACCGCATCGCCACCGACGCAGGGTCGGACGCCGTCGAGGTGAGCGTGGTCGGTGCACCGGAACACTCGAGTGTGCGCGTCGGCGACGGCTCGCCGATCACGGCGCGCGTGCTGGACCGATCGGACGACCGTATGCTCGTGGAGCTCGACGGCGCGACGCACGCATTCCGAGCGGCCAGGGCCCGCAACGGCGTGTGGCTCTTCTCCGCCGGTGAGACGTGGGCGCTGCGGATGCTGCCACTCGCGCGATCGGCGGGCGACCGCGGTGCAGCGGCACGGGCATCCGATGCGGCGAGCAGCCCGAACCTGGTGGCGCCCATGCCGGGCACGGTCGTCGCGGTGGAGGCATCGGACGGCGAGGTGGTCGAACCCGGCGCCGGAGTGCTCGTCATCGAGGCGATGAAGATGGAGCACCGCCTGACGGCGCCGCACCGCGGCATCCTGCACCTGAATCTCGCGCCAGGCGACAAGGTCGGCACCGACCAGGTCGTCGCCACCGTCGAACCGCTCGACGACGAAAGACTTCCCGACCCCACGACGGACGGGACGACATCGGCCGACAACGGCCGAACCAACCTCACAGAAGCCATCCCCACGACGGAAGGATCACGATGATCGAGACGGCAGCACCTCACGCCGTACGCAACGCACTCGGCGACGACCCACGACTTACAGACGAGCACCGCGCGCTGCGCGCGACGGTTCGTGAGTTCGCCGACCACGTGGTCGCGCCACAGGCGTACCACTACGACGCCCAGCGCACGCTGCCGATGTCGATCATCGCGCAGATGGGGCAGCTCGGCCTGTTCGGGCTGCCGTTCCCCGCCGAATACGGCGGAGGGGATCGCGACTACCTCTCCCTGTGTCTTGCGGTGGAGGAGCTTGCGAGGGTCGACCAGTCGATCGCGGTCACCCTGGAAGCCGGCATCGGGCTCGGCGTGATGCCGCTGTTCCGGCACGGCACCTCTGAGCAGAAGGCCCGTTGGCTGCCCGATCTGCTCGCCGGACGTGCGCTCGCCGGGTTCGGTCTCACCGAGGCCGACGCCGGATCCGACGCAAGCGGCACCCAGACGACAGCCCGCGAAGACGGCGACGACTGGGTGATCGACGGGACGAAGCAGTTCATCACAAACTCCGGCACCCCGATCACGTCGCTGGTCATCGTCACGGCGGTCACCGGCGAGGTGCGGCGCGCCGACGGCTCGCTCGGCAAGGAACTGACCTGTTTCATCGTGCCGACGGGGACCCCGGGATTCACCGTGCTTCCCGGTTACGACAAGGTGGGGTGGCACACCTCCGACACGCATCCGCTCGTGTTCCGCGGCGTGCGCGTGCCCAAAGAGAACATGCTCGGCGAGCGCGGTCGCGGGTACGCGAACTTCCTCCGGGTGCTCGACGAGGGACGCGTCGCGTTCGCCGCTCTGTGCACGGGTGCGGCGCAGGGCTGCCTCGAACAGGCGGTCGACTATGCCAAGTCCCGCGTGGTGTTCGGGCATGCGATCGCCGACAACCAGCACATCGCCTTCACGCTCGCCCGCATGCAGGCCAGAGTCCACACCGCGCGTCTTGCGTACTACGACGCAGCGCTCAAGATGGAGGCAGGCATGCCGTTCAAGACGGAGGCCTCGATCGCCAAGCTCGTCGGATCCGAAGCCGCGGTCGCCAACGCTCACGACGCATCCCAGATCATGGGCGGCTACGGATATCTCAACGAGAATGCCGTCGCCAGGCACTACCGCGACTCGAAGATCCTCGAGGTGGGGGAGGGCACGACGGAGGTCCAGCTGATGCTCATCGCCCGTTCCCTCGGCCTCGAGCAATGACCATGAGACCGAGTGAGAGGTGAGATCGGTGGCGGACGACGAGCGGATGCCGGTGCGCGACATCGTGCAACGCGGCCTGTACTACGACGAGCTGGAGGTGGGCACGCGCTACCTGCATCGTCCCGGGCGCACGGTGACCGAGGCCGACAACGTGCTCTTCACGACTCTCACGATGAACAATCAGGGCCTCCACCTCGACGCAGCGTGGGCGGCGACGCAGCCGTTCGGCCAGCGCCTCGTGAACTCGATGTTCACGCTGTCGACTCTCGTCGGGGCATCCGTCGGCCAGCTCACCCAGGGCACGATCGTGGCCAACCTCGGCCTGAGCAGCGTGGAGTTCCCGCATCCGCTCTTCCACGGCGACACGCTGTACAGCGAGACCCTCGTGGCCGCGAAGCGTCCTTCGGCGTCGAGGCACGGTCAGGGGATCGTCACGTTCGAGCACACCGGTCGCAATCAAGACGGTGAGATCGTCGCGACAGCGCAGAGAGCGGTTCTGATGTGGCTTTCCGACGCCCACCCGGACGCCCATCCCGGCGCCGGTCCTGGCGGGCAAGGATGAACAGGCGACGGCTGGGCCTCGCACCGGCGTTGCTCTTCTGTCCGGCCGATCGCCCCGATCGCTACCGCAAGGCACTCGAGCGGGCGGATGCCGTCATCCTCGATCTCGAAGACGGCGTCGCCCCCGCTGACCGGCCGGCGGCGCGCGCGGCGCTCGTCGCGTTCGGGCGGGACACCGAAGCCGACCTCGACAAGGTGATCGTGCGCGTGAACCCTGTGTCGTCGCCAGACCATGCGCACGACGTCGCAGCCGTGCGTGCGACGCCGTTCCGCACGGTCATGCTCGCCAAGGCCGAGTCGTCCGCCGACGTCGCAGAGGTCGCGGGCACTGTGGACGATGTACGCGTCGTCGCGCTCTGCGAGACGGCGAAGGGGGTGCTGGAGGCGGCGGCGATCGCCGCTCACTCCTCGACCGTCGCTCTGATGTGGGGCGCAGAGGACCTGATCGTGTCCCTCGGCGGAGTCTCCAGCCGCACGTCGTCCCGCGCATACCGCGACATCGCTCGCCACGCGCGCTCCACCGTGCTGCTCGCGGCTGGTGCGCATGGAATCGACGCGATCGACGCCGTGCACATCGACCTCGAGGACCTCGAAGGGCTCGCCGAGGAGGCAGCGGATGCCGTTGCTTCAGGCTTCGCAGCCACCGCGTGCCTGCATCCGCGACAGGTGGAGATCGTGCGAGAGGCGTATCGCCCGCACGAGCAGCAGATCGCGCTGGCCCGGCGGGTGATCGAGGCGGCCGACGGGGCGCCAGGTGCATTCCGTCTTGACGGGCGCATGGTCGACGAGCCGATCATCGCCCAGGCGCGCGCCGTGATGCGGCGTGCGCAGCAGAGTGACCATCGGCCTTGAACACTCGCGTGCCGTTGTGCGTCCTCGGTTTCGGCGTGCAAGACACCACAAAGAGCGGTCGTTCAGCCGGTTCCCGATAACGTGGCAGCCATGCCCCGAACACTCCGTAGGCCGCTGTGGCGGTGGGAACCGGGCCCCTATCTTCTCGTGCTCATCCTCGTCGTGATCACGAGCGCGATCCGGCCCGACCTTTATCCCATCGCCTACTGGATCGCGTTCGCGATCACCGTGGCCGCCGGCGCCGGACTGATCGTCGTGATCGTCCTCTCGTTCACGCGACGATCCCGCAATCCCGACTCGCAGGGCATCCTGAACTCGCTCGACGGCATCGTCACGGTGCCGGTGCCTGCGATGGATGCCCCGGCGACGGATGCCCCGCCGACGCCCGTGCTGAGCACGCGCCGTCATCAACAGGCGATCGACGCCGCCCTCTCGTGGACGGGATCGGCCACGCAAGCCGTCCTCGTACCGGATGCCACGCGCTGGCTCGGGCGACGCATCCGCATCGCTGTGCACCTGGTCGCGGACAACCGCCCCTACCACGTCGGATTCCTGTCCGACCTCGCGACGGAGCGCTACAACGACGCCTTGAGGGCTCACGCGACCGATGGCCGATACGCACTTGTCGTCACGAGGGTCGTTGGCGAGGCGGGCCGCCGCAAGATAGACGTGGCTCTCGGCGGTCTCGTGGCGTGGGCCGACGAAAACCAGGCGCACTGACAGCGAGCACCGAACGCGCTCTGCGACACTCCTGATTCTGGAGCCGACGCATGGCTCGGGTCCAGCGAGTCGACAGCATCCATCCAGACGGTTCGACGATCATGGACAGATGTTCCGACGGCATCCCTTCTTGAGCGTGATCACGCTCGTGTACCTGGGAGTCGTCGCGTGGGTCACACTCGGACCCCAGCCCGATTTCGGCGGCAAGAACTCGATCGTGATGCATGTGCTCGACGTTCTGTGGGAGCATCCGGCCACGGACTGGGTCACCTATGACGGGGTCGAGTTCTCGGCGAACATCGCGATGTTCCTGCCGATCGGACTCTTCTTCCTTCTGTTGTTCGGCCGCAAGAGGTGGTGGCTGGCGATCATGGTCCCATTCCTGATGACGCTCGGCATCGAGACCGCGCAGATCTGGATTCCCGGGCGCGTCTCCGACGTGCGCGATGTCATCTCGAACACCACCGGCGCGATCGTCGGCGTGCTCGTCGGTCTTGTCATCACTGCGCCGCGAGCCCGACGGGATCGCGCTGCCGCTGCAGCGGCCTCCGCCCGCCGCACGTCGGTGAGCGCCCACCGCTGATCTCTGCCGCGTCGACATCGCGACGCGACGCCAGGCCGTAGCGTGAGGGTGATGGCCGACACGATCGTGAAGTCGAATCCGGATGCCCCTGCCCTCTTCTTCGAGGCGGAAGCGGCCGGTCTCCGCTGGCTCGCTGACGCAGGGGGAGCGCGCATCGTGCGCGTGATCGACGTCGGTGCCGGACGCATCGAGCTCGAGCGCGTGCACACGGTGCCGGCCACCCCGGATGCCGCGCGCACATTCGGCGCAGCCCTCGCCGTCACGCATGGCGCGGGCGCTGCCTCGTTCGGAGCCGGCCCCGGCGGCTGGTACGGACCGCTCTTCATCGGCCGCCGGCCGCTACCGGTGGCCGATGAGTCGAGCTGGGGCGTGTTCTACGCCAAGGATCGCGTGTTGCCCTACCTCGAACTCGCGATCGAGGCGGGAGGGATCGGCCTCGGGCAGGCATCCATCGTCCGCCAAGCATGCGACGAGATCGCAGCGGGCGTCTTCGACGACGACGAATCGCCCGCCCGTATCCACGGCGACCTCTGGAACGGCAACGTGCTCTGGTCGCAGGACGGCGTGGTGCTCATCGACCCGGCGGCGCACGGCGGCCATCGCGAGACCGACCTCGCCATGCTCGCTCTGTTCGGATGCCCGTACCTCGACGAGGTGATGGCGGGCTACTCGGGCGTGCGCCCGCTTCGTGCAGGCTGGCACGAGCGCATCCCACTGCACCAGCTGCATCCGCTGGCCGTGCACGCAGCGAGCTACGGCCGGGGCTACGGCGACGCGCTGGCGGATGCCGCCGCACGCGTGATCGCCCTCGCCGACGCGTCCTGAGAGGGCACGCCTGGCCGGAACAGGCCGCTCTGCTAGGATCGATCCGGTTCAATAACCACACGAAACTCGCCTTGCAGGCTGCAGGCTGCTGGTCCTCGGTGGTGGAATCCCAACCGTTCGTGTCGCACAGGGTGCGCAGAAGGCGGATGGTGTTTTTCTACTGGTGGCCAGCGAAGAGCCCTACGGCTCGGTTATGCCTGTTCTCCCGCGCGTTCGGCGAGCGCGCGCGTCCACACGGGACCGCGCACGAACAAAAGGAGAAGAGACCTCAATGGAAGGTCCTGAAATCAAATTCGCCGAGGCCGTTCTCGATAACGGCCGCTTCGGCACCCGCACTGTGCGGTTCGAGACGGGCAGGCTCGCCCAGCAGGCGCAGGGCGCCGTCGCCGCCTACCTCGACGAAGAGACCATGCTGCTCTCCGCGACGAGTGCGAGCAAGCACCCGAAAGACAACTTCGACTTCTTCCCGCTGACGGTCGACGTCGAGGAGCGGTCGTACGCGGCCGGCAAGATCCCCGGCTCGTTCTTCCGTCGCGAGGGGCGTCCGTCGACGGAGGCCATCCTGGTCTGCCGTCTCATCGACCGTCCGCTGCGCCCCTCGTTCGTCGAGGGTCTTCGCAACGAGGTCCAGGTCGTCATCACGGTGCTGTCGATCGCCCCCGACGAGTTCTACGACGCGCTCGCGATCAACGCGGCATCCGCGTCGACGCAGATCTCCGGTCTGCCGTTCTCCGGTCCGGTCGCGGGTGTGCGCCTTGCGTTCATCCCCGGTCGCGGTGAGCACGCAGACCAGTGGATCGCCTTCCCCAAGGCGTCGCAGCTGGAAGACGCGGTGTTCGACCTCGTCGTCGCCGGTCGTGTCGTGCAGAACGCCGACGGCAGCGACGACGTCGCGATCATGATGGTCGAGGCCGAGGCGACGGAACACAGCTGGAACCTCATCCAGGCCGGAGCCACCAAGCCGAGCGAAGACATCGTGGCTCAGGGTCTCGAGGCCGCCAAGCCCTTCCTCCGTCAGTTGGTCGGTGCGCAGAACGTGCTCGCCGAGCAGTCCGCGAAGGCGATCGCCGAGTACCCGGTCTTCCTGCCCTACTCGAAGGAGACCTACGACAACGTGGCGGGCCTCGCGTACGACGACCTGGTGAACGTGTACCAGATCGCCGACAAGATCGAGCGCCAGAACGCCGACGATGCTCTCAAGGAGCGCGTCAAGGTCGCCATCGCCGAGAAGGTCGAGGCCGGTGTCCTGCTGCCTGAGACGCTCGAGCAGTTCTCCGCGGCGTACAAGTCGGTGTCGAAGGTCGTCATGCGCGGCCGCGTGCTGCGCGAGGGCATCCGCATCGACGGTCGTGGGCTGGCGGACATCCGTCCGCTCGACGCCGAGGTGCAGGTCATCCCGCGCGTGCACGGCTCAGCGATCTTCCAACGTGGCGAGACCCAGATCCTGGGCGTCACCACGCTGAACATGCTGAAGATGGAGCAGCAGATCGACTCGCTGTCGCCCGTCACCAAGAAGCGCTACCTGCACCACTACAACTTCCCGCCCTACTCGACCGGTGAGACCGGTCGTGTCGGCAGCCCGAAGCGTCGCGAGATCGGTCACGGATTCCTGGCCGAGCGCGCCCTCGTTCCGGTGCTTCCCAGCCGCGAGGAGTTCCCCTACGCGATCCGTCAGGTGTCTGAGGCTCTCAGCTCCAACGGTTCGACGTCGATGGGTTCGGTCTGTGCTTCGACACTGTCGCTGCTGAACGCCGGTGTGCCGCTGCGCGCCCCGGTCGCCGGCATCGCGATGGGCCTGATCTCCGACACGGTGGACGGCGAGACGCGTTACGCGGCACTCACCGACATCCTGGGTGCCGAAGACGCCCTCGGCGACATGGACTTCAAGGTGGCGGGAACGAGCGAGTTCGTCACCGCCATTCAGCTCGACACCAAGCTCGACGGCATCCCGTCGTCGGTGCTTGCCAGCGCGCTGCAGCAGGCGAAGGATGCCCGCACCACGATCCTCTCCGTGCTCAACGCGGCGATCGACAGCCCCGATGAGATGGCCCCGACGGCTCCGCGCGTGATCAGCGTGCAGATCCCCGTTGACAAGATCGGTGAGCTGATCGGCCCGAAGGGCAAGACGATCAACGCGATCCAGGACGAGACGGGCGCCGACATCTCCATCGAGGAGGACGGCACCGTCTACATCGGTGCAGTCGACGGCCCGAGTGCCGAAGCGGCACGCGCCCAGGTGAACGCGATCGCCAACCCGACGAACCCCGAGATCGGCGACCAGTTCCTCGGAACTGTCGTCAAGATCGCGACGTTCGGCGCCTTCATCTCGCTCCTTCCCGGTCGCGACGGCCTGCTTCACATCTCCGAGGTGCGCAAGCTCGCCGGCGGCAAGCGGGTGGAGAACGTCGAAGACGTTCTGTCCGTCGGCCAGAAGATCCTGGTCGAGATCACCAAGGTCGACGACCGCGGCAAGCTGTCGCTGCAGCCGGTCGTCGCCGAGAGCGACGACGCACCCGCGGGTGACGCGCCAGCGGCTCCGGCCGAGGGTGCCACCGAGGCGGTCGACGCCTAGGTCGTCTCAGAACACCTCGACGCACCCGTCACGACTTCGGTTGTGACGGGTGCGTTCTCGTTTCGGGCTCGCATCCCCCGAACGTGGCGCAACTGCGCCCCGTATGCGGGGCGAAATCCCGTGGTATTCCAAAGATTTGGTAACGGTTCAATCGTTTCGACCGGGTGACGTCGGAGGTATCCGTTACGCTCACAGGCATCAGGTGTGACGCGGCATCCCGTGGCACATCGGCTCGGGGGGGCTTAGGAGCTGGAGGGGAACATGGCGCAGACGTTTCCTGTGCGCGCACGGGAACATGCGAACGGTGGCGTGACCGGAATCGGACCGGTGTTCGACGCACCGGTGACGCCCGTCGACTACGACGGCGCCGCGACGGCACCGCTGTCGATCGTTGCGCCGCGACGGCTCGGCGAAACCGATCTCGCCGTGTATCCGCTTGCGCTCGGCACGGCATCGCTGGCGATGGCGGCCGACGTCGACGCGGCTCAGGCCGTGCTCGATCGCTATGTGCACCTCGGCGGCAACCTCATCGTCACCTCCGACGCGCACGGGCGCGGTCTCGGCAACGCGATCGTCGGCGGCTGGATGCACCGACGTGACATCCGCGGCAGCGTCGTCATCGACCTCAGGGTGGGACGCGGCGAGGAGAGCCCCGGACTGGGGCAGGTCAACGTGGTGCGTGCCGTCGAGTCGGCATTGCGTCAGCTCGGCACCGATCACGTCGACATCCTTACCCTTCAGGGACCGGATGCGTCTGTCGCGCTGTCCGACACGCTCGCCACGGTCGAGTGGCTGATCGACACCGGCAAGGTGCGATACGTCGCGTTTTCCGGATTCTCGGCGGAAAGCCTGATGGAGGCTCGGGTGCTGTCGTCGTCGGGACTGCCGAAGGTGGCGGCGATCGAAGTCCCCTACAGCCTGATGAACCGAGGGGCGTTCGAGAGCGACTTGCGCATCGTCTCGGCGGCGCAGTCGTTGGGCGTGCTCCCCGTCCGCCCGCTGGCGCACGGCTACCTCGCCGGTGCGTACCGCTCGCGATCCGACCTCGACCCGGAGGCGCGGGATGCCGGCGTCGCCACCTACCTGGGAAGGCGGGGTCACCGCGTGCTGCAGGCGCTCGATCGCGTCGCGGCAGAGCACGAGTGCGGCATGGCCACGATCGCCATCGCCTGGCTGCTCGCCAAACGTGGCGTGGTCGCCCCCGTCGTGAACGTCGCGTCCGCCGTTGAGGTCGACGACTTGATGGTCGCCTGCAGCGTGAGTCTCAGCCGCAGCGACATGCTCGACCTCGACCGCATTTCCGAGTAGAGCGAACTGCGTCCGCGCGGATCCCGCTCAGCAGTTCAGGGAAGCAGACGCTCCAGGGTGCGATGCAAGGCGGCGTCTGCAACCCCAGGGTCGGTCACGGGTGCACCGCCGAACGCGCCGTCCCGTGAGAGCAGCAGATCGTCTGCCGCTGCCTGCGGATCCGCCGAACCTGCCTTTGCGAAGAGGTCGACGAGCGTGGATCGCAGCCAGGTTCGCCAGGCGGTGACGGCCGGCGTGACAGGGCCGGCAGCATCCAGCTGCGACATCTGCGCGTTGATGAACGGGCATCCGCGGTATCCGTCGCGCTGGGATTCCGCTGCGAACCCATCGACGATCGCGCCCAGTACGGCAGCGGGGTCGTTCGATCGCTCTTCGTCGGCGGCGACCGCCGCGCGCGCCTGGGCATCACGTCCGGCGACGAAGGCGGCGATCAGCACGTCCTTCGAGCGGTAGTGCTTGTAGAACGTCGCCTTGGTCACGTGCGACTGGGCGATGATTCGATCGACGCCGACAGTGTGCACTCCATCTTCGTAGAAGAGGCGATCCGCTGTGACGAGGATCTTGACCTTGGCCGGCGCCGGCGGTCGGGTTGCCGACTGGCTCTGGTCGGTCATGCGTTACTCCTCGACTCAGTGCTTTCACGTGCCCTACGGCGAGTTCCGCCGGAGATCGTTTGTAAGTATATAGGGGTAGACAGTACAGTTTGTCCTCAAGAATGCGGACAGGTCGTGCGTCGCGTGTCAGTCGCGCCGCGACCGGGTCATTCGCCGACCTCCGCGACGCGGGGACGGAGGTCAGCATCCCTTCCGCAACCCTCGATCACCTCTATCGCGACTGCGCCGCTCAGCCATTCAATCGGTTCGGGTGAGCGAGCAAGCTCGCTCACCTCTCACCTCAATCATGGCTATCGCGACTGCGTCGCTCACTGACTCAATCGGGTTGCGGGAGCGATGCAAGCATCCCTCCCGCAACCCTCAATCACCTCTATCGCGACTGCGCCGCTCAGCCATTCAATCGGTTCGGGTGAGCGAGCAAGCTCGCTCACCTCTCACCTCAATCATGGCTAGGCTGATGGGGATGAACGGTGCCGTTGACCTCCCCCTCGACCGTGCCGATCTGACGTTCGCAGCGTCCGGCGACGCGCTGGTTTCGCGTTCCGTGCTGCCCAGCGGAGTGCGTGTTCTCACTGAGCATGTTCCGGGCGTTCGCAGTGCCACGATCGGCTTCTGGTTCGGTGTCGGTTCACGCGACGAAACCGGTTCGACGCCCGGTGGCACTGGCCACGCCGCGAGTTTCGGATCCACCCATTTTCTGGAACATCTGCTCTTCAAGGGCACGCGGAAGCGCACGGCCTTCGACATCGCGATCTCGTTCGACGGGGTCGGTGGCGAGCACAACGCACTGACTGCCAAAGAACAGACCTGCTACTACGCCAAGGTGCAAGACAGAGACCTCACGATGGCGACCGAGGTGCTCTCCGACATGGTGACCTCGTCGCTTCTCGACGCGACCGACTTCGAGAACGAGCGCGGCGTCATCCTCGAGGAGCTCGCGATGGCCGAGGACGATCCGGCAGACGCGGCGAACGAACGGTTCTTCTCGGCCGCGCTGGGCGCACATCCGGTCGCCCGACCGATCGGTGGAAGTCCCGAGACGATCAGATCGGCGGAGCGGGATGCCGTCTGGCAGCACTACCAGGCGAACTATCGGCCGCAGGACCTCGTCATAGCAGCGGCCGGAGCAGTCGACCATGCGCGGCTCGTCTCAGACGTCGAACGCTCGCTCACGGCAGGCGGCTGGCCCTTGGCCGAGCCCGGCTCGCCGGTCGAGAGGCGAGACTCGAACGAGGCGGAACTGCGCGACACGGTTCCGCTCGTCACCGTTCGACGTCCGATCGAACAAGCCCATCTGCTGATCGGCACCCGCGGGCTGCGCGCCACGGACGACGCGCGCATCACCATGGGTGTACTGAACGCCGTTCTCGGCGGTGGCATGTCGAGCAGGCTGTTCCAGGAGGTGCGAGAGAAGCGCGGCCTCGCGTACTCGGTCTACTCGTTCGCTGCGGGCTATTCCGACACGGGGGTGTTCGGCATGTACGGTGCCTGCGCACCCCAGAAGGCGCGCTCGGTCGCGGGCATCATGATCGACGAGCTCCACCGCCTCGCCGCCGACGGCATCACGCACGAGGAACACGTGCGCGCCGTCGGGCAGCTCTCCGGCGGCTCGGCGCTCGCTCTCGAAGACTCCGACACCCGCATGACACGCCTTGGCCGCTCCGAGCTGAGCACCGGAGAGTTCGCCGACCTCGACGAGACCCTGCGCCGTCTCGCGCTCGTCACAGCCGACGATGTGCGCGAACTCGCTGCCGACCTCGCGTCGCGCCCTTTGACCATCGCCGCAGTCGGAGCCGTCGACGACGACGTGTTCTCCGACTTGAGGTGACCGACTACCGATCCGAAGGAAATCGTTCGTTTTGCCCCACTATCTGTACCTCGTCCGCCACGGAGAGCAGCAGGATGCCGAACACGGCATGCCCGACGGCCCCCTTTCACCGCGCGGCAAACGTCAGGCAACGCTCATCGCCGAGCGTCTCGGCGGTGTGCCCTTCACATCGGTCTTCCACTCGCCGCTTCGTCGAGCAGAAGAAACCGCGAAGATCATGCTTGAACGGCTGCCCGCGCTGAATCCTCAGCCGTCCAGCCTGCTGTTCGATTGCATTCCCTCGGGTCCGACGCCCGACATGCCCAAGGCATTCGAATCCTTCTTCGGCGGCATCACAGAGGCTGAGATCGAAGCGGGAAGCGCGCAGATGGCGGATGCCGTCAGCGAGTTCCTGACCCCTGCCCGCGCCGATCGCCACGATCTGCTGATCACCCACAACTTCGTGATCGGATGGTTCGTGCGGCACGTCTTCGACGCTCCCGACTGGCGCTGGATGGGTCTGAACCAGGCGAACTGCGGTCTCACGATCATCAGGGTGCGCTCGGCGAAGCCCCCTGTGCTCGTCGTCCACAACGACCTTGGCCACCTGCCCGTCGAACTGCGCACCGGGATGCCAGAGCTGCAACCCGTGTGAGGTGGTGGTCGGCCTGCGTAGGCTCGACCCATGGAGCACGGGCACGCGGCCATCGTCTACAACCCGGTCAAGGTCTCTCTCGACCGGGTGCGGAGTGGCGTCCGCGTCGAGGAGGACCGCGGCGGCTGGGACGAGACCCGCTGGTACCCGACCGATGCAGACGATTCCGGCCTCGGTGCGGCGCAACGAGCGCTCAGCGATGGGCCGGCCGTGATCGTCGTCGCGGCCGGCGACGGCGTGGTGCGCGTGGTCGCCGAAGCGATGAAGGGCAGCGGCACACCGCTCGCCATCGTGCCGTCCGGAACCGGAAACCTGCTCGCGCGAAACCTCGGGCTCCCGCTGAACGACATCGAAGCGTGTCTTCGCATCGCCTTCGGAGATCTGAGTGCCGGCATCGACGTGGCCGTCGCAGAACTCGAAGATGACACCGGCACGCGCAGCAGCCACCGCTTCCTCGTCATGGCGGGCATCGGGCTCGACGCCGAAATGGCGGAGAAGACCAGCGCGCAGGCCAAGCGCCGGCTCGGCTGGCTCGCATATGTCACACCGATCGCCCGGTCGATCATTGCGAACCGCCAGTTCCACCTGCGCTATCGCGTCGACGACGGTCATGTCAGATCCGGCCACGCACACACCGTGATCGTCGGCAATTGCGGAACGCTCACCGGCAACATGCTGCTGCTCCCGGCAGCCGAGGTGGATGATGGCCTGCTCGACGTGGTCATGCTCAGCCCGGGGCGGAGGTTCGGCTGGGCGAGGATCGGAACGCGTCTGACGATTCAGGGGGTTGCGCACCGCTCACGGATCGGCAGACGCATGATGCAACTCGCGCCCGACATCCGTCCGCTGGTGTATGCGCAGGGCCGGCGCTTCGAAGTGCGCTTCGATGCGCCGCACGCCGTCGAACTCGACGGAGACAGCTTCGGTCCCGTGCTCAGCGCCAGGATCACCGTGCTCCCGGCTGCACTCGACATCCGTGTCGCCGCTGATCGTGCAGCGCTCGATCGGGCCAGCGTCGCGACGGGCGACGACGTTACGACGCTGTGACGTCCTTCGCGTACCAGTGCGTCGCGTTCGGGTTGTCGTTGTAAGGCTCAACCGTTCGGTAACCGGAGCTTCGATACAGCCCGCCGGCAGCGGTGAGGCTCTCGTTGGTGTCCAGCACCAACTGCCGGGCGCCCAGCGCCGCAGCCCTTCCCTCCAGCTCGTTCAGCAAGGCACGACCGGTGCCGTGACCGCGCGAGGCGGGATCGAGCCAGAGATGCTTGACCTCGAAGCGCACGATCGGGCGCCCCGACGCATCGGCGGCATCCTCGATTCGGCGGATGCCGCCGCAGCCCGCCGCCGCTGCGTCCAGCGAGACGATCACGAAGTCGCCGCGATCGCCGATGAACTGGGATGGATCGGGCAGCTTCACGCGGTAGCTGCCCTGTGCGGATGGGAACGTGTCCTCGCGCTCTGTGAAGTATCGGGTGAGGAGGTCCGCGGCGATCGGATCGTCGGTGCGGGCGCTGGCGAACGTGAGCATCACTTGCCAGTTTAGATGCGGTGATCCGGTGGGATGCGCGTGGCCCTGGCACCTGGCAGGCGGCTGCAGGCAGGATCCATGGCCCATGTGCGCCGTTGGTATCGTGAGGGAATGACCATTCGTGTGGCCGTCGTCGGCGCGACCGGCAAGCTCGGAAGCGTAGCCGTCGACCTCATCGAAGCCGCCGACAACCTCGAGTTGGTCGCGGCGCTCGGGTCGAAGAACGATCTCTCCGACATGCTCGGGCCTCAGGATGCTCCGTCCGACATCGTTCTGGATGTCACGATTCCGGCCGTGAGCCCGTCGATCGTCGACTATGCCCTGGATGCCGGCCGCAACGTGGTCGTCGGAACCTCCGGCTGGTCGGCGGCGCGGCTGGCACCGCTCGCCGCACGTCTGCGTGACGAGTCCGACCGCGGCGTCATCGTCGTGCCGAACTTCTCGCTCGGCTCGGCACTGGGTACGGCATTCGCGGCGGCCGCCTCGAAGTACTTCGACTCGATCGAGATCGTCGAGGCTCACTCGGCGACGAAGATCGATTCACCATCCGGCACCGCGGTGCGCACGGCAGAGCTGATCGCAGAGGCGCGCGACGAGCGCGGCCCTGTCTCCGCGCCGCACACCGATCAGCGCGCGCGCGGGCAGCAGGTGGCGAGCGTTCCTGTGCACAGCCTCCGGCTCGACGGCGTCGTCGCCAGGCAGTCGGTGATTCTGGGCGGGCCGGGGGAGACCCTGACCATCACGCACGACACGATCGATTCCAGGGCGTACGCGGCGGGCATCCTGCACGCGCTTCGCTCGGCGCCCGACGCCAGAGGCCTCACCGTCGGCCTCGATCGACTGCTGGGTCTGTGATGCGCGGTCGCGTCGCGGCCATCGTCATGGCCGTGCTCCTCGTGCTCTATCTGGTGCTCGTCATCAGGTACGGCGTGCTGCTCATCGCCAGCGGGGTCGCTGTCGGCGTCATCATGGCCGTCGCCCTATTCGTTCTCTCGGCGATCGCGGCCTGGGCGCTGCTCCGCGAGCTCTGGTTCGGCGTGCAGACCCAGAGGCTCGTGCGCATTCTGGAGACGGAGGGCGGCCTTCCGGTCGACGACCTCCCGCACCGAGCGAGCGGCAGACCCCTGCGCGACGCCGCCGACGAGGAGTTTCCGCAGTACAAGTCAGACGTGGAGGCAGAGCCTGCCAGTTGGCGGGCGTGGTTCCGACTCGGCCTCGCCTATGACGCGTCGGGAGACCGCCGAAGGGCGAGGCGGGCCATGCGTGAGGCGATCAAGCTGCATGGAGCGCGCCCCACCCCGAATCGTTGACCCGACGGCGGGCGCGCCCAGAAGAGCATCCGGACTACGCCAGTTCGGCCTCGATGGTGATCGGGATGCCCACCAGGGCCCGCGAGACCGGGCAGGTGCGCTTCGCCTCATCGGCGAGCCGCTGGAAGTCGGCTTCTTCGAGACCGGGCACGGCAGCGTTCACCAACAGGTGACTTCCGGTGATGCCTTGTGCAGGGTCGAATGTCACTGCCGCAGTGACCTGGATGCTCTGCGGCGGCGTGCCGAATCCCGACAGGATGTTCGAGAACGCCATCGCGAAGCACGAGGAGTGAGCTGCACCCAGCAGTTCCTCCGGTGTGGTCACCCCGGCGGATCCCTCCGACCGCGCCCGCCAGTTGACGTCGAAACGCGCGGCGCCCGATGAGTCGAGGTTGAGTTCGCCTGATCCGCTCTTCAGGTCTCCGCGCCACACCGTGGTCGCTTCGCTTGTGATGGCCATGTCCGCTCCTTCGTGTCAGGGCCGCCCGAACGGATGCCCGTTCGGAGTCGGTCGCCGCGACGCAGCGACCAGCCCAGCCTAGGAGCGTGAGACGACCACGGAAAGGCCCCGCGCTATGCCTGGGGCTGACTGCGCCCGACGAGCCCGCTGCGCACCAGCAGGAGGTAGATCTGGCAGCCGAGGCAATAGCCGAACACCGAGTTGAGGAAGGCTGCGACGAACGCGAGGGCCGCTCCGACGACCGCGGCGTACGGAACGCCGACCAGTTGGAGCACGACGCCGAGCGCGGTGATCACGAAGCCGACGCCCTGGGCGAAGGTGGGCGGCGTCCTGTCCTCGAGGTCTGCAGGAGGGTTCAGCCTCGGGCGCACGAACGTCTTGAAGACGAGACCCCACGGATGCCTGGCGATACCGGCCGTGGCACCCCACAGGAAGAGCAGCGCCAGCACACCGAGCAGCACGGTGGCGGCCGTCGTCAGGCCGATCAGCCCCAGAAACACGACCACGAGCAGCAGCACGGCCGTGATCCCCGCGCCGAAGCGCGGTCCGCGCGGGTCGATCCTTGCATTCGCGCGTGTCTTCGCGCGCTTCGCATTCGCGCTCTCCGCGCTCGCACTCTCAGCTGCCGACATGGCTTTCCTCCGCGAATTCGTCCAACCTGGTGTTCACGTCGTGTGCCCGCGGAACGCCGCCGATGCGCGAGCGGATGCCGCCTGCGGCATCCAGCAGCAGGATCGTGGGCGTCTGCAGCACCCCGAACTCCGTGGCGACCTCCGGATGAGCGGTGAGGTCCACCTCCACATATGCCACTCCGCTACGTTCCGACGCGACGGACGTCAGCACCCGCTCAGCGATCCGGCACGGTCCGCAGAACTCCGTTGAGAACTGCACGATCGTCGCGGTGTCGCCGAACGGCGCATCCGTGTGCAACGTCGAAGCACTCACCACGGGCCCTGATGTGCGTCGAACGCGACCGGTGCGAGCGCGCCAGATCACGCCGATGAGCGTCGCGACGAGGACGAGCGCGACGACCACGATGACGGCGATCAAGGGGTTCATGCTGGTCACACGGTATGACCAGGCGCTATGCGACGTCCCTGTGTGACGTATCGTGACGCTCTGCAAGCGGCGAAGCCGCGATAGCCTGATGAGATGCCCAACCCAGACAACCCCTTCGGCCAGGTTCTTGTCGCACTGGTGACGCCGTTCAACGCGGACGGCGAAGTGGATTGGCCCGGTGTCGAGAAGCACATCGACGACATCATCACGGGTGGGGCCGACGGCATCGTCGTCTCCGGCACCACCGGCGAGACGTCGACGCTCACCGACCCGGAGAAGCTGCGGCTCGTCCAGGTCGCTCTCGAGGTCGCGGCGGGACGTGCGAAAGTCATCCAGGGTGGTGGCTCGAACGAGACCGCTCACGCGATCCAGCTGTACAGGGCAAGCGAAAAGGCCGGGGCCGACGGCGTCATGATCGTCACCCCGTATTACAACAAGCCGACGCAGGCGGGCATCCTCACGCACTTCCGGCTGATCGCCGACGCGACCGATCTGCCGGTCATCCTCTACGACATCCCGGGCCGAACCGGTGTGCCGATCAAGTACGACACGATCCTGCGGGCGGCGAAGCACCCGAACATCCGCGCGGTGAAGGATGCCAAGTGCGACCTCGCCGAGGTGTCGCGCGTGCTGAACAACACCGACCTTCTCTATTTCGCCGGCGCCGACGAGTACGTGCTGCCGGAGCTGGCGATCGGTGCCAGCGGTCTCGTCGGAGTGACGGCGAACATCGCGCCGACTCCGTACCGGCAGATCATCGACGCCGTGAACAGCGGAGACCTCGCCACCGCGACAGAGGTGCACAAGAAGCTCGAACCGCTCGCCAGGGCGGTCATGACTCACGTTCCCGGCACTGTCGCCGCGAAATACATCCTGCACGGACTCGGCCGCATCGGCAGTCCGCGCGTGCGGCTTCCGCTCGTCGGGCCAGAGGACTACGAGGCGGCGCAGATCGAGGGAGACCTCGATCTGGTGCACGGCATCGAAGGCCTCGACCTGACGAACTTCAGGCCCGATCGCAACGCCGCCGCCGGGGGAGCACTTCCCAAGGTGGCAGGCACCACGCGCTGACCAAGCGCAGAAACACTGGAGGCACGGCATATGCCCGCGTCGGTATACGATCCGCCCGTACTTGAGCCGGGCACCTTGCGCATCATCCCAACCGGCGGCCTCGGCGAGATCGGTCGCAATATGACCGTCTTCGAGATCGACGGCAAGATCCTCATCGTCGACTGCGGCGTGCTGTTCCCCGAACAGGACCAGCCAGGCGTCGACCTGATCCTGCCCGACTTCGGGCCGGTGCGTGATCGGCTCGACGACGTCGTCGGCGTGGTGCTCACGCACGGCCACGAGGACCACATCGGTGCAGTGCCGTATCTGCTCAAGCTGCGGGGGGACATTCCCCTGATCGGCTCGGGTCTGACGCTCGCGCTCGTGGAGGCGAAGCTCAAGGAGCACCGCATCCAGCCGTACACGCTCACGGTGAAGGAGGGCCAGCACGAACAGCTCGGCCCGTTCGGGCTCGAGTTCGTTGCGGTGAACCACTCGATTCCGGATGCCCTCGCCGTCGCCATCAGCACCACGGCAGGCGTCGTGCTGCACACCGGCGACTTCAAGATGGACCAGTTGCCCCTGGACGATCGCATCACCGATCTGCGTGCATTCGCGAGACTCGGCGAAGCGGGAGTCGACTTGTTCCTCGTCGACTCGACGAACGCCGACGTGCCTGGGTTCACTCCGCTGGAGCGCTCGATCGGGCCGGTGCTCGACAGCGTCATCGCCCGCGCGCCGCGCCGCGTGATCGTCGCCAGCTTCTCCAGTCACGTGCATCGCGTGCAGCAGGTGCTCCACGCGGCCGCCGCGAACGGTCGCCGCGTCGCACTGCTCGGCCGTTCGATGGTGCGGAACATGACCATCGCCGCCGAGTTGGGCTACCTCAAGGTGCCCGACGGCGTGCTCATCGACTACAAGAAGGCCGCCGACCTTCCGGACGATCAGGTGGTCTACATGTCCACCGGGTCCCAGGGCGAGCCGATGGCGGTGCTCGCCCGCATGGCCAACCTCGATCACCAGATCGAGGTCGGGCAGGGCGACACGGTCATCCTGGCGTCGAGTCTCATCCCCGGTAACGAGAACGCCGTGTACCGCGTGATCGACGGACTCACCAAGCTCGGTGCGACGGTCGTGCACAAGGGCAACGCGAAGGTGCACGTCTCAGGTCACGCCGCGGCAGGCGAGCTGCTGTACTGCTACAACATCCTGAAGCCGCGCAACGTCATGCCGGTGCACGGGGAGTATCGCCACCTGGTCGCGAACGCCAAGCTCGCACAAGACACCGGCGTGCCCGAAGAACGCACCATCCTCGCCGAGGACGGCACCGTGATCGACCTGCTCGACGGTGTCGCGACCGTCGTCGGCCAGCTCGACCTCGGCTTCGTCTACGTCGACGGCTCGACGGTCGGCGAGATCACGGATGCCGACCTCAAGGACCGCAGGATCCTCGGAGAGGAGGGCTTCATCTCGATCATCGTGGTGGTGGAGGCCGGAACGGGCCGCATCATCACGGGCCCTGAGATCCACGCGAAGGGATTCGCGGAGGACGACGCCATCTTCGACGCCGTGAAGCCGAAGATCGCCGCCGCCCTCTCGGATGCCTCACACAACGGAGTCCGTGACGCCCACGCCCTGAGCCAGGTCGTTCGGCGAACAGTTGGCCGCTGGGTGAACACCAGCTACCGCCGTCGCCCGATGATCGTGCCGCTCGTGATCGAGGCTTAGCGTCGATGAGACGGTGCTCCGGCTCGATACACGTCCGAAACAACTGAGCCGTACCCTCCTGCCATGGACGGCCTGATGATTCGTCGTGCAGTGGCGAGCGATTCCGGGTTTCTCCGTGACATGCTCGTCGAGGCGGCGAACGGCGGGGCGGAACCCCCACGGTCACGGGTCGCCGTTCTCGACGATCCGAGCATCGGGCGCTACCTCGCGCAGTGGCCGCGCCCAGGTGACATCGGACTCGTCGCCGTCGATCGGGATGACACTCCGGTCGGTGCCTGCTGGGCGCGCCTGTTCCCTGCGGATGCTCCCGGCTCCGGATTCGTGGCATCCGGCGTTCCAGAACTGACCCTGGGCGTGAACTCGCAGTGGCGTGCGCTCGGGGTCGGCAGGACGCTTCTCCAGTCGTTGCACGGCGCTGTCAGAGCCGGCGGCTACTCGAGGGTCAGTCTCAGCGTGCGCCGCACGAACGTGGCAAGAAGGCTGTACGTCAGCGAGGGCTATACGGTCGTGTCGTCGAGCGCGACGACCGATGTGATGGTGCGCGTGCTCGTCTGAGCGGTGTTCGCCATCTGCGAGACACCCGTTGGCGCTCCGCGCCGTTGACACCCGCCGCCGCTACCTTTGTGTTCATGGCCACGAGCACCAAGTCGACGTCGCGCGCCCGCACGCGCAGCACGTCGGCCGCGCGCTCGCCGTCGAAACAGGCGGCGACGCAGAAGACGAAGGTGTTGCCCACGCCGAAATCGGAACGTGGTGCACTCTCGCGCGCGTGGCTAGGGCTGGCCCATCTCGTCGGCGGCGCCGCCAGAGCGTTCGGACCGGAGAAGCTGGCCAAGGAGGAGCGCCGAGACGGCCTCCCGTTCTTCATCGTGCTGCTCGCGATCGCCGGAGCGGTCGTCGAGTGGTTCCTGATCGACAACGCGGTGGCGCAGCAGCTCGACGTCTGGACGTTCGGGGGACTCTTCGGCCGAGTGGCGTTCGCGCTTCCCGTCGTCATGCTGCTGCTGGCGATTTGGCTGTTCCGTCATCCGGCCTCCGTGCACGACAACACACGCATCGGCATCGGCCTCGCGCTGCTCCTCGTCACGGTCTCGGCGTTGTGCGAGATCTTCTCGTCGCGGCCGCAGCCGGCCGACGGCATGGAGCTGTTGGCGAAGGCCGGCGGCGTGATCGGCTGGATGGCCGGAGCCCCCCTTGTCGCGCTCGCGACGCCCGTTGGCGCGGCTGCGATCGTCATCGTGGTGCTGCTCCTCAGCATTCTGATCATGACCAAGACCCCGCCGAACCGCATCGGACGCCGACTCGGCGAGCTCTACTCCTACCTGTTCGGTGCTCAGCGAACCGACGGCGAGGAGCAGGATGCCGCCGAGCAGACCTCGAAGACGCGTCGCGGCAAGTCGGCGGATGCGGAATCCGACTCTGATGATGACGAGTCCGAGCAGAGCCTGCCGTGGTGGCGCCGCAACAAGAGCGGCAGGGAGGTCGACCCGAAGTTCGAGCAGAGTGGTCCATCGTTCACCGAGGTTCTCGGCATCGACAGCTCGGCCACCGGAAGCTTCGACACCGCGCTCGAACCGGCGCCGCAGGACTACAAGACCGAGGTGCTCGCCGATCTGCGCGATGCCGAGAACGCTGTCAGCCGCTTCACCGGAGACGTATCCCGCGCCGGCAAGCATCCGACAGGGCTCCGCCCCGACACGGCGACGGCCGTACTGCCGGGCTTCGGTGCTCTGTCGGACGACGACTTCGACGTCGCCGCCGCAGAGGCGGCGAAGCCGCTCGACGGTGTCCCGGAGGCCCCGTATGTGCTGCCGGCAGCCTCCACGCTCGCCCCTGGAACTCCCGCGAAGACACGTTCGGCGGCGAACGACGAGGTCGTCGCGTCGATCACGTCGGTGCTCGATCAGTTCCAGGTCGATGCGCGTGTGACGGGCTTCTCCCGCGGTCCGACCGTGACGCAGTACGAGATCGAGCTCGGCCCCGGTGTGAAGGTGGAGCGCGTCACCGCCCTCAGCAAGAACCTCTCCTACGCCGTCGCATCGAACGAAGTACGCATTCTCTCGCCCATTCCGGGCAAGAGCGCAATCGGCGTCGAGATCCCGAATAGCGACCGTGAGACCGTCTCGTTGGGTGATGTGTTGCGGTCGGCTGCGGCAGCGAACAGCCATCATCCGATGACCATCGGAGTGGGCAAAGATGTCGGCGGCGGCTTCGTCGTCGCCAATCTCGCCAAGATGCCGCACCTTCTGGTGGCTGGCGCAACCGGTACGGGCAAGTCGGTCTTCGTGAATGTGATGATCACGAGCGTGCTGATGCGGGCCAAGCCCAGCGAGGTGCGCATGGTGCTCATCGACCCGAAGCGGGTCGAGCTCACGGCATACGCTGGAGTTCCGCACCTGATCACGCCCATCATCACCAGCCCGAAGAAGGCGGCCGAGGCGCTGCAGTGGGTCGTGAAAGAGATGGACATGCGCTACGACGACCTGGCGAGCTTCGGGTTCCGTCACATCGACGACTTCAACAAGGCCGTACGAAACGACGAGATCAAGCTTCCCGAGGGGAGCGAGCGCAAACTGAAGGCCTATCCCTACCTGCTCGTCGTGGTCGACGAGCTCGCTGACCTCATGATGGTGGCACCTCGCGACGTCGAGGACTCGATCGTGCGCATCACGCAGCTCGCCCGCGCGTCCGGAATCCATCTGGTGCTAGCGACCCAACGACCCTCCGTCGACGTGGTCACCGGGCTCATCAAGGCGAACGTGCCGTCGCGCTTCGCGCTCGCGGTCTCGAGCGTCACCGATTCCCGCGTCATTCTCGACCAGCCCGGCGCCGAAAAGCTGATCGGGCAAGGCGACGGGCTCTTCCTGCCGATGGGGGCCTCGAAGCCGATACGTGTGCAGGGTGCATGGGTGTCGGAGAGCGAGATCCAACGTGTCGTCGAGCACGTGACGAGTCAGGCACGTCCCGAGTACCGGCAAGATGTCGCCGCCGCGCCGGAGAAGAAGCAGATCGATTCCGACATCGGAGACGACCTCGACCTTCTGCTGGCCGCAGCCGAGCTCGTGATCTCGAGTCAGTTCGGTTCGACGTCGATGCTGCAGCGCAAGCTGCGGGTGGGATTCGCCAAGGCCGGTCGCCTGATGGATCTGCTCGAGTCGAGGGACATCGTCGGCCCGTCAGAGGGGTCGAAAGCCCGGGACGTGCTCGCCACGCCAGAACAGCTCGGTCAGGTGCTAGGGCGACTGCGGGGCGGCGACAGCAGCGCACAGGCATCCGCAGCACCGAGCCAGCCGCAGGCGCAGCAGACGGCCGGGCCGCAGCAGGACGATCGCTACGACAACGACCCGGTCGGGGCGAAGTTCGATGACCTCGAAGAGGTCGAGGGCGACACCGACGAGGACGCCTGGGGTCTGACCGGGCGCGACTGACGGCTCGCGGTACGGTCTCACATCGGCAGCTGACCGTAGGCTGATCGCATGACCGACTCCGGCCAGGCATCCTCACCCACCACGCCAGGCAACTTCAACCTGCCGAACATCATCACGGTCGTGCGGATCATCCTCGCGCCCGTGTTCTTCTGGCTGGTGCTGGCGGATGCCGGAGCCGACGGCGCGTTGCGCTGGATCGCTGCGGCGCTCTTCATCATCGCCATCGCGACGGACGGCATCGACGGTGCGATCGCCCGCAGGCGAGGAATGGTCACCGATCTCGGCAAGATCCTCGACCCCATCGCCGACAAGCTGCTCACTTCCGGAGCTCTGGTCTGTCTCTCCATCATGGGTGAGCTCTGGTGGTGGGTGACGATCGTGATCGTGGTGCGCGAGGTGGGCATCACGGTGTGGCGCATGGTCGAGTTGTCCAGGGGCAACGTCGTTCCGGCCGGCAGCGGGGGCAAGCTCAAGACGGTCGCACAGGCCGTCGCGATCTCCTTCGCGCTCGCTCCGCTCTGGACCTTCCTCGGTGACTGGGTGTTCTGGCTGAACTGGGTGCTGATGGGAATCGCCCTCGTGCTCACCGTCTGGTCCGGCGCCAGCTACCTCTGGCAGGCGTATCGCCTCGCTGCGGCGCGACAGGCGCGGTCGTGACGACCGGTGGTGCGGATGCCACGGCACGGCTGATCTCGCGGCTCGCCTCGCGCGGACTCACGGTCGCCGTCGCGGAGTCGCTCACCGGCGGCGCCCTCGCGGCCGAGCTCACCCGGCCGGCCGGGGCGTCCGCTGTCGTGCTCGGCGGCGTGGTCGTCTATGCGACGGAGCTCAAGCACACGCTGGTAGGAGTGGATGCCGCTCTGCTGGCCGAACACGGCCCCGTTCACCCCGAGGTCGCCAGGCAGCTCGCCCGCGGCGTACGCGAGCGACTTGCCGTGGGTGGCAGGGCGGCCGACATCGGCATCGCGACCACAGGCGTCGCGGGGCCGGACGGCCAGGGCGGACAGGCACCGGGAACCGTGTTCCTCGGCCTGTCCTACGGCGAGACGACCGAGGCCATGCCACTCGCACTGACCGGTGACAGAGCGACGATCAGGGTGCAGACGGTCACCGTCGCGACGCAGCTCCTCGTGGAGCGTTTCGCGGCGGAGTGAGACCGGCGAGGGGCGCCCGCGAGCCGGCGGAACGGCCGGCGCGGACGTCCGATTCGGTCGGTCCGAAGAAGTCCGAGGATTCGCTGAACCGGCGCCGTCGCGCGCTGCGAACCGGAATAGTACGAGTTTCGTCTTCGTTACAGCGTGTGTACTCACACCCAAAACCAAGCCATCGATGGTTAGAGTTTCAGCACGATGCGCGTAGCGTTAGTGCATACTTTGACGATTCGATCGAAGGTTCTGGCAGGAAGAGAAAAGGAGGCTCCAATGATTCTCGTACGTCAGGAAATCGGCGACGTGCTACGGGACTTCCGCCTGCAGAAGGGGCGCACACTCCGTCAGGTTGCGAGCCGCGCGAGTGTTGCTCTCGGTTACCTCAGTGAGGTGGAGCGAGGTCAGAAGGAGGCGTCGAGCGAGATTCTCGCTTCGGTCGCCGACGCCCTCGACACCCCCATCTCGGTGATCATGCGCGAGGTCGGAGACAGGCTGGCGGTGCTCGAGGGCATCGATCAGGTGATCCCCGACACGGTTCCCGACGAGTTCGTCGCCGCTTTGGACGCGGATCTCGTCGCACGGTGACACGTTCGCCGCTAGAGGCCACGGAACGCCCCGCGATGCGGGGCGTTCCGCCGTTAACAGACGACAAGACTCCGTCGGTATGCACGTTCGGCGACTCCTACGGTCTTCGCAGATCGTAGGCTGACTGCGATGCGTGCGAGCGAATTCAAACGAGCCGTCACCGCCGAATTCGGCGAGCAGTACGGAAGAGCGTTGCTGCGCGACCTTGTGCTCGACCGGCTGGGAAACCGCACGGGGGATCAGGCGCTGGCTGACGGTGTACCGGAACGAGACGTGTGGTGGGCGCTGTGCGAGGCGATGGAAGTTCCTGTCGCCAGGCGCCACGGCGTCGGCCTTCCCGAACCGAAGCGCTGACCGGTACGGAGTGCGCGAATCGCGAGTTCTCGTGGTGCGACACGCCATCGATGATGCGAAGAGATGTTCGGTAGTTGGTACTCTGAGGCCACAGACCTGATCGAAGCGAGTTATCCACCGGACCGCACCCTGCATCTACGGATGTCACCGGTGCGACTTACGGTACGAAGCAGCGAGTTCTCAACGACTGTCCCGGCGAAAGGAAGCCATCATGCCCACACCAGCGGATCGCGAAAAAGCACTCGAGACTGCGCTGGCCCAGATCGACCGCCAGTTCGGAAAAGGCTCGGTCATGCGTTTGGGCAGCGACGAGCGTGCGCCCGTCGAGGTCGTGTCGACCGGCTCGATCGCTCTCGATGTCGCGCTCGGCATCGGCGGTCTTCCGCGCGGACGCATCGTCGAGATCTACGGGCCTGAGTCCTCGGGTAAGACGACCCTGACGCTGCACGCCATCGCCAACGCGCAGAAGGGCGGCGGCATCGCAGCCTTCATCGACGCCGAGCACGCGCTCGACCCGGAGTACGCGAAGAAGCTCGGTGTCGACATAGATGCCCTTCTCGTGTCGCAGCCCGACACGGGGGAGCAGGCGCTCGAGATCGCCGACATGCTCGTGCGCAGCGGATCGATCGACCTCATCGTGATCGACTCCGTCGCGGCACTCGTGCCCCGTGCCGAGATCGAGGGTGAGATGGGCGACTCGCACGTCGGTCTGCAGGCACGTCTGATGTCTCAGGCGCTCCGCAAACTCACGGGCGGGCTGAACCAGACCAACACGACCATGATCTTCATCAACCAGTTGCGCGAGAAGATCGGCGTGTTCTTCGGTAGCCCAGAGACCACAGCCGGTGGCAAGGCGCTCAAGTTCTACGCATCGGTCCGCTTGGACATCCGGCGCATCGAGACGCTGAAGGACGGTACAGAGGCCGTTGGCAACCGCACCAGGGTCAAGGTGGTCAAGAACAAGATGGCGCCGCCCTTCAAGCAAGCCGAGTTCGACATCCTTTACGGTGTCGGCATTTCCCGCGAGGGCAGCCTGATCGACTACGGCGTTGAGCAGGGCATCGTGAAGAAGTCGGGTGCCTGGTACACGTACGAGGGTGATCAGCTCGGCCAGGGCAAGGAGAACTCGCGCAACTTCCTCATCTCCAACCCCGACATCGCGTTGGATATCGAGCGCAAGATCCTGGTCAAACTCGGTGTGGTTGCCGACCCGAATGCTCCGGCGGAGCCGGCGTCGAATGTCGAGTCGATCGCGCCTAAGATCGCACAGCGCAAGGGCGCCTAGGGCGGGAGCCCACGATGGTCGTCCAGTTCCCGCCGGCAGGAGATTCCGAGCGGCCGAAGCGCCGCCGGCCGCCGGGTGCCATGACATCCGGCGGCCGCTCAGGAGATCTCGCGCCGGTGACCTATCTGCCTGGAGCGCAGCCCTCGGCTGCTGCTCAGCACGCGCTCGAGCGAGTCAACGCGGTGTCGCGGCGGGACGACGGCGACGGCGATCATGAGGCCGACGGCCGCGGTCGAGGTGGGCGCGATCGCAAGACCACCAGAGCGAACAATGTGGCGATCCACCAGTTGGCGCGCCGTGGGATGTCGCGCTGGGAACTCGAGCAGGTGCTCGCGAAACGCGAAGTGGACGACGAAACCGCTGCAGCCGAGCTCGATCGGCTGGAGAGTATCGGGCTCGTCGACGATGCGGCCCTTGCCGTTTCGATGGTCTACGCGATGCATACCAGAAAGGGCTCTGGACGCTCCGCGATCGAATCCGAGCTTCGCAGAAGGCACCTCGACGACGACGTGATCGCCGACGCGATGGCGGAGCTCGACGGTGACGACGAGAAGGAACGCGCCACAGAGCTGGCCGTCGCACGAGCCAGGCAGCTGACGAGTCTCGACTACGACGTGGCGTCGCGCAGGCTCAGTGGTTTCCTCCTCCGCAAGGGATACGACGGCGAGACGGTCCGGGCCGCTGTGCGCACGGCGCTCGAGTCGCATCCCAGAGGGCCGTCCACCGACGGAGGACGGGTTCGGTTCCGCTGACCGGGCACCACTCGGGTAGGCAGGCCGAGCAGTCAGGGCATGCGAACGAAGGCGTGTGGCGGCGAACGTAGAATGGTCGGCATTATGAGCATTGCCGATCGAGTTCGACCCGGCTCGGCGCCCACAGCGATCGCCGTCTCCGATGCGGCCGTGGACGTCGATGGCCACGTGCGCACGTACGAGGTGCGCACTTTCGGCTGTCAGATGAACGTGCACGATTCCGAGCGCCTGAGCGGATCGCTGGAGGCTGCGGGATACGTACCGGCTTCCGGCTCCGAGGCCGACGTGGTGGTCATCAACACGTGCGCCGTCCGTGAGAACGCGGACAACAAGCTGTACGGCAACCTCGGTCACCTGGCATCCGTGAAGCGCCGGCATTCCGGCATGCAGATCGCCGTCGGCGGATGCCTGGCGCAGAAGGACAAGAACGTCATCCTTGAGAAGGCGCCATGGGTCGATGTCGTCTTCGGCACGCACAACATGGGGTCGTTGCCGAGCCTTCTCGAGCGCGCAAGGCACAACGACGAGGCGCAGATCGAGATCCTCGACGCCCTGGAGACCTTCCCGTCGACGCTGCCGACAAAACGTGATTCGACCTACAGCGGTTGGGTGTCGATCTCCGTCGGGTGCAACAACACCTGCACGTTCTGCATCGTGCCCTCGCTGCGCGGCAAGGAGAACGACCGCCGGCCCGGCGAGGTACTGGCAGAGATCCAGTCGCTGGTCGATGACGGCGCCGTCGAGGTCACGCTGCTCGGCCAGAACGTGAACTCCTACGGAGTCGACTTCGGCGATCGCCTGGCGTTCGGCAAGCTGCTGCGCGCTGCAGGTGAGATCGACGGGCTCGAACGCATCCGTTTCACCAGCCCTCACCCGGCAGCGTTCACCGACGACGTCATCGAGGCGATGGCTGAGACGCCGGCCGTGATGCCGCAACTGCATATGCCGTTGCAGTCCGGATCCGACCGCATTCTGCGCGCGATGCGTCGCAGCTACCGCTCCGAGAAGTTCCTCGGCATTCTCGACCGCGTGCGTTCCCGCATTCCGGATGCCGCGATCAGCACGGATATCATCGTCGGCTTCCCCGGTGAGACGGAGGAGGACTTCCAAGAGACCCTCCGCGTCGTCGAGCAGGCACGGTTCGCGACGGCGTTCACGTTCCAGTACTCACCGCGACCGGGTACGCCCGCGGCGACGATGACCGATCAGGTGCCGAAGGAGGTCGTGCAGGACCGCTACGAGCGTCTCATCGCGCTTCAGGAGCGCATCGGCCTCGAGGAGAACGAGAAGATCGTCGGACGTGAGGTGCAGGTGCTCGTCTCAACAGGCGAGGGCAAGAAGGACGCTGAGACGCATCGTATGAGCGGTCGTGCGGAAGACAGCAGACTGGTGCACTTCGAGGTGCCGGAAGGCTCGGAGGCGCCACGTCCGGGCGACGTGGTGACAGTACGGATCACGCACGCCGCCCCGTTCCACTTGTTGGCCGACAGCGAGCCGGGAGTCCCGCTACGCGTACGCCGGACGCGCGCCGGCGACGCCTGGGAGCGCGCCGACGCGGAGTCCTGCGCGATCCCGGCCCATGGCTCGGGCGGCGCTGCTGCCGGCCCTGTGTCGCTCGGCCTGCCGACGCTGCGTTCGCGTCTCGATGCCGGATCCCCGGCGGGACCGACCACGCCCATCTACGATCCTGGCGACGGCGAGCGGTGACGCCCCCGGTCGACGCGTGACGGCCGCGCCTGCGGGTGAGAACGCTGTGAACGACGGTGCCCTTGCGCCCCTTCTCGCGATCGTCGGCGCAACGGGCACGGGTAAGAGCGACCTCGCGGTCGAAGTCGCGATTCGCCTCGGTGATCGAGGCATCCGTGCCGAGATCGTCGGTGCCGACGCCATGCAGTTGTACCGCGGCATGAACATCGGTACAGCGAAGCTGCCCGTCACCAAGCGTGAAGGCGTTCCCCATCACCTCGTCGACGTGCTGGAGGTCACAGAGGAGGCGACCGTGGCGTGGTATCAGCCGCGGGCGCGAGCGGCCGTCGATGACATCCGTTCGCGTGGCGGCGTGCCGATCCTGGTGGGTGGATCCGGGCTCTACGTGTCGAGCGTGTTGTACGACTTCGCGTTCCCGGGGAGAGACGCCGAGATGCGCGCTCGCTTGGAGGCGGAAGAGCGGGAGACCGGTATAGCGCCGCTTCTCGCGCGGTTGCGCGAACTCGACCCGGTGACCGCTGAGCGGGTCGATCCCGCGAACCCGAGACGGGTCATCCGCGCGCTCGAGATCGCGGAACTGGCCGAGGTCGGGCACGGCGCGGTCCTTCCAGAGCGGCCCGTGCCGTGGTCGCCGTCGATCGTGCTGGGTTTGCAGGTGCAACGAGAGAGGCTCGTGAGAAGGCTGGATGCCCGCGTCGAACGGATGTGGACGGACGGTCTCGTCGACGAAGTGCGCGATCTGCTCCCCGCCGGTCTGCAGGGTGGGGTCACGGCATCCAGGGCCATCGGTTACGCGCAGGCGATCGCCCAGCTGAGTGGCGACATGAGCGAGCAGGAGGCCGTCGCCGAGACCCAGCGTCTCACGCGCCGCTACGCGCGCAGGCAGGTGTCGTGGTTCAAGCGGTACCCCGATCTGGAATGGCTCGACGCGGACGGGGACGATACGCGCACGGTCATTGACCGGCTCGCACTGGCGTCACTGGATAGGCTGTCGCGGTGACCACACTCTCCTTCAGCAAGGGCCACGGCGCCGGCAACGATTTCGTGCTGTTCGCCGACCCGGACGGCGCCGTCGACCTCACAGGGGCGCAGATCGCCCTCATCTGCGACCGGCACTTCGGAGTCGGGGCGGACGGCGTGATCCGCGCGATTCGCTCGTCGGCCATCCCGGAGGGTTCGATCGCACTGGCGGAGGACCCGACCGCCGAGTGGTTCATGGACTACCACAACGCCGACGGAACGCCCGCTGAGATGTGCGGCAACGGCATCCGTGTGTTCACGCGGTATCTCATCGACGGTGGCTACGCCGATCTGCGCCCCGGCCAGACCCTGCCGATCGGCACCCGCTCAGGCGTGCGAGACGTGCAGCAGAGCGGGACCGGGTTCCAGGTGGACCTCGGTCGCTGGCACCTCACAGGCGACGACCCGCTGGTGCGCGCGAAGGAGCTGGGCGTCGCGCGCCCGGGGCTCGGCATCGAGGTCGGGAATCCGCACGTGGTGGTCGCCCTGGCAGACGACGACGAGTTGGACCGCGTCGATCTCGGGCCGACGCCGATCATGGACCCTTCCCCGATCGGCGGTGCCAACATCGAGTTCGTCGTGCCGTTCGAACCGCTCGTGGCCGATGGGATCGGCCGCATCCGCATGCGCGTCCACGAGCGCGGCAGCGGCGAGACGCTGGCCTGCGGTACCGGCACGGCGGCGGCAGCGCTGGCCACCAGGTACTGGGCGGGGGACGGCGCTCCCGACGACTGGAAAGTGCGAACGCCAGGCGGCACACTCGGTGTGCGGATGTTCCCCGCCGAAGACGGTGAGCACGTCGCCCTTTCGGGGCCTGCCGAGCTGGTCTTCGACGGAGAGGTCACGATCGGCTGACGGCTTCGGCCGCTCGACGTACCCGGTCGCCCGGACGGCGACCGGCGCCGGCGTCGCTACGAAGGTCAGAAGTGACCCTCGCTGCTAGTTCCAGCGCGCACGTGGATCACGCGGTAGCCCTTGCTCGTCGACGCGCGCCGCACGGTGAACTCGCTGCTCAAGGCTCCGCCGAGCCATCTCTGCAGGGAGTCGGAGCCGAGGTTGCGCTGTACCACCAGCCAGGCATCCGCGTCGCCGTCGAGACGCGGGAGCCAGCGCAGCAGCAGCGCGTGGAGTTCGGCCTTGCCGACGCGGATCGGCGGATTCGACCAGATAGCGCGAAAGGCCAGGTCATCGGGAACATCGTCGGGCAGCACGGCGTTGAGGTTGGTGAGGCCGAGGGATGCCGCGTTCCGGCGCACGACATCGAGGGCACGCTCGTTGACGTCGACCGCCCATACGGTCGCCTGAGGTGATTCGAGGGCGAGTGTGAGTGCAACGGGACCCCAGCCGCAGCCGAGGTCGAGCAGATCGCCGCTGGGCGGGGCAGCGGGAGCGTCGGCGAGCAGTACCTGAGTGCCTGCATCGATGCGGTCGGGGCTGAAGATGCCCGCCGCGGTGGTGAGCTCGAGGTCTCGCCCGGCCAGCCGCACCGACAGCGGGTGCAGCTTCGCGTCGCTTCCGGGTCTGGACGTGAAATAGTGCTCGCCGCTGGCCATACAAGGAACGTACCCGAGTGGAGCCCTCGGGAGAGATCGTCGATCAAGGAGAACTAGGGTGGAACGCACGATGAGTGAATCCGATACCGAGCAGAACGAGACGCGCGACGACGTTGTGGCGCGTGTGCTCGCGCGCGCGGATCAACGACCGGCGCACAGGGCCATCTTCGGAGAGTCTGCTCAGGCGTTGCAGGGTGCGGCCGCCGGCGGCCACGACTCGGACGGTGAGCAGTTCGACCGTGAGGAGCGCGCCGCATTGCGTCGCGTCTCCGGCCTGTCGACCGAACTCGAAGACGTCACCGAGGTGGAGTACCGGCAGCTGCGTCTCGAGAACGTAGTGCTGATCGCCGTCTACTCTGCAGGCACCATCGCGGATGCCGAGAACTCGTTGCGTGAGCTCGCGGCACTCGCGGAGACGGCCGGCGCCGTCGTGCTCGACGGTCTGCTGCAGCGCAAGCCGCACCCCGACCCCAGTACCTATCTCGGAAGCGGCAAGGCGCAGGAGCTGCACGATGTCGTCGCCGCGCTCGGCGCGGACACCGTGATCGCGGACACCGAACTTGCTCCCAGCCAGAGGCGTGCCCTCGAAGACATCGTCAAGGTGAAGGTGATCGACCGCACCGCCGTCATCCTCGACATCTTCAGCCAGCATGCCAAGTCGCGAGAGGGCAAAGCCCAGGTCGAGCTTGCCCAGCTCGAATACCTGCTTCCCCGACTTCGCGGTTGGGGCGAGTCGATGAGCCGCCAGGCCGGTGGACAGGTCGGCGGCGCGGGCAACGGCATGGGAAGCCGTGGACCGGGTGAGACGAAGATCGAGCTAGATCGTCGCCGCATCCACACACGCATGGCCAAGTTGCGCAGGCAGATCAAGGAGATGAAGCCCGCGCGAGAGGCCAAGCGGGCGAACCGACGCCGCAACAGCGTGCCGTCAGTGGCGATCGCCGGGTACACCAACGCCGGCAAGTCCAGCCTGCTCAACCGCATCACGAAGGCTGGCGTGCTCGTGGAGAACGCCCTGTTCGCCACGCTGGATGCCACAGTACGGCGCTCCATCACCGCCGATGGCAGGCTCTACACGCTCACCGACACCGTCGGCTTCGTGCGCAACCTGCCGCATCAGCTCGTCGAGGCCTTCCGCTCCACGCTCGAAGAGGTCGCGGACTCCGACGTGATCGTGCACGTCGTGGATGCCTCGCATCCCGACCCCGCTGCGCAGCTCACCACGGTGCGCGATGTGATCGGCGACGTCGAGGGACGTGACATCCCCGAGATCGTCGTCTTCAACAAGGCCGACCTGATCGACGACGACCGTCGACTCGAGCTGCGAGGGCTGGAACCCGCCGCGATCTTCGTCTCAGCACGCACCGGCGAAGGCATCGACGAGGTGCTCGCAGCGATCGCCCGGTTGATTCCGGATCGATCCGTGCAGATCGACGTGCTCATTCCGTACGACAGGGGTGATCTCGTTTCAGCGCTTCACGAGCGCGGCCGAGTCATCGACACGGCGTACGAGCCGGAGGGCACGAGGGTCACAGCCCGAGTCGCCGAGGAGTTCGTTCCGGTCTTCGAACCCTTTCGTGCGGATGCCGTCGCCGTCTGACCTGATTCGCCCGAGCGAGCGAAGCGAGTCGAAGGGCTCACCTCGCCGATGACCAATCGAGCCGGGAGCCGAGCAGGTAGCGCGGCGTAACACGCAGCATCCGTTTACGGCTGGATTTGCTACTCTGATGCCCAATATCGGTCGGATCAGGCACACGTCTGCTCGGCCGGAGCGACAGCCGAGCCCGGCACCCGCCCACAGATCGCAGGAGGAATCTGCGGTTTGCCACCATACGGTGCGGATGCCCACCCGGTCACGTGCGCTTCCCTCCGTTCCGTGAGATGAGGGAGCCGCCATGAGCGCAGCGATCGCCTTCGACGGCGCCACGCGATGTCCGGCAGACACGCCCTTCTCGTTCGAGCTCTACCCGCCACGCAACGAGGCCGCGGCTCGCGCTCTGCCCGAGACGATTCGGCGACTGGCCGCTGTCGGACCGGAGTTCATCTCGGTCACCTATGGCGCCGGCGGATCGTCGCACGTCAATTCGCTTGACGTCGTGAAGCACATCGCGCAGGACACCTCGGTGACACCGATGGCGCATCTGACGTGCATCGGCTCGTCGCACGCCGAGGCGGCGCGGATGATCCGCGAGTTCCTCGATGTCGGCGTCACGAGATTCCTCGCCGTGCGCGGCGACCCGCCCGTCGGCCAATCGGAGCAGGATGCCGCTGCCGGCGATCTGCACAGCGCCTCCGAACTCGTGCAACTCGTCCATCGCATCCAGGCGGAGCACGCGCCGTACCGGGAGATCCCGGTTCCGGGGCTCCCGCACGCCAGCGAGGTCGGAACGCGCGAGAAGGTCACCATCGCCGTGGCGGCGTTTCCGAACGGGCATCCGCGTTCACGCTCCATCTCGCAGGACATCGACACCCTGCTCGCCAAACAGGCGGCAGGCGCGAACCTCGCGATCACACAGCTGTTCTTCCATGCCGAGGACTACTTCGTATTCGCCGAGCGCGCCAGAGCGGCCGGTGTGAGGTTCCCGATCCTGCCGGGCATCATGCCGGTCACAAGCCCGGCGCGACTCCGCAGGGTGCTCGAACTGAACGGTGAGGATCTGCCGAGCGATCTGGCGATCCGTCTCGAGGTGGAGCCCACCGATGACGGCAGGCGTGAGATCGGCATCGAACACGCCGCTGCCTTCGCCGAGCGGCTGATCGCCGGCGGTGCCCCGGGCATCCACCTCTGCACATTCAACCAGCCGCATACCTCACTCGCCGTACTCGAAAGGTGCGGCCTCATCGACTCGTCGGCTCTCGCCGACGACCACACAAGGGAGCGGGGCGATCCGGTCGCGGTCGGCGCCGGTCCCACGCACACCACCACGGATCTCAGCAAGACCGATCAGAAGGAACCAGCATGACCTCCGCTTTTCCCGCCGGAACGATCATCGGCTACCCGCGCATCGGAAGGCGCCGCGAGCTGAAGAAGGCCGTCGAGGCCTTCTGGGCCGGGAACATCTCCGGCGACGAGCTCGAATCGACCGCAGCCGGACTCCGTGCCGCGACCAGGTCGCGGCTGGCGGAACTCGGCCTTGGCACGACCGACTCCTCCATTCCCGAGACGTTCAGCTACTACGACCAGGTGCTCGACGCTGCGGTGACCGTCGGCGCGATCCCAGCACGCTTCTCCGGACTCGTGGATGCCGATGGTCGCCTCGACCTCGCCGGATACTTCACCATCGCCCGCGGCGCAGGCGGCGACGCTCCGCTCGAGATGACGAAGTGGTTCGACTCCAACTACCACTATCTCGTGCCAGAGATCGGACCGGACACCGACTTCCGTCTCGTCTCCGACCGTCTGCTGCACGAGTTCGAGGAGGCGAAGCGCGACGGCTACCTCACCAGGCCCGTCATCGTCGGCCCCGTGACGTTCCTCGCCCTCAGCAAGCCGGCCGACGGCGCCTCCGAGGGATTCCGCCCGCTGTCGCGCCTCAGCGACCTTCTCCCGGTGTACGTTCAGCTCCTGGCCGAGTTGAAAGCCGCGGGGGCCGAGTGGGTGCAGCTCGACGAGCCTGCACTTGTGAGCGAGAGCCTCGATGACGCTCGCGCAGACATCCTCTCGGCCGCGGCTCAGACGTACGACCTGCTCGGTTCGACGGATGCCCGCCCGCAACTGTTCGTCGCCGCCCCGTACGGGGCGCTCGACGACGCACTACCGGTGCTCGCGGTCACCGGCATCGAGGCGATCTCGTTGGATCTCGTGCGCGGAGCCGTGCCGGAGGCACTGGACGCCGACACGAAGGCTGCTCTGCGCACCAAGACCGTGGTCGGTGGCGTCGTCGACGGCCACAACATCTGGCGGGGCGACCTGGAGTCGGCGTTCGGCAAACTCGAATCGCTGCTGGCGCTCTCTCCGACAGTTGCGGCATCCACCTCGACGTCCCTGCTGCACGTCCCGCACGACGTCGACGACGAGCCGGATCTCGACGCCCGGTTGGTGTCGTGGCTCGCGTTCGCCGACCAGAAGGTCGGTCAGATCGCAGTGCTCGCGCGGGGCCTGGATGACGGGCACGAGTCCATCCAGGATGAGCTGGCACAGGCGTCAGCGGCGCTGGCCGACCGGCTCGGCGCGCCGGGCGTGCGTGACGGCAGTGTGCGACAGCGCGAGGCTGCGCTCACCGACGCCGACTTCGCACGAGGTGCGTACGAGGCGCGGCTCTCGGCACAGGATGCCGCGCTCGGGCTTCCGCTGCTGCCGACGACCACGATCGGATCGTTCCCGCAGACCGGAGACATCCGCAGGGCGCGTGCACAGTTCGCGAAGGGCGTCATCACCGAGGCCGAGTACCTCGGGCTGATGCAGGCGGAGATCAAGCGCGTGGTCGACCTGCAGGAGGAGATCGGCATCGACGTCATCGTGCACGGCGAGCCGGAGCGCAACGACATGGTGCAGTACTTCGCCGAGAACCTCGACGGCTTCGCTGTGACGCAGAACGGTTGGGTGCAGTCGTACGGCAGCAGGTGCACGCGTCCGTCGATCCTCTGGGGCGACGTCTCACGGCCGAAGCCCATCACCGTCGAGTGGTCGACGTACACCCAGTCGTTGACGCAGAAGCCGGTGAAGGGGATGCTCACGGGCCCCGTGACGATCCTCGCCTGGTCGTTCGTGCGTGACGACCAGCCGCTCGGCGACACGGCCCGCCAGGTCGCGCTCGCGCTCCGCGACGAGATCGCGGATCTGGAGACCGCTGGCATCCGCATCGTCCAGGTCGACGAGCCGGCCCTCAGGGAGCTGCTGCCGCTGAAGAAGAAGGACCAGCCCGGCTACCTCGACTGGTCGGTCGGTTCGTTCCGGCTCGCGACCAGCGGCGTCGGCGACGCGACCCAGATCCACACGCACCTCTGCTACTCGGAGTTCGGCGTGGTGATCGACGCCATCCGCAACCTGGATGCCGACGTGACGAGCATCGAGGCGGCGCGCAGCCGCATGGAGGTCGTCGACGACATCAAGGCGAGCGGATTCGACCACGGCATCGGGCCGGGCGTGTACGACATCCACTCGCCGCGGGTTCCATCGGTCGCCGAAGTGACCGATCTGATCGAGCGCGCGCTCGCGGGCATCCCTGAGCGTCAGGTCTGGATCAACCCGGACTGCGGTCTGAAGACCCGGGGCTACGACGAGACGGTCGCGTCGTTGCGGAACATCATCGAGGCGACGCGCGCTGTGCGCGATCACGTCTCCGTCGACGCCTGATCGGTTCGAAGGACAGAACGAGGGCCCCGAGGCGATCGCCTCGGGGCCCTCGTCGATCCGTGTCTCAGACCGAGCGCAGCACGGCGACGACTTTGCCGACCACCTCGGCGAAGTCCCCGAGGATCGGTTCGAAGGCCGAGTTGCGCGGCAGCAGCCAGGTGTGACCGTCGCGCTGACGAAACACCTTCACGGTTGCTTCGCCGTCGAGCATCGCCGCGACGATGTCGCCGTTCTCCGCGGTCTTCTGCTGTCGAACGACCACCCAGTCGCCGTCGCAGATGGCGGCATCGATCATGGATTCGCCCTGAACCTTCAGCATGAAGAGTTCGCCGTTGCCGACGAGCTGGCGGGGGAGCGGGAAGACCTCTTCGATCTGCTGTTCTGCCGTGATCGGCACGCCCGCCGCGATCCTGCCGACCAGCGGGACCATGGTGGCGTCGCCGACGGGAACGGACGTCTCGAAGTCGGCCGTGGCATCCGATCGGCCTGTCGTCGCCGGAAGGTCGATCAGCACCTCGAGCGCACGGGGGCGGTTGGGGTCGCGGCGCAGGTACCCGCTGAGCTCGAGCTGGTTGAGCTGGTGGGCGACGCTGGAGAGCGACGCGAGGCTCACGGCATCGCCGATCTCGCGCATGCTCGGCGGATAGCCCCGCTTGCTGACGGAGCTCTGGATCACTTCGAGAATCGCGCGCTGCTTCTCGCTCAGAGACTTGCGTCGCCTGGTGCGCGGCTTCTCAGCAGGCGTACGTGGGGTACGTGCGGTGTCGGGCCCGTCGGTGTCGCTCACGTGCTTCGTCCTCTCGTTTCGCGGCAATCGGTGGGTCCTCGACGGTTGTGTACGACCGCCGCTGTGGTCGCCATCGTCGCGTGATTCGAATCTCTCGTCGGTGCGTCTGCGCACCTACTCGGACCGAATGTCGGTGGTGGGTGATTCAGTTTCTTCGTGACGATCGAAACTCTATCTGGAAATCGGCCTCAATCGGCCGCTTTGTTCGAGCGTGTTGAAAGAACGTCGTACCCAAATGCGAACATACCGTTGAAAAATGCGTTCATCGAAGATAGATTCGGAAGACGAGTTCGATTCTCGGGAGGAGAGACCATGACGACCATCGGGGTTGCTGTGCATCGGATCGGAGTCCGGCGTACCGCGCCGCGTGAGCTGGGAGTTGCCACCGTCGATGCTTCCGGCCCTTCCGTCGGTCGCACGGATGCCTCGTCAGGGCGAGTGCGCACCCACCTGACCCGGCGCGGTCGCGTTGTTCTCGCCGCACTCGTGGTGCTGCCCGCGCTGGTCTTCGGCGGGGTCATCGTCGCCAACAGCGCAGCCGCCGCGGGCGCCGGCTCCTCGTTCTCCGCGTCCTTTCGCCACGTCACGGTCCAGCCGGGACAGTCGCTCTGGCTGATCGCCCAGCGCATCGCGCCGGCGAGCGACCCGCGCGACGTCGTCGGTGCGATCGTGGACCTCAACGGCCTCTCGTCCAGCGTCGTCCAAGCGGGTCAGAGGTTGGCAATTCCCCACCAGTACGACGGCTCGGCGCGCTGAGACGTCCTGGAGCTCACGTGCGGCGTCGCGGGGGTGTTGTCCCGCCCTAGCATTGGTGGGTGATCTCGTTCTCCGACCTTCCGATCCGCGACGATCTGCGCGGTAAGACCCCCTATGGAGCTCCGCAGGCCCCGGTGCCGGTGGCGCTGAACGTGAACGAGAACACGCATCCGATTCCCGACGATGTGGTGGCTGACGTTCTTGCCTCCGTCGGAGAGGCGCTGAAGACAGCGAACCGCTACCCGGACCGCGAGTTCGGACTGCTTCGCGAGTCCCTCGCCGGCTATCTCGGCAACGGTCTCGATGCATCCAACATCTGGGCGGCGAACGGGTCGAACGAGGTGTTGCAGCAGATTCTGCAGGCGTTCGGCGGTCCCGGCCGCAGCGCGCTCGGGTTCGCTCCGACGTATTCGATGTATCCGCTGCTCGCCTCCGGTACCGGAACGGCGTGGATCGCCTCCGACCGCGGACCCGACTTCGTCATCACAGCAGAGCACGCCGTTCGGGAGATCACCGAGAGCAAGC
Source organism: Humibacter sp. RRB41 (assembly GCF_022761015.1). Taxonomy (GTDB): domain Bacteria; phylum Actinomycetota; class Actinomycetes; order Actinomycetales; family Microbacteriaceae; genus Humibacter. The sequence continues at coordinate 551,799 of NZ_JAKWJQ010000003.1, forward strand.
CAGACGTCGTCATCCTCTGCGCCCCGAACAATCCCACCGGCACGCCGCTCGGACTCGACGTGGTCGAGGCGGTGTACGACGCCGCACAGGGCATGGTCGTCGTCGACGAGGCGTACGCCGAGTTCATGCCTCAGGATGCGCCGAGCGCGTTGACCCTGCTGCCAGGCCGTGAGCGGCTTGTCGTGTCGCGCACGATGAGCAAGGCATTCGCGTTCGCCGGTGTGCGGCTGGGCTATCTCGCTGCCGACCCGGCCGTGGCAGACGCTCTGCGTCTGGTGCGCCTGCCCTACCACCTCTCTGCGCTCACGCAGGCAGCGGCGGTGGCCGCCCTTCGGCACTCCGACGAGATGCTCGCCACAGTGCACGACATCGTCGCGCAGCGTGATCGCATCTCCGCAGGGCTCGCCGCGCTCGGGTACACGGTGCACGAGTCCGGCAGCAACTTCGTGTTGTTCGGCGGTGTGCGCGACCCGCATGAGACCTTCCTCGCGCTGAAGGAGCGAGGCATCCTGGTTCGTGACGTCGGCATCCCGAATCACCTGCGCGTGAGCGCGGGCACGGCGGAGGAGACCGGTATCTTCCTCGACGCGATGGCCGAGCTTGCGCGGCCTGCGGCGTCGGGCGCGGCGTGATCCCTACTATCGCGGCTTCGCCGCTCACCGGCTCAATCGGGTCGGCTCGCGCGAGCGAGCTCGCACGGCTCTCCCCTCAATCGCCGATAAACTCGGTGGCATGAGCAGCCGCACCGCGAGCATCAGCCGCGAGACCAGCGAATCGAGTATCGAGCTGTCGCTCGACCTCGACGGAACCGGCCGCAGCAGCATCCACACGACGGTGCCGTTCTACGATCATCTGCTCACCGCGTTCGCCAAGCACTCGCTGACAGATCTCACCGTGCACGCCAAGGGTGACATCGAGATCGACGTGCACCACACCGTGGAAGACGTCGCCATCGTTCTCGGTCTGGCCATCAAACAGGCGCTGGGCGACAAGAGTGGCATCGCGCGTTTCGGCGACGCCACCGTGCCGCTCGACGAGGCCATCGTGCAGGCGGTCGTCGACATCTCCGGACGTCCCTATCTCGTGCACACGGGGGAGCCGACCGGATTCGAACACCACCTGATCGGCGGCCACTTCACCGGATCGATGGTGCGGCACGTCTTCGAGGCGATCGCCTTCAATGCCGCGCTGACCGTGCATGTGCGCGTGCTCGGCGGGCGGGACCCGCACCACATCGCCGAAGCGGAGTTCAAGGCGTTCGCGCGTGCGTTCCGCGAGGCGAAGGCGCTCGACCCGCTGGTGGAAGGCATCCCGTCGACCAAGGGCGCACTGTGACCGAGGGAGCTTCGAGCGCTCCGTCCGTCGTGGTGCTCGACTACGGTTCTGGCAACGTGCACTCAGCAGCGAAGGCGCTCGAGGCTGTCGGTGCGAAGGTGTCGCTCACGGCCGACCGTGAGGCCGCCCAGACTGCCGACGGGCTCGTCGTTCCGGGCGTCGGTGCGTTCGAGGCAGTCGTCGACCAGCTGAAGGCCGTGCGTGGCGATCAGATCATCGACCGCCGACTCGCGGGCGGCCTGCCCGTTCTCGGCATCTGCGTCGGCATGCAGGTGCTGTTCGAACGAGGCGTCGAGCACGGTCGCGACACCGAAGGTCTTGGCGAGTGGCCAGGCATAGTGGATCGCCTCGATGCACGCATCCTGCCGCACATGGGATGGAACACCGTGGATGCCCCCGTCGACTCTGTGTTGTTCGATGGTGTGCGCGACGAGCGCTTCTACTTCGTCCACTCCTATGCGGCGCAGGAGTGGGGAGTTCCGGCATCCGACGTGTTCGCTCCGGCGAAGCTGACCTGGGCCGATCACGGCGGGCGGTTCCTGGCAGCGGTGGAGAACGGTCCGCTGTCGGCCACCCAGTTCCACCCGGAGAAGTCCGGCAAGGCAGGCATGCGGGTGCTGCGCAACTGGGTGATGAGCCTGCCGTCGCGTGCCGCCTGACGGCCCGGCTTCGTCCCTCCAACGACCCCAGAAGGATCCAGGTTCCGATGAGCCCCATCAGTGACACTCCGAAGCTCGAACTGCTTCCCGCCGTCGACATCGCCGACGGCAAGGCCGTTCGCCTGACGCAAGGCGAGGCCGGCAGCGAGACGAACTACGGCGACCCGGTGGCTGCCGCGCGCGAGTGGATCGAGCAGGGCGCGGAGTGGATCCACCTCGTCGACCTCGATGCCGCGTTCGGGCGTGGACACAATCTCGACGTGCTCAAGGCCGTGCTGCGCAGCACACGCGACGTCAAGATCGAACTGTCGGGCGGCATCCGCGACGATGAGTCGCTGCAGCGCGCACTCGATCTCGGCGCGAAGCGGGTGAACTTGGGCACCGCCGCGCTGGAGAACCCCGAGTGGGCCGCCGACGCGATCTCCCGTTACGGTGAGGCGATCGCCGTCGGCCTCGATGTGCGAGGCACGACCCTCGCCGCCCGCGGCTGGACGAAGGAGGGCGGCGATCTGTGGGAGGTCCTCACCCGACTCGAGGACGCAGGATGTGCACGCTACGTCGTCACGGACGTCACGAAGGACGGCACCCTGCGTGGCCCGAACCTCGACCTGCTGAAGCAGATGGCTCAGCACACGGACCGGCCGGTGGTGGCATCCGGCGGCATCTCGAGCCTTGACGACATCACGGCGCTGCGCGAACTCGTTCCGCTCGGCATCGAGGGTGCGATCGTGGGCAAAGCTCTGTACTCGGGTGCGTTCACACTGGCCGAGGCGTTGGATGTCGCGGGCGACTGACGACGGCGGTCACGAGCGCGGCCACCTGTTCGGGTCGAGCGACGGTGCCGACTCTGCAGGGCAACCATGGCAAGGCCGTCGGCTCGAGCAGAACGAAGCGGCGGCCGACGACGGCTCGGCAGACCCCGCACTGATCGCTGCGCTGACGGCCTTCACCGACGGGCGCGGTGGTGAGGCGGCCGTCGTCGACGCCTTCCGGGGTGCTCGGCTGCTCGTGCCGCTGCTCGCGCATGCCGGTGAGGTCGGCGAGACGGCGGATGGCCGCCCGGTGGACAAGACCCAGGAACTCTCGATCACGACGGTGAGCGCGCCCGACGGTCGTGCGGTCCTTCCGGCGTTCACGTCGGTGCACACGCTCGCGGCGTGGAATCCGAAGGCACGCCCGGTCCCGGCGGTGGGACCCCGCGTGGCTCTCGCAGCGGCGAGTGAGCAGACCGAACTCGTCGTCATCGATCCGACCAGCCCGAGCGAGTTCGTGTTGCGCCGACCCGCGGTCGCAGCGTTGGCGACCGGTGGCACATGGCGAACGCCGTGGGATGACGAACATGTGCGTGCCGCCTTTGGCGAGTCGATCGCCGACGAGGCGTCGGTTCTCGAGGTGAGGCTCGCGGCAGGCGATCCGTCGGCGAGGCTCGTCGGACCCGAGCTCGAGGTGGGTCTCGTGTTGCTGCCCGGTCTTGACGCGGATGCCGTCGGCGGCATCGTTCAACGGCTCAGTGCCCGATGGGCTGTCTCTCCGCTCATCGCGGAGCGCGTCGACTCGATGAAGCTGCGCCTGCTGAATCCCTGACGCGATCGAGCACTGACCCGACCAGCGCCGGACCCGACCAGCACTGACCCCGCAACGCACATCGTCGGCTCAGATGACCGATCCGGTGTACTTCTCGCCTGGACCGGAACCCGGCGCATCGGGAATGGCGGATGCCTCGCGGAACGCCAGTTGAAGGCTGCGCAGCCCGTCACGCAGGCTGCGTGCGTGCTGATCGCCGATGTGCTGAGCGCTCGCGGTGACCAATCCGGCCAACGCGTCGATGAGTTTGCGTGCCTCGTCCAGGTCGGTCTGTGTCGCGGGGTCGTCCGCGAGTCCGCACTTGATCGCGGCGGCGCTCATCAGGTGCACCGCCGTTGTGGTGATGACCTCGACGGCGGGCACGTCCGCGATGTCGCGGGCGGCGTCGGCTACCGTGGCCTCGCCATCCTGGTCGTCGAAGCGGTGGACGTGCTGATCGGACATGCTGCCTCTGTCTTGAGTGGGTGGTCTTGATTGAGCGCTCGGGGGAGTCGGGAAGTCGTGCACCTGGGTGTGCGTGCACCGAAGGCATCCGTTCCGGGCCGTTCGGTGACGCCCACGGCGTCTGCTAGACTATGTCGGGCCTTCGGGACATGACGCCTCGAAAGGGAAAGTGGAGATTCTCCCACCCGCGCTTGACCGCTTTATGAGGTTACCGGGTCGTTAGGCACTCCGCCGAAAAGACGAAAGTCTTCGAGGTTGACGTAGAGGGTGCGTGAATGCACGGCCGTGTGTGAGCACGGAACGAAAGCGTGTGAGAGACCTCTGCCGACCATCCGACGGCGCCGCCGGTCGGATGCTTGAACACAAGCACTGTTTGATCAGAGGAGCCACGCATCAGCGATCCCCGTACCAATGACCGTATCCGCGTGCCCGAGGTTCGCCTCGTCGGAGCCGCAGGAGAGCAGATCGGCGTCGTCAAAATCGAGGTCGCCATCCGTCTCGCGCAGGAAGCCGACATGGACCTCGTCGAGGTGGCTCCGAACTCGAAGCCGCCCGTGGCCAAGATCATGGATTACGGCAAGTACAAGTACGAGGCTGCGCAGAAGGCCAAGGAGGCCAGGCGCAACCAGGCGAACACCGTGCTGAAAGAGGTGCGGTTCCGCCTCAAGATCGACAAACACGACTACGAGACCAAGCGCAAGCGCGCCGAGGGATTCCTCAAAGCCGGAGACAAGGTCAAGGCCATGATCCTGTTCCGCGGCCGTGAGCAGTCCCGCCCCGACCAGGGTGTTCGCTTGCTGCAGAGGTTCGCGGAAGACGTGGCCGAGTTCGGTTCGGTCGAATCGAGCCCGACCATCGACGGACGCAACATGGTCATGGTCATCGGCCCTCTGAAGAACAAGGCCGAGGCGAAGGCCGAGGCCAACGCACAACGTGCCGCCAACCGGGCGCGCTCCCAGCAGCGAACGGATGAGGCGGCCACCGAGGCGGACACTGAACCCGCCACCGATGAGGAGAAATAATGCCCAAGCAGAAGACCCACTCCGGGGCCAAGAAGCGTTTCAAGCTCACCGGCAGCGGCAAGGTGATGAAGCAGCAGGCCGGCATGCGCCACCACCTTGAGCTCAAGTCGAGCCGCCGTACGCGCCGGCTCAACCAGGACCAGGTACTCCCGGCGGTCGACGCCAAGGTCGCCAAGAAGCTTCTCGGCAAGTAAGCCGACAACGACGCGAAAAGGATATTGAGCAATGGCAAGAGTGAAGAGGGCTGTCAACGCCCACAAGAAGCGTCGGGTCATCCTCGAGCGCGCAGAGGGCTACCGCGGTCAGCGGTCGCGCCTCTACCGCAAGGCCAAGGAGCAGGTCACCCACTCGCTGGTCTACAGCTACCGTGATCGTCGTGCCCGCAAGGGTGACTTCCGCCGCCTGTGGATCCAGCGCATCAACGCCGCGAGCCGTCAGAACGGCCTCACCTACAACCGCCTGATCCAGGGTCTGAACCTGGCCGGCGTCGAGGTCGACCGTCGCATCCTGGCGGAGCTCGCCGTGAACGAGCCCGCCGCGTTCGCCTCGCTCGTCGAGACCGCGAAGAAGGCGCTGCCGGCCGACACCTCGGCCCCGCGCGCCGACGCCGCGTAAGCAGCAAACAACAGACCGGCCCGTGCCCTTCAATGGGTGCGGGCCGATCTGTGTCTTCCGTGTGCCTGGCTGACTGCTGCACGACCGGCAGGGACGGGCGTGCAGATCAGCACCGCACCGAGCACTCGGCCAGCCGCTAGGCTGGCGGAGTGCTCGACAACCCCCGCTCGCCCCGGGTTCGCGCAGTCGCCAAGCTGGCGAAGAAACAGGCGCGCGCCGAGACCGGAATGTTCCTCCTCGAGGGCCCGCAGGCGGCCCGAGAGGCGCTGATCTGGAGTCCAGACTCCGTCGTCGATCTCTACGCAACGCAGAAGGCGTTCACGAAGCACGACGACGTCGCGGCGCTCGCGAACTCGACCGGAGTCAGAAGCGAGTTCGTCACGGAGCAGGTGCTCGAGACGATGGCCGACACGGTCACCCCGCAGGGCTTCGTGGCGGTCTGCCGCCAGCTTCCCGCGACGCTGGACGCCGTCTTCGACGCGAACCCGCGGCTGATCGCGGTGCTCGAGGAGGTTCGCGATCCCGGCAACGCGGGAACGATCATCCGGGCTGCCGACTCCGCAGGAGCGGATGCCGTCGTCTTCGCCGGTCACACCGTCGATCTGTACAACCCGAAGGTGGTGCGCTCGACGACGGGCTCCATCTTCCACCTGCCCGTGGCGACCGGCGCGGCCATCGACGACGTTCTCGCCAGAGCTCGTGCGACGGGGATGCACGTCATCGCCGCTGACATGGCGGGCGACGACCTGCTCGTCGCGCGGGTGAGCGGAGAGCTCGCGATGGCGACGGCGTGGGTCTTCGGCAATGAGGCGCACGGCATATCCGACGAAGTCGTCGAACTCGTGGACCGCGTGATCACGGTGCCGGTGTACGGCCACGCGGAGTCGATGAACCTCGCGACGGCGGCGTCGGTCTGTCTCTACGAATCGGCGTTCGCGCAGAGAAGCTGAAGCGCAAAGCGAGATCACGCGTTCGGGCGCTTCTTTGCCGTCACAGCCACGGCGGCGTAGTCCATCGTGAAGCTCCCGCCGGCTGCGTCGATGGCTCCGCCGATGCCATCGAGCACGTGGGTGAGTCGATCGGCGGGCAGTCTGTCGAATCCGCCGGACGTGGGAAGCCCATCGAGCCATTCGTCGCGCGAGTAGACACGCTGCCAGTCGAACCGCCACTGATCCGGCTCGGTGAATGATCCGGTCGAGCGGATGCCGTCCGAGGCCTTGTCGAACTGTCCTCGGTACGCACCCAGTCCGCCGGAGATGCCTGCCTTGAACGGGGTACCGGGAAGAACGCGAGCGATGACGTCGTCGATGGCCGGGCCGACATCCTCAGGGAACTGCATCACGTTCCAGAACACCGCAAGACGCCCGTCCGGCCGCAGAACGGAGGCCGCTTTCGTCGCGCCGGCGACGGGGTCCACCCAGTGCCAGCTCTGCCCGGCGACGACGGCGTCGAACGTGCGCCCTGCCGCATCCCAGCTCTCGAACCGTGCGACCTCGACGTCGAAGCCCTCGTGTCGTGCGAATTCGGCCATCCGCGCATCCGGTTCGATGCCGAGCACGGCGGCGCCTCGGTCGCGGAACGGCAGAGCCGAGATGCCGGTGCCGATTCCGACGTCGAGCACATCGCGACCGGCATCCGCCGATCCGGGGCTCTGCGCCAGAATGCGGTCGGCCAGCGCGACGGGATATCGCGGCCTCGCCCGGTCGTAACGCTCGGGATCCGAGCCGAACGATTCGGCCATTGCACGGGCGTTGTGGGACTCGGCTGCTGTGAATCGTTCCGGTAGAGTGACCATGCGCCCACTATAAGTGGGCACTTGGTCACTATCAACACGCGAATCATCGTCCGCCGGAAGGAGAAGGCCCGATGCCCACCGGAATCGCCTTGCAGGACGCCCGCACGCGCCTCTTCTCCGCCGCCGACAACGTGCTCCTCCGTGACGGCGCGAACGCTCTGACGAGCCGTGCCGTGACGGACGAGCTCGGCGTCGCCAAGGGCGTGCTGCACCACCACTTCGCGGATTTCGACACCTTTCTCGCCGACCTCGTCCTCGCACACACGGACGCCCTCGCGAACGTCGCGGACCAACTGCACCGTCGCACCGGGGCCGGGACGATCGTCGCCAACCTCCGCTACGCGCTGACCTCGATCTTCGATCCACTCGGGTTGGCGATGATCCGCCTGGTGATCTCGCGGGATGCCGTGCGCGACCTGCTGCGCAGCTCCGGCTCGCGCGGATTTCCGTATCTCGGACGGGCGAGCGAGGTGCTGACCGATTACCTCGCCGCCGAGCGCGAAGGTGGTCGCCTCCTGACTGACGCGGATCCGCAGTCGCTGGCCCTCACGCTGATCGGCACCGGTCATCTGCTCTTCGCAGGCGAATCCGGGACATCGCCGAATCCCGACGCCGTCGACGAGGCGATCGCGTCCATACTGCGCTGATTGCGCGTCCCTCCCTACCAGGCGCGGACAGGCATCCGTGCTCCTCTAAACTTGGTGTTCGTGCCAGAACCCATCGAGATCACCGAATCCGCGGTGCAGGACGCGGTCGACGCGGCTCTGGCCGCGATCGACACCGCGAGTGACACTGCCGAGCTCAAGGCGGCGCGCACGGCCCACGCGGCCGAGCACTCGCAGCTCGCCCGTTTGAACGCAGCGCTGCGCGACGTTCCGGCCGATCAGAAGGCTGCGTTCGGCAAGCTCGTCGGTCAGGCTCGCGGCCGTGTGAACCAGGCGTTCGCGGCCAAGGAAGCGGTGCTCGCCGAGCAGGAGAACGCGAAGCGCCTGGCTGAAGAAGCCGTCGATGTCACGGAGGTGGCACTTCCGGGGCGTGCCGGCTCGAGGCATCCGCTGTCCTTGTTGCAGGAGCGCATCGCCGACATCTTCGTCGGCATGGGGTGGGAGGTGGCGGAAGGTCCCGAGCTCGAGAGCGAGTGGTTCAACTTCGACGCGCTCAACTTCGACGCGGACCACCCGGCGCGTGCACTGCAGGACACGTTCTTCGTCGAGCCGCCCGAGGCTCATCTGGTGCTGCGCACTCACACGTCGCCCGTACAGGTGCGCGCCCTGCTGGAGCGCGAACTCCCGGTGTACATCGTGGCTCCCGGCCGGGTCTACCGCACGGACGAACTCGATGCGACGCACACTCCGGTCTTCAGCCAGGTCGAGGGCATCGCCGTCGACAAGGGCCTCACCATGGCTCACCTGCGTGGAACACTCGAACATTTCGCGCGGGCGATGTTCGGTGAGGAGGCGAAGATCCGCCTTCGCCCCAACTACTTCCCGTTCACCGAGCCCAGCGCCGAGATGGATGTCTGGCATCCCGGCGCCAAGGGCGGCCCGCGCTGGATCGAGTGGGGTGGCTGCGGCATGGTGAATCGCAACGTGCTGCGCTCGGCGGGCATCGATCCGGATGTCTACACCGGGTTCGCCTTCGGCATGGGCATCGAGCGCACGCTGCAGTTCCGCAATGGACTGAACGACATGCGCGACATGATCGAGGGCGATATCCGCTTCTCGCAGCAGTTCGGAATGGTGGTTTAAGGGCATGCGGATCCCACTCAGCTGGCTCGCCGAGTACGTCGACGTCGCCCCGGGTTCGACGCCCGAAGACGTGCACGCAGTGCTCGTGAAGGTCGGACTCGAAGAGGAAGACATCCACCGCTTCGACATCGCGGGCCCCGTCGTGGTCGGCGAGGTGCTCGACTTCGTCGAAGAACCGCAGACCAACGGCAAGACCATCCGCTGGTGCCAGGTGCGCGTTGCACCCGACGGCGAGCCGGCGGCCGATGGCGGTGAAGCGGTGCACGGCATCGTCTGCGGTGCTCGCAACTTCTTCGTCGGCGACAAGGTCGTGGTGACGCTCCCCGGCTCCGTGCTGCCCGGGCCCTTCCCGATCGCGGCCCGCAAGACGTACGGGCATGTCTCCGACGGCATGATCGCCTCGGCGCGCGAGCTCGGGCTCGGCGACGAGCACAGCGGCATTCTCCGACTCGTGGAGCTCGGGCTCGACGCTCCCGTCGGCACGGATGCGATCTCTTTGCTGGGTCTCGACGACGTCTCGGTCGAAGTGAACGTCACGCCCGACCGGGGCTACGCGCTGTCCATCCGTGGCATCGCCAGGGAATACGCGCACTCGACGGGCGCGGCGTTCCGCGACCCTGCCGCGCAGGTGCAGGTCGCTGACGGCGACGGCTTCAACGTCGTGATCGACGACGGCGCGCCGATCCGCGGACGCATCGGTGCCGACGTATTCATCACTCGCACCGTTCGCGGTATCGATCCGAGCGCCCCGACGCCGGCATGGATGATCGCGAGGCTCGTGCTTGCAGGCATCCGTTCCATCTCGCTCATCGTCGACATCACGAACTACGTGATGCTCGAACTGGGCCAGCCGACGCACGCGTACGACCTCGACAAGCTGACCGGCGGCATCACCGTGCGACGCGCGACGCCGGGGGAGAAGATCACCACGCTCGACGGTCAGGTGCGCGCGCTCGACCCGGAGGATCTGCTGATCACCGACGAATCCGGCCCCATCGGGCTGGCTGGCGTGATGGGTGGCGCGAGCACCGAGGTGAGCGCCGCGACCACCAACGTGCTCGTCGAGGCAGCGAACTTCGACCCGGTCTCCATCGCGCGCAGTGCCCGAAGGCACAAGCTGCCCAGCGAGGCATCTCGTCGCTTCGAGCGTGGGGTCGACCCCGATGTCGCTCGCGCCGCTGCCGCCCGCGTTGTGCAACTCCTCGAGCAGCTCGGCGGAGGCCGGGCCGACACGTTGGGCTCGGCACATCACACCGCAGTCACGGTCGAGCCGATCCTGCTTCCGCACGGCTACGCGAGCGAGCTCGTCGGCGTCGAGTTCACCGACGACGAGGTACGCACGACACTTGCCGAGATCGGTGGAGCGATCGAGCAGACGGATGCCGGCCTCATCGTCACGCCGCCGAGCTGGCGCCCCGATCTGACCGATAAGGCCACGCTCGTCGAAGAGGTCGCCCGCATCGTCGGGTACGACCGCATCCCCTCCGTGCTCCCGGTCGCGCCCGCCGGTCGTGGCCTGACCCGCGATCAGCAGCTGCGCAGACAGACCGCGAACGCACTCGCCGCGACGGGCCTCACCGAGGTGCTGGTCTACCCGTTCCTCACTCAGGAGCAGAACGACCTCTTCGGTTCTCCGAACGAGCAGCAGGTGCCCGCCGTGCGGCTGACCAACCCTCTGGACGCCTCGGCGCCGTTCATGCGCACCTCCCTGCTCCCCGGCCTGATCGACACGGCCAAGCGCAATCTCTCACGCGGCCTGACCGATCTCGCACTGTTCGAGGTGGGCCTCGTGTTCCGCCCGGACGGCCCGGTCTACGGCACCGAGGAACTCCCCGTCGGTGCCGCTCTGCCCACGCCGGAACAGCTCGTCCGGCTCGAGGCAGGCATCCCTGCCCAGCCACGCATGGTCGGTGCACTGTTCACCGGAGAGTCGACGCAGAAGCAGCCCGGCCTTACCGCAGTTCCGTCTGGCATCGCCGACGCGCTCGCCGCTGTGCGCACGTTGCAGAACGCGCTCGGCGTGACGCTCGAGGTGCGCCGGGGATCGCACAAGGCCTTGCATCCGGGGCGCACGGCTGAGGTGTTGCTCGCCGGTGAACACGTTGGCTACGCCGGCGAGCTGCTGCCGCAGGTGGCGGTCGACGCCGATCTGCCTCGGGTGGTTGCCGTGCTCGAGGTCGACCTCGACGCGATCATCGAGGCGGCAGGCTCGGAACTCCACGTGACTCCGATCTCGTCGTTTCCGGCGGCGACCCAGGACCTCTCGCTCGTCGTCGACGTGGACATCCCTGCCGCCGACGTGCTGGCAGCGGTGGTCGAGGGTGCGGGCGCGCTGCTCGAGAACGCCCGCATCGTCGATGACTACCGCGGATCCGGTGTGCCGGACGGCTCGAAGAGCCTCACGTTCGCGCTGCGATTCCGCGCCGCCGATCGCACCCTGACGGCGTCGGAAGCCAGCGAGGCGAAGCTCGCCGGCGCAGCTCGTGCTGCCGAGCGCATCGGCGCCGCCGTGCGCGAGTAGTCGCCCGGCGGAAAGCCCAGACTGGTTCCGACGGATGCTGGCGCCGGCCGCTGGAAACGGCCAGGCTTGACGCCATGGGACACGGATCTGACGCCGTCGTGAGCGTCGATGGGTTGCGCAAGGACTACGGCGGGTCGACGGCCGTCGACGGGATCAGCTTCGAGATCGAGCCGGGAGAGACGTTCGCTCTTCTCGGTCCGAATGGCGCGGGCAAGTCCACGACGATCGAGATCCTCGAGGGCTACCGGGACCGCACAGCGGGAGACGTTCGCGTGCTCGGCGTCGACCCCCATCGTGCGACCCTCGACTGGAAGGCGCAGCTCGGCATCGTGTTGCAGTCGACAGGCGAGCCCGGCGTCATGACGGTGGCGGAGCAGTTGCGTCACTTCGCACGCTTCTACCCTCATCCTCGCGACGTCGACGAGACGATTGCAGCCGTGGGGCTGACCGAGAAGGCCGGCACCAGGCTGGCCCGGTTGTCCGGAGGCCAGCGTCGTCGGGTCGACGTCGCGCTCGGCATCATCGGGAATCCGCGACTGCTCTTCCTCGACGAGCCCACCACGGGGTTCGACCCCGAGGCCAGGCACGAATTCTGGGAGCTCATCCGAGGGCTCAAACGCGAGGGCACGACGATCCTGCTCACCACGCACTACCTCGACGAAGCCGCTCGGCTCGGTGATCGTGCCGGGGTGATCGCCGGAGGCAGGCTCATCGACATCGGCCCCATCGATGAGATCGGCGAGGCATCCGCCCGCGTACCGATCGTCCGCTGGCGCGACCAGCGGGGCGAACATTCGGTGCGTACGCAGGAGCCGGGCCGTACGGTCGCCGACCTCGTCGCTTCCCTCGGTGCCGAGCCGACCGGTCTCGAGGTGATCCGTCCCGCTCTCGAGGATGTCTATCTCGAGATGGTCGGCGCCGCGCGTGACGGTGAACGAGCCGCAGCATGAGGATGCTCGCACTCGGCGGTTCCCGCACCCGTTACGAGGTCGTCGCGTACTTCCGTTCCCTCGACACCGTGTTCTTCACTTTCCTCTTTCCGCTGATCATGCTCGGCATCTTCACCGCGGCGTTCAGTGCGTCAGGCGACATCGTGGTGAAGCCCGGTCAGCCGGGCATCAGCGTCGGTGCCTACTACCTTCCCGGCATGGTCGCCGCGGGCATCCTGCTCTCCGGCGTGCAGAACCTCGCAGTCGACATCGCGCGCGAGAAGGGTGACGGCACGCTCAAGCGGCTCGGCGGCACGCCCTTGTCTCCCGTCAGTTACTTCATCGGCAAGATCGGCCAGGTCTTCACGACCGGCATCATCCAGCTGGTGCTGATCCTCGTCGTCGCGCGGCTCTTCCTCGGCATCGCTCTGCCGACCGATCCCGGCAGATGGTTGACGTTCGTGTGGATCTTCGTGTTCGGCATCGTGACCTCGTCGCTCTTGGGGATCGCTCTGTCAGCTCTGCCGCGGTCAGGGAGGTCGGCGACCGCCGTGGTGGTGCCGATCGTGCTCATCCTGCAGTTCATCTCGGGCGTCTACCTGCGATTCGATCAGCTGCCGGGCTGGATGCAGGCGATCGCGAGCGTGTTCCCGCTGAAATGGATGGCGCAGGGCATGCGCAGCGTCTTCCTCCCGAGCGACTTCGTGACGCTCGAACCGAACGACTCATGGCAACTGGGCTGGATCGCCGTGGTGCTCGGCATCTGGTTCATCGTGGGTCTGGCGATCAGCCGGGTGACGTTCCGCTGGATCCGCAAGGATTCGTGAGCACGTACTCCCTTCCGGTGCGATTGGCGATGCGCGATGCGCGACCGGTATGCTCTTCGCATGTCTTCGTCCCGGCGCACCGTTCTCGCACAGGTCTTCTCGACCCGTGCCGCGCGCCGACGTCTGGACGCACGCCGAAGCTAGGCGACGCGTACGGAACCGCTGCCGGCGGTTCACCCGTGGGCGTCGCCGTGCCGACCAACGTCCGTCCACAATTAAGGTAGAGACATGTCCTATTCGGTTGCCGTTGCAGGCGCCTCGGGCTACGCGGGGGGCGAGCTCCTCCGCATCCTGGCCGATCATCCCGATTTCGAAATCCGCACCGTGACGGCGGGGTCCAACGCGGGCTCTCCGCTCGTCGACCACCACCCGCACCTGCGTTCACTCGCGCATCTGATGCTGCAGGAGACGGATGCCGCGACCCTCGCCGGTCATGACGTCGTGTTCCTCGCGCTGCCGCACGGGGCATCCGGCGCGATCAGCTCCCAGCTCGGCGACGACGTGCTCGTCATCGACTGCGGCGCCGACCACCGCCTCGCCTCGGCGAGCGACTGGGCGGCGTTCTACGGCGGTGAGTACGCCGGCTCCTGGCCATACGGGGTGCCGGAACTCCCTGTCGAAGACGGCAAGCAACGAGATGCCCTCGTCGGCGTCAACCGCATCGCGGCACCGGGATGCAACGCCAGCTCCGTCTCCCTTGCGATCGCTCCCGGCATCGCGGCGGGGCTCATCGATGACAGCGACATCGTCGCCGTGCTCGCCGTCGGTCCCAGCGGGGCAGGCAAGAGCCTGAAGACCACCTATCTCGCAGCAGAGCTGCTCGGCAACGCGGTTCCGTACGGCGTCGGTGGCACGCATCGCCACATCCCCGAGATCCTGCAGAACCTGCGGGCCGCCGGCGCACCGAACCCGGCCATCTCGTTCACGCCTGTGCTTGTGCCGATGTCGCGGGGCATCCTGGCAACTGTGACCGCACCGTTGAAGCCGGACGTCACCGTCGAACAGGTGCGTGCGGCTTGGACGGATGCCTACAGCGGCGAGCCCTTCGTGCAGGTGCTGCCGGCCGGCAGGTTCCCGCGCACCTCCGACGTGCTGGGCGCCAACACCGCGCTCATCGGCGTCACCGTCGACCCTGCCGTGAACAGGGTCGTCGCGATCGTCGCCATCGACAACCTGGTCAAGGGCACGGCGGGTGCCGCGATCCAAAGCGCGAACATCGCACTCGAACTGCCGGAGACGACCGGCCTCAGCGTGAACGGAGTGGCACCGTGAGCGTCACGGCAGCAGCAGGATTCCAGGCGGCGGGCGTCGCTTCAGGACTGAAGGCGACCGGTGCGCTGGACCTCGCCGTGGTGCACAACGTGGGCCCGCGGCAGAACGCGGCGGCGGTGTTCACCTCCAACCGGTGCAAGGCGAACCCCGTGCTCTGGAGCGAGCAGGTCGTCCAGGACGGAATCGTCTCAGCCGTCGTGCTCAACTCCGGAGGCGCCAACTGCTACACCGGCGCCCAGGGATTCCAGACTTCGCACGCGACAGCAGAGGCCGTCGCCGAGCAGTTCGGGGTGTCGGCGGGAGACGTCGTCGTGTGTTCGACCGGCCTGATCGGCGAACAACTCGACCGTTCGGCCGTGGTCCGCGGAGTCGAGGCGGCCGCGACATCCGTCGGCGCCGACGAACAGCACGCGCTCGACGCGGCGACCGCCATCATGACGACCGACACGCGCCCCAAGCAGGCCGTCGTCGCCGGCGACGGCTGGGTGATCGGAGGCATGGCGAAGGGAGCGGGGATGCTCGCACCCGGCCTCGCCACCATGCTGGTCGTGCTCACGACGGACGCCTCGCTCGACTCCGCGACGCTCGATTCCGCCCTGCGTACCGCCACCCGTCTCACCTTCGACCGACTCGACTCCGACGGTTGCATGTCCACGAACGACACCGTCGTGCTGCTGGCATCCGGCGCCTCGGGTGTGACGCCGAGCGCCGACGAGTTCGCGCTCGCACTCACGGACCTCTGCCAGGACCTCGCCATGCAATTGCAGGGCGACGCGGAGGGGGCATCCCACGACATCGCCATCGAGGTGGTGCACGCGGCGACCGAGCCTGACGCGGTCGAGGTCGCTCGCGCCGTCTCGCGCAGCAACTTGTTCAAGGCTGCGATCTTCGGCAACGACCCCAACTGGGGAAGGGTGCTCGCCGCGGCAGGCACGACCGACGCCGAGTTCGACCCGTACGGCATCGACGTGGCGATCAACGGCGTGCAGGTCTGCACGGCGGGGGAGCCGGACCAGCCACGCGAGCTCGTCGACCTGACCCCGCGCGCCACGTCGATCGTGATCGATCTGCACGCGGGCGACGTCGCGGCCACCATCCTCACCAATGACCTCACGCACGACTATGTGCATGAGAACAGCGCCTACGCGAGCTGAGCCATGTCGGATCCCACGTACATCGAACCCCAGCCGCTCGACGTGAACCCCAGCGGCAAAGCCGCCCTCCTGATCGAGGCGCTGCCCTGGCTGAAGGCCTTCAACGGCCGAACGATCGTCATCAAGTTCGGCGGCAACGCCATGATCGACGAGAACCTGGTGAGCGCCTTCGCCGACGACATCGCATTCTTGCGGTTCGCCGGCATCCACCCCGTCGTCGTGCACGGCGGCGGGCCTCAGATCTCGGCCATGCTCGATCGCCTCGGAATCGTCAGCGAGTTCCGCGGCGGGTACCGTGTGACGACTCCAGAGACCATGGACGTCGTGCGCATGGTGCTCACCGGCCAGATCAGTCGCGACATCGTGAGCAACATCAACCGGCACGGTGCCCTGGCATCCGGACTCTCCGGCGAGGATGCCCGGCTCTTCGAAGGCAGGGTGCGTCACGCTGTCGTCGATGGTGACGAGGTCGATCTCGGTCTCGTCGGCGATGTGGTCGGCGTGAATCCGGAAGGCGTGATGGCCGAGCTGGCCGCCGGGCGCATTCCGGTGGTCTCCTCGATCGCACTCGACGTCGATGTGCAGGGCCGCAGCCTCAACGTGAACGCGGATGCCGCTGCCGCCGCGCTCGCCGTCGCACTGGGCGCCGCGAAGCTGGTCATCCTCACCAACGTCGCCGGCCTGTACCGCGACTGGCCGGACCGCGACTCGTTGATCTCCGAGGTCGGCGTCGAGGAGCTCAGACAGCTGATGCCTTCGCTCGACACGGGAATGATCCCCAAGATGACGGCCTGCCTCGACGCTGTCGCCGGCGGCGTGCCGAAGGCAGCGGTCATCGACGGCCGCGACGAGCATTCTTTGCTGTTCGAGCTGTTCACCAACGGCGGCAGTGGAACGGAGGTGACCGCATGACCGAGACGACTCGCACCTTCACGGCCGAAGACTGGCACGAGAAGTACGGCCAGGTCATGATGGGCTCGCTCGCGGTGCCCGCCGTGATGCTCGAGCACGGCAGCGGCGCCTACGTGTGGGACGTCGACGGCAAGGAATACCTCGACTTCCTTGCAGGCATCGCCGTGAATTCGCTCGGCCACGCCCACCCCGTGCTGGTGGATGCCATCGCCACGCAGGCCGCGAAGCTCGTGCACGTCTCCAACTACTTCGCGACGCCGTCGCAGGTCGCCCTCGCGGAGCGACTGCTGCGCATCAGCGGCGCAGGCGACGGCGGTCGCGTCTTCTTCGGCAACTCAGGAGCCGAAGCCAACGAGGCGGCCTTCAAGCTGGCCAGGCTGAACTCCCGGCCGGGACGCACTCGCATCCTGGCCTTGAACAACGGCTTCCACGGTCGCACGATGGGGTCGCTGGCTCTGACCGGCAAGCCTCACATGCGAGAGCCGTTCGAGCCGATGCCGCCGGGGGTCGAGCACATCGAGTCGACGATCGCCGCGCTCGAGGCTGCGATCGACGACGACGTCGCGGCGCTCTTCGTCGAGCCGATCAAGGGTGAAGCGGGCGTCATCGACCTGCCAGAGGGATTCCTCGCTGCAGCACGCGAGCTGACCGCACGACACGGCGCTCTGCTGGTCGTCGACGAGATCCAGACCGGCGTCGGTCGTACCGGCGCGTGGTTCGCGGTGCAGCACGCGGGCATCGTGCCCGACGCGATCACCGTGGCGAAGGGCATGGCGGGTGGCGTACCGATCGGGGCGCTCATCACGTTCGGCGCGGCATCCGAGCTGTTCGAGCGCGGACAGCACGGCAGCACGTTCGGCGGCAACCCGCTGGCGACGGCCGCGGCGGACGCCGTGCTCGAGGAGATCGAGAGCGCAGGGCTGATCGAGAACGCGCGGATCAGAGGGCGGCAGCTGCGCGAGCTGCTGCGGGGCATCCGGTCTCCGCTCATCGCCGAGCTTCGTGGTGCGGGACTTCTGATCGGCATCGGCCTCACCGAGCCGGTGGCGAACGAGCTGACCGCGGCCGCGCTGCGCAGAGGGCTCATCATCAACGCCACCAACGACTCGAGCATCAGGCTCGCGCCACCCCTCATCATCGGCGACGACGAGATCGCCGAGTTCGGTCGCCGCTTCAGCGCGGCTCTCGATGATCTCCGCAACGACACCAGAGGAGCCGACCAGTGACTCGCCACTTCCTCCGCGACGACGACCTCACCGCAAGTGAGCAGAGGGAGGTCCTCGATCTGGCTCTGCGCCTGAAGGCAGAGCCCTATCTCGAGCGCCCGCTCACTGGTCCGCAGACAGTGGCCGTCTTCTTCGACAAGACGTCGACGCGCACTCGCGTGTCGTTCTCGGTCGGCATCGCCGACCTCGGCGGCGTGCCTCTGGTGATCTCCAGTAGCGACAGCCAGCTCGGCGGCAAGGAGTCGGTGGCAGACACGGCCCGTGTGCTCGAGCGCATGGTGTCCGCGATCGTGTGGCGTACCTTCGCGCAGTCAGGTCTCGAGGAGATGGCCGCCGGCACTGTCGTTCCGGTCGTCAACGCGCTCTCCGACGACTTCCACCCCTGCCAACTGCTGGCTGACCTGCTGACCGTGCGCGAGCGGTTCGGAACACTCACCGACCGCAGCCTCGCCTACGTCGGCGACGGCGCCAACAACATGGCGCACTCCTACCTGCTCGCCTGTGCAACGGCGGGTATGCACGTGCGCATCGGTTCACCGGCCGCGTACCAGCCAAGGGCCGACATCGTCGAGGATGCCCGTCGCATCGCGTCCGAGGCCGGCGGTTCCGTGCTCGTGACGACCGATCCGAAGGAGGCGGCCGCCGACGCGAACGTCATCGCGACCGACACCTGGGTGTCGATGGGGCAGGAGTCGGAGAAGGCCGAACGGGTCGCGGTCTTCGGCGACTACGGCGTCGATGACGAGCTGATGGCAGTGGCATCGAGCGACGCGATCTTCTTGCACTGTCTCCCGGCATACCGTGGCTACGAGGTCGAGGCCACGGTCATCGACGGGCCGTCCTCGGTCGTGTGGGACGAGGCGGAGAACCGGCTGCATGCTCAGAAGGCTCTGCTGGCCTGGCTATTGGAGAAGAACGCATCATGACCGATCATGAAGGTACCCAGGACTCCTCCCACGGCGGCAACCGGGCCAATGAGGCAGGCGCGCTCTGGGGAGCTCGTTTCTCCAGCGGCCCGTCACCCGAACTGACCGAACTGAGCAGGTCGACGCAGTTCGACTGGCGGCTGGCGCACTACGACATCGCAGGTTCGAAGGCGCATGCGAAGGCCCTGGCCGCGGCCGGATATCTCTCCCGCTCCGAGCTGGATGCCATGACTGCGGCACTCGACGCGCTGCTGGTCGACGTACGGTCCGGGGCGTTCAGGGCAGAGGCATCCGATGAAGATGTGCACTCCGCACTCGAGCGTGGCCTCGTCGAACGTGCCGGTGGCGAGCTCGGCGGCAAGCTGCGTGCAGGTCGCAGCCGTAACGACCAGATCGCCACTCTCGTCAGGCTCTTCCTCTTCGACCACGCTGAGCGCATCGCGCGGCTGATCCTCGACGTGATCGACGCACTCGCCGCGCAGGCCGAGGCGAATGCGGATGCGATCATGCCGGGTCGCACGCATCTGCAGCACGCGCAGCCGGTTCTGCTGGCGCACCACCTGCTGGCGCACTGCTGGCCCCTCGTTCGCGACCTCGAACGCATCACCGATTGGCGCCGACGCTCGGATGCCTCGCCATACGGCTCAGGCGCCCTCGCCGGCAACACGCTCGGCCTCGATGCAGGGCTGGTCGCCTCCGAGCTGGGCTTTTCGCGCGTGGTCGAGAACTCCATCGACGGCACGGCAAGTCGCGACTCGGTGGCGGAGTTCGCCTACATCACGGCGCAGCTCGGCATCGACCTGTCCCGCCTTGCGGAGGAGATCGTCCTCTGGAACACCCGCGAATTCGGCTTCGTCACGCTCAGCGACTCCTATTCGACCGGGTCGTCGATCATGCCGCAGAAGAAGAATCCCGACATCGCGGAACTGGCGCGCGGCAAGTCCGGCCGGCTGATCGGCAATCTGACCGGCCTGCTCGCCACCCTGAAGGGCCTGCCGCTCGCCTACAACCGCGACCTGCAGGAAGACAAGGAACCCGTCTTCGATTCGGTGGACACGCTCGAGGTCCTGCTCCCCGCTTTCGCCGGGATGATCGCGACACTGCATTTCCAGACCGAGCGGATGCGCGAACTCGCTCCCCAGGGATACTCCCTCGCCACCGACGTGGCCGAGTGGCTCGTCAAGCAGCATGTTCCGTTCCGCGACGCCCACGAGATCACCGGCGCACTCGTCGCCTACGCCGAGGCGAACGGTCTGGAGCTCGACGAGGTCGACGACGCCGCGCTCGCCGGGGTGTCTCCGCACCTCACGCCAGAGGTGCGTGGCGTGCTGACCCTGCAGGGCTCGGTCGAGTCCCGCGATGGGCTGGGTGGAACGGCGCCGTCTCGCGTCGCCGAACAGCGCGCGCATCTGACGGAGCGCGTCCGTGTCCTGTCCGACGCACTTTTCGAGGAAGGAACGGTGCAATGACACCGTCGAGCAAGCCGGCCGGCAAGAAGAGCACGAGCTCGACCGAGGGTTCCCGCCCGAAGAGGACAGGCAGCCCGCGCTGGCTGATCAACACCATCGCGATCGTGGCCGCGGCGGTCATCATCATCGGCATCATCGCGACGATCGCCGTTGGTGGTCGGCTCTTCTGAGATGACAAGGCTCGACCGGTCGTTCTTCGAGCGCACGTCGCTTCAGGTGGCGCCGGAGCTCCTGGGCGCGCGACTGACCCACGTCACCGAGGAGGGATCGGTCACGCTGCGCATCACCGAGGTCGAGGCCTACCTGGGTGACGGCACCGATCCGGGATCCCACGCATTTCGCGGCCGAACGAAGCGCAACGCGGTGATGTTCGGCGAGCCGGGACGCGTGTACACGTATTTCACCTACGGCATGCACACGTGCGCGAACCTCGTGTGCTCGCCGGTGGGGGAGGCGTCTGCGGTTCTGCTCCGCGCCGGAGAGATCGTCGACGGGATCGACCTCGCCAGGACACGACGCGGCGAACGCGTTCCCGACCGCGACTTGGCCCGCGGCCCCGCCAGACTCACGGTGGCGACCGGCATCATCCTCGGCGAGAACGGTTCGGATGTCTTCGCAGCTCCGTTCGCGCTCCGACTCGCGGATGAATCTGTGGGCGTGATCGCGACGGGACCGCGCACCGGCGTCAGTGGTCTCGGCGGCGACGCCGCCGCGTTTCCGTGGCGGTACTGGATCGAAGGCGACGCGACGGTGTCGCCGTACAAACGGCATCCGCGTGCCGTCTCTGCGCTCTAGCGCGAGGTGATCCGGGCGGTCAGATGCCGGTCGCGAGGCGGAAGAGCGCACCGCAGGCGGTGGCCCACACCAGACTGACGAGCGTTCCGATGATGAATCGCTCGCGCACCTCGGCGACCTCGAGCTCGGTGAAACGGCCGACGCTCTTGACGGCGACGACGACGGCGATCGCCTCGGGGAAACCGGCCATGACGCTGGCTGTGGTGGCGATCCGCTCGAAGATGCCGATCACGGTTCCGCCGCGCAGCACCTCGCCGGATGCGGGGGAGTCGGACCTCTCGACGACGATGCCGCCGTGACGGCCCTCGCGCACGGTGTCCCGCGACGCCACGGCGAGCACGAAGAGCACGGCGGGGCCGCCTCCGAGCACGCTGAGCGCCAGCGCAGCCAGGCCGAGAACGACACTCACCGCGGGATACGGTCGATCGTGAGGGAGCACCACCATCACGAGTGCGACGACCAAGGCAGCCGAAGCTGCGATGACGAGCCACCGCCGCGGTGTCTTGATGGTCACGGCTGCGGCCGCGATGCCGAGGCCGACCACGATGATCACCAGTGCCCAATAGATCACGGGAAGCACACCGGTGAGCGCGACGTGGTAAACGGTCATTCGGATGCTCCCTCGTTCGACGCGTCGTCAAGATCGTGCAACAGCCTAGTGAGGGCGGGCACCGCGGCCGCCTCAGGGTGGATGCCGGCGGCCCTCGCCCTCGAACTCACCGCGGGCTCGCTCACGCCCAGTCGTGCGGCTGCCTCGCGCTGTGTCATGCCTGCCGCCATCAGGTCGTAGAGTTCCCAGCCCGCAGTGCTGCGTCGCTCGCGCAGGCTGATCAGCAGGCTGATCATCGCTTCCAGATCGGATGCCTGCATCGCCCGCTCATCCGCCCCGGAGCGCAGGGCGAACCTGGTCTGCCGCCTTTTGGCGGCGTCGACGGCGTTGCGTGCGGCGTAGAACGCCGGGCCGGTGGCGGCACGTGCGGCGTCCGGCAACGGATGCCTCACCTCACCGCACCCGACGCCGACGCTCCACTCGCCGGTGCGGCTGAGATCGAGCACCAGGGCGAGTGCGGCATCCGCGTCGTCCGTGACGGCTTGCACCTCGTCGCCCGCGTTCCGATCGACGGGGAGCGCCAGCCGGCCGGCGAAGGCATCGTCAAGACGGCGTTGCGTGGGTTCGACGATGTCGGGGCGGCTACGGCTGTTCACCTGGTCCGCGGTGATGACGAACATGATCCCTCCCAACGTTCGCGCTGATATAAGTGTTGATATAAGTACGGAACCTTAACCCCATAGTACTTAAGCCTCACGGCATAATCAATGCGCGAATAAGCGGAGAGCCCTTGCTACTGTTGTCGCGTGCCAGCCGATGCCCTCGCCACCCAGAGCAACGATCCCAGCTTCGCCGACGTCTGGCAGGAGCTGGTCTGGCGTGGCCACATCCGCGTTTCCACCGACGAAGAGGCGCTCCACGCCGCGCTGACATCGGGCCCGATCACGTTCTACTGCGGCTTCGACCCGACGGCCGCAAGCCTTCACCTGGGAAATCTGGTGCAACTGATCGTCATGCGGCGCCTGCAGCTCGCAGGTCATCGTCCGCTCGGTCTCGTCGGTGGTTCGACCGGCCTCATCGGCGACCCTCGACCCTCGGCGGAGCGCATGCTCAACACCAAAGAGACGGTCTCGGAGTGGGTCGGCTACCTGCAGGCCCAGGTGTCCCGGTTCCTCAGCGATGAGGGCGACAATCCTGTGCGCTTGGTCAACAACCTCGACTGGACGGCACCCCTGTCGGCCATCGACTTCCTTCGCGACATCGGCAAGCACTACCGCGTGGGCACCATGCTCAAGAAGGATGCCGTCGCAGCGAGACTGAACTCCGACGCCGGCATCAGCTACACCGAATTCAGCTACCAGATTCTCCAGGGCTACGACTACCTCGAGCTTTACCGTCAATACGGCTGCGTGCTCCAGACGGGTGGAAGCGACCAATGGGGCAATCTCACCAGCGGAACCGACCTCATCCATCGAGTCGAGGGAGTGTCGGTGCACGCCATCGGCACGCCACTCGTGGTCAACAGCGACGGCACCAAGTTCGGTAAGAGCGAAGGAAACGCGATCTGGCTCGACCCGGCATTGACGAGCCCTTACGCGTTTTACCAGTTCTGGCTCAACGCGCTCGACGACGACGTCATCGAGCGGATCAAAGTCTTCACGTTCCTGCCCCGCACAGAGATCGAGCGTCTCGAGCGAGCGGTGGCCGACGAGCCCTACAAGCGCGAGGCCCAACGCACCCTGGCACGCGAGGTGTCCACGCTGGTGCACGGTGCCTCGGCAACACAGGCCGTGATCTCGGCGGCCGAAGCATTGTTCGGCAACGGCGACCTCGCAGAGACGGATGCCGTCACTCTCGAGGCCGCGCTCCGCGAGCTTCCCAACACGACAACGTCTCCCGATGCGCCGATCGCCCAGCTGCTGAGCGACACCGGGCTCACCTCGAGCCTGTCGGAGGCCCGCCGGGCCATCTCGCAGGGGGGCGTATACGTCAACAACGCCAAGGTCGAGGATGTTGCCGCGACCATCGCCGGCTCAGTGCTGCCGAGTGGCGTCGCCGTGCTGCGGCGAGGCAAGAAGACGCTCGCTGGAGTGTTCGTCGAGTAGACATGACGGCGCGAGACGGCGACACGCCCGAGGTCGTTGCGCGATTTGCGCGACTGCGACCCCGCCCGTAATGTAATCCCCTGTCACCCCAAAGGTGCGGAAAGCTCGAAGAGCTTCCGGCCTCAAGCGGGACCGATCCCGAGCCGAAGCGCTACTCCTCTTGAGGAGAGAACCACTGGCTTGCTAGGATTGAAAACCCATTCGCGGAGTTCGTCTTCACAGCCGGCTCGAGTCGTGAGGGCTTGGCCATGTCCGCGTGACAGCCCGGCCCGACTTGACAAAGCCGGCGAGAGTGGTAAAGTAGAGAAGTTGCCCCGGGGAGCAAGTCGAGAGACTGAAAACCGGGAGTGTCCGATCCTTGAGAACTCAACAGCGTGCACAATGTCAAATGCCAATAACCTCGGCATCGGCCTTTTTGGTTGGTGTTGGGATTCCTTTGGATTAGATAAAATATTGAATGTCAGTTGATATTCGATTCTAGTCAGAACAAACTCGCATGGTGTGGACCTTTTTCCGGTTTGTGCTGTGTGTTGAATTTTCTGCAGGCTTTCGGGTTTGTGGAGTTCAGCTTTTATGGAGAGTTTGATCCTGGCTCAGGACGAACGCTGGCGGCGTGCTTAACACATGCAAG
>NZ_JAKWJQ010000004.1 GCF_022761015.1 Humibacter sp. RRB41
CGCGGAACTCCTCGGCTACGGACCCATCGACCCGCGCAGCGCCGCAGCGAGCCTGCACAACGCGCCCGCGTTCCACCGGGTGATCAACGACCCGGTCGCACCGGCGAACCTGAACCTGGACCGACGTAGCTACCGACCCACCGCAGCACAACGACGCTGGTTGAAGATCCGATACGGACTCATCGACGACGCCGCCCCCTACCTGGCACCGGACGCGGAAATCGACCACGCCATCGAATACCAACACGGCGGCATGACCAACGTGAGCAACCTACTGCCGTTGAAGAAACGCCTCCACCGGATCAAAACCGTCACCCGCATCCGAATCGAACCGAAACCCGACGGCACCATCCGAATCCGCACACCCACCGGATACGACACCGACCCACCACCGTTCTAAAGGCCCGAAAGGTCCGCGACCTAGATTCGAAGGGTCGGCGACGCCCTCATGGAGCAATGCTTGCCGGGGCCGAGCGCCGGTGCTGGACTGGGGATCATGAACGACGAGCAGCGCGAGCGCATGCGAGACGGCAAGGGATTCATCGCGGCCCTCGACCAGAGTGGCGGCAGCACGCCGAAGGCACTCGCCGCGTACGGCATCGGCAAAGACCGATACCACTCGGAGGCCGAGATGTTCGACCTGGTGCACGAGATGCGCACGCGCGTGATCACGAGCCCTGTGTTCACGTCCGAGCACATCCTGGCCGCCATCCTCTTCACGCAGACGATGCGGCGGCAGATCGACGACATCGACACCGCCGACTACCTGTGGGAGCGAAAGCACATCGTGCCGTTCCTCAAGGTGGACGAAGGGCTGATGGACACGGCCGACGGTGTGCAGCTGATGAAGCCGATCCCGAATCTGCCGCAGCTTCTCGAGGAAGCCGTGGGCAGACGCATCTTCGGCACGAAGGCGCGTTCGGTGATCGCCGCGAACGATGCGAAGGGCATCCGGGCCATCGTCGACCAGCAGTTCGCCCTAGCGCGACAGATCGGCGAGGCGGGTCTGGTGCCGATCATCGAACCCGAGATCGACATCCATGCCGCCGACAAGGCGTCAGTCGAAGAGACCTTCCGCGGGACCGTGCTGGACGCACTCGACGCACTGCCCGGCGACTACGAGGTGATGCTGAAGGTGACCCTGCCGGAGCGCGACGACTGGTATGCACCGCTGATCGAGCATCCGGGAGTGCTCAGGGTCGTTGCGCTCTCGGGAGGATACAGCCGCGAGGAGGCCGATGCCCGGCTGGCCCGCAACCACGGACTCATCGCGAGCTTCAGCCGCGCCCTGCTCGACGGACTCGACGTGGAGCAGACGCAGGCCGAGTTCGATGCGACGCTCAAGGCATCCGTCGACGCCATCTACGACTCGTCGATCACCTGAAGTCCCGTGGCCGCCCGCGTGCCGCGACTAAGCGGCGACGGCTGAGCCGGCCAGAGCCGCCATGCGGTGCAGGCGTTCGTCGTCGGCACCGAGTCGGCTGACAGCGATCAGGCCTTGTGAGAACGCCACCAGGGTCGCGGCGAGCGAACTCGCGTCGGTGTCGTCATAGCTCTTCCCCCTGGGGAGACGTGAGCGAACGGCCTGCTCCATCGCGGCATTGGTGCGTGAGGCGATCATGCGGATCTCCGGATGCTCGGAGCCCAGCTCGCCGAGGCTGTTCAGCATGAGACATCCGCGGCGATCGGGTTGCCCTGCGCAGTCCTCGGCAATCGCGGTGAGGAAGCGGGTGGCGACGTCGCGGCGTGAGCCTCCATCGGAGACCGCGGCACGAACGAGGGCGACGCGATCGGCGCAGTAGCGCTCGAAGGCCACCAGGAACAGTGCCCATTTGTTCCCATAGGCGGCATAGATGCTGCTTGTGCCGACACCCGAACGGCGCGCGATCTCCTGTAGCGACGTCGCTGCGTATCCGCGACTCCAGAACACCTGGGTCGCCTGAGCGATCAGCTGATCTTCATCGAATTCCCGTCGTCGAGCCATGGGCGCACCATATCAGCGGAGTCGCGGGCGTCCGTTCGCAAGCCGTTCACCCGCGAGGGGAAGGATTCACTTGATTATGGAATCACAATTCCACAATAATGGGGCAGAGCGATCCGGATGCGATCGGCACAGCAGTGCCGTTCCGGGTGGTCATCGTCCGTCACGAAGAAGGAGCAGCTCATATGCCGTACATCACCACTGCCGATGGCACCGAGATCTACTACACCGATCAGGGGGAGGGTCAGCCGATCGTGTTGAGTCACGGCTGGCCGCTGAGCTCCGACGCATGGCAGGTGGAGTTGAAGGTGTTCGCGGATGCCGGCTACCGCACCATCGCCCACGATCGCCGCGGCCACGGGCGGTCGTCGAAGACGTACACGGGCAACGACATGACCACCTATGCGAGGGACCTGTCCGAGCTGATCGAGCACCTCGACCTGCATGACGTCGTTCTGGTCGGCCACTCCACCGGAGGCGGCGAGGTCGTGCGGTACGCGGCGCAGTTCGCGAACGGTCGTGTGGCGAAGGTGGTCACAGCGGGCGCGGTGCCGCCGATCATGCTGAAGTCGGACTCGAATCCGGAGGGCACACCAATCGAGGCGTTCGACGGCATCAGGGAGGGAGTGTTGAAGGACCGTTCGCAGTTCTATCAGGACCTCGCGCTGCCGTTCTACGGCGGCAACCGGGACAACTCGGGGCTGTCGAAGGGGCTCATCGACGACTTCTGGCGTCAGGGCATGCTGGTGAACCTCGCCGCAGCCTACGACTGCGTCAAGGCGTTCAGCGAGACGGATCAGACCGAGGATCTGAAGGCGATCGACGTGCCGATCTTCATCGCGCAGGGCGACGACGACCAGATCGTGCCGATCGCGGCCGCTGCGGAGAAGTCGATCAAGCTCGTCAAGGACGGCACACTCAAGGTCTACCCGGGCGCCTCGCACGGAATCTGGGGTGCGTACCAGGAGGAGCTCGACAAGGACATCCTCGAGTTCATCAAGAAGTAGCGCACGCGATTCGGCCCCGCGAACCACGTGTTCCGCGGGGCCGCGTCGTCGGCGCTGGTCGTTTCCCCGCGCGGTATGAGATCGTCGAGTGCGGCGGCGGATGCCGGTGGGCCGCGCGGAAGGAGCAGTGCGGTGGCGCAAGACGCGGAAGTGAAGGGCGATCGGATGCACGCGGTCTCGACCGAGACGGAAGTGCTGGTCGATCAGGTGCTCGAGTACGCGAGGCAGCGCATCCTCTCGGTCGACACGCCGCTCGACAAGACCTACACGCAGCAGGAGCTCGAGCAGCTGGCGGGACGCTCCGTACTGGAGCAGGGGATCGGTGCCGAACGGGCGCTCGCCGTGTTCGCGGATGTTCTCGCCCCCGCCTGCATCACCACCGACCACCCGAACTATCTCGCGTTCATCCCGACGGCGCCCACGAAGGCCGCGACAGCGTTCGACCTGGTGGTCTCCGCCAGCGCCGTCTACGGCGGGTCGTGGCTGGAGGGATCCGGCGCGGTCTACGCCGAGAACGAGGTGCTGTCGTTCCTGGCTGCGGAGTTCGGGCTGCCTGAGAGCGCCGGCGGCGTCTTCGTGCAGGGCGGAACGCTGGGCAACCTCTCAGCCCTGGTCGCGGCGCGCGAGAACGCACGTGCGCAGCGAGGAAACCCGACGACGAGGTGGGCCGTCGTGTGCAGCGCGGAGGCGCACTCGTCCATCGCATCGGCCGCCCGGGTGATGGATGTCGAGGTGATCCCGGTGGACGCCGGCGAGAGCGGCGTGCTCACCGGTGACGCGGTGCGACCCGTGCTGGAGAGTCGCGGTGGTGACGTCTTCGCGGTCGTCGCGACGGCCGGGTCGACGAACTTCGGCATCGTCGATGACCTGGCGTCGATCGCGGCGCTGAAACAGGAGCATCCGTTCTGGTTGCATGTGGACGGCGCGTACGGGCTGGCCGGCATGCTGTCGCAGCGGGCGCGGCCGCTGTTCGCGGGCGTGGAAGAGGCCGACTCGGTGATCGTCGACCCGCACAAGTGGCTGTTCGCTCCCTTCGACGCTTGCGCGCTGATCTACCGCGACCCCGAGGCGGGGCGCCGCGCGCACACCCAGCACGCCGAATACCTCGACACCCTCACAGAGGCGACGGAGTGGAGTCCCTCGGACTACGCGGTGCACCTCACCCGCCGCGCGAGAGGCCTGCCGCTCTGGTTCTCGCTGGCCACGCACGGCGCCGCCGCGTATCGGGATGCCGTCACGACGTCACTGCAGCTCGCCCAGCGGATCGCGGCCGAGATCGAGTCTCGCGAGGGCTTCCGGCTCGTGCGCAAACCCCAGCTCTCGGTGGTGGTCTACGAGCGAGACGGCTGGACGAAGGAGCACTACGCCGCCTGGTCTGCGCGTCTGCTCGAGGAGCAGCGTGCTTTCGTCACACCCAGCTCGCACGCCGGAAGGCCGAACACACGGTTCGCACTGCTGAACCCGCGCACCACGTTCGAGTCGCTGGTGGGCATCCTCGACTCGATGGACTGAGGAATGCGCGAAGCGTCTCAGGCGTTGGCCTGATCGCCGGCGGCGACCGACGCCACATTGCGTCATGCGATTTCGCCCCCTGTTCGCGCTGGCAGAAACTGGAAGATATGCGAAGAATCACCACAGCGGCTGCCGTCATCGCGGCTGCCGCGCTCGTTCTGACCGGCTGCTCCTCACCGAGCTCGAACTCCACGACCAAGGCCGGCGGAACGCTCACCATCCTGACTCCGTCGACGACCGTGTCCCTCGACCCCGCTTCCAGCCAGAACCTGGCGACGACGACCCTCGGGCTGCTCGATCGTCGATTGACCACGTGGGAGGTGCAGCCGGGTAAGGACGCCAAGGTCGTTCCCGACCTGGCGACCAACACGGGCGTCGTGAGCGACGGCGGCAAGACGTGGACGTACACGCTCAAGTCGGGCGTCAAGTTCTCGGACGGCAAGGCGATCACCAGCGAAGACGTCAAGTACGGAGTCGAGCGCTCGTTCAGCAACCAGTTGCAGGGCGGCCTGAGCTACCACAAGACACTGCTCGTCGGCGGCAGCACCTACGAGGGCCCGTTCACCGGCAAGGACCTGCCGTCGATCTCCACGCCTGACGACAAGACCATCGTCTTCCACCTCGACAAGTCGTTCGGCGACTGGCCGTGGATCGCGTCGATGCCGGCGTTCACCCCCGTCGAGAAGGCCAATGGCAACCCAGCGACGTACGCGAAGGCGCCGATCACCTCCGGCCCGTACAAGGTGGAGTCCATCAAGGACGGCACTTCGCTGACACTGGTGCGCAACAAGTACTGGAGCTCGAAGACCGACTCGGTGCGCACGGCCACCGCCGACAAGGTGGTGTTCCAGGAGAGCCAGAATCAGACCACCGCGGTGCAGAACCTGATCAACGACACCGGCGCGTACAAGGATGCCTTCGGCGCGCAGTACCTCGGGGCATCCGACCTGGCATCCGTTAACGCCAACTCGAGCGCGAAGCAGCGCGTCGCGACCTCGTCAGCCGGCCCTATCCAGTATCTGTCGCTGAACACGCAGCGTGGCGAGCTCAAGAACCTGCAGGTTCGTCAGGCGATCGAGTACGCCGTCGACAAGAAGTCGTATCTCGTCGCATCCGGCGGCGCACAGGCCGGCACGCTGGCCTCGACGCTGATCACGCCGGGCATCGCGGGCCGCGTGAACTACAACCTGTACAAGGCGCCATCGACCGGTGACGTGAGCAAGGCGAAGAGCCTGCTCGCGAAGGCCGGAGTCACCTCGCTGAACCTCACGCTGCTCACGCAGAACGACACAGCGTCGACAGCTCAGGCGCAGGCTATTCAGGAGGGCCTGAAGCGCGTCGGCATCACCGTCACGCTGAAGCCCGAAGACGCCGACTCGTTCTACACCGACGTCGCCGTGAGCAACCCGACGTTCGACTTGGCGATGATGAGCTGGCAGCCGGACTTCCCGTCGGCCAATGCGAACATCTCGCCGCTGTTCGACTCGAGCCAGATCGGCAATGGCAACTACAACGTGTCGCAGTACTCGAACCGGGCCGTCGACACCGCGATCGCCGCAGCACAGGCGGAGGTCGACCAGAAGAAGGCTCAGTCCGACTGGGCCGCGATCGACAAGCAGATCATGGCGGATGCCCCGGTCGTGCCGCTCATCTACGCCAAGCAGTCCTTCCTGCACGGCTCGGGCGTCGGCAACTTCTTCATCCCGTCGTTCCCGGCCTACCCGGACTACATGACGCTGACGTTGAGCAAGTGACCGAAGGAGCAGTGAGCCCTCAGCACCGCGAGCCGGTGCTGAGGGTACGGGATCTCTCGATCTCGTTTGCACAGCAGGGTGAAGCCGACCGGGTCGTGGACCGGGTCGGCTTCACCCTGTACTCCGGCCAGGTGCTCGCCCTCGTCGGAGAGTCGGGGTCGGGCAAGTCGGTGACCGCGATGAGCGTGCTCGGTCTGCTGCCCGACTCCGCCACCGTGAGCGGCAGCATCGAGTTGAACGGAAACGAGCTCGTCGGAGCGCCAGGCGCCGAGCTGCGCCGCGTGCGGGGTGGACTCATCGGCACCGTCTTCCAAGAGCCGATGAGCGCATTCGACCCGGTGTTCCCGATCGGCCGCCAGATCGCCGAGGCGATCAACGTGCACCGGCCGATCCGCGCCAAGGCCGAACTGCGTGCCCGCGTCGAGGAGTTGCTGGCCACCGTCGGGCTGCCGGATTCCCGTCGCATCGCCGCGTCGTATCCGCACGAGCTTTCCGGCGGGCAGCTGCAGCGAGCGATGATCGCAATGGCGATCAGCTGCGACCCCGTCGCGATCATCGCCGATGAGCCGACGACGGCACTGGATGTCACGGTGCAGGCCGGCATCCTCGACCTGCTGCGTTCGCTGCGGGACACCAGAGACACGGCCATCCTGCTCATCACGCACGACATGGGCGTCGTGGCAGACCTCGCGGACGATGTGCTCGTGATGCGTGCCGGCGAGGTCGTCGAGCGCGGGCCGGTCGAGACGGTCTTCGCCGCGCCGACGTCGGACTACACGAAGCGGCTCCTGGCCGCCGTGCCGACGCTCGCCGAACTCGACGTCGCGACCGTCACGGAGGCGACTCCCGTCGTCGCAGCCGGGATAGAAGCCGAGATAGAAGCCCAGCCGGATGCCTCCGCGGATGACGCAGCCGTGCTCGCGAACGCGTCCGTCGTCTTCCACCGCCGCGGCGTCGCCGTTCGCGCCGTCGACGGTGTGAGCTTCGAGATCGGACGAAGCGAGGTCGTCGGGCTCGTCGGTGAGTCCGGATCGGGAAAGTCCACGATCGGGCGTGCCCTCGCAGGGCTCGTGCCGATCGTCGAGGGCCGCGCGACGGTCGCCGGCGTGCAGCTGGCGGGATCGTCGCGAAGGCTGAGGCGCGACATCCGCAGCCGCATCGGGTACGTGTTCCAAGACCCGGCGTCGTCGCTCAACCCGCGCAACCGCGTCGGCGACAGCATCGCGGAACCGCTCATGGTGCACACCGGGATGTCCCGCGCCGAGCGCGCCGACCGGGTGAGCGACCTGCTGCGGCAGGTCAGCCTGCCGCTCGACTTCGCCGAGCGCTACCCGCACGAACTCTCCGGCGGGCAGCGCCAGCGCGTCGCCATCGCGCGCGCCCTCGCGCTCGAGCCGAGACTCTTGATCGCAGACGAGCCGACGAGTGCGCTGGATGTCTCGGTGCAGGCATCCGTGCTCGATCTGCTCCAGGAACTGCAACGCCGACTCGGCTTCGCGTGTCTGTTCATCAGCCACGATCTGGCCGTCGTGCGTCGTCTCGCCGATTCGGTCGTCGTGCTGCGCGATGGACGCGTCGTCGAGCGGGGAGATGCGGCGAGCGTGCTGGCGGCGCCGTCCGACCCGTACACGAAGCGGCTGCTCGCCGCTGCTCCCGTCGCCGACCCGGAGGCGCAGACCGCACGGCGTGAGGCATGGCGGTTGCTCGAGGAGATCGCATGAACGTCTGGAACCACCTGCGCAGAGACCCGTGGGCGCTGGCGGGCATCGTCGTCGTCCTCGTGTTCGTGCTGGCCGCGATCTTCGCCCCTCTGATCACCGGCATCAACGGGCAGAACCCGTACTCGTACCATCTCGGGGCCCTCGACTCGAACGGTTCGCCCAAGGGCTTCGGCGGCGGCATCTCGTGGCAGCACTGGTTCGGCGTGGAACCGCTGACCGGCCGCGACCTGTTCTCGATCGTCGTCTACGGCGGACGGGTGTCGATCACGGTCGGAGTGCTCGCCACCGTGATCGCCGTCGCGCTCGGCGTGCTGGTCGGCATCACCGCCGGATACTTCGGCGGCTGGTACGACCGCATCGCGAGCAGGGTGGTCGACGTGATGCTCGGCTTCCCGAGCCTCATCTTCATGATCTCGCTCACCGCGATCGTCGCGGCCAGTTTTCCGCGCCCGGTGCTCATGGTGCTGATCATCGGCTTCTTCGGCTGGCCGGCCGTGGCCCGCGTGGTGCGCGGTCAGGTGCTGTCGCTGCGACAGCGCACGTACGTCGTGGCGTCGCAGGCGATGGGCGCCGGCTCGGCGCACGTGCTCTGGCGCCAGCTTCTGCCGAACGTGGGGTCGACGATCATCGTCTACGCGACCATCCTGATCCCCGCCATGATCGGCACGGAGGCTGCGCTCTCGTTCCTCGGCGTCGGGGTGCCGCCGCCCACGCCGTCGTGGGGTCGCACGATCGGCAACGCCGTGGCCTGGTTCTCCACCGACCCCGCCTACCTGCTGTTCCCTGGAGGGGCGCTCTTCTTCATCACGCTCGCGTTCAACGCGTTCGGCGACGGGCTGCGGGATGCCCTCGATCCACGCGTGAATCGCCGCCGCTCCCGCAGACGGCAGTCCGCGACGACGACCGAGGCCGCGACGACGAGAGCGGCCGGCTGATGCGCATCGCCCGTTACATCGCGTTCCGCCTGCTCGGCGTGGTCATCGTGCTGCTGGTGGTCACGGCGATCACGTACGTGATCTTCTATCTGCTGCCCTCCAACCCGGCGCAGCTCTCCTGTGGCAAGCCCTGCACGCCGGAGAACCTCGCGCGAGCGAAGGAGTATCTCGGGCTCAACCTGCCGTGGTACGGCCAGCTCTGGGAGTTCCTCAAGGGCATCGTCGTCGGCCGCTCGTTCGGCGCCGGTACCGGCACGATCGTCTGTTCTGCGCCCTGCCTCGGCTACTCGTTCCAGCTGAGCACGCCCGTGACCGAGCTCATCCTGACCCACTTCCCGGTCACCGCGTCGATCGCTGTGGGGGCTGCCGTTCTCTGGCTCGTCACGGGTGTTCTCGGCGGGACGATCGCAGCGGTGCGTCGTGGAAAGGGAGCTGACAAGGCCATCATGACGGTGGCGATCGCGGGGGTCTCCGCTCCCGCCTATCTCGTTGGGATGCTGCTGATCCTGCTGTTCGGATTCCGGCTCGGCTGGCTGCCGACCGGTGGCTACGAACCGCTGACGGAAGACCCGGTCGGATGGTTCCTGCACCTGATCCTGCCGTGGTGCGCCCTCGCGTTCATCAGCGCCGCGGTCTACGCCCGTCTGACGCGTGGTGAGCTGCTCGAGCAGTTCGGGCAGGACTACGTGCGTACCGCGAGGGCGAAGGGACTGACCGAACGTGTCGTTGTCGTGCGGCACGGCCTGCGCAACGCGCTGATCCCGGTCGTCACGATCTTCGGCCTCGACCTCGGCACGCTGCTCGGCGGTGCGGTGATCACGGAGCGGGTGTTCTCGATGCAAGGGATCGGGTCGCTGCTGATCACCGCGATCGGAACGCTGGACCTACAGGTCGTCGTCGGGGTGACCCTGTTCTCGGCCATCCTCATCGCTGTTGCGAACGTGATCGTCGACATCGTCTACGGCATCATCGACCCGCGGGTCAGGGCAGCCTGAGGCGGTTCAGGCGGCGTGCGACCACGAGCATGTAGACGCCGTAGGCGGTCGTTGCGTTGGCGGCGGCCAGCGCGACGATGGTCCAGACCGTGTCCCTCGGCGTGGACGTGAAGAGCAGCAGCGCGATCCCGAGCAGCGCGAAGAGGATCGTCCAGGCGGCGATGTAGTAGTCGATCGTGCGCTCGAAGACGCGCGCGAGCGGAATGAAGTGCGAGCCGACGATCAGGGCGATCACCGGGTTCAGATAGTCGGAGTTCCCTGTCGCGCTCAGGATGCCGCCTGCCACCCCGATCAGCACGAATTCGATGCCGAAGATGATGCCGAACTGTCGGCCGATGCTGGTGGTTCGCCCGATGCGCTCGTCGGTGTCGATGGTCGGCGCGCGACGAGCTGAGCCGAACAGGCGAACGGCGACGACGACGAAGACGATGGCGAAGACGGCGTACGCCGCGAACACCGGCGTCGCGATCGCAGGCGAGACGGTCCCGAAAAGCCAGGATGCCCAGAGCAGCGTGAAGAACGCCATCAGCAGCAGGCCTCCCGCGACGCCGACGTACGCGACGCGTGGGATGGCGTCGGCGGCGGGTGTGGCTGGGGCATTCTGACTGGGCATCGGCGGTCCTTTCGATGGGGTCACGGCATCCGAGACCATCATGTTCGGCCGGCCGCGACGCCGCGCGTGCCGCCCGTCACGGCGCGCCGGTGACATCTGTCACGGGTGCCGGCGTCGCCCGGCGCTGCGAGACTGTCGACATGACCGTATCGACCGACGTCTCCTGGGTTCTCGATGACATCACGATGGAGGGGACCGTCATGCGGCCGGACGGCGACGGGCCGTTCCCGGCGGTCGTGCTGGTGGCGGGGAGCGGACCGACCGACCGCGACTGGTGCTCGCCGATGCTGCCAGGATCCAACGGCAGCGGTCGGCTCTTCGCCGAAGCGTTCGCGAATGCGGGCATCGCCTCGCTGCGCTACGACAAGCGGGCATCCGGACCGCACGCCATGCAGAATGTGCCGAAGCTGATCGGCACGATGAGCATGGCCTCGCACCTCGATGAGCTGGTCGCCGCCGTCGACGTGCTCGCGGCGCAGGAGTTCGTGGACCCGACACGCATCGTGGGGCTCGGCAACAGCGAGGGCACTCTGCACGTTCTGCACTACGCAACGAGTGACCAGAGTGTGCCGTTCGTCGGCCTCGTGCTCGCGGCACCGCCCGGCCGGCCGATCAAGGATGTGCTGTTGGCGCAGCTCGCTTCGCAGGCCTCCCAGCTGCCCGGCGGCACGGAGCTGATGCCCAAGGTCGAAGAGGCGGCCGCCAGATACGCGGCCGGCGAGTCGATGGATCCGGACCCGGCACTGCCCGACAGCGTGCGCATGGTGCTTTCGAGCTTCGAGGCTCCTGCCAACCTGCCGTTCGCGCGCGAGCTCTGGGTCGAGTCTGCCGTCGACACGATCGCGCGGGTCGGCATCCCGACGCTCGTGCTCATCGGCGGCCACGACGTGCAGATCGATGAGTATGCGGACGGCGATCCTTTACGGCAGGCGGCCGTGGCGAACGCCGGGGTGACGTTCGCGTTCCCTCCGCATGCGAACCACGTGTTCAAAGAAGACGGTCGCACGCCGCAGGAGGTCGCGACGTCACCGGGCAACGGGTACAACGAGCCGGGAACGCGTCTGGATCCGGAGAGCCTGACGATCATCCTCGACTGGCTGGCCGGAGTTTTCGGCACTGCGCGCGGCCGAAGCTAGAGCCGAGGCGTGCGGGGTGGCTCGGCTCGGCGCTCGCCTGTCGCCTCGAAGGCGGCGGCGAGCGTGAGCAGCGCCGTGTCGTCGTAAGCGCGACCGGCGAAGGTGAGGCCAACGGGCATCCCGATGTCGGCCATGGTCCCCATCGGAACCGTCACCGTCGGGATGCCGAGGTGTCGCGGTACGAGGTTGCCGTTGGACACCCAGACGCCGTTGCGCCAGCCGAGATCGGCCGATGCGGGGTTCACGTCCATGTCCGCAGGTCCCACGTCGGCGACGGCGGGGAACGCCACGGCGTCGAGACCGAGCCAGTCCATCCACTCCTCGAGGTCGACACGTCGCGTCTCCTCGAGCCCGCGCACGCCCGCCTCGAGATGCGGGATGTCGGTGAACGACGCATACGGATGCTCGCGCACCACCTTCGGATACGTCGCGATGTCATCGTCGAACCCCGTGTACCTGTCGGGGAGCGCGCCGGGCGGCAGCGGGAAGATGGTGGCTCCGTCGACCCCGTCGAGCCCGCGGAGGTGGGGGTCGCCGTTGGCTTTCAAGAAGTCGTCCCACGCCCACGCCGACAGGTCGACGATCTCGTTGCGCAGGAACTCCGGTGAGACGAGCCCGCGAGTGGCGATCGTCGGCGCACCTGGCCGGTCGCCCTCGTAGTTCGTGACGGCCGGGAAGTCGACCTCGACCACCTCGGCACCGGCCGCTTCGAGGTCGGAGCGTGCGGTGCGCCACAGTGCGAGCACGGACTCCCTCGTGACGATCGGCCGCCCCGTCGAGCCGCCGATGCCGGGATGCTCGCCGGTGCCGGCATTCGGATCGGCGTTGATGTACATGCGCGGAACTCCGACCCGCTTGCCGTGCAATGTCGACTGCGCGGCCGCGCGAGACGACGGCGCGAGGGCCGGATACGACGCAGGACGCACGTCGGATGCCGCAGGGATGCGCACCCACGGCTGGGCGCGCCAGAAGTCGCCGCGGGCATCCGCATCGTCGGCGACGATCACGTCGAGCACGTCGAGCAGATCGGGCATGGTGCGGGCGTGCGGCACCACAACGTCCATCGTCGGCACGAGAGGCCAGTTGCCCCGTACCGAGATCACGCCGCGTGATGGCGTGTAGGCGCACAGCGCGTTGTTGGATGCCGGGGCCCGCCCCGACGACCAGGTCTCCTCGCCGAGACCGAACGCCGCGAAGCTCGCGGCGGTCGCCGTGCCCGAACCGTTCGACGAACCGGAGCCGAACGCCGAGGTCAGCCACTCGGCGTTGTACGGGCTCTCGGCTCGACCGTAGAGGCCGCGTTGCATGCCGCCGTTGGCCATCGGCGGCATGTTGGTGAGGCCGATGAGTACGGCGCCGCCAGCGCGCAGCCGCTCGATCGTGAACGCGTCGCGCTGGGCGACGAGGTCGGCGAACGCCGGCGACCCGGCCGCGGCCGTCAGCCCGCGTGCCAGGTAGCTGTCCTTCGCGGTGTACGGGATGCCGTCGAGGGGGCCGAGGAGCTCGCCTGCAGCTCGCCGCAGGTCGGATGCCTCCGCTTCGGCGTGTGCCTCCGGGTTGCGCACGACGACGGCATTCAGCGCGGTCGCGGTGCCGCGCGCGTCGTAGGCGTCGATGCGTGCGAGGTAGGCCTCGAGCAGTTCGACTGCCGTCGCATCGCCTGCCTCGAGTGCCGACCGAAGGTCCGCGATGCTTGTCTCGACCACGTCGATGCGGCTCATCGCTCTCTCCCGTCGTCCGCCTCGACGACGCGGCGAAGCAGCTTCGTCAGAGTCGCCAACTCGCTTGTGTTCAGCACGGAGAGGTCGGTAGCTTCGCCCGATCGTGCGTACTCGATCAGTTCGGAGGCCAGTTCCTCGCCCGGAAGGGTCAGACTGATCAATTGGCGGCGCCGATCCGAGGAATCGCGTGAGCGCTCGATCGCATCCTTGTCCTCGAGCTCGTCGAGGTATCCGACGAGGTGGCTGCGGTTGAGTCCGAGCCGGTCCGCAAGTTCGTTGTGCGGCAGAGATCCGAAGTCGTGCAGACCGGCGAAGATCGCGAAGTGCGGGAGCCGGAGCCCGCGCGATGCCAGTTCGCCGACGAGCGTGGAGCGCCCGATGCGGGAGACGTGCCCTGCGAGATACGACGGCAGACCGAGCAGCGTCGGGGGGCGTCCCTGGGGCGGTGGCGCGGCATCCGTTGCTGCATCGGTCATGCGACGACACTATCAACATGACATTGTGCCGAGATGTAATGATGTCGCTATGACACAAATTATCGAAAAGCCGAAGGACGGATCCGCGAGGGTCTTCGCGGCGCTCCTGCTCGCGGTGCTGTCGTTCTCGCTGCTGCAGACCATGGTCGTTCCGGCGTTGCCGGACTTTCAGCGCGAGTTCGGGGCATCCCCGACCACGACGGCCTGGATCGTCAGCTCGTTCCTGCTGACATCGTCGGTCGGCACGATCGTGATCGGTCGGCTGGGGGACCTCTTCGGCAAACGACTTCTCTTGATCGTGAGCCTCGGCATCCTCGCCGCCGGCACGGTTCTGGCTGCGCTCGCCGGAACCGTCGGTGTGCTAATCGCGGCACGTGCTGTGCAGGGGCTGGGCGCAGGTACCTTCCCCCTCGCGTTCGGCATCGTGCGCGACCGGATGCCGCGCCATCGCGTCCCGGTGGCGATCGGCACGATCAGCGCCGTCTTCGGCATCGGGTTCGGGGTTGGCCTGGTGTTGCCGGGGCCGATCACGGATGCCCTCGGCTGGCCGTGGCTGTTCTGGACGTCGCTCGTCGTCATCCTGCTCGCGCTCGCTGGGACTCTGGCGTTCATCCCGAGGGACGGCCGATCCGAACGACGTCGGGTGCGGATCGATTGGCGGGGAGCGCTCCTGTTGAGCATCGCGCTGGTGGCTCTGCTGCTCGTGATCGGGCAGTTCCGGTCGTGGCCGATCGGGCCCGTCGTGACCATGCTGGTGCTGGCAGTGCTCGCCTTCGTCGGGTTCGTGGTGCTCGAGCTGAGGGTGGCGTCGCCGCTCGTCGATCTTCGAGTTCAACGGCGGCCGGCGCTCGTGACGGCGAATCTCACGGCACTGATCATCGGGTTCGGCATGTACGGGGCGTTCACCCTCGTTCCGCAGTTCGTGCAGACGCCGTCGTCGGCGGGATACGGCTTCGGCGCGACGGTCACCGAATCAGGTCTGTATCTGCTGCCGATGGCGGTCACGATGCTCTTCGCCGGGCCGATCGGCGGCCGGTTGGGGTCGCGCATCGGCTTCACCCCCACCCTGCTCGTCGCCTGCCTGATCGGAGCGGTCGGGTTCGGATTCTTCGCCGCCGGTCACTCCGAAGCCTGGGCGATCGTTCTCGGGTCGGGTGTTCTCGGAGTCGGGATCGGATTCGCATTCTCCGCGCTGGTGAACGTTGTGGTCGCCGCGGTCGATCCTCATGAGACGGGCGAGGCGACGGGGGTGAACACGATCGTGCGCACGATCGGCGGCTCCCTCGGCGCTCAGGTCGCCGTTGCGATCGTCACGTCCGACGTGATCGCGGGGTCGGGGCTGCCGGCGGCCGGCGGCTACACCGTGGCCTTCACCGTTTCGGCAGCCGCACTCGTTGTCGCGGCGGGAGTGGCCGGCGCCGGGATGCTGGTGGGTGCGCGATCCAGAGCGATCGCGACCTCTCAGCGCACGACGTCGTAGATCTGCTTCACGATGCCGTTCGCGTACGCCTCGTTCTCGACGACGGTGAGGCGGGTCGCATCCTTGTCGGCATCGCTGAACAGGCGCTTGCCTGCGCCGAGCAGCACGGGGAAGACGAGCAGGTGGTAGCGGTCCACGAGGCCGGCATCCGCGAGGCTCGCGCCAAGGGTCGCGCTGCCGTGCACGAGGATCGGGCCACCGTCGGTCTCTTTCAGCGCAGCGACCTCGTCGAGCGAGGGCAACAGGGTCGCCGGCCAGCGGTCGTCGTCGTTCGTGAGCGTGCGTGAGACGACGTAGCGGGGCATCGCGTTGTAGCCGGCGAAGTCGTCCATGGTCGGCCAGATCGGGGCGAACGCCTGGTAGCTGACACGACCCAGGAGCAGGGCGGATGCATCCTGCTGCTCACGTCCCTTCAGCTCGTAGGCGGCGGGATCGAAGTCGATGCCGTTGAAGGTCCAGCCCGCATTGCGATAGCCCTGCTCGCCGCCCGGCGCCTCCATGACGCCATCGACGGAGACGAACGCGGTGATGATGAGTTGTCGCATGTCTGCGACCTACCCCTTTGCCCGTCGTGGCGCGCGCTTCGACGACGCAGCAGCATCGGCTGCCTGCGGCTTCAACCGCACCAGTTGGGTCGTGCTGCTGTCGTCGAGCTCCGCGATGTCGGAGCGCGATTTGATGAAGTCCGAGAACGACCGGAAGCCGAGCTGCTTCTCGCTGAACGATGGATCCATGCGCTTGATCTGCGTCTTCACCGCCGACGAGTGCAGCCACTCGGTGTCGTCTTTCTCGTGACCGATGCGCAGGGCGCGATCAAGAAGGCCGGTCGCCTCGAGCTGTGGGTCGCGCGAGGCATCCTCGTCGTCTTCGTCGGTGTTCTGCGCCGGCGGCTCGGCCACGGGCGCCTTCGCCGTGGATTTCGCGGGAGCCTTGGTGCGCGACCTCGTTGATGCCTTGGGCGTGGCATCCTTCGTGCCGTCCTTTTCGGCATCCGGCTCGGGCTCGGGCTCGGTGACAGGCTGCGGCGCCTCGGGAGGAGCGGGGCGCTCGATGCCGGGCAGCGCGTCGTAGCTGTAGAACTCGTCGCACGCGGCGGCGAGGGTGCGGCTCGTCGAACCGGCGACGCCGATGCCCACCACGTAGCGGCCCAGTCGCTTGATGCGCTGCGCCAGAGGCACGTAGTCGCTGTCTCCCGCGACGATGACGACGTGAGTGAGGTCGGGCAGCCGGAACATGTCCTCGACGGTGTCGACGGCGAGCCGGATGTCCGCCCCGTTCTTCGCGTACGCCGCGGCAGGGAACAACTGCACGAGGTCCACCGCGCGTCCGACCAGTTGGTGGCGGTAGACGGCGTTGACGGGTGCCGACCAGTCCGCGTAGGCCCTCGTGAGCACGAGCGTGCCGAAGGATGCTGCGAAGTCGATCACCGCGCCCACGTCGACGGTGGCCGCCGAGAGCTTGGCGGCGAGGGAGGCATCCGCTCCGCCGACTGATGGATCGAATTGGCGGATCTTGTCGCGGGTGAAGGAGTTGCGCCCGTTCACCTGGTCGTAGCGGGAGATGACGATGTTGTCGAAGTCGATGTAGACGGCGACACGGCTGTCGTTCGAGTCGGGCATGTTGTCCTTCCTCCGATGACGAGACCGGATGTTCGAAAGCCTAGGCGGGATTCAGACCAGCCCGTAAGCCTTGTGCACGTCGAACTGGTAGATCAGGCGGCCCTCGCGCACCATCGCGGCGAGGAAGTCGGACTCGCTCAGCTCCTCGCCGTTCCACACGAGATCGCCGGTCGGCCTGCTCTGCATCGCACGGAAGAGGCGCACGCTCTGCTCAGGGGCATCCGCGCCGTCGAGAAGCGTGACCCCCGTTTCGAGGGTGAGGAACCGGTACTGGCCGTCGAACACGAACAGCGTGCTGCGCGGGTCGCGGCGCAGCCGTTTCGTGCGCGTGCGGTCAGCCGTGCCGCTGCTCCAGAGGTGTCCGTCGACGGCCACCACGCCGACTCGAACTGCCTTGGGCATGCCGTCGCGACCGATCGTGATCATCGCCGCTGAGCGGGTCGAGTCGAGAAAGGCGCGTTGCTCTTCGGTGAGGTCCATGCGCCGACGCTAGCCGGAGCGACCGACGTGCGTCGTGTGTCAGATGCGCTCGGCGATCCCGGATGCCATGATCCGCTCCAGCGTGCTCCTCCCGAGCGCGCTCATCGTCACGTTGCTCTGGCGGTAGTACCAGACGAGTCCCATCGCCTGTACGAACGCCCATGCAGCGCCGCGCGCCCACTCGACGTCGTCCGATCCGAGAGCGCGGCGCAGTTCGCGGCGCGGCACCTCATCGAACACGTGCCAGGCGACGACGAGGTCGAGTGCTGGGTCTGCCGGCCCGAAGCCGCCGACATCGAGCACGCCGACCAGGCGGCCGTGCCCCTCGAGCAGGTTGGCCGGAATCAGGTCGGTGTGCGACATGACGTCGGGGGAGTGGCGGGGCAGTTCTCGGAACGTCGCCCATGCCCGTGCGAGTGCGTCGACGTCGAGGAGACCTGCGCTGTTGTCGAGGCAGATGCGCACCCAATCGTCGTGCGCACGCAGATCACCGCCGCGACCTCTGCCCGAGAAGACGCGACCGGCGACCGGGGTGGCACGCAGCTCGAGGATGAACGCGGCGATCTCGAGAGCGAATTCCGTCGAGTCCGCGAGGCTGTCGGGCGTGACGGGGGTTCCGTTCAGCCAGGTGGACAAGGACCAGGGGCCGGGGTAGTCGTGTCCCGGCTCTCCGATGGCCGCCACGACGGGCGTCGGAACGTTCGTGGCCGAGGCGAGCTCCCTCGCGGCAGCCGCCTCGATCTCGAGCTCGCGACGTGCGGCATCCGCATCGTCGACGACCAGCGGGAAGCGTGCCGCGAGCCGCTCCC
Organism: Humibacter sp. RRB41; assembly: GCF_022761015.1. Taxonomy (GTDB): domain Bacteria; phylum Actinomycetota; class Actinomycetes; order Actinomycetales; family Microbacteriaceae; genus Humibacter. The sequence goes on from NZ_JAKWJQ010000004.1 coordinate 18,240, forward strand.
CGACCCTGAAGATCGCGTTCACAGTGCCGGAGGTCGACAGGGCGGCGACGTACTCGTGCGACCAGTGCGGGAACTGCTCGGCGATGAGCGCGCGAACGACATCGACGGTGACGGCCAGCTGGCCGTCGTGCATCGGCGCCTGATTCACGCCGGAATGAGCCGCAACGTCGCCCCGTGCGACAGGTCGTCGACCACCGGGTCCACGTACTCCTTGGGGTATTTGCCGTCGTATTTGGCGTGGTACGCGGCGTCGATGGCGGCGTGGTCAGCGTCGGCGGAGGCATCCTCGAACGCGACGTCGCGTGCGACGTCTCCGATCGCGACGTGCCCGCCGCCCGCGGCGACGGCGCGCTTGTACCAGCGATTCGTCGAGCCGTGGGCGGATCGCACGAAGACGTCGTCGCCGGCGCGCACGATCCAAATGGTCGCGGATGTGCTCAGCGACCCGTCCGATCCCCTGGATGCCAGCACCACCTCGTCGTTTTCGCCGATGGTCCGCAGTTCCGCTTCGCTCCACCTCGAGGTCATGTTCGCCAGGCTACTTCGATGTGCCGGTTTCGATGTGAGGATTTCGATGTGCCAGTGTGGTGCACATGGCACTGCTGCATCACGCGCAACTGACTCCGTCGAAGCTCGAGCTGGTGGCCGGCTGGCTGCCGTCGCAGCCCTTCTACCCGGCGGATGCCTCAGGCTCCGAACTGAAGCGCGTCGCGTCGTTCCGGTTCGATGACCCGGCGGGCGAGGTCGGCATCGAGACGCTGCTCGTCGATGGCGGAGGCACGACGCTGCAGGTCCCGCTGACCTATCGCGGATCGCCGCTGGAGGGCGCGAACGACTCACTCCTCGGCACCATGGAGCACAGCGTGCTCGGCACCCGGTGGGTCTACGACGGCGCGGGAGATCCGGTCTTCGTCGCCGAACTGGCGCGCATCGTGCTCACGGGCGGCACGGAGGTGGAGCAGCACTACGAAGAGAACGGTGTCACCGTGCCCAAGGCCGGTGACGCGCAGGTGCGGGGCAGCGGACATCCGGATGCCGATGTGCCGGCGATCGCACACGACCCCGGTTCGCTGGCACGCAGCAGCGACTGGGCAACGACGACCGTTGCCGCTGACGGGGTCGAGGCGCGGATCGTGCGCGTGATCGGCGCGTCGGAGACCGCGCCCGGCGACGGCGAGACTTTGACCGGTGACTGGACGGGGACGACGGATGCCGTACTCGCGGTCGTGCGCCGAGCGTAGACCGAGCGAAGCACCGGAGGAGCCTTGACGCAGCCGAGCACAGCCCGACGCGTCGGGCCGATCGGACGGCTGGGCGCGAGTGCCGCGAGGCATCCGTGGATCACACTCGGCGTCTGGCTGACCGTCGTCGCCGCTGCTGTCGCGACCGCGCTGGGTGGGCTTGGTGGACAAAGGCTGTTCGACCGTCTCGGCGGATCCGTTCCCAGTGTGAACGGCGAGAGTTCGATTGGTGCCGACAAGCTCGGGTCCGGCTCGGCCGGCACGAGTGTCACGCTGCTCGTGCACGGCGTCGAGCCGTCGGATGCCGAGTTGGTCGCCCGCACGACCGAGCTCGCCACCGACCTGGCCGCGCTGCCGAAGACGACGGTCGCCGACCCGCTGGCAGTGCCGGGCGGTGTCGAGAATCCGCAGGTCGGGGCGCTGGTGGCGAAGGACGGTGATGGCATCCTGATCACGGCCACCGTGCAGGGTGCGAACGGTCACGCGGCCTCTCAGTCCACCGTCGACCGGGTGCAGACGCAGATGGATGCCGCGCGCGACGATCTTCGCTCCGCTCACCCGCACGCGACGGTGGAGGTCGGCAGCACCAGGCTTCTGACCGATTCGCTGCAGAGCATCTCCGAGAACGACCTGCGACGTGGCGAGACCGTCGCGCTGCCGATCGCTCTGCTCGTGATGCTGGTCGTGTTCGGCGGATTCATCGCAGCCGGACTGCCGCTGATCGGTGCCGGAGCATCCATCGTCACGTCGCTGGGTGTGCTGCTGGGCTTCACCTATCTGACGGACATCGCCAACACCGTGATCAACGTGATCACGGCCGTCGGACTCGGGCTCTCGATCGACTACGGCCTGCTCGTCGTCAGCAGGTTCAGGGAGGAGTATCGCGCCGCGGCGGAGCGAGGGCAGGAGGGACGCGCCGTGCGGCTCGCCGCAGTGGGAGCCGCGCTTGATCGCGCTGGACGAACGGTGCTGTTCTCGGGCACGACGTTCGCGATCGCCTGCCTCGGACTGCTCGTGTTCGAGCCGTCGTTCGTGCGTGCCGTGGGCATCGCGGCGATCGCGGTCACCGTGGTGGGCATCCTCTCGGCGCTCACACTCATTCCGGCGATCATCGGGCTCTCCGGCGACCGGCTGCTTCGCCCCGGCGCGCTGACCAGGCTGCCCTGGCTCGGCAAATACATCGTGCGGTTCGGCGATGTCGCGCCCGAAGAAGGCGTGTTCTCCCGCCTCACCAGGCGGGTGCAGCGGCATCCTGCCTGGGTCACACTCGGCTGCGTCGTGGTGCTGCTCCTGTTGGCCAGCCCGATCGCCTCACTCACCCTTGCGAACACGAGCATCGACGCGGTGCCGCGGGCATCGAGCCAGTACACGTTCGAGACCACGCTCACCGACGAGTTCCCGGATGCCGCACCCGCCCGCATCCAGCTCGTCACGACATCGCGGGCACGCCTCGTCGACTGGTCGGAGCACGTCAGGAAGCTCGACCATGTCGAGTCCGTGCAGGATCCGCAGCAGTCGGCTCACGCCTGGAGCGCCCGCGTGAACGTCGACCCGCGCGACGGCGTCGGCGTCGTGGGCGAGATCCGCAGTGATCCACCCGCGTTCGCCCATTGGGTCACCGGTGTGGATGCGAGCACCGTCGACCTGGCCGACTCGCTCGCCAGGGGCGCGCCGTTGGCGATCCTGATCGTCGCGATCGGCACGATCGTGCTGCTGTTCCTGATGACCGGGTCGATCGTGGTGCCGCTCAAGGCGCTCGTGGCCAGTGCGCTTTCACTCGGGGCATCCCTCGGCCTGTTGGTGTGGGGCTTCCAGGACGGTGCGTTCGCCGGCGTGCTCGGCTTCGACGCCGACCGCGTCTACGGAGTCGACGTGATCGTGCTGCTGCTCGCCCTCGCCTTCGGGTTCGGTCTCGCGATGGACTACGAGATGTTCATCCTGAGCCGTATCAAGGAGCGAGTGGATGCCGGCACGCCGGGACGCGAGGCGATCGCACTCGGTCTGCAGCGGTCCGGTCGCATCATCACGTCAGCAGCCCTGATCATCATCGTGGTGTTCGCGGGCTTCGCCACCGGCGACCTCGTGCTCATCAAACAGCTCGGCGTCGCGCTGGCGTTCGCCGTGCTGATCGACGCGACCCTGGTGCGTTGCCTTCTGGTTCCGGCGTTCATGACGTGGCAGGAGCGCATCATGTGGTGGGCTCCTCGCTGGGCGAAGCGACTGCACGCGAAGATCGGCATCGCGGAGGACTGAGCGTCACCCGGTCGCCAACGCAAGCAGTGCGGTGGCCACGAGGGCGAGCCCGACTCCTGATGCCTGTACCGGCGACATCCGCTCCTTCAGCACGATGCGGGCGAGCACGATCGTCGCCAGCGGGTAGATGCCGATGATGACGGACACCACCGCCAGATCGCCGTGCTGCAGGGCGATGACGAGCAGCGCGTTCGACGCGCCGAGAAGAATGCCGCCGACGAGCATCATCGTCAGCGCGGTGCGTCTCGGCACGTCGCTCGAATGGGACTCCTCGGCATCCACTTCGAGCGTGGCGAGGCTCGTGCGCACGCGGGTGCTGAGCGCGGCGACTCCGACCAGGGCGAGCATGATCACGACACCGACCGCCAGCTCGACGAAGGCCGGCGTGAGCCCGGAATCCTTGGGTGCGTAGTCCAGGGCGGTGATCGAGAGGCCCAGCACGACGCCGGAGATGATCGCGATGATCACCGTGCGCGGTGCGATGCGTGCGTGCTGCTGCGAGCGCTGCAGCGAGATGAGCAGCGCGCTGATCACGGCGAGAGCGATCGCGACCCAGGCCACCGGCGGCAGACTGTCTCCGCGCGCGATCGCGACGCACACGGGCACCACAGCCTCGAGCACCGAGATGAGCGGTGACACCAGGCTCATCGGGCCGACCGCCATGCCCGCGTAGAACCCGATGAAGCCGATGATCGCGCAGACGCCAGCCACCGCGCCCCAGAACACGGCGCCGCCTGCCCAGGTGCCGCTGACGAACAGCAGGCCGATACCGACCGCGATCGTCGCGAAGACGTAGACGAGAGTCGTGGTGCGGATGACGCCGAGCTTCGCCGCCGCACGCGCGGCGAAGAAGTCGGAGAACCCGTAAGAGAGCGACGACAGAAGGGCGAGTGCGATGCTGAACAGCATCGGATATCACGTCATTTCACTGAAGTGGACTGATCGGCGTCAGCATATCCGTAGCGGGCGACGGGGACGCAGCGTCGCATGAGTCCTCGGAACGCCCTGCGTCACGGATGCGTGAGCGCCTCGACCGCCAGCGTGACCGCGATCGCGAACATCGTCAGCGCGATGAGCACGTCGAGCACTCGCCACGCGACGGGGGAGCGGAAGAGGGGGCGGAGCATCCTGGCGCCGAAACCGAGGGCTGTGAACCAGACGGCACTGGCGAGGGCGGCGCCGAGCGCGAACCACCAGCGGTTGTCTCCATATCCGTTGCCCACAGTTCCCATCAGCACGACGGTGTCGAGGTAGACGTGCGGGTTCAGCCACGTGAACGCGAGGCACGCGGCCAGGGTTGCGGCGAGCCCTGCCGGGCCGGCACCGGATGCCGGGTCGAGCTCCCCAGGGCGGAACGCCCGCCTCACGGCGAGAACGCCGTACACGAGGAGGAAGGCGACCCCGGCCCACCTGATCGCCGCGATCACCCACGGTGCAGCAAGCACCAGGAATCCGATGCCCGCGATGCCCGCGCAGATCAGCAGCGCGTCAGTACCCGCGCAGACGATCACGATCGGCAGCACGTGCTCCCTGCGCAAGCCCTGCCGCAGCACGAAGGCGTTCTGGGCTCCGATCGCCACGATCAGCGACAGGCTGAAGCCGAATCCGGCGAGCACGGTCGAGAAGGGCACGGCATCAAACTAAGGTCACGACACAATGAAGTACAGCTTCAGTTTCTAATGCAGCATTAGCATCACTGTTGATGGATCTCGACCTCGCCCAGCTCCGCGCGCTGGATGCCGCCGTGACACACGGCACACTGGATGCCGCTGCCCGCACCCTGCACATCACGCCGTCCGCCGTGAGCCAGCGCATCCGCGCGCTCGAGGCATCCCTCGGCAGGGTGCTGCTCGTGCGCTCGAAACCGGTGACCGTCACCGAGGCCGGCGCCGTCGCGCTGCGCGTCGCGCGGCAGATCGACGCGCTGGCGGGCACGCTGTCGCACGAACTCGCGATCGATGCAGACGGTGCGAATTCCGTCGGCGGTGCACGTAGGAGCATCCCGCTGGCCGTGAACGCCGACTCGCTCGCCACGTGGGTGCTCCCTGCCCTCGCACCTCTGGAGGGCCTCGACTTCGAGTTCCACCGCGAGGACCAGGAGCACACCACCTCGTACCTTCGCGAAGGTGCCGTGATGGCGGCGATCACCTCGGATGCCACGCCGGTGCAGGGCTGCACCGTCGAACCGCTCTGCGTGGCCAGGTATCTGCCGTGCGGGGCCACGGACTTCGCCGCGACCTGGTTCCCGCGCGGTGTGACGCGGGCTGCGCTCGCGGTGGCGCCGCACGTGGACTTCGACCGCAAAGACGAGTTGCAGCGCCGCTACCTCGCCGCACGAGGGGCGGGAGACGCGACGCCGCCTCGCAACCAGGTGCCGGCATCCGCCGACTTCGTCTCCGCCGTGCGGCTCGGCTTCGGGTGGGGGATGCTCCCCACCTGGCAGCTGCGCGACGCCGGCGACGAGGTGGTCGCGCTCGATACGCGGGGAATCGACGTTCCGCTCTACTGGCAGCAGTGGAACCTGCGCAGCGAATCCCTCGACCGGGTGCGCGAGGCGATCGTCACCGCGGCGGCCGCGCTCGGGTGAACACTCCGTTCGAGGCAGCCGGAGCCGGGCAGCACGGCCAGAATGATGGACATGCCTGAATCGACCACACCCCCACTCGGCGAACTCGGCGTCTGGCGCCGTGGTCCCGACATCGATGTCGCGCTCGCGGCCCGGCTGGATGCTCTCGGCTACGGCGCGCTCTGGATCGGCAGCTCGCCTGCTGCCGACCTCGAACAGGCGGAGTCGCTGATCGCCGGCACGACGTCGATCACTGTCGCCACCGGCATCGTCAACATCTGGACGGCGGATGCCGCCGAGCTCGCCGCCTCGTTCCACCGCATCGAATCGCGTCACCCCGGCAGGCTTCTGCTGGGCATCGGAGTTGGGCATCCTGAGGCGCAGGGCGAGCGAGCGAGAGCTCCGTACTCGGCCATGGTGGACTACCTCGACGTTCTCGACGACGCAGGCGTACCACGATCGTCGGTCGTGCTCGCTGCCCTCGGGCCACGGATGCTCAGGCTCGCCCGCGATCGCACGGCCGGCGCGCATCCGTACCTCGTCACCGCCGGGTACACCCGTCAGGCGCGAGAAGCACTCGGCTCGGGTCCGCTCCTGGCACCGGAGCAACGAGTCGTGCTGCGTTCCGACGCGGCAGAGGCACGGGCGGTCGGGAGGCCGTCCCTCGCCAACTACCTGACGATGTCGAACTACCTGCACAACTTCGAGCGCCTGGGCTTCGGCGGCGACGACTTCACGGAAGGAGGAAGCGATCCGCTCGTCGACACGCTCGTCGTCTACGGCACGGACGCCGCAGTCGCCGCGGGACTGCGTGCCCACCTCGACGCGGGCGCCGACCACGTCGCCGCACAACTCGTCACGGCGCCAGGAGACGACACGAACGAGCAGTACGCGCGACTCGCCAGAGCCTTCGGACTCAGCCCTCGAGGGGCGTGAGCACGAACACCGGGATCTGACGGTCGGTCTTCGTCTGGTACTCCGCGTAGGCGGGCCAGACCTCGACCGCGCGCTCCCACCAGGCATCCCGCTCGGCGCCCTCTGCGACGTGCGCGACGTAGTCGTGACGTTCTGCGCCGTCCTGCAGCTCGACGTTCGGGTTCCGCACCACGTTGTGATACCAGGCGGGATGCTCGGGCGCTCCGCCCTTCGACGCCACGACCGCGTACTCCCCGTCGTGCTCGACTCGCATCACGGGAATCTTGCGCAGCACGCCCTCCGACTTCGCGGCCATGGTGACGACCACGACCGGCACGCCGCGCAGCGTGTTCGCCTCACGGCCGTCGGATGCCTCGAACCCGCGCACCTGCGTCGTCGCCCAATCGGCCGTTCCCGGCTCCCATTCACCCTCAAGAGGCATGACGCCATCCTTTCTGCACCTTGGCCGAGGAACTCCACTGCGTGCAGCGGATCCGGCGTGCGAGCCACGTTAGCGGCGCGTCCCCGCGGTCGCCGCGCCGCTCCATCCCTGATTGCGCCAGGTCCGCACTGTTGCGCCAACGTTTCCGGCGCAATTGTGCGGACCCGGCGCGGTAGGAGCGCTACCCGCCCGCGGGGTCAGTATCGCGAACGAGCCGCGGACCCCGTTGCCAGTTCGAGGTCCTGCTGCAGGGTCGTGTACTGCGGCTTCGGCTGGAAGTCGTTGTAGATGTCGGCAGCGCCTTCCCCGGCGAAGGTGCTCGGCACCCACGAGAATTGGTCGTCGAAGCCCCACACCGTGTATGAGATGCATCGCGACACCTGCAGGCACGCCTGCAACGACAAGGAGTAGTCGGCATTCTGTGCGGTCTGCTCGACGGCCGTCACCGGAAGGGTCGTGCGCACGTCGGCTTCGGTGATCGCCACGTCGAATCCGGCCGCGGCGAACCGCTGGAGATTGTTCAACAGGTCGGGCTGCCCGTATTGCGTGTCGAGGTGGGTCTCGAAACCGACGCCGTTGATCGGTACGTGCTTCGCCTTGAGCTGCTGCACGAAGCTGAGAGCAGCGTTGCTCTTCGTACCGGTGTATTCGAGGTTGTAGTCGTTGAGGAACAGCTTCGCCTTCGGATCGGCCTGGTGTGCCCAGATGAAGGCATCCGTGATGTAGGCGGCGCCGAGCTTCTGGTACCAGATGTTGTTCACGAACGAGCCGTCCTCGTTGAACGGCTCGTTGACGACGTCCCACTGCCAGATCTTGCCTTTGAAGTGGGAGACCTCGCTGATGACGTGCTGCTTCAGGATGGCCTTCACCTGGTCGGCTGAAAGAGACGCCGATTCCGCGGTGAACCACGCGGGCTGCTGGTTCTCCCATACCAGGTTGTGACCGCGCACGAGCTGTCCGTGCGCTTCGGCGAACGCGATGAGCTTGTCGGCGGGGGCGTAGTTGTACTGGCCCTGCTCCGGCTCGATCGTGTCCCACTTCATGACGTTCTCGGCCGTGACGGTCGAGAACTGCTGAGCGGTGATCGAGTCGTAGGTGGAACTGGACGCCAGTTCGTCGGCGTTCACGGCCGTTCCGATGCGCAGGCCCACCTTTGCGCCGAGGGCGCGCAGAGAGTCGGCAGGGACGGCGGAACCCGACGTCGTGTGGCTCGTGGCGGAACTCGTCGCGGCGGTCAGTGGATGGCTCGGCTGTGCGAAGGCGATGGCCGGGATCATGGCGAGTGCCGCCGTGGCGGCGACCGTCGAAGCGACCATTCGGGCGCGGGGGATTCTCACTTTTCGCTACTCCTTTGTGCGATGGAGGGGGACGCCGCAGTTATCGAAAGTGTTTCGATATGCCTGTGGTGTCTGCAGACTAAATGCGGGGAGATCGCGCTGTCAACGCACCAGGGGCCGGGTCGGCAGAATGGAGGCATGGCTACGCGTGAACTCCAGGTCGGATACGCCGCGATGCTCGAGCAGTTCGCACCCATCGAGGTCGTCGAACTGAGCGCGCACGCCGAGAAGAACGGCTTCAGCGGGGTGATGGCCGCCGACCACTTCCAGCCGTGGGTGCCCGTGCAGGGCCAGGCGTCCTTCGTATGGAACGTGCTCACCGCGATCGGCGAGCGCACCAAGGGCGACTTCGGCCCCGGCGTGACCACGCCGAGTTTTCGGTTTCATCCGGCGATCGTCGCACAGGCATCCGCGACGCTCGCCGCCATGTATCCGGGGCGCCACTGGCTGGGGCTCGGGTCGGGCGAGGCGCTCAACGAGCACATCGTCGGCGGGTATTGGCCTGAGGCGCCCGAGCGCATCAACCGCATGTTCGAGGCCATCGACATCATCAAGAAGCTGTTCTCGGCATCGCTCGCCGGCAAGGATGCCAAGCACTCCGGCCAGTTCTTCAAGCTCGAGTCCACTCGGCTGTGGACGATGCCGGAACAGGCGCCCGAGATCCTGATCGCCACCGCCGGTCCCGTCACCGCCAAGCGTGCAGGGCAGAGCGTCGACGGGCTCATCACCGTCGGTGCGCCCCTGGAGAAGATCAGCGGACTGTTCGTCAAGTTCGATGACGGTCAGCGCGAGGCAGGCAAGAACCCGGAGAACGCGCCCCGGCTGCTGCAGTTGCACCTGAGCTGGGCGCCGACCGACGAGGAGGCGATGGCGAACGCGATGCACGAATGGCCGAACGGCGGCATGAAGTTCCCGAAGGCAGACATCCGCTCGCCGTTCGAGTTCGAGCAGATCGCGAAGATGGTGCGGCCAGAGGACTTCGAGGGCCGCATGGTCATCTCCAGCGACCCCGACGTGCACCGCGCGGCCATCCAGCGCTACGTCGATCTCGGTTTCGATCGCGTCTACCTGCACAACGTCGGCCGCAACCAGCGGGAGTGGATCGAGGTCTTCGGGCGCGACGTGCTGCCCAAACTGCATCGATGAGTTCGCCCATCACCGCCTGGGCGGTGCCCGGCATCGGTGAGATCACGCCGGGCGACGACCTGGCCGCCATCATCGGCGACGCGCTCGAAACGGATGCCGCCTCGCACCCCGAGAAAACAGTGGCCGCCGGCGACATCCTCGTGGTCACCAGCAAGATCGTGTCGAAGGCCGAGGGGCGCATCGTGGCCGCGGTCGACCGTGAGCAGGCCATCACTGACGAGACCGTGCGGGTCGTCGCCACGCGCGCTTACGACGGCGGCGTGACCCGCATCGTCGAGAACCGCCAGGGCGTCGTCGGCGCCGCCGCCGGCGTGGACGCCAGCAATGTCGCCGACGGCCACGTTCTGCTGCTGCCCCAGGATCCGGATGCCTCCGCCGCAGCTCTGACCGCGGCGTTCCGCGACCGCTTCGGTGTTCCGATCGGCGTGATCGTCAGCGACACCCTCGGTCGCGCGTGGCGTCTCGGCCAGACGGACATCGCGATCGGCGCTGCCGGCCTGCTGGTCGTCGACGACCTTCGCGGCCAGATGGATGCCACCGGCAAGCCGCTCGCGGTCACCCAGCCGGCGGTCGGCGACGAGCTCGCGGCGCTCGGCGACCTCGTGAAGGGCAAGGCGAGCGGATGCCCCGTCGCCGTGGTGCGCGGGGCCGCTCGCTTCGTCACGCGCAGCTCCCTGAGCGAGCCAAGCGAGTCGAACGGGGTTGCACCTGAACCCTTCACGACAGCCCGCTCACTCGCGCGCACCGGCCCGACCGACATGTTCCGGCTCGGCACCGATGAGGCTCTGGCCGAGGGATACCGTCGCGGACTCGCCGCTGGGCTCGCGCTCGCCGCCGGTGCGCCGCCGCGCTGGTCGATCGTGATCCCGTTCAAGGGCGGAGTGAGCGCGAAGTCGCGGTTCGCGAGTGCGTTCGGAGCCGACCGCCAGAGGATCGCGCTCGCCTTCCTGCGCGACACGGTTGCAGCGGTCGCAGACGTCGACGCGGTCGACCGCGTGATCATCGTGTCGGCCGAGCCGCTGCTGCATGAGGCGTTGCTGCCGTTCGAGGTGGAGGTGGTCGCCGACCCCGGCGGCGGTCTCAACGCGGCGGTCGCGGCGGGTGTCGCCCGCGCGCAGAACCTCGCGCCAGAGTCGTTCGCGGCGGTGCTGGTCGGCGACTTGCCGGCGCTCAAGGGCGCGGACCTCGCGGCCGCGTTGGACCTCGCGGTGGAGGCGGCGAGGGGCGGGCATCCGCTGGGTTTCGTCGCAGACAGAGACGGCACGGGCACGACCGCCGTCATGGCGGCGCCCGGCGTGACAGCGTCGACCAGGTTCGGCCCGGGCTCGCGGCAATCTCACACAGCGGCCGGGTTCGTCGAGCTGGCCGTACCGGATGCCTCGAGCCTGCACCTCGACATCGACGACGCGCCGACGCTCGACGGTGTTCTCGATCTGGTCGGCCCGCTGACGCGCGCGGAGCTCGCCCGTATCGCGGAGCGCCGCGAGCGTTAGCCGTTGACGGTGTCGCGCCACGACAGCAAACGGCGCACGGCCTCCCAGTCGTAGTGCGGCGCGGTGATCTGCGTGGTGAAGAGACGGGCGCCGAGCCCGTAGAGCTCATCCCACTGTTCGTTCGACTGCCCGCGATCGGGCTCGACCGAGACGGTGATCTCGCTCGGATCGCGCTCGACGCGCTCGCACCACGTGCTCAGCACGTCGAGTTTGCGTCGCAGTTCGGCGGCATCCGAGAAGCTGTGCCAGACATCCGCGTGCTCGGCGACGATGCGCAGGGTCTTGCGCTCGCCGCCACCGCCGATCAGCACAGGGATGTCGCGCGTCGGCGCCGGGTTCAACAAGCCCCAGCGGCGACGGATGCGCGGCAGCGCCTCGGCGAGATCGTCGAGGCGCGAGCCGACGGTACCGAAGTCGTAGCCGTACTCGTCGTAGTCGTGGCGTGCCCAGCCGGACCCGATGCCGAACACGAGCCGCCCCTCACCGCCCTTGGCGCTGATGTGGTCGACGGTGCGGGCCATGTCGGCGAGCAGGTCCGGATTGCGGTAGCTGTTGCACGTGACGAGCGGCCCGAACTGGATGCGCTCGGTCTGCTCCGCCCACGCCGCGAGCATCGTCCACCCCTCGAAGTGCAGGCCGTTGCGATCGCCGGCGAGCGGGTAGAAATGGTCCCAGTTGAAGGCGATGTCGACTCCGAGCTCCTCGAGTCGCATCACCGTGTCGCGCAGCGTCTGGTACTCGGCGTGCTGCGGTGCGATCTGCACGCCTATGCGCACGGGCTGGTCGAGATCGAAGGGCATGGCTCTCCTCGGGGCATGGACGACGGGATGCTTCGACCGTATCCGGTCGCGCTCTGCACCGTCGGTCAGTGCCGGGCGCGCAGCTTCGCGACGGACGGCGGCACCCGGACGCCGTCGCGCACGTCGGGCGCAACGCTCGGCGTGACCGGCCGCTCGCCGAACCACGCGATGCCGGCCCAGGCATCCCCGGCGATATCGTCGTCTGGATCCTCCGACCACCCGTCCGAGATGCGCAGCGACCAGGTGTCGAGGGGCATGGCGAGCACGAGAGTTGCAGCCAGCTCCTTCTTCGTCGGTCGCCGTACCTCGGTGACGCGACCCGGCAGCAATCGCTCGGTGAGCGCGTCGAGAGCTTCGAGCTTCTCATCGCCTTCGAGGTGGTGGAACGTACCGAACACGATGGCGCTCCGGTAGGCGATCGACGATTCGAAGGCCGAACGCGCGACGACGACTCCGTCGACAGCGGTGATGGACACTGCGGCCGGCGCACCGGCGACGAGGCGCATCCAGCGCGATCCTGTCGAACCGTGCACGACGATGCCGTCGCCCGAGCGTGCGACGGCATCGGCAGCACGCCGGGCAGGCCGTCGTCGTCGACGTAGCCAACGTGCGCGACGGCCGTCGAATCCAGCAGCGCGTCGAGCTGCGAGCGGTCGTGCGACATGAGCTCGGGTATGCGCATCGGGTCGAGGCTGATCATGGGGTCAAGTGTCGCAGGGCCGACCCAGCTTCTACACCGCCGCCGGCACTCCGAACATCGCCGCATCGAACGTGCCGTTGCGCTCGCGGAACGTGTGAGCGTAGCCCGGCCAGAGCAGCGTGAGGCGACCGCTGCGGTCGTCCACGTACCAGCTGCTGCAACCGCTCAGCCACACGCTGTCGGCGGCGGCGGCATCCAGAGCGGCGACGTAGTCGTCCTCGGCCTGCTGAGGGATGTCGAGCGGGGCATCCGCGCCGTCGAGGTGCTCGAGTGCGCCGAGCACGTACTCCAGTTGCGTCTCGATCATGTAGACGGCCGAGTTGTGTCCCAGGCTCGCGTTGGGCCCGTCGAGCACGAAGAGGTTCGGGAATCCGTGCACCACCGTCGAGGCGTAGGCGCGCATGCCCTGCGCCCAGTGTTCGGCGAGACGGATGCCGTCCCTCCCGGTCACGAGTTCCGCGAACGGCGGCCTGGTTGCATGGAAACCCGTCGCGAACACGAGCACATCGAGGTCGTGATGTTCTCCCGATGCGGCCACCGCGCTCGTGCCCTGCAACCGGTCGAGCGCGCTGGTCTCGAGGGTCACGTTCGCGCGCTGCAGCGCGGGATAGAAGTCATCGGAGAGCAGCACCCGCTTGCAGCCGATCTCGTAGTCCGGGGTGAGCGCGGCGCGCAGCGACGGATCGGCGACCTGCGCGCGCAGGTGGCCGGCGGCGCGGTCCCGGAGCGCGCCGATCGCCTCCGGAACGCCGAGCCTTGCGGGGAAGCCTGCCTCCGCATCCCAGAACATCCGGTCGCGAAGGTCATCGCGCTCGGCCGGGTCGGCCAGGGCGTCCCGCTCCTGTGCCGTGTACGCGCGGTCGCCACGCGGCACCACGTAGGGCGCAGAGCGCTGGAACACGGTGACGTGCGAGGCCATGCGCGCCAGCTCGGGCAGCACCTGCACTGCGGATGCCCCGGTGCCGACCAGTCCGACCCGCACGCCCTCGAGATCCAGGCCCGCATCCCACCCGGCCGTGTGCAGCACGGCGCCCGGAAAGTCATCGAGCCCGTCGACCGAGGAGATGCGCGGCTCGCTCAGGCGGCCGACCGCGCTCACGAGAACCTTCGCCCGGTACTGTGCGACGGGAGTGGCGACCAGCCAGCGGGCGGCATCCTCGTCCCAACGGGCATCCGTCACAGGCTCGCCGAAGCGCAGGTGCGGCAGGATGCCCTCCTCGCGCGCAGCCTCGCGCAGGTACTCCTGCAGTTCGGAGCCGCTGGGGTAGATGTGCGTCCAGTCCGGCTTGGTGCGGAACGAGAACGAGTACAGGTGCGACGGGATGTCGCACGCCACGCCTGGATACACGTTGTCGCGCCACGTGCCGCCGACGTCAGCGGCACGCTCGAGGATCAGGAACGACCCGCGACGCGGATTCTTCGCTGCTTGCCGCTTCAGACGAATGCCCATGCCGAGCCCCGCGAATCCGGCGCCGACGATGAGCGTGTCGACCTCGATCATCCGCCGACTCGCCCGTAGGTCGTCGTGCGCTGCACCAGCGGTCGTCCCACCTCGTCGGCGATGCGCTGCATGTCTGCCACGGTGAGCACGCGGCCCTGCTCGGGCCCCGCCCACGGTGCGACTTCGCCATCGATCAGCACGCCGCCGAGGTCGTCGACGCCGCCCGCGAGCACGAGACGGGTGCCCCGGAAGCCGAGCTTGGTCCACGCGGCCTGCACATGGTCGATGGTCCCGGCGAGCATCAGCCTGGAGACCGCGTGCACGGCGAGCGACTCCCGTATGGCCGGACCGGGTCGCGCACCCTCCACCGTCACCGGCGAATCCTGCGGCACGAACGGCATCGCGATGAACTCGGTGAAACCGCCGGTGCGACGCTGCAGCTCGGCGAGCATCCGCAGGTGTGCCACCTGGTCGTCCGGCGTCTCGATGTGGCCGTAGACCATCGTCGCCGTGGATCGCAGCCCCGCGCCATGTGCGGCCTCGACCGTGGCGACCCAGCCCGACACCGAAAGCTCAGTGCCGCCGGACAGGATGCCCCGAATGCGGTCGTCGAGAATCCTCGCGCCTGTTCCCGGTACGGTTCCCACACCGGCATCGCGCAGTGCGTCGAGATATTCCGGCAGCGGCATGTTCATCCGGCGGGCGCCGTCCAGCAGCTCGAGCGGCCGGTAGGCGTGCACGTGCAGCTGCGGCTGGTGGGCGTGGATCGCCCGCACGAGGTCGAAATAGGCGGATGCCTCCAGCCCGTCCTCGATGCGCCCCTGCACGCAGACCTCGGTCGCGCCCAGCTCGGCAGCCTCGTCTGCGATGGCCGTAACAAGATCGAACGTGAGCTCGCCCTTCGGCAGGGTCTTGCCGAGTAGTGACGAGTCGATATTGCGGTTGACGACGTGCGTGATCTCCTCGCCGACGAGGTCTCGCCGCACATCGTCGGCGAGCGCGGTGAGGTCCTCCAGCTCGGCGCCGTCGGAGGCCAGCAGCGCGACGTAGTCGGCGTCGTCCAGTCCTGCGGGGTCGCGGCGTGCGGCGCCGATGAGTGCGTCGACACTCCCACCCGCTGCAGTTTGGGCAGCCACGCGGGTCATCGGCGCGCGCGGTTCGCCCAAACCACCGCGGATACCGACCGGCGCGGTGCCGCCGCCCGCGGTGCCGCCGCCCGCGGTGCCGCCGGACGCGGTGCCGCCGGACGGCTCGAGCGACCACGGTCGACCGACGACCGGAGCGGACTCGTCAGCGAGGCCGTAGTCATCCGCCAGGGCGTTCAGGTGCGGCTGTACGGCCGGATCGATCCACGGCTCACCCTCGCGCACGAAGTGCGGGTGGGCGGTGAGTCGCTCGTGCAGCCGGTAGCCGGCGATCCCGGTGAGACGTGCGAGCTCGTCGATCTGCGGCCACGGCCGCTCCGGATTCACGTGGTCGGGGGTGAGGGGGCTGACCCCGCCCCAATCGTCGATGCCCGCGCGGATCAACAGAGCCAGCTCGTCGTGGTCCGTGAGATTCGGGGGAGCCTGCACTCGGGCATCCGCCCCCAGCACGAGTCGCGTGACGGCGACGGCTGCGGCGTACTCGTCTGCCGCGAGATCGTCACGGTGCATCATCGCGGTGGCGTACTTCGCGCGGAAGTTCTGCACGATGACTTCCTGCACGTGCCCCCAGCGCTCGTGCACGTCGCGCAGCGCATACATCGCGTCGACGCGATCGGAAACCGTCTCGCCGATGCCCAGCAGCACGCCGGTCGTGAACGGGATCTGCGAGCGCCCGGCGTCGTCGATCACCCGAAGACGAACCGCGGGATCCTTGTCGGGGGATGCGAAGTGCGGCTGCCCCTTCTCGCTCCACAGCTTCACCGATGTCGTCTCGAGCATCATGCCCATCGACGGCGCGACGGGCTTCAGCCGCTGCAACTCTGCCCAGGTCATCACGCCGGGGTTCAGGTGGGGGAGCAGCCCGGTTTCCTCCAGCACGCGGATCGCCATCGCCCGCATGTACTCCAGCGTCGACGCGTAGCCATGCTCGGCAAGCCACTCGCGGGCGACGGCCCAGCGGTTCTCAGGCCGGTCGCCGAGCGTGAAGAGCGCCTCCTTGCATCCCATCGCGGCGCCCTGCCTGGCGATCTCGAGCACCTCATCCTCGGAGAGGAACGGCGAGATGCCCGCCTTCGCGAGCTTGCCCGGCGTCTGCACGAAGATGCAGTAGTGGCAGCGGTCCTGACACAGGTGCGTGAGCGGGATGAACACCTTGCGCGAATAGGTGATCACGCCGGGCCGGCCGGCGTGTTCGAGTCCTTCGTCACGCAGCCTGCCTGCGGTCTCGAGCAGCACATCGAGGTCGTCGCCCCGCGCGTAGAGCAGCGTCTGTGCGTCAGCGTGGTCGAGACGGATGCCAGCGCGCGCGTTTTCGAGCGCCTCCCGCATGCGCTCCGGTGCGGGGCGGAACGTGTCGGTCTCTGCTGCGACGCGTGGAGCGGATGCCCCGTCGCGCGCAGAGACATCGGTGACGGACAGGAGTCTGGCTGGCACGGGCATCCTCTGCTGAAGGTGGCGTCGCAGAAACGAACGCCGAACGGCGGACAAAGCAGGAATGCGGCCCAAATCCAGGCCATACAGCGGACTCGTGTTTCAGCCTAGCGACGCTGCCGCACCTCCGTCGCCGCACCCTGCTCGATCAGCGCGACGGTGGCGAAACCAGCGAAATCGCCGCCTCCGCCATCGCCGCGGTGGCGGGCACGTCGCGCATCCACAGCGGCACAGCGCGGGCGACGAGGCCGGCGTCGGTGAGCTGGGAGACGGCATCCGCGTCCTCCTCTGCGACGAGCCAACCGTCGAGCAGCCCGCCGCCGGACCTCGCCCCGTAGTGCAGCCCGACGGCGGCGGCACCGGTTTCGACGCCGATCACGGTGAGGCAGGCATCCGCCATGCCGCGCACCGCGGCGCCGCCGATGATCGGGGAGATCCCGACGACGCGTGCGGACGTCTCCCGCACCGCATCACCAATGCCAGGCACGTTCAGAATCGTGCCGATCGAGACGACGGGGTTCGACGGCGGGATCACGACGAGGTCGGCATCCCCGATCGCCTCGAGCACGCCGGGAGCGGCGCTCGCCGATTCGAGTCCGACCTGCACGAATTCCGTCGCAGGAACCCCGGCGCGATACCGCACCCACCATTCCTCGAAGTGGATGAGTGAACCAGCCTCGTGCTCGTCTGCCGCATCACGTAGCCGCACGTGCGTCTCCACCGGCTGGTCGCTCATCGGCAACAGGCGTGCGCCGGGCTGCCACCGCCCGGAGAGGAACTCGGTCGCCTCACCGAGCGTGGCGCCGTTGCGGAGCAGTTCGGTGCGCACGATGTGCGTCGCCAGGTCGAGGTCGCCGAGGGTGAACCAGTCCCAACCCTTGCCGTACGCCGCGATCTCGGCCGACGTTCGGCGCGTCTCATCCGGCCGCCCCCAGCCTTGTTCTTCGTTGATGCCGCCGCCGAGCGTGTACATCACGGTGTCGAGGTCCGGGCAGACGCGCAGACCGTTCAGCCACATGTCGTCTCCGGTGTTGACGACGACCGTGACGTCAGCGCCGGGATGCGCGTCGGCGAGCAGGGCGAGCAGCCCACGGGTGAAGCGGGCGCCGCCGACGCCTCCGGCCAGCACGGTCACGCGATGCAGTTGGGTCATGCGACAAGTCAAGCGTGTGGCGCGCATCCGTGCCGAATCGCGCCCACACGTGTGGGCGCCCGAGGGGCCAGAATCGAGCCATGCCTTCGCTCCTGCGCACCGTTCGAGGCTCCGTCGCCTGGTTCTCCCGCACGAAGTTCTTTCGCGCGGTGGGGCCGACCGTGATGCCGCCGCTCGAGCGCGGCATCGCGTTCGTCACGCGCGGCCGCGTGCAGATGAGCGGACTGCTGGTGCCGTCGCTGGTGCTGCGCACGATCGGCGCGAAGAGCGGCCTCGAGCGAGAGACGGCCTTGATGTACTGCCCGGAACCCGGCAAACGGATGCTCGTGACCGGCAGCAACTTCGCCCGCGACGCGCATCCGGCCTGGACGTCCAACCTGATCGCCCACCCCGACGCGGTGGCGGTGGTGCGCGGCAAGCCGATTCCCGTGCGCGCCCAGCTGATCGGAGACGACGAGCGAGAGGCGGTCTGGGCGTACATCGAACACCAGTGGCCGGGCTACCGCGGCTACGAGCGGGCGAGCGGCAGGGTGCTGCGCATCTTCCGCCTGGTGCCGACCCCGGCGGTGGCGTCCCCGCTGGTCGAGTAGCGAGATCGCTCGACAGGCGAAATGCTGTGAACACCGTCGCCGCAGGCTCCAGCCCGGGGACGCGTCGATACCGTGACAGGCGTGACGTTGCTCCTCATCGGCCTGCTCGGCGGGTTCATCACGGGGATCTCGCCGTGCATCCTGCCGGTGCTGCCGGTGATCTTCCTCTCCGGCGGCGTGCAGAGCGCTCGGCCGGAGTTCTCGAAGGACCCGGTGAACGCGCTGCGCGAGAAGGTCGGCGCGGGCATCCCATCGGCCGTCGCGAGGCGCGCGGCCACTGCGACGCTGCCACAACCCGACCTTCCTGACGAGCCGCAGCTCATCCCGAGAAGCAGCGGCCTTCGCCCCTATCTCGTCATCCTCGGCCTCGTGCTGAGCTTCAGCGTCTTCACGCTGTTCGGCACCCTCATCATCCAGGCGTTGCACCTGCCGGACGACCTGATCCGCTGGATCGGCCTGATCGTGCTCGTCCTGCTCGGCATCGGGCTGATCGTTCCCCGTTTCGAGAGCATTCTCGAGAAGCCGTTCTCCTGGATTCCGCAGCGCGCCGTCGGCACCGACCGTGGCGGATTCGTCCTCGGGATCGTGCTCGGCGCCGTCTATGTGCCCTGCGCCGGGCCCGTGCTGGCCGCGATCACCGTCGCCGGAGCCACCGGCCGGATCGGGCTGCAGACCGTCGCGCTCACGCTGTCGTTCGCGATCGGCACGGCGATTCCGCTGCTCTTCTTCGCTCTCGCCGGCCGTCGGGTCGGCGAACGGCTGCGCTCGTTCCGCAAGCACCAGCGGGTCATCCGCACCGTCAGCGGTGTCGTGATGATCGCGCTCGCCGTGGCACTCACGTTCAACCTGACGGATGCCATCCAGCGCGCGATCCCCGACTACACGGCGGCGGTGAACAGCTTCATCGAGCACACGACGCCGCAGGGGCTGGCCGCTGGGGCGGGCGTCGCGGGCGCGTTGGCGAGCTGCCAGGCATCCGCATCGGAGAATCTGCAGAACTGCGGCGCCGCGCCGGCCTTCACAGGCATCCAGAGCTGGCAGAACACACCGAGCGACACACCGCTGACCCTGAAGGGTCTGCGCGGAAAGGTCGTGCTCGTCGACTTCTGGGCGTATTCGTGCATCAACTGCCAGCGCGAGATCGCCCACGTGGATGCCTGGTACAGCGCCTATCGCGACCTCGGCTTCGAGGTGGTCGGCGTGCACACCCCGGAGTACGCGTTCGAGCACGATCCGGCGAACGTGGCGTCTGGCGCGAAGCGTCTCGGCATTCAGTACCCGATCGCGATCGACAACGACTACGGCACCTGGAACGCCTACGGCAACAACTCCTGGCCGGCTGCATACCTCGTCGACGCCAAGGGGAACGTACGTCACGTGGCCATCGGCGAGGGGAACTACGGCGGCGAGGAGTCGCTGATCCGCCAGCTCATCACGAAGGCTCGCCCCGGTGTGACACTGCCGAAGGCGACGGATGTGCCCGACACGAGTCCGACGAACCCGAGCCAGACGCCCGAGACCTACCTCGGCACGCAGCGTGCCGAAGGCTACGCAGGACCCACCTCGTATGCGGACGGCACCCGCACGTTCGCCATGCCGAAGACCGTTCCACAGGACCGATACGGCCTCGGAGGCACGTGGACCCTCGCCGGCGAATCGATCACGGCGAAGGGCGGCTCGTCGATCACGCTCCACTACGACGCGTCGAAGGTGTACCTGGATGTCGGCGGCAGCGGCACCCTGACCGTCACGCAGGGCTCGACACCGTCAGCGACCAGCGCGACGACCTTCAAAGTCTCCGGTGCTCCCGACATCTACACGGTCGTGTCATCGTCGTCGCCCAAGCGCGGAACGGTGACGATCCAGCTCAGCCCCCGCCTGGCCGCCTACTCGTTCACCTTCGGGTGACCTCGCGCTGGTCGAGTAGCGAGGGGGTCACTTCAGCAGCCGCGACAGCACGCGATCGGCCAACGGCTTGCCGCCGGTCTGGCAGGTCGGGCAGTACTGAAACGTGGAGTCCGCGTAGATCACCTGCCGGATCGTGTCACCGCACACCGGGCACGCCTCACCGAACCTGGCGTGCACGTTGAGGTTCGACTTCTTCTCCGCTTTCAGCTCGGATGCCTTCAGCCCGTCCGCGCGCTCCAGAGCCTCGCGAAGCATCCGACCCGTCGCCTCGTACAGCGTGCGCACGTCGGCGGCCGGCATGTTCGCCGGCTTGAACGGCGACATCTTCGCAGCCCAGAGGATCTCGTCGGAATAGGCGTTGCCGATCCCGGCGATCAGCGACTGGTTGCGCAGCACGCCCTTGATCTGCGCGCGTCCCGCAGCCGACAGGATGCCGGCGAAGACCTCCTCCGTGAACTCCGGCGCGAGTGGATCGGGTCCGAGCCGAGCGATGCCCGGAACGTCGGCCGGATCGCGCACCAGGTAGATCGCGAGGCTCTTCTTGGTGCCCGCCTCGGTGATGTCCACGCCGGAACCGTCATCGAGCACGAGTCGTGCCGCCAGCGGGCCGGCGCTGCGTCCGCGCGGGCGGGCGGCGGGAACGGGCGCGGCATCCCGCCAGCGGATCCAGCCGGCCCTGGCGAGATGGATGATCAGGTGCAGGTCGGCACCAGCATCGCCATCGGCTGACTCGTCGGCGTCGGGCCGAAGCGTGACGTCGAGGAACTTGCCGTGCCTGCCCACGCCGGCCACGCGCATTCCGTGCAGCGCCGAGACCGGTGGATCGAACGTCTTCAGCGCGGCGAACGACGTGACGTCGAACCGCTCGACGACGCGCCTGCCCAGCCGGCCGTCGAGGTCGGCGGCGAGCGCGTGCACTTCGGGCAGTTCGGGCACCTGTTCAGTCTGCCCCGCACGGCCGACATCCGTAAACGTCCGGCGTCAGCTCAGTGCGTCGACAGCGAAATCATGTGTGTGCTGCTCCAGGCGGGCGTCGTTGGTCCAGAGCTCACGGCATCCGGTCAGCTGTGCCGTCGCAACGTGCAGGGCATCCGGAGTACGAATCCCGTGGCGTGCGCGCAACTCGGCAGCACGTCGATAGCCCCGCGTGTCGATGCTCAACAGCTGGAACTGTTCGAAAAGACGTTCGTAGTGATCGGCGAGAAGCATGTTGTCGTCCCGAAGAGGACCGACCAGACACTCGAGAATCACCAACGGGCTGATCGCGACCGGCTCGTCGCCGAGGTCGGCGAGTCGACGACGTACTCCCTCGCCTCGTTCCGACCTGTCTTCTGCCGCGTAGATCACGATGCAGGAGTCGAGGTAGATCACTCCCAACCCTCGCGCTCCGCGCGAACCTGATCATCGAGCTCAGAGGCCGGGCGCGCGGCAGAACTCGCAATCGGATGCTCGGCGATCCAGTCGACGAGACCCGCAGCGCTGTGCTCGTCGTGCGCGTCCACTCGGGTGATCCGTGCGACCGGGCGGCCCCGTCGGGCGATCACGGTGTCCGTTCCCTGTTGCGCAGCGCTGACGAGCTTCGAGAGGTTGTTTCTCGCATCGAAGATGTTCGACTGATCGGCCACATCGTCATTCTAGCCAGGTGTTCTAGCCAGAAGGTGGGAGCGTCCGTCAGCTCAAGATGTCCTTCGTGGCGAACCGCCCGTATGCCAACGCCCCGAACACCACGACGTACCCCAGCTGCAGCACCGCGTTCTGGCCGTAGGAGTCCCACACGATCGGGTCGCGCAGCAGGTCGCCGAACCCGAGCCAGTAGTGCGTGAAGAGCCACGGATGCAGCCAGTCCAGTTGCGGAAGCTGGTCCATGATCTGCGAGGCTCCCGCCAGCACCACAGTCGCCGCCATCGCGCCGACCGGCACGGTCGTCAGCGTCGAGATGAAGAGGCCGATGGCACCGAGCCCGAGCAGCGAGAGGGCGACGTAACAGGCGAGGAGCCCGGTGCGTTCGAAGAACCCCGCGGCACCGACCGTGTCGCCTGACAACAACGTCACCGGTCCGATCGGAAAGAGCAGGGCGCCGATCCCGATGCCGGCGAGCACGACGACCACCGTCGCGGCGAGTGAGAACGCGACGACGCCGGCGTACTTCACCAGCAGCAACCGCACTCGGCCGACGGGCGCGACGAGCAGGTAGCGCAGCGTGCCGAGTCCGGCCTCGCCCGCGATCGTGTCGCCGGCGACGACGCCGAGCGTGAGCGGCAGGAAGAGCGGAACGCAGACGACGAGCGCGGTGAATCCGACGAACAAGCCGTTCTGCGTGATGGCACCGAGGAACGCGGGTCCCCGACCGCTGTCGCCCGCGCCCGTGACGCGCACCACGATGGCGATCATCGCGGGCACCGCGGCGAGCGCGACGAGCATCGCGATCGTGCGTCGTCGCCGGAACAACGTTCCCAGTTCGGATCCGAGCAGCGCGAAGACCCTCAGCCTCGAAACGACGGCGGGTCGCGGCGTCGTGGATGCCTCAGCCTGCGACATCGAAGCCCTCCCCGGTGAGCTCGACGAACCGATCCTCGAGGGACGGCGACGACACCTCGAACCCCCGAACCCGCACGCCGTCGGCGACGAGTGCGGCGACGAGGGACTCGGGTGCGGCATCCGCATCGAGGTCAGCGGTCACCACATCGCCGGCGATCGTCGGAGCCAGTCCCAGGCCCGTCAGCACGGATGCCGCTGCACCGGCATCCGGCGTGTGCACGACTGCCTCCCTGCCACCCGTCGCCCGCAGTTCGTCGAGCGATCCGGATGCCACCAGCCGTCCTGCCCGCATCACCGCCACGTGGCTGCAGAGCTGTTCCACCTCGCTGAGCAGGTGGCTGGAGACGAAGACCGTCGCGCCGTCATCCGCGAGCCTTCGGATCAGTGCGCGCACCTCGCGGGTGCCCTGCGGATCCAGCCCGTTGCTGGGCTCGTCGAGTACGAGCAGCTCGCGGTCGCGGAGCAGGGCGCCGGCCAGTCCCAGCCGCTGCTTCATGCCGAGGGAGTAGGCGTGCGCCTTCTTGTCGGCGGCGTGCGTGAGTCCGACACGATCGAGAGCGGAGGCGACGCGGGCGCGACGTGTGGCCGGCACGGAGCGCGGGTCGGCGGCATCCAGCCTGCTGAGGTTCGAACGACCGGTGAGGAACGGGGCGAATGCCGGCCCCTCGACGAGCGCGCCCACGCGCGGCAGCACGCTGGCGGATGCCCGTGGCATCCGCTCCCCGAGCAGCTCGACTCCGCCTGCGGTCGGCGCCGCCAGCCCCAGCACCATGCGGATGGTGGTCGTCTTCCCCGATCCGTTCGGCCCGAGGAACCCGAAAACGGACCCTCGGGGAACCTCGAGATCGAGCCCGTCCACCGCGAGCTGGCGCCCGAACCGTTTGGTCAGACCTGTCGCACGGATCGCGGCCGGCGCGGTCACCGCCGGCGCCCGATTCCCCGCGAGCGACTCACCTCTGCGCTACTTCGCAGCCGACTCGAGCGTGGAGAGCGGAACGGCTCCCGCATAGATGCTTCCGTCATCGGTGAGGAACACCGAGAACAGCGAGGTCTGCAGTCCGCGCCCGCCGTCGACCGACTGGGTCAGCTCGTTCAGCGTGTGCGACTCGGCAGCGGTCAGCCCTGCTGTCCCCGCGCCGAGCGATCCGGCAGGAACGGCGACGATCGACGTCCACCCGGTTCCGGTCACGGTCGGCCCCTCGAACGACCCCGGCCGGCGGTTGTCGGGGCTCGCGGTGTGCGAACTCGCCGACAGCTTCTTCGTGGTGACCTTCGCTCCCTTCGGGGGAGTGAAGGTGAAGTTCGATGCAGCCGGTGTGCTGAAGTCGACCGAGGAGAAGCCGACGGTGACGGCCGGGGACTTCTGGCCAGCGGCATCCACCTGAACGGCGAGCGGGACTCCGGTCTTCGCGTCGACCGACAGGACCACCTTCGCCACGAGGGTGTCAGCGGCCTGCGACGCCTTGGGGGCGAGGGTCACGCGCCAGACGCTGCGCCCGGCGGTCGATCCCTTCGACACGGTCAGCGTCGAGCTCTTCTTCGCCTGGGCGACGAGCTTGGTCGCGAGGTCCTGAGGCGTCGCCGACGGGGTCGCATCGTTCCTCGCGGTCTTCGACGGAAGCGTCACCTTCACAGCCGCGTTCGCCTTGGAATCCCAGGTCCACACCGTGCGTCCGTTGCGCACGACGTCACGCTCGACGAGGCTGTCGAGCACCTGCACGCGCTGCTTCGTGGAGCCGTCCACATAGATCTTCGCCGTGTGCGATGCGGTGAGCAGGTCCAGGATGTCCGACGATTGCGAACCCGATGCCCCGAGCTCCCCGAGCGCGCTCGACAGGTCGGGCAGGCCGAGATCGGAGGTCTGCCGCACGGTCCCCGAGTAGTGCGCACCCTTCGCCTTCGCGATGAGGGCCAGCGCCTGCGCCGGCGTCGGCGTCTTGGTCGCCGTCGCGACGGACTCGGCTCGACCGGGGGAGGCCGTGGTCGCGAACGCGGGCGCCGCTACGACACCGGCGACGACGACGGGCGCGACGATCGCGGGAAGCCACTTCAGAAGTCTCTTCATGGGGGGATCACCTCACTGTGGGGCCCTTTGCAGGTGAGGCCCGAGATCCAGGTTAAGTCGGAATGCTCCGCCTGTGCTGTGCAGAGCGTGACGTGCAACGAAAGGTGTACGCCCTGCGGTGCAGAATGGCGAGATGGCCCGCGCACTCCTCATCATCGACGTGCAGAACGACTTCACCGAAGGCGGGGCGCTCGGCGTCGACGGAGGAGCCGCTGTGGCAGCTGGCGTGACGGAACTGCTGCGCAGCCATCCGGACCGTTACGACCTCGTGATCGCCTCGCGCGACTGGCACAACGACTCGGACGACAACGGCGGACATTTCGCGCAGGATGCCGCCCCCGACTACGTCACTACCTGGCCGGTGCACTGTGTTTCGGGCACGCGGGGCGCCGAGTACCATCCGGCGCTCGACGAGTCGCTCATCGACGTGCACATCAAGAAGGGTCAGGGCGTGCCCGCCTATTCGATCTACGAGGGCACGGCGGACGACGGCCGAACACTCACCCGGGTGTTGGATGACGCGGCCGTGACCGATGTCGAGGTGGTCGGGATCGCCACGGACTACTGCGTGCGCGCCTCAGCGCTCGACGCCCTAGGCGACGGCAGGGGCGTCACGGTGCTCACCGACTTGATTGCGGGAGTGGCTGCGGAGTCGAGCGAGCGAGCGCTGCACGAACTGCGAGCCGCCGGAGCAGTAGTGACCCCGCTGGTCGAGTAGCGCGCGGCGCAGCCGCACGCGTATCGAGACCCGAACCTAGTGGTGTGCTTCCTCGAGCGCGTAGTGCTCCACGTCGACGATCGCCGAACGCTCCGGATGCGCGGCCCTGGTCTTGGCATCCTTGGCAGCGTCGTACAGGCACCAGAAGCAGAACAGCCCCATGATCACCGCGCCGGCAATGAAGACGATGTACTCCACGGGCCACTTCCTTTCGTCGGCATATGCGCATCCACTTTACCGTGCGCCGGCACGCCGCTCGCGCTGCGATCGCTCTTCGACAGGTCAGGAGACGTAGCCGGATCCGGTCGTCGAAATCAGGCCGGACAGATCACTGAACACGATGGCCAGTTTGATGCTCACCAAGACGATGGCGATCACGGTCGCGGCGACGAGGCCCCAGATCGGCCACAGTGCGTCGCCGGCGCCGCGCCGGCGCACGACGACGGTGCGGCCGATCACGTAAACGAAAGAAGAGAGGAACGACCATGCCCAGTGGAACGGGTGGGTGAATCCCCGCCGACGGAGTTCTCGCTGGTCGAAGTAGGAGAACATCACGACGAGGCCGTAGATCACGAAGCTCAGCAGATCGAGGAGAAGAATCGATACGACGAACACCGATATCGACGAGGCGAACGGACCCGTGTCGCCGGTCCCTCCGGTTCCGGCCGACCCGAACGCGACGACCGCTCGGAAATACCCGGTGAAGTCGAAGAACATGAAGGCGATGGTCGGCAGCAAGGGCAGCCCGACCACGAGCCAGACCTGCCAGGTCAGCGACGACGTGCCAGGGGCGACCGGCGGATAGACCACCGGGCCTGCGACCGCATAAGCGTTCTGCGCGTAGGGGTTCTGTGCGTACACGTTCTGCTGCGGTGCGGCCTGCGTGTGCTCCGTCCAGCGGATGCCGTCCCACCAGCGCTGTCCACCCGGATTCTGCGGATCGGGATCCGCGTACCACCCGGCGGGAGTCGGCTGCTGCTGGTTCGGGGTGCTCATCGAGATCGCTCCACTTCATCGAGCCTGACGCACGGGCGACGCGAAGGCACTGACGTGCATCCGTGGATCGCGCATGGGGACGCGGGCGAGCGTAGCGCACGGCGACATCCGATGCCTATGAACGTTGCGGCACGTGCCTACCATGGGTCGATGGCCGAGACGACGACACGTGCCGACATCTGGGTCTGGTCGGTGCGGTTCTACAAGACCCGTTCGATGGCCACTGCGGCCTGCAAGGCCGGGCATGTGAAGGTCAACGGCGAGCGTGCGAAGCCGGCCCAGGTGGTGCGTGCCGGCGACGAGATTCGGGTTCAGACCGACAGGGAGCACGTCGTCGAGGTGCGCGGCATCCTCACCAAGCGCGTTGGGGCGCCGATCGCCCAGGCGGCCTACCTGGACAAGACACCTGCACTGCCGCCACGGGTGGAGCAGCCGAGTTCCGTGCTGCGCGAGCGCGGTGCCGGCCGCCCGACCAAGCGCGAACGACGCGAGCTCGAACGGCTTCGCGGGCGCGACTGACGACCGATGCTGTCGACGGCGTACTGAAGCAGCACTCCTAGGACGAGGCAGGCAGCGGCGCCACCACGAAGAAATGCCAGCCGAGCCACCACCAGAACACGATGATCGTGATGCGGATGGCTCTGGATGCCATCACCCGGTCGAGGAGTGTACCGAACGGGGCGACCCTGTCGGGCGCGCGTCTGCCGTACCAGGCAAGCACCAGACCGAAGACGCCGACAGCGATGAATCCTGCGATCGTGATGAAGCGACTCACGAGCGACGTCCCCTCCTCAGGAATGCGGCGCCGGCGATCAGCCAGATGGCGGCGCACGCCGCCCTGCCGACCGGGTTGGCGACGATCGGATCGAGCAGGTCCGACAGCGGCGGATGATCGAAGTCCGCCTGCGCGGAGGGCATCGCGAGAAAGAAGGAGCCGAGCTCCCACAGGCACAGGAAGATTCCCGCGGCTGACCACAGAACCGCCGATCGCCGCAGCGCTCGCCGAAGCGTGACATCCCGCCCCTCGCGATTCGGCGCGGGATCCGACGGCAGCGGATCGTCGCGCCACGCGACGATCAACGCCGTGGCCCCGATGACCGCAACGGTGATCAGGTCGGCCAGGCCGAACTGCGGTGCGAACGTGATCACCGCGACGGCGACGGCGCCGAGCGTGACCTGCGCTGCGAGGTGAAGACGGGGAAGGGGGTAGCGGTCGAGCGCGCGCAGCCAGCCACCGGCATCCGCGAGCAGTGCGAGCCCCGCTGCGAGAAAGAAGACTCCGTCGACCGGCGCGCCGCGGTAGAGCTGGAACGAGCCGGCGAGCACGAGGATGGCGATCCACCACCAGTCCCGACGCATCCGTGCCGCGACCCCGACCCTCGGAATGCGTGAACCCGTCTCGCCGCGCCGCGACGGCCGCCAGGACTGATCGGTCATCGTCAGTCCTCGACCGGGCCGAGCCAGGCCGTCGCCACCGTCGAGTGGGCCGACTCGTCGTCGGAGGGATGGAACATGCCGGCGAGCACGTCACGGTAGAGCCGCCCGAGCTCGCTGGAGGTGAAGTAGCTGCCGCCGCCGGAGACCCGGATCGCCTTGTCGACGACGTCACGGGCCGTCTCGGTCGCCCGTACCTTCATGCCGACGAGCTTCGCGAACCACTGGTTGCCGTGGTCGGTGAGCGCGTCGACGTCTGCGGTGATGGCATCCAGCTGCGGGTACAGCGCGTCCTGCGCGATCGCGGCGTCGGCGATGCGCCATCGGATGTCCGGGTCCTGCGAGTACGCGCGCCCGTCGTTCTTCATCGAGGTGCGTCGTTTCACGGCCTCGACTGCGAGCTCCAGTGCCCGCTGACCGATACCCGTGTACACAGCGGCGAGCAGCAGCTCGAAGCTCGAGAAGATGCCGAACGTGAGCGGGTCGGCGTTCGGGCCGGGATCCAGCCTCCTCACGATGCGGTCGGCCCGCGCGTGAACCCCGTCGAGCTTCGTGGAATTCGACTGGCTCGCGCGCATGCCGATCGTGTCCCAGTCGTCGAGAATCGTGAAGCCGCCGGCGACCCGGTCGATGAATCCGAAGACGATCTTCGGTGCATCGGTGCTCGTGGAGTCCAGCCCCATCGTGCCGAGACGTGTCCAGGCCGGCGAGAGCGAGGTGAAGATCTTCGTGCCGTGGAACGTGTAGCCGCCTTCGCCGTCCGGGCGGGCATCCGTACGCGACCCGAACAGTACGAGGTCGTTGCCGCCCTCGCTGATGCCGAAGCCGAACACTTCATCGGCTCCTGCCTCGCGTTGCAGAAACTCGAGCGTGTCGTCGCCGCGATCACGCATCGCCTTCGCGACGCCGGTCCACACCAGGTGCATGTTGACGGCGAGTGCCGTCGCAGGGGCCGCGGATGCGAGCCGTACCTGCTCGCGAGCCACGTCGCGCAGCTGCAGTCCCAGTCCGCCGAACTCGGTCGGCACGAGGGCGCGCAGGTAGCCGGCATCCTTCAACTCGGCGAGATCTTCGGCGAAGAAGGCATTGTCGTGGTCATAGCCCGCCGCGCGCGAACGGATGCGCTGCAGCAGCGAATCGGACAGAACCTTGACGGCGGACTCGGTCACGATCCTCAGGCTACGCCCAGGCGTGCAGAGGGCATCGCTTGCACGCACCAGTATCGTGGCCGCATGCAGCAACGCCCACTCGGCCGAACAGGCCGCACCGTGTCCGTGATCGGTCTGGGAACCTGGCAGCTCGGGGGTGACTGGGGGAGCGTGAACGAGAGCGATGCACTCGACGTGCTCGAGGCATCCGCTGAGGCGGGCGTCACGTTCTTCGACACCGCCGACGTGTACGGCGACGGTCGGAGCGAGAGCATCATCGGCAGGTTCCGCGGAGCGCATCCGGATGCCGGCATCATCGTCGCCACGAAGATGGGCCGCCGCGTCGATCAGGTGCCCGAGAACTACACGCTGGCGAACTTCCGCCAGTGGGTCGACCGCTCGCGCGCCAACCTGCGCACCGACACGCTCGACCTCGTTCAACTGCACTGCCCGCCGACCGCCGTCTACTCGAGCGACGAGGTCTTCGACGCGCTCGACACCCTCGTCGACGAGGGCGCGATCGCGAACTACGGCGTCAGCGTCGAGCGCGTGGACGAGGCGCTCACCGCCATCGCACGCCCGAACGTGGCGACCGTGCAGATCATCCTCAACGCGTTCCGGCTGAAGCCGCTCGAGCGCGTGCTGCCGGCAGCGCAGGAGGCCGGCGTCGGCATCATCGCGCGCGTACCGCTGGCATCCGGTCTGCTCAGCGGCAGATACACGAAGGACACGGTCTTCGCGCCGCAGGACCACCGCACGTTCAACAGGCACGGCGAGGCGTTCGATGTTGGCGAGACGTTCTCCGGCGTCGACTTCGCCACCGGGGTCGAGGCGGCCGGAAGGTTCGCGGATGCCGTTGCAGCCGTTCGCGACGCGCAGAACATCGACTGCGCCGACAAGCTCACCCCCGCCAAGGCGGCCATCGCGTGGGTGGCGCAGCAGCCCGGCGTGAGTTCCGTGATTCCCGGCGCGAGGAATGTCGATCAGGCGCGCTCGAATGCCGCTGCGGGTTCCGTGCCGGCGCTCGGCGATGACTTCGACCAGGCAGTGCACGACATCTACGACGAATACATTCGAGCAGGCGTCCACGACAAGTGGTGAGCCTCGGTTCTGCACCACAATTCAGGACATGCGGGTGGGCGTCGACATATCCGTCACCGGTGACCGTATGTCCTGAATTGTGGAGAGCACCTGAGCGCACCACACCACGAGGGCACACCCTGGCGCCGTTTCCGGCAGCACGCGCACACTGAGCTCAGAGACCGAGTTGACAGGCCGGCGAGCGTTCGGCAGAGAGGAGGCCGTCATGGACGATGGCATCGACGACGTGTTCGCCGGCGCGGAGATGGTGACTCCTGCGCCGAAGACCGAGTTCCCGAAGGGCGAACGCCCTGCGAAGGATGTCTACCAACTCGTACGCGACGAGCTCCTGCTCGACGGCGTGGCGCGCATGAACCTCGCGACGTTCTGCACCACGTGGTTGGAGCCCGAAGCCGAGAAGCTGATGGCGGATTCGATCGCGAAGAACATCATCGACAAGGACGAGTACCCGCAGACGGCGGAGATCGAACGGCGCTGCGTCGCGCTCGTCGCCGACCTCTTCCACGCGCCGGATCCAGCGCATGCCGTCGGAACCTCGACGACAGGATCGAGTGAAGCCGCGATGCTCGCCGGGCTGGCGGCGAAGTGGCGCTGGCGAGCGAAGCGCAGGGCGGCGAACGCCGACAGCACTCGGCCCAACCTGGTCTGCGGCTCCGTGCAGGTCTGCTGGGAGAAGTTCGCCAGGTACTTCGACGTCGAGCTGCGCCAGGTGCCGATGCCGGAGGGATATCTGCTCACGCCAGAGGATGCCGTTGCGCACTGCGACGAGAACACCATCGCGGTGGTCGCGACGTTCGGCCAGACCTTCACCGGTCTGTTCGAAGATGTCTCTGCCATCTCGGCCGCACTCGACGACCTGCAGGGGCGAACGGGCCTCGACATCCCACTGCACGTCGACGCCGCATCAGGCGGCTTCGTTGCGCCGTTCTGCGCGCCGGACGTCGTCTGGGACTTCCGCCTGCCGAGGGTGAAGTCCATCAATGCGTCGGGACACAAGACGGGACTGGCCCCGCTCGGCAGCGGCTGGGCGATCTGGCGGGAGCCCGCCGACCTGCCAGACGAACTCGTCTTCGACGTGAACTACCTGGGCGGTGACATGCCGACGTTCACACTGAACTTCTCCCGGCCGGGAGGACAGGTGATCACGTCGTATTACACGTTCCTGCGGTTGGGGAGGAACGGATACACCAAGGTGCAGAGCGCGGCCTATACCGTTGCGCAGCGGATCGCGGCGGGCATCCGCTCGTTCGATCGGTTCGACATGGTGTTCGACGGGGATCCGCTGAAGGGCATCCCGGCCGTGACCTGGACGGCACGCGGCGACGATGCCCTGCTGTTCGACCTCGCCCAGCAGCTGCGGATGCGCGGTTGGCTCGTGCCCGCCTACACGCTTCCGCCCGACCGGCAGAGCATCCCGGTGCAGCGCGTCGTGGTGCGGCACGGCATGAGCGTCGACATGGCGGATCTGCTGCTAGCGGACATCCGCCGGTCGCTCGACGAGCTGTCGACGCTGCCGGGCGGGGTGCACGTCGAAGCGGCGAACTCGACGGGGTTCAACCACAACGCGACTCCTCGCATCGCCCACGCCTGAGGGGTCGGGCTGGAGCCGATCAGCTGGGCTGGACGGACACCGGCTCGGTGTCCGGGATCGGGCTGGCGTCTCGTCCGCGCAGATCGGGATGCCAGCGCTTGCCGATCAGCGGCACGAGCGCGCCGACCGCGGCCATCGCCGCCGCGACCCAGAACGCGCCGACCGCCGAGTAGCGGTCGATCAGGAATCCGGCAACGGCGCTGCCGAGCGCGGCGCCGATGAGCTGTCCCGTGCCGACCCAGCCGTACGCCTCAGCGGTGTCGGAGAATTTCACGCTCGACGAGACGATCGCGAAGATCACGGCGAGAGCAGGAGCGATGCCGGCGCCGGCTATCACGAGCAGGGCGGCGAGCCACCAGACGTTCGTGATCCAGAGGCTGGCGAGCACGATGCCGACGAAGACGATCAGCATGCGCCGTGCCAGCGCCCAGGGGCCGATCGGCAACGAGCCGAGCGCAAACCCGCCGGCGAGCGATCCGAGCGACCAGATGGCGAGCACGATGCCGGCCTCCGGCCCTTGCGCGCCGAAGTTGGCGATGACACCGGCCTCGATGGCCGCGCACGAACCGACGAGCAGGAAGCCGACGATCGTCGCCAGCAGCACGGTCGGGCGACGCAGCACGACGCCGAACCTGCGCTTGCTGCGAGGGATGCGCACGCGTCCGAGCTCGGGCGACACGATGAACCACGCGCCGCCGCCGAGCATGACGGCCGCGCAGACCAGCAGGCCGATCGTGGTGGAGATCTGAGTGGCGATGAACGTGATGACCACGGGGCCGGCGATCCAGATGATCTCCTGTGCAGAGGCATCGAGGGAGAACAGCGGAGTGAGCAGACGCGAGTTGACCAGCTTGGGATAGATCGTTCGCACGGCAGGTTGAACAGGGGGCGTCGCGAGTCCGCCGACCAGTGCGGCGACCATCGTGAGCGGAATCGGCATGATCACCAGCGCGATCAGCACCACGGATGCCGCGCACACCACGGTGGTCACGGTCAGCACGGGACGCATGCCGACGCGGCCCATCAGGCGACTGGTGAGGGGGCCGGCGACACCCTGGCCGACGCTCGCCGCAGCCAGAACGAGGCCGGCGGCGCCGTACGTGTGGTGCACGTGCTCGACGTGCGTGAGCAGGGCGAGTGAGAGCATCCCACTGGGGAATCTCGCGGTCAGCTGCGCGGCGATGATCCGCCCGACTCCGGGCGTCTTCATCAGGTCTTTGTAGGCGCTCACTAGCGTTCGAGTCTATCGGCCGCGGGGACCCGAAGAGGAGGAGAGCACGGTCGCTTCCCTTACCACCAACCCTGTGGAAACTGGGGATAACTCGGCGAAGTTTTCCACATTCTGTGGACGACACGCCCACTACATCTGGGGTTAACCGCTGGCGGGTACCCCGCTATATAGTGATCACACGCCGGTTGAGTCGGGGGCCTTCCTGAAGCTGGCAGAGCGTTTCGACAGTGTCTGCACGAGTGTCGGAGGCCTGTCGGATGATGCGGGATACGACTCACGGCGACGTGGGAATTACGGGGGACACGAGGCATCCGGCCTGGGACATTCGGGCCGGAATGCTTGGCGACCCCGCCGAGAGGCCGGGCGTCGGATGCCGCCGATGGCGGAAGTGAGGAAGAGGCGAAGTGACCATCACAGTCGTGAAGCGCAACGGTGAGCGTGAGCCGTACGACGCGAACAAGATCAACCTGGCGATCGAGAAGGCCTCTGAGGGGCTCGACGAGAACATCACCTGGGTGACCCAGATCGCGAGCGAGCTCGAACTGACTCTGTTCGACGGCATCACCACCCAGCAACTCGACGAGGCGGTCATCCAGGTCGCGCTGCAGAACGTGAAGGACGACCCGGCGTTCGACACCGTGGCCGCTCGCCTGCTGCTCAAGACCATTTACAAGCGCGTTCTCGGCGACTACGAGTCGGACGACGAACTCAAGCGACTGCACCACGAGGGCTTCCGCGGTTACGTCGAGCGCGGCGTCGCAGAAGAACTGCTCGACCCGCGCTTCCCCGACCTCTTCGATCTCGACCGGCTGGCATCCGTGCTCGAGCCCTCTCACGACGGCCTGCTCAAGTACATCGGCCTCGTCACGCTCAACAACAGGTACGGCATCAAGGCACGTAACGGCGAGCCGCTCGAAGTGCCGCAGTACTTCTGGATGCGCATCGCCATGGGCCTGTCCCTGAACGAGGCTGACCCGACCGGCATCGCCATCGAGTTCTACGAGACCATGTCGCGTCTCGACTACCTCGCGGCGGGTTCCACCCTGGTGAACGCGGGCACCAAGTTCCCGCAGCTCTCCAACTGCTTCGTCATGGAGATGCACGACGACATCGAGCACATCGCCAAGAGCGTGCGCGACGTGATGTGGATCACCAAGGGCACAGGCGGCATCGGGCTGTCGGTCACCAAGCTGCGTTCGCAGGGTTCGCCGATCCGGTCGAACAACACGACCTCGACCGGCCCGATCCCGTTCATGCACACGATCGACTCCGTGCTGCGCGCGGTCAGCCGCGGCGGCAAGAAGTTCGGCGCGCTGTGCTTCTACATGGAGAACTGGCACCTCGACTTCCCCGAGTTCCTCGATCTTCGTCAGAACTCCGGCGACCCGTACCGCCGCACCCGCACCGCGAACACCGCCGTGTGGATCTCGGACGAGTTCATGAAGCGCGTGCAGCACGATGAGCCGTGGTATCTGTTCGACCCGCTCGAGGTCGAAGACCTCAACGAGCTCTACGGCAAGGAGTTCAGCGAGCGTTACGCGTACTACGCGGAGCAGGCAGAAGCCGGCAACATGCGCATGTTCAAGAAGATGTCGGCGCGCGCGCAGTTCAAGGACATCCTGATGAGCCTGCAGACCACCAGCCACCCGTGGCTGACCTGGAAGGACACCATCAACAACCGTGCCCTGAACAACAACACGGGCACGATCCACCTCTCCAACCTGTGCACCGAGATCTGCCTGCCCCAGGACATCGACAACATCGCGGTCTGCAACCTGGCGTCGATCAACCTGTCCCGTCACCTGCAGGAGGACGGCACGTTCAACTGGGCGACGATCGAACGCAGCGCCCGCCTCGCGATCCGCCAGCTCGACAACCTGATCGACATCACCATGTCGTCGGTGCCAGAGGCGGACCACGCGAACATCAACAACCGCGCTGTCGGCCTCGGCATCATGGGCTTCACCGACGTCGTCGAACGGCTCGGCATCAGCTACGAGTCCGAAGAGGCGTACGACCTGATCGACGAGGTCGCGGAGCGCATCTCGTACTACGCGATCCAGGAGTCGGTCGATCTCGCTGCAGAACGCGGCGCCTACCCGAACTTCGAAGGGTCCCGCTGGTCGCAGGGCATGGTGCCGTTCGACACGATCGCCATCACGGAGCAGGACCGCGGCATCGAGATCAAGGTGAACCGCAAGACCCGCCTCGACTGGGATGCTCTGCGCGAGCGGGTGAAGGGCGGCATGCGCAACGCGACGCTGATGGCGATCGCACCGACGGCATCCATCGGACTCGTCGCGGGCACCACGCCCGGATTCGACCCGCAGTTCTCGCAGATCTTCAGCCGCTCCACCTCGAACGGCAAATTCCTCGAGGTGAACCGCAACCTGGTCGAGACGTTGCGGCAGCACGGCCTGTG
Source organism: Humibacter sp. RRB41 (assembly GCF_022761015.1). Taxonomy (GTDB): domain Bacteria; phylum Actinomycetota; class Actinomycetes; order Actinomycetales; family Microbacteriaceae; genus Humibacter. Next base: position 54,045 of record NZ_JAKWJQ010000004.1, read on the forward strand.
GGAGAAGGTGCGCGAGCAGGTGCTGCGCAGCCAGGGTGACATCCAGGGCATCGCCGACATTCCCGATGAGATCAAGAACGTCTACAAGACGAGCTTCCAGCTCTCGCCGTACGCGTTCCTCGAGGTCGCGGCACGTGCGCAGAAGTGGATCGACCAGGCCATCAGCCGCAACATCTACCTCGAGACGCGTGACGTCGGCGACATGGTCGACATCTACTCCGCGGCGTGGGAGCGCGGCGTGAAGACCACGTACTACCTGCACATGAAGCCGCGCCACCAGGCGGAGCAGACCACCGTGCGCGTGAACAAGGCCGAGGAGATCGGCGGCGCTCGCAAGGGCTTCGGCTCTGTGCCCGCCGGCGTCGGTGCGGCAGCAGGAGCGGATGCCGGTGCTGCGGCGCCCGCTGCCGCCCCCGCCCGTCGTGGCTTCGGTTTCGGCGGCACGGCCTCCGGTGCAGCATCCTCGAGCGCACAGGGTGGTGAGAACTGATGGACGACGAGTACTTCGTTCCGGTCGACCCTATGGATGACCTGCAGTGCGACTCCTGCCAGTGACGGTGGTCGAGTAGCGCCGCACCCGCTGGTCGAGTAGCGCCGCGAAGCGACGCGTATCGAGACCCGACACCACGCAGACATAAGACATCAACACGAGGAGCGACGAGAACATGGGCATTCTGGGTACCGGAATCAAAGAGGGCCTGCTGCTCAAACCGGTGACCTACCAGTGGGCGATGGACCTGTACGACCAGGCCGTGGCGAACACGTGGTTCCCGAACGAGATCCAGCTGGGCGAAGACATCGCGGACTTCAAGAAGATGACCGACGAGGAGCGTCACGCCGTGACGTTCCTGATCAGCTACTTCAACCCGAACGAGCTGCTGGTGAACAAGGCTCTTGCTTTCGGCGTCTACCCCTACCTGAATGCGGCGGAGGCGCACCTCTACCTCGCCAAGCAGATGTGGGAGGAGGCCAACCACTCGATGTCGTTCGAGTACGTGCTCGAGACGTTCCCGATCGACCGCGACGAGGCCTACAACTCCCACGTCGACGTGCCATCCATGGCACGCAAGGAGGAGTTCGAGGTCAAGTACATCCGCCGCATGCTCGAAGAGAAGCTCGACATCACCACCACAGAGGGCAAGCAGGACTTCGTCCGCAACCTCGTGGCGTACAACATCATCCTCGAGGGCATCTGGTTCTACTCGGGCTTCATGGTCGCGCTGTCGTTCCGTCAACGGAACCTGCTGCGCAACTTCGGGTCGCTCGTCGACTGGATCGTGCGCGACGAGTCGTTGCACCTGAAGTTCGGCATGAACCTCATCCTCACGGTGCTCGACGAGAACCCGGATCTGCAGACCCCGGAGTTCGCGGCCGAGATCAAGCAGATGATCCTCGATGCCGTCGAGATGGAAGAGGAGTACAACCGCGACCTGCTGCCGGGCGGCATCCTCGGCCTGAACGCCAACTACATCAACCAGTACGTCAAGTACCTCGCAGACCGCCGACTCGACGAACTCGGCTTCGGTACCGAGTACAACGTGACGAACCCCGCGAAATGGATGGCGGCGGCGAACGACACGCTCGAGCTGGTCAACTTCTTCGAGTCGATCAACACGTCCTACGAGTCGAACGCGAAGGCCAGCAGCTGACCGGCATCGAGATCACGCTCCCGCAGCGAGGTAGTGCCGCTGCGCGAGCGTGCGCTCGACGCTCGTCCACGCCATCGACACTGCGAGGTACACGGACGCCCCCATCGGCGCGATCGCGGCGAACACCACGCTGAGCAGTGGGAGCCAGGTCAGTGCGCGCCCGAGACTCGTGGGCTCCGGCGCACCGGGATCCGCCGCACGTGCCGCCCGAAGGGCGAGATGGCGTGACATGATCGCGATGCCGGCGATCAAGACGAGCAGCGCCAACGGCAGAGCGAGCTGGGCGAGAGCACCCGCGGCGAGGAGCTGCGCGAATGAAGCCCCCAGCGGAGAGCCGAACACCGTGTGCGCCAGCAGGGCGTTCGCGTGCCCGGCCACCGTCGCCCGCGTGAAGACGCCGTAGACGACCGAGACGACGGGGATCTGCGCCAGCGCCGGAAGCATCCCCGCGAACGGCGAGACGTGTTCCGTCGAGTACAGTTCCTGCGTCTTGCGGGCAAGCAGCGCTCGGTCATTACCGTGTCTGCGCTGCAGCGCGCGCAGCTTCGGGGCGAGGCGTGCCCTGGCGACCTGGGCTCTCGCGTTCGACAGGCCGACGGGAATCAGCAGTGCTCGCACGACGAGCGTGGCGATGGTGATCGCCACAAGCACGGCGACGCCCTCGGGAAGGATGCCGTCGATGGCGCCAGCGATCCAGGTGACGGCGGCATCGGCGCCGTTCAGCACGGCGGCGAAAGGCGGAAATGAAGAGAGGTCCATGAAGTACGTCCTCGGTGTCGGTGATGGTCTCGGATGCGCGCACGAGCGTCACCGAACCTCGGGCCCTGCGACCCGCAGCGTTCGACGCCCGCTACCGAGAGGCCGAAGGAGGCCGTGGGCGCATCAGGGCGCGGGCATCCGTGTGTGCAGGCGATTGCGCGATCGTCGCGTGCAGCCAAGCGTCGCGGGCGACCTCGGCGGGAACCGGATGCGTCGCGGCGGTCGTGCGCGCGAGCATCCGTGTCGCCGCGGTAGCGACGGCCAGCGTGATGACGGCAGCGACCAGCAGACCCGATGCCGTGCCAGGCTGCCACGCGGCACCGATCCCGGCGACCGTGCCCAGGAGGACCGTGCCCAGGACGGTCACAGCAGCAGCTGCGGGCGACGGGACATGCGCCGATCGTACCCCGGTGTGCCCAGTCGCCTCAGTCCTCGACCCTCATGCGGAAGTCGTACCGCTCGGGCGGTGGGAACCCGCGGGAGGCCCGCTCGCGCACCGCGTCGTCGATCGGAACGCCCTCCTCGGCCGCGAGCCGCGTCGTCTGGTAATCGAGCCACAGGCCGTCGAGCGAGGATTCGCCCTCCTTCAGATCGGCGATCTCGATTCCCTGATCCAGCAGCGCCCCGCAGCGCTCGATGTCGCCGACGGCGAGGGATGCCCGCGCCTCGATGAACCGGATGCGCCCGTTGGCGCGTTGGCCGGCATCCAGACCGGCGATGAGTGTCAGCGAGTCCGAGGCGCGATCAGCGGCGAGCAGCTGCCCGCTCGCCTCGATACTGAGCTGCAGAACGTGTGGAAGGTGTGCGCGAGCGCGGGAGTACGCGTCCGCCGCGGTGTCGCCGTCACCGTCACGCATCGCGGCGAGGGCGAGATTGCGCCACGCCCAGCCGTTGTCGCGCTGCTCGATCGATTCCCGCCACGCGTCGGCAGCAGACCCCCACCGCCCCTGTGCAGCGGCGATCGCTCCCTCGTGCAGCCGTGCCAGCCAACCGTCGTTGGCGGCGACGATCGGCGCCCACGCCTGATCCGCCTGGTACGAGAGCGGAGCCGCGAGCGGATCGACGTCGGCGATCCGCTGCTGCAGCGCGCCGACCCACCACTCCTGCTCTGGCCCGAGATCGCTCGCCGGGAACGGCGTGGCGGCGCTCGACAGCGAAGGCTCGCCCGCTCGAGCTCGACGGGCGTCCTCGAGGGCGCCCCAACCGGATGCCCGCTGGAGAACCTCCTCGATGCGATCTCCGCTGTCGTCGCGTGCGTCTTCACGAGCGAGCACCTCGGGCGCACTCGTGCGGGCCACGGCTTCCGCCGCCGCACCGACCGCCTGCTGCCATGCGCTGTGCACCGAGCCGGCATCGCCCTCGGCCAGCCCGTACGCCTCGCTCCACGTCCACTCGGCACCTGCCGGCATCGGCAGGTGCTCCAGTTGCGTTCGCGCCAGTCCTGCCTGGATCTCCAGGTACGGATGCTCGCCCTCCGTCAGCCATCGCTGCCAGTGCGCGCTGCCGGCACCGGTGCCCCAGAAGAAGAGCTTGCGACCGCGCAATCGTGCGGTGGAGGCCTGGAACAGCCCTGATCCTGTTTCATCGAGCGCAGTGATCCATGGCGTGCGTGCACGATCGAGCTCGAAGAAGTAGTCGGCGGCATCGGTCGAACGCGTTGTGTAGCTGCGGTCGATCGCGCCATCGGCGGCTGGATCGCCCGCCTGAGGGAACGGCACCCTGGAGAGCACGCCCTCGTAGCCGAAGCGGTACGCGGAGTCGGCGGGGGTGATGACGCGCACATCATCGCGTTCCGGCACGGCGATGTTCGACCACCAGTACACCGGCACCTCGACGGATCGCGGATTGGTGATCGTGACCGACACGACGAGCAGAGGTGCGTCGGGGGCGAGGGAGGCGTCGATGCGCACGACGAGCCCCCGCATCCGCTCGTACTCGTACATGCGCAACGCCTCGGTGCCGTCCGCTCTGCGCACGCGAACGGTGTGCAGAGGGGAGCAGGTCAGGGGCCAGTGGCCGGTGGTGCCGAGGTTCCACTCGACGCCGCCCGCGAACCAGGCGTTGCGCAGGGCGAGATTCGCCGGGCGGAACACGGGGTTTCGGTGCAGGAGCTCGCGGCCGGTGCGTTTGTCGACCAGCGACCACAGCCGGCCGCCGAGGCCGATCAGGAACTCGGCGCGCATCCGATCGTCCTCGAGCACGGCGACCGGATGCCGCGCCGCGCGCAGTTCACGCCCGTACCCGTCCTGCAGGAGGTACGGCAGCACCGTGTCGACCTTGCCATACGTGAGGCCGAAGCGAAGCTCGTCGTCGAGGCCGTCGCCCTCGACATCCGTCGCGTGCAGGTCGCCGGAACTGCCGAGCGGCGGCAGCGGATTCGTCTCGCCGAGTTCCGCAGACGGCATCACGAGTTCGTCGAGGCGGACGGTGGTGGGGGTGTGGGCGCTCATCACGGCCATGCTCGCAGAGCCCTCGCGCGCCTGACGATTATCGCGCAGGAATGCTGCGCGAACGTGCGCCCCCGTGATGAAAACACGCTCGATGCGTTTCCATCGAATAACGATCATGTAGCCGTTTCGGATACCGCGCGGGGGTGGACATTCGACGTGTGTTAGGACAGAGGGACCCGTGAACGGACACGGCCTTCTTCGTGTTCGTTCAGAGACGATCATCACGATCGGCCAGCAGAGAGGCACTTACCCGTATGAAAACGGAATCTTCCCGCCGCGCGCGCGTGCTCATGGGCGTCTCAGCCCTCGCGGTCGCGGCACTCGCCCTCACCGGATGCTCCGGCAACAGCACGTCCGGTAGCGGTGGCGGTGGCGGGTCCATCACCATCGGCACAACCGACAAGACGACCAGCCTCGACCCGGCCGGTTCGTACGACAACGGTTCGTTCGCGGTGATGAACCAGGTCTATCCGTTCCTGATGAACACGCCCTACGGCAGCCCTGACGTCAAGCCCGACATCGCGTCGTCGGCATCGTTCACCTCGCCGACGGAGTACACGGTCAAGCTCAAGAGCGGACTCACGTTCGCCAACGGCGACGCCCTCACCTCGTCTGACGTGAAGTTCACGTTCGACCGCCAGCTGAAGATCAACGACCCGAACGGGCCGGCTTCGCTGCTCGGCAACCTCGCCAGCGTGACGACGCCCGACAAGCTGACCGCCGTGTTCCACCTGAAGGTGGCCAACGACCAGACGTTCCCGCAGGTGCTCTCCAGCCCCGCGGGTCCGATCGTGGACGAGCAGGTGTTCTCGGCCGACAAGGTCACGACCGACAACGCCATCGTCAAGGGCGACGCGTTCGCCGGGCAGTACTACATCAAGTCGTTCCAGGTGAACAACCTGATCCAGTTCAAGGCGTTCGACGGGTATAAGGGCTTGCTCGGCAAGGCGAAGACCGCAACCGTGAACATGAAGTACTACACGAGCGCGCCGAACATGAAGCTCGACATCCAGCAGGGCAACATCGACGTGGCGTACCGGCAGCTGTCGGCGACCGACATCGCCAGCCTCCGCTCCGACAAGAAGGTCAAGGTCGTCGACGGTCCCGGTGGCGAGATCCGCTACATCGTCTTCAACTTCAACTCGATGCCGTACGGCGCGAAGACGTCCGACGCGGATGCGAAGAAGGCGCTGGCCGTCCGTCAGGCCGCAGCAGACCTGATCGACCGCAAGGCGATCGCCAGCCAGGTGTACAAGAACACGTACACGCCGCTGTACTCCTACGTGCCGCAGGGCCTGACCGGTGCGACCGATTCGCTCAAGTCGCTCTACGGCGACGGAAGCGGTGGCCCGTCGCTCGACAAGGCGAAGAAGGCGCTCACGGACGCCGGCGTGACCACTCCGATCGCGCTCAGCCTGCAGTACACGCCTGACCACTACGGCCCGTCGTCCGCCGACGAGTACGCGCTGATCAAGGACCAGCTCGAAACCGGTGGGCTGTTCAAGGTGAACCTGCAGTCCACGGAGTACGTGCAGTACTCGAAGGACCGTGTGGCGGATGTCTACCCGGCATACCAGCTGGGCTGGTTCCCGGACTACTCGGACGCCGACAACTACCTGACGCCGTTCTTCTCGAAGGACAACTTCCTGGCGAACCACTACGACAACCCGGAGGTTCAGAAGCTCATCACGGAGCAGGTCGGCACCACCGACAAGGCCGCGCGTACCAAGTTGATCGAGGAGATCCAGGACAAGGTTGCACAGGACCTGTCGACACTGCCGATGCTGCAGGGTTCGCAGGTGGCGGTTGTGGGCTCGGATATCGCCGGGCTCCAGCTCGATGCGTCGTTCAAGCTGCGCATCGCCTCGATTTACAAGAAGTAAGGTTTCGATGGGCGGGCGGTAGTCCTTAGACTCCGCCCGCCCGCAACATGTTCCACCTTCGACCGGCCCGGCCAATGACGATCGGGCCGGTCGGCGCGTGGCCGGAGACGGCCCCGCCTGAACCACGAGGAAGCCTATGACAGCCCTTCTCGACGACCCGGATCCTCTGATTCCGGCCGCGTCTACCACCTCAGAAAACGGCAAGCGAGGCGGCGGCGGGGGGCTGCTGCGGTACATCATCATCCGCTTCCTGCTGATCATCCCGACCGTGTTCATCCTCGTGACCGTCGTGTTCTTCCTGATGCGCTCGACAGGTGACCCGATCACGGCGGCTCAGGGCGGTCGTCTGCCTCCCGATGAATTGGCACGGCGCATCCACGAGGCCGGTTACGACCAGCCGCTGTTCGTGCAATACCTGCAGTACCTCGGGCAGATCTTCACCGGCAACTTCGGCACGACGTTCAGTGATCATCAACAGGTCACCACGGTGCTCGTGACGTATGGCGCGGCGACGCTGGAGCTCGCCTTCTACGCCCTGATCGTCGCGTTCATCGTCGGTATTCCGCTCGGCATGCTCGCCGCGTACTTCCGCGACAAGGGGTGGGATGCGGCCCTTCGCATCTTCGCCATCCTCTGCTACGCGACCCCGGTCTTCTTCGCCGGCCTGCTCCTGAAGCTCATCTTCTCGGTGTGGCTGGGCTGGCTGCCGGTCTCCGGCAGGGCGAGTATCGGTGATGAGCTCACGATGCAGTCGCTCCCTCATCCGACGGGCATCTACCTGATCGATGCGTTCCAGACCGGCGATCCTGCAGTCGTGGGCGACGTGCTGGCGCACGCGGTGCTTCCCGGCATCGCGCTCGGATTCCTCACTGCAGGCGTCTTCCTGAGGCTGGTGCGTACGAACGTGATCAGCACGCTCTCCACCGACTACGTGTCATCCGGTCGCTCCCGTGGTGTGAGCGAGTTCAGGTTGGTGCGCAAACACGCCTATCGGCCCGCGTTGATTCCGATCATCACGGTGATGGGACTCCAGATCGCGTTGCTTCTCGGTGGCGCCGTCTTGACTGAGACCACGTTCGAGTGGAAAGGGCTCGGTTTCCAGCTGGCGCAATATCTGCAGGCGCGGGACTACGTCGCCGTGCAGGGGATCGTCGCCATGCTGGCGGTGATCGTCGCCATCACGAACTTCATCGTCGATGTGATCGCCGCTCTGATCGACCCGAGAGTGAGGTACTGAGATGGCCACCACATCCGCAATGGCTCTCGTCGTGCCTCGCAAGCGCAGCCTGTTGGAGCGCCTGCCCATCGTGCACCAGGTGCGTCAATCCGTCGGCGTGCAGCGCGGGATGCTCGTCACCGGACTGGTCATCACCGCTGTGTTCGTGATCGTCGCCGTCTTCGCACCGCTGATCGCGCCGTACGGCTTCGCGCAGCTGCACGGCGCGAACGGCAAGGACTTCGGGTCGCAGCAGCCGCCGAGTCCCGAGCACATCTGGGGAACCACGGTCGGTGGGTACGATGTGTTCTCGCGCGTGATCTGGGGTGCGCAGACCGCGGCATCCGTGATCATCGTCGCCATCGTGCTGTCGATCTTCGCCGGCGTCTTGCTCGGCCTGGTCTCCGGATACCTCGGCGGGTGGATCGACCGTGTGCTCGTGGTCGTCTGCGACGCGATCTACGCCTTCCCCACGCTGCTGCTGGCCATCGTGATGTCCATCGTGATCTCGGGCGGTCAGTCGCAGGTCTGGGGCGGAATACTCGCCGCGGCGATCTCGATCACCGTGGTCTACATTCCGCAGTACTTCCGTGTGATCCGTGCCGAGGCGGTGCGCATCAAGTCGGAGGCGTATGTCGAATCGGCCAAGGTGGTCGGTGCGAGCACGGGCAGGATCATGTTCAAACACGTGTTCCGCAACTCGACCCGCACCTTGCCGTTGATCTTCACGCTGAACGCGTCGGAAGCGATCCTCACGCTCGCCGGCCTGGGATTCCTCGGCTTCGGCATCGAGCCGTCGTCGGCGAGCGAGTGGGGCTACGACCTCAACAAGGCGATCGCCGATGTGACGAGCGGAATCTGGTGGACCGCGCTGTATCCGGGCCTTGCGATCGTGCTCGTCGTTCTCGGCATCACGCTCGTCGGCGAGAGCATGAACGATCTCGCCGACCCGCGCCTTCGCGGCAGGAGGGCGGTCGCGGCGACGGCGGGTGAGACCGCCGACATCAGCGTCGTGCCCGGCGGCCCGAATGAAGCACCAGGCGGATTGGAAAGCCTCGAACCCGGCGCGGGGATCGAAGAAGAGGGAATCGAGGTGCGCGAATGAACGCGACGAATCCGGCGCAGAAGCCGACCGCGCACGACAAGCACACGTCCCATCGCGGAACCGGGGACACCGTGCGCATCGATGGCCTCAGCGTCTCGTTCTCCACTGACGCCGGCGCGGTCAAGGCCGTCGACGGAGTGAGTCTGCACGTGGGCGCCGGCGAGGTGCTCGCGATCGTCGGGGAGTCGGGGAGCGGCAAAACAGTCACCGCGCGCACGATCCTCGGGTTGTTGCCCGAGACGGCGACGTCGTCGGGTGCCGTGTTCCTGAACACCGACCGCGGTGAGGTCGACGTCGTCACCCTCACCAACAAGCAGCTGCGTCAGGTGCGCGGACCCGACGTCGCCATGGTGTTCCAGGAGCCGTCGACCGCCCTCAACCCGGTGTTCAAGGTCGGGTGGCAGATAGCGGAGGGCCTTCGTGCCCACGGCAAGATCTCGAAGAAGGATGCCAGGACGCAAGCGATCGACATTCTGCGCAAGGTGGGCATCCCCGATCCCGAGACGCGGGTGGATTACTACCCGCACCAGTTCTCCGGCGGTCAGAAGCAGCGCATCGTCATCGCGATGGCGCTCGTGCTCGGACCGAAGCTCATCGTCGCCGACGAGCCGACCACTGCGCTGGACGTCACGGTGCAGGCCGAGATCCTCGAGCTGCTTCGGCGGTGCAGGGTGGAGTTCGGCTCCTCGATCGTGCTCATCACGCACAACATGGGCGTCGTCGCCGATCTCGCCGACCGGGTGGCGGTGATGTACAACGGGCAGCTCGTCGAGCAGGCTGACGTGTCGTCGCTCTTCGCGAATCCGCAGAACGATTACACGAAGCGGCTGCTGGCGGCCGTGCCGCGCATCGGCGGGGGCACGGTGGAGGCAGTGGAGCGGGCGAGGGTTCGGCCGAAGGGCTGGGCGGAGTCGGAGCCTGTTGTGAAGGCATCCGGACTTCGCATCCAGTACCCGGGGCGCCTCGGCCGGGCGGGATTCGTCGCGGTCGACGGCGTGGATTTCGAGATTCGCCCCGGCGAGGTGCTCGGGCTCGTCGGCGAGTCCGGGTCGGGCAAGACCACTATCGGGCGTTCGATCGCCGGCCTGACGCGCGTGACAGGCGGTTCGCTGAAGGTGCTCGGGCACGAGATGAACGGCGTCTCCGAGCGCAGCTTCCGCGGCTCGCGCGATCAACTCGGGTTCGTGTTCCAAGACCCGGCGTCGAGCTTCAACCCGCTGCTGACGATCGCACAGTGCGTCGCCGAGCCGTTCATCGTGCACGGGCGCGCGTCGAATGCCGCAGATGCCCGCGCCGCCGTCGACGAATTGCTCGAGGCCGTTCAGCTTCCGAAGTCGTTCGGAGACAGGTACCCGCACGAACTCTCCGGTGGTCAGAGGCAGCGCGCGAGCCTCGCACGGGCCATCGCGCTGAAGCCGCCGCTGCTGATAGCAGACGAGCCGACGAGTGCGCTCGACGTCTCGGTGCAGCAGCGCGTGCTCGAGGTGTTCGCCGACCTTCAGCGCGACTTCGGGTTCGCCTGCCTGTTCATTAGCCACGATCTCGCGGTCGTCGACATCGTCGCGGACCGCATCGCGGTGATGCACCTCGGCCGGCTGGTCGAGGAGGGCGCGGGCGAGCAGGTGTTGGAGGCGCCGCAGGATGCCTACACGCGCCGGCTGCTGGCATCCCTGCCGGTTCCGGACCCGATCGAGCAAGCGAAACGCCGCGAGGCGCTGCAGGAGCTCGTCGCGTCGGAGGGTTGAGACAGCGAGTCCGGCGCGGTGGGAGGGCTCCGCACGACGCGCGCGTGTCGTCGTGTGACGTGCGCACATGCGCAGCCGTGCGTGCGTGCCTAGTCTCGGTAGCGCGTCCGGTGCCGACGATGCCGCGGGATGCGACGGGTCGCGCCACGCTGCCCGCCAATCAGCCGGTGCCGCGGCACCAGACCCGCGCTTAGAGAGAAGGACAGACCGCCATGACCGAGCCGCTCCGCGTCGTCGCTGTCTCAGGCAGCCTGCACAACCCGTCGAAGACCGACGTGCTGATCGACGAGATCGTCCGCCAACTGGGCGAGGAACTCGACATCGAGTCGCACGTGATCCGCATCACGGATGTGGGGCCGCAGTTCGCCGGCGCACTGAACCGCAAGGAGCTTCCGCGCTCCGTCGAAGACGAGTTGCGCCGCGTCGAGACCGCCGATCTCCTCGTGGTCGCCTCACCGGTGTACCGCGCGTCGTTCACCGGTCTGTTCAAGCACTTCTTCGATTTCGTCGACCAGTACGCGCTGGTCGACACACCCGTGCTCCTCGCCGCGACCGGCGGTAGCGAACGGCACTCGCTCATCGTCGAACACCAGCTGCGGCCCCTCTTCGGGTTCTTCCAAGCGCTCACGCTGCCGGTCGGCGTCTACGCGCACGAGTCGGACTTCGACGGCTACCGCATCGACTCTCCGCTGCTGGTCGAGCGCATCAAGACCTCGATCCGCCGTGGGCTGCCGCTCGTGACGTCGAGCGTGCAGGAGAAGCGGCGCATCCGCCAGGCACTCGACGAAGGCGAGCAGGTCGACACGACGGTCGCGCCGCAGGACCCGCAGAAGCCCGTGCGTCTGTACACGTGATTGAGGCGTGGGCAGAACGAGCTCGGCGATTTGCGGCGTATCGCGTCATGGGCTGGGCGCGATAGACCTGCACTTTCGCGGAAATGACCGGGTAACAGCGACGCAATGACCGGGAAGTACCGTAGTGGTGAGGCGCCGAGACCCGATCGTCACCAGATGAGCCGCCTGACTTACGTAGACTTTGTCAGTCGTCTCCCTTGGCGATGAACAGACGCGTTCACAGCACGCGTCGCGCCTCAACGACGAGGAAAGGTACCTACACATATGCGAATCCGATACGCGCTCCCGGTGGTCGCCGTGGCCACGGCGCTCCTGCTCACCGGTTGCGTCGACAACTCAGGCGGCTCAGGCTCCGGTTCTACCGGAGCGGCGAACCCCTACGGCGTCAAGAAGGACGACGCCCTCGCGAAGACGCTTCCCTCCGCCATCACGAAGGCCGGACAGATCACGGTCGGCGTCGACGCCACGTACGCCCCGAACGAGTACAAGGATTCGAGCGGCAAGCCGATCGGATGGGACATCGACCTCGCGAACGCGATCGGCGCGAAGCTCGGCGTCAAGATGAACTACACCATCGCCAAGTTCGACAACATCATCCCGAGCATCACCGGCGGACGCTACGACATCGGCGTCTCGTCCTTCACCGACACGACCGAGCGCGAGAAGCAGGTCGACTTCGTCAACTACTACAACGCGGGCATCCTGTGGGCGTCGCAGAAAGACAAGACGGTCGACCCTGACAACGCCTGCGGCCTGAAGGTCGCGGTCGAAGCCGGAACCTACGAGGACACCGATGAGATCCCGGCGAAGTCGAAGGCGTGCACGGATGCCGGCAAGGCCGCCATCCAGGTGTTCAAGTACGACGGTCAGGACCAGGCGACCAACGCGCTCGTGCTCGGTCAGGTCGATGCGATGAGCGCTGACTCGCCGATCACCGAGTACGCGATCAGCAAGCAGAAGGACAAGATCAAGGCGGCGGGCAAGACGTTCGACGTCGCGCCGTACGGCATCGCCGTCGACAAGGGTTCCAAGCTCACCGACGTGGTCAAGAACGCGCTGCAGTCGCTGATCGATGACGGCAGCTACACGAAGATCCTCACGAAGTGGGGCGTCGACGACGGCGCGGTCACCTCGGCCGCGGTCAACGCGGCGTCGAAGCAATAGCGATGAGCGACACGCAGCGGCCCGACGGGGCGGGCATACCGCCCACCCCGTCGGGCGGCGCGAGCGGCGCAGGACCGACCGCGACGGGCGCGCTGCCGACGGAGCGGGCCGAGGCGATCAAGGCGGTCAAGCTCAGGCATCCGTGGCGTATCGCGATCGCCGTGGTGCTCATCGTGCTGCTCGTGCTGTTCGTGCTCGACGCGGCGCAGCGCAAGGCATTCGGCTGGGCGGATGTCGGCAAGTACCTCTTCGACACGCGCATCAGCCAGGCCGCGCTGATCACGCTCGAGCTGACGGTGTACTCGATGATCATCGGTATCGTCCTCGGCCTCGTGCTCGCGATCATGCGGCTGTCGCCGAATCCCGTGCTCAAGGCCGTCGCCTGGCTCTACCTGTGGGTATTCCGCGGTACGCCGGTCTACGTGCAGCTCGTGTTCTGGGGCCTGATCACCCTGATCTACAACACGATCGTGATCGGCATTCCGTTCGTGCACACCTGGGCGACCATCGACATCACGTGGATTCCGCCGCTGTTCTTCATCTCCGTGGTCGGCCTCTCGCTCAACGAGGCCGCCTACATGGCGGAGATCGTGCGAGCAGGGCTGCTGTCCGTCGATCCCGGCCAGGAAGAGGCCGCGAAGGCGCTCGGCATGTCGTGGTGGCAGACCATGATCCGCATCGTCATTCCGCAGTCGATGCGCATCATCATTCCGCCGACCGGCAACGAAGTGATCTCGATGCTGAAGACGACGACGCTCGTCGCCGCAGTGCCGTTCACGCTCGACCTGTTCGGGCGTTCTCGCGACATCTCGGCTGAGACGTTCACGCCGATTCCGCTGCTCATCGTGGCGTCGCTCTGGTATCTGTTCTTCACATCGATCCTGATGATCGGGCAGTACTTCCTCGAGAAACGCTTCGCTCGTGGCACCACGCGCGGCAGACCCGTGGTCGGAGAGCCGAACGATCCGGCTTCGGCGGCGATCATGGGCGGCGCTGGGGGTGTGCGATGAGTGATGCGTCCGTGAAATCATCCGTGCCGATGGTCGACGCCGCCGGCGTCTCGAAGAGCTTCGGCAGCAACGAGGTGCTCAAGTCGATCACGTTGCAGGTGCAGCCGGGCGAGGTGATGTGCGTCATCGGGCCGAGCGGCTCTGGCAAGTCCACCTTCTTGCGATGCATCAACCATCTCGAGCGCGTCGACGCGGGGCGACTCTCCGTCGAGGGCGAACTGGTCGGCTATCGGCAGAAGGGCGGAAAGCTCTACGAGCTCAAGCCCAGCGAGGCCGCGCTGCAGCGGCGCGACATCGGCATGGTCTTCCAGCACTTCAACCTGTTCCCGCACATGACTGCCCTCGAGAACCTGGTCGAGGCCCCGATCAGGGTCAAGGGCATCTCGAGGTCGGATGCCGTCGCTCGCGGCCGCGAGTTGCTCGCCCAGGTCGGGCTCGCCGACCACGCGAACCACTATCCGGCTCAGCTGTCGGGCGGCCAGCAGCAGCGTGTGGCGATCGCCCGTGCGCTCGCGATGGATCCGAAGCTCATGCTGTTCGACGAACCGACCAGCGCACTCGATCCTGAGCTCGTCGGCGACGTTCTGGATGTCATGCGCGGGCTAGCCGAGAGCGGCATGACCATGGTCGTGGTGACGCACGAGATGGGGTTCGCGCGCGAAGTGGGTGACTCGCTCGTCTTCATGGACGGCGGTGTCGTGGTCGAGGCCGGAACTCCCCGCGACGTGCTGAGCAACCCGCAGCACCAGCGCACCAAGGCCTTCCTGTCGAAGGTGCTCTGACGCGACCCTTCAACGCGTGAACGAGAGTGCGTCTCAACTGCTCAAATGGCTGATCGCGCACGCTATCGCGAGCCATTTCTGCAGGTGAGACGCACTCTCGTGGGAGCTGAGGACTCAGGCGGCTCCGACTGCGAACCATGCGGTGGCCGTGACGTCTCCCATCTCTTCGACCGCCCGACGTCGGAGGGCCTCCCGGTGTGAGACGTCGAGCCCTGCAAGATACGAGCCGGCCGGTCCGACTCCGAGTGTGTAGGGGCGCCACCAATCCTCCGGATCGGCGTACGGGACTTCGACGGTCAGCTGACCGCAGCTCACATCGCGAAGACCGGCAGCACGGAACAGCGTGAGCAAGTGGCCCTCGCGCGCGCCGGGAAGGGCCGATTCGTCGATGACATCCTCGTCGAACTGCCGCGCCACGCGCCAGAACAGTGACAGGGGCGCCCGCGCACCGGCGAAATCCCAGACAGAGGCGGCCACGGTGCAGCCCGGCCTCGTGACCCTCGCCATCTCGCTCAGCCCGGCAACCGGATCCGACATGAAATTCACCACCAGTTGAGCGATCGTCAGCTCGAAGGCGCCGTCTGCGAACGGCAGGCTCTCCGCGGATGCTCGCTCCACCTCGACCTCGGGGAACCGTTGCCGTAATGCGTCGACGAAGGACGACGAGGGGTCGACCGCTGTGACCGCTGAAGGCTGGAGCTCGCGCACCAGCAGCGCGGTGACGGCACCGGTGCCGGCTCCGACATCCAGGACGCGACCGGCAGGCGGCAGCGTGATCGTCTCGAGCATTCGCATCGCGAGCGGTTCGGAGTAGCGACCCATGAACCGGTCGTAGGCATCCGCATCGACGTCGAAGCTCACCGCTCGACGATAACCCGCAGCGACGAGAGAAGCCACGTTCGGCGCGGCGAATGAGAGTACGTCTCAACTGCTCAAATGGCTGATCGCGCACACTATCGCGCGCCATTTCTGCAGTTGAGACGCCTTCTCGCGGGAGCTGAGAGGCTGCGTCGGTGATGGGTCTGATGGACCCCTGCTACGCCTTCGACACCTCGAGCTCGACGACCGCCCAGGAGAGCGCGGGCAGGGAGACTCGCAGGGTTCCTCCGTCGACGGCCGCGCTCGCAAGCGGAGTCAGGCCGACGCGATCCTGACTCTGCTCGTTGTTCGTGGCGAAGCGATCTCCGTTCTCGGGGATCTCGAGCACTTCGGCACGCGTGATCCGCGAGGCGTCGAAGCCACGCAGGTTCACCTCGACGTCTGCGGCCTCGTCGAGCCCGCGGTTCGCGAAGAAGAAGGCGACACGGCCGGACTCCTCGTCCCAGGTCGCACTGGCATCCACGAGATCGGTGTCGCCGAACTTCGCGGTCTCGTAGCGATCGCTGGTCACGGACAGGCGCAGGATCTCGCCGCGGGCCAGTTCGGACATCCGAGCGAACGGCCAGAAGATGGACTGACGCCATGCGGGCCCGTTCTCTTCGCTGCGGATCGGCGCGATCACGTTGACGAGCTGCGCCTGGTTCGCGATCGAGACACGATCGCCGTGGCGCAGCAGTGAGTTGAGCAGGGTGCCGACGACGACGGCATCCGTCACGTTGTACTCGTCCTCGATGATGCGCGGATGCTCGTGCCACTCGCCGCGCGCCTCGATCGTCCCCGGCATGTCGTCGCCCTCGCGAGCGGTCTGGTACCAGACGTTCCACTCGTCGAACGAGAGGTTGATGAACTTGGAGTGCTTGCCGCGGGCGCGCACCGAGTCGGCCGTCGCGATGACGCCGTCGATGAAGAGATCCATGTCGACGCCGGACGCGAGGAAGCTCGCGACGTCGCCGTCCTTCTCCTCGTAGTAGGCGTGCAGCGACACGTAGTCGACCACGTCGTACGTGTGGCCCAGCACGGTCTGCTCCCACTCGCCGAACGTGGGCATGCCGCGGTTGGAGCTGCCGCTGGCGACGAGCTCGATCGACGGGTCGACCAGGCGCATGGCCTTGCCGGCCTCCTGCGCGAGGCGGCCGTACTCGTCGGCGGTCTTGTGGCCGATCTGCCACGGCCCGTCCATCTCGTTGCCGAGACACCACAGCTTGATGCCGAACGGGTCGGATGCGCCGTTCTTCTTTCGCAGGTCGCTCAGGTAGGTGCCGCCCGGGTGGTTGGCATACTCGACGAGCTCGCGAGCTGCATCGACACCGCGGGTGCCGAGGTTGATCGCCTCCATGATCTCGACGTTCGCCTTCTCTGCCCAGCCGGCGAATTCGTGCAGGCCGAAGGCATTGGTCTCGACGGTGTGCCATGCGCCGTCGAGGCGGCGCGGGCGCTGGTCGACGGGTCCGACGCCGTCTTCCCAGTTGTAGCCGGAGACGAAGTTGCCGCCCGGGTAGCGCACGACACTGACACCGAGCTCCTTCACGAGGTCGAGCACATCGAGGCGATAGCCGTTCTCGTCGGCGTCCGGATGCCCCGGTTCGTATATTCCGGTGTAGACGCAGCGGCCCATGTGTTCGACGAAATTGCCGAACAACCGCCGGGGAACGGGGCCGACCGTGAAGTCGCGATCGACGGTGATAGTGGCGCGAGACATGGAACTCCTTGGGTGACGTGGCCTCGCCGCGAACCGCGAGGGACCTCGTCGCGTCCGGGCAAGAAACAGTATTACATCGTTGGAGTGAACGGCAAAGCCCGGCATTCGGAATTCAGCATCGTCCGGCGGAAGTGCTCCCGCCGGATGCGCGATCACGACTGCGCGCTGCTGACCCGGCATCGCGAGGGTGTCGGCTCGGCCCGTGTTCGAGGGGCACGGAACCGATCGTCGACGTCGTTTCAGCGATTCTTCGCCTCCACCACCCGAAATCGGTCGCGCTCTGAAGGGGACCGCTCGGGGGACGGCTGCACGCAGTCGAATACGACGTGCGAAACGGGTGTTGCGCACGCCACGGCGGATGCTACGGTTACCACGTTGAAATCCGGTGGGAGCGGTCACATGACCGTCATTCCGCGGTTTTCGGCCGGGCGATCGCCCCAGGAATCACAGCAATTCACGACAAGGAGGTCGTCAAAGACATGGCGATGAGCAACAGATCGCTCTCCCGGCGCGGATTTCTCGCAGCCGGGCTGGGCGCGGCCGCGGTCCCACTGCTGGCGGGCTGCTCGAGCAACCTCGGGACCACGGTGGTCTCCGGCCTGTTCGGTACGAGGCTGCCGACCGACACCCTCGTCTACTGGAACCTGTTCGGCGGCGGCGACGGCACCCGCATGGAGGCGATGGAGGCCGGGTACCGCAAGCAGTACGGGCCGAACTCCCTGCAGGCGACCACGTTCGCGTGGGGCAATCCCTACTACACGAAGGTGACCCTCGCCACGGTCGGCAACAAGCCGCCGGACGTGGCGGTCTCGCACCTCACCCGCGCCAAGCCGCTGTGGAGCGGCGGGCTGCTGGAGCCCATCACCGAAGACGATCTGGCGCTGGTGGGACTGAGCGCCTCGGACTTCTCCAAGCGCCCGTGGGATGCCCAGCGCACCGACGGCCAGAACATCGCGATCCCGCTCGACACGCATCCGATCGTCGCGTTCTTCAACGCCGACGTGTGCAAGAAGGCCGGCTTGCTGACCTCCGCGGGCAGGCTCAAGAACCTCGACGACATGGACAAGTTCGAAGCCGCACTCGCCGCCATCAGCAAGGTCACGGGTGGCGTGGCGATGACGATCCCGAACGTCGGCGGAGAGACGGCGACGCCGTGGCGTGTGTTCTGGACGTTCTACAACCAGCACAAGGGCGTCTCGCCGTTCCTGTCCGACAACGGATCGAAGCTGACGGTCGACGCGGATGTCTGGGGCGAGGTGAACGACAGGCTCCAGTCCTGGGTGAAGAAGGGCTGGGTGAACAAAGCTCTCGACTATGCGACCGCCGAGTCCTACATGTTCACGGGCAAGGCCGGCATCTATCTCGAAGGCGAGTGGGAGATCACGACGGCGCAGTCCATCAAGGGGTTGAAGTTCGGAATGGCGCCCATCCCGACCCTCTACGACACGCCTGCAACGCAAGCCGATTCGCACACGTTCGTGCTGCCGCGCAAGGACCGCACCGACGAGCAGCGCAAGCAGGCGATGCTCTTCATCAAGTCGATGCTCGACCAGAGTCTCACGTGGGCAAAGGGCGGACACATTCCGGCCTACCTCCCGGTGGCTGACAGCGCGGCGTACAAGGCGCTTTCTCCGCAGTCGGACTACGCCTCGGCCGCTGAGCATGCGGTCTACGACGATCCGGCCTGGTACGGCGGATCGGGATCCACCTTCGAGGGCATCGTCGGTGCCCAGCTCGGGCTGATCCAACAGCTTGCGCTCACTCCTCAGGCGGCCCTGCAGGGCGTCAAGGATCAACTCGGTGTGTACCTGAACACCCCGAGCCCACTCTGACCCAAGAATCTTCGACCGGAGGAAACAAGGACGTGACCACCGCATCCGTCACACAAGCGCGTCCCCGCACCGCGCGGGGACTGTCGACGACCTATACGAAATCACCGCTGCATCGCAAGGACAGTCGAAGCGCCTGGCTCTTCATCGCGCCGTTCGGCATCTTCTACCTGGCGTTCCTGCTCGGACCGACCATCTACATGCTCGTGATGAGCTTCTTCAACACGTCGCTGGTGCACACCGGCCTCGGTTCGTTCGCGGGGTTCGCGAACTACGCCGAGATGCTCAGCCGCCCGGACTTCTGGAGCTCGCTGTGGCACACGCTGCAGTTCACGATCTACACGACGCCACCCTTGGTCATCCTGGCGTTCATCTTCGCCGTGCTGACCAACCGGATGAACAGGGGTCAGTGGTTTTTCCGCCTCGCGTTCTTCCTGCCGTTCATCCTGCCGTCGGCGACGATCTCGTTGATCTGGGTGTTCATCTTCACGCCCAGCACCGGACTGTGGGCGCTCGTGCAGTCCTGGTTCGGGATGACACCGGGCTCCGGCGTGCTCTCGAGCCCGAACACCGCGATGATCGGCATCGCCATCGCAACGCTCTGGTGGACGCTCGGGTTCAACTACGTGCTCTACCTGGCAGGCCTGCAGGAGATTCCGCGCGAGCTGTACGAGGCGGCGGCCGTCGACGGCGCAACGGCGTGGTCGCAGATCAGGTTCATCACGCTGCCGTTGCTGAACCGCACGACGACCCTGGTCGTGCTGCTGCAGATCATCGCCAGCCTCAAGATCTTCGACCAGGTCTATCTGATGACGAGCGGTGGACCCGGTGTCTCGACCCAGGTCTCGCTGCAGCTGATCACAGGTACGGCGTTCACGGACAACCGGCTCGGTGCAGGGTCGGCCGCGAGCGTTCTGCTCTTCATCGTCATCATCGTGATTGCGATCATTCGCGAGATCGTCGATCGCGTCTCTGCGAGAAACGATCGCGCAGCAGCCGGAAAGGAGGCCTGACATGGCGATCTCCACGCCTCGGCCGCGCATGAAATCCCCCGTGTCCGGCGCCGCACCCGCAGCGCGGTCGTCGCAGTCGAAATCGAAGGTGAGCGGCCGCTCCTTCAACATCGTGTCGCTGATCGTGCTGATCGTCTTCGCGATCGTGTGGCTGATCCCCAGCTTGTTCGCGCTGAAGACGTCGCTGACCTCGAACGGCACAGCGGCGCTCGGCGCCTCGTCGATCCTGACCGACTGGAACCCGACGATCGCTTCGTACGCGTCGTACTTCCAATCCGGGGACATCTGGAACTGGTACATCGCCAGCGGCATCACGTCCGTCGTCACCGCGGTGCTCACGGTCTTCTTCGCATCGATGACCGCGTTCGCTCTGTCGCGACTGAAGTTCCGCGGATCGAACGTGGTGCTTCTGCTGATCATCCTGGGCATCATGATCCCCAGCCAGGTGCTCATCGTGCCGATCTTCCAAGAGCTGAATGCGATGAGCCTGCTGAACACCTACTGGTCGGTGATCTTCCCCCAGGTGCCGGCCGTGATCGCGGTGTTCATCTTCAAGCAGTTCTTCGACGGGCTCCCCGTCGAGTTGGAGGAAGCCGCGAGAATCGATGGCGCCAACCTCTGGCGGGTGTACTGGTCAGTGGTGCTGCCGCTGTCGCGGCCGGTGATCGCCGCGGTGATCATTCTGACGTTCGTCGGCGTCTGGAACAACCTGCTGTTGCCGCTGTTCGTGCTCTCGAACCCCGACCTGATGACCGTTCCGGTCGGTCTGGCGACGGTGCAGGGCAGCTACGGTCAGCGTTATGCAGACATCCAGGCGGGCGCCATGCTGGCTGCGCTGCCGCTGATCATCCTGTACCTGATCTTCCAGCGGCAGATCGTCGAGGGTGTGACCGGGAGCGGCCTGAAGGGCTGATCGAACGCACGAAGGGCCCTGTTCGACCGGATGTCATCGGTCGGGCAGAGCCCTTCGTCGTGTTCACCCATCGGGTTGCACACGGCCGGAGCGTCAACCGTTGCGCGTGCTCTCGCGCTCGATGATGCGGTGCGGGATGTTCGTCACCGTGATCGGTCGTGAGCGATCCGTGATGCGCTCGGAGAGATGGTCGAGCGCTGCGTCGGTGAAGGCGTGTTTGTCGAACGAGACCGTCGTCAACGGGGGAGTGGCGAAACGCCCGTCGGCCACGTCGTCGAAGCCCGCGACCGAGACGCCCTGAGGCACCTGGACGCCACGCCGCCACAGCTCGCTCAGCACGCCGATCGCGAGGGAGTCGGTGAAGCAGAAGAAGGCATCCGGAACGCGTTCGCGGTCGAGGAACGCGCGCACGGCCTCTGCGCCGCCGCGCGGCTCCCACCCGTCGCATCCGATCTCGAGGATCGGATCGTGCGGGATGCCGGCATCGGCGAGCGCTCTGCGGTAGCCGCTGGTGCGCAGCCGCGCGGTGAACGTGTTGCTCGTGACGGGCGATCCGACGACGGCGATGCGTCGCAGGCCATGCCCGATGAGAGTGGTCGTCATGTCGTACGCTGCCTGGTCGGGGTCGACGCGTACCTGGTCGAGGCGGTTCTGCTCCACCTCGCCGATCAGCACGGCTGGCGGCACCTGTGATTCGTCGTCGGGGAGTGCCAACTCGTCGGAGACGATCGGGTTCAGCACAAGTCCGTCGATCATGCGAGCCCGTGCTCTCGACAGCAGCTCGGCTTCGCGCTCCGGCTTGCCGCCGGTCTCCTCGATCTGCACTCCCCAGCCGCGGTCGTGAGCGCCCTCGACGAAGTGGTGCGCCATCTCGGCGGAGTAGGCGGTGGCGAGGTCGGGCAGGGCCAGCGCGATCACGCCGGAGCGACCGTTGCGCAGACCGCGTGCGCTGAGGTTGGGAACGTAGTCGAGCTCGACCAGGGCCGCCTCGACTCGCTCCTTCGTCTCGGGGCGCACGAAGACGACCCCGTTGATCACATTCGAGACTGTCTTCGGAGAGACGCCGGCGAGCGCGGCCACATCTTTGACAGTTGCGCGCATAGCCCCACCTTTCGCCCAACTGAGCCTATCGAGATGTGTCGAGTGCGCCGCGTCGGCGCACTCGGGCTGCTCGGCCACCACCCTGCCGAGGTGCCGAGCCAGGGCACCGTACGTAGAGTGACAGCATCCGGTCATGGTGATTCGACTCCGTGCACGAGGCGTCGTGCCGGTGGGGATCGCATCGGGGGTCGGCCGTGAAGGCACTGCGAGGGCAGGATGACGCGCTCGACGTCCACGTGTCGGGCGGAACCGTGCGCGGCGTCGCCGAAGGGCGGACGATCGCGTGGCGGGGCATCCCGTATGCAGCATCGACGGGTCGGACCGCCCGATTCCGCGCGCCTCTGCCGCCTGCTCCGTGGCCGGGGGTGCGCGACGGGTCGCGATACGGCGACATCGCTCCGCAATCTCATCACGGACAGTTCAACGGCGCAGGCGCACAGGTGCCGTCGAGCGAGGATTGCCTGAGTGTCAACGTGCGGGTTGCCGCACGCACCTGGGGTGCGTCCTCTGCCGCCCAGCCCGTCATGGTCTTCATCCACGGCGGCGGTTACAGCACAGGTTCGTCGCGCGACTTCTCCGGTCAAGGCGAAGGTTTCGTGCTCGGCGGACCCGTGGTGTACGTGAGTTTCAACTATCGGCTCGGAGCTCTCGGCTACCTCGATTTCACCCGATACGGCTCGCAGAGCAGACCGATCGAGAGCAATCTCGGGCTTCGCGACCAGGTGGCCCTTCTGCGCTGGGTTCGAGAGAACATCGCGGTGTTCGGCGGTGATCCCGGCAACGTCACCATCTTCGGGGAGTCAGCGGGTGGAAACGCCGTCACAACTCTGATGGCCACGCCGGCGGCCGGCGGACTGTTCGCGCGCGCCATCGCCCAGAGCTCACCGACGAACGCGATCTACACACCCGATGTCACGGCGCGGTGGGCGGCGGAGTTCGTCGACATCCTGCGCGATCAGCTCGCCGGGCGCGTCCGCCACAACGGCCGACGCAAGCCTGTCGAGCGCGGGGAGCCACGACACGGCGAGGAACCCGGCGCCGGGCTCGAGTTGCTCATCACGGCGTCGCCCGCCGAACTCGTGAACGCTGCGGTGACGCTTCAGATCCGCACACCGGATGCCTATCCCGGCGCATTCTGCCTGGCCCCGGTGATCGACGGCGACTTCCTGCCCGAACGACCGATGACCGCGTTCCGTCGAGGACGGGCGCATCGCGTGCCGCTGATCATCGGCACGAATGAACGGGAGGGCTCGATCTTCCGTGGCAGGATCGACATTCTGCCGCGTTCGCCTGCGCGCATCCAGGCGCTGTTCGACGCGGCACCGCCCGAGTCGCGCGAGCAGATGCGGCGTGTGTACGACCGGTTCGCCAGTCGTCGGGCGGTAGCGGACTTCAGCGGTGACTTCGGGTTCTGGTACCCGACGTCGAGGGTCGCCGATTTTCATTCACGGTTCGCGGACGTGCACGCTTACCGTTTCGATTTCGCGCCACGCCTTCTGAAGATCGCGGGGCTGGACGCCACGCACGGCGTCGAGATGTTCGCGCTGTTCGGCAGGATCGACGATCCGACAGCTCGTGCCTTCACGGCGATAGGGGGACGTGAGGCATACGCACGGGCGGGCGAGCGGATGCGCGTCGAGTGGCTGAACTTCGCCGGAACTGGCCGCGTGTCCGAGGGCTGGCCGGCGTACCGCGAGCCGGAGCGGGCGACGTTGTTGATCGATGACCGCAACAGCGTCGCGCACGACCCGTGGCACGAACGCCGCGAAGCGTGGAACCGATTCCTTCCGGAACTCGCCGACGACGCCTGATGCGCCTCTGCGCCGGCGCGCTGATCAGCCCGTGTTCTGCAGACCGGCTGCCACGCCGTTCACGGAGAGCAGGAGCAGGCGTCTCAGCTCGTCTTGCTGCGTCTGGTCGATGGTTGAGGCATCCGCATCGGAGCGCAACGCACGCAGGGCGCGCAGCTGCAGCAGCGAGAGGGCGTCGACGTAGGGGCTGCGCAGACGCACCGCACGTCGCAGCACGGGCTTGCCTGCAAGGAGCTCGGATGCCCCGCTCGTCTTGAGTGCCCACTCGCGCGTCAGCGCCATCTCGTCGATCACCAGATCGGCGAGGTCGTCGCGGTCGCCGAGGCCGAGGTAGCGACGGGCGAGGCGGTCGTCGGTCTTCGCGAGAGACATCTCGACGTTCTCGATCATGGTGCGGAACAGGGGCCAGCGCTTGTAGGCATCCTGCAGCAGCTTCTCGTCGCCGACCGCGGCCAGAGCCGAGCCGAGGCCGAACCAGCCGGTGAGGTTGATGCGTGCCTGAGTCCACGCGAACACCCACGGGATGGCTCGCAGGTCTTCGAGCGACTCGAGCGAGAGGCCGCGGCGCGCGGGGCGCGAGCCGAGCGCGAGAAGCCCGATCTCTTCCTGCGGGGTGACCCGTCCGAACCATGGTGCGAACCCGTCGGCGCGCACGAGCTCGAAGAATCGCTCGCGGCTGACGCGGTCGAGGCGGGCGGCGAGGTCGGCGAACTCGGTGGCGGCGGTGGCGTTGCGCTCGCCGATCGACGGAGCGGATGCCATCAGCGTCGCCGCCGCGATCTGCTCCAGGTGCCTTACGGCGATGACGGGATCGCCGTACTGGGCGAAGATGACCTCGCCCTGTTCGGTGAGCTTGAACCTCCCGTCAACGGATCCCGGCGGCTGGGCGAGCACGGCCTCGTTGGCCGGCCCGCCGCCGCGCCCGAGCGCGCCGCCGCGGCCGTGGAACAGCGTGAGCACGATGTCGTTGCGCTCCGCCCACTGCGCGATGCGTGCCTGTGCGTCGTACAAGGCGAGTGTGGCGGAGACGGGGCCGACATCCTTCGAGGAGTCGGAATAACCGAGCATCACCTCGAGCCGGCGGTCGGTCTTCGCAAGGCGCGCGGCCACCTCGGGAATCGTGATCATCTCGTCGAGGATGTCCGTCGACGCGTTCAAGTCATCGAACGTCTCGAACAGCGGGATGACGTCGAGCACGGGCACGGCGTCTGCCGAGCCGAGCGCGTGTTCGGCGAGCCGGTACACGTTGGCGATGTCTTCTGCCGACTGCGTGAAGGAGATGATGTACCGGCGTGCGGCATCCACCCCGTAGCGGCTCTGCAACTGGGCGATCACGCGGAACACGTCGAGCACTTCTGTGCTCATCTCGTCCAGATCGTCGTCGCCGTGGGTGCTGGCGGCGATCGCTTGCAGCGTCTGCCTGTGCACCTTGGAGTGCTGCCGCACCTCGAGTTCCGCGAGGTGGAAGCCGAACGTCTCCACCTGCCAGATCAGGTGCTGCACCTCGCCGTAGGCGTTGCGCAGGTCGCCGGCCTGTTCGAGCGAGCGCTGCACGATGCGCAGGTCGTTCAGCAGGGCATCCGGGTTCTCGTATGCCAGGTCGGCGTCGCGGCGACGGGTCGCGGCGATGCGCTCGGCGGCCACGAGCAGCACGCGGCGGTGAGGTTCGTTGGGCGAGCGGGTGGCGACATCCGCTGCGAGGTCTTCTGCGAGGCCGCGTTGGCTGCGCCAGAGCTCGGCGAGCTCCTGGCTGGCGGGAGTGTCGCCCGCGTCGAGGGTGAGCGTGCGCCCGATGCGGTCCGTGGCGCGTTCGAGTCCGAGCAGCACGTGCTCCGACGCGATGGCGGCGGCCTTGCGGGTGATCTTGGCGGTGACGAACGGGTTGCCGTCGCGGTCGGCGCCGATCCAGCTGCCGAAGCGCACGAAGGAGCGGGACTGCGGCGGGCGGGGTGGGGCATCCGCTCCAGCGAGGCGCTCGTCGATGAGGCGGTAGACGCGCGGGATCACCTGGAACACGGTCTGGTCGAAGATGTTCATCGCCGTGCGCACCTCGTCGAGCGGGGTGGGGCGGTCTGCTCTCAGTGGCTGCGTGCGCCAGAGCGTGTCGATCTCGGCCAGGAGCTCGCGCTCGTTCTCCGAACGCGCAAGGGCGCCGAGCCGTGGGTCGTCGTGCTCTGCGACGAGTTCGCTGATGCGGCGGATCGAGTATGCGACCGCACGGCGTCGTGCCTCCGTCGGGTGTGCGGTGAGCACGGGGCGGAACTCCAGCTCGGCCACCCGCCTGCGCGCCTCGTCGTCTCCGACCTCCACGCTGAGCGCGGCGAAGGCGCTCGCGAAGGACTCGGCGGGACGCGCGCCGTCGATGGCACCGGGGTCGCGAGCCAGCAGCACGCGCACTCTGTGACGTTCCTCTGCGAGGTTCACGAGGTGGAAGTAACAGGTGAAAGCGCGCGCCACCTGCTCGGCGCGCTCAAGGGTGAAACCCTCGACGAGCGCCTCCGCGTCTTCGATGGATGCCTCGCCCTTGCGCTCGTAGGCACCGATCGTGAGCGCGCGTAACTTTTCGACATCATCGAGAAGGTCCTGCCCGCCTGACTCGGCCAGTACGCGGCCGAGCAGCTCGCCGAGGAAGCGCACATCGGAGCGCAGCGCCTCCGGCACGTCTCCGCTGCGCAAGGGGCGGGATTCGGGGTCGCCGTTAGCGGATGCCGTGGCCGGGTTCGGGAGCGGTGCGTTCGTCATCGCCTCCAAGGCTACCCAGCGCATGTTGCAGGGAGAAAACGAGCAGCCGCTCACGCCTCTTCGCGGCGTCGGGCGTAGTGACGTCTGGCCTTCATTCGATTGCCGCAGGTCGCCATCGAGCACCATCGAGCCGTGTTGGGCTTGCTGTGGTCGATCAGGAACTTGTTGCACTCGGGATTGGCACACGGGCGCAGCCGCCCTGGCAGCTCGCGCTCTACGCGTGCCCACTCCAGCACTAGTTCCGCACGCTGAAGCTCCGCCGCGGGCGCTACCAACTGCCACTGGATGCCCTGCTCATTCATCACCGGGACTTGGTGGGCGTTCGCGAGAATGGGCATGAGGCTACTCGGATCGACTTCACCTCGGATGATGGCGTGCAACTCGTCTCGCAGCGTCGCCAACTGTGGATCGTCCAGCGTCTCGACGACCTGGCCGTCGATGACAGGCGCACTGTTCAGCACGCCCAACAGATCCTCTTCTGTCATGACCACCTAACCACTATAACTAATTTGACAAGTTAGAGCCAATCGGTTATGTTGACGCGATCACGAAGGGAAGTGCCTT
The DNA here is from genome assembly GCF_022761015.1 of Humibacter sp. RRB41. GTDB lineage: Bacteria > Actinomycetota > Actinomycetes > Actinomycetales > Microbacteriaceae > Humibacter. Next base: position 81,213 of record NZ_JAKWJQ010000004.1, read on the forward strand.
TTGAGCACGGTCTTGATAGTTGGTCATCCCGACATTGCACATTCACGGGTCAGCGCTGCGTTGACCCGTCGCGTCCTCAGCGAGCCGTCGGTAGACGTGCGCATTCTCGACGCCCTGTATTCGGACGGGCGCATCGACGTTCCCGCGGAGCAGGCCGCTCTGACGAGTGCCGACGACATCGTGCTCCTTTACCCGACCCACTGGTATTCGACGCCGGCCCTCCTCAAGCGATGGATGGACGAGGTGCTGCAACGCGGCTGGGCGTATGGAACGGGCGGTTCCGGCGCGCTGGCAGGCAAATCGCTTCGAGTCGCCACCACGACGGGCGGTTCGAAGGAGGCATATCGGCCGGGCGAACTTCACAGCTTCGAGTACGACGCGATCCTCGCACCGATGAAGGCGACTGCTCACCGGCTCGGCATGCGGTGGAACGAGCCTTTCCTCATCCAAGGAGTGAGGGAGATCGACGACCGCGAGCTGGCCGATCTCGCGAGCGCGTTCGTCGAGGTCGTCGGTGAACGCGATGGCCAGACGGTCTCTGCCGGAATGGCGGCCTGACATGCAACGCATCCCGCTCAACACTCTGGCCATCGCGTTCGGCCTCGCGGGACTCGCGGTGAGCATTCGCTCGATTCTGCTCGTCACCACCGTGCGGCGGGGTGCGAGTCGTGCCGAAAGCGTGCTGCGCCGTGCCGATGCCGCTGTGGAGAAACGAGCGGACGCATCAGGACGCGAGCGGGTGGATGCCGGTCGAACTCCCCTCGGCGGTGCTTGACTGCCAAGGCGCCGGGCGCCGCAGCACGTCGGACCTCAACCTCCGAGCGAGGCGGCGAGGCTGACGAGCAGCGCGTGGAGTTTGTCGAGCACTCCGGCGTGTTCGACAAGTTCGTAGCGGTGCACGAGGTCGCGCGGATCATGGAAGGCGACCCTCGTTCGCCGGTTCTAGTCCCACACCAGCATGCGCAGGGGAAGATCTAGTCCGGCGATCGGGTCTTGCTGCATGAGCGACGTTCCCACGGCCGGGTTCCCGAACACGAGAACGACCTCGTCCGCGAGCTCCAGCCCCACCGCACGGGCGCCACCTGCATGATCGATTCTCGCGAAGATCTGAATGCCACGGGTCGAGAGCTCGCGTTCCAGCGATTGCACGGCATCAGCGACCGAACCTCGGGCATCCGTGACGATCGGATCGTTCATGGTGCATTCTCCGTCCTTTGAATGGCGTCCTCACCGCGGGCCGGCCCATCCCGGACGCCGTGTAGACATGGCGCCATCGTATGATCGACACCCTCTCCGCCGATAATGAGGGCCGCGTCAGTCGGCAATGAGGGCCGCGTCAGTCGGCCAGCACCTTCTGAATGCGCTGAAGCGACACCGTCTCCGCGGTGCCGAACTGCTGGGCGAAGAGGCTGACGCGCAGCTCCTCGAGCATCCAGCGGGCGTGCACGAGCGACGGCGCCGAGTGTGCGGGGAGCGGAATGCTGCCGCCGGCATCCGTCAAGCGCGTGGTCGCGGTCTGCACCTCGGTCATCCAGACGCGGTCGCGCCCGGGGTTGTCGGGAAGTCGTTGGATGCGCCAGGTGATCGCTTGCAGATATCGCGGCAGGTGCCGTAGCCGTGTCAGTCCCGAACGCGAGACGAATCCGGGGAAGACGAGGCCGGCGAGCTGCGTCTTCGCGTCGGTCAGTGCGCCGAGCAGCGCCATCGACGAGGTCGCGGAGAGCACCTTTTCGGCGGCACGATGCTCGGTGAGGATGCGCGCGACGAGCGAGACCGTGTCGAACAGGGCATCCATCACACCCGCCGAGATCTGCTCGCGGATGCCCTCGAATTGCGCTCGCGTGAACACCAGCCCACCCGGCGCGGCCTCGAACAATGCGGAATCGATCACCGCGGCGAGGCAGTCTTCGAACAACGCCTTGGTCGACGGGTAAGGACTGGCGGCAAGCGCCAGCTTCTCCGCGCCCGTGAGGTGCTCTTGCACGTAACCGGTGGGGGAGGGGATGTCGTTCAGCAGCAGCCTGCGCACCCCGTCGGGCAGAGACCGCTCCTGCTCCTGCTGCGTGCCGACCACGCGGATCGCGACGCCGTCCTTCTCGATCACGAGCGTCGGGTACCCGCGGATGACGCTGCGCGGCATCCCGGTTCCGCGGCCCCCTTGCTCGGTGTCGACGAAACGCGGCAGCTCGTCGAAGTCCCACGTCGTGAGCCCTGTGCGCTCGATCGGATCCCGACGGCGAACGGATGCCCTCGCCACCGAATCACGCACCTTCGGGGCGAGCTCGCGCTGCAGCTCGACGACGTCCTTGCCGGCAGCCACCACGCGGGAGCGCTCATCGACCACGCGGAACGTCATGCGCAGGTGCGACGGAACCCGCTCGACGTCGAAATCGCCGGCATCGACCGGGGTGCCGGTGAGCCGCTTGATCGTGCGGGCGAGGATGACGGCGAACGGCTCGTTCGCCGAGCTGTCGGCCGATCCGAGCGAGGACCCGATGCCTGCCGGCAGCTCGGCGGCGATGCGGGCCGCCCAGTCGGCGGCAGGCACGACGGAGCGGCGCAGCGCCTTCGGCAGCGTGCGGATCAGCGCGGTGATCAGTTCCGTGCGCAGCCCGGGCACCTGCGCGTCGAATCCGACGTGCGAGAGCCGTGGCAGCAGTGCGAGGGGCACCTGCACGGTGACCCCGTCGTCCTCCTCGCCGGGCTCGAAGCGGTACGTCAGCGCGAGCCGCTGGTCGCCCTGCTGCCAGATCGGAGGGAAGGCATCCTCGTCGACACGGGCCTCTTCGACGTCGTCGACCAGGTCCTCGCGGCGCATCGTGAGGAGGCTGCCGTTGATGCGGCGCTCCTGCCGCCACCACGACTCGAACGAACGGGTGTCGGTGACGTCGCGCGGGATGCGCTCCTGGAAGAACGCGACCATCGTTTCGTCGTCGAGCAGGATGTCGCGGCGACGCGTGCGCTCCTCGACCTTCTCGAGCTCGGTGCGCAGCTTCGCGTTGGCGCGCTGGAAGTCGAACGCGTGATCTCGGGTGTCGCTCGGCCATTCGGCGTCGACGAGCGCGTGACGGATGAACAGCTCGCGGGCCAGCGGCGCGTCGATGCGATTCAGCTGCGCTCGCCGCTTGGCCACGATCGGCAGCCCGAACAGGGTCACCCGCTCGAACACGACGGCCGATCCCTGTCGCTTCTCCCAGTGCGGCTCGCTGTAGCTGCGACGAACGAGATCTCCGGCGAGGGGCTCTGCCCACTCCGGGTCGATCGCCGCGTTCATCCGGGCGAAGAGCCTGCTCGTCTCCACGAGCTCGGCACTCATGATCGCCTGCGGCTGTCCTGCGCCGTTCTTCTTTGAGGCCAGGGCCGATCCCGGGAAAACGAGGAACCGGGTGTTCCTCGCCCCGAGGTAGTCCTTCTTCTGCGCGTCGCGCAGACCGATGTGCGACAGCAGCCCCGAGAGCAGAGCCCTGTGGATGCCGTCGGCATCGATCCGCGCATCTTTCGGTATCAGCCCCAGCGGCTTGGCCGTGCGCCGAAGTTGACGGTAGAGGTCCTGCCACTCGCGGATGCGCAGGTAGTTCAGGAACTCCGCCTTGCAGAGCCTGCGGAACGCACTCGAGGACAGCTCCTTCTGCTTCTGCTCGATGTGGTTCCAGAGGTTGAGCAGCGTGAGGAAGTCGCTCGTGGGGTCGACGAACCTGGCGTGCTGCTGGTCCGCTTGGGCGCGACGCTCCAGCGGACGCTCGCGAGGGTCCTGGATCGTCAGGCCTGCAACGATCGCCATCACCTCGCGCACCACGCCGTTGACGCCGGCCTCCACGAGCATGCGTCCGAACCGCGGATCGACCGGCAGCCGTGCGAGCGTGCGGCCGGTCTTGGTGAGCGTGCCGTTGTGCACGGCGTTCAGCTCGGCGAGCAGGTCGAGGCCGTCCTTGATGCCGCGGGAGTCCGGTGGGGTGAGGAACGGGAATGCCGCGATGTCGCCAAGACCGAGCGAGATCATCTGCAGGATGACCGCCGCCAGATTGGTGCGCAGAATCTCGGGCTCGGTGTACTCCGGTCGCTTCTCGTAGTCGTCTTGCGAGTAGAGCCGGACCGCGATGCCGTCGCTCGTGCGTCCCGAGCGCCCAGAGCGCTGCTTCGCGGACGCCTGCGAGATCGCCTCGATCGGCAGCCGTTGCACCTTCGCCCGCGTCGAGTACCGCGAGATGCGGGCCGTACCGGCGTCGATCACGTACCGGATGCCCGGCACCGTCAGGCTCGTCTCCGCCACGTTCGTCGACAGCACGACGCGGCGACGGATGCCGGCCGGCACCGGCCCGAACACCCGATGCTGGTCCGCTGCGGAGAGACGTCCGTACAGCGGGAGCACCTGGGTCGTCTCCGCCTCGCCACGGCGGGTGATGTGTCCGCGCACCGCGTCTTCGGCATCCCGGATCTCCGTCTCGCCGGAGAGGAAGACGAGCACGTCGCCCGCCTTTTCATGCGCGAGCTCGTCGAGGGCATCCGTGATGCCTTGCAGGTAATCGCGGTCCGCCGATGGCGTGGCGTCCACGTCGTCGGTGCCCTCGTCCTCCGCGACGAGCGGGCGGTACCTGACCTCGACCGGGTAGGTGCGACCGGAGACCTCGACGACAGGGGCGGGGTTGCCTGCGGCATCCGCGAAGTGCCGCGCGAAGCTCTCGGGGTCGATGGTGGCGCTGGTGACGATGACCTTGAGGTCGGGGCGCCTCGGGAGAAGGCGTTTCAGGTATCCGAGCAAGAAGTCGATCGTGAGGCTGCGTTCGTGCGCCTCGTCGATGATGATCGTGTCGTAGGCCTCGAGGTCGCGGTCGCGATGGATCTCGTTCAGCAGAATGCCGTCGGTCATCACCTTGATGCGCGTCGCCTTCGACACCTCGTCGGTGAACCGCACCTTGTAGCCGACGAGCCCGCCGACCTCGTCGCCGAGCTCTTCGGAGACGCGCTCCGCGATGGCGCGGGCCGCGATGCGCCGCGGCTGGGTGTGTCCGATCGACTCGCGGCCGAGCTGGAGGCAGATCTTGGGAAGCTGCGTGGTCTTGCCCGAACCGGTCTCGCCGGCGACGATCACGACCTGGTTCGCCTCGATGGCGCGCGCGATCTCCTCCCGCCGGGCGCTGACGGGCAGCTCGGGCGGAAAGTGGATGGCGGGTAGGTCGCGATCAGCGGTGGCGGGCGCGGAAGACATGAGCGTTCGATTCTAGTTGCTGGTGTCGGGCAGACTGACCGGATGAAGTTCTGGCGGTCTCCTGCGGCGCGCACCGGGGCATCCGTGGCGATCGCCACCGGGCTCTACGGTGTGTCGTTCGGAGCGCTCGGCGTGACATCCGGTCTCGATGTCTGGCAGACGATGGCGCTCAGCCTTCTGCTGTTCTCCGGCGGCTCGCAGTTCGCCTTCATCGGGGTACTCGCCGGAGGCGGCAGCGGTGGGGCAGCGCTCGGGTCGGCGGCGCTGCTGGGTATCCGCAATGCCGTCTACGGCATGCAGCTGAACGCGCTGCTGCGACCCCGCGGATGGCTGCGACTCGGCGCCGCGCACGTCACGATCGACGAGTCCATGGCCACGGCCAGCGCGCAGACCGATCCAGCCGAGCAGAAGCGGGCGTTCTGGGTCACCGGCATCGGCATATTCCTGTTGTGGAATGTCTTCACGGCGCTCGGCGCTCTCCTCGGCAACGCGATCGGCGACCCCAAGGCGTGGGGACTCGACGGTGCAGCCGTCGCGGCTTTCCTGGCGTTGCTCTGGCCCAGACTCAAGTCGCGCGAACCGGAGGCGATCGCCGTCGCCTGCGCCGTCGTCACCGTGATCGTCGTGCCGTTCGTGCCGCCGGGCATCCCCGTGCTGGTGGCAGCGGTCGTCGCTGCGGTGTGGGGACTGTTCGGTGTCGGGCGTGCCGACGAGGGCCTCGAGCCAGACGTCGAACCGCATGAGGCGAGCCCATCGTGACCACCTGGCTCTACATCCTCGCCGCGGCCGTCGTCGCCTATCTCACCAAACTGCTGGGCTATCTCGTGCCGGCGAAGGCGTTGAAGAACAAGCGGATGACGCGGGTCGCCGGTGCGCTCACGATCGGGCTGCTGGCATCCCTCACGGTGCTCAACACGTTCGCGTCTGGTCAGCAGGTCGTCTTCGACTCGCGCATCGGATCGCTCGTCGCCGCCCTGATCGCTCTGCTGCTGAAAGCGCCGTTCCTCGTCGTCGTGATCGTCGGCGCCGTAGCGGCGGCGTTGCTGCGGCTGGCCGGCCTGCCCTAGCCCACCTGCCCTAGCCCACCCGCCCTAGCCCACCCGCAGGAAGACAGGCAGATAACGCGAAAACAGGCAGCTCTAGCCTGTTTTCGCGAGGAGAGCGCGACCTTGCCTGTTTTGCGCCGGGGCGAGCCCGGGGTGAACCCGGGTGAGGGGGTGAGGCCGGGATGGCAGGGGCGGGCAGGGAGAATGGGGCGATGGATGCGACGACCCAAGCTGTTGCGCTGCTGCGCGAACTCATACGCAACGCGTGCGTGAACGACGGCAGCCCCGGCTCCGGGCGCGAAGAGCGAAGTGCGCGCACGCTCGAGGGGTACTTCGCGGCGTTCGGTGTGGACGTCGAGCTGGTGGAACCCGAGCCCGGTCGGGTGAGCCTGGTGGTGAGCATCCCCGGCACCGACCCGAGTGCTCCGACCCTGGCGTTGGTCGGTCACACCGACGTGGTTCCCGCCGTCGCGGATGCCTGGACCCACGACCCCTTCGCCGCCGACCTCGTGGACGGCGTGATCTGGGGCAGGGGTGCACTCGACATGCTCTCGCTCACCGCCGCATACGCGGTCATCGCGCGCGAGGTCGCCGAGACCCCACTATCGGGTGGACTGGTCTTCGCCGCGGTCGCCGACGAGGAGAGCGGCGGCGCGCTCGGCGCCGAGTGGATCCTGAAGCATCGCCCAGAGCTGCTGCGCGTCGACGCCGCGCTCACCGAGTCCGGCGGCGTTCCGTTGCGCGCGGCCGACGCGTCGACCGGCGAACCGGGACCCGTGCGAGGGGTGACGGTGACGGTCGCGGAGAAGGGCATCTCGACCAGGCGGCTGAAGGTGCGCGGGGTGCCCGGCCACGGATCCACTCCGTACGGATCGGTGAACGCGGCCGTGCTCGCCGCGCGGGCGATCGAGCGCATCGCGGCGCATCCGTCACGTGCTGTGATCGATGACCTGTGGCCGCGTTACGTCGCGGCAGCGGGATTCGAGCCGGATCTCGCGTCTCGCCTCATGACCCCGGCGACGCTCGACGAGGCTCTCAGCGAACTGGGCCCCCTCGCCGGACTCGTGCACGCGCTCACCCACACCACCGTCTCGCCGACCATCGTGCATGGCGGTGACGCACGAAACGTCATCCCGGGCGCCGCCGACGTGGTGCTCGACGTGCGCACTCTGCCCGGCGTCACTCCGCAGGCGGTCGACGCGCTCATCATCGATGCGCTCGGCGACCTCGCACCGCGCATCACCGTGATAGGCGAGGCGGATGCCCCCGCCAGCTACTCCGCGACGGACACGCCGCTTTTCGAGGCGCTGCGGGCATCCATCGCCGACGTGTACCCGGAGGCCGACGCCGTACCGGTGATGGCGCCAGGCGGGTCGGACGGACGGTTCCTGCGCTGGGCGGGCATCCCGACCTACGGCTTCGGCGTGCTCAGCGAGCGATGGACCCACGCGGAGGCACGGCGCGCGATGCACGGCAACGACGAGCACATCGACGTCGCGTCGATCGAGGCGACGATCATCGCGTTGCGCGGGGTCGTTCACCGCTACCTCGGATCGCCGGCGGCCGTCGACGAGGCGAAGCCTGCACCCAGCGCAAACGTGTAGGTTTCTCACCATCACGCGCTGCTTTTCAGCGCACAGGATGCCGTGTCAACGACGACAAGGAGCAACCCATGACCGATAACGCCGTTCTCGGAGTCCCGGCGCAGCCGGCCGTCTCGACCAGCAGTGCGCAGCCCACCGGATTCGCGACCATCTCGGTGGCCTCGATCCTGGCTGAGGCCGCCAGGAAGTATCCGGAGCGCACCGCCGTCATCTTCGGCGAGCAGCAGATCGGCTACGCCCGGCTGTGGTGGGAGACGAAGCGCTACGCGGGCGCGCTGCGCGCCAGGGGAGTCGGGGAGGGAACGCCGGTCGCGGTGCTCATTCCCAACGTGCCCGACTTTCCGCGCGTCTACTTCGCCGTCCTCGCCCTCGGCGGCGTGGTCGTGCCGGTGCACGCGTTGCTCAAGGCCGACGAGATCGCATACGTGCTCAAGGACTCCGGCGCGGTTTCGCTGATCTGCGCTGCTCCGCTTCTCGGCGAGGGCGCCAAGGGAGCTGCGGCCGCCGGCGTCGATGTGCTCAGCGTTCTCGTGCCTGACGAGATGCAGGCGACGCTGCCGTTCCCGCGGTTGGAGGACGAGGCATCCGTCGCGGAACCGATCGACGACTACGTGCAGCGCAACCCGTTCGACACCGCCACGATCCTGTACACGAGCGGTACGACCGGCAAGCCGAAGGGCGCGGAGGGATGCCACTTCGCGATCGTCGAGCAGACCAGTTCCCTGCTCACCGACGCGTTCGATCTCAGCACCGACGACATCGTTCTCGGATGCCTGCCCCTCTTCCACACGTTCGGCCAGGTGTGCGTGATGAACGTCGGTTTCCGTGCGGGTGCCACTGTGGTGCTGGTGCCGAAGTTCGACGGCGCAACGGCGCTCGACCTGCTGAACAAGCACCACTGCACGATCATGACCGGTGTGCCGACCATGTACATCGCGCTCCTCGAGGCGGCGAAGGCCAACCCCGAGCGACCGCCGCTCAAGTACGGACTGTCCGGTGGGTCGGCCTTGCCGCTCGCGGTGATCGAGCGGTTCAAGGAGGTCTACGGCGTCGACATCCACGAGGGGTACGGCCTCACAGAGACGTCGCCCGTCGCCACGTTCAACATCGTCGGCAAGCCGACCCGCCCCGGCACGGTGGGCGAGCCCCTCTGGGGTGTCGAGGTCGAGGTGGCCGACGCCGAGATCGACGATCGCATCGAGCTGCTGCCACGCGGTGAACTCGGCGAGATCGTCGTGCGCGGCCACAACCTGATGAAGGGATACCTGAACTTGCCGGAGGCCACAGCGGAGGCCGTCATCGACGGCTGGTTCCGCACCGGCGACCTCGGCACGAAGAGCGACGATGACTACGTCACGATCGTCGACCGCAAGAAGGACATGATCGTGCGCAACGGCTACAACGTCTACCCGCGCGAGGTGGAGGAGGTGCTGGCCGCTCATCCTGCTGTCTCGATGGTCGCGGTGTTCGGGGTGTCGCACGAGACACACGGTCAGGAGATCATGGCGGCCGTCACGCTCATGCCGGGAACCACCGCCACGCCGGACGAACTGATCGATCACGTCAAGGAGCGCGTCGCCGCGTACAAGTACCCGAGGCGCCTCGAGATCGTCGAGTCGCTGCCGCTCGGGCCGAGCGGCAAGGTGCTCAAGCGGGAGTTGATCCGCGTCTACGACGTGTGACGCTCACGCGCTCGGCGGCCAGGCGACCAGGTCGGCGTCCCACGTGTCGGGGCGACCGATGCTGCGTACGGCCCGATTCGCGGCGAAGGCGAGGAAGCCCAGCAGCAGCACTGTCGCGAACACGGCGAGCGTCCAGCCGACGCCGACCGTGCTGAGCAGGATGCCTCCCAGAAGCGGTGCGATCGGGGCGACGAGGGTCCACGACAGGGAGACGACGGAGTTCATGCGCGCCTGCATGTTCTGCGGGGTGATGGCGCTCACGTAGCCGAGCAATGCGGCATTCGCAGGCGGGATGAAGAGCGTCATGACGACGGTCAGCACCGCGTATCCGGTGTAGTTCGTGACGAGGGCCATTCCGAATGCGCCCACCACAGACGGAGCGAGACAGATCACAGCGAGCGGACCGCCGCGGAACCTCTTCACGAGGCTCGGCGCGATGACCGCACCGACGAGCATGGCGACACCGGAGATCACGTCGATGAGGGCGATCAGCAGCGGTGCCGTGCGGGTGGCGACGAGGTGCAGGTTGATCGCGACGATGACACCGCCGAACGCGAGATTGAGCATGGCGAACACGCCGATGCCGGTGCGGATGACCGGCACGGTGAGCACGAACCTGAAGCCCTCGGTGAGGGAGGCGATCGCACTCTGGCTGTCGTCGGCCCTGCGACGGTCGTTCAACGGCACCCGGACGAACAGCGTCGTCACGCCCGCGAGCGCGTAGGTGACGGCGCTCGCGAGGAACGGCAGCGCCCTGCTCAGTCCATAGAGCAGGCCACCGATGGGACTGGCGAGCAGGCTGGCGACGGCGCCGCGGCCCTGCATGGCGGCCATCGCCGATCCGAGCTGCTCCGAGCTGACGACATACCGGATGCCCGCTGCCTCCGTCGGCGCAGAGAACGCCGCGATGCCGGAGGCGACCAGCAGCGCGATCGCGAGCTCCCATCCGTTCAGCACGCCGGCGGCATCCGCCCACCACAGCCCGAGCCAGATCACGACGCCCAGCACGGAGCAGACCAGAAGGATGCGGCGCCGATCGACGCGATCGGCGATCACACCGGCAGGCAGTGTCGCAACGAGCACGCCGATCTCGCTGATGGCGGCGATCACACCGGCCCAGAAGAGAGACCCGGTGATGCCGTACGCGATCAGCGGCACGGCGAAAACGGCGACTCCATTGCCGAGAAGCTGGCCGGTCTTGCCGGTCATCAGAAGCAGGTACGGGGTGTTGCGCCACAGGGTGGAGGTGCTGTGCGCGGTGGTTGTGGAGTCGGTCATGATCGAGAGCATAGATAGGCAACAGATATTGCGCAAGATACATTGCGCAATATCTGTTGCCTACTTTGTTAGACTCCGAGCGTGGTCGAACAGGCGTATCCCGTGACGGATCCTGCGATGCTTCGCGCGCTGGCCCATCCGCTGCGCCAGCGGATCATGTGGGAGCTCGCGGCACGTGGTCACGCGCGGGCAGCCGATCTGGCCGCCGTCACGGGGGCGCCGGCGAACTCACTCAGCTTTCACCTGCGCACGCTGGCGAAGGCCGGCCTGGTGCAGGAATCACCGGAGCACGCGCGTGACGGCCGGGATCGCGTCTGGCAGATGACGCATCCGGAGGGGTTGGATCTGCCGTCTGTCGAAGGCGGCCCCGGCGTCGATCCCTTGATGGCGGAACGGCTCGACTGGTTGCGCGGAATCCTCGATGAGAGCATTCAGAGGGATCCGAAGGCCACGCGCGCCATCTATCTGGGAGCGGTGATGCTCACCAAGGACGAGTCGCGCACGATGGCTGAAGAGGTGGTCGAGGTGTTCGACCGATGGCGGGAGCTCGGCGTGCGGGAGGTCGCGGCGCATCCGGACGACCCGGAGCGGGTCTTCCATTTCACCGCAGCGTTCGTCGGCAACCCGCGGCCCGGCGACGCCGTCCGCGACGTCGAGGTGCACGACCTGGGCGGATCGGTCGCTGGCGCCCCGGACGAGAACGGTTCGATCGCGACCTGAGCGATCGCGCCCGGTTCGCTAGCGTTGGCGTATGACCGAGACCACCATCCCCACCATCGCGCTGAACAACGGCACCGCGATTCCGCAGCTCGGATTCGGCGTGTTCCGAGTCGATCCGGCTCGCACCGCCGAGATCGCTGGGACCGCGCTCGAGGTCGGCTATCGGCACATCGACACCGCTGCCGGCTACCACAACGAGGCAGGTGTCGGCGAAGCGGTGCGGGCATCCGGCATCGCGCGCAACGACCTCTGGATCACGACCAAGCTCGCCAACGGAGACCAGGAGCATCCTGAGGATGCCTTCCAGGCGAGCCTGGACGCACTCGGCTTCGACTGCGTCGATCTCTACCTCATCCACTGGCCGCTGGTCGAGAAGGGCATCTACCCGAACGTGTGGAAGTCCCTGACCTCCATCGCGGAGAGCGGGCGGGCGAAGGCGATCGGGGTCTCGAACTTCCAGATCGAGCACCTGGAGCGCATCATCGCCGAGACCGGAGTCACGCCCGCGGTGAACCAGGTCGAGCTTCACGTCGAGTTCCAGCAGCGCGAGCTGCGGGCCTTCCACCTCGAGCACGGCATAGCGACAGAGGCGTGGTACCCGCTCGGCGGTGGCACCCTCAGCGACGCACCCGTGCTGCAGCAGATCGCGGCCGCGCACGGCAAGTCGGTCGCCCAGGTGGTGCTGCGCTGGCACATTCAGGTCGGCAACGTTGCGATTCCGAAGTCCAACCACCGTGATCGCATGGCGGAGAACTTCGACATCTTCAGCTTCCAGCTGACCGACGACGACCTCGCCGCCATCGCCGCGCTCGACCGTGGCGACGAGGGGCGCAGGGGAACGCATCCGCTCCAGATGCGCTGAGCGAGGGGGCGCGCCCCTGACTCAGGTGACCGGGCGCGCTCTAGGCTCGTTCTCATGGAGCTGATCGCGCAGGGACGAACGGCAGACGTCTTCGATCTCGGCGACGGGCGCGCGCTGCGCCGGTACCGTGTCGCGCTGTCGGCCGAGCCGGAGGTGCGCGTGATGCGGCACCTCGAGACGTACGGATATCCCGTTCCGCACGTCTTCGAGGCCGATGGCACCGACATCGTCATGGAGCGCGTCAAGGGCGGCACGCTCTTCGATCAACTGGTGAAGGAGCCGGAGCAGTACGAACGCTACGGGCGGCTGCTCGGCGAACTGCACGAGCGCTTGCATCGGATGTCCGCCCCCGCGTGGCTCACCGGGCCCGACAGTCCGCGCGATGCGGTGATCGTGCACCGCGACCTGCACCCGAACAACGTGCTGCTGAGCGAACGCGGCCCCGTCGTCATCGACTGGAACGATGTGGCGGCCGGGCGGGCATCCGTCGACGCGGCGATCACCGTGATCGTGTTGCTGGGAGCCGAACTCGAGGTGGAGGCGACGGTCGCCGAGCAGGTCGACGGGCTGCGTTCGCTCCTCGTCGATGCGTTTCTGCAGACGTGCGGAGTCGATCCGCGCGGTGGACTGGACGAAGCGATCGCCTACCGCAGGGCGATACCGGCCAACACGGCGGCGGAGAACCGGTGGCTCGACAAGGTGGCTCCGGACTGTCTCGACGCGTTCTATCTGGAGCGCCGCGGCGCGTGACGCCGTCAGTCGTCGTCTGAACTGCCGCTGCCGTCGCCACGTGACGGCACGAGCGCCATCACGAAGAGCAGGCACAGCAGCAGGAAGATCAACAACCCGGCGAGAATGTCGCTCGGCTTCGACGGGAAAAGGTGGCCGTCGATCGAGATGACCATCGTCGTCTCGACGAGTCCGAACAGCGCGTAGAAGAGGGCGAGCCCCGCGATCAGCCAGCCGGGCCTCGCACCCCTGCGGTGCAACGCCGTGCGCCTGAGCTCGACTGTGAACGCGAGGAGCAGCAGGGGCAGAATCTGTGCCAGCGCCGCGGCCGTCGGACCGTCCACGATCGAGAACTTCACGGCCAGAGCCTACCGAGCGACGCGTGTTTCGAGGCGTAACCTGCCCGAGTACCGCCGGAGGGCCCGAGCCTAGGCTGGCGGCATGCCCAATCGTCTCGCTGATGCCGTCAGCCCCTACCTGCTGGCGCACGCTGACAACCCGGTGGACTGGCATCCGTGGGGCGAGGAAGCGTTCGCCGAGGCGCGCGAACGGGACGTGCCGGTGTTCGTCTCGATCGGCTACTCCACGTGCCATTGGTGCCACGTGATGGCCCGCGAGTCGTTCAGCGACCCCGAGCTCGCGGCTCGGCTCAACGCACGGTTCGTGCCCGTGAAGGTGGATCGCGAGGAGCATCCCGACGTGGATGCCGCGTTCCTCGCAGCTGCGAGCGCCTTCACCCGCAATCTCGGCTGGCCGCTGAGCGTGTTCACGACGCCCGACGGGCACACCTTCTTCGCCGGAACCTACTTTCCGCCGCAGCCACGCGGGGGCCTGCCGTCGTTCGGGCAGGTGCTCGACGCCGTGACGGATGCCTGGACGCAGCGCCGCGACGACGTCGCCGACACTGCGGCACGGGTGGCATCCGCGGTGAACGCGATGCGCGAGACGGGCGGCGGAGGAGCATCCGCGATCGACCGGACCGCGCTCGACCGGGCGGCGATCGCGCTGGCATCGGCCGAGGACCCGGAATTCGGCGGATTCGGCGCGCCGCCGGAGTTCGCGGGCCCCAAGTTCCCCGCGGTGCCGGCACTCGCCTTCCTGCTGGACAGCGAAACGGACACCGGCAGATCGGCGGCGCTGCACACGTTGCGTCGCATGGCAGGCTCTGCGCTGCTCGACGGAATCGATGGCGGGTTCTTCCGGTACGGCACCCGCCGCGACTGGGGAGAACCCCACTACGAGCGCGTGCTCTACGACAACGCAGGGCTCTTGCGGCTCTACGCGGACGCCGCGGTGCTGAGGGCGTCGAGCGACGAGGATGCGCCGTTCTTCATCCACGTGGCGCACGGCGTCGCACGCTTCCTTCTCACCACGATGCGCGTGGACGGCGGGTTCGCATCGGCACAGGACTCCGAGAGCGACGTCGACGGGGTTCGCCGCGAGGGCGCCTACTACCTGCTCGACGCCGAGGCACGCGCGGCGCAGCCGGCGCCACGGCTCGATCGCAAGGTGCTCACCGGATGGAACGGGCTCGCGATCGGGGCGCTCGCTCACGCCGGCGCACTGTTCGAGCGACCCGACTGGGTCGTCGCCGCGGCCGAGATTGCGGACCACCTGATGGGTTCGCACGTGTCGGCAGGCGGCCGGATGCTCGTGCGCGCCTCGCTGAACGGACGCGCGTCATCCGCGGCACCCGCCCTCGAGGACTACGGCCTGTTCGCCCGCGGCCTGCTCGACGTGTTCCTCGCAACGGGGGAGCCGCGCTTCGCGCTCGCCGCACGTGCCATGGCGGATGCCACCATCGACGCGGCGGAGCAGTCCCGCGGCAACGCGCCGTTCGCGCTGCCCGGTGGCGGCGATCCCGTGCTGGCCGCCCACGAGCTGGTGGCAGACGCCGACCCGTCAGAGGGTGCGTACCCGAGTGGGCAGTCCGCGCTGGCCGACACGGCGCGCGTGCTCTACGCGCTCACCGACGACGATCGATACCGCCAGGTGGCGGACGCGGCGATCGGCGCGGTGGCCGGCGTCGCTCCGGGCAATCCGCTCGCCTTCGGCGCGACGCTGCGGGTGGCGGCGGAGCTCACCGGCGTGCCACGCCAGTTCGTCGTCGTTCGACCGGCGACGGCCCCTGCAGAAGACCCGGTCGATCCCTCTGCCTTGAGCGGTGCCGTGAGCGCCGTTGCACGGCGCGGGACGCGCGGGACTGTCGCGATCGTGGTGACGGAGGAGGCTGCAGCGAAGCTCGCGGATTCGGGCTTCGGTCTCTTCGAAGCGCGCACCGCGGTGGATGGCCGGCCCACCGCATACGCCTGCGAGGCGTTCGTGTGCGAACTGCCGGAACGCTTCATTCCCTGAGCCGCTTAGGATCGACCGACAGAGGGAGACGAATGCCGCAATTCGATCATGTGACGGGTCCGTCCGTGAGTGGCGAGCCGGAGCCCGTCATCGTCTCGATTCCCGGGCGCATGAAGCGGTTCGACCGTGACGACATCGTGCTGCGGAACGACGCGTACGCGCTGCGGAACACGTTCCTCACGCCCCGCGAGAGCATGATCGAGGACCTTCTGGCGGTGCGCGACGCGTTCGATGCAGCAGGCATCCGCTATCTGCTCATCCGCGGCGGCGACGACCGTCCGGTGCTCGCCATCGCCAGGGCGGCGCGCAAGGCGGTCGACAGGGCGCTCTCGACCGCCTTCGCGAACGAGCCGTTCTATGCGAAGCCGCTCGAGAAGGACCGTGGCGGTGCTGCACTGCTCGCCGATGGCGGGCTGCGCAGCAAGCACCGCGGGTCGGTCTTCAGCCTGTACCGGCCGCGAATCGAGCCCATCGGCCGACTGAGATACGGTCCTGCGAGTGCGTTCCAGCTGGAGTTCTGGCGGTTCGGCGACAACGAGATCGTCGCTCCGCGAGCCAACGCCCTGACCAGAGAGCGCCTGCCGCTCGTCGAGGCGATCGACGACGAGGTACAGCTCTTCGGCCGCACCTGGCCGACGCTGCAGAACATGTTCGCGCCGTCGGTTGAAGCTGTCGACTTCGAGATCGACATGGTGTTCTCGTGGGTCGACGGGTCGAGCGAGGAATACCAGCGCGCGCGAGCCGAACGCATGAGGTCGTACGTGGTCGGCGAGGGCGACGATTCACCTGCCAGGTACCGGCAGATCGACGAGCTGAAGTACGCACTGCGCAGCGTGCACCTGTTCGCCCCGTGGGTGCGCCACATCTACATCGCCACCGATTCCGATCGACCGTACTGGCTCGCCGAGCATCCGCAGGTCTCGATCGTGCGCAGCGAGGAGTTCTTCGCCGACACGTCCGTCTTGCCGACGCACAACTCCCAGGCGGTCGAGTCGCAGTTGCACCGCATTCCAGGCCTCGCTGATCACTTCTTGTATTCGAACGACGACATGTTCTTCGGCCGTCCTGCGTCGCCTGCGCTGTTCTTCTCGCCAGGCGGGGTCACGAAGTTCGTGCAGGCGGCCACCCGCATCGGTCTCGGCGAGAACGCCGAGTGGCGCAGCGGGTTCGAGAACTCCGCCAGGGTGAACCGGCGGTTGCTGCGGGAGCGCTTCGGCCGGGTGATCACCAGACACCTCGAGCACTGCGCGGCACCGTTCAGCACGAGGGTCTCGTTCGACCTCGAGCGGGAGTTCGCAGACGACTTCGCCCGCACCGCAGCGAGTCGCTTCCGCTCGGCCACCGACATCTCGGTGACGAATTCGCTGTACCACTACTACGCCCTGCTCAAGGGCCACGCGGTCGAGCAGACCCAGGCGAGGGTGCAGTACATCGAGACGACGCTGGCGCGTGCCGAAGGCCAGATGGCGCGGTTGCTGCACCGGCGGGATCAGGACATGTTCTGCCTCAACGACGGCAGCAGTCCTGAGGTCTCCGACGAGCAGCGCATCGCGACGGTGACGGACTTTCTCGAGCGCTACTTCCCGATCCCCGCCCCCTGGGAGCGCTGAGCGCTCTCGCTTCGTGACAGCTCAGGCGGGGACGGCGACCGGCATGGTCATCGGCGGTTCGGCCAGCACCGGCGGATTGACGCGATCGGCGATGCGGATGCCTTCCCCGCGCAACCTGCTCGCGCTCTCGTCGGCGTCGATGTAGTCCAGCGCCGCGTACTGCCCGGCCGGAACCACGGAGTGCAGCACGGTCGTCGGGTAGACGTGCACCAGGTTGAACGCCCTCGCACCGTCCTGCCCGCGGGTACCTCCGACGGGCACGTTCAGATCCTGGGTGTAGCAGGTGGCGCTCGCTACCGACACCGGGATGCCCGCGAACGTCGCGGTCGACGAATAGTGCAGATGGCCCGCGAGGATGCTGCGCACATCCGAGCCCTCGAGCACCTCGGCCAGTCCAGCCTGGTCGCGCAGCTCGACGCTCACCGCGAGGTCGAGCACGCTCGGAACGGGCGGATGGTGCATCGCGAGGATCGTCCCGTGCGGGGCGGGCGAGGCGAGTTCCTCGGCCAGCCAGTCGAGCTGTTCGCCTGTCAGTTCGCCGTGGTGCGCCCCCGGCACGGTGCTGTCGATCGTGATCAGCCGGAGCCCGCCGATGTCGTACGACCTGTCGACCGGTCGCATGGTCGGGACCTCGCCGAACAGCTCGGCGCGGAACGATGCGCGGTCGTCGTGATTCCCCATCACCCAGATCACCTGGGTGCCGAGCTCGGCGGCGACTGGCTCGACGAGTTCGCGCAGCTGTCGGTAGGCATCCGGCTCGCCCTTGTCGGCGAGATCGCCGGTGAAGACGATCGCCTCAGGACGTCCGCGGGATGCCGAGAGCTCGTCGAGAACCCGGCTCAGGTGCTCGGCCGAGTCGACGCGGTCGTAGAGGCGTCCGCTGTCCGCCAGCAGATGCGTGTCGCTGATGTGGACCAGGAAGTGGTCGGGTCGGGGATACTCCGCCGTGCGCACAGTCACGACATCATTCGATCATCGCAAACTGTCCGGCTCGTGAATGCCACGCGAAATCGGCAGACTCGTCACCGTGCGCCGGGGGAGTCAGACGGCGAGAGGCCGAGCAGCCCGCGCCGGAATCCCTCCGCGACCGCGGCGGCGCGGTCCGAAACCCCGAGCTTGGCGTAGATGCTGAGCAGGTGCGTCTTCACCGTCGCTTCGCTGACGTGCAGCCGCACGCCGGCCTGACGGTTCGTCGCTCCGTCGGCGACGAGGGCCAGAACCTGCAGTTCGCGCGGGCTGAGCAGGCTCGCCTCCGGCGAGCGCACCCTGTCGATCAGCCGCGAGGCGACCGACGACGCGAGCGAGGTGCGGCCGAGCGCCGCGGCGTGCACGGCGCGCACGAGCTCGTCGCGCGGGGCATCCTTCAGCAGGTATCCGGTCGCGCCGGCCTCGATGGCGGGGAGCACATCGGAGTCGGCGTCGTAGGTGGTGAGCACGACGACCCGGCTGGGCACGCCGAGGCGTGCGAGCTCGCGGATCGCGCTGACGCCGTCGGTGCCGGGCATCCGCAGGTCCATCAGCACCACGTCGGGTTCCAGACCCAGGGCGAGGCGGATGGCCTCACCGCCGTCGGATGCCTCGCCGACGACCTCGATGTCGGGGTCGGAGGAGACCATGCCGACGATGCCGTCGCGTACGACGGGGTGGTCGTCGACGACGAGAAGTCTCACCGGGCTCATGCCGGAACCTCCGCTCGGATGGCGGTGCCTCTGCCCCGCACGGTCTCGACGACCAGGTCGCCCGCGAGTGCTTCGATGCGCTCGCGCATGGCGATGAGTCCGTAGCCGCCGTCGACGGTGTCGGGTCGCTGCGCCGTGACGTCGAAGCCGCGCCCGTCGTCGCGTACCTCCAGGCGTGCGCCGTGCTCATCGTGTCGGAGCGTCAAGACGACCTTGTTGGCGTGCGCGTGGCGCTCGACGTTCGCGAGCGCCTCCTGGGCGGTGCGCAGGAGTGCCACCTCGACGTCCGTCGGCAGCGTTCGCCTGGCGCCCTCGGTGTGCAGCTCGGCGGGGATGCCCGTGCGCTCCGACCATCGGCGCGCGACGGCGGCGATCGCCTCGGACAGCCCGCCGGCCTCGAGCGCTGCCGGACGCAGTGCCTGCATCGAACGCCGCGCCTCGGCGAGCCCGTCGCGGGCGAGTGCGAGCGCTGCGTCGGTGTGGTGTCGTCGTGACTCTTCGTCCGGTGCCTGCTCCGCCGCTTGCAGCTGCGTCACGACGCCCGTGAAACCCTGGGCGAGCGTGTCGTGGATCTCGCGGGCGAGACGTGCGCGCTCCGCTGCTGTCGCGGCATCCGTCGCCGCCCGTTCCTGCTGTTTCTGCGCCAGCCGCAGGCCCCAGGAGAGTCCGCACATCACCGTGATGTTGAGCAGGATCACCACCGCTTTGCCGACGATGCCCGCCGGGTCGTCGTCGAAGCCGGATGCCTGCGCGTACCCCGCAACGACCGCCGTCGCGGCGACGGCGACAAGATCCCCTGGCCATTCGACCATCGAGTAGGCGAACGAGAACGTCGCGATGGTGAGGAACGCGAACCAGCTGTCGACGAGCACAAGCGCGAAGTTGATCGCGATGGCGCCCGTGATGAACACGGCCACGGTCGCCGGCCCGTCGCGCCACGGCATCCGCAGGTCGCGCAGCGTCAGCACCCATAGCCCGTACACGACCAGGAGTACGAGCTGCGGGATGACCCGCCCCCAGTCGCCCCACTGCGTCGCGAGGGCGAAGGCGGTCAGTAACGCCAGCACCGCGTACGGCGCGACCGTGAGAACGCTGCGCCAGCGCGGGTCGACCATGATTCGACCCTACGCGTGCCGGGGAAAGTGGGCGGCCATGCGCGGGAGGTTGGCCATGATCGCGACGGGCAGCACCAGCAGCCCGCAGACTGCTTGCTCGATGCGCACCCAATCAGGCAGGAACCCGGGGATCGACACGATCACGATCACGGCGACCACGATGATCGGGCTGACGATGCGCAGTCGGATCCACGAAGCGCGTGAACCGCGCGACGTTCCCACGGTGAACACCAGCAGCACGATCGCGCTGCCGAAGACGAGGGAGCAGCGGATCCAGATGGCGATGTCGATCCCGATCCCGATCGAGGTCGCGACGGCGAGGAAGGCCATCATCGCCGCGCTGATGGCGAGGAAGGCGGTGACGAGGATGACCGCGGGACGGAACGCGGCGCGGCGCGCGACGTCGGCATCCTGACGGGCAGAGCGTGAAGTGTATGTCTCAGTCATGACTACAGCGTCGCGAGAGCGGGCACGGAGCGGATCGACCGGTCGGCCCCAGTGCGTCATCGATCGGTTGGTCGACGACGCGTGGCTATGCGGCGTTCAGCCGACCGAGCATGCCCCAGACCGCCAGCGACAGTTCGGGGTGATCCAGCGCGACCCTGCGCAGCAGCTGATACTCGAACCGCTCCCTGTCCTGGCGTGGCGCCGACGGGTGATAAGCGCGCGAACGGGCTTCTCTCAGGTCGTGCGCCTCGATGGTCTCCTCGCGCAGCGTCAGCACCACCTGTTCGTCCACGGTCGGCAGATCGGGCAGGAAATCCCACGGATCGTCGCCGAGCCTGCAGCGGAATTCGACCACGGCGGCCAGCTCGTCCCTGGCCTCTTGACGCAGCACTTCGAGGCTGACCGGATACCGTCGTTCGACGTCCATGTCCGTCATCCGCCCCCTCAGCTGCTCCCGGTTCTACGTCTCCCCACCCGCAGCCGAAGTGCCGGTGCGGGTACGCGTGCGACCAGAGTACGACGGCGGCCGAGGGGGTGCGAATCGACCGACACCGTGTGTCTCACGTCGATAACGATTCCCCCAGGAGTCGCCCGGCAGCCGCCCAGCAGGCCTCCCTCGAACCTCGTTCACGGCACAATGGGTAGCTCCCGCAGGCCCGTCGAGAAAGGCATCCATGCCCGCTGTGCTCGACGTGCTCACCTCGCCGCTGGCGACGGTCGGCTCCGAGGACGTCACGCTGATGACACTGCTGGGCATCGTCGCCTATGTCGGCGGTCTCGTCACGGTGGCACGCGGTCTGCGCTGGGCCTGGCCGACGGCCGCCATCGCAGCTGTGCTGTTCGGCGTGGAGGCGCTCGCCGACGGGCGGTTCGTGGATGCCGGCATCCGCTTCGTGCTCGCCCTGCTGTGCGCGTACGGGTGGCAGGTGCGACGCGCGGGCGGTATCGATCGCCCACGCAGAGCCGAGAGTCGAGAGATCGCCTATGGCGTCGTGCTGTTCGCGATCGTGACGGTCGTCGCCGCCTACGCCCTGACGGATCAGTCCGACGATTCGGTGGCGTGGGGCTCGGCGGTCATCGTCGCAGCGGTGTTCGTGCAGGTTGCGGCGCTCGCCCGCAGCCTCGTCATCGGATGGTGGGCCGTGATCGGCTCGGGGATCGTCTCCATGGTGCTCGCGGCTGCGGCGTCGTCGTGGCCGACTGCGGCGGCCTCCGTGCTGATCGTCGTCGCAGGAACGTACGGATGGCGGCGGTGGCGGCGGGAAGCGGCGGCATCCGCACCGCTCGAGTTTTCCGTCACCGACGAGGCGGTCGACGAGGACCTCGTCGCCTGAGACGTCACGACGAGGCGTCACGATGAGCCGCAACGTATTCCGAAGGATTTGACCCGGAGCGCGCTCCAGCAGTCACCATGGTGACATGACCACGATGACGCCGGGCCAGGTGGCGGCGAACCTGGGCATCCCGGCCGAGACCCTGCGCTATTGGGAGCGCGCCGACATCCTCTCGCCCGTCGGCCGCGATGCTGCGGGCCGCCGCGCATACACCGACGTCGATCTGGAATCGATCGACGTCATCAAGTGCCTGCGGCAGACGGGCATGCCGATCAGGGCCGTTCGCGCGTTCGTCGAACTGGCGCGCGAGGGCGACGGCACAGAGGCAGAGCGCCTCGCGATCCTGCGCGGGCATCGCGAGAGGGTGCTGCAAGACATCCGTCGCCAGCAGCAGGCGCTCGAACACATCCAGCACAAGATCGAGTACTACGAGGGGTTCGCCTCATGACGAGACGACCCACCTGACAGGGAGAACCATGCTCTACCGCACACTTGGCCGCAGCGGGACAGCCGTCTCGCAGCTCACGCTGGGAACCATGACGTTCGGCAACGAGGCGAGCGAGGAGGCATCCCACGCCATCCTCGACGCATTCGTCGCCGCAGGCGGCAACTTCATCGACACCGCGGATGTCTACAGCGACGGCGTCTCGGAAGAGATCGTCGGCAGATGGCTGGCGGCGCACCCCAGCGAGGCCGAACAGGTGGTCATCGCCACCAAGGGACGGTTTCCGATGGGGGAGGGACCGAACGATCTCGGACTCTCACGGCGTCACCTCGCCCGGGCGCTCGACGCGTCGCTGCGGCGCCTGGGCGTCGAGACGATCGACCTCTACCAGCTGCACGCATCGGATGCCCTCACGCCGATCGACGAGACGCTCCGATTTCTGAACGACGCGATCACAGCAGGCAAGATCAACTACTACGGCTTCTCGAACTTCACCGGCTGGCAGCTGACCAAGGCCGTGCACGTCGCCAGGGCGCACGGCTGGGCCGAGCCCGTCACGCTGCAGCCGCAGTACAACCTCATCGTGCGCGGCATCGAGCACGAGATCGTGCCGGCGGCGCTCGACGCGGGAGTCGGCCTGCTGCCGTGGTCCCCGCTGGGAGGCGGATGGCTGAGCGGAAAGTACGAGCGCGATGTTCCGCCGACGGGATCCACCCGGCTCGGCGAGAATCCCGAGCGCGGCATGGAGGCCTGGCGGGCCCGCAACGACGATCCGCGCACATGGCGCATCCTCGACGTCGTCACCGAGATCGCCGACGTGCTCGGCGCGTCGCGGTCGCAGGTCGCGCTGGCGTGGCTTCTCGCGCAGCCCGCGGTGACCAGCGTCATCCTGGGTGCGCGCACTCTCGAGCAGTTGCGCGACAACCTGGGAGCAGGGGACGTGGAGCTGACCGCCGAGCAGCTGGCTGCTCTCGGCGAAGCGAGCGCACCGCGTGTCGAGCCATACCCCTACGGTGGGCCTGGCGTTCAGCAGCGCCACCGCCGCATCGAGGGCGGTCGCTGACCGTCGCGATGACGGTCGTGCGCGCTAGCGTTGCCGCATGTTCCTGCTCGACGACGGCACGGTGGTTCTCAGCCCGAGCGACCTCACGACGGCCTCGACGTGCGAGTTCGACTTTCTGCGCAGACTCGACGGCCGGCTCGGCTGGGGACCACGGGTCGTTCGACCCATCGACGCGATGCTCGAGCGCACCTCGCGTCTCGGCGACGAGCACGAACACAGGGTGCTCGACCGGTACATCGAGCAGTTCGGCGAAGGTGTCGCGCGTTTCGAGCGCCCCGAGCATCCGGACGCCGAAGGGCTGGCCGCCGCAGCCCAGGCCACAGCCGAGGCGTTCCGCGCCGGCGCACCTGTCGTCTATCAAGGGGTGTTCTTCGACGCGTTCGACGGCGGTTCGACGCCATCGCAGCAGACGTCGTTCGCGTTCGTCGGCTACGCCGACTTCATCGTGTGCGAGCCGGACGGCAGGTACCGGGTCGAAGACACCAAGCTCGCCAGGCGGGCCAAGGTGACCGCGCTGCTGCAGGTCGCGGCGTACGCCGAGCAGCTGGAACGCATCGGCGTCGAACCGGCCGACGAGGTCAGACTGCTACTCGGCGACGGAAGCGTGAGCAACCACCGCCTGGCCGACATCGTGCCGGTCTACCGCAAACGCATCGCACGGCTGCATCAGATCGTGCGGGAACATCTGTCGGACGGCGCGATGGTGCAGTGGGGCGACGAGCGATTCGTCGCATGCGGGCGTTGCGACACGTGTGCCGAGGAGGTCGAGGCGAACCGGGACGTGCTGCTGGTGGCCGGGGTGCGGGTGACGCAGCGGCCGCGGTTGCTGGCTGCGGGCATCCGTACCATCGACGATCTGGCCGCCAGGCCGAGCGGAACCGCGGTCGAGGGCATCGCCACGACGACGCTCGACGCGCAGAGCGAGCAGGCGCGGCTGCAACTGGATGCGGTCCCCGGCAGTCCGCCTCCGGTGCGGGTCTACAACGCGCCGGCGCTCGCAGTGCTGCCCGAGCCCGATGCAGGCGACGTCTTCTTCGATTTCGAGGGCGATCCGCTCTATACCGAGCCGGCCTTCGAGGGGCAATGGGGAATCGACTACCTGTTCGGGGTGCTGCAGACGGACGGCGTCTTCGTGCCGTTCTGGGCGCACACGTTCGCCGAGGAGCGGGAGGCGCTGATCGCGTTCCTCGACGATGTCGCGCGGCGCAGGCGCGAGCATCCACGGATGCACATCTATCACTACGCCTCGTACGAGCGCACTCACCTGCTGCAGCTCGCGGCCAGACACGGCGTCGGCGAAGACGCCGTCGACGACCTGCTGCGCGACAACGTGCTCGTCGATCTTTACCCGATGGTGCGCAAGACGCTTCGGGTGGGATCGAGGTCGTACTCGATCAAGAAGCTCGAGCCGCTGTACATGGGCGATCAACTGCGCACGGGCGAGGTGCAAGACGCGGGAACCTCGATCGAGGAGTATGCGGCGGCGCGCAGACTGATGCTGACGGGCGACATCGAGACGGGCCAGCGGATGCTCGACGCGATCGCCGATTACAACGAGTACGACTGCCTTTCCACGCTTCGGCTGCGCGACTACCTGCTGCGGCAGGCGACGGATGCCGGGGTGCCGATCGGGCTCCCCGCACCGGAGCGCCCCGTGCAGGAACTCGAGCCGTCGACGTTGCGCGACGATCTGCTCGCG
This sequence comes from Humibacter sp. RRB41, assembly GCF_022761015.1. Lineage (GTDB taxonomy): Bacteria > Actinomycetota > Actinomycetes > Actinomycetales > Microbacteriaceae > Humibacter. The sequence goes on from NZ_JAKWJQ010000004.1 coordinate 106,087, forward strand.
CTCGCCGGGGAGGCTGCAGTACCGCACGAGACCGCCGCCGACGCCACGCACACCCGCGGCGCCGACGAGACGGCTGCGGCGTTCGCCGCTGCCACACTTGACTATCACCGCCGCGAGCAGAAGAGCTTCTGGTGGAGTCATTTCGCCCGACTGGTAGAACCGATCGAGGCCTGGGCGAACACCAGGGACGTGTTCGTCGTCGACGGCGGCGTCGTGGAGCGGGACTGGTACCGCGATCCCGGGCAGCGCGTCGATCGCAGGCTGATCCGGCTGCACGGGCAATTCGCGCCGGGCAGCACGATGAAGGCGCGGGCCGAACGCTTCGCGGTCTACGAATTCCCCGGCCCCTTCCCGGCGTTCGGCGGTGAACCTGGTGCGCGGAGCGTGAAACAGGTCACGACCGTCGAGGTCGGCGACGACTGGGTGCTGATCGAAGAGACGCTGCCCGCCGAGGCCGATCCTTACTCCGTGCTGCCGAGCGCCCTGACGCCGGGACCACCACCCCGAGCGGGTTCGCAGGACGTGGCCATCCGGTCGTGGGCGCAATCGATCGTCGACGCACAGCCGGAGTGGCCGCGAGACCCGGTGACCGATCTGCTGCGGCGCGTTCCGCCGCGAGTGCACGGTGAGTCGGTTGCGCAGCGCGCGGCACGGGCATCCGCCGATTCGCTTGTTCAGGTGGTGACGGATGCCGTCGCGTCGCTCGACGACTCCTACCTCGCCGTGCAGGGACCGCCCGGAACCGGCAAGACGTATCTGGGCGCTCACGTGATCGCCTCGTTGGTGCGCGACAAGGGCTGGAAGATCGGCGTCGTCGCCCAGTCCCACGCTGTCGTGGAGAACCTGCTCTCCGGCGTCGTGACCACGGCCCAGCTCGACGGGTCACTGGTCGGCAAGGTGCCGCAGAGCGGAACCGATCCAGACCCCTCTTCGCCGTTCACGGCGCTCCCCAAGGACGGGCAGCTCGACTTCGCGCTCGACCACACCGACACCGGGTTCGTGGTCGGTGGAACAGCGTGGGACTTCAGCAACCCGGCCAGGGTGATCTTTCGCAGCCTCGATCTGCTCGTGATCGATGAGGCGGGTCAGTTCTCGCTCGCGTCGACGACGGCCGCCGCGGTCGCCGCACGCAATCTGCTTCTGCTCGGCGATCCGCAGCAGCTGCCTCAGGTGAGTCAGGGGCTGCATCCCGAGCCCGTCGACCAGTCGGCCCTCGGCTGGATCAGTGCCGGGCACGACGTGCTCCCCGCCGAGCTCGGCTTCTTCTTGCCCCAGACCAGGCGCATGCATCCGGCGCTCGCCGAACCCGTGTCGCTGCTGTCGTACGAGGGCAGGCTTCAGGCGCATCCGGATGCCGCCGCCCGGTATCTCGAGAGCATCGACCCTGGCCTGCACCCGGTTCCGGTCGACCACGACGGCGATTCCACGTCGTCGCAGGTCGAGGCCGAGCGCGTCGTGGTGCTCGTCGGCGACCTGGTCGGACGACGTTGGCGGTCGGGCGGCGGGGAACGTGTGCTCCGCGACGACGACATCATCGTCGTGACGCCCTACAACGCGCAGCTGAGCTGCGTGCACGACGCGCTCGTCGCCGCCGGCCATGACGGCGTGCGGGTGGGGACAGTCGACAAGTTCCAGGGCAAGGAAGCGGTGATCGCGATCGTGTCGCTCGCCGCGTCGTCAGCCCTCGATGCGCCGCGCGGCATGGGATTCCTGATCATGAAGAACCGGCTCAACGTCGCGATCTCGCGCGCCGAATGGGCGGCATTCCTGATCTATTCGCCGCAACTCACCGAATACCTGCCGCACTGGCCGGATGCTGTCGCAGAACTGAGCGCGTTCATCACGCTCGTCGAGGGCTGACGCGCGCTGATCGGTCAGTGGCGGACGGTGCCGGAATCGGCATCCCTGCGCTGCTTGCGCCGACGGCCGATGTACGCGCCGATCAGGATCGCCCCGCCCGCCGCGACCACGAAGCCGGTCGTCTGCAGCCAGCCGATACCGCTCGTCGGCAAACCCGTGCTGACCGCGACGATCACCTGGTAGCCGAAGCCACCGAACAGGCCGATCACGATGAGCACGATGCCGACGGGGAGGAGCGCTTTCACGGCTGACAGCCTAGGGCGTCGAGCCGAGAGCCGGCTCAGGCGGCAGCGGCGGGCAGTGCGGCCTCGATGGCGTCGATCACCTCTGGGGCGTCGGGCTCAACGCGTGGGCGGAACCTGACGACCTCGCCGTCGGGCGTCAGCAGGAACTTCTCGAAGTTCCAGGTGACGCGGCCGGCCTTGCCGGAGGCATCCGGTGTCTTCTTCAGCTCCTGATAGAGAGGATGCGCCGACTTTCCGTTCACTTTGATGCGCTCGAACATCGGGAACGTCACACCCCAGGTGGTGGAGCAGTACTCCTTGATGGCGTCCTCGCTGCCGAGCTCCTGCAGGAACTGGTTGCTCGGAAAGCCGAGAACAGTGAACCCACGGGGTCCGTACTGCTCCTGCAGAGCCTCGAGCTTCTCGTACTGGGGCGCGAGCCCGCAGCGGGAAGCGACGTTGACGATGAGGAGCGCCTTGTCGTCGAAGGCGCGCAGCGAGGTGTTCTCGCCGTCGATGGTGGTGAGCGGAATGTCGCGCACGGTGTCGGTCACGGTGGTCATGTTCGTCAGCGTAAGACGCCCGCCCCGAAGTGGTGCCTCCACGTTGCATGGGAGCATAGGGGCCATGGCATCCGGTTACCTCGAAGGCTTCAGCGCGTTCATCCAGGCATCACCGTCGTCGTATCACGCGGCGGCAGAGACCGCGAAGCAGCTCGAACGGGCCGGATTCTCTCGCGTCGACGAGTCGGATGCCTGGCCGGCGGCAGAGCTCGGCGTCAGGTCGCGCGGAGTGCTGGTGCGCGACGGGGCGGTCGTCGCCTGGGCGATCCCGGCCGACGCCGACGCGACCACGCCGTTCCGCATCGTGGGTGCGCACACGGACTCGCCGGGATTCAAGCTGAAGCCGATGCCGACGACCGGCGCGGCAGGATGGCTGCAAGCAGGCGTCGAGGTCTACGGAGGACCCCTGCTGAACTCGTGGCTGGACCGCGAGCTCGAACTGGCGGGCAGGGTGGTCACCGCTGACGGTACGGAGCACCTCGTGCGCAGCGGTGCGCTGCTGCGCATTCCGCAGCTGGCCGTCCACCTCGACCGCGGCGTCAACAGCGAGGGCCTGAAGCTCGACAAGCAACGGAACACTGCGCCGGTCTGGGGCGTCGGTGACGTGAACGAGGCCGATCTGCTGGCGCGGGTGGTCGAGGGAAGCGGGGTCGAGGCATCCGACGTCGCGGGCTACGACCTGGTGACGTGCGACACGCAGCCCCCTCACGTGTTCGGGGCCGACGGCACCCTCTTCGCCTCGCCGAGGCTCGACAACCTCAGTTCCGTCTACGCCGGCCTGCACGCGCTGCTGGAGCAGGCTGGCGGCGACGGGGAGCCGTCCTCGGGCCACATCAGCGTGCTCGTCGCGTTCGACCACGAAGAGCTCGGCTCGGAGTCGCGCTCTGGCGCGAACGGACCGATCCTCGACGATGTACTCACTCGCATCGGCACTGCGCTGGGTTCAGACGTCGAGGATCGCAAGCGGGCGTTCGCGGCATCGTGGTGCGTCTCGGCAGATGCAGGCCACGCCGTTCACCCGAACTATCCCGAGAAGCACGACCCTGCCAACCGGCCGATCGCCGGCGGCGGACCGCTGCTGAAGATCAACGCGAACCAGCGCTACGCGACGGATGCCCACGGCGCTGCGCTCTGGTCGCGGCTGTGCGCAGCAGCTGACGTGCCGTACCAGGAGTTCGTGTCGAACAACGACGTGCCGTGCGGAACGACCATCGGGCCTCTGACGGCGACGCGGCTGGGCATCCGCACAGTGGATGTCGGTGTCGCGCTGCTCTCGATGCACTCGGCGAGGGAGCTGTGCCACGTCGACGACCCGGGGCGGCTGTCGGCGGCGCTGTCGGCGTTCTATCGGGGGCGCTGACCTTCGGAACCCCGGTGTTCAGCGGATCTCGAAGCCGCTCGCACCCTCCGGCGACTGCGCGGTGAGTTCGACAGCTGTCACCCGCGCTCCTCGCGGGCCGTGACGCATCCACGACGTCATGGCCTCCACGGCCGCAGGCGAGCCTTCGAAGGCGGCCTCGACGCTGCCGTCCGAACGATTGCGCACCCAGCCGGCCACTCCCGCCTCTCGGGCGACCAGCAGGCACGAGTAGCGGAATCCGACGCCCTGCACGTGGCCGACGGCCTGGGCGAGGATGCGCGTGCGCGCCTCTGCCATGCCCGATTCCCTCCTGAGCGATGCCGCGTGACGCGACCCCTTAGCGTGCCCTTCGACGAGCGGATCGAAAGATAGGGCATCCGCCTGATCCGGACGCCCTACCTTAGTCGCGAGCATCGTCTTCACAACCACAAGACGAAGGTGAAGACGATGTACAACGACGCGTTTGTTTCGGCCATGAACGCCGACCGCGAGCGGCTCTACGCCCAACTGGAGCGGGAGCGTCGGGAGAGCGAGATCCTCGCGCAGCGTGTTGCCGCCGATGCCGATCGGCGCGGCGAAAAGGCCCGCAGTCCCCGCCGGAGGAAGGCCGGATCACTGCGGATCGCACACGCCGGAAGATGACGTTTCACGGGTCGATTCGACCCTCTGAAATGTCGGTGGTACCAGGCAGTATCGACAGTACGAAAACGGCGAGACGAAGGGGAGAAACGATGTACAACGACGCATATGCTGCGGCTCTGAACGCCGATCGGGAGCGTCTTTACGTGACCCTCGAGCGCGAGCGAGCACAGCGAGAGATTCTGGCCCTGCGGGTCGTGAACGCGGGCGAGCCGGTCGTGCACAGCGCCCGTGCGAGGTCCGGTGGAGTGCGCCGCACCCTGCGGATCGCGCATGTCGCAGGCTGAGACCGATCCGCCGGGTCAACACGCCTGGCCGTCGGTGGTTCGTGGGAGCATCGGTCATGTGAGAACCCCGATCACCAGCCCCCGCATGATCGGACGCGAGGCAGACCTGGAGGCCCTTCGCGCCGAGTACCGGCGTAGCGCCGACGAGCCACGGGCCGTCGCCATCGGGGGAGAGGCGGGCATCGGCAAGACGAGGCTGGTGCGCGAGTTCATGCGCGAGGTCGACAGCGATGCGCTGGTACTCCTCGGAAAGTCGGTCGACATCGGCACGGAGAGCGCGGCGTACGCACCCTTCACCGCCATCGTGCGACAGCTGGCCTCCGTCATCGGCACCGATGCCCTGCTCGAGGCGGCGGGGCCGGCCCGTGCCGTGTTGTCCGTCGTGCTGCCGGAACTGGAATCGGCAGACGGCATGCCGCCGCGCGCCGGAACGGAGCGGTTGTACGAGCTCGTCGCGGTGCTTCTCGAGAACGTAGCCAGAGACCACCGGCTCGTGCTCGTGATCGAAGACATCCACTGGGCGGACCGGTCGACGATCGAGCTGTTGAGATTCTTGGTCGGAATGCTGACGGGCGCAGGAATTCTCATCGTCGTCACGTACCGCAGCGACGAGATCGTGCGCGGGCATCCGCTGCGTCCCGTGCTGCCGGAGTTGGAGCGTTCGCGCCGACTGACGCGCTGGGAGCTCGAGCGGCTCACTCGCGACCAAGTCGCGGCGCAGCTTGCGGCCATCACGTCCGTCGGCAGCGCCGACGAGCAGAGCCCTGGCGTGCAGAGCACCATCGACGACGCCGTGATCGACGATCTGTTCGAGCGGAGCGAGGGCGTGCCGTTCTTCGTGGAGGAGCTTGCAGGCGCGGGCCGCGGCTCCGGCGAATCCGGGATGAACCCCGTGCTTCCCGAAACGCTTCGCGAACTGCTGCTGGCACGCTACGAGCGGCTCGATGACGGCACGCAGCACCTTCTGCGCCTGCTTGCCGTGGGTGGGCAGTGCGTTCGCCATGATCTTCTCGATCTCGTCTACTCGGGATCCGCGATCGAGCTCGAGGTGCAGATCCGCGCGGCTGTCGACGGCGGCATGCTGGTGATCGAGGAGACCTGCTACGACTTCCGCCATGCCCTCGTGCGCGCCGCCGTGGTCGGCGAGGTCCTTCCTGGCGAGTTGGTGCGGTACAACAGTGCTTTTGCAGATGCTCTCGAAACCCAGGCGGCTGCAGGGCGCCCTGTCGCGCACGAGATCTCGCGGCACCGCATGGCGGCACACGATGCGGCGCGCGCCTTTCCCGCCAGCCTCGATGCCATGCGTGAGGCGCGGCAGTCGTTCGCCTTCGCTCGCGCGACACGCATGGGTGAGCGCGCACTCGAACTCTGGGAGCAGATCAGCGACCCGGAATCCGTCGCTGGCACGTCGCATACCGCCCTGATGCAGAACACGTCGGCTGCCTGGCGCGATGCCGGAGACACGGAGCGCGCGCTGACTCTGATCGACGCCGCGTTGGCGGAGAGCGATCCGACAGACACCGAACAGCACGCGGGGCTTCTCGTCGACAAGGCTCGGTATCTCGCCGCTCTGTCCCGGCCGGGGTCGACGGCGCTCCTCGAGCAGGCCCTCGCCGAGCTGGGCGAGAACGGATGCTCCGACACGACATCGGCCGTACTCGGCGACCTCGCCGGGCGGCTCATGCTCGAGGCCCGGTTCGACGACGCCGTCGACGTGGCGACGAAGGCGCTGGCGAGAGCGGAGGCCTCCGGGTCGCTGTCGCGTGAATCCGTGGCCCACAACATCCGTGGAGTCTCGCTCGTCGGCAGTGGCCACATCGACCAAGGGCTGGTCGATCTCGATCGGGCGAGAGAACTCGCCTTGACCCGAGACGGCGCGATGCTCCGCTACCGGGTGAACACGTCCGATGTGATGCACCTGATCGGCAGGTACGCCGACGCCGTACAGATCGGCAACGCGGGCGTCGAGCGGGCACGAGAACTGGGAGTGCAGCGTACGAGCGGCGTCATTCTCGCGTCCAACACGGTCGAACCGCTGTCCGCTCTCGGGCGCTGGGATGACGCGTTCGCCTTGCTCGAGCCGGCCCTCGCACTGAAGCCGCCACCAGGTTTCCGCGTGCATCTGCAGCGCATGAAACTGTGGCTGCTCACCTGGAAGGGTGAGCAGAACACCGCAGAAGAACTGTGGCGCACCTGGGCGCCGATGATGAAGGTGCAGTGCGAGATCGAGGTGCAGTCCCGGCTCGGGGTTGCCCGCGTCGAGGCCGAGCTGGCGTTGGCTCTCGGCGACGTGGAACGGGCCTGGCGGGCGGTGAGCGTGCTGCTCCGTGACCACCGCAGCATGAGCGGATACGACCTTCCGCTTCTTGCCGACGCGGCTCGTACGCTCGCCCTGCTGCGCTCCGGCGCGGCCGGCGCCTCGAGCGTGGAGCACATCGACCTCGGCGGCGCCGAGTCCGCGCTGCGAGAGGTGCTGGCCAGCGCGCAGGACTGGCCGACGGCTGCGGTGTGGTCGCCGTTCTTCGACGCCGAACTCGCCGACGACGGCCTGGATGTCGCCGCCTGGCGAGCCGCGGTCACGGCGAGTGCGCTATCGGAGGCTCCTGCCTACTTGGCACCGTATGCTCGCTTCCGCCTTGCGCAGGCGCTCGTGGCGGCATCCGATCGCTCGGCGGCGCACGAAGAAGCCCTTGAGTCGCGACGGCTCGCGGAGATTCTCGGCGCCGGCCTCATCATCGGATGGCTCGATGACTTCGTGCAACGCGCGGGACTCGACGTGCACGCATCGGCAGAACACACGGTGACGACAAGGGGACGCGTCGGTCGCGCCGCCGAACTGACCGACCGCGAACGTCAGGTGCTCGAGCTCATCGCCCAAGGGCTCAGCAACAAGCAGATCGGCGAGAAGCTCTACATCAGCACGAAGACGGCGAGCGTGCACGTCTCGGCCATCCTGCGCAAGCTCGGTGCGACGAGCCGCACCGAGGCTGCGTACCTGGCGAGGAGCGCTTCGGCCTAGGGGGCGTGTCTGACCTACCCGCTTACGACTTCTTGCGGGCGTCCGCAGCCTTCTGCTTGTTCACGCGGGCGTTCTCGGCGCGCACTGCAGCCTGCGTGGAACGCTCGCGCACGAGCCACTGGGGCGGCGCGGCCAGAAGCGAGCGGATCTCGTCGGTGGTGAGGGCATCCGTCACGTCGCCACGGGTGAGTCCGCTTGTGGAGACACCGAGCTTGCGGGCGACGACATCGCGGGGATGCGGCCCGTTCAGGCGGAGTTCGACCAGCCACTCCGGCGGGTCGGACTGCAGCGCGGCGAACTGTTCCCGCGTGACGGCAGACGCCTGGAATTCCTCGGGCGTCGCCGGAAGGTACACACCGAGCTTCTTCGCGGCGGTCGCCGGCTTCATCGCGCCGGGTCCGGGCTGCAGTTGATCGCTCATCGTTCAAGGCTAACGTGGGTTGATGTGACGCCCTTCCGTTTGGCCTATGTGCGAGGAGTGACGCCCGCGAAATGGGTGCGCATCTGGGAGGAACGGATGCGCAGAGTGCCCCTCGAACTCGTGCGTACCGATGCTCCCGGCCAGGTCTCGGTGCTCCACGACGGTCTGGCCGACATGGCGCTGGTGCGGCTTCCGATCGACCGCGAGGGCGTGCACGCCATACCGCTCTACGACGAGCAACAGGTGGTCGTCGTTGCGAAGGGCCACGCGATCACTGCGGCGGACGCGGTGTCGCTCGCGGAGGTGCGGGAGCTGGGTGCGCCGGTGCATCCGTTCGATCAGCAGGTGGAAGACACCCTCGAGCTCGTCGCTGCCGGCGTCGGCAGCATCGTGCTGCCGCACTCGGTCGCGCGGCTGCACGCCAGGCGCGACCTCGTTGCGCGGGAGGTGACCGATGCCGATCCGACGAGCATCGCGCTGGCCTGGCTGAGCGATCCGGCGCCAGCGCGAACCGACTCGGAGCAATACCGCGTCGACACCTTCATCGGCATCGTGCGGGGCCGCACGACGAACAGCTCCCGCCGCTAGCCTGAGGGAGTGAACGCGGCCGACAGCATCCGCCTCGACGAGCGGGTGCGGGGCCTCGCGTCGGCCGACGAGGTCTTCGACGTCTTCGGCGAGTGGGCCGAAGAGGGCGGCATCACGCTGTACCCGGCGCAGGAAGAAGCCCTGATCGGCATCGTCTCCGGTGCGAACGTGATCGTCTCGACCCCGACGGGAACCGGCAAGTCGCTCATCGCCGTCGGAGCACACGCGGCAGCGCTCGCAGAGGGCAGGCGCACGTTCTACACGGCACCGATCAAGGCGCTCGTCTCGGAGAAGTTTTTCGCGCTCGTCGACACGTTCGGCGCCGAGAACGTGGGCATGATGACCGGCGACTCGCAGGTGAACGCCGACGCGCCGATCATCTGCTGCACGGCCGAGATCCTGGCCAACCTCGCGTTGCGACTCGGACCGGATGCCGCCGTCGACCAGGTCGTGATGGACGAGTTCCACTTCTACGCCGACCCCGATCGGGGCTGGGCGTGGCAGGTTCCGCTGCTCGTGCTGGAGCGAGCCCAGTTCGTGCTGATGAGCGCGACCCTCGGTGACGTGAGCGGCCTGGCGGACGACCTGTCGAGCAGGACGCACCGCGAGACGGTTGCGGTCACGGGTGTCGAGCGCCCTGTTCCCCTGGACTACGAGTACGCGCTCACGCCCGTGCACGAGACCATTCAGCTGCTGCTGGATGCCGGCAAGGCGCCCGTCTACGTCGTGCACTTCTCGCAGAAGGAGGCGCTCGAGAGAGCGCAGGCGCTGGCAGGTGCATCCGTCGCCAGCCGCGAGCAGAGGGATGCCATCGCGGACGCGATCGGCGGATTCCGCTTCGCCACCGGCTTCGGTCATACCCTCTCGCGTCTGCTGAGGCTGGGCATCGGCGTGCATCACGCGGGCATGCTGCCGAAGTACCGCAGGCTCGTCGAGCAGCTGGCGCAACGAGGTCTGCTGCGCGTGGTGTGCGGAACCGACACGCTCGGCGTCGGCATCAACGTGCCGATCCGCAGCGTGCTGCTCACCGCGCTCACCAAGTACGACGGAATCAGGATGCGCCAGCTCACGGCGCGCGAATTCCACCAGATCGCGGGTCGCGCCGGTCGCGCGGGCTACGACACGGCGGGAACCGTCGTGGTGCAGGCGCCGGAGCACGACATCGAGAACGCACGGTCGGTCGCCAAGGCGGGGGACGATCCGAAGAAGAAGCGCAAGATCGTGCGCAAGCGGGCACCCGAAGGTTTCGTCTCGTGGGGCGAGCCGTCGTTCCAGCGGCTGATCGCTGCAGAGCCGGAGACACTCACGCCGCACATGCAGGTCACGAGCGCGATGATCATCAACGTGATCGCCCGCGGCGGCGACGTGTTCGGCAACGTGCGGGCTCTGGTCTTCGACAACCACGAGCCGTGGAAGCGGCAACTCGAGCTCGCGCGCCGTGCGCTCGGCATCTACCGCACGCTCGTGACGGCGGATGTCGTCGAGAAAGGGCCGCACGGCATCCCGCGCCTCACCGTCGACCTGCAGCCGAACTTCGCCCTCAACCAGCCGCTGTCGCCGTTCGCGCTCGCCGCGTTCGAGCTGTTCTCTCCAGAGGAGGACGCTCAACGGTCAGCCACCGCTCGCTCAGAGACCTCGGGCACTACGGGGGTCGGCACCGGCGACTACGCGCTCGACGTGATCTCCGTGGTTGAGGCGACCCTGGACGATCCGCGACCGGTGCTGCTCGCGCAACAGCATCTTGCTCGGGGTGAGGCCGTCGCCGCCATGAAGGCGGAGGGCATCGAGTACGAGGAACGCATGGAGCTGCTCGAAGAGGTGACGTGGCCGAAGCCGCTGGAGGGCATCCTGCGTCAGTCGTTCGAGACCTACAGCGCGAGTCAGCCGTGGATTCGCGACTTCGAGCTGCGGCCCAAATCGGTCGTGCGCGACCTGTTCGAGCGGGCGATGACGTTCGCCGAGTTCGTCTCGTTCTATTCACTTGCGCGCAGCGAGGGCGTGGTGCTTCGGTATCTGTCTGATGCATTCCGCGCGCTGCGTCAGACAGTGCCGGACGAGGCGAAGAACGACGAGCTGCGCGATCTGATCGAGTGGCTCGGCGAGCTCGTGCGCCAGGTGGACTCCAGCCTGCTCGACGAGTGGGAGGAGCTGGTACATCCGGATGCCTCACGTCACGCGGACGAGACCGCCATCGTGCCGCCCGCGCCGCGCACCGTCACAGCCAACCGCCGGGCGTTCCTCGTGCTGGTGCGCAACGAGTTGTTCCGTCGGGTTCAGCTGGCTGCTCTCGATCGTGCCGACGAGTTGGGCAAGCTCGATCCCGACTTCGGCGAGGATGCCTGGGCCGGCGCCCTCGACGACTACTACGCGGAGCACGACGCGATCGGCACCGACACCGATGCCCGCAGCGCAGCGATGCTCATCATCGACGAGACGGACGCCGCGCCCGCCGATAACGGAGCCGCGCGGGTCTGGCACGTGCGCCAGATCCTCGCCGATCCCGCCGGCGACCACGACTGGGGCATCGCGGCCGACGTCGATCTCGCGGCATCCGACGACGCCGGTGCAGCCGTGCTGCGGGTCATCGCGGTGGACCGACTGTAGGGCCCTCGCTGGTCGAGGGCGCTACTCGACCGGCGCAGAGAGGACCAACGGCGCGTCCTCGTCCGCGGCCCACTCGTTGAGCGAGCCGTCGTAGACCGCCACGTCGTGGCGGCCCAGAAGAGCGAGGGCAAAGGCATCCGAGGTGGCGGCGATGCCGGCCGCGCAGTAGGCGACGATCGGGTCGGGGGAGGTGACGACATCCGCCAGCACCTCGCGCAGCGCCTCGTCGCTGAGGAAGGCGTTGGTGTCGCGGTCGACGAGTCGCGCCGCCGGAGCGCTGAAACTGCCGGGAATGTGACCGAGACGCGGGCGATGCCCTGCCTCGCCGGTGAACTCGCGCGGCGGGATTCCGCACACCAGGGTGGCAGGCGCCTCGCCTGACACTGCCTGCAACACACGCTGCTTGTCGGCCCAGAAGTCCTCGCGTTCGACGGCGCCGAACCCGGCCGCTTCGATCGGTGCGACGTGGCCGACCTGGATCGGGCGCTCCTCCGCCTCCCACTTGCGGAGGCCCCCGTCGAGAATCGCGACGTCGTCATGTCCGAAGGAGCGGAACAGCCACCAGAGCCGCGCGGCCCATTGACCGATCGCCGAGTCGTAGACGACAACGCGCGTTTCGGAGTCGATGCCGAGCGCTGCGGCCGCGGAGGCGAAGCGCACGGCATCCGGACGGGTGAACGGCCGCGGGGCTTCCGGATCGCTGAACGCACTGAGCAGATCGGCGAACACAGCGCCCGGGATGTGCCCGGAGACGAGGTACTGCTCGTCGCCCGTCACATACGACGGATGCCCGTCGAACCCGGCCACCGGCACCACCGTCGCGTCGAGCACGACGATGGCGCCGCGCTGAGCATCCGTCTGCACGTCGGAGGTATGCTCCGTCAGCAACGCGGCAAGCTCATCCGTTGAGACGAGATGGGGCCGGGCGGTGGCAGGGCGATCGGGTGCTGATTCGTGCGGGCTCACCCGGCCAGGCTAGGTCGACGGATGCCTGTGCGGTCGATCGTCGCTCAACACGGCGTAACGCTGAAAAATCGCAACCACATTCCGGGCGCACAACGGGCGCGTCAGGAGTTGCCGAGCAGGCTCAGCTCGTCGTGTGTGAAAGAGATCTCTGCCGCCTCGACGTTCTGCTCGAGATGACTCATGTCGCCCGTGCCGGGAATCGCCAGCACGTTGGGTGCCTGGTGAAGCGTCCACGCGAGCCTGATCTGCGCTACGGAGGCCCCGTGTGCGACGGCGACCGCGGCCACGGCGTCGTTGGCGTCGTTCGCCTCGCCAGATCGGCCGCGCTCGCCGCTTGCTCCCGCCATGGCGAAATACGGCACGAAGGCGATGCCGAGTCGAGTCGTCTCGGCGAGCAGGTCGAGGGTCTGCGGAGTGCGGTGGTCGAGTCCGAAGCGGTTCTGAACACTCACGACGGATGCGACGCCCCTGGCTTCGGCGAGCTGCTCGGACGACACATTGGAGATGCCGAGGCTCGCGATCAGCCCCTCGGACTGCAACTCGGCAAGCGCACCGAACCGCTCCGCGATCGACCCCGGCCCGAACGCTCGCAGATAGACCAGATCGAGTCGATCCCTGCCCAGTTGGCGGAGGTTCTCCTCGACCTGGCCGCGCAGCTGGTCAGGTCGTGCCTGGTCAGCCCACTCGCCAGACGGGGTGCGCGCAGGACCGACCTTCGTGGCGACGACGAGATCGTCGTCGTGATCCGGGAACGCGGCGTCGATCAGCTCGTTCGCCGATCGGAGCGGTGAGAAGTAGAACGCCGCAGTGTCGAAGTGGTTCACACCCAGATCGCGGGCTCGCCTCAGCACGGCGATCGACGCGGCCCTGTCGCGACTCGGTCCGAGTCCGAACGCGGATGCCGACGCCAACCGCATCGCTCCGAAGCCCACGCGATTCACGCGTCGGGGTCCGAGCTGCCACACGCCGCCGGGTTCTGGCATCGCCAAATGGGTCTCCTTGCGTCGTTGTGCGCTCTGCGCCCGCTTGGCGCGGTGTCACGATACCCACAAATCGCTCGACCCTTCTCCGAACATCGGCTGTGGATCAGTGTCTGATTCGTGCCAGCATGATCGACGTCATAGGGGAGGGGGTTCATCATGGCCAACACAGTCGTCCATGCGGAGATCATTGGGGAGGACCCGGATGCGCTTCGTGCTTTCTATTCAGCACTGTTCGGTTGGGACGCTGTGGCCGGCGATTCGGTTGCGCCCGCGGTGTCCGGCGTCGATCTTTACTCGTTCAATCCGTCGACGAACGAAGCCGGTGTTCCGGTCGGGATCGGCGGCGGTGCAGGCTTCACTTCCCGAGTCCTGTTCTATGTGGGAGTGAACGACGTGGACGCCGCTCTGAGGCACGCTGTCGAGCTCGGGGGGACCGTCGTGATCGAGGCGACGAACCGGCCGGATAATCAGGCGCGGGTTGCGCAGTTCGCCGACCCGGCGGGCAACATCATCGGCATCGCGGGGTCGGTCATCAGATAGCGGCTGTGTAGCACTGAGCGTCCCCCTTGCGCGTGTGGGGTTGTCGAATCATGCGGTCGTTCATGCCGATGACGTGCCCTCTGGAAGGCGTGCCTCGGGCGTTGTGAGTCCGAACCGTTATCCGACCAGCTATCGTCGCCGTGCACTATGGGTTTCATGCGTAGGGCTCGTATTTGGGGGGTGATCGGAGCAGTTGTCGCCGTGGGAGGGATCGGCTGGATCATCGCCATCCTCGGCGCGCACCCGATCGCTGCGTGCGCCGGTGCTGCCATTCCGACGTATCCGGTACTGACTTTGACGGATGCTGCCTGGCTGAATTCCCACCCCGCCGGGACGATCAAGGCGTGCGTCGACAGCACTTGCAGCGCTGACCCGAAGACGGCGACAGATGCTCCCGCGGATCAGATGTGGATTGAGGCGAAAGCGCGCAATGACACCACTACCTTGCACAGGCTCGTGGTTATCGAATCCCTTCCTGGCTCTCCGTCGCAGATGTTGACCAGAGCGTTCCGGTATAAGAAGATCCCCGGGTTCTCCCCGGGCCCCGGCCGGGCCTGTGGCTATCCCGACACCTGGGGGCGAACGGTCACGATCGACCCATCAGGCGAGCTCACGTTCAATTAGAGACCACCGCATGATCCGCGGCAGCGCCGCGCCCACAAGGTGGGCCCGCCAGGGGATTACCCGGCGGCGCCGATGGCGAGCAAGGGGAATCCCGTCGAGAATGGCCCAGGTGACCAACGAGGCACCGGACGGAAAGTGGACATCCGAGAACTTGAGGCATCTTGATGGCGTTCGCGAGCTGGAGATCGCCGCACCGCGTCTGGCCGGCCGTCCGGGTGATTGGACACCGATCTGGGTCGTTGTCGTCGATGACGAGATATTCATCCGCACGTGGCAGCGCCGTGACACGGGTTGGTACGGACGTGCGGTGCGATCGGGGCGCGCTCGGATCCGTGTGTCGGTCGATTGTGTGGACGTGAACGTCAGGGCAACGGGGGACTCGAATGCCGCCGTGATCGACGAGGCGTACCGAACGAAGTATGGGGAGGCCGGCGCACGGTCGATGGTTACGGCTGAAGCCGCAGCGTCGACCCTCCGTCTCGTGCCCTCTGCCGGGCGATGATCACGCGTAAGCAACCAAGGTTGCTTACCTGATCGTTCGCTGAAATTAGGCAACTTGAGTTGACTACACATCGCGAGCAACCTAAGTTGCTTAACTATGAACCCCGTACGCATCCCGTCGCCCATTGGCGGAGCCGCGGACCGGCTCGCCGCGGTCGTCGCACTGCGCGACCTTGCGGACCGGCTCGAAGACGCCGCCGTGGAGAACGCGTTGCGCGACGGCTGGAGCTGGGGGCAGGTCGCCGAAGCACTCGGCGTCACCCGGCAGGCCGTGCACAAGAAGCACCTGAAGCGTCTCGATGACGCCGACATCGACCTGAGGAGGCGTCGTGGACGTTGACGTCGATCGCATACCGCAGTCTCTCCGCCCCGTCGTCGTAAGCGCGGTGGAGGAGGCCGCGCGTCGCAGTTCATCCGAGGTGGGACCCGAGCACTTGCTGCTCGCGCTCGCCGCGCTGGAGGGCACACTCGCCGCGGACATCCTGAGTGACGTGGGTCTCTCCCATGCCGCATTGGATGCCGCACTCGACGAGGAGCGCACCCGGGCGCTCGCCGTGGTGGGCATCCATGACCTCGATCCCGAGCTCGTTGCTGCGACCATCGGCACGGCCCGACCATCGTGGGCGTCGTCGACCAGGGAAGCGCTGAGGCGCTCTCAGGCGGCCGGGGCGCGAGGGCGGCGGCGACGCACATTTGATCTCGACGTGCTCTATGGCATCGTCACGGCCAATGTCGGTACGGTTCCCCGGGCGCTGGAATACGCCGCCATCGATCGTGACGCGCTGATCGGACGCGTCGAACGCGAGCGGCTGGCCGCCGAAGGCGATTTGCCGCGTACCGCCCACCAGGGCGGCTCGGCGCAGGAACGACAGGCGATGCGACGGGACGCGGCCCGGGCCATGCAAGACGATCGCAGGGCGGCCCAACGCGCGGCGCAGGTCGCACGCCGTGAGGCGCAGCAGGCTCGTGGCGAGTCCCGCCGTTCCGACTGACCACCGACCTCCAACTCCACACTCCGTTTGCCGACGGTCCCCGCCGGCGGTATTCGTCGCGCCTGCTTTCAGCGCACCTCCGCGCTGACGGCGCCTGTAAGCGGCGCGTAAGTGCCGCGAAAGCGGCCCGGCGCATCCTGATCAACGACTTCACGAACATCCATCACACGAAAGGAAGAACCCATGAACGCACTACGGCACAGCGCCGAGGCGGACTGGGCCATCGAGGCCCACGGGCTCGTCAAGACCTTCGGCGACAACAAGGCGGTCGACGGCGTCGACCTTCTCGTTCGTCCTGGCAGCGTCTACGGCGTGCTCGGCCCGAACGGCGCAGGCAAGACCACGACCATCAACATGCTCGCCACGCTGCTCAAGCCCGACGCAGGCAGCGCGGCGGTCTTCGGCCACGACGTCATGAAGGAGGCGCAGATCGTGCGCCAGCTCATCGGCGTCACCGGTCAGTTCGCCTCCGTCGACGAGACGCTCTCGGCCACCGAGAACCTCATCATCTTCTCCCGCCTGCTCGGCCTCGGCCGCGCGCAGTCGAAGGCGAAGGCGGAGGAGCTGCTCGAGCGATTCGGACTGACGGATGCCGCCAAGCGGCCCCTCAAGAAGTTCTCCGGTGGCATGCGCCGCCGCCTCGACCTCGCGGCGTCACTCATCGCACAGCCTCCGCTCATCTTCCTCGACGAGCCGACGACGGGTCTCGACCCGCGCACGCGCGGGCAGATGTGGGACACCATTCGTGACCTCGTCTCCAGCGGATCCACGATCCTGCTGACGACGCAGTACCTCGATGAGGCCGACCAGCTGGCCGACCGCATCGCGGTGATCGACCGTGGGCGTGTGGTGGCCGAGGGGACCGCTGACGAGCTGAAGGCATCCGTCGGCACGTCGGCACTGCAGCTGCGCATCGAAGATCCGGCCGACACCGAGGACGCGGTGCGAGCGATCGAGCAGGTGCTCGGCGTTCGTGCGACGTTGTCGCCGGAGGCCGCACGCATCACGGCACCGATGGCCGATCCCGACCGGGTGACGGACCTGCTCGTGACATTCCGTGAGGCGGGCATCCACCTCACCGAGATGAGCGTGCAGAAGCCGAGCCTCGACGAGGTCTTCCTCGCCATCACAGGCCACGATGCAACCGATCAGAACGAGTCGACGCCCGGATCCGATGACAACGGGGCCGACGAGAAGGAGAAGGTGAACGCATGAGCACCATCACTCAGCCGGCCGGAACAAGGCCGCCGCGGCAGATCACGCCGCCCTCCGAGCGCAAGCTCAAGAACTACACGGGCTTCGGCCAGACGGTGCGCAACACGTTCACCATGGCCTACCGCGGGCTCGTCAAGATCCGCCGCACGCCGGAGCAACTGGTCGACGTCACCGTTCAGCCGATCATCTTCACCCTGATGTTCGCCTACCTGTTCGGCGGGGCCATCGCCGGAAATGTGCAGAACTATCTGCCGCTGCTGATTCCGGGCATCCTCGTGCAGACCGTCATCACCACCTCGGTGGTCACCGGCGTTCAGCTCCGCGAGGACATGGACAAGGGAGTGTTCGACCGATTCCGGTCCCTGCCGATCGCGCGCATCGCGCCGCTGTCCGGAGCACTCCTTGCCGACACCGTGCGCTATGCGATCGCCACGACGATCACCTTCGTCGTCGGCTACATCATCGGCTACCACCCGGCCGGTGGCATCGGTCCGGTCGTGCTCGCCGCACTGTTGGTCATCGCCTGCTCCTGGGCGATCAGCTGGATCTTCGCGTTCTTCGGTGTGATCGCGCGCACGGCATCCAGCGTGCAGGGCATCTCGATGCTCGTGCTGTTCCCGCTGACGTTCCTCTCGAACGCCTACGTGCCGGTGAAGAGCCTTCCCCAGGTGCTGCAGTGGTTCGTGAACGTCAACCCGATCTCGCACCTCGTCACCGCGGTGCGCGACCTCGCCAACAACGGCACCGTCGGCCCCGACCTGTGGATCTCGCTTCTCGGCGCGGCCATCATCGTGGCGGTCTTCGCGCCGCTCACCGTGCGCGCCTACATGCGCAAGGCGTAATTCGTCGACATCCGCGTTCCGGTCGCGGAAACTGGGGTTCAGACGCCGTCGAATCCCCAGTTTCTGCGACCGGAACACGATGGCTGAACTGAACAAGGGAGCGACATCATGACCACCGCCGAACCGGCAGGTCGCATCTCGCGGATCATCCATGATCCGGTCGGGCGACCGAGCACTCGTGCGGTCGCGTTCTGGACCTGGAACGCCATCGTCGGCTGGTTCGTATTCCTCTGCCTTCAGCTCGTCTGGATGCTGATCGCGAACGCCTGGACAGCCCCCCTGCACCTCGCCGGCCTCGCGCTCACCGTCGTCGTGGCGATCGTGCACGTCTCGATCATGCCGAGGTGGCGCTACCGCGTGCATCGCTGGGAGATCACCGAAGACGCGGTCTTCGTACGAAGCGGATGGCTGACCCAGGAGACGCGCGTCGCCCCGATCGCCCGGCTGCAGACCGTCGACTCCCGTCGCGGGTTCCTGCACCGCATCTACGGCCTCACCACCGTCACCATCACCACGGCGTCATCCGCCGGTGCGCTCAGCATCCACGCGCTCGACGACGCGGTGGCACGCGACGTGGTCGCGACGCTCTCCGCGGTCGCGCAGCAGAGCAAGGGCGACGCGACGTGAGCGCAGACGCTAGGGACCCAAAGTGACCGACACCACCCCGTGGCGCCGCCTGAACCCGCGCATGCTCCTCGTGCACCCGGTGCGCGAGCTCATCAAGTATCTGCCGATCCTGCTGCTCGCCGTCGTCGCCGGTTCTGTCGGCGGTGAGCCGTGGTGGACGTACGTGCTGTCTGGGCTCGGCGTCGTGATCGGCCTGCTGCGCTGGTTCACGACGAGCTACCGCATCACGCCGACTCACGTGCAGGTGCGCCGCGGATTCATCAACCGACGGATGCTGTCGGTTCCGCGCGAGCGTGTGCGCTCGGTCGACGTCGACGCGACCCTGCTGCATCGCCTGGTCGGCCTCGCCGTGGTGAAGGTGGGAACGAGCGCGTCGCACGGTCAGGACGGGCTCGACTTCGACGGGATCGCCGCCGGTGACATCCCGGCGCTTCGGGCGGAGCTGCTGCGCAAGGCCGAGCTCACGGAGGAGGACGGCCCGGGTGAAGCGGGAGGCGAGCAGGAAGCGGCGGGCGGGATGGCAGGGGCGCAGGCATCCGGCCGCGACTTCAGCGGTTGGCGCTGGTCGTGGGCCAGGTACGCACCCTTCACGCTGACCGGCGTGGCTTCGTTGTTCTTCGCCGCGTTCTTCGCGCTCGAGCTGCAGTTCTTCGACGGCGGACTGCTGCTGAGACTGCAGTTCGTGCGGGATTCGATCGACACGGTGTCGCACATCCCGCTGCTCGAGGGCATCGTCGGCGGAGCGGTCATCCTCGTCGTGGCCGCATCGGTCATCGCGCTCGTACGCTACGTGCTCGCGTACAGCGGCTTCGCCATCTGGCGATCGGATGCCACGACCCTGCACGTGCGACACGGTCTCTTGCGCACGCGGCAGGTGACGCTCGACGAGAGACGCCTTCGCGGCGTCAGCCTCAACGAGCCGCTGTCTCTGCGGGCGGTGCACGGGGCATCCGCTCACGCGATCATGACCGGATTGGGACGTGAGCGCGGCGGCCTCATGGTGATCGAGCCCGCCGGGCCGCAGGGCGATGCGCTGCGCGTGGCGACTGCCGTGCTCGGCGATGAGACGCCGCTGACGTGCACACTCGAGCAGCACGGTGTTCGCGCCCACCGCAGGCGATACACGCGCGCCGCGACGGGCGTCGGCCTGATCGCGGCGATCGCGCTCGTGTTGCAGTTGCTCGGCTACGTGAGCCCGCTGGTCTGGGTGACGTTCGCGGCGATCGTGCCCGTCGCCGCGTTGCTCGCCGAGGACCGGTGGCGCGGACTCGGCCACGCACGGATGCCCGGGCTGCTGATCGCGCGCTCCGGGTCGCTGAGCCGCAAGCGCGTCGTGCTCGAGACATCCGGAATCATCGGGTTCACCGTGCGGCGATCGATCTTCCAGCGCCGTGCCGGACTCGCGACCCTCATCGCCACGACCGCGGCCGGACGACACAGGTATTCGATCCCCGACGTGCCGATCGAGGAGGCGTGGCGCATCGTCGACGATGTGATGGTGCACGAGCCGGTGCAGGCCGCGGTCGCACAGCACTGACGCGCTGCGGGCAGGATGGTGGAGTACCCCATCGATCGCAGGAGCCCCATGCCCGAGCCGAAGCAATTGTTCGTCAACCTCTTCGAGATGGCCTGCGTGAGCCACATCACGCACGGGCTGTGGCCGCTGCCCGGCAACAATCGGGAGCGCTTCGCCGACCTGGACTACTGGCTCGAGCTGGCTCGGCTGCTGGAGCACGGCGGGTTCGACGGCATCTTCCTCGCCGACGTCGTCGGGGCGTACGACGTCTTCCGCGACGGTCCCGAGACGGCTCTGCGCGAGGGCCTGCAGATTCCGAACCTCGACCCGTTGCTGCTCATCCCCGCGATGGCCGCCGTGACGGAGCGCCTGGGCTTCGGCGTCACATTCTCCACCAGCTACGAGCCGCCCTTCGCGTTCGCGAGACGGATGTCCACCCTCGACCACCTGACGAAGGGTCGCGTCGGCTGGAACGTGGTCACGTCGTACCTGCCGAACGCCGCACGCAACTTCGGGCTCGACGGCGAGATTCCGCACGACGACCGGTACCGCTTCGCCGACGAGTACCTCGATGTGCTCTACAAGCTGTGGGAGGGATCGTGGGATGACGACGCCGTGGTCGCCGACCGCGAGCGACGCGTCTTCACCGATCCGTCGAAGGTGCGCTACATCGACCACGTGGGGGAGCGCCACAGGGTGGCGGGGCCGCACCTGGTGCATCCGTCGCTGCAGCGAACGCCTGTGCTGTTCCAGGCGACCGGTTCACCGGCCGGCATCGAGTTCGCGGGCAAGCACGCCGAGGTGGTCTTCACCGGCGGACGCACGAGCGCCGACTTCCGGCGCAACGCCGACGGGATGCGCGACGCCGCCGTGCGCAGCGGACGGCCTGCCGAGGCGGTCAAGTTCATCGCGATGGCCGGCGTCATCGTCGGGCGCACGCAGGAGGAGGCCGAGGACAAGTGGCGGCTGTACCGCGAGAACGCGAGCCTGGACGGCATCCTGGCCCACAGCAGCCTGCCCGTCGACCTCACGGCGTTCCCGCGTGACATCACGGTGCGCGAGGCGCTGGAACGTGCCCAGTTCCCGGCAGAGAAGGTGCCGTTCTTGCCACTGGAGATGACGGTCGGCGAGGCGCTGGACTTCATCGCGGGCAATCGCAACGACCGGTTCCTCGTCGTCGGCGACGTGAAGACCGTCGCGGACGAGATCGAACGCTGGCTCGACGAGGACGGCCTCGACGGCATCAACCTGCGGCAGTACCACTCGTTCGACACGGCTCGCGACTTCGCGGAGCTCGTGATCCCCGAGCTGCGCAGGCGCGGCCGGATGCCGGCAGAGGGCGAGCGGAGCGCCACGTTGCGCGAGCGGCTGTTCGGCGCGGGCAACGCACGTCTCCCCGAGACGCATTTCGGCGCACGGTATCGCGGCGGGGCGCACCTGCACGACGCGTGAGAGCGGGGTTGTCGCTAGAGCACCAGGCTCCGCAGCGAACGCACGACCTCGTTCAGGCGTTCGACGCGCTGCGGCCGGGGGAGCGCATCCACGCGGGACATGGTGGCCGGGATGTCGAGCTGAGGATGATCGTGTTCGGCTTCGTCGAGCGCCCGCTGCCAGCCCAGGGACCGGAAGTCCTGCCTCGCAGCGATCGCCTTGCCCAGCACAAGCAGTTCGAGCCCTGATTCGAGTTGCGCGGCATCCGCTGCCTCGCGTCCCGGTGCAAGGAGCCACACTCCCAGCCCGATGGCAGCCACCCCGGTGATCGGCATGTCGACCATGCCCGTGCGCACGCGGTGGTCGCGCATCAGCCTGCTGCGGACGCGCCGAACAACGCGCAGATTGCGCGGATCGGCCACGTGACCGGCTCGCACCGAGGCCACGAGCAGCCCAGCGGCCGCACCGTAGTACCAGGGCGCGAACCCGGCAGGAGGATCGCCCCACACCTGTTCTGCGAGGGCGTACTGGCGTTCGGTCTCGAACAGGTCACCACGTCTCCCGGCGATCTCGGCGAGCCCCGCGAAGCCGATCGCGCGCAGGTCGTTCCAGTCGTAGCTGTCGGTGTCGCCCTGCAGCCGGGTCATCCGCTCGAACGTCGGCTGCGCTGCGTCGAGGCGGCCGAGCGAGACCTCGCTGATCGCGATGAGCCAGTCCAGCTGTCGAAGGTCCTCGCCGGCGCTCAGCGCGGCGAGGTTGGGCCGGGCACGTGCCGCCCACTCGAGCACCTGCTCTGCATCCCCGCGCTCGCTGTTGAACTGCGCGATCGTGTGGGCTGAGGTGCCGACGGTCCAGGCATCCTCTGCGGCCTGCGCCTTCGCGTAGGCGAGCTTCGCATACTTCAAGCCGGTGTCGATCTCACCCGAGTTCTCCGCCATCTGCGACGAGATGAGGTAGGCGAACGACGCGACGGCAGGGTCGTCGGATGCCCGCAGGCGCTCGACCGTCGCGAACGCGGCCTTCAGATCGGGCATGCTCAGCAGCACCGACACCATCGCATCCAGCTGGGGATTGCGCGGCCCGCCACGCTCGTGCAGCTTGCGCACGCGCACCAGCGCACGTAATCCCTGACGCATGTCGGTGATCAGGGACGTGCCGCCGATCAGCCCGAGGGCGATCATGGCCACATCGACGTGCCGGTCGTCAGGGTCGTAGCCGACCAGGGTGCCCAGCACCTGCGGGGCGAGCGAGAGCACTTCGGAGTGCGCGCCGCGCACGGTCCAATGCATGCCGAGAGCGGCATAGACGCTCGCCGCCGTGGCAGAGTCATCCGTCTCGATCGCATTGCGCAGGGCGGAGACGAGATTGTCCTGCTCCTCTTGCACCCGGTGGAACGTCTCGAGCTGTGCGGGCCCGTACGTCGAGTCGAGGGCATCCAGGCAGAAGACGTCGGCCCATGAGCGGATGCGCGCCTCGACCTCGTCGCGTTCGCCGGCATCCTGCAGCCGCTTGTCCCCGAACTCGCGCACGGTCTCGAGCATGCGGTAGCGCACCTGCCCGGTGACCTTGCTTTCCGTCGCGCTCAGCAGAGACTGATTGACCAGGCCCTCCAGGTCGGCCTCCCCGTCGGCACCCGGATCGGTGACGGCAACAGCGGCCTCAGCACTGAACCCGTCCACGAACACCGAGAGCCTGCTCAGCGCGCGCTGCTCGGAATCGGTGAGCAGGTTCCAGCTCCAGTCGATCACGGCCAAAAGGGTCCGGTGCCGCTCGGGTGCAGCCCGATCTCCGCCGCGCAGCAGGGCGAACCGGTTGACGATGCGTCGTTCGATCTCCTCGACCGACATCGATCGCACCCGTGCCGCCGCCAGTTCGATGGCGAGCGGCAGCCCGTCGAGGCTCTCGCACAGCCGCTCGATGGTGTCGACCGGCAGAACCACCGACGGCCGCGCGGCCCGCGCGCGCTCCATGAACAGGGTGACTGCAGGACCCGGGCCGGAATCGTCGCCGGCGAGGGATGCGAGTGGTTCCAGCTGATACACCTGCTCGGCCGAGATCATCAACGGTGCGCGGCTCGTGGCGAGCACGCGCACGTCTCTCGTGGAGCCGAGGATGTCTGCGATCCACTCCGCCGCCGCGTCGATCAGGTGTTCGCAGTTGTCCATCACGAGCAACGTCGGCCGTTCGGCGAGCGCGCCGAGGATGCGTCCTCGCACATCGACCCGCACCGCTGGATCGCTCAGCGAGAGGCGAGTGCCCGAGTACTCGCGGATGCCGAGAGTCGACGCGAGCGCCAGCGGAACGTCGTCGCCTGTGCGCACACTGGCGAGTTCGACGACGACGACGCCTGGCATGCGCTCGGCCGCCCGAGCGGCGATCTCCTGTGCGAGCCTGGTCTTGCCGAGTCCGCCAGCGCCGAGGATGGTCGTGAGGCGCGAGGCGCGCGTGAGCTGCTCGACCGACTCGATGTCGGCCGAACGGCCGACGAGCTCATTCGGAGCGGTGCGGATGCCCACCAGCAGCGTGCGCGGCGGCGCGGCATCCGGCTCCGGCGCGCGCAGTAGCTGGGCGTTGAAGGCGACGAGCTCGGCGGACGGATCGGTGCCGAGCCGGTCGCGCATGCGCTGCCGGAACTCGCCGAATTCGCGGATGGCGTCGTTGCGCCGTCCGCCCCCGGCGATCGCCCGCAGACGCAGCAATTCGATCTCCTCGTCAAGGGGAGCGGCTTCGGCCAGCGGGGCGAGGTCGGATAGCGCGCCGAACGTGTCCCCTGTCTCGACGCGGGCTTTGGCGCGTTGCAGAGCCAGGTCCCGGTGCAACTCGAATGCGGCGGAGGCAAGGCGCTCGGCGAGCTCGGTGTCGCCGAGGTCCACTCCCGGCTCGCCGCGCCAGAGCGCGAGACCGGCGGATGCCTCGGCGTCGGCGCCCTGGGCATCCCCACGTTCCAGCGCCGCCCGTGCGGCCTCCCGATGCGCGACGGCCGCGCCGAGGTCGCACTGGTGCGCTTCGATTCCGAGCGAGTACCCGCCCGGCGTCGAGACGATCAGCCCGTCGGCGGCGACCGCGCGCACGCGCGAGACCAGAGTCTGCAGTGCCGCCTTCTCGTTGCGCGGCGGGGCATCTTGCCAGAGATCGTCGACGATGCCACGCACCGAGAGCGGTCCGTGCGCGAGCACGAGAGCGGCGACCAGGCTCTTCGCCGTCGCCCCGCCCGGTTCGATCGGCTCCCCCGAGGGAGTCGTCACCAGTACGGGGCCGAGCACCGCGACCCTGGTCGTGCCGCTGCGCACGCTGGGCTCGGTCATTGTGCCGAGTTTAGTAGGGGCGGGTGGCCGAGCCCGAGTCGGGAACCGCGGGTGTCGTGCGCGGGCGATGGCCCTTCGCACGAGGACGATGATGGACGCATGGATTGGTCCGACTTCTACGTACATCAGGCCGGTCGCGAGGTGCGGCCGACATTCACCGCTGCGCTGAAGGCGTGGCGTGATGCCCGAGGCGAGCAGGTGGGCGAGGCCGTCGACCTGGGCTGCGGCGACGGCCTCGAGACAAGGATGCTGCTCGCAGACGGATGGCGGGTGCTGGCGGTGGACGCGGATCAGCACGTCGTCGAACGTGTCACCGCCGGTACGAGCGAGGCCGAGCGGGAGCGACTCACCGTACGACAAGCGACCTACGCGGAACTGGTTCCCGACGGGGGACCGGTGGAGCTCCCCGCCGCCGACCTCGTCTACGCGGGATTCGCGCTGCCGTTCTGCACATCGGAGGTGTTCGAGCGGCTGTGGGCGGGCATCCGTGCGTCGTTGCGGCCGGGTGGAGTCTTCGCCGGCCAGTTGTTCGGACCGAAGGACGACTTCGCGGCCTGGCCGGACACGAACACCCACGACCGTGCCGACGTCGACCGCTTGCTGTCCGGGCTCGAGGTGCTGCGGCTTGACGAAGAAGACAAGGACGGCACGTCGTTCGCCGGCCCGAAGCACTGGCACGTCTTCCACCTGATCGCGCGCAGCTCGCCCTGACGCGCGCGTCCCCGCCCGGCGGCGTCGACCCGGCACTGGATCGCCGCGCCGGCATCGTATTCACGTGAATTGGAGGGCCGCTCGACAAGTCAGTGCCGGGTCGACGCCTCCGGCTCCGGGGAGGTGCGCCGCGCGCCGATAGGGTCGAGGGATGCCTGTGCCCACCGACTGGATCGAACACCGCCGCGGCGACCGCGAGCTTCTCGGCTGGATGCGTGCGGCCGGCGACGGTTTCGTCGTGATCGACCTGCTGGGCAGGGAGCGCACGGATGCCGTCGACTGGCTCGAAGCCGAGGAGACGCTCGAGAGTCTCGGCATCGGTTATCTCGCCGACCCGTATCAGCTGCTGCTCGACGACGGCCGCTGGCTGCGCGTTCGCATCACCGAGGTGTCGACCGACGAGATCCGTGTCAAGCGGGATGACTGGGGTGCGATCGACATCCCGCTGCTGGAGTACACGGTCGCGTTCCCGATGCCAGACACGCTGCGCACGGTGGACCCGGCCGCCCCCGTCGAGCCCGACTGGCTCTGACGCGGTATCCGCCCATCCGACATCCGCCTTCGTCGGCCCGGCACTGAATTGTCGAGCGGCCCTCCAATTCACGTGAATACGATGCCGGCGCGGCGATACAGTGCCGGGTCGACGCCGTAGGGGTGAGTTGGGGCGGGCAGGAGGGTGTCAGCGCGCGGCCTTGCGCGCCGAGATGACTCCGGTGTCGAAGCCGAGCAGGTGCAGGCCGCCGTGGAAACGGGCGTGCTCGATCTTGATGCAGCGGTCCATCACCACGGTGAGGCCCTTCTGCTCGCCGTAGTAGGCGGCATCCTGATTCCAGATGCCCAGCTGCACCCAGATGGTTGGCGCGCCGACGGCGACGACCTCGTCGATGACCTGCGGGATGTCGCTGCCGCGCCGGAACACGTCGACGATGTCGGGCACCTCCGGCAGGTCGGCGAGCGACTTGTACGCGGGTTGGCCGAGGATCGTCTCCGCGTTCGGGTTCACGAAGTAGACGCGATAGTCGCTGGACTGCTGCAGGTAGGTGCCGACGAAATAGCTCGAGCGTGCCGGATTCGAGGATGCCCCGACGATCGCGACCGACTTCGCCGCGCGCAGCAGTCCCAGTCGCTGCTTCGCATCCGGCCCCGTCCACGTGCGCTGCGACCTGAGCAGCTTCGCGAGCGGGGAGTCGGCGGGCACCTCGCAGCTGAGGCCGTTGGCGAGTTGCACGAGCGTCTCGTCGACAGCGGGGGCCACGACATCCGTGACGGTGCTCATCAGTCCTCCTTGGTGGCCGCGGCCAGCGCCTGGTCGAGGTCGTAGATGATGTCTTCCGGGTCTTCGATGCCGACCGAGAGCCGCACCGAGCCGGGCAGCACGCCCGCGTCGATGAGCTGCTGTTCGCTGAGTTGCGCGTGCGTGGTGGACGCCGGATGGATGATCAGCGTCTTCGCATCGCCGATGTTGGCGAGGTGGCTGGCCAGGTTCACCGACTCGATAAGCTTCTGGCCGACCGAGCGTCCGCCGGCGACCTCGAACGTGTACACCGAGCTCGGACCTTTGGGCAGGTATTTCTTCGCGCGTTCGAAGTGCGGATGCGATTCCAGTCCGGCCCAGTGCACGGCGTCGATGCGCGGGTCGGCCTCGAGCCACTGCGCGACAGCGCGGGCATTGTCGACGTGCGCCTGCATGCGGAACGGCAGCGTCTCGACTCCCTGAGCGAGCAGGAATGCAGAGTGCGGTGCGAGCACCGGTCCGATGTCGCGCAGCTGCTCGGCGCGCAGCCGCGTGAGGAAGGCGTATTCGCCGAAGTTGCCAGACCATTGCAGGTTCCCGTAGGTCGGCACGGGCTGGCCGAAAAGCGGGAAGCGGTCGCTGTGCCAGTCGAAACGTCCGCTCTCGACGACGACACCGCCGAGCGTGGTGCCGTGACCGCCGAGGAACTTGGTCGCCGAGTGGATGACGACGTCGGCTCCCCACTCGATCGGTCGGTTCAGGTACGGGGTGGCGATGGTGGAGTCGATGATGAGCGGGATGCCGGCGGCGTGCGCCACGTCGGCGAGACCTGCGATGTCGGCGATCTCGCCCGACGGGTTGGCGATCGTCTCGGCGAAGATCAGCTTCGTCGTGTCGGTGATCGCCGCGGCGTAGTCGGCGGGATCGGAGCTCTGGATGAACGTGGTCTCCACCCCGAAGCGCCGCAGCGTCACGTCGAGTTGGGTGATCGACCCGCCGTACAGGTTCGCGGATGCCACGATGTGGTCGCCCGCTCCGGCGAGCGACGCGAACGTGATGTACTGCGCCGAGAGTCCGGATGCCGTCGCCACGGCTCCGAGTCCGCCCTCGAGGCTCGCGACGCGCTCCTCGAAGCTGGCGACGGTGGGGTTGGCGAGACGCGAGTAGATGTTGCCGTACTTCTGCAGGGCGAAGCGGGCCGCGGCATCCGCCGTGTCGTCGAACACGAAGGCGCTCGTCTGATAGATCGGGAGCGCGCGGGCTCCTGTCACCTGATCGGGGATGTTGCCGGCATGGATCGCACGCGTGCGAAAGCCGAATTCGCGGTCTGCCACCCCGCTACCGTAACCGAGTGTCACAGGGCGTCGACGACGGGCGCGTAACACGGCGTCGCCCGTCGCGTCCTTCGTCGGTCGAGTAGCGCCGAGCAGCGCCGCGTATCGAGACCCGTCTGCGTTTGAATGCGGTGACGGGGGTCTCGATACGCGTCGCCGTTGGCGGCGCTACTCGACCACCGGGTGGCTACTCGAGTGCCGTCAGCAGCGCGGCGCCGTTCGGTACACCGAGGCCGGTGCAGGCATCCCAGCCGGCTCTCGCCTGGTAGGCGCCGTTGCCGCCGACGACGATGTCGCGGAATCCCGGAGCCGTCGCCGTCGCTGTAGCGCGGGGATACAGGGTGAGCTGCAGCAGCCCGACGCGCTTTCCCGTCGCTTCGACGAGGCGCGCCGCGAGCGCAGCCCAGAGCGGAGCAACGGCGCTGGTGCCGCCGATCACGGTGTCCGTGCCGTCCACGCGCACCCGATAGCCGGTCTGCGGATCGGCGTCGCCCGCGACATCCGGAACGCCGCGGCCGCCGAAGCCGGATGCCGTCACCGGCACCCCGACACCGGCCTGCCAGGACGGAACGGCGAACGCGTCGCTCACCCCGCCGCCGGTCGCGCCACGGCCCGCCCCGTCGTTCCACACCGTCTCGGACGTCACCTTCCCGGTCGCGGTGTCGGCTTTCAGGCTCGTTCCCCCGCACGCCAGGATGTGCGGGCTCGACGCGGGGAAGTCGACGTGCGGCTTGCCGTCCGTGACGCGGTCGGAGCTGCCGTCGTCGCCCGCCGCCGCCGTGACGGTCACGCCGAGGGCCGCGGCGTCGACGAGGGCGTCGTCGAACGCTGCGCGGGCCTGTGCGGTCCAGGCATCCTCACTCTCGCCCCAGCTGATGCTGATCGCGTCGGGCGTGGGATCGGCATGGGCGGCCTGAGACACGGCATCGACGAAGCCGGCATCGGTGTTGGGCGCGAAATACACCAGGATGTTCGCCGCCGGCGCCAGCGCGCCGATCACCTCGATGTCGAGCAGAACCTCCCCGTCGGCGCCGTTCGGGTCGCCTCCCGGCGCGTTCGCCGCACCGTCGACCCCCACGGCCGTCACCTTCGGAACGGCGAGCCCGAGTTCGCCGAAGTACGCGTCGAGGTCGGCCTGGTCGAAGCCGCCCCCGAGCTCGATGATCGCGATCGTGCGGCCCGATCCGTCAGTACCGGTCGGGAAGTCATAGACCGCGCCGACCTGCACCGGCGTGTAGCTGACCGAAGCGGATGCCGCAGGCACGGCCACGAAGTGAGCCGTCGCCTGGGGACGATCATCGAGCCCGAGCACGGCGACGACGCGCTCGTGCATGCCCTCCGGCACGCTCAGGGATCCGCTGCGCTGCCGGAACGTCGAGGCGCTGCCGCCAGCTGGATCGTGGCTGACGTTCTGCAGCTCGGTGCCGAAGAGCGTGCGCACCACGCTCGCCGTGGCCCTGATGCGGATGCGCCGTTCGCCCGGGTCGACGCTCAACACCTCGGCGCCGGCCGCACGTGCCTCGGCGACGACGGCGTCGACATCCGCCTGGTCTGCTCCGTAGAGGCGCACGAACTCCTCTCGCGAGATCGGATTCTGCAGCACCTCGTCGGGCACTGGTTGCCGTCTGCGGAGGACGAGCGTCGCCTCGATCGGTTCGTCGTCACCGAGGGGTGCGGCCGGCGTGACGGCCGGGACGGGGATGCGATCGCTGCCGGGGAGTTCAGGTCGCGGTGTGTTTTCGTCGGTCATGACTCAGGGCTACCACCGGGGGCGGACATCGCGACAGGGGCAGAGGTCAAATCCAGCCCAGCGTGCCGATCCCCGTCGTCACGTTCGGCAGCCACATGTGGATCTGCCAGTACCAGAACGGGATCTGCATGCCCGTCCAGATCGGGTAGAAGAACACCGAGACCGCGGCGATCACCACGACGAAGACCGCGAGCAGGCTGAGGCCCCTGGTTCTTCGATAGGTGTCGTCCGTGGCCTTGCCGACTATCAGCGCGAACACCGCGGCGAGTGCCAGGTAAAGGTAGGGGGCGAACGCTATCGAGTAGAAGGTGAAGATCGTGCGACCGGTATAGAGGAGCCACGGCAGGTAGCCGGCGGCGAGACCGGCGAGGATGAGCCCGTATCGCCAGTCGCGATAGCGGATCAGTCGGTAGATGAGGTAGATCACGGCAGCGGTTCCCGCCCACCAGATGATCGGATTGCCGAGATCGGTGATGGCGGAGGAGCAGCCGCCGGGTGCGGTGCATCCGTCGACGCCGTACTTCGTGCCGACGTAGTACATGCTCGTCGGGCGCAACTGAAGCAGCCAGGTCAGCGGGTTCGACTGGTACGGGTGCGGCGTATGCAGGTTGATCGAGTACCCGTACATCTCCGCCTGGTAGTGCCAGAGGTTCTGGGCCCAGTTCGGCACCCAGGAGAGGCCGCCCGTCCACTTCACGCCCGGTGTGGTCTGCACCCAATCGCGGTAGTAGCCGCCGCGGTTCAGCAGCCAGCCACTCCACGTGGCGATGTAGGTGGCGAACGCGAGTGGGACCATCAGCACGAACGTGACGATGCCGCCCTTGACGACGCCGCCTTCCGGCCACAGGCGGATGCCCGAGCGACGTCTCCCCAGAACGTCCACAAGCACGACGTACACAGCGAAGAACGCGAGAAAGTAGAAGCCGGTCCACTTCACGCCCGCATCGAGACCGAGCAGGATGCCGGCCACGATCAGCCACGGACGCCACCACAGCCACGGCCCCCAGCCGATCCTGAGGCCGGCGGCCTCCCTGGCGGCGATCCACGCGGCCAGCCGTCTCTCCCGCCACGATCGATCGAGCAGCACGCACAGAAAGGCGAGCAGTGCGAGGAACATCACGGAGTTGTCGAGGATGGCGACGCGGCTCATCACGATCGCGTTGCCGTCGACCGCCATGATGAAGCCGGCGAGCGTGGCGATCAACGTCGAACGGAACAGCATCTTCGCTATCACCATCAGCACGACGACGGCGAGGATGCCCACCACGGCAGTGCTGATACGCCAGCCCACGGTGTTCTGCGCGCCGAAGACGGCGAGGCCGACAGCGATCATCCATTTGCCGAACGGCGGATGCGCCACGAACTCCGGATCGTTCGAGTACGAGTCCACATCGCCGTCGGCGAATTGGGCGTCGACGTTCGCGGGCCAAGCCGCCTCCCAGCCCTTGTGCATGATGGTCCAGGCGTCCTTCACGTAGAAGGTCTCGTCGAACACGAGGGCGTGCGGATCGCCGAGCGCCCACAACCGCGCCACCGCGGCGATCAGCGTGACCACGACGGGCAGCCCCCAGTTGTACCAGCGC
This sequence comes from Humibacter sp. RRB41, assembly GCF_022761015.1. Taxonomy (GTDB): domain Bacteria; phylum Actinomycetota; class Actinomycetes; order Actinomycetales; family Microbacteriaceae; genus Humibacter. Next base: position 137,806 of record NZ_JAKWJQ010000004.1, read on the forward strand.
AGCTTCGCCGGGGTGTTGACCACGCGCGCGAACCATCTGTCGAGGCGTGTACCGGTGGGTTCCTGCCAGCTCGCGCGCTCGTGAGTCACGACGGCAATGCTATGACTGGACACGTGATCATCCTCGCGGCGACGCCTATCGGAAATCTGGGCGACGCCTCCCGCCGGCTCGTCGAAGCGCTCGAGACGGCATCCGTCGTCGCCGCGGAAGACACCCGAGTCGCCAACCGCCTGCTGCAGGGTCTCGGTGTCACGAACCGGCCGCGGCTGGTGGCGATGCACGATCACAACGAGCGAGAGCGGGCGGGCGAGCTCGTCGAGCTTGCGCGCGACGCCGACCTGCTCGTGCTGTCGGATGCCGGCATGCCCACGGTCTCTGACCCCGGCTACCACCTTGTGCTGGCGGCCATCGAGGCCGGTGTCGAGGTCACTGTGATTCCCGGTCCGAGTGCCGTGCTCGCTGCGCTCGCCGTCTCCGGGCTGCCGACGGACCGCTTCACGTTCGAGGGGTTCCTGCCGCGCAAGGCGGGGGAGCGGGCATCCGTTCTCGGATCGCTCGGCGACGAGCGCCGCACGATGGTGTTCTTCGAGTCGCCGAACCGGCTCGCGGACTCGCTGGCCGCGATCGCGCACGTGCTCGGGGCATCCCGTCGCGTCGTGGTGTGCCGGGAACTCACCAAGCTGCACGAAGAGGTCAAACGTGGCACGGCTGCGGAGCTCGCCGAGTGGGCTGCGGGGGGCGTGCGAGGCGAGATCGTGGTGGTGGTCGCTGGTGCCGTGGCTCGCACCGTCGACCTGGCCACCGCCGTGCAGGAGGTGCTGTTGCTCACGGCCACGGGGGAGAGCCTGAAGGATGCTTCGGCATCCGTGTCTGCGGCTACCGGACTGTCCCGCCGTGCGCTCTACGAGGCGGCGCTGAAGGAGCGCAGCAACAGGTAACGTGGCAGGAGCTTCACCGCCGCCCCCACCTTACGGAAGTACCGATGCCTCAACCCCAGGGCGCCCACCTCGTGGGCAGCGTCAACTACGACGACGCCGAGACGACGATGCGCAGGGCCGCGACGCTTCTCGGAGACCGGCTTAAGCGCATCCCCGACGGCGAGCCGGGCAGACGGTTCCACTGGATCATGTGGCAGCCTGACATCCTCGGTCAGGCAGAGGGCATCGAGCGGGTCGGCGAGCATCCGATTCCGCTGCGCATGCTGGATGCCCGCCCGCTTCGCGTCTCCGATGGCGTCGACCCGGCGAGCATCGAGTTCCCGCCGCTGGGTTACGCGCACGCTGCAGAGGAGTCGTATGCGATCTTCAACAGACTCCGCGACGAAGGGGTGATCGCGCCCGGCACCAAGTTCCAGGTGTCGCTTCCCACGCCGCTCGCCGTCGTCGGCGCGTACTTCCCGTTCGAACAGCGTGCTGCGATCGAACCTGTGTATCGCGACGCCATGTATCGCGAGCTCGATGCGATTCTCGACACCGTTCCGCACGACGATCTCGCCATCCAGTGGGACAACGCCGTGGAGTTCGGCATCATCGAAAACACCGCACCTCGCGGTGGCGGTGCGGCGTCGTGGTGGGGTGACGACGTGTGGACGGGTCTCACGAAGCGGTCTGCGGAGCAGGCATCTCGTGTTCCAGACGACGTCGAGGTCGGATTCCACCTCTGCTACGGCGACGTCGCCGAGAAGCACTTCATCGAGCCGACCGACGCCGGCAACCTGGTGCGCTTCGCGAACATGGTGACGAAGGCAGCGAGCCGTCCGATCAGTTGGATCCACCTGCCCGTGCCGATCGAGCGCGACGACGACGCGTACTTCGCACCGTTGGACGGTCTCGAGCTGTCAGACGAGACCGAACTGTATCTCGGTCTCGTGCACCGTGAAGACGGCGTCGAGGGCGCCCAGCGGCGCATCGCCGCCGCGCTGCCGCATACACCTGTGTTCGGCGTGGCGACGGAGTGCGGCATCGGTCGAGCGCCGTCGGGCACCACCGACGGCATCCTGAGCACCCACGCCGAGGTCGCCGCCCCCTGGTGACGGGGCTGCCCCGCCACCACCTTCTTTCGAGTCGCTCGTTGCACCACCACAGACAGATCGTCTGACACGTCAGCGATCATGGATCCTGCATCGAGCACGAATCAGGGCGTGAAAGGCGTGAGGCAGAACGGATGCCCGGCTGGGTCCAGCATGACAACCCATCGCGGATCTGGTTGAACATCGGCGACGGTCGCACCGTGGGCAATGGCAAAAGCGGCCTGGTCTTCGAGATCGAGATCGGGACCGCTCAAGTCCAGGTGAACGATCGACGCGCCGGGCCACACGGGCTTCACGTACGGATCGACTCGTTGGGCGATCAAGACATACCCTCCAACACGCACGGCCGCGGCCGCGCCCGTGCGCCAGACGATCGAGCCATCGAGAAGCGCGGCATAGAAGCCAGCAAGCTCATCGTGATCCGCGCAGTCCAGCGACACCGCGACGACGGCTAACGACCCGTGACGTTCTTCCACGCTCAGACCATACCTTCGGCCACACATTCACGAACGCAACGCGATCCTCTTCTGAAACTCGGAACCGAGACCCGTCGCTTTCGGGTAGCACTGTCCGTGGGCATCCTCGGTAGGAACGGACGAGAAGTGCGACGTGAACGTGCTCTGGGGCTGAGCAGAGCTCAGTCCACAGCCAGCGACCAGCTCCACTTGTAGACGCCGGGGCGAACGATGAACGGCGGGAGGGCATCCGGTCCGACGGAGGCGCTGCCGAGGCCGCGGTGGGCGATGTCGGAGCGCACGATCGTCTCGGCCCTTCGAGGAAGCTCCCACGAGTGGGCGGTGTCTTCGAGCTCGGCAACCGAGTGGTGGGATGCCGTGAACAGCACTGGCTCCCCGAATCGCAGCACGACGGTGTTCGTCCCGTCGTTGAGGGTAGCCTCGCTCACCCCGGTGCGTCCGCCGTTCTCCTGCGGACGCACATACGGTGTCTGCAGGTCGTCGACGCTCGACTCCCAGCGCCCGAGCAGCGCTGACGATCGGCGATCGGGGTAGGTCTCGTGGGGTCCGTCACCGAGCCAGGTCACATGTTCGAACTCCGGGGAGAGGGCGAACTCGATGCCGACGCGCGGGATGTCGGGCAGCGACTCCGGCACGGTGACGCGTTCGGCGAAGCGCAGAGCGCTGTCCGTGCGCGTGATGGTCTGCTCGTGCTGGATCACGTGGCCGGTCGAGCTCGTGTAGGCAGCGTTGACCTTCACCGTGTCGCCGTCGCGCTCGACGGAGCGCACCAGGCGCGTCACGTCGCGCAGCCCGGTCGCTTGCAGCCGTTGGTGCAGCGGGATCGCCTTGTCGTTGTCGGTCAGCGCGCGCCAGAACTGCAGCCGCGGAGCTGATGCCAGCAGCGGATGCTGAACGAGGCCGTCGTCGGTGACGGCCCAGCTCGCGGATCTCCAGCTCCCTGAGCGAGGCGAAGCCGAGTGGAAGAGCGCGTCGCTGCTGCCCTTCGACTCGCTGCGCTCGCTCAGGGGACTGAGGGGAGTGGGGGCGGGGGCGACGCGCACCTCCAGCACCGCGAGCTCCTCGCCGGCGGGCGCCCAGGCGGCATCCGTCGCCGTACGCACCGTGATCCGCAGGGCGAGCGCACCGGGCTCCGCGAGTTCGCGCACGAGCTCCGCGTGGAGCGCGACGTCGGCGGCCTCGCCCGCGTCGGCCGAGGCATCCAACGGGTAGGACTCGCCATCACCCTCGATGCGGGCGACCCTCGCCTCGAGCGCAAGGCCTCTCAGCGACGTGAACGTCTGGCGGTTGAGCAGGCGCACGGTTCCTGCAAGCGCGGCGTCGGCATCCGAGACGATCTCGACGGGAGAGAACACCCGTCGCACCTCCCAGATCGCCGGGTGCGGTGAGCCGTCGGGGAACAGCAGTCCGTCGATGCAGAAGTTGCCGTCATTGGGATCGTCGCCGAAGTCGCCGCCGTAGCGGTAGTGGCCGTCGCCGTCCGGATCGAGCCCATGGTCCTTCAGCTCCCAGATGAAGCCGCCTTGAAGACCGGGAGTGGAACGGATCGCGGCCCAGTAGTCGTCGAACGAGCCGCTCGAATTGCCCATCGCGTGGTTGTACTCGCACATGATGAGCGGGCGATCGGCGCGTTCGTCGCGGGCGTAGGAGACGATCGCGTCGATGCCCGGATACATCGGGCAAACGATGTCGGTCTGCGCGTGACCACCGAACCAGTCGCGGGCGATCGCACCCTCGTAGTGCACGGGGCGGGTGGAATCGTAGCCGCGCACCCAGCCGGCGGCGGCATCCTGATTCACGCCGGATCCGCTCTCGTTGCCCAGCGACCAGATGATGACGCTCGGATGGTTCTTGTCGCGCAACACAAGGCGCGATACGCGGTCGACGAACTGGTTCAGATAGCGGGGGTCGTCGCAGAGCGACCACGCCCAATCGTGCGTCTCGAGGTCGGCCTCATCGATCACATAGAAGCCGTACTCGTCCGCGAGGTCGTAGAACGCCGGATCGTTCGGGTAATGCGACGTGCGGATCGCGTTGAATCCCCACCGCTTGAGGTTCGCCAGCTCGTCGGCGATCTGCTCGCGGGTGAGGGTGCGGCCGGTTCGAGGGTCGAACTCGTGCCGATTCACACCCTGCAACAGAATGCGTCGTCCATTGACGAGCAGGTCCCGCCCCACGATCTCCACTCGGCGGAACCCGACGCGCAGCTCTGCGGTGTCGAGCACGGTGCCGTCGGCATCCACCAGCTCGACCGTGAGGTCGTGCAGCGCGGGTGTCTCGGCGCTCCACGGCGTGACGCCGTGAACGGGGAACGACACGTGCGCCCGGCCATGCGGCTCCGGCAGGTTGGCCGAGGTCGCTGCGCGTGCGAGGGTTCCGAGCGGCTCGGGCAGAGGCATCCGCGCCGCGTTCTTGCTGTGCAGCGAGAACACGTTCTCGTCGAGCGGCACCTGCGCCAGCAGAGCTTGCACCTCCTCGTCCTCGGGGTTCACCGAGGCGCGCGTGGAGACGGATGCCGTTTCCTCGGCCCCGTTGCGCCCCTCGGTCCCGCCGTGCAACCGCACGCGAACGCGCAGCCCGGCAGGGGTCACGTCCTCGGGCGAGCCCACAACGGCGTCAACGTCGAGCCGCGCCTCACCGGATGCCGCGTCATAGTCGGCTACGACGCGCACGTCGCGCAGGAACACCGGCCCGGTCGCGTACAGTCGCACGCTCCGTGTGATGCCGCCGTGCCACCACTGGTCCTGGTCTTCGAGATAGCTCGCGTCCGACCACTTGACGACGGTCAGCTCCACCTCGTTCGCACCTTCGTGCACCAACGAGGTCACGTCGAATTCGGCGGCGAGGCGGCTGCCCTTGCTCACGCCGGCCCGCACGCCGTTCACGGCCGCGAGCAGCACGCTCTCTGCGGCGCCGACGCTGAGCACGATGCGACGGCCCGCCCACGACGACGGAACGTGCACCGTGCGGCGGTACACACCCGTCGGATTCTCGTGCGGCACCCTGGGCGGCGAGAACGGGAACGGCATCCGTATGTTCAGGTATTGCGGCAGGTCGCCGGTATCCTGCATCGTCCAGGCTCCTGGAACACGGATGTCGCGCCACAGATCCCCGAGATCGGCCTCCGGACTCGGCAGCAACTGGAACAGCCACGTGCCGTCGAGGTCGAGCACGTCGTCACGGGAGCCATCGGTGTGGCCGACGGCGCTCGCTCGCGGTACGCGACGCGTTCGCGGAACGGCGTGCGTGGGTTCCCGACCGATCGAGGTGATCTCCGGATGCCGCCAGACGGCTGCGAGCGAGCCTGGATGTGACGCGGGCATACGGAACTCCTTCACTCGAGTGCGATGCAAGCTTCGCACTTCCCACCCTGCGTTCTCTTTCGGAAAGAACGCGGATGACACGGTCTGGCTTATGGATTGACAACTTCGCGTAAGCAATCGTAGGCTGCGAGCGCATGTCATCAGGCCCTCGGCGTGAGTCGTGGGGCGCAACCTGACAAGGGAGTCAGCTATGCAAGGTCAGCCCCAATTCGGCGCTCCGATTTCCGGGATCAGCCGACGAGACATCCTCAAACTGGGCGGCGTGGCCGCTCTGGGAATCGCGGCAGTGCCCCTTCTGGCGGCCTGTTCATCGGGCGGCGGCACGTCCGGCTCGGGAGCCAGCAGCATCACCTTCGGGTCGAACTATTCGGATCCGGCGCCCAAGTCGGCTTTCGGGGCCCTCACCAAAGCCGCGACGAAGTCGACCAAAGTGAAGATCGACGTGAACACCGTCGATCACAACACCTTCCAGAACAACATCACCTCGTACCTGCAGGGCACCCCGAACGACCTGTTCACCTGGTTCGCCGGCTACCGCATGCAGGTGTTCGCCGACCAAGGGTTGATCGCCCCGATCGACGACGTCTGGGACAAGATCGGCAAGAACTTCCCCGACTCGGCGAAAGCGCTGTCGAAGGGAACCGACGGCCACTACTACATCGTGCCGATCTACAACTATCCGTGGGTCGTGTTCTACAACAAGAGCACCTTCCAGGAGAAGGGCTATCAGATCCCGACGACCTGGGACGAGATGATCACCCTCTGCAAGCAGATGCAGAAGGACGGGCTCATCCCGTTCGCCTTCGGGCAGCAGGACGGCTGGCCGGCACTGGGCACCTTCGACATCCTCGACCTGCGGATGAACGGCTTCGACTTCCACATGAAGCTCATGCAGCACAAGGTGCCGTGGACGGACTCCAAGGTCACCGACGTGTTCAACAAGTGGGCCGAACTGCTGCCCTATGTGCAGACGGGCTCGACGGGCCGCATCTGGCAGGACGCCGTCAAGACGCTGGAGTCGAAGAAGGCCGGCATGATGTTCCAGGGCACCAACCAGGTCGCTGCACAGTACGTCACCGATAACGCCGATCTCGACGACCTCGACTTCTTCGTGTACCCGGAGATCGACCCGACGTGGGCGCAAGACTACATGGATGCCCCCGCCGACGGCTTCTGCCTCGCGAAGAAGGCAAAGAACGTCGACCCGGCGAAGAAGGTGCTCGAGTACATCGGCACCGGCCAGGCGGAAGTCGCATACCTGAAGAACGACAAGTGGGATGTCGCTCTCGCCACCGACGCAGACGTCCCGACGTACAACGCCATCCAGAAAAAATCGGTCGAGGTCATCAAGGCGTGCAAGAACGTCGCGCAGTTCCTCGACCGCGACAGTGACCCCGGATTCGCGGACAACACGGTCGCGGCGGCCGTCGACAAGTTCATCAACAGTCCAACCCCCGCCACCATTCAGTCCATCCAGTCCAGCCTCGAGGCGCAGGCGAAGACCGTCTTCACCGCTGCGCACTGATGACCGATACCCAAAGGCGGACGGCCATCGGGCCCGACGCCGGATCGGCGGCGCCGACTCCGCGTCGGCGCCGCCGGCTGCGGCGGCTGACCAAGCGGGATCGCGTGCTGTTGATCGTGCTGCTCGGCATTCCGCTGCTCGCAGATCTGGCGTTCGTCTGGTTCCCTGCCGTGACGAGCGTCGTGCTCTCCTTCACGAGTTGGAACGGCGTCGGCGCCATCCAACCCTGGGTCGGCACGCAGGAGTACAAGTTCGCCTTCACGGTCGACCCGCAGTTCTGGCCCGCCGTGCTGCACAACGTGATCTGGATCCTGGTTTTCGGTCTGATCGCGACTCCGCTGGGCATGCTGATCGCGGTGATCCTCGACCGCAACTTGAAGGGCAGCCGCATCTACCAGAGCGTGTTCTTCATGCCGGTCATGCTCTCTCTCGCCCTGATCGGCATCATCTGGGAGCTGATGTACTCGCAGAACTTCGGGCTCATCAACACACTGCTGGGTCGTACCGGCGGCGACGCCATCAACTGGATCGGCAACCCGAACTTGAACCTGGGCGCGGTGCTCGTTGCGGCGTCCTGGCGTCAGGTCGGGTACGTGATGATCCTGTACTTAGCAGGTCTGAAGGGTGTGGACACGTCGCTGCGTGAGGCAGCGCAGATCGACGGCGCCAACCCGTGGCAGACCTTCTGGCGCGTCATCTTCCCGGTGCTCAAACCGATCAACGTCGTGATCATCGTGATCACGGTGATCGAGTCGCTGCGGGCCTACGACATCATCTACATCATGAGCCACGGCACAGTGCTGCCTGGCCTCGAGCTGCTGTCCATGCTGGTGACGCAGTACATCATCGGGCAGACCACCCGGATCGGGTACGGGTCTGCGTTGGCCACGGTGTTGCTGGTCATCTCGCTCGTTCCGATCATCATCTTCCTCGTTCAGTCGTTCCGGAAAGAGGACAAAGCATGACGACCCTCTCGAGCACACAGGCGTCGGCCGCGGCAAGATCGAGTAGCGGTAAGCGGCGAGCGGGTGGCGTGCGCCCCGGGCGCATCGCTGCGCACACGTTCATGATCATCATGGCCGTCGCGTGGATCCTGCCGCTCTTGTTCGCGCTGTACATCTCTCTGCGTCCGATCAGCAGCACTGCGAAGTACGGCTACGTCTCCCTGCCCATCGGCGGCCTGACTTTCGCGAACTACGTGGCCGCCTGGAGCCAGGGCGAGATCGGGCACTACCTCATCAACTCGGCGATCATCACGATCCCCGCCGTGATCATCACGTTGCTGTTCGCCTCAGCGGTCGGATTCGTCGTCGCTCAAGTGAAGCTGCGCGGCCGGCTCGTGCTGCTGATCATCTTCACCGCCGGCAATCTGTTGCCGCAGCAGGCGCTCATCACGCCCCTCTACCGCATCTTTCTGAGCATTCCACTACCGAGCTGGCTCTCGTCGAGCGGGCTGATGTACGACTCGCTGTTCGGGCTGATCGTCATCAACGTGACGTTTCAGCTCGGGTTCTGCGTGTTCGTGCTCAGCAACTACATGACCACCATCCCAGGGGACATCTACGAGGCTGCGCTGGTCGACGGAGCCGGCCTGTGGACCCGGTTCTGGAGCATCACGCTGCCGATCTGCAGGCCGGCCCTTGCCGCATTGGGGACGCTGCTGACGATCTGGATCTACAACGACTTCTTCTGGGCGACGGTCCTCATGTCGACCGGGTCGAAGCGACCGATCACCTCGGCGTTGAACAACCTGCAGGGGCAGTTCGTCAGCAACCAGAACGTGATTGCGGCCGCGGCTCTGATCGCCGCGGTTCCGACGCTGATCGTCTACCTGGTACTGCAACGGCAGTTCGTCGCCGGCCTTGCACTCGGAGCGACCAAGGGGTGACGCGAAGCCGATCGACCTAGTTCATCGCAGAAGAAGGACCGCCGACATGCCCAAGCGCATCCCGGGCTCCCTCGATCAGCGCATCGGGGCGGGCGATCTGCCCGGCGAGATTCGCAGGCAGCGCATGCTCGTTCTGCTCGCCGACCGCGGCTTCGTGCGCGTCAATGAACTGAGTGAGGCGTTCGGGGTGTCCGAGGTGACCGTGCGCGGTGATCTCGCTCAACTCGAAGCGGCGCAGAACATCCGTCGGGTACGAGGCGGGGCTGTTCCGCGTGGGTCGGTCGGATTCCGCGAGCATCCGATGGAAGAGTCGCTGCGCAACTCGGCGGAGGAGAAGCGCGAGATCGCGCGGGCCGCGGCCGCCACAGTGGGGCCGGGCATGAGCGTGCTCCTCGACGTGGGGAGCACGTGCCTTGCGGTGGCGCTGGAACTCGTCGCCCGCGACGATCTGTACGACGTGACCGTGATGACGAACGGTCTCACCATCGCGCTCGAACTGGAACACGCGATCCCCCGCCTGCAGGTCATCGTGACCGGCGGTACTCTGCGTCCGCTGCAACACTCCCTCGTCGCTCCGTTCGCGACGGAGGTGCTTCAGCGCGTGCACGCCGACCTCGCCATCTTGGGCTGCAACGGTGTCGACGCCGTCACGGGAGTCACCAACATCAATCTTCCGGAGGCGGAGTTGAAGCGGGCGATGTTGCAGGCATCCGATCGCACAGTGGTGGTCGCGGACGGCTCGAAGGCGGGGCAGGTGCATCTCGGTCGCGTCGGCGCTCTGCAGGAATTCGATACCGTCTATCTCGGTGCGTCCGCCGACGCGGATGCCGTGCAGCGCCTTCGGGCGAAAGGGACCGTCGATATCGAGTTGATCGATGCCGCCCGTGGCGGCACATGATGCCGGACAGGCGATGCCGGGCACACGAAAGGGAGCAATGGGAATCTCACCAGTCATCGAAGATCGAGCACTGCTGGGCTCGGCATCGTGATCGATCGGCTGTACCTTCGCGCGGCAGGCACGAGCCTCCTGCTCGACCTGCGCGACGGCGACGTGCGCGTCGCGCACTGGGGTGCAGACCTCGGTGACCAGGCTCCCGATCCTGCCCTGGTCAGCGGTTCCGCGCCGCACTCGGCGTTCGACGACCCGGCTCCGGTCTCGCTGATCCCACAGCCCGCACGGGCATGGCGCGGTACCCCCGGCCTTGCCGGTGACCGTGCCGGGAGGGCGTTCTCACCGCGGCTCGTTGTGCAGGATGCCTCCCTCGAGCCGGCGGACGGCACCGGTGGCCAGCGTGCGGCGCTGGTGCTGAGGGACGAGGCATCCGCTCTGCAGGTGGACGTCGCGCTGACACTCGCGCCCGGCGGCCTGCTGCTGGTGGATCAGACGCTCACGAACCTCGGTGCCGACGACTACGCCGTCGCTGCGCTCGACGTGTCGCTGCCCGTTCCGGCGCAGGCGACGGAGTCGCTCGACCTGACGGGGCGGTGGGCGCGGGAGAAGCATCCGCAGCGTCATCGCATCGACCAGGGAACGTGGACCCGCAGCGCACGTCATGGCCGCACGGGTCACGACTCGACCCTGGTGATCGCGGCGGGCACGCCGGGGTTCGGGTGGCGCTCCGGCGAGGTCTGGGCGCTGCACCTGGGCTGGAGCGGCGACCACACGTCCCGCATCGAGCGCGCGGGCGACGGGCAGACGCTGCTCGCCGTCGGCGAGCTGCTCAAGTCCGGCGAGCTCGTGCTGGGTGCAGGGGAGAGCTACACGGCACCCACGGCGTTCGCTGCGTACTCCTCGCACGGGCTCGACGGTGTGAGCGCGGGCTTCCACGACTGGGTGAGGGGCCGCGAGGGGCATCCGTCGACGCCGCGTCCCGTGGTGCTCAACACGTGGGAGGCCGTGTACTTCAACCACGACCTGCACGTGCTGAAGAGCCTTGCGGATGCCGCATCCGACCTCGGTGTCGAACGCTTCGTGCTCGACGACGGCTGGTTCCTCGGTCGTCGCGACGACACGAGGGGCCTCGGCGACTGGTTCGTCGACCCCGACATGTGGCCGCTGGGCCTCACGCCGCTGATCGACCACGTGAGGGACAAGGGGATGCAGTTCGGGCTCTGGGTCGAGCCGGAGATGATCAACCAGGACTCGGAACTCGCACGCGAGCATCCCGACTGGATTGCGCGGCCCGCGGGCGCGCACGGTCGCACGTCGCCGACCTGGCGAAGGCAGCAGGTGCTCGACCTTGTGAATCCGGATGCCTGGGACCACATCTTCGAGCGGCTCGACGCGTTGCTCACCGAGAATGCGATCGACTACCTGAAGTGGGACCAGAACCGAGATCAGGTGGAGCTCGGCCACGATGGTGTGGCGTCCACCCACGCACAGACGCTCGCCGCGTACCGGCTGTTCGACGCGTTGCGCGCCGCGCATCCGAACGTGGAGATCGAGAGTTGCTCGTCGGGAGGCGCCAGGGTCGACCTGGGCATTCTGCAGCGCACGGACCGGGTGTGGGCATCCGACACCAACGACGCCCTCGAGCGCCAGACCATCCAGCGCTGGACGCAACTCGTTCTGCCGCCCGAGCTGGTCGGCGCGCATGTCGGGCCGAGCACCGCGCACACGACGGGTCGCACGCACGCCCTGTCGTTCCGTGCGATCACCGCTCTGTTCGGACACTTCGGCATCGAGTGGGACGTGCGAGGACTCACGGATGCCGAACGCACCGAGTTGCGTGCTGTGATCGACTTCTACAAGGCGAACCGTTCGCTCATCCACACCGGTCGCTCCGTGCGCATCGACCGCCCGGACGAGTCGGATGCCGCGTACGGCGTCGTCTCCCACGATCGTTCCCGCGCGCTGTTCGTCTACGCAACGCTCGCCACGTCGCCGAACGAGCTGTCGTCGCGGCTTCGCATCGCGGGGCTCGACCCCGATGCGCGGTATCGGGTCACCCTCGGCCTGCCGCTGGACGAGCACGCGATCGCACATCGCTCGCTGCCGCACTGGCTCACGTCGGACGAAGGGGAGGTCGTCGTCACGGGTCGCGTGCTGGCCGAGATCGGCGTGCCGCTGCCCGGCCTCTACCCCGAGCACGCCCTGGTCCTGGCCCTCTCGCAGGTCGAGTAGCGCCGTCGTCGCTGGTCGAGTAGCGCCGCCGCAGGCGACGCGTATCGAGACCTGTGAACGCGGATCTCGATACGCGTCCGCTTCGCGGGCGCTACTCGATCAGCCAAGGGGGCTCCTCGATCAGCGGGGGCGCAAGAATGGGAGCGAAGCAGGGAGGCTCCATGACCGATCGCGACGAGCACGACAGGTACGAAGCGGGGATCGTCACCGACTTCTCGAAACGCATGAGCTATTCGTCGTATCTGAGCCTGGATCGCCTGCTCGACGCGCAGCATCCGGTCAGCGATCCGGAGCATCACGACGAACTGCTGTTCATCATCCAGCATCAGACGACGGAACTGTGGTTCAAACTCGTGCTGCACGAGCTGACGGATGCCTGCCGCCTGCTGCGCGACGACCAGCTGCAGCCGGCGCTCAAGCGCATCGCACGCGTGAAGCACATCCAGCGAACGCTCACCGAGCAGTGGTCGGTGCTGGCGACGCTCACGCCGACCGAGTACTCGCAGTTCCGCGGATCCCTCGGCAACTCCTCCGGATTCCAGTCGTGGCAGTACCGCGCGGTGGAGTTCGCGCTCGGCAACAAGGACGAGCGGCTGTTGACGGTGTTCGCCGACGATCCGGATGCCCGTGCCCTGCTCGCCGACCTGCTGGAGCGCCCCAGCCTCTACGACGAGTTCCTGCGTAACCTCCATCGCTCCGGCTTCGTGGTTCCCGCGTCCGTGCTCGAGCGCGACGTCACGAAGCCGTACCGGTTCGACGAGAGCCTCATGCCGGTCATCCGCGAGATCTATCGGCACGCCGAGGACAACTGGTCGCAGTACGAGGCGTGCGAGGAGCTCGTCGACCTGGAGGAGAACTTCCAGCTCTGGCGGTTCCGCCACCTGCGTACCGTGCAGCGCACGATCGGCATGAAGACGGGCACAGGGGGATCCAGCGGTGTGCCGTTCCTGCAGAAGGCGCTGTCGATCACGTTCTTCCCCGAGTTGTTCGAGGTGCGCACGCAGATCGGTGCGCCTGCGTGATCGACGAGGGCCAGGTCATCGTCTTCGAGGACTACTGGATCGGCTCGTTCCGCGGACCGACCGCGTTCGTCGTACGCGACGGCCTGCTGCAGCGGGCCGAGCAGTACGCCAGCCCCGACCTGGTGATTCCCGGCACCCTGTTCCCTCGGCTGACAGACCACCACGTGCACCTCGGGCTGGTCGATCCGAGCGGCCTGCTCGCCGCCGGCGTCACCAGCGTCGTCGACCTCGGCTGGATCCCCGCGGAGTCGTCCCGACTGCGCAGGGATGCCGCGTTCCCGGGATCCACGCTGCCCGAGGTGCACATCGCGGGCGCGTTCCTCACCTGCGTCGGCGGATACCCGAAGGGGCGCGACTGGGCGCCTGACGATGCCGTCGTCGAGTTGTCGGGGCCGAGGCAGGCGGAGGCGGCGGTGCTCGCGCAGGTCGCACTGGGGGCATCCGTCATCAAGGTGACGTTGAGCAGCGACGACGGGCCGGTGCCGAGCCCCGAGCTGCTCGAGGCGATCGTATCGAGTGCACGTGCGAGCGGCGTGCCCGTTGCGGCTCACGTGCAAGGCGAGGGGATGACCGCGCGCGCCTTGGACGCCGGCGTCAACGTGCTCGCGCACACGCCGTTCAGCGAGCGGCTCGACTCCGACCTGATCGCGCGCATCTCGCGGGCGCGCACCGCGGTCGTCTCCACTCTCGACATCCACGGCTGGGGCACTCCGAGCGAGGCGTTCGAGATCGCGAGCGAGAACCTGCGGCACATCGCTGCTGCGGGCGGACGCGTGCTCTACGGCACCGACCTCGGCAACGGCCCGCTCCCTGTCGGCGTCAACGAGCGCGAGCTCCTCGCGCTCGCGGCCGTCGGACTCGATCGTGACGCGCTCATCGCGAGCATCGCCGGTCACGAGCATCCCGAGGCGATCGGCCCTCGACTGGCGTGGGTCCCCGGCCTGCCGCTGGACTCCTCCGAGGGTGCCGCCGAGACAGCGAGCTGGATCGCCACGGCCCGCGGAACGACCGTCGACTACCTGGAGGAGACCGTGGAAGGATCCCCGTCATGACCTCACCGGATGCCCATCTCGCCTTCGCCCGACGGGCCGACCGCAGCGACGGGTTGGCGCATTTCCGCGCCCGGTTCGTCGAGCCGGACGACGAGGTCGTCGCCTACTTCGACGGCAACTCGCTCGGCCGGCCTCCCCTGGCGAGCATCGAGCGCGTGCAGCGCTTCATGATTCAGGCGTGGGCATCCAAGCTGATCCGCGGCTGGGACGAGGAGTGGATGGAGCTGCCGTTCACGATCGGGGACCGCATCGGTCGGGCGGTGCTGGGGGCGGCATCCGGTCAGACCGTGATCGGAGACTCCACGACCGTGCTGTTGTACAAGCTGGCGAGGGCGGCGGTGGATGCCCCGCGCGGCTCGGGCGCGCGCACCGAGATCGTGCTCGACACCGACAACTTTCCGACCGATCGCTACGTGCTCGACGGCATCGCGGCCGAGCGAGGGCTGAGCCTGCGCTGGATCGAGGCGGACCCGGCATCCGGAGTCACACCCCGGCAGGTGGCCGCCGCCGTCGGACCGCAGACCTCGCTCGTGGTGCTCAGCCATGTCGCCTATCGCTCGGGATACCTCGCCGAAGCTCAAGCGATCACCGCCATCGCCCACGACAATGGCGCGCTGGTGCTGTGGGATCTTTGCCACTCGGCAGGCTCCGTTCCAGTGGAGCTCGACGCGTGGGGCGCCGACCTCGCGGTGGGTTGCACGTACAAGTACCTGAACGGTGGACCGGGATCGCCGGCGTTCGCCTACGTGCGGCGCGATCTGCAGGAGGTGCTGGAACAGCCGATCCGGGGCTGGATGGGTGCGGCGGACGTCTTCGCGATGGGTCCCGAGTACCGCCCGGCCGACGGGATGCGCCGCTTCATCAGCGGCACGCCGCCCGTGATCGGCATGCTCGCCATGCAGGACACCCTCGACATGATCGAGGACAAGGGCATCGACGCGGTGCGAGCGAAGTCGGTGGCGCTCACCGAGTTCGCGATCACGCTCGCGGACGAATGGCTGGCCCCGCTCGGCGCCATGCTCGCATCGCCGCGGGATGCCGCCCGACGCGGCGGTCACGTCACGGTGTCGCACCCCGCGATGCGCGAGGTCACGGCGACCCTCTGGGAGCGGGGTGTGATCCCCGACTACCGCGACCCCGGTGGTCTTCGCATCGGGTTGTCGCCCCTGTCGACGAGCTTCGAGGAGACGTACAACGGCATGGCGGCCGTGCGGGATGCCCTGCGCGAGCACCTCCTCGCGGCGTCCGGGCTGGGGTAGTCCTTCGCGCCCCCGATGACGCATTCACGGGTGACCCCCGCGGTAAGCTTCACGTCCTGGCGCCCATCGGCGGCCGATCGGAACGGATGACCACCATGTCTCGCACTGACGACTTCGACTCCCTCGTCTTCGACCTGAAATCCGACCCCGACAGGGACGTCGACGTGCGCGACGGCTCCCTCTACGTCAAGGGGCGCCGATTCGCCTACCTGGTGGGGGACTCCCTCGCCGTGAAGCTGCCGTCGAATCGCGCCGACGACCTGGTCGCAAGGGAGATCGCGACATTCCTCGAGAAGGAGCCGGGCGAGGCATCCCACTGGGTCGCGATCAACGACGTCGCGGACTGGGGCGAACTCGCCGCCGAGGCACACACGTACGCGCACGGTCCTCTTCCCGGCGGGGCATCCTGAGCTGAACTGAACGCGGCACCTACCGGCTGTTGTGCACCATCGCGGATGCCAGCCGAGGCGCTCGCGGCAGATCTGCGCGGGTGCCTGAGGCGCTGAGCGCATCGATGGCGAGCGCGGTGAAGCGCCTGGCCGCCGCCGCACGGTGCTCGGTCGGAGCGGACGCCAGTCCCCGGCCCGCCATCAGCACGAGCAGCAGGTCGTCCATGACGAAGTCGGCGCGCAGGCCTCCTGCCCGCTGAGCCCTCGCGGCCAGTTGTGTGAGCATCCGGAGCAGGGATGCCCTGTGTGCGGCGACACTGTCGACCTGCGGGTTCGCAGACATGAACGCGTCGACGAAGCCCTGGTTCTGAACGTTGAGCACGGTGATGCGCTCGATCACCGAGCGGAAGCCGCGCCACGGGTCGGGGTCGGCGCAGCCCTCCGCCACGATTCCGCTGCAGGTGCGCAGCTCGTCGGCGAACGCCGCGTCGATGAGGACCTGCTTCGTCGGAAACCGACGGTAGAGGGTCGCGGGACCGACGCCGGCGTGACGCGCCACATCACGCATCGTCACATCGATACCGCGCTCGGAGAACAGTTGCCGAGCCGCGTCGAGCACGCGATCGCGGTTGTCTTGGGCATCGGTGCGAAGCATCCGAGGCATTGCGTCGGCCATCTCTCTCACTTCTGTAACCGGACGGGGGCGTCCATTACGGTCGCAACGGTACCCCGCCGACACGAAGGAGAACATGATGCGAGCGGTGACGATCCAGCGATTCGGCGACCCGGGCGGCATGACGGTGTCGGATGTTGCGGCACCGGTCCCGGCACCAGATCAGGTGGTGATCCGGACCGAGGCGATCGGAGTCGGCGGGGTCGACGCCGTGATCCGCCGCGGCACTCTCGGCGGCGACGGGTTCACCGAGGGCCACATCCCGGGCAGTGAGGTCGCCGGCGTCGTGGCGGCGGTCGGCGACGAGATCGATCGCTCCTGGATCGGGCGCAGGGTCTGGGCGTTCACCGGCACCGGCGGCGGATACGTGGAGCAGGCGATCGCGAGTATCGGCGACGTGATGCTGTTGCCGGACGGCCTCACATCGGTCGACTCGGTGGCGATCGGGAGCGCGGCGCCTGTCGCGCACTTCGCGCTCAGGCACGCGCACGTCGCACCTGGCGAGTCCGTTCTGGTGCGCGGTGCGGCCGGCAGTATCGGCATCGCCGCCGTGGAGCTCGCGGCTCACGGGGGCGCGGGCCCCGTCGCGGTGACGACGTCGTCGCACGAGCGCGGGCGCAGGCTCGTCGAGCTCGGGGCGACACACGTGCTCGACCGTTCGGGGGCCGGCGAGGCGGATGCGCCGGCATCCTTCGACGTGATCATCGACATCGTCGGCGGCGCCGACGTGCCCGACTTCATCGACCGCCTCGCCCCGAACGGACGCCTCGTGCTCGTCGGCGCGGTGGCGGGGATGCCGCCTGCCGACTTCGGCATGCGCCTCGTGCGGGCGTTCCAGCAGTCGCGATCCGTCGCCACGTTCAGCCTCGACACCGTTCCGACCGCCGATCGGGATGCCGCCCGCGCTCGCTTCTTCGAGGCGGCGGTCGCAGGCGAGCT
Organism: Humibacter sp. RRB41; assembly: GCF_022761015.1. GTDB lineage: Bacteria > Actinomycetota > Actinomycetes > Actinomycetales > Microbacteriaceae > Humibacter. The sequence continues at coordinate 155,505 of NZ_JAKWJQ010000004.1, forward strand.
CCACCCTGTCGTGCATGAGGTGCTGCCGCTGGAGCGTGCGGCGGATGCGCATCGGGAGATGGATGCCGGCACCGTCTTCGGGCGCATCGTGCTCGTGCCGTGACGCATCTGATTTGGCCCGTGAGTTCCTGTTTCGCGAAGTGGATTGCGGAAGATTCGGAAGAAGATGCGACCTTGGACGACCTGCCGCCCGTGCCGCCGACACCCGCGCCAGTGAAGCTCGACTGATCAGTCAGGCCCGCTCCCTGCGAGCACGGCGAGCAGACGCGCATATGTCTCATCCGCATTGAGACCTGTCGTGTCCAGACAGATCGTGTCAGGGCGGTCGGCGAGGTAGGACTCCAGATCCAGCCGAATCTTCTGGAGCAGCTCGCTGTCGGGGTCGGAGAGTGCGTGCTGCGTGTACGCCTCGACGGCGTGCCCCGGCCGTTTCGCCAGAAGGCGTCGTTCGTGCTCGGCCGAATCGGCCAGCAGCGCGATCTCGACGTACTCGGCGTGTGCCTGCGCGGCGATGTCGTCCGCCCACGGATGCCCGTCGAAGCTCGTGATCAGCTGCGGCAGCACCACGTCATGTCCGCCTTCGAGATGCCGAACGGCGATCGCCGTCCCGTGACCGCGCGCGACGGTCAGTGCCGAGGGGAAGTCATGCTGCCATCCGCCGACCAGGCCGACGAGCAGGTCCACATCCAGATTCAGCGTGCCGGGATGCTCCGCCGCATACCGCCGCGCCAGCGTCGACTTGCCGACCAACGACGGGCCGTTCAGGTGAATGAGCCGGGGCATTCCGCCACCCTAGCGAGCGTCCGTAACACGACAAGGCGGGTGTGCGCCGCCAATTAGGATGGAACGCATGTCCGACGGCTCCTCGTTCTACATCACCACGCCCATTTTCTACGTGAATGATGTTCCCCACATCGGGCATGCCTACACGGAGGTAGCCGCCGACGTGCTCTCCCGCTGGCACCGTCAGGCCGGCGACGACACCTGGCTGCTCACCGGGACCGACGAGCACGGACAGAAGATTCTGCGCACGGCCACCGCCAACGGGCTCGAGCCGCAGGAGTGGGCGGACCGGCTGGTGGCATCCGCGTGGAAGCCGCTGCTGGAGACCGTCGACATCGCCAACGACGACTTCATCCGCACGACCGACGTGCGTCATGAAGAAGCCGTCGGCAAGTTCCTGCAGAAGCTGCACGACGACGGGCACATCTACGCGGGCGAATACGAGGGCTACTACTGCGTGGGCTGCGAGGAGTACAAGCAGCGCGATGAGCTCGACGAACCCCTCAGCGGCGAGTACCAAGGCCAGCTGGTGTGCAAGATCCACTCCCGGCCGATCGAGATCCTCAAGGAGAAGAACTACTTCTTCCGCATGAGCGACTTCGGCCAGCGGCTGCTCGACCTCTACGAGTCGCAGCCGGACTTCGTGCAGCCGGAGAGCGTGCGCAACGAGATCATCCAGTTCGTGCGGCAGGGCCTCTCCGACCTTTCGATCTCGCGGTCCAGCTTCGACTGGGGCATCAAGGTGCCGTGGGATCCGTCGCACGTCGTCTACGTGTGGTTCGACGCACTGCTCAACTACGCGACGGCCGTCGGCTACGGTGACGACCCCGAGCTGTTCGCCCGGCGCTGGCCGGCCTACCACCTGGTGGGCAAGGACATCGCCCGATTCCACGCCGTCATCTGGCCCGCCATGCTGATGGCGGCAGGGCTCGATGTGCCGCACAAGGTCTTCGGCCACGGATGGCTGCTCGTCGGCGGCGAGAAGATGAGCAAGTCCAAGCTCACCGGCATCGCGCCGTCGCAGATCACCGACACGTTCGGGTCCGACGCCTTCCGGTACTACTTCATGCGCGCCATCAGCTTCGGCCAGGACGGCTCGTTCAGCTGGGAAGACCTGTCCGCCCGCTACCAGGCGGAGCTCGCGAACGGCTTCGGCAACCTCGCCTCGCGCGTGATCGCGATGCTGCAGCGCTATTTCGACGGTGAGATCCCCGTGTCCGGCGAGCCGAACGAGGCGGACCTCGAGGTGCGGACGGTCGTGGCGGATGCCGCGACGAACGCGGATGCCGCCATCGAACGTTTCGCCATCCACGAGGGTGTCGCTGCGGTCTGGACCATCGTCGACGAGCTGAACGGCTACATCACGGAGCAGGAACCGTGGGTGCTCGCCAAGGACGAGGCGACCCGTGAGCGACTGAAGACCGTGCTCGCCACCACTGCCGAAGGGCTGCGTGCGCTCGCCGTCCTGCTGTCCCCGGTGATCCCGAAGGCGGCGGGCACGCTGTGGGCGGCGCTCGGTGCGCAGGATGCCCTCGGCGACATCACCGCCCAGCCGCTCCGCGACGCGGGACGATGGGGGCAGCTGCCTGCCGGCATCCGTGTGTCGCAGCTCGATGCACTGTTCCCACGGATCGAAGCGGCCGTCGCAAGCTGACCCGATGCCCAGCGATCCGACGTACCCGCCGCTGCCGACGCCCCTTGTGGTGCCGGTGTACGACAACCACACGCACATCGATCCGTCGGCGCGGCCCGGTCGCATCGAAGACGGCCACGCGCTCGGTTACCGCGAGCAGCTCGACCGCGCTTCGGCAGTGGGCGTGCGGGGGGTCGTGCAGGTCGGCACCGACGTCGAGTCGTCGATCTGGGCGGCGGAGACGGCCGCGATCGAGCCGCGCATGCTGGCGGCGGTGGCCATCCACCCGAACGACGCTCCCGACCTGGATGCCGCCGGCGCGCTCGACGACGCGCTGGCCGTGATCGACTCGCTCGCCGCTCGGCCGCGCGTTCGGGCGATCGGCGAGACGGGTCTCGACTTCTTCCGCACCGACGCGAGCGGGCGTGCCGCCCAGTTCGCGTCGTTCGAGGCGCACATCGAGATGGCCAAACGACACGGCCTGGCCCTGCAGATCCACGACCGCGACGCGCACGACGACGTCATCGCCACGTTGCAGCGCGTCGGCGCCCCAGAGACCGTGGTGTTCCACTGCTTCTCCGGCGGAACCGAGCTGGCGCAGACGTGTGCCGACAACGGCTGGTTCATGTCGTTCGCCGGAACGGTCACGTTCAAGAACGCGCAGAGGCTGCGGGATGCTCTCCAGATCGCCCCGCGGTCGCTGCTGCTCGTCGAGACGGACGCCCCGTACCTCACGCCGACGCCGTATCGCGGCCGGCCCAACGCTCCCTATCTCATTCCTCACACGGTGCGGGGCATGGCCGAGGCGATCGGCACGGATGTCTCCGTGCTCGGCGCCCAGCTCGTCTCGAACACCGAACTCGTCTACGGCAAGTGGGACTCCGAGCCGGTGGCCACGCCTCCGACGACGCCCACCGGCGCGATCGCCTAGCGCGGGCAGGGGCATCCGATGCAGCTACTGGGCCCTGCGCAGATCAGAGATCTCGCCGACCTCCTCGACGTCACACCGACGAAGAAGCTCGGGCAGAACTTCGTGATCGACGCCAACACGGTGCGACGCATCGTGCGCGTCGGCGGTGTCGAGGCCGGCGACGTCGTTATCGAGGTCGGGCCGGGTCTCGGGTCGCTCACGCTCGGGCTCTTGGAGACGGGCGCCTCGGTCGTCGCCGTCGAGATCGACCGGAGGATGGCTGCACAGTTGCCGATCACGGTGGCGGAACTCGCGCCCGAGGCGTCGTCGAAGCTGACCGTGCTGCATCAGGATGCCCTGAAAGTGACGGAGCTGCCCGCCGCGCCGAACCGCCTCGTGGCGAACCTGCCGTACAACGTCTCTGTGCCCGTGCTCCTGCACCTGCTGCAGACCGTGCCGACGTTGGCTTCCGGAGTCGTGATGGTGCAGGCGGAGGTGGGCCAGCGCCTCGCCGCCGAGCCCGGCTCGAAGGTGTACGGGGGCCCCAGCGTGAAGGCGGCCTGGTACGGATCGTGGCGCACCGCCGGCCAGGTGTCGCGGCAGGTCTTCTGGCCAGTGCCCAACGTGGACTCGATCCTGGTGGCGTTCGAGCGCCACGAGCTTGCCGACGACGATCCCCGCAACGACGATGAGTTGCGCCGCCGCGTGTTCGCCGTCGTCGACGGTGCATTCGGGCAGCGACGCAAGATGCTGCGGCAGGCGCTGGCAGGGATCTTCGGGGACTCGGCGCGGGCATCCGCTGCGCTGGAACAGGCCGGTTTGCCGACCACGGCCCGCGGCGAAGAGCTGACGGTGGAGCAGTTCACGGCGCTCGGGCTGCTGCTGCCGTCGACCGGTGAGTCGCCGGAGCAGAGCTCACGCGTGTGATGTGCTTCTGCCATGTCGGATGAACCGGGGGTGAAGCGGGCTGCAGCGCAGGCATCCGGCAACCGGCCGCGGCTTCTGTACGTGGAGGACGACCGCGAGATCGCCGCGATGGTCGTCGAGGTGCTGTCCGAGTCGTACGAGGTAGACCATGTCACGGAAGGCGACGCGGCGGTGCGACGCGCGCTCGGGCAGCGCTACGACGTGATGGTCGTCGACCGCAGGCTGCCCGGTTTCGACGGCATCGATCTCGTGCGCGCGGCGCGGAGGGCGCGCATCACGACGCCGATTCTGCTGCTGACCGCTCTCGATGCGCCGCGCGATCGCGTGGGAGGACTGGATGCCGGTGCCAACGACTACCTGGTCAAGCCGTTCGACTTCGATGAGCTGCTCGCCAGATTGCGAGCCCTGCGCCGCGGGTTCCGTGCTGAGGGCACGAGGAGGTACGTCGGGGAGTGGCTGTACGTGCCGGAGTCGCAGGCGCTGTACTCGCCTACCGGGTCGCGGGCCACTCTCACCGCGACGGAGAACGCCCTGATGGAACTGCTGACCGACAGCCCGGAGCACGTGTTCACACGCGAGGAGATTCTCGCCGCCGTGTTCCGCGGAGGCGAGACTGCAGGGTCGGTCGACACCTATGTGCACTTCATCCGCCGCAAGACCGCGAAAGAGGTCATCGAGACGGTGCGCGCCAGAGGATACCGGGCAGGTACAGCGTGAGCTTGGCGGATGACGAGCGCCGGTCGCGCAGGGCGGCTGTCTCCGTCGGCCTCTTCGTCGGTATCGCCTCCGCCGTGATCATCGCGGCAGGGGTGGGTATTCTGCTCATCGTCATTCTGACGACGGGTCGGCATGAACAGCCCCGTGGCGGGCCGCCGAGCGGAAAGAGGTTCGTCGGCGACAGCTTCGTCGTCGACGTGGACCACGTGCTGCCATGGGTCATCGGACTGGGGGTCGTCGGAGTCGCGCTGTTGGCGCTTGTTGGCTGGTTCGCGGCGCGCAGGTCGGCGAGGCCGATGGCGCAGGCGCTGCAGCTCCAGCGAAACTTCGTCGCCGACGCGAGCCACGAGCTTCGCACGCCGCTGACGGCGCTGAGCAGTCGCATCCAGATCCTGCAGCGCAGGCATCGGCGTGGCCAGCCGATCGATGACACGCTCCGAAATCTGCGGCGCGACGCCGATTCGATGTCGGAGCTGCTCAACGACCTGCTGCTCACGGCGGAGGGCTCGAGGGTCGTGCCCGACACTCCCACGGTTCTCACGGACGCCGCCCGAGATGCGCTCGAGGCGCTCGCGCCCGTCGCAGCGGATGCCGGTGTGCAGCTCGAGCTGCACGCCGACATCGACGTGGCGGTCGACGTGCCGGCGGTGACCGTCACCCGTGTCGCGATCGCCCTGGTCGACAATGCGATCCAGCACGCTCCGAAGGACAGCGAGGTGACGTTGAGCATCGGCGTCGACGGCCGGATGGGTGTGCTGCGCGTCGCAGACAGCGGTGACGGCATCGTCGGAATCGACCCTCAGCGGGTGTTCGACCGGTTCGCCCGGTCAGCCGAGACGGGGCGAAGGAGGGGTTTCGGCATCGGCCTTGCACTGGTCAGGGAGATCGCCGGCCGCTACGGCGGCGACGTGGCGGTCGAGAGCACGTCGGCCGAGGGAACCGTGTTCCGGCTCACGCTCCCCGTCGCACCGCGAACGGGAGCGCGTCGGGCGCAGCGGTCGACCGATCCGACGCGGTGAGCTCGAGGCCGTTCGCCCACCTGCGCACCCTGCCGTCGGAGGAGACGACGAGTCCTGAGCGCACGCCGGGCGAGGCGATCCACGACAGGTCGTCGAAACCGGCGATGACCGCTGTCGTCGCCCACAGGTCGGCCAGTTCGAGTCCGTCGGCGACCACGGTGGCGCTCGCGACGCCGAGGACGGGAGCGTTCGTGTGTGGATCGATGATGTGCGCACCACGCTCGGCCGTTCCCGAGGTGGCGACGGCTCCGTTCCGCACTTCCATCGTGGCCGACACCTCGCCGCAGCGGGTCGGATCGGCGACGCCCACGTGCCAGAGCCAGGCCGATTCGGCCGCCGTGAAAAGCTGCATGTCTCCTCCGACGTTGATCCCGACGGCATCGATCCCCGCGCGGCCCAGGAGAGGAGCCAGCATGCTCCGGGCAGCATGCTCGGTCGCCCAGCCTTTGACGTAGCCGGTCGGGTCGAACCATCCGCGCCGCCAGGCGTCGAAGCGGCCGCCGGTGGAGTCTTTCGCGTCGACGCACGCTGCGCGCACGACGGCCACCCGGGCATCCGCCTCGTCGGCCTCGATCAGTCCGTCGCGCAGGCGGCAGATATCGGAGTCGTCTCGGAACGTCGAGAAGACGCGCTCCACGTCGCGCAGCTCGTCGAAGCAGGCGTCGATGGCCGCCAGCACGGCACGGTGCTCGCGGCTCCCGTCGGCGGCGATGACGTGGATGCTCGCCACCGTGCCCATCACCCCGGCGGTGCGGACCGTGCGGCCTTGTCCGGCGGGGATCACGCACGTGCCCCGTCCAGTGCGCTCTGCAGCGACTGCAGGTAGCCGTCGCTCGTGTACGTGGCTCCGGAGACCATGTCGATCTTGGCGCTCTGCGCACTCAACGTCTCGGAGACGAGCGTCGGCACGGCCTGCTGATTGATCTGCTGGTCGCGGAAGCTCTGCGTCGGGTACTGCGGAACCGAGACTTTGGTGATCTTTCCACCGGAAACCGTGATCCGAACCTGGACCGGCCCGTAGCGCGTGTCGACGGCCTGGCCCGTGAAGCTGCCGTCCTTCAGCGAGCTCGACGATGCGGAGGCTGAAGCGGAAGACGAGGGCGAAGAGGTCGAGGTCGACCCGCTCGCGGTCGATCCCGCCGACGTCGTGCTTCCGGTCGACGTCGAGCCGGACGACCCGGTCGAAGTCCCATTTCGTGTTGTGCCGCCCGTCGATGCGGCCGGTGCGACGGCATCCAGCGACGTGCGGTAGCTGAACAGCAGCACGACCCCCGCGACCGTGGCCAGCAGGCCGTAGATGATCTTCTTCATCGATCTCTCTTCTCGTTCCTTCGCATGCCGCTCACACGGTGAAGCGTTCGGTGTGGATGCGGGATGCCGGCAGCCCGGCGGCGCGCAGGTCGTGCGTCAGGTTGTCCATCCACTGCACGGGTCCGCAGACGTAGGCGTCGTAGAGTTCCAGATCGGGTGCCAGATACCTGATCAGGTCGTCACCCGTCCACTCGGCGTGAGACTGGGGAAGCCAGGACGAGTGGCCGTGCGAGCGATGACCGTCCAGCCGAGCGAAGCGCAGCCCGCGGTCCTTCACGAGTCGTTCGATCGCTGCGGAGCGCAGCCCTTCGCTGGGATCGCTGTCCCTGGCGATCAGGGTGGCGTCGCCCGGGGCGTAGCCCTCGGACTCGAGCAGCGAGACCAGCGGAGTCACGCCTGCGCCCGCGCCGATCATGAGCAGTTTGCGGCCCGTGCGCTCGCGTCCGGTCATGCGACCGTACGGTCCCTCGAACACGACGCGGGTTCCCGGTCGCAGCGTCGTGAGCCGGGAGGTGCCGTCGCCGATGATGCGCGCCGAGATGCTGAAGTGATTGCCTGCCGGCGCGGAGGCGAGCGAGAACGGATGCCCGCGCATCCACCCCGCCCCGTCCAGAAATCGCCACACGAAGAATTGGCCGGACTCTGCGCCGAGCCGATGCAGTGTGCGCCCCTCCATGCGCACCAGCACGCCGTGGCCGCCGTCGGGCTCGACCGCGATGACCCGCACCCGGTGCCGGAGCGAACGGATGATCGGCACGAGTATCCGGAACACGATCAGCGAGAGCGCCGCGAGCGCCCAGAGCGTCCACCAATACACCGTCGCGAGAGGTGAGGAGAGAAAGTCTGCGCCGGTCCAGAGCATGTGCGGGAGCGAGAAGCCCACGCCGAGGTAGGCGTAGAGGTGCAGCAGATGCCACGACTCGTAGCGCAGCTTGCGCCGCGCTCGCCGCATCGAGGTGACGACCACCATGACGAGCAGGCCGGTTCCCACCGCGGCGAGCAGCATGCCCGGGTAGTCCCACACGAACTGCCAAGCCTGCACGAACACGTTGACGTTGCTCTCTGCCGCGTAGCCGAACGTGATCAGCACGATGTGGGCGAGCATCAGCCAGAACGACCAGAACCCCACGAGCCGGTGCATCCGCGTGATGCCGTCGCGGCCGAAGCCGCGCTCGAACAGCGGCACCCGGGCCATCAGCAGCACCTGGTACAGCAGAAGGTTCGCGGCGACCAGCCCGGTGACCCTGCCGAGCGTGTCGAGGGTGTCCGCGTCGAACCTCGCCAGATCCTGCACGGCTCCACCGCTCACCCACAGCGCGACGACGAACAGGCTGGTCAGCCAGATGACGCTCACCGACCCTATCCGCCACCAGTCCGTCGCGGACGCGGCACGACGAGTCAGATCGGTGCCGCTGGAGATCGGCTCCCGGAGCGGCGGCGACGGCCGCGCGGCGTCCCGCTGGTACGTGGTCATGGTGCGATCGTCCCGACCCGGGTTTGAGACGAATGCAAGAATTCGGCGCTCTCAGGCAACTCCGGGGATACCCATAGGACCGTCTCGATCGGTCATCCGCCCCCATGTGACCCGATACTTGAACAAGGAGGAACCATGCGCGCGATCATCCATCACGAATTCGGGGATCCGGCGGAGGTGCTCGGTGTCGAGGACTTGCCCCTGCCCGAGCCTGGAGCGCGCGAGGTGCGCATCCGAGTGCTCCTCGCGACGATCCACAACCACGATCTGTGGACCGTCCGGGGCACCTACGGCTTCAAACCCGAGCTGCCGGCACGAGCGGGCACGGAGGCCGTCGGGGTCGTCGATGCGATCGGGGCGGAGATCGAAGGGATCGAGGTCGGGCAGCGCGTCGCCACAGGCGGCACGTTCGGCGCGTGGAGCGCCTACCTGATCGTGAAACCCGGGGCCGTCGTCCCTGTGCCGGACGGCATCCCCGACGAGGTCGCCGCACAGCTGATCTCGATGCCGTTCAGCGCCATCACCCTCGTCGACTTCCTGCAGGTCGGCAAAGGCGACGTGATCGTGCAGAACACCGCGAACGGCACGGTCGGCAGGCTCGTCGCGCAGATCGCGCCGAGCCGCGGCATCCGTGTCATCGGCATCGTGCGACGCGAGGCGGATGTCGTCGAGCTGGCGAGCGCAGGCATCCTCGACGTCGTCGCGACCAGCGATGACGGTTGGCGCGACCGAGTGCTCGAGCTGGCCGGCGACCGTCCGATCCGTGCGGCTGTCGATTCCGTCGGCGGTACGGCATCCGGTGACCTGCTGCACCTTCTGGCGGAGGGCGGAACGCTCGTGTCGTTCGGTGCGATGGCATCCGACCGCATGGAGCTGTCGTCGGGCGACCTGATCTTCAAGCAAGCGGTGGTGAAAGGGTTCTGGGGCAACAAGGTCTCTGCGGCGATGACCCCTGAGACCCGCCGCGCTCTGTTCGGCGAACTGTTCGGGCTGATCGGCAGCGGTCGGCTCACACTTCCCGTCGACGGCATCTACGCGTTCGACGATGTGCGGGATGCCGTGATCGCGAGCACCAGGCAGGGCAGGGTCGGAAAGGTGCTCCTGCGACCCTGAAGGGTTAGAGGAATCTGGGAACGTCGCGCGAAGACTCTCGGGGCCAGTGCCCCGCCCACCAGGAGTCTCCGTGAAGTCACCCGTCGTCCGCATCCGCCGCCAGCTCAAGCGGGTGCGCCGAGCCGCGCAGTTCGATCGTCACGCCTTCTGGCGCGGCCGTCCGATCCGCGAGGGCACGGTGCTGTACGAATCGTTCTCCGGCAACGGTGCGTTGTGCAACCCCGAGGCGATCTTTCGTGGACTGCTCGCCGACCCGGACTTCGCGACGCTGGAGCACACCTGGGTTCTCACGGATCCCGCATCGGAGCCGGCGCTTCTGAAGGAGTTCGCCGACGACGACAGGGTCACTTTCGTGCGGTACCGCACCACCGCCTATTACCGCGCGCTCGCGACCAGCCAGTACCTGATCAACAACGCGACGTTCCCCGCAGAATTCAGCAAGCGCGATGGACAGATCTATCTCAACACCTGGCACGGCACGCCGTTGAAGATGATGGGATTCGACATGCCGGGCGGCGCGCTCGACTCGGCCAACACACTGCGCAACTTTCTCTCGGCCGACTACCTTCTGGCGGCCAACGACTTCATGGCCGAGCAGATGTACGAGCAGGCGTACCGGCTGACGAACATCTACCAGGGACGCATCGTCACCGAGGGGTACCCCCGCGTCGACCGGCAGCGGCTGAGCCCGATCGAGAGGGCGAAGGCCCTCGAGGCCCTCGAAGACGCGGGAACGGATGTCGCGGGCCGCGGCATCGTGCTCTACGCACCCACCTGGCACGGCGAGAGCTTCGGCCGCCCCGAGGACGACATCGACGAGTTGGTCGACGCGGTGTCGAGGCTGCAGCGCGAGCTCGGGCCGGATCGCGTCGTTCTGCTGAAGACGCACCAGATCGTGCACGCGCTGGCGGCGTCGCGACCGGAGCTGCGGCGCATCCTGGTACCGAATTCCGTGCCGACGAACGTGACACTCGGGCTGTGCGACGGTCTGATCACCGACTACTCGTCGATCTTCTTCGACTACCTCGCGACCGGCAAGCCGATCGTGTTCTACACGCCGGATGCCGCCGACTACGCCGAGTCCCGCGGAACGTACTTCGCGCCCGAGGACCTTCCCGGCCCGGTCGTCGACGACGCCCACGTCGCCGGTCGCGCGATGCTCGACCTGCTGCGCGCCGCCTCGTCGTGGCCGACGTACGAGGGCTGGCGCGAACGGTTCGCCTCGCACGAGGACGGCGGAGCGACCAAGCGCGTCATCGACATCGTCTTCAGAGGCGCGACGGGAGGCTACGACGTGCGCGGCGCGCAGAGCGACGGACGCGAACGTCTGCTGCTGTTCCTCGGCGGCATGCGATCGAACGGCATCACGACGGCCGCCATGAACCTGCTGGGCAGCGTCGATCAGGACCGATACGACGTCACCGTGCTGATGTCGTACTCGCGCAGGGCGTGGCACAGGGCGAACCAGGCGCTGATCCCCGCCGGGGTGCGTCAGCTGTTCCGCCTCGGCGGCATGAACGGCAGCAAACTGGTGCATCTCGAACGCAAACTCACCGAGCGGCGAGGAGACGTGCTCTCGCACGCGGACCCGGCACGGCACAAGGCGCTCTGGGACGACGAATGGGTGAGGGTGTTCGGCGGAGCCGCCTTCGACTGGGTCGCCGACTTCAGCGGCTACAGCCCGTTCTGGGCGACGCTGCTGCTGCACTCGCCGCAAGTGCCCCGCGCGATCTGGCTGCACAACGAGATGGCCGCAGACCGGCATCGCGAGGTGCACGGCAAGAAGCGCATGCTGCGCAGCCTCGGCAGGGTCTTCGCGCTGTACCGCTCGTACGACCATCTCGTCTCCGTCTCGCCTCGCCTGACCGAGCTCAACAGCAGAGAGCTCGCGGAGTTCGCGCCGGCCGACCGGTTCGTGACGGTGCGCAACCTGCCCAATGTGCAACGCGTTCTCGACGGAGTGCGTCAGCCGCTGGCAGAGCTGCACGGGCATCCGATCGACCAGGACACCGAGAAGGTCGTCGTTCCAGGGTGGGTGCCGCGCCTCGAGGAGCACGACGGACGATGGTTCGTCACGGTCGGGCGGCTGTCTCCCGAGAAGAACCACGCGAGGCTCATCAGGGCGTTCGCGGCGGTGCACGCCAGGCATCCTGACGTGCACCTGCTCATCGTGGGAACCGGACCGCTCCGGGCGCAGCTGCAGACGCAGATCGACGAGTTGAGGCTCGGAGACGACATCACCCTCACCGGTGCGTACCAGAATCCGTTCGCGATCATGGCGGCCGCCGACTGCTTCGTGCTCTCCAGCGTCTACGAGGGGCAGCCGATGGTGCTTCTGGAGGCCGCGGTGTGCGGGCTGCCCATCGTGTCGACGGCGTTCGTGTCCGTGCACGATGCGCTGCCGAACGACACGATCCATGCCGTCGAACAGAGCGATCTCGCGCTGCGAGACGGCATGCTCGCCTACCTCGACGGACGCGTGGAGCCGAGCACGCTCGACGTCGCGGCGTATCGCAACGAGGTCACGTCCGAGTTCACCGACCTCGTCACGGCGCCGCGCTGCGTCAGCACGTGATCAGCTGAACCGAGATCCTCATGCAGCCTGCAAGGCATCAGGGAACCGCCGGATTGCGCCGCATCGGCGTCGCTGTCGGCATCCTCCATCCCCATCGTGATACCTCTGATCCTGAACCACGCGTCGCCGAGGAGCCACGGCACGCGCACGACACGGTCAGAAGGGTGCACACCATGCCGGCGGCCGACCACGACGCAGACCTGCGCCCCTACCTGCTGCTCGTCGAAGACGATCCGCGGCTGGGGCCTTTGATGGCCAAGGCGCTGCAGCCCTCGTTCGAGGTGGAACTCGTCGCCGACGGGCAGGAGGGGCTCGAGCGGGCCATCACCGGCGACCACGACGTCATGGTGATCGACCGAAGGCTGCCGCACCTCGACGGGCTGAGCATCGTGCAGAAGCTGCGGGGCGCCAGGGTGGTCACGCCCATCCTGCTGCTGACGGCGCTCGGCACGACCGCCGACAAGGTCGACGGCCTCGACGCCGGCGCGAACGACTACCTCGTCAAGCCGTTTGAGTACGACGAGCTCACGGCGAGGCTGCGCGCCCTGACCAGGCGGTTCGACCCGCAGGGCATCGGCATCCCCGTCGGAGAGTGGACGTTCTACCCCGACGACGGATGCATCTACTCGCCGCACATCGGGCGCATCCTTCTGACCCCCCGCGAGAACGCCCTGTTGCGGCTGTTCGCCGAAAGCCCGGACCGCACCTTCAGCAGGGAGCAGATTCTGCGCACCGTCTTCAGCGCCGACGACCAGCCGGGCACCGTCGACACCTATGTGCACTATCTGCGACGCAAGACCGACAAAGACATCGTGCTCACCGTGCGCCGCAGGGGTTACCGCCTGGGACAACTGTGACAGGCCGGCGAGACCGCTCGCGCGGCACGGATGCCGACGCTATCGCCCACGCATCCCGCATCGTCACAGCGCAGATCACCGTTGCGGCCGCCGCCATCGTGGTCCTCGTGGTCGTGGCGTCCGTGGTGTTCATCATCGATCAGTCTCAGCCGAGCGAACTGCTGGAGAAGCCTGCGCCGGGAGAGAACAAGATCTACGTCGACGCCGACGACATGCTGATCGCCCTGGTCGTGGTCGGCGCGGTCGCCATCGTGCTCGCCGGGCTGCTCAGCTGGGTGGTCGCCCGGCGCGCGGTACGGCCGCTGGGCGAGGCGTTGCGCATCCAGCGCACCTTCGTCGCGGACGCCAGCCACGAGCTGCGCACGCCCGTCGCGGTGGTCGCGGCCCGTGTCGAAGTGCTCAGACAGGAGATCGGCGCCGGCGCTGATCCCACCGAGAACCTGCGGGGACTGCAGCAGGATGTGAGTCTGCTCGGCGACGTGATCACCGATCTGCTGCTCGCCGCCGCCCCACCGGCCGAACAGGAGCCGAGGCAGGTGATCGAGGTCGTCGAGGTCGTCGAGCACACACTCGCCGACCTGCGGATGCTCGCAGCCCGCCGCGACATCGCCCTCGAGTTCACCTCGCACGGGCGCCCGACGACCGCTGTTCCGGCCACCTCGTTGCGTCGCTGCGTGGTCGCGCTCGTCGACAATGCGATCGGTCACTCGCCGGACGGCGGGCTCGTCGAGGTGATCGTCGGCCCTGAGCGCGACAGGTCGCAGTTCGTGCTCTCGGTGAAGGACCACGGATCGGGAATCACCGGCATCGATCCCGGCCGCTTGTTCGAACGGTTCGCCCACGGCGACGGCGCGACGGTCGGGCCGGCGCGAACCGGCTTCGGGATCGGGTTGGCGCTGGTGCGCGATCTCGCCGATCGTTACGGCGGGCGCATCGAGGTCTCCGACACGTCATCGGCCGGCACCACGTTCACGCTCTCGTTGCCGCGCTCCTGACGATCGCGACAGGCACGGGAAAGGCGCGAAGGCCTCGCGGCCGGCATCCGCGACTTCGAACCCTCTCAGCCGCTCTCGGAGGCCGTGACGTCATGAAAACCGCCCTCTGAGTCGAATCTGGGAGCCGTCGTCGCACCGTGGTGTCCGAGGTTCGAAGCGCGGAGGTGTCGTGGACGTCAAGTGGATCATCGGGGTGTCGACCGGCTGCGCTGCCGCCTTGTCGGTGGTCGTGTTCTTCGGGCTCGCGGTACTGGGCAACGAGTCGAGGCTGCGCGAGGAGGAATGGGCGCCGGACGAGGTCGAGTGGGCGGACGAGTGAAGGCTCCCGTTCTCGGTGTGTCGTCTTGGCGACTCCTGGGAACGCTTAGCCGCTTCTTGGAGAGTTCTGGCTGAGCTTGGCCCATGCTTCAGCTCGCACCGGAATCGGCGCCCGTCGCCGTTCACCACGTCGCGCGCCGCCGGCTTTGGGTCGTCTCCCTCGTCGTCGGAGTGACGGCGAGCGTCGTCAGCCTGATCGGATCGTGGATCCCGTCGCTCTGGGGCGACGAGGCCGCGAGCGTGCTCTCGGCCCAGCGACCGCTCGGGAGCCTCTTCATGATGCTCGGGCACGTGGATGCCGTGCACGGCTTCTACTACGTCGGCTTGCACTTCTGGGTCGGTATCGCCGGCTCCAGCCCTTTCGCGGTACGGCTGCCGAGCGCGATCGCGGTCGGCGTCGCGGCCGCCGCCGTCAGCTGGCTGTGCGGGCGCCTCGGCTCGACGCGGCTCGCCATACTCGCGGGAGCGATCGCCGTGGTGCTCCCGCGACTCACCTACTCGGGCGAGGAGGCGCGCGCCTACGCGTTCGACGCGGGCATCGCCGCCGTGCTGTGCGTGATCGTGGCGGAGGTCGTGCTGCGGCGCGGCCGCTCGATCGGGCTGTGGGTCGCGTACGGGGCGGTTCTCACGCTCGGCATCTACAGCTTCGTGTACGTCGGGCTGATGGCGCTCGCCGCAGGTGTCTTCGTGCTGGTCACCCCGTCGGCACGACACCACCTGCGTGCCTGGGCGATCGCCGCCGGCGCCGCCGTCGTGGCATCCACGCCCCTGCTGATCTTCGCGTTCCTCGAACGCGACCAGGTCTCCTACCTGCACCATCGCGTCGAGGTCACTCCGTCGTCGGTGCTCGTGCAGATGTGGTTCGGCGCCGTGCCGTTCGCGATCGTCGCGTGGGTGCTCATCGCCGTCGCGATCATCGTGCCCGTCGTGAAAGCGGTGCGGGCCAGACGGGCGCGAACCGCGATGGTCGCGCAAGGGCATCCGAGCGTCGTCGCACTCGCCGCCTGCTGGTTGTCCATTCCTGTCGGGCTGCTGATCGTGTCGAGCCCGTTGATCGCCGGGTACACAGCCAGATACGGCACGTTCGCGGCACCGGCCGCCGCCGTGCTGATGGCGTGCGGCATCGAGGCCATCGGCAAACGGGTCTGGATGCGCGTGGCGGCCGTGGCCGTCGTGGTCGCCACAGCCCTTCCGATCTGGGTCGGTCAGCGCGAGGCGTACGCGATGAACGAGTCCGACTGGAACGAGATCGCCTCCACCGTGCACGCCAAGGCGCAGCAGGGCGACGGCATCGTCTTCGACGAGGCCGTTCGTCCATCACGTCGAACGCGCCTGGCGATGGACACCGATCCCGCTGCCTTCGACGCTGTGAAGGACGTCACTCTGAGCTCGCCCTACGCCGACAACCCGACCTGGCACGACGACACGTACACCGTCACGCAGGCCGCGGGCCTCGGCCGCTTCTCCGGCATCGACCGGGTCTGGGTCGTTGAGTACTCGACGGGAGGCCACACTGACACCTGGGGCATCTCCTCGCTGGAGGCGCTCGGGTACCACCGCACGGTCGCATACACGGAGCACCGAAGCGTCATCTACCTTTTCACCCGGTGATCCTTTTCGCTGTGTGATCGCCCCGTCCACCCCTGTCCCCAGCACCGCAGAGGCATTGAATGACCCGCACCATGCTCCGCACATCCACGCACCGCCGGACCGGCCCGCAGCGCGTACCGAACCCGACGGCACTGTTCTGGATCACGAAGGGCGTCTCGACGGCGATGGGCGAGGCCGTCTCCGACTTCTCGATCCACGTGCTCCCACCCGTCGTCGCGGTGCTCTGCGGGTTCGTGCTGTTCGTCGTCGCTCTGATCGTTCAGCTCACCCGGCGCCGTTACACGCCGTGGGCGTACTGGACGGCAGTCGGCATGGTGGGCGTCTTCGGCACGATGGCCGCCGACGTGATGCACGTCGCGCTGGGCGTTCCATACGCGGTGTCGACGCTGTTCTACGCGGTGGTGCTCGCCTGCGTGTTCCTGCTCTGGTGGCGTCTGGAAGGCACGCTGTCGGTGCACAAGGTGGACACGTTCGGCAGGGAGGCGTTCTACTGGGCAGCCGTCGTCGCGACGTTCGCCATGGGGACTGCGCTCGGCGACCTCGCCGCTGTCGGGCTCGGCCTCGGGTACCTCACGTCGATCGTCGTCTTCGCCGTCGTCATCCTGGTGCCGGCCATGGGCTACCGTTTCGCGCACTGGAACGCGGTGTTCTCGTTCTGGTTCGCGTACGTGGTGACACGCCCGCTCGGCGCGTCGATCGCCGACTGGTTCGGCAAGACGCCGGCCGAAGGCGGGCTCGGCGCCGGCGAGGGGTGGACATCGCTCGCCCTCGTCGTGCTGATGGCGAGCCTGGTCGTTGCGATGTACGTGCGTGCTCCTGGGCGGCGGATGCCTGTGGTCGAGCCGTGATGCTCGTGGTGCCGACGGTTCCGTAGGCTCTGGGCATGACGTCAGTGCTTCTGAACAGCATCATCGGGGTCGTGCTCCTGATGGCGCTGGCCACGGGGGTGCTCTGGGTCTACGGGGCGCCCAAGCACTGGGCGCCGGCTCTGGCTGTGCTGCGCGGCGTCGTTCAACTCGCCATCTTGAGCGTGATCCTCACCGGAGTGATCACCAACGGCTTCTGGGTGGCGCTCGCGTTGCTCGTGATGTTCACCGTGGCATCCGTCACCGCCGTCAGGCGCATCCACTGGACGCGGGATCACGCCCTGATGATCTTCACGGCGATGGGCGCAGGGATCGTCGTCACGCTGACGATCGTGTTCGTCACGGGGACGATCGAGTTCTCACCGCGGTACGTGCTCGCGATCGGCGGCATCGTGATCGGCAACTCGATGACGATCGCCACCCTCGCAGGACGTCGCTTCACCGAACTGGTGCGCGACAGATGGGATCAGGTCGAGGCGTGGATGTCACTGGGCGCCACCCCGCGCCAGTCGACCAGAGACCTCGCTCGCGACGCCGTCTACGCCGCGCTGATCCCCTCGACGGACCAGACCAAGACGACCGGGCTCGTCACCCTGCCCGGCGCCTTCGTCGGCGCGATCTTCGGCGGGGTCTCGCCTCTGGAAGCCGGACGGTTCCAGATCGTCGTGCTCGCGGCGATCATGGCGGCCGGCGCGATCACCGCAGTCATCATCGCCACGTGGATGGCCCCGGTGCGGGTCAAACCCAAGGCGCTCGTCTGACGCCGGCCGCCCGCATCAGAGGCGTGGCCGCCCGGTCAGTCGTCGAGCTCGTCGCGGGCGAATTCGCTGTCGAGCGACACCTCACCGGCCGAACCCAGTGCGGCCATCACGAAGAGCGCGCCTAGGCCTGCGGCTGCGGTCACGCACGCCACGGTCATCCATGCCCAGATCATCTGGTCCTCCCCACGTCGATTTCAGCCTGACCGGGTCGTTCACAGAATCCGCACAGACCCGTCACCCTGCGAGGACCCTCAGCCGAGAGACCGGTGCGCGACCTCGCTGCCCTGCCTGCCGTGCTTGGTTGGCGGTTTCTTGGAGCGGCCATCGGAAGCTGGATGTCCACCCCGATCTCTCGAGGAGAACGCCCGTGCTCACTCTCTCGGCACTGCACGCCTCAGCCGTGTCCGTCGCCTATGCAGGCTGGCTCGAATCCGTCGGCCCGTGGCTGCTGGTCATCGTCGCCGCTTTCGTGCTGATCGAAACAGGGCTGCTTTTCCCGTTCCTGCCGGGCGACACCCTGCTCTTCGCCGCCGCGATCATGGCGGGCAGCGCCGGCATCCCGATTCCGGTTCTGATCGCGGTCGCCGCGGTCGCCGGCATCGCGGGCGACCAGATCGGCTATGCGATCGGCAGACGGTTCGGCAGGGGCTTGTTCAAAGACGATGCGCGCATCCTGAAGACGAAGTACCTGCTGCGCACCGACGCGTTCTTCTCGAAGTACGGGCCGTTCGCGATCGTGCTGGCGAGGTTCGCGCCCATCGTGCGCACCTTCGTTCCGCCGCTCGCGGGGGCATCGACCATGCGCTACCGGGTGTTCCTGGTGTGGAATGTCGTCGGAGGGATCGCATGGTCGACCGTCATCTGCCTGGCGGGTCTGCTACTGGGCAAGATCCCGTTCGTTGGGTCGAACCTCGACGTGATCTCGGTGGCCATCCTGCTTCTCTCGCTTGCGCCGTTCGGCGTCTCGTACCTGCGTGGCAGGCGCCGTTCGCGTCGCGCGCAGCCGGAGACCGAGACCGAAGCCGATACGGCGACCGAGCGCGAGCCGGCCCCGCTTCCGTGACGGATTCCCATCCGCGTGCCGCACCTGCCGTGACGACGGGCCGGCGCAAGCTCTACGAACTCGAGGTCGTGCGCGTGCTCACGTTCGCGTGCGTGATCGCCGTGCACGTCGTCAGCCACACGGCTGCAGGGAGCGTGCCCCTGATCGCTTCGCTGATCCTGCTGCACTTCACGCGTGAGGTGTTCTTCGCCCTGACCGGGTTCGTGCTCACGTTCGGCTACCTGCGGCATCCGAGGCCGATGCGCACGTTCTGGCCGCGGCGGTTCCTGCTCGTCGGCGTTCCGTACCTGGTGTGGACGTTCATCTACTGCGTGATCAGCCAGATCGGGCATCCGTTCGACCTCGGCGCGTTCCTCGTGCACCTCGGTCTGTCGGCGCTCACCGGAACCGCGTATTACCACCTGTACTTCCTGCTGGTGACGATGCAGATCTACCTGCTGTTCCCGTTGCTGATCAGGCTGGTCATCGTCAGCAGGCGGTGGCACTGGCTGGTGCTCCTCATCGCATTCGCCGTTCAGCTGACCACGAGCGGCATGGATGCCTACGCTCCCGGTTCCCTGCACTGGCTCAACATCGTGACCAACGTGATCGATTACCAGGCGTTCATCATCGGCGGGGCGATCGCCGCCGACCACGTCATGGCGGTGATGGCGTTCGTGCGCACCCACCGGCGCGGCATCGCGATCGCGACGGTGGCCTCAGCGGCCGTCACGGTCGGGGTGTACTACGTGCAGCTCGCGGCCGGATTCTCCGCCTACCGTGCTGCGACCGCGTACCAGCCCGTCGTCATCCTGTGGTCGGTCGTCGCCGGCGTCGCGCTGATGGCGCTCGGAGCGTGGTGGGTCGACCGACGACCCGGCGCGCACCATCGCACGCTCGACTACCTCTCCGACCGCTCGTTCGGCGTCTTCCTGGCACATCCGCTGGTGCTCTGGGCGCTGCTCGGCATCTTCGGAGGGTTCGTCTCAGGATGGCCGCCCGTACTGGTGGCCCTCGCTGCGTACCCGATCGTCGCACTGGGCGCGCTCGCCATCGCCGACGGCGCGCGCCGCAGCATCCTGAGCCTTCCGCTCGCCGGCCGGCCGCACACCGCCCGGCTGAAGAACATTCCGTGACCGGCTCATGCCGTCGTTCTCGGGATGCCGCGGCGCAGGTCGAGTCCCGCGTCGCAACCCCGTAGGTTGGTATCCATGACCGCCGTGAGCCTGGGCTTGCCCATCCACACCAGAGCTCCGGGCAAGGTCAACCTCTATCTGGGCGTCGGTGCGGTCGGCGACGACGGGTACCACGACGTGGCCACCGTCTACCAGGCCGTTTCGCTGTACGAAGACGTGCGCGTCTGGCGTGCCGACGAGATCTCGCTGACCTTCACGGGGCCGATCGACTGCTCAGGTCTTCCGACGGACGATCGCAACATCGCCGTGCGCGCCGCGCAGTTGGTCGCTGACGCGGCAGGGGTGCAGGGCGGCGTGCGTATCGAGATCGAGAAGAACGTACCCATCGCGGGCGGCATGGGCGGCGGGTCTGCGGATGCCGCGGCCACGCTCGTCGCCTGCGACGCGCTGTGGAACGCCGGCCTCAGCCGGGAGCGACTGCACGAGCTGGCAGCCGAGCTGGGCGCCGATGTGCCGTTCGCGCTCTCCGGCGGAACCGCGATCGGGCTCGGGCGCGGTGACGAGCTGAGTCCTGTGCTCTCGCGGGGACGTTTCGAGTGGGTGCTCGTGCTGCCACGAGGGGAGCTCTCCACGCCCGCCGTCTACCGCGAGCTCGACGTGCATCGTGAACGGCACGCGGGGGAGTTGGCGCCGGCGGTGGAGCATCCTTCGGTGAGCAACGAGCTGCTTCAGGCGCTTCGCGCCGGCGATCCGACGATGCTCGCCGAGAATCTGGCGAACGATCTGCAGGCGCCTGCGATCCACCTCTCCGACGAACTCGCCGACGTTCTCGAACTGGGGGAGCGCAGCGGGGCTCTGGCCGGCCTCGTTTCCGGGTCGGGACCCACCGTGGCGTTCCTCGCCGAGGATCGCGAGTCGGCGATCGACCTGCAGATCGCCCTGAGCGCCGCCCAGTTGCGGGCAGCGCGCGTTTCAGCGCCGGTGCACGGCGCGCGCGTGATGCCCCCGGCGTAGTCGCGCTAGCGCGCCAACCGAACCTACTGCGACAGAACCGCGCACCAGTTGTCCGGTCGTGCTACTCTTTGGCCATGCGGTCAGAATCCAAGTCGGTTGGTCAGCGATCGGGCTCGTTCACCGAGACGGCTCGGCGTGAGCAGATCGTCGGGGGAGCGATCGCCGTGCTCGCAGAGAACGGATACAGCGCGACATCGTTGGCCGCGATCGCCGACCGTCTCGGAGTGAGCAAGGGCGTCATCTCCTATCACTTCGCAGGCAAGGCCGAGGTTTTGAACGAGGTGGTCCGCAGCGTTCTGAGCGAGGCGGAGGCGTGGATGTCTCCACGGGTCGCCGGCGCGGCATCCTTCACGGAGGCGCTCCGCCTGTACATCGCATCGAACCTCGCCTTTCTCGACACACACCGAACCGAGATCTTCGCGTTGACCGAGGTGCTCTCGAACGCGCGCGCCACTCCGGGGGTCGCTGAGACGTTCAGCGAATCGCATCAGGCTGCGATCGCAGCCCTCGAAGCGCTGTTCACGGGGGGCAGGAAAGCGGGAGAGTTCGGAGACGTCGCGCCCCGCGCGAGCGCGATCTCGTTGCGTGCCGCGATCGACGCGGTGTCTGGCCTGATCCGTGAAGATCCGGCGTTCGACCTGACGGGATTCGGAACGGATCTCGCGACGCTGTACGAGCGCGCAAGCGCCCGTTGAACTGGAGGAACGGATGAACACCACGACCGATCTGCCCGCGCTCGATCTACAAGGATTGCGCAAGGAATTCGGTGACACCACCGCGGTCGACGGCATCGATCTGACAATTGCCCGAGGCTCGTTCTTCGGTCTCGTCGGGCCCAACGGCGCAGGCAAGACGACGGCACTGTCGATGGCCGTCGGCCAATTGCGCCCCGACAGCGGAACGGCGAGCGTACTCGGATACGACGTCTGGTCGCAGCCCGTGGAAGCCAAGACGCGACTAGGGGTGCTCCCCGATGGCGAGTCCCTCCCTCAGCGACTGACCGGCACGGAGTTGCTCACGTACATGGGGCTGTTGCGCGGCCTCGACGCGCAGATCGTTCGTTCCCGCATCGACGAGTTGCTGACGGTGCTCGACATGCAGGATGCCGGGTCCCGGCTCGTGGCCGACTATTCGACGGGGATGCGCAAGAAGATCGCTCTGGCCGTTGCACTACTGCACGGCCCAGAGGTCCTGGTGCTCGACGAACCCTTCGAAGCGGTCGATCCCGTCTCGGCATCCACGATTCGCTCCATTTTGCACGGATTCATCCACACGGGTGGCACCGTCGTCTTCTCCAGTCATGTCATGGCACTCGTCGAGCAGCTCTGCGACCATGTCGCAGTCCTCGCAGAAGGCAGGATCGTCGCGGCAGGGAGCCTCGATGAGGTTCGCGGTACCGAGACCCTCGAGAACGCATTCGCCGATCTGGTCGGCGTGGGCAGAGAAGGAGCAGAACTGTCATGGTTCGTATCCTGATTCAGATGCGGGCGGCGATGCTCGCTCATCGGCGTTCCTCCGCTTTCGGCACGGCTTCGCTCATCTTCTTCGCGATCATCGGTCTGCTGTCTGCGCTCAGCACTCTGCTGCTCGGTTTCACGCACTACCCGACAGCGTCGGCGGGCACCGATGTGCTGGCCGTCGTCATGGCCGTCTGGGTCATCGGTCGCGTCGCCTACGCGGCTTTCACCGGAGGCGGGGGGACGCTGAGGGTGGAGATGTTCCGGCTGTTGCCCATTCCGCGCCGGGCGCTCGGCCGGGCGCTGCTGGTCGTCGGGCTGTTCGATCCCGCGCTCCTCTTCATGGCTCTCGCGTTCGCCTGCCTCGTCGCACTCGGTGCGCAGAGCGGAATCGGCCCGGCGCTCGTCGGCGCCATCGGCGTGCTCCTCACGCTCGCGCT
Organism: Humibacter sp. RRB41; assembly: GCF_022761015.1. Lineage (GTDB taxonomy): Bacteria > Actinomycetota > Actinomycetes > Actinomycetales > Microbacteriaceae > Humibacter. The sequence continues at coordinate 178,464 of NZ_JAKWJQ010000004.1, forward strand.
CACGAGCATCCTCGTCTCGATGGTCGAGGCCGCGATGCCCGCCGGGTCTCGTCGTCGCCAGGATGCCGGCACCATGCTGGTGGCGATCGTGATCAGCCTCATCGCCATCGCCGGAACACTGCTGCCGACCCTGACCACGGCGTTGCGCACGGGGTCGATTCCGGTGCTGAGCGACATCGTGCGCATCCTGCCGACAGGATGGGCCGCAGTCGCCGTCGACGGCGCGAGGAGCGGCGATGTGCTGTTGACCGTGTGCCCGCTCGCCGGACAGGCAGTGCTGCTTGCGGTGCTCTTGCGCGTCTGGCCCGCTCTGCTGTCGCGTCGATTGGATGGCACGCTCAATTCCGCGCAGCGCCGCCGCGCACACGGGGCGCGCACGCCGATCCTTCCCCAGACTCCGACCGGTGCCGTCGTCGCCAAGGAGCTGCGCATGTGGGTGCGTGATCCGCTCCGGCTCACGTTCCTGATCATCGCTGCCATCGTCGGACTGGGCGTCTGCGTGATCGCCGAGCTGACCCACGGCACCAGCCTCCTCCTGCCGTTCGCAGGCATACTCACGGTCGTCATCGCAGGCGCGGGCGGCTGCAACCTCTACGGCTCCGACGGGCTGTCGCTGCGCCTGACGGTCATGACTCCCGGCGCCGAGCGCGCCGACGTGCGCGGCCGACAGCTGGCGTGGCTACTGATCGTCGGCCCGTACGCACTCTGCCTCACCGTCGTTCTCACTCTCATCAGCGGCCAGACCTGGGCGTGGCCGTGGGCGCTCGGACCGTTGGCCGCAGTGATCGGCGGCGCAGCCGGGCTGGTCCCGCTGGTCTCGCTGATCGCCGTGCTCCCGCTCGACGAGAACGGCGGCCCCGCTCCCGCATGGCCCGCCAAGGTCTGGGCGACGCTGATCCTCACGGCGCTGAGCGCAGCCCCCGCGATCGCGCTGCTCGTCGTCGGCGCGCTCGAGCAGTCTCTCGTGCTGCAGTGGCTCGCCGTTCCAGTCGGCATCCTCACAGGCATCGCCCTTGCAGTGGGCCTCGGCCGTGCGGCGCAGAAGCGTCTGGAGTCTCGGCAGTTCGAGATCCTGGCACAGCTCGCCGCGACGACGAGCCCGGCGTAGCGATCCCATCGAGCAACGCCCCGCCGTCGGCCTCAGCTTCAGCTTCAGCCGATCGCTTCCGTGAGCTCGAACCACCGTTCCTCGAGCTCCTCGGCTTCGCGTTCGAGTGACGCGATGGCATCCGTCTTCACGCCGAGGCCCACGTAGTCGGACTGGTCGTGCTCCGCCATCGCGGTGCGTGCCGTGTCGATGCGCTGCGCGAGCTTGCCGAGCCGGCGCTCCAGCGAGGCGATCTCCTTCTGCGCGTCCCGCAGAGCGGCACCGCCGAGGCTCGAACTCCCGCCGGCCGCGCCCGTAGAAACGACCATCTCCGCACCACCAGATGACGCATCCCGTCGCTCTTCGAGTGCTCGCAGCCGCAGGTACTCGTCGACACCGCCGGGCAGGTGACGCAGGTGCCTGTCGAGAATGGCGTACTGCTGGTCGGTGACCCGCTCGATGAAGTACCTGTCGTGTGAGACCACGATGAGCGTGCCCGGCCAGGAGTCCAGCAGATCCTCGATGGCGGCGAGCATGTCGGTGTCGAGGTCGTTGGTCGGCTCGTCCAGGATCAGCACGTTCGGCTGCTCGAGCAGGATGAGCAGCAACTGGAGCCGGCGTTTCTGTCCGCCGGAGAGATCCTTCACGGGCGTCGACAGCTGTGCCGAGAGGAATCCGAGCCGCTCCAGCATCTGGCCAGGCGTGAGTTCCTGGGCCTTCGAACCGGTGCCGAGCGTGTACGTCGTTCGCAGGCGTGAGAGCACGATGCGCACCGGATCGTCCAGATGCTCGTCGAGCTCGTCCATGCGCTGACTGAGCGAGGCGACTTTCACGGTCTTGCCGCGCTTGACGCGTCCGGATGTCGGTTGCACCGACCCCGAGATCAGCCCGAGCAATGTCGACTTGCCGGCGCCGTTCACGCCAAGGATGCCGGTACGCTCGCCGGGCGCGATGCGCCACTGAACGTCGCGCAGCACTGCGAGCTCGCCACCGTCATTCCCAGTGCCGTCGTTCGTGGCGCTGGCACCCTCTCGTGCCGGGAAGGAGACACCGACGTCGACGAGGTCGACCACTTCTTTGCCGAGGCGCGAGACGGCGAGCGCCCTCAGCGACACAGAGTCGCGGATCGGCGGCACGTCGGAGATGAGCTCGTTGGCGGCGTCGATGCGGAACTTCGGCTTCGTGCTGCGCGCCGGAGCTCCGCGGCGCAGCCACGCGAGTTCCTTGCGCGCCAGGTTCTGGCGTTTCGCTTCGGAGGACGCCGCCATCCGATCGCGCTCGACGCGCTGCAGAATGTACGCGGCGTATCCGCCCTCGAACGGCTCGACGGTGCGATCGTGCACCTCCCACGTCGCCGTGTCGATCTCGTCCAGGAACCACCGGTCGTGGGTCACGACAAGCAGCCCGCCAGCGCTGGCGGACCAGCGCCGCTTCAGGTGCTGGGCGAGCCAGGTGATCGCTTCGACGTCGAGGTGGTTGGTCGGCTCGTCGAGCGCGAGCACATCCCAGTCGCCCGAGAGCAGTGCGGCGAGAGCCGTCCTTCGCCTCTGACCGCCGCTGAGTGTGCCGATGACGGCATCCCACGGGATGTCGGCCAGCAGCCCCGCGATCACATCGCGCACCCGCGCATCGCCGGCCCACTCGTGCTCGGGCGCATCGCCGACGACCACCTGAGAAACTGTGGCGTCGTCGTCGAGAACATCCTGCTGGTCGAGCACGCCGATGCGGATGCCGCCGCGCACGGTCACGCGTCCGGAATCCGGCGGCAGACGCCCCGACAACATCGCCAGCAGGCTGGACTTGCCGTCGCCATTGCGGCCGACGATCCCGATACGGTCACCTTCGTTCACGCCGAGTGAGACGGAGTCGAAGACCACGCGGGTCGGGTATTCGAGATGCAGGCCTTCGGCCCCGAGAAGATGCGCCATGTCAGAGACAAGGGTAGGCGGTGCGCCCGTGCCTCCGCTGCGGCCCCTAGATCAGCCCCAGCGACAGCATCGCGTCGGCCACCTGCGTGAAGCCGGCGATGTTGGCGCCGACGACGTAGTTGCCGGGCGCGCCGTACTCGTCCGCCGTCGACAGGCACCGGTCGTGGATCGAGCTCATGATCTCGCTCAGCCGCTGCTCGGTGTGCTCGAACGACCACGAGTCGCGCGACGCGTTCTGCTGCATCTCGAGCGCGCTCGTCGCCACGCCTCCGGCGTTCGCGGCCTTGCCGGGTGCGAAGGCGACAGATGCGTCGCGCAGCAGCCGGATGGCATCCGGCGTGGTCGGCATGTTCGCTCCCTCGGCGACGATGCGGCATCCGTTCCCGATCAGCGCGGTCGCGGCTGCGGCATCGAGCTCGTTCTGCGTAGCGCATGGCAGAGCGATATCGCACGGCACATCCCACACCGAGCCGCCTGCGACATGGTGAGCGGATGCCCCGCGCCGGTCCGCATATTCGCTCACGCGCCCGCGATGCCCGTTCTTGATCTCCTTGAGCAGGTCGAGGTCGATGCCGGCCTCGTCGACGATGTAGCCGTCCGAGTCGGAGCACGCCACCACGCGGCCGCCCAGCTGGTGCACCTTCTCGATGGCGTAGATCGCCACGTTTCCGGAGCCGGAGACGACGACCCGCTTGCCCTCGAACGAGTCGCCGGATGTCTTCAGCATCTCGTCGACGAAGAACACGGCTCCGTAGCCGGTGGCCTCCGTACGCACCTGCGATCCGCCCCACGTGAGACCCTTGCCGGTGAGGGTGCCCGACTCGTACCTGTTCGTGATGCGCTTGTACTGGCCGAAGAGGTAGCCGATCTCGCGGCCGCCGACGCCGATGTCGCCCGCCGGCACATCCGTGTTCTCACCGATGTGCCGGTAGAGCTCGGTCATGAACGACTGGCAGAACCGCATGACCTCGGCGTCGGATCGGCCCTTCGGGTCGAAGTCCGAACCGCCCTTGCCGCCGCCGATCGGCAGACCGGTGAGCGAGTTCTTGAAGATCTGCTCGAAGCCGAGGAACTTCACGATGCCCAGGTAGACGCTCGGGTGGAAGCGCAGACCGCCCTTGTACGGGCCGAGCGCCGAGTTGAACTCGACGCGGAAGCCGCGATTCAGCTGCACCCTGCCCGTGTCGTCGGTCCATGGCACCCGGAAGATGATCTGTCGCTCCGGTTCGCACAGCCTGCGGATCACCTCGGCATCGGTGTACTCGGAGTGCTTGGCGACCACCGGCCCGAGGCTTTCGAGCACCTCGCGTACGGCTTGGTGGAACTCACGCTCCCCGGGATTGCGACGCACGACCTCGTCGAAGGCGGCGAGAAGATTCGGGTCCAGTTCGGGCACGCGAGAGTTCCAATCGGTGGGTCGAGGGCACTGCCGTGGGATACCAGCGGCCAGTCCACCCTATCCGCGCCTGTGAGAGCGCTCAGGTTCAGCCGGACCGGGGTTACGCCACGCGCACCTTGCGCGCCCGCTCGACGACGCGCCCGCGTGCCGACTCCGGGAACGTCGTCAGCAGGTAGCGCACCTGCTCGGCGTCGACATCCGCTCCGAACAGCTCGGTGTTCGGCTCCATGCGGATGCCTTCGGCGAGCGATCCTGCCACCACCGGATCGAAGCCGAACGCATCGACGATGCGAGAGACGGCATCCAGAGCATCGGGGTCGTCGCCCGCGATGGCGATCGCCTTGCGCCCTTCCTCGCCTGCCGGGCGGGTCTCGTCTTCCAGGTCGTGGTAGCCCATGTGATTGAACGCCTTGATCACGCGCGACTCCGGCAGGAACCGCTGCACGATCTCGCTCGTCGATGTCAGCGGATCGTTGAGATCGTCCCGGATGCCGTCGATCTCCCACCAATAGTTCATCGCGTCGATGACGAGCTTGCCCTTGAGCGCGTCAACGGGCAGCGACTCGTGCTTGCCGAGCGGCAGGGCCAACACGACGGCGTCGGCATCGCGCGCCGCGTCCTCGGCGCTCGCAGCCTTCGCACCCGGCACGAGCACCTCGACGATCAACGCGATCTTGGCCGGGTCTCCCGAACCGGCGATCAGCACCTGGTAGCCGGCAGCGACCGCGAGCCGTCCGAGCACGGTGCCGAGCTTGCCGGCGCCGACGATGCCGATGGTACGGATGCCCGCCTGCGCCTGCGCCTGCGTACCTGCACCCGCCATGTCGTGGCCTGCGTCTACGTGCTCTGTGGCCTCATGCTCTGCGTCCACGTCGCCTCCTGGGTGAAAATCCTACGCGGGGCGCCCGCCGAGTGCCGAGTGGGCAGAATGGCGGCGTTCGTGTCGCCAGACGTGATCGGGATGATCATCGCTCACAGTGGACCGGGCTCAGTGGACCGGGCTCACACGTCCGGAGCGTCCGGCAGCTGTCGTAGTCGGACGAGGGGCGAGAACACCACGACACTGCACGACAGCAGCCCCAGCACGCACCCGATCCACATCGTCGGCACGATGCCGATCCACCCGCCGAGCGCTCCGCCGCCGACTCCCGCTATCGGGATGACGCCCCACACCACGAATCTGATCGACGCGTTCATGCGCCCGAGCAAGGGCGGCGGACAGATGCGCTGCCGAAACGACAGCTGGGCCACGTTGTAGACGACCACCGCGAACATGAAGAAGAACTCGCCGACGATGAGCAGCACGATCGCAGCGGACGGCACCGCGGCGGCGACCGGAATGAGGAACGGCGACACCGCGCTCACGAGGGCGGCGACCACGATGATGCGGCCCTCGCCGATGCGACGCGACAACGTCGAGGACGAGACGGCTCCGAGGATGCCGCCGATCGCGCCGATCGCTCCGATCAGTCCGAACACCGCGGGGGAGAGACCGAGCTCGCGCAGCACGAACAGGGACATCAGCACGGTCACGAGGCCCTCGAAGAGGTTCGACGCCGCGGTCATCATGACGATCCGCCGCAAGAGCCGATTGCCGAACACGAACCGAAGTCCCTCGCCGATCTCGCGAACCAGCGAGGCCTGAGGTGTCTTCTGGTGCCTGGGCTCGGCATCCCTGATCGACGCAACGAACCCGAACGAGAAGACGTAGCCGATCGAGGTCGCCAGCACGACGAGCGGCGCAGGCATGATCGCCAGAAGGCCGCCGGATGCCGCCGGGCCGCCGACTCGCGCCACCTGCGCGCTGGTCTCCAGTCCGGAGTTCGCGGCCGTCACCTGCCTCGGCTCGACCAGCCGCGGAACGTAGCTCTGATATGTGACGTCGAAGAACACGGTGGCGCCGCCGACGACGGCGCCGATCACGAACAGCTGCCACACCTGCAGCAGCCCCGACCACCACAGCACCGGAATGGATGCCAGTGCCAGCGCGCGAACCGCATCAGCGGTCATCATGACGCGACGTTTGCGCATCCGGTCCACCCACGCCCCGACCGGCAGCCCGATCACCAGGAACGCCAGCGTCTCCGCCGCGCTGAGGAGGCCGACCTGCTGAGCGGTCGCGTTCAGCACGAGCACGGCGAGCACGGGGATCGCAAGGGTGCCGACCTGCTCGCCGGCCTGGCTGAAGGTCTCGCCGATCCAGAGGCGAACGTAGGACCGATTGCGCCACACCGACGGGGTGCGCCGCGGCGGCGTTGCGGCATCCACCTGAGCGGATTCCATCGGAGTCGAGGCGCGCGCCGGCTCCCGCGAAGAGGCGTCGGCTGGCTCAGGCACCCGTCCACCCTAGTTGCGGCCGGCGCGCTCATCCCACCCGTCGGAGCGCGACGTTCAGGGCTGCGAGGTGAACTCCTGAGTGCCCAACACGGACAGCAAGCGCAGCTTCTCGGAGGCCTCCGACCCGGGCGGCGCCGTGAGAATGAGGAGCGCCTGGCCCTGATCCTCGGTGAAGAGCACCTGGCAGTCCAGCTCGATGGCGCCGACCTCGGGATGCACGAGCACCTTGTGATCCTCGAATCGCTTCGCGACCTCGTGCCGTTCCCACAGTCGTGCGAACTCGTCACTGACTTCCTGCAACAAGTCGACCAGCTCACCGGCCCGTGACGAGGCACCCGCCGCGCCGTATGCCACGCGCAGGCTCGCCACCATCGCCCGGGACTGCCGCGGCCGGTCGTGCTCCGGGTACAACTCCCGCTGCGTCTCGGGATGCGCGAACCACCGGTACACATCGCTGCGCTCCCAGCCGGTGCGCGCCGAGGCGTCGCCGAACAGGGCATCCGCCATGCGGTTCTGGGCGAGCGATTCGCCGAGGGTCGAGATGATCAGCGCCGGGGAGTCGTCAAGCCGGTCGAGCACCCGCAGCAGCGCCGGGGCGACGTGCGATGCCGTCGAACCCTGATCCGGGATCCCGTGCCCCGCCATGCGATACAGGTAGTCCCGCTCGTCGCGGCTGAGTCTCAGCGCCCTGGCGAGCGAGGCCAACATCTGCTCGCTCGGCTGCGGACCGCGCTGCTGCTCCAGCCTGGTGTAGTAGTCCACCGACATGGCGGCGAGCTGTGCGACCTCCTCGCGTCGCAGCCCTGGTGCGCGCCTGCGGGCACCCTGCGGCAGCCCGACGTCGGCCGGCTTCAGCTCGGCGCGACGGCGACGCAAGAACTCGGCGAGGGCGGCGGCATCCATGTCTTCCATCATCGCTGCCCGGCCTCACAGCAACCAGGGATCGCGGATCCCCCGATGAGTGCTCTCTGCCACGCTCGCCGTCGGGCGACGACGCTGAAAACATGCAGATCACCGGAAACACCATCTTCATCCCCGGCGCCACCAGCGGTATCGGCCTGGCACTGGCGCTCGCCCTCGAGGAGAAAGGCAACACCGTCGTCATCGGCGGGCGCCGAACCGAGCTGCTTGCGAGCATCCGCTCCGAGCACCCTGGCATCGACACCGTCGGGATCGATACCACGGATGCCGCGAGCATCGACACTGCGGCAGCCCACGTTCTCGCCACCCACCCCGACCTCAACGTGCTGATCGCGATGGCCGGCATCATGCGCGCCGAGGACTGGCACACGCCTACTGGATTCCTTGCCAGCGCTGAGGCGATAGTCACGACCAACCTGCTCGGGCCCATCCGCCTCATCGGCGCGTTCGTCGAACACCTGCAGACCCGGCCGGATGCCACGATCATGACGGTCTCGTCCGGACTCGCCTTCATCCCGCTGACGGTCACGCCGAGCTACAACGCCACGAAGGCCGCCATCCATATGCTCAGCGAGTCGCTGCGCCTGCAACTGGCAGACACAACGGTGCGCGTCACCGAACTGGTTCCGCCTGCGGTGCGCACCGAGCTGATGCCCGGCCAGCACGAGAGCGAATTCGCGATGCCGCTGGACGACTTCGTCGCCGAGGTCGTGCAGTTGATCGAGACCCAGCCGGATGCCCGCGAGCTGCTGGTGCAGAACGTCAAGTTCCTGCGCCACGGCGAGGCCCGCGGCGACTACGACCAGGTGGTTGCGACGCTCAACCGGCTCGATCCGCACGGTGACGCCGAGCAGGTAGCCTGATCCGTCGCCGCACCGCGCCCTCAGGCGGGCTCGGCGAAGTAGCGGTAAGCGGCGACCGGTGCGAACCCGAGCCGGTCGTAGAGTCTGCGCGCGGCGGCGTTCGAGGCCAGCACCTGCAACCACAGCCCTGTGACGCCGCGCTCGGCAGCGGCACGCGCAAGGGCGTCGATGACGGCGAGGGCGTGTCCGTTCCTGCGGGCATCCGGTCGGGTGGCGAGGGCGAACAGGCCTCCCCACGGAACGCCTCGCTGCTCGACGAGAGCCAGCCTGCCGACGGATGCCGCACCCTCCTCGTCGCGAACCGTCGCGTAAAGAGCCGGGCCGCCGGTGAGGATGCCGCGGGCGACGCCGCGCTGCGCAGCGCCGCCGCGCCCGTCCACCGACCACCACACGTCGAGCCACTCGTCGTCGAGCGTGTCCGTGACGACTACGCGGCCGCCGGCGGATGCGCGCGAGCCCAGAGCCCGCACGAGGGTCGCGAGGTCCACGGCGAGCACGAGCGTCTCGTTGCGCGGTGTGTATCCGCGGGCCACGAGCGCCTCGCCGAGCACAACATCGTCGTCGGACAGTTGGAACAGCGGCGGCAGGCTCTGCGCGCGGTAGAGCCTCTCGGCAGCGTCGATCGCTGCTTCGACATCGTCCACGCGGCCGGCCGGGTACACGGAGTTGGCGCGCTGCGTCACGCCGCTCGCGAACCGGGCGACCCAGCTCGCGGCATCCGTGCGACGGGCACTCGTGCCACCGACATCGGTGCCATCGAAATCTGTGCCATCGACATCCGTGCGCTCGATCGAGGGCCAGCCGGCGTCGGCGAGGGCTGCGAAGTCCGTGTCGGCCGGCCACGGCAGGGCGGTGGGAACGGGCATCCACCAACGCTAACCGACCGTCGCGTGCCCTTGTCAACTGCCGGCGGACCGTGCAAAGGTGGTCACGGTCGCCACCCCCTAACAGGGGTCGGAAACCATGGGGGCGGCCGTTCCCCACGGCCTGTTGGGGCTGAACACCGAGGAGCGGCATGTCTGAGGGCTACATCGTGGGATCCGGGCTGAATGGAACCGGCCGCTACCCGCGCTCCCTGACGCGGAAGGCGACAGGGGACAGCCGTGCATGGGGCTGGGGACTCTGGCTTCTGTTCGGCATCGCGTGCGGCGGCATCGGCCTGTTGCCGTGGCTCCTGACGGGCATGTCGCTTTCGGTGAAGAACGTCTGGGTGCAGGATGCCGGCGCATCGGAGGTATCGCCGGTGCTTCTTCCCCTCAGCCAGACCGCAGCCGTACGGTCCGTGGCGCTCATCGTCGTCGGGTCCGCGGCCGCTGGCATCCTGGCCCGTGCCCTGCACCGGCACTGGTCTGCAGGTGGATTCTGGGCTCTCGTCGGCGCCGTCGTGCTGGTGCAGCTCGGCGCGGCGGCGCAGTCCGTCGTCCTCGTGGTTCCGCAACTCGGCGACGGGACGGCATCCGTCGCATACCTCGCCGTCACGATCCTTGTGGTGCTGCTGGCGGTACTCGCGGGCGTTGCCGTGCTCACGTTGATCGCTCGCGCTCCTCGCGCAGGAGCCCTTCTCGGCATCGCGCTCGTCGCGTCTCCGTTCGCGCTGTGGATCGCGCGATTCACCTCGCTCTACGTGCCGGGGGACCTTGACCCGATCGTGACCGAGGCGCTGCTGTGGGTGCCGGCTGCCGTCGTCGGCGTGGCCATCGTGTGGTGTGGAGTGAACACCTTCGGTCGGGTTCTGGCGGCGATCGTCGCCCTCGCGCTCCTGTGGGTCGGGTCGCCGCTCACGACAGCCCTGGGCGGGGCGTTGGGCTCCCGGATGCTGGTCAGCTCGTTCGCGGGCACGGTCCAGCACCTCGTCGACGTGATCCGCTCGGCTCTGTTCGAGGTGCACCCCGCTCTGCTTCCCCTCGGTGTCGCGATCGTGATCGCCATCGTCGGCTCAGTGCTGCGTGCGCTCATCGGCAGGGCACGGCGAGCACGCCGCGCGTCGTACGACGACTCCGAACAGTACGACGTGGACGGGGACGGCACGGACCAGTACGACACGGCAGTGCTCTACGGCAACGCATCCTCGTTCGATGCACCGACGCAGCAGCTCGGTGTGTGAACGGCTTCGCTCGCGGTCGCTGTCTGTTGGACCCTTTGGCGACGCTGCGCACAAGGTGCTAGCCTCACCCGCATGACAAACCGCTGGTATGCGTATTTCGCGTTGGCTCTGGAGGAGCCGACGGTCACGAAGCGCTGACCAGCACCTTCTCCAGAGCCAACGGGCAGGATCATCACGATCCTGCCTTTCGCCTTTAACCGGCGGCTGGCACTGGGCACACAGGCGCTGAGCCTCTCGCCGGGAGACACGAACCCCACGAGAGGACACCATGAACACCACGGCCAACACCAGGGTGACGGCGATCGAAGCGCTGCCGACGCCTGCGCACGTGAGAGCCGAGGCGCCGCTCGGCGCTGACGCCGCGGCGCTCGTCGAACGCAGCCGCCACGAGATCGAGGCCGTACTGCGCGGGGATGACCCGCGACTTCTCGTCGTCGTCGGTCCCTGCTCGGTACACGATCCGGATGCCGCACTCGACTACGCCCGCCGACTCGCCACGCTCGCGCACGAGCACCGCGACGACCTGCTGATCGTGATGCGCGTGTACTTCGAGAAGCCGCGCTCCACGGGCGGCTGGAAGGGGCTCATCAACGACCCGCACCTCGACGGCACCCACCGCGTCACCGACGGCCTGCGCATGGCGCGCAGGCTGCTGATCGACATCCTCGACCTCGGCCTGCCCGTCGGTTGCGAGTTCCTCGAGCCGACCAGCCCGCAGTACATCGCGGATGCCGTCAGCTGGGGCGCGATCGGCGCCCGCACCACCGAGAGCCAGATCCACCGCCAGCTGGCCAGCGGGCTCTCGATGCCGATCGGCTTCAAGAACGCCACCGACGGCGACGTTCAGGTAGCCGTCGACGGCTGCACTGTCGCCGGGCAGAGGCACGTGTTCTTCGGCGTGACCGACGACGGCAAAGCCGCACTCGTGTCAACGAGCGGCAACGACGCGGCACACATCATCCTTCGTGGCGGGAGGAGCGCCCCGAACTACGACTCGGCGAGCGTGGCGGATGCCGCGGGCCTGCTCGCGCGCGCCGGACTCACCCCTCGCGTGGTCGTCGACGCGAGCCACGGCAACAGCGGCAAGAGCCACGTACGTCAGGCATCCGTGTTGCGCGAGCTCTCCGAGCAGGTGCGCGCGGGTGAGCCGATCGCCGGAGTGATGGCGGAGAGCTTCCTCGTGCCAGGCAACCAGTCGCTCACGGAGGCCGGACGCGACGCACTCGTCTACGGGCAGAGCATCACGGATGCCTGCATCGGCTGGGACGACACGGCGACCGTGCTGCGCGACCTCGCCGCAGCCGCGAATGCTCGCGCCGGCTCCCGCGTCCCTGCACCCCGGCTGCGCCAGGTCGGCACTCGTGCGCCGGACAAGGTTGCGCAATAGTGCCGCCGCGGCGCGATCAGCGGCAGGCAGCCGCAGCTGGTCGCGCCCCGCCGGCTCAAATGGACAGTGACCGCGGCGGTTCCGGGTACCCGCGAACCTCGTGGTGCAGCCGCTCCATGGTCGCGTCGAGGTGGGCGGCCGTCTCGGCGGCCTCGGTCAGCCCTTCGATGAGGTGCTTCGGAACCTGCCGGTCGTACTTGTAATACGTCTTGTGCTCGAGGCTCGCCCAGAAGTCCATGGCGATGGTGCGGAACTGCACTTCGACCCGCACCTGCTGCGGCCCGCTCGAAAGGAAGACGGGTACCTCGAGAATGACGTGCAGGCTGCGATATCCGTTGGGCTTCGGGTGCGCGATGTAGTCCTTCACTTCGAGCACCGTGATGTCGTCCTGCGAGGTGAGCATCTCGAAGATGCGGTACACATCGCTGACGAAGCTGCAGATCACCCGAACGCCTGCGATGTCGGAGAGTCCGTCTTTGATGGCGTCGAGGTCGAGCGGGATGCCCTTCCTCGCCGCCTTCTCGAGCACGCCGTCGAGCGGCTTGACGCGGCACGCGATGTTCTCGATCGGGTTGTATCCGGCGGTGAAGTTGAATTCCTCGCGCAGGATCGTCAGCTTCGTCTCGACCTCGGAGACCCCGAACTTGTATCGCATCAGGAATCGGTTGATCTGATCCCGTAGCGCTGTCAGTTCTGCCACCGTGTTGCTGTCCGCGTGGTCGAGCAGTTCGACGGCACGGTCGCTCAGCAGGGGAGTGCCGGGTCTGGTCGGAAGCGGGTCGTCTTCACTCACCCTTCGAAGCTATCGGCCGTGTCTTGGCAAACGGTGTGCACGATTGAGGGCTCTCTGGTGTCTGGCGCGCAGGACAACTCAGTCGAAGTCAAGGCTGAGCTTGCGCAGGAGCCCGGCGAGTCTCGTCTGATCCCCGGGCGCCAGTGTTCGCAGCAACTCCGCCTCGGCGTCGACGAGGCGGGTGATCGCGGCATCCACCCTCGTCAATCCCTGGGAGGTCATGCGCACCAGGATGCCGCGCCCGTCGTTCGGGTCGGTCTGCCGCTCGACGAGGCCGCGCTCGACGAGCCGATCGATGCGGTTGGTCATCGTGCCGCTGGAGACCAGGGTCTGCGTGAGCAGAGCTTTGGGACTGAGTCGATACGGCGTGCCGGCCCTGCGCAGTGCCGAGAGCACGTCGAACTCCCACGATTGCAGCTCGGAGCGGCCGAACGCGCCCCGACGGGCGCGGTCGAGGTGCCGGGAGAGCCTGTCGACCCGCGACAGCACCTGCAGCGGATCGAAGTCCAGGTCGGGTCGCTCGCGCACCCACGCGTCGACGATCCTGTCGACTTCGTCAGCGTGCTCGGCCATCCCCCCATTATCCGTTGGCGCGGGTCTGGGCGGCACAGGTGCCGTGCGACACCGCCGCCGGATCGCGCAGTTTCGGAGAAGTCGCCGGCGACGGTAGCTGCCTAGCATGAGGAAATCCCATTACAGACAGGAGCTGAGACCATGGCCGAGACGAAGAAGACCTCGACGAAACCGCAGTTCTCGACCGAGGAACGTGCGGCGATGAGGGAGTACACAGATGAGCTGAAGCGCACCGCCAAGCGTGGTGGCAAGACGACCAGGGAGGACGGCGAGCGCGACCTGTTGGAGAAGGTCGCCGGGATGCCGGAACCGGATCGCTCGATGGCTCAGCGGGTTCACGAGATCATCAGCCAGGCGGCGCCCGAGCTCGTCCCGAAGACCTGGTACGGCATGCCGGCGTATGCGATCGGGAAAGATACCATCTGCTTCTTCCAACCGGCGGGCAAATTCAAGGCGCGGTATTCGACGCTCGGCTTCAACGACAAGGCGAAGCTCGACGACGGGGAGCTCTGGCCGACCTCGTTCGCCGTCACGGAGTTGACACCGGAGGTCGAGAAGCGCATCGCTGAACTGGTGCGGCGCGCCGTCGATTGACGTGGCGGGCGGTGCCGGAATGCGCGGGCATCCGCTGCTCTCTGGCAGACTGGAGGGCGCGATCCGCCGTAGTGTAATGGCAGCACGACAGCCTTTGGAGCTGTTAAGTCCAGGTTCGAGTCCTGGCGGCGGAGCTTTCGTGGGTCGCATCGGTCGGCGGATCGGGCTCGGTCGGGAATACTGTTACGGTGACCGATCCGAACCTCGCCATCATCGTGCTCGCCGCCGGCCAGGGCACCCGCATGAAGTCGTCGACCCCCAAGCTGTTGCACGAGCTGGCGGGTGCGCCGATCGTCAGCCATGTGCTCGCGACGGCCGAGGCGCTCGATCCGTCCGTCGTGCTCGCCGTGGTGCGGCACGAACGCGATCGTGTCAGCGACGTGATCACCGCCGCGGTTCCGCACGCCGTGATCATCGACCAGGATCACGTTCCCGGCACGGGCAGAGCGGTGGAGCAGGCGATCCACGATCTGCCGGACGGCTTCACCGGCGAGGTGCTCGTGCTCAACGGCGACGTTCCGTTGCTGGATGCCGACACCCTGCGCGACCTCGTCGAGCGCCACCGCAGCAGCGGAGCGGCGGCCACCGTGCTGAGCAGCGTCGTGCAGGATGCTTCCGGTTACGGCCGCATCGTGCGCGTCTCCGACGGCGCGTTCGACCGCATCGTCGAGCACAACGACGCGACGGCCGCGGAGCTCGCCATCGACGAGATCAACGCGGGCATCTACGTCTTCGGCGTCGGCGCGCTGCGCGACCAGTTGGCGAACCTCAGCACCGACAACGCGCAGGGCGAGAAGTACCTCACCGACGTGATCGAGCTCCTGCGTCGCGCGGGCAGCGACGTGAGCGCCGTGCCGGTCACCGACTCGTGGAAGGCCGAGGGCATCAACGATCGCGCCCAGCTCAGTGAGGCGGCCGCGAGGCTCAATGCGCTCATCGTCCGCGGCTGGCAGCTGAACGGCGTCACGGTGCAAGACCCAGCCACCACGTGGATCGACCTCACCGTCACGCTGCAGAACGACGTGACGATTCTGCCTGGCACGCAGCTCAAGGGCGCGACGACCGTGGCGAGGGATGCCGTGGTCGGCCCCGACACCACCCTCGTCGACTGCGAGGTCGGCGAAGGTGCGACCGTGAAGCGCACGGACGCGACGCTCGCGGTGATCGGTGCTCGGGCATCCGTCGGACCGTTCTCGTATCTGCGGCCAGGGGCGGTTCTCGACGAGAACGGCAAGATCGGCACGTTCGTCGAGGTGAAGAACTCGCACATCGGCGCCGGCAGCAAGGTGCCACACCTCAGCTACATCGGCGACACGACGATCGGCCGTCGTGTCAACCTCGGCGCCGGAGCGATCACGGCGAACTACGACGACCTCGCCAAGCACCGCACCGAAATCGGCGACGAGGTGCACACGGGCTCGCACAACGTCTTCGTTGCGCCCGTTAGGATCGGAGACGGCGCGAAAACCGGAGCCGGAGCCGTCGTCCGCAAGGATGTCCCCGCCGGCGCCCTGGCACTCAGCGTCGCCCCTCAGCGCAACATCGAGGGATGGGTCGAGAAGAACCGACCGGGGACGGGGGCGGCGGGTGTCGCTGCTCAGGCCCGGTCCGCACAGAAAGCGGACGATGGGACGCAAGGACAAGACGGTTGATCTCGACCGGGAACGCGGAATAGCTCCAGGCATCGTCGCCAAGACGAAGAAGCGGTTGGTCGTCGCCTCCGGCAGGTCGCACATGGCACTGGCCATCGAGGTGGCCAGTTCGCTCGGGACCGAGCTCGTGCCGACCGAGTACCGCACGTTCGCATCGGGTGAGATCCTCACCAGGTTCGAGGTGTCGATCCGTGGGTGCGATGTCTTCCTCATCCAGTCGTTCGGCCCGCCGGTCAACGAGTGGCTCATGGAACTGCTCATCATGCTGGATGCCGCCAAGCGTGCGTCCGCGAAGCGGATCACCGTTGTCGCTCCCTATTACCCGTACTCCAGGCAGGACAAGAAGGGTCGCGGCCGCGAACCGATCAGCGCGCGGCTCGTGTCCGATCTGCTCAAGACCGCCGGTGCCGACCGCGTCATGACGCTCGACCTGCACGCTGCGCAGATCCAGGGGTTCTTCGACGGCCCCGTCGACCACCTCTTCGCGAAGCCGGTTCTGCTCGAGTACTTCAAGCAGACCCTTTCGCCCGAGGACCGCGAGAATCTCACCGTCGTGTCGCCGGACACCGGCCGCGTGCGCGTCGCCGACCAGTGGTCGGACAGCCTCGGCGCGCCGCTCGCGATCATCCACAAGCGCCGCGACCCGAACGTGGCCAACAAGGTCACTGTGAACGAGATCGTCGGCCGCGTGCGTGGCAGGGTGTGCCTCCTCGTCGACGACATGATCGACACCGGCGGCACCATCGTGAAGGCTGCAGAGGCGCTGAAGGAGAATGGCGCGGAGCGCGTCATCGTCGCAGCGACCCACGCGGTCTTCAGCGATCCGGCGACGTCGCGGCTTCAGGACGACTCGATCGACGAGGTCGTCGTCACCGACACGATTCCGGTCCCGGCGGAGAAGCGCTTCCCGGGTCTCACCGTGCTGCCGATCGCTCCGCTGCTGGCGCGCGCGATCCACGAGGTCTTCGAGGACGGATCGGTCACGTCGATGTTCGACGGCGCCGCGTAGCGGAGACGGGCGTCTCGTCGTTCTCGAGCGTTCAGGCCCGAGCCGCGCTACCGGTCGATCAGCACCGAGGCGATTCCCACGCCGCAGGCGACAAGCGTCGACAGAGCCAGCAGTCCGAGCGGGACGGCCGGCGCGGCCAGCGGCACGCTGTCGTGATGCCTGCCACTCCCCGCGAGCGCCCGGCCGCGCAGGTTGCCGTAGACGACGAATGCGGATGCCACGAGCAGCAGCAGCACGCCCGTCACCGTGAGCGGCACGGCGCCGGTGACCCAGCCGTTGCGCAACGCCAGCAGGCCGTTCACCGCCAGCGCCAGGCACGTCCGCGACCAGGACAGCGCCGTGCGCTCGCCTTGCAGACCGGGATCGCGCGAGGACGACTCGCTCATCGCCCGTAGATCGCGATCAGAACGGTGAGCACCGCTGCGACCGCGAGCACGACGGCCGCGATGAGGGGGACCGCCACCGTGAGCGGCAGCCGTCGCCGCTCGCGCATCGCGATCTCGTTCGCCCGCCAGCGCACGTAGGCGACCACCGCGAGCACGGCCGACAGCGCTCCGAGCACGACGGCGAGCACCACGGTGACCCAATGCGGGCCGATCTTCGTCGAGAACTCCTCCAGCAGCACGGCACCCGCGAGGATGGCGAGCGCCGTCCGGATCCACGCCAGAAACGTGCGCTCGTTCGCCAGCGAGAACCGGTAGTCGGGGTCTTCGCCGCTTTCACGCCACTTCGGTTCACGCATGCGTCAAGGCTAGGGCGTGTTGCCGCCCCGCTGGTCGAGGCACACCTCCCCCGGCTACTCGACCGGTGACGGCACGCCTAGTGGCCGGACCCCGCGGTCTCGATCTCCGATCGGTCGCCCGACCACAGCGTGTGGAAGACGCCGTCCTTGTCGACCCGCTTGTAGGTGTGGGCGCCGAAGAAGTCACGCTGACCCTGCACCAGGGCGGCCGGCAGGCGATCGGCGCGCAGGCCGTCGTAATAGGCCAGGCTCGAGCTGAACGCGGGGGAGGGGATGCCGCCCTGTGCTGCGGCCACCACCACGCGACGCCACGCCTCCTGCGTGCGAGCGAGCGCCTCGCGGAAGTATGGCGCGGTCAGCAGCGCGACCAGGCCGGCATCCTCGGCGTACGCCTCGGTGATGCGGTTGAGGAACTGCGCGCGGATGATGCAACCACCGCGCCAGATCGCAGCGATGTCGCCCTTCTTGATGTCCCAGCCGTACTGCTCGGCACCCGCGACGATCTCGTCGAAGCCTTGCGAATACGCCACGATCTTCGACGCATACAGGGCCTGACGCACGTCCTCGACGAAGGCATCCGGGTCGGCGACCGTCCACGACTCCGACGGACCCGGCAGGTCGGATGCCGCCGCGCGCTGAGCAGGCTTGCTCGACAGCGACCTGGCGAACACGGCCTCGGCGATGCCGGAGACCGGGATGCCCAGGTCGAGCGCCGTCTGAACGGTCCAGGCACCGGTGCCCTTCGCTCCCGCCTGATCGAGGATCACGTCGACGAGCGGTTTGCCCGTTTCGGCATCCGTCTGGCGGAGCACCTCGGCGGTGATCTCGATCAGGTAGCTCTCGAGCTCGCTCTTGTTCCACTCGGCGAAGATGTCCGCGATCTCGGCCGGGCTCTTGCCGGTGCCGCGGCGGATCAGGTCGTAGGCCTCGGCGATCAGCTGCATGTCGGCGTATTCGATACCGTTGTGCACCATCTTCACGAAGTGGCCTGCGCCGTCGTGACCCACGTGCGTCACGCACGGCTCGCCCTCGGCGATGGCCGCGATCGAACGCAGGATCGGACCGAGCGTCACCCACGACTCGTCCGACCCGCCCGGCATGATCGAGGGGCCGTTCAGCGCGCCCTCCTCGCCGCCGGAGATGCCCGCGCCGACGAAGTTGATGCCGGTCTCGCGTACTGCCTTCTCGCGACGGATCGTGTCGGTGAACAGGGCGTTGCCGCCGTCGACGATGATGTCGCCGGGCTCGAACACCTTCGTGAGCTCGTCGATCACGGCATCCGTGCCACGACCGGCCTGCACCATGATGATCGCGGTGCGCGGCTTCGACAGGGTCGACGCGAACTCCTCGTACGTGGACGCCGCCAGGAACTCCGCCTCGGGGTGCTCGTCGAGCAGGGTCTGCGTCTTGTCGTAGTGACGGTTGAAGATCGCCACCGAGTTGCCCTCGCGGCTGGCGAGGTTGCGGGCCAGATTCGACCCCATCACCGCCAGTCCGACAACACCGATGTTCGCTTCTGCTTCGTTGGACATGGGACTCCTTCACGGGGTCTGTTCTGGTTTGCGTTGGGTCTGTTGCCGCCCTGGTCAAGAGCGCGAGAGTGAGGAGAGGTACTCCTGAACGACGCTCATGTCGTTCTCGCCGTATCCGGCGTTCACCAGCGCTTCGAACACCTGGCTCAGCACGGTGAGCTGGGGCGTAGCGGTGTTCGTCGCATCCGCTTCGTCGCGGGCGAACCCGAGGTCTTTCACCATGAAGGCGGCGGGCCCCGAGACGCTGTAATCCTTCTCGATGAGCCGCTGTTTTCGGCTTTCGAGCAGACGACTACCAGCGTAGCCGCCAGCGAACATCTCCAGCAGCGCGGCGACGTCGAGCCCGCTTCGCTCCGCGAGCACTGTCGCTTCACTCAGCGCGACGATCGTCGCAGCGACGACCATCTGGTTGCACGCCTTGGCGACCTCGCCCGATCCGATCGGTCCGAGCAGCGCGGGACGGCCCAGCACTTCGAGCACCGGGCGCACGCGTTCGAAGTCGCTGGATGCCCCGCCGACCATGATCGAGAGAGTCGCCGCCTCCGCGCCGTCCGTGCCACCGCTGACGGGTGCGTCGAGCGTGTGCAGAAGGCCACCGGTGGTGGCGTCGAGTCTCGATGCGAGGCCGCGGACTTCATCGGGCGACGACGTGGAGACGATCACCAAAGTAGCCTCGCGTCGGATGCCGGCGAGCATGCCGTCCTCCCCGCCGAGGAGCGGCTCCAGCTGCTGCAGATCGGGCAGCACGGAGAGGACGACGTCGCTGCGCTCGGCGAGCCCGCGTGGACTCGCCGCGACGCGCGCACCCGCGCCTTCGACACCGGCCAGCCGCTCACGGTCGCGCCCGTACACGAAGACGTTGCCGACGGCATCCGCTTGCAGCAGGTTCATCGTCATCGGTCTGCCCATGTTGCCCACTCCGAAGACACCGACTGACGGGCGTGCGGCACGAGGCGACGACTGGCTCGACATGCGCACAAGTATCTCGCGGAGGATGTCTCGGGACAGAATGGTGAACCATGACCGTCGTTCCTCCCGCCCAACTGCCGCCCATCGTGCTGATGGGAGTGAGCGGCGCCGGCAAATCCGTGGTGGGCAACGCCCTCGCCGATGCATCCGGCCGCGTCTTCATCGATGGGGACGACCTGCATCCCGCGGCCAACAAGGAGAAGATGCGCGCCGGCGTCCCGTTGACGGATGCCGACAGGGCGCCCTGGCTGCGCATCATCGGCGAGCGACTGGCCGTCGGCGACGGGGTGATCGTGGCGTGCAGCGCACTCAAGCGGCGTTATCGGGATCTGCTGCGCGAGTACGCACCCGGCACGTACTTCGCGCACCTCGATCCGAGTCGCGAGGTGCTTCGGGCGCGGCTCGCGGCGCGTGTGCACGAGTACATGCCGGCCGGGCTGCTGGACTCGCAACTCGGCTCACTCGAGCCGCTGCAGCCCGACGAGTTCGGCGCGGTGTTCCGTGTCGACGAAACGGTGGATGCGACGGTCGCAGACATCCGCGCAGCCCTCGCCGACTAGTCTCCCCCACCCACCCCCCGCCTTCCGGTCGCGAAATCTGTTGCCTCGGCGACGAAAAAGACAACAGATTTCGCGACCGGAACGAAGGGGAGGGGAGGGGCCCATCAGTCGTTCAGCGTGCGGCTGAGAGAATGGGTCGGTGACTGACACGACGATCCCCTCCGGCTCCCGCCCGCAGGTGCGCCCCGCGGCCGAGGGCTGGACCCAACAGACGACGGCAGAGGGCCGGCCTGTTCTGCAGTTCGCGTCGCCTCGTCGCAAGCAGCCGGAGACCCACCTCGCCGACCTGACGCCCGCCGAACGCAAGGCGAAGGTCGAAGAGCTCGGCCTGCCGGGCTTCCGCGCCAACCAGCTGTCGACCCACTACTTCACGCACTACACGACGGATGCCTCGGCCATGACGGACCTTCCGGCCGACGGCCGCGAAGAGCTCGTCTCCGCCCTGCTCCCGAACCTCCTCACCGAGGTGCGGCGCCTGCGAACCGACGACGGCAAGACGATCAAGTTCCTCTGGAAGCTGTTCGACGGAGCCCTCGTCGAGTCGGTCCTGATGCGCTATCCGGGCCGCATCACGCTCTGCATCTCGTCGCAGGCAGGCTGCGGCATGAACTGCCCGTTCTGTGCGACGGGACAGGCGGGACTGACCCGCAACCTGTCATCCGCAGAGATCGTCGACCAGATCGTCGCGGCCAACAAGGCGATCGCCGACGGCGAGCTCGGCCACCGGCCGTCCGGTACGGCAGAGCGCGTGCACAACATCGTGTTCATGGGCATGGGCGAGCCCCTGGCCAACTACAACCGGTTGATGAAGGCGGTGCGCATCATGGTGGCGCCGCAGCCCGACGGCCTCGGCATGTCGGCACGCGGCATCACGGTGTCGTCGGTCGGGCTGGTGCCTGCCATCCGCAAGCTCGCCGACGAAGACATCCCGCTCACGTTCGCACTCTCGCTTCACGCGCCAGACGACGGGCTGCGTGACGAGCTCATCCCGGTGAACTCCCGCTGGAAGGTGGACGAGGCGCTGGATGCCGCCCGCTACTACTTCGAGAAGACCGGCCGCCGCGTCTCCATCGAGTACGCACTGATCAAGGACATGAACGACCACGGTTGGCGTGCCGACCTGCTCGCTCAGAAGCTCAACGAGCGCGGTCACGGGTGGGTGCATGTCAACCCGATTCCGCTCAATCCGACGCCCGGATCCATCTGGACCGCGAGCGAGAAGGATGTCACGGCCGAGTTCGTGCATCGCATCGAGCAGGCGGGTATCCCGACCACGCTGCGCGACACTCGCGGCAAGGAGATCGACGGCGCCTGCGGCCAGCTCGCCGCCGCGGAGTAACCGGTAGCATCCCGTAGCGGAACGCCCGCGCGCAGCCAACCCGTCCACTGCCAAGGAGGACCCCCATGCCCCACTTCGATCTCGTCGTCCTCGGTGCCGGCCCCGGCGGTTACGTCGCCGCCGTGCGTGCGGCACAGCTCGGTCTGCAGGTCGCCGTCGTCGAGCAGCAGTACTGGGGCGGTGTGTGCCTCAATATCGGCTGCGTGCCGGCCAAGACGCTGATCCGCAACGCCGAGGTGCTCAGCCTCGTCACGCGCGAGGGGGCGCAGTTCGGTATTTCGGGTGACATCCACGCCGACTACGGCGTCGGCTGGGACCGCAGCCGGCAGGTCGCGGATGCCCGTGCCAAGGGCGTGCACTACCTCATGCGCAAGAACAAGATCACCGAGTTCGACGGCCACGGGTTCTTCACCGGCCCGAAGTCGATGGACGTGGCGCTCGCCGCGAGCGGCACGGAGCAGCTCACGTTCGACAATGCGATCATCGCGACCGGCTCGACCGTTCGACTGCTGCCGGGTGTGGAGCTCAGCGACAACGTGGTGACCTACAAGGAGCTCATCCTCGACCGCGAACTGCCGAAGTCGATGGTCATCGTCGGCGCAGGAGCGATCGGCCTCGAGTTCGCCTACGTGCTGGCGAACTACGGCGTGCAGGTCAGCGTGATCGAGTTCCTCGATCGTGCGCTGCCGAACGAAGACGTGGATGTCTCCAAAGAGATCACGAAGCATTTCAAGGCTCTCGGCGTGCCGATCCTGACCTCCACGAAGGTCGAGACCGTGGTTGACGACGGCAGTCAGGTCACCGTCACCTACACGGGCACGGACGGCGCGCAGGACAGCGTCGTGGCAGACAAGGCGCTGATCTCGGTCGGGTTCGCGGCGAACGTCACGGGATACGGCCTGGAGAACACCGGCGTCGAGCTCACCGAGCGCGGTGCGATCGCGATCGACGACTTCATGCACACGAACATCGACGGCATCTACGCGATCGGCGACGTGACGGCAAAGCTTCAGCTCGCCCACGTGGCGGAGGCGCAGGGCATCGTCGCAGCAGAGACGATCGGCGGAGCAGAGACCATGGCGCTCGGCGACTACCGCATGATGCCGCGCGCCACCTACATGCAGCCGCAGGTCGCCAGTTTCGGCCTCACGGAGCAGCAGGCGCGCGACGCCGGCTACGACGTGGAGGTGTCGACCTTCCCGATGCTGGCGAACGCCAAGGCGCACGCCCTCGGGGATGCCCGTGGCTTCGTCAAGCTCGTCGCCGACGCGACGCACCACGAGCTGCTCGGCGGCCACATGGTGGGCCTCGACGTGTCGGAGCTGCTGCCAGAGCTCACGCTGGCTCAGAAGTGGGATCTCGGCGCTCTCGAGCTCGCTCGCAACGTGCATCCGCACCCGAGCCTGTCCGAGTCGATGCAGGATGCCTTCCACGGCCTCACCGGCCACATGATCAACCTGTAGACCACCCCTCGCTACTCGACCGGCGAAGGTCTCACAGTCGGAAGGTGCCGACCGGGATATCCTTCACCAGTCGTCGTGCGACGCCCAGGGCGTCGTCCTCGCTGAGCTGGTGGGTGACGACGAGGGATGCCAGGTAGCCGGCATCCACTCGCCGCGACATGTCGTGCCTGGCCGGGATCGAGCAGTAGGCGCGGGTGTCGTCGATGAACCCGCTCGTCTTCGTGAAGCCGACGGAGTCGGTCACCGCCGAACGGTACCGCGCGATTCCGGCGGGGGAGTCGAGGTACCACCAGGGCGCTCCCGCGTACACGCTCGGGTAGAACCCTGCGAGCGGCGCGATCTCGCGGGAGAACAGCGTCTCGTCCACCGTGAACAGCACCAGGCGGAAGGTGGAGTTCACTCCGAAGTCGCGCAGGATCGGCGTGAGCGGCACGGTGTACCCGCCCACCGCCGGCAGGTCGTGACCGGTATCCGGCCCGAACGCCTCGAACGTCGGCTTGTGGTGGTTGCGGATGACCCCGGCGTGCAGCTGCATCACGAGGCCGTCGTCTGCACTCATCTCCGCCAGGCGATAGAGCATGTTGCGCCGATAGGCATCCGCCTCGCCCTGCGTGATCGGCCCCAGCAAGGCCTCGCGGTGGATGCGCTCGGCGACGGCAGCCTCCAGCGGCTCACTTCCCGCGTCGATCACGCCGGTGTCGGTGGCGGTTCCACCCGCGGCTTTGAAGTACGCGCGACGTGAGCGCAGGGCGTCGAGCAGCCCCGCGTAACTACCGGTGTCGATGTTCGACGCCTGTGAGAGCGCGTCGAGCTTTGCCCGCCAGGTCGACTCGAGCGGATGCATGTACCTGTCGGCGCGGAACGTGGGAACGACGCGGCCGGTGAAGGTCGGATCGTCGCGCAGCGCGAGATGAGCCGAAAGGTCGTCCGCCGGATCATCCGTTGTGGCGAGCACCGAGATACGGAACCGGTCGAAGAGGGCGCGGGGCCGGAACTCCGGCCTCCCGAGCGCCTCGAGCAGCTGGTCGTAGAGGGCGTCGGCGGTCTGCTGCGACGGGGCATCCGTGAGCCCGAAGACCTCGGAGAACTCGCTCTCGAACCAGTAGCGCACCGGTGTGCCGAGAAAGACGTCCCAGTGTGCGCAGAGCCGTCGCCAGATCTCCCGGCCTGATGCCTGTCCGGCTGCCGGTCCGAGTCCCAGTTCGCCGAGCGGAACCCCGACGGCGTGCAGCAACCGTGTCACGTAGTGATCAGGCGTGATGAGCAGCGATGCCGGGTTGCCGAACGGGTCGTCGTCCAGAAGCATCCGGGCGTCGACATGGCCGTGCGGCGAGTAGATCGGAGAATCCGCGACCTCACCATAGAGGCGACGCGCGACGTCGCGGGTGGCTGGGTCGGCCGGCAGCAGGCGATCGGCGTGCGGGGTCAAGGCGGTCATGGCTCCTCAAATCTCTTTCTCGGCGGCTGGGCCCGTGGAGGATCGAACGGTCAGGTACGTCGGCAGCACGGATGCCTGCCGCTGGCCGGGAGCGGAGCCCCCGTCGAGTTGCGCGACCAGCATGGTCACCGCAAGCCGTCCCGCCTGCTCGACGGGAGCGGTGAGCGTGGTCAGCGGCGGGTTGCAGAAGTCGGCGCCGAAGATGTCGTCGCATCCCACGATGCTGAGCTGCTCGGGCACGCGCACGCCCCGGGCGGCGAGGTGCTGGAGCATGCCGATGGCGAGCAGGTCGTTGAAGGCGATGGCCGCCGTCGCCCCGGTGTTGAGCACGGCGTCGGCCGCCGCTGCGCCGGCGTGCAGACGCGGGGAGAACGGTCCGAGCCGGTGCATGGTCGCGCCGCGGGCCGAAGCAGCCTTCACGAGTGCGCGCCAGCGGCTCTCGTTCGACCAGGATGTCGCCGGTCCCGAGACGTAGGCGATGTCGCGGTGCCCGAGCGAGACGAGGTGTTCGAGGGCCTGCACGACCCCGCTCGGGGTGTCGATGAACACGCTCGGTACGCCGCGAGTCTGCCGATTCACCGCCACCAGCGGCAGCTCGTCAGCAAGCTTCGCCAGGGCGCGGTCACTGAGGCGGGACGCCGCGAGGATCACCCCGTCGAACGACGAGCGCAACCGATGCAGCAGGTCGTCCTCGTTCTGGTCCGACTCCTCGGTGTCGATGAGCAGCTGCGAATATCCGGATGCTTTCAACTGCCGCTGCGTGCCCCTGATGATCCCGAAGTAGAACGGGTTCGTCACGTCGGAGACGAGTACCGCGATGGCGCCCACTTTTCCGGATGTCAGCGCCCGAGCTTGCCAGTTCGGCGAGTACCCGAGCTCGGCGGCGACCTTCTCGATGCGCCCTCGCGTCACGGCATTGACGCGTCCAGGATTGGAGAGAGCCCGCGATGCGGTCGAGATGGCGACGCCGGCGCGCTCGGCGACATTCGCCAGCGTCGGAGCCCGCTGTGGCTTCTCGCTCTGCTGCGCGACCTCACTCCGCGACCCCATGGCCACAGCAAACCACAGACATCCTGTTCGGCAAACAGATGGCAAACGTTTGCCACTCTGCTGGTCGAGTAGCGAGCCCTACGGGCGCGCTACTCGACCAGCGGGGGAGCAGAGGGGAGCGGCCCCGTCGCCGCTTCCACGACCGCGAGCACGCTGCGCTCGAGGAAGGCGAGGAGCTCGGCGGCATCGGCATCGCCTTCCGGACCGGCGACCAGATCGCCGTCGACGAGCGCTTGCTCGGCGAACGCGACCCAGGCGCGTAGCGCGACCCTGAGCATCCGCGACGACGGCACGCCCAGCTCATCGAACGCGGCGATCACGCGCTCCGTCTGAATCTGCTCGGCCTCCTCGACCACTGCACGCACCTCGCGATCGCCGCTCGCGACGCCCTGCACGAGCGAGACGAACGTGCTGCGGTGCTCGCGCACGAAGTCGACGATCTTCGCCAACGTGGTGTGCAGGCGCTCCAGTGGCGGAAGGTCCAGTTGCGGCTCCGTCGCGTTCAACATGCCGTCGCGCGCGGCCCGCACCACTTCGCGGTGGAAGCCCTGCTTCGAATCGAAGTAATAGAAGAGCAGCCCGCGCGAGACTCCGGCTTGCGCTGAAAGGTCTTCAACGTTGAGTGCGTCGAGCGGTCGGTCGGCCAGCGCGGCGACCCCGAGCGCCACCAGCTGAGCGCGTCGATCCTCCGGCGACATGCGGATGCGGCGGTCGGCAGGCATGACGCAGAGCCTATGGCACGGTGGTCGGCGTGTTCGACGAACGCGTCGGCACGCATCCGCACGCCGACAATTGCGACTACCCCAAACCGGGGGACTGTGGCAAGGTATTGGCGGATGCTACTGACTCATGGTAAATACGTACTGACGCTCAGTCAGTAACGCAGGCGACACCCTTCCCGATGAGTGTCTTCAGCACGGGTCCCGCGCACCGTGTCTTCAGATCAACACCGTGTCTTCAGATCAAGGAGGATCTATGAAGTTCCGTTCCCTCACGACCAAACGGGCCGGGCGCGTCGCACTCGCCGCTGTTCCCGTCGGCATCGCGGCAAGCCTTCTGATGGGCGGCGTCGCCAATGGCGCCGTTCCGGTGTCGTTCGCGGTCTCCGGCAGCACGTTCCAGGTCGGGGCATCCGAACTCGACGGCACCGGATTCTCGCAGTACGCGGGGGTCGCACAGGAGAAGGGCGGTGCTCAGCACCCGGTCTCCATCGCGAACATCGGCAGCGCCGACCTGCACAATCTGTGCCAGTCCGTGGTCAGTGACACCCCGCTCGGCAAGATCGGGTTGCTCATCACAGCCGGCGCAGGCAAGAAGCCTGCGACGGCCACCGATCTGCAGATCAGCATGACCGACCTCAAGGGCGACGCGACGTTCAACAACATCCGCATCGGCGTCGACGCCTCGACCGTGAACACGAAGGCCAAGGGAAGCGTCGGCGACTTCGCACAGGATGCCGACTCCGTCGTGATCAAGAAGCTGCAGCAGACCGCGTGGAGCACGCAGGCATCCGTCTTCACCTTGAACGGACTGCACCTGCAGATCACCGACGGCACGACCTGCTTCTAGTCAGCACCCGCAGGTCGGTCGAAGGAGGTCGGAGAAGAGTATGGAATTCGTGAAGCGCGGCTGGCGCGCGTTCGTCGCCTGGTATCGCCGCAGGCCGTTCATCGGTGGAGTGCTCACCGCGCTCGGCGGCATCGAGATGTTCTTCTCCGGCCAACTCGACATCGGCCACCTCCACGTGCAGGTCGGGATCGAGGGCTTCCAGGCCACCGTCATCCCGATCGTGCTCGTGGTGCTCGGCGTCCTGGCGATGCTCATGCCGCAGCACCGCATCTTCTACGGTGTGATCGCGCTCGTCGTCGCCGTCTATTCGCTGATCGGCGTGAACCTCGGCGGCTTCTTCATCGGCATGATCCTCGCCAGCGTCGGCGGCGTGATGATCGTGTCGTGGGCGCCGCGAAAGCCGGCAGCGGATGACGCAGAGCCCGACGGGCAGGCACCTCACGTCGCCGGCGTGGTCGGCATCGACCGCGCGGACGACGAGCATGCGAACGGCGATGCCTCCGGGGACGAGCAGGCGGATGTCCGCGCGTCGTCCGAGCAGGGCGCATCTCGGGGACGTACCCGTCGTCCCGCCGGTCGACGCAGGGCCGCCGGCGGTGCCCTCGCTGTTGCGCTGACGATCGCGACGGCCACCGGCATGGTCGCGCTGCAGCCTCAGCGCGCATCCGCCGCCGACCCCACCGGTGTGTGCATTCTCGGCTTCATCGGCGACTGCTCGACGCCGACGCCCACACCGACGTCGTCGGGTGGATCGAGCTCCGCTCCCTCGAGCTCACCATCGTCCTCCGACCCTGCGACCGCTCCCGGCACGGGTACAAGCACGGGCACGACCCAGCCGTCGACTCCCACAGGCCCTGCGCTGGTCGCACCGGCAGACGGCTCACCGGTCTTCACCGGCAAGCCTGCGCTGCTGCAGGGATCGTCGCTCTCGTTCTCCGGCCTGCGCTACCTCGGGCTCACCACCGTGCATCTGTCGGACGGCAGTACGGCGACGGTGCTCAAACTCTCGATGGACAGCGTCACGATCCCCGGATTCCGCCTCGACACCCGCGATGCCCAAGGCTCCGGCGTCGACACGGTCGCGACTCAGATGGCGTTCAGCGGCGGTGTCGACACCTACCTGGCCTCGCTGAAGGGTGTGCTCGCGAACGGGTCGTCGGTGACCTACGACATCAAGCATCCGCCGTCGACCGATGGGTCGATGCCGGTCGTGCGCATCCTCTCTCTCGAGGTGTTCGGCATCACCGGCGGAAGCTCGGCGCTCACCGGATTCCACGAGATCATCAGCTGACCTCTCCCAAGGTCGCCCCTCGCACACGCCGCCTCCTGCTCTGGTCGCGAAAACTGTTGGATCGGGCGCGTCGAGAGCCCACTTCGTGCGACCCGAACGAAAAGGCGGGTCACCGGTGACGGAAGCACGCCGGACGGCTGCCGCTTGGCAAAGAATGGCAAACGTTTGCAGTCGACTCCTGGCGCTGCCTAGGGTCGAACCCATGAGCTCCGACCCGGCCGCTGACGGCCTCACGTGGCAACTTTCCGGATTCGGCGACGAGATCGACGACGACCCTCGCGTTCAGCTGGCGGTCCTCGAAGCGCTGGGCGCCCGCAACATCGAGGTGCGCAGCGCCTGGGGTGTGAACATCGTCGAGCTCGACGATGAGCGTCTGGGCGAGCTGAAGGCTCTCGTCGACGCAGCGGGCTTCGGCGTCTCCGCCATCGCCTCGCCGATCGGCAAGGTGGATGTCTCCCTTCCGATCGAGCACGAGGTGGAACGACTGCGCAGGGTGATCATCGCGGCACACGCCCTCGATTCGCGCTATGTGCGCATCTTCTCCTTCTATCGGGGTGAAGGCATCCCCGCCGAGGCGGTGCGTGACGACGTTCTGGTGCGCATGCGCGCCCTTGCAGACCTCGCAGAGCACGAAGACGTCGTGCTGCTTCACGAGAACGAGAAGGAGATCTACGGCGACGTGCCGGAGCGCGTGCTCGACGTCGTCGAGTCCGTGGGCTCCGACGCACTGCGCCTCGCCTGGGACAACGCCAACTTCGTGCAGGTGGGCGTTCGCCCCTTCACGGATGCCTGGCCCCTGCTGCACGAGCACGTCGAGTACTTGCAGGTGAAGGACGCGCTCGCCGCCGACGGCACCGTCGTGCCGGCCGGCGAGGGCGACGGTCAGCTCCTCGACACGGTCACTGCGCTGCGGGATACCGGCTACCGCGGCTTCGCCTCCCTCGAGCCGCACCTCGCCGCCGGGTTCTCGCTCGGCGGCTTCTCCGGACCTCGCGCGTTCGGAACGGCGGGCCGGGCCTTCGCCCGCCTTCTCGACACGATCGGAGTCACCTCAGCATGAACAGCGCCCCCAGCGCATCCACCACTGCCGGGAGCGGCGCAGCTCACCTCACCGCGGCCATCGTCGGCTGTGGCGTGATCGCCGACAACCACGTGATCGCGCTCGCCGCCCAGGGCGACGTCGACGTCGTCGCCCTGATCGACCCCGTCGCTCCGGCTGCAGAACGCGTCGCAGCGCTCGTCGAAAGTACGGGCATGGCACGGCCTGCCCTGTTCGCCGATCTCGGGGACGCGCTGGCCGAGCATCCGGTCGACCTCGTCGTGATCTGCACGCCGAGCGGCTTGCACGTCGGCCTTGCGGAGACCGCGCTGAACGCCGGCTGCAACGTGGTGATCGAGAAGCCGCTCGACGTCTCCGTCGGCAGGGCGCGCCGCATCCTCGAACTCGCGGATGCCGCGGCGCAGCGCGGCCTCGTGACCTCCGTGATCAGCCAGCATCGGTTCGACCCGGCGTCCGCCGTCGTCGCGGGTGCTGCGCACTCCGGCGAGTTCGGCGTCGTGACGAGCGCAGTGGCATCCGTGCCCTGGTGGCGCACCCAGGAGTACTACGACTCGGGTCAGTGGCGTGGCACCTGGGAGCTCGACGGCGGCGGCGCCGTGATGAACCAGGGCGTGCACACCGTCGACCTGCTGGTGTGGTTCCTCGGGCATCCGGTCGCCGTCTTCGCCCACACCGCGCGGCTCGCCCACGAGCGCATCGTCGTCGAAGACACGGCTGTGGCGACCGTACGGTTCACGAGCGGCGCGCTCGGCGTACTGCACGCAACGACCGCCGGATTCCCCGGCCTCTCGGTGCGTGTGCAGGTGCACGGCTCACGTGGTTCAGGCGTGATCGAGAACGACCAGCTCGCGTTCTTCGCCTCCGGAGGCGTCGCCGCGTCCGGAGCGAACGTCGATCCCACCAGGTCGGCGACCGAGAACCGTGCCGCGGAACTGGTGGACCCGTCCGAGCTCTTCGGCGCTGCCAGAGGCGCCGACGCGTTCGTGATCGGCCATCGGCGGCAATACGACGACATCGTCGGCGCTATCCGGGAACATCGTGCCCCTGGCGTCACCGTCGCGGATGCTCTGCTGTCGCTCGCCGTCGTGCGCGCCGTGTATCTCTCCGCGACGCTCGGTCGCGAGGTGCTCATCGATGACGTGTTGGCCGGCGAGTACGACGACCAGACCGTGCGCACCGAGATCACCGGCTAGCACGTCTCATGGAGTATCTTGCCCACGTGCATTCCCTCCACCGGAAGGCGTTGGATGCCGTCGATCGCTGACGCGCGCACCTCGCGCGAGCCCGTGCGCATCGCGCACCTCGGGCTCGGCAACTTCCATCGCGCGCACCAGGCCTGGTACACGCAACGTGCCAACGCGCTCGACGCGGCGCACGGCTGGGGGATCGCCGCATTCACCGGTCGCTCCGCCCGTGCAGCAGACGTGCTCGCCGCACAGGATTGCGTCTACACCCTGATCACGCGCTCGGCCGAGGGCGATTCGGCCGAGGCTGTCCAGTCGATCGTTCAGGCGCACGACGGATCCGGGGACAGATGGGAGCACACGCTCGCAGACCCTGCGGTCGCGGTGCTCACAGTGACGGTGACCGAGCGGGGGTACGAACCGGAGGCGGCGCACGGGGCGACCTCGGGCGAGAGTGCGGGGGCGCGGATCGCGCGCGGGCTTGCGGCGCGGGCGCGGGCATCCGCCGGGCCGATTGCGCTGGTCAGCTGCGACAACCTGAACGGGAACGGCGAGGTGCTGCGCCGCGCTGTGCTGCCTGAGGCGGACGACGACCTCGCGGGATGGATCGAATCGAACGCGTCATTCGTGTCGACCATGGTCGACCGCATCACGCCCGCGACGACGGATGCCGACAGGGCGACAGCTCACGAGCTGACCGGCTACGACGACGCGGCACCCGTGGTCACCGAGCCGTTCAGCGAGTGGGTGATCAGCGGGCGCTTTCCGGCCGGGCGGCCGGCGTGGGACGCCGTCGGCGTACGCTTCGTCGACGACATCGAGCCGTACGAGCGTCGCAAGCTCTGGTTGCTCAATGCCGGCCACACGCTGCTCGCCGCGGTGGGGCTTCCGCAGGGGCACGAGACCGTCGACCAGGCCTTCGCTGACCCGCAGTGCCGTGCACTGCTCGAACAGCAGTGGGCGGAGGCCCGCGAGCTGCTGCCGTTCGACGCCGAGACGACGGATGCCTTCTTGTCCGCCCTGCGCGCTCGCTTCGCCAACCCGCGCATCGCCCACCGGCTCGCTCAGATCGACGACGGAAGCCTGCAGAAGCTCCGCCAGCGGCAGGCCGAGATCATCGCGGAGCGCATGGATGCCGGCGACGAGCCCGGTCTGGCATCCCTCGCCGCGATCGAGGCGTGGGGCTCCTCACGCGGATTCGACCTGCCAGAGGCGCTGGATGCATTGAAGCCAGGACTCGCGCGGCGCGTCTACGAACACTGAACGTCTCCGCCCGCACGGGCGGTCACCCTATCCCCACTTACCGAACCCCTCTTTTGATGAAGGAGAGACCATGCTGATCACGTCCGCCGAGGTGCTCGTCTCGAGCCCAGGGCGCAACTTCGTCACGTTGCGCATCACGACCGACGACGGGTTCACGGGACTCGGCGACGCCACGCTGAACGGCCGAGAGCTCGCGGTCGCCGCCTACCTGTCGGAGCACGTGGTCCCACTGCTGATCGGTCGCGACGCGAGCCGTATCGAAGACGCCTGGCAGTACCTCTACCGCGGGGCGTACTGGCGACGCGGACCCGTCACGATGGCCGCGATCGCCGCCGTCGACACGGCGCTCTGGGACATCAAGGCGAAGGCAGCGGGCATGCCCCTCTACCAGCTGCTCGGCGGGCGGTCGCGCGATGGCCTGCTGGTCTACGGGCACGCGTCCGGTGTCGATCTGCCCGAACTGTTCGACTCGATCCGCGAGCACCTCGACGAGGGTTACCGCGCCATCCGCATCCAGACCGGCATCCCCGGGTTGCCCTCGGTGTACGGCGTCGCGCACTCGAGCAACGCCACAGCCGGCACGGACGCCGGGTCCGACGCGCGCTACGACTACGAGCCCGCCCGCCGCAGCGCACTGCCCGTCGAGGAGACGTGGGACACGCGTGCGTATCTGCGTCACACCCCGACAGTGTTCGAGGCGGTGCGGAACGAGTTCGGCCCCGAACTGCCGCTTCTGCACGATGCGCACCACAGGCTCACGCCGATCCAGGCGGCGAAGCTCGGCAAGTCGCTCGAACCGTACGACCTGTTCTGGCTCGAGGACGTCACGCCGGCCGAAAATCCGACAGTACTGCGCAGGGTGCGAGAGCACACCACGACTCCGCTCGCGATCGGCGAGGTCTTCAACACCATCTGGGACTACCGCGAGCTCTTCGAGGAGCAACTCATCGACTACGTGCGCAGCCCTGTCACGCACGCGGGCGGCATCACGGGACTGCGGCGCATCTTCGACTTCGCAGCCGTCTACCAGATCAAGTCCGGTGCCCATGGACCGACGGATGTCTCGCCCGTCGGTCTCGCAGCGGCCATCCACCTCGGACTCGCGATTCCGAACTTCGGCATCCAGGAGTACATGCAGCACGCGCCGATCACACACGAGGTGTTCCGCACGACGTACTCGTTCGAAAACGGCATGCTGAACCCCTCGGATGCTCCCGGCCTCGGCGTCGACTACGACGACGAGGTCGCGGCGGCGCACCCGTACGCTGCCGCCTACCTCCCGGTGAACCGCCTGCTCGACGGGTCGATGCACGACTGGTGAGGCGCCCCGCGCCGCACTGGGCCGTCCCGCCCTCGGGGGGATACAGGCACGGTCGCGCTCTCATCACGTGAACAGGCAGGACCTGCCTGTTCTCGTGTGATCTGCCTGCACCGCTGACGGTGCGCCGTCGACACGGCGAATGCGGATGACGGTGCTGGTAGGCTGGTAAACCGAACTTCGGCGAGGGATGCGCAGGGCCGCTTGGAGCGTGCGCTGCGAGCATCCGTGATCGACGCGGTGGACCAGGCTCACGTCTGTCCTCACGCTGACATGCAGCACGAGTTGACAACGAATCCCAATACGACGTGGGCCACGCCCACCGAAAGCGAGACACATCACCATGGCTGACGACAGCAACAAAGTGGTCGCGGAGGCACGCGACCAGTTCGGCAAGGGCGCTGCCCGCAAGATCCGCGCCGCGGGCAAGATTCCGGCCGTTCTCTACGGCCACGGCACCGACCCGCAGCACCTCACGCTGCCCGCGCATCAGCTCGGCCTGATCCTGCGCAAGGCGAACGCGGTGCTCGACCTCGACATCGCCGGCTCCTCCCAGCTCGCCCTGGTCAAGGACGTGCAGAAGGACCCGGTCCGCCAGATCATCGAGCACATCGACCTCATCATCGTTCGTCGTGGCGAGAAGGTTCAGGTCGAGGTTCCCGTGCACATCGAGGGCGAGTCGTTCTCCGGCACCATCGTGGTGCAGGACCTCTCGACGATCCACATCGAGGCCGAGGCGACCCACATCCCGGAGCGCCTCGTCGTGAACGTCGACGGCCTCGAGGAGGGTGCGCACATCACGGCGGGCGACGTCACGCTGCCGAGCGGCGCATCGCTGCTCAGCGACGCGGACGCTCTCGTCGTCGCGATCACGGTGCCCTCTGCGCCGGCCGCCGAGGAGACCGAGGAAGCGGAAGAGGCCGCAGAGGCCGAGGTCGCAGCCGACGCCGCAGCCGAGTCCGCCGAATAGTCGAGCGGGTAAGGCGCGCGCATGGCGGAACAGCCTTGGCTCATCGTCGGCCTCGGCAACCCCGGCACGCAGTACGCGCGCACCCGTCACAACATCGGACAGATGGTCGTCGACGAGCTCGCGTCGCGGGCATCCGCCACCTTCAAGACGCACAAGACGAACGCGAGGGTCGCCGAGGGACGTATCGTCCCCGGCGGCCCTCGCCTCGTCCTCGCCAAGCCGAACACGTACATGAACGTGTCGGGCGGGCCCGTCGCCCAGCTCGTGCGGTTCTATTCGGTCGAGCCGTCGCGGCTGATCGTGGTGCACGATGAGCTGGACATTCCGTTCGACACCATCAAGCTCAAATCCGGTGGCGGCCACGGCGGCCACAACGGGGTGCGCGACATCGCCAGCGCGATCGGCACTCCGGACTTCATCAGGGTGCGCGTCGGCGTCGGCCGTCCACCCGGCCGAACGGATGCCGCCGACCACGTGCTCAGCCCGTTCAACGCCGCGGAGCGCGAGCTGCTGCCGAACCTCGTCTCAGACGGGGCGGATGCCGTCGAGCTGGTCACGACGCAAGGTCTCGTCGCCGCGCAGCTGCGGTACCACAGCCCGAGCGTCTGACCGGTCTGCTCTTCGAGCGACGCCTGGCAGCCGCTTCAGACCGTGGCTCGGCGGGCTGGCCTGAACCACCGCACGTGCCTCGACCGTGCGGATGCCTGGGGTTTCGACCCGGACGGAACCGAGGCCGCGGGATAGATGCGCCCGTCGGGCGCCACGATCAACTCCGGCAACCCGCCGGGGACCTCGTTCGGCAGCGGAGGATGCTGACCGGTCATCGTCGGGTTTTCTGATCACGGCTCATGTTTATGAGGAGTTCGGAATTCCCGTCCTGATACACGTATCAGAAGGAGGTCCGCGTGCTCCTTATTCGTGGGAAGGACACACCATGACAGACACCGAGCGCGCGGACGCGTCGATCGACGAGGACGTGCGAGCGAGCATCCTCGCCCGCATCATTCTCGAAGAGACGCAACCCATCACTATCATTCAGCCGGCGTGACCGTCTTGCAGCAGCTCAGCCCACGGGCCACAGTGGTGTCTATGGGGGCTGGTGAGTCCGCGGAGGCATCCGTTCGTCCGGCGTACGCCGTGGCAGCGGATGCCTTCCGTTCCTGGTTGGACGGTGACCGCGACGCGATGACGACGCTCGTGCACGCCATGAACCCGATTCTCTGGCACGTGGTGCGCGCCTACCGCATCGACGAGACGACGGCGAAAGACGTCCTACAGGAGACCTGGGTGCGCTTCGTTCACGGTTACGCGGCGATCGATGACCCGACAGCGGTCGCCGCGTGGCTGACCGTGACCGCGCGCAGAGAGGCGTGGCGCACGGTCAAACGGTCGGATCGCGTGTCGCCTTCCGACCTCGACACCCTGGAACCCCGCCTCGGTGCCAGCCCGTCAGCCGAAGACGCTGCCGTCACAGCGATTTCGAGCGCCGAGTTGTGGCGTAGCGTTCTCACCCTCCCCGAACGCTGTCAACGACTGCTGCGCATCATCGCCTTCGATGACAAGCCCGACTATCGCCGCATCGCCGAAGAGACCGGCATGCGCATCGGCAGCATCGGCCCGACCCGATCCCGCTGCCTCGACCGACTCCGTGCCGCCCTCACTGCAGGAGAGACCCGATGAACTCCGTGAACCTCGATGACCGCCACGTGTTGACCGCCTTGCGGCAGATGTGGGAGCGACGCGATCCAGCTCCGGCCGACCTCGATGCGCTTGCACTCGAAGCGGCCGAGCGCGCCGCGCTCGATGACGAGCTCATCGTGCTCGAGCTGCTCTCCGAGACGCTCGAGTTCGAGAACGTGCGAGGTGGGGAGCGCACCCTGCGCTTCGTGTCGCACGGCTACGAGGTGCTGCTGCGCATCGTGCGGGAGCCGGACGGCTTCCGCGTCGACGGTTGGAGCACGCCGGCGACCTCGGGCGTCGCACGTATCGACGTCGACGGACGCGAACGCACCACGGCAGCGGATGACGTCGGCCGGTTCGCCTTCACCGGTGTCGGCCCCGGACGTGCCACGGTCTCGCTGGCCGTGGCATCCGATTCGGCGCCGGTCTGGGCGACCTCGTCGTTCGCGCTCTGATCTTCACTGCTCTTCAACAGCTGTACCCGCACGGCCGCCGTACCCGAAAACCGGCTGCCGCGTCAGATCGAGAGGATCCACCATGACCGAGAACTCGCACGCACGGCCGGTTCGCCATGTGCGGCATTGGAAACCGCAGACGCCACCCGCCGAGGCGAGCACGCTGACCGCGGAGACGGCCAAGGCGATTCCGGTGCCGGGTGTCGTCGCGCATCCGACCGTGTACGCGCCGGATCAGCTCCTCGTCTCGACGCTCGGTGACGTGGACGGAACGCTGGATCTGCTGTCGCAGGCGGCTGCGACATTCGGGTGGGAGGTGCCGCGAGACGATGTGGTCTCGGTCGCCCATCTCGACGAGGACGACGATGCCCGCTCGCGACGGGTGAAGACCCACTCCTGGGCGACCGGACCTCTCGG
Source organism: Humibacter sp. RRB41 (assembly GCF_022761015.1). Lineage (GTDB taxonomy): Bacteria > Actinomycetota > Actinomycetes > Actinomycetales > Microbacteriaceae > Humibacter. The sequence goes on from NZ_JAKWJQ010000004.1 coordinate 215,411, forward strand.
TGCGAAGCGTGTCGCCATCGTTCCCGGTGCGAGCAGCACGCAGGCGCCGAACGCGTGGCTCGTGCTTCAGAAGGCACGGATGCTCGCGCCCGGCAACGCGCTGCCTGGCGTCGGGCTGAACCACGTGCTGACGGTGGGGACGCCGTACGGTCGTACGAACCCGTTCGAGAGCGCAGATCCCTACGGTCGCACGAACCCGTACGGAAGGACCAACCCGTACGGCCGCACCAATCCGTACGGCCGCACGAATCCGGCGACGGGCGACTACGGCGCCGTGGACGGCTATGCCTTGCCTGGCACGGGCGGATTGCAGCCCATCGCGGTGACTCTTCCCGCACCGGCCCGAACCGTGAGGGATTCGCGGAGCGTTGTCGGCGTGCTTGATAGTGGATGCGGCCGCCATCCGTGGTTCGACGGACGCGATGGCGACAGCGTCGTGGAACGCAACGTCGGGGTGAGGTTGACCGATGGAACCATCAGGCCGATCGGGTACACGGATGCGAAACATGACAGTGAGGTGCATGGCGACGTCACAGGCCCGCTGGATGGCGCGCTCGACCCGGTCGCAGGACATGGAACCTTCATCTCCGGACTGGTTCACCAAGCGAGTCCAGATTCGAATATCATCGCCTGGCGCATCGTCGAGCCAGACGGGACCGTCGGGGAGGACGAACTGCTCGATGCATTGTCCGGCGTGGCAAAACTCGTGACCGACGATGCGGAGGGCAAGGGGGGCAAGCGGCTCGATGTGCTCGTGCTCTCCCTTGGCTATTACCACGAGACTCCGGAAGACGGTCTCTACGACATCACGTTGTACCAGCTGCTGTCTGCCATCGGGCACACAGGCACGGTCATCGTCTGCTCTGCGGGCAACGACGCAACGGATCGGCCGCAGTTTCCGGCCGCCTTGTGGGATTGGTCGGGTTCAGACGGACAGACCATCGTCCACCCGGCAGCCGAGTCGACGCCCATCATCTCCGTTGGCGCGCTCAACCCCAATGGCAGCATCGCACTCTTCAGCAACGACGGACCCTGGGTGCGTACGTGGGCGCCAGGGGCCGCCGTCGTCAGCACGATGCCGCCGCTCAACGGCGGGTACAACGCGGCGGGCTCGCGTCGATTCGAGGGATCGCTCAGATCGTCCATAGACCCTGACGACTTCCGCGGCGGATTCGCGGTGTGGAGTGGCACGTCATTTTCTGCCCCTGTCGTGGCAGGACGCATGGCAGCGGCGTTGGACGAACTCGGCGACGCGAACACGCCGGCGGAACGACGGGCAAGGGCCGCACAGGCCGTCGATCGAGTGCTCGCCGACGTGCCGACTCGTCACTAAGTGATACCTCGGCTCGTAGCGCGGCCGATCCTGGGGCACGTCATAATCTAAGGATGCTCAGCGCGCTCGAGTTGTACGACCGAGGGGTCGTGCTCTCCAACGCGGGAAAGCACGCGGCGGCGAAGCGAATCCTCAACGAAGCAGCGGAGCGCACGACTGAGGTGAACCTGCGTGCGCGCATCCTCGGCACCTTGGCATGGGTCCTTCTCGATCTGGGAGCCATCGATGAGGCGGACCGGCTGTGTCGTGAAGCGCTTGGCATTCGAGGTCTGCGTGAGGACACTCGCGCCGTTCTGTGGGGCCAGCACGGAGTGGTCGCAATGGGGCGAGGCGACCTGAATGAAGCCCTACGTTTGCTGACCCAAGCGTCGAAACGACTGGACGATCCCGTCTTGGCAGGGACCGTTGCCATGAATCGCGGCAACACGCTACTCGAGCTCGGACGATCCGATGAGGCGCTCACCGATTTCGGCGATGCGGCTCGTCTGCTGCATTCGGCAGGCCTGCGTGACGACGCGGCGAAAGCCACGCATAACCAGGGGTATGCGGCGTTGCTCTCCGGTGATCTGGTCTCCGCACTGCGGTACATGGACGCAGCGCGGTCGCGGGCGGCGGCTGCATCGCCGGTGGACGCTGCGATCGGCGACGTCGACCGCGCGGAGGCGTTGTTCGCTGCTGGGATGCCGTTCGAGGCCTCCGCTGCGCTTGCCGCTGCTGCAGCGGTTTACCGCGCTCGACGACTTCGGCTCCGCCAGGCCGATGCGGTTTGGCGGCGAGCTCGTTCGATGCTGTACTTCGACCCGGTCGCTGCCGCGAAACTCGCACGGTCTGCCGGTCGGCTCTACGAATCGCACGGAAACGAGGTGGGCGCCCTGCGGGCGCTGGCCGTCGCACTTCGCGCTGATGTCGCGGCCGGCGGCCATTCGCAGCGTCTTCTTGAAGACCTCGAGAGCGTGACTGCTCAGCTGACACGGCATCGCCTGAGGGAGGATGCCGGCGACCTGCGGCTCGTCGCTCAGCGGGTGCGAGTGCGGCGGGGTGGGGAGTCTGCAGCGCGTGAGGCGCTTCGAGGCATCCGTGTCTCATCCGACGCTCCCATCGCGCGACGAGTCATGTCTCGCGAAGTGCGCGCAGAGGCCGCCTCGGTGCTCGGCGATGACCGCCGGGTGGTTCGGGAGGCGGCCCGCGGCCTGGAGGAACTCGCGCAATGGCAGGCGGTCTTCCGCTCGGTGGACCTGCAAACAAGTACGGCCATGCACGGCCAGGCACTGACGAAGGTGGGCATCGCCGCCGCGTTCAGGTCACGTGACGTCCGGAACATGTTCGAGTGGTCAGAACGAGCCCGCAGCGTCGCGAGCCATTCGGTGGTGCCCCGGCCACCGTCAGACCCGAGAACGGCTGCCGATCTGGCCGAACTGCGTGGGCTGCGGCTCTCCGGCACGTTCGGAACGAGCGAGCAGCGACGTGAGGCCGAACTGCGCGAACGCATCCGCAGCCGCCAGTGGGCGACGACGGGTGAGGGCGTGGTGGCGCAGTTCGCCTCGATGGACGAGGTGCAGTCATCCCTCGGCGATCGCACGGTGCTGCTCGCGTATCTCTGGTCAGGCCAGCGCCTTGTCGCGCTCGTCTTGGAGCAGGATGCCTCTCGCACCGTTGAGTTGCGCCCGGATCAGTTCGGCACGGCGGAGCGCGCCGCACTCTTCGCCGACCTCGATGTGCACGCGGCGCGGATCGATGGTGCGCTGGGGGAGGCCGTCGCCAGGTCGGTGTCGAACCGACTGTCTGCGCTCGACGAGCTGCTCATCGCTCCGGCGATGTCAGCGTCCGAACGTCTGCGGGACGGCGGCACCCGGGTCGTCGTGGTCGCCCCCGGGATTCTGGCGGGCGTGCCGTGGTCGATGCTCGACGGGGTGGCCGGACGACCGCTGACCGTGCCCCTTTCCGCCACCAGGTGGCTCGCCGAGCGGGGGGCGCACGACGAGGCCCGATCGCATGGGCCGGCGGGATTCGTGGCGGGGCCGCGTGTTCCCCGCGCCGACGAGGAGGTGGCTCGGGCGGCATCCGTGTGGACGGGTGCCACGGTGCTGCGAGGTGAAGCGGCAACGACGGGTGCGGCATCCGAGCTGGCGGCGGCCGTCGAGGTCTTCCACGTGACCGGGCACGGCAGGCACGCCGCCGACAACCCGCACTTCTCCGGTATCGAGCTGGCGGATGGCCCGTGGTTCGGCTACGACATCGAGCGGATCGAACGGATGCCGTCGACCGCCATCATCTCCGCGTGCGAGCTGGGCAGGTCATCCATCGGCTGGGGGCACGAGGCCCTCGGCATGGCGCGAACGTGGCTGCACGCCGGAGCACGCAGCGTGATCGCCTCGCCGGTCAGCGTGAACGACGACGACGCGTGCGAAGTGCTGAGCGCCATGCACGCGAGGCTCGCGACCGGGACTGCCCCTGCAGTGGCGCTCGCCGAAGCGACGAGCGCCACCGGCATCACAGCGCCGTTCCTGAGCTACGGCGCAGGCTGGTAGCACCCGCGCTGCCGTCGGAGCGATGCACCTGAACGCCATGCGGCATCCTCACGGCCTGCTCCCGGGCAGCCCCACGCAGGCGCGAAGTATTCGTATATCGACGGCCCGTATTCTGCAGACATGGAGTTGTTCACGCGCGAGTGGGGCACGGGCGACCGGGTCGCGGTTCTCGTGCATGGTCTGTTCTCCAGCTCGCGCAGTTGGCGATCCCTCGGCCCAGCGCTGGCCGACCGCGGGTACCGTGTGGTCGCGGTCGACCTCCCCGGTCACGGTCGCAGCCCGCGTGCCAGGTCGTACAGCCTCGAACAGATCGTGCGGAGCATCGCGGGAGCCGTGCCTCGTCGTCCGGAACTGGCGATCGGCCATTCGCTCGGCGGCATCGCCCTCTCGCGTCTCGTCGATCTGATGCTGCCGCGGCGTGCGGTCTACATCGATCCTGCCTTTCTCGGCACGCGCCTTCCCTGGTGGCAACGGCTCGGTGCGCCGTTGCTGTTCCGCAGCCTGCTGAGCAGAAAGCCGGCGGCGATCGCGGCAAGCAACCCGCGATGGAACGACGCCGATGTGGCCATCGAGGCCGGCGACTACGCGGCCTTCGACCGTCGCTTCCTCAGCCGTTTCGGCGACGGCAAGAGCATGCCGCTGTCGCCGCCCGAGCGCATGGCCGTGCCGTCGCTGCTCATGCTGGCCGACAAGTCCCGGCTGGTCAGCCCGGTCGTCGCTGAGCGGATGCGCGCCCTCGGCTTCGAGGTGCGCGTCGTGCCCGGCGCCGGCCACATGGTGCATCGCGACGACTTCGACGGCTTCGTGACGGGGCTCTCCGGCTGGGTGTGAGCCGAGTGAACGAGCAGCCGACGTCGATCGCGCTGCCCAGGGTCTGACGCGCTGCCCAGGGTCTGATCAGGGCTTTCGCCTAGATTCGTCGTGGTTCGACCGCCAGGTCGCTCCCCGGACGAGAAGCGCCGTACCCGGATCCGACGACGACGCTGCCGGAGGGCAACGTGGACATCGTCATTCAAATAGCGGGCTCGCTTCTCGTGCTGGCCGGTTTCGCACTGGCGCAGTGGGGCATCCTCGATCCGAAGTCGAGCTGGTACTTGACGCTCAACGTGATCGGGTCGGGCATCCTCGCCGTCGATGCTGTCGTCGAAGCACAGTGGGGGTTCCTGTTGCTCGAGGGAGTCTGGGCGATCGTCTCGCTCGTGAGCCTGATCGGCGTGCTGCGGACGAGGCGCACGAGGCGGGACGCGTCGGCGTAAGGCCTCAGCGGCCGTGCGCAGCCAGGATCTGGTCGAGGTCGATGTGCCCGATCAGCTGCTTCCAATCGAGGCCGCGCGCGACATCCTCGACGCTCTTCTCGGCGAACACCTTGCCGTTGCGCTCGACGACGACACCCTCGGGGATGATCGCGTTGAGCTCGGCCAGCACGGCGTCGTTCACGGCCTCGGTGTCGAAGTCGGCGCCGTAACGCGCGTAGACGTCAGCGGGAACGGTGTAGTCGATGGTCGTGATCTCGGTCGCCATGTGCCGAGCCTAATCATCACGACCCGCGAGCCACCACAATGTGGCCGAGCCACCGTCGAATTCGCGTGAACACGAGGGTGGCTCGGCAAGAAGGTGCTGGTTGGGCAGGAACTCAGGCGTCGGCCTGCAGGGCCGCCTGCAGCTCCAGCGTGATGGTCACGGTGTCGCCGAGCAGCACGCCGCCGGTCTCGAGCGCCGCGTTGTAGCTGAGGCCGAAGTCGTCGCGGTTGATGACGGTCTTGGCGCTCGCGCCGGCCTTGTAGTTGCCGTAAGGGTCGCCGCCGAAGCCGCCGAAGTCGAACTCGAACGTGACCGGCTTGGTGACGCCCTTGATGGTGAGGTCGCCGTCGATCAGGAACTCGCCCTTCTCGACGCGAGCGCCGGTCGAGACGAAGTCGATGGTCGGGTAGGTCTCCGCCTCGAAGAAGTCGCCGGTGCGCAGGTGGCCGTCGCGGTTCGGCTCGCCGGTGCTCACGGATGCCACGTCGGCGGTTGCCGTGACGCTTGCCTCGAGCGGGTTGGCGGGCGTCACGAACGTCGCGTCGAACTTCTCGAACTTGCCCTTGACCTTGCTGATCATCAGGTGACGGATCGTGAAGCCGACCTCGCTGTGAACGGGGTCGATGATCCAGGTGCCCTCGCGGTAGCCCGGGATCTCGAGAGTGGTCGTTGTCGTGTCGGTCATGGTGCTCCTCATTGACGTGGAGAAAGGGAAAAGAGTGCGGATGCCCCGCGGTACGTGTATGCAAACGTATCGGCCCGGCGACTATTCCCGAGGTCGCGAATGAATCGAACATCGGAAGCGCCGCCGAGCCGTGCGCGGAGCCCCGATCTTGGGACTCCGCGCATCGCGTCACTCGTTCGAGGGAACGAGCCGCCTTTCGTGGTCGTCGCCGGAATCGTGCCCCGGCTCATCGCCATCGCCTGCGCTCGCTGCGGCGCCCGCCGCGGCGAGCCGCTCGAGCTCGAGGGCCAAAGCATCGGATCCGTCGATCTCGAGCGACTCCGGAAGGACATCGCGCTCGATGGTCGTCGCCAGCGGCTTCTCCTTGATGAAGCAGAGCAGGACAGCCGCCACGATCATCAGCGGCAGCATGTACAGGAACACCGGAGTGAGGGCGTCGTTGTACGCGCCCACGATGATGTCGCGGATGGCCGACGGCAGTTGCTTCACGGCCTCTGGTGTCAGCGAGTTGGTGTCGGCGCCCGCGGTGGTCGCGCCGGCGGGCATCCGCTGCGCGAGCAGATCGGTGAGTCGCGCCACGAACAGGCTGCCGACGATGGCGGTGCCGATGGAGGCGCCGACCTGGCGGAAGTAGTTGTTCGACGCCGTCGCAGTGCCGACCTCCTTCACGGAGAACGAGTTCTGCACGATGAGCACGAGGATCTGCATCGAAGCGCCCAGCCCGACGCCCATGACGGCGAGGAACGTGCACAGCAGCCAGATCGGCATGGTCGGTGTCATGGTGGACAGCAACAGGAGCGCAACGGCGACGATCGCCGTGCCGGCGATCGGCAGCCACTTGTAGCGGCCGGTCTTGCTGACGAGCTGACCGGTGACGATCGAGACGACCAGCAGGGCTGCCATCATCGGGATCATGAGCAGGCCGGCCTGCGTCGCGTCGACGCCGGTCACCATCTGCAGATAGGTCGGAAGGTAGGCGATCGCACCGAACATGGCGACGCCGATGAACAAACCGGCGATGGTGGTCAGCGTGAAGTTGCGGTCCTTGAACAGCTTCAGCGGCATGACCGGCTCAACGGCCCTGCGCTCGACGAACACGAACGCCACGGCCGCGGCGATCGCTCCGGCGATCAGGGCCAGGATGACCGGAGAGTCCCAGTCGTAGGTGTTGCCGCCCCACGTGGTGATCAGCACCACGAAGGTGGTGGCGGCGGCGAGCAGTCCCATGCCTGCCACGTCGAGGCGCGGACGGCCTGCGGTGTTCTTCGGCAGGTGCAGGAAGAACATCGCGGAGGCGATGGCCAGGATGCCCAGGGGAATGTTCATCCACAGGCCCCAGCGCCAGCCGATCACGTCCGTGAACCAGCCGCCGAGCAGGGGTCCGGCGACGGACGACAGCGCGAAGACCCCGCCCATGATGCCCATGTAGCGTCCGCGCTCGCGGGCGGGCACGACATCGGCGATGATCGCCTGCGACAGGATCATCAGGCCGCCACCGCCGAGTCCCTGCACCGCACGGCCGATGATCAGCCAGGTCATGTCGTCCGCGAATCCGCCGACGATCGATCCGAGAATGAAGATCGAGATTGCTGCGATGAACAGCCCCTTGCGGCCGATCAGGTCGCCGAGCTTGCCGTACACCGGCAGCATGATCGTCGAGGCGAGAATGTAGGCGGTCGTCACCCACAACATCTGATCGACGCCGTGCAATTCCCCGACGATGGTCGGCAGGGCGGTGGAGAAGATCGTCTGGTCGAGCGATGCGAGCAGCATCGTCACCATCAGTCCGGCGAAGACGAGCAGAATGCTGCGCTTCGACCCAGACGCGGAGACGCGGGAGCGCGTCGCCGAAATCGTGTCAGTCATGTCGTGAATGTCTTTTCTTTGTCAGTGGTTCTGGTCGTTGGAGGGTCGGTGCGCGGCGTGATCGTCGCGAATCGTCTGCGGAGGTCAACTCGTCGTGACGCGGTTGACGAGATCGATCGCGCGGTCGAGCGTCTCGCGTCGTATCCGCTCCGTCTTGCTGTCGAATGCGCGGCGGAACACGAAACGCATCGCGCCGATCGCGAGCGAGACGGCCATGCGCGCCTCGTCGTCGAGGTCCTTCTCGTCGCCCTGCCGATGTTGAGCCGCGAACCGTTCTCGGATGAGGGCGACATGGGATTCCTCGACGGAGTTCATCGTCGACACGAGGGCCTTCGCGAACTCGGGGGAGCGCTTCGCCAGCTTCTGACGCATGGCGAACAGGTCGGCATCGTGTTCGTGATCGACGATCGTCCTGGAGATGACCGCCATCAGGTCCCCGAGCAACGGGCCGGGGCTCTCAACGAACTCCCGGGCATCGGTGTCCGTGATCTGCGCAGGACCGCGGCCGAGGAAGACGCCGTCCTTGCTGCCGAAATAGTTGAAGAACGTGCGCTGCGAGATGTCGGCGGCTTCGCAGATCGCATCGACTGTCGCGTGTTCGTAGCCGCGCTCGAGTGCGATGGTGAATGCGGCGTGCTCGACCGCGAGCTTCGCCTGTGCGATCTTGCGTGCACGCAGCCCGCCGCTCGCCGCGTCGTCGCCCTCCTGCGCCGAGAGAGTCGGCGCGCCGGACGTCGGGGCGGTCGTTCGGAACTCGGTCATGTCGGACTCCTTTGGTGCAGGTACTGCAAAATTATAGCAACTGCAAGATTGCAGAACCTGCAAGTATTCCGAGAGGGCCAGGTCCGTACACTTGGTCCAGTGATCCTCGAGGGCTTGACCGAGGCGCTTTCGCGCGCCCAGACATTTGCCGATGCCCTGACCTCTGCGAATCGCGACGCGGACTTCTCGGTGACCACCGGCCTCCGTGTCCCGCTCGCAGCGGGGCTGCTCGGCAGGCGCGCAGCAGACAAGCAGGTGCTGCTCATCGTCACCGCGACGGGACGTGAGTCGGAAGCCTTGCGATCCGCGCTCGGTTCGGTGGCTCCGCGCGCCGAAGTCGTGGAGTTCCCCGCGTGGGAGACGCTGCCGCACGAACGGCTGAGCCCAGGACCGGAGATCGTGGGCAAACGACTCGCCGCTCTGCGCCGATTGGGCACGTGGAAGCCGGATGCCGGGCATCCGCTGATCGTCGTGGCCTCCGTGCGCGCCGCCCTGCAGCCGATCGCCGCGGGCCTGGATCGGCTGGAGCCGATCGTGCTCGAACAGGGCAGTCGAGGCAACGATCTGACCTCCATCGCGTCGCGGCTGGTCGCACTTGCGTATTCGCGCGTCGACATGGTGACCAGGCGGGGCGAGTTCGCGGTGCGCGGCGGCATCCTCGACGTGTTCGCGCCGACCGCCGACCATCCTGTGCGCGTGGACTTCTTCGGCGACGAGGTGGAGCAGATCCGAGCGTTCTCGGTCGCCGATCAGCGCTCGTTGCCGCACGAGGCGCCGCTTGTCGAGCTCTCCCCGGCGCGCGAGCTCTTGCTCACGGACGCCGTCAGGCAGCGTGCCGCCGAGATGGCGCACGAGTTCCCTGGCCTGGAACAACTGCTGACGAAGGTGGCGGAGGGCATCCCGGTCGAGGGCATGGAGTCGCTCGCCCCTGCGCTGGTCGACAAGCTGGTGCCGCTCACCGACTACCTGCCAGACGGTGCAGCTGTCGCCGTGATGTCGCCGGAACGTGTCGCCGCCCGAGCGCTGAGCCTCTCGGAGACCAACCGCGAGTTCCTCGAGGCGGCCTGGAGCGCGGCCACCGTCGGCGCCGCCGCCCCGATCGACCTCGCCTCGGGAGACTTCATCTCGCTGCGTCAGCTGCGCGACGCAGCACAGCTCAGCAGGCCGGGAGGGAAGCTCCCCGAGCACCCGTGGTGGACGTTCTCGAGCTTCGACTCGGGCGGCGCCGAGCTACTTGTGCCGATCGCCGAGCAGTCCGTCGAGGACCTTGCGGAGTCGGCCGGCGACTACGTACGCGTCGCGGCGGATGCCGTCCCGAGCTTCGCCGGCAACGTCGACGGAGCGATCGGGCACGTGGCGCAGCGTCTTTCCGACGGGTGGCGGGTCGCCATCGTCGCGGCCGGCCACGGACTCGTGGAGCGAGCCGTCGACGTGCTTTCCGAGCGCGGCGTGGCGGCCAGGCAGGTCGAGGACTACCCGGCGGATGCCGAGGCCGGCGTCGCGTACGTACTGCCGGCATCCGTGGAGCAGGGCTTCGAGCTGCCAGAGGCGAAGCTCGCGGTGATCGGCGAGACCGAGTTCTACGGGCGCACCGTCGGTTACGACTCGCGGCAGGTGAAGAAGCTCGGCGTGCGCCGCAAGAACGTGGTCGACCCGCTGCAGCTCAAGCCGGGCGACTTCGTCGTGCACGAGACGCACGGCATCGGCAAGTTCGTCGAGCTGGTGCAGCGGGAGGTCACGCGCGGAACGGGCTCGGCGCGTGGCCGCAACGCTGTGACGTCGAAGCGCGAGTATCTCGTGCTGGAGTACGCGCCGTCGAAGCGCGGATATCCTGGCGACAAGCTCTACGTGCCGACCGATCAGCTCGACCTGCTCAGCCGCTACGTCGGCGGCGAAGCGCCTCAGCTGTCGAAGATGGGCGGCAGCGACTGGTCGCAGGCGAAGGGACGTGCTCGCAAGGCGGTGCGCGACATCGCGGTCGAGCTGGTCAAGCTGTATTCGGCGCGCATGGCCTCGAAGGGGCACGCCTTCGGGCCCGACACCCCGTGGCAGCACGAACTCGAAGAGGCGTTCCCGTTCGTGGAGACGCCCGACCAGGTGCAGACCATCGATGAGGTCAAGGCCGACATGGAACGACCGATCCCGATGGACCGGCTCATCTCGGGCGATGTCGGCTTCGGCAAGACCGAGATCGCGGTGCGCGCCGCGTTCAAGGCCGTGCAAGACGGCAAGCAGGTGCTCATGCTCGTGCCGACCACACTGCTCGTGCGACAGCACTTCGAGACCTTCCAGGAGCGCTTCGCCGGCTTCCCTGTGCATCTGCGTCAGCTCAGCAGGTTCCAGACCGACCGCGAGGCGAAGGAGGTTCTCGACGGACTCGCCGACGGCACCGTCGACGTCGTGATCGGTACCCACCGGCTGCTGTCGAAGAACGTCTCCATCAAGAACCTGGGCCTCGTCGTCATCGACGAGGAGCAGCGTTTCGGCGTCGAGCACAAGGATGCCCTCAAGCGGCTGAAGACGAACGTCGACGTGCTCGCGATGAGCGCGACGCCCATCCCGCGCACTCTCGAGATGGCGGTCACGGGCATCCGCGAGATGTCGACCTTGGCGACGCCGCCGGAGGACAGGCATCCGATCCTCACCTTCGTCGGGCCGTATTCGGAGAAGCAGGTGGCTGCTGCCATCCGTCGCGAGCTGCTGCGCGAGGGCCAGGTGTTCTTCGTGCACAACCGGGTGTCGAGCATCCAGCGCGTGGCATCGCAGCTTGCGGAGCTCGTGCCTGAGGCGCGCATCGCGGTCGCACACGGCCAGCTGAACGAGCACGCGCTGGAGCAGATCGTGGTGGACTTCTGGGAGCGCAGGTTCGACGTGCTCGTCTCCACGACCATCATCGAGACCGGTCTCGACATCGCGAACTCGAACACGATCATCATCGACCGAGCCGATAAGTACGGGCTGTCGCAACTGCACCAGCTACGCGGTCGCGTCGGCCGTGGTCGTGAGCGTGCCTACGCGTATTTCCTCTGGGATCCCGACAAGCCGCTCTCCGAGACCGCTCACGACAGGCTCTCCACGATCGCCGCCAACAACGAGCTCGGCAGCGGAATGCAGGTAGCGCTGAAGGACCTCGAGATCCGCGGTGCGGGCAACCTGCTCGGAGGCGAGCAGTCCGGGCACATCGCGGGAGTCGGTTTCGACCTCTACCTGCGGATGATCGGCGAGGCCGTGAACACGTTCCGCGGCGAGGTCGCCGAGGGGCAGACGGAGCTGCGACTGGAGCTCCCGGTCGATGCGCACATCCCCGAGGAGTACGTGGACTCCGAGCGATTGAGGCTGGAGGCTTACCAGAAGCTGTCGGCGGCATCCGCACCGAATGCGAAGCCCGAGTCGATCGATCTCGTGCTCGAGGAACTCACCGATCGTTACGGTGAACCACCGGAAGCCGTCACGAACCTCATCGCGGTCTCCCGGCTGCGCAGGCGCGCCCAGCAGGCCGGGCTCTCGGATGTCGTCGCGATGGGTTCGAACCTGCGCATCGCGCCGGTCGACCTGCCCGATTCGCTCCAAGTGCGGCTGCAACGCATGTATCCGAAGTCGCGGCTCGTCACCGCTCAGAAGGTGGCGCTCGTGCCGTTGCCGGTCATCGATGGCGAGTCGCTTCAGGATGCCGAGCTGATCGCGTGGGTGCGCACCCTGCTCGACGCGATCTTCCCGCTGCCCGAACCCGCGGCGGAGACGGCCGCCCCGCTGGTCGAGTGACGCACTCGCCGGTCGAGTGTCGCACTCGGCCACTAGCGTGAACCCATGGATGACGAAGCCTTCATCGCATACGTCGCCGACGGTCTGGGATCACTGCCGGGTGTGAAGGCTGTGACGCTCGGCGGTTCGCGGGCCGAGGGTACCAACCGGCCGGACAGCGATTGGGACTTCTCGCTCTACTATCGCGGCCGGTTCGATCCGCAGTCCCTGCGCGACCTCGGCTGGCCGGGAACTGTCGGCGAGCTCGGGAGTTGGAGCTCCGCGTCCGACACAGTGTTCAACGGTGGAGCGTGGCTGGACATCGACGGTCGCGCCAGTGACGTGCATTACCGTGACCTGAATGTCGTCGATCGGGTGATCGCCGAAGCGCAGGACGGGCGATTCCAGACGGAGCCGTTGTGGTTCCATCTCGCCGGTCTTCCGTCCTACCTTGCGATGGCGGAACTCGCCGCGAAGCGAGTACTCGTGGGCGAGCTTCCGGATGTGACCTATCCGATCGCGCTGCGGGAGCACGCTCCCGACCTGTGGTGGGAGCAGGCTGCGGCGGAGTTGGACTATGCGCAGAAGTATCACGCGGCTGCCGGCCGTTTGACGCAGTGCGTCGGGCTGCTCGCCAGGGCTGCGACGTGCACGGCGCACGCCGTCCTTGCCGCAAGGGGAGTCTGGATAACGAACGAGAAGCAGCTGTTCGTGCGCGCGGACCTCGGCGAGGTCGACAGGATTCTCGCGACCGCCACGCCGGAGCCCGCCGTGCTGGTCGACGTCGTCGGCCGGGTGCGTGCCTTGTGCGTGGAGGCGTTGCGGGTGGCCCGGGCCGAGACGTCGCAGAATTCGGGGTAGTCCTTCCGTCCGGTGCGGCTGCCTTATCTGATGCGCTGCCGAATCTGATGCGGCTGTCCCGTCTGGTGCAAGGAACCGCCGCTCGCGATGTCGACTGTACTGTTCTCTTCCTCCATAGTGCAGAAGTTTCGGACTTATCCACAGAAATGTGCTCTGACCTGGGCTTTGTTGTCTGGAATGTCGGTGGTGTGGTGTTGGCTTGAGGCATGGAGGAGATCACGGCACAGTTGGCGACGGCCACCGTTGCCGCGCGTGCTGCGGTGGCGGTCGGGCAGGTTCCGACGCTGTCGGATGGTGATCTGATGTCGGCGATGAGCGCAGTCGAGATCTTGGGTCGCACGGTCGATGCGTTGCGTGTTGCGGTCGCCGTCGAGGTGCAGGAGCGGTCCCGTCCCACGTTGGGCTCTGACCGGTTGTCGGCCCGTCAGGGGTGCCGCGCCGGCATCGAGTTGATCGCGCGGGTGACGCAGGTCAGCGAGGCGACCGCGAACCGTCGCTGCCGGGTGGGTGCAGGCATCCGTGCCCGTGACACGCTCACCGGGGAGGTGTTGCCTGCGGCGTTCCCGAAGGTGGCGGAAGCGATGGATGCCGGTGAGCTCGGCGTCGATTCCGCGTCGGCGATCATCACTGCGTTGAGTGCCGTGGCGAGCCGTGCTGAGCCGGAAATGCTGGCCGAAGCCGAGCACGCCCTGGTCGGGTGCGCCCTCGGGGTCGAGGTCTCCAGCGGGGAGCCGATCACGCCGTTCACCGCGGATCAGACTCGCATTCAAGCGATCCAGTGGCAGGTCGCCCTCGACCCGGATGGTGTCAAGGTCTGCGAAGAGCAGGCGACGCTGGGGCGCGGGATGGTGAAGCTCGGTACCCGCGGCGGTCTGACTCGGTACCGGTTGGATGCGCTGCCGGAACTCGAGGGGAAGCTGGAGAGGATCTTCGCTTCGTGCCTGTCACCGAAAACCGCCGGCCGCTTCCTGACCGTTGAGGACGAAGCCGAAGCCCTCGTGGGTGGTGATACCCGCACTCCGGCGCAGCAACGTCACGACATCGTCGCCGCCATGCTGGACGCGGCAGCTCGTAGCGGTGAACTGCCCACGATCGGTGGCGCTTCACCCACCGTGCTGATCAGCGTCGCGGCCGAGGAGTTGGAAGCAGGCACCGGTGCCGGGTGGATCGACGGGGTTCAGAACCCGGTCTCGATCGACACCGTGAAACGGTTCATCTGCACCGGCGGCATCCAGAAGGTCCTCTTCGACTGCAACGGCAAGATCATCGCGTTGAGTTCCCCCGACCGCATCTTCACCCCACAACAACGACGTGCGATCACCGTCCGGGACGGCGGATGCGTGATCCCCGGCTGCCAGATCCCCGCCGGCTGGTGCGAAATCCACCACGTCATCGAACACTCCAGAAGCGGACCAACCCACACCGACAACGGCGTCCTCCTGTGCTGGTTCCACCACCACACCATCGACACCAGCGGCTGGCAGGTCCACATGGTCGACGGTGTTCCCTACATACGACCACCCCGCTGGATCGACCCCGACCGACAATGGCGACGCGCCAGCACTCCACACACCCTCACACACACCCGACCACCGCGACCAGACCGAATGCCCAGCCGAACGTGACACCGATCACCCCGCGCGCTCTCCGACCGAGCGGTGAACTTTCTGAACGACCTCTGATCTTGGTGACAAGCGAGCCTCCGCTTACCGATATCTGGGGACGATCGGCCTCGACTGGCAAGGTGAGCGTCGATCTGAGCCCGCCCAGGGCATCCGCGGTCGTAGCGGAGATGTCCGTCCATCCCGCCGTGCCACGGTGGATTGTCTGGACGATGGCGCGGCTGAACGACGACGACGCTGACGCAATGGACGCGGGCTCTCTCGCTACCGTGGAGTCGTGACCTTCGCTCCCGCCCCCGCCTTCACCACCCGTCCGACAATCCGCGGCACGTTCGGCGTCGCTGCCTCCACGCACTGGCTCGCGAGTGCCGCGGCGCAGTCCGTTCTTGAGCGCGGCGGCAATGCGTTCGACGCAGCGGTCGCTGCGGGTTTCGTGCTGCACATCGTCGAGCCGCACCTGAACGGTCCCGGCGGCGACCTCACGGGGTTGTTCCGCACCACAGACGGCGAGCTGCGCGTGCTGATGGGACAGGGTCCCGCGCCGGCGGGCGCGACGCTCGAGCACTACCGCGATGTCGAGGGGCTTGCGGATGTGCCGGGTGCGGGCGCGCTCGCCGCCGCGGTTCCAGGGTCGGTCGACGCGTGGTTCCGGCTGCTCGCCGAGCACGGAACGTGGGAGCTGGGGGACGTGCTGGAGTACGCGCTCGGATACGCCGAGCACGGGCATCCTGTGCACCAGGCCGTCGTGGTCACGCTCGAGCGCATCCGTGAGCATTTCCTGGAGCACTGGCCGACCTCCGCCGCCCTGTGGCTGGATGCCGACGGCAACGTCCCGCGGCCCGGCGACCTGATCGTCAACCCGGCGTACGCGTCGGTGCTGAAGCGACTCGTCGCGGCGGGCGAGGGTCGGAGCACACGCGAGGAGCGCATCGAGGCAGCCAGGCGCGAGTGGAAGACCGGCTTCGTCGCGCAGTCGATCGACGCGTTCGTGCGCACGCCGCACCGGCACAGCGACGGATGCGACCACGCCGGCGTGCTGCGGGCATCCGACCTCGCGGCCTTCGACGCGTGCACCGAGGATGCCGTCACCTACGACTTCCACGGATTCACCGTCGCCAAGACCGGCCCGTGGGGCCAGGGGCCGGTGCTGCTGCAGATGCTCGCCATCCTCGACGCCTACGGTCGCCGGCACGGACTTGCCGACCAGCACCTCGACCCGTCGACCGCGTTCGGCATCCACGTGATCGCCGAAGCCGAGAAGCTCGCGCTCGCGGACCGGGATGCCTGGTACGCCGACCCGACATTCGCGGACGTGCCGCTGGCGACGCTGCTCTCGTCCGAATACGCAGCAGAGCGGGCAGCGTTGATCGGTGAGACCGCCAGCGCAGAGCTGCGTCCAGGGTCGCCGGACGGTCGCGCGCCCTACCTTCCCGCGGTGGGCGTCGGCGCCGCGAAGGACGGCCTCGCCGACACGGACGACCCCGACGGCGACGAGGTGGCGGATGCCGCGACCTTGCCCGCCGGCATCGGCGAGCCGACCGTCGACCGCAACGGCCAGACCCGCGGCGACACCTGCCACCTCGACGTTGCGGACCGGTGGGGGAACGTGGTGACGGTGACGCCGTCCGGCGGATGGCTGCAGTCGTCCCCGACCGTGCCGGAGCTCGGGTTCTGCCTCGGCACGAGGCTGCAGATGGCCTGGCTCGACGAGGCGTCTCCCTCGGTGCTGCGGCCGGGTGCGCGCCCGCGCACGACGCTGTCCGCGACGCTCGTGACGGCATCCGATGGCGATCGCGTGATGTCGCTCGGCACGCCGGGCGGTGACCAGCAGGACCAGTGGCAGCTGCCGGCCCTGCTACGGATGCTCGTGGGCGGCTGGGACCCGCAGGCCGCGATCGACGCGCCGACGTTCCACACCACCAGCCACGTCTCGAGCTTCTGGCCACGCGTCTGGGAACCCGCTGGGCTGGTCGTGGAGGATCGCGTCGGCGACGACGTGATCGCGGAACTGGAGCGCCGAGGACACCGCGTCATGGTCTCTGGACCGTGGACGCTGGGTCGCCTCAGCGGAGTCGGCATCGAGCTCGTGCAGGGGAGTGGTGCACCGCGGCTCCTGTGGTCAGCGGCCAACCCACGCGGCGTGCAGGGATACGCGACTGGGCGATGAGCGTCTGGGGCGCGGTGACTCGGCCGAGCGGTTCGCTAGGCTCACGCGAGTGACCCGACTCATCCTGGATTGCGACACAGGCACCGACGACGCCATCGCGATGATCGCGGCGGTCGGGCATCCGCAGCTCGAGCTCGTCGCGGTCACCACCGTGAACGGCAACGTCTCGCTCGAGCACACCACCGACAACTCGCTGCGCGTGCTCGACCTGCTGGGAGCATCCGTGCCGGTGTACCCGGGTGCAGACCGGCCGTTCGTGCGCGACGACATGCCTATTCCGCGCGACGTGCTCAACGCCGACAACCCGGAATTCCAAGTGGCGAGCCTGCCGTTCCCCGAGCCCGTTTCAGTGCCGGCCATCGGGAGCGCGATCGAATTCCTCATCGAGACCTACCTCGCAGCAGATGCGGACGACATCGTTCTCGTCGCGACCGGACCGCTCACCAACATCGCTGCAGCCCTTGCCGTGGAGCCGCGCCTCGCATCGCGCATTCCACGGCTCGTGGTGATGGGCGGCTCGGTCATTGGCGGCAATGTGACAGCGTCGGCCGAGTTCAACTTCTGGGTCGACGCCGATGCCGCGCAGGCCGTGCTGGCTGCCGGCATCCGCGACGTCATGATCGTGCCGCTCGACGCGACGCACTCCGTGCCGCTCACCAGAGCCGATTGCGCCGCGCTCGCCGCGCTCGGCACCACGGCAGGTCGAGCCATCAGCGACCTCGTGCTGCACCGCATCGAGACCGACGGCGAGGCGGCTGACGACGGCGCGCCCGTGCACGATCCGCTCTGCGTAGCCGCCCTGGTCGATCCGGGGGTGCTCACGCGAGTTGTGAACAGGCCGGCCACAGTCGAGGCTGCCGGCGAGTTGACGGTGGGGGAGTTGGTCGTCGACATGCGTCCGTGGACGGCGGAATCGCCCACCACACACATCGCACTCGCGGCCGATCACGATCGATTCGTGACATTCCTGCTCGACGCCGTTCGAAGCTGACGGCGCATCGCATGGTCGGTGGCCGGCGCACGTGCGGCACCCCCGGTAGCGTCGAGGCATGGCAGAAATCGATCACCGCGCTCCCGAATACCGCGTCCTCGGACCCTCCGGCCTCGTCGTCTCGACGGTAGGCCTGGGCTGCAACAACTTCGGTCGCGCTGGCACGCGCACGGAGTCGCAGGAGGGCACGACAGCAGTGGTCGATGCCGCCGTCGACGCCGGCATCACCTTCTTTGACACGGCGGATGTCTACGGCAGAGAGCGTGGGCTCAGCGAGACCCTGATGGGCGTTGCACTGCGTGGCAAGCGCGAGCGCGTCGTTCTCGCCACCAAGTTCGGCGGGGACATGCAGGGTTCGAACGGCCCCGACTGGGGTGCTCGCGGCTCGCGGCGCTACGTGCGGCTCGCGGTGGAGGCATCCCTGCGTCGTCTGCAGACCGACTGGATCGACCTGTACCAGCTGCACGTGCCCGACCCGCTGACGCCCATCGAGGAGACCCTCGACGTGCTCGACGACCTGATCACCGAGGGCAAGGTGCGCTACATCGGCCACTCGAACCTCGCGGGATGGCAGATCGCCGACGCCGAGTACACCGCGGTGCTGGGCGGGCATCCGAAGTTCATCTCGGCCCAGAACCGGTACAACCTGGTCAGCCGCGAGGCGGAAGACGAGGTGCTGCCTGCCGTCGATGCCTACGGACTCGGTTTCCTGCCCTTCTTCCCGCTCAACAACGGCCTCTTCACCGGAAACTTCACGCGCGACGGCGGCCCTGAGGGCAGCCGCATCCTGCGCGAGCGGCGCAATGTTCTCGACGACGCCCCGTGGGAGGCGATGGATGCCTACCAGCGCTTCTGCGACGACCGCGGCATCTCGATGCTCGAGGCCACGTTCGGCTGGCTGCTCGCCCAGCCGAATCTGACGAGCGTCATCGCCGGTGCCACGAAGCCGGAGCAGGTTGCGGCGAACGCGGCGGCGGGCTCGGCGTGGCATCCGTCGGCCGAGGATGTCGCCGCGATCTCGGAGCTCTTCCCCGCCTGACATCGGCTGCACGACGCCGCGACCAGACGGCGCTCGGTGTCGTTTCTGTATTATCTGTGCTACTAGTTATGGTACAAGTAGTACAGGAGGTGCCGCATGCAGATCGCCATCGATCCCGTTTCGAACGTGCCGCTGTACCAGCAGCTGAGGGACCGGGTCGTCGAGGGGATCGCCTCGGGCGAGCTCTCGGCTGGCGAGCCGCTCGCACCGGTGCGACAGCTTGCCGCGCAGTTCGGCATCAACCCGGCAACCGTGGCAAAGGGGTACGACCTCCTGCGCGCGGAGGGCCTGCTGCTCACGCACCGCACGGCCGGGTCCGTCGTTGCCCGTGACCCCCGGAACGCCCCGTGGCACGCGGACGCTGAGGCCGACTGGTCGGCGCGCTTGCGAACACTGCTCGCCGAGGCCGTGGCACAGGGCATGCCCGATGACGGCATTCTTCAGCACGCTCGCAGCGCGCTGCAGACGTTCAGCGCAGCGCGGCCGACGAGCGACTCCACGACGAAGGAGGATTCCCGATGACCGTGTTCGCCTTCGGTTTCGTCATCGTGATCACCGCGTTCGTCGCCGCGATGTTCCTCGTGATGCCCGCCATGGTGCGACGCACGCTCCCGCTCGGCGTCAGCGTGCCGCAGAGCCACGTGAATGATCCCGTCGTGCGATCGTCCATCCGCAGGTATCGCTCGGGGATCGTCGCCGCGTGGGTGGTCAGCGTTCTCGTCTCTGCGCTGGCCTCGCCTGTTTCTTCGCAGCTCGTGCTCGCCGTCATGCCGTTGCTGTTCATCGCGTTGAGCGGTGTCGTCTACGTGGTGACACGGCGCAGCATCACGGCCGCCAAGCGCGAGGGCGCGTGGTACGAGGGGGCGACCACGAGGCTGGTCGCGGATGCTTCGCCGCGCCGCGTCGGACATCCGTCGGTCGCGTGGCTGGTCGCCTCGGTGCTCGTGGTGTGGGTGACCATCGCGATCGGAGTCGCCGTCTACCCGTCGCTGCCCGCTGTCATCCCGATCCACTGGGGTGGGGCCGGGCAGGTCAACGGCACGGCACCGAAATCGGTGTGGTCGGTATTCGGAGTCCCGCTCATCACGCTCGGCGTCATCGCGCTCTTCTACGGGATGTCGTGGCTGACACTGGTGACTCCACCGCGCTCTGTCGCCTCGGACACCCCGGAGCAGGCGGCTCGCCGCGCGGGGGCTCAGCGACACCTCGCCTCGGCCGGACTGGGCATCATGTCGCTCGTGCTCTCGATCGGGCTCGGGCTCACGACGATCGCCGGCTGGCTGGCGCCCGATTCCGACGCCGTGATGACCGCCGCGCTTCTCACGACGCTGGTGCTCGTTGTCGCCGCGGTGGCCGTCATCCTCGTGCGTTATTACCGGTCGATGTCGGCTTCCAGGGCGGCTGCGACGCAGACGGCATCCCGGTCAGTGCAAGGCGGACTCGAACGTGAACGGCCGGACGCCCCGGATGACGACCGCTACTGGAAGTTCGGCGCGGTGTACATCAACCGAGACGATCCGGCGACGTTCGTGCCCAAACGATTCGGTGTGGGCTGGACGGTCAACCTCGGCAGCCCGGGCGGCATCGTCTTCGCCGTGGTGATCGTGCTGATCATCCTCGGTGCCCTCGTCACCGTCGTCGTCGTTCCGGGGCTGCGATGAGCGCCGGCGAAGGGGCGGAGACGACCCCGCCCCAGACTGCCGCGCCAGAGCCGACCGCGCCCGCGCCGAACCACCCGTTCCCGACGAAGGTCCCGTGGATCTCCGTCGCCGCGTTCATCGTCATCGCCTACGGGCTCGCCTGGCTCGTCGCGCTACCGCTGTGGCTGAGTGGCGAAGGGCTTTCCACGCCGGGTGCGATCTTCCTCATCGTGCTCATGATGTACACGCCGGGTGCTGCAGCCCTGATCGTGGCGTTCTCCGTGCAACGCCCGCGACCGCGCCCGCTGCCGGAGTATCTGGGACTCTGGCCGCTGCGACCGGCGAAACGCGTGATCTGGCTGACGACCGCCGGTCTGCTCGGAAGCATCCTGCTCATCGTCGTCAGTGTGTTCGTGAGCGCCGCATTCGGCCTCGTGTCGCTCGACCTCGTGCACTTCTCCGGATTCGAGCAGACGCTGAACGCGGCGGCCGGCGGTGTGATCATCCCGATTCCGGTCGGCCTCCTGGTCGTCATCCAGCTCGTGTCACTGCCGTTCGCTTCGCTCTTCAACGCCTTCGCCACCATCGGCGAAGAGCTCGGTTGGCGTGGATGGCTGCTGCCCAGCCTTCGCCCGCTCGGCACCTGGCCCGCGCTCATCATCACCGGCATCGTGTGGGGTCTGTGGCACGCGCCGATCATCCTTCTCGGCTACGACTTCGACCAGCCGAATGCCTTCGGGGTGGTGATGATGGTCGGCGGATGCCTGTTCCTCGGCATTCTGATCGGCTGGTTGCGCCTGCGCTCCGGCTCGATCTGGCCGAGCGTCTTCGCGCACGCCGGCTTCAACGGTGCAGCGGGTTTCCTAGGCCTGGTGATCGCGGCGGGCGCCAAACCCGATCCGGTGATCGTCGGCGCCCTCGGCCTCGTACCGTGGCTCGTGATGGCGGTGATCATCGCGGTGCTGGCGGTGACGGGACAGTTCAGCAAGCAGCCGCGGTTGCTCAGGCGTTCGCGTACGGATGCATCCGCCGGTACCGCCGCGCGAGCACGGTGACCGCGATGCCGCCCGCGACGATCGCGACGGACGAGCCCAGCAGTACAGCGAGAGTGCCCTCGTTGCGCACCTCGGCGTTGCTCTCGAAGGCGAGCTCGTTCATCAGCAGTGACACGGTGAATCCGATCCCGCCCAGCGCAGCGACCACGAGAAAGCTGCCGAGCTGAGCCTTGGGGCGCGACTTCTTCGGGCCGACTTTCGTGCCGAGCCAGCCGCCGAACGTGATACCGATGAATTTTCCGACGGGGAGCGCCACGAGGATGCCCCAGAACGCCGGCGACAGAGCTCCGAGTCCCACGGACGGAATAGCGACGAGCGCTGCCGAGAACGCGAACAACGGCAGTATCAACCCGTTCGACCACGGCTCGAGTGCGTGCGTCACCCGGCGAGCCGGGGCACGTGACATCACGAGGCCGAGCGCAACGCCGGCGATTGTGGCGTGCACGCCGGAGTCGTGCACGAGTGCCCAGGTCAGAACGGCCAACAGCACCATGAGCACGCCGATCGGTGCCCGCATCCTGCCGTGCAGCAGCCTGCTCAGGAGCCCGAAAAGGGCGACGGTGACGACGGCGAGCGCGAGGTCGACGAGATTCGGATCGGTGGTGAAGAAGACGGCGATGATGATGATCGCCACGAGGTCGTCGAGCACCGCGAGGGCGAGGAGGAACACGCGCAGGCGGTTCGGCAATCCGCGTCCGAAGATGGCGAGAACGCCGAGCGCGAAGGCGATGTCCGTCGCGGTGGGCACCGGCCATCCGTCGGCGAATCCGGTCCCTGCCGTGAAGGCGAGGTAGACCAAGGCGGGCACGATCACACCGAACACCGCTGCGATCGCCGGATGCAGAGCCTTGCTCACCGAGTCGAGCTCGCCGACCGTCAG
Organism: Humibacter sp. RRB41; assembly: GCF_022761015.1. Taxonomy (GTDB): domain Bacteria; phylum Actinomycetota; class Actinomycetes; order Actinomycetales; family Microbacteriaceae; genus Humibacter. Next base: position 238,102 of record NZ_JAKWJQ010000004.1, read on the forward strand.
CTCGTGTCGTAGTTCGACCGCCACGATGAAGAAGAAGATCGCGAGCAGACCGTCGCTGATCCATCCGCCGATCGGCAGATCGAGGTGCAGCGCTGCTGGACCGACGTGGGTCTCCTTCAGGCCGAGCAGCGCCGGTCCTACAGGGGTGTTCGCCAGAACAAGACCGAGCACGGCGGCACCCAGCAGGATGCCGGCAGCGGCCCGCTCCGATCGGATCAGACTCACGGGGGCCTCAGCCCGCCGTCGGACCGACGATGCACATCACGTGCCCATCCGGGTCGTGAAGCACGGCCTGGCGTTCGCCCCACGGCTCGTCGCCCGGCCCGCGCACGGTCGTGCACCCTGCTACGGCAGCCTTCGCCGCGGCTTCGTCGACATCGTCGACGCCGAATGACGCGGAGACGCCGAATGACGCGGAGACGCCGAACTCGCCGGGGGTCGGCGGTCGCCGGTGCAGCATCACCTCGACGCCGCTCGCGTCGAGGCGTGCAACCTCGTCGTTCGACCATGTCACGGGAAGCCCCAGCGCATCGGAGTACACCGCCAGCGAACGCTCGAGGTCCGATACCGACACGATGATCCGTCGCACGCTGGTCACGGTCCCACCCTATGGCGCTGCCGTGACACGATGAACGGGACAGGACGAGCGAACGCGACAAGGGCAGACGTGGGGAGTGGCGATGACCGACCCGGACCCGACCGCTGATCCGACTACTGATCCGACCGCGGATGCGATCGCCGCGCCGCCGGTCGCGTCAGGGCCGTCGCGACTCGACGCCTTCGCCGATGCGATGGCATCCGTGCTCGAGAAGTGCGTCTGGTCGCAGACCATGACGCACGAGACGCTGGTGCCCTACCTCATCGAGGAGACGTACGAGCTCGTCGACGCCATCGAGGCCGGAACGACCGACGAGATCATCGAGGAATTGGGCGACGTGCTCTGGCAGGTCGCCTTCCACTCCGAGATCGCATCGCGCACGGCGGGGGAGCGGTTCGACATCGAGGATGTCGCAGAGCGCGTCACGGCGAAGATGGTGCGCAGGCATCCGCACGTCTTCGGCGACGAGGTGGCCGAAACCCCTGAGGACGTGCTGCGGCTGTGGACCGCCGCGAAAGCCGCCGAGAAGACGCAGCGTCGCAGCGTGCTCGACGGCATACCGCAGGGGATGCCGGCTCTCGCACTCGCCGACAAGGTGATCGGTCGTGCCGCCCGTGTCGGCATCGACGTCGAAACGACGGATGCCGTCACCTTCGCCGACGAGTCCGAGCTCGGCGCGAGGCTCCTCGCCATCGTGGCCGCCGCGCGCGCCAGCGACATCGATGCCGAACGCTCACTTCGACTGGCGGTGCGCACACTTCAAGCCGAGATCCGAGAGGTCGAAGGCAGCGCGACGACTGCTCACTGACCGCGCGTCACTGGGCAGCGACGGCTCCCGTCGACGTCGCCACGGGTGCCATCTGCTGCGCACGTCTGGCCGGCATCAGCAGCACAGCGACCAGCAACACGACCGCGACCACCGCGATCGCGAGGAACACCAGGTGTGTCGCGACCGCCAGCTGGGGCCCGTGCGGAGCCCCGTCGGCCCCGATCGTCGCGTTCGCATTGATGATCGCGCCGAACACGGCGACGCCGACAGCCGATCCGATCGAACGGGCGAACATGTTGGTGCCCGTCACGAGCCCGCGCTCTTGCCAGTCGACCGAGCTCTGGGCGGCGATCAGGGTCGGCACGGCCGTCAGGCCCATGCCTGCGCCGATCACGAAGCAGAACACGGCCACCAGCCAGATGGTGGTATGCGCCTCGAGGGTGAGCATCAGCAGAGTGCCGATGACGACGATCGACGATCCGATCACCGCCGTCCAGCGAAAGCCGATGCGCAGGTAGAACCGGCCGGCGATCGATGCCGTCAGCGGCCATCCCACGGTCAGGGCGGCCACCGCGAAACCGGCGATCAGCGCACTCATGCCGAGCACGTCCTGCGCGTAGATCGGAACGTAGGTCGTCAGACCGAGCACGATCGCGCCGATGATCAGCGATGCGATCGTGGATGCCCAGATGACGCGGCGTTTCAGCACCCCCAGCGGAATGATCGGATGCTGCGCCTTGCGTTCCACGAACACGAACGCGACGAGAGCCGCGGCACCCACCGCGAAGATCACGATCGACGCAGCGGAGTTCCACGCCCATGCCGTACCGCCCTCGAGCAGCCCCAGAATCACGAGGGCCGTGCCGACGGTCAGCAGCGCGGCGCCTGCATAGTCGATACGTGGCCTGGTGCGCTCGCCGTGCCGCTTCTCGGTGAACTTGCGCCAGAGCATCCATGCGGCGATGAGCGACAGCGGGATGTTGATGAAGAAGATCCAGCGCCAGCTCACGTATTCGCTGAACAAGCCGCCCAGCGTCGGACCGACGACGGCCGAGATCCCCCACACGCTGGCGAGGTAGCCCTGCGTCTTCGCACGTTCCTTCAGCGTGTAGATGTCGCTCGCGATGGTCATGCTCATCGGCAGAACGGCGCCGGCACCGAGACCCTGCACGACACGGGATGCGATGAGCACCGGCATCGACCACGCGAACCCGCACAGGATCGACCCGAGAAGGAAGAGCCCGATGCCGATCAGCATCAGGCGCTTGCGGCCGAAGAAGTCGGCGAGGCGTCCGTAGATCGGAACGGAGACCGCCTGCGCGAGCACGTAGATCGAGAAAAGCCAGGGGATCTGGGCGAAGTGCCCGAGATCCCGCGCGATCGATGTGGATGCCGTCGCGATGATCGTGGAGTCGAGTGCGACGAGAGCAGTCGCGAGCATGAGAGAAAGCAGAATCGGCCCGCGCTCGGAGCGCAGGCCGACGCTGCGGCGGGTCACAGTCGAATTCGCCGAGTTGTCAGACATCGCTATCTGCAATCCGGATGCCGCCTCCGCTATTCCCACTGAAAGAATGGATGCCATGGCACAACCCGTGAACCCGCCCCGTGGCATGCGCGACTTCCTCCCAGCCGACAAGGCGCGCCGCGAGCACGCGCTCGGCGTCATCCGCGACAGCTACCGGGCACAGGGCTTCGACGAGATCGAGACGCCCGTGATGGAGGATTCCTCGCGCCTGCACTCGGGACTCGGCGGCGACAACGAGAAGCTCGCGTTCGGCATCCTGCGCAGGGGTCTGAGCCCTGAGACGGTCGCGGAATACGCTGCTGTCGGCGATCTCGAGTCGCTCACCGACCTCGGGCTGCGGTTCGACCTGACGGTACCGCTCGCGCGGTTCTACGCCAGTCACCGGGCGGCTCTGTCGAGCGTGTTCAAGTCCATCCAGATCGCCCCGGTCTGGCGCGCGGAACGCCCTCAGAAGGGCCGGTACCGGCAGTTCGTGCAATGCGACATCGACATCATCGGGGATGCCGGTACCGTCGCCGAGATCGAGCTCATCGCTGCCACGATCGCGACGCTCGAGGCGCTGGGTCTGAACGGTTGCACGATCCGCATCAATCACAGAGCGATCCTGCGCGGGTTGATCGGCTCATGGGGCGTCGCCGAGTCGAACTACGAGCGCGCCATGATCACGATCGACAAGGAGGACAAGGTCGGCGTCGAGGGTGTCGTCGCGGAGCTCGTCGATCTCGGTCTCATCGACGAGTCGACTGCTGCGATCGCCGCTGAGAACCTGTCGGGACTGCCCGACGACGGCTGGGGCCTTCTCGACGACGAGAACGGCACCGCGCTTCCGTGGCTCGACGCGGATGCCTACCGCGAGCTGCACGCCATCCGCGACGCCGTGGCCGCGATCACCCCGGCAGCTCCTCTCGTGTTCTCGCACAATCTGGTGCGCGGCATGGGCTACTACACGGGCGCGATCTTCGAGATCCAGCACCCGAAATTCGGCTATTCGCTCGGCGGTGGCGGACGCTACGACGGCATGATCGGCCGATTCCTCGGCACCGACGTTCCCGCCGTCGGCTTCTCGCTCGGCTTCGAACGCATCGTCGACCTGGTCGACATTCCCGAGCGGACCGACGCCGACTCCGTGGTGCTGGTGTACGACCGCGACGTCGAGGCGACCACGCTGTTCCGTCTCAAGCGGGACCTGGTGTCCAGCGGTGCCAGGGTGCGCATCGAGAAACGCGTGAAGAACCTGAAGCCACTGCTGGAACGGCTGACGGATGCCGGCTACACCCGGTTCGCCGCCGTGACCCCCCAGGTGCACGAAGTCGCCGACCTTCAGTACCGCCCGCTCGGCTGAGCTGTCTCGCGCTACCGCACCCCCTCCGCGCGCAGCGCCCGCAGCGTCGCGTCCACCCGTGCGAACACGTCTTCGTCGACGGTGACGCCGCCGTAGCGCAGCGCGAGCACGGCGGCGCCGGCTGTTCCGTCGGCGACGGAGCGCACGTCGGTGACGCCCGGAACTCCTTCGCTGTCGAGTCCGAGCGCGCTGAGAACGCCGCCTCCGCACACGACGGGACCGTGAACATCCGCGGACGCCACTGCGCCCAGCGTCGTCTTCAGCGCGGAGCGGGCATCCAGCGTGATCGACCGCGCAACGACGTCATCGCCGACCGCGAAGACGAGCGGCGCGAACGTCGCCAGCTCGATCGGGCGCAACGAGTACACCGCATCGAGCAGCTGACGCAGCGACTCCGGACGCCCGTCCTCGGTGATCTCGGCTTCCGAGGCGATGCCGAGCGTGCCGAGAAGCAGCGGAGTGAGTGCCGTGTGCTGCCCGCGGGCGTCGAGCTCGGCCGCTACGGCCCGCACCACCCTCCGGCCGAGCCAGAAGCCGGAACCGGCGTCGCCGAGCAGCCATCCGAGGCCATCGGATGCGACCTCCAGACGCCCGTCGTGCACGCGGATCGCTGCGGCACCGGTCCCCGCAACGATCGCGTAGCCGTCGGGCTCCCAGGCGCCGGAGCAGAACGTTGCGAGCAGGTCCGACTCGAGTTCGACGGGTCCCTCGACACCGACTCGGATGAGCGCAGACGTGATCCACTCGGTCGAGACGTACGTGCGGGACCCGGCCATCGCGAGCACCGCTGCATCGATGCCCTGGTGCGTTCCTGCGCGGTCGAGTGCGGCCGACACGGCGGTCACGACTTCACGCGAGGCATGTTCCGTGCCTGATGAGATGGGATTTCCCGCCCCACCGACTCCAAATCCGAGGCATTCGCCTTCGCGGGTGAGCACGACGGCGCGCGTCGAAGTTCCGCCGGCGTCGACGGCGAGCAGATTTCCCATAGATCACTTTTCTGTTTCAGGACTTGAATTCCGGCTCGTACAGTCCTGATAATACTTTTCAACCATCCCCCACTGAAGTGAGACGGATTTTCACGTGAACGTTGCGTCAGACCTGGCCAGCGCGTCGAACGACCCGGCGCAGGCTCCTGCCGCTGTCAACGGCCCGGGGGTTGGTATGCGCATCCAGTCTCGACTTCCGCAGATGTCGCAGGCAATGGCCAAAATCGCCGCGGTCCTGCTCGACTCGCCGGATGCCCCGCTCCGGCTCTCGATCACCGAGCTCGCCGAATCCGCCGGCACCTCGCCCGCGACGGTCACCCGTTTCTGCCGCACGATCGGCTTCTCCGGCTACGTGCCGCTGCGCGTCGCCGTCGCGTCGGATGTCGGCCGCGAGCGAGCGCGCGAGACCTGGAGCGAAGACATCGGCCGTGCATTCGGTCCGGACGATTCGCCCACCGAGGTGATGAGCACGCTCCTGGCTGCGCACACTCGATCGCTGCACGAGACGGCCGACCTGGTCGACCTGGCCAGGCTCGAGCGCATCGCCGCGCGCGTCGCCACCAGCGAGCACGTCGACCTGTACGGCATCGGCGGCAGCGCGACGATGGCGGAGGAGATGCAGTCGCGGCTCTATCGCATCGGCATCAACTCGCACTACTGGCCAGAGGTGCACACCGGGTTGACCAGTGCCGCGTTACAGGACGAGCACTGCGTCGCGATCGGAATCTCGAACACGGGCCGCACAGAAGAGACCATCCAGATGCTCGAGTGCGCCAGGTCGACCGGCGCACTCACGGTGGCCGTCACGAACTCGCCGGATTCGCCCTTGGCTCGCATCGCCGACGAGCACATCGTCACCCTGGCGCTCGAGCAGTTCCTCCAGCCGGACGACCTCTCGGCCAAACACTCGCAGCTCTTCGTGCTCGACCTGCTCTACCTGCTGGTCGCCCAGAAGAACTTCGGCCGCACGACCACCACGCTCGCGGCATCCGCTCTCGCGGTCGCCCCGCACCGCAGATCGGCGAGGCCGCGACGTGCGCATGACCCCATCCAGCACCACAAGGAGAATGCATGACTCGCCTCTATGACGACTTCCTCACCGAAGCCACCACCCGGCTGAATGCACTAGCGGCCGAGGCGGATGCCGGTGCGCTCGATCCCGCGATCGACCTCCTCGTCGACGCGATCGCCGCAGGTGGTGTCTTGCAGGCGTTCGGAACCGGGCACTCCGAGGCGTTCGCCATGGAGATCGCAGGCCGCGCCGGCGGGCTCATCCCGACGAACAGGATCGCGCTCCGAGACGTGGTGCTGCACGGCGACCGCGGGGTCGACATCCTCGGCGGGAGCGCACTCGAGCGCGACCCGGCCGTTGTCGACGAGCTGTTCGAGCTCTCTCCGGTCGGCGCGGCCGATGTGTTCCTCATCGCGTCGAATTCTGGCGTGAACGGCTCCATCGTCGGCATGGCGTTGAAGGCGAAGGAGACGGGGCACAAGGTCATCGCCGTCACGAGCATCCAGCACACCGATGCGGTCGAGCCGAAGCATCCCAGCGGGCTGAAGCTGCGCGACATCGCCGACATCGTCATCGACAACAAGGCTCCGTATGGTGACGCGACCCTCGATCTGGGCGACGGACTGCGCGTGGGCGCCATCTCGTCGATCACAGCGGCATTCATCGCGCAACTGCTCACGATCGCCGTGTCGGAGCGTATCGCCGCATCGGGCACGACGCCCCCCGTCTACATCTCCGCCAACATCCCCGGCGGCGATGAACACAACAAAGCCCTTGAAGACCTGTACAAAGACCGCATCAGCCGCACCGCTTGACGGCGCGCCGGGCGATCATCCGAGAAGCACCACCCAACACCACGAGAAAAACGAAAGGCAGCATTCGAATGAGCACAGAGAGTAGAGGACTCGATCGGCGCAACTTCTTGCGCGGCGCGTTCGCAGCGGCGGTCGCCATTCCGATCACCGTTTCGCTCGCGTCCTGCTCCAGCGGCAGCGGCGGCGGAACCAGCGGAGGCGGCACCAAATCGGCGACGAACCCGTTCGGCATCAAGGAGAGCTCCAGCATCGAGGCCGTGATCTTCAACGGCGGCTACGGCTACGACTACGTGACGTTCGCGGCGAAGATCGTCGACAAGAAGTGGAAGACCACGTCGAAGGTCACTCCGCAGACGAACATCGCGCAGTCCCTTCAGCCGCGATTCGTCGGCGGCAACCCGCCGGACCTCATCGACAACTCGGGTGCGAACCAGATCGGCTTCAACACGATCCTGAAGAGCCTCGAGACCCTCGATGACGTGTTCGAGGCGAACAACTACGAAGGCAAGAAGATCGCCGACACGCTCTACCCGGGCGTGAAGACTCCAGGCACCTTCGACAAGAAGTTCGTCGCGATGAACTACGTCATGACGGTGTACGCGATCTGGTACTCGGCGACCCTCTTCGACGAGAACGGCTGGAAGCCGCCGAAGACCTGGGACGAGGCGCTCGAACTGGGTGCCAAGGCCAAGGCCAAGGGCAAGTACCTGTTCGTCTGGGGCAAGGAAGCCGCAACGTACTACCTCACGATGGCGCTCGACTCGGCCATCAAGGAGGGCGGCCTCGACGTCATGAACGCGGTCAACAACCTCGAGAAGAACGCCTGGTCGCAGAAGCCGATCCAGGATGTCTTCGGCAAGCTTGAGCAGATCGTCAAGAACGGCTACTTCATTCCGGGTGGCGCGGGAACCCAGTTCACCGCCGCCCAGGCGAAGTGGAGCAACGACCAGCAGGCGCTGCTGTACCCGTCGGGCGGTTGGATCGAGAACGAGATGAAGAAGGCGACGGCCGCCAACTTCAAGATGACCGGTTCGCCCGAGCCGACGGTGACCGACAGCCCCGCGTTGCCGTTCGAGGCGTTGCGAGCAGCGGCCGGCGAGCCGTACATCGTGCCGTCGCAGGGCAAGAATGTGGCCGGTGGCAAGGAGATCATGCGGGCCATGCTCTCCAAGGATGCCGCCACGAACTTCTCGAAGGAGAAGCTCGCGCCGACGATCGTCAAGGGTCTCGTGCCCGCCGACGGGTTCGGATCGACGGCTCTTGTCTCTCAGACGAAGATGCTCGATGCCGCAGGCACCAACATCTTCGACTGGGAGTTCGCGAGCCTGTACGGCCTCAACACCGACCAGCTCGTGATCTGGAACTCGTTCCTCTCCGGGCAGGCAACGGCCGCACAGCTGACCACCCAGATGCAGGCGATCTCCGACAAGGCCGCGGCATCGAAGTGACCCAGGCAACCAGCACCACGGCGCCGGGAGGGCGGGTTTCCCCGCCTTCCCGGCGTCGCCGCGTCAAGAAGCTGACGTTCGATCGCGTCAGCTTCATGGCGGTGTTCTTGATTCTTCCGCTGGCGATCTTCCTGATCTTCGTGATCTGGCCGTTCGTACAGGCGTTGTACTACTCGCTGACGGATTGGGGCGGGTTCTCGCCCACGATGAATTTCATCGGCTTCACGAATTTCGTGAACCTCTTCCAAGACTCGACGTTCATGCAGGCCGTGTTCAACTGCATCCTCTTGGGCATCATCGTGCCGTTGGTGACGATCGTGGTCGCACTGATCATCTCGAGCGTCGTGACCGTGGCGGGTCCGAGCAAGGGGCAGATCCGCGGCGTCAAAGGCTCCGGGTTCTACCGCACCGTCTCGTTCTTCCCCTACTGCATCCCGGCCATCGTGGTCGGTCTGATCTGGGCAGAGGTCTACGATCCCAGCGCCGGTCTGCTGAACGGGTTTTTGACCGCGATCGGATTGCATCAGTTCACGAACTTCGCCTGGTTGGGCGAGGTGGCAACGGCCATGCCGGCGTCGATGTTCGTCATCATCTGGGGCTTCATCGGCTTCTACACGGTGCTGTTCGTGGCGGCGATCAAGAGTATCCCGGCCGAGACCTACGAAGCGGCACGGCTGGATGGTGCTGGACGCTTCCGCACAGCTGTGTCGATCACGATCCCCTCGATTCGCGACAACATCCAGACGGCATACATCTATCTCGGCATCGCGGCACTGGATTCGTTCGTGTACATGTCGGCGCTGTTCCCGAACGCGGGCGGCCCGGCGAATACGACACTGGTCATCAGCCAGGATCTGTTCAACACGGCGTTCCGTAAGGGACAGTTCGGGTACGCGACGGCAATGGGCGTCGTGCTCGCCGCGATCACGCTGATCTTCGCCGGGATCGTGTTCGGAGTGAACAGGTTGAGCAAGGGTCGAGAGGAGGGCCGGTCATGACCGCGACGGTCGAAACAGCGAAGGCCGGCACGCGCAGGGTCAAGCTCGGCGGCAACAAGCAGAAGCTCACCGGTGGCGACATCGCCGCCGGTACCACGTCGCACGTCCTGCTGATCGCGTGGTCGTTGATCGTGGCGATCCCGTTGTTGTGGGTGTTCCTGTCGTCGTTCAAGACGACGAAGGAGATCCTGGATTCCCCCTTCGGCCTGCCGAAGAAGCTGGACTTCTCCAACTACGTGAACGCCTGGAACGGGTCGGGCATCGGCTCGTACTTCGTCAACACGTTGATCGTGGTCGGCTGCGCGCTGGTGATCGTGATGATCCTCGGCGCGATGTGCGCGTACGTGCTCGCCCGCTTCAAGTTCTTCGGGGCGCGAGCGATCTACTGGCTGATGCTGGCCGGATTGACGTTCCCGCCGTTCTTGGCGATCGTGCCGTTGTTCAAGATCCTGCAGGGCATCGGACTGCTGAACACTTTGCCGGGGCTGATCCTCACGTACGTCGCGTTCGCGCTGCCGTTCACCGTGTTCTTCCTGTACTCCTTCTTTCAGGGGTTGCCGGATGAGATCTACGAGGCAGCGCAGGTCGACGGCGCGAGCGAATGGCGCACCTTCTTCCAGGTGATGCTTCCGATGGCGACTCCCGGCATGGCCGCGGTTGCGATCTTCAACTTCCTCGGCTTGTGGAACCAGTTCCTCCTGCCGGTGGCGTTGAACTCGAACCAGTCCAACTATGTGCTCACTCAGGGCATGGCGCAGTTCGCCTCTCAGGCGGGCTACTCGGTCGACTTCGGCGCGCTCTACGCCGCCGTGGTCATCACCGTCATCCCCGTGCTGATCGTCTACGTGTTCTTCCAGCGTCAGCTCCAGGGTTCGGTGAGTCAGGGAACCAACAAGTAAGGCGCATCGACGGTGCGGAAAGGGCGGTCGCCTCGGGGCGATCGCCCTTTCGGTGCGCGGCTAGACTGAGCGCGCGGACCTCGGGTCCGCATTCCCAGGTCGGCGGTGCTGCCGGCCACGCCCTGAGAAGAACTGAAAAAGGAGATCCCTGTGTCTTTGATCGAGGCTGTAGGCGCTCGCGAGATTCTGGATTCGCGCGGCAACCCGACCGTCGAGGTCGAGGTATTGCTCGACGACGGCACGGTGTCGCGGGCTGCCGTTCCCTCCGGTGCGTCTACCGGTGCCTTCGAAGCCTACGAGCTGCGTGACGGCGACAAGTCCCGCTATGGCGGCAAGGGCGTCGAGAAGGCTGTCGACGCGGTGCTCGACGATCTCGGGCCGGCGATCGAGGGCTTCGACGCATCCGATCAGCGTGGCGTCGACGTCGCACTCATCGAGGTGGACGGCACCGAGAACAAGAGTCGGGTCGGCGCGAACGCGATTCTCGGTGTGAGCCTCGCCGTCGCGCGTGCCGCTGCGGATGCCGCGGATCTGCCGTTGTTCCGTTATGTCGGCGGCCCGAACGCGCACGTGCTTCCCGTTCCGCTGTTCAACGTCATCAACGGCGGGGAGCACGCCGACAATGGCATCGACATGCAGGAGTTCTTCCTCGCACCGATCGGCGCGTCCAGCTTCCGCGAGGCGCTCCGCTGGGGTGCCGAGACCTACCACGTGCTCAAGTCCGAGCTCAAGGCAGCCGGTTTCAGCACGGGGCTGGGCGACGAGGGCGGCTTCGCCCCCGACCTGCCGAGCAACCGCGAGGGCCTCGATTTCCTCGTGAAGGCGATCGAGAAGGCCGGCTTCACGCCGGGCTCCGACATTGCGCTGGGACTGGATGCCGCAGCCACGGAGTTCTTCGACGACGGCGTCTACACGCTCGACAAGAAGCAGTGGTCGGCGCCCGAACTCATCGACTACTACTCGGATCTCGTGGACTCCTACCCGATCCTCACCATCGAGGACGCTCTTGCTGAGGACGACTGGGAGAACTGGAAGCTGCTCACCGACAAGCTCGGTTCGAAGATCCAGCTCGTCGGAGACGACCTGTTCGTCACGAACCCGAAGCGCCTCGCCAAGGGCATCGAGTTGGGCGTTGCGAACTCCCTGCTCGTCAAGGTCAATCAGATCGGCACCCTGTCGGAGACTCTCGACGCCGTCGAGCTGGCTCACCGCTCCGGGTACACGACGATGTTCTCCCACCGATCGGGGGAGACCGAAGACACCACGATCGCCGACCTCGTGGTCGCGGTGAACTCCGGCCAGATCAAGAGCGGTGCCCCTGCACGCAGCGAGCGAGTCGCGAAGTACAACCAGCTCCTGCGCATCGAGGAAGAACTCGACACGGCAGCGGTCTACGCCGGACGCGGCGCGTTCCCGCGCTTCACGGCGTAGTTCGGTCGCGTCGGGGCGGTCGTGCGAGAAGCTTGAGCAATGGCCGCCCCGAACCGCCGCGTGTCTGCGAAATGGCTGCGCGGCATCCGATTCTCCTGGTTCAGCTTCGTGATGCTGGGCCTTGTCGTGATGGGCGTTCTCGTGATCGCGCCGACACTTCACCTGTACATCGATCAGCAACACGAGATCGCGGGCCTCGAGAAGAGCAACGCCGATACGGCAGCGAAGGTCTCGGATCTGAAGAAACAGGAGTCCGATTGGAAGGACCCCGACTACATCAGGGCGCAGGCCAGAGACCGACTGCTTTTCGTGATGCCGGGGGAGACCAGCTATCTTGTCATCGACGATCGCCCGCCGGCACCGAAGAAGGATGCCACCGAAGTGAGCACGAACATCCAGTCGACCAAGAGCGACTGGTTGGAGTCGCTGGCCGGGTCGTTCTTGACGGCGGGACTGACCGATCAGACCGCCGATCAGCTCACGAAGTGACTCCATGACAACACCACCGTTCGATCCGGTGTCGGAACGCGACATCGAGATCGTCTCTGCGCAGCTGGGGCGCCCGGCGCGCGGCGTGGTCGGAATCGCGGCGCGCTGCGTCTGCGGAGCCCCGACCGTCGTCGCGACGGCGCCCCGGCTCCCGCAAGGCACGCCGTTCCCCACGCTGTACTACCTGAGCCACCCGGCTGCGACGGCGGCGATGTCGCGCCTGGAGGCATCCGGTGTCATGGCCGAGTTCACGCAGCTGCTCGACGACGACGAAGATGTGAGGGCGGCATACGACGTCGCCCATCACGCATACCTCGCCGATCGCGACCGCATCGATCATGTGGAAGAGATCGTCGGATTCTCCGCAGGCGGCATGCCCACCAGGGTGAAATGCCTGCACGCGCTCGCGGCGCATTCGCTGGCCGCAGGACCGGGCGTGAACCCGATCGGCGACCTGGCCCTGGCGCGCGCCGATTGGTCGCCGGATGCCTGTGAATGTGCTGACTACCTCGTGCGGTAGATTAGAACCATACTTTTCGTTTCAAGGAGACGCTGTACTGTGCCCAAAATCCTGATCGTCGGCGGCGGCTACGCCGGTTTCTACACCGCTTGGAAACTCGAGAAGTGGCTGCGCAAAGGCGAGGCAGAGGTCACGCTCGTCGACCCGCTGCCCTACATGACGTACCAGCCGTTCCTTCCCGAGGTCGCCGCCGGTGAGATCGAGCCGCGTCACGCGGTCGTCGGCCACCGTCGTCACCTGAAGAAGACGAACATCATCTCGGCGAAGGTCACCTACGTGAACCACGCAGAGAAGAAGGCGACCATCACGCCGGCCATCGGCGAGCCGTGGGAATTCGAGTACGACCAGGTCGTCATCACCGCCGGTGCCGTCAGCCGCACGTTCCCGATTCCGGGCGTCGCCGACGAAGCCATCGGCCTGAAGAACATCGAAGAGGCGGTCGCCATCCGCGACCGTGTGCTCGGCAACTTCGACAAGGCTGCGGCTCTTCCCGCAGGTCCTGAGCGCGAGCGCTTGCTCACGTTCGTCGTCATCGGCGGCGGTTTCGCTGGCATCGAGATCTTCGCTGAGCTTCGTGCATTTGCGAGCGCACTGCTCGAGCAGTACCCGCAGATCACGTTCGAAGAGACGCACTTCCACCTCATCGAGGCCATGGGGCGCATCATGCCCGAGGTTTCGCTGCCCACCAGCCACTGGGTGATCAAGAACCTCGCAGAGCGTGGCGCGGAGATCCATCTCGAGACGCAGCTCTCCAGCGCGGTCGACGGACACATCGAGCTGTCCACCGGCGAGAGCTTCGACGCCGACCTGATCGTGTGGACCGCCGGCGTGATGGCGAACCCCGAGATCGTGCGTCACACCGACTTGCCGATCGAGGAGCGCGGGCGGCTGCGGGTTCGTGCCGATCTGCGCGTCGGCACCGATGACGACGTCATCGCGGATGCCTGGGGCTGTGGTGACGTCGCGGCCGTTCCCGACCTCACGGGCATGGGCGTCGGCGGCTACTGCGTTCCGAACGCCCAGCACGCCGTTCGTCAGGCGAAGCTGCTCGCGAAGAACATCGTCGCGACGATGCGCGGCGAGGGCATCAAGGAGTACTTCCACAAGAGCCTCGGCGCTGTGGCGGGCCTCGGCCTCGGTATCGGCGTGTACCAGTACCGCAAGATCGCGGTGAAGGGCTTGATCGCCTGGTTCATGCACCGCGGATACCACGGTCTGGCCATGCCGAGCTGGGAGCGCAAGTGGCGCGTGATCGGCGACTGGTGGCTGGACTTCTGGCTCGGTCGTGACAACGTGTCGCTCGCCGCGGTGCAGACTCCGCGCGCGGTGTTCGAGGAGTTCGCCTCGCGTCCGAAGCCGCAGGTCGAAGCCGCCGCGCCGAAGGCCGACGAGAAGCCGAAGGCTGATGAGAAGGCCGCGAAGGCATCCGTCGCGGGCTGAGCATCGAGATCGTACGAAACGACCGCGCGGGCACCGTCCCGCGCGGTCGTTTCGTTTCTGTGCTCGGCTAGCCTGAGTAATCGAACGGGAGCCCCCGTAGCCCAATCGGCAGAGGCAGGCGACTTAAAATCGCTTCAGTCTGGGTTCGAGTCCCAGCGGGGGCACGAGTTGAGCGGCGTGGCCGCGAGCACAGCGATTGAGCCGAGAGAAACGAATGTCAGGAGCCGCCGCGCTCCTGCAGCTCCGTGACCAGTTTCTGGATTCGCCTCGCGCGAGTGTCCGCGCCCTTGGCCTCCTCGATCACCCGCACCTGCTGGCGTCGCTGACCGACCGTCAACCGGTCGAAGGCCTCGCGCGCCGTGCCATCGGCATCCAGCGCGTCATGGAGTTCCTGCGGCTCGGTCACCGTCTGCGGCTCTGTGTCGAGTTCGAGCTCGACGACGACCACTTCACCGATCACGACACCGGATGCCTGCCGGTTCGCATTGCTCAGCCCGATGAGCTCGCGGCCGCTCATCAACGCCACCCTGGTGCGCCACGAGTGCCCGTTGATCGTGACGATCACCCTCGGCCGCTTGCCGGCCCCAAGGGCTTCGACGGCCCCCGGCGCGATCTCCAGCCCCCTCATGGGCTCCTGGGGCTCCACCGTCGCCTGAAATTCCACGTCGCACCTCCACGTTGCGGGCACGCTCCCGGTGTTCTCCATGATGACAGGGATGCGACAGAGCGTGGTGCCTCGAGCCGGGCCGGGCAGCGGATGTCCGCCGCCCGCGGCTCACGCCTCACGCCCCTGCGCCGCCGTCGACCGGCAGAATCGCGCCCGTCACCATCGATGCGCGGTCGCTGAGCAGCCACGCAGCAGCCTCGGCGACCTCGCGGGGCTGAGCCATCCGACCGAGTGGAATGGCCGACTTCACCTGATCGAGGATGCCGGGAGTCGCGACCTCCCACGCGTCCATCATCTCCGTCGCGGTGCCGCCGGGCGTGATGCCGTTGACGCGAATGCCGTCTTTCGCCCAGCTCACCGCTGCGGTCTCCGTGAGGCTGTTGAGTGCGCGCTTCATGGCGCCGTACGCCGGCAGTGCGGGGTTGGCGCGTCGGCTGCCGATGCTGGAGGTGTTGACGATGGCTCCTCCTCCCGTGCGGCGCATGAGCGCGGCCTCTGCGGTCATGGCCGTCCAGTGCGCGCGGAAGTTCACGGCGAACTGCAGATCGATGTCGTCATCGCTCGTCGCGTCGAGCGGTCCCGGCTGCTGGCCGGATGCTCCGTTGTTGAATGCTCCGTCGAGCCGTCCGTGCAACTCAGCGACGCGGTCCACTGCACCACGGATGCTCGCCCGGTCGGCGAGGTCGAGTGCGAGGGATGCGGCGCTGCCGCCGTTGTCACGAATCTGCGTGGCGATCGCGTCGAGAGCATCCGTGCTGCGGGCGGCGAGCACGACGGTGGCGCCCTCTCTCGCGAAGAGACGAGCGGCGGCGGCGCCGATGCCCCGGCTGGCGCCGGTGATGAGAATCACCTTGTCGGTGAGAAGGCCGAGAGCGATTGAGTCGATGTCGTGTGTCATGCAGACAGCGTGAACCCGACCGGGGCGCCGCATGCAGGCACAGACGGTACCAGGATGAACGGCCGCGCCGCGCGCACACTTGGAGTATGGACAAGCAGGAGCTCGGAGTGTTCCTCCGCACGCGGCGCGAACGGCTCCGGCCGGAGGATGTCGGTCTCTCTTCGGGTCCGCGGCGCAGGACACCGGGTCTTCGTCGTGAGGAGACCGCGGTGCTCGCGCACATCTCGACCGAGTACTACGTGCGCCTCGAGCAGGGGAGAGCACCCCGTCCGTCCGGCGAGGTCCTCGCCGGGATAGCGGCGGCGCTGCGCCTCACCGACGCGGAGTCCGATAACCTTCACCGCCTCGCAGGCACGGCGCCGAGCCGCACCGGGCTGCATCCGCGCGACGTGCGCCCGAGCATCCTCGCGGTTCTCGAGCGAATGCCGCAGACGGCCGCGATCGTGATGTCCGCTATCTTCGAGGTGCTGGCGTGGAACGATCTCGCGGCCGCCCTGATGACGGACTTCTCGGCTCTCGCTCCCGAGGAGCGCAACCTCGCCCGCCTCGCGTTCCTCGCACCGCCGAGCTCAGGCAGCCCGCTGTTCGGGGTCTCCGACGCGACCGAGTTCCGGCAGCACGTTGTGATGGAGCTCGAGGGCGTCCTCGCCAGATACCCGGCCGACCCGGCCGTGGTCGGACTGATCGAGGAACTCCGGGAGGGGAGCGAGGAGTTCGCCCGGCTCTGGGAGCGACATGACGTGCAATCGGGCCCGACGCTCCGCAAGACGTTCACGAACACCGCGGTCGGAGACGTGACCGTCGACTGCGACGTGCTCGCACTCGCCGACCGCGATCAGCATCTCGTGCTGTACACGGCGCCGGTCGGTTCTCGTGACGCGGATGCCCTGGCACTCCTGAGCGTGCTCGGCACGCAGAGCATCGAGGCCGGCAGGCACTTCTGACCGCCTGAGCGGCCTCCGTGGCCTCGTGGTCGGCTGGCGGAGGGTTCATCGTTGGCGTGCGGCTGGCTCCCATTTCGTGCATACTTGGTCAATTGACCCAGTTCCGCCCGATGGAGAGCAGAGCGACAGATGACCACGACCGAGTTCGCACCACCAGGTACGCGCCGATGACGCGCATGTCGATCGCCGAGCGTCGCAGCGCGCTCGTCGCAGCAGCCCTTCGCGTCATCGCGGAGCAGGGCGTCCACGCAGCCACGACGCGGGCCATCTCGGCTGAGGCCGACATGCCACAGGCGTCGTTCCACTACGCGTTCGAATCCCGCGACGAACTGATGCGCGAGGTCGTGCGCCACGTCGTGGAGCGCGAGGAGAGCTCGATACTCCCGGCGATCGCTCCCCAATCCGCCCCCGAGAACATGCGGGATGCCCTGCGCAGCGGACTTCGACACTACTTCGCCGGCGTCACGTCCGATCCGGATCACGAGCGCGCGATGTTCGAGCTCGCACTGTATTCGCAGCGCACGTCGGGGCCGGAGCGACTGGCCGCGCGGCAGTATGCGAGCTATTTCGAGCTCGCGGAGGCATCGTTGAGGTCCGCGGAGCAGCTGGTCGGCGCGCGCTGGACTGTGCCGATCGACGAGGTGGCGAAGGTGCTCGTCGGATTCACCGACGGGCTCACCACCACCTGGCTCGCCACTCACGACGACGAAGCAGCGCATCGTTTCATCGACGTCGCAGCGGATGCCGTCGCACGACTGAGCGAGCCCGTCTCGCCCTCCGAGACGACGCACGATGAGCCCTCGGCTTCGCTTGCGAGCGGGGCACGCGCATGACCGCCGGGAACGCGGCGCTGCCGGGTGCGCCGCTCACCGTCGCCGTCTTCGCCGAGCCGGTCCGGCGCGTCGGCGGTCGCTGGATAGCTGCCTTCGCCCTCGCCTGGTTCGGGGTCTGGATGGCGCAGCTCACCCCCGTGCAGCTGCTGCTTCCGACACAGATCCAGGAGCAGCTGAGGACGGATGACTGGGTGCAGAACGTGGTCGCGTTCGGCATCATCTCGGGCATCTCCGCACTGTTCGCGATCGTCGCGTTCCCCGTGACCGGCGCTCTCTCAGACCGAACGACGAGCAGGTTCGGACGGCGTCGACCGTGGATTCTCGCCGGCGCTGTTCTGTTCGCCGTCGCCCTCCTCCTCCTCGGAGCACAGACGACCATGGTCGGCATCGGCGTCTTCTGGTGCCTCGCCCTGACCGGATTCTGCGTGCTCACAGCTGCTCTCACGGCCACGATCAGCGACCAGGTGCCGGTCGATCAACGCGGGTACGTCTCCGGATGGCTGTCCGCCCCGCAAGCGGTCGGAACCATCGCGGGCATCCTGCTCGTCACGATTCTCGCCCTGGGAACCTTCGCCGGCTACACGGCGATGGCGGTGCTGCTCGTCGTCTTCGTCGTGCCGTTCCTCTTCATTCCGGATGCCGTGCTGCTGCCCTCCCAGCGCGCCCCGTGGTCCATGCGCGCCATGATCGACTCGCTCTGGATCAGTCCGAAGCGCTATCCGGACTTCGGCTGGACGCTGCTCAGCCGGGTGCTCGTCAACTTCGGCAACGCGTTCGGCACGAGCCTTCTGCTCTACTTCCTCGAGTTCGGCCTGCACGACAAACACGCCCAGGACGATCTCATCGTGCTCGTCCTGATCTACATGGTCTTCGTGATCATCGCGGCACTCGTGCTCGGCAAGCTCTCCGACGTGCTCGGCAGACGCAAGGCGTTCGTCTTCCTGTCGTCGGCACTCCAGGCGGTCGCCGCGATCATCCTCGCCTTCGTCCCCACATTCGGCGTCACCATGGTCGCCGCCGGTCTGCTCGGCCTCGGCTACGGATGCTTCCTCGCCGTCGACCAGGCTCTCGCGACTCAGGTGCTTCCCGACCCCGAGACCAGGGGCAAAGACCTCGGCATCATGAACATCGCCACGGCGGTTCCGCAGGCCGCTGCACCGCTGATCGGCGCATTCATGGTGTTCGCCACCGGATTCATGGGCCTGTTCATCATGGCTGCCGTGTTCGCGTTCGCGGGCGCGGTCGCCGTCTCTCGAGTGAAAGCGGTGCGCTGATGTCCACCGGAATGGCCGCAAGCGCGGCGAAGGCATCCACGATCGACCTCTCCCTGCCGCCCGAGGCATCCCGCAGGCGCTGGGGCAACGCGGCGCTGTACTGGCCGTCGCTGACTGCCGCGACCGCGCACCTCGACGCGCCGGTCGCCGTTCTCGAGCTCGACGCGTTGCGTGCCAATGCACACGACATGCTGCGCCGTGCGGCGGGCACGCCGATCAGGGTCGCGTCCAAGTCCGTGCGCGTGCGATCCGTGGTCGACGCCGTGCTGGCGCTGCCCGGCTATCACGGGGTGCTCGCTTATACGCTCGCCGAGGGCCTCTGGCTGGCAGAGGGCGACAAAGAGCACGCCCCGATCGAGGATGTCGTCATCGGCTATCCGACGGCCGACAAGTCCGCGCTTCGGCGTCTGGCATCCTCGCCCGAACTCGCCTCCCGCGTCACGCTGATGGTCGACTCGGTCGACCACCTCGACTTCATCGACCGCGTCGTCGCCCCCGACAAGCGCGAGACGATCCGCGTCGCCCTCGAGCTGGATGCCTCCTGGTACGGCCCGGTCGGACGCATCGGCGTGTTCCGCTCGCCCGTGCACTCCGCGGAGCAGGCCGCCACGTTGGCCGCACGCATCGCCTCGCGCGCGGGCTTCTCGCTCGTCGGCATGATGGCCTACGAGGCTCAGATCGCCGGCCAAGGGGATGCCCCGGCCGGCCGGCCCGGGTACGCCGCGACAGTGCGTTGGATGCAGCGCAACTCGAAGGCGGAGCTGAAGGAGCGCAGGGCGGCCGCGGTCGAGGCGGTACGTGGAATCGCCGACCTCCAGTTCGTGAACGGCGGCGGCACCGGCTCGCTCGAGTACACCTCGTCCGACTCTTCGGTCACGGAGATCGCCGCAGGCAGCGGTCTGCTCGGTGGCCACCTCTTCGACAACTACCGTTCGTTCGCTCCCGCGCCCGCAGCGGCGTTCGCGCTCGACGTGGTACGCAAGGCCGAGCCCGGAAACGCGACGATCCTCGGTGCGGGGTGGGTGGCATCCGGCCCGCCCGCCGTCGACAGACTGCCCCGCATCACCTGGCCGACCGGGTTGCGCATGGCGCCGAGAGAGATGGCGGGCGAGGTGCAGACGCCGGTCACCGGACCGAATGCCGCCGGGCTGCGGCTCAGCGATCGGGTGTGGTTCCGGCACACCAAGTCGGGCGAGCTCAGCGAGCACGTGAACGAGTTCGTGCTCGTCGAGGGCGCAGCGGTGGTCGGTTCGACACCGACCTACCGCGGCGACGGCAAGGCGTTCCTGTGACCGCGACCGGCGCCAAGTGGCGTAACTGGGGCCGCAGTCAGAAGATCAGGCCGGCGCACGTCGAGCGGCCGAAGGACACCGCCGCCGTGCAGCGCGCCGTCTCCTCGGCGGCCGACCGCGGCCTGCACGTCAAGCCGGTCGGCGCTGGACACAGCTTCTCGGGCATCGCCGTCGCTCCCGGTGTGCTGCTCGACCTCTACGAGCTGAGCGGCGTCGTCGCGGTGGACGAGGCATCCGGTCGCGTCACCCTCGGTGCGGGAACGAACCTCTTCAGGCTGCCAGAGCTGCTTGCCCCGTACGGGCTCGCGCTGGAGAACATGGGCGACATCGACCGGCAGACGATCGCCGGCGCCACGTCGACGGGGACCCACGGCACCGGCGGTCGCTTCGGCGGACTCGCCACCCAGATCGTCGCAGCGACCCTGGTCATCGGTGACGGATCCGTGCTGCACGTCAGCGAGACCGAGAACGCAGAGCTGCTGCCTGCTGTGCGTCTCGGCCTCGGTGCGTTGGGCGTGCTCGTCGACATCACCGTGCAGTGCGTTCCGGCGTTCCTTCTGCACGCGGTGGAGGCATCCGAGCCTCGCGAGGCGGTTCTGGATGCCTACCTCGACCGCTCCGCGAACGAGGACCATTTCGAGTTCTACTGGTTCCCGCACACGGATGTCGCCGTCACGAAGACCAACACCAGGCTGCCCATCGACGAGGCGCGGCACCCGCGTGGCAGGTTCAGCGCCTGGGTCGAAGACGAGCTGCTTGCGAACGGCGCCTACCGCGGAATCTGTGCGATCGGCTCCGTCGTGCCCGCGATCGTTCCGCCCGTCAACCGCCTGGCCGGCAGGCTGATGGGCAACGGCGAGTTCACCGACCTCTCGCCTCGGGTGTTCGTGACCGATCGCGGCGTACGGTTCCGTGAGATGGAGTACGCGTTGCCTCGCGAGGCCGTGCCGGCAGCGCTTCGCGAAGTCGACGCCCTCATCCGTGATCGCGGCTGGCGCATCTCGTTCCCCGTCGAGGTGCGATCCGCCGCGGCAGACGGGAACTGGATGTCGACTGCTCACGGTCGTGACACCGGTTACATCGCCGTCCACAGGTACTTTCGCGAGGACCCGACCGAATACTTCGCCGCCGTCGAGGCGATCATGCGCGCCAACGAAGGACGCCCGCACTGGGGGAAGATGCACACCCGCACGATCGAAGACCTGCGGCCCGTCTATCCGCGGTTCGACGACTTCGTCGCGGTGCGCGATCGGCTCGACCCGGCCGGCGTCTTCGAGAACGGCTACCTCCGAAGCGTTCTCGGTCCGGTGCGCGTTACTGCGACGTGAGCCGAGCGAGCATCTTTCGGCCGCACGGAGGGCATCCAGCGTTCACCACGACAGGGCTCGGCTGACCCCTAGCTTCGAGTGTCGTGGGAACGGCCCGACCGCTGAGCGACGGCCGGTAGGATGGCCCGGTATCGTCCCCCGACACGCCCGCCGGTCCCCAAGGAGTTGCCTGCCATGGAATGGCTGATCCCCGTCATCATCATCGTCGTGATTCTGGTGATCATCGGCATCTACTTCTGGGCGACCTACAACTCGCTGGTCACGCTCAATGTGCGGGTCGACGAGGCGTGGAGCGACATCACGGTGCAGCTCAAGCGCCGTGCCGACCTCATCCCAAACCTCATCGAGACGGTCAAGGGCTACGCCGCCCACGAGAAGAACGTGTTCGAAGACGTCACGAAGGCTCGTGCGGAGACGCTGTCGGCGCAGGGCCCGGCCGAGGCATCCGCTGCAGAGAATCACATCCAGTCGGCGCTGAAGAGCATCTTCGCCGTTGCCGAGGCGTACCCGCAATTGCAGGCGAGTCAGAACTTCCTGCGCCTGCAGTCCGACCTGGTCGACACAGAAGACAAGATCCAGGCTGCGCGTCGCTTCTACAACGGCGGAGTGCGCGAGTTCAACACGAAGATCAAGGTCTTCCCGAACAACATCTTCGCCAAGCGTCTCGGGTTCTCTGCGCGCGATTTCTTCGAGGTCGCGGATGCGAACGCGATCGCCGAGCCGCCGCGCGTGCAGTTCTAGTCGGCACCGAATCGATCGACAGCACGACAGCCGAACGCAGGGCATCCGTGGAGCACAGGGGACCCGTCTATGTATAGGGCCATCGCCGCGAACAAGCGGAACACCGTCTTCATCATCATCATCTTCCTGATCATCATCGGGCTGATCGGATGGCTCGCAAGCTGGCTCTTCAACAGCTGGGCGATCCTGATCATCGTGATGGTCGTCGCCGTGCTGTACGCGCTGATCCAGTACTTCTCGGCGTCCGGTCAAGCCGTCGCGGCATCCGGCGCGGTGGAGATCCAGAAATCCGACAACCCTCGGCTGTGGAACGCGGTCGAGAACCTCTCCATCACCACGGGCACGCCGATGCCGAAGGTGTACATCATCAACGACCCGGCCCCGAACGCCTTCGCCACAGGCCGCGACCCGCAGCACGCCGTGGTCGCCGCGACCACCGGTCTGCTGGACATCATGGACGACCGTGAACTGCAGGGCGTCATGGCACACGAGATGGGACACGTTCGCAACTACGACATCCGGGTGTCGATGATCGTGTTCGGGCTGACCGTCGCCATCGGCCTCATCGCGGACATCCTGCTTCGCATCAGCATCTTCGGTGGCTTCGCGGGTGGCAACCGCAACAACAACAACGGTGGTGGCGGCGGCGGAAACCCGGTCCTGCTGATCATCGGCATCGTCGCACTCGTGCTCGCGCCGATCATGGCGTCGCTCGTGCAGTTGGCGGTGTCGCGCCAGCGCGAATACCTGGCCGATGCCACCAGCGCCATCACAACGCGCGACCCTGAGGAACTCATCAGCGCCCTGCAGAAACTCGAGCAGTACGGCCGCCCGATGCGCAAGCAGAACACGTCCATGGCGCATCTCTGGATCTCCAGCCCGCTCAAGCCGACGTTCATGAGCCGCCTCTTCTCCACCCACCCGCCCATCGAGCAGCGCATCGCGCGACTGCAGAAGATGGGGTCGCAGTTCTGAGTTGTCTTGCGAGCCCGTCCCTGCCGGGCGCGCCGCTGTCGGCTTTGTGAGGTGGCTGGGATCGGCGGCGTACACGCCGCCGCCTTGTAGGGCGGGTTGCGTTGGGTGGGTGGCGCCCGTCCCTGCCGGACGTCGTGCTTGTTGGTCCGGCGGGCGTTTTCAGGGGTGGGGGCTTGACCCGGGCTGATCGCCGGGTGAAAGGTTAGGTCTGCGTTCGGCCCCTGAACAGGGGTGGTGATGCTCGCACCCCTGGTGCGGTACTCCGTTTCGAAACAGGCCAAGGAGACAAAGGTGTCTGACCCTGATATCCCCACGCGCGGACCGGCGAGGCCCGGACCGTACGTGATTTCGGGCATCCTGATCGCTATCGCGATCGTCATGCCGTTGATCGTGCCCCTCTACGCGTTCACCGAACCGACATTCTGGGGTATGCCGTTCTTCTACTGGTACCAGCTGCTGTGGGTCTTCATCGCGGCCGGCCTGCTGGGCATCGCCTACCTGATCATGCGCAAGGAAGACCGTCGTCGTCGCGCAGTGGTGCGCGGCCGGGCGAGCACGCCTGCGTCGAACGACGTGCGCGACTCGTCCACCGACGACGAGGAGGATGTTCGATGATCGTGCATCTTCTTCCCCTCGTCGCCGCGACCGGACCGGATGCCCACGGCAACCGCCCCGTCAACTGGGTGGCGCTGATCGTCGTGATCGTGCTCTTCGTCGTCGTGGCGGTGATCGGCTTCCTCGCATCCCGATGGCGAACCGACCGGTCTGCACGAGGCCTCAACACGCTCGACGAGTGGGGTCTCGGCGGCAGAGGATTCGGCACCTGGATCACGTGGTTCCTGCTCGGCGGTGATCTGTACACGGCGTACACGTTCGTGGCCGTGCCGGCTGCGATGTGGGCATCCGGTGCCGTCAGCGGTTTCTTCGCCGTTCCGTACACGATCGTGCTGTACCCGATCGTGTTCCTGCTGATGAGCAGACTGTGGTCCGTCTCGCACAGACACGGCTATGTGACACCCGCGGACTTCGTCGGTGGACGCTACGGGTCGAGGTGGCTGTCGGTCGCGGTTGCCGTGACGGGCATCGTCGCAACCATGCCGTACATCGCGCTGCAGCTGGTGGGCATCAAGTCGGTGCTCACGGTGCTGGGCCTCGGGTCGAACACCAACCCGTTCATGGCGGATCTGCCGCTCATCATCGCGTTCATCGTGCTCGCGGCCTACACCTACATGGGCGGCCTGCGGGCTCCCGCGCTGATCGCGATCGTGAAAGACATCCTCATCTACATCGCGATCATCGTCGCGATCGCCTACCTGCCGGCGCACTTCGGCGGCTGGGAGGGCATCTTCGGGGCGGCGGACAAGAAGCTCAGCGCTACGAACCCCGCGACGGGTGCTCCTTTCGGTGCGGTCATCCCCGGCGCGGCCAGCTTCAATGCCTACTGGACGCTCGCGCTCGGCAGTGCGATGGCGCTCTTCATGTACCCCCACTCGGTCACCGGGGTGCTGGCGACGAAGAGCCGCAACACCATTCGCCGCAACGCGATGGTGCTCCCGCTGTACTCGCTGATGCTGGGCTTTCTCGCGCTGCTCGGCTACGTGGCGATCAAGGCCGGCACCCAGCCGATCGACACGAACGGCGCCATCAACGCCCAGCTCGTCGTGCCCCAGCTGTTCCTCGACTCGTTCCCGTCCTGGTTCAGCGGCATCGCGCTCGCCGCCATCGCGATCGGCGCCTTGGTGCCGGCAGCCATCATGTCGATCGCCGCGTCGAACCTGTTCACCCGCAACATCTACAAGGATCTCTTCAAGAAGAACGCCACGCCGAAGCACCAGGCGAATGTGTCGAAGCTGGTCTCGCTCATCGTCAAGGTGGGCGCGCTGGTGTTCGTGCTCGGCATGGATCAGTCCTCTGCGATCAACCTGCAGCTGCTCGGCGGCATCTGGATTCTGCAGACCTTTCCGTCGATCGTCGCCGGTCTGTACACCAGGTGGTTCAACAAGTGGGCCCTGTTCGCGGGGTGGGCCGTCGGCATCCTGTACGGCACGATCGCGGCGTACAACGTCGTCAATCCGGCGACGCACGCGCACTTCGGTGGATCGATCGCCGCGTTCCCGTTCACGTCGATCACCGTGTACATCGGCATCTCGGCGTTCGTGCTCAACGCGGTGGTCGCGGTCGTCGTCACACTCGTGCTGCGGCTGTTCAAGGTGAAGGACACGACGGATACGACGAGGCCGTCGGACTACGGCGCCGACGAGAACGACCCCAAGGTCGTCGCGGAGGAGCAGGTGCAGCCTCCGCTGCACCCGGAGTTCGACGGCTCGGCTCCCTGAGCGAGACGAGAGATCGGACGACTTCAGCTCCCTGCGCGAGCCGTCAGCCGAGTCGAAGGGTCGGCGACGCCCTTCGACTCGCTGCGCTCGCTCAGGGAACTGATTCGCTCGCTCAGGGGGCTGAGGAGACCGCGTCCGCGAGCCGACCGGCGAGCGTGCCGCGGTCTCGCACCTCGATGGCCGACAGCCCCTGCCATTGTGCGGCCTCGCGGAGGAGAGCTGCGAGTCGGTCGGGGGTGTCGGCATCCGCCGTCGGCTGCTCCCACGCCGACTGCACGATGAGCACTCCGGCCTTGCGGTCGCTTTTCAGATCCACCCTGCCGACGATCCGGTCGTCTTGCAGCACGGGGAGCACGTAGTAGCCGTACACGCGCCGGTCCGCCGGCGTGTAGATCTCGATGCGGTAGTCGAGGTCGAACATCCGCAATGCCCGCGCACGCTCCCAGACCACCGGGTCGAAGGGAGACAGCAGAGCGGATGCCCGCACCGCCCGCGGCATCTTCGCACCCGTCGCCAGCCAGGTCGGGGCGGGCCGTCCCGACCGTTCCCAGCCCGCCACGCTGACCTGTTGCACCTCGCCGGCGTCTTCGAGTTCGCGCAGGGCGATGGCTGTCGGCGCGTTCTTCAGCCGGTAGTAGTCGGCGACGTCGCCGAGCGTCCCGATTCCGAGGGCGCGAACGGATCTGAGAACGAGCTCGCGCACGGCATCCTGAACAGGGACGACCCGATCGAGCACCGCGGAGGGGAACACTTGATGGGGGAGCGCGTAACGGCGCTCGAACCGGTTGCGTCCGGCGATCACGACGTCTCCGAAGCGAAATAACAGCTCCAGCGTGTGTTTCACTTCCGACCAACCCCACCACGGACCCTTGCGCACGTTCTCCTCGTGCTCGATCTCGCTTGCCGCGAGAGGTCCGCGGTCCGCGAGTTCGTCGAGCAGCCAGCGTGCAGTGGCTCCGTTCCGCTGTTCCCAGTCGTCACCGGCATACCGCTCGCGCATCGCGCGCTTGCGCCAGTCGAAAAGCGGCAGGTCGTCGCGCCGCAGGAATGCAGCCTCGTGTGCGACGTACTCGGTGTAGGGAGAGCGGGTGCGCAGCGTGAGCGCATCGAGCAACGACTTGTCATACGACCCGAGCCGTGCGAACACCGGCAGGTAGTGGCTGCGTTCGAACACGTTGACCGAGTCGATCTGCAGCAGCCGCAGACGGTCGATCAGACCGTTCAGCTGCCTGGTTCCCACCGCGCTCGCGGTGCCGGTGCGACCGAATCCCTGCGCGGCGAGAGCGGTGCGCCTGGCCTGGGCTGCGGAGATCGTGGGAGTGTGCGTCGACGGTGCCATCCGCTCGAGGTTAGCGCTCGCCTCCGACATAGACTGAGCCGATGGCGCAACCACCGGAACCCGGCAGGACACCAAATCCGAGCGAACGCGAAAGCGTCGATGAATCGCTGCCTCGGGGCATCCGTATCGCGGGCGCGTGGTCGTGGCGGCTTCTGCTGATCGGCGCGGTGATCGCGGTCGTCGTCTTTCTGATCATCGAACTGCGATTGATCGTGATTCCGGTCCTCGTCGCCGTGCTGCTGTCGGCATTGCTCGTTCCCCTTGTGCAGCTCATGGTGAAGCACCGGTGGCCGCGCTGGCTGGCGATCGTGCTCGCGTTCGTCGTCGTCGCCGTGATCATCGCAGGGCTCGTGCTGCTCGTCGTCCTGCAGATCAAGGGAGAATCGCACGCGCTGCAGACCAGGAGCGTCGACGCCTACGACGCGTTCCGGGACTGGCTGCGCGGCCCGCCGCTCGAGCTGACCGACAAACAGATCAACGGCTGGCTGACCCAGGGTCTGGCCGCGCTGCAGCAGGACAGTCAGGTGCTGATCTCCGGGGCGCTCTCGATCGGCTCGACCCTCGGCCACGTGCTCACCGGTGTACTGCTCACCGCCTTCAGTACCCTGTTCATCCTGATCGACGGCAAGGGCATCTGGGGCTGGATCGTGCGCATCTTCCCGCGCCGTGCCAGGGCGGCCGTCGACGGCGCGGGTCGCGCAGGATGGGTCACGCTCACCAACTTCGCCAGGGTGCAGGTGCTCGTCGCCTCGATCGACGCGGTGGGCATCGGCCTCGTCGCGTTCTTCCTCGGGTTGCCGTTGGTGATTCCGATCGCCGTGCTCGTGTTCCTCGGCTCGTTCATCCCCATCGTCGGCGCCGTCATCACCGGTGCCCTGGCCGTCGTCGTGGCCCTCGTCTACAACGGGTGGGTTGCTGCGATCATCATGCTCATCGGCGTTCTGGCCGTGCAGCAGCTGGAGGGACACGTTCTGCAGCCGCTCATCATGGGGTCGGCGGTCAAGGTGCACCCGCTCGCGGTCGTGCTCGTCGTGGCGACGGGATCGCTGCTGGCCGGCATCCCTGGAGCCTTGTTCGCGGTGCCGTTCGCCGCGGTGCTCAACGTGATGGTGCGCTATGTTTCGGGCGGCTCATGGAGATCGGGCGCGGATGCCGCGTACACGGGTCCGCCCGACGCCTTGTGGCAGACGGTGCCGAGGCCCCGCAGGCTGCGTACCGCCAAGACCACCGATGGCGACGAGAGCTGACGCCCGCGTCATTCCGGGTCGGGTATACGCCCGAACGTAAACTGTGCGGGTGACCGCTGTGAGTGCAACTCCCCGTCCTTCCGCTGTCGGACCGAGCCTGGACGAGATCGAGGATGCCCACGCCGTGGTCGGTCGAGTGGCGAAACACACGCCCGTCGAGACGTCGACCTATCTGACCGAGCTTCTCGGCTCGCAGGTGCTCCTCAAGTGCGAGAACCTGCAGCGCACCGGCTCCTACAAGATCCGCGGCGCGTACTACATGATGTCCAAGCTCAGCGCTGACGAGCGCGCTCGCGGCGTCGTCGCGGCCTCAGCGGGCAATCATGCGCAAGGCGTCGCCTTCGCGGCTCGGGAGCTCGGTGTGAAGTCCACCATCTTCATGCCGCTCGGCGTCGCCCTTCCCAAGCTTCAGGCAACCCGCGACTACGGAGCCCACGTCGTGCTCGGCGGCGCCACCGTCGACGAGCCGTTGCGGGCGGCCGCTGCGTTCGCCCGCGACACCGGCGCGGTCTTCGTTCCGCCGTTCGATCATCCGGACGTCGTCACGGGACAGGCCGCCCTCGGCCTCGACATCCTCGATGACGTGCCAGACGTCGAGACGGTCATCGTGCCGATCGGCGGCGGCGGCCTGATCGCCGGCGTCGCGGCTGCCGTGAAGCAGCGCGCGCGCGGCGAGGGCCGGGACATCCGGGTGATCGGCGTGCAAGCCGAGAATGCCGCATCGTATCCGGTGTCGCTGAGCGCCGGGATCCCGACAGAGATCGCGATCGGCTCGACCATCGCCGACGGTATCGCGGTGAGCAAGCCGGGCGTCCTTAACTTCGAGATCGTGAAGGATCTCGTCGACGACGTCATCACGGTCAGCGACGACGACACCGCGCGGGCGATTCTGGTGCTGCTCGAGCGCTCGAAGCTCGTCGTCGAACCGGCCGGAGCCGTTGGCGTGGCCGCCATCCTTTCCGGCGCGGTGCAGGCGCTGGGCGCCGACCTCGGACGAACCGTCGTGATCCTGTCGGGTGGCAACATCGACCCGCTGCTCATGCAGCGGGTGGTCGCCGCCGGGCTGGAGATCTCGGACCGCTACCTGAATCTCAGGCTCATGCTTCCGGACCGACCCGGTCAGCTCGCGCGCACGTCGGAGCTGATCGCTGCGGCGAACGCCAATGTCGTCGAGGTGCTGCACACCAGGAGCGGGCATGGTCTCGAGATCAACCAGGTGGAGTTGCAGGTCAGCGTCGAGACGCGTGGACCCGACCACAAGGCCGAGGTCGTGCGCATCCTGCGCGAAGCGGGCTACGACCCGATCGTCGACTGACGGCTGCGGGCTGGGCGCCCTTCGACTCGCTGCGCTCGCTCAGGGAGCTGGAGGGGTCACTGACCGGTCCACGTCTCCACATTCGTGACCTTGACGGCGATCTCGCGCCCGTTCGGTGCGGTGTACGAGGTGGACTCGCCGACCTTCAGGCCGAGGATGGCCGAGCCGAGAGGGCTTGCCTCGCTGTAGACGGACAGCTCGCTGCCGTCGCCGATCTCGCGATTGCCGATGATGAACGAGTCTTCGTCGCCACCGATGACGGCGGTGACCACCGTGCCGGGCTCGACGACGCCCGTGCTCTCCGGCACGGTGCCGACCTTGGCGTGACGCAGCAGATCGGTGAGCTGCACGATGCGCGCTTCCTGAACACCCTGGGCGTCCTTGGCAGCGTGGTACCCGCCGTTCTCCTTGAGGTCGCCCTCTTCGCGAGCCGCTTCGATGCGCTTGGCGATCTCGGAGCGACCGACCGTGCTGAGTTGCTCGAGTTCACCGGCAAGACGGTCGTACGCCTCCTGGGTCAGGAAAGTGACCTGCGTGTCCTGCGACATGTGAACTCCTCGGGGGCTGACGAAAAACGGGCTTACGTACATCGACGCCCCGACGTGTCCGTCAGGGCGTATCAGAGCATTCTAGGTCAGCGAGTGGCTGATGGCCAGCAGGAGTCCAGGGATCCGGAGACGCTGGGCTCCGTCGTGCGCACCGTCGTCGTGAAGGATCGTGTGGTCTTCGACGACTTCGGAAGCTGCACGATCTTCCAGCCCGTGACGGCGAATTCCACGTTCTGCGCCTCGATGGCACAGGCCACGGAGGCACCGGCATCCGACGAGACGGTGAACGAAACCTTGACGTGCTGCGCATCCACGACCTGGTCGGCGCCCGAATCCGCGTTGACGCCCGTGCCGTTCACCTGGTCGAGGCCCGCCCACACCGTCCAGCACGCCATCACGACGACGATGAACGCGCCGAGACCGATCAGCAGCCAGCGATCCCGTCGCTTGCGGGCGGCGGTGCGCCCGTAACGCGCACCGATGCCCGCCGAGGCGGCCGAAGCATCCTGAGCAGTCACGGGCGCGGATGCCGTGGGTTCGGGCACGAGACGACCTCCGCAGATCGAACGATTAGGCTTTCACTGCAAGCCTACGTGCTTGAACTGAACGCCCCTTCACGCACAACTCGCCCAAAGATTGACGGTGACCCTTCGTGACACTTCGTCTGCTCGCTGTGCACGCGCATCCCGACGACGAGTCGAGCAAGGGTGCAGCGACGTACGCCTACTACGTGAGCCGCGGCGTCGAAGTGATGGTGGTGAGCTGCACGGGCGGCGAGCGTGGAGACATCCTGAACGAGGGGCTCGAAGCGAGGTCGATGGCCGAGCGCGACCTGCCGGGGCTGCGTCGTATCGAGATGGATGCGGCGGCGCGGGTTCTCGGCATCCGTCACCGCTGGCTGGGCTACGTCGACTCCGGTATGCCGAGCGACGACGGCAGCGTGCCACCGAACTCCTTCGCAGCGATTCCGCTGGAGATCTCGGCCGAGCCTCTTGTCACCGTGATCAGGGACTTCAAACCGCAGGTGCTGATCACCTACGACGAGAACGGCGGGTACCCGCATCCCGACCACATCAGGTGCCACGACGTCTCGGTCGCCGCCTACGAGTGGGCGGCGGATGCCGACAGGTACCCGGCAGCGGGGGAGCCGTGGCAGATCGGCAAGCTCTACTACGAGCGCACGTTCAACGCGAAGCGTTTCACGAGCGTCTTCGAGCAGGTGCGAGCCGATGACCCGGAATCACCGCTTCTCGAGCACTTCGAGGGCATGCTCGAGCGCTTCGCCGACGCTCCCGAACTGACCCTGACGAGCGTGCCGGCAGCCGACTTCTTCGACGCACGGGATGCCGCTCTGCGCGCGCACGCGAGCCAGGTGTCGCCGGAGAGCTCGTTCTTCTTCTGGCCGAACGACGTGCAGCGCAAGGCGTGGCCGTACGAAGACTTCCAGCTCATCGACTCGAAGGTTCCGTCCACGGTGCCCGAAAGCGACCTCTTCACCGGAATCGAGGACGCGTAAGTGCTCTCCCAGCTCGTGCTTGCGGCAGCAACGCCGTCCCCGTCGCCGAAGGTACCGAACGCCGATACGGTCACGCCCGGGGTGTGGGGATTCGTCATCACGTTCCTCATCGCGGTGGCGGTGATCCTCCTCATCATCGACATGATGCGGCGGGTGCGGCGTGTGCGGTACCGGGCAGAGGTGAACGCAAAGCTCGACGCCGAGCAGGCCGCCGCCGATGCTGCAGGCCGCACGGACATCGAGGTCGATCATCGCGGCGACCGACCGTCCGATTCCTGACGCCGAGTCCTTTCCGGCACGAGCATGCGGAGCCTGATCTTCGGCCTCGCGCTGCTCGCGGCGGGAGGTGTCGCGATCCTGGTCGGCGAGTTTCCGGCGCAGGATGGCTTGACGCTCCTCGACCGCGTCTGGCCGGTTCTGCTGTTCGTGGTGGCCATCACGATCGTGGCGGAACTCGCTGCCGCTGCCGGCCTGTTCGACATCATCGCTGCGTGGACCACGCGGGTCGCACGAGGCAGCTCCTGGCTGCTGTGGCTGCTCACGGTCGCGGTGGCGGTCGTCAGTACCGTCTTCTTGTCGCTGGACACGACAGCGGTGCTGCTCACGCCGATCGTGATCACGATGGCCCGGCAGGTGCGGGTGAACCCCATGCCGTTCGCCCTGACCACCGTGATGCTCGCGAACTGCGCGTCGTTGCTGCTGCCGGTGTCGAATCTCACGAACCTGCTCGCCGAGCAACGGCTCGGAGACGTCGGCACGGCGGGGTTCCTTGCACTGAGCTGGGCGCCCGCTATCGTGGCGGTGCTCGTTCCGATCGGCGTGATCGCGTTCATCGGGCGACACACGCTCGCCCTTCGTTACGAGACCACCGAGTGTGTCGAGGTCCTCGATCGCCGGCTCGTGATCTGGACGACCGTCGTGGTGATCGCGTTGCTCCCAGCGCTGGTGTCGGGCGTCCCGGTGTGGATTCCGGCCTGCACTGCCGCGGCCGTGCTGTTGGCGGTGTTCCTCGTGATTCGGCGCGACGCCGTGCGACCTGCGCTCGTGCCTTGGCAGACCCTTGTGCTGGCTGTCGGCCTCTTCGTCGCGATGGGGGCGGTCAACGCTCTCGGCCTGACCGAAGTGCTCCGCGGCCTCGCCGGAACGGGGACCGGCTCGGGAGCCGCGGAGCTCTTCCGCACCTCGGCGTTGGGACTCCTCGGTGCGAACGCGGCGAACAACCTGCCCGCGTATCTGGCGCTGGAGCCTGTGGCGCAGCATCCGTTGCACTTGATGGCGTTGTTGATCGGCGTCAATGCCGGATCGCTGGTCACGCCGTGGGCATCACTGGCGACTCTGCTCTGGCACGGCAGGCTCGCGCGCCTGGGCGTCGAGGTTCCGTGGGGCAGATACATGCTGATCGGGCTCGTCGTGGCACCGGTGACGGTGGCCGCGGCGACCGGTGTGCTCGTGCTGCTGGGCTGAGACGCCAGACGGATGCCGGTAGGCCGACCCGCGATCAGCCTGCGTGGTACGCGGGGTGAAGTGCGATCAGCAAGACGGCCGCCCAGTGGCACAGGAAGGCCAGCACGGTCAGCGTGTGGAAGATCTCGTGGAAGCCGAATCTGCCGGGGAACGGATTGGGCCGCTTGAACCCGTACGCCAGAGCACCGAGCGTGTAGAGGCCGCCGCCGATGAACACGAGCACCATCATCGCGGCATTCGCGCTCACCAGGGGGACGACGTACATCAGCGCTGCCCAGCCGAGCAGCAGGTAGAGCGGAACGTAGAGCCAGCGCGGCGCCATGATCCAGAACACCCGGAACGCAATGCCCAGCAGCGCTCCGCCCCACACGATGGAGAGCAGGATGACGCCCTCCTGCGTCGGCAGCGCGAGCACGCCGAGCGGAGTGTAGGTTCCCGCGATCAGCAAGAAGATGTTGGCGTGGTCGATGCGCTTCAGCACGACCTTGGTGCGCGGCTTCCAGTTGAAGCGGTGGTACAGCGCCGAGTTGCCGAACAGCAGCATCGAGGTGAGCATGAAGACGGCACAGGCCCACTTCGCCGGAGCTCCCTGCGCCAGGCAGATCAGCACGATGCCGGCGGCGATCGCGACCGGGAACGTCCCGGCATGGATCCATCCGCGCCAGGTGGGCTTGATGTCCGCGGGGTTCGCCGCCGAGGCATCCACCAGGGGCAGATTGGGGATGTTCCCCTCACGCTCGTCGTCGGCCTTCACGGCTGCGTCGGCGGCCGACAGCGACTCGGCCGGCTGATCGAGCTGTGCGCCGACGTCGACATAGTCGCGAGGAGTGCGAGACATGCGGCAAGCCTAAGCGAGCGCCGTGAGAGTCTGGCTGGGAGTCCGTGCGCGCTAACGTATCCACGTGACGTCTCGCAGGATCCCGCGCCCAGGCCCGGGCTTCCTCTACGGGCTGTACCAGAACCGCCTGAGGCGCAGCATCGACGTCGACGCCGTGCCGCAGCACGTCGCCATGATCATCGACGGCAACAGGCGATGGGCGAGGCAGCTCGGCCTGGAGACGGTCGCGCACGGGCATCGAGCGGGCGCAGACAAGATGCGGGAGTTCCTGCGCTGGTGCGACGAGCTCGGGGTCAGGGTCGTGACGCTCTACCTGCTCTCGTCGGACAACCTGACGAACCGCGACAGCGGCGAACTGGCCGACCTGATCGAGATCATCGCCGACCTGGCGCACGAAGTCTCGGTGCAGGGGGAGTGGCGCGTGCAGCACGTCGGAACGACGGTCGGTCTGCCCAAGCGTCTGGTCAAGGCGCTCGCCGATGCAGAGTCGAGCACCGCTGGCCACAAGGGCATGCACGTCAACCTCGCGGTCGGCTACGGAGGCCGCAAGGAGATCACGGATGCCATGCGCAGCATCGTCGCCGAACATCACGCTGACGGGCGAAGCCTGGAAGATCTCGCCGAGCGGCTGACGCCCGACCTGATCGGTGCACACCTCTACACCGGTGGACAGCCCGACCCGGACCTCGTCATCCGTACGTCGGGCGAGCAACGGCTGAGTGACTTCATGCTGTGGCAGAGCGCGCACAGCGAGTTCTACTTCGTCGAGGCCCTCGGGCCCGACCTGCGTGAGGTCGACTTCCTTCGTGCGGTACGCGATTACTCGCGCAGGCACCGCCGCTACGGTGGATGAGCACGTTCCCCCTGCTGTACGCCCCCGCGACAGCAGCAGAATGGATCTGGGAGGTCGAGTGACAACAGTCGACGAATTCGCCGAGGGTTTCCTGGAAGAACCCGGTTATCTTGATTTCGCGCGCGTCGGCCCGCTCTCGGCGTCCGTCATCGCAGAGGTGCACGGCGTCGACGAGGTGCTCTCGAAGGCGCGTTTCGGATCGCTGGACGCGCTGCGCGCCGAGGACGAGCGGATGCGCGTCGCCGCCTCCGAACTCACCGGATTCCCGCCAGACCAGATCGTGTTTCAGCCGAACGTGGGCAGCGGCCTGATGCACGCCATGTTCGGCCTCACCGGGGGCGTGCTGCTCTCCCGTGCCGAGTTCCCCTCGATCACCTTCGCCGCCGCGCGTGCCGCCGAGGCGCTCCACGTCGCGGAACCGACCTGGCTCGACACCGACCACGGTCGCGTGACGCCCGGATCCATGCGCGACCAGCTGTCGGCATCCGTGTCGGCGGTCGCCGTCAGCCTGGTGGACTCGCGCACCGGATGGGTGGCCGACATCGACGGCATCCGCCAGGTCATCGACGACCGCCTGCTGGTCGTCGACGCCGTGCAGGGGTTCGGCGTCGTCGACGCTCCCTACGAGGTGGCCGACGTGGTGGTCGTCGGAGGCGAGAAGTGGTTGCGCGCCGGATGGGGTGCCGGGTTCATGGCGCTGTCGGAGCGAGCGATCGACAACCTCACGCCGGTGTGGAGCGGTCATACCGGCTCGGGTGTGATCGATCCGTTCGACGAGGTGCTGCCGCCGATGCCGGGTGCGGGTGCGTTCTCGGTCGCGAGGCCGGACAGCGTCGCCGAAGCGCGATTGTCCGCCGCACTCGAAGAGGTCGCATCCGTGGGCGTCGATGTGATCGAGGCTGCCGTCGCCGACCGTGTCGACCGCATCATCGATCTGGCGGACGAGTTCGCCGTACCCGTGGCGTCGGCGCGTGAGACCCCGGAGCGCGCGGGCATCGTCGTACTCGAGCCGCCGCAGGAACAACTCACCGTGCTCAGTGCGGCGCTCTTCAACCACGGCATCACAGCGACCTCACGTGCCGGGAACGTGCGAGTCAGCGCGCACGTCTCCTGCGGCGACGAGACGCTGGAGATGGTCCGCGCGGCATTCACGTCGTACGCGACGGCGTAACCGACCGTCGAGCGGGCCGTCGAGCCGGACACGCCCGACGTTGTGGGTCGCAGAGTTCACCGGCCGGTAACACTGCGCGGCGCGTGTCCTCCGAGCGGATGTCTGCCGCCAGGCCTAGCGTCAGCCTTGTCGGGCACATCGCCCGACCGAGACGGCCGAGATGATCGTCTTGCAACGTGCGGCCGCCTCGTCGACAAGATCCGCGCAGTGCCTTGATGGGCCGCGTGGGGTGGGAGTGGTTGTGACCGCGATGCAAACCCGTGAACCGATGTCGGCGGCTTCGGCCCTGGTTTCGGACGAGCCCGCACTCGATCGCCAATCGGACGGGAAGGAGTCGACGAACCAGGCGGAGCGCACCTATGTACTCGACACGTCGGTGCTTCTGTCGGACCCCAGGGCGGTGTTCCGGTTCGCCGAGCACTCCGTGGTGATCCCGGTCGTCGTGATCAGCGAGCTCGAGGGCAAGCGCAACGATCCTGAACTCGGGTATTTCGCTCGTCAATCGCTGCGGTTCCTCGACGAGATGAGAGTGCGCCACGGGCGACTCGACTTCCCTGTCCCGGTCGGCGATGGCGGCTCCCTCCGAGTCGAACTCAACCACTCCAACATGTCTGTTCTTCCGAGCGGGCTGCAGCTCGGTGACAACGACTCGCGCATCCTCGCGGTAGCCCAGAACCTCTCGAACGACGGGCTCGCTGTCACGGTGGTGTCCAAGGACCTGCCGCTTCGCGTGAAGGCAGCCTCCATCGGGCTGACCGCCGAGGAGTATCGGGCGGAGCTCGCGCCGGAGTCCGGATGGACGGGCGTTGCGGATGTCGACCTCGGGTCGAACGACATGGCGAAGCTCTACGAGCACGAGGAGCTCACCACCGACGTCGTCGCCGACCTGCCCGTGAACACGGGGCTGATCGTGCACTCCGACCGAGGTTCCGCCCTCGGCCGTGTCGTCGGTGACAACAGGTTCAAGCTGGTGCGTGGAGACCGCGACGTGTTCGGCCTGCACGGTCGCTCGGCCGAGCAGCGGCTCGCGATCGAGATGCTCCTCGACCCGGAGATCGGCATCCTGTCGCTGGGCGGCAGGGCAGGAACCGGCAAGTCGGCGCTCGCGCTCTGCGCAGGACTCGAATCGGTGCTCGAGCGGCAGCAGCACAAGAAGATCATGGTGTTCCGCCCCCTCTACGCGGTGGGCGGTCAGGAGCTCGGCTACCTGCCGGGCGACCAGGGCGAGAAGATGACGCCGTGGGGGCAAGCGGTGTTCGACACGCTCGGCGCTGTGGTCTCACCGAACGTGATCGAGGAGGTGCTGGAGCGCGGCATCCTCGAAGTGCTGCCGCTCACGCACATCCGCGGCCGCTCCCTGCATGACGCGTTCGTGATCGTCGACGAGGCGCAGTCGCTGGAGCGCAACGTGCTGCTCACGGTGCTCAGCCGCATCGGGCAGAACTCGAAGGTCGTACTCACACACGACGTCGCGCAGCGCGACAACCTGCGTGTTGGACGACACGACGGCGTGGCATCCGTGATCGAGACGCTCAAGGGGCATCCGTTGTTCGGGCACGTGACCCTGACCCGTTCCGAGCGCTCGGCGATCGCGGCGCTCGTGACCGAGTTGCTCGAGTTCGGCGAGATCGGGTAAGACTCGCCAGCAGGCCCTGCATCCGACCGCAGGCAGCCGCGCACCGGGATCCGTTCCGGTGCGCGGCTCTTCGTCGTGCGGGACCCACGTCGTGTGGCGGCCAACGTTCCTGTGGACAGTCGCAGCACGGATGCCCGCTCGGTCGCTAGGGTCTGGGTCGTGTCGCTCTCCCTCGGTCGTCCACCTCGCCTGGCCGGCTCCACGACTGTCGGACGTCGGATTGCGTGGCAGCTGCCGCTCGCCGTTGCGCTCGGTGCACTGAGCATCGCCGCGGTCGGGGTGCGTTTCGAGCTGGCAGGATGCCTGTACCTCGCGCTCGCCACACCCGAACTGTGCCGCGTCGACATCGCCGAGCATCGCCTGCCCAACCGGCTCGTCGTCCCCGGACTCGCCGTGGCAGTGCTCGGTGTGGCGTTCGGCGGCCTCGCCGACGGACACGTGCCGGCAGGAGCCGCGCTCGCCGCGGTAGCCGTCGGCGTATTCTTCGCGTTGCTCGCCCTGGCCGGAGGGGTCGGTATGGGCGACGTCAAGCTGTCCGTCGTGCTCGCCACGGCAGGCGGGGGAGTCTCCGCCGTGATCGTGGTCGGCACGGTCGTCCTGGGATTTCTGGCCGCAGGAGTCGCGGCCATCACCGCGCTCGTCGCGCGCGGGACGGGCGGGAGCATTGCGTTCGGGCCGTACCTGCTCGGCGGATTCTGGGCATCCGTCGCCGCAGTGCCGTTCTTCGTCTGAGCTCGGAATCGCGTGCGGAGACGACGACGCCCGCCTGCACAACTCGATGATGGCGGGCGGGCGGGCGTCGTGTGAGGTGTCTACTTCGCGCTCGGCGGCGTGGTCATGCTGAGAACGTCGAGAGCCGCGTCGAGCTGCTCGATGGTGATCTCGCCGCGCTCCACGAAGCCGAGGTCGATGACGGCGTCGCGTACCGTGATGCCGTCGGCGACGGAGTGCTTCGCGATCTTCGCGGCGGCCTCGTAGCCGATGATCTTGTTCAACGGGGTCACGATCGACGGCGACGACTCGGCCAGGGCCCTGGCGCGCTCGATGTTCGCCTCGAGTCCGCGAACCGTCTTGTCTGCGAGCACGCGCGTCACGTTGGAAAGCAGCCGGATCGACTCCAACAGCGCGGTGCCCATCACGGGGATCGCCACGTTCAGTTCGAACGCGCCGGACGCACCGCTCCAGGCGATCGTCGCGTCGTTGCCGATCACGCGAGCGGCGACCATGAGCGTCGCCTCGGGGATGACAGGGTTGACCTTGCCCGGCATGATCGACGAACCCGGCTGCAGATCGGGGATGTGCAGCTCTCCAAGGCCGGTGTTCGGGCCCGAACCCATCCAGCGCAGGTCGTTGCTGATCTTGGTCAGGCTCACCGCGATGGTTCGCAGGGCGCCGGATGCCTCGACCAGGCCGTCGCGGTTGGCCTGCGCCTCGAAGTGGTTGCGCGCTTCGGTGATGGGCAGCTCGGTCTCGGCGGTGAGCAGTTCGATGACCAGCTGAGGGAATCCGGCAGGTGTGTTGATGCCGGTGCCGACGGCCGTTCCGCCGAGCGGAACCTCCGCAACGCGGGGAAGAGCCGACTGCACCCGCTCGATGCCGATGCGCATCTGCGCCGCGTAGCCGCCGAATTCCTGCCCGAGCGTGACCGGTGTGGCATCCATCAAGTGGGTACGGCCGGACTTGACGGCATCCTTCCAGAGCTCCGCCTTCTCTTCGAACGCCACGGCCAAGTGGTCGAGCGCAGGGATGAGCTCGTCGATGAGCGCCCCGGTGACGGCGATGTGCACGGAGGTGGGGAAGACGTCGTTCGACGACTGCGACGCGTTCACGTGGTCGTTCGGATGCACCGGGCGGCCGAGACGGCGCGTCGCCAGCGTGGCGAGCACCTCGTTCATGTTCATGTTCGACGACGTGCCGCTGCCGGTCTGGTACACGTCGATCGGGAACTCGGCGTCGTAGGCGCCGGAGGTCACGTCGTCGGCGCTCGCCGCGATCGCGTCGGCGATGTCGCCGTCGAGAACGCCGAGCTGCTTGTTCGCCAGGGCTGCGGACTTCTTGATGCGGGCGAGCGCTGCGATCTGGGCCGACTCCAGCGTCGATCCGGAGATCGGGAAGTTCTCCACCGCGCGCTGCGTCTGCGCGCCGTACAGCGCGTCACGGGGAACCCTCACCTCACCCATCGTGTCGTGCTCGATGCGGTAGTCGGTCGCAGCGTCGGGATGGTGGCTGTCCATGGTTTCAGTTCCTCGTTCTGATCTGATCGGGATGGCGTCTGATGTGGTCTCGGGTCGCCTAAGCGTTCCCGACCACGAGGTCGGGAACGACCGTGCCGTCGCTCAGCCGGTAGTTGGCGCCGACGATGGCAAGCTCGCCGTCGGCGACGGCCTGTGCCGTGAGCTCGCTGCGTCGGAGGAGTTCGCCCACGGTGTCGTGAAGGTGCTCACGGCCGACCTCGCCGGCGTCGACCTGAGCCGGGTCGGCAGACTCGCCTGCGACGCGGCGCACGGCAGGCAGGATCGGTGCGATCAGGTCGGCGATGTGCGGCGGCAGGCGGTCGGAGTCGGGAGCCGTCGCGTCGATGGCGGCGCGCACCGCACCGCAGCGGTCGTGTCCCAGCACGAGGAGCAGCGGAACGTGCAGCACGGCGACGGCGTACTCGATCGAGCCGAGCACCGACTCGGAGATCACCTGACCGGCGTTGCGGATCACGAACGCGTCGCCGAGGCCGAGATCGAAGATGATCTCGGCGGCCAGGCGCGAGTCGCTGCATCCGAAGATGGCGGCGACCGGTGCCTGCGTGGTTTCCGTCTCTGCGCGACGTTCGGCATCCTGTCTCGGATGCTGCGGAGTGCCCTCGATGAACCGCCTGTTGCCTGCCTGGAGCTGGCTCCACGCATCCGCCGGTGATTTGTCGATCATCGACCTGCCTTCGAATCCGAGACGAGTTGTTTGCTCACAGAGTCCGCCAGTTCCTTGAAGTCGTCGTTCGACGCCGTGCCGTAGAGCACGACCGTGCTGGCACCCTGCTTCGTGACCAGGGCGTACTTCGCGTCGCCGACGTCGCGGCTGGTGTCGCGGTTGTCGTAGATGTTCCACGTGATGCCGTCGAGCGTCGCGGTTCCGACCGAATGCGTGTTCGCGACCTGGGTGGCGAGCCAGGTCGCGTTCGCATCGAACCCCTGCAACACACCGATGTACTGCTGCGAGGGTGTGATCAGGCCGATGTACCACGCGTCGACATGATCGTCGGTCTCCTGCCGCAACTGAGCGGAGTTCGAGGTCCAGGTCTTCGGAACGCTCGGCACGAGCAACGGGTCTGGTTCGACCCCCGAGCCCTGCTTCGCGATCTGGGCGTAGTCGACGCTCTTCGTCGGAGCGGGGGAGGCTCTCGGCACCATGAGCACGATCACGACGACCAGCGCGACGGTGGCCAGCAGCGAATACACCAGGTTGTTGACGGTCTGGTGCCGCCTGTGGTCTGCGGATGCCTGTGCCTTGCGGCTGGCCGTCTCCCGCGCGGTCTCCGGCCGCCCTAGCTCGGCGACGACCGGGTGCTCAATCCTCGCCATCGGTCAGGCCGCGCTCCCTTGCGGGTCGTCGTCGCCTGCGCCGGAGGCTCGGTCGACACCCGCGCGCGCGGCATCGAGTCGCGCCTTCGCGCCGATCAGCCATTCCTCGCAGCGACGGGCGAGCGCCTCGCCCCGTTCCCACAGTGCGAGCGACTCCTCGAGCGTCGGTGTGCCCTGCTCGAGCCGCGAGACGACGCTGATCAGCTCGTCGCGCGCCTGCTCATAACTGAGGTCGGCGAGGCTCGGCTCAGCGGAACTGACGAGGTCGGGGGGCATGCCATCCATTCTATGGTCGAGGCTCGATGGTCGGCTGGGCGTTCACGCCCCTGGGGAGGACCCGCCAACGTGGGGGCCTGTGGAGAGGGCATCGATGGCGCCGTCGGCGACCGTGACGAGCAGGCGGGTGTCGGCCGGAGCATCCGCCGCCGCACGCACGATGCCGTTCGGTCCCTGCACGATGGAGTAGCCGCGGTCGAGCGTGCTCTGCGGGGAGAGACTGCGAAGACGAACGGCCAGCTCACGGGTCGCGGTGTCCGCCCGTTCCAGGCCGCGTTCTACGAGTTCGGCGCCGCGTGCGACGAACCGGGTCAGCTCCTCTGCGCGGGAGTCGACGATCCAACCGTGCGAGGCGAGCGCGGGCCGCGAGCGCAGTTGGGCGATGCGGTCGATCTCGTGGCCGAGCAGGTTCGTGACGCGAGCGCTCATGCGGATGGATGCCTGCTGCACGCGCAGCAGCTCCTCCGCGACGTCGGGAACGACGCGTTTGGCGGCATCCGTCGGAGTGGAGGCGCGCAGATCGGCGACGTCGTCGAGGATCGGCCGGTCGTTCTCATGGCCGATCGCGCTGACCAGCGGGGTCGAGCACGCCGCGGCCGTGCGTACGAGGTTCTCGTCGCTGAACGGCAGGAGGTTCTGGAAGTCACCGCCGCCCCTGGCGACGATGATGACATCGACCTCGGGGTCTGCATCGAGTTCGCGGACGCCGGACGCCACGTCGCCCGCCGACCGATCGCCCTGCACTGCGGCGTGCCGCACCTTGAATCGCACAGCGGGCCAGCGCAACTGGGCATTGCGCAGCACGTCTTTCTCGGCGTCGGAGTCCTTGCCGGTCACGAGCCCGATGCAGTGCGGAAGGAATGGGAGCGCCTTCTTGCGCGATGCGTCGAACAGGCCCTCCTGACGGAGCTGTGCGCGGAGGCGTTCGAGGCGTTCGAGCAGGTCGCCGATGCCGACGTGGCGCATGTC
Source organism: Humibacter sp. RRB41 (assembly GCF_022761015.1). Classification (GTDB taxonomy): domain Bacteria; phylum Actinomycetota; class Actinomycetes; order Actinomycetales; family Microbacteriaceae; genus Humibacter. The sequence goes on from NZ_JAKWJQ010000004.1 coordinate 280,406, forward strand.
GTAGACCTGCATCGACAGCGTGCCGCCCTTGAACCAGTAGTTCGGCTTGATCAGGGCGACGACGCGGTCGCCCTGCTTCAGATCGGCGGGGATCTTCGCCCTGGTCGACGACCAGATCGTGAACGAAATGGTCGCGTCGGCCGAGAGGTCCTTCAGCTTGCCGTAGACGTTGCCGGCGCTGGCGCCCCACTGCGTGATCTCACCCTCGACCCACACCGTTCCGAGCCGGTCGATGTAGTCGCGCAGCTTGCCGGCGAGGATCGCTACCGGCCACGGCGTCTCCACGGTGGGCAGGGCATCCGTCACGCTCAGTTCCCTTCAGGCGCTCAAACTAGTATCGGCATGTGAGCGACACGATCGATCTGGCGATGCCGCGCGTGCCCAGCGTAAGAGGCAGGCTCAAGGATATCCCGGGGGTCGGACCCAAACGGGTGCTGCTCGCCGCACCCCGTGGATACTGCGCGGGTGTGGATAGAGCTGTCGTCGCCGTCGAGAAAGCCCTGGAGCGCTACGGCGCGCCGGTGTACGTGCGCAAGCAGATCGTGCACAACATCCACGTGGTGTCGACGCTCGAGAAGCGCGGCGCGATCTTCGTCGACGAGGTCGACGAGGTGCCGGAGGGCTCCCATGTCGTCTTCAGCGCGCACGGCGTGGCCCCCTCGGTCGTGCAGGCCGCGTCCGACCGTGGACTGCTGGCGATCGACGCCACCTGCCCGTTGGTGACCAAGGTGCACCGCGAGGCGGTGCGGTTCGCCAGGGACGACTACGAGATTCTGCTGATCGGTCACGCCGGGCACGAAGAAGTCGAAGGCACTGCCGGCGAGGCGCCGGGGCACGTCACGTTGGTGAACGGCCCGGACGACGTCGACCGCATCGAGGTGCGCGACCCGGAGCGCGTCGTATGGCTCTCGCAGACCACGCTGTCGGTCGACGAGACCATGGAGACCGTGCGCCTGCTGCGGGAGCGCTTCCCGAAGCTTGCCGATCCGCCCAGCGACGACATCTGCTACGCGACGCAGAACCGCCAAGTGGCGATCAAGAAGGTAGCGCAGGACGCCGACCTCGTGATCGTCGTCGGCTCGTCCAACTCGTCCAATTCGGTGCGCCTCGTGGAGGTCGCGCTGGAGAACGGGGCGAAGGCCGCCCACCGCGTGGACTACGCGAGTGAAGTGAAACAGGAGTGGCTCGACGACGTGAGCACGATCGGCGTGACGAGTGGGGCATCCGTGCCCGAGGTTCTCGTGCAGGAACTCCTCGGAGACCTCGCGGATGCCGGCTACGGCGACGTCGAGATCGTCGAGACGGCCGAGGAGGACCTGGTGTTCTCGCTGCCGAAAGAGCTGCGTCACGACGAGTCCGGCGCTCAGGATGCCCGCGCCCTCGGCGGGAGGGCGCGATGAGCGACCAGCATTCGCGGCCCCGTCCGCAGTACGGCGAATACGCCACTCCCGACGAGCAGCGTGCAGCGATCAAGACGCCAGAGGCGAACCCGCATTATGCGCCGCCTGCAGAGCATCCTCAGGCCGCTTCGGAGCAGCAGACGGATGTCGGACAGCAGCACCCGCCCTACCCGGGTCGCACACAGTTCCCGTCGCACCCGGCGCAGGGTGGACCGGCGCAGGGGGTGCCAGGGGCGTCGCCGTTCCTTCGGCATCCGTTCGACCGGGTGGTCACGATCGCCCTGCTGGTGCTCGGGCTCTACAACGTGATCACCGGCTTCGCCGGCCGCAGCCAGATCGCCGGCCAGATCGATGAGGCATACCGCAGTCTCGGCCTGACGGGCGACTACACCGCGACCTCGCTGACGTCGACCGTCGCCGATGTGATCGCCTTCACATTCCTGGTGCTGTGGGTCGTCGCAGCAGCGCTGGCGACCTGGATGATCATTCGCGGGCACATCGCCTTCTGGATTCCCCTGGTCGCAGGAATACTCGCAAGCGTTCTGAGCGGCGTGGGCTACCTGATCCTGTTCCTCCACGACCCGACGTTCGTGCAGTACATGAATCATCTCGGCTGACCGGGCGACGTCGTCATAGCCGTCCGCAGCACGATTCAGGCACAGCGAGCGCTCGAAGACCGGGAACCCCGAGCTTCGGGCCGTTCTGCCTGAATCGTGCTGAATTGTGCGTCGCCGGGTGGCGGAAGGCGACTACTTGCCGGACTGGCCGGCCGAGCCGAGCTGCTGCGTCGCCTCGATCACGCGCTGCGCCATCGCCGTCTCCGCGACCTTGCCCCACGCGCGCGGGTCGTACGCCTTCTTGTTTCCGACCTCGCCGTCGATCTTGAGCACACCGTCGTAGTTCTCGAACATGTACCCGGCCACTGATCGGGTGAACGCGTATTGCGTGTCGGTGTCGATGTTCATCTTGACGACACCGTTGGAGACCGCCTCGGCGATCTCGGCAGCAGAGGAACCCGATCCGCCGTGGAACACGAGGTCGAGCGGCTTCGCGGCGGTGCCGAATTTCTCGGCGATGCCCGCCTGGATCTCTCCGAGGAGTTCGGGGCGCAGCTTCACACCGCCCGGCTTGTAGACGCCGTGCACGTTGCCGAATGTGAGAGCGGCGATGTAGCGGCCGTTCTCGCCGAGACCGAGCGCCTCGACGGCCTTCGTGACGTCGCCGACGGTCGTGTAGAGCGCCTCGTTCGTGCCCTCGTGCTTCACGCCGTCTTCTTCGCCGCCGACGACGCCGATCTCCACCTCGAGGATCGCGTGGATGGCCTTCATGCGCTTCAGGATGTCCTGGGCGATCTCGAGATTCTCGTCGAGCGGCACGGCCGACCCGTCCCACATGTGGGACTGGAAGATCGGGTTGCGTCCGGCCTTGACCTCTTCCTCGGATGCTGCGAGGAGCGGCAGGAGAAAATCGTCGAGCGCCGGCTTCGGGCAGTGGTCGGTGTGCAGTGCGACGGTGATCGGGTAGCTCTTTGCAACCTCGGTGGCGAACCGGGCGAAGGCGAGGGCGCCGGTCGCGCGAGCCTTCACGCTCTGGCCGGCGAAGTAGTCGGCTCCGCCGGTGGTCACCTGGATGATGCCGTCCGAGCCGGCTTCGGTCAGGCCCTGCAGGATCGCGTTGATCGACTGCGATGATGCGGCGTTGATCGCGGGGTAGGCGAAGCCGCCCTTCTTCGCGCGGTCGAGCATGTCTGCGTACTGTTCGGGGGTCGCGATGGGCATGACTTCTCCAAGAAAGACGTAGGCGGGAATCAGCACGAGTCTAGCCAGCGGATGCCGGTGGTCAGGCATCCTGAACCGGCCACCGCGGTTGCGCTGACTTCACGCGCTGTGAAGAATCCCAGAACTTCTGACGGCGCTCGGCGAGAAGAATCGGCCCGATCGGCGGAGGGTTGGAGTGTGACCATCATCAGCACCGCCCCGTCCGCTGCACAACCGTCGCGCTTCGAGCGCCAGGAGGTTCCGATTCGGGATGCCGGCGTCCTGAATCCCGACCGCAACCTCGCTCTTGAATTGGTGCGGGCGACCGAGGCCGCCGCTATCAGGGCGACTCCGTGGATCGGAAAGGGCCGCAAGAACGACGCCGACGGCGCGGCCGTGGATGCCATGCGCGCGTTCCTCGCGACAGTGGACTTCGACGGCGTGGTCGTCATCGGCGAGGGGGAGAAGGACAAGGCGCCGATGCTCTTCAACGGGGAGCACGTCGGCACGGGCAGAGGGCCGGCCTGCGATATCGCGGTCGATCCGATCGACGGCACCTCGCTCACGGCTGCCGGTCGGCAGAACGCGCTGTCTGTGATCGCGGTGAGCGACCGCGGAAGCATGCTGGATGCCTCGGGCGTGTTCTACATGGACAAGATCGTGACGGGGCCAGAGGGGCATGGCGTTGTGGACATCCGACGTCCGATCGGCGAGAACCTCAGAGCGCTCGCTGCGGCGACGGGCAAGGATGTCGGCGACCTGCGCGTCGCTGTGCTGGATCGCCCGAGGCACACCGAGCTGATCGACCAGATTCGCGCGGCGGGTGCGGGCACCAGGCTGCTGCTGGACGGGGATGTCGCCGGCGGCATCAACGCCGCGCGGCACGGCACCCGCATCGACGTGTGCGTCGGCGTCGGTGGCAGCCCGGAGGGCATCACGACAGCGTGCGCGATCAAGGCGCTCGGCGGATTCATGCAGGCGGTCATCGCACCGCGCGACGACGAGGAGGCCGCACGCGCAGCGGATTCGGGACTCGAGTTGGGGCGGGTGTACGAGCTCGACGACCTCGTCGCGGGCGACAACACACTGTTCGTCGCGACCGGTGTGACCGACGGCGGCCTCGTGGATGGGGTGCGGCGCGACGGCCCGATCATCCACACCAGCAGCATCGTGCTGCGGTCGAAGTCGGGCACCGTGCGCCGCGTCTCGGCCGAGCACCTCGTGTCGAAGTGGTGGTGAGCGGCCTCGCCGGGCCGGCGGCGCTGCGCCGACTCAGCGCCGGTGATCGCCGATCGCGATCGGCTCCATCGGCGCCTCGTCGGCTTCCGAGTCGGCGTCGAGCGCCCCGACGAGCTCGAACGCGGTGAGCTCGCGCGGCGACTCCTCGATGCCCCCGAGCGGCGGGATGACCTTGGACTCGTCGAGCGCGTTCAGCTTGCGCGCCGACGGCAGCACCTGACGCTCGAGCGACCCGACGAACTTGTTGTAGTCGTTCACCGTGCCCTTGATCGCGCGTCCGAGCTTGTCGATGTGCGAGGCGGTGGTCGCCAGGCGGGAGTAGAGCTCACGGCTGAGGTCGAACAGCAGCTTCGCATCCTGCGTCAGCACGTCTTGCTGCCAGCTGAACGCGACGGTCTTCAGCACCGACCAGAGCGTCACGGGGGAGGCGAGCGCCACGCGCTTGCCGAACGCGAACTCCATGATCGTGGGGTCGGCCTCCATCGCGGCGGACACCAGGGACTCGCTCGGAATGAACGCGATCACCATCTCGGGTGAGGCATCCAGGCCCTCCCAATACGTCTTGCTGCCCAGCGTGGTGATGTGGTCGCGCACGGCCTTCACGTGCTGCTTGAGCAGTGATTCGCGCTTGATGGCCTCCTCGCCGGAGGCGGTGGCGGGAATACGACTGGCCTCGAGGAACGCATTGAACGGCGCCTTCGCGTCGACAGCGATGTTCTTGCCGCCGGGGAGGTGCACGACCATATCGGGTCGTCCGGCGCCTGCGTCGGTGGTGATGCTCGACTGCACGTCGAAGTCGACGCGCTCGATGAGTCCCGCAGCCTCGACGACACTACGCAGCTGTGTCTCGCCCCAGACGCCGCGCGTGCTGTTGGAACGCAACGCGGATGCCAGCGATTCCGCCGTTCCGCGCAGTCGCTCCTCCGACTCGGTGGCCGACTTGAGCTGCTGCGTGAGCTCGCCGTGCTGCCTGCTGCGCTGCTCCTCGAGCTGCGCGACCTTCTGCTGCATGCCGGTGAGCGACTCCCTCACGGGTGCGAGAGCCTGCAGCACCTTGCTCTCCGCCTGCTCGCGCTCGCGCTGCGCCGCGATCTCGGCGCGCTGTCGGTCGGCGAGTTCCTCGAATTGCTGCTGCTGTCGCTCGATGCGTTCGCGAAGACCCTGCGAGGTGGCCGACACCGCGGCGAGCTGCTCGCGAAGGGATGCCTGCGCCGACTGCTCCTGCGCCCTGACCTCGGCCAGTTCGATCGCGTGCTCTGCCGCTATCACGGCCGGATCGACGCCGGGCTCCACGGTCTCGGTGGTGCGGCGGCGCGCCAGGGTGAGACCGCCGAGCACGCCGGCGATGGCGCCGACGACGAGACCGATGATGAGCAGCAGAACGTCCATGGCTTCATGGTCGCAGTGGCCGCCGACATCCGGTGCATGCCCCGCCAGCGCAGCGCGACACCGTCGGCGTCGGATTCGCCAGACCGAGAGCCGGTGACGTCGGGCGTGAACTCAGGCAGCCTGGGCCACGTCGCCGATGTGCCCGACGCGCACCGGCACGGCCGCGGCGAGCTCGGCGATGGAGCCGGCGCCGTGCCGCTTCGCGGCGTGCACGATGATGGCGGCGCAGGCCTCGGCATCCGCCAGCGCCTCGTGATGGTTGAATCCCTCGAAGCCTGCGGCCATCGCGGCGACGGGCAGTCGGTACGAGTCGAGCGTGTACGTCTTGCGCGCCACCTGAAGGCTGCACAGGTAGTCGTACGACGGGCAGCGGATGCCGGTGGCCGCGCACGCCCCGCGGATCACGCCCATGTCGAAGCCGGCGTTGTGAGCCACCAGTGCGTCTTCGCCGGCGAACGCCATCAGGTCATCGAGCTGCTCGACCCAGCCGGCGGCATGAGTCACGTCACTCGCGTGGATGCCATGGATTCGGATATTCCATTCCAGGAATGCGTCGTGCCCGTACGGCGGCCTGATCAGCCAGCCCGCCGTGTCGATCACGCGACCGGCTCGCACCTTCACCAGTCCCACGGAGCACGCGGACGCGCTACTGGAGTTCGCGGTTTCGAAGTCGATGGCAGTGAAGTCCAGTGGCACGGAATTCATGCTGGCACGCGCTCCCGACGCCACGTCGAGGCGACTCGGCGTGGCACGAGTTCGGCGGTCGGCGGCCTAACGTTGAGGCATGCAGTCGCGCAACCAGAAACTCGAGCACGCACTCTCGTTCGGCGGTGTCGCCGACGTGTACGAGGCATCCCGACCCGGGTACCCGGCGGAGGCCGTCGCCTGGCTGGTGCGCGAGGACGAAGCTCACGTCGTCGACGTCGGCGCTGGAACGGGCAAGCTGACGCGAGCACTGGCATCCGCGGGCCATGAGGTGGTCGCCGTCGACCCCTCGCCGGACATGCTCGAGGTGCTCCGTAAGACGGTGCAGGGGGTCGAGACGCTGGTCGGCACGGGGGAGCGGATGCCGTTGCCCGACGAGTCGGCCGACGCCGTCACCTTCGCACAGGCCTGGCACTGGGTCGAGGCGTCGAAGGCGTCGGAGGAGGTCGGTCGCGTGCTCAAGCCGGGTGGCCACCTCGGACTGATCTGGAACTCCAGGGACGACCGGGTCGATTGGGTGAGCGAGCTCAGCGTCGCGATGCACGCAGACGGCGATCAATACACCGATGGCATGGACGACCCACACGTTCACGCGCCCTTCGGCGAGCCCGAACGCACCCAGTTCGAATGGTCTCAGCCGTATACGCGCGAAGGGATGCTCGACCTCGTCAGGTCACGCAGCTACTACGCGGTGATGACGCCCGAACAGCAGCGAGAGACGCTCGACCGCGTGCGCAGACTGCTCGACACGCATGAGAAGACGGCCGGCTCGGAGACCATCGCACTGCCCTATGTGACGATGGCGTTCCGCTACACCAGGCCCTGACCGCAGTCTCGACACCCTCGGTGCGGACGGCGTCGACCCTGTGCGGGATGCTCAGTCGAGCGGGTCGCGAAATGTGGTCTTGCTCAATCGTAAAACGCGATATATCGTGAAACGGCCGAGGCGCTCATCCGTGCCAACGACGATGTCGGTGGTGGACGCAAGGATGACCGTCGTCGCTCTGTGCTTCAGGCTCAAGGCACCCACATTCAAGGCACCCCACACTCAAACGGAGTATTCCCGTGCTGTTCAAACTGCTCGTCCGCTATCTCAAGCCCTACGGCTGGTTACTTGCCGGAGTCCTCGTCTTCCAATTCGCGTCGGCGCTGGCAAGTCTGTTCCTGCCCAGCCTCAACGCCGACATCATCGACAACGGCGTCTCCAAGGGTGACACCGACTACATCTGGCACACCGGCACGATCATGCTGATCATCTCGTTCGGCCAGATCGTCGCCTCTATCATCGCCACCTTCTTCGCGGCCAGGGCCGCGATGCAACTGGGCCGCGACATCCGAGATGACGTGTTCGAGCGCGTCTCCGGCTTCTCGGAACGCGAAGTGACCTCGTTCGGCGCCGGCTCCTTGATCACCCGCAACACGAACGACGTGCAGCAGGTGCAGATGCTCACCATGATGGCTGCGACGTTCCTCGTCTCGGCTCCGCTCCTGGCCATCGGGGGCATCATCCTCGCCGTGCGCCAGAGCGTCAGCCTGTCCTGGCTGATCGCCGTCGCCGTCCCCGCCCTGCTCATCGTGGCCGCCCTCATCATCGGTCGCATGGTGCCGCTCTTCCGCAGCTACCAGGAGCGCCTCGACGGGGTGAACCGGGTGATGCGCGAGCAGCTCACAGGCATCCGCGTCATCCGCGCATTCGTGCGCGAGCCGATCGAGGAGGAGCGGTTCCGCGACGCGAACACCGGCATCATGGTGGTGGGAAGGCGAGTGGGCTCGCTCTTCGTTCTGCTCTTCCCGATCGTCATGCTCATCCTCAACGTGACGGTGATCGGAGTCATCTGGTTCGGCGGCATGAAGGTCGATTCAGGAGACGTGCAGATCGGCACGCTGTTCGCCTTCATGCAGTACGTGATGATCATCCTTTCCGGCGTGTTGATGGCCAGCTTCATGACGATGATGATCCCGAGGGCCGCCGTGTCGGCCGACCGCATCGGCGAGGTGCTCGCCGCCGACGCGTCGTTGAAGCGCGCCGACCGGCCGGTGACACAGTTCCCGTCGGAGGGCGCCGTCGAGTTCGTGGAAGCGACCTTCAGCTATCCAGGAGCAGAGCATCCTGTGCTCTCCGGCATCAGCTTCTCGGCGGCCAAGGGCGAGACCGTCGCGATCGTCGGCTCGACAGGCGCGGGCAAGACGACCCTAGTCTCGCTCATTCCTCGCTTGTTCGACGTCACAGGCGGTTCGGTGATGGTCGGCGGCGTCGACGTGCGCGACGCCGACCTCGACGCGCTCTGGCGCACGATCGGACTGGTGCCGCAGCGGCCGTTCCTGTTCACGGGCACCGTGGCATCCAACCTGCGGTTCGGACGCGAAGAGTCCACAGACGCCGAGCTGTGGCATGCACTCGAGATCGCGCAGGGCAGCGACTTCGTCGCCCAGATGGAGGGCGGCCTCGATGCCCGCATCTCGCAGGGCGGCACGAACGTCTCCGGTGGACAGCGCCAGCGTCTTGCGATCGCCAGGGCGATCGTGCACAACCCGCAGATCCTCGTCTTCGACGACTCGTTCTCGGCTCTCGACCTGTCGACGGATGCCCGGCTGCGGCAAGCGCTCTGGCGCGAGCTCCCCGAGGTGACCAAGATCGTCGTCGCCCAGCGCGTCTCGACCATCACCGACGCCGACCGCATCGTCGTGCTCGACGACGGCAAGGTGGTGGGGCTCGGCACGCACGATCAGCTGCTGGAGACGAACGACACCTACCGCGAGATCGTGGAATCCCAGCTCGGAGTGGAGGCGGGCCGATGAGCGCCGAGAAAACGAACGCAGAAAAGACCGGCGCCGCGAAGACGCGCAGGAAGAGGAACGGCGCAGCGAACGGCACGACGGCCGAGCTGAGCGCCGAGGAGAAGCTCGAACTCGAGCTCGCCGAGCAGGCCAGGCTTTCCGCCGACGACTGGAGCGGAGGCGTCGCTCCCGGCAAAGCCGCGAACTTCGGGCCGTCGTTCCGCCGGCTGATCGGACTGCTGAAGCCGAACGCGCTGGCGTTCGTGTTCGTGTCGATCCTCGGCGCCATCGGCGTCGTGCTCACGGTGCTCGCGCCCAAAGTGCTCGGCCAGGCCACGAACGTCCTGTTCGAGGGCGTCGTGTCGAAGCAGCTGCCGGCCGGCACCACGAAGCAGCAGGTGATCGACCAGCTGAACCAGTCCGGTCAGCACGATCTGGCGAACATCATCGGGGCGTTCCAGAACCTTGTGCCGGGCGCGGGCGTCGACTTCGTGGCGCTCAGCCAGATTCTCATGATCGTGCTGGCGCTGTACGTGGCGTCGTCGGTGCTGACATGGCTGCAGGGCTACGTCATCAACATCATCATGGTGCGCACCATGTGGCGCCTGCGAGAGCAGGTCGAGGCCAAGATCAACCGGCTTCCGCTCAGCTACTTCGACCGGGTGCAGCGCGGAGAGCTCATCTCCCGCGTGACCAACGACATCGACAACATCACGCAGATGATGCAGCAGTCGCTGTCGCAGGCACTCGTGAGCGTGCTCACGGTGGTCGGCGTTCTCATCATGATGTTCTCGATCTCGTGGCAGCTCTCGCTGGTCGCGCTCGTTACGCTGCCGCTGATGGGCATCATCTTCGGCGTGATCGGGCCGCGCTCGCAGAAGGCGTTCGGCATCCAGTGGCGCAAGGTCGGCCGCCTGAACGCGCGCGTCGAGGAGTCGTTCTCTGGGCACGCACTCGTGAAGGTGTTCGGTCGGGAGAAGAGCTCGCGCGACGCGTTCCGCGAGGAGAATCAGGAGCTCTACCGGGCATCCTTCAAGGCGCAGTTCCTGTCGAACACGATGATGCCGGCCATGATGTTCGTCGGAAATCTCAGCTACGTCGGGATCGCGGTGCTCGGCGGGCTGATGGTGGCGAGTGGACAACTGCGACTCGGTGACGTGCAGGCGTTCATCCAGTACTCGCAGCAGTTCACCCAGCCGCTCTCCGAGCTCGGTGGCATGGCCGCCGTTGTGCAGTCGGGCACGGCGTCAGCCGAGCGGGTGTTCGAGCTGCTGGATCAGTCCGAGCAGGAGCCGGATGCGGTCGATGCACCGGCCCCGGTGCAGGGCGACGGGACCATCGAGTTCGACCACGTGTCGTTCTCGTACTCCAAGGAGCGGCCGCTCATCACCGACCTCTCCTTCAGTGTCGAGCCCGGGCAGACCGTCGCGATCGTCGGACCGACGGGCGCAGGCAAAACGACCCTCGTCAACCTGATCATGCGGTTCTACGAGCTCGACGGCGGGCGCATCCTGCTGAACGGGCAGAACATCGCCGATCTCACCAGGCGCGACGTTCGGGCCAAGACGGGCATGGTCCTGCAGGACCCGTGGCTCTTCGCCGGAACCATTCGTGACAACATCCGATACGGCAACGCGGACGCCTCCGACGAACAGCTCCTCGAGGCGGCGAAGGCCACGTACGTCGACCGGTTCGTGCACTCGCTGCCCGACGGCTACGACACCGTGCTCGACGAGGACGCCTCGAACATCTCGGCGGGCGAGAAACAGCTGATCACGATCGCGCGAGCGTTCGTCGCCCGGCCGTCGGTGCTCATTCTCGATGAGGCGACCAGCTCCGTCGACACACGCACCGAGCTGCTCCTCCAGCACGCCATGGCCGCGCTGCGTGAGGGACGCACGTCGTTCGTCATCGCTCACCGGCTCTCGACCATTCGCGACGCGCACCTGATCCTCGTGATGGAGCACGGCGACATCGTCGAGAAGGGCACGCACCCCGAGCTCATCGCGGCGAAGGGCGCGTACTACCGGCTGTACAACGCGCAGTTCGAGCAGGCTGCGACGGACCTCGACGAGGAGTTCGCCGCGGTGCAGGGCGACGAACTCGCCAAAGAGGCCGAAGAGATCGCCGAGCGCGACGAGCCCGATCCCGCTGTCATCGACTGACGTCGACGGGGCGCGGAGTCTGGTCCGACCCCTTCCGTATCCGGCGGCGCCGGGACCTCCCGTCGCCGCCGGATACGATGGGTGCCCGTGGCTCTCACTATCGGCATCGTCGGCCTGCCCAACGTCGGCAAGTCCACCCTCTTCAACGCTCTGACCAAGAATCAGGTGCTCGCGGCGAACTATCCGTTCGCCACCATCGAGCCCAACGTCGGCGTGGTGAACCTGCCCGATCCGAGGCTGACGACGCTCTCCGACCTCTTCCATTCGGAGCGCATCGTGCCGGCCACGGTGAGCTTCGTCGACATCGCCGGCATCGTCCGTGGCGCCTCGACCGGCGAGGGGCTCGGCAACCAGTTCCTCGCGAACATCCGTGAAGCGGATGCCATCGCGCAGGTCGTGCGCGGATTCGCCGACTCCGACGTCGTGCACGTCGAAGGCGAGGTCAACCCGGCGAACGACCTGGAGACGATCGGCGCGGAGCTCATGCTCGCCGACCTTCAGACGCTCGAGAAGGCGATCACGCGCTACGAGAAGGAGGTGCGCGGTCGCAAGCTCGACGGCGCCGTGCTCGAGGCCGCCGTCGCCGCGAAGGACTCGCTGGAGCGGGGCGTGCTGCTGTCGGCATCCGGCCTCGAACTGGAGTCCATCGATGAGCTCGGACTGCTCACCTCGAAGCCGTTCATCTTCGTGTTCAACGTTGACGAGGCCGTGTTGACGGATGCCTCGCGCAAGGCCGAACTCGCCGCTCTCGTCGCGCCCGCCCAGGCCGTGTTCCTCGACGCGAAGATCGAGTCGGAGTTGATCGACCTCGACCCGGAGGATGCCGCGGAGCTGCTCGCATCAACCGGCCAAGACGAGAGCGGACTCGACCAGCTCGCCCGCATCGGCTTCGACACGCTCGGTCTGCAGACCTTCCTCACCGCAGGTCCGAAGGAGTCCCGTGCCTGGACGATCCACAAGGGGTGGAAGGCGCCGCAGGCGGCCGGTGTGATCCACACCGACTTCGAGAAGGGCTTCATCAAGGCCGAGGTCATCTCGTTCGAGGATCTCGTCGAGCTCGGCTCCGTGCACGAGGCGCGCGCGAAGGGCAAGGCGCGGCTCGAGGGCAAGGACTACGTCATGCGAGACGGCGACGTGGTGGAATTCAGGTTCAACGTTTAGTCGACCCTCACGTCGTCAGTCGGACCCTGGTCGCCTGCGAGCGTTCTTGATCTCTGCGCGGCGGTGTTTCGCTTCGAGTCGCCGCCTCCGTGCGCCATTCGTCACACGAGTCGCTCGCCGCGTGGTGGGCGGCACGACAGCGTCGCGCAGGATGCCCGCGAGCCGTAGCCTCGCTGCCGTGCGGTTCATCCTCTGCGACCGATGTTCGGCAGCGCTGATGGTGAGCACCGTGCCGGAGAGCCGCCCGGCGAGCCGCTTCAGCGCTCGCTCGCGTTGCACATCGTCGAGCGCCGTCGTCGTCCTCAGATCGAGGCTCAGCTGCACGCGTGAATCGGCAGTGTTGACGCCCTGACCTCCTGGTCCTGATGCGTGCGAGAACTGCTCGACGAGCTCGTTCGCCGGTACACGCATCCCGCGAGGGGAACCGGGGCCAGGTCGCACATGCAGATCGTCCACCGTCAGCGGCCCTGGCGCTTCTTGTATGGCTTCGGCTGCCCTTTTACGACGGGCGCGCGCCCCTTGCCCTTGGATGCCTTCGCCTTGCCGCCCGCATTCACCGGCTTCTTCGCCGGTGCGGGTGAAGCCGCGAGCTCCTTCTTCGCTTCAGGCAGCAGCATCTCTCCTACTGCGGTCAGCCGAGTCTCGCCGCCGCGCGAGAAGAGCGGAGCCCCGACTTCGGTTTCGAGCTTCTCGATCGAGGAGTACAGCGACGCGAGTGGGATGCCGAGGGAATCCGCCGCACGAGGGAAGTGCAACTCCTCGGCGACAGCGACGAAACGTTGAAGCAGTGTGACGTTCACGGGCTGCCCTTCGTCTGTCCGCGGGGATCGCGGTCCGTAGCCAGCCACGCTACCCGTCGGCGCGGTCGCCGAAGCTCCGATCCAGCGCAGCGCTCGGGATGTGCCACTTGAAACGCAGCGAGAGCACCCGGAATGCGAAGACCAGAGCGGCGATGAGCACCTCGGCGAGGGGGCCGTACCAACCGGCAACCCACAGCGCAGTGATCGATGCCGCCCCCAGCATGGCGGGTACCGCGTAAAGATCCCTCGGGTTGAACAGTTGGGGATCCCTGTTCGCCACCACGTCACGCAGCAGCCCTCCGCCGACTCCGGTCATGACTCCCAACAGCGCAGCGGCGACGGGATTCATGCCGAGTTCCAGTGCCTTGACTGCTCCTGTGGTGCAGAACAGTGCCAAGCCTGCGGCGTCGAAGACGAGCAGCAGCCGTGGGAACCGCTCAACGGGACGCACGAAGAAGAACACCAGAACAGCCGCGGCAAGCGGGGGGATCAAATAGATGGGTTGTGCGAACGCCGTCGGCGTCACGCCGAGCACCAGATCGCGCATCACGCCGCCGCCGAGACCCGTCAGCGATCCCAGCAGAAGCGAGCCCACGATGTCGAATCCTCGACGGGCGGCCAGCAGACTCCCTGAGACGGCGAAGAAGAAGGTGCCGAGCAGATCGAGGATGAGCGACCAGGTGACATCCACAGCCCTCCGCCTCCGCCCTCCGCCAGCGCCCTACAGACTAACGCCCGCTGGAGCCGTCATCGTTCGGGACCGGCATGCAGTGGGGGCGTCACCCGATTCACCACGCGACGATTTGACCTCGAAAGTCGAGGAACTGCAGCCCGCCGCGACCGCGTTGGGCGTCGATGACCTTCACAAGCTTCGGAATGCTGTCCTCGATCGCGAGCGGCGCAGCATCGCCGCCGACACCGGTGCCCCGAATCCAGCCCGGTGCAAGGAGCAGGAGCGTGCGCGGATCGTCGACGTGGCGAGCGGCGTAGCTGCGCATCAATTGATTGAGTGCCGACTTGCTGGCGCGATAGATCTCGAACCCACCGCGTTCATTGTTCGCGATGCTTCCCTGCCCGGACGACATGATCGCGATGGTGCCGGTGTCGGGGACGAGATCGTGAAAGACCTCGACGACGCGCATCGGGCTGAGCGCGTTCGTCACCATGAGTCTGGAGAACTCGTCGGTGCCGACATCCGCAACCGTCTCCTCTGCTCCGTTGGCGACGCCCGCGTTGACGAAGAGCAGGTCGAAGCTGCGAGTGTTCAGCCGGCCGTGAAGCGCTGCGATCTCCTCTTGCTCAGTGATGTCGATCGTCTCGATCTCGAGCGTGTCCGCATAGTGGTCGACGAGGTCGTGCAGCGCTGTGCGCCGCGGCCCTCTCACGGTGGCGACGACGGTGGCTCCTGCCCTGAGATATTCCTCGGCGAGCGCGAGGCCGAGTCCGCGTGAGGCTCCGATCAGCAGGATGGACCCGTCCGAAGTGGCTGAGGTCATGAGATGTGGTTGTCCCTTCGTGGCCGAGATCGTGTCGATCCGACGATAGGGCGCGGTGCCCGATCTGCGCCCACCGTCGCCGGCCCGTGGCATGATCGCCTCATGCCCGAGTCTCCCGAGGTGCAGGCGCTTGTCGAGTTCGTCGCAGAACGCGCGGTGGGTCGCGACATCGCCGGTTTCGAGGTGCTCGATTATCCGGAGTACAAGACGCGGGCGGTCATGCCCTCGGTGCTCGCCGGATGCCGCATCGTCGCGGTGAGCAGGCACGGCAAGTACGTCGACATCGATGCAGGTGAACACCACCTCGTGATCAGTTTCGGCAGGGGTGGCTGGCTGGTCTGGCACGACGACGGCGAGACGGATGCCCATGGTGGCGACGCCGAAGAGGCCGCGGGAGCAATCGTGGACGCTCCCGCCGTCGCCAGCGTGGCACTCTCCGGCGGATCGGGGTTCGATGTCATCGATACCGGCGGCTACCGCAGCGTCGGTCTGTGGATCGTGGATCGCCCCACCGAGGTTCCCGGCGTCGCCAAACTCGGGCCGGACCCCGTCGATCCGGCGTTCTCCCGCGAGTCGTTCGATCGACCGATCGTCGGCCGGCGCAAACAGTTGAAGGCGGTGCTCCAGGAGCAGACGTCGTTCGCCGGCATCGGGAACGCGTACTCCGACGAGATCCTGTTCGTCGCACGGCTCTCGCCGGTGATTCACGCATCCGAGCTGTCGGAGGAGGATCGTGATCGTCTGTTCGACGCGCTGCGCACCGTGCCGCGGAGCGCGATCGACGCGCGACGGGGCATTCCTCTGGACCGGCTGAAGCAGGCGAAGATCGACGCCATGCTGGTGCACGGCCGCGCCGGCGAACCCTGCCCGAACGGCGACGGCACCGTGCACGACTTCACGTTCGCCGGGGCATCCGCTCAGTACTGTCCGGAGTGTCAGACCGGCGGCGTGATCCTGTGACCGCGACGGGCCGAGCCGACACGATGCGCCGGCTGGTCTTGTCCGAAGAGGCCATCTACGGGCTGATCCTGGTCACCGGCATGATCGTCGTGAGCAACACCCTCACCGGCGCCTCCCTGAACGCGCTGATCACCGTTGTCGTCACGGTCGTGGTGTTCTTCGCTGCGCACGTCTACGCCGGGACCATCTCGCACCTGAGCACGAATCGTGGTCACGGCGATCTGAGGCTCAGCTTGACGGCGGCGATTCAGCACTCGATCGGCATGCTGGCCGCATCGGTCATTCCGATCGTGATCCTGCTGCTCGGCGTCAGCCACGTCGTCGACGATGAGATCGCGATCTGGGCAGCGCTCATCGTGGACACGGTGCTGCTGGGTGTGCTCGGGTGGTTCGCCGTCGCCAGGTGGTCTCCGCACTTCTGGGTGCGCATCACGAGCGCCCTGATCACGGCAGCGTTCGGCGGCATCATCGCGTTGCTCAAGGCGCTCGTACACCACTGAGTCCGTGCTGCCCTGGTGGCGCCCCGGCGGGCGCTGCCACACTGGACGGATGCCCGACGCCTTGTTCGACGACCCCCGCTTCGCCAGGCTCTACGATCCCCTCGATCCCGACCGCAGTGATCTGGATGCCTACCTCGCGATGGCCGCGGAGTTCGACGCGCACACCGTGCTCGATGTGGGCTCCGGCACCGGCACGTTCGCCTGCCTTCTCGCCGAGCATGGCTACCAGGTGGTCGGGGTCGACCCTGCCGGCGCATCCATCGACGTCGCCAAGACGAAGGCGCACGCCGACGACGTGCGTTGGATCCACGGCGATGCCACCGAGCTGCCGGAGCTCTCCGTCGACATCGCGTTCATGACGGGGAACGTCGCGCAGGTGTTCCTGACGGACGAGGACTGGCATGCGACGCTGCGCGGTATCCGCGAGGCCCTTCGCGACGGCGGTCGTTTCGTGTTCGAGACCCGTGATCCCTCGAAGGAGTCCTGGCGAAGCTGGGTCAAGGATGCGACATACATCGACACCGAGATCGATGGAGTCGGAAGGGTGCGCACGTGGACCGACCTGGTGGCAGACGAGCTTCCGTTCGTCACGTTCGAGGACACGCTGATCCTGCCGGACGGCGACACGCTCCACTCGACGTCGACACTGAGGTTCCACACAAGGCACGAGGTGGAGGCGTCGCTCGCTCTCACCGGATTCGTGGTGGACGAGGTGCGGGATGCGCCGGACCGTCCCGGCAGGGAGTTCGTGTTCGTCGCTCGCCGAGTCTGACGCCCGGCGGGCGCCTCAGTTCGTTCCGGCGTGCTCCACGCTCATCACGAGGATGACCCGGTCGGCGCGGTCTGCAGGGGGCTCCACGTCCGTGTCGCCGTAGCGGCGCCCCAGCCGCACGTAGAACTCGCCATCAGGGTCGGGACGCGTCTCGATCAGACGGCCGCGCACCTCGAGGTAGCGGTAGAAGCTGCCGTCACGCACCACGGCGAGGCTCATCGACGGATTGTGCTGCAGGTTGCGGTACTTCTGCCGCTTCGTGGTGTGCGTGAACAGGATGTTCTCGCCGTCGAACTCGAACCACATCGGGTTCACCTGCACCGTGTCGTCCGGGCGAATGGTGCCGAGAAAGCCGAAGTTCGGCTCGACGAGCAGGGGCAGCAGCTGGGTGGGGATGATGTCGGATGCCGTCATGCATCCATCATGGCGGGGATGCGCCGACGTCGCCCGCGGTTCAGGGCGCCGGTCTCCGTGCAACGACGACCAGGCCGATGCCGCCGGGAACGTGCCGCTGCATCCACACGAACGGCGCTGTCGCGGTGGTCGCGACGGCGGACTTCCATGACCGCCGACCGAACTGGAACGTTCGCCCGCTCGCCTTGGTCATGTCTTCGACCGACAGACCCTCTGCACGCTTCAGCTTGCGGGCGTCGATAGGATTCCGCACCGCCTCCAGCGCGTATCCGAGCGGCGATCCGTAAAGCGTCGCCCGCACGTCGACGAGTCCCGCTGCCAGCACGGCGGCCGTGATCGACTCGGGCGAGTACCGCCGGAAGTGTCCGGCGTACTCGTCCATCGGCCCGTAGCGATCGGGATTCGCCGGCACCGACAACAGAAGATGGCCCCCTGGGTTGATGTGCGAGACCCAGTCGACAAGAGCGCCCGCGTCATCCTCGATGTGCTCCAGCACCTCGAAGGCGCAGACGAGGTCGGCGGAGTCCGACCAGACCTCGCTGAGCATCCCGTTGTAGACCGAGCCGCCGAACGGGGCGATGTTGACCAGCGCTTGTTCGTAGGACTGGCGATCGATCTCGACGCCCACGTAGGTGTGCGTCATGGACGCGATGCGCGCACCGACCGCGCCCTGGCCGACACCGACCTCGATGACGGATGTCGGTGCGAGCTCTTCGACGATCGGACCCACGATGCCCCAACGCAGTTGGGCACGGATGGCGAGCGGGGGAAACGGTGCCGGCTCGCGGGGGGCATCTACCATGCGGCAGAGCCTAGTGACGGCGCGATGACGCGGTCACCCCTTCGGGTGGATCTCTGCGGTCGTCAGGCGATCAAAGCGAGCGCACCGCGGCGACCGATTCGGTCAGCGCAGCGACTGCCCGCTCGAGTTCTGCCGAAGAGGCATCCGTCCAGCTGAAACGGATCGCGGTCGTGGCGAGCTCGTCGGGCAGACCGATCGCCGTGAGCACGTGCGAGGGATCCGTGCGCCCAGCTGCGCACGCCGAGCCGCTGGAGGCGATCACGCCGCGACGTTCCAACTCGAGCAGGACCGTCTCGCCATTCACGCCATCGACCACGAACGACGCGTGCCCGGCGATGCGCTCGAGCGGATGTCCCGTGAGCCGTGCCCCATTCACACGAGCAAGCACGTGCGAGACGAACTCGTCGCGCGCAGCCACGTCGTCGCGGTCGGCAGCGTGCGCGGCTCTCGCCCGCTCTGTGACGTCCAGCGCGGTCGCGAGCGCCACCGCGAACGCGACGTTCTCGGTGCCCGAGCGCCTGCCGCGCTCCTGTCCTCCGCCGTGCAGCACGGGCTCGAGGGCCAGGCTGCCGCGGAGATACGCGGCACCCGACCCCTTGGGAGCGCCGACCTTGTGCCCGGAGAACGAGAGCGCATCGACACCGAGGCCCCGCACCGTCAAGGGGAGTCGTCCGGCCGCCTGCACGGCATCCGTGTGGAACCGGGCGCCGACCTCGTGCGCCGCTTCGGCGAGCGCGGCGATGGGCTGCACGGTGCCGATCTCATTGTTGACGTAGGCGATGGAGACGATCGTGGTGTCCGATCGCAACACGGAGCGCAGAGCATCCGCCGTGACGCGGCCATACTCGTCCAGCGGCACGAAGTCCACCTCGAAGCCGTGCACCCGACGCAGAAAGTCCACCGATTCGAGCACTGCATCGTGCTCGGTCGCGATCGTGACGATATGACGTCCGCGCGGTGCGCCGAGCGCGATGCTCTTGATCGCGAGGTTGTCGCCCTCCGTTCCACCGGAGGTGAAGACCACCTCGGACGCACGGCAGCCGAGGTGCGCTGCGACGCGGGCACGGGCATCCGTCAGCGCGTCGGCGGCACGTCGCCCGTATTCGTGCGTGCTCGACGGGTTGCCGAAATCGCCCGTCAGGTACGGCCACGCGGCCTCGAGCGCCTCGCGGCGTACCGGCGTGGTCGCTGCGGCGTCGAGATAGAGCACCGGATCCGGGGTCATTCGATCGTCACGTCGAGTCCGATGTCGAGCGAACTCACGCTGTGCGTGAGGGCGCCCACCGAGATGACGTCGACGCCGGTGGCGGCGATCGCCGCGACCGTATCGAGGTTGACGTTGCCGCTCGCCTCGATGATCGCTCTGCCCGCCACCAGGGCGACGCCCTCACGCAGCTGGTCGATCGTGAAGTTGTCGAGCATGATCGTGTCCACTCCGCCGGCCAGCACGGGCTCGATCTGGTCGACGCGGTCCACCTCGACCTCGAGGTGCGTGGTGTGACCGAGTCGATCGTGCACCGAACGGATCGCATCCGTCAGGGACAGACCCCCCGCGGTGAGCACGGCGAGGTGGTTGTCCTTGGCCATCACGGCGTCCGAGAGCGAGTTGCGGTGGTTGCGCCCGCCGCCGCAGACCACGGCATGGCGTTCCAGCGCCCGCAGGCCGGGCGTTGTCTTGCGGGTGTCGACGATGCGGGCCTCCGTTCCGGCAGTCAGCGCCACGTACTTCGCCGTGAGCGTTGCGATGCCGCTCATGCGCTGCACGAGGTTGAGTGCGACTCGCTCGCCGCGCAGGATGCCCCGCGCCGGCCCCGTCACCGTCCCCAGCGTGCTCCCCGCGTCGAAGTGATCTCCGTCGGCGATCGTCAGCTCGACCGCGATGCGGTCATCGACAGCGTGCATCGTGCGGCGCACCACCTCGCCGCCCGCGAACACGCCCGGCTCACGAGCGACCAGCCGAGCGGATGCCGTCGCCTCCGCAGGAATGAACAGCTCGCTCGTCACGTCGCCCCACGGG
Organism: Humibacter sp. RRB41; assembly: GCF_022761015.1. Classification (GTDB taxonomy): domain Bacteria; phylum Actinomycetota; class Actinomycetes; order Actinomycetales; family Microbacteriaceae; genus Humibacter. The sequence continues at coordinate 300,761 of NZ_JAKWJQ010000004.1, forward strand.
GCGTCTTCGTCGAGGGCCATCTGCACGACGCGGTCGATGATCTGTGTGGTCAGCACGCGGCGACCGCCTTTCCGGCAAAGCCCTCCCGGGCGAAGATCTGGTCGTCGTCGCTCGGTGCGACGAGGGTCGGCACGAGGAGGTTCAGCGCGACGACACTGTGAACGGCCGTCTCGGCCGTGTCGGGATAGTCGCTGCGGTAGTGCGCACCACGCGACTCCCGACGGGCGAGCGCGCTGCGCGTGACGAGGATGCCCAGCGTGAGCAGGTTGCGATCCTCGTGCTCCTGGAGCGTGGTCGGCGCGGGAGCCGAAAGCCCAAGAGCCTCCAGACGTTCGAGGGCCGACCGCAGTCCGTCGCCGTCGCGTTGAACGCCGACGTGCCGCCACATCGTTTCGCGCACGAGATCCCCGAGATCGCGGCCGGCCGATCGAACCTCGGGCAGGACGCCGCGGCCGTCACCCGGCGAGGCCGGTCCGGCCCCCACAGCACCGTCGTCAGCGCCGGAGCGCACGAGATCCGCGACCCGCAGGGCGTCGACAGCGCGTGCGGCGAAGACGAGGCCCTCGAGAAGCGAGTTGGACGCCAGGCGATTGGCACCCTGGGCTCCTGTGCACGCCACCTCCCCGACGGCGTACAGGCCGGGCAGGCTGGTGCGGGCCCACGCATCCGTCTTCACGCCGCCCATCCAATAGTGCGCAGCCGGCGTGACGGGGATCGCTTCGCGCGCCCAGTCGAACCCTGCAGCGCGTGTCGCGGCCTGGATGGTCGGGAACCGCTTGGCGAGGAACCCGCGGCCGAGGTGCGTGGCGTCCAGCAGCGCGGGGGACCCGCCCTGCCCGGCCATGGTCGCGGCGATCGCACTCGCCACGACGTCGCGTGGCGCCAGCTCGGCATCGGGGTGCACGCGGGTCATGAAGCGTTCACCTGTGGCATCCAGAAGCACCGCGCCCTCGCCGCGCACAGCCTCGGAGACGAGCGTGCCTCCCGGGATCGCGAGCGCCGTCGGGTGGAACTGGTAGAACTCCAGATCGGCCAGCTCGGCGCCTGCCCGCCATGCCGCCGCGACACCGTCGCCGGTCGCGACCGCGGGGTTCGTCGTGTGCGCATAGAGCCTGCCGGCACCGCCGGTGGCAAGGATCACGGCCTCGGCTGCCAGGGTCGTGAACACGCGACCGTCGAAGGCGCGCACCCCGGTCACCCGGTCGCCGTCCGTCACCAGATCGGTGAGCATCGCGTGCTCGATCACCCGAACTCCGGATGCCTTCAGCCGCGCCGCCAGCGCGAGCTCGATCGCGCGGCCTGTGGCATCCCCGCCGGCATGCAGCACGCGGGCGCGCGAGTGGGCGGCCTCGAGCCCGCGCGCGAGTTGTCGCCCCTCGCGGTCGAACGGCACCCCGAACCCGATCAGCTCGCGCACGAGCCCCGGACCTTCGGTGCAGAGGATGCGCACGGCATCCTCGTCGCTCAGACCCGCACCGGCGCGGACCGTGTCGGCGACGTGCAGCTCGGCGCTGTCGTCGTCGAACACGGCCGCGGCGATGCCGCCTTGGGCATACAACGTGTTGCTCTCGGGCAGCGCGGCCTTCGTCACGACGGTGACGTCGGCGAACCTGCTCGCCCGCAGCGCGGCCGTGAGCCCTGCGATGCCGCTGCCCACCACGATCACACGTGGTCGCTCGACGCCCGTGAGCCCGGCCATGCTCAGGCGGCCATCGTCGTGTCGGGGCGGGCGGCGAGCATCCGCTCGAGGGCGATCTTGGCGTCGGCGGCGACCTCTGCCGAGACGCTCACCTGGTTGACGACGTCGCCTGCCACGAACGATTCGAGCACCCACGCGAGGTATCCAGGGTGGATGCGATACATCGTCGAGCATGGGCACACCACCGAGTCGAGGCAGAAGATCGTGTGCTGCGGGTACTCGGCTGCCAGCCGCTGCACCAGATTGATCTCGGTGCCGATCGCGAACGTCGATCCGGCGGGAGCCGCCTCGATGGCCTTGACGATGTAATCGGTCGACCCGTATTCGTCTGCGGCGTCGACGACCTCCATCGAGCACTCGGGGTGCACGATCACGCGCACGCCGGGGTGCTCCGTCCGCGCCGTACTGATCTGCGACACCGAGAACCGCTTGTGCACGGAGCAGAATCCCTGCCAGAGGATCACCTTCGCCGCGGTCAGCGACTCGGCGTCATTGCCGCCGAGACTCTTGCGCGGATTCCACATCGGCATCAGCTCGACGGGGATGCCCATCGCCTTCGCTGTGTTGCGTCCGAGGTGCTGGTCGGGGAAGAACAGCACCCGCTTGCCGCGCTCGAACGCCCAGCGCAGCACGGTCGCCGCGTTCGACGACGTGCAGACGATGCCGCCGTGGCGACCGCAGAACGCCTTCAGCGCCGCCGAGGAGTTCATATAGGTGACGGGGATCACGGATGCCGTGCCGTCGGCATCCGCCTCGCCACGCTGCTCATCGGCGTAGACCTCCATGAGCTGCTCCCACGCCTCTTCGACGGAGTCGATGTCTGCCATGTCGGCCATCGAGCAGCCTGCGGCCAGGTTCGGGAGAATCACACTCTGCTCGGCGGAGGTCAGGATGTCGGCCGTCTCCGCCATGAAGTGCACGCCGCAGAACACGATCGCCTCGGCTTCGGCATGCGCCTTGGCGGCATTGGCCAGCTGGAACGAGTCGCCGACGAAGTCGGCGTACTGCACCACCTCGTCGCGCTGGTAGAAGTGTCCGAGCACCATGACCCGCGACCCCAGCGTCTCCTTGGCGACACGGATGCGCTCGGCCAGCTCGTCTGCGGACGCGTCGCGATAGCGCTGCGGCAACTCGCCCTGGCGCGGGGCGTCCGCCGGAATCGGGTCGGCCATCGATGCGCCGGGACCGTAACCCGGCGCTGAGCCGGGCATCCCGAGATCGAAGGTCCACGGCGCTTCGACGAGGTCGGGCGTGCAGATCTCACCGGATTCCTCACCCGTCTCGATGAGGCGGATGGTGCGGTCGACCGAGGCGACGAGTGTCATGTTCGATGCCTTCTCTTCTTTCGTGATTCGATTTCCAGTGCGACGCCTCCAGCTCCCTGAGCGAGCGGCGCGAGTCGAAGGGTCAGGCCCAACCGCGGTCACGGATGCGGCAGCGGCCCGTTGTCCGCGAGATCGACGGATGCGTCGTAGCGGTAGAGCTTCGGCGGCCGGTTCCTGGCACCGGTGACGAATTCGCCGGTGTCGACGATGGAGTCAGAGCCCTCGACCGCACGACGGAAGTTGGCAGGATCGAGTCGCTTGCCGAGCACGGCCTCGTGCACCTCGCGTAGCTGCGCGAGTGTGAAGGTCTCGCCGAGAAGGGCGTGTGCGATGCGGGAGTACTCCATCTTCGTGCGCAGCCGCCACAGCGCGTAGTCGACGATCAGGTTGTGGTCGAAGGCCAGCTCGGGCAACTCGTCGGCGGGGAACCAGCGCACGTTCTGCCCGACCGTCGCGCGGGCGGCCTCGTCGGACCGAACGAGCGCCCAGTAGACGACGGAGACCATGCGGCCGGCGGGGGAGCGGTCGACGTCGCCGAAGGCGTAGAGCTGCTCCAGGTAGCGCGGCGCCAGCCCGGTCGTCTCGCCGAGGGTGCGACGGGCGGCGTCGGCGAGTCCCTCCGTCATGCCCAGCGGCCCGCCGGGAAGAGCCCATCTGCCGTCGAACGGATCCCGGATGCGTCGCACCAACGGCAACCACAGAGTGGGTGCGACTCCTTGCGCGCCGAACCGGTCGTCTGCGCGGAGAGCGAAGATGACAGTCGACACGGCAAGGCCGATCGCTTCGGCGTCGGGCGATGTGCGGGCATCCGTGTCGGCGGCCGCCGGATCGCTTTCGGCTGCCGCGGTCGTGCCCTCGGGTGTCGTATCGTCTGTCATAAGAGTAAAGGTTGTTCTGACCTGAACTCATAGTACACCTTAAGGTGCGAGTGACCAGAATCCATCTGACTCCACGTAGAGGCATTTCCGGGCGCATGCCCGGCGGCAAGGCGACCGAGAACCGTTTTTCGCGACCGACGCAGGCCCGACCCATCAGCGCTCAGCAACCTCGGTGCACGGTAGGCTGAACGCACAACTGAAGACTGGGCCACACGGTCGATGCGGGAGAGTCCGCGCGGGAACCCGCACACGGACACCGAAGGAGCAATCCTCCCCGACAATCTCTCAGGTATCCCTACCGCATCGAACTGGCCACTCTGGAGAGCAGCCCGCGGCGCAGGTCGTGGTCTCGCCCAAGGTGAAAGCGCCGGCAGTGCCGGAGCGAATCTCTCAGGCCTTCATGACAGAGGGGGAGTTCTTGCGGCCACGTCACGTGTGCGGCCTCTCGACCGGCCCGTAGATACCTCCAGGAAGTTTTGCGGGTCGCGAAGCAGATCGGAGAACTCCCATGGCTCAGCTCTCGCCGCTGAACGACGCTCACGTGGCGGCAGGCGCAAGCTTCACCGACTTCGCGGGCTGGCAGATGCCCGTTCGGTACTCGAGCGATCTCGCCGAGCACCATGCGGTGCGCACCGCGGCCGGGCTCTTCGACCTCTCGCACATGGGCGAGATCGTCGTACTCGGGCCACAGGCAGCCGATGCCCTCGACCATGCGCTCGCCGGACGGCTCTCGGCACTCGAACAGGGTCAGGCGAAGTACACGCTTCTGCTGAACGAGACCGGCGGCATCCTCGACGACCTCGTGGTGTACCGCACAGGCGCAGACAGGTATTTCGTGGTTGCGAACGCGGCCAACCGGCTGACGGTGGCTGACGCGATCACGCAGCGGACGGCATCCTTCGACGCGGATGTCTACGACGAGTCGGACGACATCGCGCTGATCGCGATCCAGGGCCCTCGCGCTCTCGAGATCCTGCAGAACGTCGAGGAGCTCGGCATCGAGGCCGGCGATGAGCGGCCGGAGGATCGCGAGGAGCCCGACATCGAGAACGCGCTCGCCGGGCTCAAGTACTACCGGTCGCTGTCCGGCACGTTCCAGGACCACCCCGTGCTGATCGCCCGCACCGGGTACACCGGGGAAGACGGCTTCGAACTCTATGTCGCCCCCGACGATGCGCCGGCGCTCTGGGATGCTCTGCTCGAAACGGGCGCGGGCGCGGGCCTCGCGCCGGCCGGGCTCGCCAGCCGCGACACGCTACGGCTCGAGGCGGGCATGCCGCTTTACGGTCACGAGCTCTCCGATCACACCTTTCCCTCGCAGGCTGGGCTCGGGCGCGTCGTCGCGCTCGAGAAGCCGGCCGACTTCGTAGGCCGCGCCGCGATCGAGGCAGGTCCGCCGGCGGATGCCCGCGTGCTCGTCGGTCTCGCCGGTGACGGCAAGCGAGCTGCGCGCGCCGACTACCTCATCTTCGCCCGCGGCAGCGACGGCGAGCCGGTCGGCCGCGTGACGTCGGGTGCGCTGTCGCCCACGCTGGGGCATCCGATCGCCATGGCCTTCGTCGATGCCGATCTCAGCACACCGGGTACCGAACTCGATGTGGACGTGCGCGGAACACGCGTCGCGTTCACCGTCACCAACCTGCCCTTCTACCGCAGAAAGAAGAACTGACATGGCACTGCCTTCGGACCGCCGTTACACCGCAGAGCACGAGTGGGTGCTTCTCGACGGCGACATCGCAACTGTCGGCATCACCGACTACGCAGCGGAGAAGCTCGGCGACGTCGTGTTCGTCGACCTTCCGGCCGTCGGCAGCGACGCAGCAGAGGGCGCAGTGGTCGGCGAGATCGAGTCGACGAAGTCGGTCGGCGAGCTGTTCGCGCCCGTCAGCGGCGAGGTCGTCGAGATCAACGACGCCGTGGTCGACTCGCCCGAGCTGGTCAACACCGATCCGTTCGGCGCCGGCTGGCTGGTGAAGGTGCGCGTCTCCGACGTCGCGCTCCTCGAAGATCTGCTGGATGCCACGGCCTACGCGGCACTCACGGGCGTCGGCGCGTGACCGCCGCCCCGCATGAGCACGGTGGCGTGACCGGCATCACGAGCGCGGGGAGCCTGCGCGCAGGGTTCGCCGACCGGCACATCGGGCCGGATGCCGACGCGACAGCGCACATGCTGGCCACGCTCGGTTTCGATTCCGTCGACGAGCTCGTGCGCACGGCGGTGCCGGAGGGTATCCAGTTGCCGGCCGACGTGGAGTTGCCGGGTCGCACCCTGCCGCGCGAGGGTGTGAGCGAGCGCGAGGCACTGCGCGAGCTGCGGCAGCTGGCATCCCGTAACAGCGTCGGCACGTCGTTCATCGGGCAGGGCTACTACGGCACGCTCACGCCGGCGGTCATCCAGCGCAATGTGCTCGAGAACCCCAGCTGGTACACGGCCTACACGCCGTACCAGCCCGAGATCTCGCAAGGGCGCCTTGAAGCGCTCATCAACTTCCAGCAGATGGTGTGCGACTTCACGGGGCTCGACATCGCCAACGCGTCGATGCTCGACGAGGGCACCGCCGTCGCCGAGGGGATGCTCCTGGCGCGCCGGGCGTCCCGCGCGAAGTCGAATGTGTTCCTCGTCGACACGGATGCCTTTCTGCAAACCCTCGCGATCCTGCGCGGCCGCGCTGCCGCTGTCGGCATCGAGCTGATCGAGCTCGATCTCGCCGCGGCCGATCCGGCGACGCTGCCCGAGGCGTTCGGCGCCTTCCTGCAGTACCCGTCGGCCTCCGGTCGCGTGTGGGATCCGACTGAGATCATCGCCGCCGTGCACTCCGGGGGCGGCCTCGCTGTGACCGCGGCAGACCTGCTCGCGCTCGCACTCCTCAAAGAACCCGGCGCACTCGGCGCCGACATCGCGGTGGGCACCACGCAGCGCTTCGGCGTTCCGATGGGCTTCGGCGGTCCGCACGCCGGCTACATGGCAGTGCGCAGCGGCCTGGAGCGCCAGCTCCCTGGACGTCTGGTCGGCGTCAGCCAGGATGCCGCAGGCAAGCCCGCCTATCGCCTCACGCTGCAGACGCGCGAACAGCACATCCGCCGCGAGAAGGCCACTTCGAACATCTGCACCGCCCAGGTGCTGCTCGCTGTCATGGCGTCGATGTACGCCGTGTACCACGGGCCACGCGGCATCCGTGCGATCGCACAGAGCGTGCACGCGGATGCCGTTCTTCTCGCGGATCTCATCGCACAGCGCGGCGGCCACGTGCTCCCAGACGCCTATTTCGACACGCTCCGGGTGCGGGTGGACGACGCCCGTGACATAGCCGATCGACTGCACGAGGCGGGAGTCCTGGCGCTCGTGATCGACGACACGACGCTCTCGTTCAGCGTCGACGAAGCCAACGGCGGACTCGGCCTTCTCACCCGCATCGCAGAAATCGTCACCGCCGTCGCCGGCCCGATCGGAGAGCTCGGCGACGACTTCTTCGAGCCGGAGTCGGGCGGCTGGGTCGCCGTCCATCCCATGGCGGTCAGGCGCTTCCCGGAACAGCTCACCCGTACGACCGAGTTCCTCACGCATCCCGTCTTCTCGTCGTACCACTCCGAGACGGCCATGATGCGCTACCTCAAGCAGCTGGCCGATCGCGACTACGCGCTCGACCGGGGCATGATCCCGCTCGGGTCGTGCACCATGAAGCTCAACGCCGCCACCGAGATGGCAGCGGTCACGTGGCCCGAGTTCGCGCAGCTGCATCCGTTCGCCCCGGCCGAGGATGTCGCCGGTTACCTCGACCTGATCGCCCAGCTCGAGACCTGGCTCGCGGAGCTCACCGGTTACGACACCGTGTCTCTGCAACCCAACGCCGGCAGCCAGGGCGAGCTCGCGGGGCTGCTCGCCATCCGCGGCTACCACGATGCCAACGGGGACACGCATCGCACCGTCTGCCTCATCCCGCAGTCCGCACACGGCACGAACGCCGCATCGGCGGTCCTCGCCGGAATGCGTGTCGTCGTGGTCGCGACGGATGCCTCAGGCAACGTCGACCTCGACGATCTGCGCGCCAAGGTGGCCGAGCACGCTTCAGAGCTGGCAGCACTGATGATCACGTATCCGTCGACGCACGGCGTCTACGAGCACGAGGTCGTCGCGGTGATCGACGCCGTGCACGAGGCAGGCGGACAGGTCTACATCGACGGCGCGAACCTCAACGCGCTGCTCGGCTTCGCCCGGTTCGGCGACTTCGGCGGCGATGTGTCGCACCTCAACCTGCACAAGACGTTCTGCATCCCACATGGCGGCGGTGGACCGGGCGTCGGTCCCGTCGCGGCGAAGGCGCACCTCGCGCCGTATCTGCCGGGGCATCCGCTCATGCAGGTCAACGATCACGTCGGCTATGCGCACGAGGGCGCGCCCGTCTCCGCCGCGCCGTACGGGAGCCCGAGCATCCTGCCGATCTCGTGGGCGTACGTGCGCATGATGGGAGCCGATGGTCTCGCACGTGCGACGGGTGTCGCCGTGCTCTCGGCCAACTACGTGGCATCGCGCCTCAGGGACCACTACCCGGTGCTCTACGCGGGCGAACGAGGGCTGGTGGCGCACGAGTGCATCCTCGACATCCGACCGCTCACGGATGCCACGGGCGTCACGGTCGACGATGTCGCCAAGCGCCTCATCGACTACGGCTTCCACGCCCCGACGATGAGCTTTCCCGTTGCGGGGACTCTCATGGTGGAGCCCACCGAGAGCGAGGATCTCGCTGAACTCGACCGCTTCGTCGAGGCGATGATCTCGATCAGGGCAGAAGCGGATGCCGTCGGCGCCGGCACCTTCCCCGTCGACGACAACCCGTTGCGCGGCGCGCCCCACACGGCGGAGTCGATCGTGGGTGAGTGGTCCCATCCCTACTCGCGCGAGCAGGCCGTGTACCCGGTGCCAGGGTTGGTCCGCACGAAGTACTGGCCCCCCGTGCGTCGCATCGATCAGGCCTGGGGCGACCGCAACCTCTTCTGCGCCTGCCCACCGCCCGAGGCGTTCGCCTAGCGCCGCTCGCCGCACAGCGTCCCACCGTGGCACCACCGCGCTCGCGAGACTGCACGCCCGCCCCGAGACAGTGGGCATTACCCGCACTCTTGTCGTGGGTGTGCAGTCTCGCGGGCTGGGCGGTCACTCGGTGCGTCCCAACAGCAGAGCGCGCATGCCGGTGATGCGTGCGCTGTCGGGCGGCGAGACCTGGCTCAGACCGACGTTCAGCAGAGCGTCCCGAAGCGGCCAGCATTCGACGGCGTCGCGCCAACCCCAGTGGACGATCCCCGAAGCATGACGCTGCAGACGCCGATCCCGTTCCTTCTCCTTCCGGAACGCGGTCGCCGGCTTCACGCCGAGAGTCCCGTCGTACTTCAGGTCGCCGTCCGCTTCGCCGACAACGCTTTCTTTCCCCCACCACATGTCGACGCGGTCGACGGACCCGAACTCCGTCGGGAACGCGACCTGCAGCCGCGGCGGCCTAAAGCCGAGCCACATGATGCCCGCACGGCTGACAGACTCCAGCGGCGTCTCGGCGGCGGCGGATGCCTGTTCCAGCGGCCACCGCGCATGGCGCCGGCCGCGTGTGCTGGCGCGCTGCGCATTCTCAATCGCAAGGTCTTCGATGCCGACCTCGACGAATCGCCGCAGAGCGGCATCGGCCACGGTGAGTCCGACGACATGGTGCCGCGACCGTGCCATATCGACCACGGTCGCGGCCTTTCCTGTCACGCGGACGCCACCGAGCTCGACGATGTCCTGCCTGCGGCGCGCTGAGTGTGTGCGGATCCCGTCGTGGAGTCGTGACGTCGCTTCGGCGTCGCCCAGCAGGTGCACCACGATCGGGTCGCCGAACACCGGCAGACCCCACAGCGCGACGGCTGATTCGTAGCAGAACACGGCATGTGGATGCGTGAGCGCAACCGCATGCACTCTGGCCGTGTACCGATCCCACGGCTTCTGTTCAGCCCAACTCGTAGCATCCGCGTAGACGCCTCAAGAGACGCGGACCAGGACTCCCTCTCGCAGTCGCCGCTCGACATGATTCAGTTCGCCGACCCGGAGCAGTGCGATCGGCGAGGAGATCAACGATGCGAGCTTCGGTCGCGTGTCCGCGGCCACATCATGAGTGAGCACGGCGCGCCCTTCGGTTCGGATCTGGTACGTGTGCGAGACAGCCTGCACGCCGTGGCCAGGCATCCACGGTACGTAGCGCCCTTCTGTGGACACGGGTCGAGCTGTGGACAGCGTGCCCCACGCGATCACTCAGGCGAGCCTGCACGCCCGCGGCGAGCAGGCGGGTATTACCCGCTGCCGTGGCGCGGGCGTGCAGTCTCGCCCGAACCGGCAGGCTCGGCGGCGCATCACCCCTTCGGGGCGGGGCCGAAGATGCCCGGCCAGAGGGCGGCGGCGAGCGGATAGCCCACGAACGACACGATGTCGAGCAGGCTGTGCGCCACGACGAGTGGCGCCGTTCGACCCCAACGCCGATAGCACCAGCCGAAGACGACGCCCATGATGGCGTTCCCGAAAAACGGCCCGATGCCCTGGTAGAGGTGGTAGCTGCCGCGCACGAGCGCCGACGCGATGATGATCCACCACGAGTTCCAGCCGAGCTGCTTGAGCCGCGTGAAGAGGTAACCGATCATGATCACTTCTTCTTGCAGAGCGGCTCGCACGGCAGAGAGCACCAGCACCGGCACGGTCCACCAGTACGTGTCGAGAGGGGATGCCTGCACATCAACCGTGATACCGACGGCCCGCCCGATCGCGTACAGCGCGAGCCCGGGAACGCCGATCACGAGGAACAGCAGCGTACCGTTGCCGAGATCGCGCCACGGCCTGCTCCAGTCGAGCCCTATGCGGCGGAATCCGCTGCGCGCCGGCTGCCAGAGCAGGTAGATCACCAGCGCGACGGCCATGAGAGAGAACACGACGTCGAGAAGCTGGTACGTCAGATCCAGCCACGGCGTCGAGGACTGCGACGCATTGAGTTGCGCGCTCTGGTCCTTGAGCGGCGTCGGTGCGGCGAGCCTCTGGATGATCGTCAGGATCGAATAGATCGCCGACTGCCCGAGCGAGAGCCCGAGGACGATACCGATCTCCCACCACAGGCGGGTGCGTTCTCGTTTCGGGACGGGCCGTTCCCGAGATGCGGATGCCCGAGCTGGCGTCGGCCCCGGCTCTCCCGTCATGCAGACATCCTTTCACCGATCGCCCATACGGCGGGGCCGCCGAGACGCATCATGTGTGACGCGGAAGAGGTTAAGTGAGGAATCATCAACATTGCTCAAATGTTGCAATGGGCGCTGGAATCACGCACGGGAGTAAATAGCCGCGCACGAATCCGTCGCGATGGTTACTAGCACGTAACGGTTTGCATCACCATTTTGCTCGCCCCCGATCAGGTGTCTATCTTCAGTGCTATCTCGTGTACATCGCGGTCCCCATTGGATCGTCGTGTGCCAAAAATCCATTCAGGAGGAAAATTGAAGATCACGCGAAAGCGTCTGCGCCCCATTGTGGGTGCCGTCGCGGTCGCCGTTGCCGCGGGCCTCGTGCTCGCAGGCTGCACGACGAGCACGCCATCGAGCGAGGCGTCGTCCAGCGGCAAGACCATCACGGTGGCTCAGGTCAACGAAGCGACGTCGTTCAACTACAACACCCCTCAGGGCAACCTGGACACGAACGGCTACATCTGGCAGATGACGCAGCCGCAGTTCTTCACGCTGAACCAGAAGTATGAAGTCGTCCCGAACACGGATCTCGGCACGTACAAGAAGCTCAGCAGCGACCCGCTCAAGGTCGAGTACACGCTCAACAAGAACGCGAAGTGGTCCGACGGTGTGTCGATGACGGCGGATGACCTCGTCCTCGGCTGGGCACAGGGCGTCTGCTACTACGACTCTGCGAAGTTCGATGCGAAGGGCGATGTCACCAGCGGTACGCAGTACTTCGTGACCGCAGCCGGCTGCCCGTACGCCACTGATCTGCCGAAGGTCAGCAACGGCAACCGCACCATCACCTTCACCTACGACCAGCCGTACGTGGACTGGAACCTGGTCAACCCGATCCAGTTCCCGGCTCACGCGGTCGCGAAGGAGATCGGCGTCTCGACGAAGGCTCTCACCAACGCCTTCTTGACGACTCCGAAGGGCGACCCCAGCAACCCGGCAGCACCTAACGCGACCATTGAGAAGGCTGCGAAGCTGATCAACACGGGTTACGACGCCACCGCTCTTCCGAAGGACAAGAACCTTCTGATCTCGGGCGGCCCGCTGCAGGTGTCCGCGTGGACCCCGAAGCAGTCGATGACCTTCGTGCCGAACAAGTACTACACCGGCTCGCACAAGGTGAAGTTCGGCAAGCTCATCATGCGCTTCATCGGCGACGCCAACGCTCAGGTCACCGCACTTCAGAACGGTGAGGTCGACGCGATCCAGCCGCAGGCATCTGCAGACACGGTGAAGGCGCTGAAGGCGGTCACCGGGGCCAAGGTGCTCCAGGGAGACCAGGCAGCGTATGACCACCTCGACTTGAACTTCAAGTCAAGCGTGTTCAGCGACCCGACGGTGCGTCAGGCGTTCCTGCTCACCATCCCGCGCGAGGACATCCTCAAGGCGATCATCACGCCGATCAACCCCAAGGCGAAGGTTCTCGACTCGCAGATCTTCCTGCCAGGACAGGAGGGCTACACCGACTCGGTCAAGGCCAACGGTTCCTCCGCGTTCGACAAGGTCGACATCGATAAGGCGAAGCAGCTTCTCGCTGGTAAGACCCCGACGGTGAAGATCCTGTACAACACCGAGAACCCGAACCGCGTGGACTCGTTCCAGGCGATCCAGGCCTCGGCTGCCAAGGCAGGCTTCAAGGTCGTCGACGGTGGTTCGCCGCAGTGGAGCTCGCTCCTCGCCGGTGGCGACTACGACGCCTCGTTGTTCGGTTGGATCAACCCCGGTGCCGGAAACGCGCAGATCCCGCAGCTGTTCCAGATCGGCAACCCGGGTAACTACAACAACTTCAACGACCAGCAGGCCAGTGACCTCGCTGTGAAGTCCCAGATCACTCTGGACCCGTCGAAGCTGTTGGACATCAAGAAGCAGATCGATGCGATCACGTTCAAGGAGGGCTACGGCCTGCCCCTGTTCCAGCTGCCCGGTCTCTTCGCCAGCAACGGCAAGGTGAAGAACATCGAATACTTCGGAGGCCAGAACGGAATCTTCTGGAACTTCTGGGAGTGGACGAAGTAAAAGCGAAGATAGGAATGTCCATCGATTGATCAGCTAAGATCAGTCGGTCCCACGGGGCGTCGAACCTCTAAGGTTCGGCGCCCCGTCGCTGGGCAGGCTCGCTCCGGCGTACCATCTGATACGCACTCTTCGGCAATGTCGCCGTTCGATGCGGTCGCCCCCCGTTAGCAGAGGTTCCAATCTCTATGGTGAGTTATATTGCGAGACGCATCGGCGTCTCCGTTCTGATCCTGATCGCCGCGTCGTTCATCATGTACGTGCTTGCGGCAAACTCGGGAGACCCCCTTCAAGATCTCGAAGGCAGCATCTCCCCGAACCGTCAGGCACTGATCGACGCGCGCGTTTCGACGCAGCACCTCGACCTTCCGTCGCCGGTCCGATGGCTGCTGTGGCTGGGCGGCGTCGCCCGATGCATCGTGCCGATCGGCGGCGGATGCGACCTCGGCTCGACCTTCCAGAACCAGGAGGTCGCTCAGCTGCTTCCGCAGGCGATGGCCTCGACGTTGCAGCTGGTCACCGTGGCCTTCGTGCTGGCCATCGTTCTCGGCGTCGCGCTGGGCATGATCACGGCTCTGCGGGCCTACACCGGGTTCGACTACTCGATCACGCTCGTCAGCTTCTTCCTGTTCTCGCTGCCGTCGTTCCTCGTGGCAGTGCTGCTGAAGAGCTTCATCGCGCTCGGCTACAACAACTTCTTGGCCGACGCGAAGCTATCGCCCCTCGCGCTCGTGATCTGGGGCGTCGTGGTCGGCCTGATAGTTCAGCTGATCGTCGGCGGATCGTGGCGCAAGCGCGGATTGACGTTCCTGATCTCTGGCGTCGTCACCGCGCTCATCCTCGGATACATGTCTCTGACCGACTGGTTCACCAACCCGTCGCTCGGCCCGGTCGTCGTCATCGTGTTCTGTGCGGCGATCGGTTTCGGCGTCGTCGCGTTGCTCGCGGGTCTGCACAACCGCAAGGCGTTGCTCACAGCCGGCATCAACGTCGTGATCGCGATCGCCTGTTACTTCGGGCTGCAGTGGCTGCTGAACGCCTCGTCGTTCGGGACGCTGATCATCCTGGCCGTCGTGTCCATCGGTGTCGGACTCCTCGTCGGATTCTTCGTCGGCGGCTACGACCGCGGGCTGATGATGCGCATCGGCGCGTTCACGGCCTTCTTCAGCGCCGGTGTGATCGTGCTCGACCGTTTGATGCGCTCGTGGTCGGCCTACATGGACATCACGAACGATCGCCCGCTTGCGACGATCGGGTCATCGACTCCGGGCCTGCAAAGCGACGTCTGGGTCACCAGCCTCGATTCGTTCTCGCACCTGCTGCTGCCGACCTTGAGCCTTCTTGCGATCAGCTTCGCGAGCTACACCCGGTATTCCCGTTCCGGCATGCTCGAGGTACTCGGACAGGACTACGTGCGAACCGCGCGAGCGAAGGGCCTGCCCGAGCGCACCGTGATCGTTCGGCACGCGTTCCGCAACATGCTGATCCCGATCACCACCCTCGTGGCGACCGACATCGGCGCTCTGCTCGGTGGTGCGGTGATCACGGAGAACGTGTTCGGCATCAGCGGCATGGGCCAGCTCTTCATCGCCGGCCTCTCGCGAACAGACGTGAACCCGGTCATGGGCTACTTCCTCGTGGTCGCGATCACGGCGATCGCCTTCAACTTCCTGGCCGATCTGAGCTACTCGGTCCTCGACCCACGGGTGCGTGTGCGATGAGCGACCTGACGCGAGACGAACAAACGGCTACGGAGGTGGCCGCATGAGCACACTGCAAGGAAATCTTCCCGAACCGGGCCTGAGCGGCGGCGCCGTCGACATCGTCGATCCCGACGGCGGCAAGAAGGGCGAGAGCCAGGGGCGGATCATCTTCCGCCGCTTCATGAAGAACAGGGTGGCCGTCATAGCCCTGATCCTCTACGTGCTGATCCTGGTGTTCTCCATTTCCGCGATCGGACTCGGACCGATCCCAGGCTGGTGGCACTACACGTACCAGCAGCTGAACCCGCAGGTGAACCAAGGGGCGCCGTCACTCACGCTCTGGCCGTTCAGTTTCGGCGACCACCCGTTCGGGCAGGACCGGATCGGCAAGGACTACTTCGCCCTGACGATGCGGGGAATCCAGAACTCCGTGCTGGTCATGTTGGTGATCGGCATCTTCGCCACCGTGCTCGGAGTGGTCGTCGGCGCGATCGCCGGCTACTACCGAGGGTGGGTCGACGCGGTGCTGATGCGCGTCACCGACATCTTCATCGTCATCCCAGCCCTCGTCGTCGGCGCTATCGTCGGCCGCACGGCCAACGGCCTCGGAGCGTTCGGCCTGGCGGCGCTGCTCGCGCTCGTCTCGTGGATGGTCATCGCGAGGCTGGTGCGCTCGGAGTTCCTCGCACTGCGCGAACGGGAGTTCGTGGAAGCCGCACGGGTCGCAGGTGCCTCGGATGCCCGCATCATCTTCCGGCACATCCTTCCGAACGCGGTCGGCGTGATCATCGTCTCCGCGACACTGCTGATCGCCTCGGCGATCCTGCTCGAGACCGCGATCAGCTACCTCGGATTCGGCATCAAGCCGCCGGACTCGTCACTCGGTCTGCTGATCAGCCAGAACCAGAGCGCGTTCACCACGCGCCCGTGGCTGTTCTGGTGGCCGGCCGTCTTCATCGTGCTGCTCGCGCTCTGCGTGAACTTCGTCGGTGACGGTCTGCGCGAGGCATTCGACCCCAGGCAGCAGCGCTTCAGTCTGCGTCGTACCAAGGAGCCTGAGCCGGACGAGCCGGGCACCGACGCACCGACCCGCCTCGACGTGTCGATCGCGGCGCACAAGGTGACGCCGGCGGACGGCGACTCCGGCGGCAAGGCGGAACGCTAAGTGGCCGCCTCTCGATATATGCCGCTACAGCGCGAAGGCCAGCACGCTGCCGGCGAGCAGCACGAGCAGCGCGCCGTTCAGCCACCAGTGCACACGGATGCCGACGGACGTCTCGTCGGCAAGTCCTGCCTCGATGCGGCCCGATTCGCGCAGTCGCGCCCAGCGCTCTCTGATCAGGTACGCCACCTGACCGGACTCGCTGGCGATCAGATCGCCGGGGCGGATGGTGCCGTCCTGGCTGACCGGCGCCATCGCGACGCGACCACGGTCCTGCTTGCGCGCCGCCATCGCGGCGCCGGTGCGGCCGGGGGCGGGCGCGGCCCACGCGCTGTAATGGTGACCCGGCGTGTAAAGCGTCACCGCGTACTTGGTATCGACGTGAATGAGCGCAGCCCACGGCACGGTCAGCGTGCGGAACACGTTGCGCACTTCGATCGCCTCGTCGTCGATGCTGACGCGCGGTCGCCACAATGCGACCCACGCGGCCAGCGCGACGAAGGCGACCGGCACGATCATGAACGGATCACGCAGCCCGGCATGCGCCCAGATGTAGGCGACAAGCACGCCGGCATCCAGTACCCAAGCCAGAACCGCGAGTCCGCGGTTGAACCTCGAAACGAACACATCACGGTCGTCGGCCGCGGAACCCTGCATGACTCCATCGTGTCAGCATCCGCTCCCAGTTCCGTGCACGCACGACTCGCGGCCGAATCGCGCCGAGAAGGGGCCGCCGTCTGATGGCACCGGAGAACAACACCCCAGTACTGCAGGTGACCGATCTGAGCGTCGACTTCGCCGTCGACAACTTCTGGGTTCCAGCGGTCAAGAAGCTCAACTACGCGATCAAGCGCGGCGAGGTCATGGCGCTCGTCGGCGAGTCCGGCTCCGGCAAGTCCGTGAGTTCGATGTCGGTGCTCGACCTGCTGCCGCGCAACAGTCGGGTCAGCGGCTCGATCAAGCTGAACGGCCGAGAGCTGCGCGGACTCAACTCCGCGCAGATGCGCGGCATCCGCGGCAAGGACATCGCGGTCATCTTCCAGGAACCGATGACGGCGCTGAACCCGGTGCTCACCGTCGGCTTCCAGATCGTGGAGACCCTGCGCATCCACTACGGAATCTCGCCGCACGAGGCGAAGGACCGCGCGATCGAACTGCTGCGCCTGGTGGAGCTGCCAGACCCTGCGAAGGCCTTCAACTCCTACCCGCACCAGCTCTCAGGCGGACAGCGGCAGCGCGCCATGATCGCGCAGTCGATCTCGTGCGATCCCGGCCTCCTGATCGCCGATGAGCCGACGACGGCTCTGGATGTCACGGTGCAGGCCGAGATTCTCGACCTGATCCGCAACCTGAGCGACAAGCTCGACTCCGCGGTGCTGCTGATCACCCACGACATGGGCGTGGTCGCGGATCTCGCCGACCACGTGGCGGTCATGCGCAAGGGCGAGGTCGTCGAGGCGGGGCCGACGCTGCAGATCTTCCGTGAGCCGCAGCATCCGTACACCAAGGCGCTTCTGGATGCCGTCCCCCACCTCGGGCAGGGAGCAGACGGCGAGGAGATCGACGTCACCGTCGCGCTCGCCGCGGCGGCACTCGACGAGGCGGACACTCCGACCGGCCTGCTCGAGCAGATCGAGGTGAACGAGCGGGCGCTCGTGGAGGCCCAGCAGGTCGCAGAGCAGAGCGAGCAGGGCGAGGCGGTGCTCCAATTCGAGAACGTCGTCATCGAATACCCGGGCCACGGTCGCGTGAAGGCGTTCCGCGCCATCGACGGCGTCGACCTGACGGTGCACAAGGGCGAAGTCATGGGGCTGGTGGGGGAGTCGGGCTCAGGCAAGACGACCCTCGGCCGTGCCGCGATCGGACTTCTGCCGGTGACCTCCGGTGTGCTCAACGTGACGGGTGTCGACCTCTCGGAGTGGAACCGCAAGCGCGTGCGCCAGGTGCACAAGAACGCCGGCATCGTGTTCCAGGACCCCGCGTCGTCGCTGAACCCGCGCATGACCATCGCGCAGTCGATCGGCGAGCCCCTGCTCTTGGCGAACGGAATCAAGGGAAGGGCGCTGGACAAGGAGGTCTCCGATCTGCTCGACAGCGTCGAGCTGCCGAAGTCGTACATGACCCGTTACCCGCATGAGCTCTCCGGTGGTCAGAAGCAGCGCGTCGGCATTGCCCGCGCACTCTCGCTCCACCCCGACCTGCTCATCGCAGACGAGCCGACCTCCGCCCTCGACGTGTCGGTGCAGGCGACAGTGCTCGAGCTGATCAAGAACCTGCAGCGCGAATTCCAGTTCGCCTGCCTCTTCATCACGCACGACCTCGCGGTCATCGACGTGCTCGCCGACCGCATCGCCGTGATGCACCTCGGGCGGCTCGCCGAGGTCGGCACGCGCGACGAGATCCTGCGCAACCCGCAGGACCCGTACACGCAGCGGCTCATCGCCGCCGTGCCGCTGCCGGATCCGGAGATCCAGCGCGAGCGTCGCGAGATTCGGGCGCGCATCCTGGCCGCCGGCAGCGACGAGTACAACGACCCTTCGCTGCACCGGGCGTCTGGCGAGTACGCGGAACCCGAGCACTACGCGGCAGCGGAAGACTTCGACGAAGGCCGCGAGGATCCGTCGCGCGGAAACGACGGACG
Organism: Humibacter sp. RRB41; assembly: GCF_022761015.1. Taxonomy (GTDB): domain Bacteria; phylum Actinomycetota; class Actinomycetes; order Actinomycetales; family Microbacteriaceae; genus Humibacter. The sequence continues at coordinate 319,424 of NZ_JAKWJQ010000004.1, forward strand.
ACCCACCGACTGATCGGCGCCGTACAAGCGGTCCGATTCGCTCGGCGGCTGCACACCCTCACGGTGTGCGGCCGCCGCTGCGCGTGCCGGCTGGCGCGACGTTCAGGCATCCTCCGGTAAGCTAGTGCGGGCGGGTTCTTCCCGCCTTTCGCCGTGCCCGCAATCCACTGAAGCGAGCGCCCGGCTTCCATCGCCCGCGTCGTAGCGGGTGGACTCACTTTCTTCCATTTCGAGGACTCCGCCATGGCCATCCGCTCCCGCAATGATCTGCGCAATGTCGCGATCGTCGCCCACGTCGACCACGGCAAGACGACGCTCGTCGACGCCATGCTGAACCAGACCCACTCGTTCTCCGAGCATGCGCACGTCGAAGAGCGTGCCATGGACTCGAACGAGCTCGAGCGTGAGAAGGGCATCACGATCCTCGCCAAGAACACGGCGATCTCGTACAACGGCAAGCACGCGGCAGAGCACGGCAAGGGCAACCCGGTGACGATCAACGTCATCGACACGCCAGGCCACGCCGACTTCGGCGGCGAGGTGGAGCGCGGTCTGTCGATGGTCGACGGTGTCGTGCTGCTGGTGGATGCCAGCGAGGGTCCGCTGCCCCAGACCCGGTTCGTGCTGCGCAAGGCGCTCGAGGCGAAGCTGCCCGTGATCCTCGCCGTGAACAAGACGGACCGCCCGGATGCCCGCATCCAGGAGGTCGTGCACGAGAGCCAGGACCTGCTGCTCGGCCTGGCCTCCGACCTCTCCGACGATGTGCCGGATCTCGACCTCGATGCGATTCTCGACGTTCCCGTCGTCTATGCCTCCGGCAAGGCCGGGCGGGCATCCGCGAACGAGCCGGCGAACGGCGAACTGCCGGACAGCACCGACCTGGAGCCGCTGTTCGACGCGATCCTCACGCACATCCCCGCTCCGACGTATGACGACGAAGCGCCGCTCCAAGCGCACGTGACCAACCTCGATGCATCGCCGTTCCTCGGCCGCCTCGCGCTGCTCCGCGTCTTCAACGGCACGATCAAGAAGGGCGAGACCGTGGCCTGGGTGCGCCACGACGGCGACGTGCACAACGTGCGGGTCACCGAGCTCATGATCACCAAGGCTCTCGACCGCTACCCGGCCGAGAGCGCGGGCCCCGGCGACATCGTCGCCGTCGCCGGCTTCGCCGACATCATGATCGGCGACACGCTGGCCGATCCCGAGGACATCCGACCCCTTCCCGCGATCCACGTCGACGAGCCCGCGATCTCCATGACGATCGGAACGAACACCTCGCCGCTCGTCGGCAAGGTGAAGGGTCACAGGCTCACGGCGCGCATGGTCAAGGACCGGCTCGACCGCGAACTCGTCGGCAACGTCTCGTTGCGCGTGCTCGACATCGGGCGCCCGGATGCCTGGGAGGTGCAGGGACGCGGAGAACTCGCCCTCGCCATCCTGGTGGAGCAGATGCGCCGTGAGGGCTTCGAGCTGACCGTCGGAAAGCCTCAGGTGGTCACCAAGCGCGTCGACGGCAAGGTGCACGAGCCGTACGAACACCTCACGATCGACGCGCCGGAGGAGTACCTCGGTGCGATCACCCAGCTGCTCGCCGCTCGCAAGGGACGCATGGACAACATGTCGAACCACGGAACGGGCTGGGTGCGCATGGAGTTCATCGTGCCGTCTCGCGGGCTCATCGGATTCCGCACCGAGTTCCTCACCATCACGCGCGGCACCGGCATCTCGAACGGCATCTCCCACGGTTACGGCGAATGGGCGGGCCAGATCGTCACGCGTAGCAACGGTTCCATCGTCGCCGACCGCGCCGGCGTGGTCACCCCCTTCGCGATCATCGCTCTGCAGGAGCGCATGACGTTCTTCGTGAACCCGACCGAAGAGGTCTACGAGGGCATGGTCATCGGCGAGAACTCGCGTGCCGACGACATGGACGTCAACATCACCAAGGAGAAGAAGCTCACCAACATGCGGCAGTCGACCGCCGACAACTTCGAGTCGATGACGCCGTCGCGGCAGCTGACCTTGGAGGAGTGCCTCGAGTTCGCCCGTGAAGACGAGTGCGTCGAAGTGACGCCCGAGATCGTGCGCATTCGCAAGGTGATCCTCGACCAGCAGACCCGTGGACGTCAGACCGCCCGTCTGAAGCGCGAGACTCTGGCCTGAGCGCCCTGGCGGTCCCTGCGGGGTTCTCCGAGACGTTCTCTTGCCTGAGAAAAGGTTGAGATTTCCTTAGAATCTCTGATGACAGGAGCGCCGGAAGGCGTTACCTTACGGATGTCGGTCCCGTCGACGACGTCCGGGCCCGGCTCTTCGATCATCGGGAGTCCATCATGACCAGAGTCCGACGCGCCGCGGTCGCCGTTCCGCTGGTACTCGCCCTCGCGTTCGGTTCGGCCGCGGCTCTGACCGGTTGCAGCGTGCAGGGGATCGTCAAGAACGTGACGCACGGACACGTCGATCTGGGCGGCAAGTCCGTGCCGTCCGACTTCCCCAAGGAGGTGCCCCTCGCGAAGGGCGAAGTGATCTACGGGGCATCCGTCGGCTCGTCGAACGAGAAGGTCTGGAACGTCACGGTGAAGGTGATGGGAGCCGATGCAGGTGACGCGATCGGCGATCAGCTCGCCGGGGCGGGCTTCACGCGTGGGATGAACAGCAAGACCGATACCGGGGCGACGGCGTCGTTCACGAAGGAGCCGTATTCGGTGCTCGTCGTCGTCGCCAAGGACAACCACAAGGGCTGGGTCGCGAATTACACGGTCACGCAGAAGAAGTAGCCACACCGCACGCGGTCACGCGAAGAGCTTCTCCGCGATGAAGTGCCCGCTCTCGGGAGCGGGCGGCACCGCGAAGACCGCCGATCCGATGTGCGCGATGTACTCGTTCAGCCGGTCGTAGGAGCCGAGTCGTGTCTGCAGCGTGACGAAGTGCGCCGGATCGTTCATGTAGGCGATGAACATCAGCCCGGCATCCAGCTGACCGTATTGGTTGATGCCGTCGGTGTAGTTGTAGGAGCGGCGCAGAATCTTGACACCCTTGTTGTTCTCATGGGCGGCGAGAGCGATGTGGGCATTCGGTGCTATGGCGGGTTCGCCGTGTGCCATCTTGTGGAAGTTCGGGGCATCGAACTCCTTCGTGCCACTCAGCGGTGCTCCGTCGTCCTTGTGGCGCCCGAACACCGTCTGTTGGTCGCCGACAGCGTCGGCATCCCAGATCTCGATGTTCATCTGAATCTTGCGCGCTACCTGGTATGTGCCGCCCGACATCCATCCGGCATCGTCGTTCAGCCAGACGAAATCCCGGAACTCATCGTCGGAGCGGATGTTGCGGGTGCCGTCCTTGAACCCCATCAGGTTTCGGGGCGTCGTCTGGTTCTGCCCTGCCGAGGCCCTGCCGAAGCCCATCACCGTCCACCTGGTGCTCACCGTGCCGCGCCCCATGCGCGCGAGGTCGCGAATGGCGTGGTACGCCACCTGCGGATCCTCCGCGCAGGCCTGCAGGCTGAGATCGCCGCCCGTGAGGCTCTTCTGCAGCGTGTCGCTCGGCAGAGCGGGCAGATGCTTCAGCAGGGACGGCTTCTTCGAGGCGAGACCGAACCGCTCGTCGAACACGTCCGGGCCGATGCCGAGGGTGACCGTGAGCGCATTCGGTCCGAGATCGACGGCCTCGCCGGTGTCCTGCCCGACGGCGCCGGGACGGCTCGGCTGCACCTGGCCGACCGGCTTGCCCTGCATGACCTGCGCGATTCCCGCCGACCAGCGTGCGAACAGCGACTCGAGGTCGGTCAGCGTGCTGCCGGGGTCGATGTCGAACGTCATGTACACGCAGTGGCGCTGCGGTTCCGTGCGGATGCCGGCCTGGTTCCCGCCTCCGTAGAACGGATAGCTGAGGGATGCGTCGACGGAGTCGCCCTGGTCGTCGTGTGTCAGCGCCTGTGCGGCGAACGTGCCGCCCACGCCGGCGAGGGCGCCGACGGCCAAGCCGCCGGCACCCATCGCGAAGAGGCCGCGACGGCTCAGGTGCTCCCGCTGACGGGCATCCTTCGCGTCGTCCGGCCGAGACTCGTCTGTCATTGAGCGGTTGCGACCTTCTCGGCGAGGCGCGACAGGGGATCCTGCAGCGCCTGCACCGCCTGGCTCAGCTTGTTCGCATCGCTCGCCTTGAGCGCCGGCGTGTAGGTGACGTAACCGCCGATCGCCGAGGGGTCGCGGTAGGTGTCGAGCAGTGCGTTCACCTTGTCGTACTGCGTGCTGATCTGCTTGGTCAGCGTCGCGTCGATCTTGGTCAGACCGGGCTTGAGGTATTCGAAGGCCTGCTGCGAGCCCTCGACGTTGGCCGCGAAGTCGACGAGGTCGATGTGGCTGAACGCCTCTTCCTCGCCCTTGATCTTCTCCGACTGCACCTCTTCGAGGAGGCCTGCTGCGCCGTTGGCGAGGTCCTCCGGCTTGTAGTTCAGCTTCTTGGCGAGCCCGGCGAGAGTCGTGACGTTGGTCTGCAGCTCGGTGGCCAGCTGTTTCGTGCCGTCAGTGATGGCGTTCGCCTGGAACAGATCGCGTTCGATGGCGTGGAAGCCGTGCCAGCCCACTGAATCGTCGAGGTTCGACGCGCGCATGTCGATCAGGTAGTCGAGGTTGCCGGCGTTGTCGTTCGGTTTCGTGCCGGGCAGCACGAAACCGTCGACGTCGGACTCGATGCGCTCGTAGAACGGACGCGCCTGGCCGTACGCCTTCTTCGCCGCCGCGACGTCACCGGAGTCGATGGCAGCTTTCAACGTGCCGACGCCCTGCACCAGGCCGACGATCTGGTCGTCGACGTAGCCGGCGTATTGCTTCGAGCCGTCGTTCAGCAGGGTCTGCACGCTGCCGGTCTTGGGAGCGGCGGCCTTTCCTGTGACGGTGAAGGTCTGGTTCTCTTCGCCAGCGCCGGGGCAGTACACGGTGTACTTTCCGCCGCCGAGGGTGAGCGTGAAGCTCACCGGCTTGAGGCCGGGCGCGAGATTCTCTTTCTCGCCGATGATGCGCTGGTCGCTCTGCAGCTCCACCTCGGTGATCCCGGTCGCGCTCTTGTTCTCGACGGTGAAGGTGATCGGGCCGGCGGCGGCCGACGGGTGATCGATGGCGCAGACATCCTTCGATCCGTCGTTCGTCATGGTGATCTTCACCTGCGCGGCGCCCGAGGTGGATTGCTTCGCTGCTCCGGCGTCACTCGCGCATCCGGCGAGAAGGAGTGCGACGCTCAGGATTGTCGCTGCGGTCGCTGCGCCCGAAAGGCGCCTGCGGCTACTTGGCTGCATAGGTTGTGCTCCTGGTGGGGGTCGAAGACGTCGTGGAATCGGCGACGTCGGCGGTTGCCGGGGCGGGCGGAGTGGCGACCGGCTGTGCGGTCGAAATCGAGGAGTTCAGTGCGCGGCGGGCGCGCAGTGCGCGCACCGCGAGCGCGATGGCGGCGATCGCGAAGACCAGCGGGAGCCACAGCTTCCACAGCATCGCTTCGCCGGCGGATGTCTGTGCCGCCGCGATCGCGTCGCTCACGTCGGCGACGTGTGCGGCTTTCACGGACCACGCGGCCTGTGCGTCGGGCACGGCGAACGCACGGGGCCCGTTGAGGCCGCCGGCGGAGACGGTGACGACCGTGCGAACGCGGCTTGAGGCATCCACGAGTCCGTCGCCGTGACTGTAGGCGGTGACGCGCGAGGTGCTGGTCCACGTCGTCGTGTACGGACCGGGTGCGTGCGTCGGGTCGATGCCGACGGGGATGCGGCCGCCCGTGAGTTCGACCAGCTCATCGAGGGTGAGCGACGAGGGGCGGTCCGCCGGATGCGCAGTCACCGTGGTGCTCCAGACGCGGTCGGCGCCGGAATTCGTCGTGCTCGACGAACCGCCGAACCGGTAATCGGCGGCGGCACCGCCGGTGACAGAGAGCTTCGCTGCCGTACCGGTAGAGGCGAAGGTCGCAGTGCCACCGTTGCTCAGCGGAGCCGATGCAGGCGCCGTGTAACCGGAGCCTGCGGGGACGGCGAGTGCGAGCACGATGGCGGCGACAGCGAGGGCGCCAGCTGCTCCCAGCATCGCCTTCGGAACGGCGGCGCCGGTCGGACGGAGTCGCTTCGGCCAGACGGTGATCGCGAGCAGTGGCACGACGTAGAGCAGCCAGCCGAGAACCTCGATCACGCGCGGGTCGGCGGGGATGCCGAGGACACCGGTGATCAACGCCGCTTGCACGGAGCCGATCGGTGCCAACCACGAGAGGTCGATGGTCGGCTGCTGGCCGATCGAGATCCACCCGGCTTCGTGCGCCGTGCGCAGCGTGGTCACCACGAGGCCGCCGGCCACGAAAATCAGGAAGTACCCGGTGATTGTGAAGAACCTGGAGAGGTTGAGCTTGACCCCGCCCGTGTAGAGGCCGATCCCGATCCCGATCGCGAGGCCGATTCCGATCACCGCGCCGAGCGCCGCAGCACCCGCGCTGGTCGACGCCTGGAATGTGGCCAGCAAAAAGACGGAGGTCTCGAACCCCTCTTTCAGCACGGCGAGGAATGCCATGCCGGCCAGTGCCCAGGTGGTTCCGCTCCCGAGGGCGGCTGCCGCCTCGCGCTCCAGTTCCTTCTTCAAACCACGCGAGTTCTTCTTCATCCAGAGGATCATGGTGGTGACGAAGACGACGGCGACGACGCCGATGATGGACTCCATGCCCTCCTGGGCTGCCTGGGGGAGGCCGGCTTCGATCGCCTGGAGGGTGAACCCGATCGCGACGCTGAGGGCGAGTGCGACGCCGACGCCGAGCCACATCGGCTTCAGGGATGCGCCGTTGCGCTTCAGGAACGCGGCGATGATGCCGACGATCAGCGCCGCCTCGAGCCCTTCGCGAAGGCCGATGACGAGGGTTGCGAGCACAGCGGAGCCTTCGTGAGGATGTCGGGTGGATTTCGGTAAGGCTTACCTTACCTAGATCGAGATTAGCCGCCATCCGCTCGACTGTCCACCTGCGCACCGGAGCTCCAAGGGTCCGCTCAGCGGGCCGCGACCGCGGCGCCCGCGCACTTAGGATGAGCGCATGCTGGTCAGAGTGCTCGTCGCCGTGTTGCTGCTGGTTGCCGGCATCATCTTCGGCACGTTGGGCACGATGGTGCACAGCGCGACCATCGGAACCCTCGCGCTCCCGTGGGGCGTCGTCGTCGCGCTGGCGGCGCTCGGTTGCCTGCTCGCGGGCATCCGTCTGCTCTCCGGGGGGCGGCTGAACGCGGCCTGCGCCGGATTGGGCGCACTCGTGGCGATCGGTGTGCTCTCCCAGAGGAGCTTCGGAGGATCGGTGCTCATCACGAACAGCACGCTCGGCTGGGTCTGGATCGGCGGCGCAGTCGTCGTCTCGTTGCTCGTCGTCGGTTGGCCCGGGCGCCGCGTCATAGACTGACTAGGCGCTTTCGCGAGCTCGAAGGGAGCCAGCCGACCGTGACGTACGTCATCGCTTTGCCGTGTGTGGATGTCAAGGACAGGGCCTGTGTCGATGAATGCCCCGTCGACTGCATCTACGAGGGTGAACGGTCGTTGTACATCCACCCCGACGAATGCGTGGATTGCGGAGCCTGCGAGCCGGTGTGCCCGGTCGAGGCGATCTACTACGAAGACGATCTGCCCGAGGTGTGGAGCGACTACTACCGGGCGAACGTCGAGTTCTTCGACGACCTCGGCTCGCCTGGCGGTGCGGCCAAGGTGGGCGTCATCGCGAAGGATCACCCGCTGATCGCGGCGCTGCCCCCGCAGAACCACTAGGGGCATCAGGTGACCCGCCCCGACCTCCCCGACTACCCGTGGGATCTCGTCGCGCCGTACGCGGAGCGTGCCAGCAGGCATCCGAACGGCATCGTCGACCTGTCGATCGGCTCGCCCGTCGACGCCACCCCCGAGCCTGTTCGCCGTGCCCTCGCCGACGCGACTGATTCCCATGCCTACCCGCAGACGGCGGGAACGCCGGCGCTGCGCGAGGCCATCGTCGAGTGGTACGAGCGTCGCCGGGGCGTGCCGGGGCTCGACACGTCGTCCGTGCTCCCGACGATCGGCTCCAAAGAACTGGTCGCACTGCTGCCCGTTCTGCTGGGCCTCGGACCAGGCGACACGGTGGTGCATCCGCGTGCCGCGTACCCGACCTACGGGATCGGCGCCGCCATCGTGCAGGCGCGCGCCGTGGCGTGCGACGACCCGGACGAATGGCCCGATGACACCCGCCTGATCTGGCTCAACTCGCCCGGCAACCCCGACGGTCGCGTGCTCGACGAGGAGTTCCTGCGCCGAGCGGTCGGCCGTGCGAGGGACCTCGGCGCGGTGATCGCGAACGACGAGTGCTACGCCGAGCTGGGTTGGGAAGGCAGGTGGGCGAGCGAGCCCGTGCCGAGCATCCTCGACCCGAGGGTTGTCGGCGATGACCGCACAGGAGTGCTGTCGGTGTACTCGCTGAGCAAGCAGTCGAATATGGCGGGCTATCGGGCGGCATTCCTCGCCGGCGACCGCGCGCTGATCGCCAAACTGCTGACCGTGCGCAAACACGCCGGTCTCATGCTGCCGGGCCCCCTGCAGGCGGCCATGGTGGTGGCCCTCCGCGACGACGAACCCGTCGCCGAACAGGTGGCCAGATACCGCGCGCGACGGCAGGTGCTCAAGCCTGCGCTGGAGGCCGCCGGGTTCCGCATCGATCAGAGTGACGCGGGGCTCTATCTCTGGGCGAGTGAGGGGCAGGATGCCTGGACGACGCTCGGGAGACTGGCCGACATCGGCATCCTGGCCGGTCCAGGCGTGTTCTACGGGGAGTTCCACCCGAATCACGTTCGGCTGTCGCTGACGGCGACGGATGAGCGCATCGCCGCCGGAGCCGACCGCCTCGCCGCCCTCTGACGCGAGCGGCGTCTCCGAAATCACCCCCGAACGTGGGGTGCCTTGTGCGCATCGCTGCGTCGACGTCGGAGTCCGTTGGCGGGAATCACAGTGGACCGGCTTTGCCCGTAGGCTGTACGGGCACGATCCGCAGTAACGGTCAGGAATGGGCGCAGGCTCGAAGGAGGCGCAGTGAACGCAGGTCACGACGGAGGAGACAGCGACGCGCGAGCCACTCTGACGTATCCGGGCGGTTCGGCGGAGTTCCCGATCCTTCCCAGTACGGCGGGCGCGTCGAGCATCGACTTCTCCACGCTGACCAAGCAGACCGGGCTGACGTCGCTGGACTACGGCTTCGTGAACACGGCCGCCACCCGTTCGGAGATCACGTACATCGACGGCGATGCGGGCATCCTGCGCTATCGCGGCTACCCGATCGAGCAGATCGCCGCGAACTCGACGTTCCTCGAGGTGGCGTGGCTGCTGATCCACGGGGAGTTGCCGACGCCGTCCGAGCTGGCCGAGTTCGACGACCGCATCCGCCGTCACACGCTGCTGCACGAAGACCTGCGCCGATTCTTCAGCGCGCTGCCGCACGACGCCCACCCGATGTCGGTGCTCTCCAGCGCCGTATCGGCGCTGAGCACGTTCTACCAGGACTCGTTGAGCATCCAGGACCCCGAGCAGGTGGAGCTCTCCACGATCCGCCTTCTCGCCAAACTGCCTGTCATCGCCGCCTACGCGCACAAGAAGAGCCTCGGCCAGGCGTTCCTCTATCCGGACAATTCGCTGAGCTTCGTCGACAATTTCTTGAGGCTCAACTTCGGCAATCTCGCCGAGCCTTACGAGGTGAACCCCGTCGTCTCGAAGGCGCTGGAGCGCCTTCTCATGCTGCACGAGGATCACGAGCAGAACGCGTCGACATCGACAGTGCGTCTGGTCGGGTCGACGCAGGCCAACCTGTTCGCCTCGGTCTCCGCCGGCATCAACGCCCTCTACGGACCGCTGCACGGCGGCGCCAACGAGGCCGTGCTCGACATGCTGGCCGACATCCGCGATTCGGGCGAGAGCGTGCACCGCTTCGTCGAGCGCGTGAAGAACAAGGAAGACGGGGTGCGCCTGATGGGCTTCGGCCACCGGGTGTACAAGAACTACGACCCGCGCGCGAAGCTCGTCAAGGAGAGCGCGGATGCCGTGCTCGAGGCGCTCGGCGTGCATGATCCCCTGCTCGACATCGCCAAGGAGCTCGAGCAGATCGCACTCGACGACGAGTACTTCGTGCAGCGCAAGCTCTACCCGAACGTCGACTTCTACACCGGCGTCATCTACAAGGCGATGGGCTTCCCGACACGCATGTTCACCGTGCTGTTCGCGATCGGCCGGCTGCCCGGCTGGATCGCGCATTGGCGCGAGCTCAACGCCGACCCCGCCACCAAGATCGGCCGACCGCAGCAGCTGTACGTTGGTCGCGCCGAGCGGGACTATCCCGCCGGTCGCTGACCCACCGGTGTATCGAGACCCGGTTGCGGATCTCGATAAGGGTCGCCTTCGGCGGCGCTGCTCGATCAGCGGGGAGTCGACTCGCTTCGCTCGCTCAGGACGCTGAGGGTGGCGTCAGCGTCAGCGTGTCCTGCGTCGCCTTCGTGACGGCAGCCGTACTGAACGGCCACGACCTCGTCCTGTTGGTCTGCCACAGGGGTGTCTGGTCGACGTAGTGCGGATTGAACGCGTGGCCGGATTCCCCGGTGAGATTGATCCAGGTCGAGTGATCGAAGTCCGACAGATCGACCACCTGCCTCATCGAAGGCACCCAGTTCACCTGGTAGCCGGCCGAGGCATCCCAGCCGACGGCATCCACGACGGATGAGCTGCCACCGAGCTTGTACGGGCCGCGATTGAACAGCCACTCGATCGGCGCGATGCCGGACTCGCCGAAGCTCTCGTTCGTGACCTCGAGGGTGTGGATGTCGCCCCACTTCCAGTCCGACGTCTCCGGCCCCATGAGCCTCACGGCCTCGTGATACGCCTGATCCGCCGCGTGGGCGAACATGTCGTCGCGGTTCTCGAGGCCGAGCTTGTCGTCGACCCACCACGGCGAGGTCTTCTGCGTGGCCAGTGAGTCGACGACCTGGAACCAGCGGTCGCCACCGACCGGCGCGGTTCCGGCCGGCAGCTTGCGTGCGAAGGCGTCGTGCAGCAGGTTGCGCCAGAAGATGTTGAAGAAGGCGGCCGCGGCACTGTCGGCATCGTCGTGATAGTTCCAGTTCTTCAGCAGGTCGACAGCCGTCTGGGTGCCGGTGTCGAGGGGCGTGTCGAGCAGAATGGGCACGAGGGCCGCGGCGTTGGCGTCGTACGTGTCCGCGTCGATCTTCGACATGTCGGCCGACGTGATCTTGCGACCCGAACCGATCAGCTTCGAGATGTCGGCCGTGATGCGGTCGGCCCGGTAGCCGGCGTCCCAGTCCTTGGTCAGATTCAGCGGGGAGTTCGGGCCGACGGCCGCATTGTTGGCTGTGACGATGTATCCGCCGGGCGGGTTGTACACGCTCGGCAGCTGATCGAACGGGATGTATCCGCTCCATCCGTAGGCACTCGACCATCCAGGCGTGATCGTCGTGCCGTCGCCCTGCTTGCGGATCGGGATGCTGCCCGGCGCCTGGTAGCCGATGTTCCCCTTCGTGTCCGCGTAGACCAGATTCTGCGCCGGAACGTCGAAGAGCTCGGCCGCGCCGCGGAATCCCTGCCAATCGGTGGCACGGTCCAGCGCGAAGATGGCTTCCGCCGTGTGCCCTGGGGTCAGCGCGGTCCACTCGAGGGAAAGCGCGTACTTTCCGCCGGGGATGCCGCCCGATGCTGTGCGGTGGCTCTTCGCGATCGTGTCGTAGGCGCCGCCGGAGACGATCGGCCCGTGATTCGTGGAGCGCACGGTGATCGTCACAGGCTTTCCGCCCGCGACATCGATGGTCTCTTTGCGGGTGGTGAAGGGAACGACCTTGCCGTCGTACGAGTAGCCCTTGTCCGACACCTTCTCGAGGTAGAGATCCGTCACGTCCGGCCCCAAGTTGGTGAAGCCCCACGCGATGCTCTGGTTGTGCCCGATGATCACGCCGGGCAGACCGGAGAAGCTGTAGCCGGCGACGTCGAACGGGCAGGATGCGTTCACGCTCGCACAGTGCAGGCCGACCTGGTACCAGATGCTCGGGGCAGCGGGCCCGAGGTGGGGGTCGTTGGAGAGCAACGGCTTGCCGGTCGCGGTGTGCGAGCCGGCGACCACCCACGAGTTCGAGCCGATGTCGTCACTGTCGATGCCGAGGAGCTGCGGCACGGAATCGACGGATGTCTGCAGCTGCGTGACCAGCGCGGAGGCGGTGACGACGGCATCCTGGCCGGCCTGCGCGATGTCTGCCGTTGATCCGGCGTCGGTGCTCGTCGAAGCCGCGCCGGTCTCGGTGTCCCCACCGCCGGCATCCGTGATGGTGGGATGCGTGGAGTACGGATACGCCGGGTGCAGCTGCGCGATCTGGTCGGGCGTCAGTTTCGTGGCGAGCAGCGCCCTGTCGGTCTCTTCGTCGAGGTTGGAGCGAAGGTCCCACGCCATCGCCTTGAGCCACGAGACGGAGTCGACCGGCGTCCACTTCTCCGGCGTGTATCCCGGGGTCTGCAGGCCCAGCACGGCGTACTCCAGCGAGATGTCGGCGCCCTTGTGACCGGCGAGGTAGTCGTTCACGCCGTCGGCGTAGGCCTGGTAATAGGACAGCGTGGTGGCGTCCATCTGCTTCACCTCCTGCTCGGCGACGCGCCGCCAGCCGAGGGTGCGGATGAACTCGTCGGTGCCCACCTGACTCGCGCCGAACAGCTCGCTCAGACGACCGGCGGTGACGTGACGGCGAAAGTCCATCTCCCAGAACCGGTCCTGCGCGTGCACGTAGCCTTCGGCCAGGAAGAGGTCGTGGGCGCTGGATGCCGTGATCTGCGGGATGCCGGCATCGTCGCGCTGCACCTGAGCCTTCGCCTTCAACCCCGGAATGGAGATGGTGCCGCTGGTCTGCGGGAACGAGCGGGTCACAGTCCAGAAGCCGAGCACCGCGGCAACTACTGCGAGCGTCGCGACGATGGCGATCAGGATGCCCAGAAACCGCCAGAACGGATGCCTCCTGGCCAGGCGCGGCGAATCGCTGCCCACTTCACTCCCTCGTGTCGGCCCCCGCTCGCCATGCTATCGGGCGCCGTGTGCGCGGCAGGTCGTTCCGCTACTCGATCAGCGGAGGCGGGTCGGCGGTCAGGCGTGCAGCACGGCGTTGAGCGTGATGCCCTTGCCGTTGCGCTGCAGCACCTCGACGGCACCGGTGAGCGAGTTGCGGCGGAACAGCAGGCCGGCCACGCCGGAGAGCTCGACGGCCTTGACGGTCTGCGGTCTGCCGTCTGCATCCGGCGCAGAGCCCATCAGCACGACCTTGGTGCCGGCCGTGACGTACAGCCCGGCCTCGACGACGCAGTCGTCGCCGATCGAGATGCCGATGCCGCTGTTGGCACCGAGCAGCGAGCGCTCGCCGATGGCGATGCGCTGGGTTCCGCCTCCTGAGAGCGTGCCCATGATGGACGCCCCGCCGCCGATGTCGGACCCGTCGCCGACCACGACGCCCTGTGAGATGCGACCCTCGACCATGGAGGAGCCCAGCGTGCCGGCGTTGTAGTTGACGAAGCCTTCGTGCATCACCGTGGTGCCGGGGGCGAGGTGGGCGCCGAGGCGCACGCGCGAGGCATCGGCGATGCGCACCCGATCGGGCACGACGTAGTCGAGCAGGCGGGGGAACTTGTCGATTCCGGAGGCCTGGATGCCCGCACGCTGCAGCGCCGGCCGCAGCCGCGCATAGTCGGCAGGATGCATCGGGCCCGCATTCGTCCACGCAACGATCGGCAGATGGCCGAAGATGCCGTCGAGATTGATCGTGTTCGGCGCAACGAGAAGATGGGAGAGCAGATGGAGCCGCAGGTAGGCATCCGGAGTGCTTCGAACGGGTGCCGCGATCTCGATCTCGACAGAACGTGCGTCGATGCGCACGTTCCGCGTCGCGTCCTCGCCCGTCTGCGCCTCGAGTTCCGCCGGCACGAGCCAGGGGTCACGGCCGTGCAGCGCGCGACCGAGCCGTGGTTCGCCATACCAGGTGTCGAGTACGGTGCCGTCTCCGGCAACGGTGACGAGTCCATAGCCCCAGGCGTGCGTCGGCAGCTCAGCCCCTCTACCGGAGTCTGACAGGACGGCGTCGGGTTCGGCGGCGGGCATGCATCTAGATTAGTAGCGTGCCTCTGGACCTGACGGCCGGCCCGGTCGAACTCACCCGCGTCATCTGCGACATCGAGTCCGTCTCGGGCGGCGAACAGCCGCTTGCGGATGCCATCGAGCACGCCGTACGCGCCGTCGCCCACCTCGAGGTGACCAGGCTCGGCAACTGCGTCATCGCCAGCACGAACTTCGGTCGAGCGAAGCGGGTGGCGATCGCGGGCCACATCGACACGGTGCCGGTCAACGACAACCTGCCGACCAGGTTCGAGACGCTCGGCGGCGTCGACTATCTGTGGGGGCGCGGGACCGTCGACATGAAGTCAGGGGTCGCCGTGCAGCTCGCGCTCGCCGCAGAACTCGACGACCCGCGCTACGACGTGACCTGGCTCTGGTACGACAACGAGGAGGTCTCCTCCGACCTGAACGGTCTGCGCAGGCTCGCCGACGAGCGCCCGGACCTGCTGGAAGCCGACTTCGCAGTGCTCGGCGAGCCCACGGGCGCCGAGGTCGAGGGCGGCTGCAACGGCACGCTGCGGGTCGACGTGCGAACGACGGGGCTGCGGGCCCACGCGGCGAGGCCGTGGGTGGGGGACAACGCCATCCACAAGGCTGCGCCGATCCTGCAGACGCTGGCGACGTACGAGCCTCGCGAGGTCGACGTCGAGGGACTCACTTACCGCGAGGCACTGAACGCCGTGCTGATCAGGGGAGGGGTGGCGACCAATGTCATTCCCGACGAGTGCGTGGTGCACGTCAACTACCGATTCGCTCCCTCTCGCTCGGGCGAGGAGGCGATCGAGCACCTCGAGGAGCTGTTCGGCGAGCACGAGGTGACCGTGGCAGACCTGGCAGAGGGTGCGCGTCCCGGCCTCGACACCGAGTTCGCGCAGGAGTTTCTGAGCGCGGTCGGAGCAACGGCCAAGCCCAAGTACGGCTGGACTGATGTCGCGCGGTTCGCCGCCCTCGGCATTCCGGCTGTCAACTACGGTCCCGGTGACGCCCTCAAGGCGCACGCGGACGACGAGCGCGTCGCGCTCGACGAGATCGTGGCCTGCGAGACCGGGCTGCGGCGTTGGCTCACGGCGCGGTGACCGGGACCGGCGTCGACCTCACGGTCACGGCCAGGCGGCGGATGCTCCCGGCCGGCCTGCGCATCCGGTACCGCCTCACGCCGTGGTGGGTGAAGGTGATCGTCGTCTACCTGCTCGCCCGAGTGCTCACCACGGTCATGATGCTGGTGCTGGCCGGCGTGCAGGGCCAGAATCCGTGGACAGGGCCGCACCCGGATTACCTCGACTTCGCATCGATCTGGGACGGCCGCTGGTACGACATCGTCGCAGAGGCCGGTTACCCGAAGACCCTGCCGACCGGGCAGGACGGAACGCTTCAGCAGAACGCGTGGGCTTTCCTTCCCGGGTACCCCTTCGTCGTGCGAGGGCTGATGATCGCCACCGCGCTGCCCTGGTCACCCGTCGCCGTCGCAGTGTCGTTCGGGCTCGGCCTCGGGGCGGCGCTGCTGTTCTATCGGCTGATGGCGTTGCGCCTGCCGGGTTCCGTCAGCCTCTTCGCAGTCGTGCTGTTCTGTGTCAGCCCGATTTCGCCGCTGTTCCAGGTGGCGTACGCCGAGTCGATGTACCTGTTCTTCCTGATCCTCGCGCTCTATTTGCTGCTGCGGCGACAGTACTGGTGGATGCTCCTGCCCATCGTGGTGATGGCGTTCACACGTCCCAGCGGCCTCGCGTTCGCGCTGGCGCTGGGGTTCCACGTCGTCTACCGCTGGGTGGTGCGCAAGAAGGATGCGTTCCCGATGCGCGAGCGGGTGGCATCCGTCATCGTCACGGCCGTGGCAGGGATCAGCGGCATCGCCTGGCCCGCGATCGCCGGCCTGGTCACCGGCGTGCCGAACGCCTACACCGCAACGGAGCTCACCTGGCGCTCCGACTACATCGGAGCCAACCATCTTTTGCCGTTCGCACCGTGGTTCCAGGCTGTCGACTGGTGGTTCTCGGTGTGGCTGCGGGTTCCGGCCTGGCTGGGCTACCTCACTCTCGTGCTGATCCTCGCGCTGTTCGCGCTCTCGTTGTTCAGCCCGGCGGTGCGCCGCCTCGGCGTCGACCTGCGATTCTGGCTGGTCGCATACGCCCTCTACCTGCTGGCCGTGTTCTTTCCGCAGTCCAGCACGTTCCGCCTTCTCGCGCCGATGGCACCGCTGCTCGGCGCGATCGCACAGCCGCGCAGCAAGACGTATCGGATCGGCATGGTCGCGCTCTTCCTCGTGTTGCAATGGGGCTGGCTTCTGCTCTGCTGGGGCGTCGACGGCGCGGATTGGTCGCCGCCGTGAAGTGTCACACGGCTACGTGATCTCACCGGCGATTTCGCCGCCGTTCACAGGATGGCGGATAATGGAGAGACATCCACGAAAGGGGAGCTACATGGCGGCCATGAAGCCGAGAACCGGAGACGGACCCATGGAGGCTGTGAAGGAGGGGCGCCTCATCATCGTGCGCGTTCCCCTCGAAGGTGGAGGCCGGCTCGTCGTTTCGGTCAATGACGCCGAAGCCAAGGAGCTCCACGACGTGCTCGCTGCAGTGATCCCGAGCAGCTGACACGCCAGCACTGAGAAACATCGAACGAGAGCGGATGCCTGAGGCATCCGCTCTCGTTCGCTCTGTCTCTTTTGTTGAGCATATCTCGACGATCGTTTACTCTGGTGCCGGGGCAGTCGAGGCGGAAGCTGAAGTCCCTATTCGCCGAGCTTGGTGATCTGCAGAAGACCGTCTCCGACGGTGCTCAGTGCGCTCACCACGGCGGGGGAGGCGGCGATCTCGGTGACGAGCGTGCGGAAACCCGTGGTGATCTCGTCGCGCTGCGCCGGGTCGGCGACGCGGCCCTTCCAGAGCGCGTGCGGCACGAGAACGGTGCCGCCTGGGCGAGCAAGCCGCAGTGCGTGCTCGACGTACTCGATGACTCCAGCGGGATCGGCGTCGACCAGTACCACGTCGTAGGCGTTCTCGTTCATGCGCGGGAGCACGTCGCGTGCTCGCCCGGTGATGAGCCGCACCCGTGACGGCTGGATGCCGGCGTCGGTGAAGTTCGATCGCGCGCCCTGCTGATGGTCGGCTTCGACATCGATCGAGGTGAGCGTCGCCGCGGTTGCGCCGCGCAACAGCCAGAGCCCGGAGACGCCTGCCCCCGTTCCCACCTCGAGCACGCTGCGCGCTGCGGTCGCCGCGGTGACGACGGCAGACTGCGCACCGATGGCGGGCGAAATCGCGTCGATGCCCAATTCGAGCGACTGGGCTCGTGCTGCCTGGATGACCTCAGGCTCCGAGACGATGTCGGTCGCGAATCTCCAGCTCTGATCGTGATGTGACACTCGTTTCCTTCCTTGCCGATAACAATACGGCCGCCCGCGGCGCGGACGCGCAGGCGCACGCGTTACTCTGTATCCGTGTTCGGTTTGACCATTGAGAAACTGGTGATCATCGGTGTGATCGCCGTCTTTCTCGTCGGTCCCAACCGACTACCGAAATACGCGGCCCAGCTGGGGCAGTGGGCGCGCAATCTGAGGAACCTCGCGAACAACGCGACGGACAAGATGCGCGAGGAGCTGGGGCCCGAGTTCGAAGACGTCGATTGGCGCAAACTCGATCCGCGACAGTACGACCCGCGCCGCATCATCCGCGACGCGCTGCTCGACGACGAGCCTGCGCCGACGTTGAGTCGGCCCGCCAAGGCCACCAGGCTCGAAGCGGGGGCCTTGCCTCCGTACGACAGCGAAGCCACGTAGAAGCCGGCGTCCCGACGGGGTTGCCGATCAGGGGACGAGCGCTGCTGCCAACACGTCACGTACCGCGGATGCGGAACCCGAGCAACGTGCATCCGTCTCATCGAGGCCGCGTCGTTTCCAGAGCAGGAGCAGCGCGTCCTCCGGTGAGATCTCGAGTGTCGCATCGATGCGGTCGGGTGAGCCGCCGATCAGCACCGTCGTCTCTTCGGCATCCGCGCGCCGCAGACGGAACTCGATCGTGACGGCGAGCGGCTCCAGCCGCCCAAGGGCGACTTGCCGGGGAGCCAGATCTTCGGCGACCTCGCGCACACCGTCGACGGCCACATCGACGGGAATCGTCGCGTTGCGTCCGACCGCGCGTGCGGCATCCCACACGTGGATCGTGGTCTCCAGCGCCTGCCGACGAGCCCAGGTGGCGGCGACGTGGGGCCGGTAGAGGGTCCAGCACGGTGCAGCGGGCGGTGTGGAACGCAGCGTCGTGACGAGGGCGGCGGCCCCTGCCAGGAGCCGCGCGGGAAGATCGTCGGCGTCGGCGTCCACGAGGTCGTCAGATTCGTCCCTCACGGCGCTGGTCTTCTCGGGTCCGGCGACCACTTTGCTGCGTGCCCAGCGGTGGATGTCGATCACGTGCTCGCCCAGATCGCGTAGGGTCCACCCCGGGCACGACGGCACGGCCGTGCGGGTGTCCGCTTGTTCGAGCACCGTGGCGAATGATCTCGAAGCGGCATCGATCTGGTCGATGTGGTCGGTGTAGTCCATGTGGTTCATTCCTTGGGACCGCGTCGCGGAACGCGCCTGCACGCAGAGCGGCAGTCAGACGGGGGACGGGTTGAGCGAGCGACCGGCGAGCCCTCGCGGCCGGGTAGACAAGCGCTCTGCAACGGTGCGGATGACCGCCGCCGCGGGGTCGTCCGGGCGTGAGACCACGATCGGCACGCCGTCGTCGCCCCCCGCGCGAAGATCGACACTGAGAGGCACGGATGCCAGCAGCGGCACCGCGGCATCCTGGCCCACGGACAGCCGCTCGGCCGCGTCGGCACCGCCACCTGATCCGAACAGGTCGAGCACCGTGCCGTCCGGCCCTGGCAGCCCCGCCATGTTCTCGATGACGCCGAACACCCGCTGGCCGGTCTGACGTGCGACGACTCCGCTGCGCACCGCGACGTCCGCAGCGGCGGGCTGCGGGGTGGTCACGACGATCACGTCGGCGCCGGGCAGCAGTTGTCCCACCGAGATGGCGACGTCGCCCGTGCCCGGCGGGAGGTCGAGCAGAAGCACGTCGAGGTCGCCGAAGTACACATCGGTGAGGAACTGCGAGATCGTGCGATGCAGCATCGGACCGCGCCACGCCACTGCGGTCGACGCGCCCTGGCCGCGAGCCGGATCGAGAAACATGCCGATCGAGATCGTCTTCACGCCGTACGCGACAGGAGGCAGGATCATCTCGTCGACCCTGGTCGGCTGCTGCGTCACACCGTCGTGCACGAGCCCCAGGATGCCCGGGATCGAGAACCCGTACACGTCGGCGTCGATGAGCCCCACTCGCAGTCCGCTCTGTGCGAGCGCCACGGCGAGGTTGGCGGTGATCGTCGACTTGCCGACACCGCCCTTGCCGCTCGTCACGGCGTAGACCCGGGTGAGGGAGTCCGGAGTGAACGGGTTCACGCGCCCGCGGCTGCCGCGCAGGCGCTCCGTGAGCGCCGCGCGCTCCTGGGGCGTCATCACGGTGATGTCGAGGTCGAGAGACGTCACGCCCGAGGCGGAGGCGACCGCCTCGCGCACATCGCGTTCGATGGTGTCCGCCGCCGGGCATCCCACGATCGTCAGCTTGATCGAGACGGATGCCCGCCCCTCGCCGTCGACCGACACATCGCCCACCATGTCGAGCTCGGTGATCGGGCGCCTGATCTCCGGATCGGTCACCCGAGCCAGGGCCGCGCGCACCGCATCGGTGGCCGCGCTGGTCGCGTCAGCCACGAGCGGGCTCGTCGCTTTCCGAGCGCCTCGGCTGATCTCTGTCGCGTTCCAGCTCGTCCAGCAGGGCGCGCAATTCGGCCCTGATGAAGTCCTTCGAGGCCATGTCCTTCACTGCGAGTCGAAGGGCCACCACCTCGCGGGCCAGGTACTCCGTGTCGGCCAGGTTGCGCTCCGCGCGCTGCCTGTCCTGTTCGATCTGCACCCGGTCACGGTCATCCTGACGGTTCTGCGCAAGCAGGATGAGGGGCGCGGCGTAGGAGGCCTGCAACGACAGAATCAGAGTCAGCAGCGTGAAATTGGTGATCGAGGGGTCGAATTGCCACGCCCTGGGCGCGCTGACGTTCCAGATCAGCCAGACCACCACGAAGCCGGTCATGCCGATCAGGAATCCGGAGGTGCCCATCGCCCGCGCGAACGCCTCGGAGAACCGGCCGAACCTGTCACGTCCGCTTCCGCCGAGGCGCAGCACGGGGGTCCTCAGGCCCTTCGGGGCATCCAGCCGTGTGACGGCCTTGTCAGCTCGTGCCATTTCTCACCCTCTTTCCCGTTCCGGTCTGCTGGGCGTTCGTGCCCTGCTCCTGCGTGTCGTCGAACACGTCGTCGTCTTCGTCGTGACTTCGCCAGTCGTCGGGCAACAAGAAGTCGAGGATGTCGTCAATGGTCACCACCCCGACGAGCCGATGGTTTTCATCCACGACGGGCAGCGACACCAGGTTGTAGCTGGCCAGGATGCGCGAGACCTCGGCCGCCGACGTGTTCGCCGTGACCGGTTCGAGTCCCTGGTCGATGATGGTGCCGAGCCGCTCGTGCGGCGGGTAGCGGAGCATCCGCTGAAAGTGGACCATCCCGAGGAACCTGCCGGTGGGCGGTTCGTAGGGCGGCAGCGTGATGCAGACCGCGGCGCCGAGTGCCGGTGCGAGCTCCTGCCTGCGGATCAGCGCGAGTCCCTCGGCCACCGTCGCGTCGGCTGAGAGGATGATCGGCTCGGTCGTCATGAGGCCGCCCGCGGTGTCCGGCGCGTAGCTGAGCAGCATGCGCACGTCTTCCGCTTCTTCGGGCTGCATGAGCTCGAGCAGATGCTCGCCCCTGTCTTCGGGAAGCTGGGCGATCAGGTCAGCCGCGTCATCCGGCTGCATCTGATCGAGCACGTCGGCGGCGCGGTCATCGTCGAGGACGGCGAGGATGTCCACCTGGTCGCTCTCCGGCATCTCTTCGAGCACGTCGGCGAGACGCTCGTCGGGCAGTTCGCCGGCGACCTCGAGCCTGCGCTGCTCGGGCAGATCGAGCAGGGTGTTCGCCAAATCGGCCGGCTTCAGGTCCGAATACGTCGCGATCAGCTGCTCGGCGGACTGCGCCTCGCCCTTCGCTGTGCGCTCGCGCACCTGATTCCAGGTGGCGAAGACGGTGGCACCCTTGGCGAACGGCGACGGACTGGTCTTCGGCCGCCGTACGAACAACTGCGAGATGGACCAGTCGCCTGGACCGTACTGCTCGATCGCGACATCCTCGATCGTCGCGGGGCCCGAGCCGTCGCGGAAGTCGACGGTGCGGCCGAGGATTTCCGCGATCACTCGCACCTCACCGCCGCGCTGCTCGAAACGCCGAACGTTGATGAGCCCTGTCGTGATGATCTGGCCGGCACCGATGCTGGTCACGCGGCCGATCGAGACGAACACGCGGCGCTTGCCGGGAATCTCCACCACCAGACCGACAACACGAGGCGGGTCGCTTTTGCGGTAGACCACGAGCACGTCGCGCACCTTGCCCAGGCGATCGCCCGCGGGGTCGAAGACGGTGCACCCGGCCAGCCGGGCCACGAACACGCGCACTGCACTCACACCTAAACCTTACGGGCGATTGAGGATCGGCGATGGGAGCTTGCTCGTATCGCCGATTCGATTGAGTCCGTGAGCGGCCGAGCCGCGATAGAGGCGATTGAGGGGAGAGCGGTGGGAGCTTGCTCCCGCCGCCGACCCGATTGAGCCTCTGAGCGGCGAAGCCGCGATACGGGCGATTGAGTCCGTGAGCGACGGGCGATTGAGTCCGCGGGCGGCGGAGCCGCGATACGGGCGATTGAGCGCCCAGGGTCTGCTCCGTTCCCGCTGGGGTCGCGTCGACGGCCCACCGGGCGATCGACCCAAGCTCCACCGCGCATGGGACAATGGCCGAATGAGCAGCCAAGGTCCGCTCGGCGGGCGACAGCGGCAGGTTTTTCCCAGCATTCCCCGAGGCGAGGTGGTGGCTGCCTTCGAGACCTATCCAGAAGCTCAGGGCGCCGTCGACGTGCTCGTCAAGGCCGACTTCCCTGCCGCCCAGATCTCGATCGTCGGCAGCGACCTGAAAACCGTCGAACGCGTGACGGGCAAGCTGACGTGGGGGAGGGTCGCTGCGGCGGGCGCGGCATCCGGTGTCTGGCTCGGGATCTTCTTCGGTCTGCTGATCGAGATCTTCTCGCCGGCGACCGGTCTGGGCATCGTGATCGCCGCCGTACTGCTGGGCGCAGGCTTCGGCATGCTGTTCGGACTCGTCTCTTTCGCGATCACGAGGCGCAGACGCGATTACACATCCCTGACCCAGGTGCTCGCGACGAGCTACTCCATCATCGTCGACCCCGAGTTGGCCAACCGCGCACGCAACCTGCTCACCGGCATCGGCGGGGTTCAGGATGTCGCGCCCGACACCGGGCAGCGGGCAGGGCATCCGTCGGATCCGCCTGCTGCGCCGGCTGCACCGCCTGCGTCGACAGACGGCACCTCGGCAAAGCGGCCGCAGTACGGCGAGAATCCTCCCCGGTACGGCGAGAACGCGCCCCGCTACGGGGAGAACCCGCCGCCATCGGGTGGCGACGACCGCAAGGAGTAGGCGGGCCCGAAGGCTGCTCCGAGGCGCACGGGTCAGGCGCGCAGGCGAGCGATCCAGGCCTCGACGTCGTCCGCGGTGCGCGGGATGGCGATCGACAGGTTCTCCGCACCGGTCGCGGTCACCACGATGTCGTCCTCGATGCGCACCCCGATACCGCGGAATTCCTTCGGCACCGTGAGGTCGTCCGGCTGGAAGTACAGGCCGGGCTCGATCGTGAACGTCATGCCCGCCTCGATCACGCCATCGATATAGAACTCCCGGCGTGCCTGGGCGCAGTCGTGAACGTCGAGGCCGAGGTGATGGCTGGTGCCGTGCACCATGTACCGGCGGTGCTGCTGCTGGTCGGCCTGCAGCGCCTCTTCGGCCGTCACCGGCAGCATCCCCCACTCCGCGGTGCGCCGCGCGATGACCTCCATCGCCGTCGCGTGCACCTCGCGGAAGCGGATGCCGGGTCGCACAATCGCGAAGGCGGCATCCGCGGCCTCGCGCACGGTCTCATAGACCAGGCGCTGCGTCTCGGTGAAGGTTCCGCTCACCGGCAGCGTGCGTGTGATGTCAGCGGTGTACAGGCTGTCGACCTCGACGCCCGCGTCGATGAGTACGAGATCGCCGGGGACGACGGGGCCGTTGTTGCGGGTCCAGTGCAGGATGCACGCGTGCGGTCCGGAGGCGGCGATCGTGTCGTAGCCGACAGCGTTGCCGTCCAGTCGAGCGCGGGCGTTGAAGACGCCCTCGATCACGCGTTCGCCGCGTTCGTGAGTACTGATGCCTGGCAGCTCGCGGACGATGTCGTCGAAGCCCTCGGCGGTCGCAGCGATCGCTGTGCGGAGCTCGTCGAGCTCCCAGCCGTTCTTCGTCAGACGCAGCTCGGAGAGGTCGCGGGCGAGCACGGCATCCTCGTCTTCGACGGCGGCATCGGCTGCCTGATCGTGCAGCTGGATCAGCCGGAGCGCGTCGACGCGGGAGGTGAGATCGACATCCGACTCGCGCACGATCAGGGTGGACTCGTCGACGGCATCCAGCACGGCATCGAGCTCGGCGATCGCATGCGTCGGCAGGGCAAGGTCGCCTGCGACCTGGGCGAGCGATGGGCGCGGGCCGATCCAGAATTCGCCGATCTCCGGGTTCGCGTAGAACTCGTCCGAATCGCGTCCTGCGCGCTCGCGGAAGTAGAGAGTCGCCTCGTGGCCGGCGTCCGTCGGCTCGAGCACGAGCACGCTGCCGGGCTCGGAATCCGATCCCCAGCCCGTGAGATGAGTGAAGGCGGAGTGCGCGCGGAACGGATAGTCGGTGTCGTTCGCGCGCTGCTTGAGACGCCCGGCGGGCACGACCAGGCGCTTGCCAGGATGCTTCGCCGAGATCGCGGCGCGGTTCGCGGCGGCCGGCGCTGCGGCATCCCGAGCAGGGGGAACGACCTCGGTGCGCTCGGCCCAGCCAGAGCCGATGTACTCGGCGAACGACGACGACGCGGGGGTCGTCGAGCGGTTCTGAGTCGCACGCGGCGTCGGCGTCTCCGTCACGGCGGGACGGGTTGCGGTCTGTGCGGTCTCGGGGGAGTCGATGTCGGCCATGTCTCCATTCTCTCGCCGTTCGCCTGAGCATCGTGCCGGGGTCCGACAGCGACGGACGCTACGGGCAACGGGCATGGGCAGTGGGCGCCGGGCGGTCGGCGGGCGGCAATACGATGGGGTGATGGCCGATCCCCGCGCATTCCGGGCCCCGATCGATCTGCACACGCACTCGAGCGTGTCGGATGGCACGGAGTCGCCCGCCGAACTCGTGCGCGCGGCCGCCGGTGCAGGACTCGGCACGGTAGCACTGACCGATCACGACTCCACAGGAGGGTGGGAGGATGCCGCTGCGACGGCATCCGAGGTCGGCCTCACGTTCGTCCCCGGCATGGAGCTGTCGACCCGCTACGGCTGGAAGAGCGTGCACATGCTCGCCTACCTTTTCGACCCGGCCGACGAGCCATTGGCGGCGGAGACCCTGCGCATCAGGGACGCGCGCCGCAGCAGGGCCGAGACGATGGTGGCGAGGCTTGGACTGGACTACGACCTGTCATGGGACGACGTGCTTGCGCACACCGCGCCTGGCGCGACGGTTGGACGGCCGCACATCGCCGACGCCCTGGTGTCGCGCGGCGTCGTGCCGGATCGATCGGCCGCCTTCGAGACGCTGCTGCATCCAAGGGGCGGCTATTACGAGCCGATCTACGCCCCCACGCCGCTCGACGGTGTACGGCTGATCAGGGGGGCGGGAGGCGTTCCGGTGCTCGCCCATCCCGCGACGCGCGGACGCGACGGCATCATCCAGGATGTCTACCTGCAGCGCCTCGTCGACTCCGGCCTCGCGGGCCTCGAGCTCGACCACCGCGAGAACACCGAAGACGGCAAGGCTGCATTGAGGCAGCTCGCCGAGCACTTCGGGCTGATCCTCACAGGCTCGAGCGACTACCACGGGGCAGGCAAACCCAACCGGCTCGGCGAGAACACGACGCCGCCGGAGTCGCTGGAGCGCATCCTCGACGAGTCCGCCTACCTGGCGCGCACCGGCTGAGCCTCTGCCGCGAAGCGGGATGACCCAGGGGACTGGGGTGCGGCGCTCGCTCAGGGGGGTGAGCGCAGCACGCTCGGCTGGAGCGCTACTGGGCTGCGGGAGCTCCGCCGGAGGGACGACGGCGACGGCGGCGACGCGGAGCGCTGTTGCCGTCGTGGTGCTGGTGTCCCTGGCCGTCGTGAGTACCGGCAGCCGCCTTCTCGGCCGGTGCTGCGGCATCCGGCGCCGAAGTCTGGGGAGCGGAATCCGACGCCCCTCGCGTGCGACGGCGGTTGCGGCTGTCCGCCGATCCGCCCCGGCGAGAACTGGAGCCCGGCTCGGATGCCTGACGCTCCTGCTTCATCGGCGGGGTCGGCTTGAGCCGGCCCTTGGCATCCGTCGGGATGTTCAGGTCGCTGTAGAGGTGCGGCGACGACGAGTACGTCTCGGTCGGCTCCGGCTGGCCGAAGTCCAGCGCGCGGTTGATGAGCGCCCACTTGTGCAGGTCGTCCCAGTCCACGAACGTGACGGCCGTGCCCTGCCGGCCGGCGCGTCCGGTGCGCCCGACGCGGTGCAGGTACGCCTTCTCGTCCTCGGGGATGGTGTGGTTGATCACGTGAGTGACGTCGATGACGTCGATGCCGCGGGCCGCGACATCCGTGGCGATCAGCACGTCTCGCTTGCCTGCGCGGAACGAGGTCATCGCCCTCTCGCGCTGCTCCTGGCTGAGGTCGCCGTGCACGGCGGCGGCGTTGAAGCCGCGGTCGCTGAGCTCCTCAACCAGCTTGGCGGCAGCCCGCTTCGTGCGGGTGAAGATCACGGTCTTGCCGCGACCCTCCGCCTGGAGGATGCGCGCGATCACTTCGTCTTTGTCGAGCGCGTGAGCCCGATAGACGACGTGGTTGATGTTGGCCTGCGTGAGGCCTTCGTCGGGCTCGGACGCGCGGATGTGGATCGGACGCGTCATGAACCGGCGAGCGAGGGCAACGATCGGCGCCGGCATGGTGGCGGAGAAGAGCATGGTGTGCCGGGTGGCCGACGTCAGCGAGAACAGCTTCTCGACGTCGGGCAGGAAGCCGAGGTCGAGCATGCGGTCCGCCTCGTCGAGCACCATCTCGCGCACGTGCGACAGGTCGAGAATGTGCTGGCCCGCGAGGTCGAGCAGTCGGCCGGGCGTGCCGACGATGATCTGGGCGCCTGCCTTGATCTGCTCGATCTGCCCGTCGTACGACTTGCCGCCGTAGATCGACGCCACGGTCGTCGGACGGCCGGAGGTGGCCAGCTCGAGGTCCTCTGCCACCTGGATGGCGAGTTCGCGCGTCGGTGCGACCACGAGGGCCTGCACGCCCGGTGCGGGCGTCTCGCCGAGACGCTGGATCAGAGGAAGGCCGAAGCCGAAGGTCTTGCCGGTGCCCGTCTTCGCCTGACCGATGATGTCCTGGCCGCTGAGGGCGAGTGGGATGGTCTGCTGCTGGATGGGGAACGGTTCTGTGATGCCGTGGGAGGCGAGTGCCTGCACCATGTCGGCGTCGATGTTCAATTCGGAGAACGTCACGTTGGTCTGCCTGTCGAAGAGAGTGATGCGGATCGGTCGGATCCGAGTGGCCGCGCCCGCACGGTCATCACGTCTTCCGGGGCGCAGGGCCGTCGATCCTGCGCCGACGGCCAGGCCAGTCTACCGGGCCGCCCGTATGTAAGCTTGCGCACGTGGCATCCTGGTTCACCCGCAAGTCGACGCCCGTCGACGCGCCGAAGCTCAAGCCGCGGCGTGAACAGGCATCCACGGTGCGTGTCGATCTGCACGACATCGCGCCCGACCTCCTTCCCTACCTCGGTCAGGTCGCCTACCTGCAACTGCAGGCGTTCGAGACGCTGTCGCGTGTCGTGCAGCAGGTGCCGTCGCTTGCCAGCAAGGAGTCGGTGGCGCTCGCCGCCGGCGCGGCACTGAGCCGCCACCAGGCAGTTCTGGCAGAGATCCGCAGGCACGACGCGGAGCCGGCCGAGGTGATGGCGCCCTTCGCCCGTGCGATCGACGGATTCCAGGCGATCACGATCGGGCGCGACTGGCAGGAGACCCTGCTCGGCATCTACGTCACTGACGGACTGCTCGGCGACTTCTTCATGCGCCTGGCCCAAGGACTGCCGGGGGATGTCGGTCCGCGCGCCGCGAGCATGCTCGGTTCGCAGACCGGCACCGAGCAGCTGGCGGGCATCCTGGCCAAGGAGATCGCCGAGGATGTCACGCTCGGCTCTCGCCTGGCCATGTGGGGCCGCAGGCTGGTCGGCGACACGCTGCTCGTCGCTCGCTCTGCACTCAAGTTGTCGGGCAATCAGCGCTCGGATGAGGAGCGCATCGACCCGGTCTTCACCGAGATCATCGGAGCCCATACCCGGCGGATGGACGCGCTCGGCCTCACCGCCTGACGGGCGATGCGGAGGGGGTCTCGATACGCGGGCGGCCCCGCCGCGCGCTACTCGACCGGCGGGGCGGGTGCGGACTCGAGGAACGTGGTGCGCAGCTGCTGCTGCACATCGGCATCCAGGCTGAGTCCCTCGGAGAAGTAGCGCTCGATCGATCCGTAGTGCTCGTGCATCTCGTCCAGAGCGGCCCGGAGGTACTCCTCTTTCACGCCGAGTATCGGTCGCAGCGCCTCGGGGTCCCCGCCCTTCGCCGCGAACCCGTCGAGCACCGGCTTCAGCCCGGCCATCAGGTAGTCGTTGCTGAGCAGGTAGTCCTCGGCCACCGTCTGCTCGGGCACCCCGAGCAGGAGCAGCAGAGCCGCTGTCGCCCAACCCGTGCGGTCCTTTCCCGTCGTGCAGTGGTACAGCGCGGGAAGTGAGTCCCCATCGGCCAGCCGAAGAAAGAGGTCACGGTAGGAGGCCTTGGCGCTGGGCAAGGAGACCAGCCCGCGGTATGCGGTGCCGAACACGGCTCCGACGTCGGCGCGGGCGAGCAGTTTGCTGGCCTTCTGCGGCTGGGACGACAGCTCGCCGATTCGCGCAGGCGTCGCGCCAGGAGCGTCGGCCATCACGTCGAGGTCCACCTCGGATGCCCCGATCGGCAGCCGATCCGGGCTCGCCGCTCGCTCCGCGGCGGTGCGCAGATCGAACACCGTTCGTACGCCGCGATCCTGCAACCGGGTCAGGTCCGACTCGGTCGCCCTGTCGAGCGCGGTCGAGCGGTAGACGAGCCCGAGGCGCACGCGCTTGCCGTCCGTGGTGCGATAGCCGCCGATGTCCCGGAGGTTCGGCACGGCGTCGGCGGGCAGGAGAGTGCCGGGGACGGCATCCGCTCCATCCGGAGCGTCGTCGTCGGGTGCTTCGGACGTCTCAGCTTCAGACAACTCAGAGCCCTGTCGTTCTCAGGCGCCGGTCGACGGGATGCCCGTGCGCGTGAGGCGATGCAGCCTCGACGTATCGGCCCTGGTGCGCAGCGCCCCGAGAAGGAGGTCGACGCCGACCGTGAGGATCGCGGTGCCGACGATGGTGATCCACCAGATCCACCCGCCGTTCCACTTCATGCCCGCCCAGGTGAGGCCGACCCAGAGCGCGGCCGCGAGGGCGGCGCCGACTGCAGGAACCAGCACACTTCCGTGAGCGTGCCGGTACGGCAGCGTATATCGGGCGATCAGACCGATGATCGCGCCGGCGAGCGTGATGAACAGAAGCTCCATTGGCCGTGCCTTCGTAGTCCGCGTAATCTGCCGTGGCGGGCCGTGAAGGTCCGCCGGGCCAGGTTACGCGACGAAGCCGACTCGGCGCGATTCCTCGCTGCCGATCTGGATGTACGCGATGCCGGCCGTCGGGACGATGTAGAGGCTGCCGTGGTCGTCGCGCAGTTGAAGGGTGCTCTCTCCCCCGCCGAGCGCGGCGGTCACTGCGGCCTCGATCTCAGCGGCCGACTGGCCGGACTCGAAGGTGAGCTCACGGGGTGCGTTGACGATTCCGATGCGAATTTCCACGAAGGGCCTTCCGTTGTGTCGTGCGAGGGATGCCCTGCCTGCGCCGATCCGCAACGTGCGGTACCCGGGCATCCGTCAGTCACACTACGGCAGGGGCTCGCATCGATCCGGGCAGTTCACTGACGGCAGAAATGCGCGCAGTTCGCGGTGCTCTGGACCCTCGTGTTGACGCTGCGGCGCCGGGTGCCGAGACGCCAGAGGGTCGCCTCGGCAATGTCGGCTGCCGCCCCTATCGTGAACACCGTGACGCAGCAGGAGCCCGAACTCGACGCATCGCAACGTGCCGTTCTGGCGCTCGATGCGGCGGCGTCGGCACTCGTCGTCGGAGCGCCCGGAACGGGCAAGACGACGACCCTCGTCGAGCTGGTGGCCGATCGCGTTCACCGGCTCGAGCTTCCGGCGGAGTCCGTGTTGGCGCTCGCGTTCGACCGTGCGAGCGCGACCCGGCTGCGCGACCGGCTCGGCCTTCGGGTGGGGGAGGCCGTCAACGGCCCGCTCGCCCGCACGGTGTCATCGCTTGCTTTCGACGTCGTCGCTCAGGCGGCCATCGAAGCGGGCGGTGAGCCGCCTACCCTGCTGACTGGCGCCGAACAGGATGCCGACGTCGCCGCACTGCTCGCCGGTCACGTCGAAGACGGCTCTGGCCCCGACTGGCCGGAGCCGCTGAACGAGTCGGTTCGCGGGTTGCGGTCGTTCCGCACCGAACTGCGCGAACTCATGATGCGGGCGACGGAGCACGAGATCACGCCGCAGCGCATGCGGGAGCTCGGCGTGGGCAACGGGCATCCGGAATGGGTGGCTTCCGCCGACTTCATCGACGACTACCTGGGCGCGATCACGAGCGCCAGGCCCGATCAGCTGGACGCGGCGGAGCTCGTGCGCTACGCCGTTGCCGCGATCGAACGGGGCGACGTGAGTGATGCCGTCGACCGGCTGCGGCTGGTCGTCGTCGACGATCTGCAGGAGGCGACCGAGCTCGGCCTCGCGCTGCTGGGCGCACTCGAGTCCCGCGGCGTTGCCGTGGTGGCGTTCGGCGATCCCGACGCCTCGACGAGCGTGTTCCGCGGTGGCTCGGCCGATGTGGTCGCTCGTTTCGGACGGAGGATGCCGGTGCACTTCCTGCGCGTCGCCCACCGTCAGCCTGGAGCGCTCCGAGACCTCACCCGTTCGCTCACCGAACGGATCGGAACTGCGGGCATCGTCGGACACCGCAGTGCGCTGCCGGCGTCGGAAGACGATCGGGGACTGCCGCCGCTGATCACGATCGAGGCGGCGACGCCCGCCAGAGAGTGGTCGGCGATCGCCGGGCTGTTGCGCGAACGGCACCTGATCGACGGCGTCCCGTGGTCGCGGCTGGCCGTCGTGGTGCGCTCGGGGGCGCTGATCGACGGCGTCGCGCGGGCCCTTTCCGCCGGAGAGGTGCCCACCCGCAGCACGTCTGCCGGCACGGCTCTGCGCGACGATCCGGCGGCGCGGGCCCTCCTCGAGCTGATCGACCTCGCGGTCGGCAGGGCGAGTCTCGACGTCGACGCCGTCACGACTCTTCTGCTCGGTCCGTTCGGGGGACTGGACCGGCTCGCCATCCGCAGGCTGCGCGTCGCGCTGCGCACCGAAGAGGTCGCCTCCGGCGGCAACCGCGCCGCTGACGCGCTGCTCGTCGAGGTGATGGACGCACCTGGCAGGCTCGCGACGATCGACCACCGCATCGCCCGCGACGCCGACCGACTCGCGCGCATCCTCGACGCGGTGCGCACGGCATCCGCAGCGGGCGCGGGAATCGAAGAGCTTCTGTGGATCGTGTGGGAGAAGTCCGGGGTGGGTCCGCGCTGGCGGCAAGCGGCGTCGGGAACCGGCATGGCGGCATCCGAGGCGAATCGCAATCTCGACGGAGTCGTTGCTCTGTTCACGGCGGCGAAGCGGTTCGGAGAGCGCGAGCCGGATTCGCCGCCGTCGGTGTTCCTCGCCAGGATGCTCGATGCAGACGTGCCAGAGGACACGCTGTCGCCCACCGGCACGACGGAGTCCGTGCTCGTCGCCACGCCGTCCGGCGTCGTCGGCAGGGAGTTCGACGTGATCGTCGTCGCCGGCTTGCAGGAGGGCGTCTGGCCAGACCTGCGCGTGCGTGGCACGCTGCTGAACACGGACGCACTCGTGCTGGCAGCCCTCGGCGAGCAGCCGGTGGTGCTCGATGCCCGAAAACAGGTGCTGGCGGACGAGCTGCGGATGTTCGCGGTCGCCGTTTCCCGGGCAAGTCGACAGGTCGTGCTGGCGGCTGTCTCCGACGACGACGAGCAGCCGAGCGTGCTGTTCGGCCTCGCGCCGCGCGGAACCCCGAGCGTCAGCGCCACCGCGCCACCGATGACGCTGCGCGGACTCACGGGACTGCTGAGGCGCGAGCTGACGAGCGACGTGGCGACGGAGGCCGGCCGCCTTGCAGCGGCATCCGGCCTCGCCGAGCTCGCCGCGGCCGGGGTTCCTGGGGCAGACCCGTCGCGCTGGCACGGACTCGTCGCGCCGTCGAGCACCGCAGCACTGTATGACGACGACGAGACCGTCCCGGTGTCACCGTCGCGCATCGAGGCCATCGAGGAGTCGCCGCTGGACTGGTTCCTCGACGAGATCGCCGGTTCGAGCACGAGCACCGCGATGGGGGTCGGCACCATCGTGCACTGGGCGATGGAGACCGCGGACGATCCGGCGGTCGACGCGCTGTTCGCCGCCGTCGAGTCGCGCTGGAACGAACTCGTGTTCGAGGCGCCCTGGATCGCGGCTCGCGAGAAGCGAGCGGTTCGGCGCCTCGTGACGGGCGTCTCCGAATACCTCGCAGACGCCGATCGGGCAGGCGTACGCGTGGTGGCGGCCGAGCAGAGGTTCGCGCTCGACGTCGGTCGCGCTCAGGTGCACGGCATGATCGACCGCATCGAAGCCGACCCATCCGGCGGGGTGACGATCGTCGACCTCAAGACCGGGACGCCGCAGACCAACGCCGCGAAACTCGCCGCGATGCCGCAGCTCGGCGTCTATCAGCTGGCATACGCCTCGGGGCAGCTCGACGAGCTGTGCGAGCCGTTCTCACCGCACAGGGCGGCAGGCGCCAAGCTGCTGTTCGTGCGCGATGGGGTGCGTGGCAAGTCCTATCGGGAGGGTGAGCAGG
This sequence comes from Humibacter sp. RRB41, assembly GCF_022761015.1. Taxonomy (GTDB): domain Bacteria; phylum Actinomycetota; class Actinomycetes; order Actinomycetales; family Microbacteriaceae; genus Humibacter. Next base: position 351,855 of record NZ_JAKWJQ010000004.1, read on the forward strand.
CGGTGCTCGACGACGAAGGTCTCGAGGAGTTCAGGGAGCGCATCCGGCAGGCCGCGACGGCGATCGCCGTCGCCGAATTCGAAGGACGCGCAGAGGTCGTCGACCGAGGACCCGTTGCGGCAGTGCGACGCCTGCACCGGGTGAAAGCGGTGACCAGTGATTGAACGAGACGAGGGGAGCATGCGTGCGACATCCGTCGCCCTCCACGTGGTCAGCGCGGATGCCATCGCCGACGCCCTCGGCAGCCACCGGCCGACCGCGCAGCAGCGTGCCGTGATCGAGTCGCCCCTCGAGCCGGCGCTCGTTGTGGCGGGGGCGGGCAGCGGCAAGACGGAGACCATGGCGTTCAGGGTGCTCTGGCTGCTCGCCAACCGCATGGTCGAGCCCGGCCAGGTGCTCGGGCTCACGTTCACGCGCAAGGCGGCCGGAGAGCTCCGGGAGCGCATCCGGGACCGCGTCGCGCGGCTCGCCGACGCGGGCCTGATCGAGGAGCCCGACGCGTTCGATCCGCCGCAGGTGTCCACCTACAATGCCTTCGCCAACACGTTGTACCGCGACAACGCGCTGTTGCTCGGCCGCGAGAGCGACGGCGTCGTGCTCGGCGAGGCCTCGGCGTGGCAGCTCGCCAGAAGCGTGGTGATCGGCAGCGACGACGATCGCCTTCACGGCCTGGACCAGTCGGTCGACTCCGTCACACGGGCCGTGCTCGAACTTGCCCACGCGCTCGGCGAGAACACGGCGGACGCGCAGGGCGTGGCGGCGACTGCGACGGAATTCGCGCGGCTCGAGGAACTCCCGAACGGCGGAAGAGGCGCATACGAGAAGGAGGTCGTCGAGCCTGCGCGCATGGTCGGGCACCTTCCGCTGCTGCTCGATCTCGCCCGTGAGTTCGACGACGCCAAAGTGCATCGCGGGCTCGTGGAGTATTCGGACCAGGTCGCGCTCGCCCTCGAGATCGTCGGGCGTTCCCGTGAGGTGGTGGACGGCATCCGTGCCCGGCATCGCGTCGTGCTGCTCGACGAGTACCAGGACACGTCGGTCGTGCAGACCAGGCTGCTCGCCGCCCTCTTCGCGGGGCAGGCCGTGATGGCCGTCGGCGATCCGCACCAGTCGATCTACGGCTGGCGAGGTGCGAGCGCGTCGAACCTCGAGCACTTCGCGCCGGCGTTCGGTGCGAGCGACGTCCAGAAGTTCTCGCTGACGACCAGCTGGCGCAACGGCACGCGCATTCTGGATGCCGCCAATCTGCTGGTCGAGCCCCTCACCGCCCGTTCACGCGTCGCGGTCGCCGAACTGACGCCGTCGCCGACCGCGAGCAGCCGCGACGTCGACGCCGTCTTCGCCGAGACGCTCGCCGACGAGGCGGATGCCGCGGCACGCTGGCTGCGGGAGCGACTCGTGGAACGCGTGATCGATGCTGACGGCGAGCCGGTGACCGACGATCGTGGCCGATCCGTCCCCTCCAGCGCGGCCATGCTGTTCCGGTCCCGCTCGACGCAGGCGGCGTTCACCGCTGCCCTGCGTGAGCACGGCGTGCCGTACCACGTGCTCGGCGTCGGCGGGCTGCTCGCGGAGCCAGAGATCGCCGACCTGGTGTGCGCCCTGCGCGTCGTGGACGATCCGACCGCCGGCTCCGAACTGGTCAGGATGCTCGCGGGTTCGAGGTGGCGCATCGGTGTTCGCGACCTGCGTGGCTTGCGGCAGGCGGCCAGATGGCTGGCCGAGCACGATTACCGGCAGCAGAGGCTCGATGCCGAGGTGCGCTCCGCTCTGCGGGCGAGCGTGATCGACAGCGAGCAGGCATCCATCGTCGATGCGCTCGACGCCATCGTGCACGCGCCGGACGGCCACCGCATGCTCGAGGGCATCTCGCAGACCGGACTGAGCAGGATGCGCGAGGCCGGCCGCCTGTTCGGCCGCCTGCGCGCACGCAGCGGCCTCGGCCTGCTCGACTTCGTCACGCTCGTCGAGCACGAACTCGGGCTCGACATCGAGCTCGCGGCGAACGAGTCCCGCACCGGAGGACACGGAGCGCTCGACGCCTTCTTCGACGCACTCGCCGATTACCTGTCCGTGAGCGAGACGGCGGGACTGCCCGGCTTCCTCGGGTGGCTGCGCGAGGCCGAGCGACGCGACACGCTCGCCCCTCGAAGCGAGAAGCCGGAGCCGGGCACCGTGCAGGTCCTGACCGTGCACGGATCGAAAGGGCTCGAGTGGGACCACGTGGTGGTGCCGCGCGTGGTCGAGGCGGAGTTGCCGTCGACCCCGGTCGAGGGCATGAACGCGTGGCTGGGGTTCGGGCGACTGCCGTGGGAGTTCCGCGGAGACGCCGACGAGCTCCCGACGTTCGACTGGCGAGGCGCGACGACGCGCAAGGAAGCCAGGGACGCACGCGAGACGTTCAAGCAGGATGTCGGCGCGCACTACGAGCGCGAGGAACGCCGGCTCGCCTACGTGGCAGTGACGCGCGCACGGCACAGTCTGCTGCTGACCGGATCGTTCTGGGCCACCCAGACCCGCCCGCGTCGTCCGAGCAGATATCTCGCCGAGTTGGCCGAGGCCGGTATCGTCGCGGTGCTGCCCGAGGCATCCGCCCACGAGGAGAACCCGCTCGGCGAGAACTCGGAGACGATCACGTGGCCGCCGGATCCACTAGGCGGACGACGGGCGGCGGTGGAGCGTGCCGCCGAGCTGGTTCGCGAGGCGGAGCCAGGCCGATCGGGACGATGGGCCCGCGATCTCGAGGTGCTGCTCGCCGAACGCGAGCGGATGCTGGCGGCATACGCCACTGTCGAGTTGCCGACGCGCATCCCGGCCTCGCGTTTCAAGGACTACGTCTCACGGCCGGGCGAGGTGGCGGAGGAGCTCCGCAGGCCGATGCCGGAACGACCGTATCGAGCGACCCGCCTCGGCACCCTTTTCCACGCCTGGGTGGAGCGACGCTCGGGAATCGCAGGCAGAACCGAGGTGATCGACGCGTTCGCGGGGGAGTCGGACGACGAGCTCGGCCTCTTCGGAGGCTTCGAGTACGCAGGAGTCGAGGAGGCCGGCGACCAAGCAGGCGCAGCAGACGTATCCGGCGCGAACGATCCGACAAGCGCAGCAGACTCACCCGGCACGGCCGAACGGCTCGAGGGTGAGCGGCTCTCCGCACTCCAGCGCACCTTCGAGCACTCGCCGTGGGCGGATCGCAGACCCGTGGAGGTCGAGCGGGAGATCCACCTGCCGTTCGATGGACGACTGGTGATCTGCAAGATCGACGCCGTCTATGAACGAGACGGTCGCTACGAGATCGTCGACTGGAAGACGGGTCGGCCGCCGAAGGACGCCGACGACCTCGCCAGCAAGCAGCTGCAACTCGCGCTGTACCGGGTGGCGTTCGCGCGCTGGAAGGGGATCGACCCCGATCTGGTGGATGCCGCGTTCTACTACGTCGCCGACGACCTGATCGTCCGCCCGGCCGAGCTCGTCGACGAGGGCGGCTTGCTCGAGCTGTGGAGGGCGAACACGGCCAGCTCCGGCAGCGGCTTCGTCGCCGCCTGAACTCGGCCGACCGGGCCCCAGTTCCCTGAGCGGGGAGGAGCGAGCCGAAGGGCACCAGCACTTCGACGGCGCCCTGCGGGCTCCGCTCAGTGACCTGGAGAGCTCAGTCGTCGTCGCGGTCGAAGTCGTCCTCGGCCGGCGGCCGTTCCTCGGTCACCGGCGGGAGCCCGAATGATGCGTCGCCCGGCTCGCCCTCGACAGGGGTCGCCTCGAGCAGCGCCTCCACGTCGGTGATCGCCATGATCGGGCCCGTGCGCGGCGCGAGCGGATCCGCGTCGTCGTCGTGCACCCGTTCGACCAGTCCGTCGAGCATCGAGACGGCGTCGTCGACGATCAGTTGGTCGTGCAGTTCACGTCCGTGCATGAGCCACCGTGCGAGCTCGAGTTCGGCATAGAGCGTCGCGCGGAACAGGAGGTTCGGGTCGGATGACGCCCCGCGCGAGAGCGAGTACGCCTCGATCGCGGTCTCCGCGGAATCCGCACGCATGCCGAGCACCCAGTGCAGGTCGCGGGCGGCATCGCCGACGCGAAGTGCTGACCACCCGAGCAGTCCGACGACGGACTCCTCGCGAACGATGAAGGAGTCGATCGTCAGTGCGCCGTTGATCACGGTGGGTTGGAAGCGCCAGAGGTCCTCGTCGTTGACGGCCTCCCTCCAGCGCTTCGCGAGTGCCGCCGGCACCAGGCCGGTTCCTGTCGCGGAGGCGATGAGGGTCTTCGTCGCGGCGAGACAGTCGGCGGCGCTCAATGTCGGCAGGCCGGCATCCGTCACGAACGACGTGGGCAGCGAGTGCACGGCCGCGATGGCGCGTCCGATGGAGGCGGCCAGCCCATCGCCGGGCTGCACATTCTCGAGCGCGACCTTGTCGCCGGGCAGGAACGTGAACACGACGGCGCGCGTGCCGCCGACCGGGGTCTGACCCACGTATTCCGGTACGTCGAAGGGAAGTCTCGCCCGTACCCCGGAGGTGAGGGCGCGCAACGCGATGAGGTCGGCGCTCTGCTCGGTTTCGGCATCCTGCGACGCCGGAACGCGGATGATGAGCTCCGTGCCGTCACGACTGGTGAGCAGCGCTGACTCGAAATCGCCGTGCAGGTCGTAGCTGAAACTGCGGGTGCCTGCGATGTCCAGGTCGGGCACGGCCGACGTGGCCAGCGCGGCTAGAGTGAGGTGGGATCTGGCCATAACGTCAAGGGTAGGCGTGCCCTTCGCCACCGAGGTCGTTCGCCACGCGTTCGCCGCGAGCCCGGGCGCTTACGGCGTGTCGGGCCGCCTCGACTCGCTGCGACGTGAGCTGATCAGCGCGAGCATGGTTCGCGCACCCGCCTTGTACGTCTCGTGAGGAGTCCATCGATGCCGAGCCCACTCGGACCGCTTCCGCTGTCGAGATCCACCGTCGATCGGGACGGCGTCAGCCGTGGCCGAGAGGCGCTCTTCGACGAGCTGCTGTCCGACGAGACGACGCGAGTGCTCCCGCTCTGGCAGGGGCGCGTGCTGACCACGGATGACTCCGGGCTCGATGCAGCGCTCCTCACGCTGTTCCGCACCGACGAGGTCACCTCGGCACTGACGCGTGTCTACCTCGGGCGCACGCTCGAGGCGGCCGCAGAGGAGCCGGCAGGCACGCCGGTGATCCTCACCGTGTTGACGGATGCCGCGGCAGCAGAGCTGGAGCCCGACGAGACGAAGTGGCGCGGGCTCCGCGACCTCGCGACGCGCCTCAGCGACCGCGACGCCGGTCTGGTGACGGAGTCCGTCGCGGTGGCGAACTGGCACGCATCGCACACGCACTGCCCGCGCTGCGGCACGCCGACGGTCGTTGAGCTGGGCGGCTGGATGCGCCGCTGCTTCGTGGACAACAACGAGGTGTTCCCGCGCACCGATCCCGCCGTGATCATGCGCGTGCTCGACGACGAAGACCGCATCCTGCTCGGCTCGAACGCCCTGTGGGAGACGAACCGCTGGTCGCTGCTGGCAGGGTTCGTCGAGGCGGGGGAGTCGTTCGAGTCAGCCGTGCTGCGCGAGGTGGAGGAGGAGTCGGGCGTCATCGTCGCCGATCCGGTGTACCTCGGCTCGCAGCCGTGGCCCTTCCCGGCATCCGTCATGATCGGCATGGAGGCACGAGCCGTGCCGGGTCGCACCGAGTTGCGACCGGACGGCGAGGAGATCTTGGCACTGCGCTGGTTCAGCCGGGAGGAGATCTGGCGCGAGCGCGACGACATCCTGCTGCCGGGAGGCTCGTCGATCGCCCACGCGATCGTGCGGGACTGGTACGGCGGGCCGCTGGACGAACCGCCCGTGCCCCGATCGGATGCCGCGTGACCGATTCCGCCCACGCCCTGCTGGACGGCCTCGACGCCGCCCAGCGAGTGGCGGCCGAAGCACTGCTCGGCCCGGTGTGCGTGCTGGCTGGAGCCGGAACGGGCAAGACGCGTGCGATCACGCACCGCATCGCCTACGGCGTCGCCACCGGCGTCTACGCGCCGAACAAGGTGATGGCGCTCACGTTCACCGCCCGATCCGCCTCGGAGCTTCGTACCAGGCTTCGTGCGCTCGGCACGGTGGGCGTCGCGGCCCGCACGTTCCACGCGTCGGCGCTCAGCCAGCTGAACTACTTCTGGCCGTTCGTGGTCGGCGGGTCGCTGCCCCGCGTGCTGGGCGGCAAGGCGAAGCTGCTCGGCCAGGCGGCGGAGCGCATCCGCGTGAAGGTCGACACCGCGACGCTGCGCGACGTCGCCGCCGAGATCGAGTGGCGCAAGGTGAGCGAGCTCAGCATCGACGATTACGAGCGGATGCTCGCAACCGGCCCCGACGGCGGCCAGCCACGTGCGACCCCCGGTTCGCTCAGCCCCGGTCAGGCAGTCGACCTGCAACGCGCATACGAGACACTCAAGGACGACCGCCGGCAGCTGGACTTCGAGGACGTGCTGCAGGCCTGCGCAGGCATGATCGAGACCGAACCGTCGGTGGCCATGCACGTGCGTGAGCAGTACCGCTTCTTCATCGTCGACGAGTACCAGGATGTCTCGCCGCTGCAGCAACGCCTGCTCGACCTCTGGCTCGGCGACCGTTCCGACCTGTGCGTTGTGGGCGACGCGAGCCAGACCATCTACTCGTTCGCGGGAGCCTCCAGCGATTTTCTGCTCGACTTTCCGCGACGCTATCCGGATGCCGCGCTCGTACGTCTCGAACAGAACTACCGCTCGAGCGTTCCGATCGTCGACGCGGCGAACCACCTGATGCAGGGCAGACCGGGAGCGCTGATGCTGCACGCCCTCCGGCCTGATTTCCCCCAGCTCCCTGAGCGAGGCGCAGCCGCGTCGAACGGTCGCCCCGCCCCGCCCCGCACCTCCCCGACACCCGACGACCCGACTCCCACCATCACCGGCTACGACACCGACACCTCAGAGGCCGCGGCCGTCGCCGCATGCCTTGCCGCGAGCATCCGGCAAGGCGCGAAGCCGCAAGACCTCGCGGTGCTCTACCGCGTGAACGCGCAGGCTGTGCCTCTCGAGGCGGCGTTGACGGACGCCGGAGTCGCCTATCACGTGCGCGGCGGCGCGCGATTCTTCGAACTGCCCGAGGTGCGGCAGGCCGTGATGACGCTGCGTGCCGCGTCGTTGACGGTCGCGAACGAACCGCTGTTCCAGTCGGTGAGCGACGTGCTGCGTTCGCTCGGCTGGACCCTCGACGCGCCGCAGGCCCGTGGGAGCGTACGCGACAGGTGGGAGGCGTTGAACGCGATCATGGGCCTGGTCGACGACGTTCCGGCCGGCACCACGTTCCGCGAGTTCACCGAAGACCTGCTGGCCAGGCAGGCGGCGCAGCACGAGCCGCGCATCGCCGCGGTGACGCTCTGCACACTGCACGCGGCAAAGGGTCTGGAGTGGGACGACGTGCACATCGTGGGCCTCGGCGACGGCCTCGTCCCGATCGGCTATGCCCGCACGCCGGAGGCCGTCGAAGAGGAGCGCAGGCTGCTCTACGTCGGCGTTACGCGTGCGAGGCGCCGGCTGTCGCTGAGCTGGGCTGAGAGCGCGGTCGGCCCACGAGAGCCGTCACGTTTTCTGGCAGACCTCGGCATCCGCACAGACCGTGCTGCGAGTGCTGCAGTGCGCTGACACGCCCGTCCGGTTCGATGCACATGCTCGTCGAAGCATGCGATCTGTCATTCGAGCGCACCCTGGCGTCCAGCCACCGTGCAGCGAGCGACGCGACCTGAGCGGAGAGCAGGGGCGGCTCGGATGCCGGTGCGTGCGCATCGAGCTGCGTCGCGATCGCCGGCCACGCGGGGTCGGCGTCGGTGCGGGCGAGCGACAGACACCGCAGACACGGACCGTCGGCCTCCACGAACGGTCCGACCTCGGCACCGGCGTCACCGAACACGACGGGCAGGTGCGGAATGTCGCGGCGCAGCCACGGACCGTGCCGCCACGGCGGGATCACATGAGACCCGACGATCACCGCTGCGGCAACGGTGTCGCGTTCCTGATCGATGCGATCGGCCGTGACCACCCGGTGCCCCGCCTCGCGCAGCAGGCGCAGCAACCGCTCCGACGTCGCACCGTCGCCGTCGATCACGATCGTCGACGGCTTCGTCTCAGGGGTCGGGGCCGGAGGCAGCAGCGCTCCCGCGACCGACGCCAGAAGCGCGTCGACCTCCGCACCCGCTGCCCGTCCGAAACCGCCGGTGGATGCCGTCATCTCCAGCAGCGAACGCGCGGCGCCGGTGCGCAGGGCTGCGAGCATCCGCTCGAGCACAGGGGTCACCTCGGGGAAGACGCACACCACGCGATCCACACCCAGTTGCAGCGTCTGCGGATCGCGCCAGACCAACGGGACGGCCGGATCGAGGCGAAAGATCATGCCGCCATCATGCCGAGACGCGGCCGAGCGCACAGGCGTTGTCCACAGGACCCAGGTCCCTGAGCGAGCGAAGCGAGTCGAAGGGCGCCCTCGCAGCCCGGATGCGGGCTGGAGTCAGACGGGCCGGGGCCCGTCGTCGCCGTCGACGTCCGGGGTGTCGTCGCCCGGCTCCTGCGGGGCATCGCCCTCGATCGCCTCTCCGCGCAGCAAGGCGGCGATCGCCTCGTCGAGTTCGTCGTACTCCGGCTCGACTCCGGAGGCGGATGCCGTCAGCCGCGCGACGAGAGCGCTCGGGTCGTCCACGTCCTCCGAGGTCGGCATCAGGTCGGGGTGCGACCACAGATCGTCACGCGCGTCGTCGCCGACGGCATCCGTCACCTGCTTCCACATCGCTGCCGCCTCGCGCAGACGCCGCGGGCGCAACTCGAGGCCGACGAGCGTTCCGAAGGCCGACTCGGCAGGACCGCCTGCTGCGCGTCGGCGCCGAACCGTCTCGGCGACAGCGTCGGACTTCGGCAGCCTGCCTGTCGCCTTCGCTGTCACCACGTCGACCCAGCCCTCGATGAGAGCGAGCAACGTCTCGAGCCTGCCGAGCGCCGCCGCCTGCGCCTCGGTCTTCGGCGGAATGAGCGCACCGCTGACCATGGCCTGTCTCAGTTCCTCGGGGTTCGAGGGGTCGAAGCCCTCAGCGAGCTCCTGCATGCGGTCGATGTCGATCGTGACGCCGCGCGCGAACTCGGTGATCGAGGTGATCAGCTGCAGACGCAGCCACTTCGCATGCCGGAACAGCCTGGCGTGCGCCAGCTCGCGAACGGCGAGATACAGCGCGATCTGGTCCGTGGGGATGTCGAGTCCCTCGCCGAACGCCGCGACGTTCTGTGGCAGCAAGGCCGCCGTGCCGTCTTTCAGCAGCGGGATGCCGACGTCGCCGCCGGAGACGACTTCGCCGGAGAGCTGCCCGACGACCTGCCCGAGCTGGATGGCGAACAGGGTGCCACCGACGGCTCGCACGATGTGGCCGGCGTTCTGCAGCATGCCCTGCATCTCCTCGGGCGCCTGCTCCTGCATCACCTGCGTGAGGGCATCCGAGATGCTGGTGGCAACGGGCTCTGCGAGCTGCGTCCACACCGGCATGGTGTCTTTCACCCACTGCCTGCGGCTGAGCAGGATCGGCGTCGACGTCAGCTCGGAGATGCTGGTCACCTCGTCGAGCCAGAGCGCAGCCACGTTGAAGGCCTGCTCGAGCTCAGCACGCTCGGCGGGAGTGGCCTCGACGGCGTCCTTCGACGCGATCGTGGTGCCCTGCTCGAGCGCGACATCCCAGTTGATCCCGTCACCGGAGGAGTGCAGTGCGCTCTGCAACTGGCTCATCAGCGCCTGGATGCTCGCGGCGTCGCCGGGGAGCCCCGCCGCGCCCGCCAGCTGCTGGGGGTCGAACGACCCGTTCCCCGACAGGAACTGGCGCAGCATGTCGCGGAACTCGTCGTCTGGTTCGTTCCGGTCGTCTTCGGACACGCGATGCCTCTTCTCGTCGATCCCCGGGTATCGGGGAAACCGGCATGGGGGAGCGCTCGTGCTTCTCGCTGCGGCGCACAATCAACGCTAGCCCCGCGCACATCGGCCGCGGGTGGGAATTCCCCTATGCTGACGTGGTCCATCGTCCGCCTGTCGCGAACACGAGGAGAGCAGCGTGACCCTTTTCTCCGATGATCCGCACGCGCGGGCGGCGTCGGGCGACTCGGCGGGACCCGATCCGGACGCCGTCGACGAGTCGGAGCAATCCCCTCGACTTTCGCGGCGCGGCAGCATCGGCGCGGTGCTCGTCGTCGTCGCGTTCGTGTTGCTCATGGTCATGGCGCTGTCGCCTGCGCCCTATGTCATCGAGGCACCAGGACCCGTCTTCAACACGCTCGGCTACAACCATCCGGTCGGCCAGACGCCGACGAACGCCGACGAGAAGAAGCCGCTGATCGTGGTCAGCGGCCACAAGACGTACCCGACGAAGGGGGCGCTCGATCTGCTCACGGTGTCGGAGATCGGCACGCCGCAGCAGCTTCCCAACTGGGGGCAGGTCATCCAGGCCTGGTTCTCGTCGTCGCACGAGGTGATCCCGGTGGGTGTCGCGTACCCGCCGGGTGAAGACGTCACTCAGCAGAACGCCGAGAACGCGCAGGCGATGACGGACTCGCAGAAGGATGCCGTCGCAGCGGCCCTCAACCAGCTCGGTTACGACTTTCCGCAGCACGTCGTCGTACAGCAGGTCGTCGACGGGCCGGCGAAGGGCGTCGTCAAGGTCGGCGATGAGATCCTCACCGTCAACGGGGTCGCGATCAAGGGCGTCCAATCGCTGAGGGATCAGGTGAAGAAGAACGGCACGGACACGCCGGCCACGATCGTCGTGCTGCGCGATGGCAAGCAGAAGTCGCTCAGTGTGACGCCCGAGAAGGCGTCGGGGTCGGTCGTCATCGGCATCGGCGCCACGATGAAATACGACTTTCCGTTCGAGGTGACGATTCAACTCGACAACGTCGGCGGTCCGAGCGCCGGGCAGATGTTCGCGCTCGGGATCATGGACAAGCTCACTCCCGACTCCCTGAACGGGGGCGCGCACGTGGCGGGAACCGGCACGATCGACAACGAGGGCAACGTCGGCGCGATCGGAGGCATCAGGCAGAAGATGTACGGCGCGCGCGACGCAGGCGCCACTGTCTTCCTCGCGCCAGCGTCCAATTGCGACGAGGTGACGGGGCACATCCCCGACGGTCTTCACGTCTACGCGGTGAAGACACTGAGCGATTCGATCAAGGTGCTGGATGCCGTGCGCACCGGCTCCAGCACGTCCGGCCTGGCCACCTGCCCGACCTCCTGACGCCTCGAGTCCCTGAGCGGAGCGCGCAGCGCGTAGTCGAAGGGCGTCGGCGAGCTTTTACCAGACATCCAGGTCTCTCCCAGGCGCTCTCCCACTGTCGCCGGGCACGCTCGCCCTAGGATGGATCTCTAGCGCCCGAAGCGGGCAGTTCCTTCTTGACGGAGGGCAACTCTCCGCGAAGCCCCCGAAGAGGACTCTCAGTGACATCCGCAGCAGTAGGCCGCCCCCGTCGTCGTGCGGCCATCTGGATCACGCTCGGCATCGTCGTGGTGCTCGTCATCGCGTTCTTCATTTTCACGAGCCTGTACACCGACGTGCTCTGGTTCCAGCAGCTCGGCTACGTCAATGTGCTCACCACTCAGTGGTTGGCCGGCGGCGTGATGTTCGGTCTCGGTTTTCTCGGCCTGGCCGTTCCGCTCTGGTTGTGCCTCTTCCTCGCCTACCGGCTGCGCCCGGTCTACGCGAAGCTCGACTCGGGTGTCGGACGCTACCAGCAGGTCGTCGAGCCGCTGCGCAGGCTCGCGACCTACGGCATTCCGATCGTGTTCGGCCTCTTCGCGGGTGCGGCAGCCGCCGGCAACTGGAAGTCCGCAGCGCTGTGGCTGAACGGTGTTCCGGCCGGGCAGACCGATCCGCAGTTCCACCTCGACGTCTCGTTCTACATGTTCGCGCTGCCGTTCTACCGCAGCATCGTCGCCTTCCTGTCCGCCGTCGCGATCATCTCGCTGCTGGCCACGATCGCCACCAGCTACCTCTACGGCTCGGTGCGCGTCAACGGGCGCGAGGTGCGCATCTCGCGCGCGGCGCGCGTGCAGATCGCGGTGCTCGCCGCGGTCTACCTGCTGCTGCAGGCGGTGAGCATCTGGCTCGACCGCTACGCATCGGTGACGGACTCGGCCGTCGGTGCTCGTGTGAACGGCGCGGCGTACACCGACGTTCACGCCACCATCCCCGGCCGCGCCATCCTCGCGGCCATCGCCGTGGTCGTCGCGCTGCTGTTCGTGCTGACCGCCTTCATCGGTCGGTGGCGCTACCCACTGGTCGGCACGGCACTCTTGATCGTGTCGGCGATCATCGTCGGCGCCATCTATCCCTGGGGCGTGCAGAAGCTCATCGTCGCGCCGAGCGAGAAGACCCTCGAATCCAGCTACATACAACGTTCGATCGACTCCACACGAGACGCTTACGATGTCTCCGATGTGAAGACCAGCACGTACGACGCGAAGACGGATGCCGAGCAAGGCGCCCTGCGCAAAGATGCCGACACCACCGCGAGCATCCGCATCCTCGACCCGTCGGTCGTCTCCGGCGCGTTCTCGCAGCTGCAGCAGTTCCGGCAGTATTACGGCTTCGGCACCGACCTCGACGTCGACCGCTACACGATCAACGGCAAGGAACAGGACACCGTCGTCGCGGTGCGCGAGCTGGAGCAATCGGGACTGGGCAACTCCGGCAAGTACAACGAGACTTTCGTGTACACGCACGGCTACGGTCTCGTCGCCGCCTACGGCAACAAGCGCGATGCGGACGGGCAGCCGGACTTCTTGGAGTCGGGCATCCCGACCTCGGGCAAGCTCGGCACGTATCAGCCGCGCGTCTACTTCGGCGAGGGCTCTCCCAAGTACTCCATCGTCGGCGCGCCCTCAGGCTCGAAACCGGTCGAACTCGACTACCCGGCCGGCTCCGGCGGTCAACAGGCCACGTACACGACGTACGACGGCAACGGCGGTCCGAAGCTCGACAACCTCTTCACCAGACTCGCTTACGCGATCAAGTTCCAGGATGAGCAGATCGTGCTCTCCGACGCCGTGAACTCCAACTCGCAGATTCTGTACAACCGCAACCCGGCATCGCGCGTCGAGCAGGTCGCTCCGTACCTCACGCTCGACAGCGACCCTTACCCGTCAGTGGTGAACGGCCGCATCGTCTGGATGATCGACGGCTACACCACGAGCGACCAGTACCCGTACTCGCAGGAGGTGTCGTACAGCGACGCCACCGCAGACTCGCAGACGTCGGCGACCCCGAGCTACGCGATGGATGACATCAACTACATCCGCAACTCGGTCAAGGCCACTGTCGATGCGTACACCGGCAAGGTCACCCTCTACGCGTGGGATGCCTCCGACCCGGTGCTGAAGACGTGGGAGAAGGTCTTCCCGAGCACCGTCAAGCCGATCAGCGACATGAGCGGCGCATTGATGAGCCACGTTCGCTACCCGGCTGATCTGTTCAAGGTGCAGCGCGAGATCCTCTCCCGGTACCACGTGACCGATCCCGGCTCGTTCTTCTCGAGCACCGACGCGTGGCAGGTCCCCGATGATCCGAGCACAGCGGATGCCACGTCCCAACAGCCTCCCTACTATCTGACGATGCAGATGCCGGGACAGACGTCTCCGCAGTTCTCGCTCTATACGACGTTCATTCCGCAGTCCACGAGTGCGTCGAACCGCAGCATCCTCAAGGGATATCTGGCGGTCGACTCGAATGCGGGGGACAAGTCCGGCACGAAGGCGTCCGATTACGGGACCTTGAGATTGCTGCGCATACCGTCGCAAGACACGATTCCGGGGCCGGGCTCTGTCCAAAACAGCTTCGATTCCGATCCCAGTGTGTCCGCCGCGTTGAACCTGTTGAGACAGGGATCGACCAAGGTGATCAACGGCAACCTGTTGACGCTGCCGGTCGGCGGCGGGCTGTTGTACGTCGAACCGGTCTACGTGCAATCGAGCGGGTCGACCAGTTATCCGCTGTTGCAGAAGGTGCTCGTCTCGTTCGGTGACAAGATCGCATTCGAAGACACGCTCGACGGCGCGCTCGACGTGCTGTTCGGCGGCGACTCGGGAGCGACGGCAGGCGACACCGGAGCAGCGGGCTCGAGCTCCGGCTCAGGATCGGGCTCGAGCAGTGCCGGCTCCGGCAGCTCATCGACGGGATCGGGTTCGTCGGCCGACACGACTCAGAACCAGAAGCTGCAGGCCGCGCTGAACGATGCGAAGCAGGCGCTCGCGGACCGCGACGCCGCGCTCAAGTCGGGTGACTGGACGGCGTACGGCACAGCGGATGCCCGCCTCAAGAAGGACATCGCCGACGCCCTCGCAGCCGAGCAGGCGATCTCGTCCGGGTCGAGTTCCTCGAAGTAGTCGCCATGGCCGCTTCCCCATTCGATCTCAGCGGCACCACCGTGCTCGTGACGGGTGCGCGGCGCGGGCTCGGCCGGGCCATCGCGCTGGAGTTCGCCCGTGCCGGGGCCGACGTCGCGATCGGTCTGCGTGACGTGCATGACGACGAGGGGCTGGCATCCGAGGTCGAGTCGTTCGGCCGGCGGGCACTTCCCGTGCGGCTGGACGTCACCGACCTGGCGGGTGCGCGGGCTGCCATCGACGAGACGGTACGCGAGTTCGGGCGGCTCGATGCGCTGGTCAACAACGCGGGCGGGGGCATCCTCGGCCAGGCGATCGACGTCACAGAGGAGGACTTCGACCGGGTCTGGCAGCTCAACACGAGGTCGACGTACTTCCTCTCCCAGCACGCGGCGAAGCACATGAGGGATGCCGGTGGCGGCGCGATCGTGAACATCGCGTCGCAAGCGGGCTTGGTCGCGTTGCCGGGCGAGTCGCCGTACTGCGTTGCGAAGGCCGCCGTCGTGCACATGACGCGGTGCCACGCCGTCGAGTGGGGCGACTACGGCATCAGGGTGAACGCGCTGGCGCCGACGTTCATCGCCACGGACGGTACCGAGGCCGCGCTGTCGGATCCGGAATTCCGTGCCGACACGGTGGAGCGCATCGCGGCGCTGCACCGTATCGGGGTGCCTGCAGAGGTCTCCGGTGCCGCGGTGTTCCTGGCATCGCCTGCCGCATCGCTGATCACCGGCCAGACGTTGGCGATCGACGGGGGCTGGACGGCGCGCTGAGTTCGCGTCTGCCAAAGCACGACGAGCCATGAGCTCACCCCGAAGCACTCACCCCACGGTGTGCACGCGAGCGAGGAAGTCGCGGGTCTGCTCGTTCTGCGGGTCGTCGAAGACCTGTTCGGGCGGACCCTGCTCCACGAGCACGCCGCCCTTGAGGAAGACCACGAGGTCCGCCGCTCGGCGGGCGAACGACATCTCGTGCGTCGCCATCACGATGGTGGATCCCGTCGCCTTGAGCTCGGCGACCAGATCGAGCACCTCACCGACCAGCTGAGGGTCGAGGGCGCTGGTGATCTCGTCGAGCAGCAGCAGCTCCGGGTTGCTGGCGATGGCGCGCGCGATGGCGACGCGTTGCTGCTGGCCTCCGGAGAGCCGGTCGGGGTAGTCCTTCGTCTTGTTGCCGAGGCCGATGCGGCCGAGCAACTCGACGGCGATCGTCTCCGCCTGATCCTTCGGCATCTTGTGCACGCGCCGGTTCGCGATCGTGACGTTGTCGAGCACGCTCAGGTGCGGAAACAGGTTGAACTGCTGGAACACGACACCGATGCGTGCACGCGTCTCATCGACGTCGACGCGCGGGTCGCTGATGTCTTCTCCGGTGAGAAAGATCTGTCCGTCATCGATCTGCTCGAGAAGGTTCGCGGTCTTCAGCAGCGTCGACTTGCCTGAGCCGCTCGCGCCGATCAGCACGACCACCTGGTGCTTGTGCACGTCGAGATCGATGCCGCGCAGCACCGTGTTCTCGCCGAATGCCTTGTAGACGCCGCGCATGCTGAGCACGGGAGCATCAGTCGTCGCCTCGCTCATACCACACCGCCCATCTGCTCACGGCGTTGCGCCCTGGCCGTGTACCAGTCCGTCAGCCGGATCATCGGCCAGCTCAGCAGCACGAACAGCAGGCCGGCCACCACGTAGGCGGTGAAGTTGTAGGTCTCGGCGACGTTGATCTGGGCCGCGCGCACGGCATCCACCGCTCCGAGCACCGAGATGAGGCCGACATCCTTCTGCATCGAGACGAAGTCGTTCATCAGCGCAGGCGTCACCTTGCGGATGCCCTGGGGGAACACGATCAACCGGAGCGTCTGCGTGTGGCTGAGCCCGAGCGATCGTGCGGCGAACCGTTGCGACGGATGCACCGCCTCCATGCCGGCGCGCAGCACCTCGGCCACGTACGACGAGTACGTCAACACGAGCGCGATCGTGCCCCAGACCTGAGGAGCGACTCTGGGGAAGATCCCCAGCCCGGGGATACCGAAGCCGACGAGGTAGAGCACGATCAGCACGGGGAGCCCACGGAACAGGTCGGTGTAGGCGGTCGCAAGGAATCGCAGTGGAAACCACACCGGACCGCGCAACGAGCGCACCGCGGCCAGCGCCGTGGCGAAGATCGCCACACCGATCGAAGCGAAGAACAGCACCTGGATGTTCGTCCACAGGCCCAGCAGCACGCTCGGCAGGGCCTCCCACGCCGACTTCGGATCGAAGAAGGACTGCTGAACGATCGCCCAGCCCGGCGTGTTCACCACCGTGATCCACACGATCACGGCGAAGACGACGGTGCTCACGAGCCCGATCAGGACCGAGCGCGTGGTCTGCCGTTTGCGGAAACGAGCACGGTCGAGTGCGATCGCGCTGAGCGCATGAGGCTCGGACGCGCTCGTGCCTCGGGTAGCCGCGTCGGGTGCGGGGGAGGTGCTGGACACAGGCGAGAGAGTACCGCTTACGTTGAGGTCTACTTGAAGGTCGGCACGTGAACGGTGTCGGACAGCCACTTCTTCTGCAGCGCCGCGAGCGTTCCGTCTGCACGCAGCGCGTCGACGGCGGCCGTCACCTTCTTGGTCTCCGGCGAGTTCTTCGCCAGCACCAGGCCGTAGTCGTCGCCGCCGGCAGTGTCGGAGAAATGTCCGACGACGGTGGCGTTCTTCAACTGAGCGCTGGTGATGTAGAACGCTGCAGGCAGGTCGACGGCGATCGCGTCGATCTGCTTGCTCTTCAGTGCCTGCACCGCGTCATCCTCGGAGTTGTAGACGGCGGGGGTGCCGCCGACGTCTTTGATCAGAACGTCGTAGCTGGTGGTTCCCGCCGGCACGCCGATCTTGTATTTCTTCAGGTCGGCCGTCGAGGTTGCGGATGCCACCGGCGTGTCCTTGAACGCCACGATCGCCTGGGTCGTCGTGTAGTACGCCGAGGAGAAGTCGACGGCCTTCTTCCGCTTGTCGGTGATGCTGAACTGCTGCAGGTTGAAGTCGAAGTCCTTCGGCCCAGGCGCAATGGCTGCATCGAAGCCGGTGCGAACCCATGTCACCTCGCTCTTGGAGAATCCGAGCTGCTTGGCGACGGCGTAGGCGATGGCGGCTTCGAAGCCCTTGCCGGTCTGCGGCTTGTTGTCGATGACCCACGGCGAGTAGGCCGGCTGGCCTGTCGCGATGGTGAGCTTTCCGGCCGTGACGGTTTCGAGGCCGTGCGTGGTCGTGGTGGAGGTGGAGCTGCACGCGCTGAGCGCGAAGAGCGCTGCGCTCACGGCGGCGACGATGAGGACGCGCGCACGTCGGCGGGGGCTTCGGGACACGAGTTGACCTTTCGGAGAAGCGAAAGGAGAGGAGCTGGCTGCTGCCCGCAGTCCGGTTACGGTGGGCCGCATACGGCGTCGGGGCCGTGCATTCGGGAGTGCGCTCCCCTCTGATGCACGAATGATCCTATGTGGAAGGATTGTCGTCCGGCGAATCGATTACGCCCCGTGACCAGGGGGGAATCGCGTTCCGGTCGCTTCACCTCTGACCCGTATCCAACTTCCAGTCGTCGAAGCGGAACTCGGGGGAGACGACGCAGCTCACGAGCGTCTCGCCGTCGGATGGCAGCGTGCGTTGCCAGCTGCCGGCCGGGATGACCACCTGCGCACGTTCGCCGGCAGGGATGTCTCCTCCCAGCACGACCGTCGCACCAAGCTCGGGTGCTTCACCCTCACCGCCGAATTGCAGTGTCAGCCTGCCAGGGCCGTGCCAGAGCCAGATCTCGTCGGAGCGCACGACGTGCCACGCGGAGGCGTCCCCGTCCTCGAGCAGGTAGTGGATGAGCGAGGCCGCAGCCCGCGGTCCACGCGGCAGGTCGACGGTGAGGGGCGACGTCCACGTACGCCGGAACCATCCACCCTCAGGATGCCGCTCCAGATCGAGCCTCTCGGCTCGCGCCGGTCGTTCCATGTGTGTCCTCTTCCATCAAGTGCCTCGGGCATCGCGTGCGGGGGATTCGGGGTCGGATTCGCCGTTCACATCCCGCCGTCGCCGTCGCGGTCGGCGTCGTGCTCTTCGTCGTCCCAGCCGGCCTGCGACCAGCGCTCGCGGCCGTCGACGTACGTCGCGGCGCAGCGGCCGGCACCGGCTTCGATGAGCTCGGCTACGGCATCCGCTGCGGACGTCACCGCGATGTCGAAGAAGGCGAGATCGGCGACGGCGCCGACGCCGAGTTGACCAAGGCGTCGTGGACCGACGTCGAGGCCCATCGCGCGGGCTCCGCCGAGCGTCGCGGCTGCCAGCAGCCTGGCGTGCAGATCGCCGCCGCGGTATCCCTGCGCCCTCGCGAGACGATGCAGGTGGGCGACATCCGCCATCAGGTCGAGCGACGGGCTTGACGAGAGCGAGTCCGTCCCGACCGCGATGTCGTTGCCCTCTCGCAGGTAGTCGGCAACGGGCGGAGGCTCGAGCCCGATCACCTCGTTCGACCGCGGACAGAGCGCGACGCTCGTGCCGCGCAGCCTGAGCAGTCGTCTGTCTTGCTCGGTCACGTACACGCCGTGCGCGATGTGGCAATCCGGCCCGAGTACGCCCAGCTGGTCGACGAACTCGGTCGCGCTCGTGCCGAAGCCGAGTTCGCGCAGCGCACGGAAGCTTTGCACGCCGGCGAATCGCCAGTTCTCGTGGCGCTCACCGCCGTCGGTGGGAACGCGCTCGCCTTCGAACTGCGACTCGCCGAGATGGATGTGCAGTCGCAGCCCACGCTCCCGCACGATGTCGGGGATCTCGTGCAGCGGCAGAGTGTCGAGCGAGTACGGTGCGTGTGGCGCCAGGCCGGCACCGGGCGTCGTCGGGATGCGGTCGAGCTCGGCGTGCACCTGCTCGCGTCCGCGTTCGCGCCACGCGGCATCCTGCCAGCTCATCACTTCCCAGTACGCGATGCCGTGCAGGCCTGTGTCGTGCAGCACGCTCGACGCCTCGAGGTCCGTCACCACGTCGGCGACCGCCGTTGCACCCGACGCGAGGAGCTGGGCCGCGCCGTCGACCGCATCCGCTCGCCAGTCGTGTCGCTGTTCGTACCGTGCGTCGAAGGACTGCGCCCAGTCCTCGAAGCCGTGATAGCGGCCCTGGCCGACCTCGGCCATGCCGCTGTACTGCAGGTGAGTGTGCGCGTTCACGAGCCCCGGCGTCAGGATGCCGTCAGCGTGCGTCTCGTAGAACTCCTCGCCTCGTTCGCGAAGAGCCGCGAGTACCCAGTCGCGATCTCCGACGTGCAGGATGCGTCCGTCATGCACCGCCACAGCACCATCGACGATCGGCGGTGCGGTCACGGGCAGCACGAGCGACGCGGAGAACACTCGGATGCCGGTCACCATGCCAGTCACGATGCCGCTCCGCTGCAGTTACCCGCGCCACGATCGGCACCGACCCCACCCCCGCGGCCGACCGCACCCCGGTTGCCTGCGCCGGCTCGGCCGCGGAAGCCGTTGAGCGCGAGAGCTCGTCGCGCGATTTCCCGATCAGCGTCGACGGGTAGTGGGTACAGCCCCGGTTCACGGAGGCTGCCGGAGAGCAGTGTGCTCACGGCCTGGAGCTGGGCGGCGAAGGACAGATCCATGATCTCGATCGGATTGCCCTCGCCGGCGGTGATGTTGACGCAGCCCCCGTCGTCGACGACCCACACGGAGTGACCCTCGTCGAAGGTGAATCGCTCGAGATGCTCGTCGACGCGCTCGACCGTCGTCTCGTCGCGCAGTCGAGCGGTCTCGATCTCGTCGTCGATACCGCCCGCGACGGCGAACACCGTGCGGTCGGCGGCGGATCGCATCAGGTCGAGGGAGATCGTGTGAGCGACTCCTGTCGCGGAGACGACCACGTCGGCGTCGGCTGTCAGAGCGTCGGCTGTTCCCGTGCGATACCCGGTGAATGCGGCTTCGAGCTCCGCGCGCGGATCCGTGTCGACCACCCGCACCTCGCTGCCGAGCGCGACCGCGAATTGCGCAACACCCTGACCCACCGGACCGAAGCCGATCACGGTCACGGTGGCACCGCTCAGTGATGAGACGAGCCCGCCACCCGTCCCGTGCCGCTGAGACCCGGCGGCCTCCAGCACGTCGGCGAGGGCGAACACGCACGACTGACCTGTGCCGTAGCGGTTGTCGAAACGGGTCTTCGTGACGGCGTCGTTGACGGCGACGACGGGCATCCGTAGCCCGCGTCGTCCGTCGTCGTCGTGTTCTTCCAGATCGCGCAGGGCGCGCACGCCGCTCGTCGTCTCCTCTGCGGCGCCGATCATCTGCTCGGCGAGGTGCGGGCGCAGTTCCTGCGCGAGACGAATGACGTGGGCGCCGTCGTCGAGAAGCAGCTCGGGTTCCGTGTCGAGGAGTTGCAAGGCGAGTCGGCGATCGTTTTCGCTGTCGCCTGACGAGTCGGCGAAGACCGGGATGCCGCGAGACCGAAGCTCGCCGGCGACGTCGTCGTCGGTTTCGTAACGGTGGGCGAAGACGACGACGTCGGCTCCGGCGTCTCGAAGCAGAAGCGCCAGTACTGCGGTCTTCGGTTCCAGCACCATCGAGACGGCGATTCGTCGTCCGGCTATCCGGCCGCCGTTCTTCAGGTCCGCCGCGAAGGATGCCGCGAGCGGCATATGAGCTCCGGCCCACTCGAGGCGTCCTGCGGCGTCCGGTAGTTCGGCACGCATGGGGAGTTCGGGCCAGGACGGCACGAGGTCGATTTCCTCAACCGAGAGGATGCCGTCACGCACGCCGTGTCGTGCATGTCCCGAGCCCGGTCGTGCGGGCGCAGTGCCCGGTCCCACAGGCCTTGGCATGCGCTCCGTCAGCGCCCGCGTTGTCGCGCCGTTCAGGTCGACGACCACGGTGGCGCCGGCGGAGACTGCTCTTTCGGAGGCGCTCGCCGACCCCTCTCCTTCGCTCGCGACTGCTGTGACGAACGCGTAGTCGGGCGAGTCAGAAGATTCGCGGCCGCCGCATGCGAGCATGACGGTTCGTACGGCATCCGCTGAATCGTCGTCGCCGATCACGATGAACGTGCGGCCCGACAGCATCAGGTTGGTGGCGCGTGCGAACCGGCGCAGCGCCGTACGAGCGTCGTCGAGTGCGGTGATGGTGGGCACCGCTCAAGACTACGGAAGACGAGGAATGCCCAGTGTCATCCGGCCGCTCGGGGTTCGTGAGTCACCGGCGCTTGACGCTTCCGGTGAGTTCGGCGACGGCATCCAGTCGCGGTGGGCGCAGGAGTATCCACGCAACGGCGACGACGATGAGTGAGACGACGAAGACGCCGAAGCCGACCCAGCTCGTGTCGTCTCTCAGCCCGTACATGTGGTTGAGATTGCGTAGCGGTGCAGTGATGAGCACGAGCCCGACATGCACGATCGTGAACGCGACGAACCAGATCATCACGGAGAAGTGCATGATGCGTGCCACCCCGAGCGGGAACGCCTTGTCGAGTGGGCGCCAGCGCACGGCGAGTCCGGGAGCGAGGCGGATGCCGGTGAGCACTGCAAGGGGCGCGGCGATGAACACGGTGATGAAGTAGGTGATGAGCTGCAGCGCGTTGTAGTTCATCCAGCCGTCTTCGTACGGCCAGTTCAGCGAGACGTATTGCAGGCCTGCCGAGATCGCATTCGGGATGATGTCCCATCTCGTTGGGACGATCCGCACCCACTGTTCGGTGCTGAACAACAGAACAACATAGACGAGGCCGTTCAGTACCCAGAGAGCATCGACGGTCAGATGCCACCACGATGTGAGTGTCACGCGAATCGGCGGGTTCTTCGTCTTGACGAGGTGATCGTTGTCTCGGATCCAGAACTCGCGTGGTCGGTGGCCGCTCTTTCTGGTGCGCCGTATCGACCAACCAGACAGCACGACGAACAGCAGGAACGTTGCGCTCAGAAAGTGGAGGATCGCCAGCCAGAGAGGAAAGCCGACGGGTGCCCATGACGGCAGTTCGCTCGTGCCCGGGTAGCTGTGCACGAAGTCCGCGAACATCGGAAGCGTCAGCAG
The DNA here is from genome assembly GCF_022761015.1 of Humibacter sp. RRB41. Taxonomy (GTDB): domain Bacteria; phylum Actinomycetota; class Actinomycetes; order Actinomycetales; family Microbacteriaceae; genus Humibacter. The sequence continues at coordinate 374,311 of NZ_JAKWJQ010000004.1, forward strand.
CCATCGCACGAGCAGAACGATCAGGGCAGCGACCACGATCGAAGCCGGAATGATCCAGGCAAGCGGACGCCATCTGCCGGTCGGTCTCGCGGGCGTCGGGTCCTGCGTTGTCATCGCGTTCACGGTATCGCACCGCTGGCCTACGGACATGTGCAGAGCTCGTTAGGCGAGACGAGACGCGAAAGGCGAGAGGCGAAAGGCGAGCGGGGAGAGGCGAGCGGGGAGAGGCGAGAGGCGAAAGGCGAGCGGGGAGAGACGATGGTCCCGCTGCCGCCGGCGTCATATGAGATGTGGGGGTCCATCGGTCGATGGACGAGCGCGGTCGATGGACGAGCGTGGTCGGTCTTCGGCGAGCGTCGCCATCCGCCGTCAGCCGGTGGCCGCGTGTCTCGCCGGCCAGGCTTCCGATTTCGAGCGCAACGGTATGACCGGTGGCATCGGCCTGCCGACAACGATCGGTGGATGGAGAAAGTAGTTCGTCCCCGTTCGGCTGATGCGCCAACCGTAGTTGTGCAGGTTGAGATGGTGGAACGCGCAGAGGAGCACACCGTCTGCGACGTCGGTTCTGCCGCCTTTGGCGACCGGGTTGATGTGGTGGGCCTCGGTTTGCCACGCGGGCTTATCGCAGCGCGGCCACAGGCATCCGCCATCGCGCGCCCTGAGCACTACTCGCTGTGCCGAGTTGAAGAGGCGACGGGAGTGGCCGAGGTTCAATGCTCGGCCGTCTCTGTCGACCGTGATCGGGACCATGCCGCACTCGCACTCGCGCGCGCGAACGAAAGAAGCCGGGACGGCTGAGTCGGCGCCCTCGAGGTGGCCGCACGAGGCATGGTCGAGGCTCTCGAAGCCTGACGATTCAGCATCGACCACGGTGATGACGCGAACGGCGGGGCGATCCGTGCGGAACACGGTGGAGTCATCGCAGGTCGCCCCGGCTCTGAGCACGTCGATCACCGTGTCGAAGGCGAGCTGTTCGCCGGTTCTCGGGTCGGCGGTCATTTCTTTCGACCAGGAGATGTCGTCTGGACGGGTGAAGCGTGGTCCGCCTCGTCGAGGACTCATCGCGAGGTCGATGAGCTGGGTGACGAACACGCCCGACTCGTCGTCGCACACCGCATGCACGTTGAGCGCGCCGTCACGGTCGTGCCACGTCTTGAGCGAGCGCTTTTCATATCGCTGCGTGAAACGTTCTTCGATTCCTTCGACATCGATGCGATCACGGGTGCGTCGTGCCTCGCGCGCGACTTCGTCGAGGGTGGTGCCCTCGCTCGTCGCGATCGCAACCAGATGCTCAGCCGCGTTCCTTCGCTCGTGGTCGGGACACGAGTCGGTGACCTGCGTCAACGTGCGAATGATCACCTGACCGGTCTCGGCCGAGCACGTGCCGTTGGCAATCGCGGTCGTCACGGCGTGCTGCCACGGTAGGACAGCCGACGGCCCGGGCGATGATGATTCACGCGGGTCCTCAGGAGCATCCGTTCCGCCTTCTGCTGTCGAGGGACGACGAGTCTCCACAAGGCGTTCGGCGGCGACGGTCTCTCCCATCAATTCGCCGATCTTCACCTGACGTGAGGCTTCGCCCTTCGACTCACCCGTGAGGGACTGCACCAGCTGTGTGGCGCCGCGATGCCCGTTGCGTTGCGCGAGCCCCGAATGGCTCAGTGACCGTTCCGATCGCTTCGCGACCTCGCCTGCCGCGACGCTGATGACGACGTCGCTCATCCGGCGAAGGAATGCCGCGTCGCTGAGGAGTGACTCGAGCTCCGAGTCGATGAGGCCATGCACGTCGTCCAGGATCGAGGCTGCCGAGGAATCCGAGACCACGTCGAGCGGAGGGGGATTGGCGCTTCGCTGATCGCACACCGGATCGCCGAGGCGCGTGCAGACCTGCGCCGCCGCGTCCCGCAGTCGAGTGGTGTACAAACTCATGCGACCAGTTTACGGCACGAGATTCGAAGAGACAATCGTATCTGAGTAACTGAAATGCCTCGTTAGCTGGGGACGGAGAGCTGGGTTGGATGGGTGCGAGGTGAAGAAGAATCGAATATAGTTTCGATACAGACAGTATCGATGCCATAGTCAACCGCCTTCAATCGCGACAGCTCAACCGCGACAGGAGGGAGCCACGCGTATGTCGACCATCTGCGCTCCGTATGCCCCGTGCCCCGGCGTCCGCTGCAACCTTGCGTCCGCTGCAACCTTGCGCTCGCTGCAACCTTGCGCCCGCAACCTTGCGCCCGCAACCTTGCGCCCGCCGGGACCTGAGCCCGCCGGGACCTGCGCCCGCCCTGACACTGACGCTGCCCTGACGCTGCGCTCACGCGCCGACGTACTCCGCAAGGTGCTCGCCCGTCAGTGTGGCTCTCCCGGCGACAAGGGCTGCCGGAGTTCCCTCGAAGACGAGGCGCCCGCCGTCGTGACCTGCGCCCGGTCCGAGATCGATGATCCAGTCGGCGTGCGCCATCACCGCTTGGTGGTGTTCGACGACGATCACGGATTTGCCGGAGTCGACGATCCGATCGAGCAGTCGCAGCAACTGCTCGACGTCGGCCAGGTGGAGGCCTGCTGTCGGTTCGTCGAGCACGTAGATTCCGCCTTTCTCCGCCAGGTGGGTGGCGAGCTTGAGGCGTTGCCTCTCGCCGCCGGACAGGGTCGTGAGCGGCTGACCGATCGTGAGGTAGCCGAGTCCGACATCCGAAAGCCTGGTGAGGATGGCGTGCGCGGCGGGCGTGTGCGCGTCGCCGGCGCCGAAGAACTCGAGCGCTTCATCAACGGAGATCGCGAGCACCTCGCTGATGTTGCGCCCGCCGAAGCGGTACTCGAGCACGGATGCCTGGAACCGCTTGCCTCCGCACTCCTCACAGACCGTGGCGACGCCGGCCATGATCGCGAGATCCGTGTAGATGACGCCTGCGCCGTTGCACGCCGGGCATGCGCCCTCGGAGTTCGCGCTGAACAGAGCAGGCTTCACGCCGTTCGCCTTCGCGAACGCCTTGCGGATGGGCTCCAGCAATCCGGTGTACGTGGCCGGGTTGCTGCGTCGTGAGCCCCGGATCGCCGACTGATCGATCGAGACGACCCCGTCCCGCTTCGCCACCGAGCCCTGGATGAGCGAGCTCTTTCCCGACCCGGCCACGCCGGTGACGACCACGAGCACGCCGAGCGGGATGTCGACATCCACCTGTCGCAGGTTGTGGGTGTCGGCGCCTCGGATCTCGAGGGCTCCGGTCGCCTCGCGGAGGGCATCCTTCAGCTTGGCCCGATCGCTCAAGTGCCTGCCCGTGATGGTGTCGGCCTCGCGCAGCTCTTCGACAGTGCCCTCGAAGCAGACTGTGCCGCCCCCTGAACCTGCGCCGGGCCCGAGGTCGACGACGTGGTCGGCGATCGCGATGGTCTCCGGCTTGTGCTCGACGACGAGCACCGTGTTCCCCTTGTCGCGAAGGCGCAGCAGCAGCTCGTTCATGCGGCGAATGTCGTGCGGGTGCAGCCCGACGGTCGGCTCGTCGAAGACGTACGTTATGTCGGTGAGCGCCGAGCCGAGCTGTCGCACCATCTTCACGCGCTGTGCCTCCCCTCCGGAGAGGGTGCCCGAGGCTCGGTCCAGGCTCAGATAGCCGAGCCCGATCTCGACGAACGATGACAGGGTCTCGCGCAGGGCGGTCAGAAGGGGAGCAACGGACGGCTCCTCCAGCGCGCGCACCCACTCGAGCAGGTCGCTGATCTGCATCGCGGATGCCTGTGCGATGTTCGTTCCGTCGATCTTCGACGTCCTGGCGGTTTCGCTCAACCTGGTACCGCCGCACTCCGGGCACATCTGGAACGTGGCAGCGCGCTCCACGAACGCGCGGATGTGCGGCTGCAGCGAATCGACATCCTTCGACAGCATGGATTTCTGGAGCTTCGGGATCAGGCCCTCGTAGGTCACGTTGATGCCTTCGACCTTGATCCTTGTCGCCTCCTTGTGGATCAGGTCGTTCAGCTCGCGTTTGGTGTAGTCGCGGATGGGCTTGTCGGGATCGAAGAACCCGGAACCGCGGAAGATGCGGCCGTACCAACCGTCCATGGTGTAGCCGGGAATCGTGATCGCGCCCTCGTTCAACGACTTGCTGTCGTCGTAGAGCTGGGTGAGGTCGACGTCGTTCACCGTGCCGCGGCCTTCGCAGCGCGGGCACATTCCGCCCAGCACGTTGAACTCCCGCCGCTCTTTCGTGCGCTGGCCCGCTCGCTCGAACGTCACGGCTCCAGCGCCACTCACAGAGGCGACGTTGAACGAGAATGCTTGCGGTGATCCGATCTGCGGCCGGCCGAGACGGCTGAACAGGATGCGCAGCATGGCACCCGTGTCCGTCGCCGTGCCGACGGTGGAGCGCACGTCCGACCCCATGCGCTCCTGATCGATGATGATCGCGGTGGTCAGCCCTTCGAGCACATCGACGTCGGGCCTCGACAGGGAGGGCATGAAGCCCTGCACGAAGGCGCTGTACGTCTCGTTGATGAGTCGCTGCGACTCGGCGGCGATCGTGCCGAACACCAGCGAGCTCTTGCCGGAACCGGAGACGCCCGTGAACACCGTGAGGCGCCGTTTCGGAATCTCGAGGCTGACGTCCTTGAGGTTGTTCACCCGCGCACCATGCACGCGGATCATCTCGTGGGCGTCAGCCCGCCCGTCCGGTGATCCCGGCTGCGTTCCGGTGACGGTGCTCATCGTGTCTCCCTCTCGCCTGAGGTCACGGCAACGGCTGCGACAACGGCGCACGGATGCCCGCACCTCGCCGCGTCGCGCGTCCCAGCGCTCGCCGGTGGCATCCAGGCTATCGGGGGACGTCGGTGCGAGGCGGTATCGCCGATGGCGAGGAACCCGTGACATCCTCCTCTTCCGGCACAGCCTGATCCTCGAAGAAGAACCTGGAGATCGCGGCCCGCGCCCGATCGGATGCGTGCAGCCGGCCACGCTCATCCGGCCGCGCCAGGTACGGCTGCTGAACGGCGGGGGTGCGGAGCCTGCGGCGAGCGTGGTCGTCGACCCGCCGGTGCCCCTCGACGTACTCGCCACCGGGCATCCGCACGATGCGCCCCGTCTCGTAACCGTGCAGGAGGATGCCCTGGTCCCGCTTCTGCAGCCCGAGACAGACGCGACGCGCGATGAAGAAGGCGACGGGCGGCCCGACCACCACGGCCACCTGGTAGAAGGCGACGACCGATTCGACGGCCAGCCGGAAGTGGGTCGCGACAAGGTCCGCGCTCGCAGCTCCCCAGAGCGCGCCGAAGAACACGATCGAGGCGACTCCGATCGCGGTCCTGGTCGCCGCGTACCTGGGGCGGACGAGCAGGTGGTGCTCGGAGGAATCGCCGGTGACCCATTCCTCGAAGAACGGATATCCCAGCACTCCCACGAGGAAGGCTCCGACCACGAAAAGAGGAACGAGGATCGCGAGACTCCACGTGTGGCCGAGCCAGACGAACTCCCAACCCGGCGGAACCAGACGCAGCGCGCCGTCGAGGAACCCGGTGTACCAGTCGGGTTGGCTTCCGGCGGATGCGTTTCCCGGCGAGGACGGCCCGTAGAGCCAGACCGGGTCGATCGTCACCACGGCGGACAGCATCACAAGTGCCGCCGTCACGACGGCAAGGGTGCCGGCCGACCGCGCAGCGTGGTTCGGCCAGAGCGGCAACCCGACGATCACCCGTTCGGTGCGCCCTTCGCCGGCGAACTGCGCCGGCTTGTTCAGATAGGAGGTGCGGGCACGCAGCGCGAGCAGAACGATCAGCAGCACCGGAACGAGGGCGACGTGAACCGGGTAGAGGTGCTCGATGATGTCGCCGGGGAACTGTCCACCGAACAACAGGGTCGACAGCCACGTGCCTACCACAGGGATCGCCAGCACGATGCCCTCGACGATGCGCAGCCCGGTGCCCGACAGCATGTCGTCGGGCAGCGCGTACCCGCTCCATCCGCCGAGCAGCGCGATGATCAGGATGCCGAACAGCAGCACCCACGAGAACCGTCGCGGCCGACGGAACGCCCCGGTGAAGAACATCACGAGAAGCTGCAGCATGATCGCGGCAGGAAGCAGCAGCGCCGCCCAGTGGTGCGCCTGACGAAGCAGCAGGCCGCCGCGCACGTCGAACGAGACGTTCACGGTGGACTCGAGCGCCTTCGACATGGTCGCGCCCTGCAACGGCAGATAGGAGCCGCGATAGGTCACCTGCGTGCTCGAAGGCGCGTAGAAGAACATCAGGACGAATCCGGTCACGAACAGCACGATCACGCAGGCGAGCGCGACGACACCGAACAGGTTGGTCCAGTGCACGGGCGCCTTGCGACGTCTCAGCTCATCCCGCAGAGCGAGAGCCCTGCGCCCCGCGCCGGACCGGCGAGCGGCCGACGCGAGACGATCGGTGAGGGAACCGCGAACTGCACGCATGACGTGCCTCCTGTCTCATTGATGAAGACAAGACAGGAGGCGTCTTTGTGACATTTCGCGCCGGGTGCGCGGTGGGCGGAGGTGTTCGGCGCGCGGCGGGCGGCGCTCCGGTCGCTCAGTCGCTCGTCAGAACGACGAGTCGCCCGGTCGCACGGGTCATCGCCACGTAACGGTCCACAGCCCCTTCGATCCCTGTCCCGAACGATTGCGGGTCCACGAGCACCACGAGGTCGAACTCGAGCCCCTTGACGTACTCGGGTGCGAGCGACCGCACGCGCGGCGTCGGTGCGAAGTCGGGATCGCCGATGACGCACGCGATGCCCTCGTCGTGTTCCGTCAGCCAGGCATCCAGTGTCGCGTCCAGGTCGGAGACCGGGCCGCGCACCACCGGGAGTCCCGTGCTGCGAATGGAGATCGGCACGTTCGCGTCGGGGATGACGGCCCGGATGACCGGTGCGGCCTCGGTCATCACCTCTTCCGGCGTGCGGTAGTTGATGCTCAGCGTGGCCATCGTCACGTCTGTGAGGCCGATCCGCACGAGGCGCTCCTTCCACGTCTCGGTGAACCCGTGCCGAGCCTGCGCCCGATCGCCGACGATCGTGAAGCTGCGGGACGGGCAGCGCAGCAGCAGCATCCGCCACTCGGCATCCGTGAGCTCCTGAGCCTCGTCGACGATGACGTGGGCGAACGGGCCGGCGAGGAGGTCGGAGTCGACGCGCGGCAGGGCCGCCTCGTCGACGAGCGTGTTCTGCGTGTCCTGCTCGCGGAGCATCCACATCAGCTTCATCTCGCTGTCGTCGTCTTCGATCAGGTGGTCGATGACCCGCGCCCGCTCCTCGTTCTCGGCAGCGAGCGTCGCTTCGCGGCGGCGGGCTCGCTGTGCAGCCTCGGGATCGCCGATCCGCTGGCGGGCGGCATCGAGGTAGGGCAGGTCCGAGACGGTCCACGCGCGGGCATCCTCACGCTGCAGCAGGCGGATGTCGTCGGCCGACAGCCAGGGCGCGCACAGCCGCAGGTAGGCGGGCACCGACCACAGATCGCCGACGACTCCTGCAGGGTCTAGCAGCGGCCACGCCCGAGCGAAGGTGCCGGCCAGCTCGTCGCTGCGAACCAGCTCCCTGCGGATCAGGTGGGGAGGGGCATCCTCGTCGTCGATCTGGTCGATCAGGATCTCCAGCAGAGCCTCCCAGACCTGATCGCGTGCGTCGTTGTGGGCAAGAGACGCCTCAGCCGATTCGAACGCCTCTGCCCACTCTGCGGCACCGACCTCGAGGTCACCCCACTCCGTCTCGATCTGAACGGCGGCGGTCGGCGGTTGCTCGTAATACGCGACAGCGGCGTCGATCGCGTCCACAAGGCGAGCGGATGCCTTCAGCCGCGCCACGTCCGGCTTCCGTTCCTCCGACGCCGAAGCGCCCTCCGGAACGAGTCCGCGCAATGTGCAGATCTGCACGCTCTCCTCGCCGAGACCAGGGAGCACATCGTCGACGTAGGCGAGATAGGCGGGGTTCGGGCCGACGAAGAGCACCCCGCCCCCTCCGTGCGTGAGCCGGGGCTGCGAGTAGAGGAGGTAGGCCGCCCGGTAGAGGGCGACGACGGTCTTGCCGGTGCCCGGACCGCCGTCGACGACGAGCGCACCGCGGGCTCCGGCGCGGATGATGGCATCCTGATCCGACTCGATCGTGCTGAGCACATCGCGCATGCGGGCGGAACGGCTGCTGCCGAGGCTCGCGATGAAGGCCGATTGGTCGTCCAGCGCCGCGCGGCTCTCGAGGCCTTGGGCCGTGAACGCCTCGTCCCAGTAGTCGGTGATGCGGCCGCGCGTCCATCGATATCTGCGGCGACTGACGAGTCCCATCGGGTTCGCGTGCGTCGCGGCGAAATAGGGCTCGGCGGCCGGCGCGCGCCAGTCGATCAGCAGCTGGCGTCCCTCGCTGTCGGCAAGGCCGAGACGGCCGATGTAGACGGGCTCCCCGTCGCTCTGCCGGACGACGCGACCCAGTGTCAGATCGAGGCCGAAACGTCCCAGAAGCCGTAGCTGCGAGGTGAGGCGGTGGATCTCGATGTCCCGGTCCATCGCCTCCTGACCGCCGCGTTCCGCCTGCAGACGGAGCACGGCGAGTCGTTCGGTGAGCTCGTCGATCTGCTGCCGAAGGCTGTCGCCGATGGCGGCGAAGTGCCGTCGATCGCGGGCGATGAGTGCGGGGTCGGCTTTCGCCGCGAGTCGGTCGGGAAGGTCGAACGCGTCGGTCACGAGGGTCAAACGGGCTCCGATGTCGAGAGGATGCCGCGGCAGGCGAGCGCGGCGAGGCACGATTCTCCCTCGCAGAGGGGGTCTTGCGGCAAGCCCCCTGCGCCGACGTACAGTTGAAGTGGCGGGGCGGAGCCCGAAGGTTCAGTCGTCCGACTGAAGTCACGCAACCTCTGCCATTCGTAGCGTGTAGAGCAGGACGACGAGCACGTCGTCACTTCCACAACTCGATTGGTTCCGTCATGTCTGAGAAAACGCCCGTGGTGTTCATTCACGGCCTGTGGCTCGCCGCGTCGTCGTGGCAGCCGTGGCTGGAGTTGTTCGCCGAGAACGGCTACGACCCGATCGCTCCCACCTGGCCTGGCGAGTCGTCAGACGTCGCAGAGGCGAGGGCGAACCCGCAGGATGCCGCCGGTTACGGCATCAACGAGGTCGCCGCGCACTACGCGGAGATCATCAGGGCGCTGCCCGCCAAGCCGATCATCATCGGGCACTCGTTCGGCGGCATGATCGCCGAGAAGCTGCTCGGCGAAAACCTCGGCGTCGCGGGCATCGCCATCGACGCAGCGCAGATCAAGGGTGTGCTTCCGTTGCCGTTGTCGTCACTGAAGTCGACGCTCCCGGTCTTCAAGAACTTCGCCAACGAGAAGCGCGCGGTGTCGCTGACCGCCGATCAGTTCAGGTACAGCTTCGGCAACGCGGTCTCGCGCGAGGAATCCGATGCGCTGTACGAGGCATGGAACATCCCGTCGCCGGGCAAGCCGCTCTTCGAAGCGGCGAGTGCGAACTTCTCGATCCACTCGCCTGCCAAGGTCGACACGGCGAATGAAAATCGCGGACCCCTGCTGCTCATCATGGGCGGCAAGGACCACACGGTTCCCGAGGCGATCACGAAGGCGACGCTCAAGCAGTATCGGGGCTCGTCGGCGGTCACCGAGCTGGTTGAGTTCCCGGACCGCGGTCACTCCCTCACTGTCGATTCCGGTTGGCGCGAGGTCGCCGACAGCGTGCTCAGCTGGATCGACGCCCGGGTGACGAACGCGGCCGTCGCGTAGCCTGCGCGCACGACTCGCAGTGCGTGCCGTGCAGGTCGTCTCGTCGATCAGTTCGCCGCCAGCGCGGATGCCAGCTGCGCTCGGTTCGTGAGGCCCAACTTCGGGAAGATCCGGTAGAGGTGCGACCCGACCGTGCGATGAGAGAGGAAGAGTCGTTCGCCGATCTCCCGGTTCGACAGTCCCCGCGCCGCCAGCTCGGCGACCTGGAGCTCCTGGGGCGAGAGCGATTCCCACACGGATGGGCGCCGTTGCGCGGTCTCCTCGCCTGCGGCCCGCAGTTCTGTGCGAGCCCGCTCGGACCACGGCCGCATGGCAAGGGCATCCGCGAGTTCCTTTCCGGCGCGCAGCCGATCGCGGGCCTCGCCGATGCGCCGGCGACGCCGCAGCCATGAGCCGTACTCGAGAAGCATCCTCGCCCGATATGTCGGCCAGGCTCCGACATCTCCCGCGAGCGCCTGCTCGAAGGCATCCTCGGCCGCGACGTCCTCGGTCGCGAGGAACGGTCGCGCATAGACCTCGGCCATCGCCTGCCATGGCGAGGTCGGAGCCGACGCATCGCGAGAATAGAGATAGCGGATCTCGTCGATCCGCCCGAGGTGGCCGGCCGTCTCGGCCAGATCGCCGAGCATCCAGCCCGACTGAACGGGGTGATGCGACGGATCGCTACGGTCGAACGGACGCCGGAACGCGGCGAACGCCTCCTCATAACGCGCATGGGCGAGGTGGTTGACCCCCTTGGTCAGCTGGATGCCCGTGAGAACGTTGTGCGCACCCGTCATCACGGCACCGCGCTCCGACTCCTCGATGAGAGGAAGCGCCCTGGCCTCGTCTCCCCGTATCGCGTACACGAACGCCTCTCCAATGAGCGTTCCCGTGCCCCATCGCGGTATTCCGATCTCGGTCGCGAGACGAGAGCCCTCTGCCGACGAACGCAGGGCTTCCTGCCAGTTGGCGAGCGTGATCTCGTTCCAGGCATGAATCGGCTGCAGGAAGGCGATCGAACGCAACTGGCCGCGCGTGCGGTAGAGATCGAGGAGCCGCCGCTGCATCGTGGCGAGTGCGGGATCGGCATCGACGTTCGACCGTACGCGCATCAACAGCTCAGCGCTCTTCGTCATGTGCCCGGGGTCGACGGCGATGACCGCGGCAGTGATCCGCGCGAGATAGGGCGCCGGGTCTGTTGATGCGAGCACGACGAGACGTCGAGGGTCGTCGTCCCCGAGTCGCTCAGCGACGCGTCCGACGAACTCCGAGACCTCTCCGTTCCCGCCAGCGTCGAGATTCTCGCCGATGGTCAGAGCGAGATCGATCGCGAGGTCGACATCCCCTGCGGCCAGTACTCTGCGGCCGTGGTCGACGAGCGTCCTCAGAGCGGCGGATGTCTGCGCGTGCGGGGTGAGCTGGGCATTCAGCAAGGCGAGTCGGGCGGCATCCGTGACCGTGAGCGAGTCGGCGCGGATGTCGACGATCGCTGCGCCGGCGACGTCGGGCCGCCCCAGTTCGACGGCGGCCTCGGCGGCGCGAAGCGTGCGGCGGGCGGTATCCGCCGACTTGGGACTCAACCTCGCGGCAACGGTCCATGCCCGATGGGCGACGGAGAGGTTGCCCTGGGCGGCGGCACGCGTTGCCGCGCCGTCCAGCCGGTCGGCCGCCACGGCATCCGTGCCGGTCACAGAAGCAGCGCGATGCCAGATGCCGCGGTCGCTGTCCGGTCTCAGGGTCGAGGCCAGCGCAGTGTGAGCTGCACGGCGTTCAGCCCCGGTCGCTGCCGAGACGATCGCCGAGCGCACGAGCGGATGCCGAAAGGCGAAGCGGTCGCCTCGAACCGTCAAAGCGCGAGCGCCGACGGCATCGTCGACTGCCGCATCGAATTCCGCGGGACCGACGCCGAACTCCGCCGAGGCGCTCTGCAGCTCGTCGAGGTCGTCGCCGTCGCTCAATGCGGCCACGAGCAGTACGCCTCTCGTGGTTCTGGATGCTCCCGACAGACGAGCGAGGAACGTCGCGTGCACCTTGTCGCCGATCGTCTCGGTCGACATGGTGGGGTCTGCGTCCGCCGACAGCTCGAGAAGAGCAAGTGGATTGCCTGCGGCGAGGTCGAGCACGTGTGCCGATGCGACGGCGCCGAGCTCTGGCCGGAACGTGGAGAGCAGCTGCCGTGATTCTGCGGCGGCCAAGGGGACGAGCGGAATGGTGTCGAGATCGGCGTTCAGGATGGGGGAGGGGTGCCCGTCGCGCAGCGCGATGAGCAGCACCGACGGGTCGGACGCGACCCGTCTCGCCAGGAAGCCGAGCACCCGCGCCGTCGAGCCGTCGATCCACTGGGCATCGTCGACGAAGGCGAAGAGTCCTCTCTCGGCGCTGATGTCGCCGAGCAGCTCGAGGACGGCCATGGCGACGGCGAAGACGTCGGGCGTGTCTCCCTCGAGCAGACCGAAGGCTCGTTGCAGAACGGCACGAGGCCGCTCGCGCAGGTGGTGCATCCGTTCAGCGAAGGGATGCAGAATCTCCTGCAGCGCGGCGTACGGCACTGCCGTCTCGGACTCCGTTCCTGTCACGGTGATCACCGCGACGCCGCGAGCGACCGCCCGGCGAACGGCCTCGGTGCCGAGCGACGTCTTGCCGATGCCCGCCTCGCCCCGCAGCACCAACGATCCGCCGGTCTCCGGCAGCCGCCTGATCAGCTCGTCTATCCTGTGAAGCTCGGCCTGGCGCCCGACGAGATCGCTCATCCGCACACGCTCGCGTCGGCACGTCGTCGAGCCTGCCGGCCACGGTCGTACCGCGGCCGCCGGGTTCTCTTCTCAGGTGCAATGGGCACTGGGAAGTGAGAAACGCTCACTCTCAGTGATGGTACCCAATCGCCCGCAAGGTGGCGTGACGAAACAGTCGATCGACACTAGGCACATCGTTCTCGCTTCCGTATCGTCGCCGGCATGGATCTCGAATTGTCCGGCCGCACGGCGGTCGTCACAGGCGCCGGCCGCGGTATAGGGCTGGCCGTCACGAAGGCTCTTCTCGCCGAGGGCGCTCGCGTCGTCGGTGTCTCCCGCACGCCGACCGGAGACACGGATGCCTTGGGCTCGAACCCCGGCTATCTCTTCGTCGCTGCGGACCTCTCCTCGATCGAGGGTGTCGCATCCCTCGGCGAGGCGATCACCGGGCCCGTGGACGTGCTCGTGAACAACGTCGGCAGTGCCCCGCCGCGCCCTGGTGGCTTCGGCACGATCACCGAGGAGGAATGGCAGCAGACCCTCGCGCTGAATCTGCTCGCCGCCGTGCGGGTCACGAGACTCCTGCTCGATCGGATTCCGTCCGGGGGCGCGATCGTCAATATCGTCAGTGAGAACGCCATCCTCGCCGATCCGCTCGTGCTCGACTACAGCGCGGCGAAGGCGGGGCTGCTGAGCGTGACCAAGTCGCTGTCGAAGCAACTCGGGCCCAAGGGCATTCGCGTCAACTCGATCAGCCCCGGTCCGGTGGCGACCGATCTCTGGCTCGGCAAGGGAGGTGTCGCCCAGACGGTGTCGGCGGCCAACGGCTCGAGCGCGGACGACGTGCGCAAGGGAGCCGAACAGCAGATGGTGACAGGACGGTTCACAAGGCCCGAGGAGGTCGCGGATCTCGTCGCGATGCTGGCCAGCCCGAGACTCGGCAACGTCACCGGGGCCGATTTCGTGATCGACGGTGGCATGCGCGAGACGATGTGACTGCGGCGCGCTTTACCCGTTACGCACGCACTGCGACCATCATGCGGTGTCGTCGTGCACGATGAGCACCGTCTTGCCGGGCAGCCGTCCAGCGGCGGAGCCCGACTCGTAAGCGGCCTTGCCATCCCGTAGCGCGAAGGTGGCGGCGATCGGCACACTCAGTTCGCCGTCGCGTACGAGTGCGGCCAGCTCGTCCAGCTCCGCCCGATCCGCCGACACCACGAAGAACGACCCCTCGATCCGAAAGCGGTCGAGGAGGGCACGATCGAGCGGTCCGTTCAAGCCGATGAGCACGCCGCCGTCGCGAACGGCCGCGTAGGTGTCCTCGTCGGGAACGCCGGCCGCGCAGTACAGCGCGATGTCGAATCCGCCTTCGGGCGCGGTGATGCGGTCGACGGTGAAGTCGAGCACCTCGTCGGCGCCGAGCAACCGAAGCAGGTCGAAATCTCGAGCACGCGCGACAGCGGTGACGCGCGCTCCGCGAAGGTGGGCGAGCTGCACGGCGAAGATTCCGACCGCACCGGCCGCCCCCTGAATCAGCACGCGCGAACCATGCGCGATGCGGCCGTGGTCGACGAGCGCCTGCAGCGCCGTGAGCGCGGCGAGCGGAAGCGCCGCGGCGTGAACGGGATCGACCTCGGGAGGTCGCGGAGCCACCCAGTCCTGTGGCAGCGCGACGAACTCGGCAGCTGCGCCGTCGCGGTCGAACGGCACGAGGCCGAGCACTTCGTCGCCCGGTGAGACGGCGTCGACGTCGTCGCCCGTCGCCACCACGATGCCCGCCACCTCGTGGGCGGGAATGGTCGGGAGGCGCGACACCCCGTCGCGCTCCCACGTCTCGGTCCACGACAGTTCTGTGAACGTGATTCCAGCGGTGCTCACCCGCACCAGCACGTCGGTGGCCCCCAAAATCGGCATCGGTGCGCTGTCGTACTTCAGCACCTCCGGACCGCCGCGCTGATGGGCGCGCAACGCGTGCATCGTCTCCATTCGAATGCCTCCTGCGGGTTCGATGAGCCTTCACCAGCAGATTACGAGCGGCGCCCGCCGTCGTCATCCGTCATCCGACGCAAGACCGGCGCGCTACCGCCCGGATCAGCGGATGCCGTGTCCGGCCGTGAACACCTGGAGGGGGTCGAGGCGCACCGCTTCGTCGGCGAGCCGCTCGCCGGCGTGGCCGTAGGCATCCGCGCCGCCGACCGGATGCTCGGTGAAGGTGAGCAGCAGGCTCCCTGGCAGCGACCACGGTGTGAGCGAACTGCGTAGGCCGGCAGCGGCCTCCGCGCCGTACGCCGCCGCCTCGGGCGTCGGTGCAACGGCGATCGCGAAGAGGGCGTATGCACCGTCGACGCTCGAGATCGCTCCGCCGTCGGGGACCCGCTCGGCGAACGCGCCTCCCAGTTGCCGCAGTTCGGCGATCATGAGCCCGGAGTTCGTTCCAGGTCCGACGCGCGCCAGGAACGCGTCGATCGCGCCGTCGGGCAACTCCCCGAGCATGCAGTGGTCGCTGACCGACGGCGTCGGGACGAGCGGGTCCATGTGCACACCGAGCAGCGCGGGAGCCGGAATTCGGCCGAACGTGTCCACCTCCGGCGCGAGTGCACGCAGCGGAGCGAGCAGGTCGGATGCCCTGTCATCCGTCTCGAGAATCGCGCCGTCGACGACAACGATGTTGCGACCGGCGAGGAATGGCGGCAGTTCGGGCAGCGGCGGAAAGCTCATCACGCGGAACGAGGTCGTGACCGACTTCGGGGTGTTCTGCGTGAAGTCCCGCCAGGCGCGCATGACATCGGGTGCGCGGTCGAGGTCCCAGAGCAGCATGCCCGCGTACACGTCGGAATGCGGCAACAGTTCGAGCTCGATCGCCGTCACGATGCCGAAGTTGCCGTTACCACCACGGATCGCCCAGAACAGGTCGGCGTTCTCGTGGCTGCTGACCCGCTGCACGATACCGTCCGCGGTGACCAGCTCGACGGCTCGCACCCGGTTCACGGCGAGTCCGTACTCGCGTCCATAGAACGAGACGCCTCCAGAGAGCGTGAATCCGACGACACCGACGTTGCCCGCGCTGCCATGCGGCGCCGCGAGACCGAAGAGGGCCGCCGCCGCGGCGACTTCGCTCCACACCGTTCCGCCGACCACTCGCCCGATCTTCTCTTCGGGGTCGACCGTGACGCCGGTGAAACCCGAGAGCCGCACCAGCACGGTGCCGGAGAGATCGGATGCGGCCAGCAGCGCGCCCGCGTGGCCGGTGCTCATCGGCGCGATGCGCAATCCGGCGGAAACGGCCGTCCGAACGACAGCCTGCACCTCGGCGACGGACACCGGCACGACGACGGCGGCAGGCGCGAGCTGCGCCGACGTGTTCCACGGCGTCCGGGCCTCGTCGTAGCCGGGATCACCTGGCAGGAAGACGCGACCGGGCAGCAGGCCGCGCAGGGATTCAGCCTCAGCTGAGGCGGGGGTGACGTCGGTCATGATGATCCTTGTCGTGCAGTTCTGATCGCTGGCGCTCGTCGGGTTCGGCGCGCGGCCGCTCGGGTCCGGCGGCTGGCCTCAAGACTCGGCGCATCGACGAGTGGCCGCCATCCCCAGAACCCGGGGTGGTTTCCGTCCCGCGCCTGCGGGAAGCCGCGAGCCTCCGCAGCCGTGACTAGGCTCCGGAAGAGCGGGCCGTGCACTGTCGCGGGTGCCGCTTATACGATCGGAGCACCCCTGCACGATTTCTGGAGCGTCCACCGCTGGCCCGTAGACGTGCTGCGCGCCCACTGGCACATCGTGTTCGACGACCAGCCGCTCGTGCGTGAATCAGCTCGAGCGCAGATCGATCGTCTCGGCGGAGTCGCCGAACTCACCCCGACCCCGATCGAGTGGCTTCACCTCACGTTGCAGTCGATCGGTCCTGTGACGTCGGAACAGAAGACACAGCTGGTCACGGATGCCCATGCCGCGCTCGCGACGTTCCCGCCGTTCGAGATCGAGCTCGGCCCAGCACGAGTGGGCGAGAACACCGTGCAGTCGCCGGTCTCTTCCGCAGGTCGCATCGACGCGCTCCGCGGCATTCTTCGCGGACTGACGGAGCCCCTCACCGACGCGCGGCTCTCGACGCCCCTGCGGCCGCACGTCACGTACGCCTACAGTGCCGCAGAGTGGGATGCCGGCGCTCTCGCGCGTGATCTCGCGAACCTGCCTGCGGCGCCCGTGCCGGCATCCGTGACCCGCATCGAGCTCGTCGATCAGCGTCAGGTCTGGCGCGACCGGTACGACTGGACGGTCATCGGCGGTATCGAACTCGGGGGAGCGCTTCCGCAACCGGAGCGCTGACACCAGAACCTCATCGCGTCGATCGGCCGCTACCGCCCGTCCTTCTTGGCCTGACGCCGAGCGCCCATCGCACGGGTTCCCGCGTCGCGCTTGAGTCCGCCGGTGGTCTTCTGGTGGGACCGTTGGACCCCTGGACCGACGGACGACCGCCCTGACGGCGACGTCGTCGGCCCTGATCCGCGATCGCGCACCGCCGCCAGCCTCGTGGTTCGCAGGGCGACCGAGGCCTGCCTGGCTGCCGTGGCGAGTTGCCGGCTGACGCGCGCGAGGGCATCCTCGAACACTTCCGCCTTGTCACGGTCTCGTTG
The DNA here is from genome assembly GCF_022761015.1 of Humibacter sp. RRB41. Classification (GTDB taxonomy): domain Bacteria; phylum Actinomycetota; class Actinomycetes; order Actinomycetales; family Microbacteriaceae; genus Humibacter. Next base: position 391,384 of record NZ_JAKWJQ010000004.1, read on the forward strand.
GTTGCGCGCATACGCCTGACCCCGCGCCGCGGTGTCGCTGATGCGCCCGACGGCGTTGCGGCGGTAGACGCCGACGTACTTGTTGCGTGCCCGACGAACACGGCCGTGCAGATCCAAGAGCTCGTCCTCGTCGAGTAAGCCCACTCGATCCTTCTCCGTCTCCGCAAGGAGCTGGAACTCGCTGTCACTCAACGACGAGATGATGCCTTTGCGCATGTCAGACCTTCCCCCAGGGCTGCGTCGACACGAGCCGACGAGACAATCCTCACACCGCAGGCTCCGGCTGTCACCGCGCGTCGGTCGCTGGTGCGATCGCTTCCAGCAGCCAATCGATCTCTTCGGTGAGCAGGTCGAGGCTGCTGCCGACCGGCAGATAGCCCAGGTCGGTGGCTGCGCCGGTGTCGAGAACTATCGGGTGTGCCGCGCGCCAGGGGTGGTGTCCACGTTGCGGGTCCGTCCGGTCGTCGATGAGCTCGAGCTCTCCGTTCCAACCGATGCGTTCTCCGATCGAGCGGACGATCTGCTCGGCAGTGGGGGTGTCCGGATCCGCGCTGTTCAGGATGCGACGGCCGGGTTGCACGGCGATCGACTCGATGAGGGCGGCCGCGTTCGACGCAGCGGTCAGGTGGTCGATCGATGAGCCGTTGTCGGCGAGCTCGATCGGGCTCTCCCCGTTGGCCATTCGTTCGACGAACATCCGCGTGCGCGGGTTCCGGGCCCAACGGCCGTGCACCTTGGCCGGGCGGATCACGGTGACGGGCAGCCCGCTGTCGAGCGCCGCGTGTTCGACGGCGACCTTCGACGGCGCGTACCCGTCACGGGTGAACGGGTCGACGTCGTCTCCGGCCGGCGGCAGAGTCGGATTGTCCTCGCGAATCGGCACAGCGAATCGCGGAGGCTCGTCGCCATTGATGTTCCGACCGGCGGAGTCGACGTAGACGGCTCTCCCCGAGATTACGACGGTATGTCCGACGGCGCTCAGCACGGGAAGCAGAGCATGTACGTCGGCTCCCTTGAACGCCAGGACGTCGACCAGAAGTCCGGTGTCCGCGCCGACGAGTCGGCCGATGCCGTGGATATCGTGCCGGTCGACCCGATGAAAGCGAACGCCTGCGCGCTCCAGCTCGGCAGGCATACCCGACGGATCGCGCCCGGTCACGTCGACCGCCCATCCGGCGGCGGCGAGCGTCGCGGCTGTGGCACCGCCGAGGGCACCGGTGCCGCCCAAGATGACTGCGTGCATCCGCTGTCTCCCCATGAGATGACGGGCGACAACCAGTCAGAGAGCCCGGCACACCCTGTTGCGATGAAACGAAGAAGGCGCCCCTTGCGGGACGCCTTCTTCTCTTTGTTGCGGGGACAGGATTTGAACCTGCGACCTCTGGGTTATGAGCCCAGCGAGCTACCGAACTGCTCCACCCCGCGGCACGTGATGAGCCTAACACGGGGGTATGGCACGGATGAAATCGAGGTGAACGCGGGTCAGCTCGCTCCCGTGACGCCCAGGCGGCAGCGGCGTCCTACGCTTGATCCATGCCTGCAGGTCCCAGCTCCGAGAGCGACGCCGTCGCGATCGCCGTCGCGCAGTTCGCGCCGGGCGAGGACACGACGGCGAACCTCGAGTCGATACGCACCCTGGCGGCGGAGGCTGTCGCCCGCGGAGCACGGCTGGTCGTCCTCCCCGAGTACTCGTCGTACTTCGCCGATCCCGTCGACGCGCGTTTTCTCGACCACGCAGAGGCACTCGACGGAGCCTTCACTGCGACGCTCTCGGCGATCGCGGACGATCTGGGCGTCACGATCGTCGCCGGCCTCGCCGAGCGGTCGGACGATGCCGGCCACTTCTTCAACACGGTGGTCGCGGTCGGGCCGGGCACGGGCATCCTGGCCTCGTACCGCAAGCAGCATCTCTACGACGCGTTCGGCGCCAGGGAGTCCGACGTGGTGCGGCCCGGCCCGTTGGATGCTCCGCAACTCTTCGACGTCGACGGCCTCGTCATCGGACTGCAGACCTGTTACGACCTGCGGTTCCCCGAGGTGACGCGCGCGATCGTGGATGCCGGCGCCGAAGTCATCCTGGTTCCCAGCGAGTGGGTGCGCGGTCCCCTCAAGGAACAGCACTGGCGCACCCTCATCGCTGCGCGAGCGATCGAGAACACGGTGTTCGTCGCTGCCGCCGACCATGTCGGACCGATCGGGGTCGGCTCGAGCATCGTCGTCGACCCGATGGGCGTCACCCTGGCGGATGCAGGCGAGCAGCCGGGCGTCGCCGTCGCCTGGCTCTCCCGCGAGCGTCTTGCTCGAGTGCGGGCCATCAATCCCGCGCTGTCCCTCCGCCGTTACGTCGTCGTCCCGCGAGACTGACCCCGTCACCACGGAGTCGGTGGGTTCGCCGTCGCGGGTCCTTGGGCTACCCGTTCAGGAGCCTTGTCAGGCGTGTCCGAGGCGCGAAAGCTGCTCCGCCGCCCGCTCCAGCACCTCCACGCGCTTGCAGAATGCGAAGCGCACGAGGGATGCCGCTTCCTCGCGCATCCGCGGTCCGCAGAACGCCGTGATGGGCACCGCGACGACGCCGGCCAGGTGGGGGAGTTCGCGGCAGAAGGCCACGGCATCCGTGTAGCCGAGGGAAGCGGCATCCGCCACCACGAAGTACGAACCGTGCGAGGCGAAAACATCGAATCCGGCCGCATCGAGACCGGCCGAGAGCAGATCGCGTTTCGCGGCGAGCGTGGTGGCAGCGTCGGTGAAGAAGGAGTCGGGCATCCGCAGTCCTGCAGCGATGGCCGGCTGGAACGGCGCACCGTTCACATACGTCAGGAACTGCTTCACCGCCGTGATCGCCTTGATCAGCTCGGGATGCGCTGTGACCCAGCCGATCTTCCATCCCGTCATGCTGAACGTCTTGCCGCCCGACGAGATCGACACGGTGCGATCGGATGCCCCGGGCAGCGTCGCGATCGGAATGTGCGGCCGATCGAACGCGAGGTGCTCGTACACCTCGTCGGTCACGATGATCGCGTCATGCCGATTCGCGAGCTCGACGATGGTCTCGAGCGTCTGCCGGTCGAAGATGGCCCCGGTGGGATTGTGCGGATCGTTCACCAGAATGATCCGCGTACGGTCCGTCACGGCGGCACGAAGCTCGTCGAGGTCGGGCGCGAAGCCCGGTGCCCGCAACGGCACCGTGCGATGGATGCCGCCCGCCAGCGCGATCGTCGCCCCGTACGCATCGTAGAACGGCTCGAACGTGACCACCTCGTCGCCGGTCTCGACGAGCGCGAGCAGGGTCGCGGCCAGTGCCTCGGTGGCGCCGGCCGTGACCAGTACCTCGCGATCCGTGTCGACAGCGAGGCCGTAGAAGCGCTGCTGGTGTTCGGCGATGGCCTCGCGCAGAACGGGCATGCCGATGCCGGGCGGGTACTGATTCACGCCGTCACGGATGCTCCGCACGGCAGCCTCCGCCACCTCGGCCGGCCCGTCCTCGTCGGGGAATCCCTGACCCAGGTTGATCGCTCCGGTTCGAGCCGCCAGGGCGCTCATCTCCGCGAAGATCGTGGCCGACACGGTGCCGTCGTCGCCGAGCAGACCTGCGCCGTGCGCGGCACGCTGCCAAGGGCCGGGGATCAACGTCGTCATTTCGCCTCCGTATTCTGCACACTCAAACTAATGCCGCCGCCCCTGTGGATAACGGATGCCCACCCCGCCCGTTTGTCCTACCGTGGTGGCCATGCCCCTGCGCAGACGGATGCCAGCAGTCGCCCTCGCCCTGCTCGTCGCCGTCGCGCTCGCCGCCTGCACCACGCCATCCCCGTCGCCGACCCCTACGAAGAGGGCAGCGCACACGCCGCTGTTCGCCTCCGATGCCGAAGCACTGGACGCGGCGACGAAGGCCTACGCCGCGTACCTCAAAGTGTCGGACCAGATCTCGCACGACGGCGGCAAGAACCCGGAGCGCATCAAGCCGTATGCCACAGGCGAAGCGCTGCAATTGGTGTTGAAGAGCGCTGCACAATTTGCAGCGGCCGGGGCGCACAGCGTGGGTAGCACCAAATACCGAAAGGTTCGATTACAAAATCCGGGTTCAGATGGACTTCATGTAGCGATTTATACGTGCGAAGACGTCTCAGAGGTCGACGTTGTCAATAGTGGTGGGGAGTCGCTAGTTGAAAGTGATAGAGCGACACTCTCCGCATTCGTGGTCACTCTTGAGTCGGCTGGCTCCTCGTCAGGGTTGATTGTGGAAGATCGGAAATCGTGGGAACTCGACGGCATTTGCTAGCCGGCAGCATCGTGCTGAGCGTCGCGATCTGCATGGCTGCGCCGGTACCAGTCAACGCAGATGACCGCGATTGCACTGCGTTCGAGCAGACTACTGGTGGGTGCTCCACCACCGGCACCAACGCCGGCGACCACGTCGACGTCGGCGGCCACACCGGCTCCAACGGCACCGGCACAGACGCCACGACGGGCGACGACTCCGACGACTCATCCACGCCGACGACCCCGAAGGACCGCTGCTCGACAGCAGGCAACAGGTGTCTCGGTGCGTCGGGATACGCCGTCACGTATCCCGACGTCGGAATGTCCGACCTGGCCTCCTTCTACCCCGCGCGCCCAACGGTCGCGGGGGAGCCGAACGGCTGGGCGGTGATCGGGCTCGACGCCAACTTCGTGGCGAGCGCGAAGGCGCACACGGCATCCGGTCCGCTGCTCGGAGTGCAGGCCGACGTGCGGTTCACGCCCGTGACGTTCCGCTGGGGCTATGGGGACGGCATCCGCTCGACAACGAGCACCGGCGGTCGCACCTGGAAGGCACTCGGAGTTCCGGAGTTCAGCCCCACCGCGACGAGCCACATCTATGCGAAGTCCGGAAGTTACACGCTCGATGTCGCGGTGATCTACACCGCGCAGTTCCGGGTCGGCGGCGGCGCGTGGCGCGATATCCCCGGCACGCTGAGCCTGTCTGCGCCGACGTCGACCATCGTCGCCGGCGACGCTGCGACCGTACTCGTGCAGCGAACATGCAAGAGCGATCCGCACGCTGTCGGATGCTGACAGATTGAGGCTGGAGTGAGAGCCTGAGAGCGGCCACGTCAGGGTTCTCGTAGCGTTCGGCCACCAATGTCGGCGAGCCGATTCGCTCACCGTGTGAGACCCATGGGATTGTTCTAGTCGGTTCACAGATTGCCCATAAACCACACCCAGCATGAGAGCGGATGCTTGGAGTGCTTGGAAGGAGCACGACACAATGACCGACACACCGAAGGACCCGGAGAACCCGGAGTCCGTCCCGCAGCATCCCGCGCAGGACTCGGGTGCCGACGCGACTCGGCACGAGGATCACGACAACACCTTGCCGCGAGCCGAGTTCGACGCCGTGCGCGAAGCCGCCGATGCGCAGAACAGCACAGAGACTTCACCGGAATCGCCGGTAGCGCCGAACGCCGAGCAGCCGACGGCACAGCAGCCGACGGTGCCTGCGCCCGAGCAATCGACCGTGCAGCCCACGTCCGAACAGCCGACGGTCGACTACGGCTCGGGTTCGTTCGGCACTCCGAACGGCCAGACGCAGCCGACCGCATCGCTGCCGCCGCAGGGCCCGCAGAACCCCTACGCGGCACAGCAGGCCGGGTATCACTACGGCCAGCAGCCCGGCTATCAGCAGCAGCCTTATGGTCAGCAGCCGAACTACCAGTACGCGGGGCAGCCCAATGCGTACGGCCCGCAGACCTACGCAGGTCAGCAGCCCCAAGCGGGCCAGCCCGGCCAGCCGGTGCAGCCGCAGAAGGTCGCGAAGCCGAAGGACGGCAAGAGCAACCGCGCCGGCCTCGTGATCACGGGCTTCGTGCTCGCCGGCCTGCTCGGAGGTGGAGTCGGAGCCGGAGTCGTGGGCATCTATGCCGCGAACTCGAGCGGCACGAAGACCGTCGCCTCGAACGGGGCGACCAACGTGACTGTGAACGACGCGCAGAACGCAACCGACGTCACGGCCGTGGCCTCGAAGGCGTCCCCCAGCGTCGTGACGATCAATGCGACGGCGAGTTCCGAGGCGGGAACCGGTTCGGGTGTCATCCTGACCGCCGACGGCTACATCCTCACGAACACGCACGTCGTCACGCTCGACGGCGAGACCGGTAGTGCCACCATCACGGTGAACACGAACGACGGCAAGATCTACAAGGCCAAGGTCGTTGCCACCGACCCGGTGCTCGACCTGGCCGTGATCAAGCTGCAGGGTGCCAGCGGCCTCACGCCTGCGAGCTTCGCGGATTCCGACAAGGTCAACGTGGGTGACACCGCGATCGCCATCGGTGCTCCGCTCGGTCTCTCCGGCACCGTCACGAACGGCATCGTGAGCGCTCTGAACCGCAGCATCCAGATCGCCTCGTCCGCCGCGCCGAGCCAGGATCAGCAGGACAACGGCGGCAGCGGCAACGGCAACGGGGACAACAGTCCGTTCAACTTCTGGAACGACCAAGGTGGCAGCAGCGGTCAATCGAGCACCGACAGCACCATCTCCCTCCCTGTGATCCAGACGGATGCCGCCATCAATCCCGGCAACTCGGGAGGCGCGCTGCTCAATGCGAAGGGCCAGGTGATCGGCATCAACGTGGCCATCGCCAGCGCGAGCTCGTCGAGCGATTCGAGCAGTCAGTCCGGCAGCATCGGGGTCGGCTTCGCCATTCCGTCGAATGTCGCCCAGCGTGTAGCGGACGAGATCGTCAAGGACGGCAAAGCCACCAGCGGACTGCTGGGTGCGACGGTCGCAGACTCGGCATCCTCCACCGATGCCACGACGGTCGGCGCCCTCATCAAGTCGGTCACCTCCGGCGGCGCAGCCGCGAAGGCGGGGTTGAAGGCCGGTGACATCGTCACCAACTTCAACGGTCACCCGATCACCGATGCCACCGACCTCACCGCTCAGGTGCGGGCTCTGGCCGGTGGTTCGAAGGCATCCATCACCTATGTGCGAGGCGGCGGCAACAAGTCGACCGACGTCACGCTCGGCACCCTGTCCTCCTGATCTGAGTGCGTCGCAACGAGAGCCGGGCGTCCATCGCGCCCGGCTCTCGGCGACTCACGCGCTGATAGGCTGAGCCGACGATTCGACGAGCGGATGTGATGGCTGAACCCAGCAGCGCGGGCGCAGGAGCGCTTCCCGGTGTCTCGTACGTCATGCCCGTTCTGAACGAGGCCCCGTACGTGCGTGCCGCGGTCGAACGCCTTCTCGAACAGGATTACCGCGGGACATACGACATCACCCTCGCAGTGGGTCCCAGCACCGACGGAACAGAAGAGGTTCTGGCGCAGCTGGCCCGAGAGCATCCGAACGTGCGCGTGGTCGCGAACCCGGCGGCGTCGACGTCGGCCGGTCTGAACGCGGCGATCAGAGCATCCGCTCATCCCGTCGTGATCAGGGTGGATGCGCATTCGCTGCTTCCCTCCGACTACACGAGCATCGCCGTGGAGACGTTGCAGCGCACGGGCGCCGACAACGTCGGCGGACTGATGGACGCCCGCGGCACCACGCCGTTCGAGAAGGCCGTCGCGCGCGCCTACAAGTCGCGCATGGGGCTCGGCGGAACCCAGCACCACGTCGGCGGCAAAGAAGGACCGGCGCAGACCGCTTACCTCGGTTCCTTCCGCCGCGACAAGCTCGTCGCGGCCGGTCTTTTCGACGAGGGTGTGCGTCGGGGGCAGGACTGGGAGCTCAACCGGCGGTTGCGCGCAGCGGGTGGCACGGTGTGGTTCACTCCGCGACTGGTGGTCACCTACCAGCCGCGGTCGAGCATCCGTTCGCTCGTCAATCAGTTCTTCGCCACCGGAATGTGGCGCGGAGAACTGGTGCGGCGCTTCCCGTCCGCGAGTTCGCTGCGATATTTCGCGCCGCCCGTACTGGTCGTGCTGCTCGTCGCCGCCATCGTCATCGGACTGGTCGGGCTGGCCGGGCTCGTCGTCGGTGCCTCCATCGGATGGCTGACCTTGGCCTTCGCGCTTCCCGTTCTCTACCTGCTGTTCGTGGTTATCGCCTCGCTGGTGATCGCGTCCAGGGACGGGTTCGCCGCTATGCTGCGATTCATCGTCGTCGTGCCGACCATCCACATCAGTTGGGGTGTCGGATTCATCGGCGGCTTCTTCGAGTTGTCGCACGACCTGCACAGCCGATCTGGGAGGTAGTGTGACGGCTCCGGATTCGTACAGCCGGCCTCAGTCGATCGCCGAACTGCGCGAGGTGACTCAGCCGCCGGAGGTTCGTCAGCGCCGCAACGCCGAGCACTGGACGGCGCACCTCTACCTGCGCGACATCTCGCCGTACCTCACCTGGGCGCTGCTCAAGACGCGCATCAGCGCCAACGGCGTGACGGGGTTCATGATCCTGTCCGGCTGGCTGACCGCCGCCGCGCTGCTCATCCCCGGCATCTGGGGCGCTGTGCTCGCCGTCGTCTTCGGACAGCTGCAGATGTTGTTCGACTGCTGCGATGGTGAAGTGGCTCGTTGGCGGCACAGCTCGTCTCCGGCGGGCCATTTTCTGGATGCCGTCGGCCATTATTCGACGGAGACGCTGATCGCGATCGTGCTCGGTCTCCGCGCTGCCGGTTGGCCGTTCGAGACGCCCGACGACTATCTCTGGACCACGCTCGGCTTCGCCCTCGCCCTCGTCCTCGTGCTGAACAAGGCGCTGAACGATCTCATGCGGGTCGCGCGTGCCTACGCCGGCCTGCCGCGCCTCGGAAACGAGGAGGCGCAGGCCGCACCGCAGCAGCGTCTCATCGCGCTCGCTCGACGAGCCGTGAAGTTCTTCCCGTTCCACCGGATGTTCCACTCCGTCGAGCTCGCGCTGCTCACGTTCGTCGTCGCCGTGATCGCGATCTTCACCGGGTCGCCGATCACCGAGCGTATCTACTTGGTCGTGTTGCTCGCCTTCGCGATACTGGCTCTGATCGGGCACTTCCTTGCGATCATGAGTTCCAGGCGTTTACGAGCATGACCGAGCGAGTGGCCCCGGCTGTCGGCGTCGTGGTGCTCACGCAGGGAACGCGACCCGTGGAATTGGCGCGGGCACTGGCATCCGTGCTCGCCCAGCGTGACGTGGTCGTCGACATCGTCTGCGTCGGCAACGGTTGGCAGCCGACAGGACTTCCCGCGGGCGTGCAGGCACTCGGGCTGACGGAGAACATCGGCATTCCGGCTGGGCGCAATGCCGGCGTGACGAAGACGGTGGGGGAGTATCTGTTCTTTCTCGACGACGACGAGTACGTCGAAAGCGAGACCTTTCTGATCGACGCGATCGCGCGTTTCGACGCGGATGCCTCGCTCGGTGTCCTCCAGCCGCGGGTGCGAACCATCGATGATTCGCCGGCTCCCAGGCGTTGGGTGCCCCGGTTGCGCAAAGGCGATCCCGCAACCCCTGGCGCGGTGTTCGCGCTCATCGAGGGCGCGATCCTGATCCCGCGTTCCGTGTTCGACGCGGCCGGCGGCTGGGCGGCGCCGTTCTTCTACGCGCACGAGGGCATCGAGCTCGCGTGGAGGGTCTGGGATCAGGGCAAGCGGGCATGGTACGCGGGCGATCTGGAGGCGAGGCATCCGAATGTGCCGACGACCAGGCACACCGACTTCTACTGGCGGAACGCCCGCAACCGGGTGTGGGTGGCACGGCGCAATCTTCCCGCCGTGCTGGTGCCGATCTATGTGGCAACCTGGACCGGCGTTCAGATGCTTCGCAGCGTGCGATCGCCGGGCACCCTGAAGCCCTGGTTCACAGGCTGGGCGGCCGGGTGGCGAGACGATCCCGGGGAGCGTCGCCCGATGCGCTGGCGCACGGTGTGGCGCATGGCCGCAGCTGGTCGTCCCCCCGTCGTCTGACGCCGGCTCTAAGAATCACCCCATATTCTGTTCGGCATGGGTTTGGTACACGACGCACGCGCCGGCGCGCGCCTGGTTCGCAACGCGTTCGTTCAGCGAAGGGCGCGTGCCACCCTCGCCGAGCGACTGGCTCAGGCCCCGGCGCTGGAGTCCGGAAAGTTCAAGATCGGCGTGTACTTCGCCGACAGCAAGGTGAACATGTACCAGATCCGTCAGTGGTACAAGCCGCTGGCCGAGCTCAGCAAGACATGGCCGGTGGTCATCCTCTCGCGCTCGCCCGTCGGGGCGTCAGCGCTGTTCGACGAGTCGCCGATTCCCGTGGCCTACGTGCGCACCGTCGTCGACCTCGAGGACACGCTGGCGGAGCAGGACATCCGCATCGTCTTCTACGTGAACCAGAACACGCGCAACTTCCAGATGATGCGCTACGGCCGTCGCTGGCACGTGTTCATCAACCACGGCGAATCCGACAAGATGTACATGACCACCAACCAGTTCAAGGCGTATGACTACGCGTTGGTGGCAGGGGATGCCGCGATCACCCGCCTGCGCAAGGTGTTGTGGGACTACGACTTCGAGAAGCGCGCCATCAGGATCGGGCGGCCGCAGGCCGATCACTATTCGGGCGATCTTCCGTACACACCCGACGGCCGTACCGTCGTTCTCTACGCGCCCACCTGGGAGGGCGACCGCGCTGCAGCCGCCTACGGATCGATCGCCTCGCACGGCGTCGCGCTCGTGGATGCCCTCCTGGCCACGGGCCGCCATCGCGTGATCTACCGGCCGCATCCGCGCTCCGGCGTCGTCGACGAGGAATACGAAGAGGCCAATCGTCGTATCATCCGTGCGATCGAGGCGGCGAACCATGCGGATCCGACGGCGAAGCACGTCTTCGACGACGGCCCGGAGCTGGGGTGGCAGCTGTCAGCGGCCGACGTGGCCATCGTCGACATCTCCGCAATGGTCTACGACCGTCTGGCGGCCGGCAAGCCGCTGCTGATCACGCATCCGGTGCACCCGGAGGCCGAGATCGACCGTGACGGATACCTCTCGGCGTGCGAGTGGCTCTACGACGTGGACGCACCGAACATCGTGCCGATCATCGACGAGCTCACTCACGACGACGCGGCCGCCGAGCGCCTGCGGTACTGGGTGCAGCGCTACTTCGGTGACACCACGCCTGGTGAGACCACGAAGCGGTTTCACGCCGCGGTGCAGCACCTGATGGACGAGTGGGACCGCTTCGCCAAGTTCCACGCGCAGGACGTCACCGTCCTCGAGCACGGCGACGGAACCGACGCGGAAGACTCCGACGCAATCCTCAGCGACTGACGGCCAGCGCCTTCACTCCTCGACCGCGACCGCCGACTCCGTCGCGACGAGCGACACCACCAACGACTCTGGGAACGCTTCGGGAGCGGCACCGAACACCGACCGCGCGGAGTGCACGACGCGTGACCCTGTGATGCGGTTGCCCGTACCGCCGACGACGGCGCCGACACCGAACGGCAGGGCCTTCGCGAGCACGCTCGCCGATCCGGATGTCGCCAACCGCTTCGCGAACGCACCCCGCAGTCTCTCGAGCAGTGGAGCGATCACGACTCGGGGAATGCTGCTGGAGACGACCTGCCGCCAGTACAGTTCGCGCGACACCTCGGTCTCCGTCACCTCGAGACCCCACTGACGCACGAGCGTCGAACCTTCCTTGCCGAGCATGAGCGCCAGTACGAGGGCACGGCCCCGTTCGGGATCGCTGACCGGCAGCCCGTGCAGCTCGGCGATCGACTGCGCGTACAGGGCGGTCGCCTCGAGGAACGCTGCAGTCTCCACGGCGGACAGCGCGAGAGTCGTGATCGTGCCAACGGCCGGAATCACCGCGGTGGCGCCGACCGCAGCACCGCTCGTGGTGACAGCGAGGAGGTACCTTCGACCGACGAGGTATGCGACCTCGTCGGGAGTGGCATCCGGATGCCTGCGTCGAATGCTCCGCAGGTGCGCCAGCACAACGGGCCGCTGCACCGAGAGGAATCGGTCGACTCCGCGATTGATGCGCGACGGGACCGCCACACCGCGGGCGGTGCTCGTTCCGGTGATCCCGAGAATGGGCTTGACCTTCTTCGCGCGCGCCATGCATTCGAGTTTACGGATGCCTATATTCCCCGCCGAGCACGGAGCAGCATTCCCCTCACCCCATTGAGCGACCAGTTCCCTCAGCACTGAGCGAGCACAGCGACTCGAAGTGGCCTCTGGCCGTGGCGCCACCTCGCGCTGACGACGCCCCGGTTCTCGTATGCTTGCCGAGTGCCCCGCCTCATCACTCTGAAGGACTTCGACGACGCCCGCGATCGCGCTCACCGCGGCGAAGACCAGGATCGTGCGATCGCCGAGACGTTACGCTCATGGGCTACCGATGCAGGGCTCTACGCGTTGGCAGAGGATGTCTCGCGAGCCGCTGTTCTCGTCGAGGCGGGCGAGAACTTCGGGTACGCCGGTGACCACGCGGAAGCCCTGCGCATGTTCGAAGCGGCCCGCGCCGATGGCGGTTCCATCTACGTGGACATCCGAGCGCTGATGGTGCAGGCGCTCTACCAGGGCGGACAGAAGGATGCAGCGCTCGAACTGGCGAATGCACTCCGCAAGGAGAGCCCAGACCAGATCACGACGTTCCTGGTGCTCAGCAGCTTCTTCGAACTGGTCGACGAGTTCCAGGCCGCGCAACGCTGGTTCTCGATGGGCATCCGCGCGATGGACAGCGGCAACGTCCCCGGTTCGGAGCAGCAGTACGAGTCGATGTTGATCGGTCGGGCCCGCGTGCGCAATGAACTCGGCCTCGCACAGGACACGCTCGACGATGCGGCGGCGATCATCATCGAGCGTTACGTCACGGAGCGCGAGCAAGCGGGGGAGTAGGTCTCCCCCCGCGGTCTAGCTCTCCTCGTGTGGGAACACCTTGCGAGCGATCGCCTGCACATCTCGGTCGAGACCGTCGAAGCGGTTCTCCATGCGGTCTAGTCGACGATCGACCTCGGCGAATCGAACGTCGACCTTTTCGAAGCGCGCAGTCATCTCGTTCCGCAGCTCGCCTATCTGAGCAGAGATCGTCCGCATCATGAGCTGGGTCGTGACGGTGATCGTGCCGATGAACGAGGCGGCAAGGACGCCGATGACGGCCCACACCTGCGCTTCGGTCACTGCGATCAAGGCGGGTGGAACTGCGCACAGAGCCGCGAAGGAATGGCTGAACCCTACAGGGTACAAACGCTCTGGACCCGAACGCTGTCTCGTCCGTAGACAAGAAGCCATGGTCGAGCCGTTCTCCCGCGCCGCCGGCGTGGTCGGCGAACGGCTTCGCGGCATCCGAACTGCGCTCGGTCTGAGCCAGGAGGAGGTCGCGCATCTCGCAGACATCCACCCGACCAACTACGGCAAGATCGAACGAGGTCGGGCGAATCCGAGCCTGAGCACGGTGATCCGCATCGCCACCGTTCTCGACACGGATGCCGGCGAGCTGATCACGGGGCTCACGATCGCCGATCTGCCCGGTCGCCACCGCCTGTACACCGCGAAGGACTTCATTCGCGAGCGCGAACGGATGCGCTGAGGCGCGAGACCCTTCGACTCGACTCGACTCGACTTCGCTTCGCTCAGCGACCTGTATTGGCTTCGCCTCGCTCGGGATCACCCCGCCCGGCATCAAAAGCTCGCCCGCCAGAGATACTCGTCGCCGTTGGCCCGATGCCATCGCACCACCAGCACGGTCGCTCTGGCCAGATCGCTGCCGTGTATCGGAATCTCGGCCACCTCTCCCGGGCCGAGCGTGATCGGTGCCTGCACAGGCATGCTCCCCGCGCCGAGCAACGAGAATCGCACGCCGGTGACTGTCTCGAGACTTGCGTTGCGGAGTCTGTATCGCGGGGGAGTGGCACGGTCGAAGGCGAACGGAACGGGATATGCCAGCGGCCGGCCGGCCGCGGTCTCGTCGGGTCGAGTTGGAGTCATGCAGGCACGTTAGGTCGGGCATCCGACGCCCGCGTTCGAGCTGTGGAACGGCGACAGACTACGACTCTTGGGGAGGGAGGGCCAGCGCACGCCCGGGGCGGATCGCCCCGGGCTGAATATCGGAGATTCGCCGGATCGCGCGGCGCGTCGGACCAGATCAGCGGCGTGTCGCGCTGAATCTCCGAAATCCAGCACGAGTCCCGTCCGGACGAAGGCAGCGTGACGGTATGTGCCGGAGCCGGAGCCGGAGCCGGAGCCGAAGCCGAAGACCTACACCGTGTAGTCGCTGTTGTAACGCTCGAGCACGGTCGCGATGTCGGAATCCAGTGCAAGTGCACCGCCCTCGAGATAGAGCCCCCGCGTGCAGAACCGACGCAGATCCTTCTCGTTGTGCGACACGAAGAACAGCGTGCGGCCCTGGCTGAGCATGTCCTCGATGCGCTTGTAGCACTTCTCTCTGAATCCCTTGTCGCCGACCGCGAGCACCTCGTCGACGATGAGGATCGGCTCGTCGAGCTGCGTTATCACGGCGAACGCGATGCGCACTTTCATGCCGCTCGACAGATGTTTATAGGGGGTGTCGAGAAAGTTGCCGATGTCGGCGAAGCCGATGATGTCGTCGAAGCGCTCGTCGATCTGCCGGCGCGTCATGCCGTGAAGCCCCGCGGTGAGGTAGATGTTGTCGCGCACGCTGAGGTCGTCGACGAATCCACCGGTGATCTCGATCAGTGGCGCGGTGCCCGCCTTCACGTCCACGGTGCCCTCGTCGGCGAGGATGACGCCTGCCACCAGCTTGAGCAGCGTCGATTTGCCCTGGCCGTTGCGCCCGACGACACCGATCGCCTCTCCGGCCTTCACCGTGAACGAGACGTGACGCAGGGCCCAGAACTCGTCAGGACGGGCACGCCGTGCGCGCGACGAGAACAGGTCCTTGAAGCTGCGTCGCGAACGGCGGTTGCGCTTGAAACGGATGCCGACATCCTGCACCTCGATCATCGCGGTCGTGGTCACTGTGTCGGTCATCACATTTCCTTCAGCACGCTGCGAATGGTGCGTGAGTAGACCAGCCATCCGATCACGAGCAAGATCACGCTGCCCAGGGCGGAGATGAGCACCAGGTCCCAGTGCAGGTCGTCGGGGAAGAATCCCGCGCGGTACACACCGAACATCCCGACGAGCGGGTTGAGATCGATGAAATAGCGGAACAGGCTGCCCTTCGGGACCTCGCTCGCCGGGTAAAGCACGGCGGATGCGTAGAACAGCAACCGCAGAAGCAGCTTGACGGCGCGCTCGAGGTCTTTGAAGAACACCACGAGCGGCGCGACGAGGAGTCCGAGTCCGACAAGCAGCACGGCCTCGATCGCCAACCCGATCGGGTAAAACGCCAGCTGCCAGTGCACCTGCGCCCCCGAGAAGATGACGAACAGCGCCAGCACGGGAAGGGAAAGCGCGAACTCGATGCCCTTGCTAAGCACGATGCGGTTGATCCAGATGGAGCGCGGGATGGCCGTCGAGCGGATGAGCTTGGCCTCGCGGCTGAAGGCCCGCGTGAAGTCCGACACGGCGCCGTTGAACCAGGTCCATGGCAACAGCCCGGAGAGCAGGAACACGATGTACGGGGATTCGTTCGCGCTGTTCCCGCGGTGGAAGACCACGACGAACACGAGGTAGTAGATGCCAGCCATCAGAAGCGGGTCGAGGATCGACCACACGTAGCCGAGCACGTTCGTCGTGTATCGCACGTGCAGGTCGCGCTTGGTCAGCAACCACAGCGAATGCCGGTATCGAGCGAACGGCGTGCGCTCTGCGGGTCGCGCATCGGCGTAGGTGGTCACCCGACGATCGTACCGGCGCCCCGGTGCAGGAACTCTGAGGCCCCAAACGCAGGATGCCGTCGACCTGACGGCCGACGGCATCCGTTACCGGGAGATGCGGATCACACGAACAGGTTCGCGCGCTCCAGGTCTTCGGCGAAGTCGATCTCGACCGCATACAAGTCGGAGATGTCGACGGGCTCGACGAGCATGCCGTCGTTCTGGATGGCGAGCTCGACGCCGCGCTCGAAATAGTCCTGATCGTCCACGTGCTGCAGGTGATACAGCAGAGCTGCCTTGTCGCGGCTCGACACGTAGTTGATGCCGACGGCCTCGCCCAGGCCGCCCTTGACGGTCTTGGACAGCTTCTCGATGAAGCCCTCAGCGCCCGTGGTGTACTTGACCTCTTCGTCTGACACCTTCGACGTGTTCACCGTCACGAACGACTGGTCGCGGGCGATCGCCTCGGCAGCGCGCACCAGCACGCCCGGATCGAAGACGACGTCGCCGTTCATCCACAGCACTCCGCCGTTGCCGCTCGACTTGAGCGCACGCATGAGGCTCTTCGAGGTGTTCGTCTGGTCGTACTGCTCGTTGTAGACGAAGGATGCGTCGGGGAAGGCCTCGACGATGTGCTCGAGCTTGTAGCCGACGACGATCGTGACCTTGACCTTGGGGCCGAAGGCTGCGTGGATGTTGTCGAACTGCTGCTGCATGATCGTGCGTCCGTCGCCCAACTCGGTCAGTGGCTTCGGCAGTGAGCGCCCGAGACGGCTACCCATGCCGGCGGCGAGAATCACTACCTGCGGTGCGGTGGTCACGTTTCGTCTCCTGTCATTCGTGCGCATAGTCGACCCCCCAATGAAGTTGAACTGTGTGACTGCGGATGACTGTCGTTCGGCGGCGTGGCGGTTCAAGTCGCCAGCGCCGACGGCTTCGTTCACCGAAATGTCACTGATGCGTGTGTACTGGGACACCGCGCTGTGCCGGGATCGAATTTACCGGAGGCTTGAGCCCCGAATGCGGGACGTTGCCGTTTCGTGATCGTTTTATGGGAGTGCTCTTAGAAACGGGGAAGGCAATCGAATAGACCGCCGTCTATCTCAGGGCTGTGCCGGGAGCGATTGGTAGGTTAGCGTAAGGATCTCGAGGGCTCCGAAGGGGGAGGTGCCGCGCCAGCATCCGCTAGCGCGAACGCCGCATCCCGACGGTGCCGAAAGCGAGGCGGGCCGATCGCGAACTTCAGCGATTCGGCTGTTCGAGGCGACCACGGTTTCGGGGGTATGGCGCGTGCAAGATGAGCCGCAGGGTTCCGCCACGGGGGGTGTCGAAACGTCGGCCGGCGGCGTGGACGCCGCCGACCGTGAGGCGGCACCGGCGGAGGCCACTCTCCCCGTCGTCCGAGTGCGAGTGGGCAAGGCGTCGGATGCCCGGCGCGGCTCTCGCCCACGAGCAACGGGTGCTGCGGCGTACACCTCGGTCGTACCCGAAACCGCGTCGGATGACGCGCACATCGCGGTCGCGACGGGTCCGCGCGGCTCGCGTGGGGCATCCCGAACGAGGGCGACCAAGGGCAGCGGCGTCGTCGATCGCGCAGATGCCATCGTGCAGGCCGAGGCTTCCACCGCCACCCTCCTCGCGCCCGAGGCAACCTCCGATGGCCCCGTGAGCGCTCCCGCCCCCGTGGCGAAGACGGCCGCTGCGCCGGTCGTCGAGGTTCCGGAACCGATCGTGGCGCCGGCCGATGAATCCCCAGCCGGCACGTCGCAGGACGAGGACACTGACGTGGACGTGGACACCGGGCCGATGCCCGCTCAGTCCTCTTCCGTCGATGAGAACACCGGCTCGCGTCAGCGCATCACTCTGTTCGGACGGCGGAGACGCGCCGCAGCAGCTGCTGCCGCCGCGGCGGCAGCAGCTGAGCAGGAGAGCGGCGATGAGGGGTCGCGCCTTCTCGCCGATCTCGTGCGGGAGAGCGAGTCCTCCGGCGATGCTGTTGGGCATCGGCAGGTCGACTCCGCCGCCGCGCCTGCGCCAGCGGGCGCCACCGACGTCGGGGCGCCCGACTGGCTGATCGAGCAGGTTCTCGTCTCCGACGACCGCGACGAGGCGCTCGGTGGAGCATCCGTCGCGCCGTACGTCGAAGAGACCGTGGACCGCGCGAAGATCGCGCGTGAGCGTGCAGGGGCGACCGAGCTCGAGACGCAGGTGGACGAAGACGCCGAGTCGGCATCCCCTCAGAGAGCGAGACGTGCGGCGACCACGAGGGTCTTCCCGGCCGCACGTCCGGCGCCGGCCGCGACGGCTCCCGTCGTGCTCGCAGTGAACGGCTTGCACAAGCGCTACGGAGACGTGGTCGCCGTGGACGGCGTGAGCCTGAGCATCCGCGCCGGTTCGCTGTACGGCATCGTGGGGCCCAACGGTGCGGGTAAGACGACGACGCTCTCGATCATCACCGGTCTGCTTCGCGCTGACTCGGGTTCCGTGTTCGTCAATGGCGTGGATGCTCGCAAGCATCCGCGCGATGCCAAGCGCGCGATCGGCGTGCTGCCCGATCACCTGCGCACGTTCGACCGGCTCACCGGCGCCCAGCTGCTGTACTACGCGGGCACGCTGCGTGGGCTGGATGCCGCGACCACCCGCCAGCGCTCCGCCGATCTCGCGGCCGCGTTCGGCATCGAGGATGCCATGGGCCGCCTCGTCGCCGACTACTCGGCAGGCATGACCAAGAAGGTGTCGCTTGCGGCGGCGATGATCCACTCGCCGCGTCTGCTGGTGCTCGACGAGCCGTTCGAGGGCGTCGACCCGGTCTCGGCGGCGACGGTCACTGGCATCCTGCAGCGCTATGTGGATGCCGGTGGAACGGTGCTGCTCTCCAGTCACGGTATGGATCTGGTGCAGCGCATCTGCGACAGCGTCGCGATCATCATCGGCGGCGTGGTGCTGGATGCCGGCCCCGTCGATCAGGTGCGCGGTGAGAAGACGCTGGAAGACCACTTCGTGGAACTCGCGGGCGGGCGCAAGGCCGCGGAGGGACTGGAATGGTTGCACAGTTTCTCCGACTGAGGCTCGCTTCGCTCGGTAGCGGATTCCGTCGAGGCGGGTGGCACGGGTTCGGTCTCGTCGTCGGGCTTCTCTACACGGTCGCGGTGGCGATCGTCGTGTGCTGGGTGCTCGCCTCCGCGCGCACAGCGAGCGACGGTGTTCTGGTGCGCGACATCCTCGTGCTCGCCGGTGCTGCCGTCGCGCTCGGATTCGTGATCGTGCCGCTGTTCGGCAGGCACGACGGCACATTCGATCCGCGTTCGTACGCGATGCTCGGCCTCCGTGACCGCCAGGTCGCGATCGGTCTCGGCGTGATTTCTCTGGTGTCCGTTCCCGCCCTCGTTCTGACCGTGTGCGCGTTGTTCACAGTGGTGACGTGGTCGGCGCATCCTGGGGCGGCGGTGCTGGCCTTCATCGCCGCGGTGGTGTGCGTTCCGACCTGGATGCTCGGTGCCAGACTCACTTCTTCGCTCGCGGCGTTCGCGCTGTCGACGAGGCGCGCGCGAGAGTTCAGCGCGACGATCGCGGTGCTGATTCTCGTGATGCTGTCGCCGTTCGTGTTCTTCCTCGCCACGCTCGATTGGGGCAAGGAAGGTCTCAAGGTCGTGCACACCGCAGCGGACTGGGTGAGCTGGACGCCGTTCGGCGCCGTGTGGGCGGTCGGAGGCGACGCCGCGTCGGGCAACTGGGGTGCGGCATCCGCGAAGCTGCTGATCGCGATCCTCACGCTCGCCGTGATCGCCGCTGCATGGTGGGGACTGACTGCGCACATGATGGTGACCCCCGAGCGGCACATCTCGGTGCGCAACTACGTGGGGCTCGGATGGTTCGGCAGGCTTCCGGCTCGCCCTGCCGGCGCGATCGCGGCGCGGAGCCTCACGTACTGGGGCCGTGACTCGCGGTACTGGGTGCAGCTTCTGCTCGTGCCGCTGTTCCCGTTGATCATGGTCGTCGCACTGCTCGTCTCCGGAGCGGTGAACGCGCACGATGTCGCGCTCATCCCCTTGCCCGTGCTCTGCCTCTTCGTGGGCTGGGTCGCGCACAACGACATCGCCTATGACGGCACGGCGATCTGGCTGCACATCGCGTCCGGCACCGGCGGGCTCGCAGATCGGCTAGGGCGACTGGCGCCCGTCGTGCTGATCGCGATCCCTCTGGTGGCGGTCGGAACCATCCTGACCGCGCTCGCCTACGGCGACTGGGACGTGCTGCCCGCCGTCACCGGCGTGAGCGTGTGCGTCGTCCTCACCGGGCTCGGACTGTCGAGCGTGTCGTCTGCGCTGGCGCCTTACGGGGCACCCCGACCAGGCGACAGCGCGTTCGCGCATCCACAGCACACGGGTGGAGCCGCGACGTTCGCCCAGGTTGTCAGCCTTCTGCTCACGGTGGTGTTCGCCGGCATTCCCGCTGCGATGCTGGTGCTCGGCGTCTTTCAGAATCCGGTCTGGTTCGGCCGCTGTCTGTGGGCCGGCTTGGGCATCGGTGCTGTCGTGTTCGTGTTCGGCATCTGGCTCGGAGCGGTGGCATACAACCGACGCGGACCAGAGATCATGTCGTTCGCCCTGCGTAACGCCTGAGGCGCTTTTCGCCGCTACGCCGACGTCGAACGGCTCAGAGTCCGTCAGGGGTCGCGGGCTAAACTGGTGCGATGGTCGACAACAGCATCGCGGAACCCGGTGGACCCGACGGCGCGCCCGAAGGTGGCGGAGTGGCGACGCTCGATCGCGAGCTCGAGGAACTCCTGCAGAACGAGCAGATGGAGCCCGGCGACCACGAGCGGTTCTCGCACTACGTGCGCAAGGAGCAGATCCTCGAGTCGGCGGTGACCGGCAAGCCGGTGATCGCGCTGTGCGGCAAGAAGTGGACGCCGAACCGTGACCCGCAGAAGTTCCCGGTCTGCCCGGAGTGCAAGAAGATCTACGAGGGCCTGAGCGAGGACTGATCCTGTTGCGGGTCGCGCAGTAGTCCGGGCATATCGACTCGGCCTGGTCGGCGCGGGTCTGCGCCGGGCGATCAGTTCAGATGAACTCCGTCGGGATGGCGGGTTCGCCTCGCCCGAGACGGAGCGCGGACTCCGACAGCTCTCGACGCACGACGGCGTGGTGTGCTCGCGCGGCTTCGACCCCGTCGGCTCCGAGGTATTCGGGTAACGCCGTGCCGTCCTGCACGAGCGGCACGTGAAGTGGCCTGCCCGATGGCACGTCGCCGCCGTTCTGAACGATGTGCACCTCCTCGGCGACGGCGACGCCGTTCTCGTCGAGCACCCGCACCGGCACTTTCGTGCCGCCGACGGATGCCTTGCCAGTCGATGTCTTCGCGACTGGGATCCACGCCCCGTCGTCGCCCTTGCGTGCGACGAGTTTGTAGACCATGCCGGCCGTCGGTGCTCCCGACCCCGTCACGAGCGACGTGCCGACAC
Organism: Humibacter sp. RRB41; assembly: GCF_022761015.1. Lineage (GTDB taxonomy): Bacteria > Actinomycetota > Actinomycetes > Actinomycetales > Microbacteriaceae > Humibacter. The sequence continues at coordinate 412,525 of NZ_JAKWJQ010000004.1, forward strand.
CGTAGGAGTCGACGGGGGACGCGCGCAGTGCCGCGATCGCGAACTCGTCCAGGTCGTTGGTGACCGTGATGCGCGTGCCCGTTGCGCCGAGGGAATCCAGCTGCGCGCGAACCGAGGCGACGAGAACGGGCAGATCTCCGGAATCGAGCCGCACGGCGCCGAGTCCTGTGCCTGCGACCCGCACGGCGGTCTCGATGCCCTTCTTCACGTCGTAGGTGTCGACCAGCAGGGTGGTCTCCGGGCCGAGTGCGTGCACCTGGGCTGCGAAGGCATCCTCTTCGCTGTCGTGCAGCAGGGTGAAGGCGTGCGCTGCGGTGCCCATGGTCGGGATGCCCCAGCTGCGGCCCGCCTCGAGGTTGGACGTCGCGCTGAAGCCTGCGATGTAGGCGGCGCGTGCAGCGGCGACGGCTGCATCCTCCTCGGCGCGGCGGGACCCCATCTCAGCGAGCGGCCTTCCTGTAGCGGCGGAGACCATGCGAGCGGCTGCGCTCGCTATGGCGGAATCGTGGTTGAGCACGCTGAGCACCAGGGTCTCGAGGATGACGCCCTCGCCGAACGGGGCATCCACGATCAGCACGGGGGAGCCGGGGAAGTACAACTCGCCCTCGCGATAGCCGCGGATCGTCCCGTTGAACCGATAGTCGGCGAGCCAATCGAGCGTCTCGTCGCGTACCACGTGGTTGTCGCGCAACCACGTGAGTTCGGCATCCCCGAATCTGAACCTGCGGATGAGATCGAGCAGTCGCCCGGTGCCAGCGACGACACCGTAGCGACGGCCCCCTGGGAGAGAACGGGCGAACACCTCGAACACGCACTCGCGTTCGTGGGTGCCCGAGAGCATGGCGGCGTCGAGCATCGTGAGCTCGTAACGGTCAGTGAGAAGCGCGGTGGACGCCGAAGTCATGCCTCCACCCTAAATTGGTCGTATGCGCATACACAGCCATCACAGAATCGGCGGCGTGACGGCGATTCGCTTGCGCGACCGCGCCCGGCGAGGACGGGCGCGATCATGAACACAGCCGCGCCGATCGGGATCTTCGACTCCGGGGTCGGCGGGCTCACGGTGGCGAGAGCGGTGCGCGACCAACTGCCGGGGGAGTCGATCCTCTACGTCGGGGACACGGCGAACTCGCCGTACGGCCCCAAGCCGATCGCGCAGGTGCGTGCGCTCGCGCTCGAAGCGCTGGACTTCCTCGTCGAGCAGGGCGTGAAGATGCTGGTCATCGCGTGCAACACCGCGTCGTCTGCGATGCTGCGCGACGCGCGGGAGCGTTATGACGTACCTGTGGTGGAAGTGATCCAGCCGGCGGTGCGTCGCGCCGTCGCCACCACGAGGACGGGACGTGTCGGTGTGATCGGCACACTCGGCACGGTCAACTCGAGAGCGTACGAGGATGCCTTCGCGGCGGCACCCGACCTCCAACTGTTCACTCAAGCGTGCCCGAGATTCGTCGAGTTCGTCGAAGCCGGAGTGACCAGCGGAACCGAGCTGCTTGATGTCGCTTCGGAGTACCTGCGCCCGCTTCAACAGTCGAGGATCGACACGCTCGTGCTGGGCTGCACGCACTACCCGTTCCTCAAGGGCGCGATCTCGTACGTCATGGGCGAGGGAGTCACGCTGGTCTCCAGCGACGTCGAGACGGCCAACGACGTGTACCGGGTGCTGGTGTCCAGGGGACTGGAGCGCACGGCGGCGGGGGAACCGAGCATCCGCTACGAGACGACGGGCGACGACACGGATGCGTTCGTACGGCTCGCGCACCGCATGATCGGCACCGAGGTCGCCGCAGTCGACGTGGTGCGAACCGGCGCCATCGACCTGCGCGAGCTGCGGGGTCTGCGCTGATCGGTGCTCGACGCGAGCCGAGCTCTGCTCGATAGGCTGGAACAGTGACCGACATCATCCGCGCCGACGGCAGAACAACCGACCAGCTGAGACCCATCACCATCGAACGAGGATGGAGCGAGCAGGCCGAAGGCAGCGCCCTCATCTCGTTCGGCCGCACACGCGTCCTGTGCACCGCGTCGTTCACCAACGGGGTGCCACGCTGGCTTTCGGGCAAAGGCAAGGGCTGGGTCACCGCCGAGTACTCGATGCTGCCGCGCTCGACGAACGAGCGCACCGATCGCGAGTCGGTCAAGGGCCGTATCGGCGGCCGGACTCACGAGATCAGCAGGTTGATCGGTCGCAGCCTGCGCGCCGTCGTCGACATGAAGGCGCTCGGTGAGAACACGATCGTGCTCGACTGCGATGTGCTGCAGGCGGACGGGGGAACACGCACGGCCGCCATCACCGGTGCATACGTCGCGCTCGCCGACGCCCTCGCGTGGGGCAAGGAGCACAAGTTCATCGGGCAGCGAGCGACTCCGCTCGTCGACAGCGTGTCAGCGGTGTCGGTGGGAATCATCGACGGCGAGCCCATGCTCGATCTGGCATACGTCGAAGACGTGCGCGCCGAGACCGACATGAACGTGGTGCTCACCGGCCGTGGACTTTTCGTCGAGGTGCAAGGCACAGCAGAGGGTGCGCCGTTCGACAGGCGCGAACTCGGCTCGCTTCTGGACCTCGCGGAGGGCGGATGCCGCGATCTGGCGACGTTCCAGACGGCTGCGCTCGCTGACGACGACGAGCCTGCGGCGTCGTGACCGCCTCGCACGCGCGCGTTCGCGTCGTGCTGGCCACCCACAACCGGCACAAGCTCGAAGAGTTCGCGGCGATCATCGCCCAGCGGATGCCGCAGGTCGACCTCATCGAGTACGACGGCCCAGAACCCGTCGAAGACGGAGTGACGTTCGAGGAGAACGCCCTGATCAAGGCGCGCGTCGCTTCTGCGCACACGGGGGTCGTGGCATTGGCCGATGATTCCGGCATCTGCGTCGACGTGCTGGGCGGTTCGCCCGGCGTGTTCTCCGCCCGCTGGAACGGCGGACACGGAGACGACGCGAGCAACCTGGCCCTCTTGCTCGCGCAGCTAGACGACGTGCCGGACGAGCATCGCGGAGCGCACTACACGTGTGCCATCGCGTTGGTGCGCCCGGAGAACGGAAGACCCGGTGCCGAGCGAACCGTCGAGGGCGTGTGGGCCGGCTTCCTCGCACGTGAGCCGCGTGGATCGAACGGGTTCGGCTACGACCCCGCGTTCGTTCCCGAAGGTTCGACGCTGTCTGCCGCAGAGCTGACATCCGAGGTCAAGAACGCCGACAGTCACCGCGCGAGAGCGTTCCGTGCCATGATCCCTGCGCTGCAGGAACTGCTCGAAGGGGAGTAGCCGCCGCCGAGGCGTTGCGGGATCGACCGCCACCTCGTCTGGCGCGCCGAGCGCGCAGCGGCCTACCGTTGAACCGTCATGTCACACGATCACGATCACGCTGCGCACGGTGCGAGCAGGCGGCGACTCATCGCCGTCATCGCGATCGTGGTCGTCGTCTTCGTGCTCGAGATCGCCGGATCGGCGCTCAGCGGATCGCTCGCCCTTCTCGCCGACGCCGGCCATCTGCTGAGCGATCTCGTCGGCCTCATCGTGGCGCTCGTCGCCGCCACCGTCGCAGCACGGCCCGCGACCGATCGACAGACTTTCGGATTCCAGCGCGTCGAGGTGTTCGGCGCGATGGTGAATTCACTCATCCTCATCGGGGTCGCTGTCTCGGTGGCAGTGGGCGCCATCGTGAGGCTGAGCGGTGGGCATCCGCATGTCGAAGGCGGCTGGATGCTCGCGGTCGCGTTAGTGGGACTGGCGGGCAACGTGGCTGGCCTGCTGATTCTGCGAGGGTCTTCGAAGGCATCCATCAACATGCGCGGCGCCTATCTCGAGGTGCTCGGCGACGCCCTCGGATCGCTGGCGGCGATCGTGGCTGCGGTGCTCATTCTGACAACGGGGTTCGCTCAAGCCGACGCCGTCGCCTCGCTGCTCATCGCCGTGCTGATCGTGCCGCGTGCCGTGTCGCTGCTGCGAGAGGTGGTGCGGGTGCTCAGCGAATCGGCTCCGGTGTCGACCGATGTCGCGGAGATCAGGCAGCACATCCTCGGCACCGCGGGCGTCGTCGCTGTACACGACGTGCACGTGTGGGCGATCACATCCGGTGCTCCGGTGTTCTCAGCGCACGTCGTCGTCTCGCCCGACGTGTTCTCGCAGGGGCGCGCGGGCGCATTGCTCGACGAGCTGGGCGGATGCCTGAACCATCACTTCGACGTCGAGCACTCCACGTTCCAGCTCGAGCCGGCGGAGCACGCAGCGCACGAAGGCGACACGCACCGCTGAGTGCTGATCGCCCGAGTGCGGCTATTCGGCGCTGTGCTTCGGGCGGCCGATCACGTCGGGTTCGTCGGACGTGAGGTGGACGGTACTCGCCGTCTCCGTACCGTCGGCAGCCGTACCGTCGGCATCCACACCGTCGGAATCCGCGACGTTCGTCTGCGCCAGTCTGCGTGCCTTGCGGGCGCCGATGAAGTAGTGGATCGCGGCTGGAACGACTGTCACGAGCACCGCGAGAATGAGGATGAGGTCGATGTAGTTCTCGACGAAGTTCGCCACCGGCCGAATGAACCCGATGAGGTAGGCGAAGAATGTCAGGCCACCGCCCCACAGCACGGCTCCGATGGCGTTGTAGAGCGTGTACCGGCGATAACTCATGTGGCCCACGCCCGCAGCAACCGGCGCGAAGGTTCGCACCACAGGGACGAAACGGGCGAGGATGACCGCTAGCGGACCGAATCGCTCGAAGAACGCGTTGGTCCGTTTCACGTTCTCGATGCTGAAGAGGCCGGTCTCTTTGCGTTCGAAGATGCGGGGCCCCGCCTTGCTGCCGATCAGGTACCCGACTTCGCCGCCGAGGAAGGCCGCGATGGCGATGAACAGACACACCCACCAGATCTGCAGTCCGAAGACGAGGTCGGTCGCAGTGAGGATGCCGCTGATCACCAGAAGAGTGTCACCGGGAAAGATGAAGCCGACGAGCAGGCCGGTCTCGGCGAAGATGATGGCGCACACCACCAGCAGAGACCACGGACCGACAGCGTTGATGATCACGCTGGGGTCGAGCCACGGAATGAGTGCGGTGTGGAACACAAGTCTCCTGTCGTCGGCGTCCCGCTGGTGCGGCAGCCGGTCGTCGGCGGCGATAGCTGAGGAATGTGACGGCGAGCAATGCGTCGATGACGCGTTCACCGTGAGTCTATCGAGGAAGGCTGGACGGATCCGGGCGTACGCCGTAAGGGCGAGGGGCAGCCGCGATGAGTCTTCTGACAGCCTGGGAAGGCTGGACCGGGTTGCTCACCCTGATCGCGATGACGTGCGGGAGAGGGGATTTGAACCCCCACGCTCGAAAGCACAGGAACCTAAATCCTGCGTGTCTGCCAGTTTCACCACTCCCGCGAGGGCGGATTCAGCATAACCGGCGCCAGCTGGCTCTACCGATCGGGCGGGGCCGCGCGACGCGTGTATCGCGGCGGGGCCGCTCGACACGCTCCATCGCCTCGGAGATGAATGCAAGCATCCCATCTCTCTCGGCTCAGTCGCGTGTGGATAACTTCGGCGGGGTTGTGCGATGGCTCGGCATGATGTCGGCATGACCGATCCCGTGCGCCTCATCGCCGACCGCGTGCGTGATCGGGTGCGGCGCGACGGAATCGACCTTGCCGACGACGGGCGACGCGCGGCCGCCTACGTGCACGATGAGGTGCGACGGTACAGCGAGCGTGCACTCGGAGGGTCGTTGCCGCTGGTGGATGACGAGCGGCTCGCGGAACGCGAGGTGGTCGCATCCCTCACCGGATTCGGTCCGTTGCAGCCGTACCTCGACGATCCCGAGGTCGAGGAGATTTGGCTGAACGCGCCCGACCACGTGTTCGTGGCTCGCGGAGGCCGCTCGGAACGCATCGGCCTGGCACTCAGCGGGGCGCAGGTGCGCGACCTCGTCGAGCGGATGCTGCAGGCATCCGGTCGCCGAGTCGACGTGAGTTCTCCGTTCGTCGACGCGTCTCTTCCCGACGGGTCGCGGCTCCACGTGGTCATTCCCGATGTGACCCGCTCGCACTGGGCCGTGAATGTGCGCAAATTCTCTCGGCGCATCCGCGACCTCGGCAGGCTCGTGGCCGTCGGCTCGCTCACGCGGCAGGCGGCGGAATTTCTGAGCATGTGCGTGCGCGCCGACCAGAACATCCTGATCGCGGGTGCGACTCAGAGCGGCAAGACCACGCTGCTCGGGGCGTTGTTGGCCGCGGCGCGACCGACGGAGCGCATCGTCACGGTGGAGGAGACGTTCGAGCTCGATCTGATGGCACAGGATGTCGTCGCGATGCAATGCAGGCAGCCCAGTCTCGAAGGCACCGGCGAGATCACCCTGCGCAGGCTCATCAAGGAGGCGCTGCGCATGCGGCCGGACCGCCTGGTCGTCGGCGAGGTCCGCGAGGCCGAGAGCCTCGACCTGCTGCTGGCACTCAATTCCGGCCTGCCTGGTGCGTGCTCGATCCACGCCAACAGTGCGCGCGAGGCGCTGAGCAAGCTCTGCACGCTGCCGCTTCTCGCTGGACGCAACATCGACTCATCCTTCGTCGTGCCCACCGTCGCCACCTGCGTTGATCTGGTGGTGTTCTGCGTGATGGATCGCAACGGCGACCGTCGCGTCACCGAGATACTCGCCCCGACCGGCGTCGTCTCCTCCGGCGTGATCGAGGCGAGCCTGATCTTCGCTCTGCGGAACGGCGAACTCGCCGCAACGGGAGGATTCCCTGCGAAGCGGGCCAAATTCGACGCGGCGGGGCTCGATCCGGCAACGGTGCTGGCGCGATGACGGCCGCGATCATCCTGGGTGCGGCGCTCGGGCTCGGGCTCGTACTTGCAGGCTCGCCGTTCCTCTGGCCGAGACACGTTCGCGAACGGCGTTCCGACCTCGCCGAGCCGTTGCGTCGCAGGCTCTCCCTGGCAGGCATGCCTGGGCTCTCTCCGCTGGCGTTCGTCGCCGTGAGTGTGCTGGTCGCGGCTGCGCTCTTCGTCATCGCGCAGGCGGTGTTCGGGCTGATCGCCCTGTCCGTTGCGCTCGCGGCGGTCGGCGGATGGCTTCCCTTCGGCATCGTCTCCTGGCGCGCGGCAGCGCGGAGGCGCGCCAATCGCACCATGTGGCCCGACGTGGTCGACCAGCTGGTGTCCGCCGTGCGGTCAGGACTCGCTCTGCCCGACGGCCTGGCCGCGCTCGCGACGACGGCGCCCGAGTCCAGTCGTTCCGCCTTCGCAGCGTTCGAGCGGGACTACAGGGCATCCGGCCTCTTCGGTCCAGCGGCGGACCGGTTGAAGGATGCCCTGGCCGATCCCGTGGCCGATCGCATCATCGAGACCCTCAAGATGGCGCGTGAGGTCGGTGGCGGTGAGCTCGTCAACGTGCTGAGAACGCTGGCCTCGTCGCTGCGCAACGATGCGGCCGTGCGGTCGGAGATCGAGGCGCGACAGTCGTGGACCGTGGCGGCGGCACGGCTCGGGGTCGCGGCGCCCTGGGTCGTGCTCGCGTTGCTGGCGACTCGGCCGGAGGCATCCGTCGCCTACAACAGCCCCGTGGGCGCGGTCGTCATCGTGGTCGGCCTCGTGGTCTCGTTGCTCGCGTACCGCATCATGCTGGCGGTCGGACGCCTTCCGCAGGAACGCCGGTGGTTCCGATGACGCCGACGATGGCATGGGGAGTGCTCTGCGGGCTCGGACTGGGCCTCGGCCTGTGGTCGCTGGCAGCGCTGCTGCCGCGCCTGACACGACCACGACTCGCCGACCGGGTGGCGCCCTACCTCGTCGACGTGTCGGATGCCGCGTGGGAGCTCGTGCAACACACCAGGACGCGGCGCGTGCCGGTTGTCGGCGCGCTGCTCGACCCCGCGTTGCGCGCGTTGCGCGCAGGGACGGCACGGATGCTCGGCGGCACGGATGCCATCGCAGCCCGCCTTCGCCAGGGCGCGAGCCCCCTGAGCGTCGACGAGTTCCGTCTGCGTCAGGTGGCGTGGGCGCTCGGTGGCCTCGCGGCCGGTACTGCGGTGGTGATCGCGACGTCCGCGCAGCTCCCGCCCGTCGTCGCCGTCGCGGCTCCGATCGTGCTCGGTGCGTGTGGATTCGTGCTGCGGGATCAACTGCTGTCCCGCGCCATCACGAGGCGCTTGGCACGCATGGCGGAGGAACTCCCGACCGTCTTGGAATTGCTCACGCTCTCGCTCAGCGCAGGGGAAGGCATCCACGATGCCCTGCGCCGCGTTGCGCGGTCGGGATCCGGCGAACTCGCCGCCGAGCTCGGACGGGTCGTGGCGGAGACCGGCATGGGCGTGCCTCTGGCGACGGCGCTCGGTGAGGCGAGCCGCGCCGTCCGGCTGCCTCAGTTCACTCGCTGCGTCGATGCCGTGGTCACCGCCTTGCAGCGCGGAACGCCGGTGGTCGAGGTTCTGCGGGCGCAAGCCGACGACGCGCGCGAGACGGGCAAGCGAGACCTTCTCGAGCAGGCAGGCAAGAAGGAGATCGGCATGTTGGTCCCGCTCGTGTTCCTGATCCTCCCGGTGACCGTGCTCTTCGCGATCTTTCCCGGTGTTGTCGTTCTCGAGACCGGATTCTGAGCATGGCAGGCAGAGCGATCCGGCGAGGCAGACGTTCGTTCGACCAGTTCGAGAGAGGAATCCTGAGATGAGCGGTACGCGTTATGGCGGTGCGATGCGCCGGATCGGCGGGAAGGCGTTCACGTCGAGGGTGGGCGACGACCGGGGCGATGTTCCTGGATGGGTCCTGATCACGCTCATGACGGCAGGTCTGGTGATCATCATCTGGGGCCTCGCCGGGCCTGCGTTGAGCGGAGTGTTCCAGCAGGCCATCGAACGCGTCACCTCGTTCTGACATGCGCGCCTGGCGCGACGAACGAGGTTCGGCACCCGCCGAGTTCGTGATGGTGAGCGCGCTGCTCACCGTGTTGACGCTCGCCGTCATTCAACTGGGCCTCTCGCTCTTCGTGCGCAACACGTTGATCGACGCCGCGGCCGAGGGAGCGCATGTCGCGGCGCTCGCCGACAACACACTCGCCGACGGGCGCGAGCGCACCCGCGAACTGATCGGCACCGCGATCGGCGACGACTATGCAGGAGACGTCTCAGCCCGGTACGGCACATATCGAGGGATGCCGGCGGTGACGGTCACCGTGCGCGCCCCGTTGCCGCTGATCGGCCTGTTCGGACCGGAGCGCGGGGTAGAGGTGAGCGGGCATGCGCCGGTGGAAATCGCCGGTTGAACGACTGCGCGCCGACGCGGGTTCCGCGGCGCTCGAGTTCATCACCGCCGGACTGATCCTGCTCGTGCCGACGGTCTATCTCGTGGTGGCGCTTGCGAGCATCCAGGGTGCGCAGCTCGCCGCAGCCGGGGCGGCACGGCAAGCGGCCCGTGTCTACGTGCAGGCTGACAGCGACGCGGATGCTTCGGCAGAGGCATCCGCAGCCGTACGGTTCGCGCTCGCCGACTTCGGCCTGCCGCACGACGCCGCAACGGTTCACGTCACCTGTGCACCCCGCCAGGATGCCTGCCTCACCCGTCTCGGCACGGTCACCGTGACCGTCACCGTACGAGCCCCGCTCCCTCTTGTGCCCGATGTGCTCGACATGCAGAAGGACGCCTCGGTGCCCGTGCAGGCAGGGAGCACGCAGCGCGTCTCCCGTCTGTGGGGTGCGCGGTGAAGGTAGTGCGGTGGCGCGCCGACGACGGCTCGATCCTGCCGCTCGTGATCTTCTACGGTGTGCTGTGCATCGTGCTCGTGCTGCTGGTGAGCTCGGCGACGTCGCTCTACCTCGAGCGCGAGCGGCTCTTCGCCTTGGCCGACGGGGCGGCCCTCGCCGGGGCCGAGGCCTACGACTTGCATGCAGTGGCCGTGGTGGACGGGCATCCGCGTCCCGTGCTGCACTCGACGGACGTGAGCGCGGCGGTTGGCGACTTTCTCGCGTCGTCGGTGGCCGACGGGTTCGACGGTCTGCGGGTGCAGCGGGCAGACACCACCGACGGACGCAGCGCGACCGTGACGATGTCGACTGTGTGGCACCCGCCGGTAGTGTCGATGTTCGTGCCGGCGGGCATCCGCATCGACGTCACGTCGAGTGCACGGAGCGTCTTCTGGTGACGACCCCTCGGATCAGTGCGCGTTCCTGCTGCGCCGGATCGCAAAGAGCACGCCTAGTGCGCAGGCGATCAGCAGAATCGTCACCCCGACCGTGACGAGCGCCGAACCGATGGCGGTCGGGATGCTCGGTCCTGGCCGTCCGTCGTCCACGTTCGTGCCGTCGGAACCACCGCCCGAGCCGCCCGACCCGGCAACAGCGGGCGAACTTGTCGCATTCTGGGCCGGAGGCGTCGACGACGGAGTTGCCGACGGCGTACTGCAGTTCTGGCGCTGAAAGGCCACGATGCGATCCGGATCGGTGACGAGCGCGCCGCCGCCGTCGTAGCCGTGGTCCGGGGCACGCGGGCCGCACCCGCCGAAGTCGTCGCCGAGTGCGGCGTCCACGGCTCCTTTCGATCCTGCCGACACCGTGATGGCCGACCTCGTGACGCCCGCGAAGGATGTGCCGATGACGGTGACGGGACCGCTCAGGCTGTTCGGGCCGATCGCCAGTCCCGTGGCGAAACCGGAGAGGTTCGAGTCCTCCACGTTGATCACGGACGAAGGCCCGGCCGCTCCGGTGACCTCGATCGCCGCGGCCGCGCCTCCGCCGCCTCCGGAGCGGTTCAGCGTGGCGATCTCGGCGCCGCGGCTCCCGGTGATGGTGACGGCCGGCCCCGTGCCGTTCGATGCGAGGGTTCCGTTCACGATGGCGTTCGTCACCGAACGCAGGGAAACGCCGGCACCGACGCCCGAGAAGGTGTTCGAATCGAGTGCCGGGGCGCTGGTCGAGTCGACCCGAACGCCGATGTCGTCGTCCTCGAACATGTTGCCCAGCATCGTCAACCCGTCGGCCTTCGTCGCCCAGACGCCAGCCGACGTGCGGTCGGGGGAGCGGCTGCCGAGCAGCGCGTCGCCCTGTAGATAGGCATCCTGGGCTCGGTCGAGTACGACTCCGTTGGCGCAGTCGAGCATCGACGAGTCGACGATGCGTACGTGGTCGGCCATCACATGGACGCCCAGTTGATCAGCGGAGCCCGCACGGCAGGTCGTCGTGACCGAATCGATCGTCACGCCGGCGGCTGTCACGATCACGGCCGCGCCGCCCGACGGCGCAGCGATGGTGCTCTGCGCCGACGACAGAGTGATCGGCTTGTCGACGTGCACGGGCCCCCGGTACGTACCCGGTCGCAGGAAGACCGTGTCGCCGTCCTTCGCCTGCGCGATCGCCCGGTCGATGTCTCCACCGGACGACACGGTCACCGTCGTGCTCGCGGCCGTTGCGGATTCGGGCGCAGCCAGCACCGACCAGCCGGTCGCGAGACCGGTCAGAGCGACGACCACAGCGCCGCCCGCGAACCACGTCGGTCGCATCACCGGGCGACCTCCTGCCCGAGTTACCCGCTTCCAGGATGCTCCGGCGACCCGGGATCGACAAGGTGACGACGAGCAACACTCAGCTTGCCGACACTCAGCTTGCCGACACTCAGGTTGCGATCGGGCGTGCCTTCCTCGGCACGTAACGCGGAACGTACCGGATGAGCATGCCGACTCCGATCAGCCCGAGCACGCCGATGCCGATGCTGGCGGCTCCGAGCGAGAACAGCGCGGTCAGGCCGGAGACGAGCAGAGGCGCCCCGGCCTGTCCGGTGTCGCCCGTGAACCGCCACGCGCCGAGGAACGGAGCGGGATCGGTGCGGGGTGCCAGGTCCGCGCCGAGAGTCATCAGGATGCCGCTGCCCACGCCGTTCGCGACGGCCATGGCGATCGCCACGACGGTGAACCATGTCTGGTTCACGACGAAGGCGAGCGCGATGTGCGTGATGCTCAGGCCGACCATCGACGGGAGGGCGGACCAGAGGCGGCCGTACCTGTCCATGATCTGGCCTGAGGTGTAGAAGAGCGCGAAGTCCACCGCGCCTGCGATGCCGATGATGAGCGCGGTGTTCGCCGGCGCGATGCCGATCGCCACGGCGAACAGGGGAAGGATCACCGTGCGAGACGACCGCAGTGCCGCGATCAGTGCGGCGCTCGTGCCCATGCGCAGCAGCACGGCACGGTTGAGCCGGATGGTGCGGAAGAGGCCCTCGGTGCGCTCGCGCGCCTCCTCTCGGCCGGCATCCTCGACACCATCGCGGTGCGCCGTCTTCGTCGCGACGGGGGCACCGTTCGCGGCGACGGTCTGAGCGGGATCGGGCACGATCAGCAGCACGACCGTTGCGGCGATGCACATCGCGATGTGCACCCAGAAGACGGCGTGCGGGTCGCCGAACAGGGCGATGACTCCGGCGCTGATGAACGGTCCGATGAACCACCCACCGCGGAAGACACCACCCAAAGTCGACAACGCGCGGGCACGATACTGCACGGGAACGTAGCCGGTCATGAACGCGTGACGGGCCAACGCGAAGACGCTCGTGGCAAGGCCGATCAGGAAGACGCCGATGGTCAGGGTGAGTTCGCCGGGAGACACCAGGCAGACGACGAGGCCGACGATGCAGAGCATCGCGGAGCCGATCATCGACCTGCGCTCGCCGAACCGCGAGACGACCCACCCGCTCGGGATGTCGCCGAGCATCTCACCGACCATGATCATGCCGCCGATGAATCCCGCCATCGCGAGACCGGCGCCCAGGTTGTGTGCCAGCACGGGGATGATCGGAATTACCGCGCCCTCGCCGATGGAGAACAACGCTGTCGGTAGGAATGCGGCGAGTGCGACGTCACGGATGCTGAAGGTCGTGTCGCTCGAACTCATGTCGCCCTCCAGCCTAAGTGGTATACCGCAGGGGTGACGCTCACGGCCGTCTCTGCTCAATCGCAACTAGGCTTGACCGGACATGATCGAACTCGACTTGAGCGCGCAGATCTCGGATGTGCGCGCGACTTTTGCAGACATCCGTTCCGTCGTCGACCCGGATCGCCTGCGCGCCGACATCGCGAGGCTGAGCGAGGAGGCCGGCGTCCCCGACCTCTGGGATGACCCGGAAGCTGCGCAGAAGGTCACGAGCGCGCTCAGTCATCGTCAGTCCGAGCTCGCGAAGATCGAGGGCATCGAACAGCGGCTCGATGATCTCGAAGTGCTCGTCGGGCTGGCGAACTCCGAGGGAGACGACGAGTCGGCCGAAGAGGCCAAGAACGAGCTGCTGGAACTGCAGTCGACTGTCGGTGAGCTCGAGGTGCAGACGCTGCTCGACGGCGAGTACGACGAGCGTCCGGCCGTCGTCACCATCCGTGCAGGGGCCGGTGGCGTGGATGCCGCCGACTTCGCCGACATGCTCCTTCGCATGTATCTGCGGTGGGCGGAGCAGCACGGCTACCGGGTGCAGGTGATGGACACGAGCTACGCCGAAGAGGCGGGCATCAAGTCCGCGACGTTCGAGGTGGATGCCCCCTACGCGTTCGGCACCCTGTCGGTCGAGGCGGGAACGCATCGTCTTGTGCGCATGAGTCCGTTCAACTCGGCGGGCAAGCGGCAGACCTCCTTCGCGGCGGTCGAGGTCATTCCACTGATGGAGGAGGCGCAGGAGGTCGAGATTCCGGAGTCCGACATCCGCGTCGACGTCTTCCGTTCCTCGGGCCCAGGAGGTCAATCCGTCAATACGACCGACTCGGCCGTGCGCATCACGCACTTGCCGACCGGAATCGTGGTCTCGATGCAGAACGAGAAATCGCAGATCCAGAACCGTGCGGCAGCGATGCGCGTTCTGCAGTCTCGCCTGCTTCTGGTGCAGCGCGAGGCCGAGGCGGCAGCGAAGAAGGAGCTCGCCGGCACCATCACGGCCAGCTGGGGCGACCAGATGCGCTCCTACGTGCTCGCGCCGTACCAGATGGTGAAAGACCTGCGAACGGACCACGAGGTGAACAACCCGCAGGCGGTCTTCGACGGTGACCTCGACGGGTTCATCGCCGCGGGCATCCGTTGGCGCAAGCGCAAAGAGGACTGACGCTGCGCGGAGGTGAGTCGCTCGGTCGCATCCGGTGGTGGTGTGCTTAGTCTTGGCGAGTCATGATTCGGTTCGACCACGTCAGCAAGAGCTACAAGGGCACCCCCCGACCTGCGCTCGACGACATCACCACAGAGGTTCTCCGTGGCGAGTTCGTCTTCGTGGTCGGTGCCTCCGGCTCCGGCAAGTCCACATTCCTGCGTCTCGTGTTGCGGGAGGAGAAGGCCACTCGCGGCAAACTGCACGTGCTCGGCCAAGACCTTTCGACGATCTCGAATCGCAAGGTCCCCTACTTTCGACGCAACGTCGGTGTGGTGTTCCAGGATTTCCGCCTGCTCACCAACAAGACCGTCTTCGACAACGTCGCCTTCACCCTCAAGGTGATCGGCAAGTCGAAGGGATTCATCCACGAGGCCGTGCCGGATGTCCTTGCCATGGTCGGGCTGGACGGCAAGGCGCAGCGTTTTCCGCACGAGCTCTCGGGTGGCGAGCAGCAGCGCGTCGCGATCGCACGTGCGGTGGTGAACAAGCCGCAGATCCTGCTCGCGGACGAGCCGACGGGAAACCTCGACCCGGCGACCAGCGCAGGCATCATGGCGGTGCTCGAACGCATCAACGCGGGTGGAACGACAGTCTTGATGGCCACCCACGAGGCAGGCATCGTCGACCAGATGCAGAAGCGCGTGATCGAACTGGTCGACGGCACGCTGATTCGAGACGAGCGACACGGGGGCTACGGCGTGACCGCGGCGATGCCCGTCATCCGGCACGCTGAGCCGGTGCCGCCCGCCGAAGTCGAGTCGTCGGAGCCGACCGAGTCGATCATCGCTGCCCGTACCGCGTCTCAAGAGACCCGTGAAGTGCGGCACGCTCCTGCGAAGGAGGTCGCACCCACGATCCCCGAGGAGCCCGTGGTCGAGCGCGAGCCGGTTGCGGCGGCCGCGGTCGCGCGTGAGGCTTCGGTCGACGGCCATTTCGCCAACCCGCCGACGGCCCCGGTACGCAGGCCGGACTCGTCCGATGTCGCAGAGCTCACTCTTGCGGAGCGCCTCGGATTGCGAGCGGCCGGCAAGCCAGATCATGACGACGATTCGAATCAGGATGTAGGACCCGTTTCATGAGATTCGCACTCGTCATGTCGGAGGCCGGTAGCGGCCTCAAGCGCAATCTCTCGATGGTCATCTCCGTGGTTCTCGTCACGTTCATCTCGCTCACCTTCGTGGGCACGGCCATTCTGATGCAGATGCAGATCGGTCAGATGAAGACCTATTGGTACGACCGGGCCCAGGTCGCGGTGTACATGTGCACCGCGACCGACACGACCCCTCCCACATGTCAGGGGCAGGATGCCACGGCCGCGCAGATCGAAGCCGTCAAGACCAAGCTGTCGTCGCCGGCGCTCTCGCCCTTCATCGAGAAGTTCTACTTCGAGAACCACAACCAGGCGTATGCCGACTTCAAGAAGCAGTTCAAGGGCAACCCGGTTGCCGACTACGTGACGCCAGAACTTCTGAATCAGACGTTCTGGATCAAGCTCAAGAACCAACAGCAGTCCGACGTGATCGCCCAGAGCCTGAGCGGCGTTGCCGGGGTGCAGTCCATCACGGACCAACGAAGTTATCTGGACCAGATCTTCCGCATCCTCAACGCTGCCAGTCTCACCGCCATCGCCATCGCCGCCGTGATGCTGGTGGCGGCCGCCCTGCTGATCGCCACCACCATCAGACTCTCCGCATTCTCTCGAAGACGAGAGCTCGGCATCATGCGGCTGGTAGGGGCATCCAACGGCTTCATACAGACGCCCTTCGTGCTGGAGGGCGTGTTCGCAGCACTGATCGGCTCTGTGTTGTCGGTCGGTGCCGTGTTCGCCATCGTTCAGTTCTTCGTGCGTGGATACCTCGCGCAGAAGATGCAGTTGACGTCGTTCGTCGGGCTGGACAGTGCCTGGATCGTGGCTCCGATCCTCATCGTCGTGGGCATCGGGCTCGCCGCGCTCGCGTCAAATGTGGCGATCTCCCGCTATCTGAAGGTCTGATCGGTCACTCCGGCCAACAGGTCACCGCCGAGCGCGAAGCCCTGCGGCCACGCTATGCTGGTGGGCTGTCGCATTCGGCCGGAAGGCGGCATCCGCGGCGAGAGATCGTTGCATCGAACGAGGAGAACTGCTGTGCCCAGGGAACGTGGTCAGAAGGTGGTGGCGACGAACCGCCGCGCCCGCCACGACTACCTGATCGAGGACACCTACGAGGCGGGTCTTGTGCTCACCGGCACCGAGGTGAAATCGCTGCGCGAGGGGCGGGCATCGCTGGTCGACGGGTACGCGTTCGTCGACGGGGGAGAGGCGTGGCTCGACGCCGTCTACATTCCGGAGTACCTCGACGGCACCTGGAACAACCATGCGCCGCGCCGCAAGCGCAAGCTGCTGCTGCACAAACAGCAGATCGTGAAGATCGCGAACAAGGTCAAAGACGGCGGGTACACGCTGATCCCGCTGCAGCTCTACTTCGCCGACGGTCGCGCGAAAGTCGAGATCGCCGTGGCCAAGGGCAAGCGCGAGTACGACAAGCGGCAGACGCTTCGCGAGCGTCAGGACAAGCGCGAGGCCGACCGCGCCATGGCCTCCAAGAACCACCTCAGCGAATAGGTCCCGGATGTCGCGGCAGCGACGTCACGGCATCAGCGCTCCGAGGGGCCAAGGTCAGCGGCGGCGGGAGCCTAGCGATGAGGCCAGCGCCATGACCAGTCGTTCCTGCGTCTCGCCGAGCCACCAGTACCGGGCGCGGTCGATCGTGTACTCGTGGCCCGAATATCCTTCGTCCCCGTCGTGCTCGATGCCCAGCCGCTCGGCGAGCAAGAGCCGCAGATCGGTGAGATTGCGCATGAACACCTGCGAGGCCTCGGAGTCGAAAATGACAGTGCGCGCCTCGGATTGGCGCCAACGGCCGCTGGATGCCTCCAGCTCGGCGCCCGCGAACGCGCTCATGACCGCGCGTGCTGCCTCGCTCTTCACGGAGACCAGATCGACATCGGTGAGTGCGTGGAACTCTGCGCTCGCCTCCACATCGCCGGGATAGGCATCCGGAAACATCGGGCTCTTCTCGATGGCGCCATCGGCGATGGAACTCAGCCGATCGGCGAGAAGTCCGAGAAGGTCGGCCTCGAGCGTGGTCAGAGCGATGAACTCGTCGTCGAGCAGGGTGACGGCGAAGGCGCCGTCACGCATGCGGCGGATGCGCGTCACGGCTCGACTCTGTCTACCGTGGCAGTGAGGCCGAATCCGTGCATCGCCGCCACGTGCGCTTCCATGGCCTCTCTGCTTCCCGTTGCCACGGTGGTGCGACCGTCGTTGTGCACCTGCAACATGAGTCGGGTGGCCTTCTCCTGACTGAACCCGAAGTAGCTGCGGAAGACGTACACCACGTACGACATCAGGTTGACCGGGTCGTTCCAGACCACGGCGCGCCACGGCGTGTCGAGGCTGTGTCGGGGCGTCAGGTCGAGCTCTTCTTCGGTGCGCTCGATCGTGCTCGGGGAGGGGACTGCGGATGCCACGCATCCAGACTCGCACATTCGGGCATGACATGTCGGCGGCTGGTGTTGTAGTCTGAGAGGCCGTCTTCGGACGGGTGCAGCTTCACAACTCAACAGCGTGTGACAGCGGCCTGCTTCATGGGGATGATCGGTTTCGACATCGTCTGCGAGATTACGAGAAGCGGGTCGAGGATGCAGGGTTATCTCGTTAACGATCTCTGCAAAAAACAAGTGCCAATTCCAACAGCACTGTCTCCGCTAAGGCCCAGGTCGCTCTCGCGGCCTAGTCGTACTTAGCGACACAAGAGACCGTCAGCCCGGGAATGCTCTCTACCCGGATCCTGGCGTCAGCTAGAGAGATTGCTTCTACGTATCGTCATGGGGCGTAGAGGGACTTCAACCGTGACTGGGTTCGTCGGTTCAACTGCCAGCGGTAAGTTCCGGAACCGAGTAAAGCGACTTCACTGGATACGCCCGTAGAAGGCGTATGACCACAGCGATGGACGGGGGTTCAATTCCCCCCATCTCCACCACCAATCGCAGTCCGCTGTCACACACTGCAGAGACGAGAGGCGACCGGAGACGGCCGCCTCTCGTGCTGTTCGGGCTGTTTCTCAGCAGAAGAGGCTGATCAGGCGCCGGCATCTCACGGGATCTTCCGTGAGGCCGTTCTCGATTCCCCACGTGAGGTACGAGAACGAGCGCAGGACGACCCACGCCCTGGCCCGTTCTGTCGGCACCTGGGCGACGCGCACGAACCTGTCGAACGCCCGGATCACGTCGTCATCGCCCGGCAGCTCGTCGAGCCGGCTCCACAGCACGCGGCCGAGATCGTATTCGGGGTCGCCGCGAAGGAGCACGGGATCGACGACGATCCACGGCATCCGCGAGCCGGCGAGCACCTGCTCGAAGTGGAGGTCCCCGTCGACCGCGGTGTCTGCGATGGGGGCGCCCGCTCGTTGTGCGGCGAACTCGATCACACGTCGCAGCTCTCGGTCCGAGACGGGACAGGCTTCGGTGTCCGCCGCGGTGCTGGTGGCCGCGATGAGAAGTTCAGCTGCGATGTCCTTCGTCGAGCGGATGTCGCTGGTTGCGGGAATCGCGAGCATGCGGGTCAGCTCGGCGAGTACTTCGATGGCCGGCAGGATCGGCTCTGCGCCGAGCGTGCGTGAGCCGTCGAGCCTCTCGAGGACCATGGCGCCGCGTTCCTCGTCGCCGTCGAACAGTCGCACCGTTCCGCGTCCGTCCCAGAAGCGCAAGGCGTGCGCTTCTGCAGCGACGTCGTCTCCGGGCGGCGTGAGCCGAAGCGCGAAGGCCTCTCGCTCGCGCAGCACAGGGACGACGAGTGCGTTGCTGCCGTGCATCGGTGATCCGTCGACCCTCATTCGCCACCGAGCGCACACCTCATCGACGAGTTCAGGGAGACGGTCGAGCCATTCGCGGCCTGCCGCGTCGCGCCACCATCTGGGCATGCCGATAAAGGACGGCGGCACGGTGATCATCAGACAAACGTAAGGGGCGTGCCCTGACTCGGGTGATCATGCACCGCGCCGTCGACGGCTGACCGCACATGCATCGCGGCATCGGGGCGAAGTCGGCTAGAACAGAGGCGACGGAACATTCGTCCCGCCGGGGAGGAACTCGATGCAGGATGCCGTGGTCGTCGGCTCAGGACCGAACGGTCTCGCTGCGGCGGTGACGCTCGCCAGAGCCGGTCTCGCCGTCACCGTGTTCGAGGGCGCCGACGGTGTCGGCGGTGGGACTGCTTCCGCCGAGCTCATCGAAACCGGTGTCATCAACGACGTGTGCTCCGCGGTGCACCCGATGGCGCTCGCGAGCGAGTTCTTCCGGCGGTTCGAGCTCGAGCGACGCATCGAGCTGCTGGTCCCGGAGATCTCGTACGGCCATCCGCTCGACGGCGGCCGTGCCGCGATCGCCTACCGAGGCCTCGATCGCACGGCGAGCGAGCTCGGTGCGGACGGCGCGGCGTGGCGGCGGTTGTTCTCACCCTTCACCCGGGACGGTGGTCGGGCACTAGGCCAGTCCATCGGCGCATCGCTGGTGGGGATCCCACGGCATCCGCTCACGCTCCTGCGCTTCGGGCTCCGAGCGCTTCGACATGCCACAGCAGCAGGGAATGGCGCGTTCGAGGGTGAGGAGGCGAGGGCGCTGCTCACCGGCGTCTTCGCGCACACCATTCAGCGGATGCCCTCACTCGGCTCCTCAGCGGCCGGCCTCGCACTCGCAGCATTCGGACACGCCGGAGGGTGGCCGATTCCCCGCGGAGGCAGCGGGGCGATCGCCGGTGCCCTCGCGGGCGACCTGGTCGCTCACGGCGGCCGCATCGAGACCGGAACCTGGATCTCCAGTCTCGACGAGCTGCCGCCTGCGCGCATCACGGTGTTGGACATCACGCCGCGTGCGTTCGTCGAACTCGCGGGGGAGCGGATGCGTTCGGCAGCCCGCTACCGCCGATTCCGCTACGGAAATGCGGCCGCCAAGGTCGACATGGTGCTCTCCGAACCCGTGCCGTGGGCCAACACGCAGTTGCGCGAGGCTGTCACCGTGCACGTGGGGGGAACGCGCGCCGAGATGGTCGCGGCCGAGCGCGCGGTGGCATCGGGGAGCCACGCGGCGCAGCCGTACGTGCTCGTCTCCCAGCCGACGGTCCTCGATGAGACACGTGCCCCGGGGCGGCACGTGCTGTGGGCCTACACGCACGTGCCCGCCGGCTCGGGGGACGACCCGACGGAGTCCATCGTGTCGCGCATCGAACGATTCGCTCCCGGGTTCAGGGACACCATCGTCGCGAGCGTGTCGCGGAGCGCCCAGCAGCTGGATTCCCACAATCCGAACGACGTCGCCGGCGATATCGCGTCGGGCGCGGTGAACGGCTGGCAGCTGATCGCGCGGCCGACGTTCGGCCCGCACCCGTGGGCCACGCCGTTGAAGGGTGTTTACCTGTGCTCGGCGTCGACAGTGCCGGGGCCCGGTGTTCACGGCCTCGGCGGGTGGAATGCCGCACGTCTCGCATTGCGCACCGAATTCGGTATGACGGAAGGACCGGACCTGTCGTATTCGGGCACGTACTGATCGGCACGCACGCGCTGTTCAGTGCGCTTCGAGCGCCCTGGCGCAGTCGATGCACAACTCGGCATAGGGTCTGGCGCGCAGCCGGGCGACGCCGATCGGCTTGCCACAGTTCGAGCAGAGCCCGTACGTTCCCGCTTCGATGCGGGAGAGCGCGTGATCGATCTCCGTCAACTCCACGTCGAGATCGTCGTGCAGACCGGTCAGCTGCGACCAGGTGGCTGCCATCGTCGGGCCCTCAGGGTCATGCTCGTCGTCGGCTTGGCCGCCGGATCTCGCCTCGCGAGCATCGCTTAGAGACTCGTCAAGCCGGCCTTGTCTGGCCAGCATCTCATCTCGGCGCGCGCCGAGCGCATCGTGGAACTCACTGCGCTGCGCGGCCGTCAGGCTTCTTCGCACGGATGGCACCCGCCGATAGTACGACTACTCGAGCCCCGTCGCCGTGAGGCCGATCAGCGCGCCGTTGAGTGCCACGATCGCGACCACGGTGACGATTCCGGCGACGCGGAGCGGCATCCGGTTCACGAAGTCGCCCATCGTCCCGCGGCGAGAGGTGAGCCACACCAGCGGTATGACGGCGAACGGAATGCCAACGCTCAGCACGACCTGGCTGATCACGAGAGCCCAGGTCGGGTCGATGCCGACTCCGAGCACGATGAGGGCGGGCACCAGTGTGATCGCCCTCCGCACGAGCAGCGGCACCCGCACGTGCAGAAGTCCCGACATGACCGCCGCGCCCGCATAGCATCCGACCGATGTCGAGGCGAGGCCGGATGCCAGCAGCCCGATTCCGAAGATCACCCCGATCGCGGGACCGAGGGCTTGCGCGATCGCGGCATGCGCCCCCTCGATGCTGTCGGTGCCCGACACCCCTGGCAGACTGGCCGCGGCAAGCAGCAGCATCGCGATGTTGACGGAACCGGCGACCGCGAGCGCGAAGACGACATCCCATTTGTTCGCCCTCAGCAGGTGGCGCACACGAGCTGGATCACCGGACGCCCCGTGCCGGTCGAGAGCCAACGACGAATGCAGATAGACGGCGTGCGGCATGACCGTCGCGCCGAGCATGCTCGCCGCCAGCAGCACCGAACGCGAGCCTTCGAAACGGGGCACGAGACCGCCCGCCGCGGCACCCCAGTCCACAGGGCTGACCACGAGCGAAGCCACGAAGCCGATGGTGATCACACCCAACAGGCCCATCATCACGAACTCGAACGTGCGCTGCCCGCGCCTGGACTGCACGGCGAGGATGCCCATCGACACGATTCCCACGATGAGGCCGCCCAGCAACAGGGGCAGGCCGAACAGGATCTGCAGTGCGATGGCCCCGCCGATGACTTCGGCGAGGTCGGTCGCCGCGGAGATCACCTCGGCCTGCACCCAGTAGAGCACGCGACCCGTGCGCGGCATCCTGTCGCCGAGCAGTTCCGGCAGGCTCCGTCCTGTCACGAGCCCGAGCTTGGCCGACAGATACTGCACGATGACGGCCATCACGTTCGCGGCGACGAGGACCCAGACGAGCAGGTACTGGAACTGCGCGCCCGCGGTGAGATTGGCGGCGACGTTGCCGGGATCGACGTAGGCGATGGCGGCAACGAAGGCCGGCCCTACCAGCCAGAGCAGGCGGCGTTCGGCGGGCTTCGCGGGCTCACGGATGCCGGCGTCGGCTCCGGCCGCGGACTCCCGCGTCACGCTTTCAGGCATCCGGCCACCTCAGAAGTTAGATCGGCCTAACTCAGCAGGTATATCAGGCTAACACCGGATGTGCGTCGCCCGTCGGCGGGCGACGTCGCACGGTGAAACGGGTGGGACGGAACCACCTCGGTTCCGTCCCACCCGTAGGGTGCCCGAACAGTCAGTAACGTCCGGTGAGCGCCTTGCTCTTGATCGCCTCGAATTCGCCCTGGGAGATGGCGCCGGATTCGAGCAGATCCTTGGCTCGTGCGATGTCGCTGGCCGGATTGGTCGACGGCCGAGGACGATACGAGTCGTCCTCCGGCACGACGCCGCGACGTCGTTGCGTCCGTTCCGCCATCCCGCGCCCACGCACCACCACGTAGACCAGAGCAGTGAGGAAGGGCACGAAGAACAAGAAGATGATCCAGAGCGCCTTCCACCAGCCGTTCAGCTTCGTGTCCGAGAACAGATCGAACAGAATGTAGAAGACGGCGACGAGATAGGCGACGAAAAAGAGGATGTCCAGGAACATCCAGAAGAAACCCCAGAAATTCACGTCAACGGCTCCCGTCAGGCCAGAATCTTGGCTTTGAGCGAGTTGTACTCGTCTTGGGTGATCGTGCCGGCATCGAGCAGCGCCTTCGCCTTGGCGATCTCATCAGCGGGAGACGCGCCGGCGACCTGCTTGATGTAGTCGTTCGTGGCCTGCTGCACCTGCTTCTGCTCCTTGGCACCGCGCTCGGCCATCCCGCGTCCGCGTGCGATCAGGTAGACGAGCACGGTGAGGAACGGAACGAAGATCAGGAAGATGATCCACAGAGCCTTCCACCAGCCGTTCAGCTTGTGGTCGCGGAACAGGTCGGCGACCACCGAGAACAGGGCGAAGAGGTACGCGACGAACGCGAAGCTCCAGAATATGACCCAGATGATGTTCCAGAAGTTGTCCCAGAAACTCATGGCGGGTGGTCCTCCTTCGTACGCCGCAGACCGCGGCACTGCTTGGATCGCGAGGCTGCGATCTCACCAAACCTAAGGGCAGGAGGGGTGGTGGGCTACACCTAGTTCGGGTGAAGGATCCTCTGATTTCGCGTGCGTCGGGCTCTTCGACGCCGATAGGGTTGCCTTGTTCATGCGGCAGGGGGAGTTGGCATGTCAACGTTGTGGGTACCGCCGAGTGAGTCGCAGCTGAGCCCACCGGAACAGCGCGCATCGCAACAACGCGCATCCGGGGACGTAGCGCGGGCATCCGGGATTCCCGTCGAAGCCGCACTCGAGGTTGTTCGCGACAGGCTGGATGCCCCGCTGGAGCAGCTCGCAGACGGTTCGATCGGCGCGATCACCGTGTGGGCCGCCGCCGGGGCGGGCAAGAGCATCCTGATCGCGCGATGGGCGCGCGTGCTCGCCGAGCGCGGCGAAACGGTGATGTGGGCGCACGGCGCCGCGTCGCTGCAAGCGTTCGCGGCGGCGGCCGGTGAAGACTCCACGGTGTACGTCTTCGCTGACGACGCGCACCTGCTCACGTCATCGCGAGCCAAATCCGCATTGACGAAGGCTCTCGAGGATGCCTCGGGCCGCCTTCGCCTTGTCGTCGCGGGCCGCTACCAGCCCGTGCCTGGACTGGCTCATCTGCAGGCGGCCGGGCGTCTGATCGAGCTTCGCACTGACGACCTGGCCTTCGACGCACGAGAGGTGATGAAGCTCGCCGATCGTCACGACGTACGCCTCTCAGAGGATGCGGCGACCGCACTCGCCGGTCGTACGGGTGGCTGGGCGACTGCCGTCGCACTCGCCATGCCATGGCTGGCACGCAGCGCGGACACATCGGCAGCGGTGAACGGCTTCAATGGCGATGACAGTGCGGTCGCCGACTTTCTCATCTCCGAAGTGCTGGCGGGTTTCGACGAACCCACCAGGTCGGTGATGACGAAGACGGCCGTCTGCGCGTATGTTCCGGTCGATCTCGCGGTTCAGCTGAGCAGGCACGACGACGCCGGCACGGTGCTGCACGAAGTCGCCGTCTCGAACGCCCTGATCGAGGAGGATGCGCACGGATTCCGATTCCACCCCGTGCTGCTTGCGTTCCTGCAGGCGGAGGCGCGCAGACTGAGCCCAGAGGATGCCGCCGCGCATCACACCCTCGCGGCCGAGTGGTTCGCCTCGCACGAGCAGCCGGTGGAGGCGCTCAAGCAAGCGCTGAACGCCGCAGACGGCGTGCTCGCGCGCATGCTGGAGGAGCTCGGCCTCGAACTCACGCTGATGGGACGCACCACGTTGATCGCGTCGGCGCTGGCTCGATTCGCGGTCGACGACGCTGCACCTCTTGCGGTGCTTGTGCTCCGCCTGCTGCTGGATGCGCCGACCTTCGCCGACCCGCGTCGCGCTCACCACCTGCTTGCACGTGCAGACCGGGTGGTGGCGACGACGCCCGAGCGGACCGATGCGTGGACGGTCACCATCGACGCTCTCCGCTGTTTCATCGACGTGCGAGACCGCCGATCGTTCGCGGGTGCGTCGACCCTGTCAGACGACCAGGCGATCGGCCGCCGAGAATCGAGTCTCGGGCTCGATCTCCTGTGCGCAACGGCCGAGGGGTGGCTGTTCGCGCGCATCGGTGAGACGGCCAGAGCGCAGGCGGTGCTGCGCGACGTGCGCGTTGCCGCCCATCGCGCCGGGCTCGACTGGCTGCTCCTGGTCGCCAGCGAACTCGAGATCAGGGTGCTCGGCGACCTTGGCCGGTGGGACGAGGCGGTGGTCATCGAAGATCGGCTCGTCGACGTCGCCGGCCGTTTCACTCGCACGCCGAGCGACCGCATGCGCAGGCGCGTCGAACTGGTGGCGGCCACTCGCGCCTACCTCACGTGCGGCGAGACGGACGCCGACACGCTTCAGCGGCTCGCCGCATCCGATTCACTCGGCCTCGACCCCGAGCTGAGCGTCACAGCTCGGGTGCTCGAGCTTCTTCCCTCGCTCGACACGGACCAGAACCCCCGACGTGCGCTTGACGAGGTGGAGCGGATGATGCGCGAGGCGGGCGTCTATGTGCCACGCACCTTGGCACTCGCCGCGCCGCGCCTGATCGCCATCCGCGTCATGCTCGACGGCCGGGCACGCGCCAGGGAGACGGTGGAGCTCGTGGTGGGGGTCCTCGGAGCGGACAGCGTCGAGGGCTCGATCGCGCGATTTCTGCTGGGCGCACCCGTTCGCGGAACGGAGCCGGTCGTGCGGCAGCTGGAGAGGGCGGCATCCGGCGGGCACGCGTGGCACCCGGCTTCGTTCGTGAGCGCATGGCTCTGGCTGGCGCGTTTCGCTGAAGACGGCGGTCGTATCGCCGAAGCGGATGCCCTGACCCTCCGCGCCCTCGAGGTCTCCGATCGATATCGGGTCGTGCGCCCCTTCTTGTCGCGGGCATGCGATGGTGTCGGGCTGCTCACGGAGCGTCTCGGACGGCTCGGCCATCACGAAAGTCAGGCCCGGCACATCGTGGACTGTGCACCGGAGGCCGCGGGTGCCGCTTCCGCCACGCAGATGATCGACTCGCTGACACCGAAAGAGCGAGAGATTCTGCTGGAGTTGCCGGTGCACCAGTCAGTTGCGGAGATCGCGAGACGGCATTCGCTGAGCGTCAACACGGTCAAGACTCACTTGCGGAACATCTATCAGAAGCTCGGCGTCACGGACAGGAGCGAGGCGGTCGGCACCGCCCAACACCTCGGTCTGATCTGAGGTCCTGCGCCGCCTCCGACGCACGACACGCGCGGTCGTGGCCGAATCACCCGCGCTAGGTGACCTGCCGCGAGAGGCGATGCCCGAACCTTGTCGTGACGGGGAGGTGCGGCGTGAAGCGATATGAGATCCGCCTTCCCTACGCGTTGTCCGACCGGCTGGCGGCTGCTTTTCCCGAGATGGAAGCGGTGCAGATCGCTCCGGCGACGACCATCCTGATCGGCACATTGCGCGACCAGACGGAGTTGCACGGCCTGCTTGCGAGGATGGCGGACATGGGGCTCGAGATCCTCGAGGTCAGACAGGACGCCTGAGCGGGGCACGTCGGCTGCTGCATGCCGCCGGATCGTGCGCGCCGATCAGAACTGGGCGATGCCCTTGCCGATCACCACGGCGCCGAGCACGAACATCAGCACGGCCATGATGGTCGCGTTGTTGGCTGCCAGCCACTGCCGCAGGGTGTCGAGCGGCCCCCGCATCGCGTTCGACGCAGCCAGGTAGGCCACCACAGGAATCACGATCGAGCTCGCCGCGATCAGAACGAAGACGACGATGGCGATGACCTGCTGCCAGGCCACGATTCCCGACGAGCCGACCGCGAGGCCTGCGCTCACCGCGAGAAGGAGGTTCTTCGGGTTCACCGCCGAGAGAAGGATGCCCAGCACGAACCCTCGCATCGCGGTCATGGTGTCGATCGCCTTCATCCACCCCGGCAGCTTCGGCTCCTCGTCGGGCCTCGGGCGGCTGCGCCACTGACGCACACCGATCAAGAAGAGCAGCACGCCCAGAACGAGTTGGATGATGCCGACGATCGGATGCGTCGCATCGGGATCCGTCGCCGGCAGGATCGACGACAGCAGCGTGAATACTGCGACCGCCACTGCGATGCCGACCACCCAGCCGAGCAGGAATCCGACCCCCGTGCTCTTCGCCTTCGGGGAGAGCAGCATCAGGATGGCGGCGATCAGCGGCACAGGACTGATCGCGATACCGATCGCCAGCGGCAGTGTCGATCCGATGAGCGGTCCCATTCGGCCTCCGATCGGGGGATGTCACTTCCATGAGGCTAGACCAGCGCGGTCCCGCGAGCTTCCTCCGTTTCGGGTGATCGCCTAGTCCGCAGCGGGTGAAACGACTTCCGCCGTCCGCAGATCGACGAGGGTGCACGTAGCGTCGGCGGTGGATCATCGTTCGATGAATCCGCCAGCGTCGGAGCCAACGGGAGGGTACGCATGCCGCGCGAATTCGAAGGGGACATCAAGCTCGACGTCAGGGACTCGACGGCGGACTGGGACGCCTTCCTACCGGACAAGGCGCCGGCAGGTGCCCCGAACGTGCTCGTCGTGCTGTACGACGACACCGGGCAGGCCGCGTGGTCGCCGTACGGCGGTCGGATCAACATGCCGACCATGGACCGGCTCGCGCGTGACGGTCTGACCTACACGCAGTGGCACACCACGGCGCTGTGCTCACCAACGCGCTCGACGTTCCTCACCGGGCGTAACCACCACGCGAACGGCTTCGCGACGATCTCCGAGTCCTCGACCGGGTTCCCCGGCTACAACTCGCACATACCGCCCGAGAACACGCCGATGGCCAACATCCTCAGGGATGCCGGCTGGTCCACGTTCTGGGTCGGCAAGAACCACAACGTGCCCATCGACGAGTGGACGGCGGGGGCGTCGAAGAAGAACTGGCCGCTCGCCCAGGGCTACGACCGGTTCTACGGCTTCATCGGCGGCGAGACGAACAACTGGTACCCGTCCCTTGCCGAGGACAACCATTACATCGACCAGCCGTACACGCCGGAGGAGGGTTACCACCTCTCGAAGGACCTCGCGGACCAGGCGCTGAGGATGATTCGCGACTCCAAGCAGACGGAGCCCGACAAGCCCTGGTATCTGTGGTTCTGCCCCGGTGCCAACCACGCTCCACACCACGCTCCGCAGGAGTACATCGACAAGTACAAAGGCGTCTTCGACGACGGCTACGAGGCGTACCGGGAGTGGGTGCTGAAGCGCATGGTGGAGAAGGGCATCCTGCCCGAAGACACCGACCTGACCGAACTGAACCCGATGCCGGCCGGCACGTTCTCGCAGACCGATGAGGTGCGCCCGTGGGCGGAACTGAACGACGAAGAGAAGCGCATGTTCTCCCGCATGGCCGAGGTGTTCGCGGGATTCAGCGAGTACACGGATGCCCAGGTCGGCCGCATCGTCGACTATCTGGAGGAATCCGGCCAGCTCGACAACACGATCATCTTCTACTGCGCCGACAACGGGGCATCCGGTGAGGGCAGCCCGAACGGATCCGTGAACGAGGGCAAGATCTTCGGCGGCTATCCGGATGACGAGCAGCAGAATCTGCGCATGGTCGACAAGCTCGGGTCGCCCGACACGTACAACCACTATCCGACGGGCTGGGCGGCCGCCTTCTCGACCCCGTACCGCATGTTCAAGCGCTACGTCTATCAGGGCGGAGTCTGCGACCCGCTCGTCATCCATTGGCCGGCCGGTATCAAGGCCAGAGGCGAGGTGCGGAATCAGTATCACCACTCGACCGACATCGTCGCGACGATCCTCGACGCCTGCGGACTCGAACTGCCGCAGGAGTACAACGGCGTGACGCAGCGACCGCTCGACGGGGTCTCGATGACCTACAGTTTCGACGCCGGGCCCGACGGCCCGACCGAGAAGCGCACCCAGTACTACGAGATGTTCGGCAACCGTGGCGTCTGGCACGACGGCTGGAAGGCCGTGACGGTCCACGGTCCGGTGAGCGGCATGGGCGGCTTCGACAGGGACGTGTGGCAGTTGTTCCACACCGATGTCGACCGGTCGGAGGCACACGATCTTGCTGACCGGAACCCCGAGAAGCTCGAGGAGCTGAAAAAGCTCTGGCTCGAGGAAGCCGAGCGCAATTCCGTGCTGCCCCTCAACGATCTGCAGATCATCGGCAACCCGAAGGACTTCGAGACCTTTCTCACCATGGAGTTCAAGGTTCCAGTTCCGCCGACCGGGCAGTACACGTACTACCCGGACACGACGGAGGTTCCCGAACGGTCGGCGGCCAACGTGCACGGTGTCTCGTACAAGGTGCTGGCCGAGGTGGAGACGACCAGTGACACCCAGGGCGTCATCTTCGCGCACGGATCGCGCTTCGGGGGTCATGCACTGTTCGTCAAGGACGGCCAGGTGACGTACTCGTACAACTTCCTCGGCATCCCGCCGGAGATCGATGTCTCCGCCCCGGTGCCCGCACCAGGCAAGCACATCTTCGGCGTCGAGTTCACGAAGACCGGTGTGGGGCCGAACCGCGAGTCGACCGGCCCGCTGAGGCTCTACATCGACGACGAGCCCGTTGCGGAGCAGGACATCCGCACGGTGCTAGGCCACTTCTCGCTGTGCGGCGAGGGACTGTGCATCGGCTACGACAGCGCCGATTCGGTCGCGGCCGCCTATCGCGGATCGCGCTTCGATTACTCCGGAGGGGAGATCAAGAAGGTCGTCTTCGACATCGCCGACGACGCGTACGTCGACGTCGAGTCGCACCTCGCGGCGGCCATGTCTCGCGATTGAGATAGCCGCTGCACGACGCGAACGCCGCCCCATCACGGTTCACCGATGGGGCGGCGTTCGTCGTCTCAGCCCTTCAGGAGCGACAGAAGTTCGTCGTGGACGGCGCCGTTGGTCGCGACGGCGCTGCCGTCCCACAGGGCGGATCCGCCGTCTGCCGCAGTCAGACGGCCGCCCGCCTCCTGCACGATGGGGATGAGAGCGGCGATGTCGTACGGATGCAGCTGGAACTCGGCGACAGCCTCGATGAGACCCTCTGCGAGCAGCGTGTACGCCCAGACATCGCCGTAGGCACGATCGCGCCACACCGTGCGCGACAGTCTGACGAGGTGGTCGAGGTGGCCGGAGGCGTCCCACTGGGCGATGCTCTGGAAGCTGACGGCGGCATCGGCCAGCGTGCGGATGCCCGACACGCGCAACGGCGTCGGCTCGCCACCCGCTTCGCTCATCCACGCCCCGTTGTCGTTGGATGCCCACCAGCGCTTGCCGAGAGCAGGCGAGCTCGCGACGCCCACGACGGGCTCGCCGGCGATGACGAGTGCGATCAGCGTGCCCCACATCGGCAGGCCGCGCTCGTAGCTGTGAGTGCCGTCGATCGGATCGATGATCCAGAGTCGATCCGCCGTCGTGAGGTCTGTGGCGTCGTCAACGCCATACTCCTCGCCCAGAATCGCGTCGTCGGGCCGTTCGGCGGCGATCAGTTCGCGGATCGCCCGTTCGACCGACTGGTCGGCATCCGTCACGTGCGAGCGGTCGGGCTTGGTGCTGATGTGAAGATCGTTGGCGCGAAACCGTGCGCCCGAGATGGCGTCTGCGGCATCGGCGAGGCGGAGAGCTAGTTCGAGGTCGGCTGCGTCGTGCGTCACACGATCAGCCTATCCAGCGCGTGTCTGCACGGCAGACGCGCGAAGACGCAGGCGACCGACCGCGACGCGAGGAGAATCCTCGCGCTGGCCGGCCGCCTGCGTCAGCGGCGGTACGCGTCAGAGCGCCCGAATGTTGGCAGCCTGAGGGCCCTTCTGGCCCTGCTCGAGGTCGTATTCGACCTTCTGTCCCTCATCGAGGTTGCGGTAGCCGTTCCCCGCGATTGCAGAGAAGTGTGCGAAGACGTCGGCAGAACCGTCGTCGGGCGCGATAAAGCCGAAGCCTTTTTCAGAGTTGAACCATTTCACGGTGCCGGTGGGCATAGTGTCATCTTTCCTTCGTTTTTTCGGGCCGTGTGTACGGCCATGGTCGCCGCAACGACTGTGTCGTCGCGGACGTTGACGGCGCGGAGAATGCTGCGCCGAAGTGTGAGTGAGTCCGTCGAGAGCGAGCAACTCGCCGGGGGACAGGGCTGAGGATGTCGTCAGCGCGAGTTGCGCCGTGTCGAGCGCGGTGAAGCATCCGATTGTGACGGAGTGCTGGTCGCGCAGTTCGTAGTGGTCATCGTGTAACACGACGAATCCGGCGAACTCGCCTGAGACCGTCGCCACGTGAACGTCTTCTGCTGCCCGTCGCCAGTCGACGGTGGGAGCGGGTGATGCGGGGAAGTAGATCGATTATTCGTTTCGTCGGGCCGCGTGGAGAGCCGGCTCTGGCTCGTGCGGTTCATGAAGTGTAGCGGGCTACGCCCGCCGGTACTGGGCGACGACCGGACAGGCGAAGGGATCTCGCGCCTGCAGGCCGACTTTGTTGAGATAGGCGATGACGATGGCATAAGACTGCACCAGCGTCGCCTCAGTGTACGGCACACCTGTGTCTTCGCAATGCGCTCGCACGATTCGGCGCGCTTTCGACAGGTGGGGCCTCGGCATGCTCGGGAACAGGTGGTGCTCGATCTGGTGGTTCAGGCCGCCGAAAAGCGCGGTCGCCCACCATCCTCCTGTGACGTTGCGTGACGTGCGCACCTGCTTGCTGAAGAAGTCGAGCTTGACCTCGGCGGGCACGATCGGCATTCCCTTGTGGTTCGGGGCGAATGACGCCCCCATGTACACGCCGAACACGGCGAGTTGCACACCGAGGAACGCTGCGGCCATGCCGGGCGGCAGCAGCCAGAACAGCGCACCGAGGTAGAGCGCGAAGCGCGCTGCGATCAGCGTGATCTCGGTCTTGCGGTGCTTGACCGGGGCCTTGCTCCACAGCATCCGGAACGATGTGTAGTGCAGGTTGATGCCTTCGAGCGTGAGCAGCGGGAAGAACAGGTAGCCCTGGCGTCGGGTGACCCATGCCTGCAGGCCGCGCTGTGCGGCGGCATCCTCCTCGGTGAACGAGATGGTGTCGATCGCGATGTCGGGGTCTTTGTCGATCTGGTTCGGGTTGGCGTGGTGCCTGCTGTGCTTGTTCATCCACCAGGCATAGCTCATGCCGATCACGAGGGTTCCGACGAGGCGGCCGATGACGTCGTTTCCAGGGCCGGATGCCAGCACCTGACGATGCGCAGCCTCATGGGCGACGAATGCGAACTGGGTGAGGATGAGCCCGAGCACCCCGGCGAGGATGAGCTGGAACCAGCTCGGCCCCATGATGACCATTCCGGCGACGACACCCGCCGTCGCGACGACGAGCCCGGCCATGAGGCCGAAGTAGAAACCACGTGTGCGCTTCAACAGACCGATCGCCTTGACCTCGCGGGAGACCTCGGTATACGAGACCGTCGCGTTCGGCTGGGACTGGATCCGCGGCGTCGTCGCCCTGATCGCACCCAGCCGGCCCTCGAGCAGAGTCGTGGTGGAGGTGAATGACATAGACGGTGCCCCCGTCTGATCTGCGACCCGAGAGCCGGTTGTGCGCCAAAGGCAAACCGCCGATCGCTCGTCTCACAGTAACCGCAGGGGGTCGTTCGAAACCGGCAAACGCCTGTCAGCGGCTCGGCGCGAGTCGGGACGGTGCGACAATCGGCAAGGGTTCCACCGCTCGACTCGAGGAGGCGTCGTGGCAACGGTCAGCGTGCGGTACATCGTGAACGATGTGGACGATTCGATCGACTTCTACTGTCATCGGCTCGGATTCAGCGAGGTCATGCATCCTGCACCCGGCTTTGCGATGCTCGTGCGAGGAGATCTGCGGCTGGTGCTCAGTTCTCCCGGTGCCGTAGGCGGTGGCGGACAGGCCATGCCGGACGGAAGGATGCCTGCGCCAGGAGGA
This sequence comes from Humibacter sp. RRB41, assembly GCF_022761015.1. Classification (GTDB taxonomy): domain Bacteria; phylum Actinomycetota; class Actinomycetes; order Actinomycetales; family Microbacteriaceae; genus Humibacter. The sequence goes on from NZ_JAKWJQ010000004.1 coordinate 445,289, forward strand.
TGGAATCGATTCGCCATCGAGGTCACCGATCTCGACGATCTCGTTGAGGTCCTGCGCGAGTCCGGAACCAACTTCAGGAACGACATCGTGGACGGCGTCGGCGGGCGGCAGATCCTTGTCGAGGACCCGTCGGGCAACCCGATCGAGTTGTTCGAACCGACCATCGCAGAAGCGCGACTGGACGAGGGGTGAAGGAGCAGAAGACCTGAGTGGTGCACCCCCAGGGACTTGAACCCTGAACCCACTGATTAAGAGTCAGTTGCTCTGCCGATTGAGCTAGAGGTGCGTAGCGCGACATTCACGTGGAGTGCCGAACCGAAGCACAACAATAGCATCCAGGTCGGCTTCGGGTCGAATCGGAAGGGGAGCCCGCTCGCTGCAGGCGGCGGTGCAGGCGATGCCGTCAGAAGGTCTTCCCGAAGCAGGCGACGATGACGACGATCGACGAGTTCGTCCGGCAGCTCCCCGGCTGACGCCCACGACCCCGGCGACCCTTGTACGGGTGACAGCGCTCTCGGTAGGCTCTATGGCGGAACGTTTGTTAGGAACACTAACTAACCTGCCGGCCGCCGAAGCCATCCGTGCGTCTTCGTGACGCGTTCATACAAGGGAGCAGTCAATGAAACGAACAGCGCTTCTGGCGGTGACGGGGGTCGCCGTCGCGGCGGCGGCCGTCCTCGCCGTCGCGGGACCAGCATCCGCCACCGGCTCCACCGGGCCGAACCCCTGGTTGCCGACTCCGCATTCGCACACCGTCGTGCTGCCGGGACTTCCACTTCGGGCGCACATCGCGGCGCCGTACGTCGACGTCACGAGCGTTGGTGATCTCGCGGATCTCTCACAGCAGTCCGGCTCGAAGTACCTCACGCTCGCGTTCCTGCAGACGGAGGCGCCGGGATCGTGCACCCCGTACTGGGCAGGGAACACGGCGACGCCCGCGAACCCGGATGTCTACGGCGCGCAGATCGACCGCATCCGCGCACGAGGAGGTGACGTCATCCCGTCGTTCGGCGGCTATTCCGCCGACACCACGAACACCGACATCGCCGACAGCTGCACGGATGTGCACCAGATCGCGCTCGCGTTCGAGAACGTCTTCGCCGCCTACAAAGTGCAGCGTATCGACCTGGACGTCGAGGCGGACTCGATCACGAACCAGGCGGGAATCGACCGTCGGAACCAGGCGATCGCCGAGGTCGAGCGGTGGGGCAAGGCCGAACACTGGCCGGTGTCGTTCTCGTACACGCTGCCATCGACGCCCCAGGGGCTGGCACCCAGCGGGACCGCCGTTCTGCAGTCTGCCGCCACGTTCGGCGCGAAGATCGCCGACGTCAACATCATGACGTTCGACTATTGGGACGGCGCGACGCACAACATGCTGACCGATGCGGAGTCCGCAGCGACCGCCCTCACGACGCAGCTGAAGCAGACGATCCTGCCGCGTGCATCCGCTCGGACGTTGTGGAGCACCGTCGGCATCATCCAGATGAACGGCATCGACGACTACGGCATCGAGGAGACCTTCCCGCTCGAACAAGCAGCACCGCTTGTGGCGTGGGCGTCGTCGCACGGCGTGCAGACGATGAGCTTCTGGGCTCTTCAGCGCGACAACGGCGGATGCCCGGGAACCAAGGGTGCGAACTCCTGCTCGGGCGTCGTGCAGCCGACCTGGGGTTTCAGCAAGGCGTACGCCGCGTTCAACTCCTGGTTCTGACGCACTGCCGACAACGACTCGTGCCCGTTCCGGACACGTGCGACCGCTGCGGCGGCGTGGACGTTCGGAACGGGCGCTAGTTGCGCCCGGTCGCGGGTCAGCCGTGTATCAGGCGGCGTTGACCCCGAGCAAGTGCCCGACGAGATACGTGGCGGCGACGGCGATGGCGCCGAAGAGCAGCTGGCGTAGCGCGCCCCTCCACCACGCGCGCCCCGTGAAGTAGGCGGCGAACGAGCCGGCGATCATCAGGCCGAGCCCGCCGATCGCGAGTCCGAGCCAGAGTTCCGCCGAGCCGAAGAGGAACGACAGCAGCGGAACCACGGCGCCGATCGAGAACATCACGAACGACGAGACGGCGGCGATCCACGGCGACGGTTTCGAATCAGGGTCGACGCCCAGTTCCTGCGTGACGTGCACCCGCAGGGCGCGGTCCGGGTTGCCGTGCACCTCCGATGCCGCCTTCGTGGCGGTCTCGGCCGTCATGCCCATCTCCTGGAACATGCCGGAGAGCTCCCGCATCTCGCCGACGGGGTTGCGATCGAGCGCACCGCGCTCGACTGCGGCTTCCTTGTCGACCTGCTCGTTCTGGGTCGTGACCGACGTGTATTCGCCGAGCGCCATCGAGAACGCTCCGGCCACGAGGCCTGCGACACCGGTCAGGATGATCGTGCCGCGGGGTGCCCCTGCAGCACCGATTCCCGCGATCAGGGCGATGTTGGTGACGAGGCCGTCCATCGCGCCGAAGACCGCCGCTCGCAACCAGCCGCCGGAGACATCCGAGTGGCGGTGGTCGTACTCGTGCGGGTCTCGATAGGGCTGCGAGGTCGAATCGGGCACCACGACAGCCTACGGGTACGCGTCGACGCGCACCGGTCGACATCGCTACCGGTCGGACTCGCCGAGGCGTCTGGACGGGGATCCGCCGCCCACGACCGCCTCGCCATATCCTTCGGCGCTGGCGATGGCGTCCGCTGCCCGCACCAACGCGAGGTGCGACAGCGCTTGGGGCGTATTGCCGGCCTGACGACCGGATGCCGACGAATACTCCTCGCTCAGCAACCCGACGTCGTTCGCCACCGCGCACAGCTTCTGCATCAGCTCGTTCGCCGCGTCGATGCGGCCGGAGCGCGCGTACTGCTCGACCAGCCAGAACGAGCACGCGAGGAACGGATGCTCGCCTGCCGGCAGCCCGTCGAGCTCCTGACTCGATCGGTAGCGCAGCAGAAAGCCGTGGTCCATCAGGTCTTCCTCGATGGCCTGCACCGTGCCGAGCATGCGTGGGTCATCCGGTGCCACGAAGCCCACCTGGGAGAGCTGCAGGAGCGAGGCATCCACTTCGGCCGTCTCGAAATGCTGCGTGAACGTATTGCGGCGCGGGTCGTAGCCGTGCTTTTCGATCTCGCGGCGCAGTTCCGAACGCCGTTCCCGCCACGCTTCGACAGGTCCCTCGAGGCCGAACTCCTCGACGCCGTGGATGGCGCGATCGTAGGCGGCCCACACCATCACGCGGGAGTGGGTGAAGCTGCGAGCCGGCCCCCGGATCTCCCAGATGCCCTGGTCGGGTTTGCGGCCGACCACGTCGAGGCGTCCCATCAGGGCGCGCTGCAGCGACCAGGAGAAGCCGCCTTCCTTGATGCCGACGAGCCGGGCGTCGTGAAGGGCGATCATCACCTCACCGATCACGTCTGCCTGGAACTGTTTGGCTGCGCTGTTGCCGATTCGTACGGGCTTGGCGCCGTGGTAGCCGGAAAAGGAGTCGAGCTCGTACTCGGGGAGGAATCGCTCACCGGCGAGCCCGTACATGATCTGCACGTCGCTCGGGTCGCCGGCGAGCGATCGCAGCAGCCACATTCTCCAGTGATCGACCTCCTCTTGATAGCCGTGAGCGAGCAGCGCACTGAGCGTCTGAGACGCATCACGCAACCACACGTAGCGATAGTCCCAGTTGCGTGTTCCGCCGAAGCTCTCCGGAAGCGAGGTCGTGGCGGCGGCGGCGATGCCCCCGGTGTCCTCGTGCGTGAGCGCGCGTAAGACGAGGAGCGAACGAAGCACCTCGTCCGAATAGGCGCCGCGATGCGTGAACGTCGACGACCACTCGTCCCACAGTTTCACCGTCGAAGCAATCGCCTTGGGCATGTCGATGGGGTCGGGCGCCTCCTCGTGCGAGGGGTACCACGCCAACGTGTGGTCGATCACTTCTCCTTCTCGCACGGGGAAGGTCGCCTTGTGCACGTGATCGGTCGCCGTCAGTTCGATGCCGCGAATGACGAGGGCGTCGGGGCCCGCCACTGCCTGCAGCGTGTTCTCGGAGTCGTGGAGCTGCTGCACCCACGGCACCGCCGTCGCGTAGCTGAAGCGCATGCGCAACTCGACGCGCATCTCGACTTCGCCGGAGATGCCCTGGATGCGCCGCACGACGGTCGCGTGACCGTCGCCGCGAGGCATGGCATCCGTCACCTCGACCACGCCCGTCGACGTCGTCCACGTGGTGACCAGTACGAAGGAGTCGCCGCGATAGTGGCGCTCAGCGGTCGCGCTCGGATCGGCGGGTGCCAGAAGCCACCGGCCCTGATCCTTCGTGCCGAGCAACGCGCCGAACACGGACGCCGAATCGTAGCGGGGGAGGCAGAGCCAGTCGATGCTGCCGTCCTTGCCGACGAGCGCACCCGTTCGACAGTCGCTGATCAGGGCATAATCTTCGATCGCCAACGCCATTCCGTCATCCTCGCAGGTAGCGTGAACGACATGACCCAGGCCGTGCAGACTCTGATCATCCTCGGTGCAAGCGGAGACCTCACATCGCGGTTGCTCCTTCCCGCGCTCGGTCAGGTGCTCACGAAGGATCCCGCCCGTCGCGTCACTCTGATCGGCGCCGGGTCGCAGGATTGGACGAAGGCGCACTGGCGGCACGTCGTGCGAACCTCGTTCGCCGCATCGAAGGCCGAGGGGCCGGCGGTGGATGCCCTCCTGGCATCCACCGAGTACGTGTCCATGGATGTCACGGTGCCAGCCGACCTGAAGGCGCTGCTCGCACGCGCCGAGGGCACGCCCGCGTTGTACTTCGCTCTTCCGCCGGCCGTCACGAAGATCACGTGCGCGGCGCTCGCCGAGGTCGATCTGCCGAAGGAGACCCGTCTGGCGCTCGAGAAGCCGTTCGGCACGGATCGCAGGAGCGCGGCGGCCTTGAACCGCAGGATCGCGACGCTGGTGCCCGAGAACCAGGTGCACCGCATCGACCACTTTCTCGGCAACTCGACCGTGCAGAACCTGTTCGGCCTGCGATTCGCCAACCGCATCTTCGAGCCGCTGTGGGGTTCGCAGCACATCTCGAGGGTCGACATCGTCTACGACGAGACGCTCGGCCTGGTGGGTCGTGCCGGCTACTACGATCACGCAGGAGCGCTCGTCGACATGTTGCAGAGCCACCTGCTCCAGGTGCTCGCCGTCACCGCGATGGAGGCGCCGGCCACGCTCGATGCCGACGACCTGCGCGATGCCAAGGAGATCCTGCTGCGCGCCACACACGTGTGGGATGACGACCCGGTGGCCTCGAGCCACCGCGGCCGGTACACGAAGGGCAAGATCGGACGAACGATCCTTCCGTCCTACGTGGACGAAAAGGGAGTCGATCCCGAGCTGAAGACGGAGACGCTCGCGCAGATCACGTTCGCGATCGACAACTGGCGCTGGGCGGGCGTTCCGTTCACGCTGCGATCCGGAAAGGCGATCGGAGTGCCGCGGCACGAGATCATCTTGACGTTCCGCGACGCGCAGCACGTGCCGGCGGGCCTGCGTGGCGTGGCGCACCCCACGCGGCTGCGCCTTCGCCTCGGACCGGACGAGATGACGCTGGAGTTGAACACCAACGGCCCAGGGGACCCGAAGTTCCTCTCCAGAGCGAAGCTCGAAGTGGAATTCGGACCCGGGGCTCTGCTCGCCTATGGCGAGGTGCTCGCCGATCTGCTCGACGGCGATCCTTCGCTCTCGGTGCGGGGCGACACCGCAGAAGAGTGCTGGCGCATCGTCGACCCGGTCGTCGCAGCATGGCGCAAGGACGATGTGCCCATCGACGACTACGTGGCGGGGTCGGAGGGTCCCGACACCTGGCCGGTGATCCCGTAGCGGAGCTTCCATCGCCACCGTGTCGCACGCCTGGGAGAGACTGAACGCGTGCTGCTGACGGAGCTGGTGTCCACGGTCGATGCTGTGACCGCAACGCGGTCGCGCCTGGCCAAAGTGGATGCCATCGCCGGGTTTCTGGTGAGGCTCCCTGCCGACGAGATCGTGACCGCGATCGGGTTGCTCGTCGGCAAACCGCGGCAGGGACGCCTGGGGATCGGATGGCGAGGACTCGCCTCGCTCCATGTCGAGCCGGCAGACGTCGCGACCTTGACGATCGGTGATGTGGACGCCCTGTTCGCCGGCCTCGCCGCAACCTCCGGTGAAGGCTCGGCCAAAGCCCGCACCGCGGCGCTCGAGAAGGCGATGAGCGCTGCGACCGCGCGGGAGCAGGCGTTGCTCGTGCGCGTGCTCCTCGGCGAGGTGCGCACAGGGGCGCTGGAGGGCGTTGTGACCGACGCGATCGCGAAGGCGGCAGCACGGCCTGCGGAAGCGGTGCGTCGTGCGGCGATGCTCTCGGGAGATCTCGGCGCCACTGCAGTTCTCGCACTGACCGGCACGGAGACGGAGCTTGCGAGCGTCGGTCTCGTCGTCGGTCGGCCGGTGACGCCGATGTTGGCGGCGTCGGCGCCGAGCGTGGCCGAAGCACTCGCCACGACCGGTGAGGCTTCGGTGGAGTACAAGCTCGACGGGGCACGCATCCAGGTGCATCGCAGCGGCGACGATGTACGGGTCTTCACCCGCAGCCTTGCGGAAGTCACCAGCCGCCTTCCCGAGGTCGTCGACCAGGTTCGCGCTCTGCCGGTTCGCGACGTCATCCTCGACGGTGAGACGCTGACGCTCGGAGAGGACGGCGCACCGAGGCCGTTCCAGGAGACGATGTCGCGGTTCGGAGCGGATGCCGCCCGCGAGACCGTGCTGAGCCCGTGGTTCTTCGACGTTCTGCATGTCGACGGCCGAGATCTGCTCGACGAACCGCTGCGCGAGCGTCGGGCGCAGCTCGAGCACATCGCGCCGCATCTTGCGATCCCGGGGATCGTCACGGATGACGCAGGTGCAGCAGAGCGACTCTCTGACGAGGCCATCGCCAAGGGACACGAGGGCGTCGTGGTCAAGGCCATCGATTCGCCATACGCCGCTGGCAGACGGGGATCCAGTTGGATCAAGGTGAAACCCGTGCACACCTACGACCTCGTCGTGCTGGCATGCGAGTGGGGCTCCGGGCGCAGGCGGGGCTGGCTCTCGAACCTGCACCTCGGCGCGCTCGACGTGGCCGGCGACTTCGGTGAGCCCGGCGGATTCGTGATGGTGGGCAAGACGTTCAAGGGCCTCACCGACGAGATTCTGACGTGGCAGACCGAGCGATTTCAGCAGATCGAGGTGCGCCGCACGGCGGGCACCGTCTGGGTGGCGCCGGTCACCGTCGTCGAGGTGGCGATCGACGGGGTGCAGGCTTCGCCGAGGTATCCAGGCGGCATCGCCTTGCGTTTCGCCAGAGTGAAGCGCTACCGGGAAGACAAGCCTCCTGAGCAGGCCGACACGATCCAGACCCTCAGGAGCACGCTGCGTTCCTAAGGCGTGTCTCTAGGCGACGAGGTCGCTTTCCAGGTGTTCAAGCGCGATGACTCCGGTGACGGGCCGCTTGAGATCGGTCCACACCGTGATCGGCGCGGGCTCCCATTGAAGGGCGACCGCGTCTTCGTCGAGTTCGGCCTCGTCGTCGATCGCAGGCTCGTCGTGTCGGTGAGATGGCGAGTGCTCGTCCGATTCCAGCTGCACAACGGGGGACTCGGATGCCGGATGCTCCGCGACATCCGCTGCCGGGACGACGCCGTCGATCGGCACGAGCGTGTCGGCCGTCTCCGCGAGCGAGGGAACGGCGACGGCTGCTCCGGTCACGATCGGTATGGCGCCGGTGTGCGTCGACACGGTGATCGGCTCGCCGGCCTCGAGCTGAGACTGGGCACTGCGCAGTGCTGCCGTCACATCGATCGCGACCTGGTGCGCGAGCACACCGCGGAAGATGTCGTCGGTGTCGTCGGTTGTGCGCCTGCTGACGACCCATTCGCCTCCTTCGCCGATCGCCGCGGCGATCCGCGTGTGCACGAGCTCGAAGATCTGCTCTTCTGCAAGACGGGGGAGGGGAGCGGGGGCCTGGGTGAGCACCGCGCTGGGGGCAGCCGGCGCTGCGGCATGCCTCCGACGACCGAACATGGTGGAACTCCTTCATTACGGGCGGCGAACCGCGCGATCACAGTGTCGCCGATACGTGCCCGCCGCCCAGGGGGACACGCCGCCCTCACAGGAGCATCAAAGGGCTTGGTCGGTTTGAAGGTCCTTCGAGCGGTCGTGCACGCTCGTGATCACGACGGCCAGTGAGAGAGCCCAACTCGCCCAGGCGAGCAGCACGCGCCAGTCCCGCGGCGCGCTCCTGGTGGTCTGGATCACCGAGATCACCCCGAGCGTCGTGGTCACGACGCCCCAGTTCAGCAGGTACTTGCGCATCAATGGCCCCCTTGATCAGCCTCAACGCTACACACCGAAGAGCGCGTGGACGGCCGAGGGCAGGAAGATCAACCGACGACGCCGAGGGCGGCGTGCTCGGCAGTCTGCCGGGCGTCGCGGCCCACGCGAAGAGCCGTTCGCGCGAAGCGCAGGGTGCGCATCAGCCGTTCGGTGCGCTCGTCGTCACTCCTTCCGTGCGGCGACACCTCGGCGACGATGCTCCCGTGCCAGTCCCGCCCGGCGAGGTATTCCAAAACCTCTGCCACCGGCTGCTCACCGTCACCGGGTGGCAGATGCTCGTCGAATACTCCGCCCTCGTAGACCGACTTCGATCCGTCGCAGAGGTGAAGATGGCGCAGCCGGTCGCCGAGTCGCCGGGCGATCTCGAGACTGTTCTGGCCGGCGAGGGCCGCGTGCGAGAAGTCGAGGGTCGCGGAGTCGCAATCGATGGTCACCGGATCCCAGCCCGGTGCATAGACCGTGCGACGAAGGCCGGCGACGTTCAACGGGAACATGTTCTCCACGGCGAGATCGACGCCAGAGGCATTGCTGATCTCGCGCACGGCCGTCGTGAAGTCCGACGCGTATCGCCGTTGCCACCTGAACGGCGGATGCACCACGACCGTTGGAGCGCCGACCGCCTTCGCGAGCGCGGCCGATCGCTCGAGTTTGACGACGGGATCGAGGCCCCAGACGAACTGCGTGAAGACCAGCACCGGAGCGTGGATCGAGAGAACCGGCATTCCGTAGCGCTTCGAGAGTGAGTTCAAGACCTCGGCGTCTTGCGTCAGGCGGTCACGGGTGACCATCACCTCGATGCCGTCGAAACCCAGGCGGGAGGCGAGTGCGAACGCCTGCTCGGCACCGTGCGGGTATGCGCACGCTGTGCTCATTCCGGTCGCGATCATCGGTGATGACGCTATGTGTCGGGCGTGAACTGGGGGTTTCGATCGTGCGGATGTCATGGGAGAAGGCAATGACCGGCTGGTAACGTTTCTTCACGCCGATAGGCATCCAGGTCAGGAGGCGCTCATTCCATCGAAGTCCGCGCATCACGAGCACGCACCGGGGGCAGACGGCTCGCCTGCCGGATCGGGCGCCAAGCAGTTCGACCTCGTGATCGTCTCGAACCGGTTGCCGGTCGATCACGTTTCCGGTGAGGGAAGCGATGCGGAGTGGCGTCCGTCGCCCGGTGGCCTCGTCGCTGCGCTCGAACCCATGATGAAGCGCGAAGACGGCGTGTGGATCGGGTGGGTCGGCATCCCGGATGCCCACTTCGAGCCGTTCGAGATGGACGACATCGACATCATGCCGGTCACGCTCAGTGCGCAAGACGTCGAGTACTACTACGAGGGCTTCTCGAACGACACGCTGTGGCCGCTCTACCACGACGTGATCGCCCCGCCCAGCTTCCACCGCGAGTGGTGGGACTCCTACGTGCAGGTGAACCGCAGATTCGCGGATGCCGCGCTCGAAGCAGCAGCGCCGGGCGCCGTCGTGTGGGTGCACGACTATCAGCTGCAGCTCGTTCCCAAGATGCTGCGCGATGCGAGGCCCGACCTCGTCATCGGTTTCTTCAACCACATTCCGTTCCCGGCATATGGCATCTACTCCCAGCTGCCATGGCGCAAGCAGGTCATCGAAGGACTCCTCGGTGCAGACGTGATCGGCTTCCAGCGCCTCGCGGATGCCGGCAACTTCGCGCGCGCCGTTCGCCGTCTGGTCGGCTACGAGACCCGCGGGTCGGTGATCGACGTTCCACTCAATGACGGTGAGGCCGTCGGCCATCGGCACGTGAAGACCAATCGCCGCGGCGTGCGCGTGCGAACGGTGCTGGCGAAGCAGTTTCCGATCTCGATCGACGCACAGCGCTACCAGGAACTCGCGTCGAGGCCGGACATCCAGGCCAGGGCTCGGCAGATCCGCGAGGAACTCGGCAACCCGAAGACGATCATGCTCGGCGTCGACCGGCTCGACTACACGAAGGGAATCCGTCACCGCCTCAAGGCGTACGGCGAGCTTCTGTGGGACGGTTCAGTCGACGTCGAGGACGTCACTCTTGTACAGGTGGCGAGTCCGTCGCGCGAGCGGGTCGAGACGTACAAGCAGTTGCGCGACGAAGTCGAGCTGATGGTCAGCCGCATCAACGGCGACTATTCGACCATCAGCCACACGGCCATCAGCTATCTGCACCAGGGGTACCCGCGTGAAGAGATGGTGGCGCTCTACCTTGCGGCAGACGTCATGCTCGTCACGGCGTTGCGGGACGGCATGAACCTGGTCGCGAAGGAATACGTTGCGAGCCGCATCGACAACGACGGCGTGCTCGTGCTGAGCGAATTCACCGGCGCCTCTGACGAGCTCAAGCAGGCGTTGCTCATCAACCCGCACGACATCGACGGCCTCAAGGAGGCCATGCTCCGCGCCATCGACATGCCCAAGAGGGAGCGTGCGCGACGTATGCGCATTCTGCGCAAGAGAGTCATGACTCACGACGTGCAGCGCTGGTCGGCCACGTTCTTCGACGCTCTGACGCACGTGACGAACGACGACGATTACGGGGCGTACGAGATCGCCCAGCTGCCGCAGATGGCGACCGATCTGCAGGGCGAGGCACGGAAGCGCACCGGTCGATGACCGGGAACGCCCTGTCGGATGCGATCGCCCGGCTCGCCGCCACGCCACGCCTTCTCGTCGCCCTCGATTTCGACGGCACCGTGAGTCCGCTGGTCGACAAGCCGAGCGAGTCGCGGGTGCTGCCAGCGGCACGGAATGCCATCGACGAACTCGAGTCGCTTCAGGACACCTGGGTGGCGTTCGTCTCCGGTCGGCCGCTCGATGGCTTGGTGCGCGTGACGGAAGCCGACGACTCCGCCCTGCTGATCGCATCCCACGGCGTGGAGGTGCGCTTGACCGGGGGAGCGGTCGATGTCGGGTTGAGCACGGAGGAGCGTTCGGTGCTCGACGCGCTCCGCGAGAGGTTGCAGCGCCTTGCAGCGGACACTCCTGGTGCTCACGTCGAATCCAAGCCGGTCGGTCTCGGCCTGCACACGAGAGGTGTGGCACACGCCGAGGCAGCGACGGCGCAGGCCGAGGCACGCTCGGCTGCGGCCGAACTCGGCGGATTCATCGAGCGTGGAGGCAAGGACATTCTGGAGTTCGCGGTTCGCGACGCCACGAAGGGCGACGGAATCGAGGTGCTTCGCAAGCATGTCGATGCGACGGCGGTGCTCTTCGCGGGTGACGACGTCACCGACGAAGACGGCTTCGCGGTGCTCGATGGTGACGACGTCGGGGTGAAGGTCGGGGATGGCGAGACGCGCGCGGGGTATCGGGTGGCAGATCCTTTCGCGATCGCCGAGATGCTCGCCGTGCTGTCGACCTCCCGCGCGAACCGGGCTGCGCAGTAGCGTCCTTGCCGATCTCCGGCCGGCATCGCACGGAACAGCATCTATCGCTACGTCGACAGCATCGACGACCTTCGTGCCCTGGTCGTCGCACGCCACCTGCCAGCATGGAAGGCGGCCGTCTCGTCAGCCTTGGAGCGTGAGACGACACCGGACGCGCGCGTGACGGCGTGGGTATCGGCCAACCTGCGTCAGGCGGCCGAATCGGGTCACGCCTGGCTCATCGATGCGGTGCGCGCGGTACCCGAGTCGGCCGCGGTTTCCGTGTCGGCGGATGCCGCGCATTCCGGCCTCAGGGAGCCACTCGCAACGGCGTGGTCCGAACTGCTCGACGGCGATGCCGAGCGTTCTCGCATCGCGACCGCGATCACGTTCGGCATCGTGGAAACCGGTTTCGGGCAGTTGGAAGCCGGCGTGCCTGTGACGATCGTCGAAGAGGTCTGTCGTGATTCCGTGCTCGGCATGGTGAAGCGGTTGTCGCCTGTTACCTAGGGCACCAGGCATCCGTCCAGTGGCGCCGCGGCGCAGTTCTAGACTCGTGTTCATGCCAGAGATCGACATCAAACCGCGCAGCCGTGTCGTCACCGACGGGATCGAAGCCACGACAAGCAGGGGCATGCTCCGCGCGGTCGGTATGGGTGACGAGGACTGGGACAAGCCCCAGATCGGCATCGCGAGCTCGTGGAACGAGATCACTCCGTGCAACCTCTCGCTCGACCGTCTGGCCCAGGCGGCCAAGGAAGGCGTGCACGGGGGTGGGGGGTACCCGCTCGAGTTCGGCACGGTCTCGGTGTCGGACGGCATCTCGATGGGCCACGAGGGCATGCACTTCTCGCTCGTCTCGCGTGAAGTTATCGCCGACTCGGTCGAGACCGTCATGATGGCGGAGCGCCTCGACGGTTCCGTACTGCTCGCCGGATGCGACAAGTCGATCCCCGGCATGCTGATGGCGGCCGCACGTCTCGACCTGGCGTCCGTCTTCCTCTACGCGGGGTCGATCGCCCCCGGTTGGGTCAAGCTCAGCGACGGCACCGAGAAGGATGTCACGATCATCGACTCCTTCGAGGCCGTCGGCGCATGCAAGGCCGGCACCATGAGCCTTGAAGACCTGAAGCGCATCGAGTGCGCCATCGCTCCCGGCGAGGGTGCCTGCGGCGGCATGTACACGGCCAACACCATGGCATCCGTGGCAGAGGCGCTCGGCCTCAGCATGCCGGGCTCCGCCGCGCCGCCGTCGGCCGACCGTCGCCGCGACTACTACGCGCACCGCTCGGGCGAGGCCGTAGTGAACATGCTGCGCCTCGGGCTGACCGCGCGCGACATCCTCACCAAGAAGGCGTTCGAGAACGCGATCACTGTCGCGATGGCGCTCGGCGGCTCGACCAACGTCGTGCTGCACCTGCTCGCCATCGCCAGCGAGGCCGAGGTCGAGCTCACGCTCGACGACTTCAACCGCATCGGCGACAAGGTTCCGCACATCGCCGACATGAAGCCGTTCGGCAAGTACGTGATGAACGACGTCGACCGCCACGGCGGCATCCCCGTGTTGATGAAGGCGCTGCTCGACGCGGGCCTGCTGCACGGCGACTGCATCACCGTCACGGGCAAGACTGTTGCGGAGAACCTCGCCGAACTCGACCCTGAGCCGCTGGACGGCGAGGTGCTGCACACGCTCGACAACCCGCTGCACCCGACCGGCGGCCTGACCATTCTGAAGGGCACCTTCGCCCCAGACGGCGCCGTCGTGAAGACCGCCGGATTCGACGCGACCGTGTTCGAGGGGCCGGCGCGCGTGTTCGAGCGCGAGCGCGAGGCGATGGACGCGCTCACCGAGGGCAAGATCGACCACGGCGACGTCGTCGTCATCCGCTACGAGGGTCCGAAGGGCGGCCCCGGCATGCGCGAGATGCTGGCGATCACCGCGGCCATCAAGGGTGCGGGCCTCGGCAAGGATGTACTACTCTTGACGGACGGTCGATTCTCAGGCGGCACAACCGGACTGTGCATCGGCCACATAGCACCCGAAGCGGTGGACGGTGGTCCAGTTGCCTTCGTGCGCGATGGTGATCTGATACGGGTCGATATCGCTGCTCGCTCACTCGACCTACTTGTCGACGAGTCCGAGCTGGCCTCCCGCCGGGAGGGCTGGGAGCCTCTTCCCCCGCGCTATACCCGTGGCGTTCTCGCGAAGTATTCCAAGCTCGTGCACTCCGCTGCGGAGGGCGCGGTCACGGGATAGCTCTCGCGTTCGTACAGTTCCTCATCTTCGCAACGAAGGACATCGTCCCCCATGACTACGGAACCTCGAGCCGTGCCGGCCCCGGCAGCACACTCTGCCGGGGCCGGCGACTCCTCCAGCAAACCTGAATTGATCACCGGATCTGCAGCGATCCTCCGCTCCCTCGCTCAGTTGGGCGTCAAGGACGTCTTCGGCTATCCCGGCGGCGCTGTCATCCCGTTCTACGACGCACTCATGGAGCAGGACGCCATCAGGCACATCCTGGTGCGCCACGAACAGGGTGCAGGGCACGCAGCGGAGGGCTACGCGACGGCCGCGCGCAAGGTCGGAGTTGCGGTAGCAACTTCAGGGCCGGGTGCCACGAACCTCGTGACCGCCATCGCCGACGCACACATGGATTCCGTGCCGACGCTGTTCATCACCGGGCAGGTCTTCTCGACCCTGATGGGAACGGATGCCTTCCAGGAGGCCGACATCGTCGGCATCACGATGCCGATCACGAAGCACTCCTTCCTGGTGAAGAGCGCCGACGAGATCCCCGCCACCATCGCTGCGGCGTACCACATCGCGTCGACCGGTCGGCCGGGCCCGGTGCTCGTGGACATCACCAAGGATGCTCAACAGAACCTGATGGAGTACTCCTGGCCGCCCGTCGTCGACCTGCCAGGCTACCGACCGGTGACCAAGGCGCACGGCAAGCAGGTGCACGCGGCGGCCCGTCTGCTCGCCGAGTCGAGCAAGCCCGTTCTCTACGTCGGCGGCGGCGTCGTGCGCTCGGAGGCGTCCCCCGAACTGCTGGTGCTGGCCGAGGCGACAGGTGCCCCGGTGGTCACCACGCTGATGGCGCGCGGAGCATTCCCCGATTCTCACGAGCAGCACCTCGGCATGCCCGGCATGCACGGTACGGTCGCCGCTGTGCTCGCACTCCAGGATGCCGATCTCATCGTGTCGCTCGGCGCCCGCTTCGACGATCGCGTCACGGGCAAGGTGTCGGAGTTCGCTCCGCACGCCAAGATCGTGCACGTCGACGTCGACCCCGCGGAGATCTCGAAGATCCGCCATGCGGATGTCCCAATCGTCGGCGATGCCAAAGACGTCATCGCCGACCTGACCTCGGCATACGAGCACGAGGTGGCCGCCGTCGGCAAGCCCGACCTCGGCGAATGGTGGGCCAAGCTCGACGGGCTGCGCACGCAATTCCCACTGGGCAGCACGCCGACCAGCGACGGCCTGCTGTCGCCTGAGGCCGTGATCGCTCGCATCGGCGAGATCACGGGGCCGGAGGGCGTGTACGTCGCCGGTGTCGGTCAGCACCAGATGTGGGCGGCGCAGTTCATCAAGTACGAGCGTCCGAACGCATTCCTCAACTCCGGTGGGGCAGGAACGATGGGCTATGCGGTGCCGGCTGCGATGGGTGCGAAGGTGTCGCAGCCAGACCGCACCGTGTGGGCGATCGACGGCGACGGCTGCTTCCAGATGACCAATCAGGAGCTCGCCACCTGCACGATCAACAACATTCCGATCAAGGTCGCGATCATCAACAACTCGTCTCTCGGCATGGTGCGTCAGTGGCAGACCCTGTTCTACGACGGTCGCCACTCCTTCACCGACTTGAACACGGGTCACGCGACTGCGATGATCCCGGACTTCCTCAAGCTGGCGGAGGCGTACGGTGCCCTTGGCATCCGGGTCACCAAAGAGGAAGAGGTCGACGACGCCATCAAGCTGGCGCTCGAGACCAACGATCGCCCGGTGGTGATCGACTTCATCGTCAGCAGCGACTCGATGGTGTGGCCGATGGTGCCGCAGGGGGTCAGCAACTCCAACGTGCAGTACGCCAAGGACCACGCACCGACCTGGGGAGAGGAGTAGGCCATGTCGACGCACGTGTTATCGCTGCTCGTCGAAGACAAGGCGGGCCTGCTCACCCGTGTCGCAGGCCTGTTCTCGCGTCGTGGGTTCAACATCCAGTCGCTCGCGGTGGGCGTCAGCGAGGTTCCGGGACTCTCGCGCATCACCGTGGTGGTCGACGTGGAGGATGCCCCGCTCGAGCAGGTGACAAAGCAGCTGAACAAGCTGATCAACGTGATCAAGATCGTCGAGCTGGACCAGGCACAGTCTGTGCAGCGCGAGCACCTGCTCATCAAGGTGCGCGTCGACAACGCGACCCGCTCGCAGGTGCTGGAAGCCGTGAACCTGTTCCGCGCCAGAGTCGTCGACGTCTCGCCCGATGCGCTCGTCATCGAGGTGACGGGCGACACGGGCAAGACCGAGGCGCTGCTGAGGGTGCTCGAGCCGTACGGCATCAAGGAGATCGCCCAGTCGGGCCTTCTCGCTATCGGCCGCGGCTCGAAGTCCATCACCGAGCGCGTGTTCAAGAACTGACCACCACGCAACTTCGAACAACAAGGAGAAACAACACCCCATGGCTGAGATCTATTACGACAACGACGCCGACCTGACGATCATCCAAGGCAAGAAGGTGCTCGTCGTCGGCTACGGCTCGCAGGGGCACGCGCACGCCCAGAACCTGCGCGACTCCGGCGTCGAGGTGCGCATCGGTCTGCAGGAGGGCTCGAAGTCCACGCAGCGCGCCCAGGAGGCCGGCTTCCAGGTCGTCACGCCCGCCGAGGGCACCACGTGGGCCGATGTCATCGTGATCCTCGCGCCCGACCAGGTGCAGCGTCACCTCTACGCGAACGACATCGCCCCGAACATCAGCGACGGCAAGGCCCTCGTGTTCGGACACGGGTTCAACATCCGCTTCGGCTACATCACGGCGCCTGACGGCGTGGATGTCGTGATGGTCGCTCCGAAGGGACCGGGTCACACCGTGCGCCGCGAGTACGTCGCCGGACGCGGCGTTCCCGTGATCGTCGCCGTCGAGAACGATGCAACAGGCAAGGCGTGGGAGCTCGCGCTCAGTTACGCGAAGGGCATCGGCGGTCTGCGTGCAGGCGCCATCAAGACCACCTTCACCGAGGAGACCGAGACCGACCTGTTCGGCGAGCAGGCCGTGCTCTGCGGCGGTGTCTCGCACCTCATCCAAGCCGGCTTCGAGACCCTCACCAGGGCCGGCTACCAGCCCGAGATCGCCTACTTCGAAGTGCTTCACGAGATGAAGCTCATCGTCGACCTGATCTGGGAGGGCGGCATCTCGAAGATGCGCTGGAGCGTCTCCGACACGGCCGAGTACGGCGACTACGTCTCCGGCCCGCGCGTGGTCGACGACCACGTGAAGGATGCCATGCAGGGCGTGCTCGACGACATCCGCTCCGGCGCGTTCGCCGAGCGCTTCATCGCCGACCAGGATGCCGGTGCCCCCGAGTTCCTCGCCGACCGCAAGGCGGGGGAGGAGCACCCCATCGAGACCACCGGTCGCGAGCTGCGCAAGCTCTTCGCGTGGAACTCGTCGAATGACGACGACTACGTCGACGGCGAGGTCGCTCGCTAGATTCACCACCCTCGCCGAGACGTACCGTCCGTGCCGAGACTTGCGCAGAGAGCGCAGTATTCGACACGGACGGTAAGTCTTGCCAAGTTAGGGGCGGGCGCCACGCTCATGTGCGCATTCGCGCCTTAGACGGCCGCTAAAGTTGAGGGATCGCGCCCCGAGGCAGTGGCGTCCCGGGCGCATTCGTCCGACATCCCACCGTTCTGCTCTTATCGAAGGGTCTACCCACGTGTCGAAACCGGTCGTGCTGATCGCCGAGGAACTTTCGCCAGCCACCGTCGAGGCGCTCGGCCCCGACTTCGACGTGAGGAACGTCGACGGAACCGACCGTCCCGCGTTGCTGTCGGCGCTCGCCGATGCGGATGCCGTCCTCATCCGTTCGGCGACGAAGATCGACGAGGAGGCCATCGCGGCCGCCCCGAAGCTGCGCGTCGTGGCTCGGGCGGGCGTCGGTCTCGACAACGTCGACATCAAGGCGGCGACAACGGCCGGTGTCATGGTGGTCAACGCGCCGACCTCGAACATCATCTCGGCGGCCGAGCTCACCATCGGGCACATTCTGTCGTTGGCCAGGCACATCCCAGCCGGCGACGCGTCGCTGTCCGGTGGCGAATGGAAGCGCTCCAAGTACACCGGCACCGAGCTGTACGAGAAGACGATCGGCATCATCGGTCTTGGCCGCATCGGCGCCCTGATCACCGCTCGGCTGCAGGCCTTCGGCACCAATGTGATCGCCTACGACCCGTACGTCACCTCCGCCAGGGCTCAGCAGCTCGGCGTGCAGCTGGTCACCATCGACGAGCTGCTGCAGCAGGCGGACTTCGTCACGATCCACATGCCGAAGACGCCGGAGACGCTCGGCATGATCGGCGACGACCAGCTCGCCCTGATGAAGAACACCGCCTACATCGTCAACGTCGCCCGCGGGGGGCTGATCGACGAGGATGCCCTCTACCGCGCCCTGACCACCGGCTCGATCGCCGGCGCCGGCCTCGACGTCTTCGTCACCGAGCCGCCGCTGGAATCGCCACTGCTGGCACTCGAGAACGTCGTGGTGACGCCGCACCTCGGCGCGTCGACGGCCGAGGCACAGGAGAAGGCCGGAATCTCGGTCGCACGCTCGGTGCGCCTCGCCCTCTCCGGCGAGCTCGTTCCGGACGCGGTCAACGTGGCGGGCGGGGTCATCGATCCTTACGTGCGTCCCGGCATCCCGCTGCTCGAAAAGCTCGGACAGGTCTTCAGCGGACTCGCCAAGAACAGCCCGATCACGAGCGTCGACGTCGAGATCCGCGGCGAACTTGTCGAGTACGACGTGAGCGTGCTCAAGCTCGCTGCGCTGAAGGGCATCTTCACGAACATCGTGAGCGAGAACGTCTCGTACGTGAACGCTCCGCTTCTGGCCGAGCAGCGCGGCATCGAGGTGCGACTCCTCACGGATGCCGCCAGCGAGGACTACCGCAACGTTCTGACCCTGCGCGGCGCGCTCGCCGACGGGTCGCAGGTCTCCGTGTCGGGTACGCTCACCGGCCCGAAGCAGACCGAGAAGATCGTCGGCATCAACGGGTACGACGTCGAGGTGCCGCTCGCGCAGCACCTCATCGTGATGGTCTACGACGACCGTCCCGGCATCGTCGCCGTCTACGGTCGCGAGTTCGGAGAGGCCGGCATCAACATCGCCGGCATGCAGATCGCGCGCACGACGGCGGGCGGCAAAGCGCTCAGCGTGCTCACGGTCGACTCGCCTGTGCCCGACGGCATTCTCGAGGCCGTGCGTGCGGCGATCGATGCCGACGAGCTCCAGGCCATCGACATCACGGAGTCCTAGAGCATGACGGCGCGGCGCCTCGCACAGGTCGACGTCTTCGGATCCGGCCCGGTGACGGGGAACCCGGTCGCCGTTGTCGTGGATGCCGACGGTCTCGGCGACGACGCACTCCAACGCTTCGCGCGCTGGACCAATCTCTCTGAGACCACGTTCCTGTTCCCGCCGGTGGATCCCTCCGCCGACTACCGCGTTCGGATCTTCACGCCGGGCGGAGAGCTGAGCTTCGCCGGCCATCCGACTCTGGGATCCGCGCACGCCTGGCTCGAGTCCGGTGGCGTGCCGGCAGAGGCCGACATCGTCGTGCAGGAGTGCGGCATCGGACTCGTGCGTCTGCGCCGCGCCGATGGTCGACTCGCGTTCGCGGCGCCGGCGTTGAGCCGCTCAGGACCGGTCGACGACGACACGCTCGCTGCCACTGCGCTGGCGTTGGGAATCGCAGTGGACGACATCCTCTCGTCGAACTGGGTTGACAACGGGCCAGGGTGGCTGGCAGTCGAGCTGCGTGACGCAGCCGCAGTGCTCAACCTGACACCTGACATGGCGGCGCTGAAGGGCATCAAAGCCGGGGTTTTCGGATTCCACGCGTCCGGTTCAGACTCGCTCTACGAGGTGCGCGCATTCGTGCCGGACTTCGGCATCGACGAAGATCCTGTGACGGGCAGTCTGAACGCGGGTCTCGCGACGTGGCTGCTGGCATCCGGCCGTGTTCCCGACGCCTATGTCGTGAGCCAGGGAACCGCGCTCGGGCGCGCAGGGCGCGTGTACGTCGAGCGGGTCGGCGACGACATCTGGATCGGCGGGGACACCCGGTCGGTGATTACCGGCACAGTGGCGTTCTGAGTCGTCGGAGCTCTGAATCGTCGACGCGGGCCGAGCTTCCGGTCCGGCACAGGTGCCGCGAAAATGACCGTTGCAGAATACGCATTCTGCACCACGTGCTGGAAGTGACATCTGGTTGGGTGGCGAGAGACGGCGCCGCCACAGAGGATCTCTCCGGGCAGGCCCGTACCGTGCGAACTCGGATAACCCGGGGGGGGCGAATGTTGCACGGTTCGGGGCCGTAGGCTGGTATCCCACTTGTGAAGGAGTCCCATGTCGCGTCAGGTCAGGCTCGCGGTCATTCCCGGTGATGGAATCGGCCCGGAGGTGATCGCGGAGGCCGTCAAGGTTCTCGACGCGGTCGTCGATCCCGCCGAGGTCGTCTTCGACAAGACCTACTTCGAGCTGGGCGCCGGTCGCTACCTGAAGACCGGTGACGTGCTCACCGACGAGGATCTCGCCACGATCTCGGGCAACGATGCGATTCTGCTCGGCGCAGTCGGCGGCACTCCTGGCGACCCGCGTCTGGTCGGTGCGAACATCGAACGCGGCCTGCTGCTGCGACTGCGATTCGCCCTCGACCACTACGTGAACCTGCGGCCGACGGCCATCCTGCCCGGCGTCGTGAGCCCGCTCGCGAACCCCGGCGACGTCGACTTCGTCGTCGTGCGCGAGGGTACTGAGGGGCCTTACGTCGGAAACGGCGGTGCGATTCGCGTCGGCACCCCGCACGAGATCGCCAACGAGGTCTCCGTGAACACGGCGTTCGGCGTCGAGCGCGTCGTGCGGTACGCGTTCGAACAGGCGGAGCGACGCCGCAAGAAGCTCACGCTGGTGCACAAGACCAACGTGCTGGTGCATGCCGGGGGTCTCTGGAAGCGCACTGTCGACGCGGTGGCAGCGGAGCATCCGGATGTCTCGGTCGACTATTTGCACGTCGACGCGGCGACGATCTTCCTGGTCACAGACCCTGCTAGATTCGATGTCATCGTCACGGACAACCTCTTCGGCGACATCTTGACCGATCTCGCGGCCGCGATCAGCGGTGGCATCGGACTGGCGGCCTCGGGCAACATCAACCCCGACGGCACGTACCCGAGCATGTTCGAGCCGGTGCACGGCTCTGCACCAGACATCGCCGGGCAGCAGAAAGCCGATCCGACCGCGGCCATCCTCTCGGTGTCGTTGCTCCTCAGCCACCTCGGGCTCGAGGATGGCTCGGCCCGAGTCGCCTCCGCCGTCACGGACGACCTCGCCCAGCGCGGCTCGGCACCGCGCAGCACCGCCCAGGTCGGCGACTCCATCGTCGCTCGCCTCGGCGATCGCTGACGTACCCTGAATCCAGCAAAACATCCCGCCTCGAGCGGAGGAGAGCACCCATGACCATCCCGCTGACCGACATCACCCCTCTCACCTGGCAGGTGACAACGAACCCCGCACCGCTGCCAGCTGCGGAGCGCGCCGCCGTTCTGGCAGACCCCGGGTTCGGGCAGTACTTCACCGACCACATGGTCGACATCTGCTGGTCAGCCAAGGGCGGATGGCACCGTCCGCGGGTCAGCCCGTACGGGCCGATCCAGCTGGAGCCGTCGGCAGCAGTGCTGCACTACGCGCAAGAGGTCTTCGAGGGGCTCAAGGCCTACCGGCACGCCGACGGCTCGATCCACACATTCCGCCCCGACGCCAACGCGCGTCGCATGGCGCGCTCCGCCCACCGTCTCGCGCTGCCCGAACTGCCGACGGACTACTTCATCGAAGCCATCAAGCAGCTCATCGCTCTCGACGGAGACTGGGTTCCCGACACCCCGGAGACGAGCCTCTACCTTCGCCCGTTCATGTTCGCGAAGGAGGCGTTCCTCGGGGTTCGCCCGGCGAACAAGGTGGCGTTCTACCTGATCGCCAGTCCAGCAGGCGCGTACTTCAAGGGTGGCGTCGCGCCGGTATCGATCTGGCTCTCCGAGGACTACTCGCGTGCCGGCATCGGCGGAACCGGCGCTGCGAAGACCGGAGGCAACTACGCGTCGAGCCTGCTCCCGCAGGCCGAGGCGTACGAGCACGGCTGCGCCCAGGTGCTCTTCCTCGATTCCGCCGAGGGCAAGTACCTCGAAGAGCTCGGCGGCATGAACGTGGTGCTCGTGTACAGCGACGGCACGCTCGTGACGCCGGCATCCGACTCCATCCTCGAGGGTGTGACGCTGGACTCGATTTTGCAGCTGGCCCGCGACCGCGGCCACCGCGTCGAGCAGCGTCCTGTGTCGCTCGACGAGTGGAAGGCGGGCGAGGCATCCGGAGACATCGTCGAGGTGTTCGCCTGCGGAACGGCAGCCGTCGTCACGCCCATCGCGCAGCTCAAGTCGCGGGACTTCTCGATCGGGTCAGCGGATGCCCCTGCCGGCGAGCTGACCATGTTGCTGCGACAGGAACTCACCGACATCCAATACGGCCGCACCGAAGACCGCCACGGCTGGCTCACCCGCCTGGACGCCTGACCGCATGAAGATCGCACGTTTCAGCCGCGAAGGCGCCATCGCATTCGGCATCCTCGACGAGGACGAGCGCGAATGGGTCGTCCTGGCGGGCGACCCGATGTACGCGGGCTTCGACACAACGGGGGAGCGCGTCAAGGTCACGGATGCCCCGTTGCTCGCTCCCGTTCTTCCGCGTTCCAAGGTGATCGGCATCGGCCGCAACTACCGCGAGCACGCGGAGGAGATGGGTGCAGACGCGCCAGAGGCCCCTCTGATGTTCCTCAAGCCGAACACCGCGGTGATCGGTCCGAACGACGCCATCGTGCTGCCTCCGCAGTCCGAACGTGTCGAGCACGAGGGCGAACTCGTCGTCGTGATCGGCCGGATCGGCAAGGACATCGCGGAGGAGAGTGCGCTCGACTACGTGTTCGGCTACACGGTCGGCAACGACGTCACAGCACGAGACCTTCAGCGTGCAGACGGTCAGTGGGCGAGAGGCAAGGGATTCGACACGTTCTGCCCGCTGGGGCCCGTGATCGAGACCGAGTTCGACGCTGCATCAGCCACTATCGAGACGCGGGTGAACGGCGAGCAACGGCAGTCAGGGCGCATCTCGGACTTGATCCACGGCATCCCGCATCTCATCGCCTACGCGTCGAGCGTGTGGACGCTGCTGCCGGGAGACGTGATCATGACAGGCACTCCTGCCGGAGTCGGTCCGCTCGTCGCCGGCGACCGCGTCGAGGTCACGGTGAGCGGAATCGGCACGCTGTCGAACCCGGTGCGCGCCAAGGCCTGACGGGCCGTCGCGTGGTCGCTAAACTGCCCGCATGACCGAGGGGTGGAGCGACTTCTACGTCGGCGTCGCGGGTGCGGCGGCCGCTCTGGCCGGTCTGATCATCGTGGCGATGAGCGTCACCATCAAAGAGATCATCGCCTCGCGCACCCTGCCGTCGCGGGCGGGCGCGACGATCAGCTCGATGGTGCTCATCCTGGTGCTGGCGATCCTAGGTCTGATGCCGCGCCAGACGGATGTCGCACTCGGCATCGAGATCGTCGTCGCCAGCCTGGTCGCCCTGATCCCGCCGGTTCTGATGTCGCAGCGAGTGCTGACCGACACGACGTACGACGCGTCGACCGCCACCAGGATCTTCCGGGCCGCTGCCGGCCTCGGTCCCGTCGTGCTGGCGCTCGTCGGCGGCATCCTGGTGGTCGCCGGGCTCGAGGCAGGGCTCTTCTTCGTCGCTGCGGCCATTGCGTTGATCTTCGTACTGTCGATGCTGAACGCGTGGGTGCTGCTGGTCGAGGTGCAGCGCTGACTGCGCCGGCAGCTGGTGCGCGTCAGCGGCCGAGCGCGCGCAGGGCGCGCTCGACGTCGCGCTCGTCGTTCCAGACGTGGAAGGCCACGCGTGCCCGTCCTGCCCGCCCCGACGCAACGATCCCCGCGCTGGTGAGGCGCAGCAGGTCGTCCGAGTCGGGGTCGGCCCACGTGACGATCGCCCGGCCGCGCGCCTCGAGCCCGAGCGACGAGGCCAGCGCGTCGCCGAGCGCGACGTCGTGGTCGTGCACGGAGCGGATGTCCGCCCCGGCGAACAGCTCGAGCGCCGGCACGGCTCCGGCGACGGCCTGCCACGCCGGCGACACGTCGAACCGTCTGGCCGAGTCCGCCAGCAGCGCCGAGGGTCCGTAGCACGAAGCCCACGGATCTTCCGCCGCACACCACCCGGCGTTCACCGGGACCAGCTTCTCGGCGAAGCCCGGCTGCACCGCGAAGAAGCAGACTCCACGCGGCGAGCAGAGCCACTTGTAGGTGTGGCAGACGAAGGCATCCGCTGTCTGCGGTTGCAACGGCATCCAGCCGGCGGCCTGTGTGGTGTCGCAGAGCACGTACGCACCGTGCGCGTCGGCGGCGGCACGGATGGCAGGGGCATCCGCGATCTCACCGGTCGCCGACTGCACCAGCGAGTACGCCACCAGCCAGGTGTCATCATGCACGCTGTCGGCGAGCGCGCTCAGAGACACGTGACGCACACGCACCCCGCGGTACGCCTGCTGCTGGAACGGGAACACGATCGAGCTGAAGTCACCGTCGACGCAGAGCACCTCGGCCCCGTCGGGCACAGAGGCCGCCACGATCCCGGCGAAGACGGAGGTCTGCGACCCGAGCGCTATGCGATCGATGTCGACTCCAGCGATCGCGGCGAAGGCCGTCCTCGCGCGGGAGACCAGCACGTCGTAGTGCGCGGGGGTTGCGTTTCCGCTTCTCCAGAGGTCGAGATCGGCCGTGGCGGCTTCGACAGCACGTGCGGGAGGGAGACCGTTGGTGCAGGCGGCAAGGTATCCGGCCCCGATGTCCTCGAACTCGTCGCGGAGTGCTGCGAAACCGGAACGGAGCGGGGTTGCCAAGGCCATGCACCAAGTCTTCGGGCGAGTCGCTCATTCGACAATCGCAGGTGTTCGATCGGTTCCATCACGCGAAGTTATGATTGCGAGATGACTCTGCAGTCCGACCCCGGGCCGTCGCTCGAACTGGATGCCCACACTCTCCGCATCGTGCGCGCCATCGTCGAGCACGGCTCGATCACCGCAGCCGCGACCTCGCTCGGCTACAGCCAGCCGGCCGTGAGCCAGCACCTTCGCCGGGCGGAAGCGCGCATCGGCATGCCGCTGGTGGCCCGCTCGGGCCGCGGCATCCGTCTCACCGAGGCCGGCAGGGTGCTTGCGAAGCACGCCGGCACCATCACGACAGCGCTCGATGCGGCCGCGGGGGAGCTTGCTGAGCTTTCCGGGCTGCGCTCCGGCCGTGTGCGGCTCGCCTCGTTCCCGACAGCGTCGTCGACACTGGTGCCGCAGGTGCTGCGCACGCTGGCGTCCGACCACCCCGGCGTCGGCGTCAGCTACCTCGAGGCCGAACCGCCCGAGGCGGTGGATGCCGTGCGCTCGCAGCGGGCAGACCTCGCGATCACGTTCAGCTACCCCGGCGACCGCGTCGATCCGCACGGCGAGAGCGCCAGAGGGCTGGTCGTCGTTCCGCTCTGGAGCGACCAGATGAAACTCGTGGTGCCCGCCGGGCATCCGGATGCATCGTCGGATGACGTGCCACTCGCCGAGCTGGCTGGGGAGAGCTGGATCGCCGGATGCCAGCGATGCCGCGGACACCTGCTGCAGCTCGCGGAGGCATCCGGCTTCCGACCGCAGATCGCGTACGAGACAGACAACGTCACCGCCGTGCTCGGCATGGTGGCGGCCGGACTCGGCGTCGCGCTGCTGCCATCGCTCGCGCTCGCGACGGCGGGCATCCCGCGTGGTGTCGCCGTTCGCACGACGGCGAACCACGACCGTCGCACGATCCACCTGGTCGCGAGCCAGGGGAGCGATCAGGTGCCGGCGATCGCGGCGACGGCCGCCGCCATCCTCGCTCTGGACGGCGAGGCGTGGGAGCTCGAACCCGCGGCGTAGCGCCCGGTGCCCCACCGTAGACTTGACGGCGATGTCCGACACCTCTGCACCCGCCGCGTATCCGTTCAGCACCGCAACCGGAAGCGACGTTCGCGTGCGCTTCTGCCCGTCGCCCACCGGCACGCCGCATGTGGGGCTCATTCGCACCGCGCTGTTCAATTGGGCGTACGCCAGGCACACCGGCGGCAAGCTCATCTTCCGCATCGAAGACACGGATGCCGCGCGCGACTCCGAGGAGAGCTACGAGCAGCTGCTCGATGCGCTCACCTGGCTGAAGATCGACTGGGACGAAGGCGTTGTCAGGGGCGGGCCCGACGGCCCGTACCGGCAGTCGCAGCGCAGCGAGATCTACGCGGCCGTCCTCGACCGTCTGATCGACTCGGGACACGTCTACGAGAGCTACTCCAGCCCAGAAGAGATCGAAGCCCGCAACCTCGCGGCCGGACGTCCCAAGCAGCACGGCTACGACAACGCAGACCGTGACACGACCGAGGACCAGCGCGAAGCGTATCGGGCAGAGGGCCGCCAGCCCGCCCTTCGGCTGCGCGTTCCGGACAGCGATCTCGACTTCGACGACCTGGTTCGCGGGCCGATCACGTTCCCGGCGGGCTCGTTCAGCGACTTCGTCGTCGTCAGGCCGAACGGGCAGCCGCTCTACACGTTCGTGAACCCCGTGGACGACGCCCTGATGCACGTGACGCATGTGCTGCGCGGCGAGGACCTGCTGCCGTCGACACCCCGTCAGATCGCCCTGTACCGCGCGCTCATCGACGTGGGCGTCAGCGACTTCATCCCGCGCTTCGGCCACCTGCCGTCCGTGCTGGGTGACGGCAACAAGAAGCTCTCGAAGCGGGACCCGGAGTCGAACCTGTTCCACCACCGTGAGCGTGGGTTCATCCCGGAGGGCCTCGACAACTACCTGGCTCTTCTCGGCTGGGGGTACTCGCACGATCGCGACGTGTTCTCGCTCGACGAGATGGTCGAGAAGTTCGACGTCGCAGACGTCAATCCCAACCCGGCGCGCTTCGACCTGAAGAAGGCCGAAGCGATCAATGCAGACCACATTCGGATGCTCGAGGCCGCCGACTTCGCGGCCCGCACCGTGCCCTATCTGGTCGGGGCGGGCATCCTGAGCGAACCGTTGAGCGATCGACACCGTTCGGTGCTGGACGCCGCGACCCCGCTCGTGCAGGAGCGCGTACAGCTGCTCGGCGAGACGCCGGGCATGCTCGGCTTCTTCTTCACGACGGCGGACGCGCTGAAGATCGACGACGACGCGCGAGCCACCCTGCCGGACAACGCGGCCGAGGTACTCGATGCGTCGATCGAGGCGCTGGATCGCCTTGGGGAGCACCTGTGGGTGCACGACGGCATCGAGGTCGACCTGCGTGCTGCCCTCATCGAAGTGCTCGGGCTCAAGCCCCGCGTCGCGTTCGGACCCCTGCGCGTCGCCGTCAGCGGACGCCGGGTGTCGCCACCGCTCTTCGAGTCGATGGAGATCCTCGGCAAGGCCGAGACGCTCGCCAGGCTGCGCCGCCTGCGTGCGGGTCTCGGCGACTAGTCCATCCCGGATTCCCCGCGTTCGCAGCCAGTTCGCGCATCCGCAGCCATCCCGATTGGCTGTGCTTGCACGAACTGGTTGGGGTTCGTGAAGCGGGGTGCGCCACGGACGCCGTGCCGTTTTGGATGGCACCCCCTTCGTACGGTAAAGTTGACGCTTGTGCCGCTGAGAAGCGGTGCACCGCTCGCCCCGGTGGGGTGAAGCCGGTGGGGTATGGTGTAATTGGCAACACGGCTGATTCTGGTTCAGTTGTTCTTGGTTCGAGTCCAGGTACCCCAGCTCTGAAACCCTCGAGAAGTCGGGGGTTTTTGCATGTCAACTCGACGTCCCGGGAGGCTTGCTCGTGCACGCAATGTCGAGGTCGAGTTGCCGTGATGCGCGGGTCGCGCGATGACGGCTGAGCCGGTCGAGACGACATTCGCGGTGGTCGGCGGCGGATTCCGCGCCGAGGCGTTTCTACGGGTGGCAGCAGCGCTGCCGGGCCGCTTCCGTGTGAGCGAGGCCGTCGTGCGGAACGCCGAGCGTGCGGCGGAGTTGCGGGAATCGTGGGACGTGCAGACCGTTCCGGACCTGAGCGGTGTCACCGACGCCTCGCAGGTTGACTTCGTCGTCGTCGCGGTCCGACCGACCGAAGCGGTCGACGTGATCACCGAGCTCACTGCCAGCGGTCACGCCGTTCTCACGGAGACACCGGCCGCGCCCGACATCGCCGGGCTCGAATCGCTCGTGGCCCTGGTTCGTGCCGGCGCGCGCATCCAAGTGGCGGAGCAGTACCATCTCGAGCCCCTTCTGAGTTCGCAGCTCGCTCTCGTACGAGGTGGGCTCATCGGCGACGTCTCCGAGGCATTCGTGTCGGTCGCGCACGACTACCACGGCATCAGTGTGCTCCGCCGGATGCTCGGCGTCGGATTCGAGAACGCCGAGATCACCGCGCGACGGTTCACCGAGCGACTGCGAGAGGGACCATCTCGTTACAGTGACCCCGACGAGGACCGACTCGTCGAAGGGACCAGGACGACGGCCTGGCTCGACTTCGAGGGCGGCGGTCACGGCACCTACGATTTCGACGATCAGCAGTACCGCTCCTGGATACGGTCACCGAGTCTGCTCGTGCGGGGATCGGACGGGGAGCTTCGCGATGAGACGGTGCGCCACCTCGATGATTTCCGCACTCCGGTAACCGACTCACTTGAGCGAATCGATGCCGGTGGTGCGGGCAACCACGAGGGCTTGTTCCTGAGGGGCTACGCCTTCGGTCGCGCCCGCATATACTCCAACCAGTTTGCGCCCGCGCGGCTGGCCGACGATGAGCTGTCCATCGCCACGCTGCTCAGCCGAACAGGCGAGTGGGCTCGCGGTGGCGCCGAGGTCTACTCCGTTGCCGAGGCGGCCCAGGACCAGTATCTGCAGTTGGCGGTGCGGCGTGCTGCCGAGTCGGCTCAGCCTGTGACGACGCGTACACAGATGTGGGCGTCCGTCGGCTGATCGCGTGATCAGTTCCGCCGCGCGCTGCCGCCGCGATCGGGGCGCAGCTCGATCAGCTTGCCGCTGATGCGTGTGCCCGAGAGCCTCGACAACACGTCGTCGGACAGTCCGGCGGGCAACTCGACGAGCGAGAAGTCCGGGCGGATGTCGATCGCACCGAAGTCCTCCCTGCTCAGTCCGCCCTCGTTGGCGAGGGCGCCGACGATCTGGCGTGGTTCCACCTTCTGACGCCTGCCGACGGCGATCCGGTACGTGGCCATCGGACCCGACGCCGGGCGGGCGCGTCGCTCCGGTCCTGCGTTGCGGTCGCCTCGGTTCTCCCTGCCGTCCCGTCGATCCCGGCTGTCACGCCTGCCTCGCCCGTCGCGGCCGGAACGGTCACCGCGCGAGTCCCGATCATCTCGCGCATCGCGTTCCTGTTCGCGTTGCTCACGTTGTTGCCGTTGCTCGCGGCGCACGTCCTCCTCGGACAGCAGCAGCGGTGTATCGCCCTGGGCCACGACCGCGAGCGCGGCGGCGACTTCACCCTCGGGAACGTCGTGGTGCTCGACGTAGTGCCCGACGATGTCGCGGAACGCCGCGATGCGGGATTCCTGCCCGAGTGCGGCCGTGATGGCGTCGTCGAACCGGTTCAGTCGCGTCGCGTTCACGTCCTCGACACTGGGCAGCTGCATCTGTGTCAGCGGTTGGCGGGTCGCCTTCTCGATCGCTGTCAGCATCCGTCGCTCGCGAGGGGTGACGAAGCTGATCGCGTCACCGGTGCGCCCGGCGCGCCCCGTGCGGCCGATGCGGTGCACATACGACTCGGTGTCGATCGGGATGTCGAAATTGACCACGTGGCTGATGCGGTCGACGTCGAGGCCGCGCGCAGCGACATCCGTTGCCACCAGGATGTCCAGCTTGCCGGTCTTGAGTTGGTTCACGGTGCGTTCGCGCTGCGCCTGCGCGACATCGCCGCTGATCGCCGCTGCGGAGTAACCGCGGGCACGCAGCTTCTCGGCGAGCGTCTCCGTCTCGCTCTTGGTGCGCACGAACACGATCATGCCCTCGAAGTTCTCGACCTCGAGGATGCGCGTGAGTGCGTCGACCTTCTGCGGATACGACACGACCAGGTAGCGCTGCGTGGTGTTCGCAGACGTCGTCGTCTTGCGCTTGATCGTGATCTCGTCAGGATCGTGCAGGTATTTCGCGGAGATGCGACGGATCTGCGCCGGCATGGTCGCCGAGAAGAGTGCAACCTGTTTGTCATCCGGAGTACGCGCCAGGATCGTTTCGACATCTTCGGCGAAGCCCATCTTGAGCATTTCGTCCGCCTCGTCGAGCACGAGGAACTTCAGCTCGCTGAGGTCGAGGGTGCCCTTCTCGAGGTGGTCCATGATGCGCCCTGGCGTGCCGACCACGATCTGCACGCCGCGTCGCAGAGCAGACAGCTGGGTGCCGTATCCCTGACCGCCGTAGATCGGCAGCATGCGCACGCCGTGCAGGTGCGTCGCGTAGGCCTCGAACGCTTCACTCACCTGGAGGGCCAGCTCGCGGGTGGGGGAGAGCACGAGCGCTTGCGGTGTCTTCTGCGCAGGATCGAGGCGGGACAGGATCGGCAGCGCGAACGCCGCAGTCTTGCCTGTGCCGGTCTGGGCGAGTCCGATGACGTCGCGTCCGGCCATCAGCGGCGGGATCGTCGCGGCCTGGATCGCCGATGGCGTCTCGTAGCCGACGTCCTTCACCGCTTTCAGAACCGCGTCGCTGAGGCCGAGCTCGGCGAACGTCGGTTCGGGGGGAGCGTCTGATTCAGGGTCTGGCGACGTCATACGCCAAAGGTAGTCGCCGGAGGCTCGCAAAGGATGTGTGCCGAGCGGGGTTGCGTCTTACCCGGGTATCGTCCGCGTTCGCCCGTCATCCCACGGCAGTGTCCATCCGAGCGCGTCGAACAGTCCGTCGAGCACCATGGCAGTGAAGCCCCACACCACGGCGCCGTCGACGTCGAAGGCCGGCGTGGCGAATCGCGCACCTCTTCGCTCGACGACGGAAGTGAAGCGGATGGCCGGGTCGAGAAGGTGGGCGACCGGCACCTGCCACAGCTTCGTCGTCTCGGCGCTGTCGATCGGTTGCAGCGGCGAAGGCGTCGGCCACCATCCGATCACCGGGGTGACGAGGTGATCGCTTGCCGGAAGCGGCAGCTCGGGCAGCGTCGCCAGCACGTCGACGGCCGCGGGATCCACGCCGGTCTCCTCTGCCGCCTCGCGCAGAGCCGTCTCTTGCGGCCCGGAGTCTGCGGGTTCGCGGCGTCCGCCGGGGAAGGACACCTGCCCGGCATGTTCACGCAACGTACCGGCGCGAAGTTGGAGCAGAACGTTGAGATCGTCGGGCAGCCACACTCGCGGCGACCCGGGTGCGGTCTGCTGTGGCGCCGGATCCGATGCGCGCGGGCTGAAGAGGACGAGTACGGATGCCGGTCGGGTCGCAGGCAAGCCGCGCAGCGCTGCAGGCGGATCCAGGCGCCGGATGCCGTCGGAGAGCGATCGCAGCTGCTCGAGGGCATCCTGTGGCTCAGAGGCGCTCAGCGGATCGCTCTCACCGGACATCCAGCCAGTATGGCCCGCGACACCGCTCAGCCACCGATGTCGACGAGCGTCAGGGCTCAGACGACCGGACGCAGCCGAGGCAGCACCCCACCACCCGCGCGGTCCAGCACCGCGAGCATCCCGGTGGCGCGTCCCGCCCAGGCGAGCACGGTGTACACGGCCGGTGTCACGAGCACCGCGTAGACGATCGCGGCCGTGACGTCACCCGGGTAGTGGGCGCCGAGGTATACGCGCGCGACGGCGATGCCGACGGTCCCCAGCACACCGAGCGTCACGGCGATCCACACGCTTCGGCGGGCGCGCAGCAGAAGGACGAAGGCGACGGCGGTGGCTGCGACGAACGTGACGTGTCCGCTCGGAAAACTCGGGTCGACGTCGAATCCGCCGGCATTGTGCAGAAGTTCGGCGACCGGCGGACGAGGTCGGTCGACGATGTACTTGATGACATCCGATCCCAGCCAGGTCACGGCGATCGTCGCGGCGACGAAGATGCCGGTTCCGAGGCTGCGCGAGACGAGCGCGACGACGATGGCGATCAGGACGCCGAGGATGATGGCCCTGGTCGGAGCGACGATCCACGTCGCGGCGAGCGACAGCACGTCGGCGACATGCGATGGAGAGCCGTTGAGCACGAGGAGCCCGGAGAAGTCCGCCCGCGTCAGTGCTGCACTGTGCGTCAGGACGAGCCCGGCCGCGATCACGACGGCGAGACCGACGACGCCGAGCACGATCGCGAGAATCGGATGCCGCAGAGGAACGACGAGCTGATCGGCCCTGCTCGCGCGTCGCCGCGCCCGCTTCACCGGGTCGGCCGTCTGCTGCGAGGTCTCCGTCATGTCGTCGCCTTCCGTCGCCCGAACCTGAGGCGGGCGTCCTTCTGATTCTTCGGTGTCTGCGCTGAGATCTCGCCAAGATCGCGCGGCGTTGCCTGGAAGTGTGCTCAGCATCGCCCGTTCATGCACAGGCTCCCTGCCGTTCACCGGCACCCACCGAGCTGCTCGTACCGTTGAAACGATGACTCCCGCCGCGTCCGACCGCAGCTTTCGCCCGGACATCCAGGGGATGCGCGCTCTCGCCGTGCTCGCGGTCGTCGCCAATCACGCTGGGCTCCCGTTCGCCACGGGCGGTTTCGTCGGCGTCGACGTGTTCTTCGTGATCTCGGGGTATCTGATCACCGCGCAGTTGGTACGGGAACATGGGGCGACCGGGCGTGTGCGATTCGCGGCGTTCTACGGACGGCGCGCCCGGCGCATCCTGCCCGCATCGTTCGCGGTGCTCGCGGCGACGGTCGTCGCCGCGATGCTCTGCGTCGCTCCTGCGCTGCGCCCGCAGGTGCTCAGCGATGCGATCGCCACGGCTCTTTACGTTCCGAACCTCGCGTTCGCCGCCCAGCAGACCGACTACCTGGCGAACACGACGCCGTCGGTGCTGCAGCACTACTGGTCGCTCGGCGTCGAGGAGCAGTTCTAT
Organism: Humibacter sp. RRB41; assembly: GCF_022761015.1. GTDB lineage: Bacteria > Actinomycetota > Actinomycetes > Actinomycetales > Microbacteriaceae > Humibacter. The sequence continues at coordinate 478,396 of NZ_JAKWJQ010000004.1, forward strand.
CTGGTGTGGCCCGCCCTGCTCGTCGCAGTGCTCGCGCTCGCCGGCTGGATCGTTCGAAGGACAGGGCGACGGATGCCTGCCCCGGCACCCGCGGTGCGCCTCACGGTGCTCGTCGTGATGTCGGTGCTGCTCCTCGCATCCGTCATCGCGTGCGTCGTGCAGACCTCCACCGACCAGCCGTTGGCGTTCTTCTCACCGTGGACGCGTGCGTGGGAGTTCGGTGCGGGCGCGCTGGCGGCGCTCGCGGTACGAGAGGGCGCAGACCTCGTTCGTCCGCCGTCACGGCTGCGCGAGACGTGCACAGCCGTGCTCGCCTGGGCGGGACTGGCCGTCATCGTCGGATGCTGCGTGCTCTACACGGCGACCACGGTGTTCCCCGGTATCGCCGTGGTCGCGCCGGTGCTCGGGGCCGTGGCGATGATCGCCGGAGGACGCGGTGCTCCTCGCTTCGGCCCGAATCGCATGCTCGCGCTCCCGCCTGTGTTGTTCGTCGGCGCGATCTCGTACTCGCTCTATCTGGTGCACTGGCCGGTGCTCGACCTGGTGCAGGCATCCGTCGGCTACGAGCATCCGCTGGCGCTCTGGGCGACGACCGGGCTCGCCGTGGCGTCCGTGCCGGTTGCCTGGCTGTTGTACCGCTTCGTCGAGGAACCTTCCCGCCGCTCCCGCCGCAGTGTGGCGGTGCGGCCCCGACGCACCCTCATCGCCGCCCTGGGCAGCAGCGCACTGCTGGTCGGCGCGTGTGTGCTGGCGCTCACCGTGACGAGCGCAACGCCCCTGGCGTCAGACCGCATTGCGGCATCCGTCGCTCCGAGCGCTCCGCCGGTGGAGACGGCGTACGTTCCCGCGAACCTGACGCCCGATCTGCAGCACGCGACCGACGATGATCCGGCGCTCTACTCCGATTCGTGCGAGTTGGATTCGAAGGCTTCAGCCCCTCACCCGTGCAGATTCGGCTCTGGCGAGCAGACGATCGCGCTGTTCGGCGACTCGCATGCGGCGCAGTGGTTTCCCGCGCTGAGACGCGTCGCGGCGGGGGCGGGCTACAGCCTGGTCACGCAGACCAAGAGCGGATGCCCCGCCGCCGCCGTCGAGGTCGACTACAAGGGCGCGCCCTATGCATCGTGCGACGCGTGGCGCGCGAGCGTGATCGCCCAGCTGCAGGCGGACCCGCCCGACGTGATCGTGCTCGCCGACTACGTCGACCCGGTGTTCGAGCACGCCGGCGACGAGGCATCCCAGTGGGAGCACGGCATGCGGAGCACGATCGACGCGCTCGCTCCGCACGCGAAGGTGGTCGTGCTCGCGGACACGCCCGACATGGGAACGAGTCCCGTCGCATGCCTCAGCGCGCATCTGACCTCTGCGGATGCCTGTGCCCGACGCGCCTCCACCGTGTTGGATTCTGCGACGCGCGACGCCCAGAAGCGCACGGCCGCGGCCCTCGGCGTTCCGATGATCGATCTCAACGACTACCTGTGCGGCACCAGTTGTCCGGCGATCATCGGCGACACGCTCGTGTATCGCGACTCGCATCACCTGACAGCCACGTTCGCTGCCGAGCTCGCGGGTCCACTCGGTCGCAGGCTCGCGCCGTTGTTGTGACATGCGGTCCTCGCCGTTCATTCGATCAGCCATGCGGAGGGAATCGAGGCGAGGAGCGCGCGAGTCGCCTCGTCGAGTCGCCGAGCATCGGCCGGATCGAGTGTTCTGAGCGTGAGCGGAACCACCTTGCCGCGATCAACCGCGCTGAGTGGAACGGAAGGCGGCGCATCGATGAAGCCGTGAATCGGAGCGATGGATTCCGCGATGGGGCGCGCCGAGAGACGTGCGGCGGCGCGGATCGAGGTACGCAGGGCAACGGGAAGCATGCTCAGATCGCCGCTCCTGGTGAATCCGGGGTGGTAGAGCACGGAACGAACACGATGCTCTCGCTCACTCGCGAGGGCCACTCCGAGCAGATCGTTCGCTCTGCCGGCCTGAAGTTGTGCCGTCATCATGCCGTAGCTGTGCTGCAACTGCAGATCGTCCCAGTGGATCTCGCCCTTCGTCATCCCGACGCCCGCGACGTTGACGATCACGCCGGCATCGCCCCGGTCAAGTAAGGGAGCGAGCCCGTGGCTCAGCAGATAGCGACTCAGGTAGTAGAGCGCGAACGTCTGCTCGAGGCCCTCTGCGGTCGTGACTCTGACAGGAGCCTGTCGGTTGGCGAAAAGCGCAAGCACGTCGATCGCGTGATATCGCTCCGTGATGTCGTCGACCACGACGCGGCTCTCGGCGACGCTCGAGAGATCGGCTCGGATGAATTCGATCCGCTCGGAACCGCCGATCCGTGCCGCATCGTCGAGCAGCGCGTTCCCCTTGACCGCGCTGCTTCCGATCGCGATGACCGTGTCACCCCTTCTCGCGCGGGCGAGGGCGAGGCCCCGCCCCATGCCGTCAGTGCCTCCGCTGATCACGATGGTTTTCGGATGTCCTGCGCGCTTCGACTGATTCACGATAAGCCTCGGGTAGTTACTATTTGTTCGCATCACAATCATGAGTAACTATGGGCCGAAGCGGAAGAAGGCAGTTCGATGTCAGGTACGCACATTCCTGTGCCCTCGATGGTCCGCTCCCCACTGCCGAGCCCGGTGCCGGCCGACGAGTACGAGGCCTGTCCGGTCACCGATGTGCTGCGGCGAGTCGGCGACAAGTGGTCGGTGCTCGTCATCGTCTTGTTGGGCAAGCGTCCCTATCGCTTCAACGAACTTCATCGCGGAATCGAGACGATCAGTCAACGCATGCTGACTCGAACCCTGCGCGGGCTCGAAACGGACGGGCTCGTGCACCGCGAGGTGTTTCCGACGGTTCCGCCGAGTGTCGAATACAGCCTCACTCGACTTGGCGAAACGCTCTTGGTTCCGCTGTCGGCGCTGGCGGATTGGGCCGTGGAGCATCGCCCCGAGATCGCCACCGCTCGGGCATCGTCGGGTTCAGTTGTCACCAGCTGAGCGTGCGCGCCGTGGTGTGATCGTGGGCGGCATCTGCAAGGCTTGGACGGCATCGACGATCAGGGGAGTGGCATGTCAGACGGCGAAACCGATCGCGAAGGCAAGCTGGTGCTCATCCGCCACGGCGAGACGCCCTGGAGCAGGGTGGGCAAGCACACCGGCGTCACCGATCTGACACTGACCGAGCGCGGCGAGCAGCAGGCGCGCGACCAGGGGTCGATGCTGCGCGGCCATCACTTCGCCCTCGTGCTGTGCAGCCCGCGGATGCGTGCCCGCCGCACGTCCGCCCTGGCCGGCTACGGGCATCCCACGATCGACGACGACTTGGTGGAGTGGGACTACGGCGGGTACGAGGGCGTCACCACGGCGCAGATCACGCAGTCGCGGGACGGCAAGCCGTGGGATCTGTGGACCGACGGCGTCATTCCCGGCGAGACGCCGGGGGAGACCTCCGAACAGGTGCAGGAGCGAGCCCAGCGGGTGATCGACAAGTGCACCGAGACATTGATGCGCGGGGAAGACGCGCTACTCGTTTCGCATGGACACTTCCTGCGCATGCTCGCAGTCACCTGGGCAGGGCTTCCCGTGCCGTCGGGCGCAGTGCTCCGGCTCAGTACCGGAAGCGTCTGCGAGCTCGGCTACGAGCACGACAAGCAGGCCGTGCTGCGCTGGAACTGCCCGCCCGACCCGCGGGTCGACTTCAACTGACCGATCGTGCCGATCGGTGGTCCGTCGTCGTGGATTCCCGCTACTCGGCCACGAGTTCTGCGAACAGCGGCACCGTGAGCACCTCTTCGATCCGCCGGCGGATGGCCGTCGGCATGTCGACCGAGTTCGGGTCGAGCAGCCACTGAACCTGCAGGCCGTCCATCAGGGCGGTGAGTTCGATCGCGGTCTCGTCGACATCGGTATCTGCGGCGAGGTGACCCGCGCTGCGCGCTCCTTCCAGAGCGCGTGCGGTGCCGCGGCGGATGCGTTCGTACCGCTGCACGAAGTAGTCGTGCGCCGGATGCTCCGCTGAGCCCGCTTCGGCGGACAGCACCGCGTAGAGACCGATGATGCCTGGCACCGCAGTGTTGTGCTCCGCGAGGTCGACCATGCCGCGAAGCACCCCGAGCCCGTCGGCCGCGGCGGATCCGTTGCGGCGGAATCGCTCGTAGTCCTCCTTGTCGCGCGTCTCGAGCACGGCCTCGAGGAGCGACTCCTTCGTGGGGAAGTGGTGAGACAGTCCCGCCCGCGAGATTCCGCACTCCTGTGCGACCTCGAGCATCGTCGCGCCGTTGAAACCGACGCGACCGAAGAGCTCTGTCGCGACGCCGATGATCTTCTCGCGACGCGCTCGGCCGGCGGCGTAGCCCTGTTCGATTGGGGTAGACATCCTGACCATTGTGCCGTTCCAGCGACGATGGATGGAGCAAAACCGGCACTTTTGCAGATATTCGATGCAAAACCGACACTTGTGCCGGTTTCTTGTGTTACGTTGTCGTTCGGTCGAAGCCCTAGCCAGACCCGGATGCCCGAAGCCGGGCAGCGCCGACAGCATCACACCTCCAAGCAAGGACACCCATGACAATGTCGTCAGAACCCTCGCCCCTGGTCGATAACCCGATCACCACGAACACGTTCATCGGCGAGGCCGATGGCAGCGACGATCCGCCCACGCCCATCAAGGGCGTGCGCCGGCTGCTGTGGTGGAGCATTCCCGCGAATCTCGGCATCTTCATCGTCTGGGGCTCGGTGCCCAGCATTCTGCTGCCGCAACAAGTTCAACTCATCGACAAGGCTCAGGGACTCGCGAACCTTACGATCATCGCCACCATCGGTGCATTGGCCGCGCTCATCGCACAGCCGGTTGCGGGACAGATCTCGGACCGCACGAGGTCCCGATTCGGCCGCCGCGCTCCGTGGATCGTAATCGGCGGGCTCGCCGGAGCGCTTTCCCTCGTGGGGCTGGCGTTCTCGCACTCCATCTGGGCGATTGCGATCATGTGGCCGTTGGTGCAGATCACATTCAATTTCGCGCAGGGGCCGCTGAGTGCCGTCATGCCGGACCGCGTTCCGTTGAAGCGCCGAGGGACATTCTCAGCATTGGTCGGTGTCGGCACGATGGTCGGCGCGCTAGGTGGTCAGATCATCGGTTCGCTGTTCTTCAACAGCATCTCGGTGGGCTACATCTTCTTCGCCGTCTTCTCGATTGTGATGCTCACCCTCTTCTGCGTATTCAATCCCGACTATCCGAGCACGAAGCTCCAGCCCGAGCCGTTCAAGTTCATCGACTTCGTCAAGACCTTCTGGGTCAACCCCATCAAGCACCCTGACTTCTTCTGGGCGTTCACCGGCCGGCTGCTGCTCTACACGGGGTACTTTGCAGTGACGCAGTTCCAGCTCTACATCCTCGAGAACTATCTGCACGTGAAGACCCCGCAGGCAGTCATCCCACTGCTCGGGCTGATCAGCATCGCCGGAATCGTGCCGATGATGATCATCTCTGGGCCGATTTCCGACAAGGTCGGAAGGCGCAAGCCGTTCGTGTTCGCTGCTTCCATCGTGATGGCCTTCGCCCTGGTGCTTCCGTGGGTGTGGCCGACGCTCACGTCCTGGATGATCATGACGTTCATTCTGGGCCTCGGATTCGGCATGTTCGGCGCGGTCGACCAGGCGCTGATGACGCAGGTGCTGCCGTCGGCCAAGTCGTTCGCCAAGGATCTCGGAGTGGTCAACATCGCGGCGACGCTGCCGCAGACCGTCGCCCCGGCTGTTGGAGGAGCGATCGCACTCACTTTCGGCTACGGCGGACTGTTCCCCGTGGGAATCGTGTTGAGCATTCTCGGCGCGTTCTGCGTCTGGTTCATCAAGTCGAGCAAATAACGGCCACTCGCCGCATCCACGAAGGAGCACAGATGACCACCGAGCGCACGCTCTTCCCCTATCAGGACGCCTCGCTGTCCGTCGACCAGAGAGTGGGCGACCTGCTGTCCCGCATGGACGTCGCCGACAAGGCCGGCATGCTGTTCCACACGATGGTCGCTTTCGCCGATCCATCGGAGAGCAATCCGATGTTCGGCATCCCGTCCGCCGAGTCCATGCTGCGCAAGCGGCGCATGAACCACTTCAACATCCTCGGTGCAGCACCGAGCGGCCGGGAGTTCGCTGCGTGGCACAACGCCCTGCAGCGGATCGCGCTCGATTCGCCTCTGGGCATACCGATCACGTTCTCGACCGACCCGCGTCATGCGTTCAGCGACAACCCATTGGCGTCGATGATGGCAGGCCCGTTCTCGCAGTGGCCGGAGACGCTCGGATTCGCCGCACTCGGCTCCCCGGAGCGTCTCCAGCGATTCGCCGACATCGCCCGTCAGGAGTACCTCGCGGTCGGTCTGCGAGTGGCACTCCACCCGCAGATCGATCTGGCCACGGAGACGCGTTGGTCGCGCATCAGCGGAACCTTCGGTGAGGATGCCGATCTCACGTCGCGGCTCGTGGTCGGCTACATCCACGGGTTCCAGGGTGAGGAGCTTGGCACCCGATCCGTCGCGACAATGGTGAAGCACTTCCCAGGCGGTGGACCGCAGAAGGACGGCGATGACCCGCACTTCGCGTGGGGACGCGAACAGGTGTACCCGGGCGAGGCCCAGGAGTACCACCTGAAGCCGTTCATCGCCGCCATCGGCGCCGGCGCAACGCAGATGATGCCGTACTACGGGATGCCGGTCGGAACGGAGTGGGAAGAGGTCGGCTTCGGCTTCAATAAATCCGTCATCACCGATCTGCTGCGCGACCGCCTTGGGTTCGAAGGCATCGTGTGCACGGACTGGGGTTTGCTCACGGACGTCTCCGTCATGGGTGGTGCATTCCCGGCCCGCGCATGGGGCGTGGAGCAACTTAGCCGTCCCGAGCGCATGCTCAAGGCGATCGATGCCGGTGTCGACCAATTCGGCGGCGAGCTGTGCACCGACGTGCTGCTCGATCTGGTCGCCTCGGGAGGTGTGGCGGAGGACCGTCTGGACGTCTCGGTTCGCCGACTTCTGCGCGAAAAGTTCGTGCTCGGCTTGTTCGACGACCCGTTCGTCGACGAGGACCGCGCCGAAGCGACCGTCGGCACCCCGGAGTTCATCGCCGAGGGCCTGGCCGCGCAGAGCGACTCTTTGACAATGCTGTCGAACGCGAACGCGACGCTCCCGCTTGCCAAGGGCATCCGCATCTATGCCGAGGGGGTCGAGACGGCAGCGCTGGCGGAGTACGCGACGGTGGTCGAAACCCCCGAGAACGCGGATGCAGCGATCCTGCGTATCAAGGCACCCTTCGAGTCGGGCGGCGACGGGTTCGCAGCGTTCTTCCACACCGGTTCGCTCGAATTCCCGGCCGAAGAGCTCGAACGACTGAAGCGCATCGCCGAAACCGTACCGACGGTGATCGACATCTACCTGGACCGACCGGCGGTGCTGGGCGGCCTCGAGGAGTCGGCGGCCGCGATTCTCGCCGATTACGGTGCGAGCGACGATGCCGTGCTTCCCGTGCTGTTCGGCGACCGCGGGCCGCAGGGCTCGCTGCCCTTCGACATGCCGCGCTCGATGGATGCCGTGCTCGCCAGCCGCTCCGACGTCGCGTTCGACACCGAGAACCCGACGTTCAGGTTCGGTCACGGCCTGAGGTATTGAGGCGCCTCATCGCCTCGCTCACCTGAGGAGCAGAGTCACCGCCTCGCAAAGCAACGCGCTCTGCGAGGCGGTGGCTGTGCCGGCCCCGAAAGCGTCCATGCACCCAGCCGACTGCGGCGCGTTCGGCGGGGACGGGCGCGCAAGGTGGTTCAGATCTCGTAGGAGTCGCCGGGCTGCAGCGGGAGGAACGTGCCGCCGCCCTGCTCCGTGGCCCACTGGATGCGGCCATCCGCCATCTGCTTGCCGATCACGGAGCTGACCATCTCGTGGGTCGAGAACGCGTGCTTCGGCTTCAGGCCGAGCACGTAGTCGATGAACTCCGAGGCCTTCAGCCAGGGCGCCGAGGAAGGAACGGCGAGCACGTCGATGTCGGCGAGGTCGGGTGCGGCGAAGGAGTCGCCAGGGTAGACGAGCGAGTCGTTGACGATGACGCCGACGTTGTCGACGATCGGGATCGACGAGTGGATCACCGCGTGCTTGCCTCCGAAGAAGCGCAGGCTGAACGGGCCGGCTTCGATCGCGTCGCCGGGGTGCACGACTGTCACGTCGAAGTCGGTCGCGGCTTTCGCCACGCCCTCCGGACCGTAGATGACCGCTTCGGGGCTGTCCTCGAGAATGCGCTCCAGCTGTTGGGGCGTCCAGTGATCGGCATGCTCGTGCGTGATCACGATGGCGATCGTGTTGGTGGCGTCGGTGATCGGGGTGGTGAACGAGCCGGGGTCGACGAAGAGCTTCTTGCCGTCGTCTTCGAGGATGAGCGCCGCGTGCTCGAGCTTGGTGAGTTTCATGTCTCCATTCTCGTACCGGGAATACCGATCGCGTTCGATGGTTGATACCCCCAGGGGGTATTATGACCGCGATGGATACGCACACCGACGGCAGCAACGAGCACACGCACGCAGGCCACAACCACGCTGCGCATGACCATGCGACGCACGAGCACGGCACGCATGACCACGGCGCCCATGGCGACAGCGCTCATGACCACAGCGCTCATGACCACAGCGCTCATGACCCGGCGCAGTTCCGGGCGAAGTTCTGGTGGTCACTTGCGCTGACGGTGCCCACGATGGTGTTCTCGACCGGACTGCAGGACATCCTGGGCCTGAGCGGGCCGAGGTTCCCAGGCAGCCAGTACATTCCGGCCGTCTTCGGCATCGTCGTGTTCCTCTACGGCGGACTCGTGTTCCTGAAGGGCGGCATCGCCGAGTTGCGCTCGAAGCAGCCCGGCATGATGACGCTCATCTCGCTGGCCATCGTCGTGGCACTCGGCTACAGTCTCGCCGTCACCCTGGGACTCGCCGGCATGGACTTCTGGTGGGAGCTCGCCAGCCTGATCACGATCATGCTACTCGGGCACTGGATCGAGATGTCCGCCGTGATGGGCGCGCAGAACGCTCTCGGCGAGCTGGCGTCGCTGCTACCAGACACTGCCGACCTCGTGACCGACGATGGCACCCGGCAGGTGCCGACGGCAGAGCTCTCGGTCGGTGACCGCGTACTGGTGCGGCCGGGGGCTGCGATCCCCGCCGACGGACTGGTCGTGTCGGGACGAAGCGACGTCGACGAGTCCCTGCTCACCGGGGAGTCCGCCGCCGTCACCAAGGTGACAGAGGCATCCGTGGTCGCGGGAAGCGTCAACGGCTCCGGTTCACTCACCGTCGAGGTGACCAAGGAGCGGGATGACACCGCTCTGGCCGGCATCATGCGCCTCGTCGCGCAGGCGCAGGCGAGCAAGTCAGGGGCGCAGCTGCTCGCCGACCGCGCCGCCGGATGGCTGTTCTACGCGGCCATCGCCGCCGCGGCCGTGACCCTCGTCGTGTGGCTCTTCGTGAAGCCGGGTGATCCCGGATTCGTGCTGGAGCGCGTCGTGACCGTGCTGATCATCGCCTGCCCGCACGCGCTGGGCCTGGCGATTCCGCTGGTGGCGCAGATCGCCACGTCGCTCGGAGCGAAGAACGGCATCCTGGTGCGCAGCCGGGCCGCGTTGGAGGATGCGCGCCGCATCGACGTCGTGCTGTTCGACAAGACCGGCACGCTGACGCAGGGCAGGCAGGGCGTCGCCGCCGTCATGACGGCGAACGGCCAGAGCGACGAGCAGGTGCTCGCGCTGGCCGCGGCGGTCGAGGCGGAGGCGGAGCATCCGATCGGACGGGCGATCGTGGCGTCCGCGCGCGAGCGGGGCATCCGATTCGAAAACGCCGGTGATTTCACCGCTCAGGCGGGCAGAGGAGTGTTCGGAACAGTCGAGGGGGCCACGATCACGGTCGGCTCGCCCAGGGTGGTCGCCGAGCGCGGACTGGCGCTTGAGCAGCGGTTGGCCGACGCGGCCGAACGCGCCCAGGCCGCGGGTGAGACCGTGGTCTTCGTGCTCTCGGATGCTTCGGGCTCCGACCGCGTGATCGGCGCGATCGCCGTCGCCGACGTGGTACGTGCGGAGTCGAAGGATGCTGTGGCCGCCCTGCGCCGTCGTGGCGTGCGCGTCGCCATGCTGACCGGTGACTCGAAGTCCGTGGCCGACGCCGTGGCTGCGGGGCTCGGCATCGACGAAGTGATCGCCGAGGTGTTGCCGGATCAGAAGGCGGCAGCGGTCTCCGCTCTGCAGGCGGATGGTTCGCGGGTGATGATGGTGGGCGACGGCGTCAACGACGCGCCCGCGCTGGCCCAGGCCGATGTGGGTGTGGCGATCGGCGCCGGCACCGACGTCGCGATCGAGTCGGCGGGCATCGTGCTCGCCTCCAGTGACCCGCGAGGCGTGCCCATGACGATCGCGCTCTCGGCGCACACGTACCGCAAGATGACACAGAACCTGTGGTGGGCGGCCGGCTACAACATCGTCACGATCCCGCTCGCCGCCGGGGTGCTCGAGCCGTTGGGCGTCGTCGTGTCCCCGGCGTTGGGCGCCGTCTTGATGAGCGCGTCGACGATCGTCGTGGCGGTGAACGCCCAGCTTCTGCGTCGCGCCCGCCTCGGCTGAGACGACATCACCGCTGTCGGTATCGCGCCCGGCGCGGGAACGGCCGGATGCTCCGCCATAATCGGGTGCATGACCAGCGCACCGGGCACCGATGCACCCGGCGGAGAACCGTCCGCCAAGCTGATCGCGGTCGCCATCAATCCACAGGCGTCGTTCGGTCGCCGCCGAGGCGTCGGCCCCGCTGCCGTCGCAGCGCTCGAGGCGGCCGGACATCGGGTGCACGTGCTTGCGCAGCCCAACTACGAGTTGCTGCGTCGTGAGACCGAGACGATCGTCGCGCAGGAACCGCTCGATGCTCTCGTGGTGGTCGGCGGTGACGGCATGGTGAGCCTCGGCGTCAACGTGGTGGCCGAGACGGATGTCGCACTCGGCATCGTCGCAACGGGCACGGGCAACGACATGGCGCGCACGCTCGGCCTGCCGATCGACGATCCGGACGCCGCGATCGCACGCCTGCAGGATGCCGTCACCCGCACTCCGCGTCGCATCGACCTCGGCAGGGTGCGGCACGGCGAACTCGTGACGTGGTTCGGGTGCGTGCTCTCCGCGGGATTCGACGCCCTCGTCAACGAGCGCGCCAATCGGATGACACGCCCCAAAGGGGCGAGCAGGTACACGCTGTCGATGGTGCGCGAACTGCTCACGTTCCGACCCATTCCGTACCGGATCGAGATCGACGGCGTGGCATCCGAACGGTCGGCCATGCTCATCTCGGTGGCCAACGGCCGCTCGATCGGCGGTGGGATGCTCATCACACCCGACTCCGAGCTTGACGATGGCATGCTCGACCTCTTCGTGGTCGGAGCGATGTCGCGGTTTCGTCTGCTGCGTGTCTTTCCGAAGGTGTTCAAGGGGACGCACACTGCGCTCCCCGAAGTGTCGATCGTGCGGGCACGCAGTGTGAAGCTCCAGGCCGAAGGTGTCATCGCATATGCGGACGGCGAGCGAGTCGGACCGCTCCCCGTCGAGGTGACTGTCGTCCCGGCCGCGCTTCGGGTACTCGCTTGATCGTCTCGGAGCGACCATGCGGCCAGATTTGGAGCGGCTAGCGGGCATATGGCATACTCGATGAGTTGCCTTTTTCGGCACCGCAACGGCCCCATCGTTTAGCGGCCTAGGACGTCGCCCTCTCACGGCGGTAACGCGGGTTCAAATCCCGCTGGGGTCACAATCACCCGCTTCCCTTGATTTTCAAGGGAAGCGGGCTTTTTTCTTAGTCGGCAGTCGGTGGCGCGAACCGGGTCCGAGGCAACATTTTGGCAACACTCGATTTCGTAGCTGCGTCATCAAGCGCGATGGCAACGGCGTCCAGGTCGTCTTCGAAGAGGTCGGCGTAGACATCGATCGTGATGCTGGCTGTCGCGGGCGCTCGTATCTAGCCCTGAGTGTTCCATGACGCCGCTGCGGCCATTCGTCGCAGGCCGCTTCCGTCGTCGACGCTCAGCGCGAGGGGATCTTTGATCGCAGCGGAGTAGGCCATGTATAGCTTGTTGCGCTCTTTGCGTTGGAGTCCGTCTGTGACGCGATCGGAGATCCGGATCATCGAGGTGAGGACGGCGAAGTCCTGGAGGTGCCGCTGACGCAACGGGTCGTTCACGAGGCCATATGCATACGCCTTTGCGATCAGCGCCCCTTGCAGGGTCGGGCGGAAGATCGTCGCGGCTTGGCTCTGCTGTGAGACCTCGAATGGCTCGGCGCGGTGGAGCACGTTCTGTGCGCCAGGAGTCTCCAAGGTCGTGCCGCCGCGAACGCCGACTCGCTTCGCCCGATCGCCGATGCCTTCGGGGAGAAGGATGTCGATCTGGCCTGGTCCTGGTTCACCCAGCGATGCTGGTGGCCCCGCCAGTCTTGGCCGTCGGGTTCGAAGCCCGAGTCGACAAGCGCCTGAGTGAACTGCATCATGATGCCCGGATGCGCTCGGATATCGAGCACGGCATCACCGTCGTCGGTGGGGCGCACGGGCTCCACTTCGCGTTCCCAACACCACAGTTGGACCATCTGACCGCCGACCAGGCACCAGCCGCTGGGAACGCGACGCGCCACAGCGATGATTCCGCGCCACGATGCTTCCTGTCGCGGAGTCATCGCCGGTAGCTCTAGCGCCGCCATTGGATATCCTCGATGAGCTCAACGGCGCGGCCATCTTCGCGAGGACGGTTCCAATCGATCAGATCCGCGATGACGAACCCGAGGGGGATGGGCGCAGCGGGCAGTTGCTCCACCATGTGGAGGCGGATGTTCGGTGCATCTGATTCCAGGAGGAGGTTGTCGCGAAGGAACCCGTCGAGTGCAGACGCCGCAACGTATCCCTCGAGTTCGCGAGCTGCGGAAATGCCGGCCCGGTCGTCGCTGATTCCGGATGCGATGACTCTCACGTCGGAGGAGATCTCCGCGATGTCGGCAGGGTTGGCGGCTACATCAACCACGCGGAGTTGCCGCGAACGCAACCACGAATGCAGCAGGCTCAGGGGAGACGCCTCGCTTCGCAGGCGTCCGACGTATCGATCCAGGAAGTAGCGCTCCTGCGCATCGAGCTCGACGTGTTCGCTGGACATCGCTGCGATTAGTAGGCGGGCCATCTTCGTGCTCAGCGGGCGGCTGATCGCCGGCCGTTGGTTGACTTCCACCTGGTCGATCGCCCACGAGCGGCCGATGCGCTTCGCCTTGACTTGTCCTGAGTTGATGATGGCGAGCGCACGCTGCCGAGAGATCCCACGAGCCTGGGCGTATTCGGACACACTCAATTGCATTGAACAAATATAGTCGAATGACAATAGAAAATCAATCGATTTACGATGCGCCAACCCTCCGCTTGGGGCGCTTGGCGGATCCCGCTGGGGTCACATCAGCCCTGTTTCCTTGTGTTCACAGGGGCGCCGGGCTCTTTGCTTCCCTGGTCGTGCCATTGAGGACGCGACGTCGGAAGTCGAAGGCGAACGTCGCGACGACTCCGGGATCACTGTTTTCATATGTCGGCGATCGGCGTACCATCCCGAGCGGGCCGGCCGAAACGAAAGCGAGCCGCGCGATGACGAACTACTTGATCTCGTTTCCGAGCGGGGTGATGGAACTCTCCGAAGAAGACTTCCAGCTCGTGGCAGATGAAGCGCACGCGGTTGTGCGAGCCGCGAAGGAGGCGGGAGTGCTGGTCTTCGCGGGAGGCATCGACGAAGAGGTTCCACCCTTCCTGGTCTTCGCCGACGGCGTCGTGAGCGACGAGGTCTACCCGCAGCCGACGCGGCTCAACGGCGGCTTCTGCGTGCTCGATCTGTCCTCGCGAGAGGAAGCCGTGGAATGGGCTGCACGGACCGCGAAGGCATGCCGGTGCGCGCAGGAAGTACGGCAGTTCCAGCACGACCCGGAGCAGTAACGTCGACCCGCCCGGCAGCTCGGTGCCAGAGCTGTCAGGGTCAGAGCAATCCGAGCTGCCGCGCGAAGTCGCGCGTGCGAGTCGCCATGGCATCCGGAACCTCGGCGATCGTGAAGTGGCCGCCTTCTTCGAGCCGCTCGAACGTGCGCAGATCGCGATAGAACGAGTGCGCGACCGACTCCGGATACGTCGTCTCGTGGCGCTGGATGTGCATGCTCGCCGGCACCTCGACCGGAGGGATGGGCGGGGCATCCGTCTCGTCGAAGTACGGCCGGAATGAGGAGGCGATCGTCTGCGTCGTCCAATAGATCGTGGCCTCGGTCAGGAGTCGTTCCCTGGCCAGATGGCGTTCCACCGATCGGGGGTCGTCGGGCGGTGTGTCGCTCCACTCGACGAACTTCTCGACCAGCCAGGCCAGCAGACCGGTCGGCGAATCGTTCAGCCCGGCCGCGAGGGTGTCGGGGCGGGTTCCCTGGATCTGCGCGTATGCGCCAGAGGTGCGTTGCCTCGCCGCAAGAGCGGTGAAGAACTCGTCGGCGGCCGGATCATCCAGCTGCTCGCGCTCCTGCTGGGTGGGGAAGTGGGCGTGCGTCACGAGAATGCCTGCAACGGACTCCGGATGCGACGCCGCGATGAGGTCGTTGACGTTCGCCGTGACATCTTCTCCGTACGTCAGGTACCGGTCGTATCCCAGAACGTCGGTCATGAGAGCGTGCATGGTCGCGGCGAGACGCGGTTCCGTGAGCGGTCCTGAGGAGTAAGGACTGGAGTAGGCGAAGCCGGGAAGACTCGCGACGACGACGTGGAAGTCGGGGAGCAGATCGACATAGTCGAGTTGCATCGCGAACGTGTGCGGCCAACCGTGCATCACGAGCAGGGCCGGGGCATCCGCGCGTGACGTCCTGCGGTGGACGAAGTGCAGTCTGCTGCCGTCGATCTCTGCCTGGTACTGCGGATGCCCGTTCAGCCACACCTCGCGCTCGCGCCAATCGAACTCCCGCCACGATGCGACCAGCTCGGCCAGATAGTCGGCGTTGAGGCCGGACCACGGTCTGCCCGGGGAGTCGGGAAGCAGCCGCGCGGCGGCGAGGCGGTCGCGCAGGTCGGTGAGTGATGCATCCGTCACAGAGACGCTGAAGGGCTCCATGCGAGAACGCTACGGTCGACGGCCGACATGACCCCCGATGGGTCGCACCAAAACGCCGACGCGACGGCGGACCCACCACACGTGCTGCGAACGTCGCTCCTCCCGACTGGAGAAACGGTAGAGGTAGAGGGAAGCCCGCACCATCGCGGGGCGCTCGTTGCCGAACGGCGCGCTGCGGAGCATCCGCAACGTCGCCGGATCTGCCTCGAGCAGTTTCTGCAGCAGGGGCTCGAACCAGTCCTCGCCGCGCGAACCGAGGGCGAGGAACCACATCAGCCAGTCCAGCCTCAGGTGATACGGCGCGAACTGGCCCGGCATGCGAGAGGGATCACCCGGTTTGCCCTTGAACTCGTACTCGCGCCAGAGAGCCGTTGCCGCGTCGTGCGAGTCGGTCGCCTCGACGATGACCTCGAACCGTTCCTTCGTCACAGAGCCGAAGGCGCCGTAAGCATTCACCAGATGCCAGCGGTTGAAGCTCGCGTTCATGAGCTGGCGGCGAGAGAAGAGGTTGCGCAGCGGCGGCCAGCTCAGCCCGAGCAGCAGGATGCCGACCACGATGATGACGACGAAGAACCACAGCGGCGTCACGACGTGGTCGGTGTGCGCCGGCATCGCCTGGATGACGGCATGGGCGACGGGGTCGGAGATCGCGGCGAACGCCAGGATCATCGTCAGCACGTTCAACCACGCGAAGTTGCCGGAGGCCACCAGCCAGAGCTGGGTCAGGATGACGATGGCGGCTGCAACGCTCGCCACCGGTTGCGGAGCGAACAGGAAGAACGGCACGACCAACTGGGCGAAGTGGTTGCCGAGCACCTCCACGCGGTGGAACCATCGCGGCAGGTGATGGAAGTACCAGCTGAGCGGACCGGGCATCGGCTGCGTCTCGTGGTGGTAGTACAGCGCTGTGAGGTCGCGCCACGCCCGATCGCCGCGCAACTTGATCATGCCTGCCCCGAACTCGAGGCGGAACACCAGCCAGCGGATGAACACGATCATGATGACCGGCGGCGCCTGGTCGTTCGAGCCGAGAAACGCCGCGGCGAAGCCCGCCTCGAGCAGGAGGCTCTCCCAGCCGAACCCGTAGAACGTCTGGCCGATGTCGACGATGGACAGGTAGGCGAACCAGACGAGCAGGAATGCGATGATCGTCACCCACGACGGTGCGAGCTGAGGCAGCCCGGCCACCAGGCAGGCCGCGATGACGGCCCCGCCACCCGCGACGGTTCGCAGCAGACGGTCGGAGTACCGCCGCCGGAACAACGTGGGGGAGAGGCGATCGCCCATCCAGCGGATGAACGACGGCGCGGGCTGCAGACCGCGCTCGCCGAGTAACACCGGGAACTGCGCGATCGTCGAACAGAACGCGACGAGGTACACCGCCGCGACGCCTCGCTCGAGAACTTGCCGCGCCAGTTCGTAGTCACCCGCGTCGAACCAGCCCATGTGCTGCCAACGGTAGCCGCGGATGGTCGGCTCGAGGCATCCGCAGCGCGCTGTCGCTCTTGTCCGGGTAGGCTGGCGGGCGCGAGGGGGAGTATCCCAAGTGCCGTTCGAACGGCACTCGACGCGATCGTCATCACGAGCCGTGAGGCTCCGGTCGTGCGGCGTGAGAACGCGGGAGAGACTCTCGTCGCGCAGGCGTACCCGCCGCGTGACGAGGCCCCGAAAGACGTCTGATGCACCTCGCACTCCCGCTCTGGTTCGAGATCTCCTCGATCGTCGTGCTCTCCTTGCTCATCGTCGCCGACCTGGTGATCGCGGTGAAACGGCCGCACGTTCCGAAGCCGCTCGAGTCCACTCTGTTCGTGGTCTTCTACGCGGTGCTCGCTCTCGTCTTCGCATACCTGATGCTCGTGATGGGCGATGCCGAGCACGCCGGACAGTTCCTGGCAGGCTGGCTCACGGAGTACAGCCTCAGCATCGACAACCTGTTCGTCTTCGTGGTGATCATCGCGCGATTCGCGGTGCCGCCGAAGTACCAGCAGGAAGCGCTGATGGCGGGCATCGTCATCGCGCTCGTCCTCCGCGGGATCTTCATCGTGATCGGTGCCGGCCTGATCGAGAACTTCACCTGGGTCTTCTACCTGTTCGGCCTCTTCCTTCTCTACACCGGCGTGCAGCAGGCACTGCCGAGCGGCGACGACGAAGGCTCGAAGGACTCCTTCTTCTTGCGGTTCGCGCGTCGCCGACTGAACGTGCACGACGAATTCAACGGAGCGAAGCTGACGGTTGCAATCGACGGCAAGCGCTACTTCACGCCCATGTTGCTCGTGTTCCTCGCACTGGGCACCACCGACCTGCTGTTCGCACTCGACTCGATTCCGGCCATCTTCGGCATCACGACGAGCCCGTTCATCGTGTTCGCGGCGAACGTGTTCGCACTGATGGGCCTGCGGCAGCTGTACTTCCTGCTCGGCCACCTGCTCAAGCGGCTCGAGTATCTCAAATACGGCGTGGTCGCGATCCTGGTGTTCATCGGCGTGAAGCTGATCTTCCACGCTCTGCACACCAATGAATTGCCGTTCATCAACGGGGGAGATCCCGTGCACTGGGCGCCCGAGATCGGTACCTGGCAGTCGCTCGGATTCATCCTTGTGGCCATGCTTGTGGCTACCATGGCAAGTCTGACCAAGATGTGGGTAGACAGGCGTTCCGTTCGGAACCGGGACGAGCAGGACTCGAGCAAGGAGAGCACGGTCGGTGAACCTGACGCTGGCGGTGAGCGCTCGCACTGACGTCGGTGCGGTGCGCGCGGTGAATGAAGACGCCGTTCTCGCGCGCGATCCGGTCTTCGTCGTTGCGGACGGCATGGGCGGCCACGCACGCGGCGATCTGGCCAGCAGCGCGGCCGTTCGCGTGATGGCGGAACGGCTCGCAGAAGGCGCGCCCGTGACGCCCAGCGACGTGCTCGACGCCGTTGCCGCGGCGAACGAGGCCGTGCGGGCGCTGTCGACGGCGGATGCCTCGGGCGTCGCCGTCGCCGGAACCACGCTCGCCGGCGTGGTCGCCGTGAGCGGCAGCGACGGTGGCAGCCGCTACTGGATGATCATCAACATCGGCGACTCCCGCGTGTACAGCTGGGACGGCGCGAGGCTCACCCAGCTCAGCGTCGACCACTCGGCGGTGCAGGAGCTCGTGGATGCCGGCGTGATCAGCGCGGACGAGGCGGGTGAGCATCCCGAGCGCAATGTCATCACAAGGGCGCTCGGCGCCGCAGACGACGTCGACGTCGACGTCTGGATGCTTCCGGCCGGTGGAGAGCAGACGTTCCTGATCTGCTCCGATGGACTGAGCAAGGAGCTCTCCGACGACCGGATCGCCGCTATTCTGCGTGAGAACCCGCACGATGAACGCCTGGCAGGCGTGCTCGCCGACGCCGCGATCACGGCCGGCGGTCGCGACAACGTCTCCGCCGTCGTCGTGTCGTCGTGGCCCGAATCGGTCGAAGCCGAGCGGGATACCGTTGAGCGACCCGAACACCAGCAATATCTCGAAGACACCCGCCCCCGATCATGACGCGCAGGGCGGCAGCATCCGCCCCACGTCGACGACTGCGAAGAGCTAAGGATGACGAACGTGCTCACAGTGGAACACACGGCCCCCGGTGGCTGGCTGGCCGCCGTGATCCCCGGACGACTGGCCGTCGTGCACCGTACGGCCGATGATGACGGATTCGCGGCCCGCCTCTGGGCGGCGCTCAGCGACGACGACGGCATCCGTCTCGTCATCGACGAACTCGCGAAGGGCGGCCTGACGAATGCGCCGGGCTTCGTGCTGGCGGAGTGGGACGGCTCAGGCGACACGTTCGACGGACGCTTCATCGTGCGCGGAGGAGCCGGGGTGGTCGTCGAGACCGCTCGAGGCAGCGAGGACATCACCGCGCGCGGCGTCTCCACCTGGGTCGAGCGACCGGTGACCGGCATCACGGGATTCCGCATCGAGTGCCTGCCGTCGAACCCGGTTGCCGGCCCTTCGCTCCCGTTGGCGGTCGGCACGGCGTGGGTGAGCGGGCTCGCGTTCGGCTCGCTCGCGGTGAACTACGTCGAGGTGGCAGACGGCATCCCGGCGGCGGAGTGGACCCCACCGGTCGTGCGGACACCGGTCGTGCAAGCGCCTGAACCCATCGCCGTGATCGTGCCTCCCGCTGAGGCCGACGCGGAGCCACCGGTCGCACAGGACGACGAGCCGGGTGAAGACGAGGTCGACCTCGACCGCACCATCGCCGACCTCGAAGTGACTGTCGCCGGTGAAGACGCCATCCAGCCCCCGGATACGAAGGCCCAAGAGACTCCGCACGAGACCACGGGATACGACCACCTCTTCGGGGCGACCATGATGCGCAGCGTCGAAGACGCCGCGGCGCGCCCGCAGGTCGAGGATGCCGACGAGCACGCCCCGGCCGAGCCGCCTGCCGCCGCACTGATGCAGCTCCCGGTGGTGTCGCCCGCTCCGGGGGCCGCCGGCACGGCACTCGGCGACCACGACGGGTTGACCGTGATGAGCGGCGACCTGCGCGCGCTCCGCGAGTCGGCGGGATCCGCGATACAGCCCGCTCCGCCGGCTGCGCCCCGGGCACCTGCGATTTCCGCCGAGCCGGACTTCGTGCTGCAGTTGCCCAGCGGTGCCGCCGAGCCGATCGACGGCATGGTCGTCGTCGGGCGCGCGCCGAGCGTCAGCAAGATGGGCGGAGGCCGTGTGCCGCGCCTGGTCACGGTCGACAGCGTCGAGCACGACATCTCACGCAATCACGTGCAGCTCACCATCGAGGGCGGAACCGTGGTCGTCACCGACCTGCACTCCCGGAACGGCACGCTGATCTCGCTGCCCGGCAAGACTCCGCAGAAGCTGCGAGCAGGAGAGCCGACGTCGGTGATCGCAGGTACGATCATCGATCTCGGCAGTGGAGTGACCCTGGGCGTCGTTCAGGCATGAGCAGACGCGTCGCAACCCAGGCGCCCGACCTTCCGGGCTACGAGTACCAGCGACTGCTGGGTTCAGGTGGGTTCTCCGACGTCTTCCTGTACGAGCAGAAGTTGCCGCGACGCAAGGTCGCCGTCAAAGTGCTGCTCACCGACGAGCTCGACCAGCAGTCCCGTACCCAGTTCGTCGCAGAGGCGAATGTCATGGCGCAGTTGTCGGCGCATCCGTACATCGTCACGATCTATCACGCGGACGTCTCGGCGGACGACCGGCCCTACTTCGTCATGGAGTACTGCTCCGGCCCCTCGCTCGCCGAGCGCTACAAGCGCGAGCGGCTTCCAGTAGAAGACGCGCTGCGCATCGGCATCCGGGTGGCAGGCGCCGTGGCCACCGCGCACGCTGCAGGCATCCTGCACCGCGACATCAAACCGGCGAACGTGCTCACCAACGACTTCGGCTGGCCGGCGCTGACCGACTTCGGTATCTCGTCGGCGCTCGAAGAAGAGCTGCCTGTTCACACGACGACTTTCTCGCGTCGCGAAGCGGCGACGGCAGTGCCGAACGACAGCACGACGCGGCAGTCCGTCGGCCTTTCGGTGCCGTGGTCGCCGCCCGAGATGTTCGAGGACGATCCCAAGCCCGACGTTCGCAGCGACGTGTTCTCGCTCGCGGCCACCGTGTACACCGTGATCGCAGGCCACACGCCGTTCGAGATCCCCGGGCGCTCCAACGGCACGCTCGACCTGATCGGGCGCATCGAGCGCGGCGCCATCACCCCGATCGACCGATCGGATGTGCCGCGCACGCTGGTCGCGGTGCTCGCCAAGGGCATGGCGTCGCGTCGTGAGGACAGGTTCGCCACTGCCGTCGACTTCGCGCGAGCGATGCAGCGCGTCGAGATGGAACTCGGCTACTCGCCGTCCGGCATCGAAGTGCCGAACCTCGTCTCCTCCGCCCGGCCGGAGCGGGAGACCGCCGACTCCGGCGACGAGACGATGGTGCGATCGGTGTCCACCGTGCTCGCGCAGAAGCCTGCTCCGCCTGCGCCCGTTGCACCGACGCCGCCCCCGCCGTCCGCGGCAGCACGGGTGCCGAACCCCTCGGCCGCGTCGGCACCGGACGCCGAGGCGACGAGGCTGCGCGGGATGCCCGCGGTCGCCGCGCAGACGCCGGCGCCGGCATCCGAGCACACCGTCATCCGTTCCTCGCTCGTCCCCGCGCCGGCAGCTGACCCGCCGGTGGTCGAGGAACTGGAGGAACCACCGTCGAAGCGGCGCACGGGATTGATCGTGGGAATCCTTGCCGCCGTGCTCGTGGTGATCGTCGCAGTGGTCGTCGCGGTTGCGCTCGTTCCGCACACTTCGACGCCGAAACCCGCGGCGCACTCGGCGGGAGGGGACGACGGCACGATTCAGGTGTCTTCGGTGCCCGACCCCAAGCTGAAGTCCGCGGTGCGCAGTGCCGACGGAACCAGCGTGACGTTCACGTGGACCAATCCGAAGCCCAAGGCGGGCGATCACTATGAGTGGCAGCAGGAGGGCACTACTCACGGAGCGGAGACGACGAACACGCCGACGGCGACTGTCACGGGCCTCACGCCGGGCTCTGCGGTATGCGTCGACGTGCGGATCATCCGCAGCGGAGTCGCGTCGCCCAACCCGTTGAAGGCGTGCAATCCGTGAATCCGATCACCGTGGAGTTCATCGGGGAGACCTTCGAGGTCACGTCCCCAGGAGACTTCGGCATCGGCAGGGAATCCGACCTGACCATTGATGACAATCCCTACCTGCACAGACGGTTCCTGCACATCTTCGACGAGTTCGGCATGTGGTGGATCGCGAACGTCGGCACGCTGCTCACCGCCACCGTGACGGACGGCACCGGCGGTGTGCAGGCGTGGCTCGCACCGGGGGCGAGGCTGCCGATCGTGTTCGAGACGATGCACGTCATGTTCAGCGCCGGTCCGACGACGTACGACTTCACGATCCGCAACCCGCACGACCTGTTCAGCACGTCGCGCATCACGCAGGAATCCGGCGGATCGACGACGGTACTCCCCGTCACGCTCACCACTAGCCAGCGTCAGCTCATCGTCGCCCTCTCCGAGGGCGTGCTGCGGCAGCAAGTGCCAGGCAGGGGAGAGGTTCCGTCGTCCGCGGATGCCGCCGGCCGGCTCGGCTGGTCGATGACGACCTTCAATCGCAAGCTCGACAACGTCTGCGAGAAGCTCGACAAGCTGGGTGTCGCCGGGCTCAGGGGCGGCGCGGGAAATCTCGCGACCAGCCGGCGCGCGCGACTGGTGGAGTACGCGGTCGCCACCCATCTCGTCGGCCCCGAGGACCTCCCGCTGCTGGATCGCGACGCTCCGGAGGGCGCCTGAACGCGGGCATTTCTCACGTTCTAGTAGACGATACTGTCTAGTCCCTGTTCGTGTGCTAGCTTATACCCGGTTCGGGGGAGCGAGCCGCAGGTCAGGCCGAAGAATCAGGGGTGTCGCACGTGCTGAGGACCCTCTCTACGTGGATCCGGCGGCATAAGGCCCTCTCTTCGGCCATTGTCATCGCGATCGTTGCGGCTGTTCCTGTGACGTTCGCGGTTCTGCACAAGGGCTTTCCGACGGATGACGTCGATCTCGATGCTCGTGATGTGTGGGTGACCAACGGCGACAAGTTGATGGGTGGTCGTCTGAATCATCAGATCGACGAGTTGGATGCGGCGGTCAATGGTGCTTCCAGTGATCTGGATGTGCTGCAGAACGGCAGTGCCTACTTCTTGACCGATAGTAAGAACGGCACGTTGGAGCGGATTGATCCGGCGTTCGTGTCGTTGACGGATCGGGTGAGCATCCCTGCTGGGTCTCAGGTGGCGTATGGCGGGAACACGATCGCGATCACCTCGCCGGATGGCAAGGTCTGGGTGTTGGATGCTTCGTCCAGGCTTTCGTTCGATCCGTCCAAGACGCCGGTGTCGGCGAAGCTGGGTCGTGGTACGAAGACTGTTGTCACCGATCAGGGTGTCGCGTACAGTGCCTCGCCTGAGAAGCGTTCGCTGGTGCGGTTCGATCATCCAGGGGCGGCCGGCCAGTCGTCGTCGATGGCCGTTCCTTCGTCG
Source organism: Humibacter sp. RRB41 (assembly GCF_022761015.1). Classification (GTDB taxonomy): domain Bacteria; phylum Actinomycetota; class Actinomycetes; order Actinomycetales; family Microbacteriaceae; genus Humibacter. Next base: position 501,575 of record NZ_JAKWJQ010000004.1, read on the forward strand.
TTCCAGTTGTCGGCGGTCGGTGACCACT
>NZ_JAKWJQ010000005.1 GCF_022761015.1 Humibacter sp. RRB41
ACTTTAAGCACAGCGACACGGTTCTTCGACACCCGCCAGCCTGTCGCATATGTCGCGACTCACCTGTCACGTATCACCTGTCACCTATGTCGCGACCCCCGGCACCTCACTCGCCACAACCGCCGAGAGGCCCGGAATCACGCGGAAGTAGCGTGTCTGGGCCCCTCGGCATTTCAATGCTCGACGGGTTCGGCGAAGTCTCGCGTGTGCAGCGTGCAGGCCGCCGCAACGCATCAGCCCGCTAGAGCCGACTGCGCTGCTCTGCGCGGTCCAACGCGAGCGCGCCCAGACCTGCGGCGACGATGACGAGGCCGACGACGATGGTCGCGGCCCCGTTGAAGAAGGCGAGCACGAACCCGGCGATGGCGACGATGACGCCGATCACGAGCCCTGCGACGCCGATCACCCACATGGGGCTGGTGTCCTTCGGCTGGCGACTCACGCAGCCGATCGTACCGCCGGCGCCTATGGGTGGGCGTTCTCGAGCATTCGGGCGGTAGCTGTCCCATAGCCGTGGCAGGCAGCAGGATGCTCGCCCCCGCTCAGGAGCGGGACGCCAGGGCCGGTTCGGCTTTCGCTATCCCGCCCCAGCGCCTCGCCAATCGGTGAAGACCTACCACCCAGTGGTCAGGGCAACGGTCGCCCAGAACCCGCAATGGTGGGCGGCCGCGAAGTCCGTCTTCACGTGCGGTGTCGGTGCGACCAGCGAGAGCATCGTGTGGTGCAGGATGTCGAACTTCGGCCAGTGCTGAGCCGCGGTGGCGGGAGCTCCGACGGCCGCGAACTGCGTCCACGAGCCACGCATGGTGCGTGAATTCGATCGAGCGGATGCGCCATCTGCCGCCGTGCCCTTCGTAGGTCTGTTGCGCATACCCGCGTCTTCAACGACGCGTAGCGGCAGAGGCGTGCCTGCAGCCCGTGGAGGCTTTCGACGATGACGAGCCTTTCCAGGTCGCGCGCGTCGTCGGCGTCGCCGGGAGTCACTCCCGCAGTTGCTGGCCGGCGGCCTCGCGCACGATGTACTCCGCGTACCAATCCGGCCAGTTCTCGTCTTCGTGACCGATGCTCTTCTCGTGCTCACCGTGCGCGACGGCGGCCCGGCGCAGTGGCGCCGCGCATCGCTCTCCGCGGCCACACGTCTAGCCTGGATCAGTCATGGTTCATCTCGTGGTCGATTCCGTTCCACCGTTCGAAGGTCAGGGCTGCCTCCAGCTGGGAGAGCTGGCTCTCGCGTTCGTGCTGAGTTCACTGATCGGACTCGAACGTCAGCTGCGTGGAAAGAGCGCCGGCCTCCGCACGCAGGCGATCGTCGGCACGGCATCCGCTCTTTTCCTGCTGGTGAGCAAGTACGGGTTCACTGACGTGCTTTCCGATCACGTCGTGCTCGACCCGTCGCGCGTGGCCGCGCAGATCGTCACCGGAATCGGATTCCTCGGTGCGGGCCTCATTCTCACCAGAAGAGGCACGGTGCGCGGGCTGACGACCGCGGCATCCGTGTGGGAGACCGCTGCGATCGGCATGGCAGCGGGCGCCGGGCTCTGGTTGCTCGCCCTCGCGGTCACCGCACTGCACTTCGTCGTCGTGTACGGATTCACCGCGATCACCCGACACCTGCCAGGCGGACGGGAGGCCGAGTTGGAGGTCGAGGTCGTCTACCAGGATGGCAAGGGCCTGTTGCGCGACGTGCTGGGCGCGATCACGACCAGTGGCTGGGTGGTGAGTCGCACCGAACCTCACCAGGCCGAAGGGGGATCGGTGACGGTTCTTCTCGAGCTGAACGGACCGGAGAAGACCGACACGCTTCTCAGCGCATTGAACGCCATCGACGGCGTCCACAGCATTCAAGTGCTGGCGGAGAACGACCTCGAGTAGTCCGCAACTCTCGTCCTCTTGCACCCTTCGGTACATGCGGCGGAGCGCCGGCCATCTCTACCTTCGTAGTGAGGGCACCGATCGGGAGGGCGCACATGTCTGAGGACACCACACCGAACACGACAGCGGCACCGCAGACCGCTGCCGAACCGGCCATCCGCTTCGGCTACGCGAGCGCTCCGCTGCTGCCGGCCACGATCTCGGTCGACCTCACGGCTCTCGCCGAGGCTGCGCTCGCACGTTCCAGGGGCGGCGCGTCGACGAGCGGTGCTGCGTGAGCTGGAGCCCTCGCATCGAATCCGCAGATGCTAGTCTCCGCGGAGTGAACGGCAGCACTCTGACGGATGTCCGCGCAGGCATCATGCGCAGCGTGCGAGACGCGCTTCACGAGCACGGCAGTCGCCTCAGCGAGGGCGGCACGTTGGATCCCGCATTCGAGCGACAGGCGATCGCCATCCTGGCAGAGGCGACGGCCTCGATCGCCGATGGAAGCGGCGAGCATCTGCCGCCGACCACCGCCGATCTACTGGAGCCGCGACATCTCGAAGCGCTCGGCCGGCTGCGCGCCGGACAGGACAGCCATCCCGCCGAGAGTCTTCTCGCGGCCGAGGTGCTGTTCGATCAGGCGATCGAGCCACTGGCATCCTGGGCGGAGCTGCTCCAGCCACCCGTTCGTGCGGTGCGCGTCGCGAGGATCCTGCACCACGCCGTGTTCCGCCGCTTCCCACCCGGCGCCGTCGCCTACACGCAGGCCATGCGCGAGCGACTCTCCACCGCCCATCAGGAGAGCCGCTTTCGGCTCTCGCGTGATCTGCACGACCGGGTGGCGCACGGCATCGCGGCGGGCATCCAGCGCATCGAACTCAGCTCGCTGAACGACGGCGAGGATGCCTCCGACCTCTCGGCCGCAGCGCACACGTTGCGCCAGACCCTGATGGACGTGCAGAACATGGCACTCGATCTTCGACAGCTCGTCGGCTCCCGCACCCTCGAGAAGGCGATCTCCGACTACGCGGCGGAGACGTCGACCATGCCGCCTCGCGTCGTGGTCTCCTCCGCCGGACCCTCGAGACCGCTGACGGCGTCGACCGCCGAAGAAGTCTTCATGATCGTGCTCGAAGCGATCCGCAATGCACGCACCCACGCGGTCGGCGCGACGATGGTGTCGGTGGGCATCGACTGGCGCCGACGCACCCTGGCGGTCACGATCGCGGACAACGGCCCTGGCTTCAGCCACGACGATGTCACGACCGGATCGATCGGACTGCTCGACATGCGCGAACGCGCCGACTCGATCGGCGGACGCCTGAGCATCGCCACCTCGGCCGGTCCCGGCACAGTGGTGCGGCTCACGATCCCGCTCACGGATGCCGACACATGACCGGCCGCATCGACGTCGGCATCGCCGACGACCACGACCTCTTCCGTGAGGGCCTCGTCGCGCTGCTCGGGCGCGACTCCCGCCTGCGCGTCGTCGGACAGGCATCCGACAGCCACGGCGCACTCGAGCTCGTGCGGGCGCGGCATCCGCTCGTGCTCCTGCTCGACGTGAGCATGCCAGGCGATCCCGCACGCATGACGATCGCCAGGGTCAAGCGCATGCAGCCCGACCTGCGGGTGGTGGTGCTGACCATGCATCAGGATGTCCGCCTGCAGTCTGAACTGCTCGCCGCCGGCGCCTCCGCATACCTGACGAAGACCGCGCCGAGCAGCGACGTGGTCGCGGCGATCCTGCACGCGGCGACCACCGACTCGCCTCAGATCCCGCCCGGCGCGGAGGAGGGGCACAGCGACCTGTTGTCCGAGCGCGAGTACGCGGTGCTGCGTCTGATCGCCCAGGCGTACTCGAACAAGGAGATCGGCGCAGAGCTGAGCATCGCAGAGGGCACGGTGAAGCGGCACGCGAACAACATCAACATCAAGCTCGGAGCGACCTCGCGCATCGACGCGGTGCGCAAGGCGACCAGGCTCGGCATCCTCCCCTCGCAGGCGACGCTCGGTTGATTGCACGGCGCGGTGGGCCCGGTGCGGGGCACCGCCTAGGCTCGCTGTGAATGAGGAGGCGCAGTGGCCGACGAGCAGGGCGACGTACCCACCCAGATCAACTTCGAGATCCCGCCGGAAGTGGAAGCAGGTGGGTTCGCCGACTTCGCCAGCATCTGGCATACCGACAACGTGTTCGTGCTCGACTTCGCATCGCTTCGGGGCCCAGCCACCGAGACTCGTGACGAGCACGGCAACGCGCAACGTGCGGTCAACGCTCGCGTCGTCACGCGCATCCGCATTCCGCCCGAGCAGGTGTTCGAGCTGGCGAAGGCGCTCACCCGTGAACTCGAGCTGTGGGAGCAGCAGACCGGCCGAACGGCCACGCCGTAGCGCGGAACGTATGCGGCGGACTCACACCCGGTCGAACCGTTTGCCGTAGCTCTGCCTGGGCAGCACAGCGAAGATGACGCCGATCACCACCCCGAAGAACGGGACGATGACGAGCAGCACCCACCACCCCGACAGGTTCGCGTCGTGCAGGCGGCGCACGAACACGGCAACGCTCGGCACCAGCGTCGCCACCGCGTAGACGAGGTACACGATGCCGATCACCGTGCTCGCCGGGGTGGGGCGCGGATCGGACGGGTCCGTGATCGCGTTCACCATCTCGACAGCGATGCCGACGACGAGGAAGACGACGATGGCCAGCACGGCAGCCCACCAGAACTCGCTACGGCTCGCACGTCCGTGGAAGACCGCGTACTTCGTGAAGAAGCGTTTGATGCCCTCCTGCGGAGTGGCACGGTAGATCGGCTTGTCAGACGGATGCCGTGACGCGGCGATCTCCGCAGCATCCACCGCGTCTTGGTCGTAGTCGTCGGATTGGCTGGTCACGTACGCAATGCTGGCACAGCGAGAGTCGTGGGCGCGCTCGCATCGCTCAATCGATCACGCGGATGAGTTGCCATGCACCGCCGTCGGCGCATCGCACGTCGAACACCCTGGTGTCCCCGTCGTCGCTGGATCCCTGGAACCGCCACCCGCTCAACGGTGATGGCGGATGCGTGAGCGCCGGATTGAACAGCAGGTCGGCACCCGGGCCCAGGCGAGTCGGGGTGTCAGTGACGCGATAGCGGCGACCGGCCCAGAACATCCGTGTCGGCGCTCCCCCAGGGTTGACCCAGACTGCGACGATGTCGGTGGTATGAGTGATGCTCACGGCATGCCTCCTCGAATTGACTCGAAGAAATATTCGATGAAGGGAGCATAAGTCGGGCTTGCGCGACACGCCAAAGAGAATCCCGGGCACGGGTCGGCTACGGAGCGCCGAGGCGCACGGCCTAGCATCGAAGGCATGCCCGACGTGAACGCAGAGCTCCTCGACCTGGCCAGATCGATCGCGTTGGAGGCAGGCGAACTCGTGCGCTCCCGGCGTGAAGAGGGCGTCGAGGTCGCTGCAACCAAGACTGCGCCAGAGGACATCGTCACGGCTGCCGATCGCGAGTCGGAGAATCTCATCCGCGGCCGCATCGCCGCGGCACGCCCCGACGACGGGTTCTTCGGCGAGGAGAGCGAGGCGACGGCCGGCAAGAGCGGGCTGACCTGGATCGTCGACCCGATCGACGGCACAGTGAACTACCTCTACGGCATCCCCGACTACGCGGTCTCGATCGCGGTCGTCGAGGGCGACCCTGACCCGAACACGTGGCGCGCACTGGCCGCCGCCGTCGTGAAGCCCGCCACCGGCGAGGTGTTCACCGCCAGTGCGGGCGGCGGCGCGTACCTCGGCACGTCCAGGCTGCAGGTGGCGACCGGCAAGCAGCTCTCGCTCGCCTTGGTCGGCACGGGATTCTCGTACGACTCGCGGCGACGCGGGTTGCAGGCCGAGGCCGTGAGCGGGCTGATTCCGCGAGTGAGGGACATCCGTCGCATCGGTTCGGCAGCACTCGACCTCTGCAGTGTCGCGGCCGGCCGGCTGGATGCCTACTACGAGAAGGGCCTGAAGCCCTGGGATCACGCGGGCGGCGCGTTCGTCGCCTCCGAGGCTGGTGCGAAGGTGACGGGTCTTCACGGTGTTCCCGCCAGCCGCGCCCTGACCATCGCGGCTGAACCAGGGCTCTGGGCTCAGCTCGAACCGATCCTGGACGAACTCGGCGTCGTCGACCGCTGAGCTCTGCTCAGGTCTACCGTTGCAATGACGGTGTCGACGGGGACCCGTCGAAGGGGGTGTTCCGATGGCCGACGCAGCGAGCGCACAAGGCGAGGGAACGAAAGAGAATCCGTGGCGCCTGAAGACGGCACCCGGGTCGTCCGACTACACGATGTACCGAGATGGCGACGAGCTGGTCTGCCAGGTCGGCTCGACGCAGTTGCGCTACCGGGGGAGCGCGATCGATGATCTCGCGGAGTGGCTGCGCTCGCAGGGCGACTGGGTTCCGCTCGGAGCAGCGGACGAACAGAAGCCGGCGGCCGACGGCACGGTCGAGGCGTGGGGACGGTCGGAGGCCAATCCGGTCGGCGGATGGTACGGACTGCGCAAGGGCTACCGGGGTCGATTCGGCATGTACCTGCCGCCGCTGCTGGAGCGGCTGGGACTGGTCGAATTGACGCACGACGCGCGCAACAATCGCGTTCGCGCGTTGTAGCTCCCGTGGTCTCAGAACACGCTTGACGGTCGGGCGTCCGCTTCGGCCGGACGCGCCGTGCTTGATCGCACGATCAGCTGGAACGGCAGCTCGGTGTCGAGCGCGGCGGGCGCACCCGCATCCGGCATCAGCTCGCCCATGAGCACATCCACCGCAAGTTCGCCCTGCTGACGTGGGAACTGCGCGACTGTCGTGAGGCCGAAGAACTCGGCGAGCTCGTGGTCGTCGATGCCGACGATCGACACGTCACGGGGAACGCTCAGGCCGAGGTCGCGGGCGGCGAGCAGGCATCCGATCGCCATCTCGTCGGATGCCGCGAAGATCGCGGTCGGGCGGTCGTACGGCCGACCCAACAGCTGCTTGCCCGCCGCGTAACCACCGTTGATGGTGAAATCGGCCGGCTGGTAGAGATCGTCCCTGATCGGCAGGTTCGCCTCATGCATCGCCCGCTCGAACCCGCGGCGCCGTGTCGACCCGAGGTGGAAGTCCAGGTCGAGCTCGACTGCGCCCCCGACGTGCGCGATCTGCGTGTGGCCGAGCGAGATCAGGTGTTCGGTGGCCAGCTGCGCGACGGCGACGTCGTCGAGGGTGAGCGTGCGCACCCCGGGTATCGGGCCGCCGATGCCGACCATCGGCTTGTGGATGTCGAGCAGCCGCTTCACCTCGTCGTCGGTGAGTTCGAGCGCGACGGCGATCACGGCATCCACTCGCTTGCGCAGCAGGAAGTGCTCGAACACGCTGCGCCGCGGCTCCTCGCCGCCGCTCAGGTTGTAGAGCGTCAGGTCGTAGCCCTTGCTCAGCAGCGCCGCCTCCGCGCCGTCGACGACGGACGAGAAGTACCAGCGCGACAGGAACGGCACGACCACCCCGACGTTGCGGGTACGGCCGGATGCCAGGCTCGACGCGTTCGACGACACGACATAGCCGAGTTCGGCTGCCGCGGCCTGTACGCGCTCGCGCGTGGTGGGGGAGACGTGGCCGTTGCCGCTCAGCGCACGCGAGACGGTCGCGGTCGAGACGCCGGCGAGCCGGGCGACCTCTTCGATGCCTGCCATCGCCTCACCTGCGTCCGTGCCGGGACGTGTGCCGGCGCACTCCTGCCGTCATCGTACCGGCGAGTCGAGCACGACTCAGAATGCCAGCCACACGGTCGTGTCGACCGGCAGTTCGCGACCTTCCAGGGGTTCGCTCGAGACGATGACGTCGCCGTCGGGCAGCGGCACGGATGCCTGCCCCAGGTTCGCGATCACCGTCACGTCGCCGTTGCGGAACGCGACGACCTCGTCGCCGAGGCCATCGACCCAGTCGAGCGTTCCCGCCCCGAGCGAACGTGCCTCGCGCTCCGACAGCAGTCGTTCGTACAGCGACAGTGTCGACTGCGGATCCGTCGCCTCGACGTCGCGGGCGAGCTTCGCCCACTCTGCAGGCTGCGGGAGCCAGCTCGCGCCGGTCTCGTTGAACCCGTATGACGGGCCGTCGGCGGTCCAGGGGATCGGCACGCGGCATCCGTCACGCCCATAGCGCTCGCCGTTCGTGCGGAACCAGGTCGGGTCCTGTCGCGCCGAGTCCGGCAGGTCGATCACCTCGGGCAGACCGAGTTCTTCGCCCTGGTAGAGGTAGGCGGAGCCGGGCAGCGCCAGCATCAGCGTGGTCGCGGCGCGGGCGCGGCGCAGGCCGAGAACGGCGTCAGGCCGGAAGGGTGTCTTGGGGCCGAGGCCGTGGCCCTGCGGACTCTCCTCGGAGAATCCGAGCCGGGTAGCGTGGCGCACGACGTCGTGATTCGACAGCACCCAGGTGCTGGGCGCACCGACCTCGCCGAACGCCTCGAGGGAGTCGTCGATCACCTTGTGCAGCGCGTCGGCGTTCCACGGCGTCTCGAGGTACGAGAAGTTGAAGGTCTGCTGCATCTCGTCGGGCCGCACGTAGCGGGCGAGCTTGGCGGGCGGGCTCACCCACGCTTCGCCGCACAGCGCGCGGTCGCCGTCGTATTCGGCGAGCACGTTGTGCCAGTCGCGGAAGATCTCGTGTCCGCCCTCCTGACCCCAGAACGGTGCGCCGGGCGGCTCGTCGCTGATGTCGGGCTCGAGCGTGACGCTCGCGCCGCTCAGCGATCCCTCGTGCTCGGCCGGCGTGTAATCGGGCAGACCGGCGACCTTGACCATGCCGTGGGCGACGTCGATGCGGAATCCGTCGACACCGCGGTCGAGCCAGAACCGCAGAATGCCGCGGAACTGCTCCCACACCCACTGATCCGCCCAGTTGAGGTCGGGCTGCGAGGTGTCGAACAGGTGCAAGTACCACTGGCCGGGAGTGCCGTCGGGGTTCGTGATGCGCGTCCATGCGGGACCACCGAAGACGGACTCCCAGTTGTTCGGCGGAAGGTCGCCGTTCTCCCCCTTGCCGTCGCGGAAGTAGTAGTGCTCGCGTGCTTCGCTGCCCTCTGCGGATGCCAGCGCGGCCTTGAACCAGGCGTGCTCCGACGAGGTGTGATTCGGCACCAGGTCGACGATGACGCGCAGGCCGAGCTCGTGGGCGGTCGCGAGCATCCGATCGAAGTCGTCGAGCGTGCCGAAGAGCGGGTCGACGTCACGGTAGTCGGCGACGTCGTAACCGGCGTCGCGCTGCGGGGAGGTCATGAACGGAGAGAGCCAGATCGCGTCGACGCCGAGCGTGCGCAGAGCAGGAAGGTGCGCGGTGATGCCGGGCAGATCGCCGACGCCGTCGCCGTTTCCATCGGCGAAAGAGCGCGGATACACCTGGTAGATGACGGCGGTGCGCCACCACTCCTTCTCGCCGGAGGGATGCGACTGCGCAGCCGTGCTCGTCGCTGTGGCACTGCTCGACGCGTCAGTGCTCGAAGGGGCAGTGCTCGAAGTGATTGGCGTGGTCACGAGTGAAGTCCTTGGTTCGTTTCGTTACATGCACGTGCACCGCAATGTTCCCTCATTGCACGTGGTAGTGGGAGCCACTGTACGAGAATCATGCAAACGCTTGCAATGCATTCATTCGTAGTATCTCCTTACATTCTGCGGATTGTCATGACCTCGGCCACGATTCGGTAACGCCGTTTGGAATTGATTGCAAGCGTTTGCTATAGATGGAAGCGCTTGCATCCCCTCGGGAGATCGGCCCTCTCCTTCCGTGCGACGGCCGCCCCGCTCCCTCTCACAGATACACGAAAGGCACACCAATGACGGTGACACCCAGCAGCAGCGCGTTCAGCCGCCGCACGTTCTTCGGGCTGGCCGGAGCAGGGCTGACGACCGTGGCGCTTGCGGCCTGCTCGGCCACGCCGGATTCGGGCGGAAGCACGTCCGGCTCCGGCCAGACCATCACGATCTGGCTCGACACTCAGCGTGCTCCGGCCATCAAGCCGATCGCCGCGAAGTTCAAGAAGGACACCGGCATCACGGTGAAGCTCGTCGTCAAGGACTTCGCGAACGTCGACAAGGACTTCATCAGCCAGGTTCCGACCGGCAAAGGCCCCGACCTGATCGTCAGCCCGCACGACAAGCTCGGCGCCTACGTGCAGAACGGCGTCGTGGCGCCGCTGCAGCTCGGCGACAAGACGAAGGATTACGCCGACGTGGCGATCCAGGCCGTCACCTACGACGGCAACGTCTACGGTCTGCCGTACTCGATCGAGAACGTCGCGCTGGTGCGCAACACGGTGCTCGTCCCCGAAGCCTCGGCCACGTTCGACGAGGTGATCGCGAAGGGCAAGGCGGCGCAGTCCAGCACCGTCAAATACCCGTTTCTTCTCGGCCTCGACCCGAAGCAGGGCGATCCCTACCACATGTATCCGTTGCAGACCTCGTACGGCTCGTCTGTCTTCGCACAGAAGACTGATGGGTCCTACGACGCCACGAAGCTCACCCTCGGCGACGCGGACGGGCTCACGTTCGCTGCGGCCGTCAAGCAGTGGGGGCAGAGCGGCATCCTGAACGCGAACATCACCGGCGACATCGCGCTCGACGCATTCGACAAGGGCCAGTCCGCGTACTACCTGACCGGTCCCTGGAACATTCCGGCCATCAAGAAGGCCGGCATCAAGTACGCGATCGACCCGCTGCCCTCGGCCGGCGGCGAGACCGCGAAGCCGTTCCTCGGCGTGAACGCGTTCTTCATCAGCGCGAAGAGCCCGAACAAGGTCGCGGCGACCAAGTTCCTCATCGACTACCTGGGCACCGACAGCGCACAGGAGGCCCTGTACAAGGTCGGCGGACGCCCGCCGGCGCTGAAGACCGCCTACGCCACGGTCGCGAAGACCGACGCCGACATCAAGTCGTTCGGCGACATCGGCCTGAACGGCGTTCCGATGCCCGCGATCCCCGAGATGGCGTCCGTCTGGGCGGACTGGGGCGCAGCAGAGCTGCAGCTGATCAAGGGTCAGGGCGACCCGACCACGGTGTGGAACACCGCGGTGACCAACATCGAGTCGAAGATCAAATAGCCCGTTCTGCGGGCGCGGTGGGGCCGGCGTCGAGCCGGCCCCACCCGTATGACACGAGGACCAGACATGGCTGACGACGAGGCCGGCACGCTGCAAGCGGAGCATGCGGACGAAGCGGAACCGGCATCCGTGCCGCGCACCGGCGGCAAGCCGCCACGGCGAAAGGGCAGGGGCGGAGCCGGGCGCGTGGACATCCAGCGCCTGAACGCCGGAGGCAGCGGCATCGGCGGCCTCCTCGCGAAGATCATTCTGCTGGGACTTCTCGACGCGATCGTGGTCTGGGCCGTCTTCGTGATGGCCGGGCTGCACATGTGGATCCCGATCGTGATCGTGCTGCTGATCACGGGTGCGATCAACTGGATCTACCTCGGCCGTGGCAAGCGACTCCCCGCCAAATACCTCACGCCAGGCGTCGTCTTTCTGCTGGTGTTCCAGGTGTTCGTCATCCTGTACAGCGGCTACATCGCGTTCACGAACTACAGCGACGGTCACAACGGATCGAAGACGGATGCCATCGCCGCGATCAGCGCGAACGGCCTGAAGCGCGTGCCGAACTCTGCAGCGTACCCGGTGAGCATCCTCGAGCGAGGAAGCCGGTTGTACCTGCTGGCGACCGACCCGAAGGACGGCACCGCGCTGCTCGGCACGACCGGCCAGCCCATGAGGGTCGTGAAGGATGCCACGTTCGCAGACGATAAAGCCACGAAGGCTCCCGGCTACACCACTCTGAACCTCGCCCAGGTGCTCGACCGGCAGGACGAGATCACCAGCCTTTCCGTGCCGCTCAGTACGGATCCGAACGACGGATCGCTCCGCACCGACGACGCGAGTACCGGCTACGTGTACCGTTCCGACCTGGTCTACAACCAGAAGGACGACACGTTCACCAACTCGGCGGGCACGGTGTTCGTCGACAACGGTCAGGGCGAGTTCGCCACCGAAGACGGCTCGAAGGCGCTGAGTCCCGGCTGGAAGATCGATGTCGGCTTCGCCAACTTCGCGAAGGCGTTCACCGACAGCCAGCTCGCGGGACCGCTGTGGCGCGTCATCCTGTGGACGTTCGCCTTCGCCATCCTGTCCGTGATCACCACCTTCGCGCTCGGCCTCTTCCTCGCGATGGTGCTCAACCATCCCAAGCTGCGCGGCAAGAAGATCTACCGGGTGCTGGTGATCCTGCCGTACGCGTTCCCCGCCTTCCTCTCCGGCCTGGTCTGGGCAGGCATGATGAACCCGGAGTTCGGCTTCATCAACCAAGTGCTGTTCGGTGGTGCCCAGATTCCCTGGCTGACGGATCCGTGGTTGGCCAGAGTCAGCGTCATCCTCGTCAACCTGTGGCTCGGCTACCCGTACATGTTCCTGGTCTGCACCGGCGCGCTGCAGTCGTTGCCTGAGGAGGTCGACGAGGCGGCCAAGGTGGATGGCGCGAGCCCGTTGCGCATCTTCCGTGCCATCAAGCTCCCGCTGCTGCTGGTCTCGGTCGCACCCCTGCTGATCGCGTCGTTCGCGTTCAACTTCAACAACTTCAACGTGATCTACATGCTCACCAGGGGCTGGCCGAGGTTCACCGACACGACGCTCGACATCGGGTCCACCGACCTGCTCATCACCATGGTCTACAAGATCGCGTTCGGTCAGGGCGGAGTGCGTGACTACGGTCTTGCGAGCGCGCTGTCGATCCTCATCTTCATCCTTGTCGCGGTGGTCTCGATCATCGCGTTCCGGCGCACGAAGGCACTCGAGGAGATCAACTGATGTCAGCAGCGCAGACGACGCGTCGTCGTCCCTTCAACCTCGGCCGTTGGTTCACGCAGACCGGGTGGCGGCACCTCGTGGCGATCGTGATGGTGGTGTTCGCCGTGTTCCCTCTTCTCTACGTGCTGTCGGCATCTCTCAACCCGTCGGGTTCGCTGGTCGGATCGAACGACCTGTTCCAGACGATCAACTTCGGCAACTACGTGAAGCTGTTCCAGAACCCCGACCAACCGTTCGCGCTCTGGTTCGCGAACACCCTCGTGATCGGCGTCGTCACGGCGGTCAGCACCGTGTTCCTCGGTGCGTTCGCCGCGTATGCGTTCTCGCGCATGAGGTTCACGGGCCGGCGCATCGGTCTGCTCTCGTTGATGTTGATCCAGATGTTTCCGCAGTTCCTCGCGGTAGTCGCCATCTTTCTGTTGCTCTCAGCGCTCGGCGACGTCTTCCCCGTGCTCGGGCTCGGCAGCCAGCTCGGCTTGATGCTCGTCTACCTCGGCGGCGCGCTCGGCGTGAACACCTATCTCATGTACGGATTCTTCAACACTGTTCCGATGTCGATCGACGAGGCCGCGAAGATCGACGGCGCGAGTCACGCGCAGATCTTCTTCACGATCATCCTGCGGCTGGTCGCGCCGATCCTCGCGGTCGTCGGGCTGCTGTCGTTCATCGCGACGACAGGCGAGTACGTCATCGCGTCGATCGTGCTGACCGACCCGAACACTCAGACCCTCGCGGTCGGCCTCTACACCTTCGTGTCGCAGCAGTTCTCGAACAACTGGTCTATCTTCGCCGCGGGCGCTGTGCTGGCCGCGCTGCCCGTGATGGTCGTCTTCCTGCTGCTGCAGAAGTACATCGTCGGTGGTCTGACGGCAGGTTCGGTGAAGTAGGCGCCCTTCTGCCCACTCCCCGCCACACCCTAAGCGTCGACCCGGCACTGAACTGTCGAGCCGGACCTCAATTCACGTGAATAGCGTGGCCGCTCGGCAATTCAGTGCCGGGTCGACGGGGACTACGGGAGCCGCCGGTTCAGGATGCCTCACCCGCGACGGACCCGAGGCCGCGGTAACCGACGCCGGTCACGCACGCACGCGAGCCTGCGGCTCCTGCCACGAACGGACCCCAGACGGTCCCGACGAAGCCGCCGGCGACCTCCGAACTCAGCACGGCTGTGTCGATCGGGACGGACGAACGGGAGCCGAGGCGGAATCTCACCTGCGCTGGATCGAGCTCGGCGACGACGGACAAGGTCTTCGCGTCGTCGACGGTCCAGCTGTCATGCTCGGTGTCCACACCGGCGACCCGCTCGATGACCCGTACGGAGCCGTCGTCCACCTCCGCGCGGATCGAGTACGTGTCGCTCTGACGAAGAGCCAGCCCGGCAATCGCACCCGGGGAGATCTCGGCGAAGTCCACGCGCATCCGTGCGGCGCGATGCGTCAGGCGATGGAACAAGCCTGAAGGTCGCCGCGGCGTTCCCGACGCGGAGACCGGAGTGGTGAGTACGACACCGTCTGCCGTCTCCTTCGCAAAGTCGGCGGCGCCGCGCACCGTGAGGGCGCCATCGGCGCGAGGGGGGTGCTGCGCCCAGACATCCGCCCGGTCGCCGACGTCGCGAAGCACGCCCTCACCGGGGTTCACCACCGGCCAGCCGTCTTCCCAGGTCACTTCGGCGAGGAAGGTCTCGCGTCCGAGGATGTGCCTGCCTCCGTCGACGCGCACGCCCAGGACGACAGCGGCCCAGGTTCCGTCCTGCCGCTCGACGAGGTCGGCGTGGCCGACGTTCTGCACGGGGTACGTGCCGCCGAGATGGCGATGCGTCAGGATCGGGTTGCGCGGGCATCCCTCGTACGGTCCGCTCACCGATCTGGAGCGTGCGATCACCACAGCGTGGTCGCGGTACGTGCCGCCCTCCGCCGTGAGCAGGTAGAACCAACCATCGCGCTCGAAGAGATGCGGGCCCTCCGACCAGACCGCGTCGCGCGCCGCGCCCCGCCAGACCACGGTCTCGTCGCCGAGGAGCCGGCCGGTCGCGACATCGACCTCGTGTACCCAGATCTCCGTTTGGCCCTCGAGCTCGGCTGGTTCCGCCGGGCGTGCAGCGCACCAGTACACGGCATCCCCGTGGAAGAAGATCGAGGGGTCGAACCCCTCGGCCCCCCTCACCCACACAGGGTCGGACCACGGACCGGACGGGTCGGAGGCGGTGAGGATGAACTGAGCGTCGGGGCCGCGGTCGACCTGCGATCCGACGAGGTAGTAGACGCCGTCGTGAAAGCGGATCGTCGGCGCATAGAGGCCACCTGAATCGCGCGCCGTTTCGAGACCGAATGCTTCCGGTCGGGTCACAGCCGAGCCGATCGGATGCCAGTGGATCAGATCGGTGCTTTCGTGCAGCGGGATGCCCGGCAGGTATTCGAAGGTCGAGTTCGCCAGCAGGTACCGGTCGCCGACCCGGCAGATCGATGGGTCCGGGTAGAACCCGGGCAGTATCGGGTTGATCGGGACGCGGCCGGGTGCGTTCACTTCTTCAGCTGCGACGTGAGCGTCGCCTGCAGGGTCGTGAGTGCCTCCTTCGGCGTGGCCTTGAGCGAGATGACCGACTGGGCCCAGGTCGTCATCGCTGGAGTGCTGTCGACGAGGGAGACGTTCGCGAACAAAGCCGTTCCGCCGGGAGCCGCCCAGGTCTTGCTGATCGGCTGCCAGACATCCACGAGCTTCACGTTGCTCGCGTTCGACTTGAACTCGGTCGTCTCTGCGATGGACTTGAGCGGAGGCAGACCGATGCCGGTGTTCTGCGTCCACAGCTTCGACATGTGCTTGTAGTAGTAGGTCATGAACGCTTCCGAGCCCTTCTGGCTTGGCGTGTTCTTGTACATCATGATGTTGTTCGGGAAGTACAGGGCGCCCTTCTTGCCTGCGGCGCTCACCAGAGGGTCGCCGAGCACGAGCTCCTGCTGCACGGCTCCCGTCACGTTCTGCGGCAGCCCCGGGACGTCGATACCCATCGCGCAGGTGCGGTTGCTCCATTGCGTGTTCGTGTTCGTGCTGGAGTAGCCGAGGTTGCCAGGATCGACGTACCCCTTCTTCACCATCTCGACCACCCAGTCGAGCGCATCGATGTTCGTCTGCGTCACGCAGTTCGGCTTCTGCTCCTCGTCGAAGAGTCCGCCGCCGTTGTTGATCAAAACGCCGGTCAGCGTTTGGAAGCTGTTGCCGTTGCTCGATGCGCTGCTCAGGCTGAAACCGTATACGCCGATCTTCTTCAAGGCCGCAGAGGTGTCCAGATAGCTCTGCCAGTCCGTCGGGACGTCAGCCCCCGCCTTCTCGAGCAACGCCTTGTTGTACCAGAAGACACGCATGTCGAGGTTGTAGGGGATCGCGACGTAGCCCTTGTCGGTCTTCATGGCATCGAGCAGGCCAGGGAGGAAGTCGTCGTAGAGGCCGTTGGACTTCCAGCTGTCGATGAGATGGTCCGCGTACGCGATCTTGTCCTGCGTGGCGAACTGGAACGCTTGCGTCCCGCCGCCTGAGCTCACCGCGGGACCCGTGCCTGAGACGACAGCGGAGGAGAACGTCTGATTGAAGTTCGACCACTGAATCTCCTGGTACGTGGCTGAGGGGAGCCCGCTCGCCGGCTTGTAGGCCAGGGTGATCTTCTTGTCGAGCGGGTTGAAGGCCGTTCCGCCCCACGGCATGTTCCAGAATTTCAGCGTTCCGCCGGATGCGCCGGAGCCGCCCGAACTGCAGGCGGCGAGAGCGGCCGAGGCGATACCGGCCGCGGCCACAGAGAGAAAGGTGCGCCGGCTGAAGGCGCTGGCGGGTGTCGACGTCGACATTGGTTCCTCCTTGCGGCGTGCGCCGCGTGTTCGTCGTTGAACGTGGCCGGTTGGACCACAAAACATTGCGCAATATGTGCGCCTGACTTTTCGATGCCTTCCGAACTATGCCCCGATATGTCTTTGTGTGCAACATATTCAAGGCCTCAAGATTTGCGCAAATCTCTGTTCGCCATAAGATGACCGCGTGCCTGACAAGAAACCTCGCGACGTGCGCCCGACGCTTGCCGCAGTGGCGGATCGTGCAGGAACAAGCATCCCGACGGTGTCGAAGGCGCTGCGCGGCGGCACGGATGTCGCGGCCGCGACCAGGGAGCGGATTCTGCGGGTCGCGTCGGAGCTCGGCTACACCCAGCCCAAGGACGTCGCGTCGGCGGCTGGCACCGAGCCGGGGCCGGGCCTGGTGGATTTCGTACTGGCGTCTGGCGAGAGCTCATGGACGAACCGGGCTCTCAGCGGTGTGGAGGGCGCGGCCAGCGACGCCGACCTCGACGTGGTGATCACGTTGGTGCGCCCCAACTCGGATTGGGCCGACCGTGTGCTGCGACGTGCGTCGTGCGGGACGATCCTGGCGGTCGTCGAGCCGACTCTCGATCAGTGGCGACGTTTGTCTGAGGCGGGAAGGCCGGTCGTGCTCCTCGACCCGATGGTGTCGCCGCCGCGGGGCGTCGGCAGCGTCGGAGCGATGAACTGGCAGGGCGGAAGGTCGGCGGCCGAACATCTTGTCGAACTCGGTCACACGCGGGTCGCCGTCATCGATGTCTCGGACGCATACGAGTACAGCCGCGCACGCCTCGACGGTTTCAGATCCGTATTGGCCGCAGCAGGGCTCGAGCTGGCTCCCGTCGACCATGTCCACGTCGGCTGGGAGCGGGATGCGGCGAGGGTCGCCGCCGTCAGCATGCTGTCGAGGCCCGGCCGTCCAACGGCTGTGTTCGCGATCACGGAAACGTTGGCGCTCGGCGTCTACGATGCGGCGGCGGAGCTGAAGTTGTCGATTCCCGGTGACGTGAGTGTGGTCGGATTCGATGATCTGCCCGAGGCGGGCTGGGCCTCCCCGCCGATGACGACCGTGCAGCAGCCGATCGCCGAGATGGCGGCATCCGCATTGCGTATGCTGCTGCGGATCGGTCGGTCGACCACCGATTCCGACGGCCACGCGCCCCGTGAAGAACTCGCCACGAGACTCATCGTGCGGCGTTCGACCGCACCTATCGAACCCTGACCGCACCCCGCCCTACCGCACCCCGCCATACCGCGTCGACCCGGCACTGTGTTGCCGGCCCGGCACTCGATTCACGTGAATAGAGGGGCCACTCGGCGAGACAGTGCCGGGTCGACGGGGTGCGGGGAAGGAGAGCCACAGTACTGTCGGTGCATGCAGCCCCACCACGATGGCTCTCCGCTGTACGTCTCCGAGGATGCCCCGGCGCTCGGCGACAGCGTTCGCGTTCGCGTGCGCATCCCGCACGAGTTCGGCCCCGTGAGCGCGGTGCGCACCCGCTCCAACCCGGACCGCGAGCCACGGTTCACGGATGCCTCGCTCGTCGCGTCCGCTTCCGGCTGGGACTGGTGGGAGGCACCCCTCGAGATCGAGAACCCGGTGCACGGCTACCGGTTCCTCATAACGCGCGGTGACGGCTCGAGTGTGTGGCTCAACGCGACGGGACTATCGCGCACCGAGACGCTGGATGCCGACGACTTCCGCATCGTCGCCCACGCGGCGCCGCCCCTGTGGGTGCGGTCCAGCGTTCTGTACCAAGTTTTCCCCGACAGGTTCGCGCGTTCCTTGGCGGCGGATTCTCGCCCCGCTCCCGAGTGGGCGATCCCCGCTCGCTGGGACGCACCGGTGGACGACGTGCCGCCCGGCCGCGCGCAGCAGTTCTACGGCGGCGACCTCGACGGGGCCGCCGAGCGGCTCGACTACCTCGCCGATCTAGGCGTCACGCTCGTGTACCTCACGCCCGTGTTCCCCGGGCGGTCGAACCATCGCTACGACGCGACATCCTTCGAGCACGTGGACGAACTGCTCGGCGGCGATGACGCCCTCGCGCAGTTCGCGGCAGCGGCGCACCAACGCGGGCTGAAGGTGATCGGCGATCTGACGACCAACCACTGCGGGGACGGGCACGAGTGGTTCCAGGCGGCGTACGGGCATCCGGATGCGCCCGAGAGCGAGTTCTTCTACTGGCTGAACGACGAGCACACGCGGTACGTCGCGTGGCTCGGCGTGCCCAGCCTGCCCAAGCTGAACTGGGCATCCGCCGAGCTGCGCCGCAGGTTCATCGAGGGGCCGGACTCGGTGGTCGCGCACTGGCTGAAGCCCCCGTACTCCTTCGACGGATGGCGCATCGACGTCGCGAACATGACAGGCAGGTACCGGGACGACGACTTCAACACCGAGGTGCGGCGGATCATCCGGAACACGATGGTCGAGGTGAATCCCGACACGATCCTGCTCGGCGAATCGACCAACGACGCCGCGCCGGATTTCCAGGGAGATGCCTGGCACGGTGCCATGACCTACGCCAACTTCACGCGTCCGGTGTGGGGCTGGCTGTCGCAGCCCGGCAGCCCGTCGACGTACTTCGGGCAGCCGGTCGGTGTCATCCCTTCTTATACGGGACGAGAACTCGTGGATGCCCACACGCGGTTCGCCGCCGCGTTCCCGTGGCGCGTGCTGCAGGGCACGATGAACGCGCTCGACACGCACGACGTTCCGCGGTTCGGCGCACATGCTCTGCCCGGTGCTGTACCTGTGGCGTTCGGACTCTCTGTGACGCTGCCGGGAATTCCTGTGGTCTGGGCGGGCGACGAGTTCGGTCTGACCGCCGACGATGGCGAGGCGTCACGGATGCCCATGCCATGGCACCTGCTCGACGCCCCGATCGACGACCCGACAGTCGACAGCGCGACGGGGGCCACAGCCGCGAAGGTGCAGACGACGTACGCGCTCTACCGCGAGCTGATCCGGCTGCGTCGAGATTGCCCCGCGCTGAACGACGGCGGTATGCGGTGGCTGCACGTCGGGGACGACGTGCTCGTCTTCATTCGCGAGGCGGCCGAGGAGTCCGTGCTGATCGTGGCGTCGCGGACGGCGGCCGATGTGCGGCTGCCGTTCGCCGCGGTCGCCGGATGGGATGCCGCACACGTGCTGTTCGGCGACATCGGAATCGACCTCGACCCGCCAGGGGACGAGGACGAGGGCAGCGTCCGTCTGCGCGTCGACGGCCCGCGGTTCGCGGCGGTGCAGCTCCTGGGCGTCGCGCGCGGCTGACTCGCCCGTGCGGAGCCCGTGCCGCCCGCCCCTCCCCGCCCCTTCCGCGAAGCTGCACGCCCGCGACGAGACACCGGGTATTACCCGCAGTCTCGGCGCGGGCGTGCAGTCTCGCGATCGGAGGGGGAGGGGCGTCGCGCCGTCAGGCGGCGCGGGGTGCAGGGCAGACCAGGCGACTGGCGGTGCGCTGGTCGGCTGAGCGCTCGACAACGTGCTCGGTCATCGGGCGGCCGCAGATCGGGCACGCGGCATCCGCTCGCCGAATGTCCGGTGCCTCCGGATGCCCGGCCCCCAGCTGCGCGGGTCCGGTGAACGTGCGCACGACGCTGTTGAACTTCTCGTACCAGCTCCAGAAACCGCGGGCCACGGCATCCTCCTCGTTGCACTTGCGTCTACACTAATAGTTAGTGCACTAATGATTAGGGCAAGCGTAACATGCTGGCAGGAGGATGCGATGAGTCGAGGGACACTGAACAAGCCGGCCGACGTGGCAGTGGAGACGGCCGGCGACGATCTGCTCAAGCTGCAGAATCAGGTCTGTTTCGCGCTCGCCGTGGCGTCGCGCAGCGTGATCGCCCTGTATCGTCCAGTGCTCGAGCCGCTCGGTCTGACGCATCCGCAGTACCTCGTGATGCTGTCGCTGTGGGAGGAGAACCCGCGCACGGTGAGTGCGATCGGGCGAGCCTTGCAGTTGGAGCCGGCGACACTGTCGCCCCTGCTGAAACGGCTTGAGGCTGCTGGGCTGATCGACCGCGTGCGCGACCCGCACGACGAACGGATGCTCCGCGTCGGCCTCACGCAGACCGGCCGCAGGCTGCGCGAGCAAGCGCTCGGCATCCCGCCCCAAATCGTTGAGCGACTCGGCATGCAATTGTCGGAACTGGAGGACCTTCGCGCCGTTCTGCACCGTGTGATCGGGGCCGCGACGGGGGAGAGTAACGCGGGCGAACCGGCATCCGGATGATGATATCCTCGTACGGTTGCCGAAACGGTCTACGGTCGATCGGCGTCGCCCCGATAGCTCAGTGGTAGAGCACTTCCATGGTAAGGAAGGGGTCGTCAGTTCAATCCTGACTCGGGGCTCAGATCCGCTCAGAGCGGGTCCGCGGCGGGGTAGCTCAGGTGGTTAGAGCACACGGCTCATAATCGTGGTGTCGCGGGTTCAAGTCCCGCTCCCGCTACCAGCCCCGGAATCTCGCCATTCCGGGGCTTCTTTCGTGCCGTCTGATGCGGTCGGCTCGCGGTAACCACCGGAATGCGGGAACCCGATCAACTAGCATTCCGGCATGACGAACCCGGCTCCGATCGACGACATCTCGATCGGCGGCGAGATGATCCGCCTCGGGCAGTTCCTCAAGTTCGCCGGGCTCCTCGACTCCGGTGGAAACGTGAAAGAGGCCATCATCGAGGGCCATGTGTTCGTGAACGGCGAGGTCGATCTCCGACGCGGACGGCAGTTGCAGCTTGGTGACATCGTCAGCTTCGAGGGGCGCAGGGTCCGCGTCTGTTCATGAAATTCCCGTGGCGTTCGAGGCGTGGATCGACATATACCCTCTGCTGATCAGCGTCGCCCATGAGGCCGCATGTCTTGCGTTCTTCTTGTCGGCGTCTCGCCGTGCACTTGTCGGCCCCGGCTCCATGCGCAATTCGGTGTCGGTGGCCGCGGGCATGGCATGGTCACCCGAGCGCCGTTCTGGCAGGCGACCACGCATGCACTCTCAGCGGAGCATGTGCTGGATGCGGTCGTCCTCGACTGATTGGCCGGTCCCTTACTTCGATCGACCGGCTCGATATTGGCGCATTGCGAGGCCGATGGTGGGACGAACGCGTCATCGTGCTCACCGCCGTGCTCATCGCCGTCGCCACCCGGATGATTCGTCGTCAGGACATCGATCGAGTCAGGGAGGCGACGATGCTCGACAGTATTCGTCGGACATCGGCTTCGTCCCGGTCGGTCAAATCCGCCACCATGCGTTGCTCGACAGACCTCACGGCAACGGTCGCCTGAGCCAGGCTTCGACGTCCCGCAGGCGTGAGGGTGGCTGGTAGTGCCTTCCCGACCGGTGCTTCCGTTGGCCTGGTCACATAGCCGTCGCGTTCCAGCGTCTGCAGGAGAACGTTCATCGACTGCCGTGTCACGAACGCGCCCCGCGCCAGGTCGGAGTTCGACAGCCCAGGGCGCTGGGCCAACAGCTCCAGGCACGCATAGTGGGTCACAGTCATTCCCAGGGGTCGGAGAACAGCCTCCATGGCAGTGCGCAGCGCACTGGAGGCCTCCTTCAATAAGTACCCCAGAGACGTATCCAGGTCGATACCCTCGCGAGCTTGACGCATGTCAGTAGTCTGACATACATTGGCGTATGTCAACAAACTGACAACGAAACGGAGCATCACCATGGCTGTCACCGGCCCCGACTTCATCTCCCTCCAGGTTCGCGATCTCGATGCGTCCCAGGCGTTCTACGAGCAGTACCTCGGCCTCGTTCGTTCTCAGGCAGGGCCACCGCACGCGGTCGTGTTCGAGACCACGCCGATCGCCTTCGCGCTCCGCGATCTCGTCCCCGGCGTCGACCTCGACGCTGCACCGCAGCCCGGGATCGGCGCGGCCATCTGGCTGCACGCCACTGACACGCAGGCCATCCACGACGCCCTCGTTGCAGATGGCGAGACGATCGTTTCAGCCCCGATCGACGGTCCCTTCGGCCACACGTTCACCCTCGCCGACCTCGACGGGTATCAGATCACCCTCCACGACCGTGCCTGAAAGTCACGCGCCTCGTCGAGGGGCTCACAACGGAGCAGGCGGCGTGAACGGCGAGCACATGCGAGGGAGATACCCTGCGACCGCCGCCCTCCCGGGTGAGCAGCGGTTCTGGGTCAACACCGTCACCCTCGACCACGTCGAAGCCGCCGTGGAGGGTGGCTTCACGCAGGCCGACCACGGCGCGAGAACGCGTCTCGCTCGGCCTCAGCCCGGCGACGAGATGGTCTTCTACTCTCCCCGCACCAGCCTGCAGGGAGGCAGACCCGTTCGCCAGTTCACGGCCCTGGCCACTATCACCGGCACCGAGCCTTTCCAGGCCTTCGTCAGCGATGATTTTCGGCCATGGCGACTCGCTGCCACCTTCCACCCCTGCACCCCGGTGGATGCGAAGCCACTTGTCGAGGAGCTCTCCTTCATCCCCGACGCTACCCACTGGGGCCTTCCCTTTCGCCGAGGACTCTTCACCATCCCCCGCGACGATTTCGCGAGGATAGCCGCCCACATGCGGGCCTGACTGCCATCATCTGATCAGCCGACCGAAGGAGCGCCCTGTGCTGTCGTCCCGTCCCGATCCCGACAATCCGTGGCCCCGTGAGATGGTGATCACGATCGAAGACACCTCCCATCAGCTGCTCGATCTGCTGTGGGTTCGTCAGGCGTGGGCGCTCGAACCGGTGGGCGACGATCTTCCGCCTGCACTCGTCGAGACGCCGGCATCCGTCAGTGCCTCCGAGCGCGCGAAGGCGCCGATCGCGGAGTGGCAGGATGCCTGGCCCGAGCTCTGGCACGCATGCCTGCTTCACGCGGGCACGCCGACCGATCCGCGCACGATCGAGCTGCTGAAGGCATCCCCGCTGGGATCCGACGAACGGATGCGCCTCTTGGCGGAGCTGACCGGGCCATCGTGGCGAGACCGATTCGGTGGCGACGTCTTCGTCGAGGAGTACGAGCAATGGCAGCACGACTTCTTCGAGCGTCACAGGGAGCGCAGCTCGCTCCCGTACCGAGTGCAACCGGAACCGCTCGCACTCGATGCTCTCGTCCCCGCGTGGCGGCTGGGGCTGACGAAGATCGTCGAGATCCCCTGCCGCGGCACCTTCACGCGCGTCGTCGGCCCGCACGGGATGCTCGTCACGGCTGAAACACGCGCGGATCCCGTTCGCTATCTGGCCGCGCTCGAACAGTTCAGCTGACGGTCAACCCTGAGGTGCGTCTGACGGGGAAGGAGCCGCCCTCACGAGCCCGCCCAGCCGCTCCAGCGTTCAGCGTGGATCACGATCACCGGTCCGTCGGGACGGCGCTCCCGGTATTGCCCATAGCGTTCGACGAGGGCGTCGATCGGATGCCGCATCTCCTCGCCGTTCGTCGTCACGCCCGCCGACCCGTCGACGCGCACCCACCACAGCTCTCCCCAGTCGTCGCTGTACTGGCTAGCGAGCACTGCGACGCGCGGATTCTCCCCGATATTGCGGAGCCGCTGGAGCTTCGACGTCGACTTCGGCTTGTGGTCGACAGCGGTGAAGATGAAGTCGTCCTCGACGGCGAACGTGATGGGTACCACATGCGGATTCCCGTCGGGCCCCACCGTAGCGAGCGTTGCCACCCGCACGGATCTCAACCGCGTTCGCGCGTCATCTTCACTCAGCCTCACGGCAACGATTGTCCTCGTCTGCCCCTCGAGGGGACAGTTCGCTCTCGCCTCGATAGCCTTCCTCCATACCCGCGTCCGTGAATCGGGGCGAGACTTGCGTGCCGAAGGAGGGCGTCCGTGTCGTTCACCGATCCGGAAGAGCCTGTTCCCGCCGAGCTGAGGACCGACGAGTTCGTCTTGCGTCCGATCGTGGCCGATGACGCGGAACTTGATCATGCCGCCATCATGGAGACGCGTGAGGACCTGCGGTTGTGGGAGCAGTCGACGTGGCCGGCCGACGACTTCACGGTGGAGGCGAACCGGGAAGATCTCGTCGGCCTCGAACGTCGCCATGCCGAGCATCGTGCGTTCACGTACACGGTGCAGGACCCCGAGGGTGTCGAATGCCTGGGTTGCGTCTACATCTTTCC
The DNA here is from genome assembly GCF_022761015.1 of Humibacter sp. RRB41. GTDB lineage: Bacteria > Actinomycetota > Actinomycetes > Actinomycetales > Microbacteriaceae > Humibacter. The sequence goes on from NZ_JAKWJQ010000005.1 coordinate 24,647, forward strand.
CACCACCGCAGCATTCCTCGCGAGGTCAGCAGTGACGCCGGTCGGCAGCGACTCATGGGCCGACACGGATGCCGTGATCTACTTCTGGGTGCGCACGTCGCGCATGCAGACGCGAATGGACGAGCGCCTTCTGGCAACGCTCCGCGCCTGGTTCGACGAGGAATGGAAGCTCAAGCGAACCGTCTACGTCGTGAACGAACAGTTCCGGCATCAGGTCGACCTCGTCATCCGTGCGGGGCTGGAGCTGAGGTTCGAGATCGTCGAACCAGGCAAGGCAGGCACGTACCTGGCCTTCGGCTGAGGTGCGCGCTCCGTGTCCCGCCGAGCCCGTCCTCGGCGAACTCCCCCGGACGGGGGCCGTTACTCATACGATGAACGGGCCGGCTGCTCTTCGGATTCGTGGGCAAGTCGTCGCGATCGGATCCGGACCTGGCCGTTGAGCATTCGAACATCCACCGGATGAGAGACTGTGGAAGTTCGCGCGATGATGGATTGGGAGATCATGACCGACAACGGACCCGACCTGAGCGGCGACTGGGATCTGGACCCCGCACACACGCGCATCGGCTTTTCGGCCAAGCACGCCATGGTGGCGAACGTGCGTGGGGCCTTCAATGACGTGACCGGCACGCTGCACGCTGATTTCGAGGACACGACCAACTCGACCGCCGAGATCGTTCTCAAGGTCGCCAGCGTCGACACGCGCAGCTCGGATCGCGACGATCACCTGCGCAGTGCCGACTTCTTCGACGTGGAGCAATGGCCGGACATCGTCTTCCACAGCACCCGGATCGAGGAGGTCGGCGAGAACGCACTCGTCGTCTCCGGTGATCTGACGATCCGCGACATCACGAAGCCGCTCACCATTCCGATCGAGTTCACCGGCGTGCAGACCGACGCCTTCGGTGCCCTTCGCGCCGGGTTCCAGGGCACGCGCCGCATCGACCGTCGCGAGTTCGGCCTGGAGTGGAACATGGCCCTCGACCAGGGCGGTTGGCTGGTGTCGGAGAAGATCACTCTCGAGTTCGAGATCTCGGCGATCAAGCGGGTCGCCGACGAGCAGGCGGCCTGAGGCGCTCCACTCCACGTCATCCGGGCGCAGACCTGGATAGTGTGTGCGGGTACGGCGGCGTTGTGCATCGTCAGGCGCCGCAACGCGATGCGCGGGAGGCCGTGTGCGTTTCAAGACCTGGCTGAGCCGGCACGATCCGGGATACACGGCGCTACGGCGCGCGGCCAGGACCGCGATCGTCATGCCGCTGCTCTTCGCGCTGGGCACCGCCGTGATCGGCAACGCGGATGTCGCGACCTTCTCTGCCTTCGGGTCCTTCGCCATGCTGCTGCTCGTCGACTTCAGCGGCCCGTTGCGCGACCGCGTCCAGGCGCAGGTCGCGCTCGCCATCACGGGAGCGGTCTTCGTCTGCCTCGGCACTCTCGCCTCGCATCCGGTCTGGCTCGCCGCCGTGGCGATGGCGATCGTCGCCTTCGCGGTGCTGTTCGTCGGCACCGTGAGCTCGGTGCTGGCGTCCGCTAGCACAGCTCTGCTGCTGGCGTTCATCCTTCCCGTGACCATCCCCGCCACCGTCGACTCGATCGGGCCACGACTGTTGGGATGGGGAATCGCGTCCGTCGCCGGCATCGTGGCGATCACGGTTCTGTGGCCCGCACCGGCGAGGGAGCCCCTCCGTCGCCCGGCTGCAGAGGCGTGCCGAGCCCTCGCCGCGCGCCTCCGCGCCGACGTCGCGTACATGCTCGGCGACGGAGAACAAGACGTAGCGGCCGATCGTGAGCGAGCCATCGCCGACGCGGATGCCGCTGTCAGCGCCCTGCACGCCGGATTCCTCGCCACCCCCTATCGTCCGACCGGGCTCAGCACGTCGGCGAGAACGGTCGTGCGGCTGGTCGACGAACTCAACTGGCTGAACACGGTGATCGCGCAGTCGCGCTCGCTTCAACCGTCGGCGACACCCGCGCACAAGGCCGCGTGCAAGGTGAAGCGCGCAGCGGCATCCGTGCTGGAGCAGGGTGCGACGCTTCTCTCGCAGATCGGCGGCGACCCGGCAGAACTCGAAGCCGCGGTGGCGCGCCTCAAGGTGGCGCGCACCGAGATCGAGACGACGGCGATGACGCAGCGAGCGGCACATGCCGAGATGGCCGACGAGGATGTCGCGGGCGCGTTCATCTCGGCGCTGGACCCGGGATTCCGCGCGCAGGAACTCAGTCACGCGGTGACTCAGGTCGCCGGCAACATCGCTCTCACGGCGGAGTCTGAACGCCGCACCTGGATGCAACGGGTTCTCGGCAGACAGCCGGGCAACCTGCTCGGACCGTTCTCCGCCGCTGTGCAACGGGCGAGCGGATACCTGGAATGGCACTCGGTCTGGCTGCGCAACAGCATCCGTGGTGCCGTCGCTCTAGGGCTCGCCGTTCTGCTCGCAGACCTGACCGGCGTCGAGCACTCGTTCTGGGTCGTGCTCGGAACGCTGTCCGTGTTGCGATCGAACGCGTTGAGCACGGGCCAGACCGTGTTGCGGGGCGTGCTCGGAACCGTCGTCGGCGTTGTGATCGGCGCCGCTCTGCTGTTCGTGATCGGCGGGAATTCGATCGTGCTGTGGGTGCTGCTGCCGATCGCCATCCTGGTGGCGGGCGTCGCGCCGGCGGCCATCTCGTTCGCCGCAGGGCAAGCGGGCTTCACGGTAACACTCGTGCTGCTGTTCAACATCATCGCCCCCACCGGCTGGACCGTCGGCCTCCTGCGCATCGAGGACATCGCGCTCGGATGCGTCGTGAGCCTCTTCGTCGGCCTGCTCTTCTGGCCGCGCGGCGCATCCGCTGCTCTGCGGCAGTCCCTCGCCGAGGCGTACGACGACGGGGTGCAGTACCTCACCGCATCGGTCGCGTACGGCTTGGGACACTGTGACGAGACCGCGCCGTTCGGTCCGGAGCCGGTCACCCAGTCCCTGCGCGCAGCGGCGTCATCGCGCCGGCTCGACGACACGTTCCGCACGTACCTGGCCGAGCGCGGTGCCAAGCGGCGGCCGCTGGCCCAAGTCACGGCATCCGTCACGGGAGTCGCCGGCCTGCGGCTCGCCAGCGACGCGATCGTGGACATCTGGCGAGGGCAGCGGCGCGTCGAAGGCGACCGCGGAGCCGCCCGCCGTGCGTTGAACGAGTCAGCCGATCGACTGAACGAGTGGTATCGCGAGTTGGGCAGGCAATTGGTGGACCGGGGCGATCCGCCACGGCCGTTGCCGCAGGATCCGGTGGTCGAGAGGCGGCTGGCGGATGCCGTCGCCCGCGACCTCAGCGATGACTCGGGCAACGCGACGGCGACCGCTGTGCGGATCATCTGGACCGGCGACTACCTCGACGTCGTGCGGCGTCAGCAGCCGGTTATCGTCGGATCGACCGACGACCTCGGCGACGAAGCGGCGAAGGCTGCCCGAACCTAGGGCACGAGCACGATCTTGCCGTGCACTCCGCCGGCCTCTCCGGCCCGGTGAGCCTCGGCGATCCGCGCGAGAGAGTACGTCTGAATCGGCGGAATCGTCAGACGCTCCGACTCGACCAACTCACCGACCTCGCCGAGCACGTACAGCGCACGGCCGGCATCCCCTCTGCTGAACCTCACACCGTGCTCTCGGGCTCCGACGAAGTCGGCGATCGTGACGACGTTCTCTGCTCCGCCTGCGAGCTCGATGAGATCCGGCAGGATGCCGCTGCCCGCGACATCCAGAGCACGATCCACCCCCGCAGGCGCGAGCGCTCGCACCCGCTCGACGAGTCCGTCCCCGTAGCTGACGGGCTCGGCGCCGAGCGCACGCAGACCGTCGTGGTTCGCCGCACTCGCGGTGCCGATCACGCGAGCACCGCGTGCCACGGCGAGCTGCACGGCGACACTGCCGACGTTCCCCGAGGCGCCGCTGACGAGCAAGGTGCTGTGCGCGGCGACTCCCAGTTCATCGAGCGCTCGAGCCGCCGTCTCCAGAGCGGCCGGCAGCGCCGCGACCTGCACGAAGTCGAGCGAAGCGGGGATCGGGGCGAAGTCCGACAGCACGGCCAGCTCGGCCTGGGCCGCGCCTTCCGCTGAGAACCCGAACACGCGATCGCCGATGGCGACACCGGAGACGTCATCGCCGAGTTCGTCGATGACGCCTGCGGCCTCGTATCCGAGGGTCTGCGGCAGTTCCGGATCCATCTGACCGCTGCGCTTCTTCCAGTCGCTCGCATTCACGCCCGCTGCACGCACCACGATCCGCACTTGGCCTGCATTCGCGTGCGGATCGGGAAGATCCACGATCTCCAGCACTTCCGGTCCGCCGAACCGGGTGAATCGCGCTGCCTTCATGGTTCGCTCCGATCTCCGTAACGGGATGCGCGCACTGCGCTTCCGCCAGCGTACGGTGCGCGCGGCCGCGACTCCGGCGCGGCTGGCCCGCCAGCACGCCCCATAGTCTGGACTCAGCCGATCGTGAAGCAGGGGAGAACCATGACGACGGATGCCGCAGCCCCGTGGGCAGAGCGAGTCCCCGACATCCGCCTGGTCGTCGCCGACATGGACGGCACCCTCCTCGACGGCGATGGGCGCATTCCCGACACGTTCTGGCCCGTTCTGGAGCGGATGCATCGGCGAGGCGTGTATTTCGCGCCGGCGAGCGGTCGGCAGTACGCGACGCTCGCGAGGCTGTTCGAACGGGTGCGCGACGGCATGGTGGTCATCGCCGAGAACGGTGCGTTCGTTGTGCGCGACGGAGTCGAGCTGTCGTCGCACATTCTCGAGGCGGACTTCGTGCGCCGACTCGTCCTGCGGCTTCGTTCGCTGTCGACAGCCGACATCGGCGTCGTGCTGAGCGGGAAAAGGTTGGCCTACGTGGAGCGCACGGACGAGGCGTTCGTCTCCGAAGCGCGCAAGTACCACGTGGCGTTGACGCACGTCGACGACCTCCTCCAGGTCGAGGACGACATCGTCAAGGTCGCGATCTTCGACTTCGGCGACGCGGAGACCGGCGTCGCGCCGCACCTCGCCGACGTGCGCGACACGCATCAGGTGGTCGTCTCCGGTGAGCACTGGATCGACGTGCTCGCCGCCGGCGTCAACAAGGGTGTCGCAGTTGGCGAACTGCAGGGCCGGCTCGACATATCGCGTGACCAGACCGCCGCGTTCGGCGACTACCTCAACGACATCGAGATGCTCGACGCCGCCGGGTGGTCGTTCGCGATGCAGGATGCCCACCCCGACGTGCTCGCCCACGCCCTGTATCGCGCGCCGTCGAACCGCGACCACGGTGTGGTGGACATGCTGAATCTGCTCCTACCGCCGGAGACGAGCGACTGAAGCACGAGGTGCGGGGGCGCCGCGCAGGAGTGACTCCACTGCGAGGATGGTGCGGTGAGTTATGACGCCGACGAGAGCATCGCCGACTATCAGGCGAAGCGCGTGCAGCTGGCGACGAACGCGCGCTTCGAATCCTTCGCCGAGGCATTCGAACAGGCGGTTCCCTCGCTGCCCGACCCGGATGCCCTTGCCCGGCTGGCCGAGGACGGCGACTGGTCCGGCTTCGTGCGCGGCCTGCAGTGGGAGGCGCCGAGCGGCTTCGTGCGCGTGTGGTCGTCGCGGCCGGATGAGTTGATGCGATTCGCCGGGAGCGCGACGCCGAGCATCCTGTGGCTGATCGTCAACCACGGTGTCGCAGCACGCCTGTTCCGGCACGACCCCGGGGCGCTGCTGTACTCGCCGATCCGCATCGAGGCGCACGCATCCGCTCAGGCCGGAACCGTCGTGAGCTTCGACGTGCCGAGCGCGCAGTTGAGCGGATTCGGCATCAACAAGATCACGCAGGCCGGCGCCGAGCTCGACCGAGCTCTCGGCGACCTGATCGAAGACCTCGGGATGCCGCGCCCGAGTGCACTCAGGCGATAGGGAGCAGCACCATGGAGAGCACCTCGTTGACGATGTTCCCCGTAGGATGCCAGCACGATGCTTGAGAACTTCCAGCCGCAGCCCGGCACGCAGGTCGTGGTGGTCAAGAACACCCCGTACACGCTCGTACAGACCGAGGAGGGGGAACCGTGGAACATCGTGCGCGGCGACACCTTGCTCGGCTCGCTGTTCCGTGCGGAAGGCGGCGGATGGGGAGTCTGGCCGATGCTCGACGCGTGCACCTACGTCGCCAAGGTCGCGACTCCCGGCGAAGCTCTGCTGCAGGCGCTCTAGGGCTTACCGGCGACGCAGCTCGATCACCGGGATGACACGCGACGTGCGCTTCTCGTAGTCGAGGAATCCGGGACTCGCGGCGGTGAACGTCTTCCAGGCATCCGCTCGTCGTGCACCCGTGAGGTTCTCGGCGTGCACCGAGATGGAGCCGGCGTCTCCGGTCTCGATGGTGACGTCGGGATGCGCAAGGAGATTGTGGTACCAGGCCGGGTTCTCAGGGGCGCCGCCCTTCGATGCCGCCACCAACCACGTGTCGTCATCGATGCGCAGCCCGCGAACCGGACTTACCCGCTCAGCGCCGCTCTTCGCACCCGTGTGATGCAGCAGCACGAGGCCGTCGCCGAAGCCGTTCGTCGCGACGGTGCCGCCGTTGGCGCGGAACTCGTCGATGATGGGCTGGTTGAAGTCGTCGTATCCACTCACGATCGTTTCGCCTTTCCCGGGGCCGTCACGGCCGGTTGCTCGGTCCACGCGCCGCCCGGGCCGAGCAGCACGCGCCAGAGCCAGTCTGTGACAGTTGCCACGGAAGGGAGCGGATCGCGTTCCAACCAGGCACGCACGACACCGAGCGCAGAGCCCGTGATGCCTGCTGCGAGCACGTCGATGGGCACTCCGTCGAAGCCGGGGATGCCCGCACGTTGGATCGCCTCGGTCGCGAGCCGCTCGATGCGGTCGCGCACTCTCCCCGTCACGAGCGGTGATCCGTGGTCGCCGAGCACCCGACGGTAGAGGTCCGCGTTCTGCTCGATGTGCTGCAGATAGCCGTACAACTCCTTGGGCGGCCCCGAGACCGGGCCGACGATCTCGAGAATAGGGGCGCCGACATCCTCGACCGCCTCGTCGAGCGCGTCGGCGAGCAGCACATCCTTGTCGGAGTAGTGCTGGTAGAAGCTGCTGCGGTTCACCTCCGCGCGGTCGGCGATGTCGGCGACCGTGATCTCGTCGAGGCTGCGCTCGCGCGCCAACGCCAGCAGGGCGTCTTGCAGGCTCCTGCGGGTTCGGGTGATGCGGGCATCCATGCACCGGATTCTGTCATGAAACGGGGCATTGCCTGTGAGTTCTGCCACATCTGACGGTTATCCAACAGGTGTCGGATAGCGTGATGAGCGGCTCGATGGTGCGTCGCACCTCCACCTGAAGAAAGGCACGTCGTTGGCCAATCTGCTGAGCCGTCTCGGTCTCTTCTCCGTCCGTCACCCCTGGAGGGTGCTCGTCGGCTGGCTGATCGTTCTCGCCCTGGCGGGCGGAGCGTTCCTCGCGTTCGGCGGAACGCTGGCCACGAGCTTCAACATTCCCGGGACCACCACCTCGAAGGTCACCAGCCAGCTGCAGAAGCAGCTGGATGAGAGTGGTGGCGCCACCGGAACGGTGACGTTCCAGACGTCGAAGGGCGCAGCGCTCGACGACGCCCAGAAGACGCAGATCACGAAACTTCTGAAGTCCGTCGGAACGGTCAAGGGCGTCGACTCGATCGTCGATCCGTTCAGCACGGCTACGCAGCGCGACGCGCAGGCGAAGAAGGTCTCCGACGGCGCTGCCCAGCTCCAGTCGGGGCAGCAGCAGATCGACGCTGGCCGCCAGCAGCTGGATGCCGGCCAACAGCAACTCGACGCGGCCATCGCGCAGGCGAAGGCTGCCGGAGCCTACGACCAGGCATCCGCACAGTTCGATGCGCAGCAGAAACAGCTCGACGAGTCGAAGGCTCAGCTCGATGCGTCGCAGAAGACCCTCGACGCATCGAAGAGCCGGCTGACCGCAGCGCAGCAACTGCTCGACGATTCCGCAGGCATCAAGACCGTTTCGAAGGACGGCACGACAGCCCTCGGCATGGTGCAGTTCAAGGACAGCCAGTTCGACCTGCCCGATTCTGTGAAGTCCGCGGTGGCGTCCAAGCTGGATGCCGCGCACATCTCGGGCGTGACCATCAACTACTCGTCGGAGATCGCCACATCGGTCTCCGGACTCATCGGGCCGGGTGAAGTCACCGGCGTGGTGATCGCGCTTCTCGTTCTCGTTCTGATGCTCCGCGCGCTGCGGCCCGCTCTGATGCCCCTGGTGTCATCACTCATCGGCGTCGGCGTCGGAGTCGCCGGCGCGATGGCCTTCTCGGGTGTGATCGACATGTCATCCGTCACGCCCGTGCTCGGCGTGATGCTCGGACTGGCCGTCGGCATCGACTACTCGCTCTTCATCATCAACAGGCATCGACGTCAACTGCTGGCGGGCATGGAGGTGCGTGACTCGATCGGTCTCGCGAACGGTACGGCTGGCAACGCGGTCGTGTTCGCAGGTGCGACGGTTCTCGTCGCGCTGCTGGCATTGAACATCACGGGCATCCAGTTCCTCGGCGTCATGGGTACCGTCGGCGCCGTGTGCGTGCTGATCGCCGTGCTGATCGCCGTCACTCTGACCCCCGCCCTGCTGGCGATGCTCGGCATGCGAGTGCTCGGGCGCAAGGCTCGCGCCCGCATCGGACAGGCGGAGCACCGGGCACCCGCCGTTCGGCCGATGCGCACGAGCCGCGCCGTTCTCACGGTCGTGGTGGCCGTTGTCGGCCTGCTCGTCGTCGCCATCCCGGCGCTGTCGATGCGCCTCGGGCTGCCGGACGGATCGGCCGAATCGACGAGCTCGACGCAGTATCGCGCCTACATGACGGTGGCCGACAAGTTCGGTGCAGGCATCAACGGTCCGCTCATCGTGACGGCCACGCTTCCGGATGCCGTGAGCGCCGACGACGTGACGACCACGCAGGCGCAGATCGCCGGAGAGCTCATGAAGAACTCCGACATCGTCGCAGTGGCACCCGTCGGCACCTCCGACGCCCGCGATTTCATGGCGTTCGAGGTCGTGCCGAAGGGCGGACCGAGCAGTCAGTCGACGGAGACTCTGGTGCACGAGTTGCGCGGTGCATCCACCTTGTCGGGCGGCGTGACGATCGGCGTCGCCGGACAGGCCAGTGCGAACATCGATGTCTCCGAGATCCTCGCGAACGTGCTCCCGATCTATCTCGCTGTCGTGATCGGCCTGTCGCTGATCATCATGATCATCGTGTTCCGGTCGCTGCTCGTTCCGCTCATCGCCACGGGCGGCTATGTGCTGTCGCTCTTCGCGGCATTCGGCGGCATGACGGCCGTCTACCAGTGGGGCTGGTTCAGCAGCGTGTTCGGTGTGCACGATCCTGGGCCGGTTCTGAGCTTCGCGCCGATCATCGTCATGGGCGTGCTGTTCGGGCTTGCGATGGACTACCAGCTGTTCCTCGTCTCCGGCATGCGCGAGGCATATGTGCACGGGCTGCAGGCTCGAGCGGCTGTCGTCTCCGGCCTGCGCGCCGGCCGTGCGGTCGTCACTGCGGCGGCGATCATTATGATCTCCGTGTTCGGCGGCTTCGTGTTCTCGGATCTCTCCATGGTGAGACCGCTCGGCTTCGGACTCGCGGCTGGGGTGCTGTTCGACGCGTTCGTCGTGCGCATGCTGCTGGTTCCCGGGCTCATGCACCTCTTCGGCAAGGCAGCCTGGTGGCTGCCGAAGTGGCTGGATCGCATCGTCCCCGACGTCGACGTGGAGGGCGCGGCGCTCGAGCGCACGCACGAGTTGCACGGCGCTGCCGCAGAGGAGCCCAAGATCGCGGCCCCTGCCTGAGACGGTGTCTAGGCTGACGGGATGCCTCGCGTCGCACTGATCTCGGACATCCACGGCAACACGCCTGCGCTTCGTACCGTACTCGACGCCATCGGACGCGATTCGGTCGACCTCATCGTCGACTTGGGTGACATCGCGTCGGGCGGGGTCGACCCGCGCGGCACCCTGGATGTGCTGCGAACGCGAGCGGATATCCGGCACGTCAGGGGAAACCACGAGCGGCAACTGCTCACGCTCCCTCGGGAACGCATGGGCGCGTCGGATCGCCTGGCGTCCGACCAGCTCACCGATTCCGACCGCGCGTGGTTGAGCAGCCTGCCGACCCGCTTGGAGTTCGCCCCCGGCGCGCTCGCTTTCCACGGCGCCCCAGACGACGACCTCTGCTATCTGCTCGAGACGGTGACGGACGACGACACGGCGAACCACCTGCGGGAGGCGACCGATGAGGAGGTGGTCGGCCGGCTCGGGGCATCCGTGGGCCCATACCGACTGTTCGCGTGCGGACACACTCATCTTCAGCGCTCTCGCGTGCTCGCCGACGGATCGGTCGTGGTGAACCCGGGAAGCGTCGGCTGGCCGGCCTACGAGGACGATGCGCCTGCTCCTCATCGCGTCGAGGCGGGAAGCCCGCAGGCGAGGTACAGCATCGTCGAGCGGAGCGACGACGGCTGGACCGTCGAGCACCGCGCGATCGACTACGACTACGACGCGGCTATCGCGTTGGCGCACCGCAACTCCCGGCCGGATGTCGCGCACGCGCTGCGCACCGGGCTCGTCGGCACGCAAGTGCTCTCGGCCTGAAGCCGGCGCGCGTCAGGCCGACTCGCGCAGCACGAGCGTGTGAGCAACGGTGCGGTGCAGGTCGCCTCCGCGTCCGGAAAGCAGCGCGTCGACCAGTTCGAGCGCGCGGTCGGCGAGCTCCGGCATGTCGACCGCCAGGGTCGTGAGCTCCGGCGTGACGAGGGTGCCGATGTCGAGCCCGTCGATGCCGATGACCGCGACGTCCTGTGGAACACGGACCCCCGCCCGCGCGAACCCCTTCAGAGCGCCGACCGCGAGCACGTCGTTGAAGCACAGCACGGCATCCGGTCGGCTTCCGCATGCGGCGAGTCCGGTGGCCGCCTCCACCCCGCCCTGATGCGTGTCGGCGGCGAAGACCTCGGCGACCGGCGCGAGCCCGCTCTCGCTCAGAACCCGCGTGAAGAGCGACATACGCAGAGAGGACACACCGCCGTGGTCGATCGTCGCGATGCGTCTGCGACCAGTGGCCAACAGGTGGGCGACGGCGTCGCGGATGCCTCGTTCGTAGTCGAACCGAACCCACGCATCGCCAGCGACGGGGTCGTCAGCGAGGAGCACGGTCGGGGTGCGTGCGTCGATGGCGGAGCGGTGTTCCGTGGCGATGTGGCCGATGACCGCATCGACGCGCCCGGCGACGGATGCCACGCGCTCATCGCCGCCCTGGCCGCTCAGGTCGACCATCACGAGTCCCCACTCGCGTGCGGCGGCGCGCCGTGACAGCTCGGACGCCAGCTCGGGATAGTACGGATTGCGCAGATCCCCGACGACGAAGCCGATCGTCACGTCGCGACCGCGTACCAGTCGCTGTGCAGCGCGATTGGGCCGGTAGTGCAAGTCTGCTGCGGCATCCATCACGCGTTGCTTCGTGGCAGGACTGACATCGGCCATGTCGTTGAGCGCCCTCGTGACGGTCTGCCGCGAGACCCCGGCGGCCGCAGCGACGTCATTGATCGTCGGTGCCTTGGCGCGTGTTGCCATGCAAGGAATCGTACTGATAAAGTCGCAAACCGTGAACGTTCACGGCCTTTGTGACTGACGGAGCGCCCGGAGTTCTTCCGAAACGATCGATGACGACGAAAGGTGGACGGCAATGGCCGAGGCACTGCAGCACGTGCGATGGGGAATCGTGGGACCGGGTGGCATCGCCCATCGATTCGCGGAGCAGCTTCCGCACAGCCGAACCGGCGAGTTGGTCGCCGTCGCGAGCAGGGACGCCGATCGCGGGCGGGCGTTCGCGGCCGAGTTCGAGAGCGCGCCCGGCGGCATCCGGGTGCACGGCTCGTACGACGAGCTGTTCGCCGACCCCGAGGTGGATGCCGTGTACATCGCGACCGTGCACACGGGGCATGTGCGACTCGCCGTCCAGGCGCTCGAGGCAGGCAAGCACGTGGTCGTCGAGAAGCCGCTGTCGGTCGACCATGCAGGCGCGATGGTCGTCGTGGAGGCGGCCCGCCGCAGCGGCCGGTACCTGGCTGAAGGCTTCATGTACCGATTCCACCCGCAGACTGCCAGGCTCGCCGACCTCGTCGCCTCCGGTGCGATCGGCGACGTGCAACATATCGAGGCGTCGTTCGCGTTCCGCGCCGACGTTCCGGCCGAGCATCGTCTGCTCAACCCGGAGTTAGCGGGCGGCGGCATCCTCGACGTCGGCGGATACCCGATGTCGATCGCACGACTCGTGGCGGGAGCGGCGACCGGCGGTGTGTTCGCGGACCCCGTCTCACTGACCGCGAAGGGCACCCTCGGTGAGACCGGTGTCGACGAATGGACGACGGCATCCGCGGTCTTCGCCTCCGGCGTCACCGCGCACCTGACCTGCGGCGTGCGGGTGGAAGACGACAACCGGGTCGTCGTTTCCGGTTCGCGGGGGCGCATCGTCGTGCCGCAGCCGTGGCTGCCGAGCACCCAGGAGCCGAGCTTCATCGAGGTGAGCCCGGTGGATGCCGCTACCGAGAGCATCCGTGTCGAACCGGCATATCAGTACGCCCTGCAGGCGGATGCCGTTGCCGAGTACGCAGCCGACGGCCAGAGCCCGCAGATGGGCTGGGCCGACACTCTCGGCAACACCCGTGCGCTCGACAGCTGGCGCGAAGCGATCGGGCTGCAGTACCCGTTCGAGGCCGAGACGGCGAACGTTCCTCCGGCGAGCGGTCGACCGCCGGTGCGCAGGCAGGATGCCCCCATGCGGTATGGCCGCATCCCCGGCCTCGACAAAGACGTGTCGCGCCTCGTGCTGGGCGTCGACAACCAGACGACGCTCGGTCACGCCTCGGCCATGTTCGACGACTTCGTCGAGCGAGGCGGAAACGCCTTCGACACCGCGTACATCTACGGCGGCGGCCTGATGGAGCGCCTGCTCGGCCAGTGGGTAGCGAACCGGGGCCTGCGTGACGACGTGGTGATCGTCGGAAAAGGCGCCCACACTCCGCACTGTGACCCCGAGTCGATCGTTCGCCAGCTCGACGAGACCCTCGAGCGGTTGCAGACGGACCATGTCGACCTCTATCTGATGCACCGCGACAACCCGGACATCCCGGTGGGGGAGTTCGTCGACGTGCTCGACGAGCAGGCGCGGGCCGGGCGCATCCGCGTCTTCGGCGGCTCGAACTGGTCGATCTCCCGCTTCGAGGAGGCCCAGTCCTACGCGGATGCCAACGGCCGGCAGCGCTTCGCCGTGCTGAGCGACCACTTCGGTCTCGCTCACGCGCTCGACGTGCCGTGGGAGGGCTGTCGTCATGTCACCGACGTGGAAGACAGGGAGTGGCTCGAGCGCACCGGCACGACGCTGCTGCCGTGGTCGTCGCAGGCGCGTGGGTTCTTCGCCCGCGCCGACCGCGACGACACATCGGACGCGGAACTCGTGCGCTGCTACTACAGCGACGAGAACTTCGAGCGTCTCGCGAGGGCGCGTCAGCTCGCCTCCGAGTTGGGAGTCGCTCCCACCGCGATCGCCCTCGCATACGTGCTCGCACAGTCGTTCCCGACGTTCCCGGTGATCGGCCCGCGCAGCATCGAGGAGACTCGTACCTCGCTCGCAGGGCTCGACATCGAGCTCTCCGATGAGCAGGTGCGCTGGCTCGATCTGCGCGCCTGACGTCGCAGCAGCGGCACTCGGCCGGGACGTGCCCATTGCACGTTCCGGCCGTCGCGTCCAGCCCCACCAACGGGGTGGGCATCCAACGGGCGCGACGTTCGACGGATGCTTGACAACGTCACGGCGCCGGGACGAAGCTTCTCTTAGGTCGTTCACAGTTCTCCGTGGGGGCGGAGAACGGCGGCCCGTGATAACTCGCCCGCTTACCCCAATTCAACGCCCGAGGAGCCGGAATACCGGCCCGTCGGGCGTTTTTGGGTCTCCACTCCGAGCCCTCCCTCTCCCGGCTTATAGGCCAAAACGTGTGGATGGGTTCGGGGTTTTGGGGCGTGGTTCCGGGGTGATTTCGGGGTTGTTATGGTTCGCGATGCTTAGTCGTGGGTCTTCCGACGAACTCGACGACGTGTCCGGTATGCGCTGCCAAGCTCGTGAAGAATGGCCAGACCGCGGCCGGCACGCAACGGTGGTTGTGTTCTTCGTGCAGAGCCTCGAGCGTGCGGAAGCGACCCGATGTCACGCGTCGGGAACAGACACGACGGTTCGCGTTGTGGATCACGGGGAAGCGCACCCAGGCGGAGCTGGATGGCACTGCCACCGGGCGCACGTTCCGACGTGAGACGGCCTGGTGCTGGCGGCTGCAACCCTGCCTGCCGAGGGCCACGAAGACCGATCACGCCGTCCTGGTCGACGGGATCTGGATCGGGACCTGGTGCCTGCTGATCGCGATCAACGACACCGGTCACGTGCTGGCCTGGCAATGGTGCGCCAGAGAGACCACTGCGGCGTGGGAAGCGCTCCTGAACCAGATCCCCGCCCCCGCAGTGATCGTCTCCGACGGCGGCAGCGGCCTGCCGACCGCGCTCCATCACTGCTGGCCGGAAACGAAACATCAACGCTGCATCTTCCACCTCCAGATGAACGTGACCCGGCACCTGACCCGCACTCCGAGAACCGACGCCGGCCGAGCCCTCCGGAAACTGGTCATGCAACTAAGCACAGTCACCGACGAAGACGAAGCGATCGCCTGGCAACTCCACCTCGAACAGTGGTGGCAGACCTTCGGGCACCTCACCAGGGAACGCACCCTGCTACGCAACGGACGCTGGAGCTTCACCCACGACCGACTCCGCACAGCCTGGCTACTGATCCGCAAAGTCACCCGCGACGGCGTCCTGTTCACCTGGATCAGCTACGGCAACCCCCGCACCACCTCACCCCTGGAAGGCGGCATCAACAGTCGCATCCGTGACCTCCTACGCCACCACCGCGGCATGAGCGAAACCCACCGGCGACGCGCAGTCGAATGGTTCCTCACCCTCCACGAAACCGACCTCGACACCGCGATCAACACGACAACCAACGAGCCCGAGAAACGACAACCAAACCCCGCCCCCGAACCCGACGGACCAGCCCTCTACGACACCGGCCTCACCCCAGAAGAAGGCCTCTACCCCCGCAAAGGATGGGCAGGACGAACATGACACGCCCGAACCCATCCACACGTTCTGGCCTATAACCCTCCCTCCCATCGGTCGGAGGGACGCCGTAGGGTGAGGGCATGTTCAGTGCGATCGACTCGTTCAGTGGATTCAGCGTCGACGATCTGCACGGCGCGCGAGAGTTCTACGGCAGCACGCTGGGGCTCGCGGTCGTGGCGGAGGGAGACATGGGCATCCGCCTCACCCTGCCGAGCGGCGCCGAGGTGTTCGTGTACGAGAAGCCGAACCATCAGCCGGCGTCGTTCACGATCCTGAACTTCGTCGTCGACGACATCGAGGCGTCCGTCGACGAGCTCAACGCGGCAGGCGTCGTCACGAAGATCTACGACGACGCTGAGGTGCCGACCGATGCGAAGGGCATCGCGCGTCCGAAGAACCCCGAGTGGGGTCCCGACATCGCGTGGTTCCGCGACCCGGCCGGCAACGTGCTGTCGGTCATCCAGGCCTGACGTGGGCTGACCCCTTCGCACGGCTACTCGGCGATGACCACCTCGACGCCGGCAGCACGGATGGCCGCAAGCTGATCGACGTCCGCTGACGGGTCGGTGATGAGCATGGCGATCTGCTCGATCGGCGCCATCTGCGCCAACGCGACGCGTCCCACCTTCGAACCATCGGCGACCACGACGGTGCGCTGAGCCTTCTGCACCATGGCGTGATTCGTTCGGGCCTCGGTCTCGTCGTGGGTCGTCACACCCGCCTCCGCGCTGATGCCGTCGGCACCGAGAATGGCCGTGCCGACGTTGACCGCGCTGAACGTGCTCTCGGCGAGAGCGCCGACGAGCTCGAGCGACTGTGGGCGCAGGAATCCGCCCGTCATCACGACACGCACGCCGGCAGAGGCCGCGAGAAGCTGGGCGATGGCGACGGAATTCGTCACGACGGTGAGGTTGCCGTGACCGTCGAGCTCACGCGCGACGCCGGCCGTCGTCGTGCCGCCGCTCAAGGCTATGGCGTAGCGCTCGCTGGGCAGGCGCGCTGCCATCTCTCTCGCGATGGCACGTTTGGCCTCGTGTGCGCGAGTGTCTCGAAGCGTGACGGGCAGCTCGTTGCCGCGGTCGATCGCATTCGCACCGCCGTGGGTGCGCAGCAGAAGATTCTGGTCGGCGAGCTCCGCTAGGTCCCGTCTGGCGGTGGCTGCCGAGACGCCGAGCGTCTCGGAAAGATCAGCGAGGCTGATCGAACGGCGGTCAGCGACCAGATCGAGGATGGCGACCATGCGGGTCGTCCGTTTGGCAGAGGCGCTGAACCGAGGCAGCGGCCTTGTCGTTCTAGCAGTCGGTGCGATCACGTCGTCGTCCGTTCTTCGCTTCCTGCGCGGTAACCGTCAACCGTGCAACCAGAATGCTCATTGTAGGGATGTTCCGTGCAGTTTATTGCGCACATTGCTCGAGTGCTCGATGATCGGCCTATGCCACAGGTTGTCTTTCTCGGCGCGGGAAGCGTCGTGTTCACCCGTCAGTTGCTCGCCGACCTCTTCCGGTTCGATGATCTGCCTGCGCTTCGGCTCATGCTGCACGACATCGACGCCGAGAGACTCGCAGTCGCCAAGGGAACAGCAGAGCAGCTGCTTCGCCGATTCGGCCGCGAGGCCGAGATCGTCGCGACGCTCGACCGGCGCGAGGCGCTCGCCGGTGCCGACTTCGTCGTCAACATGATCCAGGTCGGCGGCATCGATGCGACCAGGGTCGACCTCGAGTTGCCGGCACGAGCGGGTCTGCGCCAGACGATCGGTGACACGACGGGTGTCGGCGGAGTGTTCCGCGGCCTTCGCACCTTTCCGGTGCTGTCCGAGATCGCGGCCGACATGCTCGAACTGTGCCCAGAGGCGTGGTTCCTCAACTACACGAATCCGATGGCGATGAACGTCTGGTGGATGTCGGTGGTCGCCCCCAGCATCCGCACGGTCGGACTCTGCCACAGCGTGTACTGGACGGTGCACGACCTGTGCGAGCTCATCGGCGTGCCGCTGGACGGCACCCACTACCGTGCTGCCGGCGTGAACCATCAGGCATGGCTCACCGAGTGGAGCAGGGACGGCGAGAGCCTCTATCCGCTGCTGCGCGAGAAGATCGCGGCCGACCCAGAGCTCGGGCGACGGGTGCGCGTCGAGATGTTCCGACGCATCGGCTACTACCCGACGGAGACGAGCGAACACTCCTCCGAGTACCTCTCGTGGTTCCTGCGATCGGATGCTCAGATCGAACGATTCCGCATCGAGCCACTGCAGTACATCGGCATCTCCGAGGAGAACGTCGCCGAGTACGAGCACGCCAAGGAAGCACTCGCCACGAACCGGGATCTCGAGCTCGAGGAGGGCGCGGCCGAGTACGCGCCGCAGGTGATCCACTCGATCCTGACCGGCACCGAACGCGTCATCCACGCCAACGTCGTCAATCGCGGACTGATCGACAACCTGCCTCAGGGCGCCGTGGTCGAGGTGCCGGCGACGGTCGACGCGGACGGGGTGCACGCGATGCCGTTCGGCAGCGTGCCGACACAGGGTGCTGCCCTGAACCGCACCTATCTCTCGGTGGCGGAGCTCGCCATCGAGGCGGCACGAACCGGTGACCCCGAGCTCGTGCGGCGAGCCGTTCTCGTCGACCCCAACGCGAGTTCGACGCTGACCCCCGCCCAGATCTGGGCGCTCTGCGACGAGCTCACGGCTGCGCACGCGCCACTGCTGCCGAAGCAGCTGGGCGGCGAGAGGGAGTTCGTCCTTCCCTGACCGTGCGGCGACGTTCGGCCCGATCGACCCGTGCGTAATACGTCTGTAATCAACGATCACCAAGACTGAGCGAAACGCACAAAACGTTTGTCAAACGCGCAGTCCGTGCTCATGATGAGTCCCAAGAGCCGAGCGAACAGTCGCTCGCCGAAGCACTACACAGGAGTAGCAGTGAGCTTGACCGTCACCGAAATCGACAGCCAGCCCGAGATCTGGCGGCGAGCGCTCGACGAGCGCGTCGGACAGGCATCCGAGCTGCTGCGTCTTGACGGCCGCCGGGTGCTGATCATCGGTTGCGGTACCTCCGCCTTCGTGGCCGAGTCGCTTGCCGCTCTGCGCGAGCAGGCGGGCCTCGGCGAGACGGATGCCGCCTATGCCTCTGAGCCTCGCGTCTGGCGCGATTACGACGCCGTCATCGCGCTCACCCGATCGGGAACCACCACCGAAGTGATCGAGGCGCTCGATGCGCTGCCCGCCGGGGTGCGAACGATCGCGATCACGGGCGTCGCGGATTCTCCGGTGGCCCGGATGGTCGACGATGTTCTGCTCCTCGACTTCGCCGACGAGAGCTCCGTCGTGCAGACGCGGTTCCCGACGACGGTGCTGCTGCTCGCTCGTGCGGCCTTCGGCGATGACGTCGCCGACCTGCCGGCAGCGGCGGTCACTGCGCTCGCAGAGCCGGCCGACCCGACACTGGCCGACCGCAGCCACTTCGTCTATCTCGGCAGCGGCTGGACGTACGGCCTCGCTCAGGAGGCCGCCCTGAAGATCCGCGAGGCCGCGCAAGCGTGGGCGGAGTCCTACCCGGCGCTCGACTACCGGCACGGGCCGCTGGCGGTCGCCGACGAGCGTTCGCTGGTCTGGATCTTCGGCGCGACGGAACAACGACTCGTCGACGACATCCGCGCAACGGGCGCCACGGTCATCACGAGCATCGACGACCCGCTTGTCGAGCTCGCGAAAGCCCAACGACTCGCCGTCGCCGTCGCCGAGCGGCGCGGCCTCGATCCGGATGCCCCGCGTCACCTGACCCGGTCGATCGTCCTCGGTTGAGCACCTCGACCTACCCTGCGATACCCACCCGCGACACCCACCCGAGAGGAAGTCACCCATGAACCGCAGATCCCGCCGCGCGGTCATCAGCGGGCTCGCCGTCGCCGCGAGCCTCACCGTCGCACTCAGCGGCTGCAGCGGATCGTCGCAGGGAGCGACGACGCTGGACAAGAGCGCGAAGGTGACCATTCAGGTCTGGTCCGGCCAGGACGACCAGGCGGAGACGCTGATCGAGGGGCTGGCCAAGGACTTCGAGAAGCTGCACCCGAACGTCACGGTGGACATGTCGCCAGGGGCGTCGTCGACCGATCAGTTGCTGCAGAAGCTCTCGGCCGGGTTCGCGGGCAACCAGTACCCCGACGTCTCGTACGCGTTCGGTTCATGGGCGGGCCAGCTCGAGGCATCCGGTCGCACGCTCGACATCACGAAGCAGGTCGAGCAGCCCGGCGTCAAGTGGGACGAGTTCACCGCTGCCGCACGGGAGACCGCGCGGCCGACCGGCAAGAAGACGATCGGATTCCCCGCGGTCGTCGACAACATCGGCCTCCTCTACAACAAGACCCTGTTCGACAAGGCGGGTCTCGCCTACCCGACGAACGACTGGACGTGGGAGGACTTCCGCGCAGCGGCGAAGAAGCTGACCGACTCGGCCAACCACATCTACGGGTACGGCTATTCGGTGTCGGGCTCGGAGGAGACGACGTGGCAGTTCTGGCCGCACCTGTGGCAGAACGGAGGCACGATTCTCAACGACGCGCAGACCAAGGCCACCTTCGCCTCGGATGCCGGCGACAAGTCGCTGACCTTCCTGCGTGACATGGCCGTCGACGACAAGAGCGTGTACCTCGACCAGACCGACACCAAGTTCGGCCAGCTCTTCGTGAGCAACCGGATCGGCATGATCACCTCTGGCCCCTGGGAACTGAGCGATCTCAAGACGGGCGGCACCAAGTACGGCGTCGTTCAGCTGCCGGGAACGAACGGCGACCACCAGACCGTGTCCGGTCCGGATGTCTGGGCCCTCTTCGACCACCACGACAAGAACCGTGCGTACTGGTCGTACCAGTTCGCGGAGTGGCTCACCTCGGCCGCGCAGGACGAGAAGTTCAACGTCGCCCTCGGCAACCTGCCGCTTCGCTCCTCGGAGGCCAACTCGGCGGCGGCGCAGAAGCAGGAGGCCGAGTACCCGGGCTACAAGGTGTTCGCCGAGAATGCGAAGAACGTCAAGAACGCCAGGCCGACCTCCAAGGGGTATGCGGCGCTCTCCGTGGCGATCGGCAAGGCGATCTCGCAGGTGCTGCAGGGTCAGGGCACGCCGTCGGATGCCCTGAAGAAGGCCGCGACGACGGCCGACGCCCAGCTCGGCAAGTGACCGGAGATCGGGCACAACTGACATGGCAGACACCGTCGTAACCGATCATCGTGGGGTGCCGGATGCCGCGCGCAAGCGCCGCGTCCGGCGCGTCATCGGCCTCAAGTCGGCGGCCACCGGATGGGGATTCGTCGCGCCGGCGACCATCATCATCCTCGGCCTGTCGATCTTCCCCGCCATCTGGGCGTTCATCCTCTCGTTCCAGTCCTGGGACGGTTTCAGCCAGGCCACCTGGGTGGGCGGCGCGAACTACGCGCAGTTGATCACCGACTCCGACTTCTGGACCGCGGTCTGGAACACGTTCGGGTACACGGTGTTGTTCGTGCCGGCATCCGTGCTGCTCGGGCTGTTCCTCGCGGTGGCGCTGAACCGGCGCATCAGGCTGATGGGGTTCTACCGCACGGCCATCTTCGTGCCGTTCGTGGCGTCGGCGGCCTCGACCGGCATCCTGTCCACCTATCTGTTCAGTCCGCAGTTCGGCCTCGTGAACAACGTGCTTCGCGTGCTGCACCTGCCCCAGCAGGGCTGGCTCGACGATCCGCACCAGGCTATGCTCGTGATCGCGATCATGTCGCTCTGGGGCTCGGCGGCGTTCACCACGGTGATCTACCTCGCAGCACTGCAAGACGTGCCGTCCGAGCTCGTCGAGGCCGCACGCATCGACGGCGCGAACTCGTGGCAGGCGTTCTGGCGGGTGATCTGGCCGCAGCTGACGCCGGTCACCGTGTTCGTCACCATCTGGCAGATGATCGAGGCGGTGCAGCTGTTCGACCTCGTCTACACGACGACCCGCGGCGGGCCGCTGGATGCCACGACGACGATCGTCTACTTCCTCTACCAGAAGGCGTTCTCGGCGCTGCAGTTCGGGTACGGGTCTGCGGCCGCCTACGTGCTCTTCATCGTCACCCTGGCCATCACGATCGGCGTCGTGATCTACTCGCGTCGCCGCGGAATGGAGGCGTTCTGATGACCACGATCCTCGACTCGGCCGCGCACGCGGCGGAAGAGGCGGCGACGCCGGTCGCCCGGGCGCGCAGCCCGAGGAGGCACCGGCTGAGCGCCTGGCACTTCGTGCTCATGCCGATCGCGCTCCTGTTCCTCATTCCCTTCCTGCAGATGATCCTGGCGTCGTTCTCGCCCGCCAAGGAGCTCGTCGCCTTTCCTCCGCCATTCGTCCCGTCGCACTTCACGATCGACGGATACGTGCGGCTGTTCCAGACGACGCCGATCCTCCTCTGGCTTGGCAACTCGGCCATCGTCTCGATCACGGCGATCGTGTCGAACATCGTGCTCTGCTCGCTGGCCGGCTACGGGTTCGCGCGTCTCAAGTTCGCGGGGCGCAACTTCGGCTTCCTCATGATCATCGCGACGATCATGATCCCGACCCAGCTGCTGATGATCCCGACCTACATCCTGTTCTCGAAGCTCGGACTGCTGAACGGCCTCGGTGCGGCGATCGTGCCGTGGCTCGCCACGGCATTCGGCATCTTCTTGATGCGGCAGTTCTTCCTCTCGCTCCCTGTCGAACTGGAAGAGGCGGGGATGATCGACGGTTGCAGCAAGTGGCAGGTGTTCTTCCGCATCGTGCTGCCGCTTGCCCGACCCGCTCTTGCGACGCTCGCCATCTTCACCCTGCTCGGCGCGTGGAACGACCTGGTCTGGCCGCTCATCGCCATCAACAACCAGGATGCCTTCACCGTGCAGTTGGGGATCGCCAACTTCCAGGGCGGTCACCGCACGGACTGGAGCCTGATCATGGCGGGCAACGTCATCGCGACGGCCCCGCTCATCATCTTCTTCCTGTTCGCCCAGCGGCAGTTCATCGCCACCATGACGTTCTCCGGTCTGAAGGGATGACGGCTCGTGGCGTGCTCGTCGTCGGCGACGCCAATCCCGATCTGATCCTCGCAGGCGACACCGTCCCACGGTTCGGCCAGGCCGAGCAGCTCTTGGACTCTGCGGACCTCGTGATCGGTGGCAGCGCCGCGATCGTGGCGTGCGGCCTCGCCCGTCTCGGGATCCCGACGACGCTCGCGGCCGTGGTCGGCGACGACTCGTTCGGCGAGTTCATGACCGGTCGTCTCGCCGACCGTGGGGTCGATGTGTCGGGCATCCGGATCGATCCCGATCGTGCGACCGGCCTCACCGTCGTGCTCCTCAAGCGAGAGGATCGCGGCATACTCACGCTGCCGGGCGCCATCCCGGAGCTGACGGCGGATGACGTGTTGGATGCCGTCGAGTCCGGTCACCCGGCACACGTGCACTTCGCGTCCTATTACCTGCAGCCCCGACTCGCCGCTCAGCTGCCGGCGCTTCTCGACCGGCTCCGGCACCTGGGAATCACGACCAGCATCGACACGAACTGGGATCCGAGCGAGACCTGGCAGGGCATGGCCGACGTGCTCTCACGCGTTGACCTGTTCTTCCCGAATCGGGAGGAGCTGATCGCGATCGCGAGGGCTCTCGGACGCGCGGGCGACGGTTCCGTCGAGGATGCCGCAGGCGGCCTTGCGGAGGTGGGCCCGCGGGTCGTTGTGAAGGTCGGTGCCGCGGGCGGCGTGACGATCGACGCGGGAACGATCACCCGTGCGCCGGGGCTCACCGTCGACCTCGTCGATACGACGGGTGCCGGCGACAGCTTCGACGCCGGCTATCTCGCAGCCTTGTCGATGGGTCTTCCGACGGAGGCGGACCGCCTCAGCTGGGCGACATCATCCGGCTCGCTCTCGGTGCGAGGTCGCGGCGGCACAGCGGCACAAGCCACGCAGGACGAACTCGAACGGGTCGCACGGCGGCCGGCATGACGGCGACTGGTCCGCTGCCAGCCGAGTGGTGCGGCCTCTGTGCGGGCGCGCCGATCGGCGGAGACCGGCGCCGGTCCGAGGACCGGGCACCGGCATCCGCCGATCGATGATGCGTCAGCGACGCGTGGGCATCACGCCCGCACGGTGCGGCGGCGCGTGAAGAGCAGCGCGCCGAGTCCCGCGAGCAGCACCAGAAGCGCTGCACCGAAGGCACCGACCACGTTCGACCCGGTGTCGGCCAGGTCGTTCGCGTCGGATGTCGCCGCGGATGCCGAGACGCCGCCTACCGCGTGAGTGGACACCACAGGCTGAACCGAACCGGTCGTTCCGGTGGATCCCGTGGGTCCGGTCGGGCCCGTCGGTCCGGTGGGCCCGGTCGGATCCGTCGGACCTGTTGGACCGGTCGGACCGCTCGGAACCGAGGTGCCGGCACCCGTCGTGGTCGAGTCGCCGATCACGCTGACGGCATCGCCGCCGATCGTGACGGGGACGTTCAGCCCCACATCGGTGAGCAGACCGCCCACCGCGCTTCCGTCGCCGCTCGTGCTGCCGCCGGACGCTCCTGCCGGGTCGGCAACAGTGGTGCTCGCGCCGGTGCTCGTCGAGTCGCCGACACCACTGATGGCATTGCCGCCCGCTGTCACCGGCACACTCGCGTCAATCGGCGCGAGCAGGCCTCCGAGCACACTGCCGTCGCCCGTGGTGGTGCCGCCGGAACCGCCGGAACCGCCGCCGGATCCTCCACCGTCGGACGTCGTCGTGGTGACCGGATCCGAGGTGTCGGAGTCGCCGACCGCACTGATGGCGTTGCCGCCCACCGTGATCGGAGCACTCACACCGATCGGCAGGAGCAGGCCGCCGAGCACGCCGTCGTTTCCGCTGGTGGCCGGTGCCCCGGCAACAGCGGCAACGGAGCCCCCGCTGGTCGACGTATCCGCCTTGTCGGATGTCGCGTCGCCCAGCACACTGATTCCGTTGCCGCTGACCGTGATCGGTGCACTCACCGTGATCGGAGCCACGAGACCGCCGAGCACGCTGTCGTCTCCGCTGGTCGTCGCAGCTGCGGGGCCCTCGGTCCCCGTCGGTTGCGACGCAGCGGATGTGGCGGCACCCGTGCTCGTCGAATCACCCGCGACGCTCACGGCGTTGCCCGACACCGTGACGGGAACCGAGACGGTTCCGCCGACGATGTCACCGGAGGCGATGCCTCCATTCCCCGATGTCGATGCGGCCGGTGTCGACGACGTCGACGTGGCCGGATCGGACGATGCTGGTGGTGATGCTGCTGCCGGCGTCGACGTGGTCGCGGCGTTCGACAGCGCGTCGCCGACCGCGCTGATGGCGTTGCCCGCCAGCGAGATCGGTGCGCTCAGGTTGATGCCGAGCACATCGCCGGAAGCTGCTCCGTCGGTGCCGCTCGTTGAGGGTTCGGCAGCGTTGGCCGCACCGATCCCCGCCAGTGATAGACCGCCAAGGATGACTGTGAACCACAGTCCCCTCGACACGATTTTGTTCATGATTTTCGACTCCTGATCGAGCGTGTGGTCGCTTCCGCAGCGCAGGGCGCAGCGAAAGACTGAGGTCGCTTCTTCCGCCCATCGACGCGCCGCATCGCAAAAGGATGCCGTGGCGTGGGGCGGAGCGAACCAGCTCAGTCAGGTGTCGAGTCGGTCTCGTACGTGGGTGTCGTCGGAAGATCGTCGTCGAGCGGTGTACTCGCGAGCACACCGAAGGCCGAAGCGAAAGAAGTGCCGGACGGTGGCGTGCCAGCGGAGCCGGCGCCACCAGGACCGCTACCGGAACCGGTTCCGGTAGCGGAGGATCCGTTCGCAGGCGGTGGGGCGTCACCGGTGTCTCCCGGAGACGGAGATGTCCCCGGTGATGGGGCGAATCTGGAGCTCGTCGACGGTGTGCCGTGCCGTGAAGACCAGCTTGACGCCTGGGGCGGCCAACCGATGCCCTCGAACGCCTCGAGCGACGCGTTCGAGGCGGCGGAGACGGACGGAGTGAGTGCCAAGCCATCCGGTGAATCGCCTGCCGGTGTACTCGTCCCTGACTCCGGCGGAGTCGGCTGCGATGTCACGGGTGGAGGCCCGAAGACCGAGCCGGTCGTCTGCGCCACCGACCCGAGCACCGAGTCGACGGCTCCCGTCACGGGAGCCGTGACGTCCGAGATCGGACCGAGCGTCGAACCGACGACGGGGATGGACCCGATGATGTGGTCGACCGCGCCGGTGACCGGCGAGAGGGTCTGGGTCACGGAGACTGATCCGACGGTCGAGGTGACCGTGCTCGTCACGGGCTCCACTACTTGCTGAACCGGAGCGGGCAGTGACTGCGTCAGCGGGTCGACCACCGAGGAGACAGTGGCCGTCAGCGTGCTCACCGTATTCTCCACCGGAGCGGTGACCGAGCCGACCAGTGACCCGACCGAGCCGAGAAGCGTGGGCGGAGCGGAACTCGAGGCCGGTGGAGTCGCACCGGGCTCGTCGGCCGATGCCGAGTGGGCACCGAACGCGAGTCCGAGCAGCACAAGACCGCCCGCGACACCGAGCCCGCAGAACAGCAGGCGCAGCATCGTCGAAGGCGTGCGTGCCTCGACGCGGTCCATCGAGCCCCCTCTGTGTGAACCTCGCTCGACTCTAAACCTCATTGGGAGGGTTCAGGAAGGGAGGGCACGTGGCGACACGCCGAACAGCCGGTGTCGATCGAGGTGCTCGTGGCCACCTCGACCGGCCGGAATCCCTTGGTTGTCAGGGGTTCCGCCTAGCCTGTCAAGTGACGAGAAGAAATCCGCAAAACACAACATCTAGTGGAATGACAATCGTGTCATTCACGTTATATAGTGGGTGAACACCGCGCGGAACACCTCAGCCGTAAGCACGAGGGGACTGGTTGCGGCGGGTGGATCGGAAGCCATTTCGATTCACTCGATGGTTCCGATCATGAAGCAATTTGGGGAGGTCATCATGGATGAGAACGAGACCGTCGGCGGCTACGCAGTACCCGTCGACCCGATGGACCTTCTGCAGTGCGACAGCTGCCAGTAGGCATGCTGCACTGACAGACAGACGAAGAAGAGCCCTCCGGCGGATGCCGGGGGGCTCTTCCCATGTCAGACGAACGGATCGGCGAGCAGGAGCTCGGTGTTGCGATCACCCGCGCTTCCGGCGTGGCGCGACGCGTACGACACATCGTTGTACGACAGTTCCCGATACAGCGACGCGAGTGCGGCCTGCGACCCGTCCGAGTACGACGCCTGTTGCGGCGCGGCCGACTCGATCAGAGTCGTGAAGATCGACAGAGATCCCCTCCCGTCGCGACACACCTCGATCACGCGTGCCTGCTGCGGAAAGTCGATGTGCGACGCGGTGTTGATCTCCCAGAACGAGTGGCGAGGTGAGGCGCCAGGGTGCGGCGTGATCGTGTTCGAATGCGAGTGGCCGTTGACCCACGCGATCACGTTCGGATGCCGCGCGAGCACCTCGACGAGTTCGTCGCCGTGGTGGCGCTTCTGGCCGGGAGTGGTCGGATCGGAGTGCAGGTTGGTCATCGAACGACTCGTGTGATGGCTGAACACGACGACGTATCGACCGGATGCCGCAGCCAGCTCCGACTCCAGCCACGTCAGCTGCGTGTCGCCGATCGATCCGTAGGTGAACCCCGCCTTGTCGGTGGAGTCCAGTGCCAGGCCCGCGACCGCGTCGGAGATGTCGAACCGGTACCACGACCGGCCTTCCGCGATCGCCTCGGTCGTGAAACCGTGTCCGACCGGACCGGAGCCCTCCGCGCTCGAAGCCAGGTGAGCCGCCATGAACTGTGCAGGGGTGAACGGCGCGCGTCGTTCGTCCGCGGTCACCGTCCACTGCGGATCGAGCGCCGCACGGGCATCCGGTGCCGCGGCCGTACCCGCTTCGAAGGCGGCGCGCACCGCGCGGTTCGCGCGCTCGTCGCGAAAGCCGGTGAACTTCGTCGTGCCGGTGTAGGCATCCGCAAGTGCCGTCCACGCCGCGGGCACCGTGCCGCCGATCGAGTCGTCGTGGTTGCCCAACACGCAGTACCACGGCATCGCGAGCCCGTCGCTGGCATGCGGAGCCATCGCGTGATCGAGCATGCGCTCGACGATCGGGAAGCCGACCTTCTGATAGGCGTCCGGATGCGCAGACCCCGGCCGGTAGAACCGCTCGTCGTCGCCCGTCTGCACGCCTTCCCAGGTGCCGACCGCCCCCGAGTCGGCGCGCAGCTCCCCGCCGTTCAACAGGGTCAGGAACCACTCGAGCTCGATGGTCTCGCCGTTGTCGGTGTTGTCGCCGGTGGTCACGGCGCAGTCGAATGATCTGCCGGTGAAGGGACCGGCAGCGATGTCGTTGATGCGCCGCACGAGCTGTGCCGTGCCATGCGTGCCGAGCGCCTCCTGCGGACGGAACGCCGTCTTGTCCACATCGAGGAACGACTCGAACCGCATCGGAGACTGCGCGTCGACGATGTGCAGGTCGGTCAGTTGCACGAAGGCGGCAAGGGCGTCGCGGCGGTCGTCGCGACCCGAATCGGCAGTGCGCAGTTCTGTGCGCATGACGGTCGGCATGCCGGGCCCGGCGCCGAGCCGACGGTAACCGACCGTGCCGACGGGTGCGGATGCCGCTTCCATCGTCGTGCCGAGCACGGACAGCGCGCGGGTTTCGGCGAGTGCGAGCGCCGCGTCGCGGCGACCGGCGAACGTGCCGGCGCCGATCAGGACGAGGGAGGCAGCACTGCCCATCAGGAGGGTACGGCGAGTGAGGTTCGCCACGGCTTTCCTCTCGGTTGTGAGGGGTCTTGGTCGATCCGTGACGAGGCTCCACCGCGCACGTGGCGAGGTCGTGAATGACCGGCCCGAGCGAGGTGAACAAGGGTGAGCCGGGCGGTGCCGCCCGGGCTTCGCCCGGGCTGAGCCGGGCATCCTCGGTCCGTAGAATGAAGCGCGTGCCAGTGAACCCCGCGATCCAGGGCCGGAGCTACCCTCCGGTCGACGCCTATCTCGTCGGG
This sequence comes from Humibacter sp. RRB41, assembly GCF_022761015.1. Lineage (GTDB taxonomy): Bacteria > Actinomycetota > Actinomycetes > Actinomycetales > Microbacteriaceae > Humibacter. The sequence continues at coordinate 52,876 of NZ_JAKWJQ010000005.1, forward strand.
CGAGAGAAGGTGCGGGAGTTCGCACGCGCCGTGTTCGCGACGAATCCCATCCACTTCGAGGTCGAGGCCGCCCGCGCTGCCGGCCACGCCGACGTCGTGGCGCCGCCCACGTTCCCGGTCGTCGTGCAGGAGGCCACGCTGGCCCAGCTGCTCGGAGACGAGGATGCCGGGATCGACTTCGGTCGAGTGGTGCACGGCGACCAGCGCTTCGAGTATTCGCGTCCCGTGGTGGCGGGCGACGAGCTGACAGCGCATCTCACCGTCACCTCGGTGAAGTCGCTCGGCGGCAACTCGATGATCACCGCCAGCACCGTGATCGACGACGCAACGGGGGAGCACGTCGTGACGGCGACCTCCACGCTCGTGGTGAGGGGAGAGGACTGATGGCCGCGACTCCGGCACTCGACTCGTTGACCGTCGGCGACGAGGTGGCGAGCGTTCGCCACCTCGTGACGCGCGATTCGCTCGTGCGGTATGCCGGGGCCTCCGGTGACTTCAATCCCATTCACTACCGTGACGACGTCGCGGAGTTCGTGGGACTGCCGGGCGTGCTCGCCCACGGCATGCTCACGATGGGCATCGCGTCGCAGGCCGTCGTGGACTGGGTCGGCGACCCGGCGAGGGTGGTCGACTACCAGGTGCGCTTCACCCGTCCCGTCGTGGTGGATCGCCAGGACGGCGCGACGCTCGACGTCACAGCCAAGGTCGCCGTCATCGAGGCCGATGCAGGCAGGGCGCGCATCGACATCGTCGCGAGCGTGGACGGCAAGACAGTGCTCGGCAAGGCGCAGGCGTGGGTGTCGCTGATTTGACGGAGGCCGCACCCACCTTCGCGCAGCTGACCACCATGCGCGTCGGCGGCCTTGCCCAGCACCTCGTCGCCGCGCGCAGCGAGGACGAGCTCGTCGCGATCGCGCGCGACGCCTACGCGGGCGACGACGATGTGCTGCTGCTCGGGGGTGGCTCGAACACGATCGTCAGCGACGACGGGTTCGACGGCACGGTCATCCAGGTCGCCACCCGCGGTGTCGAGCGGATCGAGGGCGGCGAACGCATCGGGCGTCCGGATGCCGTTCGGCTGCGCGTGCAGGCGGGAGAGCCTTGGGACGGCCTCGTGGCGCTGGCCGTGCGCAACAGGTGGGCGGGGATCGAGGCGCTGTCGGGCATCCCGGGCAGTGTCGGAGCTGCGCCGGTGCAGAACATCGGCGCGTACGGGCAGGAGCTCTCGTCGGTTCTCGTCGCCGTCGACTTTCTCGACGCGGCGACCGGCGACGTGCGAAGGATGACCGCGGCGGAGCTCGAGCTCGGCTACCGCACCTCGCTGCTCAAGCGCGGTCTGCAGGGGGTCGTGGTCGCCGTCGAGCTCGAGCTTGCGCAGCGGCAGGATGTCGGCGCGGCGCTGAGCGAGCCCATCGCGTACGGACAGCTCGCGAACGCGCTCGCTGTCGATGTCGGGACGAAGGTCTCGCTCGGTGAGTTGCGGCGCACCGTGCTGTCGCTGAGGGCGTCGAAGGGCATGGTTCTCGACCCGGACGACCCCGACTCGGTGAGCGCAGGCTCGTTCTTCACCAACCCGATCGTGTCGACGCAGTTCGCGCACACCCTGCCGGCCGACATGCCGAGGTGGCCGCTCGTGCCGGACGAGCCGGACCTCGTCGCGCCGCTCGACGCCGCCTTCGCCGAGGAGAGCGTCGCTGTCGGGCTGCTGGCAGAGGCCGCTGTGGACCGCGAGAGGCATCGGGCACAGGCCGAGTCGACGGGGCCCGGAGTGAAACTCAGTGCCGCGTGGCTGATCGAGCACTCCGGCATTCGACGCGGATTCGCACTGCCGGGATCGGGCGCCGCCATCTCGAGCAAGCACACGCTGGCGATCACGAACCGGGGCGGGGCATCCGCGCTCGATGTGGCGCAGCTGGCGTCGTACGTGCAGGGGCGGGTGCAGGCCGAGTTCGGCGTGCTGCTGCGGCCGGAGCCGGTGCTGGTCGGCCTGGAACTCTAGCCGCCCGCCCGCGCCGCACGTGGTTCAGCCGCGCACGGCCGACCGACGCTGAGCCCGACGGATGGCCGAGAGGCCGGCGAAGAGCAGTACGAGCACGCCGATCGCAACGACGATGAGCACGCCGATCGTCACGGGCGTGAATGAGGCGGTCCACGCGGCGAACGCCGCAGCATTGCCGGGTACGGCGGTGACGATCATCACCGCCGCCGCGAACGCCAGCACGATGACGCCCCACGCGATCGCACCGGAGCGGATGCGCGGCCGCGTCCCGCCCGTCGCGGCCGCGGCGTAGCGGTCCGCGAGCGGCGGCTCGTCGATGCGGAGCGTCGGAGTCGCCTCCGGCTGCGCGGCGGTGGCGGCGTCGTCGATGCGCTCGGTGGGGGTCGTCTCCGTGAGGCGTTCGGTGGGTGCGGTGTCGCTCTCGGGTGTCATGGTCGAGTCCTCGCTCTTGTGCGGGTCGGGCCGCTGCGTGCTGGGGGTGTCAGGTGCGTCGCTCACAGGGACTCCCTCTGCGCCACGTAGACGGATCCGACAGCCTGGTCGACCTTGATGGTCACCGTCGGCTGTCCGTCGCCGATCACGAAGGTGGAGATCCTCTCGTCACCGGTCGTCGCGACTGACGGTGAGACGACCTCGGAGTTGCCGTCGGCATCCATGCGGTCGGCATTCACGGAGCTGCGCCCGGCGTGCTGGGTGATGACGACCCGTGCCGAGAGGCCCTCGACGAGATCGATCTCGGTGGAGCCGACGCCCTGGGAGATGTCGACGTGCCCGCTCGCCGCAGCGTCGTCGAAGCTGACGCGAGTCGAGCCGAGAGGTTGGTAGATCGAGACCGCCGAGGGGTCCTGGTAGTACGTGTACAGGAGCACGAGGTCTCTCCCGCGGGGCGGAAGCACGGTCACCAGGCACGCGACGATCAGCACGATCGAGACGAAGCCGAGGAACCCGCTCCGGCGGCGAAGGACTCCTGCGAGCACGATCGATCCACCGATGACCGCGGTGGCGATCGCCAGCCCGATCGGTATGGAGTAGTCGGATGCGCTCGACCCGAGGACCACGGCAGAGCCCACGCCGCCCAGCACGAGCGCGAGCCCGAGCGCGATGCCGACGTAGGCCGCACTGGTGCGCGGATTCGCGGCTCTGCGCTCTCGACGCGCCCGTTCCGACTCCGCTGCGAGCGCCTGCGCCTGTGCCCGGATCTCGGCGGTGCGCTGCTGCTTGATGGCTCGGGCGTCGGCCTGCTGGGCATTCCAGGCCGCGTACTCCGTGCGCCAGGCATCCTGTCGCGCCCGCCAGTCCGCAACGGCATCCTGATCGGCGCCCGGCTGGCCCGCCGGCGGAGCGACGTAGGACGCACCACCGCCCGTCGACGGGTCGGGGAGAGTCGATGCCGGGGCGGCGCTCGCGGAAGCCGAATGCGCGGCGCCGCCACCGGCATCCGTCGGTGAAGTCTGCGTGGTCGGGGAGGGAGACGGAGAAGAGGGATAGGTCGGAGCAGCGGATGCCGGGGGCGACACGGGTGTGATGCGCCCGCTGCGTGCTGCCCAGATCACGAACGCCACGATGAGTCCGATGACCAGAAGGCCCCAGAGCGCGCGCCCGACGGAGGCGAACCACGACAACCCGCCCCAGAACTGCGCCCCCGCCCACCAGAAGCCCTGCGCGAACGGGAGGAACGAGAACAGCGCGAGCACGATGATGCCGATCGTCGCCGGCTCGAAGTGACCCTTGATAAGGCGCTCGAGGTGGATGTCTCCGCTCGCGTCAGGAAGCAGCAGCCATGCCGCCGCGTACACCAGGAACGCAGGGCCGCCGAGGGTGGCGACGACAACGGCGATGCCGCGCACGATGATCGGATCGATGCCGAGCCTGGCGGCGATTCCGCCGCAGACCCCGCCGGCCCAGCCGTTCTGGCGCACGATGCCCAGACCGCGGAGCCAGCCGAAGAAGCGGGTGGAACCGGTGGCTGCACTGCTGGGGGTCGCGCCGGGAGCGGCACCGGGGGTGGCTGAACCGTATTCCGGCGGGCGGGGCGTCTGTGTGGCGTCTTCAGGCATGTCTCGATCGTGCCCGAGTCGCCGCCCCGTCCGCGATGGGGGATCGCCCTGATCGACCCCTGAGATGTTCCGCCCGGTGATCAGGGGTGCGCGGCCTGATGATTGGATGCCTGTATGCCGTCCTCATCCGCCCGCGCGCCCAGGCGGCCGCCGATGTCGCCGCCCGTGCAGCGACCGCCGTTGCTGCGCCCGCGCGACTGCGTGCTCGGCGGTGTGTGCGCCGCGACGGCGCGGCACCTCGGGTGGAGTGTCGAGGCGACCAGGTGGCTGGCCATCGCACTCGCGCTGTGCGGTGGGGTGGGCATCCTGCTCTATGCCTGGCTCTGGGCGATGACGCCGCTCGAGCCGTCGGAGCCCGACACGCTCGGCGTCGTGCATCGCCGGGTCCCCGTGCCGTGGCTGCTGTTCGGCGCCGCCGTGTTCTTCGGTCTGCTCGTGTTCACGCTCGGAATCGGGTTCAGGTCTGGGGTGGTCGCCTCGGCGAGCCTGGTACCGGTCATCGTCGGCGCTGTCGTGTGCGGTGCCGGCTCCGTTCTGTGGGATCAGCTCGTCGACGCGGCGACGCCGCGCAGCGAGACGACCGCGCGGTGGCTGCGGATCTCGAGCGGCGTCGTGCTGGTGGCGGTGGGAATCCTCGGCCCTCTGGTGTGGGGGAGCGGTGCACCCGGATGGGCGTGGGTGCTCTTCGTGATCGCCCTGCTGGCCGGGGTGGCCGTGCTGGCAGGCCCGTGGGCACTGCGACTCTGGCGGGAACTGATCGCCGAGCGCACCAAGCGGGTGCGCGAGGAGGAGCGCGCCGAGATGGCGGCGCACTTGCACGACTCCGTGCTGCAGACGCTCGCGCTGATCCAGACCAGGGCGGGGGCATCCAGCGAGGTCGCCCGGCTCGCGCGAGCGCAGGAGCGCGAGCTGCGGGAATGGCTGTACTCGGGTGAGCGTCGTGAGGACAACGACCTGATCAGCGATCTTCGCGAGACGGCGGCCGCGCTCGAGCTGGACTATCCGGTGCGGTTCGACGTCGTCGTCGTGGGAGCGACGGGAGAGCGGTCGACAGGCGAGGTGGCGGCGGCATCGCGCGAAGCGATGCTCAACGCAGCACGCCACGCAGGGGGCGAGGTGAGCGTCTACGTCGAGGGGAGCGAGGCATCCGTCGATGTCTTCGTGCGCGACAGAGGGCCGGGATTCACGCTCGAGACGGTGCCCGGCGACCGCATGGGCGTGCGAGAGTCGATCGTGGGGCGCATGCGCCGCGCGGGAGGCACGGCCTCCGTCGGGCCGGGAGCAGGCGGCGAGGGCACAGAGGTGCGGGTGCACTTCGAACGAGGAGGAGATGAGGCGTGACCGAATCCGACGTCACTGTCGTGATCGTGGACGACCATTCGATCTTCCGCTCAGGGCTGCGCGCCGACCTGGGTGAAGGCATCCGGGTGCTCGGCGAAGCGGATGCCGTCGACTCCGCCGTCGAGGCCGTCACGTCCCTGCTCCCCGACGTCGTACTCCTCGACGTGCACCTTCCCGGTGGTGCGGGCGGCGGGGGCGCCGAGGTCGTTCGCCGGTGCGCAGGATCGACGGCGGGCACGCGCTTCCTCGCACTGAGCGTCTCGGATTCGGCGGAGGACGTGGTGGCGGTCATCCGCGCCGGCGCCCGCGGCTACATCACGAAGGGCAGCTCGGGCAGCGACGTGACCAAGGCAGTGCTCGCCGTCGCCGGTGGCGACGCGGTCTTCTCTCCGAGACTGGCCGGGTTCGTGCTGGATGCCTTCGGCGCGGCATCCGGAGAGCAGGCCGAGAGTGTCGATGAGCTCGATCGCCTCACAGGTCGGGAGCGCGAGGTGATGCGTCTGATCGCGCGCGGATACGCCTACAAAGAGGTCGCGACCGAGCTCTTCATCTCGGTGAAAACCGTCGAGACCCACGTCTCAGCCGTGCTGCGCAAGCTGCAGCTGTCGTCGCGTCACGAGCTCACGGCGTGGGCGCTGGCCCGCCGTCTGCTGTGACGCGGTGGCGAGTGCTCCGCTTTGCGCGCCGGGTGCCGCTCGCCTACACTTGACCGAGGTTGTTGAAGTCAGCCAAGCTTTTTTGCGCCCATTTTGCGTGGTCGTGACGGGCTTGCACACCACGGCTCAGAACTCCCGGCGAATAAGGCAGTCTTCCGGGATAGAGTCGTGTGATTTCTTCCCGAAGGGCGGTGGCTCAATTGGTAGAGCAGCGGTCTCCAAAACCGCAGGTTGCAGGTTCGAGTCCTGTCCGCCCTGCAAGTCGGTGCTCTGGCTCCGACCCACGAAAGGTATGAGGTGGCGCGGAAAGTTATCGACGAACCGAGCGAGGATGTCGTCGCCAACGCCAAGAAGGAGCGGGCAGCCAAACGCAACCCGTTTTCTCGGATCGCCTTGTTCATCCGGCAGGTCTTCGCGGAACTGAAGAAGGTCGTCACACCCACACGCGGGGAACTGCTGAGCTACACGGGCGTGGTGTTGGTCTTCGTGATCATCATGATGGCGATCGTCTACGGTCTGGACCAGCTGTTCAGCTGGTTGGTGATCCTCGTCTTCGGTACCCCGGGGTCCTGACACCGAGCAGGCCGTGGGGCGAAGAGGCCTGGATGAATCGGCGGCGCGTGCCTTACGCGCAACAACAGGAATGGATTGGTAACAGCAAGTGTCTGAACGAGAGCGCGATGACGTCGACTGGGCGACCGCTGCTGAGCAGGCTGCCGGAGACGACGAGGCGCAGGAGGGCAACCAGCTCGCTGCCGAGGAGCAGTCGTCGGATGCCGCCGAGCACGAAGCCCTGCACGTGACCGACGCCGACGGGAACGACATCGATCTGGATGCCGTACTCGACGCGATCGCAGAGACCGCCGACCCCGAGGCCGATGCCGCGGTTGACGACGCACTGGAGGTCGACGACGCCGACGAGGCCGAGGCGGCGTTCGAGGCGATCGAAGACGAAGAAGAGGTGGACGGAGACTCCGACTCCGACGGGTCAGCGTCTGACGAGTCGGCTTCTGACGAGCCAGCTTCTGACGGGTCTGCACCAGAGGGCGACGACGAGGACGAGACCGAGGTCGACCCCTACGACGAGTTCAAGCGCGAGCTGCGCTACCTGCCGGGCAAGTGGTACGTCATCCACTCGTATGCAGGCTTCGAGCGTCGTGTGAAGCAGAACCTCGCCAACCGCACGAACACCATGGGCATGGAAGATTACATCTACCAGGTCGAGGTGCCGATGGAAGACGTCGTCGAGATCAAGAACGGCCAGCGCAAGATGGTCAACCGTGTGCGCATCCCCGGCTATGTGCTGGTGCGTATGGACCTCAACGAAGACAGCTGGTCCGTTGTGCGTCACACACCTGGTGTCACCGGGTTCGTCGGCAACGCGCACAACCCGACGCCGCTGCGCTTCGACGAGGCGTTCAACATGCTCAAGTCGCTCGTGCAGGTCGAGCCGGTCGCCACCGGCAAGGCGGCATCCGGCAAGGGTGCGAAGGCCGCAACGCGTGTCGCCCCCATCGAGGTGGACTTCGAGATCGGCGAGACCATCACGATCAAGGAAGGCTCGTTCGCGGGTCTGCCCGGTTCGATCAGCGAGATCAAGCCGGAGAGCGGCAAGCTCACCGTGCTCGTCTCCCTGTTCGAGCGCGAGACGCCGGTCGAGCTCAGCTTCGACCAGGTCAACAAGCAGTAGCGACTCTTCGAAAGGGGCCGTCCACCTCGGGTGGGCGGCCCCTTTCGCATCCCACGAGTCACTCAGCGCAGCTCGTTTTCAGGACATGCTGTGAAGCATCCAGACTGTGTCGGTGCCTCGCCGGAGGTCCTGAAAACGTGTTGCGGCAGGTCCCTGGGTGCATGCGAGTCTGGCGACTTGACGATGGCCTGGCATGCGGGCGGTCGGTCGGCGGGCGGGCGGTCGGTCGGCGGACGGCCGGCTGCGGACGGCCGATCGCGCAGGGCCGGGGGCTGGCAAGGCTGCCCATCCGCATCGGGTATCATTGTGTGGTTTGTGCATTCGCGCAGATTCACCACGTCTCGGACAGTCCGAGGTTCGTGGGAGAGGGGATGCAACGGCATCCGCCTCGAGGAAAGGAAAATCGATGGCACCGAAGAAGAAGGTCACAGGTCTGATCAAGCTTCAGATCAAGGCCGGCGCCGCCAACCCCGCCCCGCCGATCGGCCCGGCGCTGGGACAGCACGGCGTCAACATCATGGAGTTCTGCAAGGCGTACAACGCGGCGACCGAGTCGCAGCGCGGCAACGTCGTCCCGGTGGAGATCACCGTCTACGAGGATCGTTCGTTCACGTTCATCCTCAAGACCCCTCCGGCGGCAGAGCTCATCAAGAAGGCCGCAGGCGTGGCCAAGGGTTCCGGGGTTCCGCACACCACCAAGGTCGGCAAGCTGACCGCGGCGCAGGTGCGCGAAATCGCCGAGCAGAAGCTGGTCGACCTGAACGCGAATGATCTGGATGCCGCATCCAAGATCATCGCAGGCACCGCCCGCTCCATGGGCATCACGGTCGAGTAAAGAAAGGTAGGTCAGAACCATGGCACAGAAGTCCAAGGCCTACCGGGCCTCCGCCGCCAAGATCGAAGACGGCAAGTTCTACACCCCCGACGAGGCCGTCGCGCTGGCGCGCGAGACCGGGTCGTCGAAGTTCAACTCCACAGTCGAGGTCGCTCTCAAGCTGGGTGTCGACCCTCGCAAGGCCGACCAGATGGTGCGTGGCACCGTCATCCTGCCGCACGGCACGGGCAAGACCGCCCGCGTCGTGGTGTTCGCCACCGGTGCAGCGGCCGAGGCCGCGATCGCAGCCGGTGCCGACGAGGTCGGCGGCGACGAGCTCATCGAGCGCGTCGCAGGTGGCTGGACCGATTTCGACTCCGCCGTCTCCACACCGGAGCTGATGGGCAAGGTCGGCCGTCTCGGAAAGGTGCTCGGCCCCCGTGGCCTCATGCCGAACCCGAAGACCGGCACCGTGACGCCCGACGTGGCGAAGGCCGTGTCCGACATCAAGGGCGGAAAGATCGAGTTCCGCGTCGACAAGCACTCCAACGTGCACTTCGTCGTCGGCAAGGCAGGGTTCACGCCCGAGCAGCTTTCGGAGAACATCAACGCTGCGCTCGAAGAGGTCATGCGGCTCAAGCCGTCCGCCTCCAAGGGCCGCTACATCCAGAAGGGCGCCGTGTCGACCACGTTCGGCCCCGGCATCCCGCTCGATGTGAACGCCATTTAGGCATCCCACTTTCGAGGGCCCCGTCGGTTGATCCGGCGGGGCCTTCGTCGTATCCCCTGGCATTCGATCCTGTCGTCGAACCCGGGGAGAACGTTCGCCTTTCGTTCCTTCGTTGTTGTGCCTCTTGTGGGGGACGTATGCGGGGGCATAGTGTCCGAATCACGCGCGCCATAGGGGGGCACGCGACCGATTCGAAGGGAATGGGATGACGACACGAAAAGCCCGTCGCCCGCTCACAAGGCGGACGATGGCGATTCTGGCCGCAGGCGTCAGTATCGCTGCGCTTTCACTCACGGGTATGGGCGCGGCGAATGCCGCGCAGAGCGTCGACTACACGGGATCGGTGCCGAACTGGGCGACCAGTGCGAACGACACCGGAACACCAGCAGCAGACACCACAGTCGAAGGCGAGCTCTACCTCAATCTGAAGGACCCGCAGGGCGCGGTCAGCCTCGCCAAGGCGGTCTCCACTCCCGGCAATCCGCAGTACCGCCGCTGGCTGACGCCGCAGCAGTGGATCAGCCGCTTCTCGCCGACGCAGCGTACCTACAACGCCGTGGTCGCTTACGTGAAGTCCCAGGGACTCACCGTCACCGGAACACCGGCGAGTCGTGAGTACGTCGTCTTCCGCGGCACTCCCGACCAGGTGGGAGCGGCATTCTCCACATCGCTGCACACCTACAGCCACGCCGGGCGGCAGCTCGTCGCGCCGTCGTCTGCCCCGGTCCTGCCTCAGTCGGTGGGCTCGAGCGTGAGCGCCGTGAGCGTCGACCAGTCACGCACCCTGACCAGGCCGGACTCCATTCAGCAGGGCGACATCCCGTCGGCCACCGGCCCGACCACGCCGAAGGAGCGCATGGCGACGCCGTCGACGACGCCCGCGTTCAATGCGCCGTGCTCGACGTACTGGGCGCAGAAGAGCGTGACCGTTCCCGCCGCCTACAACGGCCAGACGCAGTACCCGACGAACATCTGCGGGTACACGCCGAAGCAGATCCGCTCGGGCTACGGTCTCGACACCTGGTCGAAGCTCGGCGTCAACGGGTCGGGGCAGACGGTCGCCATCACGGATGCCTACGCCTCGCCGTCGATCGTCAGTGACGTGAACCAGTACTCGGCGCAGAACGGCGAGCCGTCGCTCACGCGCAACCAGTACTCGCAGATCGTTCCGAGCGCTGACCAGTTCACCGACCAGGACCTCTGCCAGGAGCCCAGCGGATGGCAGAGCGAGCAGACCCTCGACGTCGAAGCCGTGCACGCCGTGGCACCGAAGGCGAACATCCTCTACGTCGGCGGCGACAACTGCGAAGGCGGACTCGATCTGGCCACTTCGACGATCCTGGACAAGAAGCTCGCGAACATCGTGAGCAACAGCTGGGGTGACATCGGAGAAGACGTTCCGACCGACGTGCTCGCGGGACAAGAGAACCTCCACCTGCAGGCAGCGGGTGAGGGCATCGGGCTGTACTACTCGAGCGGTGACAACGGCGACGAGGTTGCGAACCTCGGGTACGCGTCTCCGGACTGGCCGGCATCCTCGCCGTACGTCACCTCGGTCGGTGGCACCTCGATCGGCGTCGACAAGAACGGCAAGCTCGTCACCGAGGTCGGCTGGGGTGACCAGCTCGACAAGATCCTGACGGATGCCTCGGGCAACCTCTCGTACGCCGACCCGATCCCCGGCAGCATCTTCGCCGGCGGAGCAGGTGGTGGTGTGAGTGCGATCAGCAAGCAGCCCTGGTATCAGGCGGGTGTCGTTCCGAACTCGCTGGCGAAGGGGATGCGCGTCTCACCCGACGTGTCGGCGCTCGCCGATCCGTACACGGGTTTCGAGATCGGCCTGAGCCCGATCGTCGATGACACGACGCTGGAGACCGGCGCGTACGTGAACGAGACGTACGGCGGAACATCGCTGGCGTCGCCGTTGACAGCGGCGCAGATGGCGCTGGCGCAACAGCTCACGCACTCGACGATCGGGTTCGCGAACCCGACGCTGTACGCGCTCTACCGCGTGTCTCCGTCGACGTTCCGCGACGTGAAGCCGCCTGCCGGTCCGCTGGCGGTGGCATACACCGGTCAGGTGAGCCACAACTCCTACCTGATCACGCTCAACAGCGACACGTCGCTCACGGTCACCAAGGGCTACGACGACGTGACGGGGCTGGGTGCACTCTCGTTCGGCATCGCGCACGGGGTGGCCCAGGGCAGACACTGATCGAGCACGTCTGACCCGGCGAGGGGTGGTCCGATCGAGGGCCGCCCCTCGCTTTGCGTGCGCGAGGCGAGTACAAACGGAGACATGGGGGAGGTCACCGACTACTACGCGACGCTGCCGCCCGACGTGTTCGAGTTGTTCGACGGCATCCGTATCAGGGCGCTCGAGCTCGTGCCCGACGCCGTCGAGGGTCGCAGCTACGGTATGGCGGCGCTTCTGTACCGCGGCAAGGGCCTGATCGCTGTCGTGCAGGCGAAGAACCACCTGGCCAACTATCCGTTCAGCGGCAAGGTGGTCGGAGCGGTGGCGGATCGACTCGATGGATTCGTGCTCTCGACAGGGGCGATCCGGTTCAGCCTCGAGAAGCCGATCCCACCAGACGTGCTCGACGACGTGATCAACTTGCGGGTTGCTGAGATCGAGCGCTGACGCGCTCGCCCGACCCCACCCGAAGACGTCGACCCGGCACTGTGTTGCCGAGCCTGCATCGTATTCACGTGAACAGCAGGGTGGCTCGGCAATACAGTGCCGGGTCGACGGGGCCGGGTGGAGCGGGGCGGGGCGGGACTACGCGGTGCGGATGAGCTTCTTGTTGACGAACTCGTCGGCCCCGAGGCGACCCATCTCGCGGCCCGTGCCGGAGCGCTTGACACCTCCGAAGGGCAGCTCGACGCCGTCGGCGAGCGTGAGGTTGACGAACACCATGCCCGCCTCGATCCGGTTGGCGACGCGCTCGGCCTGCTCCGGATCGGTCGTGTAGACGTAGGAACCGAGGCCGAACGGGATGTCGTTGGCTTTGGCGACGGCATCCGCTTCGTCGGCAGCGCGGTACACCGAGGCGACCGGGCCGAAGAACTCCTCGTGGCGCGACGGGTTGTCGGGCGCGATGTCCGTGAGCACGATCGGCGCGAAGAAGTTGCCGCGGCGCTCGCCCGTGGCATGTGCGGTGGCACCGTTCGCGACGGCGCGATCGAGTTGCGCCTGCAGTCGCTCGGCGGCGGCGGTGCTGGACAGTGGTCCGAGCACGCTGTCGTCTGACGTCGGGTCGCTCGGCTGCGACTCCGCGAGCTTGGCCGTGAACTTGTCGACGAACGTGTCGTAGAGGTCGTCCACAACGATGAAGCGCTTGGCGGCGTTGCAGGACTGGCCGGAGTTGTCGAGGCGTGCGGCCGCGGCATCCTCCACGACCTTGTCGATGTCGTCCGTCGAAAGCAGGACGAACGGGTCGGACCCGCCGAGCTCGAGCACGACCTTCTTGAGGTTGCGGCCGGCGATCTCCGCGACCGCGGAGCCGGCACGCTCAGAGCCGGTGAGCGAGACGCCCTGCACACACGGATCGGCGATAACGTCCTCGATCTGCTCGTTCGTGGCATAGATGTTCACGTAGGCACCGTCGGGGAAGCCGGCGTCGTCGAAGATCTGCTGAATGGCCGCCGCCGACTCCGGGCACTGCGGAGCGTGCTTGAGCAGGATCGCGTTGCCGATGATCAGGTTAGGTCCGGCGAAGCGGGCCACCTGGTAGTAAGGGAAGTTCCACGGCATGATGCCCAAGAGCACTCCGAGCGGGGTGCGGCGGATGATCGCGCTCCCCTCACCGGCGAGCAACGTGATCGGCTCGTCCTTGAGCACATCGGGAGAGGTGTCGGCGTAGTAGCGGTAGATGTCGGCGGCGAAATCCACCTCGCCGTAGGCCTGCTCGAGCGGCTTGCCCATCTCGCGCACGATGATCGCAGCGAGCTCGTCGCGGCGCTCCGTGTGCAGGTCGCCGACCTTGCGGATGAGCTCCGCGCGTTCGGCGGGCGTCGTCGTGCGGCCCCAGCCGCGGTAGGCGGCATCCGCACGGGCGATCGCGTCGCCGAGTTCGGCATCCGTGATCGTCGGGTATTCCTTGATCGTCTCTCCGGTGGCAGGATCGACCACTGCGTAGTAGCTCATGAGAGCCCCTTCTCGTATCTCGTGACGGCCGCAGAGGCGTCCGCCGGTGCACGCTCGACGCCAGCCTAGGCGAACGGCGCGCGCTAAATCATCCGGTTTGCAATGATTGCTAGGACGGGTTGTCGTGAATCGTGCCGAGGGAGACGACCCGCAGCGGGGTTCCGGCGCAGACTGTGCCTTCTGAGGCGTCGCGCACGAGCGATCCAGCAGCGACGGATGCCTCGCCCGACACGACGACGCGACCGTCGGCGTTGACGAGAGCGAGCGGTTCATCCGAGGCGAGGAAGTCCGGAATGACCTCCCGTTCCAGCCTTCGCACGGCGATGTCCGCGCCGACCACGCCCAGCATGCGGTCGTCCGCCTGCACCGGCAGCGTCAGCGTGAGGATGTAGTCGCACGTGCAGAGGTGGTCGACGTACGGACCTGTGACGTGGCCCAGCATGGTGGCGGCCGGTGTCGCGTACCACTCGAGGCCGCGCACGTCGCGCAGGTAGTCGGCGTACCCACGCGTGGAGAGGTCGAGCCGCGTCGGCTCCTGCGTGCTGCCGAAGATCGGACCGGACTCCAGCGGCCCGAGCCACCACGCGAAGTGCACGTTGCGACCGTGCACGTAGTCGGGCGAGGCGATGAACCCCGCGCCGATCACGAGTGCGTCGTCGGTGAGCAGGGGAAGCACCCGGCGCGACACGACGTCGTCGAGTGCTGCTTGTGTCGTGCTGGTGCCGAGTGTGCTCAGGATCTTGGTGCGCCAGGATTCGAGCGTGTCGAAGACGGCGGCGAAGAGGGTGGAGATCTCGTGGGCGACCGACGTGGCGTCTTTCGACTCCGCTGCGGGTCGCTCAGGGAGCTGGGTGGGCGCGCCTTTCTCAGGCGTGGGTGCGCGTGCGACCACGGCTCACCGCCTCGCGATCCATGGCGTCCTTGGCCCGGAGCAGCCCTCGACTGTGCGCATCCAGCTGGCCGAGCACGAGTTCACGCGCTCGGTCGCCGTCGTGCGCCCGGATCGCGTCGGCGATCAACGCGTTGACGCGCGCCGTGCTCTCGCGTTCCGCTCCGTCGTCCAACGCCAACAGAAGCAGAGGGCCGTACTCCGCCTGCACACGGATCTGCTCGCGCACCAGCCTCGGAGACTGACTCAGCACGGCAACCTCGAGGTAGAAGCCGCCGGTGTTCGCACGTGCCGCAGCGGGGGAGTCGAAGGATGCCCCGCTCAGCCAGGTCGCGAGCCGGTCGCCCTCCTCATCGGTGGAGCGTGCCGCGGCACGCTCGGCGCATCCGCCGAGGATCGTCGCGAAGTACACCGCCATGTCGGCGAGCTCGACCCGCGACACAGTGCGGAGCCTGGCCTCGAGTGCGCCCTCGTGGCCGGTGCCCGAGGTGACGAAGCTGCCTCCGTCGCGGCCGCGACGGGTCTCGACGAGTTGGCTCTCGCGGAGCATCCCGAGCCCCTCGCGCACGGTGATCACCGCGACGCCGAAGCGTCGTGCGAGTTCCGTCTCGCTCGGCAAGCGCTCGCCGTCTTCGAGCACGCCGAGGATGATCGCATCGGTGAGGCGCCTCGCCACCTGCTCGGCGCGTCCGGCGTCGGCCAGCTGGGCGAAGATCGCCTCGCGCGCCGCCGGTCCCACTCGCGTGGCCGATGGCTGATCTTTGCCCATGAGCAACACCGTATCGCGGGGCTGTGTGGCACATGGCGCTGGTGCGCAGAATCATGCGATCTAGGATGAATGACAGTCCCTACGCCGTTCTGCGGCACGGGTCATGCGAAGGCGGATGGATGGGTGAGAAGCACTCCAGTGGCGCGCTGCCGCTCGACGGCATCCGTGTCGCCGACTTCTCGCGGGTGCTCGCCGGCCCGTACGCGACGATGATGCTCGCCGACTTCGGCGCCGACGTGATCAAGATCGAATCGCCGACCGGTGATGACACCCGTGCCTGGGCGCCGCCCCGCGATCGCTACGGCGACTCGACTTATTTCGCGAGCGTGAACCGCAACAAGCGTTCTGTGGTGTGCGATCTGACGACGGATGCCGGCCTCGCCGAAGCCCGCAGGCTCGCCTCGAGCGCCGACATCGTGATCGAGAACTTCAGGCCCGGCGTGATGGAGCGGTTCGGGCTCGGCTTCGACTCCGTGCGGGAGCTCAATCCACGCGTCGTGTACTGCTCGGTGACCGGGTTCGGCGACGGCGCGGGCGCGTCTCTGCCCGGCTACGACCTACTCGTGCAGGCGGTCGGCGGCCTGATGAGTGTGACGGGTGCGCCGGAGGGGGAACCGAGCAAGGCGGGCGTCGCGCTGGTCGACGTGATCACCGGGCTCAACGCGCTGAGCGGCATTCTGCTCGCGCTGCGCGATCGCGACCGCACAGGAGTCGGAACGAGGGTGCGCGTCGACCTGCTGTCGAGCCTGCTCAGCGCCCTGGTGAATCAGGCATCCGGCACCCTCGCGACAGGGGTGTCGCCGGCGAGGATGGGGAACGCGCATCCCAGCATCGCGCCGTACGAGCTGTTCCGGGCATCCGACCGGGAGCTCGTCATCGCCGTCGGCAACGACCGGCAGTTCGCGGCGCTGGCCGAGGAGATCGGGATCGGCCCAGACGATCGATATGCGACCAACCCGCAGCGTGCCACGCTTCGACGCGAACTGCACGCGCTGATCGACGAGCGCTTGGGCACCGCGGAGGCGGCCGAGTGGGTGGAACGGCTGACCGCGGTCGGAGTCCCTGCTGGGCTTGTCAACACAGTCGGCGAGGCTATCGCGTTCGCCGAGTCACTCGGTCTGCAGCCGACGGTATCGATCGGCGACGGCGATCGCGACGGCAGGTTCGTCGCCGATCCGGTACGCATCGACGGCATCGCCACCATCTACGAGAGCCTGCCGCCCCGGCTCGGCGAGCATCAGGGAGCCGACTGGCGCGAAACCGGTCGGCTCCCTGAGCGAGCACAGCGAGTCGAAGGGCGCCCATATCCGAACGAAGGAAGACCATGACCCTCATCGTCGATTCCGTCTTCGACCTCGACGCGCTGCTCAGTGCCGACGAGATCGCATGGCGGCGCAAGGCGCGCGCGTTCGCGACCGAGCGCATCCTGCCGATCATCGAGGACGACTTCGAGAACAAGCATTTCAGGCGGGAACTGATCCCAGAGCTCGCGGAGGCGGGCTTCCTCGGCATGCACATCACGGGCCACGGATGCGCCGGCGCGGGCCCCGTCGCGTACGGTCTCGTCTGCAATGAACTCGAGGCCGCCGACAGCGGGTGGCGCACATTCGTCTCGGTGCAGGGATCGCTGGCGATGTCCGCCATCGCCAAGCACGGCTCGGAGGAACAGAAGACGGCATGGCTGCCGCGCATGGCAGCCGGCGAGGTGATCGGATGCTTCGCCCTCACCGAACCCGCAGGCGGCAGCGATCCTGCGGCGATGACGACCCGCGCGGTACGCGACGGCGACGACTGGGTGATCGACGGCGCGAAGCGGTGGATCGGCCTGGCGTCCGTCGCGCACATCGCGATCGTGTGGGCCAAGGACGACGAGGGTGTGGTGCGCGGATTCATCGTGCCGACGGAATCCGCGGGCTTCGCCGCGACACCCATCGACGGCAAGCTCTCGATGCGCGCGTCGATCCAGTGCGACGTGCGGCTCGAGGGTGTGAGGGTGCCGGAGTCCGCCCGCTTACCCGAGGCGAAGGGACTTTCCGCGCCGTTCGCGTGCCTCAACGAGGCGAGATACGGCATCGTCTGGGGAGCGATGGGCGCTGCACGCAGCTGCCTCGAGGCGGCGATCGAGCGCAGCAGGGGCAGGGAGGTCTTCGGCGCGCCGATCGGCTCCCGCCAGCTCATCCAGGCCAAGCTCGCCGACATGTTCGTCGAATACGAGAAGGGAATGTTGACCGCGCTGCACCTGGGGCGGCTCAAGGAGAAGGGGTCCATCACCCCTGTACAGATCTCCGTCGGCAAACTGAACAGCGTGCGCGAGGCGCTGGAGATCGCGCACACCTCCCGCGCGATCCTCGCCGGAGACGGCATCACCGATGCGTTCCCCGTGATGAGGCACGCGGCGAACCTCGAAGCGGTGCGCACGTACGAGGGGACGGATGAGATCCACCAGCTCGTGATCGGGCGCGAGCTCACGGGCATGGGAGCGTTCGCGTGACGCGGGCGGCCGACACCGTCTTCACCGGCGGTTCCATCTTCAGCGAGGGGATGACCGTCTCGCGCCCAGGGGGAGTCGCCGTCACGAACGGGCTGATCGTCGCGGCGGGGGACGACGACGAGCTGCGCGGGCTGGTCGCACCGCGCACGCGGGTGGTGGACCTGCACGGCGGGTTGCTGCTGCCAGGGTTCCAGGATGCCCACGCGCATCCTGTGCAGGGCGGAGTCGAACTGCTGCAGTGCAACCTGGTCGGTGCCGCCGATGCAGCAGAGTGCGTCGCGCGGGTGGCGGCGTATCGGCGCGAGCATCCCGACGAGGAATGGATCACCGGCGGTGGCTGGTCGATGGAGTTCTTCACCGGTGGTACACCGACCGCAGCTGCGCTCGATGCGGTGATCACCGACCGGCCCGTCATGCTGCACAACCGCGATCACCATGGGGTCTGGGTCAACTCGCGTGCCCTGCAGCTCGCCGGAATCGACGCGTCGACGCGCGATCCCGCCGACGGGCGCATCGAGCGCGATGCCGACGGTTCGCCGACGGGCACCCTTCACGAGGGGGCGGCGGCGCTCGTGGAGAGGCTGATCCCGCCGATCGACGCCGATTTCGCCTACTCCGGCCTGCTCCGGGCGCAGCGGGAGCTGCTCGCACTCGGCATCACCGGGTGGCAGGACGCCATGGTCGGCGCGGTGTTCGGGCTGCCCGACATCGCGGATACGTACCATCGTGCAGTGGAGGAGGGCGCGCTGGTCGCACGCGTGGTCGGTGCGCAGTGGTGGGAGCGCGACCGCGGTGTGGAGCAACTCGAGGAGATGCTGACGCGACGCGACGCTGCCGGCGCGCTGGGACATCCGGAGCGCTTCCGCCTCGACAGCGTCAAGATCATGCTCGACGGCGTCGCGGAGAACTTCACCGCAGCGATGACCAAGCCGTACTTCGACGGCCACGGACACGCGACGGAGAACAGTGGCCACAGCTTTCTCGATCCGGAGGCGCTCGCCGATGCCGTCGTCGCCATCGACGCGGCCGGGCTGCAGGTGCACCTGCACGCTCTCGGCGACAGGGCGGTGCGTGAGGGCCTCGACGCGCTGGAACGTGCGCGTGGAGCGAACGGAGTGACCGACGGGCGGCACCATCTGGCGCATCTGCAGGTGGTGGACTCCGTGGATGTTCCTCGGTTCGCGGCGCTGGGCGCTGCCGCGAACATTCAGGCGTTCTGGGCCAGCCACGAACCGCAGATGGACGAGCTGACCATTCCGTTCCTCGACCCGTCGTTGGTGGATCGGCAGTACGTGTTCGCCGAACTCCGCGATGCCGGCGCTCGCCTGGCGGGCGGCAGCGACTGGCCGGTGAGCACGGCGGATCCGCTCGAAGCGGCGCACGCCGCGGTCAACCGGGTCGACAGCGGTGAGGATGTTCCTCCGCTCGGCCCGGAGCAGGCGCTCGACCTCGGCACCTTCCTCGCCGCGTACACCGCGGGCAGCGCGTGGGTGAACCACCGCGACGCCACGACCGGACACCTCGCAGTCGGCTACGCGGCGGACCTCGCGGTGCTCGATCGCGACCCGTTCCGCCGGCCGGCGGACGAGATCGCCGATGCTGTCGTCGTCGGCACCTGGGTCGACGGCCAGCGCGCGTACGGCGCGTGAGAACGACGGTCGAGATGTCGTTTCAACTGCAGAAATAGCTCCATGGTTCGAGCGGTCGCTCCATTTCTGCAGTTGAAACGACATCTCGTGGAGGCGACGGCGGAGACGCGTTCGTAGACTGCGCGGATGAGAACGCTCGCCTGGGACGGCTACATCAACGCGCGGGACCTCGGCGGGCTGCCGACTCCGTTGTCGGCGACCGGCGAGACGGCGTACGGGCGGATCGCCCGGGGGCCGCGTCGGGAGCGGCTGACGGCGAAGGGTTGGCTGGATGCCCGTGCCTGGGGCCTGAAGTCGGTGGTCGACCTGCGCAACGAGTGCGAGGCGGGGCGACGCGACCATGATCCGGAGGTCCCGACCACGGCGATCGGGCGCGTCACGATCGTCAATGCCCCGACCGAGGATCAGGACGATCCCGAATTCCAGCGTGTGTGCTTTCCGATCCTCGATTCGCCCGAGTATTGGCGGCACAACTGGCGGCTGCAGCCCGAACTCGTGCGCGGGGCGCTCGAAGCGATCGCCGCCGCAGAACCGGGCATGCTCGTGCACTGCAGCGCGGGCCGTGACCGGACCGGCATGATCTCCACGATCCTGCTCGGCAACGCGGGAGTCGAAGCGGATGCCGTCGCCGACGACTACGCGGCATCCGTTCGCGCCATGGCCGGCGCGGTGCAGCACGCCCCGACGACCGATCGCCAGTCGACCTGGACGTCGGCTCAGGTGGACGAGTGGCTGCAGGACAAGCTGCCGATTGTGCGGGATGTCGCGGCGAACGCAGACGCGACCATGGATTCGCTCCGAGTGGCCCCCGCGGCGCGGAATCGATTGCGGGACTTGCTCGTCGTGTGATGCTCGGCGGCATCCGACGGAATTGGCGCTGCCCACGCAGGCGACGTAGATTGAGACCCGTGATGGACGTCAGACAGGGCTAGCTCCCGCGCATCGTCGAGGTGTGCGGCCGATGAATGCTGCCCTGCCCACCTTCTCTCGAATGCTGACTGTCCATGTCTGTTGTTGTTCAACGTCGCTTGATCGACGCCTCGCTCGTCACGTCTCTCGTGTTCGTCTCGATCGGAAGCGGCTTGTTCCTGCCGCTTTCGTTGGTGTTCTTCGCCGAACTCACCACCATTCCGCTGGCCGCATTGGGCGCCATTGTGGGGTTGTCCGGACTGCTGGCGCTGCCCGTGCCCCTTCTGGTCGGACGATTGGCGGATCGGTACGGCGCGCGACGGCTCGTTATGGTCGCGCAAGCAGCGCAGGCGATCGCCTTCGTCGGGTATATGCTCGCGCGCGGTCCGCTCGATGTGTTCCTCGTCAGCGCGCTCATGGCCTTGGGCGGCCGGATGTTCTGGTCGACGATCTTCGCTGCTCTCGCCGATCACGCCGAAGCCGAGGGAAAGGGACGGCAACAACGGTGGTTCGCGATCGCCAACACCGCCCGCACCGCCGGAATCGCGGCAGGCGGCCTCATCACCGGAATCGCTTTGACGATTCCCGGCGATGCGACGTATCTGACCCTCGCTCTCTGCGCCGCCTGCTGTCTTGCGATATCAGTGGGACTCATGCTGCCGGTCTCGCGACATCGATCCTCCGCGGCGTCTCGCGCTCAGCGGCGGCAGGGCCTCGTCTTCCGTGACGCGCAGTTCATGGCGCTGTTGTCGATCAACTCGGTTTTCGCGATCTCGACTCTGCTGCTGGGCCTGACGATCCCGGTGGTGATCAAAGCAGCACTCGGCGGTCCCGGGTGGCTGACCTCGCTTCTGCTGGTCGGCAACGCCGTGCTGGTGTCGATCTTCGGGGTCTTCGGGGCGCGGCGAGCATCCGCTCACTCGCCGTTCCGGGTGCTGGGGGTTTCCGCCCTCGCCTGGGCGGCCGGATGCGCGTTCCTCGCGGTCGCGGCGGCCGTCGCTCTCCCGTCGGCTGCGGGAGTGCTCGCGCTGGCGGTGATCGCATTCAGTCTCGCGGAGGTACTCCACGCGCCGACATCCATGGCCGTCGTCAGTGACATGGCGCCTGCGGCCGCCCGCGGAAACTACCTGGCCGTCTTCCAGTACTCCTTCATGGCGGCAGAGATAGTCGGCCCCATACTGTTCACCGGCCTGTTCGTCGCGAACCCAAGCGCACCGTTCGTCGCCGTTCTGCTGCTCAACCTCGTTGCCATCCCGGCGCTGGCAGTACTGGGACGACGCATGAGCACCGCGCAGGAATCGTGAGAGCTCCGCGCACCCACCCTGAGGGTTCCACGCCCTTGGTGCCGACTCAATCCACCGGCGCGTGCCCCTGCAGGAACGCGTACACCTCGGTCTCGTCCACGCCGGGGAAGCTGCCGGTCGGGAGTGCCGCGAGCAGCGACGTCGGCGTGCGCGCGGCGGGCCAGGCGTAGGGGGCCCAGGCATCCGCGAGCTCGGCCGGCGCTCTGCGGCAGCAGCTCTCGTCAGGGCATCGTGACACCGCGCGGTTGGTGGTCTCCCTGCCGCGGAACCACTTCACGTGCGCAAAAGGCACGCCGACGCTCACCGAGTACTCGCCCTCCTTGGCCTTCTCTATGCGCGATGTGCACCAGTACGTCCCGGTGGGGGTGTCGGTGAACTGGTACCAGGGGCTGAAGCGGTCGGATGCCTCGAACACGGTGCGCGCGGTCCAGTTGCGGCACACGGTGGTGCCCTCGATCGCACCCGTGGCATCCGACGGAAAGCGCACGGCGTCGTTCTCGTACGCCTTGATGATGGTTCCCGACTCGTGCACCTTCATGAAGTGCACCGGGATGCCCAGCCGCCTCGTCGCGAGGTTGGTGAAGCGATGCGCCGCGGTTTCGTACGAGACGGCGAAGGCGTCGCGCAGGTCTTCCATCGAGATGCGGCGAAGATTCTTGGCCTCGGTGAGCAGGCGCACGGCATCCTTCTCGGGCAACAGCACTGCCGCGGTGAGGTAGTTGGTCTCGACACGCTGACGCAGAAAGTCGGCGTAGCTGCGCGGCTCGTCGTGCCCGAGCACCTGGCTCGCCAGCGCTTGCAGCACAGGGGTGCGCGAGTCGCGCGACGACGACTGCTGCACGGGCAGGTAGATGCGGTGATTGCGCTTGTCGGTCACCGAGCGCGTGGCGTACGGCAGGTCGTTCACGTAGTGGAGCGTGTAGCCGAGGCGGCCCGCGATGTCGCTGACCGTCTGCTGCGACACAGGACCGCCCGCGTGGCCGGCCACTTCGAGCAGAGCGGATGCCTGCTGCTCGAGCTCGGCGAAGTAGTTGTCGCGGTCGCGCATCTCCTGTCGCAGCTCCGCGTTCGCGCGTCGTGCTTCCTCGGGCGTGGATGCCCGCTCCTTGTGCAGCCGCTCGATCTCGCCGTGCAGCCCGAGGAGCGCCTTCAACACGTCGTCGCTCTGCGACTTCGAGGCACGGATGACCGGCAGGCCCAACGAGGCGAACACCGGTCCGCGCACTGCGCGCTCCACTGCGATCTCCAGCGCGGCGCGCTCGTTCGGCGCCTCGGCCTTCACCAGTTCATCGACTGTCGTGCCCAGGGCGGTCGCGATCGTGCGCAGCATCGTGAGCCGAGGTTCACGCTTGCCGTTCTCGATCATCGACACCTGCGACGGTGCACGATCGACGGCCGAGGCCAACTGGTCGAGAGTCATGCCGCGCTGCTGGCGACGCTCGCGGATTCGGCGGCCGAGCGTCAGGGCATCCAGCTCGTCCGCTTCGTCTGCGGCACGCGCACCCGTGCTCGCCGCAGATGCGGCGGCAGGTGCGCGATCGACCATGACCATGTCCCGATGCTGTCACGGCACGCTCCAGGCGGCAAACAGAAGAACCTGCAATCTTCTGCGATTCGCAGGGACTGTCGGGAATTTCTGCCAGGCAGAACTCGTGCGCACCTTCTTCTTCCGAATCTGCGATCGGTGCTGCCCAGTCGTCCCAGTCTGGATGCAGACCTCGTTCCACGTTCCACGACGCAGCACCAGGAGGACACGATGACCGCACAGAACGCTCGCCGTCCAGGCGAGACGACGCAGACCGCCGACGAGCTGGAGCTCGAGTGGAGCGCGGACCCGCGATGGGACGGCATCCGTCGCGACTACACCGCCGCCGACGTGATCGCACTGCGCGGACGGGTCGCCGAGGAGCATACGCTCGCACGGCGCGGAGCCGAGCGGCTGTGGGAGCAGCTGCAGCGCACCGAGGTGCCGTCGTCGGACGGCACCGGCTCGGACGACCCGCAGTGGGTCGCGGCACTCGGCGCCCTCACCGGCAATCAGGCCGTGCAGCAGGTGCGTGCCGGCCTCGAGGCGATCTACCTCTCCGGATGGCAGGTGGCGGCCGACGCGAACCTCTCCGGCCAGACCTACCCCGACCAGAGCCTCTACCCGGCGAACTCGGTACCGGCGGTCGTGCGACGCATCAACAACGCGCTGCTGCGTGCAGACCAGATCGACTCCACGAGCGACACATCGTCAGGCATCGACTGGCTGACGCCGATTGTGGCGGATGCCGAGGCCGGCTTCGGCGGACCGCTCAACGCCTACGAGTTGATGCGGTCGATGATCGAGGCGGGTGCGGCCGGCGTGCACTGGGAAGACCAGTTGGCGAGCGAGAAGAAGTGCGGCCACATGGGCGGCAAGGTGCTCGTGCCGACGTCGCAGCACATCCGCACCCTGAACGCGGCCCGGCTCGCCGCCGACGTGGCGGGCGTGTCGACGATCATCGTCGCGCGTACCGACTCGCTCGCCGCAACCCTCATCACGAGCGATCACGACGAGCGCGATCGGGAGTTCGTGACCGGCACCCGCACCGCCGAGGGCTTCTACGAGGTGCGGAACGGCATCGACCCCGTGATCGCCCGTGGCCTCGCGTACGCCCCGTACGCCGACCTGCTCTGGGTGGAGAGCGCCGAGCCCGACCTCGAGCTCGCTCGCACCTTCGCCGAGCGCATCCATCGGGACTTCCCGAACAAGCGACTGGCATACAACTGCTCGCCGTCGTTCAACTGGAAGCGGCATCTGGATGACGACACCATCGCTCGATTCCAGCGCGAGCTGGCGGCGATGGGATACGCCTTCCAGTTCATCACCCTCGCCGGCTTCCACGCCCTGAACCACTCGATGTTCACGCTCGCCCGCGATTACTCGCAGCGACAGATGAGTGCATACGTCGAGTTGCAAGAAGCCGAGTTCGAATCCGAACGCGACGGCTACACCGCCACCCGCCACCAGCGGGAGGTCGGTACCGGCTACTTCGATCTGATCGCCACGGCACTGAACCCGTCGAGCGCCACGCTCGCGCTCGCCGGTTCGACCGAACAGGAACAGTTCTAATCCTCCAGCCCCTGGGCGAGGCGGAGAACTGATCGACAACGAAGGAGACGATCATGAACACCATCGAGAAGCACGAGCCGCGCATCGAGATCACGGGACCGGTCGAGGAGCGGCACGACGACATCCTCACGCCTGGAGCCATCGGCTTCCTCACTGAACTGCACGACAGGTTCGCCGGCAGGCGGCACGATCTGCTGGCAGCACGGATGCGACGCCGCGTCGACGTCGCCAACGGCCGCGATCCGCAGTTCATGCCCGAAATGGCATGGGTGCGAGACGACCCGGGCTGGCGCGTGGCTGGTGCGGCCCCTGGGTTGGAGGACCGCCGCGTCGAGATCACAGGTCCCACCGACCGCAAGATGACGATCAACGCGCTCAATTCGGGAGCACGAGTGTGGCTCGCCGACCAGGAGGACGCCACGAGCCCCACCTGGCACAACGTGATCGAGGGGCAGCTGTCGCTGTACGACACGGTGCGCGGCGACATCTCGTACACGAGCCCCGACGGTCGCGAGTATCTTGTGACGGCGGAGCGAACGCCCACGATCGTGATGCGTCCGCGCGGTTGGCACCTGGTGGAGAAGCACCTGCAGTTCGTCGACAGGGAGGGCCGCAGCTTGCCGACATCCGGCAGCCTCGTGGACTTCGGCCTGTACTTCTGGCACAACGCGCAGCGCCTCGTCGATGCGGGGCGCGGCCCGTACTTCTACCTGCCGAAGCTCGAGGACCACGAGGAGGCGCGGCTGTGGAACGATGTCTTCCTCTTCGCTCAGGAGCGAATCGGGATGCCGCGCAGCACGGTCAGGGCGACGGTGCTGATCGAGACGCTGCCGGCCGCGTTCCAGATGGAGGAGATTCTCTACGAGCTGCGTGAGCACTGCGCAGGACTCAACGCTGGACGTTGGGACTACCTGTTCAGCATCATCAAGACGTACCGCTCGCGGGGGCGCCGATACGTGCTTCCTGACCGCTCGCAACTGACGATGACGGTCCCGTTCATGCGCGCGTACACCGAACTGCTCGTCGCCACCTGCCACAAGCGCGGGGCATATGCCATCGGCGGCATGAGCGCGTTCATCCCGAACCGGCGTGACCCGGACGTCACGGAACGCGCACTCGCGAAGGTCGCGGACGACAAGCGCCGCGAGGCGGGAGACGGGTTCGACGGCACGTGGGTCGCGCATCCGGATCTGATCGCGGTGGCGCAGGCCGAATTCGACGCTGTGCTGGGCGACGAGCCGAATCAGCTGGGTCGGTTGAGGGAGGACGTGGCGGTGGAGGCATCCGATCTGCTCGACTTCACGGGGGCCAGCGGTGACGTGACGCTGGCGGGCGTGCGCGACGACATCCAGGTGACGCTGCGCTACGTGGAGGCATGGCTTCGCGGCACAGGGGCTGTCGCGATCGACAACCTCATGGAGGATGCCGCCACCGCCGAGATCTCCCGGTCGCAGCTCTGGCAGTGGATCGAGAACGGTGTGGTCACGGCGGAGGGGGAGCTGGTCGACGTCGAGCTCGCGCACCGACTGCGTGACGAGATCCTGGCCGGGCTCACCCGCACGAGCGACGATCGATTCGACGACGCAGCGGAGATCCTCGACGAGGTCGCGCTGCGGCCCGAGTTTCCGACGTTCCTCACGGTGACGGCCTACCGGCGGTACCTGGTCGACGACGCGGCCCCGGCGCAGCTCGCGTCGCCTCTGGCCGCGTGACCTCTCGGCTGGTCGAGTAGCGCGCCGCAGGCTCGCGTATCGGGACCCGACTGCGGCGATCGGGTCTCGATACGCGTCGCCTCGGCGGCGCTACTCGACCAGCAGGTGGGGGTCGGGCCACCGGCGCGACGTGCGAGCCGCTAGCGTGATCGCCATGACCGAAGTGACCATCCGTCCCGCGACGCCGGCGGATGTCGACGCCCTCGCCTTCGTGGCCGCCGTCACGTTTCCGCTGGCGTGCCCTCCGCACACCACGAGGGAGGCGGCCGCGACGTTCGTCATCGAGCATCTCGGCCCGGACTCCTTCGCGGACTATCTCTCTGATCCGAACCGCGTCCTTCTCGTCGCCGAAGACGACGGAACGCCGATCGGCTACACGATGGTCGTCCTCGGATCACCCTCGGATCCCGACGTGGCGGCCGCGGTGGCCATCCGCCCCACCAGTGAACTCAGCAAGTGCTACGTGGTTCCCGGCTATCACGGGCAGGGCGTCTCGCGGCGGTTGATGGAGGCATCCCTTGGCGCAGCACGCGAGCACGGGGCTGTCGGCATGTGGCTCGGCGTGAACGAGGAGAACTCCCGCGCCCAGCGGTTCTACGCCAAGAGCGGGTTCGAGCGGGTCGGAAGCAAGCGATTCCTCGTCGGCGAGAACTGGGAAGACGACTACGTGTTCGAGCGCCCGCTGACCGAGGGGTAGCCGCGGTCGTCGGTATGGAGCGGTCGCGGGGGTGGGCTCAGACTCGGCCGGTGGCCAACGTCGCGATGAGCTGCGTCGCCAGGGATACCAGCGCGGCGATCTCGTTCTCGTCGCGGTCGATCCAGCGGCATTCCGGGTCGCCGACGGGCACGAAGCCGTCGTGGAGTTCCCACACGAACAACGTGCGCTCGGCGCCGAGCACGTACTGCTGCCACCAGACCTGTCGCAGGTAGTGCCTGGGGATGCTCCGCCACGGTTTGTTCGTCGTCTTGATCTCGGCGAGCTCGAGCTGCCCATCCGCGCGCAGAGCGAGTCCGTCCGGCGTTGCAAGGTGTCGGTGGTCGCGCACCGCATGGAAGAGTGCGTCGCTCGGATCGATGCCGTACTCGCCCTTGACCCACGCGGCGATCTGCGGCTCACGCGCCTTTCCGTGCTCCGTGTAGACGTTGCCGGTGAACCCCGTGCCGTGCACCTTCTGCCGCGCCGCAGCGAGAATGGATGCCGGCGTCGACAGCTTCGCGACATCCGTCGCCGTGATGCCGCGAGAGCGGGCGCGCAGCCAGGCGACCCGATCGGATGCGTGCGCAAGGATGCGACGCTCGTGCGCGAGCAGAATCCCCGGTGCCCGGGCGGTCGAGGCATCCGCTCCACCGGAATCGGTGACCGACTGCTCCTCCTCGAACAGGGAGAGCATCGTGTCGGTCACTGCTCCATTCTGCCGCGTGGCGGGTCGATTCCCGGCCGGTCAAGCGGGAAGTCGAGGACGGGACCGATATTCACGCGGGGTCGAGCAGCCGCTGCGCGACCATGATCGCGGCGCCCAGTACTCCGCCCGTCTCGCCGGCGGCCGCAGGCACGATCTGCAGGTGCTGCGTCGCCAGCGGTGTCGACTCCCGGTAGACCACCTCGCGGATGCCCGCCAGTAGGTGCTCGCCGGCGCGAGCGATCGAGCCGCCCACGACGATCACCGACGGGTTGAGCAGGTTCACGCAGGTGGCCAGCACCTCGCCGAGGTCGCGACCTGCCTGGCGCACGCCTGCGACGGCATCCGGATGCCCCGCTCTGGCCAGTGCAAGCACGTCGGCGCTCGACGATGCCGAGGTGCCGCGCTCAGCGATGTACCGCGCGATCGCCGGGCCGCTCGCCAGCGCTTCGAGATCGGCGTCGGCGTCGCCGTGGCGAGGAGTCTCCCCGGTGAACGGGACGCGCACGTGGCCCAGATCGCCTGCGGATCCCGCCGCGCCTCGCTGCAGCGCGCCGCCGGCGATGATGCCGAGTCCGATGCCCGTCGACACCTTGACGAAGAGCAGATCGCTCTCCCGTGGCCACGACACCGCGTGTTCGCCGAGCGCCAGCACATTCACATCGTTGTCGACGAGCACCGGAACGTCGAATGTGCGGCGCACGTAACCGGGAACGTCGAAGCGGTCCCAGCCCGGCATGATCGGCGGCGCGATCGGCATGCCTGTTGAGTGCTCGACCGGGCCCGGCAGGCCGATGCCCACGCCGACCAGATCGGACGCCGGGCGCCCGCTCGATTTCAGCAGGCGCTTCGCGACGGCGAGAGCCCAGTCCAGCACCTTGTCGGGGCCGTCGGCGATCGTCAGCTCCGCCGCCTCGGTGAGAAGCACCGCGCCGGCGAGATCGGCGACGGCCACCACACCGTGGGTCGCTCCGAGGTCGACGGCGAGGATGATGCGGGCGGCGGCGTTGAACGCCACGCGGGCTGGAGGACGCCCGCCGGAGGAGGCGGCGTCGGATGCTGGCGCGATGAGGCCGGCATCCATGAGCGCGTCGAGCCGGGAGGCGACAGTCGACCTGGCGAGGCCGGTCTGCTCGGCGAGTTGGGCGCGCGTGCGCGGTATGCCGTCCCGCAGTATCGCCAGAAGTTCGGCCGCCTCACCGGGCACGAGCGTCTCCGGCACGGGGCCGGTGGGCGCTGAGGGGGCCGACATAGACCGATTGAATCACACGGTCGATGACGCGGCGGAAGTTGACGGATGTCACGCAACTTTTGCTTGACTCGCGACAGAAGTATGATTCAATCGATTCGATCCCAGAACATTCCTGCCTCGATGTGCCGCGCATCCCTGCGGTCGCCGCACGCGACATCCCTGTCGTGTGCCGAGGCTCTCGACGAGGAGAAACGTGACCACCTCACCGGTTTCCGTGCAGCTCTACACCGTGCGCGAGGCCCTGCAAGACGATCTGCAGGGCACCCTGAACAAGCTGGCGGAGGTCGGCTTCACCCAGGTCGAGCCGTTCGCCTTCACCAACTTCCCCGGACTCGGCGACGCCCTCGTGGCGGCCGGTCTCACCGCCCCGACAGTGCATGCGCACTTCGTCGGCGAGAGCGACGAGCAGATCGCGGAGATCTTCGACGCGGCGCGTGAGCTGGGCATCCAGACCGTCATCGATCCGCACGTGGCAGACGAGCGCTGGACGACGGCCGAGGGGGTCGAGACGACCGCGGCGCAACTGAACCGGGCCGCGAAGATCGCGGCCGAGCACGGCGTGCGCGTCGGCTACCACAACCACGCCCACGAGTTCGAGAACAAGATCGACGGGCAGAACGCACTCGAATACCTCGCGTCGAAGCTCGACCCGGAGGTCGTCATCGAACTCGACACCTACTGGGTCGCCGTCGGCGGCGAGGACCCGGTCGACGTGCTCGGTCGACTCGGCGATCGGGTCGTTGCGCTGCACATCAAGGACGGTCCGGCGACCAAGGAGACGAAGGACCAGGTCGCCGTCGGCTCCGGCAGCCTGCCGATCCGCGAGATCATCGAGGCCGCCCCGAACGCTCTGCGCGTGATCGAGCTCGACGACTCGCGCGACAACCGCTTCACCGCTGTCGCAGACAGCTTCGCATTCCTCACGAAGGAGGGCCTCGCATGAGCGAGTCCGGCAAGACTGGTCCGGTCGGTGTCGGCGTCATCGGTGCCGGCAACATCTCGACTCAGTATCTGACCAACCTGACCGCGTTCCCCGATGTCGAGGTGCGCTTCATCGCTGACCTCATCCCCGAGGCCGCGCAGGCGCAGGCAGAGAAGTTCGGCATTCCAGCTCACGGCACCGTCGAGGAGCTGCTCGCCGATCCCGAGATCGAAATCGTCGTCAACCTGACCATTCCCAAGGTGCATGCCGAAGTCGCGCTTCAGGCCGTCGAGGCCGGCAAGAACGTGTGGACGGAGAAGCCGATCGCGCTCGACCGTGAGAGCGGAAAGCGACTGCTCGCGGCGGCGGAGGCTGCCGGACTACGCGTCGCGTGCGCGCCCGACACGTTCCTCGGGGCAGGCATCCAGACCGCGCGTCGCCTGCTGCAGGAGGGCGCGATCGGCAAGCCGCAGACCGCCCTGACACTCATGCAGCAGCCGGGACCGGAGTCGTGGCACCCAAACCCCGCGTTCCTGTTCCAGGAGGGCGCGGGTCCGCTGTTCGACGTCGGCCCGTACTACGTGACGGCCCTCATCCAGCTGTTCGGACCGGTCAAGCGCGTCGCCGCAGTGGCATCGACGGCCAAGCCGGTGCGCACCATCGGCTCCGGACCACTCGCCGGCCAGAACTTCGACGTGACCGTGCCTTCGCACGTGACCGCCGTGTTCGAGTTCGAGAGCGGCCAGACATCGCAGAGCATCTTCAGCTTCGACTCGCGCATCCCGCGCACGCTGTTCGAGGTCACCGGCGTCGACGGTGCGCTCGAGCTCAACGACCCGAACATGTTCGTCGGCGACCTCGTATTGCACGCCGGCGCGGACGAGCCCAAGACCATCACGGTCGAGGGCGAGCGGGCGGCTCGCGGCACCGGTGTAGTGGAGTTGGCGCGTGCGATCCGTGCAGGCGTGCCGGAGCGCGCGAGCGGCGAGCAGGCGTACCACGCCCTCGACATCATGGTCTCCACGATCGAGGCTGCCGAGCGCGGCGAATGGATCGACGTGGTCAGCACGTTCACGCCGACGCCCGTGCTGCCGGAGGGCTGGGACCCGGCAGAGGCCACGCTCACGCGATGATTCCGGCACAGAAGGCACCGCTCGGCGTCGGCATCGTCGGCGGCGGCTTCATGGCGACGGTGCACTCGAGGGCGGCTCGCGCCGCACGGGCCGAGCTCGTCGGCATCGTGTCGTCACAGCCCGAGAAGGCTGCGATCGCCGCCGAGGAGCTCGGCGTTGAGCACGCGTTCGCGTCGCTCGACGACCTGCTGAACGAAGAGCGCATCGGCGTGGTGCACGTCACGACGCCGAACGCCCTGCACGTCAGTCAGGCGCTCGCCGCCATCGAGGCGGGCAAGCACGTGGTGTGCGAGAAGCCGTTGGCCACGACGGTGACCGACGCGGTGAGGCTGACGGATGCCGCGGCATCCGCCGGTCTCACCGCCACCGTGCCCTTCGTGTACCGCTTCCACCCGCTCGTACGTGAGGCTCGGGCGCGATTCGCGTCGGGGGAGACCGGCAGGCTGCTGACCATCGCCGGGACCTACCTGCAGGATTGGCTGCTCGACTCGTCGGACGACAACTGGCGCGTCGACAGCGCTGCCGGCGGTCGGTCGCGTGCGTTCGCCGACATCGGCTCCCACCTGGTCGACCTCATCGAGTTCGTCACGGGCGATCAGGTGTCGAGGGTGGCGGCGACGAAGCGCACGTTCTTCGGCTCGCGTGCCGAGCACGCCGAGGTCACAACGGAGGACGCCGTCGCCGTCGCCGTGCAGACCGCGAGCGGCGCGATCGGCACGCTCCTGGTCTCGCAGGCAGCGCCGGGGCGCAAGAACCGGCTGCACGTCGAGTTGTCGGGCTCGACCGAGTCGGTGGTCTTCGACCAGGAGCAGCCCGAGACGCTCTGGGTTGGCAGGCGCAAGGGATCGTTGCTGATCCCGCGCGACGCCGACCAGCTCGCACCGGATGCCGCGCGGCTCGTGACCACGCCGTCCGGGCATCCGCAGGGCTACCAGGATGCCTTCAACGCGTTCGTCGCCGACACCTACGCCGCGATCGGAGGCGCGACCCCCGACGGGCTGCCCCGCTTCGTCGACGGGCTTCGCGCCGCACGCATCACCGAGGCCGTGCTGGAATCGGTGGATGCCGGCGCCTGGGTCGACGTCGCCGCCTGACCTTCCCGTGCACACGGCGACAAAGGGGAGGCCCGATGGTCTCTTCACCGCAGGCCGTAGTCGCGGATCGCGTCCTCAGTGGCGAAGCGCTCGGTCATCCACATCATGGAGCGGAACATGAAGCGGTTGGCGAACGACAAGTCGCGCAGACGGATGCGCAGTTGTGAGGGTGGGGCGAGGAATCCGCCGGCGTTGCCCGACCTCGCGACCTTCGTCGGTTTCAGCATGACCTTGTCATAGGCGGCGAACGCCGCGGCGTGGTCGCCTCGAGCCGCCACGAGCTCGCCCGCGAGAACGTACGCGCCCACCATGGCGAGGCCGGTGCCGAATCCGCCGAGCGTGTTGGCGTACCCTGCGTCGCCCACCAGTGCCACCCGCCCGCGGGTGAAGGACGACATGCGGGTGCGTGCGAGCGCGTCGAGATAGAAATCGGATGCCGACCGGCACGCTTCGAGCGCCTCGGGCACCCGCCATCCAACGCCGCGGAAGCTCCTCTCGAGAAAGTCGAACTGCGATGCCGCATCGCGCCGGTCGTAATCGGCGTGGCCGGCTCGGAAGAGGAACAGGCTGGGCGCCTTCTGCCCGCCGAGCACGGCAAGCCGTCCAGGCTCGTTATAGGCGTACGCGACGGCCCTGCCGTCGGGTAGCCGGGTCACGAGATCGTGCAACGACGCTGTGCTGTTCGCGACCGCGTAGTAGTGGCCCAGCGACTGCACGTGCCGTTCCTCTGGACCGAAGACGAGTCGGCGAACCGCCGAATGCATGCCGTCTGCGCCGATCACGAGGTCGAACTTCTCCGACGAGCGATGCGCGAACTCCACGTCGACGCCGTTCGACGACTCGCGCATCGCGGTGATCTCGTCGCCGAAGAGGTACTCGGCGTCCATCTGGCTGTGCCGGTGCAGGATGCCCGCGAGATCGCCGCGCAAGATCTCCAGGTCACCGCCGATGAACTCGCCCGGCACGACGGCCTTGACGCGATCGGAGGCATCGACGAGCCGCCAGTCGGTCTTCGTGGTCTGGGCGGCCACCAGGTCGTCGAGCACGCCCATCCTGGTGAGCACGGCGCGGTGCGTGCTGCCCTTGAAGTCGACTGCTTGGCCTCCTGGGCGTATCGCCGGCGACTTCTCGACCACAGTCACGTCGAAGCCGTTCCTGCCGAGCCAGCGAGCGAGCGCCGGTCCGGCGATGCTCGCTCCCGAGATGAGGACCTTGTTGCGGCTCATGGATCGTCCCTTCATCGATTAGTTGTGTCTTTAAGACGCAATTAATAAATAGCGTATGATAGACGCAATTACAAGTGGAGGGAGCCCACGGTGGCTGCAGGGGACGCGATCTCCGCGAGGGGGAGCGGCACGGTGTCCGGCACAACGGCATCCGTTGGGCGTGAGGATGCCGGGCATGAGGATGCCCCGCACGCTGACGCCCAACGGGTCGAGCCGACGGGTCTGGTGGCCATCTTGTGGAGCGAGGAACGGCCCGTCAAACGCGGACCCAAGCCGAAGCTCACCCTCGCCCAGGTGGTCGACGGCGGGATCGCGATCGCCGACGAGGATGGGCTGGAGGCCGTCACAATGCAGCGCCTGGCAGACCGCCTCGGAGCGACGAAGATGGCGCTCTACCGGTACGTGCCGTCTCGCGCGGAACTCGACGCACTGATGCTCGATCGGGCCCTCGGCGCACCGGGCGAGATCGCCGGCGTGCAGTGGCGGGAGACCCTGACCAAGTGGGCCATGGAATTCTTCGAGCGAGCCGTCGCACACGCGTGGTCGGTCGAGCTCGCCCAGCGCACCCACACGCCGGGTCCGCGCGAACTGCAGTGGTTCGAGGTCGGGCTCGCGGCGATGACCGGGCTTCCGCTCGCCTCAGCGGAGAAGCTCGATGTGCTCGCCCTGTTGTCCGGTCACGTGTTGTCGCTGGTTCGACGCAGCACCGTCTCGAGTTCGCCGGAGGACGACCTGGCCGGCTCGATCGTGCCGATCCTGGCGATACACGCCGACGCGTATCCGTTCACGGCTGCTGCCTTCGCGGATGCCTCAGACGGCGGCCGCGACGCCGGCCTGCGGTTCGGCATCGACCGAGCCCTCGACGGGGTGGAGGCGATGATGCAGCGAAGAGCGTCCGCTGCGCCGTCCGCTGCTCTGCCGAAGTGACCTTGAGTCACGACCGACTGCACGTGGCTGCATCAGACGGCCACGTTGCGAGGTCAGGAGACCTCTCTCACCTTGCCCTGCTTGATGTGCAGGCGACGCTGAGCGCGCCTCGCGACCGCGGAGTCGTGCGTGACGATCACGAGCGTGAGCCCGCGCTCGCGCCACAGACCCTCGAGCACATCCATGATCTCGTCACGGGTTTCTTCGTCGAGGTTTCCCGTCGGCTCGTCGGCGAGCAGCACCTCGGGCTCCTTGACGATGGCGCGAGCGATCGCGACGCGCTGCTGCTGTCCGCCAGACAACTCGGCCGGCCGGTGATCACCGCGGTCCCCGAGCCCAACGGACTCGAGCGCCTTCACCGCGCGCTCCTTGCGCTCCGCCGCCGGAACTCCAAGCGGTACAAGTGCCGTCTCTACGTTCTCCTGAGCGGTCAACGTCGGAATGAGGTTGAAGCCCTGGAAGACGAAGCCGATCTCCTTGCCGCGCAAGCCGCCGAGCTTCTTGTCGCCGAGCTTGTCGAGGCTCGACTTGTCGAGCTCGATCGTGCCCGATGTCGGCCGGTCCAGTGCGCCGAGCATCTGCAGCAGCGTTGACTTGCCGCCGCCAGTCGGCCCCTGGATCGCGACCATCTGACCGTTCGGGATGTCGAGGGTGACGTCGTTGAGCGCCGTCACCTTTCGCCCCTTGCCCGGGTACTGCTTGGTGAGGTTCTTGAGCGTGTACATCTAGAAGGTCCTTGTCGTTGAGCCGGAGGATGCCGTTGCTGCTGCGCTGGTCGCTGCCGCGCTGTTCGCCACTGGGCTGTATTCGTTTACTGCACCGAGCGAAGGGCTTCGGCCGGACGCAGGCGCGAGGCACGCCATCCGCCGATCGCACCTGCGAGCAGGCCGCCGACGATGGCCAGGCCAACGGCGATGACGATGATCCAGACCGTGATCGGTGCGCTGAGGTCGACCTGAGTGGTCGCGGAACTCGCTGCGGAGCGTGCGGCGCCGCCGAATCCGGTTCCACCTGTTGCACCGGCACCGCCGAAGCCACCGCCGGTGCCGCCGGTAGGTGCAGCACTGCCGCCACCTGCGCCGCCGCCGAACGCGCGGCGGGCTCCGTCGGCCAGTGCGCCGCCGATTCCGCCGCTCGATACGCCGCCCGTGAGCGTGGGGGAGACGACGTTGACGATGAACACGCCGGCCAGTCCGACCACGACTCCGACGACGCCGCCGATCACGCCCTGCACCACCGACTCGCCTGCGACCTGGCCGACGATGCGGCCGTTCGACCAGCCGATCGCCTTCAGGGTGCCGAACTCGCGGGTGCGGCGGGTCACGCCCGAGATGGTGAAGAGGATGGCGATGAGGAAGGCCGCTGCGAGAACGATGACCGAGAGCCACGTGCCGAGGTTCGACACCAGCTGGCTTGCACTGCCGAGCGATCCGGAGACGCTCGACGCGAGGTCGGCCTGCGTCGAGACGGTGGCCTTCGGCAGCGTCTTCTGCAGGGATGCCTTGAGACCGTCGACGTCGCTCGCCGAGTTCGCCGACACGTAGATCGTGGTGACCTTGTTCGCCTCACTGGAGAGGGTCTGTGCCACGTCGAGCGGAATGTAGACGTTCGATGCTGTCGCGGAATCGGATCCGGTCGGCTTCACCGTTCCGACGATCGTGAAGTCCTTGCCGCCGATGTTGAGGGTTCCGCCGACGGAGAGGCTCTTGGACTTCGCATAACTGGCGTCGAGCACCGCGACCTTGTCGCCCTTGTCGCTCGACGTCAGGGTGCGTCCCTTGGCGAGTGCGGTGGATGCGATCGGTCCGACCGCTTTGCCGCCCGGCGTGATGCCCATGACACTGAACGAGTTCACCGAGAACGAGCTGCCGCCGGTTCCGCCGGACTGCGTCGACTTGCCGCCCTGGGCATCCCGACCGCCCTGCTGGCCCTGGCTGAAGTCCGGCAGCGTGCCGCTGAAGCTGGTATTGGTGAGCGAGAGAACGGCGGATGCACCCGTGACGCCGCTCGTGGCCTCCACCTTGGCCAGTGCCGAGTCGGCCAGCGTGTTGGTGCCGAATCCGACGGAGAGCCGCGACGAGTCGACCTTGCGGGACGTGCCGGATTTTGTGCCGTCGTTGCCGCCGAAGGCGAAGCGCTGGCCGCCCTGTCCACCGGCAGCGTCGCCACCGGTCGTGGTCGGCGCACTCACGGGCTGTGTGACTGTGATGTCGGTACCGACTCCGTAGACGGACTGCAGCACCTCGGCTTGCGCGTTCTTGACGCCGGCCGCGACCGAGTTGACGATGATGACGAGGGCGATGGCCAACGCCATGCCGATGGCGATGATGATGGTCTGTCTGCGGCGGCCGAGAAGCTCGCGGCGCAGGTAGGTTCCGAACATGGGGCTCCTTGGGTGAGGTCGATGAAAAGGTAGGCATCCGTGTTAGGCCGCTGCTATGGCGATCTTGTGAGTTGGCCTTGTGAAATCAAGTCGTGACGTTCGGCGATATCGCGGCTGAAATCGCACCCTGACCGCGCGGATTGCTGTCTCTCAGAATTCGCATAAGTTCCGCACAGCCGCTTCGGACCGCGCTTCCGATAATGGGTATATGTCCAGCACCCCGACCGAGCGCACCCAGACCCGTCCGCTGGCGGCGCCGTTGCACCACGCAGACGGCTCGCCGATCCGCATTCTCGTCGTCGACGACGAGCACACCCTCACCGACCTTCTGCAGATGGCACTGCGTTACGAGGGCTGGGAGGTGAAAACCGCTGCGACGGGCCATCAAGCGTTGACCGCCGCCCGCGAGTTCAATCCCGACGCCGTCGTGCTCGACATGATGCTGCCCGACATCGACGGGCTGCAGGTGATGGGCAGGATGCGCGAGAGCGGCGGCGAGACCCCCGTGCTGTTCCTCACGGCGAAGGACTCGCTCGACGACCGCATCGCCGGCCTCACCGCCGGGGGCGACGACTACGTCACCAAGCCGTTCAGCCTCGAAGAACTGGTCGCCAGGCTGCGCTCGCTGCTGCGTCGCTCCCGCGCGCTGATCGCTGACACCCAGGATCCGCGCATCGTCGTCGGCGACCTCGTGCTCGACGAGGACTCATACGAGGTGACGCGAGCCGGCGAGCCGATCTCGCTCACCGCCACCGAGTTCGAGCTGCTGCGCTACCTGATGCGCAACCCGCGTCGTGTGCTCTCGAAGGCGCAGATTCTCGACCGGGTGTGGAGCTACGACTTCGGAGGAACCTCCAGTGTCGTCGAGCTGTACATCTCCTACCTGCGCAAGAAGATCGACGCAGGCCGCCCCCCGATGATCCACACCGTGCGCGGCGCCGGCTACATGGTCAAAACGGCGGAGTGACCGTAGACCAGACCATCCCTTTGAGAGGAACACGATCGTGAGCACGGCCAGCGCCGCGCCGGATGCCGGCACGGACCGGACGCGCACGCCACGCTCAGAAACGCCGTCGGGCCGCCGGCACTGGTGGTCGTGGCGGCACATGACGTTGCGCACCCGGCTGGTGCTCGCCGTGGTGGCGCTCGTTGCGGTGTTGGGCGTCATCATCAGCCTGGTCAGCGCCTTGTTCCTGCAGCAATACCTGGTCGGTCAACTCGACAAGCAGTTGAACAGCGCCGCGGAGCGCGGTTACATGGTTGCCGTGCAGACTCTAGGGTCGGGGTCGATCACGACCGCGCAGTTGGCCGGCGCCGTCGGGCGGGCATCCGGTCTTCCTCCGGGCACTGTCGTGTCGGTAGTCACCTCTGCAGGGCAGATGCAGACCTTCTCGCTGAACAACGATCCGAACGCGACACAACGCACCATCACCGACGCTGAGAACTCGAAGATCGCCGCTGTGCCGGTCGGAGGGTATCCGACAGATGTGGACTTCGGCACAGCTCTCGGTCAATATCGTTTCGTCGCGGTGGAGCTGCCGCAATCGGCGGAGCTTCTCGTCGGTCTTCCTCTGTCGACAGTGACATCGACGACGGCGCAACTGCTGACCATCATCCTGGCGGTGACGCTGGTGGGCATCGTCATCGCGGGCGGCATCGGCCTGCTCATCGTCGTGCTCTCGCTGCGCCCGCTGGAACGCATGGCGGGCACCGCGACCGAGGTGTCCCGCCTGCCGCTCGATCGGGGCGAGGTGGCGCTCGCAGTGCGAGTTCCGGAGAAGGACACCGACCCGCACACCGAGGTGGGCAGGCTGGGAGCGGCGTTCAATCACATGCTCGGCCACGTGTCATCCGCTCTGACGGCCAGACAGGCGAGCGAGAACAAGGTGCGGCAGTTCGTGGCGGATGCCTCGCACGAGCTGCGAACGCCGCTCGCCTCGATCCGCGGTTACGCGGAACTCACGCGTCGTGCCCCTGAGACGCTGCCAGAGGATGCCGTGCGCTCGCTCGGTCGCATCGAATCCGAGGCCGAGCGGATGACCGGCCTGGTCGAAGACCTGCTGTTGCTCGCCCGGCTCGACGAGGGCCGCGAACTCGACCATGATCCGGTCGACCTGTCGCGCCTCGTGATCGACACCGTCTCTGATGCTCACGCGGCCGGCCGCGACCACGTGTGGAAGATGGATCTGCCGTCGCGACCGGTCATCGTCGACGGCGATGAGCCGCGACTTCACGAGGTGATCGCCAACCTGCTGACGAATGCCAGGGTGCACACGCCGGAGGGCACGACGGTGACCTCCGAACTCGGCGTCGACGGCGATGACGCGGTGATCGTGGTGGCCGACGACGGGCCCGGCATCCCTGACGATCTGCAGCCTCTTCTCTTCGAGCGTTTCGCCAGGGGAGACTCGTCGCGTTCCCGCCACACCGGATCGACCGGTCTCGGCCTCGCTATCGTGCAGGCCGTGGTCGTCGCGCACGGCGGGAGCGTCGAAGTGGACAGCGAGCCGGGCAGCACGAGGTTCATCGTTCGGCTGCCGCTGGTGAAACCGGATGAGGCGGACGACGTCGAGGAGCCGGAGATCGACGAGGTTGGGACGGTCGCGTCGCAGGCCGGGCAGCTCGAGGCTGACGAGCCTGCGGAGAATGCCAGTACACAGGCCGGAGCACAGTCCGAGAAGCCCGAGTCCGCGGCGCCAGTGCCAGACTGACCTTCATGCGAATCGCTCTCACAGGTGGATCAGGAAAGCTCGGACGCACCGCGGTGCGGGTTCTGCGAGAGGCAGGGCACGACGTCACGTCCTTCGATGTGGCGGGCATCCGTGGGCCCGGTTTTCTGCAGCTTGAGCTGACCGACTACGGACAGGTGGTGGACGCTCTCGCGGGCGTGCACGAGGGCGCCAGGCAGTCGGGGTACGACGCGATCGTGCACCTCGGCGCGATCCCGGCGCCGGGCATCCGCAGCGACGTCGCCACGTTCGAGAACAACATCTTGAGCACCTACCACGTGTTCCAGGCGGCCAGAACGTTGGGCATCCGCAACATCGTCTACGCGTCGAGCGAGACCGTGCTCGGACTGCCCTTCGACGAGGATCCGCCCTACCTGCCGATCGACGAGGAGTACGCGGCCCGCCCCGAGTCGACGTATTCCCTGGTAAAGCACCTCGAGGAGCAGATGGCCACCCAGTTCACTCGGTGGGACCCGACGTTGAAGATCGTGGGCTTCCGCTTCTCGAACGTGATGGACCCCGAGGACTACGCAGCGTTCCCCGGCTACGACGTCGACACGAAGAACCGGCGGTGGAACGCGTGGGGTTACATCGACGCGCGCGACGGATCGCAGGCGATCCTGAAGGCGCTGGAGTGGGGCGGCACGGGCTTCGAGGCGTTCATCATCGCGGCGGCCGACACGGTGTCAGACCGTCCGAACGCCGAGCTGGCTGCGGCGGAGTTTCCGAACGTGCCTGTCAAGGGCGAACTCGGCGAGCACGACACACTGCTTTCGATCGGCAAGGCTCGGCGCGTGCTGGGGTACGACCCGCAGCATTCGTGGCGGGGCTAAGGGCGCACACCCCACACGTCTAGTCACATCTCGTTCAGACGGCGCAGCAGGCCGGCGAACAGGGTGACGTCGTCGACGCTCCAGTCGGCGAAGCCGTCGCGCAGCTCCTGACGGGTGCGCGAGCCGATGGCCTCCCAGCCACGACGCGCCTCGTCGGTGATCGCGAAGTAGGTCGCACGGCGATCTGCCGGATCCTGCTCACGTCGCAGCATTCCGAGTTGTTCGAGATGGGATGCCTGTCTGCTCACAAGGCTCTTGTCCGCATACAGCTCGTCGGCCAGCGCCCCAGCATGCAGCGGGCCCTTGCGGGCCAGCACGCCGAGCATGAGGTACCCGAACGGCTGTATCTGCGGGTGCAGTTCGAGTGACTGCGCGCGCATCCTGTTGCGCAGCTTCACGAACATCGCCGCGAACTCCTGCTCGACGGCGGCGATCGCGCCGTCGGCGTCCCCGCAACCAAGCCCCGATGGGGCCGATTCGCCGGGGGAGTCGACGGCGCGATCGCTCTCGGTCATGCTGCGCATCATAGCGACGGGGGTTCGCCGGTTTCTGTGGCTCGGATGCCGGACGCCGGGCGCGAGCGCGGCCGGCGACGGGGATGCCCGATTTGGGCATCAGGGAGACGTCGCGTATTCTTGACGGAGCCAAAGACCGCCGGTCGTCGGCGTGCCCGCGCAAGCAGGCATCCGATCGAAGGTTCTCCTACAGGGTGCAAGCCCGGTTCGAGACGGCCCGCGCAGGTGAAGAGATCTCCTCCGTTCGACTCGTCGAGCGGAATCCCGAGCTCCGAGCCTGTGCGCCGGAGCTTTTTTCTTTGCCCCGGATGCCGGTGGTCGATGGCGACGCGAGGCAGCCGTCTCGCGTTTCATACGTAAGAGGAGTGGCCATGGCGAACAAGGAAGCCACGGTTGCCGAGCTTGAAGAGAAGTTTCAGAGCTCGACTGCCGTTCTGCTGACCGAGTACCGCGGTCTGTCTGTTGCGAAGCTCAAAGAGCTCCGCAGGTCTATCAGTGCAGACGCGACCTACGCCGTGGTGAAGAACACGCTGACCAAGATCGCGGCGAACAACGCCGGCATCTCGGCGTTCGACGACCAGCTCGCCGGACCGTCCGCGATCGCCTTCGTGCACGGTGACCCCGTGAACGTCGCCAAGGGTCTGCGCGACTTCGCCAAGGCGAACCCTCTTCTCGTGGTCAAGGGCGGGTACTTCGACGGTTCCGCCCTTTCCGCCGAAGAGGTAGGCAAGCTCGCCGACCTCGAGTCCCGTGAGGTGCTGCTGGCCAAGCTGGCCGGTGCCTTCAAGGCCTCGCTGTTCGGAGCCGCATATCTGTTCAACGCACCGCTGTCGCAGGCCGTTCGCACGGTCGACGCGCTGCGCCAGAAGCAGGAGTCCGCAGCGTAGGCATCCGCTCCCCTAACGGGGCCGGATGCTCGTCGCGGTGAGTTACTACAACCAAGGAGAAGAAACAATGGCTGCAAAGCTGTCCACCGAGGAGCTGCTCGAGCAGTTCAAGGGTCTGACGCTCATCGAGCTGTCGGAGTTCGTCAAGGCGTTCGAGGAGACCTTCGAGGTCACCGCCGCCGCTCCCGTCGCCGTGGCCGCTGCCCCGGCCGCCGGTGGCGCGGGTGCCGGTGCCGAAGAGGCCGAGGAGAAGGACGCATTCGACGTCATCCTCGAGGCCGCTGGCGAGAAGAAGATCCAGGTCATCAAGGTCGTGCGCGAGCTGACCTCGCTCGGCCTGGGCGAGGCGAAGGCCGTCGTCGACGGCGCTCCGAAGGCCGTGCTCGAGGGTGCGAACAAGGAGACCGCCGAGAAGGCGAAGGCGTCCCTCGAAGACGCTGGCGCGACCGTCACGCTCAAGTAGTTCCCGCCCCGGTAGGGGCACAGCGTTCGCGGTCGCGTTTCACGCGCCGCGGGACGAAAGTCGAAGGGCGCCATCCCGCACGGGGTGGCGCCCTTCGTCGTCTGCGGGGACAGTCCAACCGGGCATGCCGGATGTCGGAGATTTGCGATGCGGCCCGGCGTGTTCCGAGCGGATGCCCGCATGTCGCGGTGAATCTCCGATATCCAGCACGGCGGACGGGGGGTGCCCGAAGGTAACGCAGCGGCACAGTGCGGGACTCGGGTTGCGTATATATAGCCTGGCTATATATACTGGAGACATGCTTACCGAACCGATCTCCCTTCCTGTGCGGGGCGATGCGGACGTCGACCTCGACCTGCACTTCATCCTGTCGGACATCGTGCAGCTCTCCGGTCGCGTGACCCGCCTGGCCCACCGCGTCACCCAGGGCCCTGAGGGCCCCGCAACCTGGCGCACGCTCGCCGTGCTGCAGCAGTCCGGGCCGATGCGCCTCGGCGAACTCGCTGCGATGAGCCAGGTCGCCCAGCCGACCATGACGAAGATCGTGGCCGGACTCGTCGAGCGCGAGTGGGTCAAGCGCATCGCGGATGCCGACGACGCCAGAGCCTGGCAGATCGGGCTGTCGGCCAAGGGCATCCTGAAACTCACCGAGTGGCGCGCCAACCTCGCGACCGCGCTCATGCCGCTCTTCGAGGACCTCACAGAGGACGATCGCCGCACGGTTCGCACGGCGATCGACATTCTGCGCCCCCGCATCGATCTAGGTACCACGGCCATCCCCGTGGCAGGAAAGGACTGACGAACCCCCGCATGGCACACCAGCAATCCTCTGGATCGATCCTCAAACAACCTCTCGCAGTCTGGGCCGTCGCCTTCGCGAGCGTCATCGCGTTCATGGGCATCGGCCTCGTCGACCCGATCCTCCCGGCCATCGCGGCCGACCTGAAGGCGACTCCGACCGAGACCGAGATGCTCTTCACGACCTATCTCGCAGTCACAGGCGTCGCGATGTTCTTCACCAGCTGGGTGTCCAGCCGCCTCGGTGCGAAGAACACACTGATGATCGGGCTCATCCTGATCGTGGTCTTCGCCGCAGCAGCAGGGCTGAGCCCGAACGCCGAAGCCATCATGGGATTCCGTGCCGGGTGGGGCC
Organism: Humibacter sp. RRB41; assembly: GCF_022761015.1. Taxonomy (GTDB): domain Bacteria; phylum Actinomycetota; class Actinomycetes; order Actinomycetales; family Microbacteriaceae; genus Humibacter. The sequence continues at coordinate 96,050 of NZ_JAKWJQ010000005.1, forward strand.
TCGGCAATGCGCTGTTCATCTCGACCGCGCTCGCCACAATCGTCGGTGCGGCGAGCGGTGGAACGTCCAGCGCGATCATCCTCTACGAGGCCGCGCTCGGGCTCGGGATCGCGATCGGACCGCTGCTCGGTGGTGTGCTCGGCGGCATCAGCTGGCGCGGACCGTTCTTCGGCACCGCCGTGCTGATGGCCATCGGATTCATCGCGATCGTCACGATGCTGAAGACGAATCCGGAGAAGCCGAAGCCGACAAGACTCTCGGCGCCGTTCCGTGCGCTGCGCAATCCGGCTCTCGGCACGCTTGCCGGCGCGGCCTTGTTCTACAACATCGGATTCTTCGTTCTTCTCGCCTACACGCCGTTCGCGTTGCAGAAGCTCGGGCTCGGCGACGCCATGACGCTCGGCTTCATCTTCTTCGGGTGGGGCGTCGCCGTGGCCGTCGCGTCGGTCTGGGGCGCGCCGCTGCTGACCAGCCGGCTGCCGCGCACGCGGACCATGTGGATCGTGCTCCCCTTGCTCGGTATCGACCTCATCGTCGCTGGATTTCTGGCGAGTTCCGCGGTGGGCATCATCGTCTGCGTCATCGTCGGCGGTCTGCTGCTCGGCGTGATGAACACGGTGCTCACCGAGAGCGTGATGGAGGCGACGGACCTGCCGCGCTCGGTCGCATCCTCCGCATACTCGGGGGTGCGTTTCATCGGCGGCGCGATCGCCCCTCCTGGGGCGACACTGCTCGCAAGCACGTTCGCGACGTCGACGCCGTATTTCGCCGGTGGGGTTTCGGTGCTTGTCGCCGCGGTGATCATCATCATCGGATCGCGTCGGCTTCGCCGCGTTGACGGCTTCGAGGAGACGCAGCAGCAAGAAGCCGAGGTTCTGGCCATCGCGGACGCCAACTGATCGTGACAGGGAACGCCTTCGGAGCGTTCAGGTGATGCGTTCCCGCAGGAACTCGACGACACGCCGCCGGGCAGCGAAAGCGCTGTTCGGCGGCGTTTCGCGTACCTCGGCGGTGAGCACGGAGTGCGCAGAGCCGGAGTAGCCGTCGGGATTGCCGCGCGATGAATCGAGCTCGATCACCTCGAACGCGTCGCCGAGACGTTCCTTCAGGGTGGCGAACCGTGCGGCGGGTACGGCCGAGTCGCGGCTGAAACGCAAGCCGAGCACGCAGAGTCCGTCGTCGCGGGCGCGGGCGGCGATGCGATCGAGTTCTGACACGCTCGCGCCGGCATCCGCACGTCGGTGTGGGCTCACCGGGAAAGGAACGGCCGGCTCCGCCAGAACCGGTGCGAGCACGACGTCGTCCACTGCCGCGGCCAGAGCGAACCCGCCAGTGAAGCACATGCCGATCACGCCGACACCACGCCCCGGCGTTCTCTTCGCGAGGTCGGCGGCCAGTGCACGCAGGAAGTCCGTGATCGGACGGTGCGCGCCGACCGCGAAGGCCCGCATCTCGGCAGAGACGCACAGCCGGGCGATGGTGCGCATCGTGTATCCGGCGGTTGCGGCTCGGCCGGGCTCTCCGAACGGTGAGGGCAGAGCGACGGTGAAGCCCTCGGTCACGAGGTGTTCGGCGAGTCCGAGCACCTCGGGGGTGATTCCCGGAACCTCGGGTATGAGCACGACGCCAGGGCCTTCGCCCTTCTCGAAGCAGTCGTAGGTGCTGCCGCCACCGGTGAAGGCTCGTATCGTCCATCCGTCCAGAGTGGCGGTGGGGGCGGAGCCGGTTGGCATTCGTCGGTCCTCTCGTGGAACGCGAGTTCGTCGAGCAGCATACGCGCGACAGGCGGCACCTTGTACGAGCGGGATGCGGCCGCTCCGATCGGTGATGCTCAGCGTGGGGAGGCGTGTGCGGTGCTGCCGCGCTCCACCAAGCGCACGGGCATCCGGATGGATTTCGCTCGCTGAGTGCCGGTCTTCACCTCGTGGAGCAGTGTGTGAGCTGCCGCGGCGCCCTGCTCATAGGGATCAACGGCGACGGTGGTCAAGTCGAACGCCTCGGCGAGATGTTGATCCCCGAACCCGATGACCGACAATTCATCGGGAACGCGCAGGCCGACGGTCCTTGCCGCGAGGACCGCTCCGGCCGCCAGATCGTCGGAGTCGGCGAAAACGGCTGTTGGCCTGTCATCCTGCCTGCGCAGGATGGCGACGACGATGCGGTGCGCCCCAGCCATGTCGAGGGCGGCGGGGATCGTCGACTGGTCGAGAGGCGCGAGGTGCGCATCGTGAAGAGCTCGCTCGTAGCCACGGCGGCGCAGTCCGATGGCGTCTTCGGTGAGTCCGGGAGCGATCGTGCCCGCGAGGTGCGCAATGCGGGTGTGGCCGAGGTCGATGAGGTGCTTCGTGGCGACTCTCGCGGCATCTGCCTGGTCGATGTCGACGTGCCGCAGGCCCGGAGCTCTGCCACCGACGCAGACGATCGGATGCCCCATACCGGTCAGCAGCTCTCGCTCGCTCGCGCTGACATCGATGCAGAGCGCGATGAGAGCGTCGATGCGTCGACGAAGCAAAGTGTGGCGGAAGAGGCGCTCGCGCTCATCGCGTCGGTGGCCGAGAGTGAAGAGAACCAGGTCGTAGTCGGCCGGGCGGAGGACGTCGTCCACTCCCTCCAGTGCCCTGGTGCAGAACCACGGATCCAGCGACGGAACGATCACGCCCATCGCCATCGTGCGCCCGGATGCCAGTCCCGACGCGCTGGAGGATGCGACGTACCCCAGATCTTCCGCAGCCTGCCGCACGATCGCCCTCGTGCGCTCCGACACGTTGGGAAGCCCGCGGAGCGCGCGGGAGACGGTCGCTATCGACACACCGCTGGCGTTGGCGACATCCGTGATGCTGCGTGCCGGCACCATGCTCCCGTCGACAGGTGGGATCACCCCTTGACTGCTCCCGAGGTCAGCCCGGATACGACCGATTTGCGGAAGATCAGCACCAGGATGGCGATCGGAACGACGGCGACGGCGCTGGCGGCGAAGATCGTGCCGTATGGCGTGATGTGCGCATTGCCGAAGAGCGCGATGCCAACCGGGATGGTGCGGAAGGCATCCGCGCTGTTGAACGACAGCGCCATCAGGAACTCGGTCCAGCACGCCGTGAAGGCGAAGATGCCCGCAGTGAAGAGACCCGGCAGTGTCATCGGCAGCACGACCTGCCAGACGGTGCGGAACGGACCGGCGCCGTCGATGCGCGCGGTCTCCTCCATCTCCCTCGGCACCCCGATGAAGTAGTTGCGCAGGATCCAGATCGCGAACGGCAGATTCAGCGCCGTGTACGGCACGATCAGCGCCTGGTAGCTGTTCAGCCAGCCGAGGTTGCGCATCAGCAGGTAGAGCGGAGCGATGAGAGCGATCGCCGGGAACACCGAGATGATCAGCAGCAGCACCATGATCGTGAAACGCCCGCGCATCGGCAGGCGTGCGAGCGCGTACCCGGCGAACGTGCCGAGCGCGAGCACGAGCGCGGTCGACACGACGGCGACGATGACCGAGTTCAGGATGTACTGCCCGAAGTTGTACTGCGTGAACGCCGTCACGTAGTTCACGACCGAGACCGGAATCGGGAACCACTGCGGGGGCGAGGCGGCTACACCGGCCGTGGTCTTCAGACTCGTGGCGAGCATCCAGTAGATCGGCGCCATCACGAACAGGATGACGAGGGTCGACGAGATGGCGAGGCCGATGCGGCCCCCGACGGTTCGTCTATTGCGCATCGTCACATCTCCGTTTCCGAGACCTGCGATCGGAACACGCGCAGGAAGAGCAGACATCCGAGCACCACGAGCAACGCTGTGGTCGTCGCCACCGCCGCGCCCGGACCGAACTTCAGGTCGGTGAACATGGCTCTGTAACCGAGGATCGCCAGAGATGTCGTGGCATTCTGCGGGCCGCCCTGGGTCAGCACGAAGGGCAGATCGAAGACGCCGAACGCCTGCAGCACACGGAACAGCACGGCGAGGGCGATGGTGGGCCTCAGCAGCGGAACGGTCACCTGCCAGAAGGTCTTCCAGCCGTTCGCGCCGTCGAGCTCCGCCGCCTCGTACACGTCGCCCGGCAGCATGACCAGGCCGGCGAGCACGATGATCGCCACGAACGGCGTGGTCTTCCAGATGTCGGCGATCATCATGGCGATGATCGCCGACGCTGGAGAGCCGAGGATGACGGGATGTCCGAACCCGAGTACCGAGAGGATCTGGGTCGCGACTCCGGCGAGCGGGTCGTAGATGTAATCCCAGAGTGTGGCGGAGATCACCGTGATCAGCGACCAGGGGACGAGCAGCATCGCCATCATCCAGCCTCGTCCTGCTTGAAGCCGTTCGAGCACGAGCGCGATCAACGTGCCGAGCACGATCTCAACCACGACCGTGACGATGGTGTAGCCGACGGTGAACACCAACGCGTACTGCCACGTCGAATCGGTGAAAACGACGTTGTAGTTGTCGAGGGTGAATCCGTCGATCTGGAATCCGGATCCCAGCACATTGACGTTGCTGAGGCTCATCACGACCGAGAACACGATGGGAAAGATCGTCACCGCGGCGATGACGATCAGCGCCGGAGCCGAGAAGCCCCAGCCGAGCCTGGCCATCGTTCGTCGGTAGACGTCCTTCTTGCGTTGTTCGCCGAGATTGGGTCCGCTGCGACGAGCCGGCGCGGCGACCTTCGTTGTTGTCATGGCGCTCTCCTCAGCCAGTAGATGGCCGCATGCGGCCGGAGCGCATCAGGTTCCGCCCCGGCCTCACGCCGGTCGTTACAGGCCGCCGTTCTTGACGGCGGTGTTGATCTGGCTGTTCGCCTTCTGGATTGCGGCCTTCGGTGTCAGCGAGCCGGCGAGCACCCCGTTGACGTTCGAGTAGATCGCCTGGCTCACCTCGGGGTAGTTCGGGGTCTGCGCGGGACGGGGGACGAGCTTGGTCGTCGAGACGATCGCCAGTACCGGGTTCGCGTTCTTCACGGTCGAGGACGAGCGCACCGCCGCGTTGGTCGGAATCTCACTGAACTGGGTCGCAAGGTCGGTCTGCGCGGTCTTGCCGGTCATCCATTTGATGAATGTCAGGTCGGCCGCAACGTTCTTGCTGTGCGGGTTCACGTAGAGGTTCCATCCGCCGATGTTCGAGTAGCCGGGGGTCGACTCGCCCTGGAACGTCGGCATCGGGGCAACGCCGACCTTGCCGATCACGGCCGAACCGGACGCTTGTGACGTGGAGTACGCGTAGTCCCAGTTGCGCAGGAACAGCGAGTCACCGGCCGAGAACGCGTTCATCGATTGCGTCTCCTGGAAGGTCGACGTCGCCTGCGGGCTCACGCCGCTGGTGACCAGCGACTGCTCGAAGGTCAACGCCTTGGTCGCAGCGGCGCTGTCGATCGCCGAGGCGTCGCCCTTGGTATTCAGTACTTTTCCTCCCGCGTCGGCCAGGAACTCCATGTAGTCGCAGGTCGCGCCCTCGTAGTTCGCGCCTTGGAACACGTAGCCGTACTTGACCTGCCCCTTGGACTGGGCGAGTTTGGCGTCGGAGACCAGCTGCTCCCATGTCGTCGGCACCTTCAACCCGTCAGCGGCGAGAATGTCCTTGCGGTAGTACAGGAATCCCTGGTCCTCGAAGAACGGCGCCCCGTAGACCTGGCTGTTGTACGTAGCGCCGGCGACCAGTCCGCTCGCGAACGTGTTCCAGTAGCTCGAGCCGAGGTACTTCGACAGGGGGAGCGCGAGTTGGTGTGCTCCGAACTGCGCCGGCCAGATCACGTCGCCCATATAGACATCGGGTCCGCCGCCGCCGGAGATCTGCGTGGTCAGCGTTGCACGGTTGGTGTCCGTGTCATTCGGTGCGGAGATCAGCTTGACCTTGATGTTCGGGTAGGCCTTCTCGAACGCGTTGATCAGCACGGTACGCGGATCAGCTCCGCTGGTCGTGATGGGACTCGCCCACCAGGTGATGGACCCCTTGGTCGGGTTTCCCGTCGGAGTGCCGGTCGAGGTCGACCCGCCTCCGCCCGAGCTGCACGCGCTGAGTACGGCCACCGTGGCAATCGCTGTGGCGATCGCCGTCACCCTCAGGGTGCGTCTCGAGTGCCCGTGGTGACGTGCGATGTTCATCGACATGATCTCCTCGTCTTCCACCGAAATGCCGCGGACGGTGGACGGCGGCATCCCAGAGACGTCGGAGTTCACCGCAGGGCGCGGCTCTGACCGCACACCGATGGTGCGCGTGGGCGAGGGGTCGATCGACGCCGCTTCAGCGTCAGCCGGATGGCAACCTTGCGTTGCGCCGGTTCATCGGGTCGCCCCCGTTGAACGGTGTGCTCCGGGACGATTTCCCGGCACATCTGCGAAATTAGGTCGGTCGCTCGGCCGCTGCAAGCGTTTCCGGTAGAGGGCCGATAACGAGTTCCGGAGGGTTCTCTCAGGTTCCGCCGACCCTGAGGTACGAAGACCCGGTTCCGCGTTTGCGCCCAGGGCTCAGGCGGGGCGCGCCGTGCTTCCCCGGTCGATGAAGGTGACCGGATGCCGTACCGAGCGCGAACGCGGCGGGTTGCCCGCGAGCTCGTCCAGCAGCATCCGGGCGGCGGTGGCGCCCTGGGCGAACGGATGCTGCTCCAACGTCGTGAGACCGAACGTGCGTGCCAGCGGATGCCCGTCGATACCGATCACGGAGATGTCGCCCGGAACGCGAAGCCCGTGCGCCCAGATCGACAGCATCGCACCCACGGCCATCTCGTCCGACGCCGCGAAGATCGCAGTTGGCCGCTCCCCTGAGGAGAGAAGCACATCGGTCGCCTGTTTGGACGTGTCGATGTTGAAGCCGCCGAGCACGAAGCGGTCACCGCGCACCGGAATACCCGCCGTCGTGAGAGCGTCGCGCCAGCCGGCCTGTCTCGCCTCGGGCACCGAGCGGTTCAGCCCGGCCTCGTCTTCGCCGCCGATGTGCGCGATGTCGCGATGCCCGAGCGCGATGAGATGCTCGACGGCCAGCTTCGCCGCGCCGAGATCGTCGATGCCGATATGACGCAGGCCGCGCACCGGACCGCCGACGACGATCGCCGGATGCCCGACCGAGGTGAGCTGCCTGCGTTCCTCTGCGCTGAAGTCGAGGCAGAGTGCGACGAGGGCGTCGGTGCGCTTGCGCAGGATCGATCGATGGAACACCCTCGAGCGATCCTCGCCGCGTCCGCCGAGATTGAACAGGATCAGGTCGTAGCTCGCCGCGCGAAGCTCGTGGTCGATGCCTTCGAGCACCGCGGTGTAGAACCACCTGCTCACCGACGGCACGACAGCGCCCATGGCGAGTGTGCGACCGGATGCCAGGCCGGAGGCGCTCGACGACGCCACGTATCCGAGATCGTCAGCCGCCAGGCGAACGGCCTCGCGGGTCGACTCCGCCACGTTCGGCAGGCCGCGCAGGGCCCGCGAGACCGTGGCGGTGGAGACTCCCGTCGCTCTGGCGACGTCGTCGATGCTTGTCATGGGGCCGTCAGGGGGACGAGCGGTGTCCGGCAGCCTCTTCCGCGGATCGTGTCGCTGTCACGCGGTCGGTGATGCGACGTCGCACCACCAGGAGGCCTGCGAACGCGATCACGAACGCCAGCAGCGTGAGCGCCCAGCCGAGAGCATCCGCTCCGGTGATCTCGCTGACCACGGTGATCACGAAGAATCCGACGCCGAAGAATCCGACGGCCCCGAGCATCACGTCGACCCCCTCACGCGGATCGCGCGCTTGGTTGTTCGGCAGCACCCTGATGCGCTTCATCGGATCACCCCTTCACGCCGCCGGCGGTGAGTCCCGCGACGATGCGGCGCTGGAAGATGAGCACCAGGATGACCAGCGGTACGGTCACGACGACGCCGGCCGCCATCACCGCGGTGTACGGCTCCTGGTGCGGCTGACTTCCGGTGAAACCGGCGATCGCGACGGTGACGGTTTGCGTGGCATCCGTCGTGAGCTGACTGGCGATGAGGTATTCGTTCCAGCTGGCGATGAAGGCCAGGATCGCCGTCGTGAAGACCGCGGGAGCGGCCAACGGCAGGATGATCTTGCGGAACGCCTGCGCCTGGGTGCAGCCGTCGATGCGTGCAGCTTCTTCGAGATCCCACGGCATCTCGCGGAAGAACGACACCAAGGTGTAGACGGTGAGCGGCAGCGCGAACGAGATGTCGGGCAGGATCAGCGCCTGGTACGTGCCGATCCAACCCCAGCTCGTGAAGAGCTGGAACAGCGGCGTGAGCAACGCGACTCCCGGGAACATCGAGGCGCCGAGGATGACGCCCATCACGATGCCCTTCATCCTGAAGTCAAGGCGTGCGAGCGCGTACGCGGCGAAGATGCCGAACAGCAGACAGACGACGGTGGTCACGCCGCCGATGATGAGGCTGTTCAGCAAGGCGAGTCCGAGGTGGTTGCCTAGGTTGGTGGACAGCGCGGTCACGTAGTTGTCGAACGTGAAATGGGTGAACCACGGCGTCGTGTCGAACGTGTAGCCGACGTCGCGGAACGACGTGACGATCATCCAGTAGAACGGTAGGAGGCACCAGAGCGAGATGACGATCGCGCTGACGATCGTGCGGGTGCTCTGGCTGCGCCGCTTGCGCCGCCCCACCTTGTGCGCGGTCGTCGTTCGTTCGCCACGGAGTGCGCTGGTCTCGGCTTGCGTCGTGGCCGGCCCTGCTATCGCGCTCATAGCGTGCCCTTCTGCTGGGACTCCTGTGTTCGTACGACGTTCGCTCCGAGGAACCGCACGAAGATGAACGCGACGAGGAAGATGATGAGGAACGTGATGGTCGACAGGGCCGAGGCGCTGTTCGGCCCTTGCCTGATCTGATCCACGACGAGGATCGACAGCGTGGTCGTCGCATTGCCGCTACCGCCGCCGCCGCTCGTGAGGATGGCCGGCAGGTCGTAGATGCGCAGGGCATCCAGAACGCGGAACAGGACCGCAACCATCAAGGCCGGTTTCACCAGGGGAATCGTGACGCGCCAGAACCGCTGAACAGTGGATGCGCCGTCCATCTTGGCCGCCTCGTTCACCTCATCGGGGATGAGCTGAAGGCCGGCCAGAATGAGCAGCGCCATGAACGGCGTCGTCTTCCAGGTGTCGGCGATGATGATCGCCCATCGTGACGACCACTCGCCGCTGACCCACAGCACATTGACGTGCAGGATCGCGTTGGCGATGCCTGTCGTCGCGAAGATGAAGTACCAGAGCTTCGCGGTGACCGCCGTGGGAATGGCCCACGGCACCAGGATGGCCGCACGAACGATTCCGCGACCCTTGAAGGCGCGGTTCATGATGATGGCCATCCAGAAACCGAAGACGGTCTCCAGTACGACGGTCACCACCGTGAAGAGGAACGTGACGCCGACGGCGTTCCAGAACTGGGCGCCGAGACTTCCCGGCGGACAGGCGACGGTGCCGCTCGCCGAGGTGCACTGCTGGAACAGCCAGTGCGTGTAGTTCTGAAAACCTGCGAACCCGCCCTGTACGAACATGCCTGTCGCGGGGTCGAGGCCGGCATCCTTCTGGAACGACATGACCACGGCGCTGACGATCGGGTATCCGATCACCACCGCCAACAGCGCCATCGTCGGCAGGATGAGCCAGAGCGCCGTACGCACCTGTCCGTGCTGCCGCTTCTTCAAGCTCGCGCGCGGCGCGGGCCTCTTGCTACTCAGGGGTGTCGCCGTCTCCGTTGACATGCACGCCTCCAGTGATTTCGAGCCATCGACCGTCGCTCACACATGGTGCGTGTCGCCGGTCGTCAAAGGTAGGGGTGTCAGGCGGTGCCCGAGCGGATGCCGGCACCGCCTGACGGAAGCGGTCAGCTTCCCGTGTCCGCCGCGCTGATGGCGTCGGACATGTCCTTCAGTGCTTGATCGACGGTCTTGTCTCCCTTGAGGGCGGCGTAGGAATTGTCCTGGATCGCCTTGGTGACAGCCGGGTAGAACGGGCTGACTGGACGAGGGACCGCGCTCTCGATCGACTTCTTCAGCGTCGGCAGGAAGCCGAACTGCTTCACGAGGTCGGGTTCCGTGTACAGGGATCCGATCACCGGGGCCAGCGAACCCTGCGTCAGGAAGAACTTCTGCGTCTCCTTGCTCTGCAGGAACTCGACGAAATCGTGTGCCGTCTGCTTGTGCTTCGAGTACACGCTGATCGCCGCGTTGTGACCGCCCAGGCTCGACGCGCCGGGCTGTCCGTCGCCATTGCCAGGCAGCGGTGCGATAGCGAACTTGTCCTTGACCACACTGGATCCGTCGGTCTTGGCCAGGTTGTACACATACGCCCAGTTGCGAAGGAACATCAGCTTGCCTGCCTCGAAGGCCTGCCTGCCCTGCTCCTCCTGATAGGTGATGGCGTCGGCCGGAATGTTGCCGTCCTTGAAGCCGTCAACCAGGCGCTGCAGGCCCACCTTCGACTCAGGCGAATTGACCGTCGGCGTCTTGCCGTTCTTGGCCACGATCGTGCCGCCCGCGGTGTTGATCGCCTCTGCTGTGTTCACGGTGAGACCTTCGTACTGCGCGAACTGGCCGGCGTAGCATCCGATTCCGGCTTGCTTGGCGATCGTGCAGTCCTTCATCATGTCGTCCCATGACGTCGGCGCTGTCTTGACCAGATCGGTCCGGTAGTAGAGCAGGCCGCCGTCACTGGTCTGCGGCGCCGCATATTGCGTGCCGTTGTAGTTGCCGGTGGCGATCGTCGGCTTCAGAAGGTCGGAGTTCTTCACCGCCATCGAGCCTGTGAGCGGTTGCAGCCATCCCTTCGCGGCGAACTCCGCGGTCCACACCACGTCGACGTCGACGACGTCGTAGTGCACGTTCTTCGCCTGGAAGTTCTGCACGAGATCGTCGTGCTGCTGGTCGGCCTGGTCGGACTGCTCCTTGAACGTGACCTTCTCGTCCGGATGCGCCTTGTTCCATTTGGCGATCAACGGGCGGACGACATTGCTGTTGTCCTTGCCCTGCACGTAGGTGATCGGGCCCTTTCCGTCGAGGTTCTGCGACTGGGGGTCCGAGCTGTTGCCGCCGCTTCCCGAACAGCCGGCCAAGACCATTCCCAGTACGGCGACGCCTGCCAGAGCGCTGAGGCGCATGGCGGATGTGCGTGCTCTTCTCATATCCACTCCTCTTCGAGCGTGATGCTTCGTGTGCTGTGCATGGCCGCCGCGGTCGTTGTGAGGGCGGCGGTGGAAGGGGATGAGGCGGTGGGCTCTTCGTGGACTCCGATGCGCCCGGGTGCTTCGTGACCGCCAGGCATCTCCTATGGCAACGATAGGCGCGGGCAGTGCAAAATGTAAGCGCTTGCGTCAAACGCTTGCAGGGTGTATTGCTCTTCATTCAGAAGGTCGAGCGCACGAATACATCGAATCTTCCCGTTGGACGCGATAATGCCGTCGGCATCAGGCTTGACCCATGGACTACACACATCTCGGCCGTACCGGACTCGTCGTCTCCCGAATCGTTCTCGGCACGATGAACTTCGGCCCCCGCACCTCCGAGCCCGACGCACACGACATCATGGATGCCGCACAGGCGAGCGGCATCAACTTCTTCGACACCGCCAACGGTTACGGCGGTCCCGACCACCACGGCCACACCGAAGAGATCATCGGCAACTGGTTCGCGAAGGGCGGCTCGCGTCGCGAGAAGACCGTGCTCGCGACCAAGCTGTACGGCGACATGGGAGAGACCTGGCCGAACAGCGGCAAGCTCTCGGCCCTGAACATCCGCAACTCGATCGACGCGAGCCTGCGCCGCCTGCAGACCGACCACGTCGAACTCATCCAGTTCCACCACGTCGACAGGGAGACCCCCTGGGATGAGATCTGGCAGGCGGTCGAGATCGCTGTTCAGCAGGGCAAGGTCATCTATGCCGGAAGCAGCAACTTCGCCGGCTGGCACATCGCTCAGGCGCAGGAAGCGGCGAAGTCACGCCACTTCCTCGGCCTGGTGAGCGAGCAGTCGCTCTACAACCTGATCGTTCGCGACATCGAGCGCGAGGTCATCCCTGCCGCGCAGCAGTACGGTCTCGGCATCATTCCGTGGTCGCCCCTGCAGGGCGGCCTGCTCGGAGGCGTGATCAAGGGGCACTCCGACACCGCGCGTCGTAACGAGGGCCGCTCCGCGGAGTCGATCGAGGCGCACCGGCCGCAGCTGGAGGCGTACGAGGCGCTGGCGGACGAGCTCGGTGCGACACCCGCGCAGCTGGGACTGGCATGGTTGCTGCACCAGCCGGCGGTGACCGGACCGATCACGGGACCGCGCACGGCCGACCAACTGGACGGCATCCTCGGCGCGTTGGACGTGAAGCTCGACGCACAGGTGCTCGCCCGCCTCGATGAGCTGTTCCCCGGTCACAAGACGGCGCCGGAGGACTACGCCTGGTAGGCGACGCAAGCGTTTGGTGCCGCCCTGGTGGTTCAGGCCGCCAGGGCGGTGGTGTCGAGCTGGGTGAGGAATGCACGTGCCGCAGGACTGACCACGCCCGCGGTCGCGATGCCCACGGACCACTCGAGGCCCGGGGAATCGAGCGGAACGGATGCCAGCGCTGACGGGCGCTTCTGGGAGAAGTGTTCGGGAACCACGGCGATGCCGAGGCCGTGCTCGACCAGGTCGAGCAGCGACGGCACGTCGTTCGTTTCGAGCTCGACGCGCTGCGAGACGCCGATTCCGGCGAGCGCTCGTGCGACGAGTACCTGCGCTCCCCACTCGCTTTGGAATCCGACGATCGTCTCATCGGCGATGTCGGCGAGCGTGAGCGAACGCCGGGCGGCGAACGGATGCGACGGGCTGCAGAGCACGGTGAACGGCTCGCTCGAGACGCGGCGCACTGTGACCCCGAGCGGAGTCAGCCCGCACTCGGCGATCAGCGCGACGTCGATGCGTCCCGCCGCGACATCCTCGAGCAGGCGTGCCGAGCCGGCGAAGCCCAGCCGCACCCCGACGCCGGGATGCCTGGTACGGAACGTCGCGAGCTCCGCAGGCAGATGACACACGCCGAGGCACTGCTCGGAGCCGACGCTGAGCGTGCCGGAGAGCACGCCCTTCACGGCTGTGACGGCATCGCGCGCCGCTGCCGCGCTCGCGATCGTGCGGACCGACTCCGCGAACAGGGCCTGCCCGGCCTGCGTCAGTTCGACCCGCCGCGTGCTGCGCAGGAACAGCTCGGTGCCCAGTTCGCTCTCCAGCGCGCGGATCGACGCAGACAGTCCGGACTGCGAGATGTTCAGCGTGCCCGCGGCCTTGGTGAAATGCCGCGCTTCGGCGACGGCGATGAAGTGTTCGAGTTGGCGCAGTTCCACGTCTCGAAGTTACCTTCCGGGACTCAGCGGCGTGTCCGGCGTCACTCTCCGACGATGCGCAGGCCCCTTGCACCGAACGCCCTGCGATCGGACCGGATCGAGGCGAGCAGGCGCTCGAGGTTGGCCTGGGAATGGTGCGCGATCGCCGTTGCCGCGGCATCCTGATCGCGGCGCACGATCGCGTCGACGATCGCCGAGTGCTCACGCCACGCTTGGATGCGGCCCTCCTCGGTGCGCATCTCGAGCCAGCGGGCGCGCGCCATCCGTGTCACGGCGTCGTGCACGGCCTGCTCGATGAACCGGTTGCCGCTGAGTGCGGCGAGGCCGCCGTGGAAGTCCGACCCGCGTCGCATGCCCTCGTGCTCGTCGCCCGGGGAGTCGTCGGGGTGCCGCTTCGTGGCATCCGCGAACGCCGCGATGTCGTCGTCGGATGCCCGAACGCACGCCAGTCTCGCGGCCGCGGCCTCGACGGCTTCGCGGTATTCGGCGAGGGCGGCGACCTCGTCGAGGTCGATCGGCGTCGTCTGCCAGTTGCGTCCGTCGCGGTCGACGAGGCCCTCTGACTGCAGCCGCATCAGCGCCGCGCGCACCGGAGTGCGCGATGCCCCGAAGTCACCCTCCAGGCCGCGCTCGCTGAGTCGTGCACCCGGCACGATGTCGAGCGAAAGGATGGCCTGGCGCACCTGCTCGTACACGAGCTCGGTCTGTGATCGTTCCGGCATGGATGCTCGTTCCCGCTTTCGTCCGTTCGATCAAGTATGACGAGTGCTCGTCCCGTTCTTGCGAGACCGCGCCCCTTCTCCCGCGCGACTGCACCCCCTTCTTCGGCGAAACTGCACGCCCGCGGCGAAGCAGCGGGCATAACCCGCGGCCTGGCCGTGGGCGTGCAGTCTCGGTGGATGGGGAGGGTCGGACGGGGAGGGCCGGATGGGGGAAGGCGAGCGCAGGGCACGACTTGCACTCCGAGTTGGTATACCAGTACGGTATCCCGTGACGAGTAGGAGCCACGGCCGACCGGCCCCGAACGGCAAGGAGAAGGCCTCATGGCGACGAGACGGCCAGCACACCCCGCAGCGGAGCCCCGTACGGGATCGCTGCGGCCGTGGCTCATGCTCGCAACGGCGGTTCTGGCGCAGGCCGCTGGCACGGTATTCCAGTCGGCGCCGGCATTCCTGATTCCGTTGTTGCATACGCAGCGGGGTATCCCGTTGGCGCAGGCGGGTCTGCTGGCGTCAGCGCCGACGCTCGGCCTCGTGATCACGCTCGTCGCGTGGGGAGCCCTGACCGACCGGGTGGGCGAGCGTTGGGTGATCGCGGCCGGCATGGCGCTGACGGCGGTGGCTGCGATCGGCGCGGTCACGGCATCCGGGTACGTGGGGCTCGGCGGATTCCTGCTGCTGGGCGGCGCGGCATCCGCAAGCACGAACGTGGCGAGCGGTCGCGTCGTCGTCGGCTGGTTCCGCAAGGAGCGGCGCGGGCTCGCCATGGGCATCCGGCAGATGTGTCAGCCGCTCGGTGTGGCTGTCGCGGCTGTCGCGATACCGCCGCTGGCGAGGTCGGGCGGCATCGGCGCCGCGATGACGCTGCCTCTCGTGCTGACCGCGGTGTTCGCCGTGTTGAGCGCCGTGGTGATCGTCGATCCGCCGCGTCCGAAGCGAGCGGATGCCGCGGGCGGAGCATCCAAGCCCGCCAACCCGTACCGCGGGAGCGCGACGCTGGTGCGCATCCATGCGGCATCCGCCCTGCTCGTCGTGCCGCAGTTCACGGTGTCCATCTTCGGACTGGTGTGGCTGACGGTGGACCGCGGCATGAACGAGACGGCCGCCGGCATCGTGATCGGGGTCGCACAGTTCATCGGGGCGCTGGGCCGCGTCGCGGTGGGCGTGCTGTCGGACCGCGTCGGCAGCAGGCTGCGACCACTGCGCTGGGTGGCGTGGCTGGCGGCGGCCGTGATGCTCGCGCTGGCCTTCGGCGACCTGGCTCCCGCGTGGATCGGGGCCGCGCTGCTGATCGTCGCGGCCACCGTGACGGTCGCCGACAACGGGTTGGCCTACACAGCGGTGGCCGAGTTGGCGGGCCCGTTCTGGTCGGGGCGGGCGCTCGGTACGCAGAACACCGGTCAGTTCCTGGCCGCGTCGATCGTCGGGCCGGCCGTCGGTGGGCTGATCACACTGGTCGGTTTTCCCCTCGCGTTCGCGGCCGTCGCCCTCGCGCCGATCGCGGCGGTGCCGCTGGTACCGCGTGATCTCCGGAGCGCCGCTGAGGATGCACGCCTGGAACCGGACGGTGCGCCGGCGGCGGCGGCTCGCTGATGCTCGCGGGACGGGGGCGCAGCGACTGGGCTCAGGCGGCGGAGGCCCAGATCGACGAGGCCGCGACGGATCCCAGAGTGATCTGCTGAGTGTCGTCGATGGAGACCACGACGTCGCCGGCGAACGGGCGCGTCTCGATCACGGTGACCCGGGCATCCAGCCTGATGTCTCGCTCGGCGAGGTAGCGCAGGACCGCTGGATCGGCATCCGAGATGCGGACGACGGTGAGGGGCACGCCTTGTGCGGCATCCGTCAACCGCAAGGCGTTCGGGGTGCGCGGATCTCCATCGGCGGTGGGGATGGGATCGCCGTGCGGGTCGCGCACGGGATGCCCGAGGGCGGCGTCGATGCGGTCGACGAGCGTGTCTGAGACGGCGTGCTCGAGCACCTCGGCCTCGTCGTGCACCTCGTCCCACGGGTAACCCAGCGTCTCGACGAGGAACGTCTCGATGAGCCGGTGCCTGCGCACCATCGCGACGGCATGAGTGCGGCCCGCTGCGGTGAGCTCGACGGCGCCGTACGGCTCGTGCACCGCGAGTCCCTGCTCGGTGAGGCGGCGGATGCCGTCGGAGACGGTCGCTGCTCGCACCCCGATTCGCGCGGCGAGTGCCGTCACGGTGACGGCGCCGTCTTCCCACTCGGTCGCGGCCCAGATGACCTTGAGGTAATCCTGTGCCGTGTTCGTGAGCGACGAGACGGACATGCGGTTCAGTCTAGAAGCGCGCGATGGCGGCGGGTGGCCCGCCCCTACCTCCGTGGCATAGGGTGGTGCACGTGTTCCTGAGCTGTTGTCGTCACTGACGGCCTTGCCGCCCGAGTGGGTGAGCGCGCCGCGTCCCGTCGACGACCACCTTCGAACACGTCAGGAAGACCATGAAGTTCGCCGCCTCCATCACCGACCTCATCGGTAACACGCCCCTCGTCAGGCTCAATCACGTCACCGAGGGCATCGGTGCAACGGTGTTCGTGAAGGTCGAGTACCTGAACCCCGGCGGGTCGAGCAAGGACCGCATCGCCGAGCGGATCATCGACGCGGCGGAGCGTGACGGACTGCTGAAGCCCGGCGGCACGATCGTCGAGCCGACCAGCGGCAATACGGGCGTCGGCCTCGCGCTCGTCGCCCAGCAGCGTGGATACCGCTGCGTGTTCGTGCTGCCTGACAAGGTGGGCGAGGACAAGCGCAACGTGCTCACGGCGTACGGCGCCGAGATTCACGTGACGCCGACATCCGTCGCTCCCGACGACCCCGACTCGTACTACAGCGTCTCGGATCGCCTCGCGCGGGAGATTCCCGGCGCGTTCAAGCCGAACCAGTACGCCAACCCGAACGGACCTCGCAGTCACTACGAGACCACCGGCCCCGAGATCTGGCGCGACACCGACGGCCGGGTGACGCACTTCGTCGCCGGCGTCGGCACCGGCGGAACCATCACGGGAACCGGTCGGTTCCTCAAGGAGGTCTCCGACGGCCGGGTGCGGGTGATCGGTGCTGACCCCGAGGGCTCGGTGTACTCCGGCGGAACAGGCAGGCCCTATCTGGTCGAGGGTGTCGGCGAGGACTTCTGGCCGTCGGCGTACGACCCGTCGGTCCCGGACGAGATCATCGCCGTCTCGGATGCCGATTCGTTCGCCATGACCCGCAGGCTCGCCCGCGAAGAGGGTCTGCTCGTCGGCGGGTCGAGCGGAATGGCCGTGGTCGCGGCGCTGCGCGCCGCTCGCGATCTCGGAGACGACGACATCGTCGTCGTCCTGTTGCCGGATGGCGGACGCGGCTACCTCGGCAAGATCTTCAACGACTCGTGGATGCGCTCGTACGGCTTCAGCGACGTCTCGGGCGAGGCGACGGTGCGCGAGGTGATCGCGACGAAGTCCGGCCAGCTTCCCGATCTGGTGCACGTGCATCCGACCGACACGGTGCACGATGCGATCGCGATCATGAACGAGTTCGGAGTGAGCCAGCTGCCGGTGCTGAGCGCGGAGCCGCCGGTGGTGATCGGTGAGGTCGTCGGATCGCTCGACGAGCGAGCACTGCTCGACTCGGTGTTCGCCGGACGCGTCGCGATGGCAGACAGCGTGCGCTCTGTGACGGGGGAGCCGCTGCCACTCATCGGTGTGAACGAGACGGTCGGTGCAGCGCGCGGAGCGCTCAGCGACACGGGTGCCCTGCTGGTCACCGACGGGGGCAAGCCTGTCTCGGTGATCACCCGCGCCGACCTGCTCGAGTTCCTCAGTCGATGACGCATCGGCTCTGACCGCCACACGACTTCAGTTTCCGAACTCCGACGACAGGAGAACCATGACCGACGCCCAGGACACCCACACCGCGAACGACGGGTTCGCCACCCTGGCCATTCACGCCGGGCAGGAATTCGACCCGACGACGGGAGCGATCATTCCACCGATCTACCAGTCGTCGACGTTCGTGCAGGACGGCATCGGGGGGCTGCGCGGCGGCTACGAGTACGGCAGGTCGGCCAACCCGACCAGGTCGTCGCTCGAGACCCTGCTGGCGGCGCTCGAGGGCGGCGACACCGGTCTGGCGTTCGCGTCGGGCCTCGCAGCTGAGGATGCCCTGCTTCGCAGTGCGCTCCGTCCCGGTGACCACGTGGTGATGGGGAACGACGTCTACGGCGGAACGCACCGGCTGATCAACCGCATCCATGGCGAGTGGGGCATCAAGCACACCGCCGTGGATCTCACCGACCTCGACGCCGTGCGCGACGCGCTCGCCGCCGACGGAACGAAGCTGCTCTGGATCGAGACCCCGAGCAACCCGCTCATGAAGATCAGCGACATCGCGGCTCTCGCCGAACTCGGGCACGCGGTCGGCGCCGTCGTCGTCGTGGACAACACGTTCGCGTCGCCCGCGTTGCAGCGGCCGCTGTCGCTCGGCGCCGACGTGGTCGTGCACTCCACGACGAAGTATCTCGGCGGACACTCCGACGTGATCGGCGGGGCGCTCGTGCTGCGCGACGGCGAGTTGGCGCAGAAGGTGAGGTTCCAGCAATTCGCAGCCGGCGCGATCGCTGCGCCGATGGAGGCGTGGCTGACCGTGCGCGGCATCAAGACGCTCGACGTGCGGCTGCAACGCCACTCCGAGAACGCGCAGGCGATCGCGGAGTATCTGGCGGAGCATCCTGCGATCGAGCGCGTCTACTACCCAGGCCTGCCCGACCACCCCGCGCACGAACTGGCCGGGCGACAGATGTCACGGTTCGGCGGCATGCTCTCGGTCGCCGTGCGTGCCGGTGCGGATGCCGCGCACCGCTTCGCCGAGTCCACGCGCGTCTTCCAGCTGGCCGAGTCGCTCGGCGGCGTCGAGTCGCTGATCGGCTATCCGAGTGACATGACGCACGCTTCCGTGCGCGGCACCGAACTCGAGGTGCCGGCGAACATCGTGCGGCTCTCTGTGGGCATCGAGGACGTGCACGACCTCATCGCCGACGTTGGGCAGGCGCTGGAGGGCTGAGCTCGAAGGGCATGAGCCGACGGTTCGAGCTCGAGGTCGACATCGTGCGTGCTGACCGTCGGTCCCGACGCGTAGCGTGGTCGGCGGACTGCCGAGAGGCGCGACCACACAACGAGCACGGGGAGACGGCATGGACACGAGAGACCTTCTGGCAGACGCCGTAGAACGCATCGGACAGGGCGTGCACCGCGTCTTGACCGAGATCGACCACCACACGCTGACATACAGGGCCGACTCCGACGCGAACACCATCGCATGGCTCCTGTGGCACCTGACACGCGGCCAGGATGCCCAGATCGCTGCGGCATACGGGCTGGAGCAGGTCTGGGAGACCGAGGGCTGGGCCGACCGCTTCGCCCTTCCGTTCCCACGCAGCGCCAGCGGCTACGGGCAGTCGCGAGACGAGGTCGGTGCCGTCGACGTCTCGGCCGAACTGCTCGCCGGCTACTACGAGGCGACGCAGAAGGTCACGCTCGCGCAGCTCGCTGCGACGAGCGATGCCGACCTCGATCGCGTCGTCGACGCGCACTGGAACCCGCCGGTCACGCTGGGCGTCCGGCTGATCAGCATCATCGACGATGACGTGAAGCACCTGGGGCAGGCGGAGTTCGTCAAGGGGCTTGCGCGTCGCGCCGCTCAGTGACGGCTCGCTCCGCCGCTCACGCGGTTGTGCGCAGACCGATTTACACCCACCGCAGCCGCGGCACCTCGAGCAGTCCCGACCGGAGTCCGTCGGTCGCCGCGTCGAGATCCTGCATGCGGAACCGCTGACCGTAAAGCTCGCGCGAGAGTGCGACCATCTCGTCGACGGCACGGCGGACGCCGTCGTCGGTGAACGCGGATGCCGTGACGTTCGCCACGACGAGTCGCAGCGTGTTCGCCCCGACGACGAGTGCCGACGCGATGTCGACCTCGTACGGCGGCGCATACAGAACGCCGAACTCCGCGCCGTTCACCTCGACGCCCACGATCTCGCCCACCGGTGGCCGGAGCAGTGCGCGGTAGGAGGATCCGCGGATGCCCGCCTCGCCGTCTTCGCCTTGTCGTTCGGGCTCTCCTCGGCCGAAGTCGAGCACGACACGCTCCGGAAGCCCCTGCGGCCACACGTCGTTCGAGTCGAGCGTGAGGAGATACTCGACGCGACCCGCATAACCGGCGCGCTCCGGCTCCCAGACGTGCGGCAGCTCGACGGACGCCTCGCCGGATTCACCCGCGTCGAGGAACCGAGCGGTCCATCCTGTTTCGAGCGCCCTCTCGCGGGTGGGCTCGGAGGCCGCGGACGTGACGGAGGCCGGTGAGAGGGAGTTGCCGGTGACGAGCACGACGGCCTGGTAAGGCGCGAGCCGGATCTCGATGAGAGATTCCGAGTCGCCCTCGGCGATCACCGTCGCGTAGTCCGGGCTCCACAGCTGCCACCGATCGGTGGGCACTCGGCGCAGACTTCGCGGGTGCGCGACGAACGATTCCGTCGCGCTACCGGTGTTGACCACGACATACACGTCGCCGCCCGTGAGCGCGCGATGCACGAATCCGATGGCCGGGGCATCCGGTTCGAGTGTGAGGTCGGCGTCGCGTCGCGTCAGCAACTCGTCGCGCAGGCGCGGTGCCGTGACGCGATCGCCGGGGATCCGGGTCGAGTGTTGAGCCGTGTTGTCGACCACGGAGAGCACGGTTCCGCCTGCGTCGTGCACTGCCCGGAGTACGCGCGCCATTCGCTCTGGGAGGCTCGACACGAACGGCAGCACGACGATCGTCGACTCTCCTACGACGAGCTCATCGAGCGTGTCGTCGTCGACAAGATCGAAGTCGAAGCCCGCATCCCTGATCGCAGCGGGGATGTCGGGGCCGATGCGGTCACGGAGCTGTCGCCACAGATCGAGCGTGCCGCCTTGCTCCGGACCGAGCTTCGCGTAGACATCCTGCGCCGGGAGGTAGAGCAGAACCTCGCGCACCGGTTCGCCCTGCTGCAGCAGATGGCTCAGCCGCGCGAGGTAGCGGGTGAGCGATGGCATGGCCGCCCACCACGAGTTGCGATCATCCAATGCGCCGGACGCGTAGAAGAACCAGCCGAGTTCGGCGGCATCCGGCGGAGTGTACGGCCAGCCGTGCCCGATCAGCTTGTTGATGCCGAGCAGGAAGTGCTCGTGCGCCTCGCCTTTCAGGTCGAGCGGCGTCGCGCGGAATGACGGCGAGTGCACCCACGTCCAGGTCTCGGACGACACGACCGCCCTGCCGCCGTGGTGCGCGGCGGATGACGCCCACTTCGTCTGCGGAATGCCGCGCCACCCCCATCCCTCGCCCTCGGTGAGGTCGGCGTGACGATAGCTGCGCAGGCGGGCGGGCGGCGCGCCGTAGCTCTGAACCCGGAACGGCACGCCGTGGTCGGCCGACCACGCGCGCACCACGTCGAGGAAGTTCTCCTCGTACAGCTCGCCGAGGGTCTCGTAGTATTCGGCGCGGAACGCGTTCGACGCATCGGAGTCGAACCGCAGCCGCCAGAGGTCGCGGAGCAGCGGATGCCCGTGCCTGCGCTCGAACTCCGCCGGCAGGTCCGTGGTCCAGTTCGCGCCGTACGCCTCGAGGCTGTCGCAGAACACCGACCCCAGCAACTCGGCGGGCACTGCACGCAGCAGCGGGTCGGCCACGGCTCGCAGGTGATCGCGGGTCGCGCTGGCGGAGTAGTGGTCGAGCACCGGTCCCTCTGCGCCGGATGCCGCGCGCTTCACCTGCTGCCCCGTCACGCTCGACCAGACGACGACGAGCACGCGTGGCCCGGTGGCCGGCGCGATCTCGAGGAGGGGCTCGCCGTTGACGCCGTTGGTCCTTGCCAACGGCTCGAAGTCGAGCGGAGGCTCCTGCAGCGAGCCGTCGCCCAGGTAAGCGGCGACGAATTCGTCACCGGGATGAGTCGGTGCGAGGCGGACCGCTGCGGAGAGGGGGCCGATGTCGCGCACATCCCACCGCAGTGCCCGCGCAGCCGTCGCGTCGGTGATGTGAGGTCCGCCGTACGACCACCCGCTGCCCAGCGTCAGGTCGAACCGCAGTCCGAGATCGCCTGCGGTCTCCGCGGCGAATCTGAGGTCGTCGAGGAAGGCGGGGGAGAGGAACGGATCCTCCACCTTCGACAACGGATACGTGAACGCCACCTCGACGCCGCCGATGCCGGCATCCCGCATCGCCGTCAGCTCGCGAACGAGCTCGTCGCGCTCGACGTCGGGTCCGAACCACCACCAGCGCATCATCGGCCGGCTCTCGGGAGGCGGCGTCACGAATGTGTCGAAGAGCGCGGCGAGCGCTGTCGCCTCGTCGATGGGCGTCGAAGGCATGTGATCCTCGTGTGTATGGGCGGTCATCGGGCGGAGTCGGATGCCCAGGTGCGCAGAAAAGCCGCCGCCGTCTGCACCATCTCGTCGCTGAACTCGTGGCCTGAGGGGAAGAACCGGCCGTCGTATCCGTCGACCCGTTCGAGCAGGTGGTGGGCATCGCGCATGCCGTCGAGGGGAAAGAGCTCGTCGGTTTCGCCGTACAACGCGAGCAGCCGACGCGGGGAACCAACGGTCGCCAGCTCCGGCCACTCCCTGAACCGCGCCAGTCCCGGGCTGTGCAGGAGCCACGAGTGGGTCTCCATGTACCGCGGCATGAGGGAGGCGAACGTCGCCATCATGCATGCGATCACGACGGCGCCGACGCGATCATCGAGCGCGCCGAGCATGTGGGCCCTGCCACCTCCTCCCGAGAAGCCGATGGCGGCGATGCGGCTGGAGTCCACGTCGGGAAGGCCGGCGAGCAGGTCGAGAGCGACGAGGTCATCCGCGAGCACCATGCCTGCGAAGGTCTGGCCGAGCGAACCTGCGATCTTCGCGAGCACGTCTTCGTGTGCACTCGAGATCGTGTCGAAGACCTCGTCGTCGGTCGGAACGTGGCGCTGAGCCGCCCACCACGTGCGCTGGGCGGCCAGCGTGTGTGCGAGTTTCAGGGGCGGATCGGAGAGGTCGAAGCGACGACTCGCCCACGAGAACGTGTCATGCGCGAGCACGACGAATCCACTGCGGGCCAAGGCAAGTGCAAGAGGGATGCTCTCGCCCGAGCCATCCGTGACGAGTGCCTCGGCCCCCACCGATCGGCGTCCGCCGTGCGGGTGCAGCGCGAGAACCCCCGGCAGGCTGTCGCCGGATGCGTTGGGACGCAACTCCCACGCCCGCGTGGGTGGGCCGTAGGGCAACTGCCAGCGCAACTCCGTCGTGCGGATGCCGTCGGCCGAGACGGACGAGGCGACGCGCTCGACATCCGGCGTAGGGAATCGTCGTCGCAAGCCGAGCACGTCGGCGAGTTGCTGAGACGCCGGATCGCCGGCGACGAAGGCGTCGGCCGCGAGCGCGTGCTCGGGCCAGCCTTCGTAGCCGGCGATCGGTGATGCGGTGGGTCGGATCATGCCGCCGAGTCGATCAACCCCTGCACCTCGGTCTTGAACGCCGTCGCCGCGTCGGCAGGCTTCGCCCGGCCGAAGATCACGTCTTGCGTATGGCGCTGAAGGACGGTGGCGACGGTGCTGGTGCCCTTCGGCGGCACCGGCGGCACCCACTTGATCTCGCTCTTGATGTCTTCGAGGTACTTGACACCCTGCTGGTCGGTCGCCGAGAGCATGGGCTTGACCACGGCGAGCACCTTCGGGTTCACCGGGACGCCGCGCTCGGCCAACTGCAGCTTGGCGGACGACGTGTCGTTGAGGAAGTAGTTGATGATCCCGCCTGCCTGAGCGGGGTACTTCGTCTGCGAGCCGATCGACCAGTACATCGACGGCTTGTAATACACACCGTTCTTGGTCGCCGCGCCGGCGATGCTCGGCGGACGCAGCAGCACGAGGTCTCCGCCGTTGTTCTGCTGATACGCCGTGACCTGGTTGCTCCACATCCATCCGAGCGCGAGCTTGTTGGTGCCGAACAGGGTCTGCTCCAGGGCGGCGGACACATCGGTGGTGAACTGGTCGGGAGTCGGCCCGTCGCCGGCGTCGAAGAATTTCTTGACCATGGTGAACCAGCTCGCCAGGTTGCCCGTTGTGAATCCGAGCTTGCCCTTGTCGGTGTAGAGCTGTTGTCCGTGCTGGTGCAGCCAGAGCTGCAGGTCCTGATCGCTGCTCTGCCAGCTCGACCCTGTGAATGCTCCGCCCGATCCTTTCTTGAGCTTCTGGCAGATGTCGAGATAGTCGTCCCAGGTCCACGTCTTGTCGTCGGGAACGTCGACGCCCGCCTTGTCGAACAGCGTCTTGTTCGCCGCGATGCCATAGGCGTTGTTGCCGGTCGGGATGCCGTACAGCTTGCCGTCCAGCGTTCCGGCGGCCAACGACGACTTGAGCGGCGTGAGGTCGATGCTCGCCACCTTCGACATGTCCAGCAGTGCACCGCGTCCGCCGTATTCGGCGATATACGCCTGGTCCATCTGGATGACGTCTGGCTCGGTCTGCCCGGCCACCTGGGTCGAGAGCTTCGTCCAGTACGTCGCCCACTGACCAGGAGCCTGATCGACGGTGACCTTCGAATGGGCCTGGGTGTAGGCCTGGATGATCTTGTCCGTGTAGGCGGATCTCACCGGGTTGGTCCACCACTCGAAGTTCAGCGTCGCCTTCTTGAAGGCGTCGCCTGCTGCGGCGGTCGATGACGCCCCGCCTGCGCTCGGTGTGGCGGAGGTTCCGCACCCGGCGAGCAGGAATGTGGTGCCGATACCGGTCAACGCGAGCGCACCGAATTGGCGCCGCGAGAGCTGCTGTGACATGTGGCCTCCTTGCCATGCTGTGTTCACGACGGGGAAACGCTTTCCCGTGCTCGTGTGCCCCACATTATGGTGACCGTTTCGACCGTGTCAAGGGTTCGGGGGCACATTCAGAAATCGCTTTCTGGATCGGCGCAGACGATGGGGATGTGCCGCCGGTCGTGGCTTGAGGTTTTGTTCGGCGGAGAACCGATCCAGACTTCTCGGCTCCCCGCCGACCTTCCCTCTACCCTGAGACTTTCAGGGTGAGCGGCCGGCTCGACGTCGAACCGAACGAGTCCGTGAGTACGGCGACGATCTGGTGGTGACCTGGAGTGAGGCCGGTCAACGTCGTCGTGACTTTCTGAGCGCCCGGCGTGCCCGCCGTGAGCATCTGCTGATCGGCGAGGACCCCGTCGACATAAAGCTGGTATCCGGTTGCGTTCGTTCCCCACCACATGTTCGTAGTCACGGTCGTCGTCGACGTTCCGGCGTAGCCGTCATCGCTGACAACGGGCGGGCCAGGGTTTGCATCGGTGACGTCCACCGTGACCGACGTCGTCCCCGTCTGCCCGGCGCTGTTACTGAGCACCCCCGTGTACACGTAGCGACCGTTCGGCTGCCCCTCGATCGCGACGGACGCGGACTGCGGCTGGTCGCCGTTCGCGAGCAGTGGCTCGCTGTAGATAAGGGTGTCGTCGCGGTAGAGCGAGTACTTCGTGGCGTTGCTGCCCCACCAGTTGTTGAGCTGCACGGTGTAATAGCCGTCGGCCAGGCCCGTCTCCCAGCCCTGAGTCGTCGAGAGCGATGCCTGAGCGGGCCGGGAACTCTGCTGCACGTTCACGCCATAGCCCACGCGAACGTTGTCGACCAGTTCGGTTCCATAGTTGCTGCTGTTGGCGTAATACGAGATGCGGCTGATCCCCGTCATCGACGTGCGGAACGCGGCGTCGGCGACGAGCTCGGCTCCGTCGACGTAGAGGTCGTACGTCTGGTTCACGGTGTCGATAACGAGCGCAAGGTGATACCAGTGTCCCGTCGTGTATGCACCGACGGTTGCCAGCGACGTGCCCTCGTACGCCTCGATGGATCCCTTCGTCGTGGCGACGGCGACGCTGGGCGTCGAACTCGTGCCGTAGATGTAGGGCGCGCTGAAGTAGTCCGCCTTGTTCGCCGCAGGATCGTCGGTGCGCTGCACGTCGGCTTCAACGGTCACCAGCCCCTTCAGCGGCGTGGCGAAGTCCAGGTCGGCGTTCGTGCTTCCGCTGTTCGTCGTGCGTGTGACCTGAAGCGAACGATTGGCGCCCGGAGCGTCGGTGATGACGTCCACCCCGCCTCCGGAGGTCGAGGTGGTCCAGCCGTCCGTGCCGGTGGTCAACGGACCATCGGGAATCGACGTGAAGTCGCTCGTCAGAAGCACGGTTCCCGATGTGGTCGCCATCAGGAGCGTCGGCGAGGTCGTGGTCTCGGCGATCTCGATCGGGCCGGGTGAGACGCTGGCGTTCCGGTAGCCGCTGAGCGAGGCCGTCAGCGTGTAGCCTCCTCCCGGGCCGAGGGCAGGGAAGTTGTAGTCGCCGTCGCTGTCCGTGGTGGTGGTCGCCACCGTGACGGCGCCCTTGCTGAGCGTCACGCGCGCACCATCCAACGGCTTCGCGTGATCGTCGTCCACCGCTCCCTCGAGAGCGCCGGTGGTCGCCGTTGAGGTGAGGGAGATGTCGAAGCGCGTGCTGTCGCCATTCGCGACGTTCACGGTCGAAGACACCGCTTTATACCCCGTCTTGGATGCTGTCACCGTCGCGCCCGAGGTGAAGGGCACATTCGGCACCACGTAATATCCGTTGTCGTCCGTCGTCGTCGCGAACGTGGTTCCCGCAGCCGACACAGACACGGCGACACCGCTCAGCGGGCTGCCGGAGGCGGAGGTGATCGTTCCGTCGATCGCTTCTGTTGTCGCGCCGGGCGCGGTCGAGTACTCGAACGCCCCGATATCGGCTGCACCGTTGTAGAGCTGGTCTCCTGCGTAGTCTGTGCCGCCGTTATCGGTGACGTCGGTCCCGGTGTCGATGAGGGCGGATCCGCCCAGCGGAGCATAGGCGTCGGCAGTCGCCAACGCCGGTCCGGATGTCGCTGTGCCGTACGGGCCGGTCACGTCAGGGTCCGTGAATCGCGCGTCTCCGGTGACCGGTGACGAGTCCGCTGCGGGAACGGTCGCGGCTGGTCCCCCGTAGTAGTTGTTCTGGTAGGCGATGCTCGATGCGGTCGGCATGGCGACGGCGGCCTGTGTCGAATAGAACGCGTTGTCCGTGAACGCGTAATTGCTCGCCGTCATCAGCCACGCCATCGAGGTCGCGGTGTTGTAGAACGTGTTGCCGTAGATCTGAGCGGTCGCACTGGCGGCCGAACCGAGCTGCATCGCGTACTTGGAGTTGTTCGCGACGACGTTGTACCGCCAGACGCTGCTTCCGAAGTGGATCTGATAGTCGAGGAATCCGACGTCGTTGTTGTGCAGGTAGTTGTACTGCACGGTCATGTTCGTCGTTCCCATGTCAGGGTCGATGGCGTTCGAATCGCCGCCGCCGGCCTTGACAGTGGTGCCCATGACCTCGTTGTGCTCCGTGACGACGTTGTCGGAATAGTCGTACTCGATGCCCGACGTGCCGGTGCGATCCACCAGGTTGTCGCGCACGACGGCGCCGCGCACGCTGTTGAGGAGCATGCCGTTGGCGCCGTACTCCGTGCCGTTCTGGGTGATGTAGTTGTTCTCGACGGTGAGATCGGTGAACGGCGCGTAGTCCGGGTCATCGGCCGACGCGCGGGTGCCCCACCCGGTGGCGACCGCCCCTGCATTCGTGCCGGCGTACTGCTTGGTCACGATGCCGCCGAACGAGGTGTTCTCGATCTTCGAGTTCTCGATGGTCATGTCGTTCAAGATGGTCGGTTGACCCGGTGCCGCCTCATCCGGCACTGTCGTCTCGAAGACGATGCCGCCGGTGTTCTTCATGCCGTCCCAGCCGGTGTCGAACGTTATCCCCGGCTTGTTGCCCGAGGTGCTGCCACCCATCCAGTCGACCTCGCCGGTGACGTCATGAACGTAGACGCCGTCGATCGTGAAGCCGGAGAGCGTCTGCTCGTCGTCGCCGCCGACGAAGATGCCGCGGAAGTCGCCGAGGTTGGTCCCGTCCGCGCCCGCGGACGGGTTGTCGTTGGTGACCTCGATGTTCTCGATCGTCCAGTACTGCTGATTGAAGAGCTCCACGGCGTTTGCGACCTGACCGGCACCATCGACGCGCGGCTGCGCGCCAGAGCCATAGTCGCCGATCGTGATGTTCGCCGTGGCATCGCCGGAGCCCTTGGGCCACAGGGTGGTGCCCGACCACTCTGACCCGTCCGCCAGCAGGATGCGGTCGCCGGCCTGGAACGTGGTCGCGTCCACCTTCGCCAGCGACTTCCACGGCGCAGACGAGCTCGTCCCCTGATTGCTGTCGCTACCGAGCTGCGAGTCGACGTAGTACGTCGTTCCCGCTGCGGCGGCACGAGCGGGCGGCGGCGCAGTGAACGCCAGAGCCGTTCCAACGAGTGCGACCGCACACGCGGTGGCCGTCGCGCGAATCGCCGTGCCGATGAGGTGCTTCATGAGGAACCCCTTGCGCTTCGGGCGCTGTCGCAGGCGCATGGCTGCGCGCAGCGACGAGACCCAGATTGGATACGTCGTCGTACTCGGGCCACACAGCGAGTTGCACATCGACAGGCGGCCGACGCTGACATTAGTGATCGTTCACTATTTCTGTCAACGGTTGCGGCAAGAACGCGAGCGCGATGACGCAGGAGCTTCGCCGTGGCTCACCGTGGGGCAGGTCCGCTCGACCCGCGCGCGATGAGCCTGCCCATGACCTGGTGCTCGAAGCTCGGAGGTTCCCGATCCTCGACCATTGCGATCAGCTCGAGCATCGCCTGCCGTCCGATCAGCTCCAGGTTCAGCTCCACGGTCGTGAGGGTCGGGGAGAGGAATCGTCCGATCTCCTCGTTGTCCCAGCCGACGACGCTGACATCGTCGGGAACGCGGATGCCGCGATCCTGAAGGCCGCGGATGACCCCGAACGCGACGAAGTCGTTGGCGGCGACGATGGCCGTCACCCCCGAGTTCGCCGGGAGATCGCGCCCTGCCTGGTAGCCGGACTCGACGGACCAGTCGCCCCCGACCACGCCGTAAGACTCCAATCCGAGTCTGTCGACGGTCTCGCGATAGACGGTGCGCCGATTGCGGGCCGACGTCCAATCCTGATTGCCTGCGACGTGCAGAAATCGACGATGTCCCAGATCGGCCAGATGCTGCACGACTTCCGCTGCGAACGCTCCGTCCGCGAAGGCACCGGTCGAGCGCATCTTCTCGTCGTATTGGCCCATCACCTGCATGGGCACGGATGACGCCGGGAGCGGCGAGAGCATATCGCCGAGCGGGGTGAACGACAGGATGCCCTCCACTCGCTCGCTGTCCATCAGAGTGAGGACTCGTTGTCGGCGGCGAGCTTCATCGCCTTCAAGGCTGACCACGTCGATCTGATATCCAGCCTCGTGGGCAGCGGATGCAGCGCCGCGGAACGGTGTCGGCACGAAGTAGGTCAGCTCGGGAAGAACGATCGCGATGCGATTCGTTCGCCGGGTGCGCATCGACCTGGCGATGAGATCCGGCCGATAATCCAGGTTGCGGATCGCCTTCTCGACCTTGTCAACCGTGGCGGGTTTCAGACCACCGTTGAATCGCAGGTAGCGCGAGACCGTCTGATGGGACACCCCGGCGAGTTCGGCTACCTGCATGATGGTCACGCGTTTGCGTCGAGGTGTGCCGGAGTCTGCGTCGTCGCTCTGCATTCCTGTCCCTCCGCCTGTGGCCTCCCTGCAGAAGCAGGCGCCGATCGCTCGATTGCCCGAGGGCTGCAGAGCCGTTCTACGTGGCCGCACTCGCGTCGTAGGAACCCTATCGCCAGTCGGCAGCACTATTTGCACTCCGATAGTGAACGATCACTTTTTCATGCTAACGTGTCTGCGATCGGGAAAGCGGTTACCGCTCGATCACCTGGCAAGCACAACCTGGCAAGGAGGCCACATGTCACAGCAGCTCTCCCGGCGTCAGTTCGGCGCCCTCGCGCTGACCGGAATCGGGACCACATTCCTGCTCGCTGGATGCGGAACGTCGGCCACGCCATCGGCGGGCTCGACATCCACCGCAGCAGCGGGCGATGCATTCAAGAAGGCCACGCTCAATTTCTCCTGGTGGACGAACCCGGTGCGCTCGGCGAACACGAACAAGATGGTGCAGGCATACACCAAGGCACATCGGCCGATCACGGTGAATCAGCAGCCGGGCCAGTGGGCTACGTACTGGACCAAGCTGTCGACGCAGGTCGCGGGTCAGACCGAGCCCGACGTCATCCAAATGGACCAGGCGTACATCGCGGAGTACGGAGGCCGCGGCGCACTCCTCGACATGTCCACCGTGGCAAGCATCGACACCACCCCGGTGAAGTCGTCGCTCGCCGACGGAACACTCGGCGGCAAGCTCTACGGCATCCCGATCGGCGAGACGGCGTACAGCATCTGTGCGAACAAGACCCTCTTCGAGAAGGCGGGCGTCGACGTACCGGATGACAAGACGTGGACGTGGGATGACTATCTCAGCATCTGCAAGAAGCTCGCCTCCGGGAGCAACGGTGCCTTCACCGGCACCAACTGGTACGGCGGCGACCAGGACCTGCAGATCTGGCTGCATCAACGTGGCGAGCAGCTGTACACCGACAAGGGGAAGATCGGCTTCACCACCGGTGGTGTGACGAGCTGGCTCACGATGGTGCAGAAGCTTTTCGCATCGGGAGGCTCCCTCACTCCCGACCAGTACACGAACGACATCGTCGCATCGACGCAGCAGACGTTGTTCGGCACGAACAAGGCGGCCCTCGCCTGGCTGTGGAACACGCAGATCACGTCGTACCAGGCAGCCAACAAGGGCGACTGCGTCTTGCTTCGTCCACCGAGCTCTGCCGGGTCCGCTACCAAGAACGGTCTGTACTTCAAACCGTCGATGTACTGGTCGATCGGTTCGCAGACGAAGTACCCGGCACAGGCCGGCGCATTGATCAACTACTTTCTCAACGACATCTCGGCGAACAAGATCCAGCTCTCGGAGCGCGGGGTTCCCGTTGGTGCAGCCGTCGTCGCCGCGATCAAGCCGCTGCTGTCGAAATACGACCAGAACGCCGTCGACTATCTCGAGAACATCAAGAGCGAGATCAAGTGGGTTCCTCCCGTGCCGCCGAAAGGCACCAGCACCGTGGCTTCGGTGTCGCAGCGACACACGGAGGACGTGATCTTCAGGCGCGCGACTCCCGCTGCCGCCGCAGCAGCGTTCAAGACCGAGGTTGAGAGCCTCCTCGCCAGCAACTAGCGGTCCCAGCGGCTCCACTGGCCCGGCCGAGGGCCGTCCTCGGCCGGGCACGGTCACGCCGCGATTCGTTCAGCACGTGAAAGGAACCCATGACTGAATACGTCATCAACGAGAACGGCGCCTGGTGCTGGTTCCAGGATGAGCGTGCGCTCGTCGACCCGCAGACGCAGACACTGGTGGTCGGATCCGTCGCGGCGGCGGAGGGCAGTGGCGGTGAGGACCGCGCGGGCAATGTGGAGCTCACCGTCGTCGACCTCGCTACGCGGGAGGCGCAGGTGGTGGTTCTGCACGAAGCGTTCGAGGTCGACGACCACGATGTGCCCGGCCTGTGGCGACGCGAGGACGGCCGGTGGCTCGCCGCCTACACGAAGCACAAGACGGACGATCTGATGCGCTGGCGCATCAGCGCGCCGAACGATCCAACCGACTGGGGTGAGGAGCGCACCTTCAATTGGGCGCAGCTGACGGCCGGACGCGGCGTCACCTACGTGAACCTCCATGAGTTCGACGGACGCCTTTACTGCTTCAGCAGGGCGGTGAACGACGACCCCTGTGCACTCGTCTCGGATGACGACGGCGACACCTGGAACTACGCAGGCAAGATCTTCACCCGCCCGAAGCTCGGGTACGTCAACGGGTACACGCGCTACGCCGCCGGCGACGGTCGCATCGACCTCGTCACGACCGATCATCATCCTCGCGACTACGACAACTCGATCTATCACGGCTATTTCGAGCACGGTGCCCTTCGTCGCTCCGATGGCTCCGTCGTCGACGAGCACCCGTTCGATCCCGAAGGAGCCGCGCCCTCTCAGGTGGCGTTGACGACGGTGCTCGGGGCCGGCGAGTGGATCGGTGGCGTGCGGCTCACGCACGCCTGGACATCCGACATCCGCACGGATGCCACCGGCACGATCGCCGCGATCGTCACGGCTCGGGGCGATGACGATCCGTCCGGCCCCGACGAGGAGTTCGCGCGACTGCGTCCGGTGCTCGACCATCGGTTCGTCTACGCGCGTAAGGAGGCGGACGGATCCTGGGTCAGACATCCGCTGGCCGTTGCCGGCGCCGGGCTCCTGCCGCACGAGCAGGACTACACCGGCCTCGGAGTGATCGATCCATACGACCTCGACGTGGTGTTCGTCTCGACTCCGCTCGACCCTCGAACCGGGCGGCCGACCGAACATCATGAGATCTATCGCGGAGAGACGACGGACGGTGGCGAGCACTGGGTGTGGGACGCGATCACCCAGAACTCGACCGTCGACAACCTGCGACCGATCGTCGCCCCTGGCGATCCCGACAGAATCGCGCTGCTCTGGTTCCGCGGCGAGATGACCGCTTCGCAGCACTTCAGCTGCGAGATCGTGCTGCATGACACTCCTCGTTGCGGAGCGCGGACCGCGCACCAGAGACGTGAACCAGTGAAGGGACCGGCTCTGTGACCGACGAGCATTCGCGAGGACCGCTCGACGTGCGGCACGATTCCGACAGAGCGGTGAGCGTTGCAGCCTCCGACGTCGAGCTGATGCGTTACGTCTATCGACCCGACGAGGCGCCGTACGAGTCGCCGAAACCCTACGTGCATCCGCTCCGCACGCTCGGCGGTCGGCTCGTCACCGTGTTCAGGCCGTGGGACCACGTCTGGCACAAAGGCATCTGTCTTGCTCTGCCGGTCGTCGGTGCCGACAACTTCTGGGGCGGTCCGAGCTATCGGCGCAGCGTCGACGGATACATCGATCTGCCGAACAACGGATCTCAGGACCACGACCGTATGAGCGAGATCGTGCAGCGTGACGGCATGGCGATCATCCGTCACGAACTGGTCTGGCGCCGTCAGCCGCTCGACCCGGACTCCGTCGGCGTATCCGCCTTCGTGGAGAGCCGCGCGCTGACGACGTCGCTCCTGCCAGAGGGGGATGCCTGGGCGCTCGGCTGGTCCACCCGCCTGACCAACGTGTCGGGGGAGCCGATCGCGATGGGATCCCCGACGACCGAGGGGCGCGAGAACGCCGGATACGGCGGCTTGTTCTGGCGAGGGCCGCGCTCGTTCACCGGCGGAGACGTGATCGGTTCCAACGGGACGAGCGGTGAGGATGTCCGCGGCACGCGCGGAGCCTGGGCCGGCTTCAGCGGTCGACATGACGGCGAAGACGGTGCATCGACCGTGCTGATCGTCGACCGCACCACCGACCAGGATCTCGACACGAAGTGGTTCGCGCGATCCGACCCGTTCGCCTGCCTCAATCCTGCGCCGTTCTTCGACCGCGTCCGCGTCGTGCAGCCGGGGGAGAGCATCGAGCTTCGCTACACGGCTCTGATCGCGGACGGGGCATCCGATGCGAGCCGGATGTCCGCGCTCGCCACATCAGCGTTCGTCGCCGCCGAGCGCGCCGACGCCGTCGCCGAGGAGGTGCGATGACATGACAGCAGACAGTCGAATCAGGGTCGTGGAGCGCGAGGACACCGCGAAGCGAAGGGTCTTCACGCCCGAGAGCCCCTTGCGGGTGGGAATCGTGGGGACGGGAGGGATCGCGGGCGCACACGCTCGGAATCTCGCGACCCTCGACGGAAGGGTGCGCATTGTCGGTGCGTGCGACATCGACGCGGAGCGGGTCGACGCCTTCACTCGCGCGTGGGACGTCGCCGTCGGAGCGACCGATCTCGAGGGGTTGCTCGACCAGATCGACCTCGACATCGTCCACCTGTGCTCGCCGCCCGGATTGCACAAGGAGCAGGCCATCGTGGCGCTGCGCCGTGGCATCCACGTTCTGAGCGAGAAGCCGCCAGCGTTGTCACTGGCCGAGCTGGACGAGATCGCCGAGGCAGAGGAGGCGGGCGGGGCCCGCTTCGCGACGGTGTCTCAGCACAGGTTCGGCTCCCGCGCGATGTGGCTGCGCGATCGGGTCGCGGACGGATCGCTCGGTCGGCCCCTGACCGCTATCTGCAACACACTGTGGTATCGGCCGGACGAGTACTTCGACGTCCCATGGCGTGGAAGATGGGACACCGAGGGTGGTGGGCCGACCATGGGGCACGGCATCCATCAGATGGACACCATGCTGTCCATTCTCGGGCCGTGGTCGCAGGTGACAGCAGTGGCGGCACGCGCGGCCAGGCCGGTAGCCACTGAGGACATCTCGCACGCCATTGTCACGCTTGACAACGGTGCCGTGGTCAGCGTGATCAACAGCCTGTTGTCTCCCCGCGAGACGAGCTATCTTCGCTTCGATTTCGAGTTCGCGACGGTCGAGCTCGAGCATCTCTACGGGTATTCGGATGACTCATGGCGCGTCACACCGGCGCCTGGTCACGAGGACCGAGTGGCCGCGGCCTGGGCGCTGGGGCCGGCTGGCGAAGCGAGCAGCCACGCCGCTCAGTTCGCCGCGATCGTGGAGGCGTTGGAGCACGACGACCCTCTGCCGGTTCCCCTTGAAAATGCGAGGAACACGCTGGAGCTCATCGCGGGCATCTATGCCTCGGCGTTCACACGCGTCCCGGTCGCTGCGGGCGAGATCGGTCCAGCTTCGCCGTTCTATCGCAGCATGGCGGGGAACGGAACCCCGTGGAGCGCCGGAGCGGATTCGAGATGAGCGACATCGCGCTGGGACGCGGCCTCCCCGGCGGCGTGGCCGTGTCGCGGCTCCGCGTCTACGACTGGCCTGACTCGGAGGGGGTGATGGGCGGATCGCCCCACCTGCACACGGCATCCACCGAGGGGTATGTCGTGCTCGCCGGACACGGCAGCGTTCAGACGTTGAGTACGCAAGGGCTCGCGATCACCGAACTCGTGCCGGGAACGTTGGCATGGTTCACTCCAGGTACGGTTCATCGACTCGTCAACGACGACGGTGCTCTGGAGATTCTCACGGTGATGTCGAACGCCGGGCTCCCCGAGGCTGGAGATGCAGTGCTGACATTCCCCGCCGGCATCCTGGTCGATCCCGACGAGTACACGAGGCATGCGGCGCTCCCGGCTGCCGGCACACCATACGAGCTCGCCGAGGCAGCCCTCCGGCGACGTGATCTGGCTCTGAGCGGATTCGCCGAACTCTGCGAGCGCGCCGCGACGGATCTCGACGCCGCCCTTTCCGAGCTCTACATGTCGGCGTCCGCGTTGGTCGCCGATCGCGTGGAGTCGTGGTGCGGGATCGTCGCGTCCGGGCCCGCCGCCCAGGCGGAGGCGACAGCACGGCAACTCGTGCAGCTGGCCGCGGGACTTGCGGGCGACATGGCGGACTCCGGTATTCGAAGCGCCGTGGCCGGGCCCGACGAGCGCTACGGCATGTGCGGCATGCTCACGGTCTGGGACGTCGATACCTGATGTTACCCTTGGCCAGAAAGCGTTTTCCGCTCTCGCTTGACTCGAGAAGGGCTTCGCAGGTAGCCTTGCTCGAACATCCACGGGGAAGCGCTTTCCGATGGAATGGCGAAGATGCCCTGGCAACTGTTGCCCGGGTGCATCGGCTCACGATCTACACCATGTTTTCAACGTCGACTACTAGGGGGCTCCCGTGAGCGTCTTCGAAGAACTGCGATCGGTTCGCTCATCCAAGACGACGGGCAAGCGCGACAACAAAGCGGCCTTCTTCTTCTTGCTGCCGTGGCTGCTCGGCGTGGTCTTGATCACGGCGGGGCCGATGATCGCGTCGTTGTGGATCTCGTTGACGAACTACAACCTGATCCAGTCGCCGCAGTTCATCGGCGTGCAGAACTACATCCGCATGTTCCAAGACCCGCGGCTGCTGAACTCACTGAGGGTGACGTTCGAGTACGTGTTCGTGTCGGTGCCGATCCAGCTGATCGTCGCGCTCGCTGCAGCCATGCTTCTGGACAGAGGGATGCGTGCGCTTCCGTTCTATCGGTCGGTGTTCTACCTGCCGTCGCTGTTGGGCAGCTCGGTTGCGGTGGCCATCCTCTGGCGGCAGATCTTCGGCCAGGGTGGGCTGGTCAACCAGCTGCTCGGACTCGTCGGGCTGCACAACCTGCCCGGCTGGATCTCGGACCCGCAGTTCGCGCTGGGCACGATCATCCTGCTCAATATCTGGACGTTCGGCGCACCGATGATCATCTTCCTCGCCGGTCTGCGTCAGGTTCCGGAGATGTACTACGAGGCTGCGTCGATCGACGGGGCCGGCCGATGGATGCGATTCCTGCGGATCACGCTGCCGATGCTGTCGCCGATCATCTTCTTCAACATCATTCTTCAGTTGATCGGTGCGTTCCAGTCCTTCACGCAGGCGTTCATCGTCTCCGGTGGAACGGGAGGACCGTCGGACTCGACGATGTTCTATTCCCTCTACCTGTATCAGCAGGGCTTCAACCAGTTCGATATGGGTTACGCCTCCGCGATGGCGTGGCTGCTGTTCATCATCATCGCGATCATCACGGCTGTGACGTTCGTCACCTCGAAGTATTGGGTCTTCTATGACAACTGACACCGCAACCAGGGCCCTGCTCGTGCCGGCGAAGCGTCGGGGGCGTGAATCGTCGCGCGGTCTGCGACGACCGGTTCGGAGCGTGGTCAAGCACGTCATCATGATCGCGCTGGCCATCGTGATGATCTATCCGCTGCTGTGGATGGTCGTCAGCTCGCTTCGGCCGAACGACGAGATCTTCACGAATCCGAGCATCATTCCCGACCACTTCGACTGGAGCAATTACACAGCGGGCTGGAACGCGTTGGCGTCGCCGTTCGGTCTCTACCTCGGCAACTCCGTGATCATCGTGATCGGCGCGATTCTCGGCAACCTGTTCGCGTGTTCCCTGGCGGCCTACGCGTTCGCGCGCCTCGAGTTCCGCTTCAAGCGTGTCGCGTTCACGATCATGCTGCTGACGATCATGTTGCCGTTCCAGGTCACTCTGGTGCCGCAGTACATCATGTTCTCGTGGGTGCACATGCTGAACACGTTCTGGCCGTTGATTCTGCCGAAGGTGCTCGGTACCGACTCCTTCTTCATCTTCCTGATGGTGCAGTTCATCCGCGCGATCCCACGCGAACTCGACGAAGCGGCGCGCATCGACGGCTGCGGGCATCCGCGAATCTTCTTCCGCGTCATCCTGCCGTTGATGACGCCGGCGCTCGCGACCACGACGATCTTCACGTTCATCTGGATGTGGAACGAGTTCTTCGGTCCGATCGTCTACCTCACGCAGCCGCACACTTGGACGGTGCAGGTCGCGCTCGGTCAATTCATCGACAACCAGACAGGCGGCAACTGGGGCGCCCTGTTCGCGATGTCGGTGGTCTCACTCGTGCCGGTGTTCATCGCATTCCTGGTCGGCCAGCGCTTCCTCATCAGGGGTATCGCCACCACCGGCATCAAATAGGTCGCCGCACCTCGCGCGGCCGCAGGGCGTGCCAGGTCGTCGTCGCGCCGTCTGCGCCGTGAGAATAGGGACGATGGGAAGGCGAGTGGCAGTGTGACCGCACGAGAAGAGGACGCAGCGACGCACGACGGGTCGCCGGTACAGGGCGTGGCCAAGCTCTCGGATGTCGCCAAGCACGCGGGTGTGTCCCTCGCCACTGCGTCGCGCGCGCTCAACGGCAGCGTGCGCACGGTGGCTCCCGGGCTCAAGGAGCGCGTGGAGGCATCCGCTCGGGAGCTCGGATACACCGCCAACGTTCAGGCGCAGGCTGTTGCGCGCGGCACCAGCCGCACCGTGGCGCTCGTGGTCGGCGACATCGCCGATCCCTATTTCTCGGCGATTGCCGCCGGAGTGGTCGAGGCGGCGCACCAGCACAACCTCGTCGTCACGATGTCGTCGGGCGGAACCGAGCCTGAGCAGGTCCTGGAGACGATCGCCGCTCTGCGCGGTCAGCGTCCGACCGCGGTGATCGTCGCTGGCAGCCGCTATGTCGACGAGCAGACCGAGGCCGCCGTCTCGGCCGAGCTGCACGTCGTCGAGCAGCACGGCGGGCGGGTGGCGCTGATCGGCGCGCAGGCCGACGCGTTCCGCGCCGTGCCTGTACTCAATGCGGACGGTGCAGGACGCCTCGCCGACGCGCTGGTCGAGCTCGGATACCGGGACTTCGCCGTGCTCGCCGGGCCGCAGAGTCTTGTCACCCCGGCCGACCGAGCGCGCGGCTTCACCGAGGCGCTGAGGCGACACGGGATCGAGCCGGATTCGCGCGCGGTCGTCCATGGCGGATTCTCACGGCAAGCGGGCTACAGCGACATGCTCGCGGTGCTGGATGCCGGCATCCGGCCGGAGTGCGTCTTCGC
Organism: Humibacter sp. RRB41; assembly: GCF_022761015.1. Lineage (GTDB taxonomy): Bacteria > Actinomycetota > Actinomycetes > Actinomycetales > Microbacteriaceae > Humibacter. Next base: position 134,530 of record NZ_JAKWJQ010000005.1, read on the forward strand.
GGTCACCGACGTGATGGCCGTCGGTGCCATGACGGCGATCCGAGAGCGCGGACTCACCCCCGGCGTCGATATCGCCGTCGCAGGCTTCGACGACATCGAGACCCTGCAAGACGTCGTGCCGAGCCTGACGACGGTCGCGCTCCCGCTCCGCGAGCTCGGAGAGCGGGCCTTGGAGTTGGCGCTGGCCGAAGACGACACGGAAGCCCTCAGCACCCCCTTCGCAGGCGAGGTGCGCCTGCGCGCCAGCACCCCCGCGCGCTGAGCCCCACCCCCCTTCTCCCCACCCCACCCCACCACCGACGTCGACCCGGCACTGTGTTGCCGAGCCCGCCCTCGTATTCACGTGAACAGAGGGGCGGCTCGGCAATACAGTGCCGGGTCGACGACAAGGGGGAGAGAGGTCAGGGGAGGGCGACCGCTGTGGCTGCGCCGTCGGGCCAGGTCACCTCGAGGGTGCGGGCGGGGGTGACGCGGGCGACGGGCGGCTCGGAGTCGTCGCGGCCGAGGCGTGAGGCGACGATCACGGCGTCGCCGGGAGCCGCATCGTCGAAGGTGAGCCACGGCACGGCGACGTTCGCTCCGAGAGGCGACGTTCCTGCCTCGCGGTGCACGGATGCGCACGAGCCGGACGTCAGCGCGACCAACTCGGCGACGAGGGCATTTGCTTCCACGCGGGATGAGCCCTCTTCGACTAACCCGTGCGGGACGGCATCCGACGCGATCGGCCATCCGCTGACGCGGAGCGAGACCGCTCTGGATGCCCCGCCTGGTTCGCCGCCGACCAGCACCGCCCGCACTTCCCAGGCTCCGCGCACCACCGACGCCGTCGCAAGACGCGGCCCACTGGTGACCTCCCCCTCGCGTCCGGATCCGTGGTCCGGCGCAGCGGTGACGGCGGACGAGTCCACCCAGTGCGCGTCCGCCGCCGACGTGGCAAAGGCGGCGATGCCGTCGTCTCCGATCACGCCCCGAGTGAAGCCCGTGCGGTGCGTCGAGCGATCGTCGGCGTCGAGGGCGCCGGCCGAGTTGTCGACGGGCGAGTCGATCGTCTCGCCGACCAGCGGCGGAATCGTCGCACTCGAGTAAGCGAACCGCGCGTAGAGGGGCGAGTCCCCTGCCTGATCACCGGCGAGGGCGTGATCGGTCCCGTGGTTGTAGACGCGCACGACGCCGTCCGACGCGGTGCCGCTCACCAGCCAACCGGCCGGGCGGATGACCCGCCGCACGTCAACACGCTCGACAGGCAGGGGTTCCTCGACGGCGTTCCAGACCTCGTGGTCGGCGGGAAGCATGAGTCCGAGCATCCCCTTCGACGCCCAATAGGGCGATCCGGAGCCCGAGTACGTCTGCGCCATCGCCGGCCACTCACCGAGCAGGCCGAGGGTGAGCAGCCCACGCTCGTCGATGCCGTCGTGTTCGACGAAGGCGCGCAGAATGCCGGATGCCGCCCGCCGGGTTTCCCCCGCCGACAGTCGCGTCGCGCCGGTGACGGCGCCCATCCACAGCGGCGCCGCGGTCGCGAACCGGTAGATCAGGCTGCGTCCCTGGAGCACGGGCATCCCGTCGGCGCCGACGAGTGCCACGTAGTCGTCGAGGAACTCGGTGAGGCGGCCGCGGAACACGGGATCCAATGCCGCCGAACCGAAGGCATCCGCTCCGGCGGACGTCGCCCACAGCAGCGGGTACACGTGCATCGCCCAGCCGCAGTAGTAGTCGAATGCGCGAAGCTCGCCATCGGCGTACCAGCCGTCTGCGCGGTAGTACGACTCGATGGTCGCCAGATCGACGAAGATGCGACGCGGATCGTGCGGGCCGCCGACCGACGCGAGGAACGTCTCGACCGTGATGCGGAACCACAGCCAGTTGTTGTCCGGATACCAGCCCTCCGCAGCCTGCGCCAGCCAGTCGATGACGTGCTGCCGGTCGGCATCCGAGAGGGTTTCCCACAACCAAGGACGGGTGAGCTGCAGCGCGAGCGCAATGGATGCCGCCTCCACCTTCGCCTGACCCACCTCGCGCGCCGTCGGCCAGCGTTCGGGATTGGCCGGATCCGTTCCGGCGATGAGTCCGGCGCGGTACCACGAGGTGAAGTCGTGCGGATCGCGCCCGTTCTCGCCCTTCGACCGGAACGCGTAGAGCAGCAGGGAACGCGCGAATCCCTCGAGGCCGTCGCTGTCGATGCCGCTCCAGCTGGCCCGCCCGGGCGGCAGTACGCGGCTGCGCGTCGCGGAGAAGTAGGGCCGGAGCGACAGCAGCAGATGGTCGGCGATCGCGGCCCAGTGATCGCGGGTCCAGCCCGTGTAGGGGGAGAGCTCACGGTTCTCGGGCGGAAGGTCGATGATCACGCCGTCACGTCCTCGTCTGTTCTCGGCGTGGCATCCGCTTCGCCTTGGCTGATGGTGGTGGGCAGCGACGAGTCGCGAACGTGCAACTCCGGCATGAGCTTGACCCGGTGGGTCGGGCGCCCCTCGCCGGCTTCGAGGCGCGCGATCAGCAGGTTGACGGCCTCACGGCCCACGTAGTGCTTCGGCGGTCGCACTGCGGTGATCGCCGGGTCGCCGAACCGGGCGACCTCGTCGTCGTACGCGACGATCGCCAGATCGTGAGGCACACGGATGCCCCGGTCGAGGCTGTGCTGCTCGAGAGCGAGCGCCTGCGGGTCGGACAGCACGATCACCGCTGTCGTTCCGGTCGCCCTGCACAGTCGTAGCGCTTCGTTCATGGCGCGCTCGCCGCCCGACGCGTCGAAGTGGATGTCGTCCATCGTGGCCACATCGGTCGGCAGCCCGAGCAGGCGCAGGGTGGCGAGCCAGCCCTTGCGCACGTATCGCCCGGTCGGATTCTGGGACTGGGTGAGAAGCCCGATGCGTTCGTGGCCCGCCGCGTGCAGATGACGCACCGCTTGCGCAGCACCTGTCACGTGGTCGGTGACGACGGACTCCAGCCGGTGCGCGGCGGCCGCCGGCCGCACCCGCCGCTCGGCGAGCACGACGGGGACCGGCAGGGAATCCAGCCAGCGCAGCATCTCGAGGCCTTCGTCGCCAGCGGTGTCGGGCGCAACGATCAGCCCGTGCATGCCGGGAGAGTTCAGCAGCGCCAGTACGTGTCGCCGGTTGTCGCGCACGTCGTACGTCGACGCTCTCAGCAGCACGCGGGCGCGCAGCTGGGCAGCCTGAGCCCGAACACCGTTCACGATCGGCGGCCAGTAGTAGTCGAGCGATGGCACGACGAGCCCGATCGTGTACTTCGTCACCGCTGGGTCGTAGCCGGCGAGCCCGGGGGAGATGCCCGGCTCGATCGAACTGCGCAGCGTCGCGCCGCCGTGCACCCTGGTCACGAGCCCCTGACTTGCCAGGGCGTTGATGTCGCGGCGGATCGTCAGTTCGCTCACGCCCAGCTTCGGCGCGATGTCACTGACGCTGACCGAACCGTGCTCGCGCACCTCGTCCATGATCCGTTCGCGCCGTTGCAGCGCGAACAGCTGGTCGCCCGTGCCGCTCATCGCGCCTCCTCGATGATCGTCGTGAGCCTGCCGGCGGATGCGTGCATCTCGTACGTGAGACGTGTCAGCTGAGCGCCCCACACCGCGATGAGCTCCGGGTCGTCGAGCTCCCACACCTCGACGGTGGGCGTGACCTCCTCGGATGTCGTGATGACGATCCCCGCGCCATCATGGGAGACACGGATGCCCGTGCCCGCCGCCTCGACGACGCCGGCGACGACGAGATGCGCCAGCGCCGGGGCATCCGGCTCGCCATGAAGCAGCCAGCGATCATCGATCTCGATGCGGCGAGCGGATGCCAGCCGGAACGTGCGCCGCCAGCTGTCGCCTTCCCGCAGCGGATACGCAGCACCCAGCTCGAGCTCCAGCTCGATCGGGAGCGTCTCGTCGTTCGCCCCCTGGCGCGGGGTGTTTCCTGGCTCAGCCGCCACCGACGGCGCCCGCACGACGTCGGTGTGGAAGCCGGCGCCGTCGCCCTGCTCGAGCCCGAACGGTGTCGGTGCGTTGTGCCATCCGCTCTGCATCGCCCTGATGTCATAGCGATCGGGACCGAAGGTCTGCGCGGTGTAGGTCGGTTTGCCGATGTCGACGATCAGCGGGAGTCCGTCGACGGCGACGATGAAGGAGCCGAGGTCCTTGTGGTTGTGGTTCTCGCCGTTCGTGCCGCCCTTGGCCGCGAGCGTGAGGCCGTCGACTGCGCCGGGGTGCGCCCTGCCGACGAGCACCTGCACGGACGGCAGCCAGACGCACCGGGGGAGTGGCGGGGCTGACGGCGTCGTCGCGATCCATTCGGCGTCGCTCAAGGATCGGAGCAGGCGGGGAAGTCCCGACCCGACATCGCCGGCAGGCAGTCCGGGCCGTCGCGCCGCCCTCGCCCACGCCACGATGCGATCGTCGCCGAGCCGAGTGCCCCAGCGGAACGGCAGCTGCCACGGCTGCTGACCCGAGATCCTCGCCGGGCCGTCGGCGACGTTCACGTACCAGTCGCCCCCGAGGTGCATGCGCATCGGGAACCGAAGCACCTCGCGCACGACAGGGATGCCCGACGCATCGAGGTCACCACCCGTGATCCTCGCGATCAGGTCGAGGCACTCGAGCATGCGTCCGGCACCATTCCACCAGTACGCGACGCCCTCGTCGATCGCACCGTCGTCCGGCAGCGTCGCCACGTAGCGGTCGAGGCTCTCCAGCGCTCGCGCGGTGATGCGCGCGACGCGGTCGCGGTCGTCGAGCAACAGCACCGCGGCGAGCAGCACGTTGCCGATGATCCACGGATTCCAGTTGTTGACCTCGCGCCAGAAGCCCAGCCACCAGAAGTCGTCGCGGGACTCGAACGGCGTGAACACGCGCACGTCGGCCTCGCGGCGGATGCGCTCCCGAAGGCCCGGCCACGAGGCATCCCACCGCTCTCCGAGCACGTGGTCGGCCACGGCCAACTGGGCGACGACCTCTCCCGCGCCGAGGTCGAGATAGGGGGAGTCGGCGTCGGAGAGCACGAAGCCGCGCCGTTCGTGGGCGTCGTCGTGCGCCGGCCAGCACCAGGTGCTCTGTTCGCAGATCATCACGACTCCGTCGGCCGCTTCGTCGAGCCACTCCTGGGCATCCGTGACGGCGGCGGTCACCACGGCCGCCGCCAGGCGGTCCCGCCTGGCCATGACGGCGGCCTCGTACTCCACGCGATCGCCGTCGCGCACGTAGCGCGCGAACCGGGTGGCGCTCGCCTGCGGCCACGGCGTGCCGCGCAGGCCGGCTGCGATGTCTTCGACGGCCCGCACGGTCGGCTCGTCCATGCCGAGCCACGTCGCGCGGTCAGCGCTCGACGGGATGCCGACCCTGGCGCGCAACGCAGCAAGCGACTCCGGGAGTGACCTCACGAGGCCTTCGATGCGCATCCGCTGGGCCCAGTGCTCGAAGAGCGGGCCGCGGAATTCGGCGGGATCGAGGCAGATGCCGGCGGGAGGGCTTGCCGGAGCCGTGGCCAGGGACCGCCGTGCGGCTCCGTTCTCGGTGGTTGCGGACGTGGACGGAGGTGTTTCCAGCATCGGTGCTGTTCTCTGCAATCCGGTTGTTTTGTTGCGTTTATGTTCGAGTATGATCGCTCTGTTTGTTTGCGATCGGGATTGAGTATCTACTGTTCATCGCGACGACGCAACGGCGATTCAGTCGCAGTGATCGACCCGATGAATCCGCTGGAGCACGAACAAGAATGACCAACCCGAGCAGACCCGAAGCGCTTGTCGTGATGGCCGGCGACGTCTTCGAGCGTCAATTCGACGCGGAACGACTCGCACGTCTGAAGCGACTGGCCAGGGTGCCAGAGCCCGTGTGGGCGGACGATCTCGACGACCCGGCACTGGCCGGTCGTCTGCGTGACGTGGAGGTGTTGCTCACCGGGTGGGGAGCTCCGCGGCTGGATGCCCGCACGCTCGACAGGATGCCCCGGCTGCGGGCGATGCTGCACTGCGCGGGTACCATCCGGCCGCAGGTGACCGACGAGTTCTGGCTGCGCGGCATCCGCGCGTCGAGCGTCGCCGAGACGAACGCCGTGCCGGTGGCCGAGTTCACGCTCGCTGCGATCATCTTCGCCGGGAAGAAGGCCCCGTTCATCGCGGCCGACCCCGAGGCGCGGCGCGGACAGGGCGCCGTTCTCGAACGCTACGGCGAACTGTCGAACCTCGGCCGCACCATCGGCGTCGTCGGATTCAGCCGGGTGGGCCGTCGCGTCGTCGACCTGGTGCGCCAGTTGGACGACGTGACCTGCCTCGTCGCCGATCCCTACGCCGACCCTGCGGAGGTCGCTGCGGCAGGAGCGCGGCTCGTCCCGCTCGAGGAGCTGCTCCCGCAGGTCGACGTGCTGTCGCTGCACGCCCCTGAGTTGCCGTCGACGCGCCACATGATCGGAGCGGCGGAACTGGCGGCCCTCAAAGACCACGCCACTGTCATCAACACCGCCCGCGGGAGCCTCGTCGACACGACCGCGCTGGAGCGCGAGTGCGCGGCGGGACGCCTGAACGCGGTACTCGACGTCACCGATCCCGAGCCGCTTGACGCCGGCTCGGTACTGTTCACGCTCCCGAACGTCATGGTGACGCCGCACCTCGCAGGGTCGCTCGGCACGGAATTGCATCGCATGACGGATGCCGCGCTCGATGAGCTGCAGCGCTATGCGTCGGGCGAACCGCTCATCGACGAGATCACGAGCGAGGACCTGCGGCTGAGCGCCTGACGCGGCCGCGAGACGAAGACGAGCACGAAACCCGGGAGGCAGCCCAGCACGTTCCGCAGCACATTCCACAGCACGTTCCGCATTCGTTGCGGCGCACAGCACCATCGACCACGTAGTCAGTCACAGATAACAAGGGAGTTATTCCTCATGAAACGATCACTGATCGCCGCCGGCGCGATCACCGCCGCGCTCGCGCTCGCGCTCTCCGGCTGCGCCGGAACCTCGTCGTCGGGCGGATCCGCCTCGGGAGGCAAGACCACGCTGCGCATCTCGGTGTGGAACTACAAGCAGACGCCGGAGTTCAAGGCGCTGTTCGATGCCTTCGAGAAGGCGAATCCCGACATCACGATCCAGCCCGTCGACATCCTCGCCGCGAATTACGAGGACAAGGTGACGACGATGCTCGCCGGCGGTGACACGACCGACATCATCACGGTGAAGAACCTGACCGACTACGCGGGGTACGCCGCGAAGAAGCAGTTCGTGAGCCTGAACGACGTCGCGAAGGCGCTGCCGTCCGACAAGATCCCGGCGCTGTCGCAGTACGACTTCAAAGGCACGACGTATGCGATCCCGTACCGCCAGGACTTCTCCGTACTGTTCTACAACAAGGACATGTTCAAAGCCGCCGGTGTCGCAGACCCCACGAACCTCACGTGGAAGGAATTCGCGAGCGACGCGGCCAAGCTGACCAAGGGCACGGGCGACTCGAAGGTCTACGGCGCATACATCCACACCTGGAACTCGATGGTTCAGGGCATCGCAGCGGCGCAGACAGGTGGCAACCCCAACGACCCGAGCGACTACAGCTGGATGAAGAACCAGTACAACACCACGCTGGGCATGCAGAAGGCCGGAACGACCATGGACTGGGCGACGGCGAACAGCCAGCAGACCAGCTACCAGACCATGTTCGAGACCGGCAAGGCTGCCATGGTTCCGATGGGCACCTGGCTGATCGCTCCTCTGCTCGCTGACGGGAAGACCGGAACGACCAAGATCGACTGGGGCATCGCCCCCCTGCCCCAGATCAAGGCGAACGGAAAGGTCACCACCGACGGCGGGCCGACCGGCTTCGGCATCAACAAGAACTCGAAGAACGTCGCAGCAGCGAAGAAGTTCATCAAGTTCGCTGCGGGTGCTGACGGCGCCAAGGCTGTGGCATCCATCGGCATCGTTCCCGCCTACCACAGCGCCGACATCACGAAGGCCTACTTCGGCCTCGAAGGAATGCCCTCCGACGCACTGTCGAAGACGGCCTTCAACCCGAACACCATCGAGCTGGATGCCCCGGTCGCCTCGAACACAGCCGCGATCGGCACGATCCTGAACCAGGAGCACCAGCTGATCATGACCGGCAGCAAGTCGGTCGATGCCGGGCTCGCAGAGATGCAGAGCCGAGTCAAGTCGGAAGTGCTGAACCAGTAGCCTTCCACCGCGCGGCGGCCGACCTGGGAAGCAAGGTGCCCGGGTCGGCCGCAGCCCCTATCCCCTCACGAGAACGGAGCGGTTCGCCGAGCCGGAGACGACACCATGACCACCATCACTGAACGGACTCAGCCGGCAGCGTCGACGCCGACACCGGCACCGACGCCGACTCGCAAAGCGGCGAGTCGAAGGATGCGCCGTCGCAGCATCCTGATCGGCTGGAGCTTCATCCTGCCGAACTTCCTCGGGTTCGCCCTCTTCACCCTGGTGCCCGTGATCGCGGCCTTCGTGCTCGCGTTCATGAACTGGGATGCCTACAACCCGCCGACCTGGGCAGGCATCGACAACTTCGTGCGCCTGTTCGGCGACGACAGTTTTCACGTCGCGCTCGGGAACACGCTGCTCTACGCGCTCGGCCACGTGCCGTTGACGCTCGCCCTGTCGCTCGGCCTCGCCCTGTTGCTCAACCAGAAGCTGCGCGGCATCGCCTTCTTCAGAGTTGCCATCTTCTTCCCGTACATCACATCGCTCGTGGCGATCGCGATCGTCTGGAACATGCTGTTCGACCCGACGAGCGGTCCGATCAACCAGTTCCTGCACGCCATCGGCATCGCCAACGCGCCGGGCTGGACCGCCAGCACCACCTGGGCGCTGCCCGCCGTGATCATCACGAGCGTCTGGCGCGACATGGGGTACTACATGGTGCTGTTCCTCGCCGGACTGCAGGCCATTCCGAACGAGTACTACGAGGCGGCGTCGATGGACGGAGCCGGCCGCTGGCGCAAGTTCTGGAACGTGACCCTGCCGTCGCTGCGGCCGACCACCTTCCTCGTCCTGGTGCTGCTCAGCGTCTCGAGCTTCAAGGTGTTCGACCTCATCTTCGTGATGACGCAAGGCGGGCCGGGGCGTGCGACCCTCGTGCTGTCGCAGCTGATCTACCAGGACGGCATCATCAACGGCCAGTTCGGCTACTCGTCGGCGATCTCGCTCGTGCTCTTCGTGATCGTGCTGATCGTCACCGTCTTCCAATTCAGGATCCAGCAGAGGAGGGAGCGCTGATGTCCACCCTCACCTCGGACCTCGTGCAGGAGCTCGAGACCGGAACGACGCATCCGAGCCGCACGCCGCAGCGGCGCGGGAGGCGTCGCATCCGTTCACGCCTCGGCCGGATGCTGATGTATCTCGTGCTCATCGTGCTGCTCGTCGTGGTGCTGCTGCCGTTCATCTGGATGCTGTCATCGTCGTTCAAGCACGACAACGACGTGCTCACGGTGCCCATCCAGTGGATTCCGAAGGAGTTCGTCTGGAGCAACTACTCGGACATCTGGAAGCAGATTCCGATGGCCGGATACCTCGCGAACTCCGCCTTCCTCGCGATCGTGATCACGTTGCTGCAGGTGCTCACCGGAAGCTTCGCCGCGTACGGCTTCGCCAAGGTGCGCTTCCCCGGAAGGGATGCCCTGTTCCTCGCCTACATCGCCACGATCGCCGTGCCGTGGCAGGCGTACATGATCCCGCAGTACGTGATCATGCAGAAGGTGGGGCTGACGAACACGTTCACCGCGCTCATCCTGCTGCAGGCGTTCGGCGCGTTCGGCGTCTTTCTGATGCGGCAGTACTACATGACCATCCCGGACGATCTGAACGAGGCAGCCCGCATCGACGGCCTGAGCGACTACGGAATCTGGGCCCGCATCATCCTGCCGCTGTCGAAGCCCGCGCTCGCGTCGCTCGCGCTGCTCACGTTCGTGAACACGTGGAACGACTACATGGGGCCGTTCATCTATCTCTCCAGCAACGAACTGTGGACGGTGCAGATCGGGTTGCGGTCGTTCATCGGCCAGTACTCCGCGCAGTACGCGATGATCATGACCGGATCGGTGATCTCGATCATCCCGATCCTGGTGATCTTCCTTCTCGGTCAGCGCTACTTCATCAGCGGCATCGCGACGAGCGGAATGAAGGGATGACCGCGCTCGCGCCCCGGCGCAAGCCGCGTTTCCTGCAGCACGAGACCGTCGAGACCATCTTCGGTTACGCGTACGCGATGCTCATGGTCGACGTGCTGCTGGTCGTCTTCAACCTGCCGCTGGCGGCGATGCTGTTCGTGACGGTGGACCCGCTGGCATCCTGGCCGTTCTTCCTGCCATTGTCGCTCACGCTCGCGCCGTCGTTGGCCGGCGCGTTCGAGGTGTTCCGCTCGCTGCGCCAGGGACCGCCTCGTCCGTTCGCCGCGTTCTGGCGTGGATATCGGCGACGCGCGGGTACGGCATTCGTCGCCGGCCTTGCGACAGCGGTGATCGTCGGCCTCGCGCTCTTCGACGCGACAGTCATGGCGGGCACCGTGTGGGCTCCGCTGCTCGGACCGCTGCTGGTCGTGCTCAGCCTCGGTTCGGTCGCGACGACGTTGTTCGTCGTTACGGGCCTCGTCGTCTTCGAGCGGGCGTCGCTGAAGGCGGTGGCGAAGGCATCCGTTTTCCTTGCCGTGCGGCGCTGGTACTTCAGCCTCGTCGCCCTGGCGATGGTCGGGCTGATCGGCACGGCGGTGCTTATGCAGCCGGTGGTCGGGGCGGCGCTCGCGCCGGGCATCCTGCTGTACGCGGTGTTCGCGAACGCGCAGTACGCCTTCCGTCGCGCAGTCGACGACGCGAGGGCCTGAGCTGGAGCTCCTGCGTCGACCCGGCACTGTATTGCCGAGCCCCCATATTGCTGTCGAGCCACCACCGTAATTGCGTGATTCAGGGGGTGGCTCGGCAGCAATGTGGTGGTTCGCCGCGCCGGGCGGATGGGTGTGGTCACCGGGGAAGCTTCAGCCCGAATGAGGTGAGGCGGGCGGCGAGTGCGGTCGTACTTGCGGCGTGCTTGTCGCCCCAGCGAATGATTTTGCGACCAGTGGTTCCGCGGATCCAGTCCTCCCGGTGCTTCTCGTCCAGCATCACTTGCTCGATAGTCCGGTTCGACCGGAGTGCCGCGTCCGTGTACTTGCCCTTGCCGTCGAACTCGCCGAAGACATCGAACTCGTTGAGGCCGAAGTCAACCCAATAGTTGCCTGTGTCTGGAGCCGGGACACGCACTTGGAGGTCTACGTCTCGTAACCCGAGCCGGTGCAACTGCAGTCGGCTCACGCTCTCGCCCGGCAGTTGCGCCCGCCCGTCGGCGAACGCGATCACCCAGCGTGCTTGACGGATGCCGCGCTGCCCACGCGCGTCGCAAAGCAACTTCTCCATCGAATCTCGCCAGGCATCTGTGAGGTCATCGTCGGGAACGTTGCGTCGAACGGCTGCCTTCCGAAGCGAGGCATCAGCAGCGGAGACCGCTGCTTCCGCCGTGACTGTGCGTGCCAGGTCGACCAGCGTCCGTTCGAGAGTGGTCACGCGCACACCACCGATGCGCGTGATGTCCGTGTTCGGAAGCGTGCCTTCGTGGCGCATCACATCTCGTGAATTGCGAACGTGACGCGGGTCCGCGACGAGCTGGTCGACACGCTTCGGGGCGAGCCGGTAGAGCGGAAGCTCGTGTAGGACGGCCGCGGAGACACCCGCGAGAACCGGATCGGACCCGCGCGAGTCTCGCGCGACGGCCACCACATGGACAAGATGCTTTCCCTCCGGCCAGAGATCGTCCCACTCTTGGCGCGAGACGAACCAACCGCGTCGAACGCGGTGCAACTCGCCGTGGGTGACGGCTCTCGCAATCGCACGGTCGGACATCCCGAGTTCGATGAGGTCGCTGCGAGACCGAAGCAGTTTCGGTACTTCCGCCAGGGTGATCGCACGAGGCATGGCTAGATGATCTGCGCCCCGAAGGGGCTCAGGGCGGCCGAACCCAGAACTGTGGAAGCGCGGCCCGTGTGGAGGCAGAGTGCTGGAGGCACGTCGAGCCGCCCAGCCTCGACGAAGCCGTCGAACCCCCACGAACCTGCCGAGCCACCCCCTATATTCGCGCGAACATCGTGGTGGCTCGGCAGCTTCGTGGGGGTTCGACGATTTTGGGTGGGTGGGTGGGAGGGTGGGTGGGTGGGTGGGAGGGTGGGTGGGTGGCTGGTGGGTGAGGCGATGCAAACTCAGGTCAGCCCAGCAACCAGGCTGCGGCCTGGCGCAGCAGCGCGCGATGCGCCGGCGCGTCATACGAGGCGGAGTCGTGACCCAGGGCGTCGTAGACGACCCGGACGGAGCCGCGCTCGCGCGCCCAGAGCACCGGGTGACGAGCGCCGTCGAGGTCGTGCCAGGCGAGCTCGGTCACGTCGGGTGAAACCCGCAGGTGCGAGTATCGCTCGTCGTTCACGTCGAAGTCGCGGATGCCTGCCACGATCGGGTGCGCATCCGTCGCCACCTCGATGTGGGCGAGCGAGTACGGCGGATGCATGGACGTTCCGCGAAGCCAGATGCCGCCCAGGATGGATTCCCATTCCGGCATGTATCCGAAACTCGTCGACGAGACGTGCAGCACCAGGAGTGCGCCGCCGCGGCCGAGGTAGCCGAGCAGGCCGTCGCGTGTGGCGGCATCCGCGGCGGAGAGGGGAAGCGCGGCGCGCTCGTCGGAACTCTGAACAACGGCTCGGTCCTCCGGCGTGCTGCCGGCGCCCACGTTGAGCACGAGCAGGTCGGGGTCGTGCGTAGCCGGGTCGATGGAGCTGGGTGGATGGGCGAGGCCGGCCGGGTGGGTGCGGCCGGCCGGCTCGGGCAGGTCGTCTGAGTCGGCGAGGCCCGTTGGGTCGGCGAGGGCGGCGAGACTGGCATCCACGTCGTCGGTCACCGTCACGTCGCGACCGGCATCGCGCAGAATCTCGGCGACCCGAGCCGACGTGGTCGCGAACGGATGCCACGGGTCGGCGTAGCGTCCCGATCCCGAGACGACGGTGATTCTGGCGGGCACGATGCTCTTTCGGTCGTTGGACTTCGGTCGGTGGACTGCGGTTGGACTGCGGTCGCTGAAGTGCGGTCGTTGCGCTGGACTGCGGCTGTCGGCCGTCGGCCTGCGGTCATGGCGCCGTGGTCATGGGGTTGTGGTCGCGGGGCGGCACCCGCGGCTGTACACGCTCCATCGTGCCTGCTATCTTATCGGTAAGCGCTTTCCAGCCGTGCTGAAATCCTCACCGATCGAAAGAGAACCACCGTGTCAGAGTCGACCATCGGCATCATCATGAACGGCGTCTCCGGACGCATGGGCTACCGACAGCACCTCGTGCGCTCCATTCTCGCCATCCGCGAGCAGGGCGGCGTCGAGCTCTCCGACGGCACGCGCGTGCAGGTCGAGCCGCTGCTGGTCGGCCGCAACGAGGCGAAGCTCGCCGAGATCGCCCAGCGTCACGGACTGGAGCACTACACGACCGATCTCGACACCGCGCTGGCGGATGACCGGTGGCAGGTGTACGCGGACTTCCTCGTGACGAAGGCGCGAGCATCCGCCATCAAGAAGGCCATCGCAGCGGGCAAGGCGATCTACACCGAGAAGCCGACCGCTGAATCGTTCGAGCAGGCGCTCGAGCTCGCCCGCCTCGCCGACGAAGCAGGCATCAAGAACGGCGTCGTGCACGACAAGCTCTACCTGCCGGGCCTGCGCAAGCTGCGCCGCCTGATCGACTCCGGGTTCTTCGGCCGCATCCTCTCGGTGCGCGGCGAGTTCGGCTACTGGGTGTTCGAAGGCGATTGGATGCCCGCCCAGCGCCCGAGCTGGAACTACCGCTCCGAAGACGGCGGCGGCATCGTCGTCGACATGTTCCCGCACTGGAATTACGTGCTGGAGTACCTGTTCGGCCGCGTGGAGTCCGTCTATGCGCGGGCCGTCACCGAGATTCCGGAGCGCGTCGACGAGCACGGCCGCACCTACAAGGCGACGGCGGATGACGCCGCCTACGCCGTCTTCGACCTGGCAGGCGGCATCACGGCGCAACTCAACTCCGGCTGGACAACACGCGTGAACCGCGACGAACTGGTCGAGTTCCAGGTGGACGGAACGCTCGGCAGCGCCGTCGTCGGGCTGTTCGGCTGCAAGATCCAGCCGCGCAACGCGACGCCGCGCCCGACCTGGAACCCCGACATCCCCGACACGCACGACTATGCGTCGGACTGGCACGAGGTGCCGGACACCGAGGTGTTCGAGAACGGATTCAAGGTGCAGTGGGAGGAGTTCATCCGCCACGTCGCCGAGGACGCGCCGTTCCCGTACGACTTCCTCTCCGGAGCGCGGGGCGTGCTGACGGCGGAGAAGGGGCTCGAGAGCTCCCGCACCGGCGCACGCGTCGTCGTGCCGGAGGTGACCGCCGCGAACCTCGGGCGCCTCGAGCAGCACGCTCAGTCCGGGCAGAACGGCGAGCTCGCCGGGGCCGCGCGATGACAGATCTGCTGCTGCTGGATGCCTCTGGCGCCGTGAGCACGGAGCCGCTCGTCGAGCACGAGCCGACGCTCACGCCTGCGACGCCGCTACGCTCCCGCACCGCCTACGCCGCCGCCCACGTCATTCCTAAGCCGTACGCCGAGAATGTGCCGGGCGCTCCGGCCGACCTGGACTGGGACGCCACCCTCGCATTCCGGCATCACGTGTGGTCGCAAGGCCTTGGCGTGGCCGATGCGATGGATACAGCACAGCGCAACATGGGTCTCGACGCTGCGGCGACGCGCGAGTTGATCGCGCGCAGTGCGCGGGAGGCGGCATCCGTCGACGGCGCGCTCGTGGTGGGCGTGAACACCGACCACGTGGACGACGAGGTCATCTCGATCGATGCCGTCATCGACGCGTACGTCTCGCAACTCGAGTACACGGAGAGCACCGGCGCCGGGGTCGTGCTGATGGCATCCCGTCATCTGGCCAGGGCCGCGGAGTCGGCGGCGGACTACGAGCGCGTGTACGACGCGGTGCTGTCTCGGGCGAACGGCCCGGTCATCCTGCACTGGCTCGGCGAGGCGTTCGACCCGGCGCTGAGGGGCTATTTCGCCGGCCCCGACGGTGACCTGAACGCCGCAACCGACACCCTGCTGCGCATCATCGAGAACAACCTAGGCACGGTCTCCGGCGTGAAGATGAGTTTGCTGGATGCCGACGCCGAGATCGCGGTACGCGCCCGCCTCCCGCACGTGTCGTCCGGGAGCGGGGCGGTCATGTTCACCGGTGATGACTTCAACTACGTCGACCTCATCCGAGGCGACGGAACCGGCCCGGTCGGCGCCGAGGAACCCGGGCACTTCTCGCACGCTCTGCTGGGAGCGTTCGCGGGCGTAGCTCCCGTGGCGGCGAGGGCGATCCGCGCACTCGACGACGGCGATGCGGGTGCCTACGAGCGCATCCTGCGCCCGACCGAGGCGCTCAGCCGGCACGTGTTCGCCGCCCCGACCTTCTATTACAAGACCGGTGTCGCGTTCCTCAGCTGGCTGAACGGCCATCAGGAATCGTTCACCATGGTCGGCGGCCTGCACTCCGCACGCAGCCTGCCGCACCTGTCGCAGATCGTACGGCTGGCGAACGGATCCGGCGCGCTGGAACGTCCCGAGCTCGCCGCCGCGCGCTGGAGCGGGCTGCTCGCGCTGAACGGTGTCGTGGCGTGAGCGCGCACCCGAGATTTTCGCTCAACCAGGCGACGGTGAAGTTCGCGTCGCTCGCCGAAGCGATCGCGGCGACGAAGAGCGCGGACATCCAGAGCATCGGGGTGTGGCGCGAGCCGGTCGCCGACATCGGGCTGGATGCCGCGACGCGGTTGATCGCGGACTCCGGCCTGCGGGTCTCCAGCCTGTGCCGCGCCGGATTCTTCACGGCGCCGGACGGACCGGAACGCAACGCGGCGCTGGACGACAACCGTCGCGCGATCGACGACACTGCAGCGCTCGCCGCAGCAGGAGCAGACGGCTCGGCCGCGGTGCTCGTGCTGGTCGCTGGCGGTCTGCCCGATGGGTCACGCGACCTGGTCGGCGCACGCGAGCGGGTGCGGGACGCTCTGGGCGCGTTGGAGCCGTTCGGGGCATCCGCCGGCGTGACGCTCGCCGTCGAAGCACTGCACCCGATGTTCGCCGCCGACCGCGCCGTCGTCTCGACCCTCGGCCAGGCGATAGACCTCGCGGTCTCCGCGGGGCCGGCGGTGGGCGTCGTCGTCGACACGTACCACGTGTGGTGGGATCCGAACGTCTTCGCCGAGATCGCCCGGGCCGGCAGGCTCGGCCGCATCGCGTCGTATCAGGTGTGCGACTGGCTGACGCCGCTGCCTGCCGACGTTCTGCTCGGGCGCGGAGTGCCGGGCGACGGACACATCGACTTTCGCTCGCTCACCGACGCTGTCGTCGAGGCGGGTTACACGGGCGACATCGAGTGCGAGATCTTCAACGCGGATGTCTGGGCCCGCCCCTACGACGACGTCGCGTGCGAGGTCTCCGAGGCGTTCACCCGCGTGGTCGCGCCGTACCTCTGACGAGACCCCGACACCCCGACACCCGCACACCCGCTCCAGTCGCGAAATCTGTTGGCATCCGACCGGAGTATCGACAGATTTCGCGACCTGAACGGCAGAGTGAACCCATGCGCATCGTGATCGCACCGGACTCGTTCAAGGGCTCGGCCTCCGCCGTGCAGGTGACGAAGGCGATCGCCGACGGATGGCTCTCCGTGCGCCCGGACGACGAGATCGTCGAGCTTCCGATGGCCGACGGTGGCGAGGGCACGCTCGATGCGTTCCTGCTGGCCGTGCCGGGAGCCCGGCGCTTTCCCGTGCGTGTGACGGGGCCGGACGGGCGGGTGGCGCAGGCATCCTGGGTGTTGCTCCCGCCGACCACCGAATTGCCGGGGGGAACCGGGGTGGTCGAACTCGCCGAGGCGAGCGGTCTGCCACTGATGGGCAGACTCGACCCGCTGGCAGCGAACACGCTCGGCTTCGGGCAGACGATCGCCGCGGCGTTGGACCACGGCGTCTCCCGACTGCTCCTGGGCATCGGAGGCAGCGCGTCGACGGATGGCGGCGGCGGTGTGCTCACAGCGCTCGGTGCTCGAATGCTCGACGCCGAAGGGCTTTCCGTGCTGCTGGGCGGGGGCGCGCTCATGGAGGTCGTCACCGTCGATCTGTCGAAGCTTCGCGCGCTGCCTGAAGGCGGTGCGCTCGTGCTCAGTGACGTCACGAATCCGCTGCTCGGCGCATCCGGCGCGGCGAACGTCTTCGGCGAGCAGAAGGGGGCGGATGCCGCCCAGCGCGCCCTGCTCGATGCCGCGCTCGCTCACTGGGCGGAGGTTCTGCGCGATACGGGGGTGCCAGCCGATCCGACGGCACCGGGCGCGGGCGCCGCGGGCGGCACCGGGTTCGGTCTGCTCGCGTGGGGTGCCGAGCTGGTTTCGGGCGCCTCCACTGTCGCCGACGCGATCGGGCTGGACACCGCGCTCGCCGAAGCCGACCTGGTCATCACCGGCGAGGGTCGCTACGACGCCCAGACCGATGGGGGAAAGGCGCCCGCCATCGTCGCTCGGCGGGCCGGGGAACGGGGAGTGCCGGTCGCCCTCGTCGCAGGGTCGCTCGCGGTCGAGCCGAGGGGATTCACGGCATCCGCGTCTCTTACGGAACTCGCGGGCGACGTCGCGGCGGCGATCGCAGAGCCGACCACGTGGCTGCATCGAGCGGGTGCGGTGCTCGCGGCCGGCAGCCTGGTGGCGTAGCCCCCGGTATCCGAGCGGCTTCCGGCCGGGTCGGCGGCATCGTTCGGCAGAGACATGCGCTTGAGACATGCGCTGCGACATCCGTTGCGACACGCGCCCCGCTATCGTGGGTATGCACTTACTCGGTATATAAAGATGCCATGTCGATTCGTCAAAGCCTTCTCGCGATCCTGGATCAAGGCCCGTGCTACGGGTACCAGTTGCGAACGGAGTTCGATCGCCGCACCGGCGGAACGTGGCCGCTCAACGTCGGCCAGATCTACCAGACCCTCGATCGCCTCGAACGCGACGACCTGATCGCGAAGGGTGAGGCAGACGCTGAGGGTCGTGCCTACTACGAGATCACGGATGCCGGCCACGCCTCGGTCGCATCGTGGCTGGCTTCTCCGGTCGATCGGCAGTCGGCCACACGCGACGAGTTCGCCATCAAACTGGCGATCGCCTCGACACTGCCCGGCGTCGACGTGGCGCAGGTGCTGCAGGTGCAGCGGATGTCGACGCTCGCGCTCCTCCGCGACCTGACCCGCACGAAACAAGCCATCGACGAGCCGACGACGCCGGAAGACCTGGCCTATCTGCTCATCGTGGACGGGCAGATCTTCCGACTCGACGGCGAGCTGCGCTGGTTGGACCACACCGAGGGCCTGCTTGCGCGGGCGGCGGCCGCCGCCGTGAAGCCGCTTCCCCTGAGCACGGAGACACCGAAGCGCGGTCGGCCGTTCCGTGATCGAGCGGCAGACGAAGCATCCGGCTCCGAACGCGCGGACGCCTCACGCGCAGAAGCCGTGGTGCTCAGACCTTGACGCCCGGACGTCGCCCGTGCGTGGCAGAGTCGGGGCATGACCAGCGTCGGTGCCATCTTCAACCCGTATCCGAATCCGCCTGAGGCGCTGCTCGAGGCCGCGATCGCGGCGGAGCAGGGCGGCGTAGCCGAGCTCTGGCTGTGGGAGGACTGCTTTCGCGAGTCGGCGTTCGCTGCGGCATCCGCTGCACTGTCCGTCACGTCGTCGCTGCGCGTCGGGATCGGCATCGCTCCGATGCCGCTGCGCAATGTCGCGGTGACCGCGATGGAGATCGCGACGTTGGCCAGGATGTTTCCCGGCCGCTTGCTCCCCGGCCTCGGGCACGGCGTGCAGTCCTGGATGTCGCAGGTCGGCGCACGCGTCGCCTCACCTCTCACGCTGATGCGCGAGTACGTGCCCGCGCTGCGTGCGTTGCTGGCCGACGACGAGATCACGACTGCCGGCCGCTACGTCACGCTCGATCGCGTGCGATTGGACTGGCCGCCCGCTGTCGTACCGCTGGTGTACGCCTCGGCAGAAGGCCCGAAGACGCTGCGGCTCAGCGGTGCGGTCGCCGACGGAACGGTGCTCGACAGCAGGCACACCATCGATGAGGTCGCTCATGCCGCCGCTGAGGTGCGCGCGGGACGCGTCGACGAGGGACGCGGCGGCGCCCACGATGTCGTGGCCTATGCGGCGACGACCTTCGGCGCGGATGGTCTGGCGCGGGCGGTCGCGGACTGGGACGGCGGCGCTCCTGCGGACGCGGCCGAACGCATCCTGACCGGCACGGTGGACGAGGTCGCTGCCGGGGTGCGTCGCTTCGCCGATGCGGGCGTCGACCGCGTCATCCTGCTGCCGCCGCGCAGCGAGCCGGATCTGGCGGCGTACTACAGCAGGGTCGGTGAGGTGGCGGCGCTCATCTGAACAGCAGGGCTCAGTCGGCACGGTTGGTGGGATGGTGGGGCTGCTCAGCTTCCGGACGCTGCCAGCGCCGCGTACCGGTCGTACTGCTCGCGGATGACCGGCCGGTGGTCCGGCTCCGGCCGCGCGACCACGTCCAGCGGCCACTCGGGCCGCGACCCGGTGAGCACCCACGCCGCCTGCACGGCCGCGCCGTCGGCTACGTACTCGCCCGGCGCCGGAATCACGACCGGCGCGTCGAACACCTGCGCGGCCACGGCCTGAACCGCCGGGTTGAGCGCCGCGCCGCCGACCAGCAGCAGGCGTCGCTCGCGCACGCCGACGGCGCGCACGGCATCGAGACCGGCGGCGAGTCCGGTGAGCATGCCCTCGACGGCCGAGCGGGCGATGTTCTCCCTTCGCGTCGAGGCGATCGAGAGGCCGTGCAGACTCGCTTTCGCGTTCGGCAGATTCGGGGTGCGCTCTCCCTCGAAGTACGGAACGAGCACGACGCCCTCCGAGCCTGCCGGTGCGCGCAACGCGAGGTCGGCGAGCCCGTCGAAGTCCACATCGAGCAGGTCGGCGATCGAGCCGAGCACACGTGCGGCGTTCAGGGTGGCGACGAGCGGCAGGAATCGGCCGGAGGCATCCGCGAACCCCGCGACGGCACCGGAAGTGTCGTGTGCCGAGCCGTCCGTCACGGCGAAGACCGTTCCGCTGGTGCCTAGTGAGATGACCACATCGCCGGATGCCGCCCCGAGCCCGAGCGCGGCGCCCGCGTTGTCGCCTGCGCCCGGCCCGACGATGACGCCAGCACGTACCCGAACCACTCCACTCTGCTCGACGGTCGTGCCTGCCGACTCAGCCGGGCCCAGCAGGCGTGGCAGCACCACAGTGTCGGATGCCTCGCCTCCCTCGTCCGTCGCCGCGTCGGCGCCTCGCGCCTCACGACCGGCTCGTCCGAGTGCCAGTTCGAAGAGCGCGAGGTCGTAACCGTTGTCGTCGGGCGACCAATAGGCCGTGCCCGACGCGTCGGAGCGGTCGGTGACCAGTGCGTCCAGCTGGGGGCCGAGCGGTGATTCGTCGGCCGGGCCGTAACCGAGCAGACGCCAGGTCAGCCAGTCGTGCGGGAGAGCGACCGCTGCGACGCGCGCTGCGTTCTGCGGCTCGGCATCGCGCAGCCAGCGCAGCTTCGTCGCGGTGAACGAGGCGACCGGCACCAACCCCGCGCGCGACGCGTAGGCCGCAGCACCCACCTCTTGGGTGAGCGCGGTCGCCGCGTCGGCGCTTCGCGTGTCGTTCCAGAGCAGGGCGTCGCGAATGACGTGGCCGTCGGCATCCAGCACCACCATGCCGTGCTGCTGCCCGCCGATCGAGATCGCCGCGACGTCGTCCAGTCCACCCGCTTCGGCGATCGCCTCGCCAAGGGCCTTCCACCACGCTGCGGGGTCGACCTCTGTGCCGTCGGGATGCCCGGCACGGCCGGAGCGCACGAGCTCCCCGCTCTCGAGGTCCCGGATCACGACCTTGCAACTCTGCGTCGAGGAGTCGACGCCGGCGATGAGAGTCATGGATTGTCCTTTTCTGGTCGACGTTCAGAGGCTTGCGGCCGGTTTCCGGGGCGTTCGCTGCAGAGCGACCTCGCCACGGATCGGGCTATTTGGTCAGCCGAGTCGGATAGAGCGGCCGCGCGCCCCATGTCCTGAATCGTGGTCGCCGGCCGATGTCGACCCGGCCGCCTGACGCAGGACGGACGCACCAGGTGGCAGCCGAAAGGAATCGACTGCCGCCTGGTGCGTCATCTGAATCAGTACGTCAGGTGCGGATCAGCGCGCGCCGAGCAGGTGCTCGGTCGCCAGCTGCTGCAGACGGACGAAGCCGAAGCCCTTGCCGCCGAAGTAGGCATCCGTGTCGAAGTCCTCGTATGCCGACCGGTCGGCCGTGATCGAGGCGACAGTCTCGCCGTCGTTCAGCGTGGGCTGCTCGAGTTCGAAGACCTTGGCAGCCGCCAACGCCTCCTGTACCTCGGGGTCGGCGCGGAATGCCGCGGCGCGCTCCTTCAGCAGCAGGTAGGTGCGCATGTTCGCTGCGGCTGAGTCCCACACGCCGGTGAAGTCCTCGGTGCGGCTCGGCTTGTAGTCGAAGTGACGAGGTCCGTCGTAGGAGGGGCCGCCGTTCGGGCCACCGTTCTCCAGAAGGTCGACGAGGGCGAACGCGTTGTGCAGGTCGCCGTGGCCGAACGCGAGGTCCTGGTCGTACTTGATCGAGCGCTGACCGTTGAGGTCGATGTGGAAGAGCTTGCCGTGGTACAGCGCCTGGGCGATTCCGGCGGCGAAGTTGAGGCCGGCCATGGTCTCGTGACCCACCTCGGGGTTGACGCCGACGAGCTCGGGGTGCTCGAGCGAGTCGATGAAGGCCAGGGCGTGGCCGACGGTCGGCAGCAGGATGTCGCCGCGCGGCTCGTTCGGCTTCGGCTCGATGGCGAACCGGATGTCCCACCCCTGCGACAGCACGTGCTCGCTGAGGAAGTCGACGGCCTCCTTGTAGCGCGAGAGTGCGGCCTGGATGTTCTTGGACGAGTCGTACTCTGCACCCTCGCGGCCGCCCCACATCACGAAGGTCTTCGCGCCGAGCTCGACCCCGAGCTCGAGCTGACGCAGCACCTTGCGGATCGCGAAGCGACGCACCTGACGGTCGTTGGAGGTGAAGCCGCCGTCCTTGAACACCGGAGCGCTGAACAGGTTGGTGGTCACCATCGGAATGATGATGCCGGTGTCGGCGAGAGCCTGCTTGAGACGGTCGATCTGCTTCTGGCGCTCGGCATCGGTCGAGCCGAAGGCGAACAGATCGTCGTCGTGGAACGTGAGGCCGTATGCGCCCAGTTCACTGAGCTTCTCGACGCCCTCGACGACGTCGAGCGGGGGTCGAGTGGGGCCGCCGAACGGGTCGGTGCCGTTGTAACCGATGGTCCAGAGACCGAACGAGAACTTGTCCTCGCGAGTGGGCGTGGCTGCCATGGAATGAGTCCTTCAGCGTCGTTGGTGAGTATTTGTTGCGCGGTCAAACATATCAGACTACGGGGTGAAGGGCGAGGGCTGCGGTCGAGGTGGTCGGGAGAATATGTGAGCGCTCTCCGTTCGCGCTTGTGCCTGCGCTCGGCGATGGTCTAGACACGGTGGATGCCTTCCCCCAGCGAGAACCCCGGCCGAGTGCAGCTCACGCAGCCGGCCGAGTACTTCCACGACGCGTTCCTCCTGGGAAACGGATGGCTCGGCGCGACCGTGCACGGCCGTCCAGGGATCGAGCAGTTCGACCTCAACCACGACACGCTCTGGTCGGGAGGCCCGTCATCGGGACAGCCTTCGTCTCGCCACGACGTGTTGCACGATCTTCGCGACGCGATCGCTTGCGGCGACCATGCGGCCGCCGATGCCCTGGCGCGCCGCTTCCAGGCCGCGGGCTGGACGCAGTCCTATCAGCCCGTCGGAAGGATCCTGTGGCGATGGCAGCAGAGCGATTCGGTGGCGAGCGACTACCTGCGTGCTCTTGATATCGGCCGCGCCCGATCGGAGCTGCTGAACGGCGGCGAGACGCTGACGACATTCGTCTCTCATCCGCGCGGCGTGCTGGTGGCGGAGAGCTCGCATCCCGGTGAATGGGCTCCGGGGTTTCACACCCCGCATCGGGATGCCGAGGTCACCGTGCAGGAGCTGGACAGCGTCACCTGGCTGACCGCAGTGGGCCGCGCACCCGCTCACGTCGTTCCCGAATACGCGCGTGACGAGCATCCGGTGCGCTACGACTCGGAGGGCCTGCAGCCCGACGGCACTGTGGCCGCCGGAATGGGCTGGGCCGTCGTGGCAGCGGTAGAGCGTACGGGTGACGGCGCCAGACTCATCATGACGGTCGAGACCGGCTTCCGCGGCTGGTCCAAGCGGCCATCGGCCGATCTGCCGACGATCGCGTCGCGCGCGCGATCGCGGGTGGCCGATGCGTTGCAGCGCAGCACCGTCGACCTCAGGGAAGCGCACGAACGCGACTTCGGTTCGTTGTTCGACCGAGTGCGGCTGGATCTGACACCGTCTGCGAGTACCAGCGCGATCGCGGCGCAGCGCTACTTCGACTTCGGGCGATATCTGCTCATCTCCTGTTCGCGTCCTGGAACGCAGGCTGCCACGCTGCAGGGCATCTGGAACGACGATGTTCGCCCCGGGTGGGGGAGCGAGTACACCACGAACATCAACGCCGAGATGAACTACTGGGGTGCCGAGGTCGCAGGGCTCGCCGAGGCTCACGAGCCGTTCTTCGACTTGGTGTCCGATCTCACTGAGGCCGGTGCGTCGACGGCGCGCTCGTATTACGCGGCAGCGGGCGCCACCACTCATCACAACACCGACCTGTGGCGCTTCACCGAACCGCTCGACGGTGACCCCCAGTGGTCGAACTGGAGCATGGGGCTGGTCTGGATGTCCACCCACCTCGGCCTGCGACTCGACGCTTCCTGGTCCGACGAGTTCGCACGCCACGTCGCACTTCCCGTCACGCGGCAGGTCGCGGCGTTCGTGCTCGACCAGTTGGTGGATGGCGGTGATGGCCTCATCGTCAGTCCGTCGAGTTCGCCGGAGCACCGGTTCCGCGATGCGCTGGGTGTGGTCGGCGCCGTCACCGCCGGCACCACGATCGACCAGGAACTCGCACACGAAGCGCTGAGCAGGCTAATTCGGCTCGCCGCCCAGCTCGACGATCACGACGAACTCAGCGAGCGCGCGGCGACAGCCCTGACCAGACTGCGGATGCCCGCCATCGACTCCGCAGGCCGGTTGCGCGAGTGGGCCGACGGTCTCGAGGCCACCGAGCCGGGCCACCGGCACCTGTCCCACCTTTACGGCGCGTTCCCGGGCTCGCGCATCACGCCGACGACGACACCGGCGGAGTTCGCGGCCGTACGTGCCGCGCTCGAAGAACGGCTCGTCAACGGCAGTGGCTACACCGGATGGAGCCAGGCGTGGGTGCTCTGCCTCGCTGCGAGGCTCCGCGATTCCGCGTTGGCGGCCACGTCGCTCGACGTGCTGGTGCACGAACTCAGCTCGTCATCGCTGCTCGACCTCCACCCGCACGGTGAACGCCCCGGCGGCGTGCTCTTTCAGATCGACGGGAACCTGGGTGCGATCGCCGGGATCGCCGAACTGCTGATGCAGAGTCACGACGGTGCGATCTCGCTGTTGCCGGCGTTGCCGGCGCAGTGGCCGGCCGGCTCGGTGCGCGGCTTGCGTGCGCGTGGCGGATGCGTCGTCGACATCGTGTGGCGCGACGGGCGATTCGCGTCGGCGGTGGTCCGCTCGGTGGCGGCGGCGGAGGTCGTCGTCGAACTGGGTCGCGATGTCGAGCCACGCGTCACGGATGCCGCAGGCGACGTGATCGAGGCCGCCATGCTGCCTGCCGCGGTCGACGGATGCGTACGGTGGCGGTGGTCCGCTCCCGGTGACGGCGTCTCGTTCGTGGACGGACGGCGCTGAGGGCATCCGAACGCCCGTGGACGGGCAGGCGATTCAGGGGACACAGCGGTGTGCGCGTGACCCCGTGTCCGGACCCATTCCCTGAGTGGCATCGCTTCGATCCGCCGATGGCCAGGATTCGAGCGAAAGTTTCTTGACGCGGAGGCCGGATATTGTCTATGGTCATCGAAGCGGTTCGATGATTTCGACCCGCGAAGTGAGGAATATCGGCGTCATTCCCCCCGGCCCGATTCACCTCGCACCCCGGCGCCCGGGGCACCGCACGAAGGAGTGAGATGAAACGGCACACGGCTAGGAGCGACCTTTCGGCGGTCGCGGACGCGGCGACGGTGGCACTCGCATGACCACGCAAGCGGTTCTCCAGGAGGCGGCTTCGTCCAACCTCGTTCGCGAGCAGGAGAACACGCTGAAGCGCGGTAGCCGCAAGCGCGTGGGAGGCAAACCGAACGGCAAGAAGTCGATCGGCATGTTCCTATGCATCCTGCCGTTCCTCGTCCTGATCTTCGTGTTCTCGTACCTGCCGCTGTACGGCTGGATCTTCTCGCTGTACGACTACCAGCCGGCGCTCGGGCTGCAGGGCAGCGCGTTCGTGGGATTCCAATGGTTCGAGATGCTGGTCAGTTCACCGACGCAGATGGCCCAGATCCTCCAGGTGCTCGCGAACACCCTGGCCATGAGCTTCCTCGGGATCGCGACGTCGATCCTGCCGCTGATCTTCGCCGTCTTCCTCAACGAGGTGAAGGCGCCGTGGTTCCGGAACATCGTGCAGACGTTGACCACGTTGCCCAACTTCATCTCGTGGGTGCTTGTCTACATGATCGCGTTCTCGCTGTTCTCCAGCTCGGGTCTGGTCAACAGCGTGCTCACGGATTCCGGCATCATCACCACGCCTGTCAAGTTCCTCGACTCCGGCGACCACGTCTGGATCACGATGCTGCTGTGGAGCCTGTGGAAGGGGCTCGGCTGGGGAGCGATCATCTACCTGGCGGCGATCACAGGCATCGATCCGGCGCTCTACGAATCGGCGCGCATCGACGGCGCCGGCCGGTTCCAGCTGATGCGGTTCATCACCATCCCGCAGCTGATGCCGACCTATGTCGTGCTGCTCATGCTGTCGGTCGCCAACCTGCTGAACAACGGCATGGACCAGTACTACGTGTTCCAGAACGCCTTCAACATGCAGCACATCCAGGTGCTCGACCTCTACGTCTACAACGTGGGTCTGACCGGCAACAACCTCTCGCTCGCGACGGCCATCGGCATGCTCAAGAGCCTCATCTCGGTCATCCTGCTGCTCACCGTCAACCTCATCGCGAAGCGTGCTCGCGGCACCTCGATCATCTAGGAGCGATTGCAGCCATGGCCATTGCAACGGATGCCCGCCCCCAACGCACCACGACCGTTCCGCGCCGCAAACGAGTGCGGCGCACGAAGGGTCAGAAGGCCTTCGCCGTCTTCAACTACGCGATGTTCGCCATCTTCGCGCTGATCTGCGCCTACCCCTTCTATTACCTGATCATCAACTCCGTCAGCGCCAACAACCTGTCGGCGCTGGGAGACGTGCGATTCTGGCCGATCGGATTCCATCTCTCGAACTACGGGCAGGTGTTCCAGCTCCAGGGACTCACCCTGGCGACCGCGGTGAGCGTCGCGCGCACGGTTCTGGGAACGGCGGGTACTGTGCTCGTCTCGGCCTTCCTGGGGTTCATGTTCACGCAGGAACGCATGTGGGGCCGGGCATTCTGGTACCGCTTCACCGTCATCACGATGTACTTCAGCGCAGGCTTGATCCCGGTCTTCCTGATCATCAAGGGCCTCGGCCTGACGAACAACTTCTGGGTCTACGTGATCCCGTACCTGGTGCAGCCGTTCAACATCATTCTCGTCAAGACGTTCGTCGAGTCGATGCCACGGTCACTGCAGGAGGCTGCGGAGATCGACGGCGCGAACATCCTGCAGGTGTTCTTCCGCGTCTACCTGCCCAACATGACGCCGATCCTCGCGACGGTCGCGATCTTCTCGGCCGTCGCTCAATGGAACATGTTCCAGGACACGCTGATCTACATCACCGATCAGAGCCTGTACACATTGCAGTACCTGCTCTACATGTTCATCAACCAGGCGAACAGCCTCGCGACCGCAGCGCAGAACGCGGCGGGCGGCAGTCTCAGCTCGATCGCCAGCGCGGCCACCTCGCAGACATCGACCTCGATCCAGATGACGGTCGCCGTGGTCGTCGTGCTGCCGATCATCTTCATCTATCCCCTGTTCCAGCGCTTCTTCGTGAAGGGCATCATGCTCGGCGCGGTCAAAGGCTGACCCGCCGCCACCGTGCACCAAGAAAGGAATGCAGCAATGAAGCGTAGAGAGTTCCTCGCACTCGCAGGCGTCGGGGCCTTGGCCTCGGTGACGTTGTCGTCCTGCTCTCTCATCAGCGGCACCACGCCCAAGGCGACGTCGGCGGGAGGCGCCTTCCCGAAGACGTGGAAGAAGCCGATCACGATCGATGTCTTCGACGACCTCGCGAACTACCAGGGCATCCAGACCGGATGGTTCGCGAAGCTCGTGCAAGACAAGTTCAACATGAAGCTCAACGTCATCGCCCCGAACGTGGCGGGCGGCGGTGAGACCCTCTTCAACACGCGCGCCGCGGCCGGGGAGCTCGGCGACCTCGTGGTGCTCGGTTCGTCTCAGCATCTCGATGAGTCTCTAAAGGGCGGCCTGCTCCTCGACGCAGCGTCGTACTACAAGAACATGTCGAACGTGAAGAAGTACGACACGGCAGTGACGTTCACCAACAAGGGAAAGAAGGGTACGTTCGCCTTCCCGACGTCGGTGTCGGCCTTGAAGCCGACCCAGTCCTCCGAAAGCACCGAGCCGACATTCGGTCCGTATCTGCGCTGGGACCTCTACAAAGAGGCCGGCTTTCCCGAGATCAACACGCTGGAAGACCTCGTCCCCGTGCTTCAGGACATGCAGAAGTCGGCCCCCAAGGCTCCGAACGGCAAGCCCGTCTACGGGCTGTCCCTGTTCAAGGACTGGGACGGCAACATGATGAACAACGCGAAGCAGCCGGCGTGCTACTACGGCTTCGACGAGATGGGCTTCGTGCTCGCCGCGGCCGACGGCTCGTCCTACGAGAGCATCGTCGACTCCGACTCGCACTACGTGCGCTCCCTGCGGTTCTTCAGCAAGGCGAGCCAGGCGGGGCTCGTCGATCCGGACTCGCCGACGCAGAACTACTCGACGATGTTCGCCAAGTACCAGACCGGGCAGGTGCTGTTCGCGTTCTGGCCATGGCTGGCGCAGCCGGCGTACAACACGACCGCGAACATGCAGGAGGGACGCGGCTTCGAGATCGCACCGCTGAAGGACATGAAGATCTTCTCCTACGGTGCCGAGGTCTACGGCAACAGCAACTACTCGCTGGGGATCGGGGCGAAGGCGAGCGACCCAGAGCGGGTGGCCGCCTTCCTCGACTGGCTCTATTCGGTCGATGGCGTCTATGCCAACGGCAGCCAGACCGGTTCTGCCGCCGGTCCGAAAGATCTCACCTGGACCCTCGCTTCGTCCAAGAAGCCGGAGCTGAACGCTTTCGGTCAGGATGCCTTCCTCGGTGGCTCCACCAAGCAGGTGCCGGCCGACTGGGGCACCGGAACGTTCACCAAGGGAGTCTCAGCACTGAATGTGACCACGGTGACGGCGGTCGACGTCGACCCGTCGACGGGCTACTCGTTCGCCTACCAGATGTGGCCGAGCTACGAGAAGCTGATCGCCAACCCGCTCACCAAGAGCTGGTCGTCGCACATGGGCGGCGCCGGGACGACCATGGAGTACCTGCGGGACCACAAGAAGATCATCGTGGCGCCGGGCTCCGGTTATGTCGCCCCTGTCGACGACTCCGAGACGCAGACGCTCCGCAATCAGATCAAGACCATCATCGTTCAGGATTCCTGGAAGATGGCGATGGCTACCAGCACGTCCCAGTTCAACTCGCTTCTCAAAGACATGCAGAACACAGTCAACGGCCTCGGGTACAAGAAGGTGCTCAAGGTCGACATGGAGCACGCCAAGGCGCAGAACGCGACACGCCTCACCGTCGCGAAGAAGTTCGGCTGAGCCGATCCCCTCAGCGGAACCGGAAGGGGGCCAGGACTGATGTCCTGGCCCCCTTTCTCGACGTCGAGATACCGGTGACCGTGCTCCGACGCACCCGACGCGTTCCGTGCTCAGTGCCTGGCGAAGACGTTCCGCAGGAGAAATCCGCTCGCGTAGACGCCGACCGAGAACCCCACGGTGAGCAGGATGACCATGAACACCGGGAAGATCGCCGTGATGCTCACGACCGTGGCCGGGATGATGACCAGCACGAATGTGCGCCACGGCTCCGCTGCCGGAAATAGGAGCGCGTTTTTCATCGTCTGCAGGAACGAATTGCGGTACCGCGCGACGAGCGCCATGCCGTACAGGAACGCGGCGAACAGGTACAAGGTGCCGAGGAAGGCGATGATCGTCGCGATGAGCGAGACCGAGCCGCCCTGGAACATCCAGAAGAATCCGCTGAAGGCCAATGCGAACATCGGAATCACCAAGCACGCGTACACGGCGGTGGCTCGCCAGGCGTTCGTCTTGAACGCGCGAAAGTAGTCGGCGATGAGGCTCCGGCCGTCGTCATCCGAGTAGCGCAGCGTGACCTCGAAGAGCGCGCTGGTCGCCATGCCGATCGTGACAATGGGAATGCACGTGAGCAGGTACAGCAGATTCAGTGCGATGAAACTCAGGAACGTCGAGACGCCCTGATACGTCTTTCCAGTGGTGTCGATCCTCATGCGCGTGCAGTCCGGCTCACGTTGCCCGTGTCGTGGACGGATGCTTCGTCGCGACCACGTCTGTCGACGTGCGCACGGTGAGCGTCGGCGCGATGAGCCGAACTCCGGGGGGCGTCCCGCCTGCGATCATGTCGCAGATCACGTCGGCCGCGGCCGACCCGATGGCTTCGGCCGGAACGGCGATGCTGTCCACGGGGCCTGGAACCGAGAGCGCGACATCCTCGGGGCAGAGCGCGACGATCCCCGGCTTCGCAGAGGAGTGCTTGCCGGTCTCGACCAACCGGGCGAAGACGTGGGGGAGAGCCGACTCGTTGTGCACCAGGAACCCCGTGACGCTCGGATCGGCGGCGACCACCTCGTCGACGACGGCCGTCGCATCCGCGCTGCTCGGGCACGCGTGAACGCTCCCGACGACGTTCGCCGCAGCGCAGGCAGCGAGAAATCCACGTGCCAGGCGATCCGCGTACGACGTGTGCCGTGCCAGCACCTCGGCGGGGGAGCCGATCAGCGCGAGACGTCGGTGCCCCTGCGCCAGCAGGCGGTCGACCGCCAGCCAGCCCGCCTCCTCGAAGTCGAAGTCGACGCACGGCATCGTGCGCCTGCCCTCCGGCAGCCCGATCAGCACTGTCGGTTGCTCGAGATGGGTGAGCACGCCGATGCGCGGATCGTCGGATTCGATGTCCATGACGAGCAGGGCATCCACCATCGATCCCTTGGCAGCACGCTCCATGCCCCGAGGATCGTCACTGGTGAGCAGCAGGATGTCGTAGCCGTGCGTGCGCGCCTGAGCCACGACCCCGGTGACCACTTCCATCACCACATGGACGTCGACACCGGAGCGCAACGGGATCTGCAGGCCGATGACGTTGGTCGATCGGGATGCCAGTGACCGCGCCCCCGCGTGCGGGCTGAAGCCGAGAGTGGCGATCGCCCGCTCGACGCGCTGTCGTGTCGTCGGCGAGATGGTGCGCTTGCCGCTCATCACGTACGACACGGTCGAGATGGAGACCCCTGCCTCCTCTGCGACGTCGGCAATCGTGACCATCCGAGCTACCCCGCCCTTCGTGCGCTCGCGCTTCCACCTCGCGCCTCCGCTGCGGCCTTATCGCGGTCGTGTGCAGGCGTTTCGACACGGCGTGGACACGCCTTGCAGCATCTTATAGTCTCTGACTGTTGAAACGCTTCGACGATGTAGCAGAAGGCATGACGAGAATGGCACAACGGGCCGATCCATCGACCTCGGCGGGATTCAGGGCACTGTGCGACGACCTCGGCCTCTGCTTCGGCGGCGACTACAACCCCGAGCAGTGGCCGCGTTCGGTCTGGAATGACGATGTCGAGCTCATGGTGCGGGCGGGCGTCAACCTGGTGACGGTCGGCGTCTTCAGTTGGGCCGCCATAGAGCCGTCCCCCGGGGAGCGCGCCTTCGGCTGGCTCGACGACGTGCTCGACCTGTTGCACCGAAACGGCATCGCTGTCGACCTCGCCACTCCGACAGCGTCACCGCCCCCGTGGCTGGGACATCTGCATCCCGAGACGCTCCCGGTCGACGCCGACGGCGTGAGGCTGGTGGCAGGTTCGCGCAATCAGTTCTCGCCGGCATCCGCCGTCTATCGCTCGCACGCGCTCGCCATCGCACGGGATCTCGCCGAGCGTTATGCAGACCACCCGGCCGTGCGCATGTGGCACGTCGGCAACGAATACGGGCAGCTCGACCACGGCGACGAGGCTGCACGGGAGTTCCGCGGCTGGTTGAAACGTCGCTACGGCACGATCGAGCGGCTCAATGACGTGTGGGGGACGACCGTGTGGTCGCAGGCCTACCGGTCGTTCGATGAGATCCTTCCCCCGCGTCGCACGCCCTACCTGGTGAACCCTGCGCAGTCGCTCGACTTCCGCCGCTACACATCCGACCAGCTCCTGCTCTGCTACACCGAGCAGCGCGATGCGATCCGGGCGACGGGGGCTCGGCAGCCGATCACCACCAACTTCATGGGATTCTTTCCGCACGTCGACTACTGGTCGTGGTCCGACGAGGTGGATGTCGTCGCTGACGACGAGTATCCCGATCCGGCCTCCGAGCACGCGGCCGCCGACATCGCCCTTGTGCAGGATCTGATGCGCTCACTCGGGCACGGCCGACCGTGGATGCTGATGGAACAGACGATCGGCGCCGTCTCGTGGCGCGAGCACAACCTGCCGAAGACGTCTGGCGCGGCCCGGCTGGGGGTGCTCCAGGCCGTCGCCCATGGCGCGGATGGCGTCGCCTTCTTCCAGTGGCGACAGTCGCACAGTGGTGCGGAGCGATTCCACTCGGCGATGGTCCCGCACGCGGGCGCGGACACCGAGGTGTTCCGCGGCGTCGAGAGGCTCGGCGCGGACCTGCGGCGGCTGAAGCCCGTCGTGGGCCACAGTGTCGAGGCATCCGTCGGCATCCTCTTCGGCTGGCCGTCGTGGTGGGCAGGCGAGGAGCCCGCGCGACCGACCGGGCGACTCCGCACCCTCGAACAGGTTCAACGCTGGTACCGCGAGCTGTGGCGACGTGGCGTGGCCGCCGACGTCGTTCGGCCGGGCGCCGAGCTCGACGTCTATCGCGTCGTGCTCGTCCCGCACAGCTACCTGATCGAGCCGGATACCGCGGCCGCCCTGCACCGCGCCGTCGCCGCGGGTACCCGCGTGGTGATCGGTCCCTTCAGCGGAGTCGCCGACCGGAACGGCCGCATCCTGCAGGGCCGATCGCCCGTGCTGCTGCACGAGCTGATCGGCGCCAGTGGTGAGGAGTGGACGGCTCTGCCGGAGGGTCCGACACTCCTGCAGGTAGACGAGGCGTGGGATGTCGGGGCCCCCGTCGCCGCTACTGCGAGCGTCTTCGCCGAGCGGCTTCGTTCCGACGGTGCAGAGGTGCTGGCGATGTTCGGTGACGGCGCTCTTGCCGGGCATCCGGCGGTCACGCGTCATCGGTTCGCCGGCGGTCGCGTCTGGTACCTGGGTGCGATCGTGTCGGACGCTCTGCTGTCGGCCGTGATCGACGACGCGTTGCAGGATGCCGGCGTCGAGAACGCGCTCGGCGAGGCGGTGCTGCCCGGTCGGCCGCTGCCCGTCGGGCTCGAGGCGGTACGACGCGGATCGGCGCTCTTTCTGCTCAACCACGGTTCGGAGGCGGCGCAGGTCACGCTCCCCGCGACGATGCACGACCTCCTGACCAATTCTGAAGTCGGCCGAGCCGTGGCAGTACAGCCCGGCGCGGCGATGGTGCTGATCGAAGGGCTCACTCAGTGAAATTCACCGATGGATACTGGCTCACCAGGCCGGGTCTCACTCCGTTGTACGCCGTCGAGGTCGATGACCTCCGCGGGGACGACGATGCGGGGACCCTGTCGGTGTATGCCCCGACGGCCGCCGTGCGGCATAGGGGCGACACCCTCAACCTGGCGATGCTGACACTGAGGTTCTCCGCTCCGCGCGAAGGGGTCATCAAGGTGCACGTGGAGCGCCATGCCGGCGCCGCGCAGCACGGTCCGGATTTCGTGAAGCTCGTCGATGCATCCTTCTCTCCGACGATCACGGTCGACGACGACGGCGGAGTCTTCCAGTCCGGCGAGTTGCGGGCGCGCGTCTCACGCAGTGGTCCGTGGCACCTCGACTTCGAGCTCGGTGACACGGTGCTGACCAGCTCCCTTCCGCGTTCGGTCGGCCACATCACCGGCGCCGACGGAACGTGGGTGCACCAGCAGCTGTCGATCGAGCCCGGCGAGCGCATCTACGGTCTCGGCGAGCGTTTCGGCGCCTTCGTGAAGAACGGGCAGGTGGTCGACACCTGGAACGCCGACGGCGGAACCTCGAGCGAGCAGGCCTACAAGAACATTCCGTTCTATCTCTCCAGCCGCGGTTACGGCGTCTTCGTCGACGACCCGGCGAACGTGTCGTTCGAGGTGGGCAGCGAGGTCAATTCGCGGATGCAGTTCTCTGTCGAGGGAGAGTCGCTCGACTACTACGTGATCGCCGGGCCGACGCCGAAGGACGTGCTGCGGCGCTACACAGCACTCACGGGACGACCGGCGGAGGTTCCTGCCTGGTCGTTCGGACTGTGGCTGACCACGTCGTTCACGGCGAGTTACGACGAGCAGACGGTGAACGCCTTCGTGGACGGCATGGCGGAGCGCGACATCCCGCTGAGCGTCTTCCACTACGACTGCTTCTGGATGCGCGAGTTCCAGTGGACCGACTTCGAGTGGGACGCCCGCTACTTCCCGGACCCGGAGGGCCAGCTCGCACGCCTGCACGAGAAGGACCTGCACGTCTCCGCCTGGATCAACCCGTACATCGCTCAACGGTCGGCGTTGTTCGCCGAGGCCGCAGAAGCGGGCTATCTGCTCAAGCGCACCGACGGCAGCATCTGGCAATGGGACCTGTGGCAGGCGGGCATGGGCCTGGTCGACTTCACCAATCCCGCAGCGAGCCAGTGGTACATCCGCAAGCTCGAGACTCTGATGGACCAGGGCATCGACGCGTTCAAGACGGACTTCGGGGAGCGCATCCCGGTCGACGATGTGGTGTGGTTCGACGGCTCCGATCCGCGCCGCATGCACAACTACTACGCGAAGCTCTACAACGGCGCCGTCTTCCACGCACTCGAGAAGCGGCGAGGCAAGGGAGACGCGATCGTGTTCGCGCGATCGGCGACCGCCGGATGCCAGCAGTACCCGGTGCACTGGGGCGGCGACTCCGACTCCTCGTTCGCGTCGATGGCGGAATCGTTGCGAGGCGGCCTGTCTCTCGCGATGTCGGGCTTCGGCTATTGGAGCCACGACATCGGAGGGTTCGAGGGCACGCCCGACCCCGGTCTCTTCAAGCGATGGCTCGCGTTCGGACTGCTGAGCTCGCACTCCCGACTGCACGGCTCCGACTCGGTGCGTGTGCCGTGGGCGTTCGACGAGGAGTCGGTGGTGATCGCCAGGGAGTTCACGAAGCTCAAGATGAGGCTGATGCCCTATCTCGCGCATTCCGCGAGTCAGGCGAGCACCGAAGGCACACCGATGATGCGGCCGATGGTGCTCGAGTTCCCCGACGATCGTGGCGGCTACGACGCCGACTGCCAGTACATGCTCGGTGACGCCCTGCTGGTGGCGCCGATCTTCACGGCGGACGGATCGGTGCAGTACTACCTGCCCGAGGGCAGATGGACTTCGCTGTTGGATGCCTCGGTGCAAGACGGATACCGCTGGGTCGCCGAGTCGCACGGCTATCACTCGCTGCCGTTGCGGGTGCGACCCGGCACGGTGCTGCCACTGGGTGCCGTCGACGACCGCCCCGACTACGACTGGGCGAACGGCGTGACGCTGCATTGCTTCGAGCTCGCAGACGGTTTCGATGCAGTGACGGTCGTGCCGGGACTTGACGGCGGACCCGAGACGACGTTCCGTGTACGGCGCGATGGCGACGTGATCACCGCCGTCAGCGAGAACGCGCATGCCCCATGGGCGCTGCAGGCCGGTGACGCGATCGCGCGGGCCGACGGCGTCGGTGAGATCAGCGTGACGGTGTCCGGCCCGGGCGGCACGGGGATCAGGGCGGGAGGGGAGCGATGACGCAGCATGACGGGGTGTTCCGCCGCACCGATGTGCCGACGCGCGAGCGCGCCCGCGACCTGCTGCAGCGGCTCACCCGCGACGAGCGCATCGCGATGCTGCACCAGTGGGCGCCGGCGATCGAGCGCTTGGGCGTCCGCGCCTTCCGCACCGGAAGTGAGGCGCTGCACGGCGTCGCGTGGCTCGGAACGGCGACCACGTTTCCTCAGCCCGTCGGCCTCGCGACGACCTGGGATGCCGACCTGCTGCGCGCTGTCGGCGAGGTCACGTCCATCGAGGTGCGGGCCAAACGCGCCTCCGACGGCGTCGTCGGCCTGAACGTGTGGGCTCCTGCGGTCAACACTCTGCGCCATCCCGCGTGGGGTCGCAACGAAGAGGGGTACTCGGAGGATCCGCACCTGACGGCCCATCTGGCAGGCGCCTACTCGAGTGGGCTGCGCGGTGATCACGAGCGAGTCTGGCGCACCGTGCCGACGCTCAAGCACTTCCTCGCCTACAACAACGAGACGGACCGGTCGACGACCTCGTCGAACATGTCGCTCCGCACACTGCATGAGGAAGAGCTGCCCGCCTTCCGCGGCGCACTGGAAGCGGGCGTCGCAGGCGCGATCATGCTCGCCTACAACCGTGTGAACGGCATCCCCGCGCACACGCAGCCCGAGCTCGTCGCTGAGGTGCGGTCATGGTCCGACCGGTCGATCGCCGTGATGTCGGATGCCGGTGCACCCACCCTGCTCGTGACGGTGCAGCGTGCTCAGGCCGACCACGTGTCCGCCACCGCGGCGCTGGTGCGCTCCGGAGTGGACTCGTTCACCGACGACGACGCGAACGCCGCACCCACGATCGGCTATCTCAACGATGCGCTCGCCGCAGGGCACCTGACGATCGACGACATCGACCTGGCCGTGCTGCACCTGCTCGAGTTGAGGGTGCGAACGGGGGAATTCGACGGCGACGACGATCCCTATGCGGCGATCACGGCGGACGACCTCGATCTGCCGGCATCGCGCGAACTCGCCCGTGAGGTCGTCGCAAACTCGCTCGTCGTGCTCCGCAACGACGACGCTGTGCTGCCGCTGGCCGAACCGAGCTCGATCTGCGTCATCGGCCCTCTGGCCGACGCGGTTCTGATGGACTGGTATTCGGGCACGCCGTCCTATGAGATCGGGCTGGCGACCGGGCTGGCGGAACGCTACCAGGGGGCACGGGTCGAGGTGGTCACCGGGGCCGACACGATCGCGCTGCGGTCGACGTCCAGCGGATGCTACGTGGCGGTTTCGCCCGACGGGTCGAGGGTCGTCGCCGACGCCGAGACTTTCGGCGACCACACCCTGTTCGATGTGACGGACTGGGGCGACGGCATCCTCACGCTCCGCTCGCACTCCAGCGGACGACTGCTCACGGGGGCGCACTACCCGATGCGTGCGGACGCCGACCGCGTCGGCGAATGGGTAGTGCAGGAGAGCTTCCGTCGCCACGCGCACGAGGATGGCTCGTGGTCGCTGTTCCATCTCGGTACCGGGCGCTGGGTGCGGGTGCTCCGCGACTCCGGACTGCTCGTCGCCGAGGCCGTGACGGTGGACGACGCCGAGCGGTTCACGGCTCGCATCGTGGTGGCCGGACAGGCCGCTGCGGCCGAGGCAGCGGCATCCGCCGACGTCGTCTTCGTGGCGGTGGGGAACGAGCCGCACCTCGCCGGCCGGGAGACGCAGGATCGCCGGAGTCTCATGCTGCCGGAGTCCCAGGCCGAGCTCTATCGCACGGCGCGCGCTGCGAACCCGAAGACGGTGCTCACGATCATCTCGAGCTACCCGTACGTGCTTCCGGACGGCGTGCGCGACGCCCCCACCGTCGTGTGGTCCAGCCATGCCGGGCAGGAACTCGGTCACGGCGTCGTCGACGTGCTCAGTGGCGACCGCGAACCGCGCGGCCGCCTCACCCAGTCCTGGCCGGCGCGCGCCGAGCAGGCCGGCGACCTGTTCGACTACGACACGACAAGGCAGCGGGCGACCTATCGTCACCAGCCCGAACCGTACGCGTTCGCCCTCGGCCACGGCTGCACGTACTCTCCCGTCACCTACGAGGCGGTCGGCCTCGTCGAGCACAGCATCGTCGCCCCTGCGCCCACCCATCGGCACACCTCGTTCGAACCTGCGCGCGAAGCTGCAATGGTGCGAGCGATCGTCGGGGTGCGAAACAGGGGAGACCGTGCGGCGGAAGAACTGGTGCAGCTGTACGTGCTTCCCCCTGCGGATCTTCCGATCGCCGCGCCGTTGCGACTACTCGTCGCCTACAGGCGGCTGCACCTCGCCCCCGGCGAGTACCGCACGGTGGAGCTCGACTTCGAGCCCGGGCGGCTGGCCGTGTGGGACGAGTCGATCCGGCTGCAGAATGCGCCAAAGGACTGGCTGCATGCCGGTGCCCTCCGCGTGCAACCGGGGGCGTATCGCATCGCGTCCGGCCCGTCCGCCGATGAGCTTCGTGTCGAGGATGTCTTGACCGTGCGCCCTTAGGCCGTCACCCCGTCACCCCGTCGCGACGTCGAGTTCGGGTCGTCGCGACGGAGCCGGGCCGATCGAGGCTCCTCCGTGCAGGGTGCACGCGATGAGCACCTGCGTCGCGGGGCCGTCCCGTCCCTCGAGGCGCGCGATCAACGCTTCGGCCGCGCGTCGTCCGAGCTCGTGCCCAGGGGCGTCGTAGGTGCTGAGGGGCGGATCCATCAGATCGCCGATCGCCGTCGATGAGGCGATCGCGGCGATCGAGATGTCCCTCGGTATCTCGAGACCCCTGTGCCTGAGCCTGCCCATCAGGGCATAGCTCGCCTCGTCATGCATGGAGATGATCGCGGTGGTCTGCGGTGCCTCGCGCAGCAGATCATCGGTGAGGGAGGAGATCGCTGTGGCTTCGTGCGGAACGCGAAAGACGCTGCCGTGCAGTCCGCGTTCGGCGAGCACCGCGCGGAACGTCGCCTCGGTGCGGATCGGAGGGCTGTAGCGCGCCAACGGAGTGCCGTCGAGGTCTTCGATGACGAGGCTGAAGTTCCGATGCCCGAGCCCGGCAAGGTCGTCGATCGCCAGCTCGGTCGTGCGCTCGAAGTCGATGTCGACGTAGTCGATGCCCGCAAGGTCGCCGGTGCGTCCGATCAGCGCGAACGGAGCATCCGCCTGTTGCAGGTGAGTGACCCGCTCGTCCTCGAACTGCACCTCCATCAGCAGCACGCCATCGGCGAAACCGGCCTGGATCAGCGACGTGATCTCGGTCGTGACGTTGTCACTGTGGATCGGCCAGAGCACGAGGCTGTAGCCGTGCTCCTCGGCCGCCGTCGCCGCAGCGTCGACGAACGCGTGGTGGTTGCGGTGGTCGAGCAGGGGGTAGATCAACGCGAGCACGCGCGACTTGCGACTCGCGAGCGCCCTCGCCATCGTGTTGCGCCGGTAACCGAGCTCGTCGATGGCACTCAACACGCGTTCCCTGGTCTCGGGAGCGACCGGCTTCGTGTTGTTCACGACGAACGACACGGTCGAGATCGAAACCTTGGCGCGGTCCGCCACTTGCTGCATCGTGACCACGATCGGTGCCTCTCTGGCTTGGGTTGGGGTAAGTATCGCACCCGACATCACGATTTCGGTAAAGCGCTTGACTTTTTGTTCGGAGCGCGCACAGAATGCCAATCAAGCACTTGCCGGAGTTTCAGTGAAGACCTCCCGGTCTTATTTTTTCCGCCTCCGGTCAAGCGCTTTACCTTGCTGTCTTTCGACGGCGATCACCTTCTGAGAAGAAGCAAAGGAGCTCATTCGTGAAGAAGTCACGCATCATCGCGGCGGTCGCCGGGGTGGCAGCCATATCGCTGTCACTGGCCGCCTGTTCCTCCGGCTCGAACGGCTCGAGCACCTCGGGTGCGAAGCAGACGCTGACCGTCGAGGACTACTACACCGCCAACCCGAGCATGAGCGGGTACAACACCATCTACAAGCAGTGCGGCACCGAGATCGGGGCCAAGGTCAACACCGTGCACATCGCAGGCGCTTCGCTGATCTCCAAGGTGCTGCAGCAGGCATCCTCGAAGACGCTGCCTGACGTGCTCATGCTCGACAATCCGGACGTGCAGCAGATCGCAGCGACCGGAGCGCTCGCCCCGCTGAAGAACTTCGGAGTGAGCGCGCCGTCTGGTGACGTGCCTTCCGTCGTCAAGGCCGGCACGTACAAGGGGCAGCTGTACGGCCTGGCTCCTGTGATCAACTCGATCGCGCTGTACTACAACGTCGACATGCTCAAGGCTGCCGGCGTCACCCCGCCCAAGACCTGGGATGAGCTGAAGGCCGCTGCGGTCAAGCTGACCGACTCGAGCAAGGGCGTCTACGGCTTCGCCATGAGCAACATCAACACCTACGAGGGCACCTGGCAGTTCCTTCCGTTCTTCTGGACGAACGGCGGCAACGAGAAGGACATCTCAACGGCGAAGGCCGCTCAGGCGCTCCAGTTCGACGTCGACCTGCAGAACGACGGTTCGATGTCGAAGAGCTCCGTGAACTGGAGCCAGCAGGATGTCAACAACCAGTTCGTGGCAGGCAAGGCGGCCATGATGATCAACGGCCCGTGGCAGCTGCCGGTTCTGACGACGACGAAGGGCCTGAACTTCGCCAGCGTGCCGATCCCCGTGCGCACCAGCTCGCAGAAGGTCGTCTCCCCGTTGGGTGGAGAGACGTTCAACGTGCCGCAGACCGGTGACAAGACCAAGATGGCGCTGTCCGCCAAGTTCGTCGAGTGCCTGAACAAGCCGGCCACGCAGCTGAAGATCGCGAAGATCTCCGGCAACGTGCCCGCCGACCAGGCGTCGGCAGCGACGTGGGTGAAGACGCACCCCGACGTGGCGGCGTTCGTCGAGACGGTGAAGACCGCTCGCGCTCGCACCGCGGAGCTCGGATCGAAGTGGCCCACCGCGGCGACAGCCATCTACACCGCTGTGCAGCTGGCGTTGACGGGCAAAGCGACGCCCACCGCAGCGCTGCAGCAGGCGCAGTCGCAGAACAAGTAGGCCGGTGCCGGGCGGGCTGATCCCTTCCGAGCCCGCCCGGCATCCGAATCGCAAAGGAGCGTGAGATGACCTCAGTCGACGCCGGCCTCGATCAGGGCACCGTGCAGAAGACCAGCACAGGGCGAGCACCGCGCCGAAGGACGCATGCCGGGCGCTACCTCACCAGGTGGCTGTTCGTCGCACCGGCGATCGTGTTCGTGCTGCTCTTCTTCGGCTATCCGATCGTGCAGAACGTCGTGATGTCGCTGCAGAACTACACGACGACCACGTTCTACACGGGTGAAGCGCCCTGGGTCGGGCTGCAGAACTACGTGAACGTGTTCACGAACCCGATCTTCTCGACGACGCTTCTCAACACGGCACTGTTCACCATCGGCTCGATCGTCTTGCAGTTCGGCATCGGGCTGGCGCTCGCTCTGTTCTTCAAGCGGCACTTCCCGCTGAGCGGATTCCTGCGCTCGCTGCTGCTCCTGCCGTGGCTGCTTCCCCTGATCGCCTCTGCCGCCGTCTGGAAGTGGATCCTCGATCAGGGCAGTGGCGCGCTGAACCAGTTCCTCGGCATCTTCGGGGTGCAGCCTGTTCCGTGGCTGGTGAGCCCGAGCCTCGCGCTCGTCGCGGTGATCGGCGTCAACGTGTGGCTCGGCATCCCGTTCAACACGACCATCCTCTACAGCGGCCTGCAGGCCGTTCCAGAGGAGCTGTACGAAGCTGCGGCGCTCGACGGCGCGACCGGCTGGAAGGCCTTCTGGCACATCACGTGGCCGAGCATCCGGTCGGTGGTGAGCGTGGTCATCGTGCTCGGCGTCGTCTACACGCTCAAGGTGGTCGACATCATCCTCGGCCTCACCGGCGGTGGACCGGCGAACTCCACGCAGACGCTCGCCACCTGGGCCTACCAGAACTCGTTCGTGCAGTTCCTGTTCGGACAGGGCGCTGCCGTGAGCAACGTGCTGATCGTGATCTCGCTCGTGTTCGCGATCGTCTATCTCTACATGAACCGCAAGGGGGTCGACGAATGACCGCGACACAGGCGATGGTGCTGCCTGCCGGAGCTCAGGCGAACCGGCGCAAGCACGCCCGCAAGTGGCCGTTGACGGTGCTCGGCATCATCTTCCTCGCCGTCATGGTGTTTCCGATCTACTGGATGATCAACAGCAGCCTGCAAGGCAACTCCGGTGCTGCGAACACCGAGTGGTTCCCGATCCATCCGACCTTCGCCGGTTACCAGGCCGCCATCGCGCAGCAGTGGCCGAACCTCATCACGAGCCTGATCATCTCGCTCAGCGCCGTCGTGCTGACCCTCGTGATCGCAACGCCTGCCGCATACGGGCTGGCCCGCTTCAAGATGAAGGGGATGACGGTCTTCGTCTTCGTGCTGCTGATCACGCAGATGATCCCGACGATCGTCATCGCGAATGCGCTTTACACGCTGTTCAACAACTGGGGTCTGCTCAACACGTACATCGGCCTGATCCTGGCCGACAGCGCAGCTCAGATTCCGTTCGCGATCATCTTGATGCGCGCCTTCATGGCATCCCTTCCGGAGAGCCTCGTCGAGGCCGCTCTTGTGGACGGCGCCAACAACTTCAGGGCGTTCATCGCGATCGTCGTGCCGATCAGCAAGAACGCGATCATCACGGCCGCCCTCTTCACGTTCCTCGGGGCGTGGGGCGACTTCCTGTTCGCGTTGACCCTGACGAGCACGCCCGCCGTGCGGCCGATCACGCTCGGCATCTACAACTACCTGGGCGCCAACGTGTCCCAGTGGGGACCGGTGATGGCCACGGCCGTGATCGCGTCGGTCCCGGCGGGCATCCTGCTGATCATCGCCCAGAAGTACATCGCCGCCGGAGCACTCGGCGGCGCGATCAAGTGACGCGGCACGGCCGTACCGTCACGCAGAACCACGAAGGAGCACTCATGAACGCCATTGCCGACCGCCCCCTGCGCGTCGTCGTCTGGGGAGAGAACCGGCACGAGCAGGTGGAACCGCACGTCGCCGAGCTCTACCCGGAGGGCATGCACAACGCCATCAAACAGGGCATCGAGGAGAACCTCGGCGACAAGGTCTCGGTCTCGACGGCGCTGCTCGACGACCCCGA
Organism: Humibacter sp. RRB41; assembly: GCF_022761015.1. Taxonomy (GTDB): domain Bacteria; phylum Actinomycetota; class Actinomycetes; order Actinomycetales; family Microbacteriaceae; genus Humibacter. The sequence continues at coordinate 177,065 of NZ_JAKWJQ010000005.1, forward strand.
GCACGGTCTCAGCGACGAGAGGCTCGCCGAAACGGACGTGCTCACCTGGTGGGGTCACGCCGCGCACTCCGAGGTGTCGGACGAGGTCGTCGAGCGTGTGCACCGTCACGTGCTGGAGGGCATGGGACTGCTGGTGCTGCACTCCGGCCACTGGTCCAAGATCTTCCAGAAGCTGATGGGCACGACGTGCACGCTGCGGTGGCGCAGCGAGAACGACCGCGAGCTGGTCTGGACCGTCGACCCGACGCATCCGATCGCGCAGGGCGTGCCGCATCCGATCGAGATTCCGCAGCAGGAGATGTACGGCGAGCAGTTCGACGTTCCGCGGCCGGACGAGATCGTCTTCATCAGCTCGTTCACCGGGGGAGAGGTGTTTCGAAGTGGCATCACGTACCGCCGCGGCAACGGCAAGATCTTCTACTTCAGTCCCGGCGACCAGGACTTCCCGGTGTATCACCACAAGGACGTGCGCAGGGTGATCGCGAACGGCGTCGCGTGGGCGGCATCCGATCGACCGAACCGGGCCCTGCCGACACTTCTGCGCTACGAGACCGGCGACTTCTTCAACGGGCGCGGGTACCAGGGTGCCATGAGCAACCGGGCCGACGACGAATGAGCCCGTTCGCCACGCTTGAAGGGGATGCCCCTGTGCGCGTCGTGCTCGTCGGCGCGGGCTCCATGGGAAGGCACTGGCTGCAGGTCATCTCCGAGACGTCGCAGGTGGAACTCGTCGGGCTCGTCGATCTTGATCTCGACCTCGCTAGGGGCGTCGTCGCCGATCGAGGGCTGGCCATCGAGATCGGGGCCTCGGTGGCGGATGTCGCCACCAGGTCGGGGGCACAGGCCGTCATCGACGTCACGGTCCCGCCGGCCCACCACGCCGTGAACACGGAGGCGCTCTTCGCCGGGCTTCCCGTGCTGTGCGAGAAGCCGATAGCGCCGACCGTTGCAGAGACCCTGTCGCTGATCGCGGCGGAAGAGCTGTCGGGACAACTGCTCATGACGAGCCAGTCGCGCAGGTACTATCCCGTGCTCGCCGAGCTGAAGGATGCCATCGCCGGCCTCGGCGACATCGGCATCGTCACGACGGAGTTCTTCAAGGCGCCGCACTTCGGCGGGTTCCGTGACGAGATGGCGCAGCCTCTGCTGGTCGACATGGCCATCCACGCGTTCGATGTCTCGCGGTACCTGTTGGATGCCGACCCGGTCTCGGTTGACTGCCGCACCTTCAATCCGAGCTGGAGCTGGTACCGAGGTGACGCGGCTGCGACAGCTGTCTTCGAGTTCGAGGGCGGTACGCGCTACACCTTCACAGGCAGCTGGTGCAGCCCTGGCCTCGAGACCTCCTGGAACGGACGCTGGCGCGTCAGCGGCGCTCTGGGCAGCGCGAGCTGGGACGGCGAGGGGCATCCTGAGATCGAACTCGCGGGCGAAGGATCGCTGCGGCCGACGAGCGTCTCGACGAAGCGCTCCGAGATCGCGGGAGCCCTCGACGACTTCATCGACGCACTGCGCACCGGGCGCACGCCGGCAGGCGACGTGCACTCGAACGTCTACAGCCTCGCCATGGTCGAGGCCGCCGTGCTCTCCGCCGAGACGTCGCGCACGGTCACGCTCGATAGTGTGCTCGAGGATGCCTACCGCACGGCCGTCGCCCAGGAACGCCGCGACGACGTGAAGGCAGTGCTCGAATCGTGGGGTTCGGTGGCGGAGAACCTGGCTGCGGCGTCCTCGCGATCGTGAACCGGCACGCGCCGGCAGAGGAAGGAACAGACTTGGTGACAACGGCTCGACCGACGCAGGCATCGCGCCTTGGACTCGTCACTCCCGTGAAGGGTGATGTCGTGCTCGGCGATGGAACACTCGGGCTGTGGCAGCGCCGCAACCGGCAGACGACGATCCCGCACGGCATCGAACGGCTGGAGTCGTATGGCGCGCTCGACAACCTCCGCCGGCTGATCGGCGGGACCGATGCACCCTTTCGCGGCCCGGTCTTCGCCGACAGCGACGTGCACAAGGTGCTCGAGGCGGTCGCCTGGGAACTGGGCCACGAGGAACAGTCAGACTTCCGCGCGTTCTACGAGGAGACGGTCGCGCTGCTCACCGCCGCGCAGGACCAAGACGGCTATCTCGACTCTGCATTCCAGCGTGCAGACCGCGTGCAGGAGCGGTGGACCGATTTCGCATCGGGCCACGAGTTGTACTGTGCCGGTCATCTGATCCAAGCCGCGATCGCGTCAGTGCGTGCGTTGGGTGACGACCGGCTGCTGGCGGTGGCCAGCCGCACGGCCGACCTGATCGTGCGGCTGTTCGGCGGGGCGGAGTCGCAGGCGTACCCGGGGCATCCGGAAGTCGAGTACGCCCTCGTCGAGCTCTACCGACTCACCGGCCGCACCGAGTATCTCGACACGGCGAAGGCGTTCGTCGACCGCCGCGGCTCCGGATGGCTCGGGCGCGGCGCATTCGGCACCGCCTACTTCCAGGACGACGCGTCAGTGCGCGAGACCGCCGTCATGCGCGGGCACGCGGTGCGCGCCCTCTACCTGAACAGCGGGGCGACGGATGTCTACCTCGAGACGGGCGACGACACCCTGCTCACCGCGCTGAAGGCGCAATGGGACGACATGGTCACCCGCCGCAGCTACCTCACCGGAGGCACCGGATCCCGCCACAGGGACGAAGCCTTCGGCGACGCCTACGAGCTTCCGAGCGACCGTGCCTACGCGGAGACGTGCGCCGGGATCGGCGCCATGCACTGGGCGTGGCGCATGTACCAGGCCACGGGTGACGCGCAGTACGGCGACTTCTTCGAGACCGCGCTCTACAACGTCGTCGCCGACGGCACCTCCGACGACGGGGCATCCTTCTTCTACAGCAACCCGCTCCAGCTGCGCCCAGACCACATCTCGGTGCAAGAGGAGGCTGCAGCGCGACGGCTCGATTGGTACTTCTGCGCGTGCTGTCCGCCGAACCTGATGCGCACGTTCGCGAGCATCGAGGGCTATCTCGCCGGCACGCGTGGCGACGAGCTGCAGTTGTTCCAGTACACGAGATCGCGCATCGACACCGCGCTCGACGGCGGACGCGTCGTGCTGGATGTCGACACGGACTACCCGGTCGACGGCGGCATCCTGATCACGGTCGTCGAGGGCTTCGACAGCGGAACGCTCGCGCTGCGCCTGCCGGGGTGGAGCACCGGTCACAGTGTGACGGTCGACGGCCGCCCGATCGAGGCAGCCCTTGAGAACGGGTGGCTGCACCTGCCAGGTGCGCTCGCCACGGGCACCGTCGTACGGCTCGACCTCGACCTGGCGCCCGAGGTGTTGTCGGGCAACCCCCGCATCGACGCCGTGCGCGGATCCGTCGCCGTGCGTCGCGGACCGATCGTCTACTGCCTCGAGCAGGGCGACAACCAGGCCGACATCGACCAGGTCGTGTTGGATCCGACGAGCCCGATCGCGCTGAGCGGTGACACAACGCAGCTGGGCCCGATCCTCGACGCCGTCGGACACGTGCGCGGCGACGACGATCGGCTCTACGCCGGATGGGATGCCTCGAGCTCGGCCGAGCAGACCGCGTCGCAGGTGCGGTTGCGTCCGTATGCCACCTGGGGCAACGGCCGGCCCGGCGCGATGCGAGTGTGGGTGCCCGCGGCATCAGTGTGACCGCAGCACGTTCTCGCGCGCCAGAGGTCGATCGCATCTACCGGATCGTCACCGCGCTCCGCAGCTCGCGCGTGTGGTCGACGACCCGCACCGGTCCGGTCAGCGTCACCGGCAGTGCGAAGCGGATGTCGCCGCTCGACGCACCGAGTCGCAACTCGAGCTCTCCGGGTTCCACGACGCGCGTGTAGTCGCGCCCCGTGAACGCCGAGAGGTCCGCGCTCACCTCGAACGACACGGTCTTCGACTCTCCCGCTTCCAGCGGCACCGAGGCGTAGCCGACGAGCCGGTTCACCGGTCGCACGACGGATGCCACCGGATCGTGCAGGTACAGCTGCACGATCTCGATGCCCGCCCGCTCGCCGGTGTTGGTCACCAGCAGCGAGACGTTCACGGCGCCGGACGTCGTGGTGGAGTCGGCGTCGAGGCGGGCATCCGACCACGCGAACGAGGTGTACGAGAGTCCGTGTCCGAACGGGAACTTCGCCGTCGGGTCGAGGTTGGAGACACCGGTCGGCCCGCCGAGAGCCGCCGCCAGATACGTCGCAGGCTGGCCGCCCTCCGTGGCGGGGATGCTCACGGGCAGACGCCCGCTCGGGTTGACCCGACCGCTGAGCACGCCGGCGATCGCCGGTCCGCCCTCTTCGCCGGGGAAGAATGCCGTGACGATCGCTCCGGCCTTGTCGGAGGCGGATCCCAGCGCGTACGGACGTCCCTCCACGAGCGTCGTCACCACGGGGGTGCCGCTGTCGACGAGAGCGTCGAGCAGGTCCTGCTGGCGACCTGGCAGGCGCATGCTGGCGGCGTCGCATCCTTCGCCGGAGGTGCCGCGGCCGAACAGGCCCGCGTGATCGCCGAGCACCGCGACGACGAGGTCGGCTTCTCGCGCGACGTCGACGGCGAGACGGATGCCCGTGGCATCCGTCTCGGCCACCCCGTCACCCTTGCCGTCCACGCTCACGCCGGCCTCGACGGTGAAGGTCGCGTTCGGGAACTCGGCCCGCAGGCTCTCCAGCACGGTCGGGAGTTCGATGCCGATCGGCACCTCGGAGTGCAACGTGCCGACGTGGCTCGGGAACGAGTAGCAGCCGAGCATCGCGAACATGTCGTCCGCCAACGGCCCGACGACGGCGATACGGATGCCCGCCTCGGACGCGATCGGCAGCACCCCGTCATTGCGCACGAGAACCACGGCACGCTCGGCGACGGTACGCGCGAGCGCGCGGTCCTCGTCGCTGTCCAGCCGAATGCGTCCCCGCGCGGCGTCGATGTTCGTCAGGTCGGCTTCGCTCCAGCCGTCGGGAATCGGCGACCAGTCGGGGTCGAGCATGCCGAACTCCGCCTTCTGAAGCAGCACGCGGCGCAGCGCGCGCTCCACGTACGACTCGTCGAGGTCGCCGTCCGAGACGGTCTCGACGAGCGGGTCGCCATAGGCCTTCACCGTCGGAAGCTCGACGTCGACTCCGGCTTTCAGCGCCGCTGCCGCTGCCTCGCCCCAGGTGCCGGCCACGCCGTGCAGCGTCTTCAGGAAGGCGATGCCGAAGTAGTCGGCGACCACGGTGCCGTCGAAACCCCAGGTGTCCCGGAGCAGCCCGGTGAGCAGGGTCTCGTCGCCGGCGGAGGGGACGCCGTCGACATCCGTGTAGGCGTGCATCACGCTGCGCACGCCGCCGTCGCGCACGGCGAGCTCGAATGGCGGAACCATCACGTCGTTGAACTCGCGTCTGCCCATCGACACGGGAGCGAGATTGCGGGCGGCCTTCGACGCCGAGTACCCGATGAAGTGCTTCAGCGTCGCGACGATGCCGGTGGATTCGAGCCCGCGAACGTACGCTGTCGCGATCGTACCGACGAGATACGGATCCTCGCCGATGGTCTCCTCAGTGCGACCCCAGCGCGGATCGCGCGTCACGTCGAGCACCGGTGCGAGTCCCTGGTGCACGCCGACGGCGCGCATGCCGGTGCCGATCCGAATGGCGACCTTCTCGATCAGAGCCGGGTCGAACGTGGCACCCCACGACAGCGGCACGGGGTACGCGGTCGCACCCCACGCGGTGAATCCGGCGAGGCATTCCTCGTGAGCGATCGCGGGGATGCCGAATCGGTTCGCCGCCATGATGCGCTTCTGACTGCGGGCGAGCGACACCAGTCCAACCGCCGGATCGACGGGCGTCGACCCGAACGACCTCGTCAGCTGACCGAGGCCGTGGGGGAGCAGCTCGTCGAGCTCGACCGCATCTTCGCTCATGTCGTGCTGGAACGGGGCGACGTCATCGCCGACCGGTGACGACGCCACCCACACCCCGTAGAGCTGCGCGACCTTCTCGCGCAGCGTCATCTGAGCGATCAGCGCGTCGACGCGCTCCATCGGCGAAAGGGTGGTGTCGTGCCAGCGCTGGCCAGCGGCCATGTCGTTCTCCTCGTTGTTGTCCTTCGCCCGGCTGCGATCGCTGCAGGTCCCTGAGCGATCCGGCGGCGAGTTGAAGGGTGACTTCTCACCGTGGCCACTCGGCCACGAGGTTGTCGGCGACGCGGAACGCGTTCGCCACGATCGTCAGTGTCGGGTTCACCGAACCGTTCGTCGGGTGCAGCGAAGAGTCGCAGCACACGATGCGGCCAGTTCCCCACACACGTCCGTACGGGTCGGTGGCGGAGTTCTCCGTCGACGTGCCCATGCGGGCGGTGCCGCACGAGTGCTCGCCGGCAGCGGATGCCGTCGCCGGCCCGCCCTGCCTCCTGATGTCCGTGATCCCAGCGGCCTCGAGCCACTTCGCGCCCTGCACGGCCATGCCGTCTTCGACCTGCTGGCTGGTCCAGTGCACGTCCTTGCGCAGGGCTGCGCCGGGGCGGCCCCAACGATCCCGCACCGCCGCGAGCGTGACGCGCGAGGTGGGCAGTGGGATCTCCTGTCCCATCGCGAAGACGCCGAACAGGTTAGCGCGGCCCTCGCGCATCCATTCCTTGTGGCCGGCGCCCCAGCCTGCAACGCCCGGATCCGGCTGCCCGGCCGAGGTCAGGGGAAGCAGGCTCATCAGATCGACGATCACGCCGCCGCCCCATGGAATGGTGTCGCCGTGCACGTGGTCGAGCGTCGCGACGGAGTGTCCGGGGCCGATGTAGGGCTTCACGGGGCTCGCCGACCGTCCGAGCACCGTCGCGGTGCGGTGGTCGTGCAGATAGCGGCCGACGTGATCGTTGCCGATGCCGCTGGCGAGCAGCAGCCGGGCAGTCTCGACGGCGCCGGCCGAGACGACGACCACGTCGGCGCTGACGGTGAGTTCGACGGGGTGGCTCGAGGCATCCGCCATGATCGTGACGCCGGCTGCTCCGACGCCGTCCCGCACCTCCACCACCTCCGCGTCGGCCAGCAGATCGCAGAGTCCGGTCGCCAAGGCACGGGGGATGAACGTCGACTGCGAACCGTTCTTCGCGTTCACGGGACACGTATTGCCGATGCATTGGGCGCAGCGCACGCACGCCGCGCGGCCTCCCCAGGGCACCGAGTTGATGGCGAGCGGAATCGGACCCCAGCCCCAGCCGAGGGTGTCGGCCGCCGCGCCGAGCAGCTCGCGGGACGGCTCGGTACCCATCGCGGGCATCGGATATCCGCCCGAGCGCGGCGTGCGGCGCGTGAGACCGCCCTCCTCGCCTGCCACACCGAGCTCCCACTCGGCCCGCGTGTAATACGGCTCGAGCTCGTCGTACGACACCGGCCAGTCGGCGAGGCTCGCGCCGTCCGGGTCGCCATAGAGCGTGCGCATCCGGAAGTCCTCCGGCATGAATCGCCAGGCCATGCCCTGCCAGATGCGGGTTCCTCCACCGACAGTGTCGGCATTCAGTCCGTAGACAGACGCGTCGTCGGTGCCGTCGAGAACGCGGTCGCCGTCCGGTAGCTGTGCGACCCGCGGATGCCCCGGCCCAGGCCCGACCGTCGGCCAGTACACGGCGTTGCGTTTGCCATGCAGGTGGTCGCCGCGAATCTCGTCATCACGCAGATTGGGAGCGCGCTCCACCAGCAGCACGTGCTTGCCGGCGGCCGTCAGCACCTGCGCGGCGACGCCACCGCCCGGGCCGGAGCCGACGACGATCGCGTCGTAGTGCGCGTGCACCTGAGACGGTGCGATTGCAGCAGGCGGCTCGGGCTCGACCGGAGTGACGCCCTCTGGCACCCCGCGGAATCCCACCATGTCGAGGCCGGCAGGATGCCGTGCATCCGACGACGCGTAGTACCCTTCCCAGCTCACGCGGCGGAGCACGTCGAACGCCGCTGCGCTCGAGCCGGCGGCGATCCGGGTCAGGATGCCGTCCTGCGCCTGTGCGCCGAGGTGGGCAAAGCCCGCGGCCCCCGCACGCTGCGCCTCGTCGTCGAGCCGTGCAGCGAGTGAGATCAGCGACGGCCACGCCCACAGCAGATCCCGGTCCGCCGCGATCGGGTCGAGCGTCAGGTACTCGGCGACGCCGCCCTCCCAGCCTGCGGGCCACGCATCCGCCGGAATGATCCGGTCGATAGCCGCGCGGAGAGCCGGAAGGGCGGCCGCACGTGATGTGCGCCCGCCCTCCTGGATGTCGCCGGCGTTGTCAGCGTCCGGCAAGCGACCCTCCGATACCGCCAACCGAGAAGTATCTGTTGAGCACGGAGAAGATGATGATCGGCGGGAGCATCATCACGACCGCGACGGCCATCACGAGTCCCCAGTTGGTCTGGTTCTGCTGGAAGAACGTGTTCAGGCCGATGGGGAGGGTGTAATTCTGGTCGGATCGGAGGAAGACCACGGCGACGAGGTAGTCGTTCCAGGCCAGCAGGAACGAGAAGATCGCGGTGGAGAGCACGCCGGGCAGCGAGTTGCGGAGCACGATGCGGATGAAGCTGCCCCAGACGCTGGCGCCGTCGATCCAGGCTGCTTCTTCGAGGGTGATCGGGATCGAGTCGAAGTAGGCGGCCATCATCCAGCAGGCGACACTCATCGTGGAGCCGGTGTAGATGATCATGATCCCGACGAGGTTGTCGACCAGTCCGAACTTCGCGAACAGGAAGAACAACGGGATGACGGCGGTGACCACAGGCAGCGACTGCACGATGAAGAGGATCAGCGAGTAGGAGGAGACCAGCTTGTTGCGTCCTCGTGAGAGCACGTAGCCGGCAGGCGCTGCGATGATCACGGCGGCGACCACGGTGACCAGGGCGACGAGGAGGCTGTTGCCCAGCCAAGTGCCGACGGAGGTCTGGGTGAACACGGCGCCGAAGTTCTCGAACGTCAGCCCGGTCGCGGTGGAGCCCAGCGACGGGGTGAGCGACAGGATCACGACGGCGACGATGGGGACCAGCACGACCGCGGTGATGACGAAGATCGCCAGCAGACGCCACCATTTGCCGCGCTCGCCCAACTCGGACAAGGAGCGACGTTTGCCGCCGGCGTTCACGCCGACGTGCAGCTCACCGGTGATGGGCAGGCCGGTTGCGGTTTCGGTGCTCATTCGATGTTCACCTTCCTAATCTGGCGGTACAGCAGCACCGAGATGATCACCAAGACGATGGTCATCAGGAACGCGATCGCGACACCGGGGCCGACCTGGTAGTTCTGGAACACGGTCTGGTAGGCGAGCACGACCAGGGATTGGGTGGCGTTGACCGGTCCGCCGCCGGTCAACAGGAAGATCGTCGGAAAGTCGTTGACGCAGAAGATCGTCATCAGGATCCACGACACGTACGTGGTGCGGGAGATCATCGGCAGCGTGATCTGTGTGAACGTCTGCCAGGTTCCCGCGCCGTCGACCTTGGATGCCTCGTACACGTTGGTGTCCACCGACGCCAGTGCAGACGACATCATCATCATCATGAACGGGAAGCTGATCCAGACCTTGAACACGCACACCGTGATCTGGGCGAGAAGCGGATCCGCGAGAAAGAGCACGTTCCCGAAGCCCAACGCGTGCGCCAGGAGGGGCAGCGGAGACTGCGGGGTGGCGACGAGCCAGTTCCACGACGTCGCCGACACCACAGTGGGAACGACCCACGGCAACAGCAGCAGCACCTTGAAGAGCCCGCCGGCAGGGATCCGGGTGCGCAGCAGCAACCCCAGCCCCAGCCCGGCAGCCCAGGAACCGAACACACCGACCACGGTGAAGACCAGGGTGAACAACGCGGCATGCCAGAACCCCGGCTGCTGCACCACGTCGATGTAGTTCGCGAACCCGACGAACGCGCCGGAATCGATCAGATCCCCATTACGGGTGGACTGCCATCCGGCGTAGATCACCGGGTACAGGTTCAACAGAACCAGAAGCACCAACGACGGCAGAGCGAACAAAAAGAACGTCCACGTGTGGGACATCGCACGGCCACGCTTGCCTTTACCAGGCGAGCGCCCCGAACCGGCCACTCCCACACCGTTCCGCGCCTTCTTCAGCGCACCGGCCACGGACTCGGTCGACATTGAGCTTCTCCTTTGACAGCTGTTCTCAGTAAAAACCTTGAAGAGTGAAAACGGGTGGGCCTCTGCTCGCGCCGAGGCCCACCCGAATCCGGTCCTTACTTCATCAGACCTTCGATGGCGTTCTGCAACGTCGTCAGAGCACTCTTGGCATCCGTCTTACCACCGAGGATCGCCTGCGAGAAGGTGATCATCGGCTGGGTGCCGTCAACGGTGTTCGCGATGTTGTAGAACAGGCCCTTTCCGCCCGGGGCTGCCCAGGTGCCGTAGATCGGGTTCCAGTCCTTCAGGATCTTCACCGTCACCGGGTCGGCCTTGAGAACCGAAGTGTTCGCGATGGACTTCAGAGGGGGAAGGCCGATACCGGTCTTCTCCGTCCACAGCTTCGACATGTTCTTGTAGTAGTACGTCACGAACGCCTCTGAGCCCTTCTGGCTCGGGGTGTTCTTGTACATCATGATGTTGTTCGGGAAGTACAGACCGCCCTTGGTTCCGTGCGGACCGGTCAGCGGGTCGCCGACGACCATGTCGGCAGCGACATCGCCTCCGACGCTGGCTGCAAGGCCCGCGCCGTCCCAGCCGTAGCCGAACTTCTTGGCCTTCCACTGCGACTGCACGTTCGCGCTCGTGTAGGTCGCACCCGCTGGGTCGGAGTAGCCGTTCTTCACGAGTGAGAGCACGTACTCCATCGCCTCGACGTTGACGTCGGTGACGCAGTCCGGCTCCTTGCTCTTGTTGAACAGGCCGCCGCCGTTGTTGATCATGAAGGCGGTGAGGATGTGGCTGCCGGTGAAGTTGCCGGCACCCGCGCCGAGGCCGAAGCCGTACACGCCGATCTTCTTGAGCGCCGCGCAGACCTTCGTGTACTCGTCCCAGGTGGTGGGCACATCGACGCCCGCCTGCGAAAGCAGCGTCTTGTTGTACCACGAGCAACGAACGTCGAGGTTGTACGGCACAGCCGCATAGCCCTGGTCGGTCTTCATCGTGTCGAGCAGGCCGTCGAGGAAGTCGTCCTTCAGGCCGTTGCTGCTCCACGAACTGATCAGGTCGTCCGCGTAGGCGATCTTGCCCTGGTGGGCGAACTGGAACGCCTGGGTTCCACCGCCCGAGCTCACTGCGGGACCCGTGTTCGATGCGACAGCCGAGGAGAACGTCTGGGTGAAGTTAGCCCACTGGATCTCCTGATAGGTCGCCGACGGAAGACTGCTCTTCGGCTTGTAAGCCAGCGTGATCTTCTTGTCGAGAGGGTTGAACGCGGTGCTGCCCCAGGGCATGTTCCAGAACTTCAGCGGCTTGCTGCTGCCGCCTCCGCCGCCGCTGGTACCGCCGGAGCAGGCTGCCAGAAGCGTTGTCGCGGCGACGCCGCCCGCGAGGCCGAGAAAGCCTCGTCGGGTGAAGGCTGCGCCAGTGGATTCCGATGCCATTATCAGATCCCTTTCCGTCCAGTCGGCGCGAGTGCGTCGGCCGGAGATTCTTCGTTGAATGTCAGGTGTTGGTGCGTTTGTCGTGGCCACGCCTTCCACGGCCGTGTTGGTTATCTTTCAGGCTTTTGTTGGGCGTGTCAACATTTACAAGTGCTCTCCCACGGGGGTTGCGGCTAACTGAGATCAAGATGTGATGAAAGTGTGGGAGCGCTCTCACGGACACGCTATACGACAAAATCTCACCGCGCCAAACCCGTTACCGAGCCGTTGTCGTCGATCCCCGGACCACCAGCTCGGTCGAGAGCTCTTCGCGTGCCGATCCCGAGTGGCCCCCGGAGCGCATGCGCAGCAGCATGCGCATCGCGGCAGCCGCCATCTGCTCTATCGGCTGCCGCACCGTGGTCATCGCCGGCGTGATCCACGAAGACTCCGGAAGATCGTCGAACCCGACCACGCTCAGCCGATCGGGAATCGCGACACCCAACGCGCCGGCCGCCTGGTAGACGCCCAGGGCCATCTCGTCGGAGCACGCGAAGACGGCCGACGGGGGAGAGGCGGAGGCGAGCATCCGTTCCGCGACGGATGCCGCTGCGTCGCGGTTCCAGGGGGCGTGACCGATGCGCCTGTGCTGCAGTTCGATGCCGGCCTGCTCCAGGCCGGCCCTGAACCCGTCGACTCGCGCTCTGCCGTAGCGGTAGTCGCCCTCGCCTGCGATCAGGCCGATGCGGCGGTGGCCGAGAGATGCCAGGTGCACGGCAGCTGCGTAACCGCCTGCCCAGTCCGTGGTGCCGATGCTCGGCGCGCCGGCCGCCGAGTCGGCGGACGGGTCGAGCAGCACCAGAGGGATGCCCGCGGCGTTCAGCGTCTGCAGCTGGGCGCTCGACGGAGTCAGAAGCGCCAGGGTTGCGCCGCGCGAGCGTCGGGCGAGCAGGCGGGCGACCCAGTCGGAACTCGCGTCCTGGCCAGGGCGCGAGACGGTGACGACCAGGTCGAGCCCCGCAGCGGCCGCAGCGCTCTCTGCCCCGCTCATCACGAGGTTCGCCCATGAGCCGCGCACTGTGCTGATCACGAGGTCGACGAGGCCGCCGGTCTCGTTGTCTGGCGCTCGGCCGGAGCGAGGGCGTCGACGATAGCCGGTCTGCTCGACGAGCCGCATGACGCGTTCCCTGGTGGCGACCGAGACATCGGAGCGGCCGTTCAGCACCTTCGACACCGTCGGCACCGTCGTTCCAGCGAGGCGCGCGAGCTCTGCCATCGTGACACCGCCTGGCGCATCGATGCCGTCGGCGTGTGCGCTCCACGGTGTGATCGCCCCCGGATCGCTCATGTCGGCATCCTAATAGGAAGTTGCGCAACTTGCGAGGATGGCTGTCGCTTGATTGCGGTGATGATCGGTGCGAAGATTGGGAAGACCGCGTCGCACGGTCTCGTCAACTTGCGCAACAAGGGAGTCGCAATGGCAGAAAACACGCCGCGGTTACGTATCGGCATGGTGGGGTACGCGTTCATGGGCGCGGTTCATTCGCACGCCTGGCGCACCGCTCACCGCTTCTTCGACCTTCCGCTCACGCCCGAGCTGACCGCTGTCGCCGGCCGCAACCTCGCCGCGGTCACTGCAGCCGCGGAACGACAGGGCTGGAAGAGTGTCGAGACCGACTGGCGTCGGCTGGTCGAGCGCGACGACATCGACCTCATCGACATCTGCACGCCCGGCAATACCCACCGCGAGATCGCGATCGCCGCTCTTCAGGCTGGCAAGCATGTTCTCTGCGAGAAGCCCCTGGCCAACACCGTTGAGGAAGCGGAGGAGATGGCGGATGTCGCGCGAGCGGCAGCGGCGAACGGCGTGTTCGCGATGTGCGGGTTCACGTATCGCCGCACGCCGGCGCTCACGCTCGCGAAGCGCTTCGTCGACGAGGGGCGGCTCGGAGAAATCCGTCACGTGCGCGCGCAGTATCTGCAGGACTGGCTGAGCGACGCGGATGCCCCGCTCACCTGGCGCATGGACAAGGCGAAGGCCGGCAGCGGCGCGCTGGGTGACATCGGAGCCCACAGCATCGACACGGCGCAGTGGATCACCGGTTCCGACATCGCCGGCGTCTCGGCGATCATGAAGACATTCGTCGGCGAGCGACCGGTCGGTGGCGACCTCGTCGGGCTCGGTGGCAAGGGCGCAAGTGACGCCGAGAAGGGCCCGGTCACCGTCGACGACGCGACGGCATTCACGGCGCGCTTCGACAACGGGGCCATCGGGGTGTTCGAAGCGACTCGATTCGCGCTCGGCCGCAAGAACGCGATGCGCATCGAGGTCAACGGCTCGATGGGGGCGATCGCGTTCGACTTCGAGGAGTCGAACGTCTTGCAGTACTTCGACGGTTCGGACGACCAGGCCGCGCAGGGATTCCGGCGCATCATCGTGACGGAGCCGGTGCATCCGTACGTCGGCAACTGGTGGCCGGCAGGCCACGGGCTCGGCTACGAGCACGGTTTCACGCACCAGGTCGTCGACCTCGTGAACGCCATCTCGGCCGGCGAGCAGCCGCGGCCGTCGTTCGACGATGCGCTACGGGTGCAGCGGGTGCTGGCAGCGGTCGAGGCATCTGCCGGCGATCGCTCGACATGGCACGCCATCTCGTGACGCTGCCGCCGCACTCGCCGACGTTCCCCCTTCAGGTCGCGAAAAGTGGGGTTCGAGGCCCTCGTAAAGCCCACTTTGCGCGACCTGAACGGGTGGGTCACGGGGGATGACAAAAGTCGAGGCAATCAAGAAGGAGGAGGGACGATGACTCGTCCGATCACGTTGTTCACCGGCCAGTGGGCCGATCTGCCGTTCGAAGAGGTCGCTCGCCTCGCAGGCGAGTGGGGCTACGACGGCCTCGAGATCGCCAGTTGGGGTGACCACCTCGACGTCAACCGTGCGGTCTCGGACCCGGCGTATGTGGCGAATCGGTTGGAGATCCTCGAGCGCAACGGCCTGAAGGTCTTCACGATCTCGAACCACCTGGTCGGCCAGGCCGTGTGCGACGACCCGATCGACCAGCGCCACCAGGACATCGTTCCCCCGCATGTGTGGGGCGACGGTGACCCCGAAGGTGTGCGCCAACGGGCGGCCGAGGAGCTCAAGCAGACGGCGCGCGCGGCGGCAGCGCTTGGCGTGAAGACCGTCACCGGCTTCACGGGGTCCAAGATCTGGAAGACGATCGCCGGCTTCCCTCCCGTGCCGGAGTCGATGATCGATGACGGCTACCAGGACTTCGCGGACCGTTGGAATCCCATCCTCGACGTCTTCGACGAGGTGGGTGTGAGATTCGCCCTCGAGCCGCACCCGAGCGAGGTCGCGTTCGACTATTGGTCGTCGAAGCGCACGCTCGAGGCGATCGGCAATCGGGATGCCTTCGGGTTCAACTTCGACCCGTCGCACTTCGTATGGCAGCAGATCGACCCCGTGACATTCCTTCAGGATTTCGCCGACAAGATCTACCACGTGCACTGCAAGGAGTCGGTGACGCAGCTCAACGGCCGCAACGGCCGGCTCGCCTCGCACTTGCCGTGGGGAGACCCCCGCCGCGGCTGGGACTTCGTCTCGACCGGGCACGGCGAGGTTCCGTGGGAGCCGATCTTCCGCACCCTGAACTGGATCGGCTACGAGGGTCCGACGAGCGTGGAGTGGGAGGACGCCGGCATGGACCGCCTGGTCGGCGGACCGGAGGCGCTCGCCTTCGTGCGCAACCTCGCCACCATCACGCCGCCTGCGGCCGCCTTCGACGCCGCCTTCTCGCAGAGCCGCTGACATTTCAGTTCCCTGAGGGAGCGGAAATCCATCAAACGAACAGAAAGCCTGACATGACTGACGCAACGCGTCGCGCGCTCATCGTGCGCGGCGGCTGGGACGGCCACGAGCCCGTCCAGACCACCGAATCCTTCATCCCCTTCCTCGAGGCGAACGGCTTCGAGGTGCGGGTCGAGGAATCGCCGGCCGTGTACACCGACGCGGAGTACATGGACACCGTCGACCTGCTCGTGCAGGTCAACACGATGAACTCCATCGAGAAGGACGAGATGGAGGGCCTCGATCGCGCTGTTCGGAACGGCATGGGCATGGCCGGCTGGCACGGCGGCATCGCGGATTCCTACCGCAACACCGCCGACTACCTGCACATGATCGGCGGCCAGTTCGCGCACCACGCGAACAAGGCGCCGAAGGACCAGCTGGCCGGCGAGCAGTCCGACAACTACATCCCCTACACCGTGCACATCACCGAGCTCGGCAAGGTGCACCCGATCACACAGGGCATCGCGGACTTCGATCTCGTCACCGAGCAGTACTGGGTGCTCAGCGACGAACTGAACGACGTGCTCGCCACCACCACGCAGGCGGTTCGTCCGTGGGATGCCTGGCACCGGCCGGTCACCGCCCCCGCGATCTGGACCCGCTTGTGGGGCGACGGCCGCATCTTCGTCTCCGCCCCTGGCCACAAGCTCGAGGTCGTCGACGACCCCAACGTGCGCACGATCATCGAGCGCGGCCTGCTCTGGGCGGCCCGCGGTTCGGGACAGCCGGCGCCTTCCGCGGCGGAGGTCGCAGAATGAGCACGTTGCGCGTCGGCGTGATCGGCGTCGGAAACATCAGTGCGCAATACTTCGCGCACATCCCATCGCTGCCGAACCTCGAGCTCGTCGCCGTCGCAGACGTCAACGAGGAGCGCGCCCGTGAGGTCGCGGCGGAGCAGGGAGTTCGTGCGCTCACGGTGGACGAACTGCTGGCGGATGCCGGCATCGACGCCGTGCTCAATCTCACGATTCCCGCGGTGCACGCTGCCGTCGGCATCCGTGCGCTCGAGTCCGGCAAGCACGTCTACGGCGAGAAGCCGCTCGCGCTGAACACTTCTGAGGCCGAGCCGATGCTGACGCTTGCAGCGGAGCGGGGCCTGCGCGTCGGGAGCGCGCCCGACACGGTGCTCGGCACGGGCATCCAGACCGCACGTCAGGTGCTGGACGCGGGTTCGATCGGAGAGCCGATCGCCGCGGCGATCCACTGGAGCGCGCCGGGGCACGAGCTGTGGCATCCGGCCCCTGCCTTCTATTACCAGCCGGGTGGCGGGCCGCTGTTCGACATGGGGCCGTACTACCTCACCAGCATCGTGACGCTGTTCGGCCCGGTCGCGCGGGTCTCGGGGGTTGCGACGGTCTCGAACCGCGAGCGCTCTGTCGCGACCGGTCCGCTCGCAGGCCAGGCGATCCCGGTGGATGTCGCAACTCACGTCAGCGCACTGCTCGAGCACGAGAACGGGCTGACGACGACCCTGACGGTGAGCTTCGACGTGTGGAAGTCCCGCGCTCCGCTGTTCGAGGTGTTCGGCACAGAGGGCACCATGGCCGTGCCTGACCCCAACCGGTTCGACGGGGACGTCGAGATCGCGTCGGCGGCGACAAGAGAATGGGAGACCGTTCAGGTTTCGGCAGGTTGGGCGGATTCCGGCCGCGGCTTCGGCCTTGCCGACATGGCCCGTGCCATCGAGACCGACCGGCCGCACAGGGCGAGCGGCGAGCTCGCGTTCCATGTGCTCGAGGTGATGGACGGCATCCTGCGCGCCGCCGCGGACCACGCCGTGGTCGAGATCGTCAGCACGGTCGAACGCCCGGCACCCGTGCCGCTCGACTCGACGCCTGCTACCTGGTAGCCGGCGGCGTCGTCGTCACGAATCGTTTCGATCGCCATGGGCTCCGGCACGGATGCCGCGCTATGGTGACGGGGTGCAACCGCTCTCTCGGTTGCGATTCACGTTCACCAAGGCGCCAGGCGTCCGTGCCCCGCTCGCGCGTCGATCAGGCAGGAAGACATGACTCAAGGCAGTGACGACTACCGCGACAGCGGTCTGCAATTTCCGGATTCCTTCGTGTTCGGTTCGGCCACCGCGTCGTACCAGGTCGAAGGCGCGGTGAAGCAAGACGGACGCTTGCCGTCCATCTGGGACACCTTCAGCCACACCCCCGGCAAGGTGTGGAACGGTGACACCGGTGATGTCGCCGACGATCACTACAACAGGCTCGACTCCGATCTCGACCTCATGAAGAACCTCGGCCTGCATGCGTACCGGTTCTCGATCGCGTGGCCGCGCGTCATCCCGACGGGGCGAGGACAGGTGAATCTCAAGGGCGTCGACTTCTACTCGCGCCTCGTCGATGGGCTGCTCGAGCGCGAGATCACGCCGGTCGCCACCCTCTACCACTGGGATCTGCCGCAGGTGCTCGAGGATGAGGGCGGCTGGCCGAACCGCGAGACCGCGTACGCCTTCGCCGACTACGCAGAGGCGATCGGCCAACGGCTCGGCGACCGGGTCGCCGTGTGGACGACGCTCAACGAGCCGTGGTGCTCCGCCTACCTCGGCTACGCATCCGGTGCTCACGCCCCAGGCCGCACCGACGGCGCAGACGCACTGCGATCGGTGCATCACCTCAACCTCGGGCACGGCCTCGCGGTTCAGGCGCTGAAGGCATCCGTCGCCAACCCGGAGGCGGAGTACTCGATCACGCTGAACCTGCACGTGATCCGCCCGGAGGGTGACACCGGAGCGGAGGCGGCGAGGCAGATCGATGCGCTCGGGAACCGCGCGTTCACGCATCCGCTGCTCAAGGGCGAGTATCCCGCCGACCTGATCGAGGACACCAAGTCGCTCACCGACTGGTCGTTCGTGCAGCCAGGCGATCTCGAGGACATCAACCAGAAGATCGATGTGCTGGGCGTCAACTACTACTCGACGAACCGCGTACGGCTCTGGGACGGCAGGAGCGAACGCCAGCACGCCGACGGCCACAAGGATGTCGGTGCCTCGCCGTGGCCAGGAGCCGACCGTGTCGAGTTCCTCGAGCAGCCCGGCCCGTACACCGAGATGGGCTGGAACATCGAGCCGTCCGGTCTCTACGACCTGCTGACCTCGCTGCGCGACGAGTTCCCCGATCAGGCTCTGATGATCACCGAGAACGGCGCTGCCTTCGCGGATGCGGTCTCGCACGGAGAGGGCGGCGCCGCGGTTCACGACCTCGACCGCATCGACTACCTGCGCCGTCACATCACGGCTGCGCACCGCGCGCTGCACGACGGCGTCGACCTTCGCGGGTACTTCGTCTGGTCGCTGATGGACAACTTCGAATGGGGCTTCGGCTACTCCAAGCGGTTCGGCATCGTGCGCGTCGACTACGACACGCTGGAGCGCCTGCCCAAGGACAGCGCCGCCTGGTATGCGGAGCTCGCCGAGTCGCGGCGCATCCCGGAGTAACGGGCGTCATCCGGCACGGATGCCGGTTTCCGTCGTCTCTTGATGCAACGAGTGACGGAATGGGGCATCCGTGTCGGGGATCCGAACGGAACGTGACCGTGAGATGAACAGGCTGGTCGAATAAGTTCGAACAGCGAACGTGTATACCGTTAGGCTTCCCTGCGTGACTGAAGCACTCCCGGCGCAGCCGCCGGACGCCGCACCGATGCGCCCTCCGCTCGGGAGCAATCTCGATGGCGTGCGTCAGCACAATCTCGGCACCGTCCTGCGACTTGTGCATGGCATGCAGGGGCGTTCGCGCTCCGAGCTCACGCGCGCAACGGGTCTGAGCCGTTCGACGATCGGTGCGCTGGTCGGGGAATTGTCGGCCCTTGGCCTGGTCTCCGAGACGGAGCCACGTGAATCCACCGGTGTCGGGCGGCCGAGTCCTGTGGTGCGGGCCAGTTCGACGATCGTCGCGGTGACCGTGAACCCTGAGGTCGACGGCGTCTCCGTCGGTGTCGTGGGACTCGACGGCACCGTGCACAGGCAGGTTCGGCATGCCACCGACGCGCCGCCGAGTGCCCAGGAGGCCGCCCGCATCGTGGCGAACGTGCTCGACGGGCTTCGTGCCGTTCTCGACACCGGACTCCGCACCGTTGCCGTCGGCGCGGCCGTGCCCGGCAGTGTTCGCGAGGTCGACGGCGTCGTGCGCATGGCCCCGCACCTCGAGTGGGTGGACGAACCCTTCGCGGCGCTGCTCGAGGATGCCACCGGCCTGCCAGCGCTTGTCGCCAACGACGCGAGCCTCGGCGCGAACGCCGAGCACCTGTTCGGCGCGGGGCGCGGCATCGGCGACCTGATCTACCTCAACGGCGGTGCGGGCGGAATCGGCGGAGGCGTCATCACGCGTGGTCTGCCGCTCCTCGGCGGGTCGGGATACGCGGGCGAACTCGGACACACCGTGGTGAACTCCGCCGGCGGAAGGTGCCACTGCGGCGCGATCGGATGCCTCGAGACCGAGGTCTCGCAGGCGCGCCTTCTCGAGGCACTCGGCATGCACGACCCGCACATCCTGGATGAAGCGGTGCGTCACCTCGATGCCAAGGGCAGGGCGGAGGTCGAGCGGCAGCTGACCTACCTGGCCGTCGGCATCCGCAACGCCGTGAACATCCTCAACCCCAAGCGCGTGGTGCTCGGCGGATTCCTGGGCGTGCTGCTCGATGCAGCGCCCGAGTTGCTGGAAGCCGAGGTACGCGCGCAATCGTTGAAGGCATCCGCGGAGCAGGTCGACATCGTGCGCGCCGAGCTGGGCTCCGACGTGCTCACGATCGGTGCGGCAGAGCTCGCCTTCACCAGGTTGATCGCGGAGCCGGCTGCGCTGCTGCGCTGAGCGAATCGGCGCTGCGGCGTTGAGCGATCCGTCACGCGGGTGCGCGAACGAAAGCTGTTCGCGAACACCCCTTAGGCTGCCGGGGTGATCATCGCCCTCGCGCTCTCCGCCAGTCTCGACGTGACCTACGAGGTCGATGTGCTGCATCTCGGCGACATCACCAGACCGGCAGCGGTCACCAAGGTCGCCGGCGGCAAGGCGCTCAACGTCGCGCGTGCGGCATCCGCGCTCGGTGCCGAGGTGCACGCAGTCGCTGCACTCGGCGGTGCAACGGGTGACTGGGTGGCGAGCATGCTGGCCGACGACGGTGTCACGTCGACCGTCGTGCCGTTGCGCAGAGTCACGCGCACCTGCATCGCGATCGTCGAGGCTGCGGGTTCCGCCACCAGCACGGATGTCTACGAGCCCGCGACTCCGCTCGATCGTGACGAGTGGCAGGCGTACGCCAGCGCGACCGAACAGACGGTCGCCGCCGCGGTCTCCCGCGGCGCGACACCGTGGGTGGCTCTCTCCGGGTCGATCCCGCGCGGGGTCCCGCTCGACGAGCTCGCTGCGCTGCTCGAGCGGCTGTGCGCCGGAGGGGCGCGCATCGCGGTCGATGGTTCGGGAGAGGGGCTGCGGGCAACGATCGGCGCAGCGGATCTCGTCAAGGTCAACAGGCGAGAGGCATCCGAGCTCCTTGGCGTCGCTGTGGGCACGGCGGCCGAGGCGTGCCGCGCGCTGCGGGAGCGGTTCCGCGTCGATGCCGTCGTCACCGACGGTGTGGCCGGATCGTCCGCGCTCATCGGCGGCGTCGAGGGCTCGGCGCCCGCGCCCGGCACGTTCGGACGTTTTCCGGCGGGCAGCGGAGACGCGTTCCTCGGCGGGCTTCTCGCCGCATTCGACCGGGGCGCATCGCCATTGGAAGCGTTGACTGCGGCAGCCGAAACGGGGGAGCGCAACGCGATGGTGCCAGGGCAGGGACGCCTCGTTCCGCTGGGGTGACGCCACGCTGTGTCGCGCAGCGCGTGAGGCGAGCTGGACTGCACTGCGTGACCCAGGTTGGGGCGCATCGTGGCGGGCGAAAATCCCTGTGAAGGGTCTGGCGTTCACCCGGGTGGCATCCGATAGAATGATTCTCGAATCGATTCGACGTGGCTGATCCAGCCGGCCCGGATGAATGCGTTTCGTCTCCCAACTCCTCCAGCGCCGCGATCGGATGCCAGCACCTCGCATTCGACCCGGGCCATACCGCACCCTCCGCCACGTCGACCCCGCCGGATACGAATGTCTACCGCCACTCAGCCACTTCCCGTCATCAACGACCCCTCCGAAGAGAACGCCGCGTCGCACCATGGATCCGACGGCCGCACGGAGCACCGCGGCACGGAGCACCGCGGCACCGACGGCCGCTCGACCGATCCGTCGCGTTCGCACGGTCAGAGCGCGCATCCGACGACCAAGCCGGTGCGCGTCGCACGCGGCGCTCATGACACCGGCGCCGATGTGCGCCCGGACGAGGTCGAGACCGCCACCGCCGGCATCCCCGTGGTCGGTATCACGGCCGGCATGCCAACTGGCGGAGTGCCGACGGGAGGCATCGCGACGCTCGAGCCGCAGACGTCCCGTCGCGCGTCGAGGTCGAACAGGGGACCACGCACCGCGGCCACCTCGGTGGTGCACCCGGGTGACGCGCTGCCGAACAGGCGACGCGTTGCGTACATCCTGATCCTCGGCGCGCTCACCGCGCTCGGACCGTTCACGATGGACACCTACCTGCCGTCGATGCCGAAGCTCGAATCCGACTTCAACGTGTCGACCGCCGTGATCCAGCTCACGCTCACCGCGACGACCGTCGGCTTCGGGCTGGGTCAGCTCATCGTCGGTCCGTGGAGCGACAAGGTCGGGCGACGCATGCCGCTCATCCTCGCAACAGCGGTGCACATTCTCGCGTCGCTCGGCGTCGCGCTCGCGCCGAACATCGAGCTGCTCAGCCTCTTCCGTCTGCTGCAGGGTCTCGGCGCCGCTGCGAGCGGTGTGGTCGCGATGGCGATGGTTCGCGACCTGTTCAGCGGGCATCGCCTCGTCACGATGCTGTCGCGCCTCGCTCTGGTGAACGGGCTGGCGCCCGTGATCGCGCCGGTTCTCGGCTCGCAGCTGCTGCTGATCATGCCCTGGCGCGGCATCTTCTGGGTGATCGCCAGTTACAGCGCGGTCATGCTGGTCTGTCTGGTGCTCTGGATCAGGGAGACCCGCCCGAAGGCTGCGCGCAACGCGACCGCACAGTCGACCGTCGCCCAGCGGTTCAAGGTCGTGCTCAGCGACCGGGTCTACGTCGGCATCGTCATCGTCAGTGCCATGAACTTCTCCGGCCTGTTCGCCTACCTGTCGTCGAGCTCGTTCGTGTTCCAGACCGTGTACTCCTTCAACGCACAGCAGTACGGTGCGCTGTTCGCCGCCAACTCGGTGGGCATCATCATCGGGGTGCAGTCGGCTGCGCGGCTGGCGAAGCGGGTCGGACCGCAGTGGGTGCTGACGGTCTCAACGGCAGTCATGACCGTTGCAGCGGCACTCATCGTCGTGCTCGGCAGTTCGGGTGTCGGCATCTGGGGCGTCATCGTTCCGCTCTGGTTCTTCATCACCGCGTGCGGCTTCGGCTTTCCCTGCGTGCAGGTGCTCGCGCTCAACGGCCACGGCGCGGAGGCGGGCACGGCGGCATCCCTCCAGGGCGCAGCCAACTTCTCCATCGCGGGTCTTCTCTCCCCGCTCGTCGGCCTGCTCGGCGTGGCCAGCGCGGCGCCGATGGGTATCGTGATGCTCGGCTGTTCGCTGGTGTCGGTGTGCGCACTGTGGTTCGTCGTTCGGCCGAAGACCGTCCCCGCGCTCGCGCATTAGGCCGGCTCGCAACAGAGACCCGTAGCAGAGACCCGCAGCAGAGACAGGACGAGACCGTGGCAGACATCCGCCCCTACCGGCCGAGCGATCGCGACGACATCTACGAGATCTGTGTGAAGACGGGCAAGTCGGGCACGGATGCCACCGGCTGGCTCGACTCCGATGACCTGCTTCCCGACATCTACGCTCTGCCCTACGTCGACCTCGAGCCCGACTTCGCGTTCGTGGTGGATGTCGACGGCCGCGCACGCGGATACATCCTCGGCGTCCCGGACACGGCGGCCTTCGCGACGGAGCTGCGCCGCACCTGGTTGCCAGGGTTCGAGGCGAAGTACCCGGTCACGCACGAGGACACGCCGACGCAGCATTTCGTGGCGGATGGTCGCGACCCTGATCGCCTGCTCATTCCCGAGCTGGCCGAGTATCCGGCTCATCTGCACATCGACCTGTTGCCCGAGTTGCAGGGCCAGGGACTCGGACGGATGCTCGTGCGCACGCTGATCGGTCGGCTCGCGACTCGTGGCGTTCCCGGCGTGTGGCTCGAGTACGGAGCCGACAACGTCAGTGCCGCTGCGTTCTACCGCCGACTGGGCTTCCTTCCGCTTCCGTCGAGCACGAAGGGCACCCTGGTCGGACTGCGCACCGACGCGACTGTCTGACGTGCGCTCGCGGCCCGATCTGATGCGCAGTGCGATCGGAGCCGGCCCGGCGATCACAGCGGCACAGTGCTCAGATCCAAGAGAGAAGCGGAACCCGTTCGAACCAGTACAGCCACTCAGGACGCGACGATCGCATCTCGGAGAGCGTGATCGAGTCCGAGACGTTGACGATGGGGCGGTCGAGCACCTCTGCGAGGTCTTCCATCGTGATACGCGACCAGTACTGACCCCGCAGCCGCACCTTCACAACGCCCGACTTGTCGAGCACGAAGAGATTCGGCTGCGTGTCGAGCGAGTTGTCGCGATAGATCTCGAGAAGGCAGATGGAGCCGATCTCGGAGTTCGAGATCTCGTTGATCTGGCCGAGGAATCCGCGTTCGCGAACAGCGTCAGGAGACACCGTGACGGTGGTGCGCCGGAAAAGCAGGATGAGGATCAGCACGAACACGGCGGTCAGTCCGTGCAGGGCGACTACCCATGGCCACGAGCCGCTGGGGATCGTGAGCCAGTACGCCACGGCGAAGACCGGAGTCGTGAGTGCGAGCGTGGCGATCACGCCGTTCACAAGCAGGTGACGGTGCGGGTGCAGCACATGCGTGCCGGTCGTTCTCACCTGCTCGGAAAGCACAAACGCCCCTCCACCCCGCTGATGGCCAGCGGCTGATCCTGCTTGACGATGTCGGTCGACTACGGTCTCGACCGTGAACCAGAGCGTGAGGCTGATGCGTTCGGGTGCCTCGCCGTCCTGGGTCACATTAGCGGGGATCTCGCCTGGATAGAACCCCCATTCCGCCCTTTGCGACGAATTTGCTCGATGTCGCGACGAATCCTTACGAGTAGGTTGTTGCAGAGAGACGCCGGCGTCGGCGCCGGTACAACGGGAGAGGTGTTCCGACCGTGAATGTGATCGCATTGATCGTGTCGTTCGTGTTGTTCATCGGGGGCCTGGTGATCATGGGATTCGCATCCGAGGTGACCGGCTGGGAGGGCATCACGTTCATCAGCGGCATCATCGCGGTGGCGCTCGCCTTCGCCATTCCCGTGCACGTGCTCGGCAAGCTCGATTAGGGCGCTGGGCCCGTCGAAACCTCGCATTCCCGTTCGACGTGATTGTGAGGGCTGATCAGCCCCGCACTCACGAGACGAGGAAGATCATGGCGAAATACCTGCTGGTGATGGTCGGCAACGAGCAACGCTGGAACAGCATGGCCGACGACGAGTGGCACGCGATCGACGAAGGGCATCGCAGGCTGCGGGAGCGTGCAGGTGACGGCATCCTCGCCGACGGCCAGCTCGAGGACTCCTCGAAGTGGACGACGGTGCGTGCCGGAGCCGACGGCGCGCAGACGGCTGCCGACGGACCCTTCGCCGAGACGAAGGAGATGATCGGCGGGTTCTACGTGATCGACGTGCCCGACAAGCAAGCGGCGGTCTCACTGGCAAGAGAGCTCGCCGAGACCCGCGCCGATCACAGCGGCGTGGAGGTCATTCCGCTCGTGGTGCACTGACGGCGACCGGCGTCGCCCTCGGCGTGCTCGGCGAGGCATCCGATTCGGCGTGGGCGGCCGGTCGTTGGAGCAGTGCGTTGGCGACGCCGGCCGCGAGAACGACGAGGGCCGCCGCGAGCGGAGCGAACGCGGCGGCCGCGGTGCCGGACGACTGCGCCAGCTCCCCGACGATCGCGGACGACGTCGACTGGCCGACGATGACCCCCGAGCCGAGGATGGTCATCACCGTTGCAGACCGGCCGATCGGGCTCCGCTGCGCGGCCAGGCTGTATTGCGTGACAAGGGTCGGGCCGACGCCGATGCCCGCGACGAACAGGGCTATGGCGACCGTGAACACCGAGTGCATCAGTGGCAGAAGGGCAGAGCCGGCGATCAGGATGGCGGCGAACGTCAGCCAGCGGGCGTTCAGCCCGAAGCGGCGCGGGAACCAGGCGACGCTCAGCGCGAGCGCAGCCGACCCGACGCCCATGACGCCGTAGACCAGGCCGGCCGATTCCGGCGATCCTCGATCGGTCAGGAACGCCGTCAGCGCGGTCAGCATGGCCCCGAAGAACAACCCCATGCCGAGCACGCCGATGGCGACCGTGACTATTCCCGGCCGGAACAGTTCCGATGCCGGCGCCTGCATCACGTGCCCGCCGTCGTGGGCGTGCCGCACGGTCTTGGCAGTCGGATGCCAGGCGAACGCCGTCACGAACACGAGCGTGAGCACTGCAGCCCCGATCACCGGTGCGGCGGGGTTCAGCGTCGTGGCGAGCAGGCCGACGATGAACGGCCCGAACACGAACACGCTCTCATCGGCCGCGGATTCGTACGCCATCGTGCCGTTGAGTGTGCTTGGGCGACGGTCGGCAGGGATGGCGCGGGAGATGACGCCGACGAGGCGACTTCGCGACATAGGGGAGACCTGCGGAGCGGTGGCGCCGATGACGAAGGCCACAACGAGCACCGCGGCATCCGGAAGGGAACTGAACGCCACCCACGCCATGGCCAGCAGCGCCAGGCTGTTCACGACGCCGCTCAGCAGCATCACGAGCCGCTGACCGAACCGGTCGGCAGCTGCGCCGATCAACGGCCCGAAGATCGCCGTGCCGATTCCGGTCACCGCGGAGTTCAGACCACCCAGCGCCAGATCGCCGCGCGCGGAGACCACGAGGGTCATCACGCCGACGACCATCATCGCGAACGGCAGTCGTGCAAGGAGCGCGACGGGGAAGTACGCGAGTCCCGTTGCACGCACGAGCGTGATCGGGCGTTCTTCGGACGGCGTGCTCATGTGTTCTCCAAGGCGGCGATTCGTGCCGCCTTGACCGACCGGGCGTCAGCCGCCGGCCAGGTAGATACACGTGGGTAGCTTCCAGTCTGTCATAGCGGTGATCGGCATCCGCTGACCGGGTCGCCGCGACGAGACGCACGGCTCATCACCGGGGCCCGGGCGTACGATCGCGACATGGCATCTCTGAGGTGGCGCGCTCTGGCCTGGGTGCTCGGCGTGATCGGCGCGTTGCTCGTCGTCGGCGTGCTGATCGCGAAGCTGATCGCCCTGCTGGTCCCGATCGCACTCATCGCCATCGTTCTTCTTGTCATCATTCCGATGGAGATCCGCCGCGCCAGAAACAAGACGGATGCCTGATCGGCCCGAGTCCGAACCCGTCCGATAGTCCGCTCGAGAGGATTCGCTTTGGCCAAGGAACCCCTGATCTCAGACCACGGATTGATCGGAGATCTGCAGACTGCAGCGCTCGTGTCGACCGACGGCAGCGTCGATTGGCTGTGCCTTCCGAGATTCGACTCGCCCTCTGTGTTCGGATCGCTGGTCGATCCAGAGCGTGGCGGCTTCTGCCAGATTCGTCCGACGACTGACGACTACATCGCAAGGCAGCTCTATCTGCCCGACACCGCCATCCTGGTCACCCGATTCATGACAGAGGAGGGCGTCGCCGAGGTGATCGACTTCATGCCGGTCTCCGATCAGGGCGAGTCCTCGAAGCACCACCGCCTCGTGCGCATCGTGCGCGTCGTACGCGGCCAGATGTCTCTCTCCTTCGACCTGGCGCCGGCATTCGACTACGCCCGCCACGATCACACCCTCGAGGCCACGGAGAACGGCGTCGTGTTCCGCGCGGGCGATGAGCAGCTCACGGCGCATCTGGCGGGCATCCTCTTCGAGCAGCTGGACTTGGAGCAGAGCGACGGCCCGACAGGTCCGCGCTTGCGGGCATCCGGAACGCTGAAGGTCGGCGACCTGGGCGGCGGGATGCTCGAGTTCGGCCCGGTGGGAGAGCCTCGGCGCTTCTCCGAAGAGGAGGGGCGACGCCTCTTCAACGAGACCATCGACTTCTGGCGGGGTTGGCTCGCGCAGTCGACGTATCGCGGTCGCTGGCGCGAGCAGATCAACCGCTCGGCGATCACGCTGAAACTTCTCACCTACGCGCCGTCCGGTGCGCTCGTGGCTGCGCCGACCGCCGGACTGCCCGAGCAGGTGGGCGGTGAGCGCAACTGGGACTACCGCTACACGTGGATCAGAGACGCGTCGTTCTCGGTCTCCGCCCTCCTCGGTCTCGGATTCGTGACCGAGGCGCGCTCGTACATCAGCTGGCTCTCGGATCGGATGCGCGAGCACGTCGGCTCGGCCTCCGGCCCGTTGAAGATCATGTATCGCGTGGACGGCTCGTCGGAGCTCGACGAGCAGACGCTGACCGACATGGCCGGCTATCGGGACTCCCGGCCGGTGAGGATCGGGAACGGCGCATCCGATCAGCTCCAGCTGGACATCTACGGCGAGGCGCTCGATGCGGTCTACTTCGCCGACCAGCACGGGGTGAGCCTCGGACATCAGACCTGGACGGAGCTCTCGGCGATGCTCGACTGGCTCTCCGAACACTGGGACCAGCCGGACGAAGGCGTGTGGGAGACGCGGGGTGGCAGACAGAACTTCACCTACGGGCGCATCAACTCGTGGGCGGCGTTCGATCGCGGCATCCGTCTGGCCACGGTGCACGGGCGTCCAGGCAACGTCGAACAGTGGGTCGTGGAGCGCGACAAGATCTACAACCAGGTGATGGAGCGCGGGTGGAATGCGAAGCGCGGTGCGTTCACGCAGCACTACACGACAGAGGTTCTCGACGCATCCGTTCTGCGCATGGCCACGGTCGGCATGATCGCGCCGGATGACCCGATGTGGACGTCGACGCTCGCCGCGATGGAAGAGGAGCTCGTCTCCGACAGCCTCGTGTACCGCTACAACCCGGAGGCGTCGCCCGATGGGCTGCGCGGATCAGAGGGCACGTTCTCACTGTGCACGTTCTGGTACGTCGAGTCGCTCGCCCGCGCTGGACGGTTGAATGATGCCAGGATCACGTTCGAGAAGATGCTCACGTACTCGAACAGCCTCGGCCTCTACGCCGAAGAGATCGGGTTGACCGGCGAGCAACTGGGCAACTTTCCGCAGGCGTTCACGCACCTGGCGCTGATCAACGCGGCGCTCGTGCTCGACAAGGCGCTGGATGCCGTGCCTCCAGCCAGGCACGGAAGCGCGCGATAGCACGCCCGAGTCTCACCGCGGGTCGAGGGTGTCCAGCCGGTCGAGGAGCTCGACGGCCGCCCGAGCATATTCGCCGATCCACCGGTCATGGATGCGCTTGATCGGCAGCGGGGCCAGCGTCAGATGGCGCTCGCGCCCGACTCTGCGGCCGGTCACGAGCGAGGCGCGCTCGAGAACGCGCAGGTGCTGAAGCACCGTCGTCCGGTCCAACTCGGGAAACGCGTCGCACAGGCCGCCGGTAGTACAGGGTGCTTGCTTGAGCGCGTCGAGCATCCTTCTTCGCGTCGACGATGCCAACGCCTTGAACACCAGATCGTCATCCTCGGCATTGACATCGTCTGGCGTCACGTTGTAAAAATATCACATGAGCAATGACGATCGGCTCGAGGAACTGCGCTTCACCGTGTCCGGGCGTGTCGCCAGACCGCCGGCCGAGGTCTACGAAGCCGTTGCCGACCCGGAGCAGCTGTCCCACTACTTCACGACAGGAGGAGCCAAGGGACGGTTGGCCGTGGGTGCGGTGGTCTCGTGGGACTTCCATGACTTTCCTGGCGCATTCCCGGTCACGGTCGTCGAGGCCGTGCCGCCGACGAAGATCGTGATCCGCTGGGCAGGACGTGAGACGACCGATCCGAACGGGGTGACGACCACGACGTTCGAGTTCGAGCCGATCGACGACGGAACACGCACGCTCGTCACGATCACCGAGTCATCCTGGCGAGCGACGACTGCAGGTGCGAAGAGCGCGTTCGGCAACTGCGAGGGCTGGACGGGCATGCTCGCTGCGCTGAAGGCGTGGCTCGAGCACGGGATCAATCTTCGCGAGGGGTTCTACGCCTAGCAGAGCCCTGTCACCTTTTCAGGGTGTCCAGGCGCACGAGCACGGCCCGCGACTCGTTCTGCGGGTCGTTGAGCTCGGCCCAATGCTCAACATCGATTCGGCACTCGGCGACAGCGCACGTCGACAACTGGACGGCCTCCCTGGTGAGACGCCTCACGAGCTCGCTGATCTCGGGGTTGTGTCCGACCAGCATCGCCGCCCGCACAGCGTCGCCGAACGATGCGACGGTCTCGAGCAGGTGGGTCGCCGTCGTCGCGTAGAGCGAGGCATCCAGCTGCACGGATGCCGCACCCTGCGGCGCGATCGCCTCGGCTAAGGCATCCGCGGTGGTTCTGGCGCGGAGTGCGGTGCTCGACACGATGAGATCCGGTGCGACTGCGCGTTCTGCGAGTCGACGGCCCATCGCCGGTGCTTCGCGTCGTCCGCGTGCGTTGAGCGGACGATCGTGGTCGCCGAGCGTCTCATCGCTCCAGTCGGACTTGGCGTGCCGAACGATGAACAGGGTCTTCACGCCGCAAGCCTTGCACGTGAGCGCCTTTGCGGCGCTGCTGGGGCGTTCAGACGTTTCTGCGCAGGAAGCGCACCAGACCGATGATCACGGCGATGATCAGAACGATGATTCCGATCCAGAGCAGGAACTTCGCGGCGGCGACGAAAATGCCGAACAGAAGCAAGACGACTCCGACGATGAGGAGTATGGCGGCGAGAGCAATCATGAAGGCAACTCTTCCCTGGTCGACGTCTTCAGATAACCCCTTGCGCTTGCACCCGCAGATGTGATTGGGCTTCGCCCCCACTGGCAGGCGTTCGAGCCATGTCGAAGCAGCGGACAGAGTCGCGCTACGCGCTGCCGTCGGATTCGTTGAGCTGCACGGTGAGACGCTCGATCTGTTCGACCTTCTTCGCATCCTCGATCTCGCGGCCGAAGTCGTCCCCGTCGTCCCAAGGCTCACTGACGAGCTGGCTGGCGGGCCCGACGAGAACGTCGATCACGTGGGTCCCGCCTGCGCTCGTACGCGTGGGGAGGGACACAGTGTCAGCGAGTCCGCGTCTCGCAAGTGCTCGTGCGTACGCCACGAACGCCTCTGCAATGCGGTTGCCGGTCAGAAAGACGGTTCCGCTGTAGGTGATTCGTCGCACCTATCTACCTGACAGCATCCCGGCGCCGGAATCGAGGCCTTGACGAGAGCCGGTTCTGGTGCAGTTGCAGTGCAGCACGTCGCGCCCCGCCCAGGGACCCACCGATATCGGAGAGGCGATTAGCAGTGTTCGGGACAACGAACGAATTGCCCGGCGCAGGACGCTAGGCCGCAGCCGCGCTTGCTGTCCAGCTCGGGGTTCCGCGGGCGGCGAAGGTCGCTCCGACCAGGGCCGCGGCAAGCACGATGGTCACTGCGGCGATCCCGGCGCTGACTCCGAGGTTGACAACGAGGATGGCGCCGATCACGGCACCGATGAGCATTGCGAGTACCGCGATCAGGCGTCGCGTTGCGGTCGTCAGGTCGCGCTTGCGTAGGTCTGATGCGATGCCTGTGAGCGTCATCGTGAGGACGGTGGTGGTCATGTCGGGCACGGCGAGATGGCGTACGACCGCATTCTGGATGCCGAGAGCGATGGCACCCAGCGTCAGGATCAAGAGTTGATGGCCGAGGTGGAGTGGTGCCTCGCCCGAGATACTGATAGCGAGCACGGCGGCAAAGAGTGCCAGCTGAACAACGAGGGCATTGCGGAGCAGCTTGCCTCGATGCGTGCTGAACCGAGTGATTGCGACACCGCCGATCGATGCCCCGACGAGGAAGCCGGCGAGTGCCACTAGCGACCCCCACAGGCTGTAGCCCGGCACCCTGGCCAGGGCGAATCCGATGAACACGATGTTGCCGGTCATGTTGGCGACGAATACGCGTCCCAGGCCGATGATGCTTGTCGCGTCGACGAGTCCGGTTCCAAAGGTGAGCACGAGGAGAATTGCGGGCAGCGGACCGTGCGCTGGATGTGCGAAGTAGTTGAGAGCGTGCGATGTGCGAGTGGGTGCCATGCCTGTTTCCCGTGCTTCACGACTCGATCACGTCGTAAACCCACGCGACGTCCTCGTCGCCGTGACCTGCGTCGCTTGCGGACGAATAGAGGCGTTCGAGCGCATTCAGATACATGGGACTGCTCGAGGAACCGGCTGTCGCCTGGGCGAGACGGAGATCTTTCAGGAGGCCGTCGAGCGCGAACTGCGGAGTACGTTCGTCGTCGATGATCGTCGCACCCTTGGTGTGGGCGTACGGGCTGTCGGATGCTGACCCTGCGATGGCGTCGAGAAATAGGGTTGGTTCGAGTCCGAACCTGTGAGCGAGCGCGAGTGACAGTGCGGTGCCGGCCGTGAGACTGCCGATCCACGTATTGCAGACCAGCTTGAGGTCCGACGCAGCTCCCAAGCGGTCGCCGACGACGATGGTTTTCGACCCGATTGCGTCGAATACTGGTCGGAGGGCGGAGACGGCTCTCTCTTCGCCGGAAGCGAGCACTGTCAGTGCCGCGTGTTCCGCGGGGTCCTTCGTCCCGAGAACAGGTGCGTCGACCACTGGCACGTGATTCGAAGATGCTGCCGCAGCTACCGCCTGCATGCCTTGGGCACCGATGGTGCTGCTCTGCATCCAGATGGTGTTTTTGCGCACGTTCGGGAGGAATTCCGTCGCAACGCTCAGCACGGCGTCTGCATCGAACAGCATTGTGAGCACGACATCCGCGTCACGAACAGCATCGGAGGGGTCGGACGCTGTTCGTGCGCCCGCGTCCGAGAGTGGCTTCACCTTCTCGGGGCTTCGGTTCCACACCGAAACCTCGAATCCCGAACGAAGGAGCGAGCGAGCGATCGCCGCTCCCATCGTCCCCGTTCCGAGTACCGCCACCCTGAGATCAGCTTTCGCAGTGCTCGATGGATCAGACATGGCCTTCCTCGATTCGTTGTGTTTACGATCTTGATTTCATATACTGTACGCTATGTCCAGTAATGCACAACCCACCTCCCGCCGGGGCCGCCCTCGAAGCGAGAACGCAAGACGTGCCGTGCTCGATGCGGCTGCGGAACTGGCGCTTGAGGGTGCCGGCGGTGCGGGTATCGACGCGATAGCCGCGCGGGCGGGAGTCAGTCGCACCACTGTGTACAAGTGGTGGCCGTCAGCAGCAGCGGTGTTGCTCGAAGGACTTCTCGAGCGCACACACGACACGATCGAGTCGCCGGTCTCGGCAACCACTCGTGAGGCTCTGGGTGACTACCTCACCAGGCTGATAGCGCTCATCCGCGACACGCCGCCTGGCGCCCTCCTTCGGGGACTCACGGCGGCATCCGTGACCGACCAGGTCGTCGGTCACGCCCTCATCAACGAGTGGCTCGCACCGCGGAGAGCGGCTGCCGTGCACCTGCTCGCGGAGGGCGTGCGGCGCGGTGAAGTGCGCGCCGGTCTGGACTACGACGCCGTCGCAGACGTTCTCTTCGCGCCGATCTACTACCGCCTGATGTATGCACACCAGCCCCTCACCGATCGACTGTCGGCAGAAATCATGGCCGTGTGCTGGCCGGGTATCGCCGCATCCGAATGAATGCAATTGCGGTCAGTCCGCTATGGGAAATTCGAGCGGGACCTTTGCCTTGAGCACGAGGGTACGTACGATGGTGGCGGGCATTGGGGGTGTCATGCGTGCTGCACGGACAGCGGGCGCTGTGTTAGTCGTTGCTGCCGGCACCGCCTTGTGTGTTGCGTCGGTTTCGGGGTCTGCGGCCGCGGCACCGGGTGCGAACGTCATCGAACAGTTGGTGTCGACTGCGGACGCGGATGCCGGCAACGGATGGGCTATCGATCCCGCGAACCCGGGGGGTGGTGGGGTGGAGCGTCTTGTGGAAGGCCCGGGTACCCCACCGTCAGGGCGCGGCAGTCTGGCGTTGACGACTCCGGCTTCCACCGATCGAGCCCAGGTGTATACCAACCCCGCCGGTGCGACTGTCTCCAGTTGGAGTTCCCTGAACGGTGAGAGCTTCTCCACGTTCACGTTCGCGGCGGTCAACCCAGGCAGCAGTCTTCCGCTGATGAAGTTCGCCGGCTGGCAGGCCGGCACCGCCCAATTCACGACGCTCTCGTTCGGACAGCCTGGCAACGGTGCCGCATCTTCGGGTGCGTGGCAGACATGGACACTCGGCACCGATTCGCTGGTGTTCCAGTCCAATGCCAGTGACGCGGGATTCTGTGTTCAGGCGAGCCCGTGTACGTTCGGCGCCTTCCTCGCGCGGTACCCGACCGGGTTATGGGGCCAAATGCAGATCGGGCTGGGCAGCGGTGCAGCAGCCGGAGCGCAGGGATTCGCAGACGCCGTGTCAGCCACTCACGGCGTTACGTCCTACGCGTACGACTTCGAAGTTCCGGCGTCCTCGAATTCGACCGCGGCCATTCGGCCAGGGAGCCAGACCAGCACCGGAGGGCAGGTAACAGTCACCTTGAACGCGTCGTCCGTTGCCGCGGGTTCGGTGGTCTTCACGATCACCAGCACCCTTCCCGACGGGACTATTCAGACGACTGAACGAACCGTCGCGGCAGGTGACATGGCCACCGCGACGCTGGACGTTCCATTCGGTAGCACGAGCGTCAGCGTTACGGCGCAAGACGTGAGCATCGCTACCGGCACCGTGACCTTTACTGCACCCACACCAGCCGGAACGACTGCACCAGGCAGAACGACCACACCATCAAGCACCGAGCAGCTTGCTGAATCCGGAAGCACCACAGCACCCTTGTGGATCCCCGCCGGCGTCCTGCTCGCCGGAGTCGCCCTCGTCCTCGCCACCCGACGGATCACGCCACGCAGACGAAACACAACAAGCAAGTAGGGGATCCTTTAGCGAACTACCTTGATTGACGTGCGCTGCCGATCGTGAACTTGGAGACCAGAGGGGCGTCGCTTCGAGGACGAGTTTCAGGTGATGCGAATTGTTTCCCGGCCCCCGACGCAAACGTTCGGGTCGATCTCGTCGGGAGCCGGCGCGATCGGTGGTCAGTACAGCTGGGACCAATTCGATGGACGCGAAGCCAAGGTGGCGTAGATCTGCACGGCAGCTCCCTGTTCCAAGGCCTTCGTCGCGCCGCTGATGTCCTGCGAGAACAGGCCAGTTGATGCGTCTCGACGGGAGATCCAGAGCAGGTCTCCGTAGTCGCTCATCGCGTCGTAGTACTTGCCCGAGTGCGTGGCCGAGGCCAGAAGCAGCATCGACTTGAAGTAGATCGAGTTGAAGTAGATCGGCTGCTGTCCGATGGTCCCCGCCCCGACGTAGTACGAATAGCTGGCCTCGGCAACGTCGACAGCATGGTTCAGGTAGGCGCGATCGTGCGTTGCGAGGTACAGCGCATACGCGGCGGCGAGCGGGATGCCTTGGTTGTAGGACCATTTCGTCTTTTCGACTGTTCCGTCCAGACTCACGTGGTCGAAGTAGAGTCCGTCGCTGTCGAGGAGATACTTGTTGGTCCAGTCGTACGATCGCAGCGCGCCCGTGAGGTAGTCGCGATTCCTCGTGATCGCGTAAAGACGCGCCCCCAGCAGCGCTGTCGGCATGTTGGAGACGGTGTTGCGATCCTGACTCCAGGATGCCTGGGTCCAGAAGACTCCGCCGGGATCCGCATGGGTCGGATCGTTGTCCCAACCGGACTGGAGAAGGGCGAAGATCTGCTCGGCGCGTTGCAGCGCTGCGCGATCGCGCGTCATGAGGAACAGTTGGACCTTCTCCAGGCCGACCCACGCGTTGTCATCGTAGAAGAGGTCGCCGCTGCTGCCGTACGGTGCCTGTGCGCCCGAGGCATAGCCCGGCTTCCCGGATGTGCTCGTGGCTTCCCAGTAGTGTTCCTGTCCTGCTGCCAGTGACGCGAGTGCGGCACGTGCTGCCCCGCTCGAACGCATGGCGACGAGATCCAGAGCAGCGACGTGCACCTGTGAATGGGACCACTCGTAGCCGTACGCGGGATCGCCCGACTGTGCCGGGTAGGTCTCGTGAACGAGGTTGGATCCATCGTCCGCCAACACGTAACGCTGCAACGCCGCCCACGACTGCAGGGCACGTGAGGCCGCCGGGTTGCCACCGTGAACGGGCGGCCATGCCGGCGATGCCGTCGCCGCGGTTGTCGTGGCACCCCAGAACGCCGCGGCTCCCGCTGCGCCCAGCCCTGCTTTCAGGACAGTTCTTCTGCTCAACATCGATAGTTCTCCTTTGAATCGGTGGATGGAGCGAACGGTGCGGGTGGCGATTCCACGCTCGGAAACGTTTCCAGCACTCGATAGTAGCGGCGGCACCCCTTCGGGGGTCAAGGGTCAATTGCTGAGGTGCTGGCACAATGGCCCGTGTTGGAGGGCACGTGGCTGAAGCGAGTGGCGGGCTGGAGAAGCCCCCGACGATGAAGGACGTGGCCACGCGCGCTGGGGTCGGCGTCGGAACCGTGTCTCGGGTCGTCAACAGCTCGGCACCGGTCAGTCCTGAAACCACGAAGCGGGTCGAACGGGCGATCCGCGAACTCAGCTTCCATCCGAATGACATCGCTCGTTCTTTGCGTCCTGGTCAAGGGCCGAAGACGATAGGCCTAGTGGCCGGCGACTTGACCAACCCGTTCTATGCGACCCTCGCGAAGGGCGCGATGGTCGCGGCATCCCGCCGTGGATTCGCGGTGCTGATCGCGATGGTGGACGAGGACCCGGATGCCGAGCGAACCGCCGTGCGAGGGTTGCTCTCCCGCGGTGTCGCCGGTCTGCTTCTCGTTCCCGACAAAGGCGACCACGGATATCTCGACGAGCGGGGCGAGGGAATGGGCGTGCCGACCGTCATGCTCGACCGTCCGGCTTCCGGCGTGCAGCGCGACGTCGTGCTCTTCGACAACGAAGCGGCGGGAAAGATGGTGACAGAGCACCTGCTCGGTCACGGACATACCCGGATCGGAGTTCTCGTCGCCCCGTCGTTTTACACGACCGGGCGCCGGCTTCGCGGGTTTCGTAGCGCCATGCGAGACGCAGGAGTCGGTGTCGATGAGTCGCTGGTGCTTCGATTGGCGAATGGGTCGCCTGCATCCGCGGAGGAGGGAAGCAGGCGGCTACTGGCTCGCGGGGATGCCCCGACCGCCCTCTTCACCACAACCAGCTTCGTCACCTTGGGGGCGCTGCGGGCAATGCGCAGCGTTTCGCATCGGCCCGCCATCGTGGGCTTCGACGACTTTCCCCATGCGGATCTGCTGCCGACTCCCATCAGTGTTGTCGCCGCGAACCCCGAAGAACTCGGCCGTGTCGGAGTCGAGCGTCTCTTCATGAGACTTGAAGAACGCGACTTGCCTCCGGCGCATATCGTGCTCGAAGTGAGCCTGCATGAACGCGGGAGCGGGGAGGCAGCTCCAACCGCAGAGCCGGCCTGATCGTCCCGCCAGAGATCCTCAGCGAAATGCTCCGAGTGCCACGGCGGCGTTCGACCACTGAACGAAACAGGAAGTCGGACTTCGTTGGTGCGCGCGAGTGTGTTGCTCGCGGCACCTTTATCGTCTCGCGTCGAGCTCGTCGAGCAGCGTCCGCATTCGGGTCACCATGTGGCCGCGCCAGCCACCGCGGAGCGTCTTCAGGGTGATTGCCTGAATCGGGTCGGTGCCATCGTGCGTGAGGAAGAGACGTGTCCCGTTTCCTTGCGGTTCCAGCCGCCATTCGACGGTGGTTTCGAGATGAGCACTCGCCCACGAGATCTTCAACGTGTGCGGCGGGTCGATTTCGAGCACTTCGCAGTCGATGACCCCCGTGAATCCTTGTGCGGGCACCGGCCGTGTGGTGAAGGTGAAGCGGTGGCCGACGATCGGCCGAAAGTCGTTGTCCATCAGCCAGCGCGCGAGCAACGCCGGTTCGGTCAATGCGCTCCAGACCAACTCGGGAGGGTGCGGAAGAAATTCGTCGGTCTCGATCGCAGTCACTGCCGTGATTCCCGATCTGAGCGGCTACCCTCGAGCTCCGCGAGCGTACGGCGGAGCGCCTTCATCCGGTCGCTCCAGAAGGTCTCATAGAAGGCGAGCCATTCGCTCACCTCGACGAGCGGTTCCGGCGTGAGCATGTAGAAGTTCTCCCGCCCTGCGCGACGCTCGGTCGCCAGGCCGGCATCGAGCAAGAGGCGCAGGTGCTGCGAGGTCGCCGGGCGGCTCACCTGGAATCGGGCGGCGAGCTCACGCACCGGCTGCTCCCGCTCGCGCAATGCGTCGAGCAACTGTCGACGGGCGGGATGCGCGATCGCTTGGAAGACATCCGGTTCAGGCATCATTCCCCCCAGCCGGCGGCATCCACCTGCGGCGCATCCGGAACGGACTCCTGGAGCACGATGCCGTTGCCATCCGGATCATCGAAGGTCACGAAGCGGCCCCACGGCGCGCTCTGGATCTCGCTCACCAAGACGCCTCTTGCACCCAACGTCACTGCGTCACCTTCGAGGTCGTCGGATTCGAACACCAAGCCCTTCAGGGATCCGGGTGGCATCGTCGGAAACCATGTGACCAGAGTCAGGGAAGCGCCGCTCGGCGGGGCCACCATGACCCACCGCATCTCAGGCGTGAACTGCTGGTCGGCGAGAAGCGTCAAACCGAGCGTTGCGACGTAGAAATCTTTGGCGCGATCCTGATCGGAGACGGGGACCGAAACCACCTGAACACCTGCAATCGACATGCCCTCTATATTGGTAAGGAACTACTTACGAGTCAAGCGGCGTGTCGAAGACGTCAAGGAGTCAAGGATCGGGGTGTGCGCAGGGGATCAGTTCGGCTGGTCGATCGAGGCCGGGGTGACGGTGAAGTCGTCGAGGTTGCGCAGTGCGTCGTGTGCGTGCTCGTGTGCGTGTAAGGCGATCTGCGCGGCGTCGTGCAGAGTGACGGCATCCGTCTCGATCGTCGCGGCGCCGGTGAGGCGGTGGCCGATCCAGCGCAGTTGAACCACTCGCACCCGGACGACCCCTGGCGTGTGCTCCAATGCATGCTCGACGTTGTCGACCAGGTGCGGGTCGATGCCGTCCATCAGGCGGCGGCCGATCTGCTTCACGGTGCCCCAAAGCAGCATCAGGATCGACACGGCGATCAACAGTCCGATGATCGGGTCCGCGATCGGTAGGCCGGCGAGCACGAAGATCGCGCCGATCACGACGGACAGCGATGTGAACCCGTCGAGACGTGCATGCACGCCGTCGGCCATCAGGGCCGCCGACCCGATCCGACGCCCCACCCTGATGCGGTAGATGGCGACGATCTCATTTCCGGCGAATCCGATCAGACCCGCAACGATCAACAGCCACGCATTGCGCACGTCGACAGGGTGGAAGAAACGGGCGATCGCCTCCCACCCCGCCACCACGGCCGAGAGCGCGACGACGAAGACGATGAACATGCCGGCAAGGTCCTCTGCGCGGCCATACCCGTAGGTGTAGCGGCGGGTGAATACACGGCGACCAAGAACGAACGCGATCCACAGCGGCACCGCCGTCAGCGCATCCGCGAAGTTGTGGATCGTGTCCGCCAACAGAGCGACCGATCCCGTGAACACCACGACCAGTGCTTGCAGAACGGTGGTCCCCAGGAGCACGAACATGGAGATCTTCAGCGCACGGACGCCGGCCGCACTCGCTTCCAGCGCATCGTCGATCGCATCCGCCGAGTCGTGCGTGTGAGGCACGAACCTGTCGTAAAGGAGCCCTCTGAACCCATCGTGCGGATGTTCGTGCTCGTGCTCGTCATGGGTGTGGGTGTGCTCATGCGCGCGTCGGTCAGTCATGCGCTTTCGTCGGTCTTCGCGTGGTGGTGACGGGGAATCCCGCCGAGCGAATGCTCGGCCTGGAAGATCGCGTCCGAGACCAACTGCTTGGCGTGCTCGTTCTCCAACCGATAGAACACGCGCTGCCCGTCCTGCCGGGTGGTCACGATCCTGGCCAGACGCAACTTGGCCAGATGCTGCGACACCGCCGACGGTGGTTTGTCCAGAATGTCCGCCAGATGATTCACCGACAACTCCTCCACATCACGCAACGCCAGTACGATGCGCACCCGAGTGGCGTCGGCAAGCATCGAGAACACCTCGACCGCCAACTCGACATACTGGCTGTCGACGTCCCGACCGCATATCGGCTTATCTGCATCCATATGCAGATACTAATGTAAGCGGCCTCTCGCCGCCCGCCCGTTCTCGGCGGCATCGGGCCTACTCTGGACCCACATGAGCGTGTTCGACATTGATGCCTTCTACGCGGCCATCGACCGGCGTCGGCGAGAAGAAGCGTTGAGCTGGCTAGGGCTGGTCGGCGTGATCTGGGACCAATCGGATGTGCTCAATGCGAGAAGAAACGACCATCCGATCGCTCCGGCGACGATCGGCAAACTCGCGACCGGCAAGAGCCTGAGTTGTCAGCACGCACTCTTCGTTCTGCGATGGCTGGATCTCCCGCCCGAAGCGTTCATCGACTCGCCGGTATTCGGCACCGCCGCGGTCGCGTTGCCGATGACTGACTCCGGCCACCGACTCAGGTGGAATCTGGGCAAGCTGTACGCCACGTTGAATGCCGCGCGAATCAGCCGTGGCGCTACCTGGCAGCAGACGGCAGAGCGTCTTCATCGCACTCCGAGTCAGTTGACCGGTCTGCGTACGGCGAAGTTCGGCGCCGGGATCGAGACAGCCATGCGGGCCACCCAGGCGCTACACCGACCAGCAGCTGAATTCGTGTACGCCGCGGAATGGTAGGGATGAAGTCAACCGGTCATTCGGTCAAACCTCGGTGAGTCGATGGGCGAGGTCGTCGTCCATGATGGCGTCCGAGCCGACCGTCCTGGACACGATCCGGCCGTCGACGACCGTGACGAGCGTGTCGAGCAGGTGCTCGTGCACCAGGTCGTGTGTCACGAGAAGGGTCGCCGTCTCGCGTTCGTGAGTGAGATGAGCGATCAACTCCATGATCGCTGCGCCTCTTTCCTGGTCGAGCGCGCTGGTCGGCTCGTCAACGAGGAGGACTTCGGGTTCGTGGACCAGGGCGCGTGCGATGGCGACGCGCTGGCGCTGACCGCCGGAGAGCTGTGCGGGTCGCTTGTCCGCGTGGTCGGCGAGACCGACGGCATCCAGCAGCTCGTCGGTGCGTGAGCGCACTTGCCTCCTGCGTCGCCGAGCATTGCGGCCGCCGAGTTCGGCCATCACCGCCAACTGTTCGCGAGCGGTGAGTGAGGGCAGCAGGTTCGACTGTTGGAAGACGATGCCGATCTGCTCGCGTCGGAGCGTGGTCGCGTCGTCCTTCGACAGTGTCGACGCATCCACATCACCGACGATGACCCGTCCTGAGTCCGGGCGGATGAGTGTTGCGGCGATGGCGAGCAGGCTCGATTTGCCCGAGCCGGATGGGCCCGTGATGCCCGTGAGCACACCGGCCTTGCCCGTGAGCGACACGCGGTCGACGGCGGTGACGCGCGAGGAGCCGTCGGGGAAGGTGAGGGTGACATCGTCGAGGGTGATCATCGGTTGCTCCCGAGTGCGGTGAGGGGGTCGGATTTGGTGACGGTGCGCAGTGCGACGGCCGCGCCGAGCAGCCCGAGCACTGCCATCGCAGCGGCGGGCGCCACAGTGGTGAGTGGGCTCAGCAGGAAGGGGAGTGCGCCGCCGGCGAGCGTGCCGAGGGCGACGACCACGAGCATCCCGAGGCCGATGCCGATGATGAGCACGACGAGCGCCTGGCCGAGCGCGTCGCGCCGGAGAGATCGTGTGGTTGCGCCCAGCGCTTTGAGTACCGCCACGTCCCCGGAGCGCTGCATGGTCCAGACTGTGAAGAACGCGCCGACGACGAGAGCGGAGATTCCGAACAGCATGACGATCATGAGACCGAGGGAGCCGATCTCGGATTTGAACGCGTCGAGCGCCGAAAGGCTCAGCAGCGGAACCTGAGCGACGGTGCCGCTCGCTGTCGCGACGGCACCCCAGTCTGGAGTACCGCTCACGGCGAGCATCGTCACCGAACCGTCGCCGCCCATGCTCTTGTCGGCCCGCGCCCAGGCATCCGGTGTCAGCGCGATGACGGGTGTGTGGCTGTACCAGGCGTCGCCGCCGACCGATGACACTCGGTACTTCGATCCGAGGATGCTCACGGTGTCGCCGGCCGTAGCATCGCCCAGGGCCTTCGCGGCTCCTGCGGAGAGCCCGATCTCGTCGTCGGCTCGCGGGGCGAGATCGGTGACGGTCGACGTCGCAGCGCCGTGAGGCATGCCGAAGAGGGCGACCGCAGTCGTCGTGCCGTGCACGCCGGCCTTGCCCTGCACGATGCCGACGGGCAGAACGTGGGTCACACCTGACGCGTCCCGCCATTTCTGGACGGAGTCGGATGAGATGGATGACTCGCTGAAGCTCGCCTGACCTGACGATGGGTGCTGCAGCACGACCCTGTCACCGGGCAGTTCGAGAATGCCGGAGACGTTCTGTGATGCGAGCCCTCCGGTGAGACCGGCGAGAAAGCCGACGAGCAGGGTGATGAGCGCAACGACCGCTCCGATGAGTACGAAGCGGCCCCGAGCAAAACGCAGGTCGCGCCAGGCGACGAACACGATGAATCCCTTTCCGTGACACGCGCGGAGCGGGCCACGTCATCCAGCCTCGTTCGCCGACGGAGCTGTGCCATCGCCAAGGCGTTCACCTTTCCGCTCCCACTTTCGATGGATGCCAGCGGCTGGGTCGGATTTGTAGGCTGGACGCGCCATGGTGCACCGCAACCTCACACACGTCTTCCTCGTACTGCGCATCGGCCTGCACGTGCTGTTCATCGCACTGCTGGCCCTCGTGGTGGCGCGTCTGCTCCTGGTGGACACCGAATACGTATGGCTGGGTCTCACGCTGTCACTGCTCTTGGGACTCGTGTACGCAGCGGGTGTCTGGGTGATCCACGTTCCGGTCCCTCATCGTCGGTTGGCAAGCGCACTGTGGCTGAGCGTGCTGTCCCTCATCTGGATCGGGTTGCTCGTGCTCGTACCGGAGGCCGCGTACCTCGTCTTTCCGCTCTTCTTTCTCTACCTCCACCTGCTGACCGGCGTAGCGGGGCCTGCAACGGTACTGGCCGCCACCGCGGTGTCCATCGTCGCTCTCGGTCTGCACAGCGGGTTCACGGTGGGCGGAATCGTCGGCCCGCTCCTCGGCGCCGGCGTGGCCCTCCTCATCGGGTTGGGCTATCAAGAACTGGCACGGGATGCCGCGGAGCGTGAAGCGTTGCTGAGCGAACTGCTCGCCACGCGAGACCTGCTTGCCGCGTCGGAACGCGAGCAGGGGATGCTCGCGGAGCGGGCGCGGCTCGCCCGAGAGATCCATGACACAGTGGCGCAGTCGCTGTCGAGCATCCAGATGCTGATGCACGCTGCCGAACGTGCCGACCCCGAACGGCCGGGCGCCGAGCATCTGCGACTCGCCAGAGAAGC
The DNA here is from genome assembly GCF_022761015.1 of Humibacter sp. RRB41. Classification (GTDB taxonomy): domain Bacteria; phylum Actinomycetota; class Actinomycetes; order Actinomycetales; family Microbacteriaceae; genus Humibacter. The sequence goes on from NZ_JAKWJQ010000005.1 coordinate 220,111, forward strand.
GGCGGCCGCGAGTCTCGCCGACACGCGCCGGTTCATTCGTGAACTCTCTCCACCGGCTCTGGACGAGGGCCTTCGCGGGGCATTGCTGCGGCTGGCAGAGCGGGAATGGACCGCCGAAGGTCTTCGGGTCGTTGTGGATGTTCCCCAGGCGTTGGACCTCCCCATGCACGTGCAGACCGCTTTGCTGCGGATCACGCAGAGCACTGTCGCCAATGTCGTCAAGCACGCCCACGCCACCCAGGCGACGATCAGGGTCGAGACGATCGGTGTCGAGACCGTCGATGTCGAACCGACCGCCGACCGAGTGAGACTAGAAGTGACCGACGACGGCATCGGCTTCGAACCGGACGGGCTGGCCGCGCAGGCGGCGGGATCCGACTCCTTCGGTCTTCGTGCGATCGCCGAGCGGGTTCACCAACTCGGCGGTGATCTGCAGGTCATCAGCGCGCCGGGGCGAGGAACATCGATCGTCGTCGAGATGAAGGGGAACTGATCTCATGATCCATATCGTCATCGCCGACGATCATCCCGTCGTGCGGGCCGGCATCCGCGCTCTTCTTGAAGGCGAAGGCGACCTCTCCGTGGTGGGCGAGGCCGCCACACCGGATGAGGCCGTCGAGCTCGCGCGAACGCTGACTCCGGAACTCGTGCTGATGGATCTGCAGTTCGGGACCGCCGCGACTGGAGCGGACGCCACCCGTCGCATCCGAGCGCTCGACGCTGCGCCGTACGTGCTCGTGCTCACCAATTACGACACCGACGGTGACATTCTCGGCGCCGTCGAGGCAGGAGCAAGCGGATATCTGCTCAAAGACACCCCGCCCGCAGAACTCGTCACCGCGGTGCGCGCCGCGGCGTTCGGGGAGAGCGCATTGGCCCCCGCCATCACGGGGAGGCTCATGGAGCGCATGCGTGCGCCGCAGATCAGTCTTTCGTCCCGAGAGATCGCGGTGCTGCAATTGGTGGCTTCAGGTGCATCGAACACGGACGTCGCCGAGCGTTTGCACATCACAGACTCAACGGTGAAGTCCCACCTCGTGCACGTGTTCTCGAAGCTTGGAGTGACCTCTCGCACCGCGGCGGTCTCTGCAGCCCGCAACCTCGGCATCCTGCGTTGAGCGGAGCCACGTGGTGGTGAGTCATCTCCCGAGCTGTGAGGCCCGCACTCGAATCAATGCCCGGCTGAGGCGTGCTGCGGCAAGCTGACTTCGAAGCGGCATCCGTCGTCCTCGTTGCGCACGGAGATCTCTCCCCGGTGAGCCTCGACGATGCCCTGGGCGATCGCCAGCCCGAGGCCCGCCCCTGGTGAGGTACCCCAGAGCGGCACCGGGGTGCGCGACGCGGATGCTCGCCACCCGGCCTCGAATACGCGGGCGAGGTCTTCCTCGGGAATACCGCCGCCGCGGTCGGCGATCGAGAGAACGACGGTGTGAACGTCATCGGTCTCGGTTCCGATCGTGACGCTGCTGCCCTCAGGTGCGTGCTGAATGGCGTTGACGAGGAGATTTCCGATGACGCGCGCGAGTCCTCGGTCATCACCGAGAACGAGCACGTCCGGGCCGGGCCGCTCGACGAGCGTGATCGAACGGCTGGCGGCAAGCGGCGTCAGCTCGGCGACGGCATCGCTGACGAGGTCGTACACGCGTACCGGTTCCAGAGCAAGGCGCAGGGTTCCTGACTGGATCTTCGACAGCTCGAAGAGGTCGTCCACCATCGTGGAAAGATGGTCGACTTGCGAGCGCATCTGGCGATGAAAGCGCAGTGGGTCGGCGGCGAGGCCGTCCTCCAGCGCCTCGGCCATAGCCCGCAGACCCGCCAGGGGGGTGCGCAGGTCGTGGGAGATCCAGGCGATGAGTTCACGTCGCGACTCGTCGATGGCGGCCACCTCTGCCCGCGACCGGGCCAAGCGACGGCTCGTGTCGGCCAGCTGGTCCGCGACGGCGGTGAACTCGGACGCCCAGCCATGGGCATCCGTCGAGTCGAGGGTCGTGGTCTCGCTCAATGTTCGTGCGAGGCCGACGAGTCGTCTGGCGCTCGACGTGAGCCAGGCGCCGAGTGCTATCGCAAGGGCCATGGTGATCAGGCCGGAAGCGCCGGCGACGTAGAACACGACGGTCAGGTCGTGCGCCGACAGATACATCGCGTTCGCGACGGCGATGAACCCTGCGACCGTGGAGGCCACGGCGGTGAGCACGATCACGCACACCTGGAGAAGAAGGGTCCGACGCCTCAACGCCAGGAGCGCGATCAGCCCGAGGATGCCGACGGCCACAGCGCATCCAAGGGCTATGGCGACGATCGACGCGAGGTCGTTGGCGGCGATCACGGCTGAGCCGCCGTATCGACATCAAGGCGATAGCCGACACCCCATACCGTGCGCAGCAGGTCGGGTTCCGCCGGGTTCTGCTCGATTTTCTCGCGGAGTCTGCGCACGGTGACGGTGACCGTCGACCGATCGCCGAAGTCCCAGCCCCACACCAGCCGTAACAGTTCCTCGCGGCTGAAGACGCGTGCCGGATGCTTGACGAGGAAGGACAGCAAGTCGAACTCGCGAGCCGAGAGCGACAGTGCCTCGCCGTATTCGCTGATCGTGCGGGCAGACGGTTCGAGGTGGAAGGGCCCGAGGTCGATCGACGACTCCGGTGCCAGCGTGTCGAGGCTGCGCCTGAGCACGGATTGCACGCGCAGCACGAGCTCCCGCGGCGAGAACGGTTTGGTCAGGTAGTCGTCGGCGCCTGCCTCCAGGCCCTCGATCCTCGCCTCCTCGGAACCGAGCGCCGTCAGCAAGAGAACGGGAACGTCGGAGTCGGCGCGCAGACGACGGCATACCTCGGCTCCGTCGATCCCGGGGAGCATGCGATCGAGCACGATGAAGTCGGGCATGCGGCGCCGAACGGCATCGAGCGCCTCGAATCCGTCCACCGCCTGGTCCACGAGGAAGTCGGCCGCTGCAAGGTAGCTGCACGCCACCTCGAGTACTGTCGGGTCGTCTTCGACCACGAGCACCCGACGATCGATGAGGCCGTTGTTTCGCACCGCGATCGAAGCAGGCACGGAAGACATATTCCAACGATAGGTTCCCCGGCCGGCACCGGAGTCGAGATCGTGGAGCCGTCTTCGGTTCGTAAGACTTGCGCACTGCCTCGCTGTGCGTGGGCTCCCTAGCGTCGGGTAGGTGAAGATCCCGATCGTCGATGTCGTGCTGCCGTGCCTGAACGAGGCGCCGGCCTTGCCGGGACTTCTCTCGGCACTTCCATGCGGATATCGCGCGATCGTGGTCGACAACGGATCGACCGACGGGTCGGCAGAGGTGGCCACGCGGCTGGGCGCAACAGTGGTGCGTGAACCGGTGCGTGGTTTCGGATCGGCCGTGCATACCGGTCTGCTCGCCTCAGCAGCACCGGTTGTCGCCTTCTGCGATTGCGACGGGTCGTTCGATCTCGCCGAGTTGCCGAGGATCGTGGAGCCGGTGCGCGATGGTGCTGCTGACCTGGTCTTGGGCCGGCGGGTGTCGACACCGCGATCGTGGCCGTTGCCCGCGAAAATGGCCAACCGCCTGCTGGCCGCGCGTCTTCGTTCCCTCACCGGTGTTCCCGTGCGAGACCTCGGCCCGATGCGTGCCGCCCGCCGTGACGACCTGCTCGAGCTCGACCTGCGTGACCGGCGCAGCGGATATCCGTTGGAGATGTTTCTCAAAGCGCACGCATCCGGCTGGCGCATTGCAGAGGTCGACGTGAGCTACCTGCCGAGGATCGGTCGATCCAAGGTCACGGGCACGGCTCGCGGATATCTGGGCGCGGTACGGGACATGTCGCGCCTGCTCCATGCGGAGACTCGATGACCGCATTGGTCGTGATCGCCAAGGAATGCGTCGAAGGCAAGGTCAAGACCCGTCTGAATCCGCCGCTGACGCTTGCCGAGGCTGCCGACGTCGCTCGTGCATCGCTGGCGGTCACGTTGAGGACCTCCAACACCGTGCCGGCGAGCCGGCGCATCCTGTTCTTCGACGGGAGGGTCTCCGAAGTCCCGGCGGAGGCGGCCGGTTATGAGGTCATCAACCAGCCGGCCGGAACCCTCGACAGGCGTCTCGGCCACCTGTTCGACCTGATGGACGAGCCGACGGTGTTGATCGGCATGGACACGCCACAGCTGGCCATGGCCGACTTCGAGGGTGCGTTCGAGCACTGGCCCGACGGAGCGGACGCGTTGTTCGGGCCGGCACTGGACGGGGGCTTCTGGGCTCTTGGCCTTCGTTCTCCCCAGGGCTCACTGGTCAGGGGAGTCGCGATGTCCCGGCCGGACACGGGTGCGCTCCAACGTGCTCGTCTGCAGGAAGCAGGACTCAACGTGCGCGACCTCCGCACGCTGCGCGACATCGACACCATCGAGGATCTCGAGGTCGTCGGCCCATTGGTGGATGCGCCGTGGCCGTGGCACTCGGTGACGCGTGGCCGCGCCGTGGACGGTCTGCCGCGATGAGCCATCTGAATTCCGCCGCCATGACAGGCATGGATGCCCTCTCCAGCTCGGCCGGAGGCTTCGGTGCGGATTCCGATGGTCCGTACGATCTGGCGTTGCTGGAGGGCGGACGGCACCTCTACCTGTACGACGTCGTCGCATCCACACGAGTGGACGTCGTGCCTGTCTGGCGGTTCGGCTCGACGGCCGATCGGCACGAGAGGGCGCTCCTGGAACGCGGAACCGGGCCACTGCTCGACCTGGGATGCGGGCCGGGGCGAATGGTGAAGGCATCCATGACGATAGGCAGGCCAGCACTCGGCGTCGATCTGTCGCGCGCGGCATGCGAACTGGCCGTCGCCCAGGGATTGCCGGTGCTTCACCGGTCGCTCTTCGACCCATTGCCGGGCGAGGGCCGCTGGGGCACGGTGCTGCTGATCGACGGCAACATCGGCATCGGCGGCGACCCCGCCGTGCTTCTGGCCAGAGCCGCTGCCCTCGCGGAACCAGGAGGGACGGTGATCGTCGAAGCACACACGGATGCCACAACGGACACGTCTATCACCGCGATGCTGCTCGACGACCTGGGCCGCCGCAGCACATCGTTCCGATGGGCTCGCGTCGGCTCCTATGCGCTTCGTGGACATGCGCGACGCGCGGGGCTGCGTCTCACACGCGAGTGGAGCGCAGACGGTCGCTTCTTCTGCGAGTACGCCGTGCCGACCACAGAATGACGATGACGGCTGCGGTCGCGATCACGCCCCACACCGCGCCGAGCCTCAACGCGTAGTCGCCGACCAGGATCGTCGGGTTGGAGTGAGGACGTGATTGTGCGACCAGTTCGGGTGCAACGACAAGCGTGAGCATCGTGCCGATCCCGAAGAGAATGCGCACCGATGTCGTGGCGGCGGCGGGGAGCCGGGCCGTGCCGCGCGCAAGAATCCGGTTCGCCACGTACACGGCGGGCGCGAACACCCCGTCGTGCAGGACCACGGCAGCGCCGAGCCACACCGCGAGCCCGAGAAGGGCCGCCGGGGGCTCGGTGGTCAGCAGAAAGTAGAGGCCGGTGGCGGTGAGCGCGACGCCGAGAATCGCACACACGATCCGCACGGCGCGTCGCATCCGCGCCCTCATCGAAGCACCTCGATCGTGCTCAGCCACTTCGTCTGCAAGACGCCAGGGCGGCCGGGGGCGATGATGCGTGCAGGGAAGCCGTGGTCGAGGTCGAGCGGTTCGCCGTTGACGTTGAGTGCCACAAGCGTGCGGGGGTCGTGCGCGAATTCGGGGCCCATCGTGGTCACTCGGTAGTGGCCCTTCGGTTCGAGGCTCGTCAGACGCACTGCGGAATCGAGCGGAGCCGCAACAGATGCCAGCAAGTCGCGCAGGCGTACACCGCGCCACGAGGCATCCGTGCTCCACCCCTCAACGCACGCGATAGGCAGCTCGGCTTCACTCTGCTGCAGCGCGAGCAGGTGCTCCCGTGAGTACTCATGAGTCGACGGCCCGTCGACGACTTTCAGCCGCCATGATGGATCCAGTGCTCTGGAGGAGACCTTCGCCTGCTCGGCCGTGCGATTCACCGGCAGGCTCTGCGGCCCGGCGCCCTGCCTACGTGGACCGAACAGATTCAGCGGTGAGAGCACGCCGAAGGACTGTCCGGCGGTGAGTGCGACCAGTGCGGCGGCCGCGGCACCGATCCCGAACAGGAATCCGCGTCGAGTCGTTCTCCCGTGCTCACTCACACCGGGTCCTCGTCATCGTGACCTGATCGCCAGTGCCTGACGATGATCGGGAGTTTGAACGCGACGTGCAGGGCGATCCCTCCGATGATCAGCCACGCGAGCCCGTAGTGCACTCGGCGGAACGAGAACGGCCATGGATACCACTGGAACGTGTTGATCAGTCCGATCACAGGCTCCAGCAGAGCGGATGACACCAGCACCGCGATGAGTCCGCGCTCGACCACGTCCCGCCACGAGGTGATCGCCGGCCACCGGAACAGCACGGGGTAGACGGTCCACAACTTGGCCAGCAGCAGCGGAAGCAGCGCGAGGCCGACCGTGATGTGCACACCCTGGGTCACCTGATAGAGCCAGGAAGGCGTCGTGGCGAACCGCATCCCCGGAAGCGGATCCTGCAGCAGATGGCTGTACAGGCCGGTGAGGAAACACACGACGAAGGCGAGAGCCAAGAGCCGTCCGAGGACCACGGCCGCTCGCTTCGTGCGCGCGGAGGAGCGCAGCGACAGTTGCGCCAGCCTGGAACCCGCGGCCAGACGCTCCGACACTCGTTCGGTGAGATGGGTCACTGCTTCAGTCTCGGCGTGCGTCGCGCGGCCCAGAACGGCGGAATCCTTACCGTCTGCAGACATCCACGTCGGCGAGCAGATCCGTCACCGGACCGTAAGCGCTTGGGGGATCCGCCGCCCGCTCACAGCCCGGAGAGTGAGGGGGAAGAAGGGATGTCATGACAGCACTCGACACCACGGACAGCTCGATCCCGGCGCCCATGGTCGGCGTCTTCGGCGGGTCGGGTCTCTACTCTCTGCTGGACCGAGATCGGTCGGAGACCGTCGATGTGGTCACGCCGTACGGCCCGATATCGTCGCCGATCACGATCGGCGACCTCGACGGCGTGCGTGTCGCATTCCTCGCCAGACACGGAATCGCCCACACGCTGCCGCCGCATCGTGTTCCCTATCGTGCGAATGTATGGGCGATGGCGTCGCTCGGCGTGCGCGCCATCGTCTCCTCGTCGGCGGTCGGATCGCTGTCGCCGCGCATCGCACCCGGCACGTTCGTCGTGCCCGACCAGCTCATCGACCGCACATCGGGAAGAGCCGACACCTTCTTCGACGGTGCAGACGTTCAGCACCTCCCGTTCTCGGACCCGTACTGCGCCCAGCTGCGCACGATCGCGACGGATGCCCTCGCGGGCCTTGGCGAGAAGGTCCACCCGTCGGCGACGTCCGTCGTCGTCCAAGGACCACGTTTCTCGACCCGCGCCGAGTCGCGGTGGTACCGGTCGCTCGGCGCGCACATCGTGAACATGACGCAGTATCCGGAGGCTGCGCTCGCCGCAGAATTGAATGTCGGTCTGGTCAACGTGTCGTTCGTCACGGACTCCGACGCGGGCGACTCCGCAGAAGACGCCGTCGATCCCGCCGTGGTTCTGCGGCGGATGGCCGAAGCCGAGCAGCGCATCCGGTCGGCGATCGCGGCGATCGCGATCGCGGTGCCGCGTGACTATGCGACGCCGTCGCGGGTGCCGGACGATGCCGTTCTTCGCGTCCTGGCCGCAGGGGCGCTCGTCTGATGCCGCGCATCCTGGTGACAGGGGGAGCGGGATTCATCGGTACTCACATCGTCGCGGCGGCTGTCGATCGCGGGTGGCACGTTCGGGTGCTCGATTCACTTCGCGCGGACGTGCACGCGCAACCCGATGAGCGGTCGAGCTGGCCACTGCCAGCAGATGTCGAACTGGTCCACGCCGATGTGAGAGATGCGTCCGCCGTCTTCGATGCTCTCGACGGCGTCGATGCGGTCAGCCATCAGGCGGCCAAGGTCGGCCTCGGTGTCGACTTCGACGACACACCCGACTACGTCGGCAGCAACGAACTCGGCACGGCTGTGCTGCTGGCACAGGCAGCGCGCAGAGGGATTCGCCGACTCGTGCTCGCCTCGTCGATGGTCGTGTACGGGGAAGGCAGGTATCGCGACGATCTGGGCATCACCACGGCACCGGCGCGTACGCCCGTCGATTTGGCCGCTGGATGCTTCGAGCCGCCGTCACCCCGCACCGGTCGACCGATGACCCCCGAGTCGATCGACGAGGACGCGCCCCTCGACCCCCGCAACGTCTACGCCGCGACGAAGGTCGCACAGGAGAACCTGGTGCGCGCATGGGTCCGTGCCACCAGTGGAGTCGCCGCGATGCTCCGCTATCACAACGTCTACGGTCCAGGGATGCCCAGCGGCACACCGTACGCAGGCGTCGCGTCGTTGTTCCGGTCGGCGTTGGAGCGCGGCGAGGCGCCGAGGGTCTTCGAAGACGGCGCACAGCGCAGAGATTTCGTGCACGTCGCCGACGTCGCGACGGCGAACATCGCTGCGATCGAGTGGACAGCACGCCGGGAGCCCGCTGACGTGCGGGCGTTCAACATCGCCAGTGGTGTGCCGCACACGATAGGCGAGTTCGCTGCGTCGTTGAGTCGGGCCTTCGGCGGTCCTGCTCCGGTCGTCACTGGCGAGTTCCGGCTCGGCGACGTGCGCCACATCACGGCTTCTGCAGATCGTGCGCGCCGAGAACTGGGATTCCGCGCCCAGATGGATTTCGACGACGGCGTGCGCGACTTCGCGACCGCTGCTCTGCGCCCGGCGGTGGCACACCGATGAATGCGGCGGAGGGGCCGGCTGGGTCCGGTGTCACGGCCACCGCGTCGCAAGACGGTCACGACGAGTTGCCTCCTGTGCGCTCACGCACCGCGGCACTTGGCCTCACCGCCGCCCTTGCGGTGATGGCAGCGGGCATCCTCGTGCCGTTCCTCACGGGGTGGGACGTCCATGTGCAGTCGTTCCCACCGTTGCACGCGCGGTGGATGCCCCGCATCGGACCAGGCAGCATTCCCGCGATCGTCCTTGCCGCCGGCGCTGTCGTCTTCGCACCGTGGGCGGCGCGCCAACGGTGGCGTTGGCTGCTGCTGCTCACGTTCGGCTACGGGTTGGCCTGGATGCTCGCGCTCGCCACCGTGGACGGTCTCGCAGGCGTCGGCCACATCCTCGACACGAGCTACGAGTACCTGAACACGGCGCGCGCTGTCACGGACCCGATCGCCGTGCTGCATGAGTACGTCTCTCGCATCCCGTTGCACAGCCCGGATCACTGGCCTGTGCACATCGCGGGCCACCCGCCGGGAGCACTGTTCTTCTTCGTCGCTCTCGTGCGGCTCGGACTGGGCAGCGGTCTCGCCGCGGGAACGGTGGTCATCGTGATCGCTGCAACGACCCCTGTCGCCGTCTTGGTGACCTTGCACAGGCTGGGTGCAGGGACGGCGGCACGTCGCGCGGCGCCGATCATCGCACTCGGGCCCGCGGCGGTGTGGATGGCGGTGTCGGCCGACGCCGTGTTCGGTTCTCTCGCCGCGTGGGGGCTGTGTTGCCTGGCATTCTCGGCGCGCTCTACGAGCCGATCGCGATCCATTGCCTGGGCCGTGGTGGCAGGGCTGGCGCTCGGGTACTGCGTGATGATGTCGTACGGTCTCCCGGTTCTGGGCGTCCTCGCTCTGGCGGTGCTTGCGGCCGCGCGATCGTGGCGACCCTTGCCGTGGGCGGCAGGTTCAGCACTCGCGGTCGTGCTGGCGTTCGCCGCAGGAGGTTTCGTCTGGTGGCAGGCGTACCCCGTGCTCGTTCGTCGCTACTACGACGGTGTGCAGAAGTATCGGCCGTACTCGTTCTGGATATGGGGCAATCTGTCGGCGCTGGGTTTCAGCGCCGGTCCCGTGGTCGGCTCGGCCGTGGCCGCGGCGTTCGCCAGAGGCCGGAGCGTGGTGAACAGGATTCCGAGTCAGACACGCGTGGTCGTGCTTCTCGCGCTCGCAGCTCTGGCGTGCGTGCTGGTGGCCGACATCTCGGGCATGAGCAAGGCGGAGGTCGAGCGCATTTGGCTCCCCTTCGAGCCCTGGATGCTCGCGGGCACCGCGCTGCTTTCCGCTCGTTGGCGCCGCTGGGGCCTCGCAGTACAGCTGACGATGGCTCTGCTCGTGCAGCATCTGCTGTTCACCGGCTGGTGAGCGGACCGGTTCAGACCGGCATGGTGAACGCGGTGACGCCTGTCATCGTGAGCCGCACATCGTCGCCGGCTTCGACGATGGTGAGCAGCACGCTGTCGCACCGGCGACACCGCGCCACGAATCTGCTGCCGTCGGCGTAGACCACCGCTTGCGCGATGACGGCCACGTCGCCGCAGTGAACGCACCGGGCGTGAGCCGAGGTGGCGTCCCCTGTCATCACCTCGGACAACGGGCCGGCCAGCACATTACCGTCGAGCTTCTGCATCAGGCACCTCCGAACCGCTCGGCTCGCACGTCGTCGACTTCGTGTCCGAGTTCTTTCAGCCAGCCGAGCACGCGCTCGACGAACGGGGTCGATCCGCACACGAAGACGAGCGGATTCTGCTGGGGCGGCAGCACGAGCTCGCCGAGCAGTTCGCGCGTGAGCCGTCCTGCGGGCCTCGGTGCACCATCGGGGGCGCGCCTGGAGAACACGTAGTCGACGTGCACGGCTGTTGGCCCGGGATCGGCTGCCTCCCGGTCGAGCTCGGAGCGGAAGAAGACGTCGTCGGGCGTGCGCACGGCGTAGAGCAGGCGCAAGGGCGTGACGTCCAGCGCCGCTCGATGTGCCCGCACGATCGCGGCGATCGGGACCACGCCCGAGCCGCCGGCAATGAGTTGGACGGGTCTGTGCGCGGGATCCGGCCTCCACACGAACCAGCCCCCCAGGGGCCCCCTCACCTCGAGCTGGTCGCCGACCATCAGGTCGTCTACGAGATACGGTGACACCTCGCCGGACGCGACCCGGTCGACGGCGAGCTCGATGGACGGCGCGTCTCCCGACGATGCGATCGAGTACGAGCGGCTGGCCTGATAGCCGTCCTCCGCGGTCAGACGGACGTCGACGTGCTGTCCGGCCAGGTTGCCGGGCCAATCGGGAATGTCGAGGACGATCCGCCGGGCACTCGGTGTCTCGGGATGGGTCGCGGACACCGTGGCGACGTGCCACGCCGCGTGGGCGATCACGAATAGCGCTCTTCGGTCCAGGGATCGCCATGCAGGCTGTAGCCGCGCTCTTCCCAGAATCCGGGCTCATCCTGGGCGATCATCTCCAGTCCCTGCACCCACTTCGCGCTCTTCCAGAAGTACAGGTGGGGAACGACGAGACGAGCGGGGCCGCCGTGCTCCGCCTCGAGCGGCTCCCCATCTGCTTCGAACGCGATCCAAGCCTGTCCGTCGAGCAATTCCTCCAGCGGCACGTTGGTGGTGTAGCCGCCGTAGCTGTGGGCCATCACGAAATCGTACGAGGTCTCCACGTGCTCGAAGACGCGGTCCAGAGACACGCCGCGCCACGGCATCCCGAGTCTCGACCAGTGCGTGACGCAGTGGATGTCGACGGTGAAGTCCTCGAGTCCGAGCGCGCGGAAAGAGTCCCAGTCCCAACGCACGGTCTTGCCGTCTTCCGTCCCGACCGTGAACTCCCAGATCTCCTGCGCAATCTCGGGTGTTGCGCCGGCCGTGAGCACCGGCCAGTCGTCGACCTGAGTCTGACCTGGCGGGAGACGGGTGTCGCGCCCGTGAGTCTTGCTGCCGAATCCGCGAGTGATGAGAGCCATCTGCCGTCCCGCCTTTCCGTGTGAATGCCGGTGAGCGTCGCCGGTCTCAGTATCGCCGAGCCGCCGCCGCTGCGGAACACCGAGGCGCCGGTCAGGCGAAGAGGATGACACCGACGTCATCTCCCGGCCGCACCTCGACGACTCTCTCGGGAACGACGGCCACACCATCGGCAGCGGCCAGGCTCGCCACGAGATGCGAGCCGGATCCACCGGCCGCCGACGGCCGAACGCGGATGGCATTGAACGTGTTGCCGGGCTGCACGACGACCGGGATGTACTGTCGCCTGCCAGCAGGCGACGACCAGCCGACTGCGGCAACGCCCTCGAGCACCGTGGGCAGAGTGACCAGACGGCCGAGCATCCTCGCCAGTGCCGGCTTGATGAACAGCTCGAACGACACCGCCGCGCTCACCGGGTTGCCGGGAAGACAGAATGCACGGATGCCGGGGCCGAGGACTCCGAACCCTTGGGGCTTGCCGGGTTGCATCGCCAGGCGTGCGAACCTCACAGAGCGGCCGCCGGCGCCTCGACGAAGGTTGTCGCCGGAGACTGTGCCGGACAGAGCCTCCTTCACCACGTCGAACGCGCCGGCGCTGACCCCACCTGAAAGCACGACCACGTCGACGTCGCGCGCGTCGAACGCGTCGAACGCGTCGAGCAGGTCGAGCAGCGGTTCCGGGTCGTCGCCCACCACGGAGCGATGCGTCACCGCACCGCCCGCCTCGACGACGAGCGCAGCGAGCAGAGCCGTGTTCGAGTCGGGGATCATCCCCCGTGCCGGCACCTGGCCGGGGTCGACGAGTTCGCTCCCCGTCGAGACGATGGCGACGCGCGGTCGTCTGGCCACCGGTATCTCCCCGAAACCGGCCGCCGCCACGGAGGCAAGGGCGCGTGGCGTCAGAACGCTTCCGGCAGCAAGCACGACAGCGCCGGCCGGAGCATCCTCACCCGTGCGGCGGATGAACCGTCCCGGCAACGGCGGGACCGTGACGTGCACCGTGGGTGCGGCATCCATCGGTGTCACCCAGCGCCCGGCCTCGCGATGCTCGACGGTGTCTTCGACCGGCACGACGGCATCCGCTTGGGAGGGGACAGGCGCCCCCGTCATCACCCGCACGGCCGAGCCTGCCGGCAGGTCGGGGTCGGAGCCCGATCCAGCCGGCACGTCAGCGACCACGGTCAGTTCGATCGGATGCTCCGCAGTCGCAGTCTGCAGGTCCGCATACCGCACGGCGTAGCCGTCCATGGAGGAGTTGTCGAAGAGCGGAACCGGATGCCGCGTGCGCACGTCCGCGGAGATCGTGCGTCCCAGGGCTTCGGCGAGCGGCACCGTCTCCGATGCTGAGGGCTCGAACGCCGCCAGCACCAGCTCCTGCCACTCCTCGACGGTGAGCTGCTCGGCGTCACGCTGTTCGGAGGCGGTCATGACACAACGGTAAGCGTGCTGAAGCGGGAACGGAGGCACGGCGGTTCCCGGTCCAGCCTCATAGGATCGTGGAACGCCACGAACCAGCAGGAGGCGAGCCATGGTCCCGCACGATCGAGCGCGCGAGGGCAACGCCTCATACCTCGTCGACGACGACCTGACACCCGAGGCACGGGAGCGCTACAGCAGGCAGATCGCCCTGCCCGGCTTCGGCACGGACGCCCAGCGCAAGCTGGCGACGGCGCGCGTACTGGTGATCGGAGCCGGCGGCCTCGGCAGTGCGATCGTCCCAGCGCTGGCTGCTACGGGAGTCGGCACCATCGGCGTAGTGGATCCCGATCGTGTCGAGTTGTCCAACCTGCACCGGCAGACCGCCCACGGCGTGACGGACATCGGCAGACCCAAGGTCGAATCGCTGGCGGAGGCAGTCGCGGCGATCGATCCCGGCGTGCGCTTCATCGCCAACGAACTGATGTTCGACGCCGGTAATGCCGAGCGTCTACTGCGCGACTACGACATCGTGATCGACGGCAGCGACAATTTCTCGACCCGATACCTCTGTTCGGACGCGGCCGTGCTCGCCTCGGTCCCACTCGTCTGGGGAGCCGTGTTGCGCTATGACGGGCAGGTCGGGGTGTCATGGCCGACCGGTCCGACCTACCGCGATCTCTTCCCCGTGCCACCCGAACCCGAAGACGTGCTCGACTGCGCCATCGGCGGCGTGCTCCCATCGGTCTGCGCCGTCATCGGTGGGCTCGTCGTCGCGGAGGTCGTGAAGCTCATCGTGGGCGTCGGCGCTCCGCTCGTCGGTCGCATGCTCTCGTACGACGCGCGGACCGCACGCGTGCGCGAGATCTCATTCGACCGCAGCCCGGATGCACCGCCGGTCACGGGGCTGCACGACGACGTGGATGCCACGGGCGGAACGTCCGGCGCACGAGCGGATGCCGTCGCCACCGTCACGGCCGAGTCCCTGCTGTCCCAGCTCGGCGCGGAGCATCCGCCCGTGCTCGTCGACGTGCGCACCCACGAGGAACGCGCGCTGCGGCCCCTCGTCGACGCATTGATCATGCCGATGGATGAGCTCGACCCACGGTCGCCGCGGCTGTCCGAACATGCGGCGCGCCTCGCGGCGGCGCAGCTGAACGGTTCCGGCGTGGTGGTTGTGTGCACCATCGGCGCGCGATCCCGTCGTGCCGTGCTGGCACTCGCCGAGGCGGGGGCACCCGGTCTGCTGTCCTTGGAGGGCGGCATCCTCGCCCTCGACGCTGCACTCGCCGCGAACGTCGCGAACGTCGCGAACGTCGCGAACGTCGATCCGGTCATCCTTGCGACGATCACAGCGGAGCCGCTCGACGAGGCAGCGGTGCGGGATGCCGTGGGTACGGCCTCAGATGGCGCGATCGTCGTGTTCCTCGGGGTGGTGCGCGACCACGACTCCGGCCGGCGGGTGAGGGCGTTGGAGTATTCGGCGCATCCCGACGCTGAGCGGTTCCTGCACGAGTGCTGCCGGCGTGTCGCGGATGCGACCGGGTTGCGTGTGGCGGCGGCTCATCGGGTCGGCGATCTCGTCGTGGGTGACGTGGCGCTGATCGCTGCCGTCGCGTCCGCTCACCGTGCGGAGGCGTTCGCCGCTTGTGCGACCCTCGTCGACGAGATCAAGGCGGGGGTGCCGATCTGGAAGCGCCAGCGATTCGACGACGGAGCGTCCGAATGGGTCGGTCTCGATCACGGGAGCGCGGGTCCGGCCTCAGCAGGTGTCGGCCTCGGGTGAACCGCCGTCAGCCCCCGATGAAGGACATCTCGACCCGGGCGCGATCATGGTCGCCGGTCTCCGCACCGCGGAGCTCGGAGTAGCGGTCGTCGCGCCTGCGCCACGCGCCGAACAGAACCTCGGCGACGGTGTCGTCGCTCTCGGCCGCTGCCGGCCCCAGATCGACGCCGTCCGACGCGAAGAGACACGTGAACAGGTGGCCGTCGGCCGACAGCCGTGCACGGGTGCAGGAGCCGCAGAACGCCTCCGTGACGCTGGAGATGACGCCGATCTCGCCTGAGCCGTCCGCATAGCGGAACCGCGATGCGGTGGCGCTCCCGCGCTCCGCCACCGGAACGAGCCGATGTCGTCGCCTGATTCGTTCGACGACCTCCGCCGACGGGACCACATCGTCGAGCCGCCACCCGTTCGTCGTTCCCACGTCCATGTACTCGATGAAGCGCACGACGGCTCCTGTACCGCGGAAGTGCTCGGCGATCGACTCGATCTCCCCGTCGTTGAGGCCCCGCCGTACGACGGTGTTGACCTTGACGGGCAGGCCCGCCGCCTGAGCCGCGCGGATGCCGTCGAGAACCCGACCCAGCGGCATCCTGGTATCGCTGATCCGTCCGAAGCCTTCGTCGTCGAGGCTGTCGAGCGACACCGTCACTCGATCGAGCCCCGCATCTCGGAGGGGTGCGGCAAGACGCGCGAGTGCGGTTCCGTTCGTCGTGAGCGCAAGGTCGACGGCGCCACCGTCAGGACGACGCAAACGGCTCAGCCTCGAGACGAGATCGGTGATGCCGGGACGGAGCAGAGGTTCGCCGCCGGTCAGGCGCAACTTCGTCACTCCGCCGCCGACTGCGACGCGGGCGACGCGCTCGATCTGGTCGAACGTGAGGAGGCGTTCACGCGGCAGGAAGACGTGGTCTGGGCCGAAGATCTCGCGAGGCATGCAATACACGCAACGCAGGTTGCAGCGATCGGTCAGCGAGATGCGCAGATCGCGGAGCGCGCGACCGCGCAGATCGCCGATGCGATCGCCGATGCGTTCTGCGCCCATGCGTTCACCGTAACCTTCCGACGCCGCGACCGCCGACGCGGAGGTCTCGGTTCGTCACCGCGTCGGTGCGCCTCCGTCGGCCGGGTACACGGAGACGGCGGCCGCGGGAACGTGCAGCACGACCGGCTCTCCTCGCCTCAGCCCGAGCGCCGCGAATTCGGCAGGGTTCATGTCCGCGCTCAGCGCTCCGACGAGACGAACGTGCACGCCGCCCACGCCCCGTTCCCACTGGTCGACAACGGCGTCCAGTCGGGATTCGCCCTCCGGCAGATGCCTGTCGTCGCGGGCGATGCCGACGGATGACGGTGCGAACGCCGCGAAGGCGCGCTCGCCCGCGCGCACCGACTCTGAATCACGGGCTCGAAGCATCCGCCCGTCGTCTGTCCTCAGCAGGCCGTCGCCGAGGAGGGTGCCGGTGAGAAAGTTCATCCCCGCCAGCGCCGCCACGAACGGGGATCGGGGCATCCCGAGCACTCGGCCGATCCTGCCGCCGTCTACGACGCGCCCGGAGTCGAGTACGACGCAGTCGTCGGCGAGTGACAGTGCGTCGACCACGTCATGTGTGACGATCACCGCGGTAGTGGAGGTACCGTGCAGAGTCTCGGCCGTGAGCATCCGCATGTCTGCGGCGGTGGTCACGTCGAGCGCGGAGAAGGGCTCGTCGAGCAGCAGCACATCCGGTTGGGCGGCCAGTGCGCGGGCGAGGGCGACGCGTTGCTGCTGGCCGCCGGACAGCTTCGCCGGGCGGCGGTCCTCGTAGCCGAGCAGCCCGACTGCATCAAGGAGCTGGGCTGCTCGGGCGCGGGCGTCGTGACGTGATGATCCCGACGCACGAGGACCGAAGGCGACGTTCTCGAGCGCGGACAGGTGCGGGAACAGCGACGGTGCTTGATTGAGCAGTCCCACTCTGCGGTGCTCAGGCGGCACAGAGACGCCCGACGCCGCGTCGCACAGCGTGCGCTCGCCGATGCGCACGTCACCGCGTTCCGGCTGCAGACGCCCGACCACGACGTCGAGCAGCGTCGACTTTCCGGATCCGTTCGGACCGAGTACAGCCAGAACACGTCCGGCCGGAATCTCCAGTGCGACGTCGAGCACGAAGGCGCCGCGTCGTGCCAGCACGTCGACGACCAGGCGTGAACCGACGTCCGTCAGCGGCGTGCTCACAGGCCGACGTCCTCTCGCCAGCTCCGCATCGCGAGCAGCACGAGCACCGCGACGACGACCAGCAGCAGTGAGAGAGCGATGGCGGTGTCCTGTCCGATGCCGCCGCCGTTGAACGCCGTGTAGATGGCCAGCGGCATCGTGCGTGTGACGCCCTCCTGGTTGCCGGCGAACAGTGCCGTGGCGCCGAACTCGCCGAGCGCTCGGGCGAAGCAGAGCACGATCCCCGCCACCAGGCTCGGGCCGACGAGCGGCAGGGTGACGCGGCGGAACGTCGTCCACCGCGAGGCCCCCAATGTCGCCGCCACCTGCTCGTACCTCACACCTGCCGTGCGGAACGCCCCCTCGACCGCGATCACGAGGAACGGCATCGCCACGAACGACTGTGCGATGACGACGGCTCCTGTGGTGAACGGGATCCGCACGCCCACGGCGTCGAGCGATGCACCGACCAGCCCGGTGCGGCCGAGCAGGAACAGCAGCGCGATGCCTCCGACCAACGGCGGCAGTACGAGGGGAAGGGTCACGACGGCACGCAGCACGCCGGCCGCCCGTGACGTCGTTCGCGCGATGAGCAGAGCGAGCGGCACACCGAGGACGATGCAGACCACCGTCGCTGCCGCCGCGGTGATCAGCGACAGAGTCAACGCGGACAGGGCCTCGGGGGAGAGGATCGCGGCCGGAACAGACGTCCAGTCCAGCTTGGCGATCAGTGCGATCAGCGGCAGCACGATCAGCGCCAGCCCCAACACGGCGGGCGCGATCAGCCAGCGCGGACCGCTCACGGGGCTCCGAATCCGTACGAGTGCAGCACCTTCTGACCGGCGGAGGAGAGCACGTATGAGACGAAGGCCTTGGCGACAGCGGCGTCCGGCGCGTTCTTCACGGCGGCGATCGGATACTTGTTGATCGCCTTGTCGGCGTCGGGGATCGTCACCCCGTCGACGCTTCCCTTCGCGGCCCTGACGTCTGTCACGTAGACCAGCCCGGCATCCGCCGCATCAGTCGACACCTTCGTGATGACCGCGGTGACGTTCTGCTCCTCGCTCACGGGGGTGAGTTTCACGCCATCCGCCGTCAGCAGCGTCTGCGCGGCTGCACCGCACGGAACGGCCGGTGCGCACAGAACGGTCTGGATTCCCGACGCCGCCAGTTGCGAAAGGGTGCGGATCTTCTTCGGATTGCCGGGTTGCACGGCGATCTCGAGCGTGTTCGTCGCGAAGACCTTCGGCGCGGATGCCGCGAGCCCGGCCTTCTGCACCGTGGCCATCGTCTTCTGATCGGCCGAGGCGAAGACGTCGGCGGGAGCGCCCTGCACGATCTGCGTCGCGAGGATCTGCGAGCCGTCGTAGTCGATCGGTTTCACGGTGACGTTCGGGTGGGCGGTGTGAAACCTCGCGGCAAGATCGTTGAACGACGCCGTCAAAGACGCGGCTGCGTAGACAGTGAGCTCGCCCTTCAGGGTGTCTTTCGCGCTGGCGCCGGATGCCGCGGGCGAAGCGGATGCGGCCCCCGCGGTTTGCCCGGAGCATCCGGCCAGCGCGACCACGGCGGCGACCAGCAGGGTCGGAGCCATCAGCATCCTGCGCCGTCCAGTGCGCTCGAGACGCTGTCCGACTGATCGGGTCGAGCCGATCGGCGGGGTCGTGCGATTCATCCGTTCTCCTCTTTCGCTGCTTCGACGACGACCATCGTCGCCTTGACGACGGCCACGGCGCGGGAACCGACCTCGAGCCGCAGATCGCGGACGGCCTCGGTTGACATCAGGGACACCACTCGTGCAGTGCCGCACTGCAGTTCCACCTGAGACATCACCGGGTCGCTGACGACCTTGGTCACAATGCCGGCGAAGTGGTTTCGAGCGCTGCGCAGCACCTCGGTGGTGTCTGCCGGAGCTCGTGCGATCTCGGTCGCATACCTGGCCAGTTCCGGTCCGTCGATCACCTGCCTGCCGGCGTCGTCCGTGCCTCCCACGACGAGTCCGTCACGGATCCAGCGACGAACCGTGTCGTCGCTGACCGCGAGTAGCTCGGCCGCCTCACTGATGCGGTAGTACGTCATGGATTACGACGTTAGTGCCGCATCAGCGGTTCAATACGTCCTATTTGTTACGCATTCGAGTCAGTGCTGGTTCGTTCGCCATGGCGAGCAGCGCCGGCGATCACCGTGACGGCGTGGTCGAGCACGCCGTCGAGCACGACCAGGCCGTCGCGCACGCCTCCCGAGGACCCGGGAAGATTCACGATCAGCGTGCGGGCGGCGACTCCGGCGATCCCGCGCGAGAGCAGCGCAAGCGGCGTGTGCTCCGAGCCTTTCCTGCGCAGTTCCTCGGCGATGCCGGGCACCTCGCGGTCGATGACCGCACGTGTCGCCTCCGGCGTCGCGTCATCCGGCGCGAGCCCCGTGCCTCCGGTCGTGATCACCAACGTCGCGTCGTCCCGAATCGCGGCGTTCAGTGCCGCCACGACCGGCGCACCGTCGGCGACCACGACGGGCCCGGTGGTCGTCCAGCCACGCTCGGCGAGCCAGCGCACGATCACCGGGCCCGTGGCATCCTGTGCCGTCCCGGCCGCGGCAGTGGTCGACGCGACGATGACGACGGCACGGCGAACGGTGGCCATCATCGGCCGTCGTCTTGGGTCGTCGCGTTGCGGCTCCAGTCGCCGCTTCTGCCGCCACTCTTCTCCACCACACGGATGCCCGTGATGACCGCCTCCCGGTCGACGGCCTTGATCATGTCGTACAGGGTCAGAGCGGCCACGCTCGCCGCCGTGAGGGCTTCCATCTCCACACCGGTCTGCGCCGTCGTCGCGGTCGATGCGGAGATCAGCACCCGGTCAGCGGCGGCCACCAGTTCGACGTCGACGTTCGTCAAGGCAAGGGGATGACAGAGCGGGATGAGGCTCGACGTCTGCTTCGCAGCCATGATGCCCGCGATCCGAGCGGTTCCGATGGCCTCTCCCTTCGGAAGGGAGCCGTCGAAAACGCTGGCCACCACATCCGGCCGGGTGATCACGGTCGCTTCAGCGCGCGCCCGGCGAGCGGTGACCGGCTTCTCGCCCACGTCGACCATGTGCGAGGAACCGTCCTCTCGCACGTGCGTGAGTGGCAGCCGTCCGTCGGAAGAAGTCGTCATCTCTCCATCCTGCTCCGAGTGCGGCACGGCGTGAGTGCCTCAGCCGCCGGCGAACGGTGGCAACACGTCGACGCGCGCCTGCACGGTCCGCGTGGCGTCGCGAGTGGCGACTCCGTCGACGAGGAACGAACCGGATGCGAGCACCCGCCCCATCGCCTCGCCGTATCGCCCGATCAGCAGGTCACGCAACGCGCCCACCGTTGGCGGGTCGAACGCGAGCGACTCTTCCTCGCGGCCGGCGGCGTCGGCCGCTGCAGCGAAGTAGCGCACGATCACGTTCGTGCGCTCTGATCCTGATGCCATTGGCCCATTCTCGCCCACGGGTCATCTATCGGGTCGCCGACCTATGCTGTGGCTCATGTCGACCGTCGCCCCCGCACCACGCGGGCGCGCCCTGTACGTCACAGCGGCAGCCGGCGGACTCATCGCCGCGGTGGCCGGCTGGGCGGTCTCCGAGATCGCGGCTGCGTTCGTGGGTGCGGCATCCTCTCCGCTGTTCGCGGTCGGCTCGTGGGTGATCGACCTCACACCGCCCTGGTTCAAGGACTGGGTCATCTCGCTCTTCGGCACCGGAGACAAGATCGTGCTCTTCGTGTGCCTCGGACTCGTCGTGGTTGCACTGGCGGGCGCGGCAGGCATCCTGGAACTGGTCAGGCGCCCGTTCGGCGCGATCCTGATCGGCGCGATCGGACTGATTGCGCTTGTCGCAGTGATGACGCGCGCGGATGCGACGTACTGGTGGCTGCTCCCCACGGTGGCGGGCACGTTGGTTGGCGTGTACGTGCTTGTGATGACGATCGACCGCCTGCGGGTCTGGATGCGCGCGTCGCAGCCGTCGCGCCTGCCGGGCAGTGGCGCTTCCACCCGACGGTCGTTTCTCGCCTTCAGTATCGGCGTCGGCGCGGTCGCCGTGGTCGCTGGGGTGATCGCGCGCTCGATCAACGCCGGAAGCGTCGCGATCGCCTCTGCTCGAGCATCCGTGCGACTCCCCGCTCCGGTGAAGCCGGCACCCGCGATTCCCCCGGGCAGCGATCTGCGTCTGAGCGGACTCGCCGCTTATGTCACGCCGAACAGCGACTTCTACCGCATCGACACCGCGTTGCAGATTCCGGCGATCGATCCGGACGCGTGGAAGCTGACGATCAGTGGCATGGTCGGCGAACCGCTGACGCTCACCTTCGCGCAGCTGCTGGCGCTGCCGCTGGAGGAGCACACCATCACGCTGGCCTGCGTCTCCAATGAGGTCGGTGGCGACCTGGTGGGGAACGCCACCTGGCTCGGGTATCCGGTGCGCAAACTGCTGGCCAAGACGCGGCCGAAGGCATCCGCCGACATGGTGCTCTCTCGCAGTGTCGACGGCTTCACCGCCGGCACTCCACTCGATGTGCTGACGGATATCGGCACGGACGCGCTCATCGCGGTCGGCATGAACGGCTCGCCGCTGCCGCTCGAGCACGGATTCCCTGTGCGGATGGTCGTGCCCGGCCTCTACGGGTACGTGTCGGCGACGAAGTGGCTCACCGAGCTCACAGTGACCCGCTTCGATAGGGCTCAGGGCTATTGGACCGACAAGGGCTGGTCGGTCAAGGGTCCGATCAAGACCGCTTCTCGTATCGATCGTCCGCGGGAGGGTGCGTCCATCACCGCCGGGCGCTACGCGGTGGCTGGAGTCGCCTGGGATCAGCACACGGGCATCCGATCCGTCGAGGTACGAGTCGACAATGGCCCGTGGCAGCACGCTCGCCTGGCCGACACGGTGTCGGTGGACACCTGGCGGCAGTGGGTGTGGGAGTGGCATGCCGTCAGCGGCAAGCACACGCTTCAGGTGCGCGCGACGAACTCGGACGGCTCTACGCAGACCTCCGTGGTCGCACCGCCCGCGCCGAACGGCGCCAGCGGATGGCACACGGTCGACGTCGAAGTTCGGTGACAGCAACCGGATGCGCGTCCGAACATCTCCACATAAGCCGACATAAGGCGACAGTCCCGCGGAATTCCGGCGTTTTCGGAAGGTCGCCGTCTGCGCTGACAAGCGGTCTCGGCCCTACGAGCCGGTCTCGCGGGGTTGCCGGCCCTGACGCGGGTAGCTTGCGGACTTCCTGACGTCAACCCGTTCCGGTGACAACGGGGTACGCGTACGGTGATCAACTCCAAGTGGGGAGACGATCTAAGGGGTGCGCGACGATGCCACGTCGACCGAGTTTGAAGGATCCCAAGCTGTACGACGAGCTGCGTAAGGATGGCGCATCCGAAGAGAAAGCCGCCCGCATCTCGAACTCTGCAGCGAAACAAGGTCGAACACGAGTCAGTCGCAAGGGCGGCGAGTCGCAGCCCTACGACGAATGGACGGTGACGGACCTGCGGCAACGGGCGAAGGATCTCGGACTCCACGGATACTCGCACAAGAGCAAGGCCGAGGTCGTCCGCATGCTGCGCGACCACTGATCCCACCCCGTCGACAGCGCTGCCGCCCCGTTGCGCGGCAATCCTGATGGACCGTCACTTCTTGCGGGCGGCCTGGCGGATGATTCCGATGATCAGGGTGGCGAGGAACAGGATGATCCCGATGATCGCCAGCCAGACGAGGCCCTTTATGGCGAAGCCGACGACGGCGAGGATCGCCCAGATCACGAGAAGGACGATCACGAAAATCAACATGAGCCCGACCATACGCGCGTGCCTCGGTCGCGCTCCCACCTTCGGCGATTCGCTTCGACACATCCGCGTCTTCTGCCAGTTCGGCCACGGCCGGGTCGACCCCTACTCCGCGCTCGGCCCGCCTTGACGATGGCCCTGCGGCGGGGAATAGTCAGGGCGTGGTGGCTGCTCGCGCTGCACGTCGTTCTCGCCACCCTCTCTTCCGCCATACGGCCTCCCGTGGTCCGCGTATTCATCGCGCTGAAAGACCAGCGACCACTCGCCGAGTGTGAATCCGGACCCCGTGCGAAGGACCACCGCTCCGTCATCTCCCGTCGCACTCATGGGCGCCGGCTCGATCGGAGTCTCCGCATCTCCGTGCAGGACCAGAACGTATTCGTCATCGACGTTATGACGCACCTCGGCGTGCAGTGGCCTGGTGCCGGCAAGTTCGAGTAGGACATCCGGTCCGCTTCCGATCGTGACGATGTCCCTGATCAGATCGAACTCGAATCGTTCATCCTGCCCGGACACCAAGAGGCGTGGATGCCCCGCGCCCCAGGAGGAGTGCGTCGTCGTAGGGTGCGGAGTCTCGTTGATGTCGCCACTGGAGGTCATGACGTCTCCTTTTCTGTCGTTCGTGGTTCTCGAGGTGAATGATTCATCTTTGCTGCGAGCACGTCACCCCGATGGCGAAGTCCACCGCGGCCGCCGCCACGATGAGGATGACGCGTGTCGATCCTTGGTAACCCGGACCGCGCTGAGAACGCACCGGGTTGCATTCGCGAGTCGATCGTGATCGGTGCTCCGACAGGATCAGGTTCAGCCGAACTGGGCTACGGCGCGGGCGATAACGAGAGCCAGCATGATGAAGCCTGTGAAGGATTCCAGCGCCATCAAGGCTTTGGCTCGCGTGGTGAGCGGCATCGTGTCTGTCGGGCTGAACGCCATCGCGTTGGTCAGGGAGAAATAGAGGTAGTCGACGAAGGTAGCAACCCAATCGCTCTTCGCCGATGATCCAGCGGCGACCTCGATCACCGTGTCATGGTCTTCATCCTGCGGAAAACGGAAATCCGCTCGCTGCAGATCGCCTCGCGGCCGCGCCGCACGGGCGACGGGGCCACCGCGGTCCAAGCACCAATACAACAGGGCGAACGCGATCACGTTGGTGACCCATACCTGCAACGACGCGAGCAGGAGCGTTCCGCCCTGATTCGACTTGTGAGCGAGCTGGACAATCAGCAGCACGAGCGTGACCTGGTTCGCTGCGACGATGAGGAGCGCGAGTCCTACCTCGCAAAGCCGCGACAGGCGCGTCTCTTTCGTGTAGTGGTGCGGGTTGAAGATGATCAGCGGGATCAGCAGAAGCACCCCGATGGCGACGACCACATACCGCTGAACCTCGAAGAGTCCACTCGGCAGAAAGGTATACAGCGCCAGTGCGACGAGCACGGCGAACACGACGGGCCAGCGATGTTCCGGCCGCGCGGTTCTCTCCTCACGATCCATCTGCACATCCTTGGTGGTCGGCGCTGAGAACCGGCAACCGCGCCGCTGACATCGAACAGAGAACTGCGGGGCTCAACCCGACATTGAGCCCCGCGCGCCGGCGTCTGATGTGTTCGGCCCGCCTCCCTTGGGACCGATCCCACCCCCGAACTGAGATCGAATCCGCTGAAGTACGGTGCCTACCGGATGACGACAGGCTATTCGTGCCATCTCGTTGAGATAACCCCTTGACAGGCGGCATGTTGTCGGCGTTCAGATGCGCGTACGCACCTCAGCGGGCTGGCCGTCGTCTCCCAGCACGACGAGCCCACGCGGCGTGTTCGCCGCTGACTGCAGCCGTATCAGCCATTCTCCGTCCAGAGCCGGAGCACCAGAGCCGGCGTACGAGAAGAAGATGGGATGCCTGGGACTGAGCCAGAGGGATCGTCGGCCTTGCTCTGCGCTGCCGCTCTCCAACCATGTGAGGAGGAACGGCTCCGCTCGGCGGAACTTGTTCACGATCACCGTTTCGAGGTGGACCAGAATCCGGTCATCCATTTCCATTTGCACCGGCGCGTGGATCAGCGTTCCCATGCCGCAACCGTAGGCCAGAGGCGGGGTGGAATCTTCACCCCTAGGGGTGGAACGTACCTCCGTATGCTGGAGGAATGGTGATCAGCGTTGCGCTCATCAACGACTACGAGGTCGTCGTCCGCGGTCTCGCCTCCATGCTTCACGCCTACAGCGACCGCATCGAAGTCGTCGAGCTGGACCTCAATCGGCAGGTGGGCAATTCCGTCGATGTCGCTCTCTATGACACGTTCGCATCGCCCCAGGGAGACCGGGATCGCGTGAAGTCGCTGGCATCCAACCCCTTGGTCGCGAAGGTCGTCGTGTACTCGTGGAACACCGATGACGATCTGGTGCACGCCGCTCTGGCCAACGGAGCCGCTGGATACATCTCCAAAGGGGTGTCCGCGAGAGAGCTCACTGCAGCCCTCGAGGGGATCCATGAGGGTGTGGAGGAGATCTATGCGACAGCCTCGACCGCAACCATCGTGGCCGGTGATTGGCCGGGGCGCGACGAGGGCCTCACGCAACGAGAGGCCGAAGTTCTCGCGTTGATCACTCAGGGCCTCTCCAACGACGAGGTCGCCGAAATGGCTCATCTGTCGATCAACTCGGTCAAGACCTACATTCGCAGCGCCTATCGCCGTATCGCTGTCGACAGTCGCACCAAGGCGGTGCTCTGGGGAATCGAGCACGGTTTCCGTCCCGACCACACGCGCGTCACGCATCCTGAACCGGATCCGGGCAGCAGAGCCTGAGCCCTCGGGCAGCGCCGCCGTTCGCACGACCCGGGTCTCGCTTCTCTGCAGAGCGCGCGAAGAAAGCAGTGGGTGTCGTGGCCGGACACACGTTAGTCGCAAGGGCGGCGAATCACAGCCGTACGAGGAGTGGACACTGACGGATCTTCGGCACTACGCGAAGGACCTCGGACTTCTGGCTACGTCAACCTGAAATGGCCCCACCGTGACGGCCACATTTGGCCCCACCTCGGTGCGTGACTGTGCACGCTGGGCGCGAGGACGGCGCGCGCGATCGGCGAGACCCCCGCTTGGGAGCGACGGCTTGGTGCTGGCGTCCCGTAAGACGAACGATAAACGGTCGAGGTCCAACCCAGAGGTGTTTACGGAGCAGCCACCCGCCGCATTGCGTGACGCACTAGGGTCATGATTCGTCAATTCGCTGTAATAGTCGTCCGATGGATGTGAGGATTCGGTCGGCTAATGAAACGCACTAACGAATCAGAACGCTAGATGGACTGGCGATATCCAAAGAATTCGTGGTCGTTGTTATATCCGCCAAGGCCGCCTCCGACTTCGGAGAAGTGCTCGACGAACTCGATGCCCTTGATCCATTTGACCATCTTGAAACCTAGCTGGGTCTCGTTGCGCAACCGTAGCGGGGCACCATGTCCGAAGGAGACGGGTTCCCCGTTCATGTCATATGCGAGCATTGTGAGCTTGTAGCTCATCTGTTCGATCGCCTGCGCGTCGTAGTAGAGGCCACCTTCCGGGCCGAGCGCGTACGAGTAGAAGACAACCCATTTGGCTTCTGGTTTTGGTTTGACGAGGTCGAGGATCGTCTGCATCGACACCCCACCCCACTTCGCCACCCCGGACCAACCCTGAATACAGAAGTGCTGAGTAATCTGCTCGTGGTAAGGCAGTGCGCGCAGATCGGCCAAGGTCAGGGTGACCGGATTCTCTACGAGTCCGCTGATCCTCAGCCGGTAGGAGGCGAAGTCGTTCGCCTGAAGTTTGCTGAAATCCTCCATGTCTGGATAGTTGCCGTTGTGCCAGAAGTACCGGGAGATGTCTTTATCGGTGTACTGCCCCGGCTTGGAATCGACGTGTTCGAAAAGCCGCTGCGCCGGTCCGATCAGGGCGAACCCCACACGCTGCACGATGCGTGGGTGCCGGTAGGTGAAGGGCGTCGCCGCCACCCAACAGGCGATGAGCACGATCATGGCCGCTGCAAAGATCCAGAAGCCGACCCAGGAGTCATCATTGCGGGCAGCGAACATGTGGTTAAGGTTGCGCAGCACCCCAGTGGTGAGGACGAGGGTGACGTGGACCACGATGAAGAAGATGAACCAGCACAGCACGAGGAAGTGCAACGACCGGGCGACCTGGATGCTGAAGACCGAACTGATGCGCCGGAACCTGGTCGAGAGTGCAGGGGACATACCAAGCCCAGTGATCAAGGCGAGCGGTGCGGCGATGAACACCGTCACGAAATAGGCGATCAGCTGCAGGCTGTTGTAGTCGGTCCACCCGGCCTCCAGCGGCCAATTCAGCGACGCGTACTGAATTGCCACCGCGATCGCGTTCGGAATCACGTCCCAGTGCAGCGGTACTAGGCGCATCCACTGACCCGTGGTGAACAGCAGGACGTAGAACACGATGCCGTTGGCCAGCCACAGGGTATCCACCCCAAGGTGCCACCACCGGGCGAGACCGATCGAATGTCGCCTTCCCGGCAGCCCGACGCCGTTGGGAAGGGTGATCGAGTCCTGCTTCGCCGTGTACAGCGGGTCGGATGGCACCGGCTTCTGGATGCGGAACCAGTCCTTGCCGGGGGTCGAGTGCCTAGTCCAGTACAGACGCGGGTGATCGGCAAGGATCGTCACGCCGGCACGGATGATGAAGATCATGAAGAACAAGTTGAGGAAGTGTTGCCAGGCCAGCCATGCCGGGAAGCCCACCGGTGCGTTCGCCGGCAACTCCGACTTACCCGGATACGTTTTGATGAACGCCTCGATCTCAGGCATTTGACGCAGCCCCTGAGCGACCGCGATCAAGATCAAAGCCAGCGCGAAGCCGATCGGGACCAGCCAGAGCAGATTGAACCACCTGCTGCGGCCAATCCGGACGCGCGGCGCGACCCCGTACTGCGCCGGCACCCCACCCGCCCAGTCCTCATCGACGACCGTAAACCTCCGGGCATCGAGCTCCTGCCGAAAACTCTTCGTCGAGCCACCCGCACCAATGTCATCCGCAGGACCGCGTCCGGCGTTCGCCTTCATATTTGAACCCTAGCCACCCTTCGGCATGCAGGCCCGTCACTGGCTCGCATGCCCGTAAATGGCGGCCCGCATCGAGTTTGCTTGGCCGGCTTCTCCGGCGCGACTGCATCGAGTGATGATGGGCGACACCGGCGTGATACCTCGACTCCCGTGACGGCCTGCGGCCACGGCCCGTCTCCACCTGATGGCGCCCGACCCTCCCTGGACACCGTTGATGCCGACGCTCCAAGATGGCGGGCGATCCCTCGCATCGACCAGGCGGGCACCCTATTGATCGCCATCTCGATGAAGATCCGGTCATCGGGAACACTCTCCGAGGTCGTGACGGGTTTGAAGCCACCCCGGCTCCCATACGAATCACCATGCCGGCAAGCCTTGCCCACTCGACAACCGCTCCTGTGTTAACGCGGAAGTGCCGCGCTGTTTCCTGCGCTGACGCACCCTCGAGGAGCATCGAGTAGGCGATGCACCGATCGTCCCAAGACACCGTCGTATCTACCTCCGAAAGAAGGTGTTGCGCTGGCTCCTTGAAGCCGCCGTTCGAGCCGTGGTCGGAGTGATGGGTCAGCCCTGCCAGGTCTCCGCCGGCGTCCCAGGCGGCCATGTCCAGCGCCTGCAACGGCAGGATCTCGGCCTTCAACGTGGCGGCGACGTTCCAGCGCACGATCCGGCGTGAGATGACGTCGGTGACGAAGGCGACGTAGGCGAGCCCGGACCAGGTTGCGACATAGACATCCCACGTGAGTGAGTTGTCAAGCGGCGCGGAGTTCTGGGCTGTATCGGCGCTCGGCCAGGCGGTGTTTTCGTCCCAGGGCTGATCGTGGACGAGACACCACCAGAGGCGGCCGATCAGCTTGTTCGCGAGGTTCTGGAGGGCGGCGTTGTGGTAGTCGCCCGAAGCGCGACGTCTGTCGTAGTGCGCTCTGGCACCGGGCGACCTGGTGATCGCGTTGAAGGCCCACCAGTGGCATGCGTCGGCGAGGCGTTTGTTACGCACCTTCCGCGCACTTGTGTCAGCGTGCGGGCCCTCGTCATGGTGCTGTTCCTTCCAGTGCGTACGCGATGAGTAGGAGGGTGGCGAGGAATCCGCAGGCGTAGTTCACCCAGATGAATCGCCGCCATCCGCGATTCGCCCGGCCGGAATCCTCGTCGGTGATCTTGGCGAAGGGCGTGGCGAGTGCGATGTACGGCACGACGAGCACGGCTGCGATGGGGCCAGGCCAAGGGGTGAAGAACATGAGGATGCCGGCGCACGTCCAGCTGCCGATCGAGAAGCGCACGGTCCACGCTCCGCCCATCACGGTGGCGATGGACGCGATGCGCCCTGCTCGGTCGGGTTCGATGTCTTGCACGGCGCCGAAGGCGTGTGAGGCGATACCCCATAAGAAGAACGCGACGAGGATGCAGATCAGCTGCGGGGTGAAGTGCGCTCCGGCCAGGATCAGGCCGTAGGCGGCTGGCGAGGTGAAGTGGGTGCTCGAGGTCGCCGAGTCGAGGAACGGCACCTCCTTGAACCGTAGTCCCGGCACAGAGTAGGCGGCGACGGCGAAAAGGCTGACAGCGAGCACGATCCAGGAGAGAGGAGTGCCGAGGACAACCAGG
Source organism: Humibacter sp. RRB41 (assembly GCF_022761015.1). Taxonomy (GTDB): domain Bacteria; phylum Actinomycetota; class Actinomycetes; order Actinomycetales; family Microbacteriaceae; genus Humibacter. The sequence continues at coordinate 249,813 of NZ_JAKWJQ010000005.1, forward strand.
GCGATCACGAACGGCAGGCAGACGGCGACGGCCGTCACGATGGTGCTTCGGTGCAGGCGTTGATCGAGGAGGGCGCCTTCGATCCCCCCCTTGCGCGGGTTGGCGGCATCGGATTCGAAGTCGAAGACGTCGTTGATGCCGTACATGGCGAGGTTGTAAGGCACGAGGAAGAAGATGGTGCCGATGATGAGCTCCGCGTCGATGTGCCGCGTGGTCATCAGGTAGGCGGCGGCGAACGGGAAGGCGGTGTTGATCCAGCTGACCGGGCGGGAGGCCAGCAGGAGCCGTCGGGTGATGCCGGGAGTGGTCGCGACCGCGCTCATCTTCCGGCACCCGTCTGTTGTTGCTCGGGGAACGTGTTGGCTCGGTCGACCCGCGAAGCAGTGGGGGTGAGCAACGACCACAGCGACGGCACGAGCATCGCGGCGGCCAGCGGATAGGAGAAGTCCTCGATCGGTGCCAGCCCGATCCTGATGCCGGAGATCAGGGTGCTGTCGTAGCGGATGATGTCGGTCACGATCAGCAACGAATCGAAGACTGCCGTCAAGACGGCGACGGAGAGGAACCCGACCGCGGCGACCGGCAGCCAGCGCCGCAGAAGCCTGGCTCGCTCGGCGCGGCGCTCGCCCGGGGCGGCGATGTGATCCGCTGTGCTGCGGAGACGACCGGCTCGGGTCAGTGCCCACGCGGCGATCAGCAACGAGACGGCGAGGAACGCGATGCATAAAGTCAGATATGTCATTCGTCGCCACCGGGGGAGAGGGACTCTGCCGGCACGCGGAGTGCCAGGGCGTCTAGCATCCGTCGGGTGCCGAAGCCGATGATCGCCACGATGTAGACGAGGAAGAGCAGGAACACGGGTTCTTCAAGCGGCAGTTGTGGCGCCAGGTCGATGCCGGTCATCCACGGTGAGCTCCCTCTCAGGAAAATCCCGAGCCCGATTCCGGCGAGGTCCCAGATGAGAAGAAACCACGCTGCCAGTACCGTCACCATTGCGGCGCGCGCAGGCGCCCGCCAGAAGAAGAGACGCCAACGGGCGTCGATCAGGCACAGGCATCCCGACGCCACCAACAATGACCCCAGGTACAGGTACGCCATCACACGCTCTCCAGCCCGGAGGCGATGTCGACTTCGAGGCGTGGCTCTGGGAGGGGCCCGGCGGTGCGGTCGCCGCGCAGGCGCTTGACGACGAGTTCGGCGCTGATCAGGCACATCGGTAGTCCGATGCCCGGAAGGGTGGAGCCGCCGGCGAAGTAGAGGCCAGCAACCCGGCGGGACGCGTTGCTGCCGCGCAGGAACGCACTCTGCCGCAGAGTATGTGCCGGGCCGAGCGCCGTTCCGCCCCAGGCGTTGAGGTCGTCGGCGAAGTCTGCGGGGCCGATCGTGCGGCGTACCACCACTCGTTCGGCCAGGTCGGGGATGCCGGCCCAGATGGCGATCTGGGCGATCGCAGTATCCGCCGTGCGTTCCACAAGTTCGCTTCCGGTCCCCGCGACACCTCCGTGACCGATCGTGGGATCCGCCGGAACCGGAACCAGCACGAACAGGTTCTCCTCGCCGGCGGGGGCGACGCTGTCATCGGTTGCGCTCGGTCTGCAGACGTAGATCGAGGCGGGGTCCGGGATCGATGCCGGTGCATCGAAGATCGCGCCGAAGTTCGCGTGCCAGTCCCGCGTGAAGAACAGGGTGTGATGGGCGAGCTCTGGCAGGGCTCCTTGCACCCCCAGTAACACGAGTACCGCGCCGGGACCCGGCGTGCGATGCTTCCACCACTTCTGCGGATACGACTGCAGGTTCGGTGGCAGCAACGTCGTCTCGGTGTGGTGCAAGTCTGCCGCGCTGACAACGACGTCGGCGTCAACTGTGTGATCGGTGCCGCCGCTCTGGTAGGCAACGCCCCGCACCGCTGCCCGGTGCCGACGGCGAGCGGAACGCTTGGTCGGGCCCGACCGGGTGGTCGGCGGATCCGTGAGGATGGCGGTGGCGTGGGCTCCAGTGAGGATCTCGACCCCTGCTTCTCGGGCCAGCCGTTCCATGCCGTCGATGATGAGGCGGAAACCGCCGCGCGGATACAGCACGCCTGCGTCCAGATCGAGGTGGCTCATCAGGTGATAGAGCGCGGGCGTCTTCGACGGCGAGGAGCCCAGGAAGACTGCTGGATATCCGAGCACCTGGCGTAGCCGTGGATCATGGAAGGAGGCAGCGATGTATCGTTCGAGACTGGTCGAGAGCAACTTGCTCAGGTGGGGAAGTCGAATCAGGAGTTCGCGCGAGAACAGTTCGCGTTTGGATTCGAACGATGTGTAGAGGAACCGCTGGAGCGAGAGCCGGTACGCGTCCGCTGCGGAATCCAGGTAGGCATCCAATCGGGCACCGGCGCCAGGCTCGGTGCGTTCGAAGAGCGCTCGCACCCTCTCGCGACCGGCCGGGATGTCCATGGTCGCCGAATCGCCAGCGGTGTCGGGCTCGAAGTAAAGCCGGTACCCGGGGTCGAGGGTGACCAGTTGCAGCTCGTGCGCCACGTCCGTGCCGAGCATGCGATAGAAATGCTCGAACACCTCGGGCATCAGGTACCATGACGGACCGGTGTCGAACCGGAATCCATCACTCTGCCAGGTGCCGACGCGGCCGCCGACCGTGTCGGAGGTTTCAAGGACGGTCACGGCGTCGCCCTCCCTGGCCAAGAGCGCGGCGGTGGCGAGTCCGGCGATGCCCGCTCCAATGATCACAGTGCGCCTGCGGTGTCCGGCCGAGGCGGTGCCCGAGCCATCATGTTGCGTCTCGTCTGACGGCATCAGGCGCGGGCTTCACGAGGTCGGCGCCGCATTACCGCCAGGGCGAGGATGCCCGCCTTGCGTCGGTTCGGCACGCGGACCCTCTGCTGCAAGATGTCGTCGGCCGCCATTGCGCGGAGTTGATCGTTGAGTTCGGCGAAGAGATCGTGCGCTGCGGTCACCGCGGCGCGGCATCCCCGCGGAAGTTCGGGGATTACGGTCGCGGCTGCAGCGAGGTCGTCGGCGATCTCGTTCACCAGCGATGATTTCGTCTCCTCGGTGAAGGCATCGCGTAGATCGAAGTAATCCCGACCCCTGGTGTCGAGATCGTCGGCCAGGTCCCGCAGAAAGTTGACCTTTTGGAATGCCGCGCCGAGTCGTCTTGCTCCTTCGGTCAGCCGCGCGCGCGTCTGCGGGTCGTGCCTTCGGCCGCTGGTCGAGTCGGTGAGGAAGACCCGGAGGCACATCAGGCCGACGACTTCGGCCGAGCCGTAGATGTAGGCGTTCAGATCGTCGGCGTCGTAGCCGGTCTTGTCGACATCTTCTCGCATGGACTGGAAGAACGGTGCGGTGAGGTCGTGACGGATGCCAGCCCGCCGGGCAGTGTGGGCGAACGCATGCACCACGAGGTTGGCGCTGAACCCGGTCGCCATTGCATGCTCGGTCTCTTTCTCCAGTTCGTCGAGCGCAGCGCGTTGCGCCTGGGGAGCGAGCCCGGCCTGCGCCGCGACGCCATCGACGATCTCATCGGCGATTCGCACAAGGGCGTAGATGGAGGTCACCCCGGTGCGGTACGCGGGCGAGAGCAGTCGTGTCGTGGCACCGAACGAGGTGGAGTATTCCTTGATGACCTGAGCTGCGCTGTGCTCCGCGGTCTCCGTGTAGAGCGCCAGTGCGCTCTTGGTGTGATTGGCGCGGGTGGGAACTGGCGTGTCTGCACGGCCGGGATGTGGTGAATGCGAAGACCTCGCGGGCTGCAAGGCCTCTGCGTACCGTGATGAGTCTGCGGGCCGCGCACGGGCGGTGTGAGAACGGGTGACGTTGTCGCGCCGCTTCGGGGCCGGAAATCCGGGTCTGCGCTCTGACTTGCCGACCGTCATGATTCTCGCTCCGTCGCGCGCTGCAGGAACTCCTCGAGGAGTTCCTGCACTGTGTCCGGGAGCCGAGGATCACGGGCCAACCTCCGCACTTGCCGCTTGTGGCTCTCGATCAGTTCCTCAACTCGGGCTCTCGCGCCCGACCTTTCCAGCAACGCTCGCGCGTCGTCCGCGCCTACGCCCATCAGTCGGCGTGCGGAACAATCGGCGCCCTCGCTCGCACCCTTGCAAGCGAACGACACCAGCGCGGTCACCTTGCCGTTGGCTAGATCGCCCTCGGCACTCTTGCCCGTCGTCGCCTCGTCCCCGAAGACCCCGAGAAGGTCGTCTCGCAACTGGAATGCCGAGCCGATCAGTGCCCCGATGTCGGACAGCAGCGCCACGACATCCGGTTCGGCCTGCGCAAGGACCGCTCCGGCACGCAGCGGTTCGCTGAACGAGTAGTGGGCTGTCTTCGCAGACGCCACGGCGACCGCGTTCTCGAAAGTGGGATCAATGATTCCCGCCGTGAGGCCCACATCGCCCTGCTCGCCGGCGGCCGTGACGAACAGTGCATCGTCGAGTGCATCCTGGACTGCGATTCGCAGATGCTCAGGAAGGCCGGCGTTGTCCACCATGCGGTGCGCGCCGTGGATGAGCAGGTCGCCGGCGAGGATCGCGCACGCTTCGCCCCACCCCTTCGATGTCACAGCATCCACGCCGCTGTTCCTGGCCTCGGTGGTGAAGCACCCAATCAGATTGGGGCGCCCACGCCGCATAACGTCGCCGTCGATGACGTCGTCGTGCAGCAGGAAGGCGGTGTGCAGCAACTCGAACGCGGCTGCGACATCCACGACGGAATGCTCGTCAACCGTGCTCTCGCGCGATGAGCCGAACCGTTCCGGTCCACGCTTCAATGCTCGGTAAGCCCCTACGACAAGAGCCGGGCGGAGCTTCTTTCCGCCACGCGCGGACTGGCTCGCCTCCATCCACAGCAGTTCGAACGGTGCCAAAGCAGGGGACCGTACACCGAGGCGGCGGGCTCGCTCTCGTTGTTCCGCAAAGTAGGAGACCAGTCGCGCTTCAACGTCACCGGCCAGTTGGCCAGGCAACATCATGGTGGGCCCGGCGAGACTCATGAGCCCTGACCTAGCCGCAGTGCCGACAGCGCACGACCCAGCATAAACATTGGCCTCCTCGTCAACTATCTAGCTTATCTAGAAGATAGTACCGTAAGGTAACCACGCCAGGTCAAGGTAGGAGGAAAAGCAATCCAGCGATGCGAACGGCGGGCCATGACCGTTCCGCTGGGTGTCTGGAAGGCTGACACCTCACAAGCTATGGAAGGCCTTCAACGCCTTCCTCCGACTCGCGTCAAGCTCGATGATCTGGTCTCGGGAGCCGCTGTCGGGCGCCCACCGTTGCACGTACCTGCCGTCGGGATCGAATTTGCGCTGTTGGGTCAGCGGATTGAAGATGCGGAAGTACGGTGCGGCGTCCATTCCACTTCCGGCGACCCATTGCCAGTTGAACGGGCTGCTGGCCTGGTCGGCGTCGACCAGGGTGTCCCAGAACCACTTTTCTCCGATTCGCCAGTCGTACAACAGGTTTTTCGTCAGGAATGAGGCGGTGACCATGCGTGCCCTGTTGTGCATGCTGCCCGTCGTCCAAAGCTCGCGCATCCCGGCATCCACGATCGGGAATCCGGTGGTGCCCGTCCGCCAGGCGTTGAGGATGTCCGGGTCCGGCTCGTCCCACGGGAACGCGTCGAATCTGGAGTCGATATTCGTCCTGACCAGTCCCGTGTGGTGGTAGAGGGTGTACCAGGCGAATTCGCGCCACCCGAGTTCCGCCAGAAACTTATTGGCCGTTTGCCCGGCCTCTGCCGTGCTATGCCATACCGTGAACGGACTGAGCTCGCCCCACCGCAGATGGGGTGACAGGTTCGAGGTGGCGTCTGCTGCGAAGAAGTCTCGACCCTTCGCGTAGGCGCCAACGCCTCCGTCGAGAAACCGTGCGAGGGCTGCGATCGCGCCTGCCTCTCCCGGTGCCCACTGAAATCCACCAGACCAGTCGGGCCGGCGAGGCAGCAACGTCCAGGAGCCGAGGTCATCGGATCGGGGCTGTCGGGGTGCGGCTGCCAAAGTGCTGGGCACCGGAAAAGGTAGTCGAGGGGTCGGCAGTTCGCGACACGCGCGCCAGTACGCCGAATAGACCCGGTACGGGCTACCGGTCTTGGTACTGACAGTCCATGGTTCACGCAGCAGGCTCGCGCCGAAGGAATCTACCTGAACACCGTCGGCCTTCAGCGATCGTTTGAGGGATGCGTCGATCGTGCGCTCCGCTTCGCCGTAACGCCGGTTCCAGAACACCCTGTCGACTCCGGCCTCGGTCACCACATCGCCCAGAACGCTCTCCGCGCGACCTCGACGCAGCGTCAGCGGCACCCCGTAGCGTGCTAGCGACTGCCGCAGGGCGGCGAGGCTGTGATGCAGCCACCATCTCGCGGCTCCGCCCGACCGGCGCAGGCTCGGCGTCTCCTCGTCGAGGACGTAGAGGCAGATCAGTCCTTCCGGGTCAGCGGCCGCTTGATATAGAGCGGGGTGATCGGCCAGACGCAGGTCGTCGCGAATCCAGACCAGGCTGGTCACGAGAGGTTCCCATCCTCGCTCGGTCGGATCATGTCAGCGACGGATTTGCGTCCACGGGCGATTCGCCTTGCACCTCGTGCCCGGCGTTCAGAAGTTCGGGTACGAGCCGCCCCCCGATGTAGCCGGTAGCACCTCTGACCAGTACGCGCATCATCGCCCCTGTTCCATCTCGGAAAGCCCGTTGATGAAGTGCTCGCTCGCCGCGGCGATGAGCTTTCGTGCCTGGTCGTTGCTGATGGTGGCGGAATTGTCTCCAGGTTGCGGGCCGTAGCTGCCGAACTGCGCGTGCGACACTCCGGCGAGGATCGTGAAACGTGTGTCGGGCGGCAGATCGTCGCGGGATGCCTGAATCTTCTGCGGAGTCGCCAGCCCGTCGCGGGTTCCCGAGATGGATTCCACAGGGACGGATAGTGAGCGGCTCAGGTCGTTGGCCGGATATGACGCGTAGAAGAGCAGCCCGATCGAGGGCGAACGGGCGTCGTGCTGGGCGTTGTGCGCCTGGATTGCGGCGACCGTTCCACCCAGGGAATGGCCGCCTACCACCCAACCGGCCACCTGCGGGTGTGCATTGCGCGCCGCATCGAACGCGTTCAACGCCAGGAATGCGATCCCCAACGGTTGTTTAGCGATGACGACTGGATGCCCTTCCGTGGCCAGCGGGCGAAGCACGGCGGCGTACGCGCGAGCGTCGACCAATGCCCCGGGCTGGAAGAATACCCCGACCTCATCGTGAGTGCCCTGCGGTGTCATTTCGATCTGGGTGGGCGTGTCGGCCACGAGAACCTGTGCGTCGGAGTGCATCGCGGCGAGGGCGGGCTGGACCGCGGGGTAGGGTCGAAGCCACCCGATCAATGTCAGCCATCCAACGCCCAGGATCACGACGCCGAACCGCACGACAATCCGCCATCCGCGTCGGCGAGCACGGCGCCGAAGATTGAGCCACAGCGCAAGGGCAGAGACCACGACCGTGAGCGCAAGAAGTGCGGGGTAGGCCGGGTTCGCGTGTAGCAAACCGTCCCAGCTGCTTACGCTGACCCACAGCACGACGACGAGACCCCCTGACGCGACCACGACGCCCATCCAGGCGGCGACGTCCCGGCGGACGGAAAGTTCAGTCATGGTCGTCATTCCTCCGAGCCCACCCCGCAAGGCCGAGCCAGACCACGATGAGAACCGCCGGCAGCACGACTCGCAGCCAGCGCGGCACCCTGGTGACGTTCGTGGTGGTACTCGACCTGGGTTCGGACATCCTTGCCGTCTCTTTCTGGTGATCGTTGTCTGTACTGCGTCAACCGGTGGCCGGGCATATCGGATGCTGTGTGCCCGGTCCGCGGGTCAGGTGGCGTGTTTCGCTGCGCTGGGTCGCCGGTTCGTCTCCGTCGCCGCGTCGGAGCGGTCGGATACGTCAGCGTCATTCCCTCGGTCTTCTCCCGAGGCCGCGTTACTGTTGCCGAGTCGGAAGGTGGCGGCCAGGCCGATGACGAGAAATCCGGCGGCCGTGAACGCGGCGTAGCGCGTTCCGTCGCTGAATGCTTCTGCCGCGAGGTCGCCGACTTCTTCGTTCTTCTGCTTCAGCACCGGGATCGCAGATCCGGCGCTGACAACTACCGAGTCCGAGACCTGCTGACGTGCCGCTGATGGCAAAGAGGTCTGATCGGCCAGGAGTGCGTTGAGCGCCGCTCCGCTCGAGGTGAAGAGAACGGTGCCGAGGATGGCGATGCCGAGCGCTGAACCGATCTGACGTGCCGTGCTCTGAGTTCCGGAGCCCTGACCGCTGAGTTCGACCGGGACATCCTTGAGAACCACACCGGTGAGTTGGGCGGTCGCGAAACCCAGCCCGATTCCGTAGACGAAAAGGAACGGAATGACGGTCAGCCATGTCGAGGAGGAGCTGATCGTGAACCCCAGTCCTGCCACGCCGAGGACTTCGGCCGCGATGCCCACCCGCACAAGAGTGATCGGTGTGATGCGGTTGCCGAACACTCCGGAGAGGCCGCTGGCGACGAAGGATCCCACAGCCAAGGCGAGTAGCACGAATCCGGTCTGCAGTGCGTTGTAGCCGATCACGTTCTGGAGCCACAGCGGTAGGGAGAGGACGATGCCGAATTCGCCAAGGGAGACGATCATCGCGGCGATGTTTCCGTTGCGGAACGAGGTGATCGAGAACAGCGAGAACTCGAGCAGCGTCGACTTGCCGAGGCGACGCCGGCGCATGCCCCACCACACGAACGCGAATCCAGACAGAATCGCAATCGCGAAGGCGATCGGGATGGGAGAGAGGGTGAAGGGCCACCTCCATCCGCCGAGTGAGGGAACGCCACTCGACGTCGTCGTCCACCAGCCATAGGAACGGCCCTCGATGAGGCCGAACACGAGTGCGGCGCTGGCGATCACGGACAAAACTGCACCACCGAGATCGACACTTCGAGCCAGTCCTGGCGCCTTGGATTCTTTGACGACGGCAAGAACGCCGATGATGATGGCGATGCCGAGGGGCACGTTGATTCCGAACGCCCACCGCCATGAGAAGTAGGTGGTGAGCCATCCTCCGAGCAGTGGTCCAACCGCCACCATCCCGCCGATCGTGGAGCCCCACACCGCGAACGCGATGCCCCGCTCCTTGCCGCGGAACGTGGCGTTGATCAACGAAAGGGTTGTGGGCAACACCATTGCACCGCCCACGCCCTGCACGACACGGGCGGCGATCAGAAGGTCGCCGGTGGGCGCTAGTGCCGCCAGAACGGATGCCAGCACGAAAACGCTTACTCCGAGGAGTAGCAAGAGTCGGCGACCATAACGGTCCGCAACTGCACCGAAGACCAGGAGCAGGGCGGCGAAGACCAAGGTGTAGCTCTCCTGCACCCATTGAACCTGGGTGGAGCTAATCTTGAGGTCCCGCACGATCGAAGGGATCGCCACGTTCACGATCGTCGAGTCGACGATGATTATGGCGACGGCGATGCTGATGAAGACCAGGCTGATCCAACGCCTGCGAGGCGCGACATCAGTCATCGGAGACGCAGCCCTTCGTCATCCTCATCGTCGGCATCCCATCGGCTTGAGCCGCTGCCGCCGAGCAACGGCATCATTTCTGCTTGCCGTACGAGCCAGGGGCTGAACACGCTAGGGGTCCGCCGTATCGCCTCGCCCAGGTCAGAGGGTTCGACCCAGACGTGTTCCATCACCTCGTCGAGGTTGGTCCGAACTGTGCTGGCTGCCAAGGCGAAATAAACGGGGCAGATTTCGTTCTCCATGATTCCGGAGGCGTCGATGGCTTGATACCGGAACACCGGCAAGACGATTTCCAGGTTCACCAGGACCAGGCCAAGCTCGTGCTGCGCGTGCCGGCGCACCGCGTCGACCAAAGACTCCTCTGGGCGCGGGTGTCCGCATAAGGAATTGGACCATACCCCTGGCCAGGTGCGCTTGTGCAGTGATCGCCGGGCGATGAGGACCCGGCCTATGCCGTCGAGCACGTAGCACGAGAACGCCAGGTGCAACGGTGTTTCGGCGCTGTGCACGCTGCTTTTCGGTGCGGCACCGATGGGTTCGCCCGTCTCATCCAGCAACACGACATCGTCTTCCCCGTTCTCTCCCACTGGCCCAGCATTCCAGCATTTAGCGAGCTTGGCAAACAACTAGAAAAGCGAGCAATAAGTCTCAGGCTTACAATTCAGCCATGCACGCGCAGGAGAAACGTAGGGACGATGACGCGATGCTCGACCCACGGGTGATCGACCCGGACCAAGAACTGGTGAACTACTCCGGCCTCACGGAGGCGGAGATCACGCAGATCGTCCGCGTGCTGAGCGGCATTCGCAACTGGCGCGAATCGGAACAGGAGATTAGCTTCCGCTCACGAAGCGACATGAAGCTCAACGAGACAGACATGAAAGCACTCCGATTCCTTGTCGCCTCAAAGAACCAGGGCATTCTCGTCACGCCGGGAATGCTCGCCGAACACCTTCGCATCTCTACCGCCTCAACCACGAAGGTCCTGGACCGCCTGGAAGCCGCAGGACACATTCAACGATCCCCCCACCCCACCGATCGTCGGGCCTTGGCTATCTCCATCACACAAAAAACGCACGAGCGCGTAAGGGACGGAGTAGGGCGCTTGCACTCCCACCGGTTCGACGTCGCCGCATCACTCACATCATCCGAGCGTGAGACCGTAATCCGGTTTCTCGAGAAGATGGTTGCCACGGCACCAGAAAAGCCCACTCGCCAGCAAACGCAGCGCCCTGACGAGCAACCCTGACATTGCCGGAGACAATAGTCGCCCGATACAACTCACGCAGGAACTGCAGAAGAGCCGTATATGCCAGCGTCTCAGTCGCATGAGCAGCTTGAGACGGCCCGGCCGGTCTGATCCACCACCCCGATCGTGGCTTGTCCCCGCGAGTTCATTGCGTCTCCGCTTATCTTGGAGGCCTGGCAACAGTCCTTGGGTGCGAACGCACCCTTCCAGAGACGGTTCGAGGTGACGGTCTCGATGCGGACGTTGAAGTTCGGACGCCTCGAGTGGCGCATGAACGACGGTGGACGTTCCACAGTGCTGGGTCGACTGTGTGACGCACCTTGCCGCTGTCGTGGTCGACGCGCTCTCGCACGATCGCGACTGGATCAGTCCGCGCGTAGGAGTAGCCGGGCCGCCAGTCCCGGAAGCCATCGCCGCCGGCCGAGACGTACTCCTTGATCAGCGGGTCGACTTCCTCATTCATCGCCAATCGCCCGCGCATGGCCCCAGCCGAAACGCGTGAACGCGACAACCATGCCGATCGACAGTATGGCGAAATGTCAAGGGGTGCCGGCCAATACCTGTCGCTGAATAACGTGATGTCATCCGGCTGGGACGCACTCCAGGAGGACTCGGCTCGAAAGGCAAAGGGCCGGTTCTCTAGGGAGGCGACCTACATCCCCACAAGCCGGTGCGCGGGGCCCGTGACGGGATGGGTCAGGGCCCCGCACCCCACAGTCAGCGCACAACGAAAGCGCCCCGCCCGACCTCGAGTGAGGCGGGCGGGGCGAGCAGGTTGTGACCGGTTCGGGTCCCGACACAACCAAGGTGATTCGCAGTCTTCGGGTGGCTGCAACGACCTGATACCTATTGTCGAGCGGCAACCTCTGGGAGCTGTGAAGGGTGGCGCAGGATCGACTCAGGTAACCCTCAAAGGCAAAAGCGCCCCCACCAACCGTGGGCGGGCGTTCGTTGCCAGGCGTCAGGATCGGTAAGTCTTGACTGGCGGTAACGCCCCTGTTCAGCAACGTCTGGTGGAGGTCGCTGCGCGCGGCTCAGTTGGTGCCAGCAGCCAAAGCACGGTGCGGGACCGGCTTACGCGACGGAGGGCGAGCCACCCGCACTGCGGCTCGACTAGGTTGCTGAGTTGCCCGGCCGGCCGGAGATCACTGCGGCAGGTAGCGATAGTGGAACGCCTTCCTATCCACCGCTGCTTCTCGCACCTGAGCGGGTTGCCCGGTGGGTTTCCCTCCGTTGGGACGAGCCGACGACCGAGAGGTTCCGCGGTGTTGGTCATCCCCAGTTGTCGGCCGTGGCCTTTTGGGGTAGTAGAGGAAGACAGCAGGCGCAGAGCACGATTGCCACGAGCACGAAGATGAGGCTCGTTGACGCGGCGTGCTGCACACCCATGGTGATGGTGGCCAGGAAGACGGTCGATACGACAGCTGATCCGACGGAGTTGGCCACTTGCTGCACAGCGTTCAAGGTCCCACTGGCGCTGCCCGCCTGCTCCTCGTCGACGTCTCCAAGTGCCACGGCGAATATCGAGCCGAAACAACAGCCCATGCCCAGGCCGCAGACGAGCAGGGGGAACACCAGTAGCCATGTGGTGTCCGGGATCGTCATCACCAGAATCAGATAGCTGATCGTTCCCAACCCGACGAGCGCAAGTCCGAGCGCGACAAGTCGGCGACCAAGGCGGTCAATCAGACCGCGCATTGAGAACGATGCCACGATGATCCCGACCGACATTGGGGCCATCGTTCCTGCCGCCTCAAGGGGACTGAGGTGGTGGCCTTCTTGCAGGTACAGGGATGTGACGTAGAGAAGTCCCGCGACCGCGGCGAAGAACACGGCACCGACGATCAGGCCGGCGACGAAGCTCCGGTTTCGAAACAGCGCGGGGGCAAGCAGAGGGTTGGTGCTGCGTCGCTGATGCACGACGAAGACGGCGAGCAGCACCGCACCGACGGCGATAGCTCCGACTGGTAGAGCGCTCCAGCCGCCGTTTGCTCCCTGGATTATTCCACCGAGCACGGCAAGCGTTCCCGCCATCAGCAGTCCTGCAGCGACGGCGTCGATACGAATGCTCGGCCGACCCTCGTACCGGGGCAGCAGTGTGAGGCTGACGATCATCAACGTGATGCCCAGCAGCACGTTGATGAAGAACACTGAGCGCCACCCCAGCCCCAACGGATCGGCCTGGATGAGCAGCCCAGCCAACACCGGACCGCTGATGGAACTCAGACCCATGATCGGTCCGAAAAGACCGAAAACCCGACCTAAATGCTCGCGGGGAAACACGCGGATGAGGATGCTGAATCCTTGCGGGATCAGCAGTGCGCCAAACGCGCCCTGCACGACGCGAGCGGTGACGATACTCACCGGATCCCACGCCAGGGCGCAGAGCAGTGACGCCGCGGTGAACCCGACAAGGCCGATCAGGAATAGCCGGCGGTAGCCGTATTTGTCCCCGAATCGACCACCGATCACCAGGATCGAGCCGAGTGCCAGTGCGTAGCTGGACCCGAGCCACGGAGCCAGTGATTGTGGCGCATGCAACTGCGTAACGATCGACGGGGCGGCAATGTTCGTGACCGTAGTGCTCAACAGATCGAGCACGTCTGCGGTAAGGATTGCCGCGAAGACCCACCAACGCGCGGTGGAGGTAAGGATTCTTTCAGGCATGGCAAAGCACTCTCTAACTTCTAGAGAATTAGACGACGCCACTCTTGGGTCGCCATGCCGGCCGGAATTCCCGACGCGATCGACTTTGAAGAGGACCGCTGCACCTTACGGATGGAAACCGTATGCGGCAGCGAGCTTCGTGTCAAATCGACGGCATTCTCGACGCGACCTCGCCTCGCAATTCGATCGGGACCGTTTCACCGCAGAACAGGTTCGCCTTCTCACACACGAAAAAGGACAGCGCGTCTCTGTGGCTCTGAACTATCCCGCTTTCATGCCCGCGGGCTGAAGAACAGACAGCGAGACGCAGGATAGTCCCTGTCCGCGATCGAACGCCCGGCTTTTAGCTGATCGAGATGCAGGTGCGCAAGGGGCCCGAGAAACGATTCTCGACTGGTCGGTCTCATCGCTAACCTGGCGAGGCCGACGGCACCTCCGTATTGGGTCCGAGGCGCCCGTCCGCGACAGCCGCGGCGGGACTTTACCGAAAGGCGGACATGTTCACCCTGTCTTGGCTGCTCATCATCGCGATTATCGCCGGAGTCCTGGGCGTGATCGACGGAATCCGGCGTGCGCGAGGTCGCGGCACTTCCGTGCTCGCGATCGTGGAGATCATCGTCGCGGCGCTGTTCCTGCTTTCACTCTTCATTCCTGGAGTACCGTTCGGCTCCCTCACGCTCGCGATCGTGCTGCTCATCGTGCTCGTGGTAGCGATGATCGTCGGCAGACTCAACGTGACGATCGCGGTCGTCGCACTCGTCCTGATCGCCCTCTGGATCGTGCTCAACCTGCACTGGATCACCATCGCCGGCGTGAATTAGGCAGACCCGTTTGCATCAGCGAATGACGGGTGTGATGCTTCGTAGGGCGAGAGTGATGAGGCGTTCTCAGATTGTTTGCCGCTGGGCCGATGGGGCCGCTCCGCGGTGCGACCGGTTTCGGGTGCCGGTCGCACCGTACGATTGGGCACTATTCAACGGCTATGAATGAAACATCCGTCTGGGCGGCTTTGCCACGAGCCTCGAACAACCAAGATTTCAACGGAAATTGGGGCGAGAGGTGTGCCCTGAATCCGTCTTCGCCGCAGCTTCCCAATGGACCGTGCTCAAGGCGGGTGGGCATGCGCAGTGATCTGGCACCAAGACGCGCTCGCTAGGCGACCACACTTTCGTCACGCGAGTCGCAGTGGGCGCACCTGGAAACGAAAGAGTGGCCGAATCACGCAGCCCGGAGCCTGATGACTGACATGCGGAACGGCCGAAGGATTCGGTGACAAGTACGACCCTTCAGTGGTGCGCGTGAGCTCGGGCGGCGGCCATCGCTTGTTGGAACGGTCGGCGTGGTGTGCGGACGGCGGAGGTTGAAGCGAGGTCGCGGCGGGTGAGAGCGTTGGCGAGCCAGCCGAGAACCAGTCGGATGCGCTTGCTCAGGGTTGGGATTGCGATTGCGTGGTAAACCTTGTCGACGGCCCAGGCCGGCATGCCGCTCAGGTGGACGCCCTTGATCACGGCAGCGCCCTCACGCCCGCCATAGCTTGCGAGCGTGCCGAGCGACTCGTGACGGTATTCGAGCAGGGACTCGCCGTTCAATTGCCGACGGAGGTTCCCCGCAAGCAGGCGTGCTTGGCGCAACGCGTTCTGCGCATTCGGCGGATAGTACGATGGTTCGGCGCCGGAACGAGGTTGCGGCACTTGGGCGTTATCGCCAAGCGCCCATCCACCCGTGACGACGGTGCCGTCGTCACGGACCAGCTGGAGGCATGCGTTCGCTTGGACGTGCCCTTTAGCTCCCTTCGGGACCTTCATGTTGTCCAGCACCGGGTTGGGTGCGACTCCGGCCGACCAGACGATCGAGTCAGCAGGATACTTTCGCGTATCGCTTAGCTCAACGACGCCGTCTTCGCATGACTTCACCTCAGTGTTGAGGGCTACTGTGATGCCGCGGCTGCGCAGGGTGTCCAACGTCCACTGGGACAGGTCTTTGCTGAGTTCGGCAGCGATGCGGTCGGCCGATTCCACGAGAAGCCAAGTCATGGGCTCGTCGGCGAGCTCGGGGAATGTGGCGTGCTCCTGCCTTGCCAGTTCCTGCAGCTCGGCTATCGCCTCGACGCCGGTGTAGCCGCCGCCGACGAAGACGAACGTGAGCGCGCGTTTGCGTCGGTTCGCGTCTGCAGCGGTCGCGGCGAAGCGGATGCGGTCGAGTACCTGATTTCGCAGGTATACAGCCTCTTCCAGTGTGTTGAACCCCACGGCGAAATCTTCAAGGCCGGGAATGGGGAGTGCTTTCGTGATGGACCCGAGAGCGAACACGACGTGGTCGTAAGACATTGGCCGTTCGACCCCGTCTTCGGTGCGAATGACGACCGTGCGCGTTTCGCAGTCGGCCGAGAGCGCTTCGCCCGAGATGAGGTTCGCGTGGCGCAGCGGCCGCTGGAGCGTGACCGTCGCATCTCGTGGGTCGGTCTCGCCGCCGGCGACCTCCGGGAGAAGGGGCTTGTAGGTGAGGTAGGGCTGCGGCTCCACAACCGTCACACGAACGCGACCAGCGAGGACATCCTTGCGCAGGCTCTTCGCGACGTGGAAGCCGGCGTAGCCGCCACCGAGGATGACGATGTGGATGGGGGTTTTCATTAGTCATGCCCTCCGTGAGTTCTGGATCCCTAACGGCAGGCGGTCTTGGATGCGTGTCATGGTTACAGGCCCACGCTCGCCTGCATGATGCCGCCGTCGACGAACACCGTGGTGGCCGTGAGGTAGTGGCCGGCGTCGGAGGCGACGAAGAGCACCGCATCCGCGATGGCCGACGGATCGGCGACTTTGCGCAACGGAATGGCGTCCTCGAGCTTCTTGCGTTGCTCTGGGTCCTCGAGAGTTTTCGTGTTGATCGGAGTGGCGACGGCTCCGGGCGCCACGTTGACGACGCGCACGTTCTGGGGTCCAAGCTCGACTCCGGCGGTGCGGGTGAGCATCCGCATGCCGCCCTTCGCGACGCAGTATGCGATGTTTCCGGGCATCGGCCAGTCCTCGTGCACCGACGATACGTTCACCACGACGCCGCCGCGACCCTGGCCGATGAATTGTTTAGCGGCGAGCTGGGTTCCGAAGAACGCGCTCTTGAGATCGACGGCAATGACAGTCTCGAAGCTCTCCTCATCAGTCTCGAGCAGGCTCTGACGCTTCTCGATACCGGCATTGTTGACCATGACGTCGAGCCCGCCGAATTCCCGCACGGCAGCGTCGATGAGCGACTGGATGCCGTCGGTGCGCGAGACGTCTGCCTCGACGCCCACGGCTGTACCGCCCGCTGCTGTGATGTCCTTCACCAGGTCGGCGGTATCGGCAGGTCTGGCTACGTAGTCGATCACTACGGCAGCGCCAGACTCTGCGAGCGTGCGCGCGATCGCCTCACCGATACCGCTGTTGCCGCCGGTGACGATGGCCGTCTTACCGCTGAGCTGCATGTGATCCCCTCCATCTGATGGTCATTCGTGACGCAGTTGAGCGTCTCCAAATGATTGCCGCAATCGGGTGCGCGTACGTCCGAAGCGTGGTAAGGGTTTTTCTCCCGGTTTGCTGTTCGAGGAGTAGTCCTTGGCAGCGCGGCAGTAAACAAACGCCCGAGAGAGATCCTCGACTGGCGCACCCCTGCCGAGGCCCTCGAAGGCCAACTGTGATCGACCTCACAAACAACCGTTTGCGACGACCGGTTGAATACGGCTAATTCCGCAGCCGGAAGTTCCTGCGCGAATTCCGCCATCACCGGATGGTCGGATCGATGGGCAGAGTCGCGTCGTGCGGTGACAACGCGGCCATGGAGGCCTTCTTCGCTCTGCTGCAGAAGAAACGTCCTGAACCGGCGTTCCATCGAGTTCGAAACCATCATGAACCAAACCTCGGCCCTCGCGGCCTAACCAAAACTGTCACCCATCCATGCAACAGACCCGTTTCAGTCCGCTTGTGCGGGTGCATCATGGTTCCATGGGGGACCTCATCTACGCCGGTTCGGCCCGTTACCGCTTCGATGACCGAGCGCTCGCTCATCTGAAGATCGCGATCACTCAGAAGCTTCGGCTCCAGGAGTGCTTTCTGCTCAGCTGGACCGACCCGGCGTCGACAGGTTCGGGCAGGGTGAGCCTGTGGCTCTCCTCGGCTATCCCGCTGGAGTTCCGCTATGCGACGGACAAGCCTCCGGCACTGAACCGCAATTGGTTGGCGGCTCTCGCAATGTCCGCTCACGGCACTCGCGGCATGATCGTGATGACTGAGGAAGAAGCGGAACAGATCATCGCGGCAAGCACGCCGGCGGAAAAACATGAGCGAATGCAAGAAACCGCCGACCGGACGGTGCCCTCGACGACACCCCGACAGCAGAAACGCCGCTCGTAGCTCCAGGATCCGAGAGGTCGCGTCGATCGCGCGGTCGAACGCTTCGGCGTTCGCGCGGGAGGGGCATCCCGAACCGCTGACCTTACGGACCTGCAGTGCGGCCTCGCGTACTTCCGGTTCGGTCGTCGGTGGCCCGGACTTGTGAAGGCAGCGGATGCCGCGACCCATGCCGCCGACGGTAGATCACCGAGAAGAATTTCCCGGGTCGTGTCGAATCGGGGCGGTCGCGTTCGACGCAGTAGTGAAGGCGCCTCCTGAGGTGTCAAGAAGAAGAGAACACCCATGAGCGCAACCTTGACTGTCGACTTCTTCTCCAGCCTCGACGGCTACGGCTCGACCGAAGGCACGATCACGCACCGAGGCGGGCCGAATGTAGCCGTCATGGTGGCGCCGTCTGAGGTTGACATAGCCACAGGCAGGGCATCGTGAAGCCGACCACAGCACTTGTCAAGGCGTGGGAAAAATCAGGCGCCGGACGTACTTTTCTGCCATGACCAATGTCGAGAAGCATCCTGATGCTGAGAACATCCCAGACGGATCAAGATCCGAAACAGACCACGAAGACACCGCATCGGGCGGCGTCTCACCGGACGGCAATGTCGGTACGGACGACCGGGTGGTTGACCCGGACGAGGTCGACCGGGAACACGACACCGACGCGTCCGGGACACCCATCGACAATCCGTCGGGATAGTCGACGTCTATCAGTTCGCCGTAGAAGCCCGTGGTGCTATACCTTCTTCCTCTAGGCGGTGTTGCTAAACCCTGTTTGCATCCAGTGGAGGGCTGTGGCGAGGCAAAGGGCGGAGTGGTAGTTGCGGGCGGTCTTGTCGGATCGCATCGCAATGCTGCGCCACTGCTTGAGCTTGTTGAAAGAGCGTTCGACGACGTTGCGACCGCGGTAGCGCTGTCGTTGTTCGGGGCCGAAGTCGATCGGCCGCCCAGGGCGTTTGCGATGGTGGGCGATCTGGTCGGCGCGTTCGGGGATCGTCGCAGCGACGCCGCGTCCGCGTAGCCAGGTCCGGTTCGCCTTGGATGGGTAGCCCTTGTCGGCGAGGACCCGGTCGGGCCGGGTGCGCGGCCTGCCAATGATGCGGGGACGCGGATCTGGGAGAGGGTCTCGGTCAGCATCGACGTATCGGCGACTTGCCCACTCGTGATGACGAGCGCCAATGCTCGCCCCTTGCCGTCGCAGACCAAGTGCGTCTTGCTCGTCAGCCCGCCGCGGGAGCGGCCGATCGCGTGATCAGGAGGTTCGAGGCCGAATTTCCTGTAGTTCGCTCGAGCCCCCGTGTGCGCGGAAGGGTCGCGCCATGCTGGTGGACCCGAACGATCGTCGAGTCGATCGAGACTACCCAGTTCAGGTCCTCGTTCGCCATCGCGAGGGACTGGGCGTGCTCAAGGACACCCGCCCACACTCCGGCTTTGGACCATCGGTCGAAGTTCTTGTAGACGATGTTCCAGTTCCCGAACCGTTCGGGTGTATCCCGCCACGGCGCACTGGTTCGGTAATGCCAGGCGGTTGCTTCCACGACCAGGCGTCGATCCACCGGCGGGCGCCCCGTCGCCGCAGTCGGGAACACCGGGCCGATCACGGCCCACACCTCATCGGAGATCACATCGCGAGACGCGCCTTCAAGAGTCGCCGACGAACACTCGGATGGGTTAGCGACACGCTCTAGTAGCGTAGGCGGCATGGCCGAGGGCCGTGGGTTAGCCGGAAGTGGCCTTTTTCGTGCCCTCGGCAGGGCTCGTCAGTCACTGTCTCACGTGGGGGCGGCTCTTGAGGGTCTTGCTGCTGCGGCGCTGATGACGGCGTCGATGTATCTGATCGAACGCCAGCCGGGCGTGGGCACAGCCGGTCCTGATCTCAGTTGGCACGGTGATGCGCGCAATCGCTCGCTGGTGGAATTTGGGCTGGACTTGGGCGTGGTCGGCATGGTCGGGTTCTTGTGGTTCATGGCGGTGATTCGTCGACGGCTTGCTGAGCGCGAAGACCAGTTCTATGCGACCGTCTTTCTCGGCAGTGGCCTCGTGTTCGCAATCCTCGCGACGACTGCTGCGGTGTGCGCGGCCGCTCCGACCTTGGTCGTTCAGTTTGGCGGCGAGGAGAGCCTCAGCGATTCGACTGTTGCGCTCGCGCACGGCCTCTGGCACGGGCTCCGGGGGATCGGTGCGTCCAGGTTCGCCGGCGTGTTCATGGCTGCGACGTCGAACCTCGGCCTGCGCTTCGGAGCACTTCCGAGATGGCTTGCCCTTGTCGGATTCGTGCTTGGTGTGTTGCTCGTCATCACTGGCGCGTTTGCGGGTCCACTCGACTTTCTCTTTCCAGCCTGGCTCGCGTTGGTAAGCATCACGCTGCTCTTCAGCCGTCGGGACAGATCCGCCCGCGCGGAAGGCTGAGCGCACACATAACTGCCAATCTGTAGTTACCGAACGGGGTCCGCAATGTCGAGGTGAGCATAATCAGTGGCGCGGCACCGCGATGCGATCCGACAAAATCGCCCGCAACTACCACTCCGCCCGCTGCCTCGCCGCTCCCCTCCACCGGGGTGCAAACAGGGTTTAGCAACACGCCCTATGCGAGACCGAGTTGTTTGAGCGCCTTGTGATCGCTCTGATCTTCTTCGGGAGCTATTTCGTCAATGGTCAGGGGTACGCCCGGGCCAATGACGAGCCAACTCAGACCGTCTTTGTGCGCAACAGCGACAATGTCGCTCGCGCCCCCGCGCAACAGGTCTCGAATCCGAGTGAGCGTCTCGTTGCCCAGCCCCTGATCGAGGATGAATCTCCGCTTCCCATAGTGAATGACCTGGGCGACGGTCCTTGTCGGTAGCCCGTCGATATTCGACCGAGTGCGATCTCTTCTTTCTTCCATGCCTCGAAGCTATGCGACAGCGACCACTCACGACATCCCGTTGACATGCTTGGCATATCTGCCAACGATGTGACAGCCGCTATCCGTGGGAGCCGTCAATAACCGCTCCAGGGCGTCCCCGGGGTGGGGCAGCATGGATTCCACCCATGCCATGCAGCACGCCGCACGACGTGAGATCGATGTCCGCACCCCGTGACAGTGGTTCCGACCGATCGGGTAGCTCTAGACGCGCTTTCGCCCGGTGAGCAAGCGGATCAAGAAGACGATCGGGGCGATGATCAGCAGGACGATCCCTTTAGTCACGAGTCTTTAGGGCAGGTTCAAGGTGAGACGCCTGCATCGTCTGCGAGTCCGGCCGCGGCAGAGGCGCCAATCACCCGCACCATGAGCTCGGGGACGTCATCGTGTAGATCGGTGCGTATTGCAGCCTCGGCGACCTGGGAAGCGTAGGCGACGACCGCCCATTTGCCTGGCGAGAGGATGCGAGCTGCCTGCTTGCGTAGCTCCTCCTCGGGGGTGTCGTCGTCTTCTGCGATGCGGTCGACGACGGCTTCGACGGTTCCGCTGACCGCGGAGCCTAGCAAGGGGGTGGTGAGCAACGAGCCAAGAATCTGGGCGAAGGTCGCGGCATCCGTTTCGCGCTCGGGTGCTGTGTTGTCGTGCGGCGCCGTCGTCATGTCGAGGTGGCCGTCCCTGGCCACCTCGATCCAGACGAGGCCAGTCAGATTCAGAAGCGCCGCGCGATGCAGCTCCCCAATGCGTTCGAATACGCGGCGGGAGGTTTCTTCGTCGTCGAAGGTGGCACTGATCAACGCGCGTTCGGTCGACGAACTCGCGTGCGATGCCGCTTCAGCCATTGTGTGCCTTGCCCAGCTTGCTCATTGCAACTTGTTGGTTGCACGGTCAAGGGACTTCCTCGCTCTCTTCTTCGCCTTCGTCAGTGCCTTCTTGACGGCAGGGTCTTTCCAGACCGAGTTCGCGGCGGCAGCAATTTCTTGATAACGACCGTGGCCGGCCTTCGTGCCCACGACATAGCCCGCCGCGACCGCGACGACGATACCTACGACAATGAGGAACTTCTTCATGCTTTACCTCTTAGATGTTTGTGAGTCAGTGGCCCTGGCGCGGGTGGCGGTGAGACATCGCCTTACTGCTTGCGATAGTCCGGTCGGGGTGGCTGCTTCCGCTGCACGTCGCTCTCGCCACCCTCTCTGCCGCCGTACGGCCTTCCATGATCGGCGAATTCGTCGCGCTGAAACACCAGCGACCAGTCTCCGAAGGCGAAATGAGATCCCGTGCGGAGTACTACCGCGCCGTCATCGCCGGGGCTCAAGGGGATGGGCTCTACCTCGGTCTCGGCGCTGCCGTGTACGAACAAAACGTATTCATCGTCGGCTTCGTGGCGGACCTCGGCGTGCAACGCTTTCGTACCGGCGAGATTGAGCTCCGCGTCCGGTGCTGTGCCGATTTTGACGATGTCAGCACTCAATTCGAATTCGAATCGTTCGTTCGGCCCGGACACCAGCAGACGTGGACGCCCGGCACCCCATGTCGAGTGAGTCGTCGTTGGATGCACGGGATCGTGCGACGTCATGGTCTCTCCTTCGGGAGTCTGCTCGGAAGCTTCTCAATCACTTCGACATCTGAGGCCGAGCTATCTGCGTCTCGAACTGATCACGCCTGCGGCGAAGCCCAAACCCGCGGCGACCATGGCCACGACGGGGACAACCCATCGAGGAAGTCGGTTCACGGCGACCGTCGCCCGATCACCGACATCACCCACCGGCTGGACGACTGCGTGAACGTCGTCGGGCGCCCCCTGCCGCCAGGACTCAGCGGAGTTGTCCACGTTGGAATCGGCGGCAGAGGCGGCCTTGTTCGCTTCGTCGTGGACTCGCTCGGCCACGGAGTTCAGTGCGTCTTGCCTGATGTCTCCAGCTGCATCGTCCATGAGTACCGTCCTCGCTCGGGTTGGGTTCACTTTCGTCTCGGTACCGCGCTCGTCCAGTCAAGAAGCGAAGGCGCGATAGGTCATTGCTACCGCGCTCCAATCGAGAAAGCACCGGGTTGCATTCGAAGGCTGATCGTGATTCTGGCTTCGCGCGATGAACGCCGGCGAGCCTGCTCGAGTCGGAGACTCGAGTCATGCGAGCGCGGCGAGGTAGTCGGCGTAGCCGTGCGGTGCTCGACCTTTCAGTCGTGCGGAGGTGACGACGGGGGCGTCCTCTGTTTCCGTGATGCTGGCATCTGCCGCTCGCAGTGCGCGCACGAGATCGACGTCCTCGTCCTCCCCAATGGAAGGGAATCCGCCTGCTGCGCGATATGCAGAGGCCCGAACTCCCAGGTTCGCGCCGTGGACATGCCCAAGCGTGGCGCCCGGCGGGTGAGATGCTCGCCAGCGTCCGGCGCGAACCGGGTCGAGCTCGTCTAGTCGCGGCACGACGGCACCGATCAGAGCGTCGGCTCCCGCGTGCGCGATGCGTTGATGATGTACGAGCCATCCGACGGGGACGACGGAGTCGGCATCCGTTGTCGCCAGCCACGTGCGCGTGAGATCGTCTGGCGAGCAACCGACCAGGGCATAAGTGGCTCCCGCGGCGCGAGCGGCGCCGACCCTGGCAGCCGTGATGGTCAGAACCTCGATCTCCGAGTGCCGACGGGCAATTTCAGCTGACCCGTCGTCACAGTCGTCCAGAACGAGCACGATGTCGACCGATGCCTCCCTGAGGGCGTGCGCAGCGCTCGTCACCGACGCCAGGCAATCGTCGAGGGTGTCCTGTTCGTTGTGAGCCGGGATCACGACGACGAATCGTCCGCAGGTACTCATGCGGCCTTCTTCCTGAAGAGTTCGATCACAAACTCGTCGTCATGATGCCGAATGTCAGCGGCGTGCCCGACAGCCTCGGCCAGAAGCTGGTGCGCACGTTCACCGGACTGCAGAAAGTCAGGAGCCATTCCGTTCCAGTGGCACGCGAGGACTTCTCCGTCCGGTTCAAGCGAGGCGAGCATGCACGTGCAGAGCGCTTGCCAATCCACACTGTCGAGGTAGTACCCCAGTTCGGAGACCACGACGAGGTCGTAGTGCCCTTCGGGCCATTGGAGCGGGAGACGCATCCGTTCAACTCTCGTGTTCGACAGGAATCTCGTGCGGTCGCGTGCCGCGCTCACTGCCGAGAATGAACCGTCGATGGCGAGCAGCACGTCGGCCCGCTTTGCGAGAGCACGAGTGGTCACCCCTGTGGAACACCCGAGCTCGAGAATGCTCCGGTACCGATCGCGCGGTAACGTCGCCACCAACAGTCGTCGCTTACGTCTCTCGTACCAGCTGTTTTCCACATTCCAGGGATCGGCGCGGGTCGCGTGAAGATGTTCGAAATGCAGGTCCGCGGGAGTCGGCTCCACGATCAAGACTTCGCGTGGCGAGTGTGAGTGCTGAAGAAACTTGTCGCTCAGAACAGGGTCTTGGCCCTTCAACTGCGATGCGTACTCGACAAGGGCTTCAGCCTTTCGACGACTGCCGTATTCGCTCAGGGGGACCGCGATGAGGTCCCTCCATGGAACATCGCCCGGCTCACCCCATTGCCACAGCCACACCGGGTAGCTGAAGACGCGTCGTTTGCGGTCATGCGCCATCGATCGCACCAGCTGGCCGAGTGTGCGATGGTCTCCGTGCCGGTCTTCGCTCCACGGTGTCAGGATCACCCGGTCGGGGTAGGCGTCGAGGATCGAGGCGATGGAGTCGGCCAAGACACTCTGGTGTTCGTGAAGTTTGCCGTCGGGCAATCCCAGGCTCGAGACGGTCGCTTCGGGGTGCGTCCGCGAGAGTGCCGCATGCAATTCGCGCACCCTGTCTTCGTCACCCGTGGCGGCAACGATGTGCACCGGTAGCGACCGCTGGTGCGCCTCGGCAATCAGGCCGCCAACTCCGAGAGTCTCATCGTCCGGGTGGGCCGACCACACCAGAAGGCCCCTCCCGCAGACGGTGCCTGGGTCTGATTCGGGAACTCGTTCCCACACGGGCAGCGACTCCCAGGTCGCCGCATCCGTGATCGTTGTCCGGGGGTCGAACTTCACCATGACACCTTGTCGGCAAGGACTCGACGGCCAATCGATGCCGGGTCGCGCAGGCGGTGATACTGGGCTGTGTAGATCTCGAGGTCGGCTGATCTGCTCGCGATTGTTTCGTCGGTGCAGATCGCTGCCGGTCCGAGGATGTCGCGCACCGCATCCAGGACTTCGTCAACGGCTGCCGCAGTCGCCCCGCGCACGGCATGTGCGATCGCGGCCCATTCGTCGCGAGAACGGGCGCCGTCGTCGATCAGCATGGCGGCTCGCTCGATCATCACTCGTGCAGCATGCATGCATTGCCACAGTGCACCGACCCGGTTTTCCAGCAGTGGGTTGGGGCCTTTGCTCCTGACCGAGGTGACGATTGCGTCGCAGAGCGGAACTGCGCCTCCCCACCAGGTTGCCGCGACCCCGATCCCACCCCATTCGAAGCCCGGTCGTGCCAGATACCAGTCGTCAGAACCGACGGGCTGGGCTTCGGTGTTGCTGAACTGCAACGGTCCGCTGTCGACGTCACTCAGTCCCCGAGCAACCCAGGAGTGATGCTCGGACCGAACGTCGCCGGACTGCAGCGAGACGGCGAAGAGGCGACGCGTGGATTCCCCTGTGTGCGCGGTCACAAGGGCAGCGTCCAGCCGCTCACCCAACGAACACCACGGCTTCACGCCGCTCAAGCGCCAGCCGTCGTCCACCGGATCTGCCCGCAAGCGTCCCGTGGCGGATTCAGCGGCGAACACGCCCCACGTTGTGTTCGCCCCGGTTCGTGGAACACCGGCCTCCGCGAGGATGGCTATCGCGTCCAGGTGCGGCTCCAATACGCGAGCGGCCGTCACGTCGATGCTCGCAACCGAAGCCATGATCGAGAAGCGCAAGAGAGTATCGCCCTCGCCAGGGAGGGGAACCTCATCTTCGGCTCCCGGGAGCAGCGCCAGGAGCACTCCGACTCCTGCTTCCGATCCAGATGCGGCTGCGACCGTGGCGAACCGCCCGATCTGGTCCGGAAGCTCCACCACCGAACTCAGCCGCCGACCGGACACGGCGTCAAGCTGCACCTCTCGCTCGAGATTTTTCGACATCGCCGCTCCTCAGACCTGTCCTCGTGAGTACCCGGCCGCTGTCCCCGGGCGAGGTCAGCGTAAGAGCGCGACCACCAAGGCGTACAGGGGTTGTCCGAACATCTCGTCCTGGCTATATGTCTTTCCGCCGACCCTCTCGGGTCTTGGAATTCTCGGTCAGGATCGCATTGTCCGCCGCAGGCAAGCCGATCGCAAGCGCTTTACGACGGTGTCACTGCCGTGTTCAGTGACAAGGTCGGCACGTCTTCGACGGAGCCGGAAATCGAAGCGAAGGGACGCTCATGAGTCACGAAGGACACACTGCGACGTTGCCGCGCGGCGGCGGCGCCCACAGCGCGCGGCGCGAGAACGCGGAGAAGGGCTTCGCGGCATCCGCGCAGCTCACGAAAAGTCTGCAGGCCGTACTCGTCGACCTCCTCGAGTTGTCGTTGCAAGGTAAGCAGGCGCATTGGTCGGTCGTGGGTAAGAATTTCCGCGACCTTCACCTGCAACTCGATGAGATCGTCGACGCCACCCGCCTATTCAGCGACACGATCGCCGAGCGGCTGAGAGCGTTGCATGCGGTCCCTGACGGTCGCGTCGACACGGTCGCCGCCACGACAACGCTTCCGGCGTACCCGAACGGTGAAAGGGACACCGCAGAAGTGGCCGATCTGATGACTGGCCGCCTGGACGCAGCCGTCGGCACGATCCGTGGCGTACACGATCAAGTCGACGCCGAGGACCCCACTAGCGCAGACGTCCTTCACGCCATCATCGAGCGGCTCGAACAGTACTCCTGGATGGTCAGCGCGGAGAACCGGGAGCCGCCGCGCTGACGAAGGTTTCACCGCAGACGGGACGGCTCTGATGCCCAAGAATTCGACGACGCGCGGCAACGACCTCGAACTGGCCAGACTCCGTGGCCGATAGCAGGAACTGTCGCGCCTGAAGTCTGGCCGTACAACTCTGAGGGCCGAGACGCAAGTACTCGACACGTGCTTCTGTAGGTTCCGACAATGCAAGGGTGAATCAAACAGCATCTTCTCGCCTGGGTCGGGTCGGTCACTTTCAACGGCATCCGGCAGCCGGGGCCGTTTATGGGGTCGACCGGTTGGTGCACGACGTGCGGCACGGCAGGTTCGAGCGCACGCTCTCGGCGCTCACGGCGGGTGGGGCGGCCGTCACGACGGCCGAGATCTTTTTCGAGCACGACAAGGCGAGCTTCGGTAGTCCTTGGATGTGGGCGCCGATGGTGACCGGGCCGATCGGTGTCGCGGCGGGTGTCGCTGGTTTTGCGAGCCATCGACTGGCGAAGACGGCGTTGCCTATCGCGGCGGCGATCATTGTCGCTAACGGGATTCAGGGTGTGTGGCTGCATGCGCGGGGCATCCATCAGAAACCCGGCGGGTGGAAGAACTTCCGCTACAACATGGAGATGGGTCCGCCGCTGATGGCGCCGCTTCTCGTGACGCTCGTCGGCGGGATGGGCATGTTGGCCGCTGTGCTGCGGAGGGAGAAATGACGCGCAAACGCATGCGTTCTCGTCCGCTCCCGCTGGCATCCGAGGACGGCGGTGGCCGTTTTCCGGGGTTCGACGTGATGTCGCAGCAGAAGCATTGGGATGCCGCCACTCGTGCAGCAATGCAGGTGCGTCTGCACGGCTTGCCGGCGGTGCGCTTCTTCACCCAGCTCGAGGAGGCAACGGCGAAATGTCTGCTCGACCGTCTCGTCGGGCAGCGTGCGGAGCCAGGGGACGAGACCGTCGACGTGGTGCGCATGGTCGACGCGCGCCTGGCGGAGAATCAGACCGATGGCTGGCACTACGACTCCATGCCGGTTGACGGGGACGCGTGGCGGGCATCCCTCGCGGCACTGAATTCGGATGCCCACGATCGTTTCGGCCACGATTTCGCGGAGTGCAATCACGACGACCAATGTGAGCTGATGGAGACGGTCCGTACCGACGACCGCGACCGTTGGCACGACCTGCCGCCTGCGCGAGTGTGGAGTTTGTGGACGCGTTATGCCGCGACCGCGTTCTACGCGCATCCTTCGGTCTGGAACGAGATCGGCTTTCCTGGTCCTGCTTATCCGCGGGGCTACAAGGCGCCCGGTGTCGACAAGCGGGAGCCGTATGAGGTTTCGGATGCTCGTTCGAATGACGACCCGCTTCGCCCTGGCAAGTCCAGGGGCGAAGCGTGACCGTTCGCGAGCGTAACGAGTCGGCCTGGCTGCTCACGGAGCGTGGTGCGTTCGACGCGAGGCTGCGTGAGGGAATGCGTCGCTTCGACGATGACGACGAACTCGACGCCGTCATCGTCGGCGCGGGCGCGGGCGGCTCGACCATGCTGCAGCGGCTCGCCAGGTACGGCTGGCGAGTGGCAGTCCTCGAGGTCGGGCCGTTCTGGGATCCGGAGGATGACTGGGTCAGCGACGAGGCGGCGTCTCACCAGCTGTATTGGACCGAACCGCGAGAGATCGGTGGTGCGGACCCGGTGCCGCTCGGCTCGAACAACTCGGGGCGCGGCGTGGGGGGCTCGATGGTGCACTACGCCGGCTACACGCCACGTTTCCACCCCAGCGACTTCCACACCCTGCGCGACGACGGTGTCGGGGCTGACTGGCCGATCGGCTACGACGACCTGAAGCCGTATTACGAGCGAATCGAGGGGGAGCTGCCGGTCGCCGGTGAGGACTGGCCATGGGGCGACCCACACGTTTACCCCTACCGGCCGCATCCCGTCGGCGGCAACGGCGAGGTGTTTCTGCGCGGGGCCGAGAGCGCAGGCATCCGTGCCAAGGTCGGACCGGTCGCCATCACGAACGGCCGCTTCGGGAATCGCCCGCACTGCATCTATAGGGGGTTCTGTCTGCAGGGCTGCAAGGTGAACGCGAAGGCGTCGCCGCTCATCACGCATATTCCGGATGCCCTCGCGCACGGTGCCGAGGTACGCCCGGACTGCATGGTGACGGGCATCGAGGTGGATGCCTTCACCGGTCGTGCCACGGGTGTGCGGTACGTGCGCGACGGGCGCGAACGTTTCCAGCGGGCCTCCGTCGTGATCGTCGCGGGGTACTCGATCGAAACGCCGAGATTGCTGCTGAATTCCGCGTCGGCGCGGTTTCCCGACGGTCTGTGCAACGACTTCGACCAGGTCGGCCGCTACCTCATGGTGCAGGGCGCTCCGCAGACGGCCGGCAGGTTCGACGAAGAGATCCGCATGTACAAGGCGCCACCGCCCGAGGTGAGCACCGAGGAGTTCTACGAGACCGATCCGACTAAGCCGTACAAGCGGGGATTCTCGATTCAGACCGTGTCGCCGCTGCCGATCACTTGGGCGGAGCATGTCATGGCCCAGGGCCGCTGGGGGGCGGAGTTCCGCAACTACATGAGCGACTACGTGCACTGGGCGTGCTTTGGCGCGCTGTGCGAGTTTCTTCCGCTGGCCGACAACCGGGTGACGTTGGCGCACGAGACCGATCGCAACGGCCTCCCTGTCGCGCATTTCTCCTACAGCCAGTGCGACAACGACAAGCAGCTGGTGGAAGCCGCGACACAGGTGATGGAGAGCATGCTCAAGGCTGCGGGCGCCGACGAGGTGATCACGATCAAGCGGTACGCACACCTCGTAGGTGGTGCACGGATGGCGACAGATGAGGAGCACGGCGTCGTGGACGCCGATTGCCGCACATTCGCCGTGCCCAATCTCTACGTCGCCGACGGAAGCGTACTGCCCACCCAGGGCAGTGCGAACCCGGCGCTGACGATCATGGCCATCGCGGCGCGTGCCGCTCAAGGACTCGCACGCCGATGAGATCGGCGCGACGAAGCAGAACGAAAGCGCAACAGGAGGAACAACATGGCAACGACGGTCAGCGACGCGATCATCCAACGGCTGAAGACGTGGGGTGTGGCACCGGTTTTCGGATTCCCCGGTGACGGTATCGGTGCCTTCGACGGCGCGCTGGGCAGGGCGGAGAGCGAGGGGGAGGGGATCGAATACATCCGGCCGACTCATGAGGAGATCTGTGCCCTGATGGCGACCGCGTACGCGAAGTTCACCGGAGAAGTGGGTGTGTGCGTCGCGACGTCGAGCCCGGGTGGCTTCCATCTCTTGAACGGCCTGTATGACGCGCAGATGGACAATCAACCGGTGGTGGCGATCGTCGGTCAGCAGGGGCTCGATGCGATGGGCACGTTCACTCAGCAGGAGAGCAATCTCGAACGGGTGTTCCAGGACGTTGCGTGCTACGTGCACACGATCGCGAGCCCCGCCCAGGTGGACGCTGTCATCGACACGGCGTTCCGCACGGCTAGGCTGCGCCTACAGCCGGCCGTCGTGATCATTCCGCACGACGTGCAGGCGATGAAGGCCGTCGCTCCCGCGATGGCGCATTGGGTGTCGCGCTCCAGCACAGTGCCGGCATCCACGGCCATCACGCCTCCCGCGAATGATCTGCGCAAGGCAGCCGGCATCATCAACGCCGGCGAGAAGGTGACCTTCCTGGTCGGCGCGGGTGCCCGCGGCGCGACCGACGAGGTGCTCAGGGCCGCCGAACTCGCGGGCGCGGGAATCGTCACGGCACTGCGGGGCAAGGATGTCGTGCCCAGCGACATTCCGCACCACACGCAGCAACTCGGGCTGCTCGGCTCGTTGCCGAGCCTGCACCAGGTGAACGGATGCGACACCCTCGTCATGCTCGGCTCCAACTATCCCTACGGCGAGTTCCTGCCCAAGAGCGGCACGGCCCGCGCGATCCAGGTCGACCTGAAGGCGGAGCAACTCGGCTTGCGGTATCCGACCGAGGTGAACCTATGGGGGGACGTGAAGTCGACGCTGGAGGCTCTCATCCCGATGCTCGAACGCAAGAACGACCTCTCTTGGCAACGTGGCATCGCCGACGAGATGGCAGGTTGGGAGCAGGAGGAGGAGGCCGAGGCGATGGTCTCCTACGACGACGGTGCGAACCCGCGTCGCTTCTTCCACGAGCTGAACAAGCGGCTACCGCCGGATGCGGTCGTCACGGCCGACGCCGGCACCACAGCTGACTGGTACGCCCACCACATCAGGCTGCGGCGCGGCATGCGCGGTGACCTCTCCGGACGGCTGGCGACCATGCTCGCAGCGATGCCGTACGCGGTGGCGGCGAAGTTCGCCTTCCCTGAACGCCCGGTGTTCTGCACGATCGGCGACGGCGCGTTCCAGATGCTGGGCATGAACGAGCTGATAACTGTGAAGAAGTACCTCGACCGTTTCGAGAACAAGCAACTGGTTGTGCTGGTGATGCACAACGACGACCTCGGCCAGGTCTCGTGGGAGATGCGCACCGAAGATGCCAACCCGGTCTGGCGCACCGCGCAGGACGTCGAATCGGTCGACTACGCGGGCTACGCGCGCCTCCTCGGCTTCCAGGGTGTCCGCGTCGACAAGGACGATGACGTGGCATCGGCCATCGAGACCGCTCTTGCACACGATGGAGTGACCTTGATCGACGCGATCGTGAGCCGCAACATCCCGCCACTTCCAGCGCACATCACCAAGGAGTATGCGAAGAACACCGGTCTCTCGCTGCTCAAGGGCGATCCATTCGAGCTCGATGCGATCAAGGACTCGGCGGCAGCGCTCGCGGCGGAGAGTGTCGAGCGCGTCAAAGGTGCCTTGCACCTCGGCCGCGACAAAGACGAGTGAGCGATCAATGACCGGTGACAGCACCATTCGCTCGGTACGGGCAACCGTCTACGTGATTCCGACCACGTACGACGGTGAACCCGTGCCGGAATCCGACGGCACCGCGGGGTGGGACTCGACCGGTGTTCTCGTGGTCGAGCTGGAGGCGGGCGGATGCGGAGGCCTCGGCTATGCGTACACGTCCCCTGCCGCGCTGCGCGTCGTGCGCGACGTCCTCGCGCCAATCGTGATGGGCGCTGATGCGAAGTCGACGACCGAGCTGTTCTGGGCGATGGCCCGCTCCCTTCGCAACATGGGCTGGCGCGGCATCGCTGCCAGCGCCATCTCGGCGATGGACGTCGCCCTACACGACGTGAAGGCCCGACTCCTGAACGTGTCTCTGCTCGACATGCTCGGGCGGGCGCGCGACCGGGTGATGGTGTACGGCAGCGGCGGGTTCACCGGGTACACCGACACCCAATTAGCACGGCAGCTCGGCGGGTGGGCCGATCGCGGCATCCGCGCCGTCAAGATGAAGGTGGGGACGGATGCCGCATCGGATCCGGCCCGTGTGCGTGCCGCCCGCCACGCAATCGGCGGCGACGTCGGGCTGTTCGTGGATGCGAACGGTGCGTATGACCGCAAGCAGGCGCTCGCGCTCGCGGAACGGTTCGCGAGCATTGCCGACGTGAGTTGGTTCGAGGAGCCGGTGACGAGTGATGACCGCGACGGGCTTCGGTTGCTGCGCGACCGGGCGCCGGCCCGAATGCAGATCGCCGCAGGTGAGTACGGGTACGTGCCAGCCGACTTTCGTGCCCTCCTGAGCTCGGGCGCCGTCGACGTCTTACAGGCGGATGCCACCAGATGCGGCGGCGTCACCGGATTCCGCAATGCCGCCGAACAGTGCGTCGCCTGGCACGTGCCGCTGAGCGCTCACACGTCGCCCGCGTTGCACGCCACGCTCGCCGCGTCCGTCGAATCCGCCGTTCACGTGGAGTACTTCCACGACCACATCCTCATCGAGTCACTGCTGTTCGAGGGGGTGCCCGACCTGGTCGACGGATGTCTCGTGCCCGACCCGTCGAGACCGGGACATGGTCTGTCGCTGTCCGGGCGCGGCCACGAGTTCCTGCGGGAGGAGTGGAGCTCGAAATGAACGATGAGCGGATGCCGTCAAAGGATCAGGACCCCACCCTGGTTCGCAACCAACCCGCACTTCGCACTTCGCATGGACGCATCTGGCTCGTTGTCGGCGGCATCTTCGCCGTGATCTGCGTTGCGGTCCTGCTCCTTCAGGCGCGCAACGACGTCGCCTGGGCCGTTATCGGAGCCGTCGTGGTGGTCGCGTTGTACTGTGCGATGATCGTCGCTCGGTTCATGGTTCCGCCCGCTCGACGGCTGGTGATCTTGGCCTGCGTGTTCGCCGCCATTCCGGTGTGGACGATCATCTGGCTGCTCGTCATCATTGCGAACTCCTTCTGAGGATGCTTGCGCGTGCGGACGCAACCCCTTGCACGCATCCGTTGGCGGGCGTTGCGTTGAGACATGGCTCAAACGCAGTACACCTTTGACAACCCGGTCACCCGCTATCCCAAGGTTTCACCGCCGAAGGATCAGGTACCCGAGCCGGGAAGTGACGCGGAGCTCGAACCTCCCGCGGACCACGGCGAGGACACCTATGTGGGATCCGGTCGGCTGGCCGGCCGCAAAGCGCTCATCACGGGCGGCGACTCAGGCATCGGTGCCGCCGCAGCGATCGCCTTCGCACGGGAAGGCGCCGACGTCGCCATCGTCTACCTGCCCGAGGAAGAGAACGACGCGCAGCACGTCGCAACACTGATCGGCGAAGCAGGACGCACGGCGCTGACGCTGCCGGGAGATCTCGTCGACCCTGCCTTCTGTGCCGACGCGGTGCAGCGCACGGTGGATGCATTCGGCGGCCTCGACGTTCTCGTCAACAATGCGGGGAAGCAAGTCTTCTGCAAAGACATCACCGAGCTGCCGGATGACCAGTTCGACCGAACGATGAAGACGAACGTGTATGCGATGTTCCACCTCACGAAAGCGGCAGTGCCGCACATGAGCGAGGGATCCACGATCATCAACACCACATCTGTGCAGGCATATCTGCCGTCAGACATCCTCGTCGACTACGCGACGACCAAGGCCGCGATCAACGCGTTCACGAAGGCGCTCGCAGCGCAGCTGGCGCCTAAGGGCATCCGAGTCAATGCTGTCGCTCCTGGCCCGATCTGGACGCCGTTGCAGCCCAGCGCCGGCCAGCCGCCGGAGAAGCTACCGGACTTCGGCGCACAGACCGCACTCGGAAGAGCCGGTCAGCCCGCTGAACTCGCCCCGGCGTACGTCTTCCTTGCCTCGGCCGAGTCGAGTTACGTTGTCGGAGAAACATTGGCCGTCACCGGAGGGATGCCGACCCCGTAGCCGAGGACGTGAAGAACGCTGGTCCGCGGTCTCAACGAGAGGTCAAGCTTGCGGAGCAAGCAGCGAGCAGAGGGATGACAGCGACGAGCCTCGCAAGGACAGCACTTCGCCGGAGCGATAGAGGTCGAAGATTCGTGGGTCGATGTAGCTGGTTCTCGCCACTGCGGGAGTGTTTCCCAGAAGGTCGGCGCATGCCTTGATCGCGGATCGTATGGTGCTCTCCGCGTCTTTGGATGTCGCCGGCGTGCCCGCACGCGCTAAGAATTCTGCGGCCGTGGTGGTGCCCCGAAGCGTTCGAAAATCCTTGGCTGTGGCCTCGGTGCCGGTGCGACGATGGACATAGTCGTTGACTTCCGCAGTGGTGACGGCGTGCCACTTCGAGTCTCGCCAGGCGACTGCGCGGGCGCTCGGGCCCCGCTGATCGACGATCTCGCGAAAGTAGCGAGTGAGGAGAGGGTCATTGAGCGAGGAGCTCCAGCGAAGGCCGCCTTTGGACGGGAACTCGAAAATGACGGACGAGGATTCGATGACGAGATCGCGACAGCGCATCGTCGTGACGCCGCGCGATCCATATCGCCTCAGATACTCTTCATTGCCGACCCGCACAGCTGTGAAATCCATGATCCTGAACGCGGCGGCAAGGGCCCTGCGCGGTTCGAACCCGTCACGACTCAGGTCCCGAGTCACCGAGCGTCGGGCGTGTGGAAGGGCCGCGGCCAATTCCAAGGCGCGATCGAACTTGGCTTCGTCACGACGTCGACGCCACTCCTCGTGATACAGATACTGAAGCCTCTCCGCAGCGTCGCGCCCAACTGCCTGAATGTGCCCGAGAGCATCATCACAGATCCAGACATCCGTCCATGCTGGCGGTATCGCCAATTCTTGGATCCGATCCAGCGTGCTGTCGTCGACGACCTCGGACCCGCGGTCGGCCTCGTAGCGAAACGTCCCCGTCCTGCCAACAGGGATACGGTGAATGCCCGGTCCGCTCGGATCGCTCCGACGCATGGCCCCGCGGGAATTCATGACCGAGGAAGATCCCGAGGCGCCGTGCTACGCGTTCTCGTCGGAATCGCTAAGTCGCGAGGTCAGATGCTCGATCTGTTCCACCTTCTCCGCATCCTCGATCTCGCGGCTGAGGTCATCCCAGTCATCCCATGGTTCGCTGACGAGTTGGCTGGCAGGCCCCACAAGGACTTGGATCATGTGTCTCTCACCTGAACTTGTCAGTGCTGGAAGGGACACGGTGTCGGCGAGTCCGCGCCTGCCTAGGGCTCGTGCGTACGCCACGAACGCCTCGGCAATGCGGTTGCCGGTCAGGAAGACGGTTCCGCTGTATGTGATTCGTCGCACCCTTTCACCTGAACCCATTTCGTCGGCGCCGTCGAGGGCTTGACGAGACGACGATCAGGTGCGACGAGGGTGGCTTGGTCGAGCCTGACGGCTCACGCGAAAACGATCCTGTGATCTGTTATTCAGCCCGAGGACTGGCCTCGATGAATGCTTCGGCGTCACTTTCCGGCATCACGATCATTCCACGCGTCCCGTGCGATGATTGCGCGAGCGCTTCCAGCCAGACACGGTTGAGCTCCGGAGGGCGGCTTCCGGCGAATCGGAATTGCAGCGGTACCGCTGGGGAGAGCCACAGGCTGACACGACCGGAGCCGTCCTCGGCAGGTACGGTCCAATTGATCAGGAAGCTCTCTTGCAGGCGGAGCTTGGCAACGACCGCGATCTTCAGGTGGGCGAGGGTGCGATCCTCAATCTCGTACTCTGCGCCGGATCCGTAAATGAGATAGCCCATGCGCACATCATGACACCTGCGCTTCGGTTAAAGGCAAGTCGCTCTCGTGTCCACGGTGGATGGTCATCGCACCCGGGTTGAAACCGCAACGTGAAGGCAGCGCGCGCGTCGACAGCGCTTGAGTGCTTGCGCCATCCAGCCGCGAAATCCCTTGAGGTGCCCTGTCAAGCGTTCGCGTTTTGAGGTGAGTCGGTCTTCGACAGCGGTTCAGCGACGTCTTCCAGCGAGGTGTTCTCGGCGTTCACGCCAAGGAAGACCTCGACGAGTCCCGCCGCGATCATCAATCCTGCGCCGATGAAGTATCCGATGGCGACGGCGCCGATGCCGATGGACACGAACTGGCCGAACAGCAACGGACCGATGATGCCGCCAATGCCGGTACCGACCGCGTAGAAGAACGCGATCGCCATCGCCCTGGTCTCCATCGGGAAGATCTCACTGACCGTCAGATAAGCGGCGCTGGCGCCCGCGGAGGCGACGAAGAACACGACCACCCAGCACACCGTGAGCCAGGTTGCATCCAGAACGCGGGAATCGAACAGAATGCCAGTTGCCACCAGCAGCACGCCACTGCCGATATACGACAACGAGATCATCACCTTGCGGCCGACCGTGTCGAACAATCTGCCAAGGAGTACAGGGCCAAGAAAGTTGCCGGCAGCGATCGGAACAAGTGCCCACGGAGCGACGTCATCCGGAACGTGTAAGAGTTTCGTGAGCACGAGCGCGTAGGTGAAGAAGACGGCGTTGTAGAGAAACGCCTGACCGATGAACAGGGAAAGCCCGAGCACGAATCGCTTGGGATACTTCAGCACCGCCACCCGCGCGATCTCGCCGAAACCTGTCGACCGCCGCTGCTTGATCTCGATCGACTTGTCGTCTGCGACCTTTTCCAGGCTCGTTCCGACGTCGTCTTCAACCTGCCGCTCTATGTCGTCGACCTCGTGCTCCGCTTCACGATCGAGGCCATGGATGAACATCCATCTCGGCGACTCAGGTACGTTCCGTCGGACGAGCAGAATGCTCAACCCCAGAACGGCGCCAAGCCCGAAGGCAAGCCGCCAACCGAGCGCGGGAGCGAAGATCGCCGTGTTCAGCAGGAAGACGGTGAGCATGGCGCCGAATGCCGTGCCCAGCCAATATGAGCCGTTGATCGCGAGGTCGACAACGCCGCGGCGCTTCGCGGGGACGAGTTCATCGATTGCAGAGTTGATCGCCGAGTACTCGCCACCGATTCCGGCGCCCGTGAAGAAGCGGCACACGAAGAAGAAGAGCGGCGTGAACGAAAATGCCGTAGCAACGGTGGCCAGGAGGTACACGCCGAGTGTGATCATGAACAGCTTCTTGCGACCGAATCGATCGGTCAGGTAACCGAACACCAGAGCGCCGACACAGGCGCCGGCCACATACACCGCTGCGGCGAGCCCGATATCTCCTGTGGTCAGCCCCAGACCACTGGACTTCTCGGTCAGACGGCTGCTGAGGGCGCCAACGATCGTTACTTCCAAGCCATCCAGGATCCACACCGCGCCCAGACCGATCACGACCGTCCAATGCCATTTGGACCACGGCAATCGGTCCATACGAGCAGGAATGTTCGTGCGAATCGTCTTCAATTCGTGCGTTGCCATATGCCCTCCCAGACAGCCACGCGAAGAGAGTATGGACGGCAGGGGCCGGGCGGCAACCCCTTGTGGATCGCGTCTCGCATGTATTCAGCTGCGGGACTTCCAGTCGAGCGCCGTAGGGGAGGGGCGCTCGTGTCGGCGACGGTCAAGAAGTAGGCCAATGCGACGAGGCAGGTTCTCGTTCATTTGAACACGACCGCAACAGGCGCCCATGCGCGGCTGCAGGCCTACGCTTTCGCCAATGGGCGAACCGTTCACGCCGTTCCACGCGACGTGGTTGCCGGCAGGCTGACCGTCGAGGACACATCCTCGTGAAACGATCCGACCGAAAGGGCGACGATGATGACAACCGAGACCAGAGAATCAAAACTCAGTTCGGCCTTCGTTAAGCTCGCTGACTCCCTCGTGACCGATTTCGACGTGATCGACCTGTTGCATTGGCTAGTTCAGGAATGCACAGACATCCTTGATACTCAAGCCGGTGGCCTGATGCTTGTGAACCCGGCAGGATCTCTCGAGCTCGTGGCTTCCACAAGCGAAGACGTCGAGCTCGTTGAAGTCTTCCAACTCGCCGCCGGAGACGGCCCGTGCCTGGATTGCTTCCGAACTGGAACCGCGGTCACAGTCGGCGATATCGAAGCTGAGTCAGTGCGCTGGCCGGCATTCTGCGTTGAGGCGTTGAGGTTTGGTTTCCGATCAGTTCATGCAACTCCGCTGCGACTTCGTGGGCAGATCATCGGGACCATGAACCTCTTCAGCCATTACACCGGTGCTCTTATCGATACAGACATCTCCGTCGCCCAGGCTCTGGCCGACGTTGCCACGATCGGGATCCTTCAAGAACGCAGTGCCCGCAGCGCGCAGATCGTGACCGAACAGCTGCAACGCGCCCTCGATTCCCGCATCTTGCTCGAACAGGCCAAAGGAGTGATCGCGGCAACCGCGGGCCTGAGCATGAGCGACGCGTTCGTGGCCATGCGCTCATACGCCAGGAACCGGAGCGTGCCCTTACGCCAGGTCGCCGACGACGTGATCGCGCGTCGGATCGACGTCGGATATCAAAACACCCATCCGGCGGCCGAGTTGGACCTCCCATAGACAACTCCACCTGACTCCGCAACGGGGTTGGCGGCCAAGCGCAACCTGGCCGCACGGACCGGTTCGCGAACGAAGGGCCACGGTAAGTAGAGCGAAGGCGGGTGCGATCTTGCAGCTGCTGGACTGTTTGGACTCTCCGATGCTCAAGGCGGGTTAGCTTGAGGTGGTGGCATTTCGCTGTATTGCTAGCCCGAATTGTCGCGAGCTCTGGGAGGCTTAGGAGCCTTGTAACGGGTTCGGACTGCCTCCCGGAAATTGCTCAACGTACCAGCTTTGACGTCGCTTCCCGATGATTCACCGGGGCAAAGGTGATGAGGTGTGAACCTTCTCCAGCTATCCGGGACATATAACGCGCTCCGGAGGATCGGTGACGGTCATCCGATGGGCCACTCCGGCGTAGTCGAGATTTGATCGACCGAAGCCGCGAGGATTTGGCCGCCGACGTCACGGCATTCATCGCGGCGATGATGCCTTGTTCGGTTGGAGGGCTGTTTCGTCGCCGTACAGTGAAGCGATCGCCATTTTGCCTTGGCTGATAGTTCAGCGTCCCTATTTCCTGCGGTTTGCTGCGCGACGCACGAGCCCGATGATGGCGGTGGCAGCGAAAAGAATGATTCCGATGATGGCGAGCCAAAGCAGTCCTTTGAAGGCGAAGCCGACAACGGCGAGCACGAGCCAAATCACAAGAAGGACAATGAGCAAAACGATCACGTCAGCGCCGTGGATTCCTGTTCAGCTGTGCGTCAGAGTCGAACAGCGCTTTCATGCATGTTCGATGACCGGTTCGTGTGTTGTGCGCGTGGGACTGTCGTACCCGAAACGACAATCCCACGCGCGTCCCCTGTCATCGCCGGGCTTTCGGCCGTGCGAAGTTCGTGAATCGGGCTCCTCGTGAGCGGAGGTACATCAGCGTTCCTGCGCTGAGAAGGAGGAGCCCAGCGATCGTTACCGGCAGCGCGTCAGAGCCGGTGTCGGCCAATGACCCGCTGACGGGCGAGTCGGTCTGGGACGCGGCGGCTCGTGCTGCGATGGCTTGTGCTGCTGCTACCTGGGCTGCGGTAGCTGCCGCTGCTTGCGCGGCTGCTGCTTGTGCTGCGGCTGCGGCGGCAGCTTGTGATGCTGCAGTTTGCTCGGGGGTTGGTGTGCTGGCGACGATTGCTGTTCGTGGGCTGCAGTCGCTGGGTCGGGTGATCACGTCGGAGTCGAGGGTGACGGCGCCGTTTCGTGCCAGGAGGCGGCCAGTAATGGTGGTGTTGGTGTTGGCGGTGATCGAGGTCAAAGCCATGATGGTTCCCGCGAAGGTGGAACCGGTGCCGAGGGTGGCTGAAGATCCGACTTGCCAGAACACGTTGCAGGAGTTCGCGCCGCCGGTGAAGGCGACGGTGCTGGCGGATGCGGTGATCAGGGTGCTGGCTGCTTGGAAGATGAAGACGGAGCTCGCGGATCCGTTCAGAGTGACGGTGCCGTTGAGGGCGAGTGCGTCGCCGGAGTACACGCCGGGGACGAGGGTTCTGCCGGCGAGGTCGATGATGTTCGACTCGTCGGGGGAGCGACCTGCTGTGTCGTTGTAGGCAGTGGTGAGGTCGGCTTGGGCCTGTTGGGCTTGCGCATCGGTGGCGTGGATCACCCCGTTGGAGATGACCCCAGGCGGGAAGCCTGTGACCGCGGTCCCTGGGCTGAGCCCGACGTCGCCGTCGGTGACCGTGGTTGCACCGGTGTTGGTCACGGTGCTGCCGGCGAGGACCTCGTAGCTGTCCGCGGTACCGAGCCCGACCGTCGACTGAACCGACCCCGCCGCGTTGGCCGGACCAGCGCTCCCGAGGATGATGAGCGCCGTCATACCGGCCACTGCAGTGACCGGCAGAATGACTCGCCATCGGCGCGGTGCGGCAGTCGACAAGCGTTCAGCATGCGTGCGGTGTGCAATAGACAACAGAGCCCCAGTTCTCAGTGCGGTTCAAAACCGTCACCGGGTCTGGGGCAACACCCGAAAGCTATTCTCAGTGGGTAGTCCCGTCAAGATGGACAGCCCTGTCGACAAGGCAATATCAAGTCGAGCGATGTTTGCACAGACCAGAGGAATACGAAGTGCACGGAGGTGTAATTTCGCACCGGGCCGCTCCTGAGGGTCCTCGTGCCGTAGATCGGTGCGAGGACACGAGCGGAAGCATGCAGGCCGGACCTGGCACCCCACCAGTGACGAGTATCCTCGGGAGAACCCTCATCCCTGGCCTTCGATTTGAGCCGTTCCGAGAGTGTAAATACCTGATCAGGGGCTAAAACGTGGCGGAGGATGGGGTGCCGGGGGTCGCGACATAGGTGACAGGTGATACGTGACAGGTGAGTCGCGACATATGCGACAGGCTGGCGGGTGTCGAAGAACCGTGTCGCTGTGCTTAAAGT
>NZ_JAKWJQ010000006.1 GCF_022761015.1 Humibacter sp. RRB41
GGATGATCAGGTGCAGTTTCAACCGGATGGCACGATCACGTTCGTCAGCAAGAACGGGCAGACCGGTGTCAAAGAGGTGCGTTATACGGTCTCGGACGGGCACGCCAGCGCATCCGGTTCGCTGATGGTGACGGTGAAGGCCCAGGGATCCCTGGCTCCCGTCGCGACGCCGGACTTCGCCTCAGGGGTGACGGGTCAGGCGATCACGATCAACCCTCTGACGAACGACCTGTCGCCGTCCGGTGATGAGTTGAATCTCGTCGGCGCCAACTTCGACACTGGGCCGTCCGAGCCGCAGGTTGCCACCGATGCTCAGAAGGGCACGGTCACGGTCACCGCGAGCGCGGTCGGCGAGTACTACCTCAAGTACACGCTCGGCGCGGGGGCGAAGACGACCACGGGACTCATCCGGGTCGACGTCGTACAGGGCAACGATGGTTCCGGGCCGATTGCCGTCGCCGACGACGCGTACGTGCGCCCCGGCGAGACGACGACCGTGAATCCGCTGGCCAACGACAGCTCACCGTCCGGAAAGGTGCTTGCAGTTCGCTCGGTCACGAAGGCGGATGCCTCCTCCGACCTGAACGTCGAACTGCTGGACAACCAGGTGGTGAAGGTCACGTCGCCGAACGTGCTCCCGCAGCAGGTGCAGCTCAACTACGTGGTCTCCGACGGCGTCAAGCAGGCGACGTCGACGATCACCGTCGTGCCGATCCCGCCGCTCGTGGTGCACCAGCCGCCCGTGGCGCTCGACGACGAAGCGACGGTTCGCATCGGCGACATCGCCACCGTGAAAGTGCTCGACAACGACTATTCGCCGGACAACGAGCCGTTCACGATCGATCCCAAACTTCACGACACATCGAATCAGGGTGCTGGCGCGACGGCGTTCGTGAGCGGCAGCACCGTGCGATATCAGGCGCCCGAGAAGGCCGGTCAGTATTCGGTCTCGTACAGCATCAGCGACAAATGGGGTCAGAACGCCATCGCCACCGTGACGTTCCAGGTGAAAGGCAAGGACGGCAAAGACAGGGCCCCCATCCCCACTGAGCTGACCGCGCGCACTTTCGCGGGATCGAGCATCCCGATCACCGTTCCCGTCAGCGGCATCGACCCGGATGGCGATTCCGTGACCCTCGACGGCATCGTCAGCCAACCGACGCTCGGACGGATCGTCAGTTCCGGTTCGACGTCGTTCACGTATCAGGCCTATCCGGCATCGGGCGGCACCGACGTCTTCACCTACCGAGTGATGGACACGTACGGCAAGACGGCGACCGGAACGGTGCGGATCGCTGTCGTCCCACGGCCGAGCAGCCTGCAGCCTCCTGTCGCAGTCAACGACACCGTGCAGGTGAAGCCGGGCAGGACGGCATCCGTTCCCGTTCTGAACAACGATTCGGACCCGAACGGGTACACGATCTCGGTCAAGAAGAAGCTGTCCGATGTCGACTCCGCGCTCAAGGCATCGGTGCACGGGCAAATCGTGCTTGTTCAGGCGCCCGCGAAGCAGGGCGTCTACGTCGCGCGCTACACGATCACGAACGGGCAAGGCGGGCAGGACAGCGCCTACGTGCAAGTCATCGTCACCGACGACGCCAAGCCCGTCTACCCGACCGCCGTCGATCAGGTGGTCGAGTCCGACAAGGCGGCCGGCAAGAAGAGCCTCAAGGTCAACGTGTACGAGGGTGCGGTGAATCCGTCGGATCTCGTGAACAAGCTCCAGGTGGGACTCAACGGGCCGAACGCGAAGTCCGCGACCGTCGGGCAGAACGGTTCCGTCACTGTGACGCCTGGACACGAGCGGATGGCCGTGGCCTACTCGCTCACGGACCCCGCGACCGGGCTGAAGGGTGAGGCATTCATCGTTGTGCCACCGGCGTCGGACGGCACTGCACCGCCTCACGTGAAGGTCCCGCAACAGATCGTGTCGATGAACGCGACAAAGTCGTGGAAGCTGTCCGACATCATCGCCGTGCCGTCGGGCAGGCCGGTCAAGATCACCGGGGCTGCAGGGGTCGCCGTGTCGCACTCGACGTCCTCCGCATTCGTGGACGATCAGACGTTGACCTTCACGGCGGAGAAGGATTATCGCGGTCCTGCCGAGATCACGTTCGAGGTGAACGACGGTCGAGAGCCCGGCGCCGGCAGGGATCGCGTCACGTCCCTTGTTCTTCCCATCACCGTCGGCAATCCGGATCAGTCGGATGTTCCGCCCACCTTCACCCCTCCCAACGTGACCATCGAAGCCGGCGAAAGCGCGACGACGGTCGATCTGCGCGCTTCGAGCTATCACCCGAACCCGCAGATCCTGAACAAGCTGACGTACTCCGACTTCTCCGGCGCGTCCAACGGGGTCGTGGCGACGCCGAGCGGCTCGACGCTGTCGATCTCCGCACCCTTCGGCGTGCAGCCTGGAACGACATCCGCGATCACGTTCAAGGTGAACTCGCCGACGACCTCCGTCACAGGGACGGTGAACGTGAAGGTCGTGAGCTCGACGCGGCCGCTCGCCCAGCAGAAGGACCCGCCGTTCACGAAGGAGATCCAACGCGGCCAGTCGTACACCTGGACCGGGGCGACAAGCGACGACACCTGGGTGAACCCGTTCCCAGGGCACGGCCTCACGATCACCACGGCCAAGGCCGTCAGCTCGCCGACCGGGGTCGACGTCACGTTCACGGACACGTCCATCTCGGTGAGCGTCGGAACCGGAGCCGCCATCGGCACGGTGAACATCCAGTTCACGGTGCAGGATGCCACCAAGGATCCCTCGCGCACCAAGGCGACGATCGGCCAGTACCAGGTCGTCATCCACGACGTTCCGTCGAAGATGTCACCACCGTCCAGTGTCAGCGCAAGCGATGCTCAGGCGACGATGTCGCTCGCCGCGGCGACGGCGAACGGCATGCCGGTGACGCAGTACCAGATTCGTGCGAATCAGGGTGATCCGGTCTCTGCACAGGTGGGGTCCAACACGATCAAGAACCTCACCAACGGCACGTCGTACACGTTCCAGGCCAGGGCCTACAACGCCGACGGCTGGGGTGAGTGGTCGGATCCGTCCAGCGCAGTGACCCCGTACGGCACGCCGAGCGCGGTGACCAAAGCGAGCATGAGTGCCAACGGCACCGCGCCAGGAACGTTCAACTTGAATTGGAACGCCGTCGGCGATACCGGGGGCGGCAGCGTCACGTACCACTGGTCATTCAGCGGCGGAGGATCGGGTACGACGACCGGTACCTCCGTGACGACGAAGGCGGTCGGGGCCGGCACATACTCGTTCACCGTGTATGCGACGAACGACCACAGTGGCAAACAGGGCGATTCCGCGTCGGCCAGCGGCTCGATCGCGGACCCGCCGCCAGCGAACCCGTCGGGCTCGGTCGTCAAGGGTGTGCACCCGCCGTCGGGGTGGGGCACGTGCAGCACAGGTTGGAACTTCGTGGCTGCCAGCTACCAAGACGTCCCGAACGGCAGCTACAAACTCGTGCCGTCCCTGTCCAACAGCCCGGCGGGCAACGGCCAGATCGGAAGCGACTTCATCACCGTCACATTGAGCGGGTCCGGATCGGTGTCGACTCATGGATGCCTGGGTAATCCGGGCGCCG
Source organism: Humibacter sp. RRB41 (assembly GCF_022761015.1). Taxonomy (GTDB): domain Bacteria; phylum Actinomycetota; class Actinomycetes; order Actinomycetales; family Microbacteriaceae; genus Humibacter. The sequence continues at coordinate 3,612 of NZ_JAKWJQ010000006.1, forward strand.
GCTCGACGGTGACGGTAGAGTTCCAGGCCGTCGGAGGCGGCGCCAAGTCGTTCAGCGTGTCCATTTCAGGGGCCGGTTGGAATGCCCTGCCGACGACCGGCGTAGGCCCGTGATGCGCGGCCGGCAATGAGCACGACTGACGACGAACTCAGACCGAAGGGGAACCAACCATGGCAGTAACACAGGAGCAGGCAACGTGGTTCGCCACAGCCTTCGGGCAGCTGGTGGGCAACGTCGACCAGGCGATCCTCGGCAAGGAGCACGCCATCAAGCTGGTCGTCGCGGCCATGCTCTCCGGCGGCCACGTGCTGCTCGAGGACGTGCCGGGTACGGGCAAGACGGTGCTCGCCAAGGCTTTGGCGAACACGATTCAGGGCACGCAGTCGCGCATCCAGTTCACGCCTGATCTGCTTCCCTCCGACGTCACCGGCGTGACGATCTACGACCAGTCGAACGGGCGCTTCGAGTTCCACCCCGGCCCGATCTTCGCCTCGGTCGTGCTCGCCGACGAGATCAACCGCGCATCGCCCAAGACCCAGTCGGCCCTGCTCGAAGTGATGGAGGAGGGCATTGTCACGGTCGACGGCGTGAGCCATCCGGTGGGGACCCCGTTCATGGTCATCGCAACGCAGAACCCGATCGAGCAGGCGGGAACGTATTCGCTGCCCGAGGCGCAGCTCGACCGCTTTTTGATCAAGACGTCGCTCGGCTACCCGGATCACGACACCACGGTGCGACTTCTGATGGATTCGTCGAACCGCGCGCGTGCGGCATCCGTCTCGGCGATCATCGCCTCGGACTCCGTCACGACCATGTCTCAGTTGGCGGCCGACGTGCACACCGACGGCGCCGTCATGGGCTATCTGAGTGAGCTCGTCAGCGCGACTCGAAACGACAAGGATGCCTCGCTCGGCGTCAGCATCCGCGGAGCGCTCGCCCTTGCGCGAGCGGCCAAGACGTGGGCCATCGCGGACGGACGCACCTACGTCACACCCGACGACGTGCGCGAGCTTGCCGTGCCGGTGCTCGCGCACCGCGTGATCGTCGATCCTGAGGCCGAGTTCTCCGGCGTGCGCGCCGAAGACATCGTGGACCGCGCCGTTGCCACCGTGAACCCTCCGGTGTACCGGGCGGCCTGATCCGATGACCACGGCCGAGCAGCAGCCCCGATCGCAGGCGACCTTCGCCTTGCGACAGCTCGCGCGCGCCGTCGGCGCGGGTCTGACGAGCCTCGGCAACGCACTGGAGCGCGTCTTCGCGAAACCCATCGCCGTTGCAATGCGGGCTGGTCGTGTCGTCACAGGCGTCGGATGGATCGTGCTGCTCGCGGCCGTCGCGTCGCTTCTTCTTGCCTTCGTGCTCGGCTGGGCCGAGTTCGGGTTCATCGGCTTCACCCTGCTGGCCGGGATGCTCGTCGCGTGCGCCTATCTCTTCGGTCGCGCCACCTACCGGGTCACCATCGAACTCAATCCTCGCCGGGTCACCGCGGGCGACCGGGCGATGGGCAGCATGGCCGTCACGAACTCGGGTCAGCGCCCGGTGCTGCCGACGCGCATGGAACTGCCCGTCGGCGAGGGACTCGCCGAGTTCATCGTGCCGCGCCTTGCCGCGGGTGCCGACGAGGAGAACCTCTTCACGATCCCGACCGAGCGCCGTGCTCTGATCGTCGCAGGGCCTGCGATCAGCGTTCGCGGCGATCAGCTCGGCCTTCTGCGTCGCACCACGAAGTGGACGGACCAGGTCGAGCTCTTCGTGCATCCGAAGATCACCAGGATCGCGGCGACCGCTCGCGGGCTCGTGCGCGATCTCGAAGGGCAGACGACGAAGGCGATCACCGACAGCGACCTCGCGTTCCACGCGCTGCGTTCGTACGAGCCGGGCGACGACATCCGCAACGTGCACTGGCGCAGCTCGGCCCGCACCGGTCAGTTGATGGTGCGTCAGTATCAGGAGACCCGCCGCTCTCAACTGCTCTTGTTGATGAGCGCGGAGAGACGGTTGTATGCGTCCGCCGAGGAGTTCGAGCTCGCGGTGTCTGCCCTCGCGTCGATCGGCGTCGAAGTGATCACCGAGGAGTCGGAGGTCGACGTCATCTGGGAAGGGGCGACGCTCCGCGCACGCACCCCGATGACCCTTCTCGACGACACGTGCCGCATCGAGCAGGTGGACAGCCGGTACTCGACCCTGCGTGACTTCGCCCGCACTGTCGGCATGCGGCTCGATGCGCCCAGCCTCGTGATCGCGGTGGTCGGAAGCACTGCAAGCAACCGCGACCTCCACGCACTTTCGTCGCTCTATCCGAGCGACACTCCTGTCATCGCCGTGCGCGCCGCAGTCGGCGGCGAGCCCGGTCTACGCAAGGCGGGCAACGCGATCGTGGCGACGGTGACGAAGCTCACAGAGCTCTCACCCCTACTGCAAAGGGCTGGACGATGACCGCGGCGGCCACCGCGACCACGCGCGCGGTGCGCGTGTCGGCGATCACGGCATCCGTCTGGACCGACGTCGTCGTCTTCGCCGTGCTCACGCTCATCGGTGTGCTCGGGTTCGCTCCGGCGTTCGGTCCTCTCGGATACCTGGTCGCTGGAATCGGAGGCCTCGTCGTCGGCGCCGCTGTCGCGGTCGTCGGTGTGCTGCTGCGCCTTTCCGTCCTGATCACCTCTCTCATCGCAGTCGGCGCCTACTTCGTGTTCGGCACCGCCCTTGCACTGCCTGCCGAAGGCATCGCGGGAATCGTGCCGACCCCGACGTCGCTGCTCGATCTGGCCACCGGCTCCGTGTTCGGATGGTCGGATGCCGTCACCCTGCGCGCCCCGCTCGAGGCGCCTCCGTACATCGCCGTCGTCCCGTACGCGACGACGCTGTTGGTGTCGCTCGTCTGCGTCTCGATCGCCCTGCGCTGGCCGGCAGGAAGCAAGCGGGCCACGTTGCGCGCCGCGCTGATCCTTGCAGGACCGGTGCTCGTCTTCCTCGCAGCCATCCTGCTCGGCACGCGCGATCCTTTCTATGCGGGCATGCGCGGCGTGCTGTTCGCGGCCATCGCGCTCTGCTGGCTGGGGTGGCGCATCCGGCTTTCGAAGCGATCGATCGCAGCCGACCCCGGCTTGACCCGCAAGGCCATCGCCGGCTCGGCCGTCGTCGTGCTCGTCGCCGTGGTGATCGGCGGCGCGGCGGGAATCGTCACGGCACCGTCATCCTCATCGCGTCTCGTCGTGCGCGATGCCGTGCAGCCTCCGTTCGACCCGCTGGAGTACCCGGCGCCGCTGGCCGGGTTCCGCAAATACACGAACGACCTGCAGAAGACGAAGCTCTTCACCGCGACCAACCTGCCCAGCGGCACGCTCGTGCGCCTGGCGACGATGGATGCGTACGACGGCGTCGTCTGGAGCGTCACCGGTCCCGGCGAGCAGACCAACGGCTCAGGCAGCTTCGAGCTGCTCGGCAGCAGCATCCCAGCGCCGTCGCTGTTCACCGCCGGCGCGACGACGACGACGAAGTTCACGATCCTCGGATACGACAACGTCTGGATGCCCAACCTCGGCTACGTCGACAAGCTGACGTTCGACTCGCACCCTGGCGACACCGATCCGACGACGACCGTGCGCGTGAACACGACGACGGGAACCACCGCCGTGACGAGTGGCGTCTCTCGCGGTCTCAGTTACACGATCAACGCCACAGCGCAGAAGATCCCGAACGACAAAGCGCTGAAGAACGTGCCGGTCGCATCGATCGCCATGCCGAGCGTCACGAACGTGCCCGACGTGGTCGCCACGAAGGCCGAGCAGTACGCAGGCGGCTCCGCCAGCGCCATCCAGAAGCTCCGCAACATCGAACGATCGCTGAAGAAGCTCGGATACCTGAGTCACGGTCGCGCCTCCGACCCGGTGCCGTCGAGGGCAGGGGAGGGTGCCGATCGCATGAGCGATCTGCTGCAGAAGACCCCCATGGTCGGCGATCAGGAGCAGTACACGTCGGCGTTCGCCCTGATGGCTCGCCACCTCGGCTACCCGGTTCGCGTCGTGATGGGTTTCAAGGGACACACCGACGGCAAGGGCACCGTGACGTACACCGGTGACGACATCACCGCGTGGGACGAGGTCGCGTTCCAGGGCGTCGGCTGGGTGCCGTTCTTTCCGACCCCGACGAAGACGGATGCCCCGAAAGACCAGACGGTCAAGCCCAAGCTTCAGCCGCAGCCGCAGGTGCGGCAGCCCCCGAACACGCCGCCGAAGGCCGACGACCTGCTCACGCCTGTGAAGACCAAGGACAGCAAGCTGCCGACCGACAAGCACGCGTTCGTGCTGCCGACGTGGGCTTACTACGTGGGCGGGGGAGTACTCGTCGTGCTGCTCGCGATCTTCGTGCCGATGCTGATCGTGACGCTCCGCAAGTCCAGACGGCGCAAACGAAGAGCCAGGGGTCCCGGCGACCGACAAGCCGCCGGTGCCTGGGACGAGCTGGTCGACAGATTCGGCGAACTCGGTTTTCGGGTGCCGCCGGTAGCGACCCGCAGTCAGACGGCTTCGGCACTGACGACGCAGTCGGGTCAGCAGGGAATTCCGCTCGAAGCGGAGGCACTGCACGGCTTGGCAGCAGACGCGGATGCCGCGGTGTTCGATGGCACGGTCGTGGGGGCAGAGCGCAGTGCCAACGTGTGGGACAGGGTCGACGCGGTGGTGCAATCCGTCTCGAACTCCGCGGGGTGGCTCCGCCGCCGTATCGCCTCGTACCGCTTCGCCAGGCGGCGTTCCACCTCATCGGTATAGTGACTCGGGTGGACACGCCGGGTTTCATCACGCCGCCTCCAGGCCTGATACCGCCGCGTGAAGACACCGGGAACCGCACCGAGCGGATGCCACCACGCACGTCGCTGCCCGTCTTCAACCCGCCAGGGACGAGTCAGGCTTCGGCACCGACATCCTTATCGCGTACCTGGCTGGTAGTGCTTCCCACGGGTGCCCGCGTGCCGGTGAACGGAGCGCTGCTGGTCGGCCGCAATCCAGTGCGGTTCGACCCGTGGAACGACGCTGAGCTGCTGCCCGTCGATGATCCGGCCAGGAGCGTCTCGAAGACGCACGCCGTCATCGAGGCAGCCGACGACGGCGTGCGGATCACAGACCTGCACTCCACCAACGGGGTCAGCGTCGTCGATTCGTCGGGAGCGGCGACCGCGCTGACCGCGGGGGCGCCCTCGCCGGTGGCTGCCGGAGTCACCGTGCTGCTCGGGAGTTTCCGCCTTCAGGTCGCTCAGGGGTGACAGGCGCCACCCGCGTGGAGCGGCAGGCGCATCCGGGGGACTTCGGTGCAGCGGATGGATTCACGAAAGTGGTATCCCACGGTGGTACTCTGAACGGGTGTTGGTCGTCTTCCTCCTCCTTAGCAGCCGCGACGAGTCCTAGTTCTCTTGGCCTCCCTCGTCGCGGAGTTCTTTCGTGGCTGAACAAACGGGTATTTCACCCGAACACACGCAAGGAGAATTCGACAGCATGACCACAGCATCCGATGCCGTGCGCACCGACGAGACGACGACCGGCGACCGCCGTCCGCGTACTCTCGCCGAGAAGGTGTGGGACGATCACCTGGTCGTCAAGGGCGAGAACGGCACGCCCGACCTGATCTACATCGACCTGCACCTGGTTCACGAGGTCACCAGTCCTCAGGCGTTCGACGGTCTGCGCGTGGCAGGCCGTCCGGTGCGCCGGCCCGATCTGACCATCGCGACCGAGGACCACAACACCCCGACCATCGGCATCGACAAGCCGATCGCCGACCTGACGAGTCGCACGCAGATCGAGACGCTGCGCAAGAACGCGCAGGAGTTCGGCATCCGCCTGCACTCCCTCGGCGATCTCGAGCAGGGCATCGTGCACGTCGTCGGGCCCCAGCTCGGCCTGACCATGCCGGGCATCACCGTGGTCTGCGGCGACTCGCACACGTCGACGCACGGTGCGTTCGGCGCCATGGCGCTCGGCATCGGCACCAGCGAGGTCGAGCACGTGCTGGCCACGCAGACCCTGCCGTTGAAGCCGTTCAAGACGATGGCCATCACGGTCGAGGGCGAATTGCGCCCCGGAGTCACGGCGAAGGACATCATCCTGTCCGTCATCGCGAAGATCGGCACAGGCGGCGGGCAGGGCTATGTGCTCGAGTACCGCGGCAGTGCCATCCGCGCGCTGTCCATGGAGGGCCGCATGACGATCTGCAACATGTCGATCGAGGCGGGAGCCCGCGCCGGCATGGTGGCCCCGGACGAGACGACCTTCGCCTACCTGAAGGGGCGTCCTCACGCGCCGGCTGGTGACGACTGGGATGAGGCCGTCGCCTACTGGAAGACGCTGGTGACCGACGATGACGCGGTGTTCGACGCCGAGGTCTTCATCGACGCGAACGAGCTCGAGCCATTCGTGACCTGGGGTACCAACCCCGGGCAAGGTGTGTCGCTGAGCGACGTCGTTCCGACTCCCGAGGACTTCGCCGATCCCAACGATCGTGCTTCGGCCCAGCGTGCGCTGGAGTACATGGATCTGCAGGCGGGAACACCGCTGAAGGACGTGCATGTCGACGCCGTCTTCATGGGCTCGTGCACCAACTCGCGCATCGAAGACCTGCGGGCGTTCGCCTCCGTGATCAAGGGACACACGAAGGCCGACGGGGTTCGCGTGATGGTCGTTCCGGGCTCCGCCAGGGTGCGCATCGAGGCCGAAGCAGAAGGCCTCGACAAGGTGTTCGAGGAGTTCGGAGCCGAGTGGCGCTTCGCCGGATGCTCGATGTGCCTCGGCATGAACCCCGACCAGTTGGCGCCGGGGGAGCGATGCGCCTCGACGAGCAACCGCAACTTCGAGGGCCGCCAGGGCAAGGGCGGTCGCACTCATCTGGTCTCGCCGGTGGTCGCGGCGGCAACCGCCATCCGCGGCACGCTTTCGAGTCCGTGGGACCTCGAGAAAACGGATGCCCGTGACGACGTGAAGGCAGGTGCGTGAAGCATGGAGAAGATCTCGACACTGACCGGCGTCGCCGTTCCGCTGAAGCGCTCGAACGTCGACACCGACCAGATCATCCCTGCCGTGTTCTTGAAGCGCGTCACGAAGACGGGCTTCGACGACGCCCTGTTCTATGCGTGGCGACAGGATCCTGATTTCGTGCTGAACCAGGAGCCGTTCCGGGCGGGCAAGATCCTCATCGCCGGCCCCGATTTCGGCACGGGGTCGTCTCGTGAACACGCCGTGTGGGCCTTGCGCGACTACGGCTTCACAGCCGTGCTGAGCCCCAGGTTCGGCGACATCTTCCGAGGCAACTCCGGCAAGCAGGGCTTGCTGACCGGCACGATCAGCGAAGAGGACGTCGAGAGGCTCTGGGCCGCGATCGACGCGAATCCGGGAATAGAGGCGACGGTAGATCTGGTTGAGCGAAACGCGAGCATCGGCGGGCTGACCGTCGGATTCGACATCGACGATTACACTAGGTGGCGATTGCTCGAGGGGCTGGATGACATCGGCCTCACGTTGCGTAACGAAGCGCAGATCACAGAATTCGAAGCCCGTCGCTCCTCGTGGCGGCCCAAGACATTGCCGGTGAAAATCTAGTGAACTCACTTCTTCAGGACGCGCAGGCCGCTGGTGCGAGAGTCGGAATGACAGCCGAAAAGATCACCATCAACGGTGGAAGGCCTCTCAAGGGGCGCATCCAGTTGAAGGGAGCCAAGAACCTCGTCACCAAGGCGATGGTCGCGGCGATTCTCGGTGACGGTCCGAGTGAGCTGCGTGACGTGCCCGACATCAGCGACGTGCGTGTCGTGCGTGGCCTCCTGGAGATCCACGGAGTCAAGGTCACGGACGGTCCAGAAGAAGGCGTGCTGCTGCTCGACCCGAGCAATGTCGAGAGTGCCCACATGGCCGACATCGACGCGCACGCCGGATCGAGCCGCATCCCGATCCTGTTCTGCGGGCCGTTGCTGCACGCGCTGGGCGAGGCGTTCATCCCCGACCTCGGCGGATGCCGCATCGGCGACCGCCCGATCGACTTCCACCTCGAGGTGCTTCGCCGGTTCGGCGCGGTCGTCGAGAAGCTGCCGAGCGGCATCCGCATGACAGCGCCGAACGGCCTGCACGGCGCCAAGGTGGAGTTGCCCTACCCGAGCGTCGGCGCCACGGAGCAGGTGCTTCTCACGGCCACGAAGGCCGAGGGCATCACCGAACTGCGTGGAGCGGCGATCGAGCCGGAGATCATGGATCTCATCAACATCCTGCAGAAGATGGGCTCGATCATCACGGTCGACACCGACCGCGTGATCCGCATCGAGGGCGTCTCCCGCCTCAGCGGGTACAGCCACACGGCGCTGTTCGACCGCAACGAGGCAGCCAGCTGGGCTGCTGCTGCTCTGGCGACCGAGGGCGACATCTTCGTCGGCGGCGCCCGTCAGGCCGAGATGCTCACCTTCCTCAACGTGTTCCGCAAGGTCGGCGGTGCGTTCGACATCAACGACGACGGCATCCGCTTCTACCACCCGGGCGGCGACCTCAAGCCCGTGGTCATCGAGACGGATGTCCACCCCGGCTTCATGACGGACTGGCAGCAGCCGCTCGTGATCGCCCTCACCAAGGCGAAGGGCATCTCCATCGTGCACGAGACCGTGTACGAGCAGCGGTTCGGCTTCGTCGACGCGCTGGTCGAGATGGGCGCGACGATCGAGATTCACAAGGAGTGCCTCGGCGGGCATCCGTGCCGTTTCGGGCAGCGCAACTTCGACCACTCGGCGGTCATCGCGGGACCGACGGAACTGCACGCTGCAGATGTCGAGGTTCCCGACCTGCGCGGCGGCTTCAGCCATCTCATCGCTGCACTGACCGCCAAGGGCGAGTCCACCGTGAGCAACGTCGGCATCATCAGCCGCGGCTACGAGAACTTCATCGGCAAGCTGGAGCAGCTCGGCGCGGACTTCGTGCTTCGCTGAGCCTATTGCGCGCCGGGCTGCGTCGTCTTGCGCGCCGGTCCCTGCCCGGCGCGCCGCTGTCGGCTTGAAGCGTGGCGTACGGCGGCGGCGTAGCCCCGCCTTGTGGAGCGTGTCGTGTTGGGTGCGTGCGTCGTTTGTCACCACCACTGGTTGGTCTCCGGAGTGAGTGACTGCGGCGACAGGCTGCGGCATCCATTCCCGGACCGGCACAGGGCATGACGGATAATGGGCGGGTGCCTAAAACACCTGAAGAGCCCGATGCTGGTCTCGTTCCCGAGAATGATGAGGCGCAGGTCGCAGTACCGGCGAAATCTCGCCGGGTGCGTAAGGAGACCCATCGTCCCAGCGTGTTCTGGCCGATGGCCGGCATCGTCGTCCCGTTGATCGGGTCGATCGCGAAGTTCAAGGTGCACGGCCGTGAGAACCTCCCGCTGACGGGCGCATACGTCATCGCACCGAACCACTACAGCGAGATCGACCCTCTCGTCGTCGGGTCGATGATCTGGCGGCGCGGGCGAGCTCCGCACTTCCTCACCAAGGAGAGCCTGTTCAAGGTGCCTGTGGTCGGCTGGTTCCTGACGAAGTCCGGCCAGGTGCCGGTCAGCCGCAGCCATGGCGGACGTGGTGCCCCCATCGCCCAGGCGCAGCACATCGTCGACAACGGCAGCGTCGTTGTCGTGTATCCGGAGGGCACGCTGACGCGTGACCCCGACCTGTGGCCGATGCGGGGCAAGACGGGAGCGGCGAGGCTCGCGCTCGACTACGGCATCCCGGTCATACCGGTGGCCCACTGGGGAACGCAGCAGATCATGGGGCGTTACTCGAAGAAGATCAGCCTCTTTCCTCGCAAGACCATCACCTTCTCGATCGGAACGCCCGTCGACCTCTCCGAATATCTGGGCAAGCCGCGCACCGCGACCGTCGTCTCAGGGGCGACCGAGACGATCATGCAGGCGATCACGCACGAGCTCGAGAAGCTGCGTGGCGAGAAGGCGCCGGAGAAGCTGTGGGATCCGGCGGACCACGCGCAGAGCGAGACGGGGCGTTTTGAGGGCTAAACCACCGCCCGCGCGGCGCGTCACCGTGCTCGGGGCCGGCAGCTGGGGGACGACGTTCGCGAAGGTGGTCGCCGACGGCGGCTCAGACGTGACACTGTGGGCCAGGCGTCCAGAGGTGGCGCGCGAGATCCGCGAGGCGCGCCGCAACAGTCAGTACCTGCCCGGCATCAACCTGCCTCGCAACGTTACAGCGACGCCCGATCTCGCCGCCTCGCTGCGCGACGCGGAGCTGCTGTTCCTGTCGGTGCCGAGCCAGAGCCTGCGCGAGAACCTCATCGCCATCGAGTCGATCCTGCCTGCGGACATCCCGGTCGTGAGCCTCATGAAGGGTGTCGAAAAGGGTACCGGCCTGCGCATGAGCGAGGTGATGGCCGAGGTGCTGTCGATCGACCAGGAACGCATCGCTGTGGCATCCGGTCCCAACCTCGCGCTCGAGATCGCACAGCGGCAGCCGACGGCGGCCGTTGTCTCTTCGACGAGCATGGACACGGCGCACGAGGTCGCCCTTGCGGCCCGCAATCCCTACTTCCGCTCGTTCGTGAACACGGATGTGATCGGCACCGAATTCGGCGGTGTGCTGAAGAACCTGATCGCGGTCGCGATCGGCATCGTCGACGGCGTCGGCTATGGCGAGAACACCAAGGCGTCGATCATCACCCGCGGGCTCGTGGAGATGACGGACTTCGCCGTCGCTCACGGAGCGGAACGAGAGACCCTCGCCGGTCTGGCGGGTCTCGGCGACCTGATCGCGACGTGCCAGTCGCCGCTTTCGCGGAACAACACCGCAGGCAGGCTGCTCGGTCAGGGTTATGCGTTCGGCGAGGTCGTCAAACAGATGAATCAGACTGCGGAAGGGCTGGCATCCGTGGCGCCGATCCTCGCGTTGGCGAAGGCCAAGGGCGTCGAGATGCCGATCGTGGAGCAGGTGGGTCAAGTGCTTGCCGGTACGCTCGAACCGAAAGATCTGGCCCCCCACCTGACCACGGACGACACACCCCGTGGTGAAAGGACTTCGGATGACTCACAAGCGCGTCCTCGTGCTGCTTTTCGGCGGGCGTTCGAGCGAGCATTCGATCAGCTGCGCCACGGCGGGCGGGGTTCTCGGGGCGCTTGACCGCGACCGCTACGACGTGATCCCGGTGGGCATCACACGTGACGGCGCGTTCGTGCTGGAGCGCGACGACCCGACGGCGTTCGCCCTGGACCCGCACTCGATGCCCGAGGTGCGCGACGACGGCAGCAGGGTGCGCTGGCCGGAGTCGGTGCGCTCGCGCGAACTGACGGTGGAGCGAGACGGCGTCGTCACGTCGCTCGGCGAGGTCGACGTGGTGTTCCCGATCCTGCACGGACTGTGGGGAGAAGACGGCACGGTGCAGGGCCTGCTCGAGCTGACGGGCATCCCGTACGTGGGATCCGGCGTGCTGGGCAGCGCACTCGGCATGGACAAGCACTTCACGAAGACCGTGCTGCAGGCGGCGGGCATCGAGGTGGCGCCCTGGGTGACGGTCACGCGCGAACAGTGGGAGCGAGAGCAGGATGTCGTCGCAGACAGCCTGCGCGGGCTCGGGTCGCCGCTGTTCGTGAAGCCCGCCAGAGCGGGTTCGAGCGTCGGCGTGACCAAGATCACGTCGGCCGAGGGACTCTCCGGTGCGCTCGACGTCGCGTTCGCCGAGGACGGCAAGGCACTCATCGAGTCGGCCATCGCCGGCAGGGAAGTGGAGATCGGCGTGCTCGGCGCGCGGCCGGGTGAGCGGGCACGGGCATCCGTCGCCGGTGAGATTCTCGTGACCGAAGGCGGTTTCTACGACTTCGACGCGAAGTATCTGGATGCGCCGGGCGTCGAGCTCGTGTGCCCCGCCGACCTGACCGATGAGGAGCTCGCCGAGATGCAGTCGCTCGCGGTGCGGGCGTTCGAGGCGATCGATTGCGCGGGTCTCGCGCGCGTCGACTTCTTCTTGACCGCGGACGGCTGGGTCGTCAACGAGCTGAACACCATGCCGGGGTTCACCCCGATCTCGATGTTCCCCAAGGTGTGGCAGGCGAGCGGGTTCAGCTACCCGCAGCTGATCGACGAGCTCATCGAGCTCGCGCTGCAGCGCACACCCGTCGACGAGACCGCACGGGAGCGGCGAGACCGTGGTTGACACCCACGGTCTCGGTGCCTGCTCGCGGTCTCGCGGCCGCGGCTAGCCGACCTGGGTCGTGGTGGGCGATGGAACGGATGTCGGGGTCGTCGTCGGAGAGGTGACGTCGGCGGCGTCCTGGCACTTCTCCTTCTTCTGCTGCGGGATCGAGCCGATCGCGTCGGCCAGATCGGGCAGCACCGCAGCATCGGTGACGCCGCCCTTTCCGTGCTGGATGACGATCTCGGTCGCGGGCGTCCTGCCGAAGGTGATGTAGCGCAGGGCGGATGCGGCGGGATCGTTCTCGAGCACCCAGTCGATGCCGTTCACCGTGATGCACGGCTTGGTCGTCGGGCCTATCGGTGCGACTCCGCATCGCAGCAGCACCACGGCCGGGTCGCCCCACGCCCCGGTCGCCTGAGCGTTCGTCACACGCTTCGCTTTGCCGGCCACAGTGTCCGGCAGGTGCACGGTGATGTCGGCGCACTTGGGGGAGTTCGCGTCGGGCGCGGCATCGAGCGCGACGGCAGGCGCGCACGCGGCGAGCAACATGACGGCGGAGCAGGCGGCGAGGACGGCAAGCAGGCGGCGGGCGGAAGGAAAGGGCATCGTGGTCACGATAGCGTGAGCGGCATGACGGAATCTGGGCGCGGTGAGCACGCGGATGTCGCAACCCTCGCCTCGATCGGCGAGGTCGCGACCCTGCGGCGCATCTTCCCCCGGCTGCCGGCGTCTGCGGCGGCCATCGTCGGCCCGGGCGACGACGCAGCGGTCTTGGCCGCACCGGACGGTCGTTACGTGGTGACGACAGACATGATGATCGCCGGACCTGACTTCCGATGGGCTTGGTCGAGTCCCACCGACGTCGGCTGGAAGGCCGCTGCCACGAACCTCGCCGACGTTGCGGCCATGGGCGCGAAGCCCACGGCGCTCGTCGTCGCGATTGCCGCACCCGCCGACACGCCCGTGACCACGCTGGAGGCGTTCGCCGACGGCCTGCGCGAGGGGTGTGAGGCACTCGCGCTCGGGTGCGGTGTGGTCGGTGGCGACCTCTCCGTCTCCGATGTCTTCACCGTGGCCGTGACCGCGTTCGGAGACCTGGAGGGCAGGCAACCGGTGCTGCGTTCCGGTGCGAGCCCTGGAGACGTTGTCGCCGTGGCCGGCACGCTCGGCAGAGCAGCGGCGGGTCTGGCAGCTCTCTTCGCCGACGGCGTCGACGACGACGGCGTCCCCGATCGGGCGCGCGGAGCGGCCGTCGCCGCCCGCAACCCGGATGTCAGGGTGCAGCTGCGACCGACACCTCCGATCGCGGCCGGAATCGCCGCTGCTCGGGGCGGCGCCACCGCGATGCTCGACGTCAGCGACGGCCTCGCGCTCGACGCGGGACGCATTGCAGAGGCGTCGGGTGTACTCATCGACCTACGCTCCGGCGAGCTCGGCGCGGACCCCGCACTCGCGCTTTCAGGCGGCGAAGACCACGCCCTGCTCGCCTGCTTCGCTCCCGGCGTCGAACCGCCCGCCCCTTTCATGGTGATCGGCCGCGTCGAAGAGCGCGGCACGGCCGGGGGAGTGACCGTCGACGGGCATCCGTACGACCGGCGCTCCGGTTGGGATCCCTACGCTGGCTGGGACGGCGCGGCCGGCTGAGCGAACCACACGGCCGTCTCCCCGTACCGCTTCGAGCGGAACGGCTCGAGCGTCGCCGGCCATACGGGCTCCGGAGATCGTGCGCTGCGTTCCACGACGACGACGGCATCGTGCGCGAGCCAGAGCTCGAGCGCCGCGAGCACCCGGGAAAGCTCCTGCTCGTCGACATCGTAGGGCGGGTCGATGAAGACGAGGCCGACCGATCGAGTGCCAGGGTGCGCAAGATAGGAGCCGACGGTGCTCTGGCGCACGTCGATCGCCGGCCGCATGTCGCCGCCCGCCTTGGCAGCAGCCTTCATCAGAGCTGCGGCATTCGCCCGGCACACCGACGCGGCCTGAGCGCTCTGCTCGACGAGTACCGCGGATGCTGCGCCACGGCTCACCGCCTCGAGTGCGAGCGCACCCGAACCGGCATACAGATCGAGCACGTGTATGCCGTGCAAGGCATCCATCGCCTCGAGCGACGAGAACATCGCCTCTCGCACGCGATCGCTGGTGGGGCGGGTGCCGGACTTGGGCACCGCCAGGCCGAGAGATCCTGCGAAGCCGGCGACGATGCGCATGTGTCTATCTTGCATGCCCGTCCCTGCCGGGCATGCCGCGGCAGGCCGGGAGCGCGGCCCAGCTCGATTCGCCGTCGCGCGGACGCCGAATCGTCGAGCGCGGTGCGTTGTCGAGATGGTCGGCGTGTCGTCAGCGGATCGACGACATCGGCAGGTGCCCCTAGCCTGGGAGCATGGCGCAGACGGGATCGGAACCGACGAAGCGTTCCGTGTCGCAGCACGACGACGTGCCGTCCGGTCCTGTGACGCTTGCCAGCCCCCTTCAGGCCGGAATCGGGCCTCGGCAGGCCGCGTTATTCCACCGTGCGTTCGGCCACGAGACCGTCGGCGACCTGCTTGCGCATTACCCGCGCCGCTACGCCCATCGCGGAGAACTCACCGCGCTCGCCGAGCTGCCGGCCGGCGAAGACGTGACCATCGTCGCCGAGGTGAAGAGCTGCAGCAAACGTGCCATGCGGCAGCGGCACGGGTCCATCGTCGAGGCCACGATCTCCGACGGCACCGGCATCCTGACGCTCACGTTCTTCAACCAGGCCTGGCGCGCCAATGAACTGATTCCCGGCAGGCGCGGCACCTTCGCAGGCAAGGTCAACAGGTACAAGAACTCGCTCCAGCTCACGCACCCCGACTACGAGCTCTTCGACGACCCGTCGGAGTCCGTCGTCGAGGCGTGGCAGATCAGGCCGATCCCGATCTACCCGGCGACGTCCACTTTGGCGAGTTGGAAGATCGCGAAGGTCATCCGCGAGACGGTGCTTCCGAAGCTGAGCGATGTGGACGACCCGATGCCGGCAGAGGTCGCGGCGGAGCACGGGCTGGAGCAGTTCCGGGTCGCGTTGACGGGCATCCACACGCCAACCGACGACGCGGACTGGCGAAAGGCCCGTGACGCGCTGCGCTTTCAGGAGGCGTTCGTGCTGCAGGCTGCGCTGCTGCAGGAGCGCGCTCGTCTGCGCGAGACCGCGGCGACGGCACGGATGCCCGTGCCCGGCAAATACGTCGCCCGCTTCGACGCCGCGCTGCCCTTTCAGCTCACCGATGACCAGCAGGCGGTGGGGGAGCAGATCGCCCACGACCTAGCGCAGCCCGTTCCGATGAACCGGCTCGTGCAGGGCGAGGTCGGCAGTGGCAAGACCGTTGTCGCGCTGCGCGCCATGCTGCAGGTGGCCGACAACGGCGGGCAGTCCGCGTTCCTCGCTCCGACAGAGGTGCTCGCCTCGCAGCACCTCAGGTCGATCGTCGCCGCGCTCGGACCCGATCTCTCCGCGGAGTTGATGCCGACGTTGCTCACCGGGCGCCTCTCGGCATCCGAGCGCAGGAAGGCCATGCTCCGGGCGATCAGCGGGCAGGCGCAGATCGTCGTCGGCACGCACGCTCTGCTCGGCGAGAACGTGTCGTTCTTCGATCTCGGCCTCGTGGTCGTGGACGAGCAGCATCGCTTCGGTGTTGAGCAACGCGATGCGCTGCGCGCCAAGGCGTCTTCTCCGCCCCACCAACTGGTGCTGACTGCCACACCCATTCCGCGCACGGTGGCGATGACGGTGTTCGGCGACCTCGACGTGTCGACCATCGCCCAGCTGCCGGCCGGGCGGCAGCGCATCGAGAGCTTCGTGGTGCCGCTTGCCGAGCATCCGCGTTGGGAATCGAGAGTGTGGGAGCGCGCGGCCGAGGAGATCGCCGCAGGACACCAGGTGTTCGTGGTGTGCCCGGCGATCAGTGCCAAGGAGGCCGAAGAGGAGGAGCTCGAAGGCGGCGATGACGATGCGGATTCCGCGAGGCCGCCGACTCCCGCCGCGTCGGTCGAACAGACCCTCGCCGCCGTTCGATCCGACCCCCGGCTGGCCGGCGCGCGCACTGCAGCCCTGCACGGGCGCATGAGCGCCGATGACAAAGACGCCGTGATGCTCGCGTTCGCCGCCGGAACCCTCGACCTGATCGTCGCCACAACCGTGATCGAGGTGGGCGTCGACGTGCCGAACGCCTCAGCGATGATCGTTCTCGACGCCGACCGGTTCGGCGTCTCGCAGCTGCACCAGCTGCGCGGCAGGGTCGGCCGCGGCGGCGTTCCCGGTCTGTGCCTGTTCGTCACCGCCGCGGAGCCCGGCACGACGGGGCGTGAACGCGTCGATGCCGTCGCCGCCACCCTCGACGGTTTCGAACTCGCCGAGGCAGACCTCGAGCTTCGCCGCGAGGGCGATGTTCTCGGCAGCAACCAGTCCGGCGGACGTTCGTCGTTGAGGTTGCTGCGGGTGGCACGAGACGGCGAGATCATCGAGCAGGCGCGAGCGGATGCCGGCGCCATGCTCGACGCGGACCCCCACTTGGAGGGGCATCCGGCACTGGCATCCGCGATCGCGTCGCGCCTCACCGACAGGTCGCGCGACTTCCTCGCCAGAGCATGACTGGCCATCGGGTATATGCCTCGCCGAGCATCCGCTGGCAGTCGCATCCGAACCGTAACGATCCGATAACCTCGCCCGGCTATCCTGGAGCCCTATGAACAGGATCGCCGTTGTCCCTGGTTCTTTCGACCCCGTCACCCTCGGGCATCTCGACGTGATCGGACGAGCTGCGCGCCTGTTCGACGAGATCCACGTTCTGGTGGTGCACAACCCCGACAAGGACGCGATGCTGCCGATCGCGCAGCGCGTGGCTCTGATCGAGCGCTCCATCGCCGACGAACGGCTGCCGCCGAACATCGTCGTTGCGGCGTGGAGCGTCGGCCTCCTCGTGGACTACTGCACAGACGTCGGCGCGAAGGCCCTGGTCAAGGGCATCCGTTCGCAGGTCGACGTTGCCTACGAGACGCCGATGGCGATCGTGAACCGAGACCTGGCCGGCGTCGAGACGGTCTTCATTCTGCCCAATCCGGCGAACGCGCATGTGTCGAGTTCACTGGTGCGTCAGGTCGCCGCGCTGGGCGGCGACGTGAGCCCGTACGTTCCGCGTGCGGTGTACGAGTACCTGCAGGAGCCATGAACAGTCTGCCCACCAAACAACCGACGGATGCCGCGTCGGCCGCCGACGACGTCGACCCCGACATGACACCCGAAGAGCTTCAGACGGTCGCCGAGCAGATCGCCACCAACGTCGAGGCGGTGATCGACGGCAAGCACGAGGCGGTGCGGGTCGCATTGACCGTGCTCCTCGCCGAGGGCCATCTGCTCATCGAGGACGTGCCAGGAGTCGGAAAGACCATGCTGGCGAAGGCACTGGCGAAGTCCGTCGACAGCAGCGTCAGCCGCATTCAATTCACACCCGACCTCCTGCCCTCCGACGTCACCGGCGTCTCGGTCTACAACCAGCCCGATCGCCGGTTCGAGTTCAAGCCAGGGGCGGTCTTCGCCAACATCGTCATCGGCGACGAGATCAACAGGGCGAGTCCGAAGACGCAGTCGGCGCTGCTGGAGTGCATGGAGGAGCGACACGTCACCGTCGACGGCTCCACCTATCCGCTGCCCGATCCGTTCATTGTGATCGCGACCCAGAACCCGGTCGAGATGGAGGGCACCTACGAGCTGCCAGAGGCACAGCGCGACCGGTTCATGGCCCGGATCGCCATGGGCTACCCCGACGAGCAGGCCGAGATCGAGATGCTCACCGGACGTGACACGTCCAGCCCGCTCGCGCGCATCGGCGCCGTGGTCTCGACCGAGCGCCTGCGGCAGATGATGAGCCTCGCGCGTCGCGTGTTCGCCTCGGATGCCCTGAAGCAGTATGCGGTCGCGATCGCGCACGGCACGCGCGAAGACCCGGATCTGCGGCTCGGTGCGAGCCCGCGGGCAACGCTGCAGCTGGTGCGCGCCGCCAAGGCGAGGGCGGCCCTGGCGGGACGTGACTTCGTGCTTCCCGACGACATCGACGACCTCGCGATTCCGGTGCTCGCGCATCGCCTGCTGCCCACAAGCAGGGCGATGGGACAGCACCACGAACGCACTGCCGTGCTGTCCGAGATCGTCGCCAGAGTCGTGGCGGCGACGCCGGTGCCGACGGGGCAGCAGAAGTAGCCTGACGACATGAGGGCCACTCGAGTCTGGTCAGCAGCGCAGCGGCCGAGACCAACCTGGCGGGGCGCCGGAATCGCCCTCGCGGGTGCGCTCGCGATGGTGGGCGCCGCAGTGCTCGGGCGCGTCGATCTGCTCGTTCTCGGCATCGTGCTCGTGCTGCTTCCGCTCGCGGCGGCCATTGCCGTCACCATCGACCGGCCGTGGATCAGCGTCAGCCGCACCTTCGAGTCCGACCTGGTGGTCGTCGGCGAGACCGCGAACGTCGCACTCCTGGTACGCAACGAGGCGAATCGCAAGTCGCCCGGCCTGCGATGGCGGGATGCCTGCCCTGCGCCGCTGGAGGCATCCGGCTTCTCCGCGCTTCCGCAGCTTGGTGAGCACGCTCGCGCGAGCAGGGATCGATCCGACAGCGTCGTCGTGCGATATTCGATCAAGGCCGCGGCACGAGGCGTGTACGACGTCGGCCCCTTGTTGCTGGAGCGCACCGATCCGTTCGGACTCGTGCGGTGCCTGTACGCGATCGGAGCGTCGAAGCCGCTGATCGTCGTGCCGAGGGCGCGCGATCTGGGGCAGGCGGAGTTCGAGCTGTCGCGCAGTGAGGGCTACGAGCACGAGCTGGTCAAACACAGCATCCCGAACGCCGACGAGCTGATCGCCAGAGAGTATCGCCCCGGTGATCCGTTGCGCAGGGTGCACTGGAGGGCCACTGCGCGGCACGACAAGCTGATGGTGCGTCAGGAGGAGCCTCGTAGCAATCCGGAGACCTGGGTTCTGTTCGACACCGATCAGGGGCCGCATCCAGAGCACCACATCTTGCACGCGGATGCCCGCAATCCGCGCTTCGAGGCCGCCGTCGACCTGCTCGCATCGATCGGGACCCACCTCGTCGCTCAGGGGTTCGTGCTGGGTGTCGTGGAGACGGCGCCGATCCAGATGCTGGGGCGCGCCGGGACGGGCAGAGCGGGGATCGGCGGACTTCCAGTCGCCGCATACGACCCGCCGGGAGGCGGCCAGACGCTTCTCGCCGGACTCGCCGGCGTGAGCCAGACGTCCAAGGGGAACGCCGACCCGGCAGGCGTGCTCTCGGCTGCTCTGCGGCGCAACCCCCAGGCGGTGCCGGCGTTCGTGGTCGTGGTCGACGGTGATCGCGACGAACTGGCCGCCGTCTCGGCCCTGCGCATCCTGTGCGACCCGGCTGTCGTATTCTTCGTGGGGGATCGGCCCGACCTGCGCGAGCACTTCGAGCGCAGGGGATGGACGTGCGTCGACGTCGCGCCTGACGACTCGCCCGAAGCGGTCTGGCAGCGGGCGGGCATCCGGTCGAGGACGGCGCGCCATGGCTGAAGTCGTCGGCACGCAACATCGCTCCCCGCTCGGATCGTGGCGCACGACCACGTCGCAGACGACGCCGGCGGGCGACAGCCGGCAGCGTTCGCAGATCGCGGCCGATCTGAGGCTCGGCCTGGCTCTGTCGGCCGTGATGGTGGCACTCACCGTCGCGCTGGGCGGGCTTATCACGGGCGCAGGCTGGTGGCTCGAGCTCATTCTCGTCTCGGTGGTGGTGCTCGGCGTCGCAACAGGATGCCGTCTCGTGCGCCTGCCCCGCGCCGTCGCGCCGATCGCGTCGCTCGTCGCCTTCGTCTTCCTCGTCACTGCGCTCTTCGCGCCCGGATCCGCCGTGCTCGGCTTCATTCCCACTCCCGCGACGGCCACGGAGTTCACGCAGCTCATCAACCAGGCGAGGGTGTCGTTCTACAACCAGGGAGTGCCCGCCGATCCGCTGCCGGAGTTCCTCTTCCTGCTCGTTGCGGCAGGTGGTGTCATCGCCTGGACGGCTGATCTTCTCGCGGTCGTCCTCCACCGCCCGGCGTTCGTCGGGGTGCTCGTCGTCGCCGCGCTCAGCGCACCGGCAGCCCTGCTCGACGGCGGTCTCTCGCCTCTGGCCCTCGTGCTCTGCCTGGTCGCCTACCTGTTACTCCTGCGTGCCGACGTACGGACCACGCGCGGTGCCGGGTCCGAGACCGGGGCGTCGCTGGCCATCGCGACGGGTGCGATCGTGGTCGCTCTCGTGATCGGAACGACGGCGCCCGGGTTCCAGCAGGTGGGACGACAGGCGATACCGGCATCCGGCGTGCTGTTCGGCCAGGGCGTCAGCCCGCTGATCGATCTCGGCGCCGACCTGCGTCGCCCGTTGCCCGTGACCGTGATCGACTACACGACGACCGACGCGACGCCCGCCTATCTGCAGATGACCACGCTCGATGCCTTCTCGGGCGCCGTATGGCGACACCAGCGCTCCGCCTCCACGTTCTTCACGTCCTCGACCTCGATCTCGAAGACCCCTGGACTCACCGACAAGGTGAAGTCGACGAAGGTGACCACCGACGTGCAG
The DNA here is from genome assembly GCF_022761015.1 of Humibacter sp. RRB41. Classification (GTDB taxonomy): domain Bacteria; phylum Actinomycetota; class Actinomycetes; order Actinomycetales; family Microbacteriaceae; genus Humibacter. The sequence goes on from NZ_JAKWJQ010000006.1 coordinate 24,355, forward strand.
GTGCACAACATGACGAGCGAGTGGCTGCCTGCGCCCTATCCGGTCAAGAGCGTTGCGGGACTCAACGGAAGCTGGGGATGGGAGCAGAAGGACCTCACGATCGCCGGTTACACGGCCACCACGGTGAACCAGCAGTACACGGTCACCTCGCGGGATCTGAAACCGACCGCCAGACAACTGCGGTCAGCGGGAACGAACTATCCGGGTTCGGTCGAGAACGACCTGCTCGTTCCGTCCAGCTCCCCGTCGATCATCGCCGCGACGGCGAGGTCGGTGACGGCGGGCGCGAAGACTCCCTATGACAAGGCCGTGGCGTTGCAGGCCTACTTCCACGATGGCGAGTTCCGCTACTCGCTGACCGCTCCGAAGGACGGCGGATACGACGGAGACACCCCAGGCACGATCGCGACGTTCCTCGAGCAGAAGGCCGGCTATTGCGTGCACTTCGCGGCGGCCATGACCTTCATGGCGCGCGACCTCGGCATCCCGGCGAGGATCGCCGTCGGCTATCTTCCCGGCACTCAGACCGGTGTCTCCGGCTCGAAGGCCGTCTATTCGATCAGCTCCGACGATCTCCACGCGTGGCCGGAGCTGTTCTTCCCCGGAGTCGGCTGGGTGCCGTTCGAGCCGACCGTCGGCCGTGGAACCGTGCCGGACTACGGCACGTCGACGACGACTCAGACGCAGACCACGACGACCTCGACGGCGACTCCCTCCGCCGGCAACGGGCTGAAGCTCGACACGAACACTCCTGCGTCGACAGGCACGACCGATGATCCGACCGCGACTGCGATCTCCTCGAGCGGAAGCGTCGCGGCCGTGGTGCTCGTGGTGCTCGCCCTGCTGCTCGCACCGTCGATCGTGCGCCGGCGCCTGAGAGCGAGGCGGCTGGCGTCCGTCGGCAACGGCGGCGGCAAGGTCTCGACGGCGTGGACGGAACTGCGCGCGTCCTGCCTCGATCTCGGCCTGGCGGTGCCGGCCACCGAAACCCCGAGGGTGTTCGCCGGCCGTCTGAGACGTACGTGGGATGAGGCTGCAGGGGCGGTGCCGGATGCGGATGCCCGCGCCGCGGCATCCGCTGCACTCGACGAACTCATCGATGCCGTCGAACGCGACAGGTTCGCTCCACGCACCGGTGGTTACGCCGATCCGAAGCTCGCGGACGACGTCACAGCCGTGATCTCCGCCGTCGCGGCGACCGCCGGATGGGCACGTCGCGCGCGCGCGCTGCTGGTACCGGTCTCGCTGTTCGAGGGGCGCATGAGATCGCCGGGCGCCGCGCGGTTCAGCAGCTAGACACGTGCTCGAGGTGACCGAGCGTTTCAGCGGCACACCGCGATAGTATTGGCGCTCGTGTCTGCTTCCGTGCGCAATCCGTACTCCATCAACGTGCGCGACCTTCTGCACCGTCCGGGCGAGATGCGTGAAGAGTCGCTCGTCATCGACTCGCCTGAAAAACTCGGCGAAGGACTGATCAGCGTCGACGCCGGTACTGCAATCGACCTCGACATTCGACTCGAATCCGTGCACGAGGGCATCCTCGTCTCCGGGGAAGCGTCGACCGTCGCAACGGGTGTCTGCGGCCGCTGCCTGATCGACATCGCCCAGAGCGTCCAAATCGACTTCCAAGAGCTTTTCGCGTATTCTTCTGGGGAAGCTTTTGACTTTGAGGTTCACGACGACCACGTGGATCTTGAACCTCTCGTCAGGGATGCGGTGGTGCTGTCACTGCCGTTCCAGCCGGTGTGCCGGCCGGATTGCCCAGGTCTCGATCCCGAGACGGGTGAACGGCTTGCCGATCTGCCGGATCGCGAACCAACCAAGACCATCGATACGCGTTGGTCTGCGCTCGCGGACTTTCCCGCTTCCGATGACGTAGCCGGCGGTGCCGGCGCCCCAGACAGAGAAGAGTAGAGATCATGGCTGTTCCGAAGCGGAAGAAGTCGCGCTCCAACACGCACTCCCGGCGTTCACAGTGGAAGGCCCAGGTTCCCAACCTGGTCAAGACCGTCGAGAACGGCAAGGTGACCTACAGCCTTCCCCACCACGCGAAGGTCGTCGAAGACTCGGCCGGTACCCCGCTGTTCCTGGAGTACAAGGGCCGCAAGGTCGCCGACGTCTGAAGTCGTGTCCGGCGACACGGCACGCACAGCGACGAATGCCGGCTTCGAGCCGGCCGAGCGGCGTGCATCCGATTCAGGGCGGTCCGATCAGGCCGCCCTGCAGTCGCGTCTGGGCATCGACATCGATCCCGATCTGCTGACGCTGGCGCTCACGCATCGCTCATATGCGTACGAGCACGGTGGCATCCCGACGAACGAACGCCTCGAATTCCTAGGCGACTCGATCCTCGGGCAGGCCGTGACGGTGAAGCTGTTCCGTGACAACCCCCGGGTCGACGAGGGCGGGCTCGCCAAGCGGCGCGCCTCGCTGGTGAGCAGTGTCGCCCTCGCGGAGGTTGCGCGAGGCATCGGTCTTGGTCGATTCGTGCTGCTCGGCAGGGGAGAGACCCAGAGCGGCGGCGCCGACAAATCGTCGATCCTCGCCGATACGGTCGAGGCGATCATCGGTGCCGTGTACCTCGATGCGGGTGGCGACGTGGCCACCGAGTTCGTGCTTCGGCTGGTCGAGCCGCTCTTCGACGACCCCGACAGGTTCGGCGCCGCCATGGACCCGAAGACGAGTCTTCAAGAGCTCGCTGCGCACAACGGCGCGCCAGCCCCCCAGTACACGGTCACCGACACCGGTCCCGATCACAGCAAGACCTTCCACGCCGTCGTTTCGGTCGACGGACTCGTGACCGCCGATGGCGAGGGCACGAGCAAGAAGAATGCCGAGATGGCGGCGGCGCTGAAGGCGTGGACGCTGGCCAACGCACGCGATCCCCGTGCCAGAGCTTCCCGAAGTTGAAGTGGTGCGCGCCGGCCTCGAGCCGGCGGCGACCTCGTCAACCATCTCCTCGGTCGAGGTGCTCGACGAACGCGGCATCACCCGGCACGACCGCGCGCTCGGCGACTTCTCTGCGCTGCTGACCGGCAGACGGATGCTCGGCGCCGCCCGCCGGGGCAAGTTCCTCTGGCTGCCGCTGGACTCCGACCTCGAACCCGACGCTGAAGCGCGGCAGGCGGTGCTCATCCACCTCGGCATGAGCGGGCAGGTGCTGCTGCGCGAAGCGGGGGAGCCTGCTGGGCGGCACGCGCGCGTTCGGCTGGTGGTGGAGCATCCGCTGCACGGCGAACTCGCCATTCACTTCGTCGACCAGCGAACGTTCGGCTCTCTCGCCGTCGACTCCCTGGTGCCGACGCTGGATGGCGGAGCGGGTGGCGTGGGCTCGGACCTCGCGCTGGTGCCGAGCCAGGTGGTGCACATCGCACGCGACCCGCTCGATCCCGCGTTCGATGACGCGGGCTTCCTGGCGGCGCTGGTCGAGCGTCGCACCACGGTCAAGCGCGCGCTGCTCGACCAGACGCTGATCAGCGGCGTCGGCAACATCTACGCCGACGAAGCGCTCTGGGCGGCCAGGATGCACTTCGAGCAGCCGACGCAGACGCTCTCGAAACGGAAGGCGCGCGAGCTGCTGACAGAGGTGCGCTTCGTGCTGCAGAAGGCGCTTGCCGAGGGCGGCACCAGCTTCGATGCCCAGTACGTCAACGTGAACGGCGCATCGGGATACTTCGCCAACAGCCTCAACGTCTACGGCCGACAGGGACAGCCGTGTCCGCGCTGCGGTACGACGATCGTGCGGGCGTCGTTCATGAACAGGTCGTCGCACTTCTGTCCGCACTGCCAGCGGATGCGCACCCCGGAGCGGTCCGCGCTCGCGGGGTGATGAGGTCAGGGCGCGATCACGAACCGTCGTCCGCGGGCGTCACCGGCCTCCAGGGCGGCGTGCGCGTCGGCCGTCTGCTCCAGCGAGAGCCGGTCGATCGGGGGCGAAGGGAGATCGCCCGCAGCGAGCGCCGTTCCGACGGCATCGGATGCCCTGCGCAGCTCGTCGACGGTCGCGTTGCTGATCGCGAAGCCGACGATGCTGCGGTCCTGCGTGTACAAGTCGCCGAATGCGAGATCGTCGTGTCGGGAGATGCCCGCGATCAGCACGATGCGTCCTCGTTCGGCCAGAAGCGGCACCGCCTGCGCGAGGCGGAGCATGCCCGAGGTGTCGAACCAGACATCCGCGCCGTTGGGCAGCGCGGCCGTGACACGTTCGTCGAGGTCGGATGCCCGGTAGTCGATCGCGACCGAGCCCGCTTCGTCGAGTCTGGACACGTCGCCTTCACCCACCGTCGTGACGACGTGCGCACCGGCACCGGCGGCGATGCCGACCGCGCAGCCGCCCACGTTGCCGCCGCCTCCGCCCACGAACGCCGTGCCGTGTGCCGCGAGGCCGCCGTGCTCCACGATGCCCAGCCATGCGGTGCTCGCGGGATGCGCGATCGCGACCAGAGCGATCGGATCGACGCCATCGGGCACCGGGTACAGACGGTCGGCCGGCACGACGGCGAACTCTGCTGCTGCGCCCTGGCGCCCGTGGTGGCCGAGACTCGTGCACCAGACGGCATCGCCGCGGCGGAAACCGTCGACCGAGTCGCCAACGCGCTCCACGGTGCCGACGAGATCGCGGCCGACGACGAACGGGAACGTCATCGCGGTGCGATACGCGCCGCTGCGCACGAACGTGTCGACGTGGTTGACCGTCGTCGCGCCGACCCGCACGAGCACCTCCGACGGCGAGGGCTCCGGCATCGGAATCTGCGCGACGTGGATCGATTCTGCCGGTCCGCACTCGTTGATCACGGCGGCACGCATCGTCCCGGGCGTCATGTGCCGACCCTCTTCTGCCAGTTGCCGTCGAGGGCGTAGGCCTCGAAGCCCATCGCGGCGTTGATCGCCAACATCGGAGCGTTCTCCCCGGCATTCCAGGTCAGGATGCGCTCGACGCCGGGCGCCACCTCGGCGAGAGCACGCAGGTTGGCGAGCTTCACCGCCAGGCCGAGCCGGTGGCCGCGGTGTGCTGCGACCACCAGTGTGTCCCACTGCTCCACCTTCTTGGAGTCCTGGGCGACCAGCAGGATCGTGTACGCGACGACCTCGTCCGAGCCATCGCGCACGGCCGCGGCGACCAGCATCGGCTCGGCGGCATCGATCCAGCGCTGCTCCTCCTCGCGCACCCGCTGGGCATCCCAGCGCTCGGTGTCGAGCGCGATCCCGTCGTGCGGCACGTCGATCACCATTCGAGCCCTGGCTGCTGCGAAGCTCTCGACCAGTTCCTCCGGACAGTGCTGCCACCACGTCACGGTGCGATACCCGTCGGAGTGCGCGTCCGCCTGCGCCTGCAGGGCGGAGGCGACGGCATCCGGCAGCGGGACCGTCAGCCTGCTGACCTCCTCGACCTGCCCGAGGGCGTAGCCGTTCGCCAGCGCGAAGCGTACGGAGTCGTCGTCGGCGGGCAGCCCGACAGGACCGGCCTCCGGTGCGATCGTCCGTGCTCCCGACGGGATGTCCGCGAGCACGTGCTCCGTGAAGGTCGAGACGTCCACGCGGCCGGCATCGCCGACCAGGTCTTCGCCGCGCCGCAGCAGCGCCGTGCCGATCCCGTGTCGCCTCGCTGCCGGAATGACGTGCACCTCGACTTCCGCCGTGGTCGCCTCCTCCTCGAGAGGAACGGTGACGAGCAGCCGTCCGGCCGGCTCGCCGTCGAGTCTGGCGAGGTAGAGCATCCTCAGCCGGAACGGGCTCGGCCTGTACCACGCGAGCTGGTCGGCGGGGTCGTACACGAAGTCGTCGTTACGCCACAGATGCAGCGCGCAGTCGTTGCCCACGTCGACGAAGCCCACGAAGTCGCCCGTCGTGTCGTCGGCGATCCGCTCGGGTACTGCGACGCGTTCGATGATCACTCGCACGACGAAGAACCCCCGATCCCCAGTGATCACGAGCCTAGGACAACGCCCGGGAGGAGCGGCAGAGCGACCGGCCCAGCCGGCTGCCCGGTGCGGGCCTGGGTGTCGGGTACCGTAGAGACGGCCTCACCGGCGGGGCGAAGAAAAGGGGGCGTCGGGCGTGCATCTGAAGAGCTTGACGCTCAAGGGATTCAAATCCTTCGCACAGCCGACGACGTTCGCCTTCGAGCCGGGGGTGACCTGCATCGTCGGGCCGAACGGCTCGGGCAAATCGAACGTCGTGGATGGCCTCGCCTGGGTGATGGGGGAGCAGGGCGTCAAGACCCTGCGCGGCGGCAAGATGGAGGACGTCATCTTCGCCGGCACCTCGACACGCGGTCCGCTGGGTCGCGCCGAGGTCACGCTCACGATCGACAACGCCGACGGCGCGCTCCCGATCGAGTACAGCGAAGTGACGATCAGCCGCACGCTGTTCCGCAACGGCGGCAGCGAATACGCCATCAACGGCAAGCAGTGCCGCCTGCTCGACGTGCAGGAGCTGCTGAGCGACTCCGGGCTCGGCCGCGAGATGCACGTCATCGTCGGCCAGGGACAACTCGACGCCGTGCTGCACGCGAGCCCCGAGGAGCGACGCGGCTTCATCGAGGAAGCCGCCGGCATCCTGAAGCACCGCCGTCGTAAAGAGAAGACGCTGCGCAAGCTCGACGCGATGCAGACCAACCTCACCAGGCTGAGCGATCTCGCGGGGGAGATCCGCCGCCAGTTGAAGCCCCTGGGCGCTCAGGCCGAGGTGGCGCGCGAGGCGCAGACCATCGCCGCCGTCGTGCGCGATGCCAGAGCACGACTGCTCGCGGATGAGGTCGTCACGCTGCGCGGCTCGCTCGACGGCTACTCGCGCGACGAGTCTCAGCGCCACAGCGAACGCATCGTGCTTCAGGAGCAACTGGAGCAGAAGCAACTGCGCATCTCGCGCATCGAGCAGGAGCAGGTGGGAGACGCGGTCGACTCCGCCAGGCGCACCGCGTTCGCCCTGGAATCGGCACAGGAACGGTTGCGGTCGCTGTTCACGCTGGCGAACCAGCGTCTTGCGCTGCTCGGCTCGCAGGCCGAGAGCGCCGAGTCGGCGTTCACCGTGACGCCCGACATGATCCAGGCATCCAAGACCGAATCGGCCATGCTGCGTGACGGCATCGGCGAGGCGGATGCCGCGGTCGCGGCCGCGCAGACCGCGACGCGTGCCGCGCGTGGCCGGCTCGACGCCCTCGACGAGCAGATCGCGGCGCAGAGCGCACTGGTCTCCAAGCACGACCTCGAGCTGACCAAGCTCGCCGGCCAGGCGGATGCCGCAGCGCAGCGTCTGGCTGCCCTCCGCGGCGAGGTGCTCCGTCAGCAGAACCAGCTCGAGGCAGCGGAGCAGCGACGTACTGCAGCAGAGGACGCACTGGCAGACAGCGAAGGCGACTCTCCGCTCGGTGCTGACGCGCAGAGCGAACTCGCCGAGGGGTACGAGCTCGCTCAAGCGGCAGTGTTCGAAGCGGAGGCCGAGATCGAACGGCTCCGCGACGAGCTGCGCACGCTCGAGCGCGAACGAGATGCCCTCTCGGGCCAGGTGAAGGCACTCGGTCGCGCCCTCGAAGCGCGCGACGGCTCAGCGGCGCTGATCGCCGCAGGGCGTGCTGGTGTCAGGGGACGCGTCGCCGACGTCGTTAAAGTGAAGCCGGGCTACGAGTCGGCGATCGCAGCCGCGCTCGGCACGCTCGCGGATGCCGTGCTCGTCTCCGACCGCGACGCCGCGGTCGAGGCCGCACGATTCGCATCGGCAGAGGACCTCGGCTCGATCGAACTCGTTGTCGAGGGCACAGCTTCTGACCGTGATGTCGCTGCGGTCCCGAACGTTCCGAAGGGCGCGAGGATCGCCGAAGATCTGCTGGTCGAGGCGACTCCGAGCATCCGTGAGCTGCTGCGCAGCGCCATCGTGGTCGACGATCTGCAGACGGCGCAGAGGCTCTGGCCCTCGCTCGCACGCGAGGTCTCTGTGCTCGTGGCTCGTACCGGCGAAGTGTTCTCCAAATACACCCTCAAGGGCGGCTCCGGGCAGGGCGCCGGCCGCATCGAGCTGCTCGCGGAACGGGATGCCGCCTCGGCCAGGCTTCAGGAACTGGAATCCGCCATCGCGAAGGCGAAGAGCGAGCACGATGAGCAGCGAGAAGCGCTGCACGCCGCGAAACAGGCATCCGCGGCGGCACTGACGCACCTGCGTGCCTACGATGCTCAGCTCGCCGAGCAGTCGGAGAAGAGCAGCAGACTGACAGCTCAGGTCGAAGCTGCCGGCGCCGAAGCGGAGCGCATCGCACGCGGCATCGCCGAGTCCGAGGCGAAGGCCGAGGAGGCGAACACCGCTGCCGCTGCGGCGAAGCGCGCCCACGAGACGCACGCGTCGAAACCGCGGCCGATCCTCGACGTTGGCGAGCGGGATGCCGTCTCCGCCGAGCTCGAGGCGTGCCGCGAGGCCGAAGTGCAGACGAGGCTGGCGGCAGAGACCGCCAGGGAACGGGTGCGGGCGGAGGACGCCCGCACGACATCCCTCACGCAGCGTCTCGAGGGCGAGCGCGCGGCGGCGGCGGCAGCGGCGAGACGTGAGGTGATCCGCAGGCACCAGGTGGATGCCGCGGAGAGCGTGGCGTCCGTGCTGCCCGGCGTGCTGGACTCAGTCGACCGGTCGGTGAGCCTGGCACGCACAGAGCTCGCCGCGGCGGAGGCGGCACGGGCTGGGCAGAACGAGGAGTTGCTGGCCCTGCGTCGCGACGACGCGTCCCTCCGCGATCGCCTGCAGACCGTGAGCGAGAGCGTGCACGGACTCGAGCTGCAGATCTACGAGAAGAAGCTGCACCTGTCGAGCCTGCTCGAGCGCGCTGGGAACGAACTCGGGCTGGTCGAGGACGTGCTCGTCGCCGAATACGGTCCGCAGGCGCCCATCGCGGCGGAGACGGAGGACGGCGATGAGCGTCCGTTCGTGCGTGCCGAGCAGGAGAAGCGGCTACAGGATGCCGAGCGCAAGTTCGCCAGACTCGGTCGCGTCAACCCGCTGGCGCTGGAGGAATTCGCCGCCCTCGAGCAGAGGCACAAGTTCCTCACCGAGCAGCTCACCGACCTCTCGAACACGCGCAAAGACCTGCTGACGATCATCGCCGACATCGACGAGCGCATGCAGGGCATCTTCACCGAGGCGTTCGATGACACCCGTCAAGCATTCTCCGATGTCTTCCCCGTGCTGTTCCCCGGCGGAAGCGGCAGCATCCGCCTCACCGACCCCGACGACCTGCTCGCAACGGGCATCGAGGTGTCGGTGAAACCGGCGGGCAAGAAGATCGAGCGCTTGTCGCTGCTCTCCGGGGGAGAGCGGTCGCTTGCGGCGGTTGCTTTCCTGATCGCCATCTTCAAGGCGCGACCGAGCCCGTTCTACATCATGGACGAGGTGGAGGCGGCGCTCGACGACGCCAACCTCGGCAGGTTGTTGACCGTGTTCGAGGAGCTGCGCGAGTCGAGCCAGTTGATCGTGATCACGCACCAGAAGCGCACGATGGAGATCGCGGATGCCCTGTACGGCGTCTCGATGCGGCAGGACGGCGTCTCCGCCGTCGTCGGCCAGCGGGTGGCCGAGCGAGACGACTCCGCACGCGACGAGGAACGCAAGTCCGCCTGAACGGTACGGCCCGTTCAGGCCGAGAGACGACGCGCTCCGCGGATGACGTCGCTCGGGTCCCGCTGTGCCTTCAGCGCCTTCAGCCGTGCGATCGCCGACGGGTCGAAGGCGTCTCCGAGCGTCGCTCTGCCGTCGAGGAAAGTGGGCACGTCGCCCGTCGCCGGTGTCGAGGCGACTGCGGCGTCGAGCGGCGCGAACGCACGCTCGGCGGCGGCGAGGGACTCGAGACTCGGCCCGATCACGCTTGCACCCACATACGACGCTGCGTCGATGCGCCCGGCGACCGCGTGATCGCGGCTGCCGGCGAGCAACGATCCGCCGAACGGACGCACCTCGATCCTGGTGAGACCGGCCGCACTGGCTTCGAAGAAGGCGTCGACGAGTCTCTGCGCCGATGTCGCGTCGTATCCGCTCGAGGCGCTGCTCCAGTCCTCGTACAGCATGGGGTTCGTCGGTTCGGCAGCGACTTCGGCCAGCGACCCGATGCCGAACACGGCGGTGCTGTCGCTCACAGGCGTGCCGAGTGCGCGCAGCGGAGCGATGATCTGGTTGCCGCCGGCGAAGCCGCCGATGTGCAGAACGTCGACCGACGCGAGCGTCTTGCCTCGCATAGGCTCTGGCACGAATGGGGCGTCGGGAAAGTTCATCATCCCGAACGCGAGCCCGAGCGTCGGCTCCGACCGGGCGAGCTCGAACACGGCCGACAGCAGATCCGATGCCCGGTCCGACGTGAACGTGAGCTTGCCGCCGTAGAGCTCGTCGCCGTCGAACAGCGAGAACTCGATCGTGGTGACGACGCCGAACAGTCCGCCGGCGCCGCGCAGCGCCCACATCAGTTCCGGGTCCGAATCCTGGGTCACACGAGCGACCTCACCGGAGGCGTCGACCAACTCGACGGCGGTCACCGCTGGCGACTGCAGCCCGTAGCTGCGGGCGAAGAGCGAGTGTCCGCCTGCCAAGGAATAGGCAACGGTGTTCACCTCCGGGTTGCTGCCGGCCAGCGCGACGAGGCCGCTGCCGTCCAATGCGGTGAGCACTCGGCCCCAATTCACGCCCGCCCCGACCCTGGCCACGCGACGATCGACGTCGATCGTCACCTCGTCGAATGCTCGGGGCCGGATCAGAACGACGTCGTCGAGATCGGCGCCGGCCGAGTGGCCGTTCGGCTGCGTCAGCACACCGAGACCATTGGCCGCCGCGCTACGCACGATCTGCTGCACATCCGCGACGTCGGCCGGAATCGCAACAGCCGCAGGTCGCTGATCCACAGCGAGGTTCCATGCACGTCTCGCGTCGTCGTACCCGTCGTCGCCGGGTAGCAAGAGGGAGCCCGTCAGCCTGGAGCGAAGGTCGATGAGTGTGGATGCCTGTGCCATGCGCACGACCGTAGCGTCGGCCGCCGACATGCGGCGGGTATCACGCTCGCCTCAATCGCCCTTATCGCGGCTGCGCCTCAATCGCCCTTATCGCGGCTGCGCCGCTCAAGGGCTCAATCGGCCCGGCCATGCGAGCAAGCTCGCACGGCCGAACCTCGATCGCCCTTACGCTTGGGGCATGGCTGAACGCTCCTGGTCGCTTGCCGGCGCGCTGCGCGGCATGTTCGCGAAGCGCACGATCGACGACGAGACCTGGGACGACCTCGAGACAGCGCTGATCACCGCCGACTTCGGTCCGGCTGTCACTGATGCGGTGATCGAGGAACTTCGCGCGAAGGTCGACCGCTACCGCACGACCGATCCCACCGATCTGCAGCGGATGCTCCGCGAGACCATCGAGGAACGCCTCGCCCGCTTCGACCCGACTCTGAAGCTCACGGATCGCCCGGCCGTCGTATTGGTCGTCGGGGTGAACGGCGTGGGCAAGACGACGACGATCGGCAAGTTCGCGAGGTTCCTCCGCGGCTACGACCGCACCGTCGTGGTCGGCGCGGCGGACACGTTCCGCGCAGCGGCCGTCGAGCAGTTGGCCACCTGGGCTGAGCGGGCGGGCGCACAGATCGTGAGGCCGCAGCAGGAGCGGCAGGATCCGGCATCCGTCGCGTTCCAGGCCGTGGAATACGCCAAGAGCACGGGAACCGAGATCGTCATCATCGACACGGCCGGCCGGCTGCACACCAAGGGCGGTCTGATGGACGAGCTGTCGAAGATCAAGCGCGTCGTCGAGAAGCAGGCTCCGATCGCGGAGGTGCTGCTCGTGCTCGACGCGACAACAGGGCAGAACGGCGTTGCACAGGCCCAGGCCTTCATCGAGCACGCCGGTGTGACAGGTCTGGTGCTCACCAAGCTGGACGGCTCGGCGAAGGGGGGCTTCGTGCTCTCCGTTCAGGAGCGCACAGGGCTGCCGATCAAGCTGATCGGCCAGGGCGAGGCCATCGGCGACCTCACCGGCTTCACGCCGCACGTCTTCGCACAGCAACTGGTGGGGTGAGCATGTCCATCGAACACGACTACTTCGGCGTCATCGCGCAGGATTCGACGGGCGGACTGTACTGGTCGGAGACCATCGAGGTCTCGGAGCAGCCGGTCGAGGTCGATCTCACCGCACCGCAGGCCGCCGACGTCTCCGAGGCGGGACTCGACTCGGCGGCGGCGGTGATCCACGCGCTGGAGGGTCTCGACGGCCGAGCCCGTGAGGCGCTCGTCGCAGATCTGAGCGAGCGCGAATCGATCACGACGCAGTACATCGATCAGCAGGTCGACGACATGGGGCAGTCGCTTCTCGATGTGCTGGTGCACAACTCCGGCGACATCGCCATGGACGTGTTGCGCTCCCTGCAGCTGCTGCGCGTGTCGCTTCGCCCCGACCGCACGGCGGACGACGACGTGTTCGCCGTGTTCGTCTACTCGATCGACCCCGACGAGACGGATGCGGTCCTCCAGGTCGGCTTCGACGACCGCGGTGACGTCGTCTCGGTCGACGACGGGCAGTAGCAGGCGTACGTCGAACCGTCAGCGCGGTCCATTACGATTGACCCCACCATGGCTACCTTCGGCACGCTCTCCGACCGGCTCACAGAGACCTTCAAGAACCTTCGCACCAAGGGCAAGCTGTCGGCATCGGATGTCGACGGCACGGTGCGCGAGATTCGTCGCGCACTGCTCGACGCCGACGTCTCCCTCGACGTCGTCAAGCAGTTCACCGCGACGGTGCGCGAGCGTGCCCTCGGTGACGAGGTCAACCAGGCGCTGAACCCCGCCCAGCAGGTGGTGCAGATCGTCAACGAGGAACTCGTCGCCATCCTCGGCGGCCAGCAGCGTCGTCTCGAGTTCGCGAAGAACCCGCCGACCGTCATCATGCTCGCCGGGCTGCAGGGCGCCGGGAAGACGACTCTCGCAGGAAAGCTCGCAAAGTGGCTGAAGAAGGAGGGGCACACGCCCATCCTGGTCGCAGCCGACCTGCAGCGGCCGAACGCCGTCACGCAGCTGCAGGTGGTGGGGGACCAGGCCGGAGTGCCGGTCTTCGCTCCCGAGCCGGGTAACGGCGTCGGCGATCCGGTGCGCGTCGCGAAGGATGCCGTCAAGCAGGCCGAGCGACAGCAGTACGACGTGGTCGTGATCGACACGGCCGGCCGCCTCGGCATCGATGCCGAGCTCATGAAGCAGGCTTCGGACATCCGCAAGGCCACTCACCCCGACGAGGTGCTGTTCGTCATCGATGCGATGATCGGTCAAGATGCCGTCAACACGGCCAAGGCGTTCCAAGAGGGCGTCGACTTCACCGGTGTCGTTCTCACGAAGCTCGACGGCGACGCCCGCGGCGGTGCCGCACTCTCGATCGCGTCCGTCACCGGCAGGCCGATCATCTTCGCCTCGACCGGTGAGGGTCTTGATGACTTCGAGCCGTTCCACCCGGATCGCATGGCGAGCCGCATTCTCGACCTCGGTGACATCCTCACCCTCATCGAGCAGGCGCAGGGCGCCTTCGACGAGGAGGAGGCCCGTCAGGTCGCTGAGAAGTTCGCGACCGACAGCTTCACGCTCGACGACTTCTTGAAGCAGATGCAGCAGCTGCGCAACATGGGCTCGATCAAGAAGATGATCGGCATGCTGCCGGGAGCCGGTCAAATGCGGCAGCAGCTCGACCAGTTCGACGAGAAGGAGATCGTGCGCACCGAGGCGATCATCCAGTCGATGACGCCATCGGAGCGGCGCAACCCCAAGCTTCTCAACGGTTCGAGGCGCCTTCGTATCGCGAAGGGCTCGGGTATGACCGTGACCGAGATCAACCAGCTCATCACGCGCTTCGACCAGGCATCGAAGATGATGAAGACGGTGGCCAAGGGCGGCGTGCCGAACGTGCCGGGCATGGGCCCGGTCCCCGGGGCCGGCTACGCCGGTGGTCGCAAGCAGCAGCAGAAGAAGAAGGGCTCGCGATCCGGCAACCCGGCCAAGCGAGCCGCGGAGAACGCGGCGATCGCCTCCGGCACCCCGGCTACGCGCGGTTCAGCTGACGGCAGCGGGTTCGGCCTCGGCGGTCCCAAGGCCGAGGGCGGAGAAGATCTCGCTGCGGTGCAGAAGCTGTTCGGCAGGGGTTGAGACCGCAGGTCGGCGTCGTCGGCAACTCACGTGGTCGAACGTCAGCCGAGCCCGTTGCGTAGTTCGCGCGTGAGCGACGAGACCACAGCGGGCAGACTGCCGCCGTTCGCCTCCGCCACGGCCAACTGGCGCTGGTAACTCACGCCCTTGCCAAGGATCATCTCCACGTCGGCGAGCTCGCGACTGCAGCCGAGCCGTTCGGCGGTCGACGCGAGTTCGTCCACGAGGGCGCGGATGCCGTCGGCGACCCGCCCTTGCGCGCCTCCCGGGTCGAGGATGATGTCGGCGTCGATGCCGTACCTCGCTGCCCGCCACTTGTTCTCGCGCACGAACCAGGGCTGCAGCACCATCGGTTGCTCGCCGTGGTCGAGCTGGGCGGACATCCGCTCGACGAGGCGGTGGATGACGGCGGCAAGCGCTCCGAGCTCGGTCGCGGTCGACACGCCGTCGCAGGCGCGCATCTCCACGGTGCCCCAGCGAGGCGATGGCCGGATGTCCCAGCGCACCTCGCTGTAGTCCCTGATCACCTCCGTGGCGATGAGATCGTCGACATAGCCCTCGTAGTCGTGCCAGGTCTCGAGCTGCCACGGGAGGCCGGCGGTCGGAAGCTGCTGGAACATCAACGCCCTGTTGGACGCGTACCCGGTGGCGGTGCCGCCCCAGAACGGGCTGGACGCGCTCAGCGCCTGAAGGTGCGGATAGTACGTGAGCAGTCCGTTCACGATCGGGAGGACCTTGTCGCGGCGCTCGATGCCCACGTGCACGTGCACGCCCCAGATGAGCATCTGGCGGCCCCACCATTGGGTGCGCTCGAGCAGGTGGTCGTAGCGCTCCGACGGCGTCGCCCGCTGGTCGAACCACTGCGCGAACGGATGCGTGCCTGCGCACATCAGCTCGACCCCGAGCGGGTCGGTGGTCTCCCTGACACGCTCGATGAGCGTCCCCAGATCGGCGACGGCGTCCGGAACGGTGCGATGCACGGTACTGACCAGCTCGATCGTGTTCAGCAGCAACTCGTGCGTGATCTGCGGATGCTCGCTGCCGTCGCCGGGACCCGCCGACTTCAGCACGTCGTCGGCGATCTGCACCAGGTCGCCCGTGTCGCGGTCGACGAGGGCGATCTCCCACTCGATGCCGACCGTCGATCGTTCGGATGTCGCGAAATCGATACGCATGCGCCGCTCTCCGGACGTCGATCGAGTGTCACTCGCCACGAGTTCGAGTCCCGGTCGCTAGCCTATCGACCGCCATGGGAAAGGCACAGGAGCCTGAGGGCCGTCAGTACGTCCGCGCGGGCGTGAGCGTACAGGTTGCGGTCGTCGGCGGAGCGGACGAAGGAGACTATGCGACTGATAGTTGATGGAACCGAAGCAGGACTGTCCGGTGAACTGGATGTTCCGGTGTCGAAATACCACGCGCACCGCGCCCTCGTGCTCGCTTCTCTTGCAGAAGGCACGAGCGTCATCTCCGGGCTGTCGTCGACGCGGCAGATCGAGTGGACGGTGAGTGCGCTGCGGGCGCTGGGAACCCGAATCACCTCGGACGGCGACTCGTACGTGGTGCAGGGCGGTCGCTACAAGGCGTCGAAGGTCGTCGAGCGCGGATCGAGCGGTCCCGACGGCGTTCTGAACGTCGGCTCGAGCGGGACGACCCTGTACTTCATGGTCGGGCTGGCCGCGCTCGCCGACAGACCGATCGTGCTCACCGGAATGAAGTACTTCCGCCGCCGGCCGATCAAGGCACTTCTGGATTCGTTGCAGCAGATGGGCGTCGAGCTGACGAGCACGGATGACTGCCCGCCGATCACGGTGCAGCCTCGGCGGCCCCGTGGCGGCGACGTCTCCATTGCCGGAACACTGTCGCAGTGGCTCAGCGGTCTGCTGCTCCTCGCCCCGTTCGCCGAGAACGACACGACCATCCACGTGACGGGCGGTGCGTTGAACGAGCAGCCCTACGTCGAACTGACCGTGCGCATGATGCGCGAGTTCGGTCTGCGCGTTGAGGTCTCGGATGACTGGCTCACCTACCGTGTGCCCGCCGGACAGCAGGCTCGTCCGGCCGACTACCGGGTGCCGCCGGACATCGGCTCCGCGGCCTTCGGCATCGTTGCGGCGGCGATCCATCCCGGGGACGTCCTTCTGCGGGGACTGTCTGCCACGAGAGCGGAGGACACCGATCACCCCGAGGCAGAATTCCTCGATTTGGCGGCTCGCATGGGTGTCCCGATGGTGAGCGACCCGGAGACGGGATTCGTACGCATCGCGCACGACGGGCTCGACCTGCACCCCATCGACGTCGACTGCGGACCGATTCCGGATCTGCTCCCCGCGCTGGCAACGCTTGCCACCTTCGCGAACGGTACTTCCAGGTTCCACAACGTGCGGCACATCCGGCTGAAGGAATCGGACCGAGTCGCCGCGATGCTCCAGCTGAACCGCATGGGCGGCCGCGTCGAGCAGTCCCCGGACGAACTGCGCGTGACAGGCGTGAAAGGGCTGCACGGGGCGAGCATGTCGTCCTTCAACGACCACAGGGTGCTGATGGCGCTCTCCGTCGCTGCCACGCGCGCGCAAGGAGTCTCCACACTCACGTATCCGAGGGCGTATCGGATCTCGTATCCGATGTTCCTCGACGCAATGAACAGCATCGGTCTCGATCTCGAGATCGGTTCGCTCGCCATCGATGAGGAGCGGGAGGAGCCGACGATCAGTTCCGCCTCCGACGTCGAGTCGGCGCTCGGTGCGACAGCCGAGCCACTGATGCTCACCGACGCCGTTCGCCTGAAGGTGGAGGCGGCTCCGGACGAGCCGGCCGTGGTCGAGGTCGGCGGCCATGCCGCTACCACCGTGACCTGGCGCGAGCTCGACGAGGAGGCCGACCGTGTTGCGGCACTGCTGCTCGACCTGGGCGTTCGGCGTGGCGAGCCGGTCGCGCTCCAACTCCCCAACTGGACGGAGTTCGTCGCGATCGCACTCGGCATCATGCGGGCCGGAGGCGTCGTCACGCCGATCATGCCGGTCTTCGGGCCGCGCGAGACGGCGATGACCCTGTCGCGTTCCCGCACGCGCATCATCTTCCTTCCGAACTACTTCCGCGGCCGCCAGCCGGTGGTCGAACTGCTCGCGGCGATCGGCGAGGCGGAGGCGCAGGGCCGACGGCTCTCGCTCGAGAACGTGTTGGTTCTGCGCAGCGAGAACAGACATGGATCGGACCCGACCGTCGAGGTGCCTCCGATCCCGAGGGACGCGGTCGAAGACGCCAGGGCTACGGAGTGGACGTGGCGCTACTACGACGCGGCGCTCGACTCCGTCAGAGTCGACAGCGATGCCATCGCAGCGGCAGCTCCCGGCCCTGACGACTACTGCCAGTTGTTGTTCACCTCGGGAACGACAGGTGAGCCGAAGGGCGTGCAGCACACATACCGCAGCCTCGGTCTCGCCACCGCGATGGAGGTGCGTCACCTCGGGCTCACGGCACGTGATCGTATCTACGCGCCTACCCCGCTTGCGCATCAGACCGGATTCCTCTACGGCATGCTGCTGTCGTGGCGCCTCGGAGTGGCCGGCGTGATCCAACCCGTGTGGGACGGGGCGGTGTCGCTCGACCGTGCCTTCGGCGAGGCTCACGCGACGTTCGTGCAAGCGGCGACGCCGTTCCTCTCCGACCTCGTCTCGCTCGTCGAGTCGGGGTCGCGCGTGCCGAAGAGCCTGCGCATCTTCGTCGCCACCGGAGCGGCCGTGCCGCGGGCACTCGCCGAGAAGGCGACCCGGGTGCTGGGAACGAAGGTGCTCGGCGCGTTCGGGACGACGGAGACGTGTCTCGGCGCACTGGCGTCCCCCCGGGATCGAAAGCGTCACGCCTGGGGGAGCGACGGGCGCGCTCTGCCTGGGGTCGACATCCGCATCGTCGACGACGAGGGAGAGGAGCTCCCGGCCCGCACGGAGGGAAACTTCGAACTGCGGTCGCCCACGGTGTTCCAGGGCTATCTGGAGCGACCGGACCTGACCGCCGATGTCTTCACGAAAGACGGCTGGTACCGAACCGGCGACCTCGCCTACCTCGATGAATCGGGCTTTCTGCACATCACGGGGCGGGTGAAGGATGTCATCAACCGGGGCGGGGAGAAAGTTCCCGTTGTGGAGATCGAGAACCTGCTCTACCAGCACCCCAAGGTCACCGACGTGGCGATCGTCGCCATGCCCGATCCGCGGCTGGGTGAGCGAGCGTGTGCGTTCATCGTGCCCGCCGACGCGGATTCGCCGGTCACTCTTCGCGAGGTGCAGGATTATCTGGGTCGGCACGGCACATCGAAGTACTACTGGCCGGAGCGCATCGAGGTCCTCGACGTGCTGCCAAGGAACGTCGTCGGCAAGGTGCAGAAGAACATCCTTCGCGAACGCGCGGATGCCCTGGTAGCCGGTGGATCGGAGCCCCGCAGCGGGGGCGAACAGAAGAACAAGTCCCAGGACAAGAGGGAGAGGGCATGACGGAGCTCGTGGACGAGGAGTTCGATCGACTGAAGCGCGAGGTCACCGAATGGGTGACCGGCCCTGGAGAGGACTATGCCGAACGCATCGAGGAGACCGGCAACGTGCCGGCCGAGCTGTTCGCGGAGCTGCGAGACAACGGCTTTCTGAACCTCGCGGCACCGCAGCGGCTCGGAGGCCGGGACGTCCCGTTCGCCGAGTATCTCGAGCTGATGGAGATCTTCTCGCGTTCCCACGCTTCGATCCGCATGCTCGTCCACGTGGTGAACGGCACATGGCGTGCGATGGATCCGTTCATGACGCAGGAGCAACGCGAGACGTTCATCGTGCCGTCCGTGAAGGGCGAGAAGCTGATCGCGTTCACGCTCACGGAGGCGACGGCGGGCACCGGTGCAGACATCCGGACGACAGTGCGCCGTGAGAGGGACACGTACTACCTGAACGGTGAGAAGCACCTCATCACGTTCGGCGTGAAGTGCGACTGGTGGTTGCTGGCGGCGCGCCTCGATGGCACGACCGGCAAAGACGGAACCGTCGCCATCATGGTGCCGAACACCGGCCTGCCCGGTGCGGAGGTGATCGACGACTCGCAGACGATGGGGGTGCACGGCACGGACCACGCCATCCTGAACTTCCATGACACTCCCGTGCCCGCCGCGAACCGGGTGGGCGAGGAAGGGCAGGGCCTCGACGTCATGCTCGGCGGCTTCCTCCTTCCCAGCAGGGTGTCGGTGGCGATGAGCTGCGTCGGTCTGGCCGAGCGGGCACAGGAGCTCGCGGTGGATTACGCGCTTCGTCGAGAGACGTTCGGCAAGCGGCTGGCCGAGCGCCAGGCGATCCAGTTCTATCTCGCCGAGAACTATGCGGACATCCAGGCGGCGAGGGCACTCGTGCTGGAGGCCGCTCGGGCCTACCAGCGCGGCGATGCCAACGCCGGCGTGCTCTCGAGCGCGTCGAAGATGGTCGCGGTCGACATGCTGACGCGCGTCACAGACAAGGCGCTCCAGATTCACGGCGGCGAGGGCTACTGGAAGCGCAACGCCATCGAGCGCGTCTACCGGGATGCCAGGGCGCAGCGCTTCGAAGAGGGCACCAACGAGATCCAGAAGCTCGTCGTCGGGCGAGCCGTGGTCACTGGCAAGGTCTGAATCGGCCATCATCGAACACCGACGTACGACAGAAACGAAGGAAGAACATGGCCTCGGATGCGCCACGCGTCACCCTCATCACAGGAAGCTCCCGCGGCATCGGCCGGTTGCTCGCGCTGAAACTCGCCGCGAAGGGCGAGCATGTGGTGGTCAACTACAAGAAGAACGTCGAACTCGCCGATGACGTCGTGCGCGAAGCGCGCGCGGCGGGCGGCGGAGGCATCGCGGTGCAGGCCGACATCGAGGAGCCCGACGACATCGACGCGCTCTTCGAGGCGGTGCGCGCCGAGTACGGCAGGCTCGACGCGTTCGTGGCGAACGCGGCGGCCAGCGCCTTCAAGCCGGTCACCGCGCTCAAGCTCCACCACCTCGACCGCAGCTGGGCGATGAACGTGCGCTCGTTCGTGCTCGGCGCACAGCGTGCGCTCTCGCTCATGGGAAACGACGGCGGACGCATCGTGGCTGTGACGAGCTATGGTTCGCTTCGCTCGTTCCCTACCTACGCGTCGCTGGGAGCGGCGAAATCGGCTGTGGAGACCTACGTCAGGTTCATGGCCACGGAGTTCGGGCCGAAGAACGTGACGGTCAACGCCGTGAACGGCGGACTGATCGACACCGACTCGCTCGAGTATTTCTATCAGCGCGTGCCAGGCATGGCGCCCATGCAGAGCGTGATCGAGAAGATTCCGCTCGGTCGTCCCGGCACGGCGGACGACATGGCCTCCGCCGTCGAATTCCTGCTCGGTCCGACGGCCGGCTACATCACGGGTCAGACCCTCACCGTCGACGGCGGCCTCACCGTTGTCGCCCCGCCGTTCTGGGCCGACACCAGCGGTGAGCTGCGGGCAGCGGTCTACGGAGACTGACGGATGCCCTCGCCCGCGCTGACGAGAACCTTCTCGCCGTGGTCGATGGGCGGGCTCCGGCTCCCGCATCGCGTCGTCGTCGGCAGCATGCACACCGGCTTGGAGATGAGCGACGACGAAGGCGCCGGTCTCGCCGCCTTCTACCGGGAGCGGATCGAGGGAGGAGCGGCCCTCATCATCACCGGGGGCCTGGCCGTCGGGCCGGCCGGCCGCGGCGGACCGGACTACGCCGTGCTGACCGATCCCGTGGCCGGCGCACGGTTGGCGGCGGCGGTTCTGGCAGTGCACGAGGCCGGCGGATTCGTCTGCGCCCAGCTGTTCCACGCCGGCAGGTATGCGCTGCTGGATGGACTGACCGACCCTGACGGAAGCCCGAGCGAGGCGGTCGCGCCATCCGCCGTGCCGTGGTCGGCCGCTCGCGGAGCCGTACCACGAGCCCTGACAGGTGGCGAAGCCTGGTCGATCGTGGCCGAGTTCGCCGCTGCCGCTGCGACAGCGAAGGAACTCGGATTCGACGCCGTCGAGGTGATGGCCTCCGAGGGCTACCTCATCAACCAGTTCTGCTCGCCGGTGACGAACCTGCGCGACGACGAGTGGGGCGGCGATGCCGAGCGGCGCTCGCGGTTCGCGCTCGAGGTGGTTACCGCGGTGCGCACCGCGGTCGGTGGCCTTCCGATCTCCGTTCGCCTGTCGGGCGACGATCTGATGCCAGGGGGTCCCGATCCCGTCGAGTACGCCGAGCTGGCCGTACGCCTTGCCCGCGCGGGCGCTGATGCGGTGAGTGTCGGCATCGGATGGCACGAGTCGAGGGTCCCAACCGTTCAGGCCACAGTTCCGCACGGCGCCTGGCTGGCGGCGACCGAACGGATCGCCGCAGCGCTCGCCGACGCACAACTGCCGACGGCGGTCATCGCGAGCAACAGGTTCACCGACCTGCGCGACGTGGAACTCGTGCTGAAGCGCGGCACGGTGCAGGCCGTTGCGTTGGCGCGGCCGTTCCTCGCCGATCCGCGGCTGATCGAGCGTTCCCGGGCAGGCGACTTCGCGGCCGTGAACACCTGCATCGGCTGTGATCAGGCCTGCATCGATCGTTCGCTGGTGTTCGCACCCGTTTCGTGCCTGGTGAACCCGCGGGCGGGGCGGGAGGCCGAGCATCCCATCGTCATCACACGCTCGCGATCCGACATGGCCGTCGTTGGCGGAGGCCCGACGGGCATGGCAGCGGCATTGGACCTCGCTCGACGCGGACACGGTGTCACCCTGTTCGAGTCCTCGCCCGAACTCGGCGGCCAGTTCTCGCTAGCGGCTCGCATTCCGGGCAAGGAGGACTACGCGGCATCGGCACGCGCGGCACGGCTGGAGCTGGGGGCCCTCGGTGCGACCCTTCGACTGGGCGTCAGGGCAGTCGTCGACGATCTCGAGAGGTTCGATGGCGTCGTGGTGGCATCCGGCGTCAGACCACGAACCATCGACGTGCCCGGTGCGGATCTCCCGCACGTCATCGACTACGAGACGGCGATCATCGACGGAGTCGCACAGGGCCCCGTGGTCATCGTCGGCGGAGGCGGCATCGGCGTCGACGTCGCGACCCTGCTCGTCGAGCCCTCGGATGCCCGCGAGCGCGCCGCACGCTTCGGCCCGGCATTCGACCTTCCGTGGCCCGCCGACCTGGTCGAGGCCGGGCGCCGCGACTGGGCCAATCGCGCGCCGCGCCGCTCGCCGCTGCCCGGCAAGGACGTGACCGTCCTGCGGCGCACCGGCAAGTTCGCCGCAGGAGTGGGCATCACGACCAGGTGGGTCGTGCTCGGCGCGCTACGAGCTGCAGGGGTGACCATGATCTCCGGGGTCGGCTACCGTGCGATCACTCCGCACGGCGTGCTGATCGAGACGTCGGAGGGCGAGACCCGGCTGCTGCCCGCGGCCACGGTCGTGGTGTGCGCCGGCCAGGAGCCGTACGCGCCGCTGGCGTCTGAGCTCGAGCGGAGAGGCATCCGATTCGAGTGTGCGGGCGGAGCGCGCGACGCGCGGGGGGTCGACGCCGCGCGTGCGACGTCGGAGGGGCTTGCTGCGGCACGCAGGCTGGCACTGTGAACCGCACGATTATCGTTCGGGGCGTGAATCTGCAAGAATGATCAGTCGAGTTCGTACGGGACGACCCTCTATCAGACCGTACTGGAACTCTCCATCAGACCTCCTGCCGCGTGTGCCCCACGCCCTCGGCAGTCAGTTCGCGCGAAACACGTTGAATCAGGAGAATTGTGGCTGTCAAGATCCGCCTCAAGAGGCTCGGCAAGATCCGAGCCCCGTATTACCGCATCGTCGTCGCCGACTCGCGCACCAAGCGCGACGGTCGCGTGATCGAAGAGATCGGCAAGTATCACCCCACCGAGGAGCCCTCGTTCATCGAGGTGAACTCCGTGCGTGCCCAGTACTGGCTCTCCGTCGGTGCGCAGCCGACCGAGCAGGTCGCGGCCATCCTGAAGCTGACCGGTGACTGGGGCAAGTTCAAGGGCGACAAGGACGCCGTGAGCACCGTCAAGACGCGGGAGCCCAAGGTGCCGTTCGTCGCAGACGAGAAGAAGAAGCCTGTGCTCAAGCCGAAGACCGAGAAGCCGGCCGCCAAGGCCGAGCCTGCGGCCGCCGAGCCGGCTGACGAGACGACTGAGGCGTAATACCTTGCTCGCTCCTGCTCTGCAGCACCTGGTCGAAGGCATCGTCGATCACCCCGACGATGTGCACGTCGTTGCGAAGGAATCTCCGCGCGGCGAGGTCCTCGAGGTTCGCGTGAACCCCGAGGACCTCGGCCGGGTGATCGGCCGCTCCGGCCGTACCGCGAAGGCTCTCCGCTCGGTCGTCAGCGCGCTGGCCGACGGCCATCGCGTTCGCGTCGATCTCATCGACTGACCAAGGTGAGCGGGAAACAACCCAAGGCGCAGCTTCGCGTCGGACGACTGACCAAGGCCCATGGTCTCAAAGGGGCAATCAAACTCGAGCTCTTCACGGATGACCCCGAACGGCGGTTCGTTCCCGGTGCAGAGTTCTCCCTGCAGGTGCCGACCGGGTCGAAGTGGCACGGTAAGACCCTCACGCTCACCGAGCTGCGTTGGTATAACGGTCACGCCGTGGGCTTCTTCGAAGGCGTCGCCGACCGCACGGAGGCGGAGTCGCTGATCAAGGCGATTCTCTGGGTCGACCAGGACGACAGCGTCGAAGAGGATGCCTGGTACGACCACCAGCTGGTCGGCCTCTCGGTACTCCGAGACGGCATCGAAGTCGGCACCGTCGCACGCGTCGACCACCTGCCGGCCCAGGACCTGCTCGCCGTGAAGACGCCGAGCGGCGAGGTGTTGGTGCCGTTCGTCTCCGCGATCGTGCCGGAGGTGGACATCCAGGCCGGAACGGTCATCGTGACGCCGCCGCTCGGTCTGTTCGAAGAGGTGCCTGACTCGCTCGACGACGACGACGACACCGCCGTCGAGAAGGATGATGACGACACGGCGGGCGAATCGGACTGAACGCACCGCGAACGGCGGCACTTCGGAGTGGGCCGGCAGCCCTGGCCTCCGAAGTACCGCCGTTGTGCTCGACGTGCGCTACGCGGTGACGATCTCGGACTCGAGTGGCGCGATCGCGCCGATGATGGTGGTCACGGTGTCCGCCGGAACTCCGGCGTCCGTCAAGGCGGCGGTGAGGTGTCCTGCCACGAGTCCGAAGTGGTTCCGGCCGATCTCCAGCCCCTTGTGGACCTCGGCCATCGGGGCGCCCGTATAGGCGTCTTGCGGGCCACCGAGAGCGACAGTGAAGAATTCGACCTGCAGCCGCTTCAGTCTCGTCATGTTGACGCCGACGAAGAAGTCCGCCAGGTCGTCGTCTGCCAGAACTCGGTCGTAGAAGTCTGCGACCACAACGGTCAGCGCGTCGGCGCCGCCGATCTCTTCGTAAATGGACATGGGTGGTTCTCCTTATCGGTCGGGGTTGAGCGCCGTGGTCAGCGCGTGGATCGTCACCACGCTGTTCTTGAATTCGGGCATGAACGAGATCGGGTCCGTGGCATCGGAGACCAGAACGTTGGCGCTCTGAACGCCGGGAAAGTGGAACGGCAGGAATACGGTGTCGCGGCGGATGCCTCGTGTCGTCTGCGCGATCGCCACGACAGTGCCGCGCGCGTTTCGCAGCTCGATGGTGTCGCCGTCCACGATGCCTCGATCAGCAGCCGTCGCGGGGTGCAGTTGAGCACGCAACACCGGTTGCGCTTCATTCAATTCGGGCACTCGTCGGGTCTGACTCCCCGACTGGTAGTGCTCGAGAAGGCGGCCAGTGATCAGAACGAGTTCGTCGCCAGCAGGCAGCTGGGCGGCATCGGCATGCACGTGCACCGGGACGACGCGGGCGAGACCGTCTTCGGTCCCGAATCGATCGGAGAACAACCGCGGGGTGCCGCGGCTGCCTGCCGGGTAGGGCCAGTAGGCGGGGCGGCCGGCATCCAGGAGTTCATAGCTGAGACCCGAGTAGTCCGCGATACTACCCTCTGAGGCGCGGGCCAGCTCATCGAACACGGCCGAGGCCTCGATGTCGTACGTGCCAGGGGCATCCAGCCTCGCCGCGAGCTCGGCCATGATCCACAGCTCGCTCCGCGCGCCCGCCGGAGGGGAGATGGAGCGCCTGCGTCGGATGACGCGTCCCTCGAGGTTGGTCATCGTGCCTTCCTCTTCTGCCCACTGCGTAACAGGAAGGATGACGTCGGCGAGCTCTGCGGTCTCGGAGAGGAAGAAGTCGCAGACGACGAGCAGGTCGAGGCGGGCCAGGGCGGCTCGCACCTCCGAGGCATTCGGCGCTGAAACCACGACGTTCGCCCCGTGCACCAGCAAGGCACGTACGCCGTCGGGCTGTCCCAGCGAAGCCAAGAGCTGCACCGCGGGGAGTCCCGCGCCGGGGATGGCCTCCTCGTCGACGCCCCAGACGGCGGCGACGTGGCGACGGGCATCCGGATCGGTGATCTTGCGGTAGCCGGGCAGTTGATCGCACTTCTGTCCGTGTTCTCGTCCACCTTGCCCGTTACCCTGACCGGTCATCGTTCCGTACCCGCCGGATTCGGAGCCGGGCAGACCCAGAACGAGAGCGAGGTTGATGGCCGCAGTGGCGGTGTCGGTCCCGTTCACATGCTGTTCGACGCCGCGCCCCGTCAGAATGTAGGTTCCGTTTCCGGAAGCCAGACGACGCGCGACCTCACGTAACTGACCGGATGGAACGCCGGTCACAGCCTGGGTGCGCTCGGGCCACCACTCCGAGACGCTGCGCCTGAGTTCGCCGAATCCACTGGTGCGTTCCGCGATGTACCCGGCGTCGTAGAGGCGCTCCTTGATGACGATGTGCGTCAGACCCAGGAGCAGCGCGAGATCGGTTCCAGGCATCGGTTGAAGATGGATTCCGGCTCCGTCAGCTGTCAGCTTCGCCGTGGAGCTCTCGCGGGGGTCGACGACGATCAAGCCACCTGCCTTTCGCGCTCCCTCCAGATGCGACAGGATCGGTGGCATCGTGTCGGCCATGTTCGAGCCGAGTACGAGGATCGTGCCGGCCTCGTCCAGGTCGGCCACCGGGAACGGCAGGCCCCGGTCGAGACCGAATGCGCGGTTCGCCGCTGCCGCAGCAGACGACATGCAGAACCGG
This sequence comes from Humibacter sp. RRB41, assembly GCF_022761015.1. GTDB lineage: Bacteria > Actinomycetota > Actinomycetes > Actinomycetales > Microbacteriaceae > Humibacter. The sequence goes on from NZ_JAKWJQ010000006.1 coordinate 50,658, forward strand.
CCGTTGTAGTCGATTCGAGACGTACCCAGTGCGATCCGGGCGAACTTTCCGAGTTGGTACGCCTTCTCGTTGGTGAGGCCGCCGCCCCCGAAGACGCCGACCGCGTCGGCGCCATGCTGTCGTCGGCAGTCGATGAGACGATCGGCGATCAGATCGAGGGCCTCATCCCACGACACCGGGCAGAGCTTTCCGTCCTCGTCGCGGATCAGAGGCTCGACGACACGATGGGGCGAATTCAGCAGCGATGCGGATGTCCAACCCTTCTTGCAGAGGCCGCCGCGGTTGGTCGGGAAGAACAGGCCGGAGACCGTTACCGGCTCCTCGCCAGGGGCACCCGTGACCTCGTTGCGAGTGAGGGTCATCGCGCACTGGAGTGCACAGTACGGACAGTGGGTGTTCGTCTCGTGCGGTGCGGCAGGGGCCAGGGGCATGCCTCGACGATACGGACGTCGTATTTCGCCTCTCGCGCCCTCCGGTAAGGATTGTGTCACCGTGGACTCACACCGCGGCACGTTCGCTGTGAGGTGGTTCCGTCGCTCAGACCGCAACACCGTCCGCATCGGTAAAGCGCTCGAGAAGCTCGGCGATGCGGCCTTTGCAGCCTCCGCAGCCGGTGCCGGCCCTTGTCGCCTTGCCGATGCAGGCGACGGTGTCGTTGCCCTCGGCCGCCGCCGACTGAATCTGTGCGACCGATACCCCATTGCACCAGCACACCGTGGCGTCGGGAGCGAAGGCGTCGGCGTTCGCTTCGGGACTGTAGTCCGGTCCATCGAACCGCAGCAGGAGGGACCTGTCGGCGGGGAGTTCGCCGCCGCGTTCGAACAGCAGCGTGAGTTCAGCGGACGTGCGGGGCATCCCGACGCTGACGAATCCTTCGAGCACGCCGTCGCGCGTGATCATCTTCACGTACCGGCCGTGTTCGGGGTCTGCCCATTGCGAGACCGCTCGTGCGGACCGGTCGTCCTCGTGCTCGACGTCCCACGGTTCGACGCAGACGTCGCCGACCGCGACGATATCGACATCCTCGCCCTTCAACATGACGACCGCCGGGCGCTCAACGAGCGGATCGGTGTCGTGCTCGCCTCCTGCGCCGATCGACGCGAATCGTGCGGCGAGCCATTCCGCCTGCCGCCACCCGGGGCCGATCAGCCCTGAAGGACCTCCCGGGATTCGGGTATCGGCATCCGCAGCGTAGTTCACGGCCACATGAGCGCAATCGCCGATCGCGTAGATCTTCGGATCGGTCCACGACCGCAGATCCGGCGTGACGACGATGCCCGCTGCCGTCTTCAGGCCGGAGGCGGTCGCAAGTTCAGAGCGTGCGCCGACCCCGCACGACAACACGAGGAGGTCGCCGTGGATGTGTTTTCCGTCCGCCGTTCCGAGCGCATCGAATCGTCGTTCGCCGTCATCGTCTGTTCGGAATACGACGGCTTCCGCCCTGCTCTGGCCTACGACTGCAACGCCTGCACGACGTAGGGATGCTGCCAGCACCGTTCCACCGCCGATGTCGAGGTTACGGGGCATGGGAACCGGGCCGTGGTGCACGACACACGTCTCGGCTCCGGCGCGTGCAGCGAGCAACGCGAGCTCGAGCCCGAGCACACCAGCGCCGAGCACAACGATCTTCCGCCCGTTCCTGGCCGCGTCACCGACTCGGCGTGCATCGTCGAGATCGCGGAGCACGGTGATCCCGCGAGGCAGATCGTCATCCGTGCCGATGAGTCGCGTATCCGACCGCTCGAGGGCGAGCGCGTCCCGTGACATCCGCTGAACGCCATCCAGCGTAGGAACGTTGGCCCGGGCTCCCGTTGCAATCACCAGCCGGTCGTACTCGATGAGCTCACCGTCGGCCAACTCGACGGCTGAAGCCACTCGGTCGATGCGCACCACGCGCATCCCCAGCTCGACCCGTGCTCCGGCAGATCGTACGTCGTCGCCCGAATGGAGCACCATGTCGTCCCACTCGGTGTTTCCGACCGCATACTCGGCGACGAGCACACGATTGTAGGCGTCAGCAGTCTCGGCCCCCACCACCGTCAGCGCGACGTGGCCCGCTCGCACCGACGGCAGCAGCGCGTCGGCGAAACGCGCACCGACGGGACCGTAGCCGATGACCACCACCCGGAGTGCCGTGACGGCCGTCATCGCCCGACCGCCCGCGGATGCTCCCGGCGGGACGGCCCCGGATCACACACGTCGGCCGCTCTTCATCGCCGGCACCAGATACACCGCAACCGTGATGACCAGGAAGCCGGCGTAGGCGATGACGAACCACCAGAGGCCGTGCGTGTAGTCCCCGAATCGTGTCTTCGACGCGCCGAGGATCTGAGGCACCAGGAATCCGCCGTACGCCCCGACTGCGGAGATGATTCCGATCGCCGCGGCGGTGATCCTCTGCACACTCACGTCACCCGCGTGATTGTGCGCATCCGCGCTGCCGCCTCGCAGCGCGAACACCGTCGGGATCATGCGGTACACGGCGCCGTTGCCAACCCCGCTTGCGATGAACAGCACAATGAAACAGGCGAGGAAGGTGGCGAATCCGCCGACCGGTAGCGAAATGATGACGAAGACCGTCGCAGCGGCCATCACCACGAACGATGCCGATGCCACAGCAGCGCCCCCGAGACGATCGGCGAGCCGACCGCCCCAGGGGCGGGCCAGGGATCCGACCAGGGCGCCCAGGAACGCCAGAGAGACCACAGCGGTGCCGACGTGGAGGGCGCTGAACTGCGGGAACTCATCCGCGATGAGCTTCGGGAAGACTCCGGAGAAGCCGATGAAGGATCCGAAGGTGCCGATGTAGAGCACGGCGAGCACCCAGAGGTGCGGCTCTTTGACGACGGCCAGAGACGCCGTGAAGTCGGCCTTCGAACCACGCAGGCTGTTCATGCGGGTGGCGGCGCCGATGATCGCGATCCCGATGAAGGGAATCCAGAACCACCCGGCGATCGGCAGGTTGACGGCATCCGCGGCCGTCACGGTGATCAGGATGGGCACCAGGAACTGGGCGACGGCGGCGCCGAGGTTGCCGCCGGCGGCGTTGAGGCCGAGCGCCCAGCCTTTCATGCGCTGCGGGTAGAAGAACGTGATGTTCGCCATCGAGCTGGCGAAGTTGCCGCCGCCGAAGCCCGCCAGCCCTGCGATCAACAGCATCACGACAAATGGCGTCCCGGGATTCGCGACCGCGATCGCCAGCGCCACTGTGGGGATGAGCAGCAACGCCGCCGACACCATGGTCCAGACCCGGCCACCGAACTTCGGAACCATGAACGTGTAAGGCAGTCGCAGGGTGGCGCCGACAAGGCTCGGCACGGAGATGAGCCAGAAGATCTGCCCGTCCGTGAAGTGGAATCCCGCGGCGGGCAGTGCGACGACCACGACGCTCCACAACTGCCAGACGACGAATCCGAGGAACTCCGTGAAGATCGACCAACGGAGGTTGCGCGCCGCGATCGCCTTGCCCTTGGTCGCCCACTGCTCCGCGTCTTCGGGATCCCATCCCTCGATCCATCGACCGGACCCATGCACGAGAGCGGTCGGCTGTGCTGCGGAGGTGGTGGTGGTGTCGGTGCGATTCGAGGCAGAGGTCATGGCACTCTCCAGAGGACGGGATGCAGCGAACTGACGGATGGCTGGAACGACGGATCAGATGGGCGGTCGCCCTAGGTGTGTCGTCGAGGCTAAGCGGGGAGGATTTCGGCGGGCGACCTCCGCCGTATCTGCTCCGTAACGAAGACCTCTCGGTGACGATCGCTCCCGGTGAGGTGCCGGACTGTCGTCGTCTTCGGAGAGGCCGGATGCGACGGCCACGTCAGGACGCGTGATCCTTCAACAGCAGGTCGATGCGCCGCCACGCTTCGTCAGCACTCAGGCCTCGACCTACCGCCAGACCCGCCACGAACGCGCTCACGGGTGCGCCTGCCCGTGCGACGCCGTGGGCCACATCGCGGGCGAGGTCCAGCACTCGGCCGATCGGCACATCGGCGACCGGCACTTGGAGGGTTTCAGCAAGGTCGCGCACCCATGCTGCGAGGTCATCGGGGGTGGTGTCGCTCATTCGTCTCTCCTTCGTCTGGACGCACGCATGCCCCGCCGGTCGTGGGATCGACGGCGCCGAACCGATCGACGTCGTCCCAGGTGTCGATGTCGACGGAGGTGCCGTGGTCGGGGATGCGCTCCAACCGCAGGCTGCGCATGACCGCGTGCAGAGATGCGTTCGTGCTCCCGGCGGACAGGCCACCGATCGCGGAGCGCAACGACTCGGCCCGGTAGATGCCTGTGAGCCACTGGTCCCTTCCTGCTTCATCGACGAGCACGACGCCGTCGACGGCTGTGCCTTTCTCCGGGTCCGATCCATCGACGACGTGCTCGATCATGGCGGCGAGCCGATCGCCGGCGAGTTCGACATGAGGAAGATCTGCGGCCAGCAGCAGCACGAGCGTGGCTGTGACCTTCGAGAGTCCGGCGGCGAGGGCGGCGACCGGCCCACCGAACGGCGGATCCTCGCGCACAGAGACGAAGAAGGCGGTCGAATCGGGTGCGGCCGTTCGGGCACGCTGCGGACCGACCAGGACGATCCTGTCAGCGCCGACTACGCCGGCGGCCGCGATCGCGCGATCCACGAGGCGCGTACCGCCCACGATCAGTGCGGCCTTGTCGATCCCGTCGAGACGCGACGCACGGCCACCGGCGAGGATGATCGCGTCGATCCTCGACGAGGCATCCGTGCACGTGGGCGCGTGGTCGGCTCGGGCCCGGTTCGTGAACTCGGTCATGGTCTCAGCGTGACCGGAACGAGGTCGCCGACCCGGACCTCGGCCGACTCGGCAGGGATCACGGCATAGCCGTCGGCGCGGGCGAGGCGGCCGATCAGGTGGGAGCCGCTGCCGCGATCGTTGGCGGGACGCACGTGAAGGCCGCCATCGACCCGACGCGCGACGACCGGCATGTATTGCCGACGCATCGGTGGCTTCGCCCATCCGGTCTCTGCCACGGCCACCTCGGTCGGTGACTCAGAGGGCAGACCATGCAGGGTTCGAAGCAAAGGCAACACGAAGGCGTCGAACGACACGGCCGCTCCGACCGGATTCCCCGGCAGACCGAACACGGCGGCGCCTCCGAGCCTTCCGAACGCTTGCGGTTTGCCCGGCTGCATCGCCACCTTCGCGAACTGCAGATCCAGCCTTGTCACGGGGTCGTGAGCACCGACGCTGACGCCGCCGGTGAGGATCACGACGTGCGGCGCGTACCGCAGCGCCTTCTGAAGCGCCAGATCGAGCTCTCCGACGAGATCGCCCGCACGGGAACGGTGCACGACGTCGGCACCGGCTGCTGCCGCGAGTCCGCACACCAGGGGGCTGTTCGAGTCATGGATCGAGCCTCGTCGCAACGCGACACCCGGCGGCCGCACCTCGTCTCCTGTGGCGATCACGGCCACGCGCGCTCGGGCACGTACCTCGACACGCTCGACCCCTGAGCTCACGGCGGCCGCGACGTCATAGGGCGTCATGACTCTTCCGGCGGACAGCACGAGGTCGCCAACCGCCAGGTCCTCACCACGGCGACGGATGTTGGCGCCCGGCCGGGGCGCGGTCGTCACCGTCACGCGGTCAGCGGCCCAGTCCGCTTCGGCCGTACGCTCGATCGGCACGACGGCGTCGGCGTCGGTAGGAACCGGGGCACCCGTCATGATGCGCACGGTGGAGCCGGACTCGATCAGGGGATCGTCCGCGCTCCCCGCCGCGACCTCGCCGACGACGCGCAGCTCGGACAGCGAGCCGGGAGTCGCCTCGAGCAGATCGCCCCGGCGCACCGCGTAGCCGTCCATCGCAGAGTTGTCGAAAGGCGGCGACGGGTGCACGCAGACGACATCGGTCGCGAGCATCCTGCCGTACGCGAGATCCACCCGGACGGACTCGGGTTCCAGAGGACGCACGTCGACCAGAACTCGCGCCAGGTGCTCATCGACGGTGATCATGGTTCCCCCGAAGATCGATCACGCGGGTGAAGACGGCCACGACGACTCCTTTGGTCGCAGGTGGAGCGGCGGCTGCCATGTGCTGTCGGCGGCAGACCCGCGTGGGCTCAGACATTGAGCCGATATCCGCGTTTCACCACGGTGGTGATGAGGCTCGGAGCACCGATCGCCAGGCGAAGGCGGCTGAGGGCGACTTCTACCGCATGGTCGTCCGGGCGGCCGGGGAGCGAATCCGCGAGCTGTGCTCTCGTCACGACCGCCCCGCCTGCTCTCGCGATGATGCGGAAGAGCGTGAGAGCGGAAGGCGGCAGGGTGGTGCACACGCCGTCGATGGTGATCATCGAGCCTCGCATCTCGATGGTGCCGTGCGCGCTCGTCACGTACTCGACTCGGCGTTGCTCGAGCTCTTCGCACACGAGGCGGATCAACGCACCCATGCGGTGACGCTCCGGCTGAATCGGGTTCAGCCCGACGGCGATCAGCGGTGCGGCGGTCACGGGACCCACCGCGGCGGCGAGCACGCGAGTCGACATCGCATCGATCAACTCGTCACGTCGCCCGAGCAACTCCGCCGTGCCGAACAGTGCATCCACCGCGGGCGCGCTGGTGAACGTGATGCAGTCCAGCCTGCCTGAGCAGGCCGCGTCGATGAGCCGCAGCACGCGGTTGTCGGAGGCGTCGGGGGCGAGCCAGCGGTACGGCGAGGCGGTCAGCACCCGGTGTCCTGCCGCCCGCAGCCGATCGAGCTGCGGCTCGTCGGTGTAGCCGTGTACCTGAACGGCGACGACCTGTCCTTCCGGATAGCGTTCGAGCACCCGATCGATGAGCGACGCGGTGGTCTCCTCGTCGCTCATGCCACGATCGTCGAGTCCGGCTGCCCGGATGCCGCCTCTCGCCTTCGGACCGCGAACCAGAATGTCCGCATCGGCGAGCACCGCGACGAGCGCGTCGCCGAGGCCGGCGGCATCCGCCACCTCGAACCAACGGCGGATGCCGTACGCGGTCGTCGCGAGCAGGATGCCCGGCCGCGCTTCGAGAACCGCGCGGGTGTCAGCGATGACGGGACCGTCGGCATCCGCATTCGCCATCTGGATCGTCGGGGCGTGCAGTACCTGTGCACCGCGACGCTCCAATGCATCGATGAGGTCGCCACTGCGACGATCGCTCGTGACGCCGATGCGGAAGCCGTGCAGCTGGTCCGGCCTGAAGACCGGTACCTCCAGGTCGCCGGTCATGGCTGCACGAGTTCCACCGCGTCGGTGAGACGTCGAGCGGCGCTCGCGTCGCCCTGCCACGCGAGTCGCACGACGTCGCCGATCACGATCACGGCAGGCGACGAGACCCCGGCTGTCGCGGCGACCGTGACGATGTCGGCGAGCTCGGCGATGGTCGTGCGCTGTCCCGGAGTGTGCCCCCGCTCGATCACGGCGACCGGCGTGCGAGCATCCAGACCGTGCTTCGCGAGTCCAGCAGAGAGGGTGGGCAGTGTTCCGGCTCCCATCAGCACGACGATCGTGCCACCGAGACCGGCGAGGTGCCGGTGTTCGTCGTCGCTGAGCGGCGCGTGCCCCGACACGACGGTGAACAGGTGGCTGATGCCGCGGTGCGTGAGCGGGATGCCCGCTGCGGCCGGCACAGCTGTCGCGCTGCTGACTCCCGGAATGACGCGCACCGGAACACCGGCCTCCCGGCAGGCGAGCACCTCCTCTCCGCCTCGCCCGAACACGTAGGAATCGCCGCCCTTGAGCCGAACCACGCGTGAGCCGTCCAGGGCGTGCCGCACGAGCATCCGCTCGATCTCGGGCTGCGCGACCGCATGATGGCCCGGTTGCTTGCCGACGTCGACGAGCAACGCGCGCGGTGCCCAGTCGGCCAGCCGATCGTGCGGTGCGAGCCGGTCGTAGAGCACGACGTCGGCGTGGGCGAGGGCATCGAACGCGGCCGCCGTCATGAGCTCGGCTGAACCCGGTCCGCCACCGACGAGGGTCACGCTCCCGGAGGCGGTCACGAGCGGCTCCCCTCGGTCGAGAGAGTTTCTCTCGGCGGCGCCGTCGGCATGCCGAGCGAGACGGGCATCGGCGCCTCGCCAGGGCGAGCAGGCCGTGGTTGGCCGCGTTCGATCACCCGCGGAAGCCCGGTGTCAGGGGCGTCTGGAGCATTCACGAAGGAACGGAAGCGGCGCAGCCGCTCGGGGTCTGCCAGTGTTGCAGCCCACTCGTCCTGGTAATCGTCGACATGGCGGTGCATCGTCGCCTCCAACTCGTCGGCCAGCCCGAGCGCGTCGTCGACGACGACGCTGCGCACGTGGTCGAGCCCCCCATCGAGGTCCTCGATCCAGCGGGCGGTGCGCTGCAGGCGATCAGCCGTGCGGATGTAGTAGATGAAGTACCGGTCGATGTATCTGATCAGGCTCTCGTCGTCGAGATCCGTCGCCAGCAGCTGTCCATGAGCAGGCTGCAGACCGCCGTTGCCGCCCACGTACAGATTCCAGCCCTCCGCCGTGGCGATCACGCCGACGTCCTTGCCGCGCGCTTCCGCGCACTCGCGTGCGCATCCGGAGACACCGATCTTCAGTTTGTGCGGCGCTCGCAGACCGCGGTATCGCAGTTCGAGACGGATCGCCATCGCCACCGAATCCTGCACGCCGAAGCGGCACCACGTCGAACCGACGCAGCTCTTCACGTTGCGCAGCGCCTTTCCGTAGGCCTGGCCGGACTCGAAGCCCGCGTCGACGAGTATTCGCCAGATGTCGGGCAGCTGATCGAGGCGTGCGCCGAACATGTCGATGCGCTGGCCGCCGGTGATCTTCGTGTAGAGACCGAACTTCTCGGCCACGGCGGCGATGACCGCCAGCTTCTGCGGTGTGATCTCGCCGCCGGGGATCCGCGGCACGACGGAGTAGCTGCCGTCCTTCTGCATGTTCGCGAGCGCGCGGTCGTTCGTGTCCTGCAGCGAGCCGCGACCATCGTCGAGGATGTATCCGCCCTGGCTCGCCAGCATGGATGCCACGGCCGGCTTGCAGATGTCGCAGCCGCGCCCTGAACCGAAGCGCTCGACGATGGCGTCGAACGACGCCAGCCCGAGCACCCTCACGCCGTCGAACAGCTCCTGCCTGGTCATCGCGAAGTGCTCGCAGAGAGCATGCGAGACGGCGACTCCCGCAGCGGTCAGCTCCTGTTCCATGAGCTTCTTCACGAGCGGGACGCACGAACCGCACTGGGTACCGGCCCTCGTGCAGGCCTTGAGCGAGCCCAGGTCATGACATCCCTCGCCGGAACCGCCCCCGCTGCGAACGGCCTCCCGCACCGTGCCGGCGGTCACGATGTTGCAGGAGCAGACGAGCGCATCATCGGGCAGGTCCGCACCCGATGGGGCCTCGCCACCCGCCGAGAGGTAGGCGGCGGGTTCGGCGCCGAGCTCGCGCCCGAGCATCGGCCGCAGCGAGGAGTACGGCGCTGCGTCGCCGACGAACACTCCGCCGAGCAGGGTCTTGGCATCCTGCGAGACGACGATCTTCTGGTAAAGCCCGCGGGCCGGGTCGGCGTAGACGATCTCGAGTGCGCCGGATGTCGCGCCGAGCGCGTCGCCGAACGACGCAACGTCGACGCCGGAGAGCTTGAGGCTCGTCGCGTCGTCGATCGATGAGAACTCGGCGTCGCCACCCAGCAGGCGGTCGGCGACGGTCTCGGCCATCGCATTCGCCGGCGCGACCAGGCCGACGCAGCGGCCGAACACGTTGGCGACCTCCCCGATCGCGAAGACGTTCGGGTCGGAACTGCGGCAGTCCGCGCCGACCACGACGCCGCCGCGCTCGCCGATGTCGAGGCCCGCGGCGCTGGCGAGCCCATCGCGCGGGGTCACCCCGATCGCGAACACGACGATGTCGGCGTCCACCACTTTGCCGTTCGTCAGCTTGACAGCGTGCACGCTCCCGTTTTCGACCAGCAGCTCCTGCGGTCGCGTGCCGAGCTCGAGCCGGATGCCGTGCCCTGCGATCAGCCGCGACAGCGCCTGCCCGGCTCCCTCATCGAGCTGAGCCGACATCAGCCAGCCACCGGAGTGCACCACTGTCGCTTCAGCACCGAGCCCGGTGAGCCCGCCTGCAGCCTCGAGGCCGAGCAGCCCACCGCCTGCCACGAGCACGCGCGGTGCGCGACCGGAGCGTTCGACCACCTGCGCGCACTCCGCGACCAAGGCGTCGACGTCCTCGAGCGTGCGATACACCCTGGCGTGATCGCTGCCTCTGATCTCGGGCACGGGAGCGGTCGACCCGGTGGCGAGCACGAGCTCGTCGTACGGATGCTCGGCGCCGTCATCCGTGTGGACTCTGCGCGCCGCGCGGTCGATCCTGGTGGCGCGAACGCCGGTGAGCAGACGCACGCGGGCGGCATCCCACGGCCGCGTCGGCACGAGAGTGAGATCCTCCTCGCCCAGCAGCCGGTGGCTGAGCGAGACCCGGTCGTACGGCTGGTGGGGCTCGTCACCGAGCACCGTCACGTGCAGCGTTCCCGCGTCGTCACGCGAATTGATCGCGTCGGCGAGGCGATGGGCGGCCGGACCCGCACCGATCACGACCACGCGCCGTGCATCCGTTGCCGGCTCGTCGACGGCGTCGCCTCGATCGTCGCTCATCTGGGGTTTCCCTTCGGTCGCCTGGCTCGTGAAGCGAGCCTAAGAACGGGCTGTTTCGACTTCTTTTCGGGAGCGTGAACGACCGTTACAGCGCCCCTACACCCGAGGCGCCGCAGTGTGAGATCGAAGTCACTCGACTGAAACACGCCTTCGATCGCTCGTAACATGCGCTGCCTACCCTCGAGTACGAAGCCCGCGATCCGCGGCGAACCGTCCCCGGCGTGAGGAGACCACGGTGACACTGACCATCGAACCGGCCATTCACGAGGACATCGTTCCTGCGCCGCGGCACGCCAGTGCGCACGCGGTCGCATGGCAGCGCGTGTGCCGGATCGACGACCTCGAACCAGGATGGGGCGAGGCCGTGCTGTTGCCCGAGAGACAGGTCGCCCTGTTCCTGGTAGGCGCCGGAGAGCTCTACGCCGTCGACCATCGCGACCCGAAGACCTCCGCTCCCGTGATGGCGCGTGGCATCGTGGGCTCGAAGGGCGCTCGCCCTACGATCGCCTCCCCGCTGCTCAAGCAGGTCTACGACCTGGCGACGGGCGAGTGCCTGAGTGAGTCGGGTCCCTCGCTGGCCACGTACGCCACTCGAGTCGTCGGCGAGTTCGTCGAGATCGCGGCGGCGGCGTGACCCAGCAGCACTCGGTGGCCCTCGTCTCGCACGGCACGTCGTCCCCGCTCGGCCGCACGGCGGTGGCAGCGCTGGTCGACGCCGTCGGCCGACGTCTCGGCGATCGCCGCGTGGTCTCCGGCTTCGTCGACGTGCAGCAGCCGGACCTGCCGTCGACCCTCGCAGGCGGACGCGGTTCCATCGTGGTGCCGCTGCTGCTCTCCGCCGGCTACCACGTGCATGTCGACATGCGCGAGGCAGTACACGCGGATGCCTCGCCTTCGGTCCTCGCCGCGGCGCTCGGCCCCGACGACCGGCTGGTCGACGTGCTCGCGCGCCGACTGCGCGAGGCAGGGCTGACCGAGTCCGACGGGAGCGACGACGACGTCGTGGTGCTGGCGGCGGCCGGCAGCAGCGATGCGCGGGCTGTCGCGGACTGCCGCGACATGGCATCCAGACTCGGCTCGGCGCTCGGCCGCGAGGTGACGTGCGCGTTCATCTCAGCGGCGACCCCGCGGCTGACGGATGCCGTCAGCGCGGCGCGCAGGCGGCATCCGTCGAGCCGTGTCGTCGTCGCCACCTACCTTCTCGCCTCCGGGTACTTCGCAGACCTCGCCGCCGCGTGCGGTGCAGACGTCGTGACCGGCCCGCTGTTGTCGGCACAAGGCGTGGTTCCCGAAGAGCTCGTGGATGTCGTCGTCGATCGGTGCCTCGTCGCCGAGAGCGAGGCCCTGATCGCGTCATAACCCGTCGGTTCCCCGCCCGGCACGCCGCTGCGCGGTATGACTGGATGGGCGAGGATGGGGGCACCGCCGCACCAGAAGGCGGGGCGAAAGGACGGGTTTCGATGACGAAGCCGGCACCCCATCTCACGCACGCTGTCGCCAACCAGGCGCCCGACCGCGTCGACGTGAACGAGTTCACGACGAACGTTGCGCTCGTCGAGTCCGCCAGGCGCTTCGACGCCGAGTGGGCTCTGGATGAACTCACCGACACGGGTCGGCTGGTAGGGAGCGCCGAACTGCAGAGGGCGGCAGCGCTCGCCGAACGCCGTGAGCCCGTCTTGCACAGTTTCGACCGGCACGGCAATCGGATCGACGAGGTCGAGTACGACGACTCGTACCATCTGGTCGCTCGCGAGTCCGTCGCGCACGGCTCGCACACGGCAGCGTGGGCCGATCCGCGGCCGGGCGCGAACGTCGCACGCGCCGCCACGTTCATGCTGTTCGCGCAGGTCGAGCCGGGGCACGCCTGCCCGATGTCCATGACCCATGCGGTCGTGCCGGCGCTTCGTCAGCAACCGGAGCTGGCAGACCGGTGGCTGCCGCGCATCCTGAGCCGTGACTACGACCCCCGACTGGTCGTCGGCAAGTCGAGCGCGCTGTTCGGCATGGCGATGACCGAGAAGCAGGGCGGCAGCGACGTGCGGGCGAACACCACGATCGCCGTGCCGGACGGCGACGGCTGGCTCATCACCGGCCACAAGTGGTTCTGCTCAGCACCGATGAGCGACGCGTTCCTTGTGCTGGCCACGACGGACGCCGGCATCGGCTGCTTTCTCGTTCCGCGCGTGCTCGACGACGGAACGCGCAACGTGTTCCGCATCCAGCGGCTCAAGGACAAGCTGGGCAACCGGTCGAACGCGTCGAGTGAGGTCGAATTCGACGGCACCGTCGGCTACGCGGTGGGGGAGCAGGGGCGCGGTGTGCGCACCATCATCGAGATGGTCGCCCGCACCCGGCTCGACTGCGTGCTCGGCACGGCGGCCGGCATGCGGCAGTCGGTCGCCGAGGCGGCATGGCACGTACGGCATCGCGCGGCGTTCGGCCGAACGCTCGTCGATCAGCCGTTGATGCGCAACGTGGTGGCCGATCTCGCTCTGGAGTCCGAGGCGGCGACGGCGATGGCTCTGCGGCTGGCGAGGGCTCACGACGACGACGCGTCCGATGCCGAGGTGGCGTTCAGGCGGCTCGCCACCGCTGTCGAGAAGTACTTCATCTGCAAGCGCGGACCGGGCCACGCGTACGAGGCGCTCGAGTGCCTCGGCGGCAACGGCTACACCGAGGAGTATCCGCTCGCCAGGCGATATCGGGAGCAGCCGGTGATGGCGGTCTGGGAGGGCTCGGGCAACGTGATCGCGCTCGACATCCTGCGGGTGCTCGCGCGGGAGCCGGATGCCGTCGCCGCCGTGCGCGACGAGCTCGCCTCGGCCGCGCACGTCGATCGGAGGCTCGCCGACCTGCTGCGGTCGATCGACGTCAGGCTGGTGCAGGCATCCGGCCGCGAACCGGATGAGATCGCCTTCGACGCCCGCGTGCTCGCCGAAGACCTCGCCGTTGCGTTGCAGGCTGCTGTGCTGATCGGCGGCGGATCCACCGCGGTCTCCGATGCGTATTGCGCCTCGAGGCTGGGCGAACGTCGCAGCCTCCTGTACGGAACGCTGCCTGCCGGCCTCAACGTCGAGAGCATCCTGTCCCGCGCCTGAGCTCAGGATGCCCGCGGCGAGATCCCGCGAGATGCGGCTGCGATCCCGCTGAGATCCCGCCGAGAGCACCTGTTCATCCGCCCGAAACACGCCAGGCCGAACCATGAAACACGCTCTGCTTAGCGTCGGATCACGGCGTAACTCGAGAGGGGCGGTCGACATGGCTGGCAGAAGCGTGGTGCGATCGTCGTCGCTTCGAGGGGACGGTCCCGCGTGACTCTCGCCACAGACGGCGGCTCGACCGGCGCGCTGCACGAAGCATCATCCGATGCGCCGGCGCTGGTGGTCGTCGCCCACTCCGGCAACGACGCAGAAGGGCGAGAAGCCGTCGCGCAACTCGTGGCATCCGTCATCGCGAACCTCCCAGGGGTGACGGGTCTTGCGGCATTCGTCGACGTGCAGCAGCCCGACGTGAGTGATGTGCTCGACGCACTTCGACCTGGCAGGGCGGCCGTCGTCGTGCCGCTGTTGCTCTCCACCGGCCACCACGTGCACTCCGACCTCGTGCGCGAACTCGCTCACCGCCGCGACCGAAGAGTGCGCGTCGCCGACCTGCTGGGGCCGGACGACGCCATCATCGACGTGCTCACCCAGCGGCTCGCCCAGGCCGGCTTGCGCGACGACGACCTCGTGGTGCTCGCAGCGGCGGGCTCGAGCGATCATCGCGCGGTACGGGACTGCCTCGATGCCGGCCGGATGCTGGCATCCCGTCTCGAACGCCCCGTCACGGCAGGCTTCATCACGGCCGCCGTCCCGCATCTCAGCTCGGCGATCGAGACGATGCACCGGCTGCATCCCTCGGCACGGATGCTCCTGAGCAGCTACCTGCTCGCCCCCGGCCTGTTCGCCGACCTCGCGACGGCCGCCGGAGCCGACGTCGTGTCCGGCACCCTCCTGGTGCCGGGAACACCGGCGCCCGAAGGGCTCGTCGACCTCGTCGCCCGTCGCTACCTCGACGCCGCGCAGGGACTCGCCGCCGAGACCTGACCGGCCCGTCTTCGCGTTCGCACCCGCCGGTTCCTAGACTTCGGGTGTGCGCATCGACATCGTGACGATCTTTCCCGCGATCTTCGACGCCCTCGACATCTCACTGCTCGGCAAGGCGAAGCAGAACGGCATCATCGACCTGCGGGTAGCGGACCTGCGCGACCACGCGCACGACAAGCACCGCACGGTGGACGACACCCCCTACGGCGGAGGGGCGGGCATGGTGATGAAGCCGGAGCCGTGGGGTGAGGCGCTGGACAGCGTGCTCGCCGACGACGTCGATCCTGTGGTGATCTTCCCCTCGCCTGCCGGTGAGGTGTTCACCCAGCGCATGGCCCGTGAGCTCTCCGAGGAATCGCACGTCGTCTTCGGGTGCGGAAGGTATGAGGGCATCGACCAGCGTGTCTTCGACGATGCGGCGAGCCGAGCCCGCGTTCACCTCGTGAGTCTCGGCGATTACGTGCTCAACGGGGGAGAGGTGGCAGTCATGGCCATGGTGGAGGCGATCGTGCGTCTCATCCCCGGCGTGATCGGCAATCCGCAGAGCCTCGTCGAGGAATCCCACGAGGACGGCCTGCTCGAATACCCGTCGTACACGAAGCCGCCGGTGTGGCGCGACCGCGAAGTCCCGCCCGTTTTGCTCAGCGGCAACCACGGCGCCATCGCGAAGTGGCGGCGTGAGCAGCAGCTCGAGCGCACCAAGCGCGTGCGACCGGATCTGATCGCGGAGGAATGAGCGGCTCCGTCCGCCACCTGCGAGTGGATGCCGTCACGCCGGCGGCGAACACCGCCCGACTCCCAGCCGGGTGGCCGTGGAGCGCGCGTAGCCTTGGGCTATGAATCCGGGCAGGGCGCTTCTGAGGTGGCAGTTGATCGCCATCCCCGTGCTGCCGCTCTGGCTCCTCATCGGCTACGGCATCTTCGGCGGGGGCGCCGGAGGCTTCTTCCTGCTCTTCCTCAGCAGCGCCGTTCTGTTCGTCTTCCAGGCCGTCATCGCCGGTCTGACCCGTATCAGGCCGCGGGTGCGCGAACGCCGCGCGCTCGGCGGATGGGATGCCGCAGCACTCGTCGTCTGGCATCTGGCGCTCATCGGACTCGGCTTCTTCGGTGCGACCGGCATCCCGTTCGGCGTGACGAGCGTTGTGCTCGGACTCGGCGTCTTCTGGCTGACCGTGTGGGAGTTGGCGCGCGAGTGGCGTGACCGTGTCTCCGGCACCGTCGCTGAGGCATCCGCTGCTCAGCGCCCCACAAGGCGACCCGGCGACGACGGCGACGTGATCATCGTCCACGAGGGTGGGCGGTAACGCCGGTTTGGTCGCCTTCGGGCTTCATGGCAGAATAGAAGACTGTGTCGCGGCACGGTCTCTGCCACCGGGGAGACACGCACTGCGAACCGCGTTCATGTGACACGGGGCGCGAGCGGCACGCAATCCTTCTTTCAGACCATCTGATCCGTGTTCGACCGGTTGCGGGCACAGAGAGCGAAACATCATGCACATCCTCGACGCCGTCGACGCGGCCTCGCTGCGTTCCGACATTCCGGATTTCCGCCCGGGTGACACCGTCAAGGTGCACGTCAACATCACCGAGGGCAGCCGCTCCCGTGTCCAGGTCTTCCAGGGCGTCGTCATCTCGCGCTCCGGTGAGGGCGTCCGCGAGACGTTCACCGTTCGCAAGGTGAGCTTCCAGGTCGGCGTCGAGCGCACCTTCCCGGTGCACTCGCCGGTCATCGACCACATCGAGGTCGTCACGCGCGGCGATGTGCGTCGCGCGAAGCTGTACTACCTGCGCGAGCTGCGCGGCAAGAAGGCGAAGATCAAGGAAAAGCGCGACGCGTAAGCCGCGTCCCTCGACACGACCACCGGCAGAGCATTCGCAGCCGGCTCTGAGCTCCCGATCCAATACACTTCAGGACGGGAGCTCAGGCGGTTAAGGACATATGACAGACGAAACTCTGCCCACTCGGTCGGACCGCGTGGCTTCGGAGAAGAAGACGCGCCAGCGCAGCGTCAAACTCTTCCTTCGCGACCTGGTGATCATCTTCCTGGTCGCGATCCTGGTCTCTTTTCTGATCAAGACGTTCGTCGTCAGGTCGTTCTACATTCCGTCGGGGTCGATGGAGAACACGCTGCAGATCAACGATCTGATCATCGTGAACGAGCTGGAGCCGAACGTCATGCCGATCAAGCGCGGCGATGTCGTGGTGTTCACCGATCCGGGTGGCTGGCTTCCGGCATCGACCGAGAAGTCGAACGTCAACCCGATCGAGTGGGCGCTGTCGCTGGTGGGTCTGGCTGCGCCCGACAGTGATGATCATCTTGTCAAGCGCGTCATCGGGTTGCCGGGTGACCACGTGTCGTGCTGCAATGCGCTCGGTCAACTGAGCGTCAACGGATCACCTCTGAACGAACCGTACGTCAGACTGGACGGCCATGATCAGGTGGCGTCGCTCGACTTCAATGTCGTCGTTCCCAAAGGTGATCTCTGGGTGATGGGTGACAACCGCTGGGACTCCCAGGATTCCTCCCGCAACCAGAATCTGCCAGGCAAGGGCTTCGTGCCCGAGAAGGATGTCGTCGGCAGGGCCATCCTGATCAGCTGGCCGATCAGCCACTGGAGCTGGTTGTCGAACTATCCGGATGTATTCCGCGGCGTCGAGGACGACAAGCAGTAACCTCGACCACGTGGTGACCCGGAGCACAGTCGAGAACGCGACAGGCGGTAAACCGCCCAGACCCAAGAAACGTGCGCATCCCGTCGTTCCGAACTACCGGTTCGAGACCGAGCTGCACGCGTCGGGCAGCGCGAGCGTGATCGGATGCGACGAAGTCGGCAGAGGAGCACTCGCCGGTCCCGTCGCCGTCGGCATGGTCGTGGTCGACGCGCACGTCGGACGCTGGCCGAAGGGCCTGCGCGACTCGAAGCTGCTCGCCGAACCCAAGCGCGAAGAGCTCGCGCCGCTGTGCATGTCGTGGGTGCGCCATCACGCTGTCGGCATGGCGTCGGCTGAGGAGATCGACGAGTTCGGCATCATGGCCTGTCTGGGCATGGCGGGCGCACGCGCCTTCGCCGTGTTGCAGGCATCCGGTGCGTCGTTCGACGCCTGCACGATCGTGCTCGACGGCAACTACGACTACCTCACCCGTGCCTTGCCGGTCAGGGTTCCGGTGGTTTCTCGCATCAAGGCGGACCAGTCCTGCGCATCGGTGTCGGCGGCATCCGTGATCGCCAAGGTGCACAGGGACGCGGTGATGATCGAGCAGGATGCCGTTCATCCCGGGTACGGCTGGGCGAGCAACAAGGGCTACTCGTCGAAGGGTCATTTCGAGGCGATCGGGCGGCTCGGCGCGAGCCCGCTTCACCGGCTCACCTGGCTGAAGCCGGAGCGCACGCAGCCGCAGCTCGCCCTCGACGGACTCGAGTTCCCGGAGGATGCCCTGCACGTCGAGCAAGCCGTCTGAAGGCGGCGGCCCGCAGCGTAGACTTGCCGGCGATGGACGACGACGAATTCGACGACTACGACCGTGAAGTCGAGCTGGCGCTGTATCGCGAGTACCGCGATATCGTCTCGCAGTTCAAATACGTGATCGAGACGGAGCGGCGTTTCTATCTGGCGAACGAGGTGGACTTCGTCCGCCGTGACACCGCGAACGACTTCTATTTCGAGATCACCATGCATGACGTCTGGGTGTGGGACGTCTACCGGGCCGATCGCTTCGTGAAGTCGGTGCGCGTTCTCACGTTCAAGGACGTCAACATCGAGGAGCTCTCCAGCAAGGAATTCGAGCTCCCCAAGGAGCTCGCGCTCGACGAGTAGCCGGCCCGTTCTAGCGATGATCCGGCGGATCGTCGGGTCATCGACTTATCGGTAACAACCGGGGCATTTCACGATTCGTCCCCGGATGCCGCCGAACGGCCCCGACGATCGGATGCTTCCCTGCACGCTGTCAGGGGAGGCATTCGATGGCGAGAAAAGACGAACTTGGCAAGCGCGGCGAGGAGCTGGCGGCCCGCTACCTGACGAAACGCGGCTACCGTGTCGTCGCGCGAAACTGGCGATGCAAGCTGGGCGAAATCGACCTGGTGGTCGAGCGGTCGGGCGAACTGGCCATCGTGGAGGTGAAGACGCGCTCCTCGATCGCGTTCGGGCATCCGTTCGAGGCGATCACGCCGGCCAAGGCTGCACGGCTGCGTCGCTTGACTGCCCAATGGTGCGAGGAGCACGAACCCGTCCATCACGGAGTGCGTGTCGATGCGATCGCCGTGATCGCGCCTCCGGGAGCGGGGGACGACGACGTGATCATCGAGCACCTGGTCGGGATCTGCTGATGGCCATCGCCCGCACAAGTGCGATCGCCCTCGTCGGTCTCACGCCGAGCGTGGTCGACGTCGAGGCCGACATCTCTCCGGGGCTGCCGGGCTTCGCCGTCATCGGACTTCCGGATGCCGCGCTCGGCGAATCCCGTGGCCGCGTGCGTGCCGCAGCCCTCAACTCCGAGCTGCCGATCACGCCTCGCAAGCTCACCATCAGCCTGTCGCCGGCCGCTCTGCCCAAGCACGGTGGCGGATTCGATCTCGCCATCGCCCTTTCGGCGCTGGCTGCCGCCGGTGACGTGCCGGCAGAGTCCGTCGCCTCGACCGTTCACATCGGAGAGCTCGGCCTCGACGGAAGACTGCGACCGACGCCCGGAGTGCTCCCCGCCGTGATCGGCGCGGCGCGCGCAGGCTTGCGCCGGGTGATGGTGCCGGTCGCCAACGCCGACGAAGCCCGCCTGGTGCCCGATGTCGAGGTGATCGCCGTGTCGTCCCTGAGGGACGCGGCGATCCGGCACGGGGCCGAACTCGACCCGGTGCCCGTCGAGCCCTGGCCGTCTGCAGGCGCTCTCGTGGACGAGTCGTCCGCCCCCGAACTGAGCGACATCGTCGGCAACGATGAGGCCATCGAAGCACTCATCGTGGCTGCGGCGGGCGGACACCACATGTTCCTGCTCGGTCCGCCCGGCGCGGGCAAGACCATGCTCGCCGAACGCCTTCCCGGGTTGCTGCCCGACCTCGACGTCGACGCTTCGCTCGAGGCGACGTCGATCCGCTCTCTCGCGGGAGTGGCGGCCTCCTCACTCGTCACGAGACCGCCGTTCGAAGCGCCGCACCACACGGCGACCGCAGCGGCGATCGTGGGAGGCGGCAGCGGTCAGATCAAGCCCGGCGCGGCGGTGCGGGCGTCGAACGGCGTGCTGTTCCTCGACGATGCGAAACAAAGCGCTACACATCTCGTTAGGTGCGTTTCCTGCTTAGGGCGCCGGACGTGGCCGTGGCCAGCGTCCTACGAATCCGTTCGCTCGTCCCGGCTGAGCCGCAAGTCGTTCAATCTCGGGGAGTGACAAGCGTTCGCTATCGATAGGGCGATGCCGTGTGCTCGATCGCGTATACCCAACCAAATTCCGGGGGAGTCAATGCTCGAATCGCCTCGTCCATTCCGTCAGGATCAACGTTGGGCCCGATAACCGGACGGAATCCTTGCCGCTCAACGACTATCGCCCCCATGTTCTCGTCGTCGTAAGTGGTGTTGACAACGGACGGGTGCTCCGTAGTGAGAAGGGAGAATAATCGGAACTGCTTGATCCCGGAAGGGCTGGGTACGTGGATTAGCTCGAAGGCGGATTGCCTTTCAAGAAGAGGCGAGATGAGCCGCCATTCGCGTTCAGCTGCAAATGAGCGGTGCTTGAGGAGCGCAGCGAAGCGCTCAAGATCCGAGATCAGGTCGCGAACGAGGTGACTACTGATTCCTTGTCGAAGTTCAGTCAAAGTCTTGCGCTTGTTCCAGATGTCGAGGTGATGCTCGATGATCTGCCTGACGATGGCCTCTTGCTCCGGCTCGTCGTAGACGCACGAGGCAAGAATGAATCCTTGGTCAGCGGCCACCGCCTTCAGATGCGCCGCCGAGAAGCCGAGTGCTACGCCTCCGCTCCGTGGGCAATACGCTCTCCATTGTTCGAGCGAATCCGATTCGGAGGACAGCGAGACCGTGTATGTACGCGATATCTCGAAGGGGAGTCGCCGGCCGCGCTCGAGGAGTTCGAGTGCGTACTCGACCATGCCTTCGCCGAATGAGCGTTTCGGGAATCGCAGCGCCGACAGGATGTCTACGGCGTACTGGCTGGCCAACAACTGCTCAGTGGAGTCGTTCATGTCCGCTGGCCGACCTGCCCACAGGGTCCGAGTCCGCAAAATTCCTATTACGCCGGCGGGACCGGTGTAGTGATAAAGATGAGTAGGTAGCGGCCGCTCCAAAAGCTCGCCGAGAGGTCCTGAATCGGTTAGGAACGGCACTATCCGATCATGACACGTCTCGTGTCCGCGTCAGAGGACAGTCGTTGACACGCTCGAACCAATAGCGTGGCAATTCCCTCCGAAACCAAGCGCTACACGCTGTGCGCACTAGTGACTGGTCCGCGCACTTTGAGAGGCGTCGTTGACGATCAACTGATCGGTGGCGTGGACATCTGCGCGCGCACCAATGGGATGATTGTGCTTCGGCAGATCAGGAGCAGCGCGATGGGGGTTGAGTGGGAGTCCGATGGTGTCGAGCTGCCGGCGGCTGTGGAGCGGGCTCTGGATGTTGATCGGTTGGTGCTCTTTTGCGGCGCGGGTGTCTCCGCAGCTCCTCCTTCGCTGTTGCCGGGCTTCCGAGGCCTTGCCGAAGAAATCGCAGGGGAACTCGGACGTTCGGATCTCATCCCCAGCGATCCCGACGAGCCCGTTCAGTTCGATCTCGTGATGGGTGAGCTCAACGAGCTCCAGCACGACGTACATGCCCGCGTCAGCTCACGGTTGCGCTCAACGGTGGAACCAAACAGCTACCACTTCGATCTCCTTCAACTAACCAGCGGACAAGGACGTGTGCCGAGAATCGTTACGACCAATTTCGATTTGCTTTTCGAGATCGCCGCAGCTCGTCTAGACATCTCGTTGCCCGTCAACCTTGCTCCCGCGCTCCCACTTGGCAACCAGTTCGACGGCCTCGTGCACCTTCATGGACCCGTTGATCCATCACCCAGTCACCGCATGGTCGTCACGGACATCGATTTCGGCCAGGCGTACATCACGGACGGTTGGGCGACGCAGTTCCTCACACGGATGTTCGAAAACTACACGGTGGTCTTCATCGGCTACAGCGCCGACGACACGGTCATGCGATATCTCGCACGTGCGCTTCCAGCAGAAGGCAACACCCGGTTCGCATTCATGGAGGCGGAGCAAGCCACGACGATGAAGCCCAAATGGGAACGGCTGGGTGTTAGACCTATCCCGTATCCCTCTCCAGCTGATGCTCGTCACCTCTCCCTGCAGAACTTCATTAAGCACTGGCATGAGCGGGTTAGAGCGACACCGCAGCAGCGCTTTGATCTCGTGCAGGCAATTGTGCAGCGCGGACCGGAGGACCTCCCGATCAGTGAGCGGGAGCTCCGCTGGCTATTAGGGGAGTGGGAGTACGCGCAGCACTTCATGAATGCGTCGGACCCCGCCGTGTGGATCCAGAGGCTAGACGAACTTGACATCGTCGGGGATCTATTCGATCCAGCAGCTCCCGCCACTGAGGTTCTCGCAGCATGGGCGCAGTGGGCGGCCCGCGCCCTTCAAACAGACGACGGCACAGCGTTCCTTTCTGTGGTTAGCCGACATGATGGTCACCTTGCATGGACAATGTGGTTTCAGATATGGGTGCGTCTTTATCAGGACTACAAACCGGTAAACCAGCATCGACAGCTTTTGCTCCTGCTCGCGGCAGATCAGCTTTCGAGGGACAACGAACGCCTATCAGGCCTTCTGCGACCTGTCGCCGAGAAAGACAGCCAGGCCGCGGAGATTCTGCTTCACCATCTCCTTACTCCCAAGCTCAAGTTCCGACCTCGACGAGGTTGGTTGGGCGGGAGGGATTCGTTGGACACTGACTTGGCTCTCGGATGGAAGAATTCCTCTATTCGAGATGCGTGGCCCACGCTCTTGGCTCAATTGTCAGACCCTGATCACCTGTTATCGATTGTGCTCGATCTGATCCGAGAGGTAGAAGCCACCGAGTCACTGTTCAGCGGAAATGACCGTCGGTATGCACTGTCTCTTCGACGTCGTCAAGTCGATGGCATAGAGCGATACGGGCGAGATGACCCATACGTCCTGGTGGTGGACATTGCGCGGGATCTTCTGCGCGAATTCGTGCGAAGCGAGGGAACGCAGCGAGCGATCCGATACCTTGACAGTTCCTCGGAGATGATTCGACGTCTCGCGCTCGATGCGCTTGCTGAAGCGCGAAGCGGCGAAGCCGATACCTTGCTCAGGCTCATGATCGACCGCGACCTTATCTTCGGCATCGCTACCAAACCTGAGGCGTATCGACTAATGCGGAGTAGTTATCGACATGCGTCTGCGGAAGTGAAAGCCGAACTCATCACGCACATTCGTGAATCGGCGGCGCCAGAACGCGAAGAAGAAGTTCGAGACTACGAGCGTTATAACGCTCTTGTCTGGCTCCGTGACGGCTTGCCCGCCGACGACCCAGTCGTTGCTGCGCTCGCCGACGAGCAACGGCAACACGGAGACTTCGGACCTCGCGAGCACCCCGACTTGAACACATGGATCATCGAAGATTTTGAGCCGGAACCCGAGCCGACAGCGGAGGGACGTTTTCGAGGAATGTCCGTTGGAGAGGTCGTTACTGCACTGGCGGCCGATCCAACTCTCAATGATGTGTACGACAGCCGACAATTGCTGCGCGAATTGGGCGCCTACCTCGAAGAGGTTCCGAGTCTAGAGATGCCGCTAATGGACGAACTGGTCGCCCAGTCGCTCTGGTCGGCTTCGGTATGGTCTGCCGTACTCGGCAACGCCATCCGTCCGGGTTCGACCTGGACTGCTGAACCGCTGCTTGAGCGACTCGAGCAAGTGCCCGGCGATCTCGCAGACATTGCTCGCGGGTTGGTTTTCTCTATTACCTATCCCGCGGCAGAGCCGCAGCGGCCCCTCGAAAATGCTACGGAGAGGTGTCGCCTTCTGCTTGGACTTTGGCGACGTGTCATTGTTGATCCCTCCTCCGACCCGCCCACGGATCCGTCGGCGGCGCACGCAACGGCTCGTGGCTCCCTCGCGTACGCCTATGTCGAGACCGTGTTGCGCACCACGCAAGAGCGAGGTGACTTGCAAGTCGACGCCGAGGGACTCGCCGGTTTCACCGAGCTCGTCGCTGCGCAAGGGACCAACACGGCCGACCCAAGCCCCATGATGTTGGCGCGGTACGCCGGTCACATTCTCGCGCTGGCCTCCGATTGGTTCGATTCGTATCTTGGGCCGTCGGTGAGCCACGTAGACGAGTCACCTCAGAATGTAAGTCTTTGGGCCGGCGTGCTATCGGGCAACTTCATCTCGAAGGCATTGCGTCTTCGCACGCGGGACGCCATGCGCGTGGCTTGGCCGCAGATTTCGGCCGCCCTCCCCGGGGCGGTTGAAGCGTTTATCGACCAGCACGCCGCACAGTTCGCCTGGGACACTCCTTCGGATCAATACGCCTGGGCGGATCCCTTCATCGCGATGGCCCCGGTTGCTATACGGGTGCGGTGGATTCGCTCGGTCGCGAGACGCGTCGACGGCGAGGAGCCGACCTTCCAAGACTTGTTGTTTGCGCAGTGGCAGCATCGACTCGATGGCCAACCGCCACTTCAGGGGTCCGAACAACGTGCCCTTCTAGAGTGGGTGACGCTACCGGGAATCGACGTTGATAGGGCAGCTGACCTCTTTACAGCGGGTCCTGTCGCCACCCCGACCGACGAAGATCGTGGTTTCGACTACTACGATTTCGATGACTTCCCGGTGAACAACAACTCGGCATTTCTCACGGTGGGTCTTCACCTTCTCAGAGGACGAACCTCGCTGCCTTCGTTCCTCCAGCTGTTAGTAAACGGAGCGAGCGAAGCGCACGATGATGACAGCGAATTGGCGAGCCAGGTGTGGGAAGAGTTGTTGAGGCTGGGGTACGGGCCTGCACGCGACCATCTCAATGACGAGGCAAACGATTGATCGGCGGAGTCAGTCCGCGCAGTGTTGATCCTTTGACCCTCACTACTATCGCTGGCAACGCGGTCGGCCCTTATGCCCGCCAAGGCAAGCGCCCGACATGGTCTGCGATATGCAATCGCAGACGGGTCTAACAGGCATCCATCCGCAGGGCGAAATGAATTCGGCAGGCACTCGAGTTCGCTCACGATTTGGATCGTGACGCCCGCCATTGATGTCGTCGCGTTCGAGGCCGAAATGGTGAACGTGAACGTGAACGTGACGGGTCGCGCGGGCTAGGTTTGGTGCGGATGGCCAAACCGCCGCCGTTCACGTGACAGAGAGGTCAAGATGGCCAACCATGAAGGCAATCCATACAACAGGATCCCTGTCGAACTAGACCTCGGCGATTATCTCGTGACGGCCACCTCCTTCCACGGGTGGGAAACGGAGCAATGGTGGAAAGATCTGGGTGACCTGCTCTACGGGCGGCCAGGCTGGAATTGCCACATTGCAAACACCGGCCACGCCATTGAGGTGCTTTGGTCGTTCGGTGCTTTAGGTTCATCGCTTTTTGTCATCTCCGTGGGACACGCACCGGCGTACCACCTGTACGACCATGAAGCAGACACTGAGCTGGTTTTCGACACCATCGACACGCTTCGGCGGTGGTTGGACGACAATGAACAACGCCACTCGGAATACCCCCAGCGGCTCAGGAACTACGCCGCCGATTCCGACTGGGCCCTACTGCGATCCCTACCGTTCGAGGTGGACGTCACCTTCGATGGTTCGGTGTGGATCGCAACCTTCAGGCAGCTGCCAGTCACGTACAGCTCCGGCCCGACGCTGGCGCAGGCGGTATCGAACGCCCGCGAAGCGATCACTGATGCGTTCGATGCGCCGCGGACTGTGGCGAAGAGTTTGCAGGTCATCCTTCGCTTGGATGTTGCTGCCTCAGCCGCTCTATAGGCACGATGGCAGTTATAGCCACGACGTTGAGCACACCTGGCTGTGTCGGTCACAGTCGACCGCGCGAAAACGGACATGGCGGAGTGACCGCCAATAAGCTGGCGCGCATGAATCCACCTCCGCAGTTCTGGGTCGAGTTACTAGCAGAGCTACGACGCCTCCAACCCAACACCACAGTCGAGATCCTGATACCGGCACTCACCGGAGCCGTTGGTCTCGTCGGCGGATTCCTGCTCTCCATATGGAAAGACGCCCGTGACAGGAAACGAGGCGGGTTGGAAGCGGCCGCGCAGCGCGCGTCATTGCGAAGAGCGGAGGCCGTCGAGTCTCTCATCGAAACAGGGCGCCAGTGGGTGCGGCATTTCGACATTGCTGGCCGCGAATGGGAATCAAGCGACAAAGTTGTCAGCGACCGGTTTCTCAGCATAGGAATTCAAAGCGATGCACTTATTCAAGCTCCCGCGCTCGATCTCATCGAACGCATCAAGACCGCCGTGCGGTCATATCGCCAAACGGACAGCGAGGGCAACATTGTCACGAATCAGAGCGGGTTGCCGGAGCTAAGTCCCCGTTACAACGCCGATCTCGTGGACGCGTTCCAGCGGCCGCTAAACGTATTGCAGGGACAAGCACAATTGTGGGTTGAGGGCGCCTTGGCCGCCCCGTTCCTAATCGAGGCTATAGACGTTGCCGCCCGGGACATCGACCAACTCGCAAACGAAGTCTCTGTGCCACATGGGCACGTCTGATGCCCGTACGCCAGGCCTGAGCCACGCAGAAGGTCAGCGGCCGACGGCACTATTGATGTATGAGCGATGCTGAAGAGTCTGACGAGAGCGATCTAGAAGGAGCTACCCCGGAGAGCAGTGGCGATCCGCAGAACGACAGGGACGACCCGGGAGAAGTTGCTGTGAGCCGGCCGTGGGCGGATCCATTCGCGGGGCTCGACGTCGGCAGGATTATGCCATCGATCGATTTCTCAAAGTTCGCGCCCACCATCGATATGTCCGCGTATCTGCCGAAGCTCGATTTTTCGAAGCACATACCAAAGCTCGATCCGGCAATCTTTGGTGCCATCGCAAAACTCGACTTCGGAATGAAGCCGGTGATCGACGCAGCCGTGCTGAAGAGTCTCGGTAATCTCGTCAACACGAAGTCCATGTTCCCGACCGGGTTCTTCCAAACCTTCGCCGACTACAAGTTCCCCGAGCTGAACCGGCACGCAGAGACGGTGCGGGCAATCGATGAGCTGTCGGTCCCGTCCCGTTCGACTGAGATTGAGCGGATCGACGAGGTGGTGGACGCAGAGATTGTGGATGACGAACCCGGCACCGATATCGATCCGGTGATCGGGCTTACGTTTCAGGCGCAGCACCTTGCCATGCAACAGCGCACCGTCGAGCTCCTCGAGCAGAGCCTCGAGGCGAACATTGAAGCGAACCAACGCGCAGACGCTGAGCGAGCCAATGCGCGCCGATCAAACCGGCTAAACGTGGGGTTTCTCATAGCTGGGCTGGTCATCGCGGTGATCGGAATAGTCGTCGGGGTCTTCGTCGCAAGGTAACCCGTTGAAGACAACGAGCGGCGCTCGGTAGTCTTACCGCGTCACGGGACGGGGACTTCCAGTGGTCTCGCGAGTTATCTCAGGTCGGCTCTGGTGCTGCTGCCTTCAGCCTTCTGACCAGGGGTACTCGGCATTCTGGTGGAGGTACTCGCCATCCCAAGTAGTGGGGCTGGGACTGAGCTTGTACACACCGGTGCCATGTGCGATCAATTCAGGCAGCCGGCCGCTGTTGGTAACTTCGACGGGCCTGTTTCCCGCACTCGGGCCGCCAAGGAAGGTAGCTTCGATCGTTCGTGCCATTTTCAAACCTTCCTGGACGATGTGCTCTCATGGCCTCGACCCAACCAGACCAGCGCTTGTTTAAGTGGTCCAGCGACAAGCTTGCCAGCGAAGTGCTCGGCGTAGGATTCCTGCTGCCGCTCGAGGAATCGCGACGGGCGTGGCCGCCATGGCCATTCCCTACTCGGCGCCCACACCCATGGTCCGAAATCCATGGGAAATTGCAACGGCCACTTGAGGCCTTCCGAGCGGGAGACAATCACCTGCCCGTGGGCGACGGCGTTGCGGGCCAAGGTCAGGCCGTCGAGTACACGTCCGTCCGGATTAGCAAGGCGCGACTTGTCATAGCGTGGGTTTCGATCACGACGTCCTTCGTGGATGGCGATCAACCAGAATGCGGCGGTGCCAGCAAGAAACGGTGTATTCGGATGACGGTCGTTGAGTGCGAGCTGCTCGATGATCTCCGACACCGCGCGCAAGGCGGTATTGGCCATCGGCGGCCAGGGCGTCCTCCATCCTTCGGCGGGGTCGTCACTGCCCTCAGCCGTAGGCCAGATCGGACGCCAGTCCTCCTCGTCTTCGGTTCCGGTTCCCATAATGGTAGGAAACCACAATCGTGTGACGCCGAGCCGGCGCCCTGCCTCCGATCCGTCACGGGGGTGGGCAGGATTGTCCAGTCGGCCGAAGGAGATCGCTGCGCTACTGTGCCGGAGTCAGGTTCTCAATGTGGTCGAGCAGTTGCGTGCTGTTCGCGATCAGCGCCGGGCGCACCTCTTGTGCCCAAGGGCTGATTGTTGTGCCGTAAGGGTTTCCACGCTTGGAAATGAGCGATTTGGCGCGGGTCAGAATCACACCGTGACGGGCGCGGGACAACATGACGAGAAGAACCCGATGTTCTTCCTCGATCTGTGCTTTCCCTTTCGCGAGGAAGCTGGGAATGTTGCCCTTCTCGAATCCTGGGATAAAGACCCAGTCGAATTGTTGGCCCTTCCCGGTGTGAGCGTTGAGTAGGTGCACGCCTGGCCCGATGGCTTCTTCGCCTTCCTCGAGGATTCGCAGTTGAGCCATTGCGGCCCCGATTGATCCCGCCTCTTCGGCCAGCCCCTCAAGTTGCTCGAGAGCGTCGATCACGTCTGCGGCAGTGTCCACGTCTGCGGAATCGATCCGTCCGATGACGTCAGTCCTCAGTGCCTCGAATGTGGGGGCTCCTCCGAGCCGCGTAACTCCCTCATTGAGCAGTTCGATGATTCGTGCGTCGTCGACTGTGAGATCCCATCTAGTGCTTCGGACGTCCGACGTCGCGAACACCGCATCGATGGGCTTTCGTCGCCACCCGGACCGACAGATGACCCCGATGGTTGCGTTCGGTTGCTTTGCCAATATCCGTGCAGAGGTTGCTTCGATGAATTTTGCCTCTTCTGCGCCGGTGTCGAACGTGAGCCCGCTGGTGATTCCACCGTCATGCCAGGCGTCCGCATCGTCAGGCTCGAGCGGTTGGCCGCCAAGACCAACGGAAACGGTGTTGAGCAGGTCGAGTACTCGCGGCGACGATCGGTAGGAAACTCCAAGACCGAGCGGGTCGCCGCTGAGCTTCCGGAGCAGCCTCTCCACCTCTACCGGTCTAGCTCCCGTCCAGCTGTAGATGCCCTGAAGAGGGTCGCCCACGAAGGTGCGGCTCTGCTCGGAGCTTCGCAGGGCGAGGTCGAGCTGCTGCGGTGAAAGATCCTGAAACTCATCGACCAGGATCGCGCCATAGTGATTGCGGTAGAGGGCCGCTATCTCATTCACGCGTAGCAAGCGTTGGGCGTGCCGGAGTAGGTCGTCGAAAAAAAGGATGTCACCGGCCTGTCGTGCCTCTTCGATGGTTTGAGACTGGCTGATCCCGGTCGCTCGAAGTGTTTGCAGCACTTGGGCGTCGTCGTGTGGGCGTTGCTTTGCGTCGCGGAGATCGTCTTCGATACGTCTGCTCAGTTCGCTTGCGTCTGCCTCCGATAACCCCTCGAGGAATGGTGCGATCGCATCAGCTTGAGATCGCTTCTCTGGCATCTCAAATCCGGGC
The DNA here is from genome assembly GCF_022761015.1 of Humibacter sp. RRB41. Taxonomy (GTDB): domain Bacteria; phylum Actinomycetota; class Actinomycetes; order Actinomycetales; family Microbacteriaceae; genus Humibacter. Next base: position 80,276 of record NZ_JAKWJQ010000006.1, read on the forward strand.
TCAACGGCGAGTGTTAAACCGTGGGAGCGGACAATCTCCGCGGCGTGACCATGGAAGTTGTGAACGGTGATGTAACGACGTTTCCGTTCGGCACCGAGAACACTCACGAGGCGGCTATTGAGGTTGGCTTTTGCTTTGTTCGAGAAGGTGAGGGCGAGGATTTTCTGATGCGGGCGGAGGGTCGGGATGAGGAGTTCCGCACGTCGCGCCAGCAGTTCGGTCTTTCCGCAGCCCGGAGGGGCGATCACTAACAGATTTTGCGCGGGCGAGGTGACGGCATCATTGAACGCGGTGGAGTCAGTCATTTGCTTGAGAGTGTCTGAAGGCGTGCCACCAGCGACGACACGCTGTCGATCTTCAATGCATCGTCGGCGGTAAGCGATTTCGAGATCGCCAGCGCCGCGGGGACTTTCCGGTTCGCGGTCTTGGTGCTGGAGCGGCAAAATTTGGCCAATTCGGTGACTCCGACATCGGCGAGTGTGCTCACTCCGCATGAGGACAGAACGCCTGATTCTTGGGCTACTCGGGCGGTGATGAGTCGCTGTGCCACTTCGGGGGCGCCCAGTGCACGGCAATATTCTTCCTCGAGGTCGACTTTGGAGATGAACACGTCGCGGCCGATGACGTGCTTCGGCTTTCCGCCAACGGCGCCAACCCATCTCGGGCTTTCGGCTTCATCGACCAGCCCCAGCACCTGAACATTGAACCCGAGAGGGCCGAGCAGTTTGTATACGGTTGGGAAGTTCTCGGCCCCGCCGAGTTCGAAAACGATTGCCCCAATTCGGTCGAGAGAAAGCCCGCGGGCGTGGGCGACCGCTTCGACGATTAGTCGGTCCGCGATGCCCTCGACGAGGATTGCGAATCGAGCGGTGAGCGCCTCGAGCATGCGGGGTGACCACCAGTGGGCTTGTGTTCGTTCTTCTACTGAGAAGTGGGCAGGGTCGATTTGGTGGCAAGTGCCGTCTGGGCTGACGGCGACGACTTGGGTCGGGTCGAACTTTTGCACCACGTAGGGCGAGTGGGTCACGAGGATCTTCTGGTTGATCTGCTGTGTGAGAAGTTCGGCGACGGTGCGCTGACTCAGCGGGTGCAGGTGCAGTTCCGGCTCATCGATCGCGATGACGTTCGCAGCCCCCTCGGCTAGATCGAACAGGGTCATCGAGATCAGCTGTCTGATTCCGTCGGACTGTTCCGACAAGGGAACGAATGCGCCTTCTCGGGAGAAGTACATGGATACGTTTTCGAGAACGGATTCGGTGGGATCTGCGGAGGTGCGGATGGACAGATCGTTCGCGTCGATCGATCGCGGCATTGAGTTCGACAGGTGTTCAGCCATGCCTTCGCGGAGGGTCGTCAACGCTTTGCTCTCCTCGAGCTTGTCGTTGAACGAGTCCAGCAGGCTTCCGAGTGCGGCTTTCTCATCTCCTAGTTCGGACTCGACGGCTTTGAGCAGAACTTGAACGGCGCCGTTGGAGCCCTCGAGTTGGTTTGCCGATGAGGTCCGGACGGCTGGCAGGTAGCGCCAACCAAAAGCGACGAGTTGTTCGCGGGAGGGTGGGCGCACCTCGCCTCGGCCGGGGCACCATCGGGAGATGAGCACTGATTCCGGATCCTCAGGATCGACCTGGACTTCCAGTCGAACGTCAAGCGACTCTGACTTGTCTTTCGGGTCAATGTCGATCTCGCGATGGAACAGGGTTCGTTCATCCTCGGTGAACGCATTGAAGGTCGCGTTGATGGTGAGCGGCGTGTTGGGGTCGTGTAGGTCCCGGATTGAGAGTCCTTGGTACAACTGTGCGGTCGCGCCGAACAGGAGGTTGAGGAGACGTAGGAGTGAGGTCTTTCCGACATCGTTGGCACCGACGACGACGAGGTGCCCCCGGACGGCGACGTCGAGATCCCGCAACCGTGCGTAGTTGTTCACGGTGATCTTGATGAGACGCATCGGCGGGTCCTCCTTGCCCACACCACGTCTCCCGGAGCGAGACCTGAAAGCGCGTGCACTGCCATTGTGCCGGTCCAGGACCAGTTCCTGTAGCCCACGAACAGGTGGAGTCGAAACTGGCTCTGATGGCGAGCGCCGGCGACTAGATGCGGCGCTGTCGGACGCGGTATTCGTCTAGGTCGCGGAGATCGTCAATATCTAATGGTGGCCCGCTCATGCGTTCGGATTCTTCGTAGGCAGCTGCCACATCATCTGACGTAAGCCAGGTATCGGCCTCGCCATAAATCCCATCGAATGCCATCACGCCCATGCGGTCAGGGTAGTGAGCCGCATTGATGGAAGAGCGAAGTTATGCACAACGCCCGCGTCATGGGTCTACGCCAGACTACTTTTATGGAGAGGCCAGCCGTGACTAGCGCGCCTTCACGGCATCTCCCGTTTCGGTGGACAGGTCCCGAAGCGGCATCTCCCGGCACCCGACCGGTGTTCTTGTATCTGCGTCTTTCACGGGCGCATGGGGATGGTCAGGATGCGATCGAACGGCAACGTATCGACTTGACCCGGATGCTCACGGCTGAAGGCGGCTGGACGGTCATGGGGGAGTATGTCGACCGTGACTCGGCAAGTAGTTACGCGACACGGGAGCGTCGTGGGTGGCGTGCCTTGAACGCAGCGATCGTCTCCGGCCGGGTGGAGGCGGTGGCGTTTTGGAAGTTGGATCGCACCAGCAGAATCGCCGCACGGTGCCAGGAATGGGTTGCGCAATGCCAGCGTCGCGGTGTGACGCTCCTGTCTCATCAGGATTCCAGCGAGGAACTCAACAGTGTTGCCGCGGGCGCCAAGCTCGTGACCGGCGTAAAGGCTCTGTTGGCTGAGGCGGAGACGGACACGATGAGTGAACGTCAGCGTGCCGCGAAAAGGCATGCAGCGCAGGCCGGATTTATGAACGGTGGCCGGCCGCCGTTCGGCTGGCAACCCGGGCCGCGTACCGTCGACGATGTCGGCAGGTCCGGGCGCCGGCTTGTGCCTGACCCGGTCGAGCATCCAGCGCTGAAGGACGCCGTCACCTTGCTCTTGGGCGGGGCTGGCCTGCGGCAGGTGGCGACGCATTGGTATTCGACCTATGGCATCAAGGGTTTATCTGGTGGGCTGGTGGCGGAGGAGATGGTCAGGCGTGCGGTCACCTCACCGCGGATGCTCGGCTACCGGCTCCACCTTGTCCCTGAGCATCGGGCCGGGGTGAAGGTGGACCTGCTGGATTACATTGCGCGAACTCCCGAGGGTGAGCCGGTGATCAGCCAGGAGCCGGTGTGTGATTTTCCGACCTGGATGCGCGTGCAAGAAGCGCTCTCCTCCCGCGGCACGGTTGCCCGGAACGGGTGGGGGAGCCGTGCGTGGTTGCTGACCGGTCTCCTCACCTGCCCGTGCAGTCGCCCGTTGCATGGTGTCGCGCAGCCGCAGAAACCGGGGCCGGACGGTCAACGTCCGATGCGATACGTGTACCGGTGCAAGGCCAACCGCATCCACGGTGCGGGAGCGTGTCCGGCGGGAGCGTCAATCACCGCGACCGCAGCCGAGCAGCACGTCACACAGTGGTTCTTCGACTACCTGAGTGGTCCGCGACTCGAGGAAGACCATGCGCGGATGGTTGATGAACTGCACCATGCCGTCGGACGCGTTGAGGCTGAGCTCGCGGTCGCCCAGGAGGAACGCGAGGCCCTCGTGATGACGCAGGGGCAACGCCAATTCCGGAGTGGCATGGTCAGCGTGCTCTTCAGGATGCTGCGCGATGTGCAGGAACGCATCGACCGGCTTGAGGCGGAACTGTTCACGCTCGGCGACGGTCTACCCGCCATCCTGGCGTATGACCAGATTGCGGGAGCGTGGCCGAAGTTGAACAACGAGTCCCGGAAGATGCTGCTGCGGCAGGTGATCCAGCGGGTTGACCTACGGGCCGGTCGTGGCGCGGCGGCCGACCGTATGACGATAGTTCTGCGATCGACGGTCGCTGGCCGTGAGCTGTACATGTAACTCGTCGGCGCGCAATTGTGCGGCCGCGAGACGAGCCTGATGCGTGTTCACTCGATCATTGGCGCGTCGCGCTTGAAGGCGGATATCGGCGTCCCGAATAAGTTGATCGTGTTCAGCCGGTTGTTGATCCACCGCCGATACTTTCCGGTCCAGCGAGCAGGAGTTGCAGAACATCTGCGGCATATCCGGAGCATGCAGTGAAGCATGTTGCCAATAAGGGACCGAGTGACCGCAGGTGAGGACCATCTCCCAGCTGGTCAAAGGCGTTTCGATGGCTGTCGCGGCGTCGAGGATCGCGCGGATCTCTCGCAGCACGGACCGCGATGGAGTTGGTGGTGGCGTGCAACGGACACAATAGGTTCGCTCGCCATCGGACCACCATCCCGCCCCGCAGGAGTCGGTGACGTCAATATCCCCAACGCCGACGGGCAGTGACGTACTGGATGGGGATTTCGGATGGTGCGAGGGGGCGATCGACAATTGGCCTGGCTCTCTCCGGGGTGATCCGGTCTCTTTCGTGCTCTTCCTCGAATGCGCGGGCACCGTATTCATCACCGGCGCGTTTGAGTGCGTCGATCACTTCAGCGACAAGGACATCCAATCGCCGGTTCTCGGCCTCCGCAGCGAGCAGGCGCTCCTGGAACGTGACAGCCCTATGCCCGCACCATTGGCGCAGCAGCTCATGCCGCGGTCGGTCGTTCGTGAGATACCAGTGGTACTCCCATTCGGGAGAGGTCTGGACCTCTTCACGATCGATGGCGCTCATGTGCCGCCCGCCACGCTTGACCTTCTCCCGAAGCTCTTTCTCTTCCTCGATGACGTGAGCGAGCACGGGCAACGGATTCACCTGACAGGCTCGCTCCGCGATCATCAACGTTCCCACCGGGGACAGCATCAACTCCCCGTCGAGTTCGAACGATTCGACCTTCTCGACCACGTCCCCAATCGGCACACCTATGAGCGTGGCCAGTCGCTCTCGGTTATGAACGGACGCGGCAAAGCGCACGGGACTCCACTCCCACTCCGCGACATCCGTGGGGATCAGGAGCCTGAAGACGGTTTCGACAGCAGCCTGCTCCGACTCATCCAGCTCCAAGTCATCGATCCGCTGCCAGTCCGCCATCAACTTGTCGAACTCGGCGACTTTCGTTCACGGAACCCGTAACCGAGCGGCGGGGACATCTTGGCGCTGGCCGGCGTCGTCGTCGAGAAACTCAACCTCAACCCGCACGCTGGTTTTCTTCGGGTACACCGCAAGTACCCGAACCCGTTGAGATGGGGCGTCATCACGGAGCCGGTACGCCCATTCCGAGCCGGTCCCAAAACGGTCAGAATCCACAGGAGACATCGACTGGCTCGCTTTCTAGGGCCTGCGCCGCCCGGATATCTAGCGATTAGTCCGCGCGGGCAAAAAACAGGGGCCCCGAGGGGCCCCGTACCCGGTAGCCGAAGCATCCGGGGGTGCGTAACGACGTTCCCATTTTGGTGGCCGCGTTGTCAACCGAGCGGGACTGTGTTTCGCCGATGGTCCGGCCGAGGTCCGGCTCACAGGTGTCAAATTTCCGCAGTAATACCGGCCGTTGGGCTAAAATCGTGCCAACCCCGAGGTGTACTTTCCATCGCGCGATGAGGCTCCGGAATTCGCCGGCGCCGTCCTCGATGTGCTGCGCCAGCCGCTCGAGTCAGGTGAGATCCGCATCCATCGTGCGAACGCCGTCGCCACGTTCCCTGGTCGATTCCAGTTGGTCATGGCCGCCAACCCCTGCCCGTGTGGCCAGTACGGAGCGCCGGACGGCGAGTGCACGTGTGCGCCATCCGTGCGCCGCCGCTACCTCGCGAAGATCTCCGGTCCCCTGCTCGACCGCGTCGACGTGCGGCTCACCGTGAGGCGGGTCACCGCGACGCAGCTGAAGCTCGGAGCGACCACGCCGCGCATCACGACGGCGGATGCCCGGGCCCGCGTCATCGCAGCCCGCGCTGCGGCGACCGAGCGCCTCGTCGGCACTCCCTGGCGCACCAACGCCCAGGTGCCAGGGGCGTGGCTGCGCGAGAACGCGCGAAGGATGCCTGCCGGCGCCACCGCCGTGCTGGACCGCGCCCTCGAACGTGGTGCGATCACCATGCGAGGGTACGACCGCTCACTACGTCTCGCGTGGTCGCTGGCCGACGTCGCGGGAACCGATCGACCCACCGCCGAGCAGATCGCCGTCGCGTTGTACCTGCGGAAGGGGGCGGTGGCATGAGCACGTTCGGACTGCCCGAGCCGCGACTGCGCGAGTTCGTGCAGGCGGTCGGCGGGAGCGCAGAACTCGACGATGCCGCCGTCGCCGACCGATTCGCACGGGCGGCCTGGACCGTCATCGCCGAGCCCGGTGACGGGGCGGCAGGTGCTCTGATCGCGGAGGTCGGCGCGACAACGGCGCTGTCGCTCGTGCTGAGTACAGGAAGAGCCGCAACGTCCGTGCCGACCGTCGAAGCGGCTGCCGCACCGAACTCGGCGCTGGCAGCGGGGCTCGACCGCTGGCGGCCCCGGCTGCGGTCTGTCGACGTCGAACGCGCGTTCCGACTCGCCGCACGAGTCGGTGCCCGTCTGCTCGTTCCGTCAGCATCAGAAAGCGAACCCGGCGATTGGCCGGAGGGCGTCGACGACCTCGGCGACCACGCCCCGGTAGCGCTGTGGGCCAGGGGCGACCCCACTCGCTTGAGGGCCCCTCGTGCCGGAATCGCCCTCGTCGGCGCCAGGGCCGCCACCGGATACGGAGAGCACGTGGCCGGTGAGATCTCCGCCGGGCTCGTCGACCTCGGCCACCCGATCGTGTCGGGAGCAGCCTATGGAATCGACGGCATGGCACATCGGGCGGCACTCGCCGCGAGCGGCACGACCATCGCATTCCTTGCGGGAGGCATCGACAGGTTCTATCCCGCCGGCCACGACGAACTGCTGCGCGGGATCGTCGACCGTGGACTCGTGATGTCGGAGTTGCCGTGTGGGGCGGCGCCGACGAAATGGAGGTTCCTTGAGCGGAACCGACTGATCGCCGCCGCCAGCGCTGCGACCGTCGTCGTCGAGGCTGGCGCCCGCTCGGGATCGTTGAACACCGCCGGCCACGCGGCGGCGCTGGGCCGTGCACTCGGCGCCGTCCCCGGGCCCGTGACTTCGCCGGCGTCCGCAGGATGCCATCGCCTGCTGCGCGAGTACGCGGCGGTCTGCGTCACCGATGCGGCCGAGGCCGCCGAACTCGTCGACCAGCCCGGCGCCGAGCCCGAATCTCGGGAACTCCGGGACAGCACGGAGGTCATCCGGCTGCTCGACGCGATGAGCACAAGGTCGGCGCGAACGCCGACCGACATCGCGGTTCGTTCCGGACTCGCGATCGGAACAGTGCTCGGCACGCTCGGCACCCTCGCCGTGCAGACGCGCGTTCGCGAACGAGCGGATGGCTGGGTCGCCGTCCCGCACGCGCACTCGCACTGAAGAGGCGAAACCATCGAATCCCAGGGTGTCACCGGTGCGCGCCGCGTCTCCACCGCCAAGCTGGTGGCGTGCAATGGGATGATGCCATCTCGGGCTTCGAGGGCTACCTGCGTGCCGAGCGCGGATACTCCGCGAACACGGTGCGCTCCTACGTCGGCGACCTCAACGCACTCGCCACGTTTGCGGAGCACGAGAAAGTCGACGATCCCGCGACAGTCGGGCTTCCGCTGCTGAGGGACTGGCTGTGGCGATCGCAGGAGGGCGGGCTCGCCAAGGCATCCATCGCTCGTCGCGCGGCAGCCGCGAAGGGACTCACGGCGTGGCTGGAGCGCACAGGTCGCGCGTCAGTGGATGCCGGCCGACGGTTGCGTGCACCGAAAGCGGACCGGAAGCTTCCGCGGGTGGTCACGAGGGATCAGGCATCCGCACTCCTCGACGGTCTCGCGTTGCGCGCCGAGTCGGGCGATCCGGTCGCAGTGCGCGACCTCGCGGTCGTCGAGCTCCTGTACGCCTCGGGGCTCCGCGTGTCGGAACTGACCGGCATCGACGTGAACGACGTCGACCACGAACGACTCACCGTGCGCGTGGTCGGCAAGGGATCGAAGGAACGCGTGGTTCCGTTCGGTGTGCCCGCCGAACGGGCCATCACGGAGTACCTGCGCTCATCCCGACCCGCCTTGCTGGCACGACGCGGGAGTGAGGCGAGAACTGTCGACGCCCGCGCGCTGTTCCTCGGCGCGCGGGGAGGACGCCTCGACACCCGCGCCGTGTATCGCGTCGTGTCGTCACTGCTGGCGGATCTGCCGGGTACGGGTCCGTCCGGCCCGCACACGTTGCGGCACACCGCGGCGACGCACCTCCTTGACGGCGGTGCGGACTTGCGGGCCGTGCAGGAACTGCTCGGCCACGCGAGCCTGGGAACCACGCAGATCTACACCCACGTGTCGACGGAGCGGCTCAAGGAGAGCTACCAGAGGGCGCATCCTCGGGCGTGACCGGTCTTCGGTGCAGACCGGCGACCGCGACTCAGTGCCGACTCAGCGCATCGGGAGCAGCACGGCGCGCGGTACACCGCCGAAATACCGCAGGGGCGAGACGTACTGTCCCTCGACGCGCACGCCGAGGTGCAGGCATCCGTTCGCGCAGTGCCCACCGGTGGAGACGACGCCGAGCTTCGCGCCCTTGGCCACTGACGCACCGACGACAAGCTCGGATGTCACAGGCTCCATGCTGATCAGCACGCCGTCCGGCGTGGCGACGGTGACCGTCGACCTGTCGACGACGACACCGGCGAAGTGCACCGTCCCCGCCGTCGGCGAGACGACATCGGCGCCGGTGTTCGCGGCGATGTCGATACCCCGATGCCCGGCAGAGTAGCGCGACGCGGGAGCTTCGAAGCCTCTCACCACGTTGCGGCTGCCTGCGACCGGCCAGACCCAGCCGCCTGCGGCCGTCGCGTGGACGACGACGCCTGCTGGCCCCTTCGACCGTTCGATCAGGCCCGAGTCGGACACGTGATCAGCGACGCTCGCGCTCACCGGATCGGGGGCGCCGATGAGCGCGAGCGTCAGTGCCGCCGCCGACACGAGCATCCCTGCTCGGGTAGCGGGGGAGCGGTGCGACGACGGCATGGCAACGAGCATGCATCCCGACTCGGCGACGAGCAGCTCCCCTGCCCGCTTCCGTGCAGAACCGATGCTCGCCAGCGGCTGTGGACGACGAGCTCGATTTGGAACCTTGCGTCGAGCTCCCGCGGTGCTAGCGTGCAGAAAGGACACAGGGGGGAAGCGAAATGTCTGACGACCAATCGCACGCGCAAGGCAACGGCGGCACACAGTCCGCCACCGGAACGGCCCACAGAGGCAAGGTTCTCGGAATCACCATCGCGGCCGCTCTAGGCGGCCTGCTCTTCGGATTCGACACTTCGGTGATCAATGGAGCAGTCGACTCGATCCAGCACACCTTCGATCTCGGTTCCGGCGAGGTCGGATTCACCGTGGCGATCACTCTCATCGGGTGTGCGGTCGGCGCCTGGTTCGCAGGACAGCTCGCCGATGCGTGGGGCCGCAAGTCGGTCATGCTCTTGGCGGCGATCCTGTTCGTGATCAGCTCGATCGGCTCCGGATTCGCCTTCGCCGATTGGGACCTCATCATCTGGCGACTCATCGGCGGTCTCGCGATCGGCATCGCCTCGGTGATCGCGCCCGCCTACATCGGCGAGATCGCGCCGGCCAAGCTTCGCGGCAGCCTCAGTTCGCTACAGCAGCTCGCGATCACCCTCGGCATCTTCCTCGCGCTGCTGTCGGATGCCGCCCTCGCGGGCTCCGAGGGCGATGCGTTGCGGGAACTGTGGTTCGGCCTGCCTGCCTGGCGCTGGATGCTTTTGGTCGGCGTGATTCCGGCCCTCGTCTACGGCATCCTCTCGCTGTCCATCCCCGAGTCGCCGCAATACCTTCTGCGCAAGGGTCGTCGTGACGACGCCAAGGAGGTCGTGCGCGACGTGACGGGCGCCATCGACATCGACAAGCGCATCGACGAGATCGAAGAGAGCCTCGAGAACGAGCGGAGGTCGCGTTATCGCGACTTGCGGGGCAAGGCGTTCGGCCTGCAGCCGATCCTCTGGGTCGCCATCGGCATGGCCGCATTCCAGCAGCTCGTCGGCATCAACGCCATCTTCTACTACTCGACGACGCTGTGGAAGTCGGTGGGCTTCAGCGCCGGCGACTCCTTCGTGACGTCTGTGATCACGTCGGTGATCAACGTGGTCCTGACGTTCGTCGCGATCCTGTTCGTGGACCGGGTGGGTCGCAAGGCGCTGCTGCTGTGGGGATCGGCAGGCATGTTCGTCGGCCTCGTGCTCGCATCCGTCTCGTTCTCGCAGGCGCACACCGCGGCCAACGGTGATGTCACGCTGCCGCAGCCGTGGGGTGTGATCGCGTTGATCGGCGCGAACCTGTTCGTGATCTTCTTCGCGGCAACCTGGGGCCCCGTCATGTGGGTCGTCCTCGGGGAGATCTTCCCCAACAAGATCCGCGGGCTCGGGCTCGGCATCGCTGCGGCGTTCAACTGGGTCTTCAACTTCTTGGTCACACTGCTGTTCCCCGTGCTCAGCCAAGCGGTCGGCCTCGGCTGGGTCTACGCCGGTTTCGCGTTGTTTGCGGCGCTCTCGTTCTGGTTCGTGTTCTCGGCCCTGCCCGAAGTCACGGGTCTCGAGCTCGAGGACAAGAAGAAGCTCGACACGGTGCACAGACAGCGCGCTCAAGCCTGATTCCGGGTCGATGGCGAGCACGCCTTCGGGTAGTCGGTCACGAACGAGGTGAACGGCCCCGGATGTTATGATTGTTCAGCACCTCGCCCGTCGAGGTGACTACGCGCGCCCGTCAAGCAGTTGCGTACCCGACGCGAGTCGGTGACAACGCAGGGCGCAGACATCCAACGGTCTTCGATCGATATCGAAAGCGGATGCCTGCCGGGCGCCAGGCGCGAAGCCGTCCGGCTCTCGCTAGACAACCGATTCGGCACCGCCGCGCACGCGCCGTGATGCCGAGAAAAGGAGAACGGCCATGGCCGTCGTCACCATGCGCCAGCTGCTCGACAGCGGCGTGCACTTCGGACACCAGACCCGTCGCTGGAACCCGAAGATGAAGCGCTTCATCCTCACCGAGCGCAGCGGCAGCTACATCATCGACCTTCAGCAGTCGCTGGCGTACATCGACAAGACCTACGACTTCGTCAAGGAGACGGTCGCCCACGGTGGCACCATCCTCTTCGTCGGCACGAAGAAGCAGGCCCAGAACGCGATCGCCGAGCAGGCGCAGCGTGTCGGCCAGCCGTTCGTGAACCAGCGTTGGCTGGGCGGTCTGCTCACCAACTTCCAGACGGTGTCCAAGCGCCTCGCGCGCATGAAGGAGCTCGAGGAGCTCGACTTCGAGGGCACAACGAGCGGCTTCACCAAGAAGGAGCTGCTGATCAAGAAGCGCGAGCTCGACAAGCTCCACAAGTCGCTCGGCGGCATCCGCAACCTGACCAAGACCCCGAGCGCGCTCTGGGTGGTCGACACCAAGAAGGAGCACCTCGCCATCGACGAGGCGAAGAAGCTCGGCATCCCGGTGATCGCCATCCTCGACACGAACTGCGATCCCGATGAGGTGCAGTACCCGATCCCGGGTAACGACGACGCCATCCGTTCGGTGAGCTTGCTCACCCGCATCGTCGCCGACGCCGCGGCCGAAGGCCTCATCCAGCGCCACCAGAAGCCCGAAGAGGGCGAAGCGGGCGTTGCGGAGCCGCTGGCCGAGTGGGAGCGCGAGCTCCTCGAGACCGGTGACGGTTCCGTTCAGTCCAGCGCGGAGACCGCCAAGGTCGCCGACGCCGACCTCGCCGAGGGCAAGGCCGAGGCCGCCGCCATCGTCGATGAGTCCGCCGAGCAGGTCGGGGCCACCGAGTCAGAGGCCGACGTCGAGGGAGCCTCCAGCGAGGCTGCCGAGGTCGTAGAGGCCGACGCGGCCGCCGAGGGCGACGCGGCTGAGGCCGTTTCCGAGGCCGACGCAGCAGAGGTCAAGTAACCGTTCTTTCGAACCGAGGAGTTCACACCACATGGCAAACGTCAGCATTGCCGACATCAAGGCGCTGCGCGAGCAGCTCGGCACTGGCATGGTCGACACCAAGAAGGCGCTCGAAGAGGCCGGCGGCGACATCGAGAAGGCCACCGAGATCCTGCGCCTGAAGGGTGCCAAGGGCAACGCGAAGCGCGCCGACCGCTCCACCAGCGAGGGCCTCGTGACCGCTCGCGAGCACGGCGGCCGCGCGTACATGCTCGAGCTCAACTGCGAGACCGATTTCGTCGCGAAGAACGACAAGTTCATCGCCCTGGCGGGCGGCATCGAGGAGGCCGTGATCGACGCGGCAGCCACGACGATCGACGAGGCGCTCGCCGCTCCTGCTGCGACCAAGACCGTCGCCGACGTCATCAACGACGAGGCGGCCATCCTTGGCGAGAAGGTCGAGCTTCGACGCTTCGTCAGTCTCGCGGGCGACAAGTTCTCCATCTACCTGCACCGCACGTCGAAAGACCTGCCCCCGCAGGTGGGAGTCGTTCTCGCGTACACCGGTGACGACGCGGAGACCGCTCGCAGCATCGCGCAGCACATCTCGTTCGCCAACCCGGAGTACCTCACACGTGAGGATGTCCCGGCCGAGGCTGTCGAGAACGAGCGTCGCATCGTCGAAGAGATCTCGCGCAACGAAGGCAAGCCGGAGGCCGCCCTGCCCAAGATCATCGAGGGTCGTCTGGGTGCGTACTTCAAGCAGGTCTCGCTGTTCGACCAGGACTACGCCAAGGACAACAAGCAGACAGTCGCCAAGGTCGCGAAGGATGCAGGCCTGACCATCACCGGTTTCGCCCGCTTCAAGGTCGGCGCTTAGAGGCGATTGAGGTGAGTGCCATACGAGCTTGCTCGTATGGCCGACCTGATTGAGTCTTTGAGTGCGAAGCACGATAGGCACAGTAGGGGAGTCCGGATCGTGACATGCGATCCGGACTCCTTTGCTGTGTCCGCACAAGCCGCCGACCAGTACGTTAGATTCCGAACCGCATCAGAAGGGACTCGCCACATGCCAGCTGCCACGAGACGGAGGGTTCTTCTCAAACTGTCGGGTGAAGCGTTCGGAGGCGGATCGCTCGGCGTGAACCCCGACGTGGTCGGCTCATTGGCGCGAGAGATAGCCAAGGCCGCGGAAGACGTCGAAGTGGCGATCGTGGTCGGTGGAGGCAACTTCTTCCGCGGAGCCGAGCTCAGCCAGCGGGGCATGGACCGCGCCCGCGCCGACTACATGGGCATGCTCGGCACCGTCATGAACGCGCTGGCGCTGCAAGACTTCTTGGAGCAGGCGGGCGCCGAGACGCGCGTGCAGTCGGCGATCAGCATGACGCAGGTCGCCGAGCCGTACATCCCTCGCAGGGCCGAACGGCACCTCGAGAAGGGCCGCGTCGTGATCTTCGGCGCAGGCGCCGGGCTGCCCTACTTCTCAACGGACACCGTCGCCGTGCAGCGCGCCCTCGAGATCGGCGCACACACGGTGCTGATGGCCAAGAACGGCGTGGACGGCCTCTACAGCGACGACCCGCGCAAGAACCCCGACGCAGTCAAGCTCGAGCGCATCTCGTATCAGGATGCCCTTGTGCGCGACCTCAAGGCGATCGACGCCACGGCACTCAGCCTCTGCCGCGACAACTCTATGCGCATGCAGATCTTCGGAATCGAGCCGGAAGGCAGCGTCACCGACGCGATCCTCGGCAAGGAGATCGGGACGATCGTCGATTGAGCGCCGGTCTGTGACTGCTGTGCTCGTCCGCCCTCGTCGGTCGCGCCACTGTCGGCAGCGTGCGCGGTTGCGTTCGCCGGCGCACACGTCGCCGGCTCGTGGCGCGGGTCGCGTTGGCCGCGTAGTCGGCACTTTGCCGCGACGTACATGTGGACGCCGTTCGCTTGCTCTTCGACCCGTCTGACGCGGGCTGCCGACCTCCGGCGGCGCGGGTGACTGCAGCGACGAGGATGTGCAGGACCGTGGCGGCCCTAAGCTTGACCCTGATCGAACGAACGAAGGAGCCACACGTGATCGCGGACTCATTGGCTGCAGCGACGGAGCGCATGACGAAGGCCGTCGAGGCGGCCAAAGACGACTTCTCCACGGTGCGAACCGGCCGCGCCAACCCGCAGTTGTTCCAGCGCCTCCTGGTCGACTACTACGGAACGCCGACGCCACTGGCTCAGCTCGCCTCTCTGCAGGTCCCCGAGGCACGCATGATCGTCATCACGCCGTACGACAAGGCGGCGTTGAAGGACATCGAGAAGGCGATCGTGGCCGCCCCGAACCTCGGTGCGACACCGAACAACGATGGCCAGATCATCCGTGCCACCATGCCGGAACTGAACGAGGAGCGTCGCAGGGAGTACGTGAAGCTCGTGCGGGCGAAGGCCGAAGACGCGCGTGTGTCGATCAGAAACATCCGTCGAAAGACGAAAGACGAACTCGACGCTCTGAAGACTGAAGTGGGTGATGACGACGTGGCCCGCGCAGAAAAGGAACTCGAGACCATCACGAAGAAGCACATCGACCAGGTCGACGACGCACTCAGCCGCAAGGAAGCGGAACTCCTCGAGGTCTGATCGCAGATGACGACGCCGCCCGACGCCAACCCCGGCTCGCCGGGTGATGACGCACGCCAGGCGCGCCGATCGCTTTTCAAGCGCCGCATGCACGACCGACGCGCCGACATCGAGCGTCAAGTGCAGGCGACCAAGGCGCAGCTGGACGCCACGAACGAGCGGATCCAGCAGCGCACCGGCCGTAACCTGGTCTTCGCCGTGTTCATCGGCCTCGTGCTCGGCGGCCTGCTGCTGCTGAGCCTGGTCTTCATCAAAGAGCTGTTCATCGTCTTCGCGGCGGCCCTCGCCGGATTCACCGGGTTCGAGTTCGCCACGGCACTGCGCATCGCCGGGCTTCGTGTGCCGCGCGTCGCGCTCACAGTGGTGAGCGTCGCGCTCGTGCCGGCCGCGTATTACCTGCACGCGTCGGGGGAGTGGCTGATCGCGATCGTCGGTATCCTCTTCCTCTGGGTATGGCGACTCGTCGAGGGCATCCCGCGATCGAGGCCCAAGGCGGGCGCCGGCCTGACCAAAGACCTCATCGCGTCGTCTCTGGCGATCCTCTACGTGCCGTTCCTCGCCTCCTTCTCGGTTCTGCTCGTCGCTGAGCCGGAAGGCCAGTGGTGGACGCTGGCGACGCTGATCCTCGTCGTCGCCGTCGACACCGGGGCGTACGCTGCTGGACTGTCGTTCGGCAAGCATCCGATGGCTCCGACCATCAGCCCCAAGAAGACCTGGGAGGGTTTCGCAGGGGCCGCGGTGATGGCGCTCGTCGCAGGCGTGGTGCTCTCCGTCTTCATGTTGCACGCACCGTGGTGGTTCGGGCTGATCCTGGGCGGGCTCCTGCTGCTCACGGCCACGCTCGGCGACCTCACGGAATCGCTCATCAAACGAGACATCGGCATCAAAGACATGAGCTCGTGGCTGCCCGGGCACGGCGGGTTTCTGGACCGTCTCGACTCCGTCCTGCCCTCGGTCGCCCTCGCCTACGCCCTCTACGTGATCTTCGAACCGATTTTCCGGTAGCCGTGCGTTCATATGTTCCTGCTCGACACGTTTGAGAGAATGAGCCCGTGGCAACCTTCCCGACCGTGAAGCGCAGCAAGCGCGGATACGACACCGCAGAGGTCGACGACTTCCTCACACTGGCACGCAAGGCCTACGACGGCGACCCCGAGGCGCAGCTGATGTCGGAAGACATCCGTCGAACGGGGTTCTCGCTGCGCCGTGGCGGGTACCAGCCGGATGCCGTCGACGGGGCACTCGAGCGGCTCGAGGATGCTTTCGCCGTTCGGGAGAGGGAGCTCGCCAGGCAGGAGATGGGCGAGGCGCGCTGGCTCGACGATGCCAGAGGAACGGCGCAGGTCATCCTGAACCGGCTCGGCAGGGACGAAGGGCACCGGTTCTCGCGTACCAGTGTGTTCACCATCGGCTACAACCGTCGCGAGGTGGACAAGTTCGGCAAGCGCCTCTCCCGATACTTCCGTGACGGCATGCCCCTCTCTGTCGACGAGGTGCGCACCGTCGTCTTCCGGCAGCAGAGAGGCGGATATCGCGAGGGGCAGGTCGATCTGCTGCTCGATGCCGTCGTCGACGTGATGCTGGCCGTTCGTTGAGGGCGCTGCGTGCAGGCGTCCGTAGCCGTTCGGATGCCGCCGAGACTGGCTTTTGGCTGAACGGGCGGAGCATCACTTTGGCACAGCCGACGATCTTCGTTATCGTGGTGTGATCGTGGGCAGGCGAGTAAGACACCTAGCAGAGCCTCCAGCACCGACCCGAGATGCGGTGGAGGCGCGTGTTCGTCGACCCCGAGCGGCCCGCGCCGCGCGCCCCGTCGTCGTCGGGGTTGCGTTCCTGGCGGCCATCGGATTCTTCCTCGTGAACATCGTCGATCCGTACTCCGGTGCCGTCGCGTCGCCCGACTTCGCGTCGAGCCACTCGCGCTTCCTCGGCCAGTCGGTGCAGAAGCTCGCTGTCTCCGATGCCTCGTCCGACCAGAAGCTGATCGTCGACAAGTACTCCTCCAAAGCTGCGCCGAAGCCGAAGCCCGTTGTGACAGCACCGACCACGACGGCAACCTCCACGGATTCTTCGGACACGTCCTCCGCGCCGGCCGCCGGCACGCCGGACCCGGGCAGCGCTCAGGCATACGCACAGGGCGTGCTCACCTCGCAGGGCATGGGCGCCGACCAGTTCAACTGTCTCGTCGCGCTGTGGAACCGCGAGTCGAGCTGGAACATCTACGCGTACAACTCGAGCACGGGCGCTTACGGCATTCCGCAGGCGCTGCCCGGCAGCAAGATGGCCTCGTCGGGCGCCGACTGGGCGACGAGCTTCGTCACCCAGGTGAACTGGGGCCTCGGCTACGTCGACGGCCGCTACGGCACGCCCTGTGGCGCGTGGGAGCACTCCGAGTCGACCGGCTGGTACTGAGCCTCAGCCGGATGCCGCGCAGCAATCATCCGAAACGGCGGGGCACGCCCCGTGGTGACGAGCCCGACGACCTGAGCGGCCTCATGGCCGGTTGGCGCCGCACCGAAACGCGCAGGGGCCGAGAGTGGAACGTGCAGCCGGTGTCGTCATCCGCCGCAGTGAAGAGCTACACCTGCCCTGGTTGCGGGGGAGTGATCGATCCCGGCGTCGCCCACCTCGTAGTCTGGCGCGCGGACGGCGTGCTCGGAGATGCCGCCGATCTGCAGGCGCGCAGGCACTGGCACACATCGTGCTGGCGCGTGGCGTGACCCGACCGGCGGCAGGTCAGAGCTCGTTCTGACGCGGCACGACGACCTGCTTGATGATCAGCAGGATCGACGCGGCGACCGGGATCGCGATGAGCGCTCCGAGGATGCCGAGGAGCGATCCTCCGGCCAGCGCCGCTATGACGACGATGGAGCCGGGAACCGAGACGGCCCGATTCATGATGCGAGGGCTGAGAACGTAGGCCTCGACCTGCATGTAGATGATGTACCAGATGGCGGCGACGAGAGCGGTGAGCGGCGACGCGAGCAGCAACGAGAGCAGCACGATCACGATCGAACCCGAGATGGTGCCGACGAGAGGTATCAGCGAGAAGAGGAACGCAAGGCCGGCGAGAAGTATCGGGAAGGGCGCGCCGATGATCGTCAAGAAGATGGCGCTGGCTATGCCGTTGCACAGGGCCAGTGCCACCTGACCCATCACGTACTTGCCGACCGAATCGGTGATCTGCTCGGCGATGTCGGCGAACCGGGCTCGCCTGGAAGCGGGTACCAGTTCGTAGACGGAACGCTTGATGTTGTTCAGCGATGCGGTGAAGTAGATCGTGAGGATCAAGACGACGATGACGCCGAAGAAGCCGCTGACGATTCCGATGCCCGCCTGCAGCAGACCGCCGCCGATGTTGCCGAGATTCTTCTGGAGGCCGTCCCAGATCTGCGCGAGGGTCTGGTCGAAGTCGATGGCGGGGAACTGGTGTTTCAGGCCCGAGTACCAGTCCTGCGCCGTCCCCTTCTCGACGAACTTGGTGATGGTCTTCACCAAGCCGGTCGCCTGGGAGATGACCACGGGCACCATGGCCCAGATGATCCCTCCGAGCACGATCAGGATGCCGACCAGCACGATGATGATCGCCGACCAGCGCGGCAGCTTGCGTCGCTCGAGGAACGCGATGATCGGCTCGAGGCCGAGAGCGAGGAAGAGGGCAGCGCCGATGTAGGTGAGGATGGTCGACAGCGAGACGACCGCCGACAGGATGAGAACGCCGAGCCCGACGCCGAGGGTTCCGATCAGTCCAACACGGAATGCGTTCTGGATCTTCACTGAACGTGCCCCCTCGGCGTCATGTCGATCAGGCGTTTTCTGCAGACACCTGCTCTGCTTGCTTCAGAACGCCGCGGAGGCTCTCGAAGTACCCTGCGACGGCCTCGCGCTCGATCCTAATCTGCGACAGGCGCTCCTCGGCGTCCGCCACGAGCTTGCGGCTGCGATCGTCTGCCTGTTCGACGATCACGTGCGCGCGTTCTTCGGCTGCGTGCACGATCTCGCGGGCGGTCGCTTCGGCTTCCTTGCGGGCTCCCTTGACCTCGGAGCGCATCTCCTTCTCGATGGCGTCGCCCTCCGCCCGCACCTCGTTGGTGCGCCTGGTGGACTCGGCGAGTTCCGCGTTGGCGTCATCGAGGTACTTCTGCGTCTGGGCGACGGCCTCCTGGTGGCGGGCCAGGTGCTCCTTCTCCGACTCGTCGCGGCGAGCCTTGAGCTCGACCTCGAGTTCCATGCGTGCCCGCTCGGCCTCGTGCGCCAGTCGCTCCGACTCGGCTGCAACCTGCGAACGTACGCCGGCCAGTTCCTCGTCGAGCTCCTTGCGGGCCTTCTCCGTCGCCCGCTGGAATGCCTTGCGAGCCTTGTCGGCCTCGGCCTCGGCATCCGCCTTGCGCTGATCGAGCTCGCGGGTGAGCGCTGCACGACCCTGCTCGATCTCGTTGGCGAGATCGACGCGTGCCTGCTGCGTGTCGGCCGCGAGATCCCGCTTCGCCTGGGCGATCTCGGCCTCGAGGGCCGTGCGGTGATCGGAGAGCTCGTTCTCGACCTCCGCGCGACGCGCGTCGATCTCCCTGGCCAGCGTGGCTCGGGTCTCTTCGACCTCGCGGCTCAGGCCTTCGGCCGCTGTGCGTGCCTCGGCGGCTTCGCTGACCGCCGCCGCCTTGACCTCGGCTCCTTCGCGCTCGGCCTCCGCTTTGGCGGCTGCGGCCTCACGCTTGGTCGTTGCGCGCAGTTCAGCGGCCTCTGTCGCGACGGCACTGCGCAGCGATGCAGCCTCGCGCTGAGCCTCCTGAACGAGTGTGTCCGACTTCGTGCGCGCCTCGTTGACGAGTTCGTTCGCCTCGATGTTCGCGTCCTGAAGCGTGGTGTCGGCCTGAGCGTGCGCCTCGGCGAGGATGCGCTCCGCCTGCTCCTCCGCGGTGCGACGCGTGCGCTCGACCTCGCCGGCCACTGCAGCGCGAAGCTTCTCGGCGTCGATGTCGGCCTGTGCGATCATGCGCGTCGACTGCTCTTCTGCGACACGAAGTGTGTTCTCGAGCTTGGTGCCGAGACCGGAGAAGGTCGGGCTGCCGACCTCTTCGATTTCGGCGTTGAGCTCTTCGATGCGAGCGCTGAGGCGCTTGCTTTCTTTGGCGGCGTCGGCACTCTGGGTGTTGGCGTGGATCAGCTCGCGGCGCAGATCCTGGATCGCCTTGTCGACTTCGTCTTTGTCATAACCGCGGAAGACTTGAGTGAACTCTGTCTCTTCGGTGGCCACGTGCTTCTTCTCTCCGGTGGGGGGCATGTCGGGGGACGGGTCGCTCGGAGCTTGCGCAAAAGGCGCGTCAGCATCCGGCGCGTGCCCGCCGCTTCGGCGCGGGCGGGCTTTTCGAGTGTAGTCGTGCGGGGCTGGCGACTGCACCAGAAAGGAGGTAGGGACGCCCGCACCGGCGCGAGGCGACGTTCAGCGCGCTGGGAGGCGCTTTTCAGGCGGGTTTCGGTATCGTAGAGGTTCCGTGGGCGCTGTGCCAGAGCGCTGTTCCCACCCGAGAGGCCTCAGCGCCCGTCGCGCCGTACCCGGCAGAGAAGCGCGACAGTGAAGGAGAGTTCGTGCGATTTCTGGTCGCCATTCTGGCGTTCGTCGTCGCTGCGGTACTGATCGGAGCCGGCATCGCCCAGCGTACGATCTGGATCCCCGCTTCCAACGTCATCACCGCAACTGTTGTGAAGGGCGGTGCACCGTTCACCGTGATCGACGGTTCGGTGCTGCGCGCACGGGGCGGGCAGCAGACGCTCACGGTCTCTGGCAGCGCGAAGCCGTTCGTCGCATACGGCCGAACGGCCGATGTGTTGGCGTGGCTCGGCAAGGAGAAGTACGCCAAGGTCACGTACGACGCCGCGACGAACACGCTGACGTCGAAGGTGGTGAAGGGAAAGGTGAGCACTCCGTCCGGGTCGACCACGACCGCGACACCTACGCCGACACCAAGCGCGAGCGATTCGAAGAGCTCGACCACTGGCTCGACGACGACGAAGACCGGGCCGAATCCTGCGGGGTCGGACCTCTGGCTGGAGGAGTTCAGTGGTGACGCCGCGTCGATCACGAAGATGAACGTGCCAGACACCGTGAGTGTGATCATCGCCAGCGACGGCACGAAGCCTGCTCCCGACAAAGTGAGCCTCAACTGGCCGCTCGACAGCAGCACGCCGCTAGCCGGCCCGCTGATCGTCGGCGGCATCGCATTCGGCGCGCTCGGCATCCTGATGTACATCCTCGCGCTGCGCCATCTGCGTCGCTCGCGTGGGCCGCGTCGCGGAGGCGGCAAGCCGCCGAAGCTGCCTCGTGGCTCCAAGCCGCCGAAGCCGGGCAACTACCCGCCGACGCAAGAGGTCGAGCCGCCTGCACGCGGCAGGCGTTCGATCGGACGCACGTTCACCGCCGTACCGGTCGTGCTCGTCGGCACCCTGCTGCTTGCCGGATGCTCCTCCGACTACTGGCCGCAGTTCGGAGCATCGGAGACGCCGAAGGCCACCTCGACCCCGATCGCCACCGACCTGCCAGGGCAGGGCAAGGACACCCCGCCGCCTGCAGTGACGAGCCCGCAGCTCGACAACATCGTGAACGAGATCTCCAAGACCACCGCGAAAGCGGACGCCAAGCTCGACGCGACGCTCGCAGCGACGAGGTTCAGCGGACCGGCTCTGGCCGCACGGACGGGAGACTACGCACTTCGCGCGAAGAAGTCGGATGCCGCGGCGGAGCAGACGATCCCCGCCAACGCGGTCTCGCTCGCGCTTCCGGAGGCGACGGACACGTGGCCTCGCGTCGTCAGTGCCATCGTGCACGACCCCAAGGACGCGAAGGCCGCACCACTCGACCTCGTTCTCATCCAGGCGTCGCCCCGGGAGAACTACACGGTCGAGTACGCGATCGCACTGGAGGCCAACGCGAAGGTGCCCGATCTTCCGCCTGCGAACATCGGGACGTCGATCGTGCCGCCCGACTCCAAGCTCCTTCTGGTCGCGCCGAACCAACTCGCGACCGAATACGGCGACGTGCTGCAGAACGGCGAGAAGAGCAAGTACTACAAGCAGTTCGACTCGAAGTCCGACAAGCTCGCCCCCCAGGTCGGGGCCGCCTACAAGGCGACGGAGATCTCGCAGCTGCCTGCGACGGCATCCCTGCATTTCACGCAGCAGGCTGGTGAAGACGGGCCCATCGCGATGGCGACGAACGACTCGGGAGCCATCGTCTCGGTCAGTGTCAACGAGACATCCACTGTGAAGCCCGTCGAGGCGGGCGCAACGGTCTCGACGAGCAGCGCGAACGTGCAGGCGATCACCGGTGTGACCGACAGCACCAAGGGCTTCCAGACGACGTACGGCTATCAGTTACTGTTTTACGTGCCGCCCGCGGAGTCGAAGCAGAAGATCGAGATGCTCGGCTTCACCCAGTCGCTGCTCAGCGCGAAGGAACTGTGATGACCAACACGCCCGACGCCACGTCGTTCCGTGGCGCAGTCGACCTGTCCGCACTCGTGAATCGCCCAGCACCCGGTGCGCAAGGCGACGCGGATGCCGAGCCCCAGCAGAGCCTTCCCGGTCTGATCTACGACGGCACCGATCAGAACTTCAACCAGTTCATCGAGCTGTCGAACACGGTGCCCGTGATCGTCGATCTCTGGGCCGAGTGGTGCGAGCCGTGCAAGCAGCTCTCGCCGGCGCTCGAGCGCGTTGTGAATGAATACGCGGGACGTTTCGTGCTCGTGAAGGTCGATGTGGATGCCAATCCGCAACTCGCGCAGGCGTTCCAGGCGCAGTCGATCCCGACGGTCGTGGCGATCATCGGCGGGCGACCCGCTCCGCTGTTCGTCGGAGCCATTCCCGAGGCGCAGGTGCGCGACGTGTTCGAGCAGGTGCTGCAGATCGCCGAGCAGAACGGTGTGACCGGCAGCGTCGAGGTGGACGCCGAGGCCGGGCAAGAGGCGCAGGAGGAACCGACCGAGCCGGCGCCCGAACCGCTGCCGCCGCATCACCAGGAGGCGTACGACGCGATCGAGAAGGGCGACTTCGACGCGGCGATCGCGGAGTACAAGCTCGCGATCGCGCAGAATCCCAGCGACTCGCTCGCCGTCGCGGGACTCGCCCAGGTGAACCTGCTGAAGCGGCTCGCCACCATCGATTCCGGGCAGGCGCGCGCGGCTGCGGCATCCGCTCCGAGTGACCTCGACGCCGCACTTGACGTCGCGGACCTCGATCTCTCCGGCGGACACGTCGACGACGCCTTCGGGCGCGTGTTGGAGCTCTTCCCCGGCGCCGACCAAGCGGGCAAGGACGCGATCAGGGAACGCCTGCTCGACTACTTCGAGATCGTCGGCGTCACCGACCCCCGCGTGATCCGAGCCCGCGGCAGACTGGCGAGTCTGCTTTATTAGCGCTTCGCGCGGAGCCAGAGGGTTCCGAGCGGGGGGAGCGTGAGGGTGGCGGATGCCTGCATGCCGCCCCACGGGGCATCCGTCGCGTGCACGACGCCCAGGTTGCCGACCCCGGAGCCGCCGAACTCGATGGCATCGGTGTTCAGCACTTCCTCCCAGTCGCCGGCGAACGGCATCGGCAGTCGGTAGCCCTCGTGCGGGACGCCCGCGAAGTTCACCACGCACACCAGCGGATCGCCGTCGGCCACCCTGGCGAACGCCACGACGTTGCCCTGCGCGTCGCCTCCGTCGATCCACTGGAACCCGCGCGGCTCGAGGTCGTAGCGCCACAGGGCGGGCTCGTCGCGGTAGACCGCGTTGAGACGTGCGACGAGATCCCACAGGCCGCGATGCGCCGGCTGGTCGAGAATCCACCAGTCGAGCCCGCGTTCCTCGCTCCATTCGCTGAGCTGGCCGAACTCCTGACCCATGAACAGCAGCTGCTTGCCGGGATGCGCCCACATGAACGCCAGATAGGCGCGTGCGTTGGCGAGCTGCTGCCAGTGGTCGCCGGGCATCTTGCCGAGCAGCGAGCCCTTGCCGTGCACCACCTCGTCGTGGCTGATCGGCAAAAGAAAGTGCTCGCTGAACGCGTAGACGAACGAGAACGTGATCTCGCCGTGGTGGTACGAGCGGTACATCGGGTCCTCGTGGATGTACTGCAGCGAGTCGTGCATCCAGCCCATGTTCCACTTCAGCCCGAAGCCGAGACCGCCCGCGTTGGTCGGGGCAGTGACGCCCGGGTAGGCGGTCGACTCCTCGGCGATCATCACGATGCCGGGGTTGCGCTTGTAGGCGGTGGCCGTCACCTCCTGGAGAAAGCCGATCGCCTCGAGATTCTCGCGGCCGCCGTGCACGTTCGGAAGCCACTCGCCCTCCTTGCGGGAGTAGTCGAGGTAGAGCATCGACGCGACGGCATCAACACGCAGCCCGTCGACGTGGAACTCCTCCAGCCAGTACAGCGCGTTCGCGACCAGAAAGTTGCGCACCTCGCTTCTGCCGAAATCGAAGACGTAGGTTCCCCAGTCCTTCTGCTCGCCGCGGCGCGGATCCGCATGTTCGTACAGCGCCTCACCGTCGAACCTGGCGAGCGCCCACTCGTCCTTCGGAAAGTGACCTGGCACCCAGTCCATCAGCACACCGATTCCCGCACCGTGCAACCGGTCGATCAGGTATCGCAGGTCGTCGGGATGCCCGAACCGGCTCGTCGGCGCGTAATACCCGGTCACCTGGTAGCCCCATGACCCGCCGAACGGATGCTCGCTCAGCGGCAGAAACTCCACGTGCGTGTAACCGAGGGGGACGAGGTAGTCGATCAAGGCATCCGCCGCCTCGCGATACCCGAGCCCGGGGCGCCACGAACCGAGGTGCAGCTCGTACACGCTCATCGGACCGTTGTGCGGGTTCGAGGCCGCGCGTGCGCGCATCCACTCGCCGTCGCCCCACTCGTAGGCACTGACGCCGACGACGGAGCCCGTCGCAGGCGGCACCTCGGTGAACCTGGCCATCGGGTCGGCCTTCAGGTGCCACTGGCCATCTCGCCCGAGCAGCTCGAACTTGTAGACGGCTCCCGGAGCGACGTCGGGCAGGAACAGTTCCCATACCCCGCTGCCGCCCATCGACCGCATGGCAGTGCCCATGCCGTTCCACTCGTTGAAGTCGCCGACGACGCGCACCGCCGTCGCGTTCGGCGCCCACACCGTGAACGCCGTGCCGGCGACGCCCTCGTGCTCGCGGTGATGTGCGCCGAGGGCATCCCACAGCCGTTCGTGTCGACCCTCGCTGATGAGGTGAAGATCGAGCTCACCGATCGTGGGGGTGAAGCGGTACGGGTCGTCTGAGATCCAGCTCGACCCGTCGTCGTACGTCGCCTCGATCAGATACGGCTCTGGCCCGAGGATGCTGATGCCCTGCCAGACGCCGTGCCCCACGTGCGCGAGCGAAAGCCTGGCACCGGTGGCGACGACGGCCGTGACCGCTTCGGCAAGCGGGCGCAGGGTGCGGATGACGGTGACGCGGTCCGCGACGCCCGGCTCCGCCACGACGTGCTGCCCGAGCACCGAATGCGGGTCGTGGTAGCGGCCCTCCGCGACGGCGGAGAGCACGCCGTCGTCGACGGCCGTGCGGCGCATGGCGGAGGATCCGTCGGCGTGTTTCGTTGTGGTGGTCATGATGCCTTCACGGTGAGGATGTGCACGGGCTCGTGGAAGGCATCCAGCCGCACGTAGTTGGCCGAAGTCCAGTTCCAGGTCTGACCGGTGACCATGTCCGTCACCGTGAATGACGATCCGGCTGGAAGCCCGATCGCCGGCAGATCGAGATGAACGATCGTCTCGCGCACCGAGTGCGGGTCGACGTTGGCGACGACGATCACGGTGTCGGATGTGCGGGTTCCGGTGAACTCGCGGTCGAGGTGCTTGCTGTAGACGAGGACGGCGTCGTCCTCGCTGGAGTGCACGTGCAGGTTGCGCAGCTGCCGGAGCGCGGGATGCTCGCGCCGAGCCTTGTTCAACATGGTGAGGTAGGGCGCAAGCGATTCGCCTGCCGCCTCTGCCAGCGCGAAGTTCCGCGGCCGGTACTCGTACTTCTCGTTGTCGATGTATTCCTCCGCGCCGCTGCGGGCGACCGATTCGTACAACTCGAATCCCGCGTACACGCCCCAGAGCGGCGACCCGGTAGCGGCGATCGCTGCGCGGGTCTTGAACGCGGGACGCCCGCCGAACTGCAGGTAGGCGGTGAGGATGTCCGGAGTGTTCACGAACAAGTTCGGCCGCAGGAAGGCATCCGTCTCGTGTGCCGCCTGATCGAGGAACTCCTCGAGCTCCTCTTTGGTGTTGCGCCAGGTGAAGTAGGAGTACGACTGCTGGAAGCCGGCCTTCGCCAGCGTCTGCATGACGGCCGGGCGGGTGAACGCCTCCGCCAGGAAGATGACGTCGGGATGCTTCGCGCGCACCGTGTGGATGAGCCACTCCCAGAAGTCGAGCGGCTTGGTGTGCGGGTTGTCGACCCTGAAGGTGCGGACGCCCGCCGAGATCCAGTGCTCGAGGAGTCGCAGCGACTCGGCCCTGATGCCGGCGGGATCGTTGTCGAAGTTGATCGGGTAGATGTCCTGATACTTCTTCGGAGGGTTCTCTGCGTAGGCGATCGAGCCGTCGGGCAACGTCGTGAACCATTCGGGATGCTCGCGCACCCACGGGTGATCGGGGGAGGCCTGCAGGGCGAAATCCATCGCCACTTCGAGGCCTGCCTCGCCTGCCTTGCGCAGGAAGTAGGCGAAATCCTTCGCGGTGCCCAACTGCGGGTGCAACGCGTCGTGCCCGCCGTCCGTGTCACCGATCGCCCATGGCGATCCCGGATCGCCGGGCTCCGGAGTCAGGGAGTTGTTGCGCCCCTTGCGGAAACTCTCGCCGATCGGATGCACCGGCGGCAGGTACACGACGTCGAACCCCATCACGGCGACGGCCGGCAGGCGTTTCGCCGCCGTACGGAATGTTCCGGATGCCCAGCTTCCGTCGGAACGCCGTTTCGCCCCCTCGGAGCGGGGAAAGAACTCGTACCAGGACGCCACGCCGGCACGTTCGCGCTCGACCTCGACGAGGTGCTCGGCGCTGGTCGTCGTGAGCGAGGCGATGGGACGTGCTGTGAGGATGCCTGCCACCTTGTCCGCACTCACCGCGGTCAGGCGGGCGGCTGGGGCGGCATCCGTGTCGGTGATCGCGGCGAGCAACTCGCTCAGCGCGGCACGGTCGGACGGTGGACGCCTCGTTCCGAGCGCCCTGGTGAGCAGATCGGCGCCCTCGGCGAACACGAGCTCGACATCCTGACCGATGGGCACCTTGATCGACGCGGCGTGGAGCCAGGTCGCCCAGTCGTCGGCCCAGGCGCGCACCGAGAACCGCCAGACGCCCTGCGTCGGCAGCTGTGCCAGCGCGTGCCAGCGATCGAGACCTGGCGCGCCGGGCGACATGCGCCCCAGCGTGATGCGGCCCTGCGGGTCGCGCAGCTCGAGATCGACGCCGATCACGCCGTGGCCCTCACGGAACGCGACGGCGGAAAACGGGACCACCTCGCCGGCGAAGGCCGTTGCAGGCCACGCACCGCCGTCGACGACGGGGCTCACGTCGAGGATCGGCAAGCGGCCGAGCACGGTCCGGTATTCGACGCCCGGTTGTTCGGCGGGCGCTGCACCCTTGCGGCGCGGTGTTGGTGACGTCGAGGTCGGCACCCTCCGACCGTAGCGCTCGCCGGGTCGGATGTCAGTGCGCGCCGCGACTGCCGGCGAGACGGGAACGGGAAGAGCGACGTTCACGTCGGAGAAACCTCTCGCCGGTAGGGTGACCCGAGTGAAGGCAATCCGACGATTCACCGTCCGCGCGGTCATCCCCGAATCGCTTCAGGCCCTCGACGAGCTCTCGTCGAACCTTCGCTGGTCGTGGCACGAGCCCACTCGCGATCTGTTCCGCCACGTCTCGGAGAAGCTCTGGGTGGAGACGAATCACGACCCGATCGCCTTGCTCGGCGCCGTGAGCCCCGAACGCCTCGCAGAGCTGGCAGGAGACGAGGGATTCGTCGGCTGGGCGAATGGTCTGCGCGACGATCTGCGGCACTACATCTCCGAGCCCCGCTGGTACCAGACCCTGGAGGATGCGCCGCAAGCCATCGCGTACTTCTCGCCCGAGTTCGGCATCGCCGCCGCGCTGCCGCAGTACTCGGGCGGGCTCGGCATCCTGGCCGGCGATCACCTGAAGAGCGCATCGGATCTCGGCGTGCCCTTGACCGGTGTCGGACTCTTCTACCGGTCCGGATACTTCGCGCAGTCCCTGTCGTCCGACGGATGGCAGCAGGAGAGCTACCCGGTGCTCGATCCGGACGGGATGCCGTTGTCCGTGTTGCGGCACCCCGATCGCGCCGCGGCGCACATCGCCCTCGCGTTGCCGGACGGCCGCACCCTGAGCGCACGCATCTGGACCACGCTCGTCGGCCGCGTTCGCCTGCTGATGCTCGACACGAACATCCCGGAGAACGACGACGACCTGCGGGGCGTCACCGACAGGCTGTACGGCGGAGGAGGCGAGCATCGTCTGCTGCAGGAACTCCTGCTCGGCATCGGGGGAGTGCGTGCTCTGCACCTGGCCGGAACGCTGCTCGGCGGACCGCAGCCGACCGTGTTCCACACCAACGAAGGCCACGCGGGATTCCAGGGCCTCGAACGCATCGCCGAGTTGATCGGCGAGGGTCTCGCCTTCCCCGCCGCGCTGGAAGCGGTGCGCGCCGGTACGGTGTTCACCACCCACACACCGGTGGCGGCAGGGATCGACCGTTTCGAGGCATCCCTCGTGCGCCGCTACTTCGAAAAGCATGAGCTCGTACCGGGCATTGACGTTGACGATGTGCTGCGCCTCGGAGCGGAGGACTACGCAGGCGGCACGCCGGATGTCTTCAACATGGCGGTGATGGGCCTACGGCTCGCTCAGCGCGCGAACGGAGTGTCGAAGCTGCATGGGAACGTCTCCCGGCACATGTTCGCCGGACTGTGGCCGGGGTTCGACCCGGACGAGGTGCCGATCGGCTCGGTCACCAACGGCGTGCACGCACCGACCTGGACCGATCCGCTGCTGCTCGAAGTCGCCGAGAGCACACTGGGTACGGCCGACACGACGCACGCCGACTGGCTCTCACCCGAACTCGGCGACGACCGGCTCTGGCAGGTGCGAGGCAGGATGCGGGAAAACCTCGTTCAGGAAGCCCGTTCCCGCGTCGCAGGCGCATGGCACCGCAGGTCTCCCGACACGATCGTGCCCGGCTGGGTGAGTGACATCCTCGATCCGGGTGTGCTCACGATCGGATTCGCACGGCGCGTCGCGACGTACAAGCGGCTCACGCTCATGCTGCACGACAAGGAGCGTCTGACGCGCATCCTGAACGATGCCGAGCGACCGGTGCAGCTGGTGATCGCGGGCAAGGCGCATCCGGCCGACGACGACGGCAAGCGGCTCATCCAGGAACTGGTCGACTTCGCGGCGCGGCCGGAGGTGCGCGAGCGGCTTGTGTTTCTGCCGGACTACGACATCACGATGGCGCAGACCCTCTACCCTGGCTGCGACATCTGGCTGAACAATCCGCTGCGTCCGCTGGAGGCGTGCGGCACGAGCGGCATGAAGGCCGCGTTGAACGGCACGCTGAACCTGTCGATCCTCGACGGCTGGTGGGCGGAGTACTTCGACGGCGAGAACGGCTGGGCGATCCCGACGGCGGATGCCGCGGGGGATGCCGCAGAACGCGACGCACTCGAGGCGAACGCCCTCTACGACCTCATCGAGCACCAGATCGCGCCGAGGTTCTACGACCGCGACGACCGCGGCGTTCCGGTGCGGTGGATGCAGCAGGTGCGCCACACGCTGAAGACTCTCTCGCCTGAGCTCAGCGCCGACCGGATGGTGCGCCAGTACGTCGACGACCTCTACGTTCCGGCCAGCCACGAGGCGCGCGAGCTGCAGGAAGCACGCTATGCGGGCGCCCGCGAGTTCGCGGCGTGGAGAGAACACGTTGAGGCAGTGTGGTCCCAGGTGAGCGTCGTGCACGTCGAGTCGGGCGGCGTGGATGCCGTGCCGCAGGTGGGCGATCTCCTCCGCTTGCGCGCGCACGTCGCGCTCGGCGAACTGACGCCAGACGACGTGGCCGTCGAAGTCGTTTACGGACATACCGGCGAGGACGATGCGCTGCTCGACGTGCGCCGGGAAACCCTGGAGCCCAACGACGGCGGGACGGGAGCCACTGTCGCCTTCGAGGGCGTCGTGCCGCTGGACCGCTCCGGCTCCTTCGGCTATACCGTTCGCGTGGTGCCGAACAACGCCTTCATGGCGAGCCCAGCCGAGCTGGGCCTCGTTGTCACGGCGGAGTAGCTCAGACATCCGCTCACTGTGCACGGCTTCTGTGGGTCGGTAACCTGAAGCGCATGCCTATCAAACTCGAGAACGTCGGCATCGCCGTTCGCGACCTGGAAGCGACGATCGACTTCTTCACGGACCTGGGGCTGACGGTTCTCGGCCGAGACACGGTCAGCGGCGACTGGACCGACACCGCCGTCGGCCTCGACGGCAACCACGCCAAGATCGCGATGCTGCAGACGCCGGATGGACACGGTCGGCTCGAGCTGTTCGAGTACCTCCACCCCGACGCGATCGAGACGGACCCGACCCTTCCCAATGAGATCGGCATGCACCGTGTCGCGTTCTCGGTCGACGACATCGACGAGGCGCTGGAGGTCGCCGCACGGCACGGCTGCTACCCGCTGCGCGGCGTGGCGACGTATCAGGATGTCTACAAGCTCACCTACGTTCGCGGCCCCAGCGGGATCATCGTGATGTTCGCGGAAGAGTTGAAGAAGAACTGACTGCAGGTCTCGCTGATCGACGAATCAATCACCCGCAGCCCTCGTTGCGGGAGTACCGTCAAGGCATGCGGGGTCGGCTCTGGCGGTTGCTCGGTCGCATCTCGTCGTGGATCGCGGGAGTCGTGAAGCAGGTCGGTGGCGGCCTCAACGGCGGTCGGAATGCAGACGAATACGCATCGAAGCTCTACGAGCAGCCTCGGGACGAGTATCGCCCCTGAGCCGGTTCCGTTCCGGGCTGCGTCAGGCCTTCTCTGCTGCGTCGTCGGATGATGCCTCGTAGTGTTGCTTTCGTGTCGCCTGACCCCGATTCCGCGCCGCACCGCGACGTTGCAGCGTTCGACGAACGCGCTCTCGACTACGACGCGGGATGGCGTGGTCGGATGCATCACGAGATCTCCGATCACGTCCGTGATCTGGCGGTCGCGATCGCACCAGACGCACGACGCATCGTGGATGTCGGATGTGGCACCGGATACCTTCTGCGCGCGCTCGCACAGGGGCTGCCGGATGCCGTGGATATGGTCGGCATCGACGCCGCACCCGGCATGGTCGGTGCTGCCGTCGCCAAGGTCGCCGATCCGCGCATCCGTTTCGCCGTCGCCACCGCCGAAAGACTTCCGCTTGCCGGTGGCTTCGACCTGGTGGTCTCCAGCACCTCGTTTGACCACTGGCGCGACCAGCGCGCCGGCCTGTCCGAGTGCGCGCGCGTGCTACGACCTGGCGGCCGGCTGATCCTGTGCGACATCTTCTCCCCGCTGCTCGCTCCGACTCAGGTGGCCACCCGACGCAGGAAAGCGCGCACTCCTCTGCGGGCGGCGAACCTCGTGGCGGAGTCGGGATTCGTCGACCTGGAGTGGCACAGCGTGTACGCCGTGATCATCAACGCGATCAGCGCGCGCAGGCCATCCGGATAGCCGCTGTCGTCGTCTGCAAGGATCCGCGAGCGTCGATCCATATCGCCGCCGGGCGGGTCTGTCGCAATCCCTCCAGGGAACGCACGAGGTCCACGGCGTCGTCAGGACGGACGAGTCTGTTGTTGATGTCGTGCTCGGGGCGATCTGGGTTCGTCGTTCGTGCCGCGATGCGGTCGGCGAGCGTGTCGGGATCGACATCCAGCACGAATTCGTAGAACTCGGCGTCGCCCTCGAACGCAACGTGTTCCAGTTCTTCGATGAACGCGGTCTTCGCGAGGTACTGTCCCACGACGACATCGAACCCCGTGCGGAGTTGTTCTCTGGCCACAGCGATGCTCAGCTGTCTAGCGTGGAGACCCGAACGAATCGGGTCATCGTCCCATCGCCCGAGCGCGTGCTTGATCGCGTCGACATCCAGAGCCAGCGTGAGCGATTCGTCGTGAGCGAGTGCGGCGGCAACTGTCGACTTGCCTGAGCCGGGAGCTCCGTTGATGAGGATCAGGCGAGGCATGACCACGAGCGTAGGCGGGATGAGCCCGAATGCCCGCTATCGTCGGTCAGTTCGTCACATGAAGCGAATTGCGACCCGCGACCGGGCGATTCACTGATGATTTCGAACCAAGGTCGGCGACAGCCGATCACCGGATCAGACGCCACAGCGACTCTGCGGTGGAGCTGGATCGGCTCAGCCGCATACGGGGACTAGCAGTGGGTACGGCGTCTTTGATGCTTCGCGATCCGTCACCGCCCGATCGGGACCGCCGTCCCGCCCGTGATCCTCAGCAGATCGGCTGGAGCGAGTTCGATGTCGAAACCGCGGCGACCGCCGGAGACGAAGATCGTGTCGAAGGCGCTCGCCGAGGCATCCAGAACCGTCGTCAGGCGCGTCTTCTGCCCGATCGGCGAGATGCCACCGACGACGTAACCCGTCTTGCGCTGCGCGACAGCCGCGTCGGCAAGGGTCGCATGCTTCGCGCCGACCGCAGACGCGAGCGCCTTGAGGTCGAGCTGCCCCGTGACGGGGACGATGCCGACGACGAGCCGGCCGTCGGCATCCGCGAGCAGGGTCTTGAAGACGCGCGAGGCATCCACTCCGAGCTTGCGGGCGGCCTCGAGCCCGAACGCCGTCTCGGATGGATCGTGTTCGTAGGCGTGCGGCGTGAACGGGATGCCCGCCGACGTCAATGCGAGCGTTGCGGGTGTTCCTGCGGGGTGCTTGGCCCTGGGCATGCTCAACATTCAATCGCGCGCGCGGAACAGCTTCATCGACGTCGGTCCCAACGGCACGGTGTTGCCGGGGGAGAACTCCGCTGTGCCCTCGGCGACGGTCTCGTCTGCACTGTCCCAGAGCAGCGTGTAGCCGGCGACTCCTTCGTGCGCCGGCAGCGTCACCGTCGTCTCGGTCTCGAGGCCGTGCACGATCAGCAGGATGCGGTTGAACTGCTCGAACTCCGGGGTCGAAGCCGCGAGGTACTGCAGCGTGCGGTTCTGCGCGGAGTCCCAGTCATCCTCGGCCATCGTGTCGCCGCCGGCGTCGTACCAGTCCAACTGGCTGGCGCTGGGCACCGTCTCGCCGAACTTGCCGAACCGCACGGGGCGAAGCGCCGGATTCTCTTTGCGCAGCCGGATCAGCTCAGCGGTGATCGTGGCGAAGTCCTGCTGGCGCTGCGACCAGTCCCATGAGAACCACGTCAGCTCGTCGTCGTGGCAGTAGGCGTTGTTGTTGCCGTTCTGCGACCTGCCGTACTCGTCACCCGCCGTGAGCATCGGGATGCCCGCCGACAGCAGCAACGTCCCCATCAGATTGCGGGCGGCCTTGCGCCGCGCCGCGAGGATGCCCTCATCGGTGGTCGTGCCCTCCGCGCCGTGGTTGAACGAGCGATTGTCGTCTGTGCCGTCGCGATTGCTCTCGCCATTGCCGAGGTTGTGCTTCTGGTCGTACGAGACCAGATCGGCGAGGGTGAACCCGTCATGCGCGGTGACGAAATTGACGGATGCCAGCGGGCCGCGCTCCGGACTGAACAGGTTCGACGATCCCGCCAGCCGGGTCGCCAGCGAGCCGATGCCGGTGGGGGCTGCTCCATGGGTACGGGCATCCGCGATGTCCGTCAGCCAGAACGAGCGCACCCGGTTGCGATACCTGTCGTTCCACTCGGACCAACCGGGCGGGAAGTTGCCGGTCTGCCAGCCGCCGGGGCCGACATCCCACGGCTCGGCGATGAGCTTGACCCCTTCGAGGAAGGGGTCGTCGGTGATCGCCGTGAGAAGCGAGTGGTCGTTGTCGAACTCGCCGGTCTCGTCGCGCCCGAGGGTCGCGGCCAGATCGAACCTGAAGCCGTCGATCTGCACGTCGTTCGCCCAGTACTTCAGGGAGTCCAGCACGAGCCGCTCTGCGACGGTGTTGCCGAAGTCAATGGTGTTGCCGACGCCCGTCGTGTCGATGTAGGAGCCGTCGGCGTTCTGCCGGTAATACGTGGCGTTGTCGATGCCGCGCAGACTCGTCGTCGGCCCGCCGAGCCCCTCCTCGGCGGTGTGGTTGTAGACGACGTCGAGGATCACCTCGAGGCCGGCCTCGTGCAGCAACCGCACCATGCCCTTGAACTCACGCAGCACGGCCTCGGCCCCCGACGTCTGCGCCGCCTTCGTCGCATACGGTGCGTGCGGTGTGAAAAAGTTGAGGGTGTTGTAGCCCCAGTAGTTCGAGAGGCCGAGTCGGGTGAGACGCTGTTCGGTGACGAACGCCTGCACCGGAAGGAGCTCGACACTCGTCACACCGAGCTTGACGAGGTGCTCGATCGTGGCCGGGTGTGCGAGGCCGGCGTAGGTTCCTCGCAGCTCGGCCGGGACATCCTGATTGAGGGCCGTGAGGCCTTTCACGTGCGCCTCGTAGACGACAGTGTGGTCGCGCGGAACTCTGGGCTTCGACGCGCCTGCCCAATCGAAGCCTCCGTCGAGGGCGACGGACCGCCACTCGTTCGTTCCGGAGCGCACCAGGCCGCGCGAGTAGGGCTCGAGCAAGAGCTTGCGCTCGTTGTAGTGGAACTCGGGACCGCGCGGCCCCGAGCAACGGATGTTGTACCGAGCTCCCGGCTTCAGGTGCTCGGAGTGAGCCGTCCACACCTCACCGTCGCCACGCGTCAGCGGCACCCGCTCGACGAGCCAGTGCAGATCGTTGTCGTCGAAGACCAGCAACTCGACGGCGGTGGCGTTCTTCGCGTAGACCCCGATGGTGCCGCCGTCTGCGTTCGTCGTGACGCCGAGCAGCGACAGGGGATCCTCCGAAGGCATGCGTCTTACAGTAATTCCTATGCCGGTCTACCTTGACCATGCCGCGACCACCCCCGTTCTGCCCGAGGCGATCGAGGCGTACACGCGCGCGCTGGCGACGGTCGGCAACCCGTCGAGCATCCACACGGCAGGGCAGACGGCGAAGAGACTGCTCGAGGATGCCCGCGAGCAGATCGCGGCGACGCTCGGCTGCCAGGGCATCGAGCTCGTCCTCACCTCGGGAGGCACCGAGGCGATCAACCTCGCCATCAAGGGGCTGTTCTGGGTGCGCCGCAGCGTCGGCGCCACGCGCATTCTGGTTCCGGAAGGGGAGCATCACGCCACCGTCGACACGGTCGAGTGGCTCGCAGCGTACGAGGACGCCACGATCGAGTGGCTTCCGCTCGACGAGCAGGGATTTCTGCGGATCGACGCACTCGAGGCGGCCCTCGCCGCTGATCCGGCCGG
Organism: Humibacter sp. RRB41; assembly: GCF_022761015.1. Lineage (GTDB taxonomy): Bacteria > Actinomycetota > Actinomycetes > Actinomycetales > Microbacteriaceae > Humibacter. The sequence goes on from NZ_JAKWJQ010000006.1 coordinate 115,388, forward strand.
CATCGCGCTGCTGACCTTTCTCTGGGCGAACAACGAGGTGGGAACGATCCAGCCGGCCGAGAAGATCGTGGCGCTCGCGGCATCCGCCGGAGTGCCGGTGCACATCGACGCGGTGTCCGCATACGGGCACCTGCCCGTCGACTTTGCGAGCATGCGATCGCGCACCGGGTCGAAGGGACAATCGGGGCTCGTCGCGCTCAGCGTCTCCGCGCACAAGATCGGCGGGCCGATCGGCGCGGGCGGCCTCGTGCTGTCGCGGGATGCGACGATCGTTCCGCTCATCCACGGGGGAGGCCAGCAGCGTCAGGTGCGCAGCGGAACGCAGGATGTTGCAGCAGCGTCCGCGTTCGCGGTGGCGGCGAGATCCGCGGAGTCGTCGCGAGGCGTGGAGTCCGTGCGACTCGCGGCACTGCGGGACCGACTGATCGCAGGCGTGCGCGAGGCGGTGCCGTCGGCAGTGCTGAGCGGTCCGGATTGCGGCGTGCTCGATGAGAGTGGAACGGATGTCCGGCTCGTCTCGAACGTGCACTTCGTGTTCCCCGGCTGCGAGGGCGACTCGCTGCTGTTCCTGCTCGACGCTGCCGGCGTCGAGGTCTCCACCGGATCCGCGTGCCAGGCGGGCATTCCCGAGCCGTCGCACGTGCTGCGCGCGATGGGACGCGACGAGGACGACGCGCGAGGAGCACTGCGCATCACCCTCGGACGCACTTCGACCGATGCCGATGTCGACGCGTTCCTCGTGGCGCTCCCTGTCGCGCACGCACAGGCATCCCGAGCCGGAATGGCGACTCGCGAGTCGTCCCTCGGCTCGCGCTGACGCCCACACCGCCACCACCGCGAGACTGCACGCCCGCGGCGAGAGTGCTGCCACCCCCCGCTGTTTCGCCGCGGGCGTGCAGTCTCATCGCGTGTAGGTAGTTCGCGTGCCGGTACTCAGGGACCATTTCGTAGACTTGGGGCCATGCGTGTTCTGGCAGCGATGAGCGGGGGAGTCGACTCCGCAGTGGCGGCGGCGCGTGCCGTCGATGCGGGTCACGACGTGGTGGGGGTGCACCTGGCCCTCAGCAGGATGCCCGGCACCCTGCGTACCGGAAGCCGCGGCTGCTGCACCATCGAGGACTCGATGGACGCGCAGCGGGTCTCCAACCTCATCGGGATCCCGTACTACGTGTGGGACTTCTCGGAGCGTTTCAAGCTCGACGTGGTCGACGATTTCATCGCGGAGTACTCGGCGGGACGCACGCCGAATCCGTGCCTGCGCTGCAACGAGAAGATCAAGTTCGCCGCGCTGCTCGAGAAGGCGATGGCGCTCGGCTTCGACGCTGTGTGCACCGGCCACTACGCGAGCATCGTGACGGATGCCGACGGCAACCGCGAACTTCACCGCGCGGCCGCGTGGGCCAAGGACCAGTCCTATGTGCTCGGCGTTCTCACGGCGGAGCAGATCGCGCACGCGATGTTCCCGCTCGGCGCGACGCCTTCCAAGGCCGAGGTACGAGCGGAGGCCGCGGAGCGCGGATTCACCGTCGCACAGAAGCCGGACTCGCACGACATCTGCTTCATTCCAGACGGAGACACCCGCGGCTGGCTCGCAGAGCACGTCGGTACGGCACCCGGCGACATCGTCGACCGCTCCGGCGCCGTCGTCGGCAGCCACGAGGGCGCACACGCGTACACGGTCGGTCAGCGTCGTGGGCTCGGCATCACGGTGCCGGCACCCGATGGCCGTCCTCGGTTCGTGCTCGAAGTCAAGCCGACGGAGAACACCGTCGTGGTCGGCCCGAAGGAAGCGCTCGACATCGCGGAGCTCGCCGGCCGCCGCATCACCTGGGCCGGTCTGCCGCCGAAGGATGCCGCGACTCCGTTCGCCTGCGAGGTGCAGATTCGCGCGCACGCCGACCCGGTGCCCGCCACAGCCGTGATGGAGGACGGTGAACTCGTCATCCGTCCCGAGACGCCGCTGAGCGGTGTTGCGACCGGGCAGAGCGCGGTCGTCTATGTCGGTACGCGCGTGCTCGGGCAGTGCACGATCGACCGCACGGTCAGCGCGGTGCCGGTCTCCGCCTGAGGGAGGTCATCCGCGCCTCGCACTGCAAGCAGCTCAAGGCCATGGCGGAAGCAGCGTCCCGGTACCTGCGGCGAACGCCGTGAGGAGCCTGCGCCCGTCGTCCCATTCGCCGAGACGACTCGCGCGGTTCAGATGGCCGTGCGGGCCGACGTTGACGAGCGGGGCGCGCCACCACGTGCTCAGATCGCGCAGATGCGCCAGGGAGCTGTACGGGTCGTCCTCGGACGCCACGATGACGGCCGGTATCGCCGAGGCGACGCGCGGGGTCACGAAGCCCGTCGCGGCATCAGGGAACGCCGGGCCGTTCTCGTCGGGCGGTGCGACGAGGAACGCGCCGGTTGCACGACCGCCGCGAGCGATCCAGGACGCGACGGCGAGGCATCCGAGGCTGTGCGCCACGAGAATGTCGTCGGGCTCGACCAGCCGGTCCAGCGCCAGCAGCCAGTCGTCGCCGTCCGGTTCGGTGAACGACGCCGGCTCGATACGCACCGCAGCCGGCCCGAGGGACTCCTGCCAGATCGACTGCCAGTGGTCGTGTGGAGAGTCGTCGATGCCGGGAACGATGACGATGCGCATGATGCTCCTTGCCGTGTCGTGTGACGGCACGCCATTTTCGCAGGTCCGCCGGTGGGTCGGTGGCTGCTTCTAGGATGGCGTCGTGACGGACATTCCTGCCGACTTCGCCTCAGCCCGTGCCGAATCGGAGGTGCTGCGCGAACGCATCGAGCAGAACCGCATCGCCTACTACGGAGGCGGAAGCCTGGTCAGCGATGCCGAGTACGACGCCGACATCCATCGCCTCGAGGCGATCGAGGCGGAGTTCCCCGAGCTGATCGGCCAGGACAGCCCGACGCAGACCGTCGGCGCCGAGGTGGCATCGGCCGGCTTTCCTGAGCACCGGCACGCCGAGCGCATGCTCAGCCTCGACAACGTCTTCAGCGTCGAGGAACTGAACGACTGGGCTGTGAAGACGCAGGATGCCGCCGGCCACCCCGTCCGCTGGCTCACCGAGGTGAAGATCGACGGTCTGGCCATCAGCCTGGCGTACCGCGACGGGGAACTCGAGACGGCGACGACCCGAGGTGACGGCACGGTAGGCGAAGACATCACCGAGAACGTGGACTGGATCCCCGTGATCCCGCGGCGACTGGCCGGCACAGGATGGCCGCCGTTCTTCGAGGTGCGCGGCGAGGTGTTCCTGCGCACCGAGGACTTCGAGTTCCTCAACGAACGGCAGCACCAGTTGCAGGAGCAGTACGCGGCCGGTCAGCGTGCGAAGGGCAAACCGGACGACGAGATCAAGACCCGTTATGCGGAGTTCGCGAACGCACGCAACACGGCGGCTGGAAGTCTGCGCCAGCGGCGGGAGAACAAGTCGGACCAAGAAAAGGAGTTGATGCGCGAGCGGCAGGGGCGGCTCTCCCTGTACTTGCACGGCATCGGCGCGTGGCCGAACCCCGAGGTCTCGACGCAGTCGGAGATCTACGACCTGCTTCGCGCCTGGGGACTGCCGGTGTCGCCCTACAACCGCGTGCTCGACGATCTGGAACAGGTCGGGGCCTACATCGAGGAGATGGGGGAGCAGCGCCATTCCCTCGAGCACGAGATCGACGGCGTCGTCATCAAGGTCGACGACTTGGCGACGCACGACGAACTCGGTGCGACGAGCAGGGCGCCTCGCTGGGCGATCGCGTACAAGTACCCGCCGGAGGAGGTCTTCACGAGGCTTCTGGACATCCTCGTCGGCATCGGCCGCACCGGACGCGCGACGCCGTACGCCGTCATGGAGCCCGTGAGGGTGGCGGGCAGCACGGTGCGACAGGCGACGCTGCACAATCAGCAGGTGGTGAAGGCCAAGGGCGTGCTGATCGGCGACGTCGTCGTGCTGCGCAAGGCGGGCGACGTCATTCCCGAGATCCTCGGCGCCGTCGAGGAGCGCAGGGACGGAACCGAGCGCGAGTGGCGGATGCCCGAGTTCTGCCCGGAGTGCGGCACCCGTCTGGCTCCTGCGAAAGAGGGGGACATCGATCTGCGCTGCCCGAACGCGCGGTCATGCCCGGCCCAGGTGCGGGGTCGTGTCGAGCACATCGCGGGCCGTGGGTCGCTCGACATCGAGGCGCTCGGCGAGGTAGTCGCCGCCGCGCTCACCCAGCCGTTGCATCCGCCGACGCCGCCTCTGCCCACCGAGGCCGGACTGTTCGACCTCACGTTGGAGCGCATCTTCGACATCGAGGTGATCGTGCGCGACCACGAGACGGGGCTGCCCAAGGAGGCCGAAGACGGCGAGCCGGGCCACGACCTCACGACCGACGACGGTGTGACGATCCGGGTGCGCACGGACACGCCGTTCCGTCGGCAACGCAAGCTCACCGGAAAGGATGCCGACCCGCCCTTCGACCCGTCGGCCGAGGTCTTCGCAGGCACGCCGTCCCACGTGCCGTCGAAGACCGCGCACGACATGCTGGCGAACATCGACGCGGCGAAACAGAAGGAACTGTGGCGATTCCTCGTCGGGCTGAACATCCGGCACGTCGGCCCTGTCGCCGCTCGCGCCCTCGCGTCCTGGTTCGGGTCGCTGGATGCGATCCGCGCCGCCACCAGAGACGAACTCGCCGCGATCGACGGCGTCGGTGGCATCATCGCCGACGCGGTGCTCGACTGGTTCCAGGTTGATTGGCACCTCGAGATCCTTGAGCGGTGGACCGCGGCCGGGGTCCCGTTCGCCGTGCCGGGGCATCCTGGACCGGGCAAGGCCGATGACGAGGGCGGCCCGCTCTCGGGACTCACCGTCGTGGCGACCGGGTCGCTCGAAGGGTTCAGCAGAGAGGGAGCGGTCGAGGCGATCATCGCCGCGGGCGGAAAGTCCGCCTCCAGCGTCTCGAAGAAGACCGACTTCGTCGCAGCGGGCCCGGGCGCGGGATCCAAACTGACGAAGGCCGAAGAACTCGGCATCCCGATCCTCGACGCGGCGGGCTTCAAGCTTCTGCTCGAAGGGGGAGCGGATGCCGTGCGCCCGGCAAGCACGCGCGCAGTGAGCACAGACGAGTGACGGTGAGCGACGGTGGCGATGAGCGACGGCGACGAGGAGCACGAGAGCCAGGCAGACGCTGCGGAGGCGCCGACCGACCGTGATGCGACCGCGACGCCGTCCGACGGCACGAGTACATCGCGGCGGTCGTTCCTGAAACGGGCCGGTGTCACGGCGGCGGGCGTCGCTGCGGGCGGTGTGGTCGGCGGGGTCGTCGGTGGAGTGATCGGGGCGGCAGCCGGGCGTGCGAGCGTTCATCCCGAGATCGAGAAGGAGCTCGGGCTGCTTCCGGTCCCAGAAAAGCCCGGATTCGAACATCTCGTCGTCGTGATGTTCGAGAACAGGTCCTTCGACAACATCCTCGGGTTCCTTTACGCCGACGAGAAGCCGCCTCACGGCCAGCACTTCGAAGGCCTCGACGTGCAGAGGGACAGCAATCGCGACCCGCTCACCGGGCAGGACATTCCGGCGCACGTCTACAACGGCACCACCGATTTCGTGATGAGCCAGCCCGATCCCGACCCGGGTGAGGAGTATCCGTTCGTCAACCACCAGCTGTTCGGCACAGTCGATCCTCCGGAGAACGCGAACCGCTACTTCTGGCAGATGGAACCGCCGTACAACGCCCCACCCGTCGGCACCAAGGCGGACATGAGCGGTTTCCTGGCCAGCTACATCGACCACCTGCGCGTCGAACGGAACCACAACACGCCGCCTCTCCAGGAGTATCGGCACATGATGGGCGCGTTCGATCCGACCATGCTCCCCGTGTTCTCCACGCTCGCGCGCGAGTTCGCGGTCTACGACAACTGGCACTGCGCCGTGCCATCGCAGACGTTCTGCAACCGTTCGTTCTTCCATGCCGGCACCTCGCACGGTTTCGTGACCAACCGTGGCGGTGCGGGCTTTCGCAAGTGGTTCGATGTGAAGGACGACACCCCGACGATCTTCAACCGTCTCGAACACGCCAACCGGAGCTGGGCGATCTACTTCGACGACAACCAGTTCCTCTCGATGACGGGATTCATTCACGCGCCGGCGCTGCAGAAGTACTGGAAGACCGACCACTTCCGCACCATGACGCGGTTCCACGACGACGTGAAGAACGGAAAGCTGCCCGCCTATTCCTTCATCGAGCCGCGCATGATCTACGACCACAACGACATGCATCCGCCCGTCGGGCCGATGACGCGAACGGATGTCGACGGCACGGTGATCGAGGGCGGCGCCATTTCCGACGTGCGCGCCGGTGAAGCGCTGCTGCACCGCATCTACACCTCCATCAGGACCAGCGCGTCGCTGAAGGGATCGAACGCGATGAACACGATGTTGTTCGTCACGTTCGACGAGCACGGCGGCATCTACGATCACGTTCCGCCGCCCGCGACGGTGCCTCCTTCGAAGCACCAGGGCGCGACGGAGATGGACTTCGCGTTCGACCGGCTCGGCGTGCGTGTACCGGCGCTGGCCATCTCCGCCTGGACCGCGAGGGGCCACGTGATCAACGAGACGATGCATCACTCGAGCGTGATGGCCACGTTGGAGAAGAAATACGGGCTCGCATCGATCACCGACCGCGACAAAGGTGCACCCACCATCGACAACGCGGTCACGCTTCGCTCGCCGAGGCAGCCGGCGATGTGGCCCCAGACCCATCCGCAATGGGTTCCCCCGAACCCCGAGGCGTCAGCCCCTGTGCCGGGCGGAGACGACGATCGCCCGCTGTCGTCTCCCGGCGTCGGGCTGCTCGGCATGCTGATCGCGCACTACGGCGGAGACGAGTCGAGGGTTCCGCGCACCTACCGCGAGGCGTACGAACTCATCAAGGTGTCCGGCAAGGGCCTGTTCGGCACCGGGCCCAAGCCGGAGCAGTCGGTGCTTCCGCTGACCACTCCTGGCCCGCACACCCCGCCGCCCACGCCGTCCGAGGGCTGACCCTCCAGTTCCCTGAGCGAGCGAAGCGAGTCGAGGGGCCCGAGCGCCCGGGGCAGGGCTTGGGCACCCGGCGCGCCGAATAGACTGGAAGGCATCCCGCGACCGACGAGCACTGAGCCCGCAAACACCATGGAGACGCATGCCCGACATCAGCGCCGACCAGGTTCGGCATCTCGCCGACCTGGCACGCATCGACCTCAGCGACGCCGAGCTCACGAGCCTCACGGCCGAGCTGGCGCAGATCGTTGAATCCGTGGCAAAGGTGAGTGAGGTGGCGACACCCGACGTGCCGGCCACCAGTCACCCGATTCCGATGACCAACGTGTTCCGCGAAGACGTCGAGGTGCCGGGACTCACGGTCCAGCAGGCGCTGTCCGGCGCCCCCGACCGCGAGGGTGACTTCTTCCGAGTCCCGCCGATCCTGGGAGAAGAGGCCTGATGAGCGACCTGACCCGTCTCACAGCGTCCGCCCTCGCTGAGCAGCTCGCCTCCGGCGAGGTCTCCAGCGTGCAGGCCACGAAGGCGCACCTCGACCGCATCGCGGCGGTCGATCCCGACGTGCACGCGTTCCTGCACGTGGCATCCGATCGGGCGCTGGAGACCGCGGCCGCTGTGGATGCCCGTCGCGCGGCAGGCGAGAAGCTCGGCCCGTTGGCCGGAGTGCCGATCGCCATCAAGGACGTGCTCTGCACCTATGACATGCCCTCCACGTCGGGATCGAAGATCCTCGACGGCTGGGTGCCCCCGTACGACGCGACGGTCGTCCGCAAGCTGCGCGAGGCCGATCTCGTGCCGCTCGGCAAGACGAACATGGACGAGTTCGCGATGGGCTCGTCCACCGAGCACTCCGCGTTCGGCCCGACACACAACCCGTGGGACCTCGAGCGCATCCCAGGCGGGTCCGGAGGCGGATCGGCCGCCGCCGTCGCCTCCTTCGAAGCGCCATTGGCTCTCGGCAGCGACACCGGTGGGTCCATCCGCCAGCCGGCTGCAGTCACCGGCTCGGTCGGTGTCAAGCCGACCTACGGCGGCGTCAGCCGGTACGGCGCGATCGCGCTGGCCAGCTCGCTCGACCAGGTCGGCCCGGTCTCCCGAAGCGTGCTCGACGCCGCACTGCTGCACGACGTGATCGCCGGTCACGACCCGCTCGACTCGACGTCGCTGACCGAGCAGTGGCCGTCGATGACGGATGCCGCGCGCGCCGGACTGAAGGACGACGCATTGAAGGGCGTGCGCGTCGGCGTCGTCACAGAGATCTCAGGCAGCGGCGAGGGTTTCCAGCCGGGTGTGAAGCAGCGTTTCGACGAGACCGTCCAGCTGCTCACCGCTGCGGGAGCAGAGATCGTCGAGGTGTCGGCCCCGAGCTTCGAGTACGCGGTGGCCGCGTACTACCTGATCCTGCCTGCCGAGGCATCCAGCAACCTTGCGAGGTTCGACTCCGTGCGCTTCGGCTTGCGGGTCACGCCGCAGAGCGGTCCCGTCACGAGTGAGCGCGTGATGGCAGCGACCCGCGACGCCGGGTTCGGACCCGAGGTCAAGCGCCGCATCATTCTCGGCACCTATGCGCTGAGCGCCGGCTACTACGACGCCTACTACGGCAGCGCGCAGAAGGTGCGAACGCTCATCCAGCGCGACTTCGCCGCGGCTTTCGACAAGGCCGATGTGCTGATCAGCCCCGCTGCGCCGACCACGGCGTTCAAGCTCGGCGAGAAGATCGACGACCCGCTGGCGATGTACCTGAACGACGTCACCACGATTCCGGCGAACCTCGCCGGTGTTCCCGGGCTGGCACTCCCGGTCGGGCTCGCGCCAGAAGACGGGTTGCCGGTCGGTCTGCAGATCATGGCGCCGGCACGAGCGGATGCGCGGCTGTACACGGTGGGCGCCGCGCTCGAGCGGCTTCTCGAAGCAGGGTGGGGGCATCCGTTGCTCTCGCGGGCCCCGGTGCTGGCCGAAACCGAGATGTTCGCGAGCGAGGAGGGAGCGGTCTGATGGCGAAAGACGCCCTGATGGATTACGACAAGGCCCTCGAACTCTTCGAGCCGGTGCTCGGTTTCGAGGTGCACGTCGAACTGAACACCAAAACCAAGATGTTCTGCGGCTGCGCGAACGAATTCGGCTCCGGCGCGAACACGAACACGTGCCCGACCTGTCTCGGCCTCCCCGGTGGTCTGCCGCAGGTGAACCACAAGGCGATCGAGTCGAGCATCCGCATCGGGCTGGCGCTCGGCTGCGACGTCGCGGAGAGCTCCCGCTTCGCCCGCAAGCAGTACTTCTACCCGGACACGTCGAAGAACTTCCAAACGTCGCAGTACGACGACCCGATCGCTCACGACGGTCAGGTCACCGTCGAACTGGAGGACGGCCGCCAGGTGACGGTGCTCATCGAGCGTGCGCACATGGAAGAGGATGCCGGCAAGCTCACGCACGCCGGCGCGACCGGTCGCATCCAGGGCGCGGATTACTCGCTGGTCGACTACAACCGCGGCGGTGTTCCGCTCGTCGAGATCGTCACCAGGCTGATCGAGGGAACCGAGGCGGATGCCCCGGAGGTCGGACGCGCATACGTCGCCCACATCCGCGAACTCGTGAAGGCGCTCGGCGTCTCGAACGCGCGCATGGAGGAGGGCAACGTGCGCTGCGATGCGAACATCTCGCTGCGCCCCCGCGGCTCCGACGTGCTCGGCACACGCACGGAGACGAAGAACGTGAACTCGTTGCGTTCCGTTGAGCGTGCCGTGCGGTACGAGATCCAGCGGCAGGCGGCCATCTTGGCTGGTGGCGGCACGATCACGCAGGAGACCAGGCACTGGCACGAGGACACCGGGACGACCTCGGCAGGGCGTCCGAAGAGCGACGCCGACGACTACCGGTACTTCCCCGAGCCCGACCTGGTACCGGTCGCTCCGAGCCGCGAGTGGGTCGAGGAGTTGCGCGGCACGCTGCCCGAGCCGCCGTCCGAGCGTCGCGCCAGGCTTCGCGAGGCGTGGGGGTTCACTGCGCTCGAGCTGCAAGACGTCGTCAACGCCGATCTGCTCGACGCGGTCGAGGCGACCGTCGCAGAGGGTGCGTCGCCGGCATCCGCTCGCAAGTGGTGGACGGGGGAGATCGCCCGGGTCGCGAATTCCCGCGGCGTCGCGGCGACCAGCCTGGTCTCGCCGTTGCAGATTGCCGAGCTCGTCGCACTCATCGACAGCGGTGACCTCACCGACCGGCTCGCCCGCCAGGTGCTGGAGGGTGTCATCGAGGGCGAGGGCTCGCCCTCGAAGGTCGTCGAGTCCCGCGGCCTCAAGGTCGTTTCAGATGACGGTGCGTTGATCGCCGCCATCGATACCGCACTGGCGGCGCAGCCCGATGTGCTGGCGAAGATCCGCGACGGCAAGGTGCAGGCGGCGGGAGCGGTGATCGGGGCCGTCATGAAGGCGATGAAGGGCCAAGCGGATGCCGCGCGCGTGCGCGAACTCGTGCTGGAGCGTGCCGCGCAATAGAGTTCCGTGCATTTTGTCGGATCGGTGCGGTCTCGCGCGACGAGGGTGTGAGTGAACGACGAAAGGAACGCTCATGCGATACATGTTGCTGATCTGCACCGACCCGACGGGCGAGCCCGAGGAATCGGCCGATGTGCCCATCGACCAGTGGGTGAACGAGCTCGACGCGTCGGGCGAGCGCATCCTCGGGGAACGGCTTCCCGCAGAGGACGCGAAGGTGGTGCGCAGGCGCGGCAAGCGGCTGATCGTCACGGACGGCCCGTTCGCCGAGTCGAAGGAGCAGATCGCCGGGTTCGATCTGATCGAGGCGGAATCGTTGGAGCGCGCCCTCGAGATCGCCGCACGGCATCCGATGGCCCGTGGCGGTCTCGTCGAGGTGCGCCAGTTCTACCAGGAGTGACCATCATCCGGCCGCCCGTGCCCGACTGACCGTCCGTGCCGGCCTGCCCAGCCATCCGTGCCGGCCGGCCCCCAGCCGTCCGTGCCGGCCGGCCCCCAGCCGTCCGTGCCGGCCGGCCCCCAGCCGTCCGTGCCGGAATTCGGAGATTCGTGGCGACACGCCGCACCTCGGGTGCGACGTGCCGTATCCGATGGCAGATCTCCGAATTCCGCACCGGCGTGGGTGATCTGCAGCGTGGTTGAATGGCGGAATGCGATCAGGAGCCTCCGACGTCCACGCGGCGGAGGAGGAACTCGATCCCGTCTCGATCGCTCTCCTCCGTGAGGATCTTCGTGCCGCGGGCTACACGGTCGCCCGGCTCGAGGAGCTCTGGGGCGACGAGGCGGCCGCCGCCCTGGGCCGCGGGCACCGTACTGCTGCGAAGCGCGCGGCCCACGGTGGAGTGGAGCGAGGGGATCCGGTCGCGGTGCTGGGCGTCGCCTTCATCCTGGGTCTGTCCGTGCCGGAGCAGGCGATGGCATCCGCGCTCCCGCACCTAACGGTGGAGGGCGCCGAACGCCTCGGACTGCTCGAGAGGGCATCGGACGACCCCGGCGCGCTGATCGCCCTCATCGACCTGCGGCCGTACGCGTTCGCAGACGACCTCGGCAGCGGCGAGTGGTGGATCGCCTCCGATCTCGGCGAGCTCGCCGTCGGACACGCTCTGCGCGAGGACCACGTTCTCGGCGTCGGCGGTGCCTCCAACACGCTGAGTTCGATCATGATCCGTGACCACGTGACGACGGCCCTCGACCTGGGAACCGGATGCGGCATCCAGGCGCTGCACGCGTCCCGTCACGCCGATCGCGTGGTCGCCACCGACATCTCTGCACGAGCGCTGCGCCTTGCCGAGTTCAACGCGGTGCTGAACGACGTGCGCAACGTGGAATTCCGGTTGGGCGACATGTTCGAGCCGGTGGCAGGCGAGCGGTTCGACCAGATCGTCTCCAACCCGCCGTTCGTGATCACTCCGCGCGTGGCGGGCGTGCCCGAGTACGAGTATCGCGACGGCGGACTGGCAGGAGATGCAATCGTCCGCGACGTCGTACGTGGCGTGCGCGAGCATCTGAACCCCGGCGGGGTCGCGCAGTTCCTCGGCAACTGGGAGTACCACGGCGAGAGCGAGGCGTTCGACCGGGTACGTGAGTGGCTGGGCGACGAGTCAGCGGCGGGGGCACTGGATGCCTGGGTCGTGGAGCGCGAGCTGCAGGATGCCCCACAGTACGCCGAGACCTGGATCCGCGACGGAGGAACCCGGCAGGGCACCGCCGAATTCGAGCGGCTGACGGCTGCCTGGCTCGACGACTTCGCGGCACGCGACGTTCGCTACGTGGGGTTCGGGTACGTGACGCTCCGTCGTCCACACGACGAGCTCGTGTCGCTGCGGCGATTCGAATCCGTCGAATCGACCGGCGCTGCGGAGGGCGGGCTCGGGCCGCACCTGGCTCGCGGCCTGCGCGCGGGAGCCTGGCTGGCATCCGCAGACGACGCCGAACTGCAGGTGTCGACACTCGTCATCTGCGGTGACGTGACCGAGCAACGGCACTACTGGCCGGGCGCCGAGGACCCGACGGCGATCACGCTCGCCCAGGGTGGCGGCTTCGGGCGCACCATCGCCGTCGACACGGGCCTCGCCGCTTTCGTCGGCGCCTGCGACGGCGATCTCGCTGTGGGCGTGATCATCGGCGCACTGGCAGATCTACTGGGCGTAGACGCTGTGGAGCTCGCGGCCGACCTGCTGCCGCGCGTCCGCGAGCTCGTTTTCGTCGGCATGCTCGAGCCGCAGGGCCTCGACGCCGGCGACTGATGAGCGGGGCTGCATGTTCCTAGACTGGAGCACATGCCAGAACCCGTCCCCGGCTCGCAGCCTTCGCGTGCGCCCCTCTCATCGGGCACCATCGTGCTCGCAGCCGTGCTCGACGTGATCCTCCTGCTCGCGTTCGTGCTGATCGGCCGTGGAAGCCACGGCGAGAATGTGGTCGGTGGGGCCCTCGTGACCTTCTGGCCGTTCGCGGTGGGCCTCGTCATCGGTTGGCTGGTGTGCCTGGCGTGGAGTCGGCCGATGGTGATGTGGCCCACCGGTGTCGTGGTGTGGGTGTCCACGCTTGTGATCGGCATGATCCTGCGTGTGGTGAGCGGCCAGGGGATCGCCGTGTCGTTCGTGATCGTCGCTGCCATCGTGCTAGCCGTGTTCCTGGTCGGATGGCGTGCCGTCGCCCTGCTCGTGACGACGCTCCGGCGCAGGCGCTCAACTGCGCGGACCACGCCCGCAGTCGGCGGCACCGGCCGCTGACCGCGGCGTGCTGACCGGAACGGCCGACGGATGTCCCGACTCACCGAACCGCTGAGGGCCAGGCTGCAGGAGACCCTGAGCGGCCAGCAGACCGGCCTGCCCGACTGGATCAGCGAGTTCGAGCACGGAACAGACGCAGGATACTTCGGCCCTGGCTCGGCGGTGTGGGCCGTCAACGGCGGCATGTCGACCCTTGTCGCAGGCGTGCGCGCCCTGCTCATGCAGGCACTGCATCCCGGCGCTCTCGCCGGCGTCTACGACTGGTCTCGGTTCAGAGAGGACCCGCTCGGCCGGCTCAGCGGCACGATCCGCTGGATCTTCACCGTCAGCTACGGCGACACCACGCAGGCCGTGCACGGCTCGGAGTGGGTGAAACGTCTGCACGAGCGGGTCGTGGGCGACTACGTGGACGGGCACGGGCATCCTGCGCGGTATGCCGCCAACGACCCCGACCTGGCCAGATGGGTGCACCTGGCCTTCACCGACGCGTTCCTCTCGACGTACGAGATCTGGGGCAGCGGCGTACCTGGCGGCTCGGACGCGTACGTGGACGAGTGGGCGATCGCGGGTGAGCTGATGGGCGTCGTGGATCCGCCGCGCACGAGAGCCGAGCTCAAGGCCGCCCTGCATGGCTACGCGGATGCCGGCGAGCTGCGTTGCGACGACCACACCCGCGAGGTGGTGCGCTTCGTCCGCCGCGCGCCGCTGCGTCGCTCTCTTCGTCCGTCGTACGCGGTGCTCTTCGGTGGCGCGGTCTCATCGCTCGAACCGCGCTTCCGCGAACTTCTCGGGCTGCGGATGCCCCACCTCGGCCCCATCCAGCTGCCCGTGAGGGCGGTGACCGGGCTGGTGCTGCGCGGCGCCGGCAGCCTGCTCGGGGAACAGACGGCGGGGGAGCGGGCCGCGCGCGTGCGTTTGGAAGCGCTGGGCTGAGAGCGCACGACGATCAGAACGCGAGCCCGGCCACCAGGTTGACGACCGAGGCCAGCACCACGGTTCCGAAGACGTACGACAACAATGTGTGCCTGAGGATGACGGATCGCAGCTGCGTCGTGCTGATGTTCGTGTCCGACACCTGGAACGTCATGCCGAGGTCGAAAGCCAGGTAGGCGAAGTCGATGTACCGCGGATCCTCGTCATCGTTGAAGTCGATGCCACCGACGGGCTCGGTGTAGTAGATGCGCGCATAGCGCAGCGTGTAGAGGGTGTGCAGCAACGTCCACGACAAAGCGACGCTGAGAAGAGCCATCGTCGCACCGACGCCCTGAGCCACGCCGTGGGTCTTGCTCGTGTGGATCAGGAGCACCGCGACGGCGCCAAGGCTGGCCACCGAGAGCAGCAGGATGAGCAGCTCGCTCACCGTTCGACCCGGGTCCTCCCGGGTCGCATGCAGCTTGGTGGTGACGCCGTCGAACCTGCTGATCACGAGCCAGACCCACAGGATGTAGCTGGCGCACGCCGCCGCCCAGCCGCCGACCGGTGCGTACCACCACGATCCGCTCAGAGCGATCGCTGCACCGACGATGACGCCGACGATCAGCATCGCCAGCAGTCGTTCCCTCGACCTGTTGCGCCCCTTCGGATCCAGCGTGATGCTCACAGCACGATGCTGGCACGCGCGGCGCGTCGCTGTCCTTCCGGCGCGCCGACCCTCACGGCCGTGCGGCGGCCGATCAGCCCTCGTTCCGGCCAGCGAGGTCTGCGACCACCTGACGCCGGAGCACCTTGCCGACGATCGAGCGCGGCAGCTCCTTCACCTCGAACACCTTCCGCGGAACCTTGTACGGCGTCATGATCGTGCGCGCGTACGCCCTGATCGACTCGGCGTCGAACGGCACGCCGGGCTTCATGATCACGGCGGCGACGACATCCTCACCGCCGCGCGAGTGGGGGAGTCCCACGACCGAGACATCCGCGATGCCGTCGTAGGTGCGCAGCTCGTCCTCCACCTCGGTCGGCGACACGTTGAAGCCGCCGGTGATGATCAGCTCCTTGATGCGGTCGACGATGCGCACGAAGCCCTGGGCATCCATCGTGACGATGTCGCCGGTGCGCAGCCAGCCGTCGGCATCCAGCACCTTCGCGGTCTCCTCTGGCTTGCGCCAGTAGCCGCGGAACACCTGGGGGCCTCTGGCCTGCAGCTCGCCCTCCTCGCCTGAATCGACCACGGCACCCGTGTCGGGATCGATGACGCGCAGTTCGGTGCTGGGCAACGGCAGTCCGACCGTGCCCGCCTTGCGCGTCGAGCCGACAGGGTTCGCCATCAGCACGGGCGACGCCTCGCTGAGACCGTAACCCTCGACGAGGTAGCCTCCGGTCTGCTTCTCCCAGAGGTCGACGATCGTCTGCGGCAGACTCATTGCGCCCGAGATCGCGATCTCGATGCCGGCCAGCGAGACGTCGCGCGCCTTCGCGGCGGCGACCAGTCGCTCGTAGATCGGCGGCACGGCGGGCAGGAACGTCGCGGGGCGCTTCTTCACGACGTCGAGCACCGAATCCGGATCGAAGTTCGGAAACAGCACGAGCCGGGCGCCCATGCTCATCGCGAACGTGAGGCAGAGCGTCAGCCCGTAGGCGTGGAACAGCGGGAGCACGGCGTAGACGACGGATGTTCCGCGCGGCACGCTCGGCACCCAGGCCCGCGCCTGCGCGGCATTCGCCACCAGGTTGCCGTGGGTGAGCTCGACGCCCTTCGGCAGTCCCGTCGTGCCACTCGTGTACTGGATGAGGGCGAGGTCGTCCACCTCCGGGCGGGGAACGGATGCCTTGATCGGCTCCGCCTTCAGCAGCGAGTCCCAGCCGACGGCCCCTGTCGTCTTCGCCTGGAGCTGCGCCCTGGCGGCGCGCGACTTGGCCAGCGGAAGCCGCAGGGCGAAGCGCAGGCGCGCGGGCATGGCATCGACGATGTCGACGGCGATGATCTTCTCGAGACCGACGTCGCCAGGCAGCTCTTGCAGCGTGCCGACGACCTTGGTCCACGCGATCGCAACCGTCGCGCCATGGTCCTCGAACTGGTGGCGCATCTCGCGTGGTGTGTACAGCGGGTTGTGCTCGACGACCACGGCGCCGATCCGCAGTGCCGCGTAGAACGCGACGACGTGCTGCGGGCAGTTGGGGAGCACGAGGGCAACCCGGTCGCCGGCGCGCACGCCGAGCGCGGCGAGCCCGCCTGCCATGTGATCGATGGCGTCGCCGAGCTCACGGTACGTCGTCGTCGCGCCGAAGAACTCCAGCGCGACGTGGTCGGCGTACGTCGACACGGAGTCTTCGATCAGGTGCGGCAGAGACGCGGCCGGCGGGTCGATGTCGGCGGGAACGCCGTCAGCGTAGCTCGACAACCACGGGCGTTCGGCGCTGCTCATGAGACCAAGCGTAGGCGGACGGCGACGCCGTGCGCAGCTTCCGTTCCCGCCGCGCAGGCGCGTTGATGTGCTGGGCGCGTGGCGCTACGCGGCGAGGCGGTCGTCGCGCCCCGTGAGCGCCAGCAGACGCGACTGCAGCGATGCGTTCTCGGGTACAGGCACAGGAGACGCGAACAGTCCGCTCGCCTCGAGGGTGTCCTTCTGCGGCTCGAACACCGTCCACGCCGCGGCGACCAGCGGCTCCCCGAGCTGGTCGTCTGCGCCGATGGCGCGCGACAGATCCCACGTGTGCACGATGACGTCCGATGCCTGCTCACGCAGGTACGCGCTGGCGGGCACGATGTCGTACGAGAGGTTCACCTTCGCATCCGGAGCGACGGATGCCCATGCCCGCGTCGCCTCAGCCGAATACCTGCGCCACTCGGCGACGAGGTCGGTCCCGAGCGGCTCGAGGCGAGACCTCGCCTCGCCGACCGTTCGTCCCGCCAGCAGGAGCGGAACCCACTGCTGCTCCTCGATCACGTGCGAGACGAGCGCCCGCACATCCCACTCGTCGTCGGGGGTCGGTGCCGACCAGTCGACGACCAACCCGACGCGCTCGCCGAATGCCGCGTGCGCGCCGACTTGAACGTCCAGCCAGTCCGAGAATGACATGCCGTGTTTCCTCTGTTCCGAGTCGTGATCCCGGCCAGCGGCAGTCTCCTGCTCGCCGACCAGTGCTTGGTCGTGTGTGTTCCAGAACCTCGGATCGTGGTCGTTCATTCCGGCATGTTCCGTTCTATCCGATGTCGTTGGCGCGAGTGAGGTCGGCGAGTGCATCGCCGATGGGCGCGGTGCCCGAGACGAGATCGAACTGGGAGCGGATGGTCTCAGGACTGCGCAGCACCTCGGCGATCACCCGTGCGACGTCCTCGCGAGGGATGGCGCCGCGCTCGAGGCGCGGTGCGATGCTGACGAGGCCCGTTCCGTCGTCGAGCGTGAGAGCGCCCGGGCGCACGATCGTCCAGTCGAGCGCGGTGCGCCGCAGCTCGGCGTCGGCGTCTCGCTTGGCCGCAACGTACGCCGTCCACGACTCCGTGGCGTCCGGCGCTACCGGGTCGTCGACACCCATCGCCGAGATCTGCACGAACCGTGCAACGCCGGCGCGCTGCGCTGCGGTCTGGGACTTGATCGAGCCGCCGTAGTCGACAGTGGCCTTGCGCTCCACGCCGGAGTCTCCGCCGGCACCGGCGGCGAACACCACTGCGCCCGAGCCCGCGAACGCTGTGGCGAGAGCGTCGACATCCGCGGTCTCGATGTCGAGCAGAATGCCCTCGCCACCGAATCGGTAGATGTCGTCGGCATGATCCTCGTTGCGGACGATGCCCACGAACTCGTCTCCCTGGTCGTACAGCACCCGCATCAGCTGCTGCGCCACCTTGCCGTGTGCTCCGACGATCGCCACTCGTGTCATGACACCATCATGCTCGTCTCAGCGCCCGCTCGCAGGTCGCTCGGCACCTCATCGCACCGCATGGCCGATGCCGGGTGCGGTGGGACAATGTGACACGTGTGGAGACGACGCGAGAAGCAGAGCGCCGAACGGGCCGAGGAGATGTTCGGTGTCGGCGTGCAGGTGCATGTCATCGATGACGAACGTCAGGGCGCCACGGGCTGGGTCGGCGACCCGACAGGTGTGATCATCGCCAGCGCGACCGGGCTCGCGAACGGCGCGTTCGAGGTGCAGCGTCTCTCGGGCAGGGTGTGGATCGTCGCCTTCGACGAGCCCCAGTACCGGGTCGATGGGGCAGGGCCGTTCGACCGTGCCGAGGTTCCCGAATTCCTGCTCATGACGGCTCCGATCGCCCGCACCGAAGAGGACGATCCGGCAGCGGATCGAGCAGAGACCGCCGAGGACGAGTCGTGACCCACCTGCTCTTCTCCTGTGGCACTCTCCAGCTGCCCGCGGTGCAAGAGGCAACGTTCGGGCGACGGATGCCCATGCGCCGCGCCGTGCTGCCGGGCCACGTGCTCGACACGGTCGCCATCGACGGGGCGAGCACCCTCGACTAGTACGCAGCCCTCCTGCAAGGTGCTCGGGCGTTTTCCCTCGCCGATGTCGGTCCCCGCTTCTAAGCTGGAGACATGCTCGTGGAGGGCACCCTTCGCTGGCGGGTCACGGAAGACTGCCCGTTGGACCTGCTGGTCGCACTGTGCCTTCGCGACCTCGCCGGGTTGGAGCATGTCGGTGATCCGCCGCTTCCTGCCGTCGTGCCGGCAGTGCAGCATGAGCCGGCTGCTCAGCGGATGCTCGCCGTTGCGCCTCGCAGTACATGGGCACCGACTCCTGGCGGCGTGAACAGCGCGGACCCGTCGGTGCTCGGTGAGGAGTGGGCGAGGTGGTGGCGCCGCGCGGTGATCAGGATG
This sequence comes from Humibacter sp. RRB41, assembly GCF_022761015.1. GTDB lineage: Bacteria > Actinomycetota > Actinomycetes > Actinomycetales > Microbacteriaceae > Humibacter. The sequence goes on from NZ_JAKWJQ010000006.1 coordinate 134,407, forward strand.
AACGCCGTCGCCTCGTGGAGCACACTCTTCGTCCCGCCGCACTTCGCAGCGTTCGACCGCGAATTGGCGCTTCAGGATCTCGTGATCGAACGCTTCGCGGATGCCATCGCCTGGTCCAACGCGAGGCGTGCGGAATACATCGCCGACGACCTCGCCCATCGCATGGAGTACTCGGACGCGATCGTCGACGTCGTCCGCAGCCGTGAGCACGAGCTGCGCCGGCAGGCGGGATCCTTCCGTCTCGACATCGAGGCGCTGCCGCTCGCGGAGAAGGGCGCGTGGGTGGTCGGACCCGACACGGTCGTCATCAGCTGGAGCCTGCGCGACGATCGCGCCGCTTTCCGCGAATGGTTCGAACCCCTCGTCGCAGCCCTCGTCTAGCGTCCTCGCGCTGCCATGCCGGGCATCGCCCGCAGCCGTTTCGAGCAATTACAGCCACTTCTGCTGGCTGCGAATGCGCAAACCGGCCGCGGACGAGGTCGACTCGGCTGGGAGACCCTACGCGACGCGCGTCGGGGGCGAGGTGGTGAGGGACGGGTCCGTCTTCGCTACCGGGAGGATCACGTCGTCGATGCGCTTGAGCACGTCGGCGTCGAGCTTCACGCCGGCGGCCGCGGCGTTCGACGCGACCTGCTCCGGACGGGATGCCCCGACGATCGCACCCGCCACGTTCGGGTTCTGCAGCACCCACGCCACCGCGAGCTGGGCCAACGTGAGACCTGCCTCGTCGGCGATCGGCTGAAGATTCTGCACGGCCGTCAGAACGTCGTCGGTGAGGAAGTTCTTGATCGCACCGGCGCCGCCCTTCTCGTCTGTTGCGCGGCTTCCCGCGGGAAGCTCGGCGCCCGGCTTGTACTTGCCCGTGAGCACGCCTTGCGCGACCGGCGACCAGACGATCTGCGAGATGCCGAGCTCCTTCGACGCCGGGACGACCTCTCCCTCGATGACGCGCCACAACATGGAGTACTGGGGCTGGTTCGAGACGAGCTGGAAGCCGAGTTCGTTCGCGAGGGCATGGCCGGCACGCAGCTGCTCGGCGTTCCATTCGCTGACGCCGATGTAGAGTGCCTTGCCGGCACGCACGATGTCGGCGAACGCCTGCATCGTCTCCTCGAGTGGAGTCTCGACGTCGTACCGGTGCGCCTGGTAGAGGTCCACGTACTCGGTGCCAAGGCGACCGAGCGAGCCGTCGATCGACTCGAAGATGTGCTTGCGGCTGAGGCCGGTGTCGTTGTGACCGCGCGGGCCGGTCGGCCAATAGACCTTCGTGAAGATCTCGAGCGACTGCCTGCGTTGACCCTTCAGCGCGTCGCCGAGCACCTGCTCTGCCGCGGTGTTGGCATAGGCATCCGCGGTGTCGAAGGTGGTGATGCCCGCGTCGAGGGCGGCGTGAACCGACTCGGTGGCCGTGTCGTTCTCCACCTGGGAGCCGTGGGTGAGCCAGTTGCCGTAGATGATCTCCGAGATCTTGAGTCCGCTGTTTCCGAGGTATCTGAAGTGCATGTGTTCAACGTTATCTGCGCGGCCCGGATGCCATCACGGCTGTGCCGTTCGACGGGCTCGATCGACTGTCGGCGGCAGGTGCGACACTGAGGGCGTGGGACGCGGCGATGGACGGGACAGACAGGTCACCGTCGGACCGGTGGACGACGCGGGAGCAACGAAGCTGCACGTCGACATGGACGCGTTCTACGCAGCGGTCGAGCTCCTCGATCGGCCGGAGTTGCGCGGGCGTCCGGCGATCGTCGGCCATGCGTCTGGGCGTTCGGTGGTCTCCAGCGCGACCTACGAGGCTCGCAGGGCGGGCGTGCGCAGCGCGATGCCCGTATCGCAGGCATTGCGACTCTGCCCGAGCGCGGTGGTGCTCGAGCCGCACTTCGACAAGTACGCGCTCTACTCGCGGCAGGTGCTGGACATCCTGGGCGACGTCACGCCGCTGGTCGAGCAGGTCAGCATCGATGAGGCCTTCCTCGATGTCGCGGGCTCGGTGCGGCTTCTCGGGTCGCCGTCGACGATCGGTGCAGCGATCCGGCGCCGTGTGCTTTCTGAGACCGGTCTGGTCTGCTCCGTCGGGGTCGCGGGCACCAAGTTCATGGCGAAGCTGGCCTCGACGACGGCGAAGCCCGACGGGATGCTCGTCGTTCCGGTGGCCGACACCCTGACCTTCTTGCACCCTCTGCCGATCGGCGCGCTCTGGGGTGTCGGACCCTCGACACAGGAGACCCTTCACCGCTACGGGTTGCGCACGGTGGGCGACGTCGCTTCGACACCACTGGACGTGCTGAGGCGCTGGGTCGGGGACGCCTCTGGCGTGAAGCTGCACGAACTGGCGAACGGCATCGACACCCGACAGGTGGAAACCGTCACACGCGAGAAGAGCATCGGACACGAGCAGACGTTCGAGCACGACCTGACCGACCTGGTCGAGTTGCGTCGCGAACTGCTGAGGCTTTCGACCCAGGTGGCAGCCAGGCTGCGCAAGCACGGGCTGGCCGCACGCACCGTCGCTCTGAAGCTGAGGTTCGTGGATTTCCGCACCATCTCGCGGTCGCGAACGCTCGGTGAGCCGACGAATGTGGGCAAACGCATCTTCGAGGAGGTCTCAGAGCTGCTGGAGGCGGCGCTGCCTCAGGGCGGCGCGGTGCGGCTGATCGGCGTTCGAACCGAGCAGCTGATGCCGGATGGCGACGGGTCTCCGCTCCTCTGGGATCCGGACGAGGACTGGCGCGACGCCGAGCACGCCATCGACAAGGTCGCCGCGCGTTTCGGAGGCGGCCTCGTGACGCCGGCCGCGCTGGTGGGTCGCGCGCCCCGGCGTGTCGGCGACACGCTGAACGCCAAGGTGATCACGGAGCGCGAGGGGCGTAGCGATGGCTGATGGGCATCCCGTGCGTTCGACAACGGCAGCTAGCGCAGCGAGACGTCGATGCCGCGATGGTCGCTGCCGTTGGCAGGCAGAACCGTGCTCGTCACGGTCGTGAGTCCGCGGGTGAGCAGATGGTCCACTCTCGCGAACGGGAACGTCGACGGCCAGGTGAAGCCGAAGTCGAACGTCGAGGTGGGCGCCTCGGTCACCGTCTGTTCGAGCTGGCGGAATTCCCGGTCGGTCGATGCCGCATTGAAGTCGCCGACGACGATCACTCGCGAGTCGGAGGCGCCGTCCAGCGTGTTCTTCAAGGCCGCGAGCATGGTGTCTCGCTGCCGGTATTCGCCGAGGCGAACGGATGCCATGTGCACCTCGAACACCCGTACCGGTCCGTCTGCGGTGCTCACATCCACACTGAGTGCGCGGTTCCAGCCCAGACCCAGCTCGAGCGGCTCGCCGTGGGTGAGCGGTGTCTTGCTCCACACGCCGATCGTGCCTACCACGTAGCTGTGCGGATATGCCGACACGAGCATCCGCTCCGCGATCGGCGTGGACTTCGCATCGAGCTCCTGCAGAGCGACGACGTCGGCATCCCGCGACACCAACGAGCCGATGGTCGCGGCCGGGTCGTGGTTGTCGGCGTCGATGTTCTCGCTGACGACGTGCAGGTTCGCGGTCAGGGTCGAGTTGTGCGGCACCAGCGTCGGCACGAACAGCACGGCCCATGCGATGGCCGCGAGTGCGACACCGATCCAGGCGAACAGCGACGTGCGGCCGATGACAGCGGCCGCCACCAGCGCGACGATGGGTACCCATAGCCAGGGAAGGAAGGTCTCCAGCAGTGAGATGTAGCCACCGACATCGGGGATCCAGGTATGCGTCAACAGCACGAGGGCGGTGATCGCTCCGAGCACGCCTACGACGATGCCGCGATCGGAAGGGCGTCGTCGGGCTTTCGGCACCCGTCGATTATGGCGTGGCAGCCTTTGCATCGAATACACGGTTCGCACAGGATGCGTGGGTGCGATCCGCCGGGCGGCGAGTAGCGTTGCACCATGGCAGACCTCGTGCTCAAGCTCGCCGATTCCGTCAAGTCCACGGTGGGGGTTCACACCGCATACGGCGAGGCGGTGACTCTCGACGACGTGACGGTGATCCCCGTTGCCGTCGCCTGGTTCGGATTCGGGGCGGGAGAGGGACCTCAGGAGCCCGACGTCGGCTCCGGTGGGGGCGGTGGAGGTGCCAGCCTGCCGATCGGCGCCTACATCAAGGACAAGACGGGAGTTCGGTTCGAGCCGAACCCGATCGCATTGCTCGCGGTCGCCATTCCGTTCGTCTGGGTCGCCACCAGGGGAATCGCGCTGGTATTCAAGGCTTTGCGGAGGCGTCGCCGCCGCTGACCGCCCGCGTCGCAGCATCACGCGCGGCCGCGGTCCTCGCGGCGGCGGCCCGTCGAGCCGTCAGTTCGGCCTTCCGCTGGGCGGCAAGCCGTTCGAACTTGCGCATGCGTACGATCATCAGCCGCAGGAGCAGCACGAATGCGAGTGCGAGCACGAGGAGCACCCACATGATGACCATCGACGTCTCCTCGGTTGCGTGCGAGCACCTCGCACGAGGCACCGCCGCCTTGCGCAGACAGCGCGACACGGCGCTAGCTGACTATACTCGCCACTGAAAACACGGGAGTCCGGTGAGCCGGGCTGAGAGGAAGGTTCTCCAACCTTCGACCGTCGAACCTGATCTGGGTCATGCCAGCGCAGGGAGGCATCTCTGGGGGGCTTCGCATCGTGCGAAGCATCCACCCGTGCCCACGTTTCGTGATTGAACGGAAGGGCACGTATCGTGCACGCAACCATCGCAGCAACCTCGGCACCCGTCAGACGGATCTCTCGCTGGCGAGTCGTCGACATCATCATCGCCGCCGTCGTGGGAGTCGCCTCCGGCGTCATCTTCTGGGCGTGGGGCCTGGCCTGGACCCCGCTCTCCGCGGCCCTCACCTTTCTCGGTCCGGGAGCGGCCGGCCTGCTCTCTGGCGGGTGGCTGTTCGCCGGCGTGCTGGGCGGTCTGATCATCCGAAAGCCGGGCGCTGCGCTTTTCACCGAGATCGTCGCAGGGGTCGTCGAGATGCTCATCGGCAACGAGTGGGGTTTCACGAACTTCATCTGGGCCGCCGTCGAAGGGGCCGCGGCCGAGATCGCCTTCGCGATCCTGCTGTACCGGGTGTGGAACCTCGGCGGTGCGCTCTTCGCGGGAGCACTCGCCGGCGTCTCGACAGGTCTTCTCGACACGACGTTCACCTCGCTCGCCGCGCTGGATGCCGGGCAACGCTGGCTCTACATCGGCACCTCGGTGCTCTCCGGCGTCGTGATCGCCGGACTCCTGGGATGGCTCGCCGTGCGAGGTCTCGCCGCCACCGGCGCGCTCAGCAGGTTCGCATCAGGTCGTGGGGCGCGCATCGTCGACGACGGCGCGGATCTGCACGAGCAGTCGGCCGGACCGGTCGGCTCGTCAGGTGGCGCCGTCTAGATGACATCCCAGCGCACGGCGGGCGGTGCCAGGGTGCTCGCACGCGGCTGGGGCTGGCGTCACGCCGGCCGGTCGCGATGGGCCGTGCGCGACGTCGACCTGCAGATCGAACCGGGTGAGCGGGTTCTCCTGCTCGGCGCCAGCGGAGCGGGAAAGTCGACGCTGATGCAGGCGATCGCGGGTGTTCTCGGCGGCGATGAGGAGGGCGATGCCGCCGGAACACTCACGATCGACGGGCTTCGGCCCGCTGACGCACGCGAACACGTCGCGCTCGTCCTGCAGGATCCCGACTCCCAGGTCGTGATGGCCAGGCTCGGCGACGACGTGGCCTTCGGCTGCGAGAACGCCGGGGTACCTGCCGAGGAGATCTGGCCGCGCGTCGAGGGCGCACTGCGCGATGTCGGCCTCGACCTTCCGCTGTCGTCCTCGACGTCGGCACTGTCCGGCGGACAGAAGCAGCGTCTGGCCCTCGCGGGTGCGATCGCGATGCGACCGAGACTCCTTCTGCTCGACGAGCCCACCGCCAACCTCGATCCGGCCGGGGTCGAGGAAGTGCGGGATGCCGTCCAGCGGCTCTGCCGTGGCAGCGAGGCGACCGTGGTGATCGTCGAGCACAGGGTCGCGGTGTGGTCGTCGCTGGTCGATCGGGTCATCGTGCTCGACGAAGCCGGCGGCGTGCTCGCCGACGGTCGACCGGACGACGTGCTCGACGGACAGCGCGCCGCGCTGGACGCTGCGGGAATCTGGGTGCGGGGAGCGGCATCCGATCGCGTGCGTGGACAAGCGGGAGCGGGGGATTCCCTCCTCACTGCGGAGTCGCTGAGCGTTGGTCGTACGCCGTTCGGGGTGCGCACGGTGCAGCTGGCGGCATGCGGCATCGACTTCGCGGCACAGCGCGGCAGGACCATGGTGGTCACCGGGCCGAACGGAGCGGGAAAGTCCACACTCGCCCTCACCGCCGCCGGCCTGCTGCGACCGATCGACGGACGCCTGGCGGCAACGGATGCCTTCCGCCGCGGCCTCGCCCCGGAGCCGGCGCGCTGGCGGTCTCGCCAACTCGTCACGCGCATCGGCACGGTCTTCCAGGATCCGGAGCATCAGTTCGTGCGCTCCACTGTGCGCGACGAACTGGCCGTCGGTCCTCGCGCGGCCGGAGTCGACCGTCGTTCCGCTGACGCACGCGTGGAGGAGCTGCTCGTGCGCCTGCGCCTCGGCCGCCTTGCTGCGGCGAACCCATTCACGCTCTCCGGCGGCGAGAAGCGCAGGCTGTCGGTCGCGACCGCGATCGCGACCAGGCCCGACCTGCTCGTGCTCGACGAGCCGACGTTCGGCCAGGATGCCCGCACCTGGCGCGAGCTCGCCGCGCTGCTCGCCGAGCTGCTCGACGACGGCCACGCCGTGATGGCGGTCACGCACGACGACGCGTTCGTGCGTGCGCTCGCCGACGATGTGCTCGAGCTCGGAACGACGACGGAGCCCCTGCAGAGCGAACGAGTGGAGGCGAGGCAATGAGCCTTGTGCTGACGCCGGATATCCGCTCCAGCCGCATTGCCGCCGTCAATCCCGTGGCGAAGCTCGCGGCTGCGCTGCTCATCTCGCTCACCCTCGTGCTCACCATCGATTGGGTCTCTGCCGGCGTCGCACTCGCGCTCGAGGCCGTATTGCTGCCGTTCGCCGGCGTCTCCGCCAGGCAGTTCTGGCTGCGAACCGCTCCGGTGTGGATCGCCGCCGCCGCGGCGGCCGTCGCAACGGCGCTCTACGGTGCAGACTCCGGGGCGGTGCTGTGGGGCCTCGGCCCCGTCACGGTGACCGAGGGATCCCTTGCCCTCGCGGGAGCGATCGCGCTCAGGGTGCTGGCCATCGGCATCCCCGGAGTGATCCTGTTCGCCACGAGCGACCCGACCGACCTGGCCGACGGACTCGCGCAGCTCGTCCACCTGCCGGCGCGTTTCGTGCTCGGGGCGCTCGCCGCGCTGCGTCTCGTGGGACTGTTCATCGACGACTGGCGTGCGCTGGGGCGTGCCAGACGCGCACGGGGCATCGGCGACGGGGGAGGCCCGATCGGTGCCATCGGGAGGCTCGGCTCCCGATCGTTCGCCCTGCTCGTGCTCTCCCTGCGTCGGGGCAGCAAGCTCGCGACGGCCATGGAGGCCAAAGGCTTCGGCGGCCCGGCGCCCCGCACCTGGGCGCGGAAGTCGCGGTTCACTCGTCGTGACATCACGATGATCGCGCTCGGGGCTGCCATCGCGGCATTCGCCACGACAGCGGCCGTGCTCGCGGGGAGCTGGTCCTTTGTCGTCTCCTGATTCGGGCGGCGATCGTGCCGCCGTGCCGGTCGACCGCTCCACGCCTCTCACGATCGTCCGCGCGGCCCTGGCGACCTCGTCATCGCCCGTCGTGCTCATCGACGGTCCGAGTGGAGCGGGCAAATCCCGCCTCGCCGATGCGGTCGTGGTGGCGTGGCCTGGCGCGAACGTGGAGCTCGTGCGCATGGACGACATGTATCCGGGGTGGGAAGGACTGGCCGCCGCGTCGGCACACCTGCGCGAGGACCTGCTCGGGCCACTGCGTTCGGCGGGCACCGGGCGCTGGCGCGGCTGGGACTGGGCAGCGTCGGCGCCCGCGGCGTGGCACAGCGTCGCGGGTGGGCATCCGCTGGTCGTCGAGGGCTGCGGATGCCTGACCCGCGCGACCGCGCCCCTCGCCGACCTGCGCGTCTGGCTCGGTGCCGACGACGACGTACGCAAGCGTCGGGCGTTGGAGCGTGACGCCGGCGGGTTCGACGCGCACTGGGATCTCTGGCAGAGGCAGTGGGAGCAGCTGGTCTCACGCGAGTCGCCACGCACGCTCGCCGACCTGGTATTCGACGGCACGCCGGAGGCGCCGGGTCCCGACTGACGGCCGCCTGCGCCGCCTGCGAACGCTCGCGCGGTACCGTTAGGTCATGAGCGACAGCGCAACCGAGTACATCGTCGAGTATTCCGACGGCCCGCTGGCCGGTACCAGCGAACGCCGCTTTCTCGTGGGGGGCCGGTACGATGAGAGCCTGAACGCGGTTGCCGCCATCGACGGCGTCGAATCGCTCTTCAAGTACAACGCGCTCGACAACCGTGAGATCCAGGGTGAGCTGCACGTGCGGTACTCGTTCGACCGCTCAGACAGCGACCCGTTCGAGAGCGATCCCGAGGACGACCCGGCCCGTTGATACGAACGGCGTCACGCCCAGCCGAGCTCGTGGAGTTCGGAGTCGTCGATGCCGAAGTAGTGCGCGATCTCGTGCACCAGAGTGACGTGCACCTGATCGCGTAGTTCTGATTCGTCGCCGCAGATCGACAGCAGCGGCTCGCGATACACGATGATTCGGTCGGGCATCTCGCCGAAGCCGTAGCGATCCCGCCGCGTCAGCGAGATCCCGTTGTACTCCCCGAGCAGGCTCAGCGAGCCGTCGGCCGGTCGGTCCTCCACCAGGAAGGCCACATTCTCGATGCCGTCCACCATGTCGTCTGGCAGGGCGTCGAGCTCGTCGATCACAAGTCGCTCGAACTCGTCTGCAGCCATGCTCATCACGACACCAGCGTGCCACGGCCTCCTGCGACGCGCGTGAGCAGGATGTCGTGCGTAACCGAACGCGCGCACGTCACGTTCGTCGCGTACACTCGTTCGACCAGCCCTCCCCGCCGCCCGAGCCGATAGAGCTCGCCCGACTCGAGGACCCGATGTCCGAAGTCCCCAGCACCATCGCCCCCACGACGCAGGTCGTGCCTGCGGCTGCGACCGGGCGACCCCCATCGCGCTATACGATCACCGGCACTTTCGGCGAGGGCGGCATGTCCGTCGTCTATTCGGCCTTCGACGAGCATCTGCGTCGTGAGGTGGCGGTCAAGGTCTTCACGAAGCCGATCTCCGGCACGGACTCCGAAGAGCAGCAGCTCGAGATCGATGTTCTCGCCGGCCTGAACCACCACGCGGTGGTGACGCTGATCGACGCGGGTATCGCGCCGGATCCCGATGGGGTCGAGCACCGTTACCTCGTTCTGGAGCCGGTGGACGGTGCCGATCTACGGCGTCGGCTGGCATCCGCACGTCTTTCCTTGCGGCACATCGCGGAGATCGGTTACGACCTCGCAGAGGCGCTCGAGTACGTGCACCGCCACGGTGTCATCCACCGCGATCTGAAGCCGGGCAATGTTCTCGTCGTGACCGACGGCGATGACGGCGGACGTGCCCGCGCCAAGCTCACCGACTTCGGTATCGCGCTGTCGTCCGGCATCGCCCACGTCACACGACCGGAGGGAACGACAGGAACCGCCGCCTACCTCAGTCCCGAGCAGGCAAGGGGTGACGTACTGACCGGCGCGAGCGACGTGTATTCGCTGGGCCTCGTGCTGCTGGAGTGCCACACGGGTCGTCTCGCGTTCCCCGGTGCTCCGGTCGACTCGGCGATGGCTCGCCTCAGCACCGATCCCGAGATCCCCGCCGAGCTTCCCGAGCAGTGGCGCTTGCTCCTGACGGCGATGACGGCGCGTGAGCCGAAGGACCGTCCGGCGGATCACGAGGTGGTGCAGGCGTTGCGCGATCTCGTCGTCGCGGAGGGCAGCCGGCACCGGGCATCCTCGGGCCTCACTGCTCCCGAGCTGTCGACGGCGCGCGCGTTCGAAACCATCGCAGCGATCGCGGCGCGCACGTTCGACGTACCGGTCGCCGTCTTGAGTCTCGTGCACGACGGAAAGGTGCAGTTCGCAGCCCATCACGGCGTGCCCGACGCCCGGATGCCTGCCCTCGAGTCGATCTGCTCAGGAGCGTCGTCCAGCGGGCCGTTGATCGTCGAGGATGCCGCGACCGACCCGCGAGTGATGACCCACGAGCTCGTCACCGGCGAGTTCGGCCTGCGCTTCTACGCGGGCATCCCGGTGCGGTCTGCGGAAGGGGCGGTCGTCGGAACGTTGTGCGTCGTCGACTCCCGCCCTCGCACCGTCGCAGCGAACGAGCTGGCCACCCTGCACGACCTTGCAGGGTTGGCAACGGTCATCCGAGGCACTGAAGCCGCGATCGAGTCGGCGTCGGCCTGAACGCCGCCGCGGCATCCGCGCGGGAAGCCTACGACCAGGGACCGGGTGCGGGCGCAGGCGTTGTCGCTTCGCTGCGCACGGATGCCCGACCTCGCCGAGTCCGACCGTAGCGGCCGCCTGCCCGTTCTGAGCGCCGTGTCACGTTTGCGGTGCTCCGATTGTCAAACCAGTAGCGCGTGTGGATAGCGCAGCCCCCGCACGCGATGCCCGTGTCTCACGAGCAGTCCGGGCCAACTACTGGAGGAAAAACTCACGAGTTCAGCGCTCAGTGCTCTCCGTCGCGAATTCCGCGGCGCCATCATCGAACCAGGCGAGGCGGACTACGCGGCCGCCGCGCGTTCCGTCCTCGCTGTCGGAACCCCTGCGGTCGTTCTGCAGCCCCTGGATGCCGCCGATGTGCAAGCGGCCGTCAGGTTCGCCGTCGCGTCGGGGCTCACGCTGTCCGTGCGGGGCGGAGGTCACTCGTTCGCGGGTTTGGGCACGAACGACGGCGGCGTCGTCATCGATCTGCGCAACCTGGCGGAGGTGGAAGTGATCGACCGCGAGCGCGGCATCGTGCACATCGGTGGGGGAGCCACCTGGGGTGAGGTCGCGGCGGGGCTCTCACCCTACGGCTTGGCGATCTCCTCAGGCGATACGAAGAGCGTCGGAGTCGGCGGTCTGACCTTGAGCGGTGGAATCGGCTGGATGGTGCGCAAGTACGGACTCGCGCTCGACGGCGTGGTCGCCGCCCGGGTGGTGACGGCCGATGGCGAACTCGTGCGTGCCGACGACGAGGAGAACCCCGAGCTGTATTGGGCGCTTCGTGGTGGCGGCGGCAACTTCGGCGTGGTAACTGCGTTCGAGTTCCGGGCGCATCGTACGAGGGACGTCTACTTCGGCGCGATCGAGTTCCCCGCCGAGGAGGCGTCGAAGATCCTGCCGGGGTGGGCGGACTATCTGCGGAACGCTCCCGACGAGCTGACATCCATTGTGAACTTCGCCAATCCGTTCGCCGGCGGAGTGGATGCCCCGGTGCAGGTGATGGTCGCCTTCGCCGGCGACGACGAGCGGGCGGCCGCCCGCGCGATCGATCCGATCCGCCGACTCGGCACCGTGATACGTGACGATGTCACGTTGAAGGCGTATTCCGATGTTCTGGTCGACGGTGGAACGCCGCCCGCCGGCATCCGATTCGTCGCTCGGGGTGCATTCGTCGAGGAGACGTCCGTTCCCGACGTGCTGCAGATCCTTCTCGAGGTCGGAGCGTCGGAGCGATCGCCGTTCATCTCGCTGAGGGCTGTCGGCGGGGCGGCGTCGCGGGTAGCAGAGGATGCGACCGCATACGCGTACCGTCAGGCGGAGCTGATGTTCGTCACGAACACGGCGGGCCCCGAGCACGTCGTCGACGCCGCGCGTCCGGCACTGAACGCCATCTGGAAGCGGCTCGCCCCGCACACGAGTGGCGCCTACGCCAACTTCCTCACGACGGCCGCCCCCGAAGACGTTGCGGCCGTCTACCCGCCTGCAACACACCGACGCCTTGCGGCCGTGAAGCGTCACTACGACCCGCGGAACGTCTTCAGCGGCAACCACAACGTGCTGCCTGCAAGTAATACAACCTTGGAGTGATCGCCGCTGTGCGGCTCAACCCCTGCGTCGGCCTCGGCAATTCGAGCCAGCTCGATTGCACTCGGCCTTCCTTGGGGTGAGTAACGGGGCTTGAACCCGCGACCTCCTGGACCACAACCAGGCGCTCTACCAGCTGAGCTATACCCACCATGATGCTCGCGTGCGAACAACCAGACGAGTCTATTACATGCGAGGGGCCCAGATTTGCACGACCTCGGCCGCGATCTTCTGGCACTGGTCGGACGTAGGTCCGGGTGCGCCGGTGAACACGGCGCGACGGTAGTAATCGAGCTCTCGAATGGACTCGAGGATGTCGGCCAGCGCACGGTGGCCACCGTTCTTCTCAGGCGCATTGAAGTACACGCGCGGGAACCAGCGTCGGGCCAGCTCCTTGATCGATGACACGTCGACGTTGCGGTAATGCAGATGTGCGTCGAGGCGCGGCATGTACTTGGCAAGGAACATGCGATCGGTGCCGATGGAATTGCCGGCGAGAGGGGCCTTCTGCTCGTTCGGCACGAACTTGAGAATGTACTCCATCACCTCGTACTCGGCCTCGGCGAGACTCTTGCCGTGCGGAATCTCTTCGATCAGCCCGCTCGTCGTATGCATCTGCCGCACGAAATCGCCCATGTGGTCGAGGGCGCTCTGATCGGGTTTGATGACGATGTCGATGCCCGGATCCAACGGCACGAGGTCGAAGTCGGTGATCACGACGGAGATCTCGACGAGTTCGTCGGCTTCGAGGTCGAGCCCCGTCATCTCGCAGTCGATCCAGACCAGGGCGTCGTTCGCAGTCGGCATGCGCGCAAGTCTATCGACGCCCTCCGACGTCGTTGCCGACGGATGCCTGTGCGCAGCCCGCGTGGGGCCGCCGACCTAGACTTCACACCGTGGAGTTGCAGCTGTACACATCGGCGTTCTGCGAGCCGTGCATGCAGACCAGGGGAGTGCTCGCCGAAGCCGGGCGCTTGGTCCCTAATGCCAGGGTGACCGAGTTCGACGTCGTGCGTTTCGAGGAGCGCGCGCGGGCTGCTGGCATCCGCACGACGCCTACGGTCGTTGTGCTCGACGGTGATGGTGAAGAGGTCTTCAGGGCTGACGGCGTGCCCAGCCTCGCCCAGGTGCTCGTCGCCGCGGCCAAAGCGGTTTGAGCGTCGCCCTGCTGTACCCTGGAAGCCGCTTGAGACAAGCCGGCCGCCCCCGTAGCTCAGCGGATAGAGCAGGAGCCTTCTAATCTCTTGGTCGCAGGTTCGATTCCTGCCGGGGGCACCAGAACATTCAGAGCGCCGCGACGTCGAGTCCGAGCCCCTTCAACCGATCGGGATCGGCGAGGATCTCGATCTCGCTGATCGTGTCGCCCGAGAACGTGAACGCCATCACGGCGCCGACCTGCGCGTTCAGCTCGATCACGACGCCGGCCGATCCGTTCACCATCGCCGGGTGCAGAATCGCCGCCGACTGGTGGAACTGCTTCGCGTGTGCTGAGACCGCTGCACGTCCTTGCAGCCGCGTGGTCGCAGCCGGCAGCCCTGTGCCGCCGTCTGACCGCAACACGACGTCGGGTGACAGCAGCGCGAGAAGGTCGTCGAAGCGACCGGCTCTGGATGCTGCGAAGAAGGCATCCACGATCTCCCGCTGCCTGCCTGTGTCGGTCTCGAGCGTCGTGGCATCCGCGCCGCGCACTCGTGCCCTCGCTCTGCTCGCCAGCTGACGCGCTGCGGCCGGGCTGCGGTCGAGCATCGAGGCGATGTCGTCGAACGGCACGTCGAACATGTCGTGCAGCACGAAGGCGAGCCGTTCCGACGGCGTGAGCGCATCCAGCACAACCTGCAGCGCGAGACCGATGGAGTCCGCCAGCACGGCCTCCTCCTCCGGGTTCGGCCCCCCGAACGCGCTCACGACCGGATCCGAGACGTGCACCTCCAGCGAGTCCTCCCGTCTGGTGCGGCGCGACCGCAGCATGTTCAGGCTCACTCGCGCCACGATGGTGGTGAGCCAGGCGGAAAGGTTCTCCACTCCATCGGCGTCCGCCCTGCTGAGACGGAGCCACGCCTCCTGCAAGGCGTCGTCGGCATCAGCGACCGAACCGAGCACACGATAGGCCACCGAGCGCAGCCGCGGCCTGTTCTGCTCGAAGCCGTCCGCGAGCCATTGCCTGTCGTCGGTCATCCGTCACACTCCTTCGTCGAGCCGTGTCGATAGTGATGACACCTGAAATGCAGGCGATGTGACAGGAGACAACCATGCGGACACCGACAGGGCAACAGAGCGCACCGGGCAACATCACTTCTCGGGCTGCGGATGTCCCGGCCGTGGTCCGGACGACGGACACGGCTCCGCTGCTCGCGCGCGGTGCGACCGGCCATTGGGACCTCGATGCCGCTGTCTCGAGCGTGCGGTTCACGACCGGCTTGCTCGGCGGCCTCGTCCCTGTGCGGGGCGGCTTCCGTGATGTCGACGGCCACGTCGAAATCGGAGCGAACGGTGACGTGACAGGAGGGATGGCCGCGCTGGCGGTATCCGTCGACACGCACAACGCGCGCCGCGACCGACACCTGCGCTCCGCGGCGTTCTTCGATGTCGAGAACAGCCCCCGCATCGAGTTCGCGGTCGACGGCATACAGCCCTCGCACCGCGGCGTCGCGGTGACCGGGATGCTCACCGTACGCGACATCTCCCGAGAATTCACCGTCGAAATGAGCGGATCTCTGCTGGGCGAGGCAGAGGTGTGTCTCGACGGCGTCGTGACTCTCGACAGGCGTGAAATCGGCATCACGTGGAACGCGCTCGGCATGGCATCTGCTGTCGTGACCGTTGCTGTGCACGCCGTGTTCCGCAGACGTGAATGACCTGACACATGCTCAGGTCAGTGGCTCGGTCCACACGGGTTCCATTTATGCTCGTGGCATGCCAACGTCTGAGGCGCATGGATGATCCCGCTCGAATTCGATCGGCCAATGCAGACGCCGCGGCTGACGATCAGGCTGATGACCGACGCCGACATCGACGCGATCACGGCACATGAGTCGCGCGCGGATGTCTGCGAATACCTGCTCTACGAGCCCCGCACTCGAGACGAGGTCGCTGAGAAGATCGCCGACTGGGCGATCCGCACCAGGCTCAGGCGTGACGGGGACTTCCTGCAGCTCGCTGTGGCGTTGAACGACGGGCGCGTCATCGGCGAGCTGTACTTTTCGCTCGTCAGCGTGGAGCACGAAACCGCAGAGATCGGCTGGGTGCTCAATCCCGACGACCAGGGACGCGGCTACGCGGCCGAGGCTGCGGCTGCGCTCCTCGACCTCGGCTTCGGGAGAATGCGCTTGCATCGCATCAAGGCGGAGCTCGCTCCCGAGAACACCGCGTCCGTCAGCCTCTGCCTGAGACTGGGCATGCGCGAGGAGGCGCATTTCGTCGAGGACATGTTCGTGAAGGGGAGTTGGGAGGACACCGGCGTCTATGCGCTGCTCCGCAGGGAGTGGGAGGCGCAGGCCTGAGTTGCCCCCTGACATCCGGATGTCGCATGTCGGATGCCTGAGGCAGCATTCCTCACGAAGGCAGGCGGGAGGACGCTGATGACCGAGCGGAATCGGGTCACGCCGATGGGCGAGATCGTCTCGATCCCTCTACGCGGTGCGTGGACGGGCAATCGGGGTCGGCTGCACGAGGGCCACGACATTGTGCGCTTCCATTCCGGTGCGCTCTGGTTGATCTGCGCCCTCCAGTTCCGCGGGCGCTGGCAGGAGCAGTGGAAACCGCACCATTACACCTTCCTGTTCTTCCACGACGAAGCTGTCGCGTTCGCGGCAGGACACCGGCCGTGCGCCGAGTGCCGTCACGGCGCCTATATCGACTACCTGGATGCCTGGACCTCCGAGCTGGGCGGCCCTCGCCCGTCCGCCGCCCAGGTGAATGCCCGGCTGCACGCCGAGCGTCTTCACCAGGGCACGCACCGTCGGAAGCTCCACGACTCCGCCTGGCGCGACATCCCGAACGGGGCCTTCGTGCTCGAGAGCGGAACTCCGAAGCTCGTGCTCGACGACCGGCTCGTCGAATGGACGGTGGAGGGCTATAGCGCGGTGACCTCCCGACCGCGAAGCGGATCGTCGACACTGATCACACCTCCCTCGACTGCCGCCGTGCTGCGTGCCGGATACCCCGTGCAGATCGACGCCGCAGCGCTTTCCGCGTCCTGACGCTCGCTGATCGAGAACAGCACGTTGCGTGGGCGAAACACGAGCGGAATAGGGTGCAAGGTATGCGCGAACTTCAGGCGGAGATCATCCGCGAGCTCAACGTGAAGGCCACCATCGACCCCGCGGCGGAGGTGGAGGCCAGGGTGTCCTTCCTCGTCGACTACGCACGGGCATCCGCTGCCCGCGGCTTCGTGCTGGGCATCAGCGGCGGGCAGGATTCTTCACTCACCGGCAAGCTCTGCCAGCTGGCGGCCGAGCGGATGCTGGCTTCCGGCCTCGACGCCGAGTTCATCGCCGTTCGGCTGCCCTATTCCGTGCAGGCCGACGCGGACGACGCTCAGCTCGCACTGGACTTCATCGGCCCGCAGCACACCATCGAGTTCAACGTGCAGCGAGGAGTCGACGGCATCGCCGCTGAGTTCGGCGACGCTGCGGGCGAGCCGATCCGCGACTTCACGAAAGGCAATGTCAAGGCCAGAATGCGCATGGTCGCCCAGTACGCGATCGCCGGACAGCGCGGGCTCCTCGTGGTCGGCACCGACCATGCGGCCGAGGCGGTGACGGGCTTCTTCACGAAGTACGGCGACGGGGGAGTGGACCTCACCCCGATCACCGGGCTCACCAAGAGCCAGGGCAGGCAGCTGCTCGAGTACTTCGGCGCTCCTGCCAGGTTGTACGAGAAGTCGCCGACCGCAGACTTGCTCGACGACGCTCCAGGTCAGACCGACGAAGACAACCTCGGCGTCAGCTACCGGGACATCGACGCCTACCTCGAGGGGCTCGACGTCGATGAGGATGTCGCGCAGGCGATCGAGGACAAGTACCTGGCGACCGAGCACAAGCGACGGGTCCCCGCTACGCCGTTCGACTCCTGGTGGCGCTGACCAGCATGATGTGACGAGCATTCGCCGAGACGAGGAAGGGTGCACCGGCAACTTCCGGTGCACCCTTCCTCGATCGATCGGGCGCTCAGTCCGCGCTGAGCCCCGTCGGCTTACGTGCCGCGTAGGCGCCGACCGGATCGGAGACGTCGTCGTACGCGCTCAGCACCTCGGTCTTGTCTTTCGCCGGGGCCGGTGCGTCGACCGCCGCCGTCGGCTTCGTGTCGGAGAACTGTTCGTGGTGCTGCTCGGCAACCCACTGATCCTGCTCGGAGAGCGTGGTCTGCTCGCTCGTCGTGCGCTCGAAACGCCAGCGCTCGAGGTCCTCGAGGAATAGCCGCCGCGTGCGGCGCGGTTTGTTCTGCCATTCCACGAGTCGGTCGCGGAACTCCACGATGGCCGGTTCGAGATTGTACCCGTACGTGGCCGAATTACGCTTGAGCTCCGCGAGCTGGTGAGCAGCCCAGTCGGCCGCGACCGCAGCACCCTTGAGGGGCAGCAGACGCACCAGAATGTCGGACTGGCCCACGGAACGATCGGAGAGAACCTGCTCACCTGGAGTGAGGGAGTTCCAGACGGATGCCTCGACAGCGGCATCCACGAGGGCTGCTACGGCTGCGGCCTTCTGTTCACGCTCGGCGCGTGACAGCAGCCCACGGATGGCGCCACGCGCGATCCATGCCGAAAGCAGTCCGGCAACGATGATGGACACGAGCAGGACGGCACCGGCGAAGATCACCGGCTGAGCGTCGTGCGACGTGAGCCATTCCCAAAAGTCATTCCACCACTGCATGCAGCGAACGCTACCGGGGCGTATGACCCGTGACGGTGAGGCGTGCCGAGGGGAGTCGGATTCGTCTACCTGCTCCGGCTCCCTCTCGGCGTGCGCGTGCTCAGGATGCCGGGCGCCCGGTCCCGTCGATGGCCAGCGGCTCGATCGCGGCGAGCTCGTCTTCGGTGAGAGGGGCGGCATGCACGGCGGCGATGTTCTGCTCCAGCTGCGCGACGCTGGATGCCCCGATCAGCGCGCTCGACACCTGCGGGTGCCGCAGCACCCAAGTGAGCGCAAGCTGGGCCAGGGTCTGTCCCCGCCCGGCCGCGATCTCGTTCAGTGCCCGAGCGCGTTCCAGGTATTCGCCGGTGATGTTCTCCGCATGCAGAAACACACTGGTGGCAGCACGGGAGTCGTCGGGGATCGACCCGGAGAGGTAGCGATCGGTCAGCAGACCCTGGTGCAACGGGGAGAAGACGATGGCGCCGACGCCCAGGTCGTCGAGGGTCTCGAGCAGCCCATGCTCGACGTGCCGGTTGAACATCGAGTAACTCGGCTGGTGGATCAACAGCGGCACGCCTTCGGCCGCCAGGGCCGCCGCGGCAGCCTTGGTCTGCTCTGGGCTGTAGTTGGAGATTCCCGCGTAGAGGGCCTTGCCCTGGCGCACGGCCGTCGCGAGTGCGCCCATCGTCTCCTCGATCGGCGTCTCCGGGTCGGGACGATGCGAATAGAAGATGTCGACGTAGTCGAGTCCGAGGCGGGTCAGCGAACGATCGAGCGACGAGAGCATGTACTTGCGCGAGCCCCATTCGCCATACGGGCCGGGGTGCATGTAGTACCCGGCCTTCGTCGAGACGATGATCTCGTCGCGGTACGGCGCGAGGTCCTCCGCGAAGATGCGGCCGAAGTTGGTTTCGGCGGAACCGGCGGGCGGTCCGTAGTTGTTCGCAAGGTCGAAGTGCGTGACGCCGAGATCGAAGGCGCGTCGCACGACAGCACGCTGGGTCTCGACCGGCCGTGTGTCGCCGAAGTTGTGCCAGAGGCCCAGGGACACGGTCGGAAGGCTCAGCCCGTTTCGTCCGACGCGGCGATAGGCCATCGAGTCGTACCTGTGGGAATCGGCGAGATATGTCATGTCTGAATCGTATTCAGCGGTGCGCGCCGCCGCTGATCGACGTGGTGCATCCCTCCCTCCCCAGGAGCGGCTGAGGCGCCGTTGTCCCCGAAGTCGGACCCCGGTCCGCCGCGCCGCCGCTCATGTGACGACAGTGGAATCCACGAACCTCGGCTGCCTCGGCTGTCGGGCCGTGATCCACGACCGCGACGCGCGATTGCGCGTCATTCTCAGGAAGGCACGCTCATGCAGGACACCGTCTCTGCCGTAGGAGTGGTCGGAACAGACCCGACCCTCATGCTCGTCGGCAATGGACTGGCCAGACTCACGTTCCGGCTCGGATCCACTCAGCGCAAGTTCAACCGCGAGGGCAGCGGCTGGGAGAACGGCGAGACCAATTGGTACTCCGTCGTCGCCTTCCGGCGTCTGGCCGAGAACGGCGCGAAGTCCCTTTCCAAGGGCGACCGCGTGGTCGTCACCGGGCGGCTGCGAGTCAACGAATGGGAACGTGAAGGCCGACACGGAATCAACGTCGAGTTGCTGGCTGACGGCATCGGACACGACCTCATGTTCGGCACGACCGCCTATACGAAGAACTCGGCCTCGTCATCCTCGGAGCTGCCGACGACGAACGTGGACCCGTCGACACCTTCTCAGCAGCAGGATGCGCCGGCGGTCGATGCCGACGGGTGGGCTCTTCCCGGTGTGCTGTCGGGCTCGGAAACGACGGCGTCGGCGAACGATTCCGAGCTCACCTCGGCCGACGACGGGGCCGACGTCGAGGAGGAACAACAGTTGGTGTTCTCCGACGAGGAGCCGCCGTTCTGACGGAGAGTGCCTCGCTCGGGCCTCCCGGCGTTCGGCCTCCAGTGACTCGACGAGACCTGCGCGCGTGCTGACAGGCAACCGCAGAGTGCTGCCCCTAGACTTCTCAGGCGTCGGCCGAGGACGGGCCGTCTTCGGTACGAGGGGAGTCGGTTCCGTGGGTTTCAACAGGCGCGCGCGCCGGTCGCAACTCGCCGTTGTCGCGCTCCTGGCGCTTCCTGCCATCACAGTGGGGCTGGCCGCGTGCTCGTCGCCCGCACCGAGCCCCACGAAGAGCTCGAGCAGAGCCACCAGCAGCGCCCCCGCGGCGGTGCCGAGCGTGGTGCCCACTGTCGATCCGAAGGGCACAGCGAAGGACAACCTCGGCTACTTCGACTACGTGAATCGCCGCACCATCGCCGCGAACCCGACACCGAACGGTCAGCAGTTCATCGCAGGGCTCGTTGCTGCAGGCTTCAAGAAGGCCGACATGCAGGTCACCGCCGACAAGACGACGATCGATCTTCAGCCCGGTTCGCTGCAGTTCTCCGTACTGATCAACGGGGGATGCCTGGTGGGCCAGTTCGGCACCGACATCGGCGGCTATCACAGCGAGGTGGTACCTGTGCTCGACACGGGCAAGTGCCTGATCGGCAACACCGTACCGATTCACTAGCGCGAGCCGATTCGGCGGACGAAGCGCACCGGCACGCGCCCATAGACTGGAGCGCATGGCCGAATATATCTACTCGATGGTCCGCGCCCGAAAGGCGGTGGGCGACAAGCTCATCCTCGACGATGTCACCATGGCGTTCCTGCCAGGCGCGAAGATCGGTGTGGTCGGTCCCAACGGCGCGGGTAAGTCCACGATCCTGAAGATCATGGCGGGCCTCGACACCCCATCGAACGGCGAGGCCAAGCTCACGCCGGGATTCAGTGTGGGCATCCTGATGCAGGAGCCAGAGCTCGACGAGACGAAGACCGTACTCGAGAACGTGCAAGAGGGCGTCGGCGAGATCAAGGGCAAGGTCGACAGGTTCAACGAGATCTCGGCCGCGATGGCCGAGCCCGATGCCGACTTCGACACCCTGCTGGCCGAGATGGGCACGCTGCAGGAGGAGATCGACGCGGCCGACGCCTGGGATCTCGACTCCCAGCTCGAGCAGGCGATGGATGCGCTGCGATGCCCGCCGTCCGACACTCCGGTGTCCGTGCTCTCGGGTGGAGAGAAGCGCCGCGTCGCACTCTGCAAATTGCTGCTGCAGAAGCCCGACCTGCTGCTGCTCGACGAACCGACGAACCACCTCGACGCCGAGAGCGTGCTCTGGCTCGAGCAGCACCTGAAGCAGTACCACGGCGCCGTCCTCGCCGTCACCCACGACCGGTACTTCCTCGACCACGTCGCGGAGTGGATCGCGGAGGTCGACCGCGGCCACCTTTACCCGTACGAGGGCAATTACTCGACCTATCTCGAGAAGAAGCGCGAACGTCTGCAGGTTCAGGGCAAAAAGGACGCGAAGCTGTCCAAGCGTCTGGCCGAGGAACTCGACTGGGTGCGCAGCAACGCCAAGGGCCGGCAGGCCAAGTCGAAGGCCCGTCTTGCTCGCTACGAGGAGATGGCCGCCGAGGCGGAGCGCACCAAGAAGCTCGACTTCGAAGAGATCCAGATTCCGCCGGGGCCGCGCCTCGGCCAGGTCGTCATCGACGCGAAGAACTTGCAGAAGGGCTTCGGTGAGCGCAACCTCATCGACGGACTGACCTTCACGCTGCCGCGCAACGGCATCGTCGGTGTGATCGGACCCAACGGGGTCGGCAAGACCACCCTCTTCAAGACGATCGTGGGCATGGAGCCCCTGGACGGTGGCCAACTCCAGATCGGAGAGACTGTCGAGATCTCGTACGTCGACCAGACGCGTGGTGGCATCGACCCGAACAAGTCGCTCTGGGAGGTGGTCTCCGACGGACTCGATTACATCCATGTCGGCAAGGTCGAGGTGCCCAGCCGTGCCTACGTCTCCACCTTCGGATTCAAGGGACCAGACCAGCAGAAGAAGGCTGGGGTGCTCTCCGGTGGTGAGCGCAACCGCCTGAACCTCGCGCTCACGCTCAAGCAGGGCGGCAACCTGCTGTTGCTCGACGAGCCGACGAACGACCTCGACGTCGAGACGCTCTCCAGCCTCGAGAACGCGCTCCTCGAGTTCCCCGGTTGCGCCGTGGTGATCACCCACGATCGGTGGTTCCTCGATCGCATCGCCACGCACATCCTCGCGTACGAGGGCACTGACGACGACCCGGCGAACTGGTACTGGTTCGAGGGCAACTTCGAGGCGTACGAGCAGAACAAGATCGAGCGCCTCGGACCGGATGCCGCGAAGCCGCACCGCTCCGCGTACCGCAAGCTGACCAGGAGCTGACTCATGCGCCTGAACGTTCCCATCAGGCTCCGCTGGAGCGATCTGGACGCGTACGGGCACGTCAACAATGCCGAGATGCTCCGCCTGCTGGAAGAGGCGCGCATCCTGGCTCTCTGGACGACGGATGAGACCGATGTCGACAGCGGCGAGGCACTCGGCGCCTCGACAGCGGTGCTCGACGGTCGCCCAGGGGCGGACACCCTGAGCCTGATCGCGCGGCAGGAGATCGAATACCTCGCGCCGATCCCGTACCAGCGTCAGCCGCTCGACATCCAGATGTGGGTCGGCGCCATCGGCGGAGCAAGCCTCGACCTCTGCTACGAGGTGCGGTCTCCCGCCGGCGCAGAGCCGGGAACGCTGTACGCGCGGGCGGCGACGACCATCGTGCTCGTCGACGCGGCATCCGGTCGTCCTCGGCGCATCAACGAGCGCGAGCGCGCAGCCTGGTCTCCGTACCAGGAGCCGAGGATCGAGTTCCACCGGCGCTGACGCATCTCGATACGCGAGCGCCTCCGGCGCGCGCTACCCGGTCTGCGTGGCGGATCAGGACTTCACGGTGATGGTGTCGCCGTTGACGGATGCTGTCAGCTTGTTCAGAGGCCGCGTCGCCGGACCCTGCAGAACGGCACCCGTCGCCTCGTTGAAGCGCGAGCCGTGGCACGGGCAGTCGTACTCGCCGTTCGTGGGCTTGACGACGCATCCCTGGTGCGTGCAGATGGCAGAGAACGCCACGACCTTGCCCGCCTGCGGCTGCGCGACGAGGATCGGCGAGTCGGCGATCTTCGCCGAGACCGCACCACCGACGGGCACGTCCGAAAGCTTCAGGGTGGTCGAAGACCCAGCGGGCACCTCGTTCGAGGAGCTCTCGCCCTGCGGAGTACAGGCGGCCAGCGACACCACGCCGACCGCAGCGGTCGCGCCCGCCAGGGCCGCACGCCGAGTGACGATGATTCCGTTGCTGGGGTCGCGTCTACTCACGACTGGTCCTCTCGATTCGGCAGGCGGATCATGCCCTCCTGGGCCACGTTGGCCACGAGCACGCCTTCGCGATTGTAGATACGCCCGAGTGAGAGTCCTCTGCCACCGGTAGCGCTCGGGGATTCCTGCACGTAGAGCAGCCAGTCGTCCACCCTGCTGAACCGGTGCCACCACATGGCGTGGTCGAGGCTGGCGATCTTGAGTCCCGGCGTGCCCCAGGCGATCCCGTGCCTGCGCATCACGGGCTCGAGAATCGAGTAGTCGCTGGCGTACGCGAGTGCCGCGCGATGAAGGTTCTCGTCATCCGGCAGCCTGTCGAACGTCTTGAACCAGACAGCCTGGTGCGCGACGTGTTCGCCCTCGACGCTCACGTAGACCGGTGACGGAATGTGCCTCAGGTCGAAGGGGCGCTCGTCGCGCCAGTAGCGCCCGACCGGATGTTCGAACCCGGCCAGCAGCTCGGCGTCGCTCGCGATCTGCTCGGGCGGCGGCACATCCGCCGGCATGTCCTGCTGGTGTTCGAGGCCGCTGTCGGGGTCCTGGAAGGAGGCGATCATCGACAGGATCGGCAGGCCGTCTTGATAGGCCTGAGTGCGACGGGTCGCGAACGAGCGTCCGTCGTGGATGCGGTCGACCGAGAACGTGATCGGCTTGGTCACGTCCCCGGGACGCAGGAAGTATCCGTGCATCGAGTGCACAGCCCTGCCATCGGGGAGCGTGCGCATGGCAGCCACGATCGACTGCGCGAGCACCTGGCCGCCGAAGACACGCCCGTGAGGCATCCACTGGCTGGGGCCGGTGAAGATGTCTTCGTTCGTGCGGGCGCCGGTGTCGGTCAGGTCGAGCGCGGTGAGCATGCCTTCGAGGGGTTCGGTCATGGTGCCTCTCGAGTCTCGAAGTCGTCAGCCGCCGACGCGACGCGACGGCCGTGTCGACCGTCGCATTCCGTTAGTTTAGACAGCACATGAGTCAGTTCTTCTCCCTTGTCGACACCCTCGCCGTTTCCGACCTTCAGGTGTACCTCTCGCGTGCCGGCCGCGTCGAGGACGGTTCCGTGCGCCTCGTCGCCGGGTCGGGCGTGCTGGCCGTCTACACGGCCATCCTTTACCCGCGCAGCCTGCTCGATCACATCCCGACGGTCCTCGGTCTGCGCACGTTCGCTACCGACCGCGAGGCGGTCTTCGACGCGGTCGTCCCCACCAGGTCGTTGCTCGACCGGCTGGCACGGGCAGCGGATGCCCCACCCCCGGCGACTCCCGACGAAGCGGTACCCATCGGCATCCGTCTGCCCCTCGAAGTCAGCACGGTCACGTGGGCGGGCATCACGCCGCCCCGCGGCGGGTGGCATCGCGTCGGTGAGACGTCGGGCGGGGTGCTGGAGCGGGCATCGGCTGAGGGCATCGCCGACGTCGCCGAGGCGATCCCGTCCGGCACGGGAGAGCAGCTCGTGCAACGCGTACGTGGCGAGGTCTGGGGCAGACCCATTCCGCAATTGGAATACGTTGCAGCAGGGGCGGCATTCGCAGCACAGTCGCTCGGGTTCCTCGTGGAGTCTGACGAGGCCGTCAGCGTGCACGAGACCGGTCCGTGGACCAGGCTCACGCTGCGCCGCGGTCACGTGCTCGTCAAGCGGGCGGCGTGGTCGTTGCGGGGCTGAGCCGGCATCCCCGAGGAGTGGAGCACAGCGGGGGTAGACCACAACGACCCCCTACGTCGGTAGGGGGTCGGGACAGCCCCATGGCGTGATGTGCTCGTCGCTGCCATCCGCGTACGGTGCCCTAAAGCGCGGAGATGCCGCCTGAGACAGGGCACGACATGACGGCGACCGAGATCGCAACCGAATCGCGGATCATCCGCACCAGTGGACGACGAGGGCGTGCGAACGCCTCAGGACAGAGCGCCTTCGCGGAGGTCTCGTCGGTCATCAAGCAGGAGGGCCTTCTCCGCCGCCGATACGGGTTCTATCTGACCGTCTTCGCCTGCTGGAGCCTCGCGCTGGTCGCTGCGATCACGGCGATGGTGCTGATCGGCGACAGCTGGTGGCAGCTGCCCATCGCGGCCGTGCTGGGCATCATCTTCACTCAGTTCGCCTTCCTCGCCCACGAGGCCGCGCACCGTCAGATCTTCGCATCGGGCAAGGCGAACGAGCGGGTCAGCCTCGTGCTCGGCAATCTCGTCGTCGGACTCAGCTACTCGTGGTGGATGAACAAGCATTCCAGGCACCACGCCAACCCGAACACGGTCGGCAAGGACCCGGACATCGAGAAGGACACCATCTCGTTCCTCGAGGAGGACGCTGCAGCAAGCCGCGGTCTGGAACGTCTGATCACGCGAAAGCAGGGCTACTTGTTCTTCCCACTGTTGCTGCTCGAGGGCGTCAACCTGCACCGCCACGCATTCGTGTCGGCCTTCGGGCGCGGGCGCGTCGCACACCGTCCCCTGGAGATCATCCTGCTGCTGACGCGATTCGCCGCGTACTTCACGTTCCTGTTCGTGCTGTTGCCTGCGCCGATAGCAGTCGTCTTCATAGCCATCCAGATGGCGGTCTTCGGCCTCTACATGGGAGCGTCGTTCGCTCCGAACCACAAGGGGATGCCGATCATCGCACGGGATGCCAAGGTGGACTTCCTCAGCCGTCAGGTGCTCACCTCGCGCAACATCACGGGCGGCGTGTTCATCGACAACTTCATGGGCGGCCTGAACTACCAGGTCGAGCACCACCTGTTCCCGAGCATGCCGCGACCTGCGTTGCGTCGCACCCAGCGACTCGTGAAGGCGTACTGCCTCGAGAACAACGTGCGCTACACCGAGACGACTCTGCTGAACTCCTACGCGATCGTGATCGAATACCTCAATCGCGTCGGCCTCGCCGCGGGCGACCCGTTCGACTGCCCCATGGTGTCGCAGTACCGACCGCGCGACTGATCGATCGCGCGGCTAAAGGTCCGCGAGCACGCCGCGAGCGGCCTGTCTGCCGGAGAACAGGCATCCGCCGAGGAATGTGCCCTCCAGGGATCGGTAACCGTGCACGCCGCCTCCGCCGAATCCGCTGACCTCTCCGGCCGCGTAAAGTCCGGGCACGGCCGTGCCGTCTGCAGTCTGCGCGCGTCCCTGCAGATCGGTCTCCAGCCCGCCGAGCGTCTTGCGGGTGAGGATGTGCAGTTTCACCGCGATCAGCGGGCCGGATTTCGGGTCGAGGAACTTGTGCGGCGATGCGACCCTGATGAGCCTGTCGCCTCGATACTTGCGCGCAGAGGTGATGGCCGCCAGTTGGGCATCCTTCGAGAAACCGTTGTCGAGCTCGCGGTCATGCTCGAGGACGCTGCGCTCGATCGCCTTCTCGTCGAACGGAACGTCGGCAAGGCCACGCATGCCTGCCAGCAGCTCGGGCAGGGTGGACGCCACGATGAAGTCCGCGCCGTGCTGCTTGAACGCGTCGACGGGCCCCGGAGCCCCGGAGCGCACGCGTTGCAGCAGCAGTCCGATGTCTTTGCCGGTGAGGTCGGGGTTCTGCTCGCTGCCGGAGAGCGTGAACTCCTTTTCGAGGATCTTCTGCGTCAGCACGAACCAGGTGTAGTCGTGGCCGGTGCTCTGGATGTGCTCCAACGTTCCCAGCGTGTCGAACCCGGGGAACAGGGGAGCGGGCAGCCGGTTTCCTTCTGCGTCGAACCACAGTGACGACGGCCCGGGCAGAATGCGGATGCCGTGGTTCTGCCAGACCGGATTCCAGTTCTGGATGCCTTCCGTGTAGTGCCACATGCGGTCGCCGTTGATCACCCTCGCGCCGGTCCGCTGCGAGATCTCGACCATGCGGCCGTCAACGTGGGCGGGTACGCCCGCGAGCATGCGCTCAGGGGGAGTGCCCAGCCGTTCCGGCCAGTTGCGGCGCACGAGCTCGTGGTTTCCGCCGATGCCGCCGGAAGTCACGACGACGGCCGGCGCGCGGAACTCGAACTCCCCGATGACGTCCCGGTTGCTGGCGACGCCGCGCTCCATGGCGTCGGGGGCCAGCACGCTGCCGCGCACTCCGACGACGCGACCGTTCTCGACGATGATCCCGTCGACGCGATGACGGTGCGCCAGGGTGGCTGCGCCTTCCGCCACACCCTGCCTGACGCGCTCGATGAACGGCGCGAGCAGCCCTGGCCCTGTTCCCCACGTGATGTGGAAGCGGGGCACCGAGTTGCCGTGTCCACCCGCCGTGCCGCTGCCGCGCTCCGCCCAGCCGACGACCGGGAAGAACTTCACGCCCTTCGAGCGCAGCCATGCTCGTTTCTCACCGGCAGCGAAGTCGAGGTAGGCCTCCGCCCAGCGCTTGGGCCAGGCATCCTCTTCGCGATCGAAGCCCGCCGTGCCGAACCAGTCCTGTCGCGCCAGCTCGAGCGAGTCGTGCACTCCCATGCGGCGTTGTTCGGGGGAGTCGATGAGGAAGAGGCCGCCGAACGACCAGAATGCCTGGCCGCCGAGCGACTGGGAAGGCTCCTGCTCGACGACGAGCACGCGCTTGCCGTGCTCGAGCAGTTCGCTGGCAGTGACGAGGCCGGCAAGGCCTGCGCCGACGATGATCGCGTCGTAGTCGGGGACGGTGTCGGGGGTCGCGGGCATCCGGGGTCTCCTTCGATCGGAATGCGTCGTGCGGTGGCCGTGACTGTGATCGCGGTCGTGCGGCCAGGAGCAGTGTCGGTTACCGAGAAGTATGACTTAGTCAGTTGACCAAGTTCGAATCGGATCCGCTCCGACCCGCCGGGGTGCCTACTCCTCGAACGTGTTGACCATCGCGTGAGCCGCGCGCTCGAGGTACGACCAGAGCGTCGCCTCGTACAGTGGGGGCAGCTCCAGTACGTCGACGGCGGCGCGCATGTGGGCGAGCCAGCGATCGCGGGCATCCGGGTTCACCTTGAACGGTACGTGTCGCATGCGAAGGCGGGGGTGCCCGCGCTGCTCGCTGTACGTCGTCGGCCCGCCCCAGTACTGCTCGAGGAACATCCGCAGCCGTTCGGCGGCGGGCCCGAGATCTTCTTCCGGGTACATCTCGCTGAGCACAGGGTCACCCGCGACGCCGCGGTAGAACGTGTCGACCAGGCGTTGGAACGTCTCGTGACCGCCGACCTGCTCGTAGAAGTTGCCCGTGACGGCCTCCCCGCCCGGCGAGGTGCGCAGCGTGAGCGGTGCGGCGGTGGGCGCAGGGGAGCCGTGCGGTGTCTCGGGCAACGGCCGCTCGTCGTTCACTGTGCCGTCACCCGAGCCGGAGGGAGTCGTGTCGGTCAATGCTGTCCCTCGTCGTCGTGGTGATCGCTCTGCAGGCCGTGCTCGCCGGGAGACGGATGCTTCGGAGCAGCCGCTCCCGCCGCGTCTGTCGCCGACGGCTTGGTGATCGCCTGCGGGTGTCGGTGCGTCGATGTGGAGGTCTGAGGTGCGCGTCCCGCGTCTGCAGGCGGCTTCCTGCCGCGCTTCCGCTTCTGCTTGGAGTCCTCGGTCGTGACGACGGGACTCGGCCGCGTGCGCGGAGGATGCGCGCCCGTGATGCTGGCGGCGCCGTCGAACCCGGTGAGAACAACGCTTGAGAGCGACGGCAGCGTCACGTTCATCTCGTCGAGCGCGGACTTGAGACGCTTGCGCAGCTCTCTGGCGACGTCGTCCTTCGCGGTCGTGCGGGTCTTCAGCACGACACGAAGCACGATCGCGTCGGCCGAGACCGATTCGATGCCCCACAGCTCCGGCCGTTCCACGATGCGGGCACGCCACTTGGGGCTCGTAGCGAGCTCGTTCGCGACCGCGAGCATACGGTCCTCGATCGCATCGACATCGCTGTCGTACGGCACGGCGAGATCGGTGATCACGCGCGCCCAGCCCTGCGACATGTTGCCGACGCGCAGAATCTCGCCGTTGCGCACGAACCAGAGAGTGCCGTTGACGTCACGAATCTGCGTGACGCGGATGCCGACCACCTCGACGATGCCGGTCGCCGGTCCAAGATCGACGACGTCGCCCACGCCCAACTGGTCCTCCATCACCATGAACAGTCCGTTGAGCACGTCCTTGACGATGTTCTGCGCACCGAAACCGAGGCCGGCGCCGATCGCGGCCGTGAGCAGGGCAAGAGAACCGAAGAGGTCGGGGAGGGCGACATTGACGCACGCCACCAGGGCGATGATGACGATCGTGATGTTCACGATGTTGCTGAGCACGGTGCCGAGCGTGCGGGTTCGCTGCACGAGCCGCACTGCGGCGATTGGAGACGCGGTAAGCGCCTGCGTGTCTTCGACGTTCTGTTTCTTCTTCACGCCGGTGACGATGCGCCGCACGATACGTCGGATGACGAAGTGCATCACCCACGCGATGAGGATCGCGACCACGACGATGATGGCGATCTGAATCAGCTTCCAGCCCCACGAGGTCAATGCGGCGAGGGCGGACTCCCAGAACGTCGGGGCGGTTGCGGAGTGAAGTGATGCGAGAAGAATCATCGCGCCCGAGTCTACTGAGCCGACCATGTGCATCCAGAGGGCGACGCCTTTGCGTGCCCTGGAGGCGACCGACAGACGGATGCCCGGGGCGACGTGGTGAAGACGTCGCCCCGGGCATCCGGAACCGGGCGATGAGCCCGGGTTCCCCCTGGCCGCTATACGTCGCGTCTCTTGATCAGCACCGCGCCGATCACGACGCCCACGATGACCCACGCTGCGAGCACGAGGCCGCCGGTCGTGGCGTCCAAAGCCACGACGCCGCTCGCGGGCGCCGGGGCGTTCGGCTGCACGAACGCGTAGAGCTGACCGCCTGACGCGGACGGCAGGAAGCTCGCCACGTTCGACACCCAGGTCGCGTTCGTGAGCCCTGCGACAACCTGCAACGCCACCGGAAGCACGAGCAGGGTGCCGAGGATCGCGGCGATACCGCCGGCGGAGCTGCGGATGATCGCACCGAAGGCGAAGGCCAGTATCGCGACGAGCGCGAGGTAGCCCGCACCGCCGAGCAACGGCAGCAGAACATCGCTCCTCGTCAAGTCGACGTTCACACCGCGGGCGTTCAGGATGCCCGTTGCCACGAGCGACGAGATTCCGAGTGACACGATCGAGACGACGAACACCACGACGGCCAGCACGATGAGCTTGCCGAAGTAGGCGCCGAGTCGACCAGGTACGGCGGTGAACGTCGAACGGATCATCCCGGTGCTGTATTCGCCACTGATCACGAGAACGCCGAGAACGGCCGCGACCAATTGTGTGAAGTTCACGCCGATGGTCGATGACTGCACGAGCAGCGAGGCGGCGTTGGTGGCGGGTATCGCGCCTGGATTCTGCAGATGGAGAACGCCGGCGACAAGCGCCGAGAACCCGACGGAGAGCAGGATGACGAGACCGAGGCACCACATGGTGGAGCGAAGGCTGTGCAGCTTGATCCACTCCGAGTTGAGCACGCCGCCGAAGGACAAGCGGATGCCGTCGAGCGGGCCTGCTGCTGTCGTGGTTTCTGTCGCAGTGGTCATCGGGTCACCTCCGAGTGGTACTCGACCTCGTCTTGGGTGAGTTCGAGGTAGGCCTCTTCGAGCGAGGCGTCGACCGGGGTCAGTTCGTGCAGAGGGAGGCCGGAGGCCGCCGCGATGTCGCCGATCCGAGCGGCGTCGACCCCGGAGACCTCGAGCGCGCCGTCGTCGAACGACGTCACGGTGATGTCCGGCCCGGCGAGCGCCGCCGTGAGGGCTTGCACCTGCGGGGTGCGCACGCGCACCACCCGCCTGGTCGCACCGGCTATCACGTCGGAGATCGGGGCATCCGCGAGCACGCGACCGCGTCCGAGCACGATCAGATGGTCGGCGGTCTGCGACATCTCGCTCATCAGGTGCGAGGAGATGAAGACGGTGCGGCCTTCGGATGCCAGATAGCGGCAGAACTCGCGCACCCAGCGAACGCCCTCTGGGTCGAGTCCGTTCACCGGCTCGTCGAGGATGAGCGTATGCGGGTCGCCGAGCAGTGCGGCGGCGATGCCGAGGCGCTCGCCCATGCCGAGCGAGAAGCCGCCGACGCGCTTGTTCGCCACCGACTCGAGGCCGGTCATGGCGATCACGTCGTGCACGCGGCTCTTCGGGATGCCGTGCGTCGCCGCGAGCGCGCGCAGGTGGTTGAACGCGGTGCGGCCGGTGTGCACGGCTTTGGCCTCGAGCAGTGCCCCCACCTCGTGGAGCGGTGCCGGATGCTTCGCGTACGGCTTGCCGTCGACGAGGGCGTGGCCCGCCGTCGGCTTGTCGAGGCCGACGATCATCCGCATGGTCGTGGACTTGCCTGCGCCGTTCGGGCCGAGGAAGCCCGTGACGATGCCGGGACGCACCGTGAAGGTGACGTCGTCCACCGCCAGCTTGGGGCCGTACCTCTTGGTGAGGCCTTCAATTTCGATCATGATCCCAACCTAGGGTCAGGAGCACGGCCGCGGCATCCGCCCAGAGGATGACAGCCCTGCATCCACGGGCCGATTATCTCGCAGGCCTCGCGACTCGGCGCGCCGCGCGCCGGCCCCACCCGCGCGCCGGCCCCACCCGCGCGCACACGTTTTCAGGACATTCGCTGACCCAGCGACACTGTGGGTGCGGAGGCGGCGATGTCCTGAAAACGTGTTGCGTTCGACCGAGTCGACGGGCGGATCAGCCCCGAGCGTCGCGCTTCTGAGCAGCGAGGGCGCGTTCGACCGAGGCGAGCTCCTCCGTGACCAGACGACGCAGGGCGGCGGGCTCCTGGTTCGCGTCGAGCCACGCGCGGGTGGCGTCGGCGAGCCTCTGGTCGACCAGCGGGAACGGGTACATGCCCTCCACCAGGTACTCCGCGATCTTGTAGGTGCGGGATGCCCACACCGACTGGATCGCGTCGAAGTACTTCGCGACATACGGCTCGAGAAGCGCGGTGTCGTGTGTGCGCTGGAACCCGATACCGGTCATCCGAACGATGGTGTTCGGCAGATCGTCGGAGTCGAACACGCTCGACCACGCTGCCGCCTTGCCTTCAGCGGTGGGGATGGCCGCGCGGGCCTGAGCCGCTGCCTGCGCTCCGTTGGCGGTGTTGTCCGCGGCGAGCGCCGCGTCGATCTCCGCCGTGCCGGCTCGTCCGCCGGCAACGAGCGAGCTGATCAGCTCCCACGCGAGGTCGGTGTCGATCGTGAGGTCGTCCAGAACGATCGACCCGTCGCGCAGCCCGGCCACCTTTGCAAGCTGGTCGGGAGTCGAGGCGAGCGCGGCGAAGAACTTCACGAACTGGAACTGGGCATCGCTGCCGGGCGCCGCGTCGGAGGCGAGCTGCCAGAGGGCATCCGCCGCCTGGTCGCGCGTCGACTCACGGTGCTCGGGAGCGACGTACGAGCTCACGCTCAACACGAGTTGGTTCAGTGTTGTGCGCAGCGTCGTCGACTCGGTCTCGGAGCCGATGTTGCCGAGCACGAGGCGCACGTAGTCGCTCGCCGGAGTCTCGGCGTCGCGCGTGGCATCCCACGCCGAGCCCCATACCAGCGAACGCGCCAGAGGCGACTCGATGTCGGAGAGGTGCTCGATGGCGGACGCGAGCGACGCCTCGTCGAGACGGATCTTCGCGTAGGCGAGATCGTCGTCGTTGATCAGCACGAGGTCGGGACGCTTCAGGCCCACCAGCTCGGCGACCTCGGTGCGCTCACCGTCGACGTCGAGCTCGATGCGCTGATCGCGCACCAAGCTCTGCTTGCCCTGTCCTGCGTCGCGAAGGTTGTACAGCCCGATCGCGAGACGATGCGGACGCAGCGTCGGATAATCGGCCTTCGCGCTCTGCAGCACGGCGAACCCGGTGATGGTGCCGTCTGCATCCACCGCGATGTCGGGGCGCAACGTGTTCACGCCGGCGGTCTCGAGCCAGAGCTTCGACCACGAGGTGAGGTCGCGACCGCTGGTCGCTTCGAGCTCCACGAGCAGGTCGCGCAGTTCGGTGTTGGAGTGCGCATGCTTCTTGAAGTACTGCGAAACCCCGGCCAGGAAGTCGTCCTGACCGACCCAGGCGACCAGCTGCTTGAGAACGGACGCGCCCTTGGCGTAGGTGATGCCGTCGAAGTTGACCTGCACGTCCTCGAGGTCGTTGATCGTGGCGACGATCGGATGCGTCGACGGCAGCTGGTCCTGCCGGTACGCCCAGCTCTTCTCCATCGCAGAGAAGGTCGTCCACGCCTCGTTCCACTCGGTCGCCTCAGCGGTCGCGAGCGTCGACGCGTATTCCGCGAACGACTCGTTCAGCCACAGGTCGTTCCACCACTTCATGGTCACGAGGTCGCCGAACCACATGTGCGCCAGCTCGTGCAGGATCGTGACGACCCGGCGCTCCTTGATGGCGTCGGTCACCTTGGAGCGGAACACGTACGTCTCGGTGAACGTGATCGCCCCGGCGTTCTCCATCGCACCGGCGTTGAACTCCGGCACGAACAGCTGGTCGTACTTCGCGAACGGGTACGGTACATCGAAACGCTCTTCGTAGAACGCGAAGCCTTCCCGCGTCTTGTCGAAGATGTAGTCGGCATCCATGTACTCGGCCAGCGATGCGCGGGCGTAGACACCCAGGGGAATCGTGCGTCCGTCGCTGCTGGTCAGCTCCGAGTGCCAGCTCTTGTAGGGGCCGGCGATGAGGGCGGTGATGTACGAGGAGATCACAGGCGTGGTCTCGAACACCGTGGTCTTGATCGGCCCTGCGGCCTCGACCGATGCGACGGGGGAGTTGCTGACGACGGCCCACTCGTGCGGCGTCGTCACCGTGAACGTGAACTCGGCCTTCAGGTCAGGCTGCTCGAACACCGGGTACACGCGGCGCGAATCCGGCACCTCGAACTGCGAGTAGAGATACACCTCGCCGTCGACCGGATCGACGAAGCGGTGCAGACCTTCTCCCGTGTTCGTGTACCGCATGTTCGCGACGACGGTCAGCACGTTCTCCTCGTCGAGATCGTCGAGCTGGATGCGCACGCCGTCGCTGACCTTCGCCACATCGAGCGACGTGCCGTTGAGCATCACCGAGAGAACCTCTGCGGTGATGGCGTCGATGAACGTCGACGCACCCTTTTTCGCGGCGAACCGCACGGTGGTGGAACTGAGGAACGTCTCATCGCCGGTCGTCAGATTCAGTACGACGTCGTAGCTGTGGGTGTCGACGATGGCGCGGCGCTCCGCCGCTTCGATGCGCGTGAGGTTCTCTCCTGGCACGTGGCTCTCCTAAAGTCTCGTTTCGGCGCCGTGTCGTGTACGGCATCCGACCGACAAGCCTACGACGTGCGTGCATTCGAGCGCCCTGGCCGGCGAAACGGCGCCGTGTCGGGGCTCAGTCGCTTAGATGGATGCCATGACCGACGTTGACTTCTGGTTCGACCCCTCGTGCCCCTGGGCCTGGATGACCTCACGCTGGGTCGACGAGGTGGCCCCGCACCGCGACCTCAATGTGACCTGGCACATCATGAGCCTCTACGTGCTCAATGAAGACAAAGACGTGTCGGATGCCTACCGCGCGATGCTCCCGCGCACCCTCCGCTACGCGCGCCTGGTCACAGCCGTGGGGGAGCTGGAGGGCCAGGATGCCGTCAAGCCGCTCTACGACGCGCTCGGCACCCGCATCCACCCCGGCCACCGCAAGGATGCCGACGCCGTGATCGCTGAGGCGCTCGCCGAAGTCGGGCTGCCGGCCGAATATGCGCGGTACGCGGACTCCGACGAGTACGACACCCAGCTGCGCGCGAGCCATGCGGACGGCATCGACCGCGTCGGTCAGGAGGTGGGAACTCCTGTCGTGGCAGTGAACGGATCCGCCTTCTTCGGTCCTGTCATCTCGCCGACGCCGCGCGGCGAGCAGGCGCTCACGCTCTGGGACGGCGTCGTCGCCGCGGCCTCGTACGACGGCTTCTTCGAGCTGAAGCGCACCCGCACCCGCGAGCCCATCTTCGACTGACGGCCTCTCTAAACTTGGTGTCATGCGCATCCACATCGGCACCGACCACGCCGGGCTCGAGTTCTCCGAAACCCTGCAGCAGCATCTGCGCGAGGCCGGCCACGAGGTGATCGATCACGGGCCCAGCTCGTACGACCCGCTCGACGATTATCCGGCGTTCTGCATCAACGCGGCCAAGGGCATCATCGCGGATCAGGAGGCGGGCGTCACGGCCCTCGGCGTGGTGTTCGGCGGTTCGGGCAACGGCGAGCAGATCGCGGCGAACAAGGTCGCGGGCATCCGTGCCGCCCTGGTCTGGAACGAGAGCACCGCACTGCTGGCACGCCAGCACAACGACGCCAACGTGATCGCGATCGGCGCAAGGCAGCACACGGTCGACGAGGCCATCGCCTTCATCGACACGTTCATCGCCGAGCCCTTCTCCTTCGAGGAGCGCCACGTTCGCCGCATCGCTCAGCTGGCGGAGTTCGAGGCGTCCGGTGACATCGCAGGCAAGAACGTCGACCGGTAGCCGCATGCCAGAAGGTCATTCCGTACACCGCATAGCTCTGCAGTTCCGTCGCAATTTCGTCGGCCAACGCGTCGCGGCGAGCTCCCCGCAGGGACGGTTCACCGCCGGTGCGAAGCTGATCGACGGCCGGCGAATGACGGATGCCCGCGCCGTCGGCAAGCAGATGTTCCTCGAGTTCGAGAACGGCCTCTGGTTGCGCGTGCACCTCGGCATCTATGGCGCATGGGACTTCGCCGGCGAGATCACCGTGGATGACACGATCCGTTCCGCCGGCGGTCGCATGGGCCAGACGAACCAGCACGGAACGCTCCTGGACTCGCGGGGTGAGGACTCGCTCGCGAGCATGGGAGCACCGCGGCGGGCACGCTTGCGCATGTCGGAGTCTGAAAAGGAGGACGACTCCACGTTCGTCTTTCCGACGGAGCCGGTCGGCGCCGTGCGCGTGCGCCTGCTCACCGACACCGCCGTCGCCGACCTGCGCGGACCAACCGCCTGCGAGGTCATCGACGAAGCGCGTGCCGCGGAGATCATCGGTGGTCTCGGACCGGACCCGCTCGTCGATGACGGCCCCGAAGTCGAAGACGCCGTTGCCCGCACCATCACGTCGAAGCAGACGCCCATCGGTCAACTGCTGATGGATCAGTCCGTCGTGAGCGGCATCGGCAACGTCTATCGTGCCGAGTTGCTTTATCGGGCACGCCTGAACCCGCACACGCCGGGAAAGAAGGTGCCGTTCGACACGGCACGCGCTCTGTGGCGCGACTGGTCGCACCTGCTCGACGTCGGTGTTCGCACAGGCCAGATGATGACCATGGATGATCTGACTCCCGAGCAGTGGGCGCAGGCCATGGCCGGCCGCGAGGATCGGCACTGGGTCTACAAACGTGAAGGTCTCCCTTGCCGGGTCTGCGGAACGCACATCGTGATGGAGATGATGGCCTCCCGCAAGCTGTACTGGTGCCCGAAGTGCCAAGCGTGATGCGAGAAGAGAGCAGAGAACAGCGATGAGGCAGAACCCGAGCTTCACCCTCGCAGACACCGAGGAGATCAAGCGGCTGATCAGAGAGAACCCGTGGGCGATCCTGGTGAGCCAGACGGATGCCGGGCCCGTGGCATCCCATTACCCGGTCGTGCTCGACGAGTCGCGCGACGACATCTCGATCGTGACGCACGTCGGCCGCCCCGACGAGCAGCTGCACGAACTCGGCGAGCATGAACTGCTGGTCATCATCCAGGGGCCGCACGGTTACATCTCGCCCGGCTGGTACGACGAGAAGCCCGCCGTCCCCACCTGGAACTTCATGGCGGCACACCTCACCGGCGTTCCAGAGATTCTCTCCGACGAAGAGAACTGGCAGGTGCTCGGTCGTCTCGTCGACCATTTCGAAGACCGGATGCCCGCTCCCCGCCGCATGGCAGGCACATCCGAGAATGAGGCGTATGCCGCACGCATCGTGAGCGGGACGGTCGGGATGCGGCTCACACCGACCCGCATCGTCGCGAAGAACAAGATGAGTCAGAACCGCGACGTCGAGACCGTGCAGACGATCATCACGCAACTCGAGGGCGAAGGACCCTACGCGGATGCCCGGCTCGCCGCCGAAATGCGCCGCACGCACAAGAGGCTCCTCCGCCCGCTCCCGCCTGAGTCCACAGCTCCCTGAGCGACCGAAGCGAGTCGAAGGGCCCTTCACCCGCTCAGGAACATCGAAGGAGCCGCCACCCTGTCGGGCAGCGGCTCCTTCGTGATCCGGGACGAGAGTTACTTCGCGATGTGCGCGAACAACAGCCAGCGGTCCTTGTCGAGGCCGCGCGCGATCTCGATCGCGACATCCTGACTGCTCTGGTCGATCTCGTCGAGCTCGCGCACAGCGGTGTTCACCGCATCCAGTGCGACGTCGATCTGGCCGATGAACTCGGCGATCGACTTGTCGGACTGCACGAACCCGTCGCTCAGCGCGGTTGCCGTCGTGTTGGCGGCGACCGTGGCGATGCGAGCGTCGATCGGCAGGCCGAGGGCGACGATCCGCTCTGCTGCGGTGTCCGCCCAGTCCTGCACGTGCTCGACGACCGTGTCGAGGAGCTCGTGCACGCCGATGAAGTTCGCCCCGCGCAGGTTCCAGTGCGCCTGCTTGCCGTTGACGACGAGCGCCTCGAGTTCGATGACGACCGGGGTGAGGAACTGCGCGGTGCCTGCTGCGACATCCGGATTGGTGGTGGCCTTGGGAATGGTCACGGTGGTGGTCATGGAAAGTGTCCCTTCGCTCGTCTGTCTGCGTTCAACGCTACGCGGCCACAGGCATTCCGCAAGCAAGCGAAGGCTGGGCTAACTTGCGCCCGGATCAGGGATTACTTGCCGGCGGCGAGTGCGTTCACGATCAGGAGGATGTTGCCGATGAGTGCAAGCGCACCGCTGATGATCGAGATCCACGCGACGATTCTGGTTCCTGTGTAGAGCCCGCTGCCGTATCCGCGCACGCGCACCAGGGCCCAGATGCTGATACCCATGCCGAAGAGCGAGAGCGGCGTGAGCAGCCACCACACCCATCCCGTCAGAGAAAGGATCAGGCCGATGATGGCAATGATGAACGAGCGCTGCTTGCGCGTCGCCTCCTGCTCTGGCGTGTATCTCTTGCCCTTCGCGGCGTCGTCGCCCCACGCCGACACCGTCGGCGCGGCGGTTGCCGATCGTTGCCCGTACTGCGGCGTCGAGGTCGCGCTGGTCGAGGGTCGATGCTCGGTGGCTGCCCGGCGGCGGCGGTCATCCATCAGGGTCGTGCGCGCTTCGACGAGCGCCTGCACCTCGGGGTCCTGGTTACCGGGCTGCGTCGTGTCAGCGCCTGCCGCCTGCACCTTCTTGGAGTAGGTGGCGAGAATCTCGCTGACCTCGGCATTCTTGTCGACCCCGAGGATCGTGGCGGCTTCGTCTGGTGTCATCGTCGAGGACCTCTTCTTGTGCGGCTACCGCCGTCGCGGAACGTTGAATCTCGCCGTGCACGGCGAACCGATCGGCGTTCGGTATCGATTGTCCCAAAAAACGAGAGCACTCACTGCACGGCCCGATTCACTGCAAGGTGAGGTCGTCGTCCTGGCCGGACACCCTGTAGTCGCTCGGCTTCGTGTGTGTGGTGACGACGTTGTGATCGCCTTGGATCATCACGGCGCCCAACGCGGGGGCTGTGACCGAGTTGTTCTGTCCCGTGACCTTCACCGAGCCGATGGATTGCGCGCCCAGCGCGATTCCGTTGCCCTTGAGCACGACCGAGCCGATGCGACTCGCCAGTGTCACGCTGTCCGACTCGCCTTCGACGTCGAGCGAGACCGCCCGATCGATGCGCACTGTGTTGCCGTTTCCCTTGACCACGACGGTGCCGCAGTCCCCGGTGATCGCATGCGTGTGGGATGCCCCGTCGATCTCGATCGATTCGCCGGCGCTGCAATGATGCGCGCCTCCCGTCGAGTACTTGGTCGCATCGTCGGAGGGTGCCGTCGTACTGGAACACGCAGCGAGGGCCACGAGCGCAGCACCCGAGACCACTATCGTCACGGCGCGGAGGGCTGCATGCAGTCGCGTCGGCATCCGCCCATACTGGCAGACGAGCGTATTGATTCCGCAAGCCTTGACTTTCGTCGCCAGACGGTGCAGTCGACAGGCGAATGAGTGCTGCGGCCTCGCAGACGAAAAGCTCCGAATCCCTGCCGTGACGGGCGATATTCGGAGCGTGGAGGGGATGACGGGAATCGAACCCGCACCATCAGTTTGGAAGACTGAGGCTCTACCATTGAGCTACATCCCCGGCCGGCCGTGGGCCGCTGTGCAAGTGTAATGCATGCTGGGCGCGGGGCCGGAACGGGCGGGCACGGGCATCCGTTTTCGTTCGCTAGACTGTTCCAGGTCATTCGGCTTGCCATGCGCCCCGGCGTGTGCTCGGCTGGTCGGACCTCTGCGGGTCCACCACGATCCGGGGCGTAGCTCAGCTTGGTAGAGCGCCCGCTTTGGGAGCGGGAGGCCGCAGGTTCGAATCCTGTCGCCCCGACAAGGTCGACTCCGAGCGAACCACTTTCAATAATCAGGAGATCTCCCACGTGAAGACCACGGTCGAAAAGCTGAGCCCGACACGGACGAAGCTCACCATCGCAGTGACCCCGGAGGAACTGCAGCCCAGCATCAAGCACGCTTACGAGCACCTCGCTGAGCAGGTCGACATCCCCGGGTTCCGTAAGGGCAAGGTCCCGCCGCCCATCATCGATCAGCGCGTCGGCAAGGGTGCCGTGCTTGAGCATGCCGTCAACGAGGGTCTCGACGGCTTCTTCCGCGCCGCGGTCGAGGAGAACGACGTTCGCCCGGTCGGACGCCCCGAGGCCGACATCACCGACTGGCCCAGCGACAAGGACTTCTCCGGTGACCTCATCGTCGCCATCGAGGTCGACGTGCGCCCTGAGATCACCCTTCCCGAGTACGACGGCCTGGAGCTCACCGTCGACGCCGTCGAGGTCACCCCCGACGACGTCGAAGAAGAGCTCGACCGTCTCCGGAGCCGCTTCGGCACGCTGGTCACCGTCGACCGTCCCGCCAAGACAGGCGACTTCGCCCAGCTCGATCTCGTCGCAACCATCGGCGATGAGCAGATCGACACAGCAAGCAACATCTCCTACGAGGTCGGCTCGGGCGAACTGGTCGAGGGCATCGACGAGGCGCTCGACGCTCTTTCGGCCGGCGAGACCACCACGTTCACCTCCAAGCTGCTCGGCGGCGACCACGAGGGCGAAGACGCCGAGATCACCGTGACGCTGAACGCCGTCAAGGAGCGCGAGCTTCCGGATGCCGACGACGACTTCGCCCAGATCTCCAGCGAGTTCGACACCATCGGTGAACTGCGCGAGAACCTCCGTGGCGAGGCTGCTCGTGGCAAGACCTTCGGTCAGGGCAATGACGCGCGCAACCTGCTCGTCGATCGTCTGCTCGAGCTCACCGACATCCCGGTGCCGCCGGCCGTCGTCGAAGACGAGGTGCACCGTCACCTCGAGTCCGAGGACCGTCTCGAAGACGAGGTGCACCGCGCCGAGGTGACCGAGGCCAGCGACAAGTCGTTCCGCACTCAGGTGCTGCTCGACGAGATCGCGCAGAAGGAGAACATCACCGTCAATCAGGACGAGCTGAGCAACTACCTCGTGCAGGCCGCGTCCCAGTACGGCATGGACCCGAACGAGTTCGTCACCGCGCTCGGCGAGAACGGCCAGATTCCGCAGATGGTCGGCGAGGTCACCCGCAACAAGACCATCGCCGTGCTGCTCGGGCGTGCCGTCGTCAAGGACACCAACGGCAAGCCGGTCGACCTGTCGGAGTTCGCCGCAGTACCGGATTCGACTGAGGATGCCGGCGCCGACGATGCTGAGGCTGCCGCTGGCAGCGAGACCGCTGACACCGACGCCGATGCAGAGGCGACCGAGGAGAAGCCCAAGACGAAGTCGAGCAAGGCGAAGAAGGCGTAGCCGCGCAGTGGCGTAGCCGCGCTAGAGTCGTGCTCGTAAGAGGGGGGTGGATGCATCGCATCCGCCCCCTCTCACGTCTGAGGTGCCGTAGGAATGCGAGACGACGAGGAGCGGTCAGTGGCCGACTGGGACAGTCAGTTCGACGGGGTCTGGGCTGACGAGAGCCTGAGCGACGCCGAACGCATCGAACGCATCGATCGCCTGGCCGGAGTATGGGGAGACAACGCCATCGCTCTGTTCCACCGCGCCGGCGCGCGCGACGCCGCCGGACGCGAGGCGGAAGCCGAACCTCTTTATCGGCGCGCTCTCGTCCTCGGGCTCGACGATGACCACCGGGTACGAGCGGTCGTCCAGCTGGCCAGCACATTGCGCAATCTCGGACGCGTGCACGAAGCGGTCTGGATGCTCGGTGACGAGCACACGAATCACCAGACCTCGCCGTACCGCGACGCGGTCGCCGCGTTCTACGCACTCGCCCTCGCGACCAGCGGCGAGTCTCGGCGCGCCACCTCGGTTGCGCTCACGGCGCTCGCTCCGCATCTACCGCTCTATCGCACGTCGGTCTCCCAGTACGCGAAAGACATCGCCTACTGAGACTCGCCCGGGGCTCTGTCCCTGGCACTGTGCTCGTTCGGTTCGCCCCGGGGCTCTGCCCCTGGCGAACAGGCCGGTGCTGTTGCGTTGCCTTCGATAGATTCGAGAGCACGTAAGAAAAGGAGCACGTTCATGGCCGACGCGACACTGCAACCCAGTGTTTTTGACCGACTGCTGAAGGATCGCATCATCTGGCTCGGCTCGGAGGTGCGCGATGATAACGCGAACGAAATCGCCGCAAAGCTGCTGCTTCTGGCTGCGGAAGATCCCAAGCGCGACATCTACCTCTACATCAATTCGCCCGGCGGTTCGATCACTGCCGGCATGGCCATCTACGACACGATGCAGTTCGTGCCGAATGACATCGTCACCGTCGGAATCGGCATGGCGGCATCCATGGGTCAGCTGTTGCTGACGGCGGGCACCATGGGCAAGCGTTACATCACCCCGAACGCCCGGGTGCTGCTCCACCAGCCGCACGGCGGATTCGGTGGTACGGCCAGCGACATCCAGACGCAGGCCCAGCTCATTCTCGACATGAAGAAGCGACTCGCCGAGATCACCGCATCGCAGACCGGGAAGACCGTCGAGCAGATCAACTCCGACGGTGACCGCGACCGCTGGTTCACCGCCCAGGAAGCTCTGGAATACGGCTTCGTGGACCACATTCGCGAGTCGGCCACCGACGTCATCGGCGGCGGCGGAACCCAGGATTAGGCGAGAGAGAACGAAGGAAACGACACACATGGAAACCCCGAACTTCTCCGGACTGGCCGGTGGTGCCTCGCGCATCCCGATGCCGGGCTCGCGTTACATCCTGCCCAGCTTCGAAGAGCGCACCGCCTACGGCTACAAGCGTCAAGACCCCTATGCCAAGCTCTTCGAGGATCGCATCATCTTCCTCGGCGTTCAGGTGGACGACGCGTCGGCCGACGACATCATGGCTCAGCTGCTCGTGCTGGAGAGCCAGGATCCCGATCGCGACATCGTCATGTACATCAACTCGCCTGGCGGCTCGTTCACGGCCATGACCGCGATCTACGACACGATGCAGTACATCCGTCCGCAGATCCAGACGGTCGTGCTCGGCCAGGCTGCCTCCGCTGCCGCAGTGTTGACGGCAGCCGGCACGCCGGGCAAGCGTCTCGCCCTGCCGAACGCACGCATCCTCATCCACCAGCCCGCCGTCGGCGAGGCCGGTCAGGGGCAGGCGTCCGACATCGAGATCCAGGCCAACGAGATCATGCGCATGCGCACGTGGCTCGAGGCGACGCTTTCGCAGCACACCGGCAAAGACGTCGCGCAGGTCAACAAAGACATCGATCGCGACAAGATCCTGTCGGCCGAAGAGGCCCTCGAGTACGGACTCATCGATCAGGTGCTCACCAGCCGCAAGAGCCTCCCGGCTCTCACGGCGAAGTAGTAAACGCACGACGACCGAAGCGGCGGCGGAACGGATGTTCGCCGCCGCTTCGCCGTCTCGCGAACGAGTCGGCACGCGGGCCGCAGAG
Organism: Humibacter sp. RRB41; assembly: GCF_022761015.1. Lineage (GTDB taxonomy): Bacteria > Actinomycetota > Actinomycetes > Actinomycetales > Microbacteriaceae > Humibacter. Next base: position 177,677 of record NZ_JAKWJQ010000006.1, read on the forward strand.
CTCCCGCCCAATGTCGGCGCCACAGGTTAGGCTCGTAAGAAGCGGCCCACTCGGGAGGTTCCATGGCTCGCATCGGAGAAAGCGCCGATCTGCTCAAGTGCTCATTCTGTGGAAAGAGCCAGAAGCAGGTTCAGCAGCTCATCGCGGGCCCTGGCGTGTACATCTGCGACGAATGCGTCGAGTTGTGCAACGAGATCATCGAAGAGCGCATGGCCGAGTCCGGTGAAGAGAACTCGGGTCAGTTCGAGCTTCCGAAGCCGAAAGAGATCTTCGCCTTCCTCGAGGAGTACGTCATCGGCCAGGAGCCGGCGAAGAAGGCGCTCTCGGTCGCCGTGTACAACCACTACAAGCGGGTTCGGGCACGCACCACGCTGGGGCCGGCGGAGTCGATGGGCGACGACGTCGAGATCTCCAAGTCCAACATCCTACTGATCGGGCCGACCGGCTGCGGAAAGACCTACCTCGCGCAGACCCTGGCGAAGCGACTCAACGTGCCGTTCGCCTTCGCCGACGCCACAGCGCTCACCGAGGCAGGCTACGTCGGTGAAGATGTCGAGAACATCCTGCTCAAGCTGATCCAAGCCGCGGACTACGACGTGAAGCGCGCAGAGACCGGCATCATCTACATCGATGAGATCGACAAGATCGCCCGAAAGGCCGAGAACCCCTCGATCACGAGGGATGTCTCCGGTGAGGGCGTGCAGCAGGCGCTGCTCAAGATCTTGGAGGGCACCGTCGCCTCGGTACCTCCGCAGGGCGGGCGCAAGCATCCGCACCAGGAATTCATTCAGATCGACACCACGAATGTGCTGTTCATCGTGGCGGGCGCGTTCGCCGGCCTCGAAGACATCATCTCTTCCAGGGCCGGCAAGAAGGGCATCGGCTTCGGCGCTCCGTTGCACAGCAAGGGCGACGACGTCAACCTCTTCAGCGAGGTGCTGCCAGAAGACCTGCACAAGTTCGGTCTGATACCGGAGTTCATCGGTCGCCTCCCCGTCGTCAGCACAGTGTCGCAGCTCGACCGTGAAGCGCTCATCCAGATCCTCACGGTGCCGAAGAACGCGCTCGTCAGGCAGTACCAGCGCATGTTCGAGCTCGACGGCGTCGAGCTCGAGTTCGAACAGCCGGCGCTCGATGCGATCGCCGATCTGGCGGTGCTGCGGCAGACCGGCGCCAGGGGTCTGCGAGCGATCATGGAGGAGGTGCTCGGACCGATCATGTTCGAGGTGCCCTCCAGCGATGAGGTCGCCCGTGTCGTCGTGACGCGTGAGGCCGTACTCGACAACGCGGCGCCCACGATCGTGCCCCACCGCCGCACGCGGCGCGAAGAGAAGTCCGCTTAACAGGCGTGGCGAGTCCACTGCCTATCGTCAGACCGTCGCGCCTTCGTGCGGGTGACAGGGTTGCCGTGGTCGCAACGTCGTGGCCGGGATCGACAGTCTTTCCGCACGTCTACCGGGCAGGTATCGACACGCTCGAGACGGCGTTGGGACTGGTTCCCGTCGAGTATCCGTCGACGGGGTTGACGTCGCAGGAGGCGTGGCTCGATCCGAAGGCGAGGGCCGACGACCTGAACGCGGCATTCGCCGATCCCGACATCGCCGGTGTGATCGCGGTGATCGGTGGCGACGACTCGATCAGGATTCTGCCGCATCTCGACCTCGAGACGATGCGGGCACATCCGAAGGTGCTGATGGGCTATTCGGACACGGCGACGCAACTGACCTGGCTCGCACAACACGGCATCGTGACCTTCAACGGACCGGCGGTGATGGCGGGCTTCGCGCAGGCAGCGAACCTGCCCGGCATGCTGCAGCACGTGAGAGACGTGCTCTTCAACCCGCAGCCCGAGCACGAGTACCGGCCCTATTCCAGGTGGACGACCGGGTATCCCGATTGGGGTCAGCAGGACGGCACCAGGGTGAATCGGCTCCGCAGGCACAACGGATGGCGGTGGTTACGCGGTTCGACAGCGCGTAGCGGTCGTCTCTTCGGCGGCTGCATCGAGGTGCTCGACATGATGGTCGGTACTCGATTCTGGCCGGAGCCCGCGTTCTTCGACGACCGCATCCTGTTCGTGGAGACCTCGGAGGATGTCCCGCCGCCCGCGCAGGTGGGGTACTGGCTGCGTAATTTCGGGGCACAGGGCATCCTGAACCGCATCGCGGGGCTCGTGGTGGGCAGGCCTCGCGGATACACCGCGGAACAGGTGCACGAGCTCGACCGTCTCGTCGTGGAGCGGCTCGAAGAATGGCACGTCGACGACATTCCTGTGGTCAGCGGCGTCGACGTCGGACACACCGACCCGCAGTTCGTTCTGCCGAACAATGTCCTGGCCGAGCTCGACCCGATCGCCGGGCGATTCCGGCTTCTGGAGCCGGCCGTTCTCTGATCTCGCGAACCGTGGATGCGGCGCAGTGGTGCGCGTAGCATCGCCGGTGACGCTGGAAACGAGAACGGGGATGCGATGGACGCGAACATGACCGCCGAGATGATGCAGACGATGTCGATGGACACCTTCGGCATGCCGGCGATGGACATGATGACGATGCAGCAGTGCATCGAGGCGTGTTCGGCCTGCGAGCAGGCGTGCACGATGTGCGCCGACAACGCCATGGCGGATGGCATGATCAAATGCGCGTCGATGTGCATGGACTGCGCGGATGTCTGCAACACGATGATGCGCATGATGATGCGGCCCAGCGGGTTCGACATGCCGTCGATGCGAGCCATGCTGCAGGCGTGCATGACGATGTGCTCCGCCTGTGCCGACGAGTGCGGCAATCACGCGGAGATGAGCGAGACCTGCCGCATGTGTCAGATGGCGTGCGAGGCCTGCGTCGCAGCATGCCGCGCGATGATGGACATGTTCGCTGCGGCCGAGACCGCCTGAACAGTCACCTTCTGTTTACGGTGCCTCGGTCTGATCCACCGCGAAGTTCTCCGAGCGGTACAACACGTTGAACCGACGCGAACCCGCCGACAGTACGTTGTAGACGGCGTGCAGCGCCACCGGCTCACCGGGGGAGACCGTCCCGGCGAGATCCCGGTGGTTCCAGAGCGCGACGGGTGTGCCGTCGATGGCATAGGCATCCACCCAGCCGTCCTCGTGAACCGTAGCGACGACCAGGTCGAGCCAGTGCGACGGCGTTGCGGCGGCGAGCCGCAACTGCAGAGCGTGCAACCCGTGGCCGGGACGGATGTCCGCGCACATCTCGCCGAGCTCGCACGCGCAGTCCGCGGTGTGATCGAGTTCGGGGAGAAGGGACATGGCTTTCCTCACGGGGTTCGCATCTCCCCGAGGTTCGAGGACGACCTGATCACGGTACGAAATCCCCGCGGAACCCGCACGTCGGTCCGTCACGCAGAGCAACAAACGCGGCATCCGTGGCTGCGGATGCCGCGTCGTGCGCCTTCGCAGGCCGCGCTACGCGGCGGCGCTACTGCAAGCCGCGGCGACGCAGCAATGGCTCGATGACGGCATCCCTCCCGCGGAAGTCGCGGTACGCCTCCAACGGATCCTTCGACCCGCCGACGCCGAGCAGCCGCGCGCGGAACCGTTCGCCCGCCTCGCGGGAGAGCCCGCCGTTCTCCTTGAACCACTCCACCGTGTCGGCGTCGAGCACCTCGCTCCAGATGTAGGAGTAGTACCCGGCGTCGTATCCGCCCGAGAATGTGTGCGCGAAGTAGGTGCTGGAGTACCGCGGCGGCACCGCCGTGTCGTTCAGGCCGGCATCGGCAAGTGCGGCGGCCTCGAAGTCTTCGACCGACGTGACGTCGGCATCTGCGTCGATGCGATGCCAGGCCTGGTCGAGCATGGCGGCGGCGAGGTACTCGCTCGTCAGGAAGCCCTGGTTGAACGCCTCGGAGGCGTGGATGCGCTCGACGAGCTCGGCGGGCATCCGCTCGCCCGTCACGTGGTGGCGCGCATAGTTGTCCAGCACCTCCGGCCAGAGCATCCACATCTCGTTCACCTGGCTGGGGAACTCGACGAAATCGCGGAACACGCTGGTGCCCGCGAACTTCGGGTAGGTGGTCGCACCGAAGAGTCCGTGCAGCGCGTGGCCGAACTCGTGGAAGAGGGTGCTCACCTCGTCGTACGTGAGCAGGGTCGGTTCGCCGTCTGCCGGCTTGGGCACGTTGTGATTGTTCACCACGACCGTGCCTCCGCCGAGCAGGCGGGTGTGCTGGCCGAGGTCGTTCATCCAGGCGCCGCCGCGCTTGGAGTCACGCGTGTACAGGTCGAAGAGGAACAACCCGAGCGACGAGCCGTCGGACTCGAACACCTCGAACACACGCACGTCGGGGTGGTACGCGGTCAGGTCGGGGCGTTCCTGAAAGCCGATGCCGTACAGCCGGTTCGCCGCGAAGAACACGCCGTCGCGCAGAACGCGTTCCGCCTCGAAGTACGGCCGCATCGCGGCGGTGTCGACGTCGTACTTCGCCGCGCGCACCCGCTCCGAGTAGAGTGCCCAGTCCCAGGATTCGATGTCGTGGCCTGCGGACTCGCGCAGATCGGACTTCTCGCTGGTAGCGTTCGCAGCCGCGGCCGGAGCCAGGCGGGAGAGCATGCCGGCGACGGCATCCGGGGTCTTCGCGGTCTGACCTGCCGTCACGTAGGCCGCGTGATTCACGAAACCGAGAAGTCGCGCGCGCTCTGCCCGAAGGGCCGTGATGCGCAGTACGAGGTCGCGGGTGTCGAAGTCCCCTCCGCGGATGCCGCGGGCGCGCGACGCGGTCATGACCCGTTCCCGCACGTTCCGGTTTGTCAACCGGGCGAGGTACGGATGTCCTGTCGGCAGCACGAGGGTGAGCAGGTAACCGTCGAGTCCCCGCTCGCGCGCTGCCTCCGCCGCGGCAGAGACCGCGGCGGGTTCGAGCCCCGCGAGCTCGGACTCGTCATCGATGTGGACGGCGAGATCGTTGGTGTCGGCGAGCAGGTTCTTCTCGAACCGTGTCGTCAGCGTGGAGAGTTCGGAGTTGAGTGCCTTCAGACGCTCCTTGTCCTCGTCGCCGAGTCCTGCGCCGGCGAGCGTGAACTCCTCGAAGTAGCGCACGACGAGGTAGCGGGACTCGTCGTCGAGGCCGAGGTCGTCGAGTTTCTCGTGAACGGCGCGAATGCGCTCGTAGAGCAGCGGGTCGAGGCTGATCGCGTCCTCGTGCTCCGCAAGCAGCGGCGCAACCTGCTCTTCGATCGCACTGATGTCGTCGTTCGAATCTGCCGAGCTCTTGTTGAAGAACACCTCGGCCACGTGACGCAGCGTCTGGCCCGAGCGCTCGAGAGGGATGAACGTGTTGTCGAACGTCGGCTCGTCGGCATCGGCTGTGATCGCCGCGACCTCCTCGCGTTGCTCCGCGAAAGCACGCTCGAACGCCGGGACGTACTGTTCGTCGCTGATCTCGCTGAACGGCGGAAGCCCATGCGGCAGAGTGCTGGGGGAGAGCAGGGGATTGGTCGTCATATCTCCAGCCTAGAACCGACCCGATTGAGCTATTGAGCCGCGCGAGAGGAGCGCAGCTTCCTAGGCTGAGGTCATGGCATCCCACGACAATGAGCGCTACTTGCACGGGCACCACGAGAGCGTGCTGCGCTCGCACTCCTGGCGTACGGCGGAGAATTCCGCCTCGTACCTCATTCCGCATCTTCGGCCGGGACTTCGGGTGCTCGACGTCGGAAGCGGTCCAGGCACGATCACACTCGATCTCGCACGACTCGTGGCGCCGGGCGCCGTGGTCGGCATCGACTCCTCTGAGCAGATCGTGGCGAACGCGACGGGCTTGGCAATCGACAACGACCTGCACAACGTGACGTTCGAGGTCGGCGATGCGTATGCGCTGGACTTCGAGGATGCCTCGTTCGACGTCGTGCACGCCCATCAGGTTCTGCAGCACCTGGTGGATCCGCTGGCGGCGCTTCGCGAGTTCCGCCGCGTGCTGAAGCCGGGCGGCATCGTCGCAGTGCGTGACGTGGACTACGGCGCGACCGTCTGGCACCCGGGGCTGCCCGGCTTGGCGAGTTGGCTGCGCATCTACGAGGATGCCGCTCGCACCAGCGGGGGAGAACCGTTCGCGGGGCGCCATCTGAAGTCGTGGGCACTGGAGGCCGGGTACGAGCACGTCGAGGCATCCGCGTCGGTGTGGTGCTTCTCGTCGGAGGCCGAACGCGAGTGGTGGGGCGGGTCGTGGGCTGAGCGGACGACGGAGTCGGACTTCGCGACGAGGGCGATCGAGGGCGGGCACGCGACGCTGGCCGATCTGCACGAGGTCGCGCAGGCGTGGCGCGATTGGGCGACGTCTGCGGATGGCTGGTTCGCCTTGACGCATGGGGAGATCATCGCGCGAGCCTGATGCAAAGAACTCATTGCAAAGAAAGTAATGCAAAGAAAAGCTTGCAAAGAAAGCTTTGCACGCGTAACATCGGAGCATGACCACTGATCAGCGCGACGAAGAGCCGGGCACTCAGCAGAAGCCCGAGTACCCGGCGTCGCCCCTGCGGCCTAACGATCGACGGGTTGATCTCGCGTCGCTGAAGGTTCTGGCGCATCCGCTTCGGGTGCGCATCATGGACGAGCTGTCGAAGTTCGGTCCGCTCACCGCGAGCGGGCTCGGGGAGCGGCTCGGGGAATCGAGCGGTGCCACCAGCTATCACCTGCGCCAGCTCGCAAAGCACGACTTCGTCCAAGAGGTCGAGGGCAAGGGCAGCGCACGCGAGCGGTGGTGGCGACGGTCTCCGGTCGGCATCTCGATGGACCCCACGGAACTGAGCGAGACACCGTCGGGCCGGGAGGCCTACGACCTGGTGAATCGCGAGTTCCGTCGCGGCCAGGAGGAAGCACTCGTCACGTTCATGTCACGTGGCGGGGATGTCTTGGCGAACGAGTGGATGGATGCGAGTTCCATCACGACCTCGAACCTCCGCATGACGGTGGAAGAGTTCGCCGCCTTCACGGCCAAGGTCTACGCAGTGCTCGACGACACGATCGGGGACTACCGCAACAGGGAAGTGCCCGTCGGGGCACGACCGATTCAGATTCAGTTCAACGCGTTCCCGATCATCGGGGGGGAAGAGAAGAAGTGATGAGCACCGTCAGTCTTCACGACGCACGTCGTTTCGCGATCGAGCGCACCGTCATCCGCATCGGCCGGGCCCTCGTCGCGTGGGGCGAGCGGCGCGAACAGATCGACGCCGACCGCAGCGACCTCTACCGTCGCCAGGCGGACGTGCGCGACCAGCAGGCCCTGCGCGAAGCCGCGGCCCGAAGCCAGCTGCTTCCCTGAGCCTTGCGCCCTGCCCCAACCGACGAGATCAGTCGTCGTTGTCTTCGTCCTCGCCGACCCCTGCTCCCGGCTGCGAAACCGTCGCGGAGTCCTCTTCCGGGTGATATCGGATCACGGTGCCGTCGTCGAGCTCGACGACCGGGCGTCCCTCCAACCAGGTGAGGGTCCAGCGCCAGGTCGAAGCGTCGACGTCGAGCGCCCTCAGCTCGTCCTCCACGGCACGCACCGCGGACACCACCACAGAGGGCAGCCGCTCCGGCGCGGTGCCGCCGACCGGCCAGCGGGTTCCCAGCTGCATCGTCAGCTCTCGTCTCGGCGCAGCCGGTAGACGACCAGCTCGGAAGCATCGGCGATCTCGTCGTAGAAGGCACGGGCATCTGTGTTGTCCGTCTTCGCGAGCCACTGCACGACGCCGACGCCGCTTTCGGCCGCGAGAGACCCGACGGCGTCGATCAACGCGCGTCCGTATCCCTGCTCCCGGTGCTCTTCGAGAATGAAGAGGTCGTCGATGTGCAGGGCATGGTCGCCATCGAGCGGCCGTGGCACCTGATGGAAGTGCACAAGTCCGACCAGTGACCCGTTGTCGTCGACGGCGACGAGACCGCGTTCCGCGTAAGCAGGATCAGTCAGCCAGCTCCAGACGAGCAGCGCCCCTTGATCTGTGAGCGCGCGTTCATAGAACGTCGCGTAGTCCTCGTAGAGTGCCAGCCAGCTGAAGAAGTCGCCTTCAGCCGGCTCGCGAATCGTGATTCCCATCAGTCCCCCTTGCCGCATCTCCTTCACGGGATGCGCACTGTGATCTAAAACCTATCGGCCCGGAGTCCGCCGGGCGAGAGCTACGCCGACGGCTCGTCTCCGAGGTCTACCTCGACCGACAGCTCGTCGCCGGGGACGAACTGGAGGTCGACGATACGACCGACGGCACGGATGTCCGCAGCCGCCAGCTCGATCGCCCACAGCTCATCCTCGGGAGCGGTCACGATCGCGCGTGCGATGGGCGCCTTCTGCGAGACCTTCGCTGAGGTCTTGGCGCGTCGAATGCCCGTCAGCACGACTGAAGTCGCAGCGAGCACCAGCGGAGTCGCCTCGCCTGCAGCGCTGCTCAGCGTGTCGACGGTCGGCCATTCCGCCCTGTGCACCGAGCCGGACTGGAACCACGACCAGGTCTCCTCGGTCGCGAACGGAATGAACGGGGCGAACAGACGCAGCAACGTGGACAACGCGAGCCGTAGTGCGGCGGCCGCCGAGGCAGCCCCCTGTCCCTCCCCGTACGCGCGCTCCTTGACGAGCTCGAGGTAGTCGTCGCAGAACGTCCAGAAGAACGACTCCGTCAGCTCGAGCGCACGTGCGTGGTCGTAGCCGTCGAGCGCCTTCGTCGCCTCCGCGACGACACCGGAGAGCTCGGAGAGCATGCTTCGGTCCAGCGGCTCGGTGACGTCCCCTGCGCCTGTGGGGAAGCTCAGAATGAACTTCGCCGCGTTGAGCACCTTGATCGCCAGCCGGCGACCTATCTTGATCTGCGTCGGATTCTGCGGGTCGAAGGCGGCATCGGTTCCAAGGCGACTCGATGCAGCCCAGTAGCGCACGGCATCCGAGCCGTGCTGCTCCAGGATGTCGGCAGGCGTGACCACGTTGCCCTTCGACTTCGACATCTTCTTGCGGTCGGGATCGACGATGAAGCCGGAGATGGCGGCATGCGCCCACGGGGACACGCCGTCCTCGAGTTGGGCGCGCAGCACACTGGAGAACAGCCAGGTGCGGATGATGTCCTGGGCCTGCGGCCGCAGGTCGTACGGGAACACCGCGTCGAAGAGTTCCGCGTCACGCTCCCAGCCACCCGCGATCTGCGGCGTCAGCGACGACGTGGCCCAGGTGTCGAGGATGTCCATCTCGGGCACGAATCCGCCCGGTGCACCGCGCTGCGACTCGTCGTAGCCCGGCGCCGTGTCGGTGGTCGGGTCGACCGGCAGCTGGTCGCGCGTAGGCACGATGGGGGAGTCGAACACGGTCTCGCCCGCCTCGTCCACCGGATACCAGACGGGAATCGGCACGCCGAAGAAACGCTGGCGCGACACGAGCCAGTCGCCGGAGAGGCCGCCGACCCAGTTCTCGTAGCGCACACGCATGAACTCCGGATGCCAGTCGATCTGCTTGCCGAGCTCGAGAAGACGATCTGCAAGCGCTGCGTCGCGCGCTCCGTTGCTGATGTACCACTGCCGGGTGGAGACGATCTCGAGCGGGCGGTCGCCCTTCTCGTAGAACTTCACCGGGTGGGTGATGGGCTTCGGGTCCTCCAGCAGATCGCCGGACTGCTTCAGCAGCTCGACCATCGCCTGCTTCGCCGAGAACACGGTCTTGCCGGCGAGCTGCGCGTAGGCATCCTTCGCGGCATCGCCGGCGAGAGCCTCAGGCGGCTCGGGCAGAATGCGGCCGTCGAAGCCGATGACCGCGCGGGTCGGCAGGTCGAGCTCGCGCCACCACGTGACATCCGTGATGTCGCCGAAGGTGCAGACCATGGCGATGCCCGTGCCCTTGTCGGGCTCGGCGAGGTGGTGGGCCAGCACCGGAATCTCGACACCGAAAACCGGACTGCGCACCGTCTTGCCGAACAAAGGCTTGTAGCGCTCGTCGCTCGGGTGCGCCACCAGCGCAACACAGGCCGGGATCAGTTCGGGACGGGTCGTGGCGATCACCACGGGGCCGTCGTCGCCGTGGAACGAGATCGTGTGGAACGCGCCAGGCTGGTCGCGGTCCTCGAGCTCGGCCTGGGCGACGGCGCTGCGGAAGGTGACATCCCAGAGCGTCGGCGCCATGGCCTGGTACGCCTCGCCGCGTTCCAGGTTGCGCAGGAACGCCAGCTGGGAGACGAACAGCGACTCGTCGCCGATGGTGCGGTAGGTCTGCGCCCAATCGACGGAGAGGCCCAGATTGCGCCAGAGCGCTTCGAACTGCTTCTCGTCTTCGATGGTGAGCTTCGTGCAGAGCTCGATGAAGTTGCGGCGTGAGATCGGCTTCTGGTCGGCCGCGCGCGAGCTCTTGTTGTCGCCGCCCTCATAGGACGGCACGAAGTCCGCGTCGTACGGCAGTGACGGATCGCACCGCACCCCGTAATAGTTCTGAACGCGGCGCTCGGTCGGCAGACCGTTGTCGTCCCAGCCCATCGGGTAGAACACGTGCTTGCCGCGCATGCGCTGGTAGCGGGCGACGACATCCGTGTGCGTGTAGCTGAAGACGTGCCCGATGTGCAGTGAACCCGATGCGGTCGGAGGCGGGGTGTCGACGGAGTAGATGTCGCCGCGGCCGGCCTGAAGAGCGGCATCACGCTCGAAGTGGTAGGTGCCGTCGGCACGCCACCGCTCGTCCCACACCCGCTCGAGTCCCTCGAGAGCCGGCTTGTCCGGAATGCGACCGAAGGCGTCTGTGGCGGCTGAGTCGTCGAACATCGCGGCGTCGGTCATGGCGGAACTCCGTTGCGGTATGTGCGGCACCGTGTCAACTGGTGCCTGAATATGGGATGCCTCACCAGTCTACCGGAGCCTCATTCAGCTCGTGACGGCGCCGCGTTCCTGCAGCTCGCTCTGCTCCGATTCGAGCACATCGTCGGCGTCGACGACGTCTTCACGTCGTCGTTTCGCGATGGATGCCGCTGCCACCGCGGCGACCAGCGTCACGACCGACAGGATGCCGAGAACGATGCCGGGATGCCACCAAGCGTTCTTCGTCGCGGCCCCGAGCGCCTCGGTGAGGAGGGGGATGAACCCGGAGAGGGCCGCAGCTATGGCGTAGGAGAGGGAGAGCGCGCTGTACCTGATCGACTGGCCGAAGATATCCGCCATCAAGCCGCCGAGGCCGGCCCAGCTCAGGGTGGGGAAGATGCCGCCGATGATCATCGTGCCGACCAGGATCGGGAACGTCGCGAACTGCAGCAGGAAGTACATCGGGAACGCGACGATCAGCGTCGTCAGAGCGCCGATCCAGACCACGCGGGCCGAGCCGATGCGCGTGGCGAGCAGCCCGAAGAGGGGGATCGTCACGAGCTGCAGCAGACTGCCGATCGTGGCGGCGGTGAACACCTGCGTGTAGTTGAAACCGAGCGCTGCCACCCCGTAGTTGATCGTGTAGGTGTTCATCAGCGCATACGACCCGATGCCGAGCAAGGCGGCGCCGACGGCGACGAGCAGGGTGACGGGTTGCTTGCGGAACACGTCGAGAACGGGGAATCGGTCGCGCTTCTTCTCGGCGACGAGATGTGAGAAGACCGGGGTCTCGTCGATCGAGAGCCGCAGGTAGAGGGACACCGCGAGCAGCGGAAGCGCGAGCAGGAACGGGATGCGCCAGCCCCAGGCGAGCATGTCGGCCTGGCTCAGCGTCGCGCTCAGCCAGAGGAAGAGCACCGAGGTGACGATGGTGCCGATCGGCGAGCCGAGCTGCGGGAGGGCTGCGTAGAAGCCGCGGCGCTTGGGGGTGGAGTGTTCGACGCCGACCAGGATCGAGCCGCCCCACTCCCCGCCGAGAGAGATGCCCTGGATGACGCGGAGCAGCACAAGCAGGATCGGCGCTGCGACGCCGATGGTCGCGTATCCGGGCAGCACGCCGATCAAGGCGGTGGAGACGCCCATGATGCCGACGGTCCAGATGAGGGTCGCCCTACGTCCGATGCGATCGCCCAAGTGTCCGAAGATGATCGCACCGATCGGGCGCACGAAATAGGAGGTGGCGAGGGTGAGGAAGGCGGCGAGTTGGCCGGCGACTCGGTCTTCCGCTGGGAAGAATACAGCTGCGCTGAAGATGGCGCTGAAGAAGCTGAAGACGTAGAAGTCGTACGACTCCAGAGACGTGCCGACCAGAGAGGCGAGGGTCACCCGCCACGCGTTCCGGTCTGCTGTGCGAGAGGCGATGGTTGTGGAATCGGTCACGGGCTTCAACTATGGTGCCTCGGCGACGACCGGTGGTGGATGTTACCTCCAGCGTTCGATCGCCGACCTTGTGGAAGTCGGATGACGCGATTCGCTACGAGCTCGGGGGATCGCCGGGTCAGGCTGCGGCGTCGAGCCAGGTGAGCACAGCCAACACCCTGCGATGGTCCGTGCCCGAATCGTCGAGGCCGAGCTTGGCGAAGATCGCCGACACGTTCTTCTCGACCGCACCGACGCCGACGTGCAGCAGTCCCGCGATCGCGGCGTTCGTGCGGCCCTCCGCCATCAGCTGCAGGGTCTCCCGCTCCCTCGGCGTGAGTGCGGCGAGCGGGTCCGCGCGCCGACCGACGAGTTGCGCGACGACTTCGGGGTCGAGCACGGTGCCGCCGGAGGCGACGCGGGTCACGGCATCCGTCAGCTCGTCGAGGGATGCCAGCCGGTCTTTGAGCAGGTAGCCCATGCCCCCTGCGCCGCTGCCGAGAAGTTCGCGCGCATACGTGGTCTCGACGTACTGGCTCAGCAGCAACACGCCGACCCCGGGCTGTGCAGCGTGCAGCGCGAGGGCCGCCCGCACTCCCTCGTCGCGGAAGGTGGGCGGCATCCGCACGTCCAGCAGCGCGACGTCGAACGGCACGGTCTTCGCCGCGGTGAGCAGAGCTTCGGCGTCACCGAACGCTCCGACCGTGACGAAGCCGGCCTCGGAGAGGACGCGCACGAGCCCCTCGCGCAGCAGAACGGAATCGTCCGCAATCAGCACATGGAGGGGTTCGGTCACGCACTCACGATATCGGCACCGCGATGTTCACGACGGTGCCGGAACGGCTCGACGCGAGCTGGGTGGTTCCGCGCATCGACGTCACGCGCTCGCGGATGCCCGCCAGCCCGTGCCCTTCGGCGAACCCCGCGCCGCCGTGCCCGTTGTCGGAGACCGAGAGCAGCACGGTGTTCTGGTCCACCACGATCCGCACCCGCGCGAGTGAGGCATCCGCGTGCTTCGACACATTGGTGAGCAACTCGGCCGCGACGAAGTAGAGGTTGCGTTCGATCTCTGAGGGGAGTTCGCGGTTCAGCGCGTAGGTCAGCTCGACGGGAACCGTGCTTCGGGCGCCGAGGGACTCCAGGGCTGCCTTCAGTCCGCGGTCCTGCAGAATGGGCGGCGCGAATCCGCGGGAGAGCGCCCGCAGCTCGTCGAGCGACTCCTGCGCGGTAGTTGCGGCCTCGTCGAGAAGTCGGGCGGCGGCATCCGGATCGTCGTGCATGCGCCGCTGCGCGGAGGCGATGTCCATGCGAAGGCGGAGCAGGCCCTGTTGCGGACCGTCATGGATGTCGCGCTCCAGCCTGCGCAGGGTGCGATCCTCCGCGGCAACGGCGGCCGCTCGCGACTCGGACAGCTCGCTGACCTCGCGGCGCAGACTCTGCGACGACCAGGATCCGAGCAGGCCCTTGGCGATGCCCCAGTGCACGAGGATGAGACCACGCATCACGAACGGAAGCGTGAAGAGCATGATGACGCCGACGATCCCGAACATGACCGCGTCGCCTACTCGAGGATCGAACGTCGCCGTGGTGCCCGTCGCCCACTCCCAGATCACGCGAGACAGCCAGACGCTTCTGCCCTCGTTCGGGATGAAGCCGACCCAGATCCAGTAGGTGACGCCGCCGAGGGAGGTGGCGACCCAGGCGATCATGATTCCCCATGTCACTGTGCTCACGGCGATCTGCGCGAGCATCCCGTCCAGGAGGTACAACCAGTACCGGCCGTCGGCGAGCGGCCCGAAGACCTTGCCGATGAAGCCGGTTCCCACCCGCCCACGCCACTGCGGACGAGGGATGCGCGGCCGGCCGGCGAACTCGAGCAGTCGCAGCGTCAGCGTCCCGTAGCCGCGCGCCACGTACAACGCGGCGAGTACGAGGAAGAAGCCGATGATCAGCACCGCCAGGCCGACTCCCGCGAAGAAGATCGGCCACAGCAGACTCGTGCCGATGACGGCGAGAGGGAAGGCGACGAAGAGCACGCCGACCTCGGCCGGAGTGCTGCGCCAGAGCTCGCCGTAGCGCACCCAGAACCCGGCGCTGGGTTCGATCGCAACCGGTGTGGAACTGTGAGTCGTCATCGTGCCGGTCTCCGTGCTCATGATGCTGGGCCTCCTTGGTGAGTCCGTGGTCGACCGCTGCGCTCGTGCGGTTGGTCGTCGTGCACATCAAGACTCCCGGCCTCACGGTGCCGTCCCCACCCGGCGGATCACCGAATGCCTACGGGGGTTATCCCTACTATCCCGGCGAGTTCCAGCGCGCGCCACTGTAGACTTTCGCGCAACGACTGTGATCCGGCCATCACCGGGGAGTCTCCGGAAGAACGGCACACCTCATCCGCTTGGCGGGTGGAACGCGCCAAGTAGAACCGGGCGGGTCGGCCCGTCACAGCCTTCATGAAGTGGTCGCGCTCCGCCGACGGATGCCGGTGCGTGGCAAGCGGGGTGGTACCGCGTTCCCGGCATGTTTTCCTTCACGTCGCCGGCTGCGTCCTCGTGCAGAAGTGGAATCCCTGCCAGGAGAAGCATGCCGTACCCCATCTCAGACGATCACAACGAGCCCGTCGTCCCTTCGCCGCGTTTTCCGCAGATCGAAGAGGATGTCCTCGCGTTCTGGAAGCGCGACGACACCTTCCGGGCATCCGTCGACCAGCGCGAGGGCGCACCCGAGTGGGTCTTCTACGACGGTCCGCCGTTCGCGAACGGGCTGCCGCATTACGGGCACCTGCTCACCGGCTACGCGAAGGATGTCTTTCCCCGCTACCAGACGATGCGCGGCAAGCAGGTGCACCGCCGGTTCGGCTGGGACACGCACGGACTGCCGGCCGAGCTGGAAGCCGAGCGGCAACTCGGCCTCACCGACAAGAGCCAGATCGAAGAGATGGGCATCGCCGCGTTCAACGAGGCGGCGCGGTCATCCGTGCTCAAGTACACGCACGAGTGGCGAGAATACGTCACGCGCCAGGCGCGCTGGGTCGACTTCGACAACGACTACAAGACGCTCGACGTCACCTACATGGAGTCGGTGATCTGGGCCTTCAAACAGCTGCACCACAAGGGCCTCGCCTACGAGGGCTACCGTGTGCTGCCGTACTGCTGGCGCGATCAGACGCCGTTGTCGAACCACGAGCTGCGCATGGACGACGACGTCTACAAGATGCGACAGGACCAGACCGTGACCGTGACCTTCCCGCTGGTGGGGGAGAAGGCCGAAGCGCTCGGACTGACCGCTGTGCGCGCGCTCGCATGGACGACCACGCCCTGGACGCTGCCGACGAACCTGGCGCTCGCCGTGGGCCCTGGGATCACGTATGCGGTGGTGCCGGCCGGTCCCGACGGCACTCCGGACGCCGAGGTGCACCGTGAGGGCGGCGACGCATCCGAGGTTCTCGGCGCGGAATACCTGATCGCCCTCGACCTCGTCGGCTCGTACGCGAAGGACCTCGGCTACGACTCGGCGGAGGATGCCCGCTCCGCCGTCACGCGCACCGTGACCGGTTCGCAGCTGGCGGGCGTGCGCTACGACCGGCTGTGGGACTACTACGCGGATGCCGCGGCATACGGCACGCAGAACGCGTGGCAGATCCTCACCGACGACTACGTCTCCACCGAGGAGGGCACCGGCATCGTGCACCAGGCGCCCGCCTACGGCGAGGACGACCAGCGGGTGTGTGCAGCGGCGGGCATCCCCGTCGTGCTCTCCGTCGACGACGGCGGTCGCTTCCTCTCCGAGGTGTCCGATGTCGCCGGGCTTCAGGTGTTCGAGGCGAACAAGCCGCTCATCCGCGAGCTCAGGGAGATGGGAAGGCTGCTGCGGCAGGCATCCTACGAGCACAGCTATCCGCACTGCTGGCGCTGCCGCAACCCGCTGATCTACAAGGCGGTGTCGAGCTGGTTCGTGCGCGTCCCCGAGTTCAGGGACCGCATGATCGAGCTCAACCAGCAGATCGACTGGGTTCCCGACAATGTCAAGGACGGTCAGTTCGGCAAGTGGCTCGAAGGCGCGCGCGATTGGTCGATCAGCCGCAACCGCTACTTCGGTTCGCCGATCCCCGTCTGGAAGAGCGACGACCCCGACTTCCCGCGCGTCGACGTCTACGGCTCGCTCGAGGAGTTGGAACGCGACTTCGGACGTCTCCCCGAGAACGCCGACGGCAACCCCGACCTGCACCGGCCGTACATCGACGAGCTGACTCGCCCCAACCCGGACGACCCGAGCGGTCGATCGACGATGCGCCGCATCCCCGATGTGCTGGATGTCTGGTTCGATTCGGGTTCCATGCCGTACGCGCAGGTGCACTACCCGTTCGAGAACCGGGAGTGGTTCGACACCCACAACCCGGCCGACTTCATCGTCGAATACATCGGGCAGACCCGTGGCTGGTTCTACCTGATGCACGTGCTCGGAACGGCGATCTTCGATCGTCCGGCGTTCAAGCGCGTGATCAGCCACGGCATCGTGCTGGGCAGCGACGGGCAGAAGATGTCGAAGTCGCTGCGCAACTACCCCGACGTGGCCGAGGTGTTCGATCGCGACGGCTCGGATGCCATGCGCTGGTTCCTGATGTCGTCCTCCGTTCTGCGCGGCGGCAACCTCATCGTCACGGAGGAGGGCATCAGGCAGGGAGTACGCGAGGCGCTGCTACCGCTGTGGAGCACCTGGTACTTCTTCTCCCTCTACGCGAACGCGAGCGGATATCAGGCGAAGCGCAGCACGGAATCAGCAGACGTGCTCGACCGCTACCTGCTCGCGAAGACGCACGAGCTGGTCGGGGCCGTCACGACAGATCTCGACAACCTCGACTCCACGCTCGCCGCCGCGAAGATCCGCGACTTCGCCGACGTGCTGACCAACTGGTACGTGCGCAGGTCGAGGGACCGGTTCTGGGAGGGCGTGACGGCTGACGGCCGCAACGCAGAGGCGTTCGACACCCTGTACACGGTGCTCGAGACTGTCGCGCGGCTGGCAGCCCCTCTCCTCCCGCTCGTCACGGAGCGCATCTGGAAAGGCCTGACCGGCGGGCGCAGCGTGCACCTGACCGACTGGCCTGTGGCCTCTGAATTCCCGCAGGACGACGCGCTGGTCGCCGCGATGGATCGCGTTCGTCAGGTGAGCTCGGTCGTGCTGTCTCTGCGCAAGCAGGCCGGGCTGCGGGTGCGCCTGCCGCTGGCCGAACTCACCGTGATCACCGAGGGCGCTGCGTCGCTGGAGCCGTTCGAGGGCATCCTGCGCGACGAGCTCAACGTGAAAGCCGTTCGGCTGGTGACGTTCACTGAGAACAGCCCGGCCGAGTACGGCATCAGCAAGCGCCTCAGCGTCAACGCCCGCGCCGCCGGCCCCAGGCTCGGCAAGACCGTGCAATCGGCCATCAAGGCGTCGCGGGAAGGCGACTGGTCGGAGACGGACGGCGTCGTCACAGCCGGCGGAATCGCTTTGCAGACCGGCGAGTACGAGCTCGTGCTGGAGGCGACGGATGCGCACGGCTCGGGCCGCGCGATCTCCCTCCTCCCGGGGGCGGGCTTCGTGCTGCTGGAGACGACGACGACCGACGAGCTCGAGGCTGAGGGGCTCGCGCGCGATGTCGTGCGGGTCGTGCAGGAGAGCCGCAAGCAGGCGGGTCTCGACGTGAGCGATCGCATCCGGCTGCGCCTCGTGCTCGACCGCGAGGGCGTCGACGCGGTGCGTGCGAACGCGGATCTGGTGGGTTCCGAGACACTCGCCGTTGAACTCGAGGTCGACGTCGACGATGCGGTGGCCGACGCGCAGAATTCCGTCGCGGTCGGAGCAGCATCGACACTGCTCGTGTGCCTCGAGAAAGTGGAGGTGGTGAAGTGACCGACGAGGACGAGAGCTTCCGCGAAGCAGCGGATGCGGTCTACGAGACTCTGCTCGAACGACTGGGGGAGTCCAGCCCGCGACCGCGTCTGGGCCCGACGCGTCGCGCCGTCGAACTTCTCGGCGACCCGCAGCGGGCGTACCCGATCATCCACGTGACGGGAACGAACGGGAAGACCTCGACGAGTCGCATCATCGAGAGCATCCTGCGCGCGTACGGTCTGCGCGTCGGCCTGTTCTCGAGTCCTCATCTGCTGCGCTTCAACGAGCGCTTCATGATCGACGGGGAGCCGATCACCGACGAGGCTCTCGCACGCAACTGGGACGACATCGAGCCCTACGTGCAGATGGCCGACGCGGAACTCGAGGCCGACGGCGAGCCGCGGCTCACGTTCTTCGAGGTCGTCACCGTTCTGGCTTTCGCGGTCTTCGCGGATGCCCCTGTCGATGTCGCGGTGATCGAGGTCGGCATGGGCGGCGAGTGGGATTCGACCAACGTCGGCGACGGTCAGGTCGCCGTGTTCACGCCGATCTCGCTCGACCACACCGAGCGGCTCGGTAAGACGATCGCCGAGATCGCCCGCACCAAGAGCGGAATCATCAAGCCGTCCGCCTCGGTCGTGAGTTCCGCGCAGACGGAGGTGGCCGTCGCCGAGCTACGCAGGGCGGCGAACCTGCGCGAGGCATCCATCGCCTTCCAGCCTTCGGACTTCGAGGTGGAGAGCGATGCCGTCGCCGTCGGCGGCCAGCTCGTGACCATCCGCGGCCGTGCAGCGACCTACGCGGACCTGTTCCTTCCGCTGTACGGAGCACACCAGGCGCAGAATGCGGCTGTCGCTGTCGCCGCGGTCGAGGCGTTCCTCGGTGGCGGCGAAGAGGCGCTCCGCGAGCCGCTGCTCGAGGAGGCGTTCGCCACCGTCACCTCTCCCGGCCGCCTGCAGCTCGTCGGCACCGATCCCACGGTCCTGGTGGATGCCGCACACAATCCCGCTGGAGCCCTCACGCTCGCCGCGGCTCTGCCGACGTTCTTCGACTTCGACGAGTTCGCGTTCGTGATCGGCATTCTGCGAGACAAGGATGCCCATGGCATCGTCGACGCGCTGGCTCCGCTGGCCGCCCGCATCTTCGTCACGCAGTCGCACTCCGAGCGCTCCACATCATCGGACGAGCTCGCCGACAGCGTGGAGGAGTGGACGCACGAACACGTGGAGTCCCACCCCGATCTCGGGGACGCGATCGAGGCGGCGCGCGAGTGGGCTGGCGCTGAGCAGCGCCGCGCGGTCGTCGTCACCGGATCGATCGCACTCATCGGAGAGACGCTCGGCCTCGCGCAGGAGCGCGACTGGAAGGCCGCAGAGTGAGCGAGCCGGCCGCCGGGCCTGCGCCGAGGCAGCGCAGACAGCGTTCAGCACAGGAGAGCCTCGGCACGATCGTGCTCGGTTTCGAGGTGATCGTCGTCTTCCTCGGCGCCCTCGTCGTCTTCGGGCTCCACGCCCTCCCGCCTGTTCAGGCGCTCGGAGGCGGAATCGGGCTCATCGTACTGATGATCGTCGCGATTCCGCTGCTGCGCTACCGCGTCGGCTACTGGCTGGGCTGGCTGGTGCAACTGGTCGTGATCGCCTCCGGCCTCCTGGTCGGCATGCTGTTCATCGTCGGTGTCATCTTCACCGCCATCTGGGCCTATGCCATGATCGCCGGCGCGCGACTCGACCGGCGCAACGCCGCGTATCGGGCCGCCGAAGCGGCCGGCGCGGCCGAGGCATCCGAATCCACACCTCCCGACACCACCCATAAGGAGAAGGAATGACCACCATCGAAGAGACCCTCGTGCTCGTCAAGCCCGACGGAGTCGCCAGAGGACTGACCGGCGAGATCCTGCGCCGCATCGAGGCCAAGGGCTACGCCCTGGTCGACGTCAAGCTCGTCGAGGCCGATCGCGAACTGCTCGCGAAGCACTACGAGGAGCACCAGGGAAAGCCGTTCTACGAGCCCCTGGTCGAGTTCATGGAGTCGGGGCCGATCGTCGCCATCCGCGTCGCCGGGAATCGCGTCATCGAGGGCTTCCGCTCGCTCGCGGGCGCCACGGACCCCACGACCGCTGCACCCGGCACCATCCGTGGCGACCTCGCACGCGACTGGGGTCTCGCCGTACAGCAGAACCTGGTGCACGGTTCGGACTCGCCGGAAAGCGCCGCCCGCGAGCTCGCCCTCTGGTTTTAGACCGTGCGAGCGCAGCTCGCGCGGCGCCGGCGTCGCGGCACGGCATGGTGCCCGGCACAGCGTGCCTTCGCGAAGACAGGCAGGACAGCGGAGATCGCGTGAGAACAGGCAGAAGTTGCCTGTTCTCACGCGATCTGCCTGTTATCGGGGTGCCGAAGTGTCACGCGACTGCATGAGAGGCGAGAGCCACCCACGAAGCCACCCACGAGAAGAGCGCAGAACGACTCAACGGAAGGCGTTGGGGATCCACTGCACCTGGATCTGCGCGAAGACCGCGACGATCACGTACGAGATCAGGGTGATCAGCGGAATCCATGAGTAGGCGGCAGCGAAGAAGGAGCGCACCCGCTCGTTCGTCGGGATGTTGCCTTCTTTGAGGTTGTAGAACGTCACGACCCAGAACGTGGGAATGGTCACGACCCAGGTGACCATGCAGTACGGGCACAGTACGAAGAGGCTGTACAGGCTCGAGTAGATGAGGAAGATCACCAGTACGATCGCGCCGAGCACGCCGAGGTTGAAGAG
Source organism: Humibacter sp. RRB41 (assembly GCF_022761015.1). GTDB lineage: Bacteria > Actinomycetota > Actinomycetes > Actinomycetales > Microbacteriaceae > Humibacter. The sequence continues at coordinate 198,484 of NZ_JAKWJQ010000006.1, forward strand.
CATCCAGAACCACTTCTTGAACCGCGCGCCCGCGAGGATCGCGACACCGACGGCGATCGGGGCGGCCCAGCACGCCACGCCGATGATCGGGTTCGGGAATCCGAGAACCGCGCCCTGCCACGAGGCCAGGTTCTTCGAGCAGCCAACGAGCGGGTTGATGTTGCACGTGAGTTGTGCAGCCGGATGCTCGAGCACCGTGAACTTGTCGATCGTGAGCGCGAAGGCGGCGAGCCATCCGATCACCCCCGCGACGATGAGGAAGATCGCGAGCCCAGTGGGCCGCCTGGTTTCGGTGGGGGAGTCGAGCGACACCATCGCATTATGGCAGAGCGACACGACGGCTCCGCCCCACCTGACCGGGGAGCGCAGGCTGCCGTGCGATAATGGGCAGGATCGCGCGAGCAGGGCTCGCACGGTCGCAAAGAAGCTTTCACGGGTACCGCAGACGCGAGCCCGTTCGTCGAGTCGCGCGCGACCCGACGGAAAGAGACGTTACAGACCAGACGTGACAGACAGGGGACGAGCGAACGAAAGCGAGAGCCGCGATCTACGCAGCGCCACGAAGCGCCGTGCACATCGCGCACCCTTTCGAACGCCGGGCCGAGGATTGGCGGGCGCGCGCTGAACGCGCCGTCCGCATGAGTACAGCCGTACCGGGCGCGCGTGTCCACCGTACGGTCGAGGAGTGCACCAGCGATGGTGGAGAACGATCAGAATCCACAGGACGAGTCGGGACGGAACGGGGAGGGCAGCGCGCCGCGTAAGCGCGGCAGGCTCTTCGGAGGGCGTCGCGTAACCCGCAAGGCGGGGGCATCCGCGGATGCCGTCACGCCGGAGCAGACACCGGCGACCGAAGCCGCGGTTCAGGATGCGCCGACTGTCGACGCTGCGCCCGTCGCGCACGAGCGCGCTGGGGCATCCGACCAGGCCGAAGCGGCGGTCGTTGCCGAGCCAGAGACGGCGGCAGCGGATGCTCCGCCCAAGCCGGCAGGCGAGGCGACCGCGCCCCAGGCCCGCGGCCTGCCGAGCACGGCCCTGTTCTTCCAGGCGCCGCCTGTTCTGCCCCCGCTGCCTGCGGCGCAGGGCGACGACACGGCGGCCGTCGAGGAATCCACGACATCCCGCCGTCGTACGCGCAAGCGCGGTGGCTCGTCAGAGGGCGGCCAGGACGAGCCGGCCCAGCCCCGCCAGCGTCAGCAGCGCGAGCCGCGCGAGCCGGAGCTCATCACCGAGCCGCAGAAGGTCAAGGGATCGACCCGTCTCGAGGCGAAGAAGCAGCGCCGCCGCGACGGGCGCGACGCAGGCCGTCGCCGCCCCGTCATCACCGAGGCCGAGTTCCTTGCGCGACGTGAGGCCGTCGACCGGCAGATGATCGTGCGATCGAAGGGTGGCCGCATCCAGATCGGCGTGCTCGAAGACGGCGTGCTCGTCGAGCACTACGTGGCTCGCTCGCAGGAGGCATCCCTCATCGGCAACGTCTACCTCGGCCGGGTGCAGAACGTGCTGCCCAGCATGGAGGCGGCGTTCGTCGACATCGGACGCGGCCGCAACGCAGTGCTCTACTCCGGAGAGGTCGACTGGGAGGCCGCGGAGACCGGCAACCAGCCGCGTCGTATCGAGCTGGCACTGAAGCCGGGCGACAAGGTCCTCGTGCAGGTCACGAAAGACCCGGTCGGTCACAAGGGCGCCCGACTGACCAGCCAGGTGAGTCTGCCAGGGCGCTACCTCGTGTACGTGCCGAACGGGTCGATGAACGGCATCAGCCGCAAGCTGCCGGACACCGAACGCGCAAGGCTGAAGAAGATCCTCAAGGAGGTTCTCCCCGAGAACACGGGCGTCATCGTGCGCACGGCGGCAGAGGGTGCGACCGAGGACCAGCTCACCGTCGACGTGAACCGATTGACCACTCAGTGGGCCGGCATCTCCAAGCAGACCGAGAGCGTTCAGGCGCCCGCGCTGCTGCACAGCGAGCCCGACCTCCTGATCAAGATCGTGCGGGATGTCTTCAACGAGGACTTCCAGAAGCTGATCATCGCCGGTGACGATGCACGTTCGACGATCGAGAGCTATCTGCGTCAGGTTGCTCCCGACCTGCTCGACCGCGTCGAGCCGTACGAAGGATCGCGCGACGCGTTCGATGAGTTCCGCATCACGGAGCAGATCGAGAAGGCGCTGGACCGCAAGGTCTGGCTGCCCTCCGGCGGTTCGCTCGTGATCGACCGCACAGAGGCCATGACGGTCATCGACGTCAACACCGGCAAGTTCGTCGGCTCTGGCGGCAATCTCGAAGAGACCGTCACGAAGAACAACCTCGAAGCGGCCGAAGAGATCGTGAGGCAGCTGCGGTTGCGAGACATCGGCGGCATCATCGTGGTCGACTTCATCGACATGGTGCTCGAGACCAACCGCGATCTCGTGCTTCGCCGTCTGATCGAGTGCCTGAGCCGCGACCGCACGAAGCACCAGGTCGCCGAAGTGACGTCGCTTGGCCTTGTTCAGATGACCCGGAAGAAGCTCGGCCTCGGCCTGCTCGAGACGTTCAGCGAGCCCTGCGAGGTGTGTGCGGGCCGTGGTGTGATCGTGCACCACGACCCCGTGACCAGGCACCGCACGCAGCAGCAGCCCGAGCGGCGTCGTGGCGGCAAGGGCGGCGGAGCACCCGCTGCTCAGCCGGTGAACGGCAACGGCGGCCCGCACACGGGGACGCATGCGATCACCGACGACGCGAAGAGCGCGCTCGCCCAGATCGCCGCGAGCACGCTGCACCCGCACCAAGAGGCGGGAGAGTCGGAGCTGGAGTCCGCGTCCACCGCCAGGCACGTCGCTGAGGGCGGTGGCGACTCGTCCGAGAAGACACCGGTGACGGAGTCGTCGAACGAGCAACAGGCGGGATCCAAGTCGGATTCCCCGCGCACTCGCCGCGGCAGCCGTGGCCGCGGAGCAGCGCGCCGCGCCGCCGAGCAGGGCGGTAACGCCGAGCAGAGCGCGATCGAGACGGATGCCCCAGAGCAGGGCGTCACCGAGCAGGGCGTCGCGGAGCAGAGCGTGCCCGCGGCGGTTGTCGTTCCCGATGTCGGCGCACCGAGCGTCGCGCCCCAGCCCGACGTCGCGGTGACGATCCTCGACATCCCGCTCGAGACGCACGGCGAATCCAAGCCGAAGGTCGACCGTGTGCAGGCACAGGAGATCCTGGGTTCCGTTCTCGACGCCCTGCCCGAGCCCAAGCAGCCCGGTCAGGGCCGTTCACGGCGCCGCGTGACGACCGCCGGGATCACAGGGGGAGTCATCCCGCCGCACGAGGACAAGCAGTAGGACCGGGACGGGTGGAACGCGCCTTAGCCCTCGCGGCTTCGGCGTAGCCTGCGCTTGGCGGCAGTGACGCGCAGCCCGCTGGCTCGAAGGCGTTCGACGAGTTCGCGGCCGGTGACGGGTACGGCGCCGGCCGCGATGAGGCCGTCGTGGCGCTCGGCGGGCACGTCGTAGTGATCGAGATCGAAGGCCCGCTCCGGTACTCCGTTGGCTGCCGCGAACGTGTGCAGCTCATCCAGCGAGGCATCGCTGACGAGGTGACACCACAGTGTTCCGTGGTTCGGCCACCGTGGGGTGTCGATCAAGACGGACATGATCGCGAGTCTACGACGGAGCTCATTTGACCGCCTTGGTGTGATCGGGTAATGTTGACCCTCGGTGTGCGCCGTCTTATCGCGGCTTTCGCCCTTTCATTTTCTGGCTCGAACCCTTCTCCCATTGGGGGCGTGACCAGCGAAAATCCACGTCAGTCTGGGGTTGTCTCAATCCCTCATCAGATAGGTACGAGTAGTGGTTTACGCAGTTGTGCGCGCCGGCGGTCGGCAGGAGAAGGTCGAGATCGGCACCATCGTCACGATGGACCGCGTCAAGTCCTCGAAGAACGGCACCATCGAGCTCCCCGCGGTGCTTCTGGTCGATGGTGACAAGGTCACCAGCGATGCGAAGTCGCTCGCCAAGGTGACGGTGACCGCCGAGGTTCTCGGCGACCTTCGCGGCCCGAAGATCGTCATCCAGAAGTTCAAGAACAAGACCGGCTACAAGAAGCGCCAGGGGCACCGTCAGGAGCTCACGCGCGTCAAGATCACCGGCATCAAGTAAGCGCGAGGAGAGACACTCATGGCACACAAAAAGGGAGCGAGCTCTACTCGCAACGGTCGCGACTCGAACGCGCAGCGTCTCGGCGTGAAGCGTTTCGGTGGCCAGGTCGTCGGCGCGGGCGAGATCATCGTCCGCCAGCGCGGAACCCACTTCCACCCGGGCGCCAACGTCGGCCGCGGTGGCGACGACACGCTGTTCGCCCTCGAGGCGGGCGCTGTCGAGTTCGGCACGAAGGGCGGCCGCAAGGTCGTCAACATCGTGGCAGGCGACTGACCTTTCGTCAGATCAGAGCCGGTGGGCGGGCCTCGTGCCCTCCCACCGGCTCTTTCAATTCGGCGCTGCTTCAGGGCATCCGGATACCGTAGACAACAGCTCGCACGTCGGGCGGTGAGGAGCATCATGGCGACGTTCGTCGATACCGTGACGCTGCACCTGCGTGCCGGCAACGGCGGCAATGGATGCGTGTCGGTGCGTCGCGAGAAGTTCAAGCCGCTCGCCGGACCCGATGGCGGCAACGGAGGCAGCGGAGGCGACATCGCCCTCGTCACCGATCCCGGCGTCACGACGCTGCTCGCCTACCACCGGCATCCGCATCGCTCGTCCGAGAGCGGCGGATTCGGCATGGGCGACAATCGCAGTGGTTACTCGGGCGGCGAGCTGGAACTGCCGGTTCCGGTGGGAACCGTCGTCAAAGACCCGTCCGGCGATCTGCTCGTCGACCTCGACGAGCCCGGCATGCGTTACGTGGTCGCCCCTGGCGGTCAGGGCGGTCTCGGTAATGCCGCGCTGGCCTCGACCAAGCGCAAGGCTCCCGGATTCGCTCTGCTCGGCACGCCGGGTTGGGAGGGCGATGTCGTCCTCGAGCTGAAAACCGTTGCGGATGTCGCGCTCGTCGGCTTCCCGTCCGCCGGCAAGTCCAGCCTGGTCGCGGCTCTCTCTGCAGCGAAGCCGAAGATCGCCGACTACCCCTTCACCACGCTCCACCCGAACCTCGGGGTCGTGCAGGCGGGAGACATCCGTTACACGATCGCGGACGTGCCGGGGCTCATCGAGGGCGCCAGCGAGGGCAAGGGGTTGGGGCTGGAGTTCCTGCGCCACGTCGAACGCTGCAGCGCGCTGCTGCACGTGCTCGACTGCGCGACGCTCGAGCCGGGCCGCGATCCGATCAGCGACCTCGATGTCATCCTCACCGAACTGGCCGCATACCCCGTTCCCGACGGGCAGGTCCCGTTGCTCGAGAGACCTCAGTTCATCGCCCTGAACAAGATCGATGTTCCGGATGCCGCCGAGCTCGCGGCCTTCGTGCGTCCCGAACTCGAGTCCCGCGGCTACCGCGTGTTCGAGATCTCCACAGTGAGCCATGAGGGACTTCGCTCGCTCTCGTTCGCCCTCGCCGAACTCGTCGAAGAGGCCAGACTGCAGGCTGCGGCCGATGCCGAGATCAAGCCGCGCATCGTCATCCGACCGCGTGCAGTCGATGATGCAGGCTTCACCGTGCGAGTCGAGGGCGGGTCGGAGGGCCCGGTGTACCGCATCCTCGGCAGCAAACCGGAGCGCTGGGTCGCTCAGACCGACTTCGCGAACGATGAGGCCGTCGGCTTCCTGGCCGATCGTCTTGCCAAGATCGGCGTCGAGGACCAACTCGTGAAGGCCGGCGCGGTCGCCGGCTCGACAGTGGTCATCGGGCCTAACAACGGCGTGGTGTTCGACTGGGAGCCCACCCTCACGTCCACCGCCGAGCTCGCGACGGCGCCACGCGGATCGGATCCTCGCGTCGATGCGAACGCCCGCGCGACGCGAGGTCAACGTCGTGTCGAGTACCACGAGCGCATGGACGCGAAGGCAGAGGCCCGCGCCGAGCTCCTGCGCGAGCGCGACGCCGGGCTCTGGCATGACGACGAGGACCACGCATAGATGGTGATCACCGACCGTTCCCTGGTGCCCTCTGCCCGACGCATCGTCGTCAAGGTGGGGTCCTCGTCGATCAGTGGCGAGAACGCGCATCAGATCGGTCCGTTGGTCGACGCACTGGCCACCGCGCACGGGCGTGGAACGCAGGTGGTCCTTGTGTCATCCGGTGCCATCGCGACGGGTATCCCGTACCTCTCGCTCTCGATGCGCCCGACCGATCTCGCGACGCAGCAGGCCGCTGCGGCCGTCGGGCAGAACGTGCTCATCTATCGGTATCAGGACAGCCTCGACCGCTACGACATCGTCGCGGGCCAGGTGCTGCTCACCGCGAGCGACATGGACAACCCGACCCACCGCTCCAATGCGAAACGCGCGATGGAGCGGCTGCTGGATCTGCGCATCCTGCCGATCGTGAACGAGAACGACACCGTTGCGACGCATGAGATCCGGTTCGGTGACAACGACCGTCTCGCGGCCCTCGTCGCGACGCTGATCGGTGCAGACCTCCTCGTGCTGCTCTCGGATGTCGACGCCCTCTATACGAGACCGCCGCACGAGCCGGGAGCCGAGCGGATCGATTTCGTCGCGGCGAACGATCCGCTCGTCGGCGTCGAGATCGGGTCCATCGGCGCGGCGGGCGTCGGCTCTGGTGGCGCTGTCACGAAGGTGTCTGCCGCTCGGCACGCCGCGGAGGCGGGCAGCGCGGTTCTGTTGGCCGCCACGAGCCAGGTGCGCGCCGCACTGGCGGGGGAGCACATCGGCACGTGGTTCGCGCCCAGCGAGGCCACCGAGGCATCCGGGGGCCAGGGGCTCGCAGGCTAAACTGCTGCGATGTCCTCCACCGTTCTCGAAGAGACGTCAGTGAGCGCGGACGCGCAGGCATTCCTCCGCAAGCTCGAGGCCACGAAGGCCGCTTCGGTACCGCTCGCGATGGCGACGACGGCGCAGAAGAACGAGGCACTCGACGCTATCGCACGCGCACTCGTCGACAACGCGCAGGACATCATCGCGGCCAACGTCCAAGACTTGGAGCGCGGTCGTGAGGCGGGTCTCTCCGACGGCCTGCTCGACCGTCTCTCGCTCGACGAGAAGCGTATCGGCGCGTTGGCGGATGCCGTGCTCGACATCGTCGCCCTCCCCGATCCGGTCGGAACATCGGTGCGCGGCAGCCGTCTGCCGAACGGCGTCTCGATCCAGCAGGTTCGGGTTCCCTTCGGCGTCGTCGGCGCCATCTACGAAGCGCGTCCCAATGTGACAGTCGACATCGCGGCGCTCGCGCTGAAGAGCGGGAACGCCGTCGTGTTGCGTGGAGGCCGTGCCGCAGAGTCCAGCAACCGCGCTCTCGTACACCTGATCCAGCAGGCGATCTCGTCCGTGGGACTCCCGGCGGATGCCGTGCAGACAGTCGACGAATTCGGCCGCGATGGCGGCACGCGGCTCATGAAGGCGCGCGGTTACATCGACGTTCTGATCCCGCGGGGGAGCGCGGAGCTCATCCGCACGGTGGTGGAGTCCTCGACGGTTCCTGTGATCGAGACCGGAGCCGGAGTGGTGCACATCGTGCTCGACGAGAGCGCGAACGAGGCGTGGGCAGTCGATATCGTGCGCAACGCCAAGGTGCAGCGACCGAGCGTGTGCAACGCGGTCGAGACCGTGCTCGTGCACAGCGCGGCGGCATCCAGGCTGCTTCCCCCCGTGCTCGGTGCACTCCGGGCAGAGGGCGTGACCGTGCACGCGGACGACAGGGCGCTGGCGATCTTCCCCGACTCGGTGCCCGTCTCCGACGAGGACTGGTCGACGGAGCACATGAGCCTCGACGTGTCGGTAGGCGTCGTCGACTCGCTCGACGAGGCGATCGCGCACATCCGGCGCTACTCGACGCAGCACACCGAGTCGATCATCACCGACGACCTGGTGAACGCCGAACGCTTCCTCGCCGAGGTCGACTCGGCCGTCGTCATGATCAACGCCTCGACACGGTTCACCGACGGTGGCGAGTTCGGCTTCGGCGCCGAGGTCGGCATCTCGACCCAGAAGCTGCACGCCCGCGGTCCGATGGGACTGCCAGAGCTCACGAGCACCAAATGGATCGTGCGGGGAACGGGTCAGGTGCGCGCATAGCGGCGCGCCCGCCGGGTGCCGCGGTGCGTGCATCCGTTCATGGCTAGACTGGACGTCTGGCACACGCCACGGAAGGAAAGAGTCGAATGTCGTTCGTCGCAGCAGTCATCGCCGAGGAGACCTCGAGCGCGGTCACCGTGCAGCCGTGGGTTCTCGGCATCGTCGTGCTGTGCGCTTTCGCCGCACTCGCTTTCGTGACCTGGACCTACCGAGACGTCGCCAACAGGCACAGCCACAAGGCGGCCCCGGATGCCGCGGCACACGCCGGCGCTCCCGGTGCGTACCACCATGGTGAAGGCCACCCGGCTGCGCTACCCGAGGACCACTGACCTGGCGTTTCATGCGTCCGTCTGAGCAGCCTCGCCGCCGTGTCGGTGTCATGGGCGGCACCTTCGACCCGATCCACCACGGGCACCTCGTGGCGGCGAGTGAAGTGGCGCAGTCGTTCGATCTGGACGAGGTCGTCTTCGTTCCGACCGGGCAGCCTTGGCAGAAGGGCAACGTCACCGAGTCGGAGCACCGCTATCTCATGACGGTGATCGCCACGGCGTCCAATCCACGATTCACGGTCAGCCGCGTGGATGTCGACCGTGACGGCCCCACGTACACCATCGACACGCTGCGCGAACTGCAGGCTGCGAGGCCCGATTCCGACCTGTTCTTCATCACGGGAGCCGACGCGATCGCCCAGATTCTGAGCTGGCGAGACGTCGAAGAACTGTGGAAGCTGGCGCACTTCGTCGCTGTGAGTCGTCCGGGACATCAGCTCGAGGTGACGGGTTTACCCAACGGCGACGTAAGCTTGTTGGAGGTTCCGGCATTGGCGATCTCATCGACCGACTGTAGGGACCGTGTCAGCAGGGGGTTCCCTGTCTGGTACCTCGTACCCGATGGGGTTGTCCAGTACATCTCCAAGCACCACCTGTATCGGAGTGTGGCATGACGTCGTGGCAAGACCAGCCGCCACAGACGCGGCGACAAGCTAGAGAGCATCAGCGCGCCGCAGATGGCGCAGTCGGCTCCGCCGAGGCGGAGCCGATGCCCGTTTCCCGTCGCGCGGCGACCGTCGCGTCGACTCCTGCCGGCGAAGTACCCGACGTGACGACTCCGTTCTCGTTCTCGTCGACTCAACGCGATTCAGATGCGCGCCAGCCATCGACGGATGCACCACCCGTCCGACCGCGCGCACCGCGTTACGAAAGCCTCTCGTTCGACACTCTGCTCGCGGCATCCCATGCCGGTGAGCCGGCGAACGCACCGATGCCGGAAGACGATCGGCCTCCGGCGCCTGTCACCTACCTGCCCGGCGTACAGCCGCCGGCGCCGTCGTACCAGCCGGCTCAGCCGGTTGCTCCTGCTGCGCCGTATCCGTCGGCTCCCGTGACCCAGCCCGTCGCTCCTGGTGTCGCGCCGCAGGCATCCGTTCCTGCGGCGGAAGGACCCACGGGTCCCGACGGGCATCTGCTGACTCGCCGCGAACTGCGAGCGATGTTGCAGGCGCAGGCAGCGAACGACGCGGTGCAGACGGATGAGAACGCGTCCGGCTCCCAGCCGAGTACGCCGGCGGCTCCCGTAGCCGCACCGACCGCGGCCGTCCCGTCCGTCGTGGCACCGATCGCTCCTGTGCCGCAGGCTCCTCCTGCGTTCTCTACGCCGGCGACGCCTGCCGTTGTAGCTCCCGCGGTGGTGGAGCAGCCGAGGTCTGTCGCGCCGCCGTCCGAGCAATCGGCACCGTCCTTCGCCGATCTTCTCGGCGGCTCGGTCCCCGGCACGCAAGAGGCCCCGGCGACCAGGCGAATCGTTCCCCCGGCAGCACCCGCCAGGAGTGCGGAACAGTCCGCGGTACCGCAGGTACCGGTGCAGCAGACCCCCGTCAGCGTGGTGTCCACTCCCGTTACGGTGCAGGGCACGTCGGTTCCGGTGCCGACGGCGCTTCCCACGCAGGACACCCCGGTCAGTGCTCCCACCACCGATCCGCAGTTGGCGGCCCGCTCGGCCGGCCACTGGTCGACCATGAACGACGAGTCTGTTCTCGATGCCGGGAGCACGCCGCGTTCCGCAGTCTCGAGCGGAAGCGTCACCACGGCGAATGCGCTGATCCTGCCCTCCATCCCGTCCGTCGGGATCGGGGCGTCGCCTCTGACGAGCACCGGAGAGCTCATCGTGACCGGGTCGATCGACCTGCCGCGTTCCTTGGGCTCGACGGGACAGCATCCCGACCACTTCGACTCGTCCGACATCGATCGGCTGTTCGAGGAGTCGGATGCCGCGCCGGCCACTTCCAGCGTCGCCCCCGTACGTGCGAGCACGGCCGTGGCGACGCACACGTCGACTCGCGGCATGATCACCCCGCCGAAGTCGCGCGGAAACAAGCTTCCCGTCACGCTCGCCGTGACGGCCGCTTTCCTGGCACTCGGCGTCGCAGCACTGCTCGTCGCCGGTTATGTCTTCCATGCGTTCTGATCCCGGCAGTGCCTTCAGCGCTGCCGATGGCGGGCGCCGAAACCGAACTCACGAGGTGATGACTGCATGACCGCGACCGAACGCGCGCGCGAACTGCTCCAGTTGGCCGCGGAGGCCGCCGACTCGAAGGCCGCGACCGAACTCGTCGCACTGGATGTCTCCGGACCGTTGCCGCTGGTCGACATCTTTCTGCTGGCATCCGGAAACTCGGAGCGCAACGTGATCGCGATCGCCGGCGAAGTGGAGGACCGTCTGAACGACGCCGGCTACAAGACGCTGCGCCGCGAGGGCAGGTCGGAAGGCCGCTGGATTCTGCTCGACTTCGGCGACCTCGTCGTGCACGTGTTCCACCAGGAATACCGCACGTACTACGCGTTGGAGCGCCTGTGGAAGGACTGCCCGACCGTTCCGTTCCGGCTTCCGGTCGCGAGCGAGGCGTGAGCAGGGATTCGTTCTCGCCCTGCGGAATGTAGTACTCTAGACAGGTTGCTCCGCAGAGGCGAAGCGACGTGAATGGGTCTGTGGCGCAGCTGGTAGCGCACCTGCATGGCATGCAGGGGGTCAGGGGTTCGAGTCCCCTCAGATCCACCAATGTCTTGAGTCGCGACATAGGTGACATCTGAGTCGCGACATGGGAGACGTTCATGAGCGAGAG
>NZ_JAKWJQ010000007.1 GCF_022761015.1 Humibacter sp. RRB41
ACTTTAAGCACAGCGACACGGTTCTTCGACACCCGCCAGCCTGTCGCATATGTCGCGACTCACCTGTCACGTATCACCTGTCACCTATGTCGCGACCCCCGGCACCTTCGGGCGCACACTGTGTTGAGACAGTAGAAACCCCCGGAATCATGCGGAAGTTGCACGTGAACCGGGGGTTTCGTTTTGCCCTGTGATAGGTCGATTACTCGGCTTATAGGCAAGAACGTGTGGATGGTCCGGGCGTGTCATGTGCGTCCTGCCCAGCCGGTTCGGTGCCAGAGGCCTTCTTCGGCGCTGAGAGCGGTGTCGTAGAGCGCGGGCCGGATGGGTTCGTCTGCCGGTGATTCGATGCGCTTCGGTGCGGGCTGGTGGGCGTGCTTGTGTGCCTGATCGATGGGGATCTCGTGGAGCAGCAGGTACCATTCCACGGCTCGGCGGCGGTGCTCGATGGGCATGCCTCGGTGGTGGCGGAGGAGGTGTCGGATCTGGGAGTTCAACCCTTCCAGGCGTGAGGTCGCTCGCGGGTTGCCGTGCTCGAGGTTGGTGAAGGTGTGTCCGGCTTGCACGGTTCGGTGCAGCACGGCCCAGGCTTTTCGGAGCCTGTGGTGGGTGTACCCGAATTGGCCGTTGTCGTACATGCTCCGCTCCCGGGTGAGGTGCCCATATTTCTGCCACCATGCTTCGAGTGTGAGCCGCCAGGTGATCGCGTCATCCACGCTGTGGACATCTGTCAGGGCGAGCGCGATCTGTCGGAGCGCCTTACCGGCGTGCAGGCGTGGTTTCCGTGTCAGTTCGCGGGTCACGTTCAACTGCAGATGGAAGATGCAGCGTTGGACCTTCGTGTCCGGCCAGGTTCGGGCGAGCGCGGAACGGATCCCGGAGCCGCCATCGGTGACCACGACCAGCGGTGGCGGGATCTGGGCGAACAGGGCTTCCCACGCGGCCGTGGACTCCCTCGCGGCCCACTGCCAGGCGATCACCGTTCCGGTCGCGGATTGCGCGATCAGCAGGCACCAGGACCCGATCCAGACTCCGTCGACGAGAACCGCGTCGTGGACTTCACCCGTGACGGGCATGCAGGGCTGAAGGGTCCAGCACCATGCGGTGTCGTGACGGAAGGAACGGCCCGTGCCGCCGCCGAGCTCAGCCTGGCTGGCCTTCCCGACCAGCCACGTCAAGAACCGGCGCAGCTGCTCACGTCGGGTGACGTCCGGACGCCGCCGCACCGATGACGCCCCGCAGTCTCGGCATCGCCACCGCTGCGTTCCCGCCGCAGTCATTCCGTTCTTCACGAGCAACGATCCGCATACCACGCAGTTCGTCTGATTCGAGGGATGGTCCACGCCTAAGAGTCATGGACCATGACCATCCACGTTCTACCCCGTGATTCCGCCGCTAGATCAAGAACCCATCCACACGTTCTTGCCTATAACCCGATTACTCGGCCTGTGTGTGCAGTGTGTGTGCACCGGCTCGCGGGACGAGCGTTATAGCCTGCACGCTTGATCAACGTGTGCGTAACGTGCCAGTTTCGACGTCGCCACCTCGGCTGCGTTTCGATTGCCCTATTCGCCAGAACCGCTGAACATCCCAGGTTGTTGCAGAATCGGGGTCGATGCCGTGCGCAGCCGCCCAAGGACGGACCGAATCACTTAGCAACTCATCGCTCATGTTCAATTCCTCCACTACATTGCCTGTGCCGAACCGTGAGCCAGTCCGGCGCAGGCAACACGTCGGGTCAGTGGTGGTAGATCCGTCCCCAGGCCAGCGCTGTCGCCTTGAAATCGAGCCCGTGATCCTCAGCGAAGTCGTCAACCTCGATGACGGTCGCCTGCGAAAGATCCGATCCACATTCGCGGATGGCAGCCTCTGCTGCGTCGCCGGGCTTGATCGTTTGAAGAATGAGGTCTGGCACGCTCAGGTTGCGTTCGAACGCGTCGAGCGCGATGTCGTGAATCGTCCAAGTGTCGTCAGGGGTACTCGAGACGTTGTTCGTTATGGTGTTCATGTCCGTTCCTTTCGCTAGTTGTGGATTGGTCCCCGGGTCTGTTCCAGCAGCCCGGGGACGTTCTTTGTTAGGCCCATTCGCCGGACTTGCAACGTTCGGCAGGTCCAAGTAGCGGGGGGATCCATCCTGCGCGCCTCGATCAACAGCCGACTGATGCACCCGCGTTGATAACCGAGCTGATCCGCGACGGTCTGGGTAGCAGGGCCACGCGTGTTCTGATAGCCCCTGGAATTCCGGTTGCTTTCACTGAGGATGAGAACTCACCAATACAGTTCGGGCTGTCTTCACCAACTCAGATGGCAAACTGACCGGCTAGTGCGGTTCTTCGCTGCCCGCCTGTACGCCGTCCCAACAATCCCCGCCAGACTGCGAAAAGTACGCTTGCATCATCGTGCAATCCCCGCTGACTACCGCGTTGTCAATGTAGAAGTCGAGGTCTGTGACGTTGGCGTTGTACGCCATGTACAGTCCAGGAACTAGTGCGACGACCTTCGTTGTCCCGGACATGTTGAACTCGTTCTGTGGTCGAGAATCGATGCTCGACACGTCAACCACCACCGGATACCCGGGAAACTTCGCTTTGATCTCCTGAACGAGAGACGATTCGACCGGCGGTAGCGGAGTGGGCGATACGGACGGCGTCTGTTCGGTTTCAGTCTTTGTCTTGGCGTTGTGTGCGGCGGTCGTGTGTGTAGCCGGGGATGCGACGACCTGGATGCACCCAGTCAGCCCGAGCGCCATCGTGAGAGCGATGATCGAGTAGGCGACGCTGCGTTTTCTCATAGGAGTCATCTACCGTGACGGTAACCCTGCAGGAGTCATCGCCGCTCGCCCACTTTCACGGGTCAGTGGCCGCGTTCATGAGCCGTGCGAAGCTGCCCATCCTTGTCCGTGAGACGTTGTGCACCACTCGGATGGCCGTTCGGCGGACCCGACCAGAATCCTTCAGGCTTCCAGTTGTCGTACAACACCAGTTCATCTGTACGCTCCAACGAATCGACCACGTTCATCAGTTGACGTTTCGCAGGGTCCAGATCTCACCTGATCAGCAAGTATCTGTCACCCTCGCGATGATGCACACGCTGAATCACAGCCTTCGGAAGCACCGGATCCGATCGCATCACCAACCACGTGTCAGCATCGAATCTAATCGGCCTGGGGTGCAACATACTTCGAATATACGTTCGACGAGATTAGTCCACAAGCAACCCCTACATTGGGGGCCCAGCTTCAGCCGGTTGCAGGGCCTCATGCCATAGTCTCTTCATACACACGAAAGGATCACGCATGTCCGCTGCGTCGACCCAGCCAATGCACAACACTGAAGTCAATCTCCCAACTGATCAGGAAATTCAAGACACGTTCGCCACCTTGGGCTTGCTCACGCCAGCCCCGGCCGGCTACAGCTACCTGTCCGCGTGGGGAGCAAACGATAGTGGCCACGTCTTTCAGGTGACTCGCACAACGACGACGGAGTCTCGTGACGCCTAGCTGGCCTGATGTCCAGACCGCAGTTCAACAGACTGGCAGCCCTTACGATGTTGTGCGGCGCGGTTATGTTGCGGATCTGGCGCTCTACACCGGCCGTAACGTAATCATCTACTACTCCGGCTGGCTCGAGAAACAGAGTCTGGTTGGGCAGGGGCTTACTGGTTACGAGATCAATGACAGCGATAAGACCGGCTTCATGAGTACGGTGCATGGTCTCGACCGTGATAAGGGCCTCGATCTTATCCTCCACACGCCGGGCGGGGATATTGCAGCCTGCGAATCGCTCGTTGATTATCTCAGGACGATGTTCGCAGGAGACATTCGCGTGATTGTCCCTCAACTAGCCATGTCTTGCGGGACAATGATCGCCCTATCTGCTCGGCAAGTGATCATGGGAAAACATTCCAGCCTCGGCCCAATTGATCCGCAGATTGGTGGGGTGCCCGCGCACGGCATAATCGAGGAATTCGATCAAGCGAAGAAGGAAATATCTGCCGATCCTTCTACGATTCCGGTTTGGCAACCAATAATTGGTAAGTACAATCCCACACTTGTGGGTGAAGCGGCAAAGGCGATTCGTTGGGCTCGCGATATGGTCGACATCTGGATGCAAACCGGAATGTTCGCGGGGCGCACCGATAAAGTGGATGCATCCAAGAAAGTGCTTGATGAATTGGCGGATCACGCATTAACGCTCTCCCACAGCCGTCATATCTCATCGTCTAAGGCGAAGAGCCTAGGAATTGTGGTCGTTGATCTCGAGAGTGACCCAGACCTTCAAGACAAAGTCCTAGCCATTCACCATAGCTGCACACAAACCTTGGCTGATACTCGCGCCTTTAAGATCATAGAAAACAATGCAGGGATCGCAGTGATCAGTGTGGTGAATCAGGTTCGCTGATATCGTCACCAAACACAGTGCTACGAGTCGGCCCCTGAACAAGCTGCCTCAATCGCGTCCTCTAGGTATCCCTCGAAGCTGTAGCCGCATATGACGCAGCGCATGAATCGGGTCTCTGGGTAACCTTCGAACGCCTCGTGCAGCCGGTACAGGTGTTTGCCAGTGTTCCACACGCTCGGATCCCACATAGTCGCAGGGATGCCGTCGCGTGATCGCAGATGCCAGGGAACGAACGCTGCCTCAGCATGGGAGTAGAGCCCCAATGGGGGATGTCGTGAACCAGCCGAACGTGGCTAGCATCCATCAAGGCCGATTCATAGCAAAGGAACTGATTTGAGCACCCCGGCAGGTTGGTACCCGGACCCATCGCGGCGTGGAAGGGTCCGGTTCTGGGACGGTGCCCGCTGGACCTCGCAGTATCGTCCAGCTGTCGCAAGCACAACCGTCTACGCACCGCCGCAGACTTTGCCCGCAGTACCCAATCCGGGGAGCGTCGGAGGATTTGTCTGCTCGCTGATCGGCGTCCTCTTCGTGGCACTACCCATTGTGTGTATCCCGCTCACGATTGTGGGAATCGTTCTCAGCTCGCGAAGGTTGCGGCACGTCCCGTTCGGGACCGGACGAGGGATAACGCTCTGGGGTTTATGGCTTGGCATCGTAGGTCTGGCAATCACTGTCGTCATTATGGTCGCAGCGATCCCGGGCGCGATTCAGGCGAACTTCTAACGGGCGCGCATCGCTGAAGCGATGGCACGGAAGCGTGCAGCGGACGGACACGCAGGGGAGTGAAGTGAACGCTGACATTCAGAAGACGCTTTGGCAGGCGCTTGCAGCCATCGTTCCCGCCGCTCTCGTTCTTGTCGGGCAACTCGCTGCTCGGGGTGGAGTGCCCCGGGCAATCAAGCGGCTTGATCAGTTGACGACGGTCTGGCAGTGCCTGCCAGACGCCAGCCCAGCCAAAAGGGATGTCCTGGTTGCCATCAACTCGCACGCGGCGAAATTGGTGGCCAAGGAGCGTCGACCTCTCAACCCCACGAATGTCGCCTTGACGGTGGTCTTTGCCGGGATATTGGGCTATGCCGCTTACTGGCTCGGCGTTTGGGCCATCTCGACTGGAGCTTGGTTTGCGTGGGCCGTCTTCGTTGTTGTGGGTGCCGGCGGCCTAATATTTGTGGCCGGGGCAATTGGGACGCTTCGGGATCCGAAGAAGGATCCCGTGAAGAAAAGCGACGGTGGCACGTAGCTTCATCTGTGTTCACGGTTGTGTGTGCACATCGTGGGAAACGCGCGTACGTCAGCGCGCACCAGGGCTCGGTTAGTAACCCCTAGCGCCCCGACTTTCCGCGATACAGGAGACCCTGCAACACCAGAGGACACCCCCCGCCTTGTCTCTACGGATCAGAAGGTTGGGGTTCGAATCCCTTCGGGCGCACACTGTGTTGAGACAGTAGAAAACGGCTCGCGAAAGCCGGCCGTTTTCGTTTGGTCAGGCCCGGTCTAGCTCCAGTCAAACGAATGAATCACGCCTGCGCCACGAGGAAGCCTCCGTTCCGCGGAGGCAGACCGAACCCACCCTCACGGCTCGAACGGCTCGAACACCAACGGCGGCGGGCTGATCACGGTCTGGTACCACGTCCACGATTCGCCCGAGAGTTGCTCGATCGCCACGTAGCACTGCTGCGACGCGGGCAGGCCGTTCAGCGCGACCGAGAGCGACTGCTGGCCGTTGATCGTTCGATTGCCGATTCCGCCTGCACTGGATGCCCCGTACTGGCTCACAGAGAAGACCGTCGACGTCTGCGCCCACAGATAGAACGTGAAGACATAGTTCGATGTCGCTGTGAGGCCGTAGGCGTCGGGCTCGAAATGGATCGAGACCGCCGGCGCCCGCGACGGGTTCACCGGGTAGTCGAAGCTCGCGTAGCTCGACGGCGCATCCGTCTGCACGATGGTCGCCTGAATAAGTGTTGTGTTCGTTCGGCCGCGGCCGATCGGATGCGCCACCGACAGGGAGTCGATGGGCGACGGAAAGAAGACGGGCGGCCGAACAGTGATGAGCTTCGACCATTCCTCAGGCGAGATGTCGCTCGCAAAGGCCGAGAAGTCGACCTTGTGGGTGTCCATGGCGCCCGCGAAATCATTCGAGGTTGCGTGTGACATGCGCGCAGCTTAAGTTCGCCGATCCGATGCCGCGACCCTCGGACAGGGGGGACTCCGCCGTGAACGGGTCGTCTCGCTACGAAGCGTCTCAGGGCGCCGGTCACTTCGGCGCGGTGATGAACCCTTGTTTCTTCATCCAGTCGAATGCGACGTCGGCGGGCTCCTCGCCCTTCACATCGACGAGGTAGTTCAGCTTCTGCTGCTCCGAGTTCGACAGCTTTCGTGAGATCTGATCGAACACCTGCTTCAACTGGGGATACTTCTTCAGCGTTGCCGTACGGAGCACCGGGGCCACGTTGTAGGCAGGGAAGAAGCTCTTGTCGTCGTCGAGCACGGTCAGCCCGAGCGCCTTGATACGCCCGTCTGTGGTGAACACCTCACCGAAATTGCACAGTCCACGATCGGTCGCCGTGTACACGGTTCCGGTGTCGAGCACCTTCACGTTCTTCGTCGGCACTCCGTCGGCCGCACCGAGGGTGAGGCCGTAGTGCGCGAGCATCGGTTTGAATCCGTCGGAGCGCGAGTTGAACTCCGACTCGACGCAGAACGTGCGTTCGCTCACCGGAAGTTCCTTCAATTGGGACAGCGAGGAGATATTGCCGAGTTTCGACACGGCCTCGGAGCGAACGGCCATCGCGTACGTGTTGTTCAGCTCGGCGGGCTGCAGCCAGGTGAGACCGTTCTCGAGGTCCGCGGCCTTCACAGCATCGAACTGCTTCGTCGGGTCCGGGATGCCCGCCGCATGTCCCAGATACGTGAGCCACGCGGTGCCCGTGTACTCCCACGTCATGTCGGCGCTGCCGTCCAACATGAGCTGGCGAACGGCGACGCTGCCGGGAACGTTGGTCATGTCGGTGACCTGGAATCCGGCCGCTTTCGCGGCAAGCACGGCCATCTTGCCGAGGATGATCTGCTCCGTGAAATTCTTCGACGTCACGGTGAGTGACGATCCCGCGGGTAGATCGTCGATGCGGTGGATCGAACCCGGCGCGACCGCCGGCACGAAGGCCGTCGCCGGTTGCAGGCCGCAGCCGGCAAGGGCGAGGGTGGATGCCAGTACCGCGCACAGCATCGCGGCGCGGCGGAACAGACTCTTTCGAGGCGTCTTCATGCTCAGAGTCCTTTCGGGCGGGCGTAGTGCTCGACGACGCGCCCGAGCCAGTCGATGAGCAGCGCGAGAAGGGCGGTGAGCAGCGCGCCGGAGATCAGCACGCGCGGGAGGAACAGGTTGACGCCGGTCGTGATGAGAAGGCCGAGGCCGCCGGCGCCGATGAACGTCGCCAGGGCCGCCGAACCCACCAGGAGCACGAGCGCCGTACGGATGCCCGCGAGCATGACCGGCACGGCGAGCGGCAGCTCGACACGCAACAGCACGGCGAACGCGGTCATGCCCATGCCCCGACCCGCTTCGACCAGCCGCTCGTCGACGCTCTGGATGCCGATCATCGTGTTGCGAAGAACCGGCAGCGCCGCATAGAGCACGAGCGCGACGACCGCCGCCCAGAATCCGAATCCGAGCCAGAAGGCCAGCAGCACGACCAGGCCGATCGCGGGAGCGGCCTGCCCGAAGTTCGCGAGCGTGAGGATGACGCCGCTCGCCCGCACGAACGGGCGTCGCGTCAGCAGCACGCCGAGCGGGATGGCGAGGACGAGCACGATCGCCGCGGACACGAACGTGAGAGCGAGGTGCTGGCCCGTATACGCCACGAGATCGGCGGGGTTCAACGTGCTTCGCTCGGTCGGGGACAGGTCAGCAGTCAGCAGCCAGACGACGTACGCGGCGAGAATGATCAGCACCACGATCGGCTGGATCAGCAGTCCGCGCCAGGTAGCGGGACTGCCGGCGGTCTCCGCGCGGGCGGCATCCGTCATACCGCGGCTCCCGACTGCTGGATCTCGATGGTGTCGGTGTTGAGCCCGACGGGCGCCTGAGCGGAGTCGCGCGCGTCACTGCGGGACTGCGTGATCGCATCCATGATCACTTCGACGTTGATGACTCCGACGAAGGCGTCGCGCTTGCCAGTCACGAGCGCGGCGCCGGCGTTGGACACCAGCATCGTGTCGAGCGCGTCGTTGAGCGTCGAGCTCTGCGCGACGATCGGCAGTTCCGGGTCTTGCGACTCCGAGATCGTCGCAAGGCGGGTGAGCTGGCGTTGCGACGGCCAGCTGAGCGGCCGATTCCGGTCGTCGAGGATGACGGCATGACCGTGGCCCGCCTCTTTCGCCCGTGCGAGCACGTCGGCGGCCTGCTCTCCCGGGTGTCCGATGATCGCGTCGGCGAGTTCGACATCCTTCACGCGATTGAGCGTGAGTTGCTTGAGCCCGGCTCCCGACCCGATGAAGTTCTCCACGAACTCGTTCGCGGGTTCGGCGAGGATGCGCTCCGGGCTGTCGTACTGCACGATGTGGGCGCCCTCGGAGAAGATCACGATCCAATCGCCGAGCTTCACGGCCTCGTCGAAGTCGTGCGTCACGATGACGATGGTCTTCTGCAGTTCTTCCTGGATCTTCAGCAGCTCGTCCTGCAGGCGCTGACGCGTGATCGGGTCGACGGCACCGAACGGCTCGTCCATCAGCAGCACGGGCGGGTCGGCGGCCAGGGCGCGAGCGACGCCGACGCGTTGCTGCTGACCCCCTGAGAGCTCTTTCGGGTAGCGACCCCGGTACATCTCCGGGTCGAGAGAGACCAGATCGAGCAGCTCGTCCACGCGGTGGGCGATCTTCTCCTTCGACCACCCGAGCATCTTGGGGACCAGAGCGATGCTCGCGCCGACGGTCATGTGCGGGAAGAGCCCTCCGGCTTGGATGACGTATCCCATCCGCCGCCTCAGCTCGTCGCCGCCGATGGACGTGACGTCTTCGTCACCGAGTTTGATGCGGCCCGCTGTCGGCTCGATGAGCCGGTTGATCATCTTCAGCGTCGTCGTCTTGCCGCAGCCGGAGGGGCCGACGAGCATCACGATCTTGCCCGCGGGAATCTCGAGCGTGATTCCGTCGACCGCGGCCTTGGCCTGGCCCGGGTAGCGCTTGGTGACCTGGTCGAGCAGGATGCTGCTCGAAGCGGCCTGATCGGTCTGGATGGCGTTACTTGCTGACACGGATACCTCGCGAGATGGTCAGGCGGCCGAGGCCGACGAGTAGAAGGTCGAGGATCAAGGCGAGAATGACCACGCCGATCACGCCGACCGCGACGGATTCGAGGGAGTTGGCACCGCCGAGCCTGGACAGTCCGGAGAAGATGAAGCCTCCGAGCCCGGGACCCAGCGCGTATGCAGCGACGGCGGCGATCCCCATCACCATCTGCGCCGAGATGCGCACTCCGGTGAGAATGATCGGCCACGCCAGAGGGAATTCGACGGTGAACAGGGTTCGCAGCCGTCCCATGCCGATGCCGCGCGCGGATTCCACGACCGACTGGTCGATGTTGCTCAAGCCGACGACCGCGTTGCGCAGAATGGGAAGTGCGGCGAAGAACGTCACCACGACCACCGACGGGGTGACGCCGAACCCGAGCGGGGCGATCAGAATGCCGATCAGTGCGAACGACGGGATCGTCAGGCCGACCGCCGAGACGCCGTTGGCGATCGAGCTGAACCGAGGGCTGCGATAGACGAGGAAGGCGACGAGCATCGAGATGACGATGGCCAGAACGAGCGACTGAACGACGAGGGAGAAATGCTGCCAGGCCGCGAACCAAATCTGGTCCCAACGGTCGACCACAAATCTCCACAGCATCAAATCGTCCTTCACACCGGTTTCGTATATCGCTCGTCAGCCGGCACCCGACGCCATACGCCTGTGACCGGACGGCCTAAACCATACGGGGTACCGTGGCCCCGGCGCACATCGAAGGGCGATGCCGGCAGCCTGTGAAGGGTTGAATCCTCGCCTGCACGAGGGGAGAAATCCCTGATCAGAGCCGGAACACTCGAGTTGCGCAAAAAGGCGGTGACGAGTTCGCCACGCGGAGGGCCAGACTTCGGGATTCGGCAGGCAGCCCGGAGGGGCAGCGCCCGATTCGAGCGCTGCCCCTCCGATGTTCTGCGCCGCGGTCGGCGCCTCGCTTTGTCAGGCCGGCGACTGCAGCCCGATCTGAAAGCGCACTGCGCCCTGTTCGTCGAGCTGGGCGTCGAGCACCTTGTCGCTCAGCGCGGGAGACGCGTTCTCTTCGATGAAGACTCGGGCGTCACCGCCGATGACGATCTGGTCGTCGGCCTCGGGTGCCGGTACGACGGTCACGGCGAACGCCTGACTGTTCTCTTCTGTGCTGCTGATGCGCAGACCCCCTTGGGGCGAATCCACCGTCTGCTCTGTGAGCGTCTTGACGATCGTGCTTGCGTTCTCGGTGAGGGTGAGCATGGGCTCTCCTTCCGGTAGCGGGCAATGAGTCGGCCACGATTCCGCAGGCCGTCAGCAGCCGCAACCCGTGTTCGCCGATTCTGCGCGGATGCCCAGGCTGGCCCCCGTTCAGGGGATGCGTTCACCGGGACTTCGAGGCCTTCGGCACGCCGAGCATCCGCCCGAGCAGCGACTGAAGAGGCCCGGTCAGCAGCATGACGAAGAGAGGCCAATAGCTGAGCAGAGGAAAGAGGACGGCAACGACGAGGGCGACGGCGAAGAGCAGTGCCATCGAGAGGTCCACGGCGATGCCGCTTCGCAGGTGCACGTCGGTGATGCCGTGGAACGAGGTATGTGCCCGTAGATAGAGGCGCAGGAGAAGGGTCAGCAGGCAGGTGACGATCATCGAGCCGATGTAGACGGCCTTCACGAACGTGTCGGTGTCCTTCATCGCACCGGACAGCGCGGTCGCGACGGGCAACCACACGATGGACAGCAACCACGCGATGTTCAACCACAGGAGTCCAGTCGAGACGAGTTTCACGCTTGCGAAGAGGCGGTGGTGATTCAGCCAGAACATCGCGATGATGACGAAGCTGAGCACGAAGCTGAGTAGCTGCGAGCCGTGATGGTCGAACCACCATGCCGCGCCCTTTTCGACAGCGACGTCGGAGGTCGCCGCATCCATCAGGGGCAGGATGAGCAGCGTCATCGCGATCGCCACGACGGCGTCGATGAACGCCTTGGCGCGCTCGGCACTGAACAGCCGATCCGAGATCCCGTCCGGTGTGTGCTCGCCTGCGACCTCTTCGCTCACGGCACCGATGCTATCCGGCACACGACGGCGAGGGGGCGACACGCGTAGTCCTCGACGGCGTGACGCACCCGGCAGGATGGTGCGGTGGAGTACTGCATCTTCGTCGAGCCACAGCTCGGCATGACCTGGGACCGACTGCTCGCCGCGGCGCAGGCATCCGAAAGGCTCGGCTTTCACGGGTTCTTCCGGAGCGATCACTACATCGCACCTGATCGGGAGTTCCGCGGCGATCCTGCAGTGTCGGATGCCTGGACCACGCTCGCCGGTCTCGCTGTGGCGACCGAACGCATCCGTCTCGGCACACTCGTGACGCCGGTCACATTCCGGCATCCCGGCGTGCTCGCGGTGCAGGTCGCGAATGTGGATGCCATGTCGGGAGGCCGCGCCGAGCTCGGCCTCGGTGCCGGGTGGAATGCGCCTGAGCACGAGGCGTACGGCATTCCGTTCCCGCAGAAGCGGTTCGGGCTGCTCGAGGAGTCGCTCGCGATCGTGACAGGACTCTGGGGCACGCCTGTGGGGGAGACCTTCTCGTTCGAAGGAGAGCACTACCGGCTCGATCGCGCGCCGGGGGCGCAGCGTGCGGTGGGAGACCGCATGCCGCTGATCATCGGCGGCGGCGGCCCGAAGCGCACTCCCGCACTCGCCGCCCGGTACGCGACCGAGTTCAACACCGGGTTCGTGGCGAACGATGTCGTCGCCGAGCGGTTCGGGCGCGTTCGCGACGTCGCCGTGGCATCCGGTCGCGACCCGCAGACGCTCGCGCTGTCCGTGGCGCTCACGGCCACGATCGGCACGACGACCGAGCAGGCGGATGCCCGCTCCCGCCGGCACGGCAGCGACCCGGTCGCGGATCGCGCGAGCGGTTTGCACGGCACGCCGTCCGACGTGGCCGAACGTCTCGCAAGCCTGCGCGAGCTCGGCGCTCGCCGCGTGTACCTGCAGGTGCTCGACGTCACCGATCTGGAGCAGCTCGATCTGCTGGCGGAGGCGACGCGGCTGGCTGCGTGACCGCCGAGCGTCTGCACCCTCAGTGTGCCAGAATCCCGAGCCCCACCACGACGAGGCCAAGGATGCCCGTGACCAGGCCTGAGAGGATCCGCCGCCAGAGGGGCCTGCGCCGTCTCAGCGCGGCGACGTAACCGACCACGGCGAGCATGCCGATGCTCACCCAGAGCGCGATGTAATACGCGACGTATTCGTCCAGCACGTGAACCGCCGCGAGAACGAGGAACACGGCAGGCAGCAGCATCGCCAACAGCATCCCTGCTGAGTGTCGAATCGCCTCGCCGAGCGCTGTGTGAACGGGAACGTCGGCGGGATCATCCCCGTTGTCCTGGTGCACGGCGACGGTGCGTGCGTATACGTGCGTGATCCAGAAGATCAGGGTGGTCGCGATGATGAACACGAGCACCTCGAGGTCGGTGTCGTACTCCCAGCCCACAGCGATGAGCGCGCTCACCAGCACGATTCCGTACACGGTGGCCTCGCTGCTGAACGCGGTCACGAAGAACCTCGCGAACCCCCCGGACCGCCCGTCGCCCTTCCCCATGTACGGGAACTTACCCTGACCCCGGGTGCGACGGTCTCCCCCATTCCCGGTCCACCGTGCTGCGGAGTGCCGCGCTATCGTGACAGGAGACCGCGAAGGGGGACGCATGTCGACGCAGTACAGCGATCGAGTTCCGATCGATGCACAGAGCGTGGACGCACCGCTCTCGCGGTTCGCCGTATTCCTCGTGGTCACCGTCGCGGCCGATTCGGATGCCCTCGCCACCGTGCGCGAGACCGTCTCCGGCATCGACGACCTGGTCAAGAACGTCGGCTTCCGCGATCTGGGCGGTCACCTGTCGTGCGTCGTCGGCGTGGGACGCAGGCTGTGGGACAGACTCGTTCCAAACATCCGTCCCTCCGAGCTCGAGGTGTTCGGCGAGGTGCGCGGCGACGTGCACACCGCGCCGTCGACGCCGGGCGATCTGCTCTTCCACATTCGTGCGGACCGCGTCGATCTGTGCTTCGAGCTGGAACGGCAGCTTCTGGATGCCCTGGGCGACGCCGTTCGCGTCGTCGACGAGACCCAGGGCTTCCGCTACTTCGACGTGCGCGATCTGCTCGGCTTCGTCGACGGCACGGCCAATCCGATCGGGCGTGAGCTGGGGGCGTCGGCGATCATCGGCGACGAGGACCCTGCGTTCGCGGGCGGTAGCTACGTGGTGGTGCAGAAGTATCTGCACGATCTGGATGCCTGGACGTCGCTGACCGTCGAGCAGCAGGAAGCCGTGATCGGTCGCACCAAGCTCGAGAACATCGAGCTCGACGACAGCGTCGAAAACCAGAAGGCCCACAAGACGCTGACGACGATCGTCGACGACGACGGCAACGAGCTCGACATTCTGCGCGACAACATGCCGTTCGGAAGTCCGGGATCCGGCGAATTCGGCACCTACTTCATCGGGTACTCGGCACGGCTCTGGGTCACGATGCGCATGATCGATCGCATGTTCATCGGCGACCCGCCCGGGTTCTACGACAAGATCCTCGACGCCTCGACCGCCGCGACAGGCACCACGTTCTTCGTGCCGTCTAACCCGGTGCTGCAGGCGCTGGGCGACCCCGGCGAGAGCAAGGGACCGGCCGACGGCTCCCTCGGCATCGGTTCTCTGCGACAGACATCCGACGGCGACACGGCCGCCGACGAAACGGAAGGAACGGCACCATGAGTGATCACCTGCTGCGCCGTCACGCGCCGCTGACCGATGCGGGATGGGCGTTGCTCGACTCTGAAGCATCCGCGCGACTGCCCGTCGCGCTCGGCGCCCGCAAGCTCGTCGACTTCTCCGGCCCACACGGCTGGGAGCACTCGGCGACGAACCTCGGCCGCGTAGGCGGGGTCGTCAGTGCGCCGGAAGAAGGTGTGATCGCCCGTGCCAGACGTGTGCTGCCGCTCGCCGAGGTGCGCGCGGACTTCGTGCTGCAGCGCGAGGAGCTCGACTCTGCCGATCGCGGCGCTGAGGATGTCGATCTCGGCCCGCTCGACGACGCCGCGGTTCGCATCGCCCGCGTCGAGAACTCGGCGGTCTTCAACGGATGGGATGCGCTCGGCATCATCGGCGTGCTGCCTGCCTCTCCGCACGAGCCGATCGTGCACACCGGCAGAGCGCAGGAGTACGACGACGCCGTGACTCAGGCCGTCGCTGCGCTGAAGCGCTCCGGTGTGGACGGTCCCTACGCGCTGGCGCTCGGACCCACGCTGTGGACATCCGTGATCGAGGCGAACGAGGGCGGTGGATACCCGCTCATCCGGCACCTGCGCGACATTCTCGGCGGTCCCGTCGAATGGATGCCCGGGCTCGACGGCGCCGTTGTACTCAGCCAGCGCGGCGGAGACTTCGTGCTCGAGGTGGGGGAGGACCTCTCGATCGGGTACTCGGCGCACGACGCCCAGAACGTGAGCCTGTACCTGGAGGAGTCGCTGAGCTTCCGCGTGAACACGCCCGAAGCCGCGATCGCCATCGTCATCGAGTAGGCGGCCCCTGGAGAGGATTCGTCGATGACGACGATCGATGAGCAGCGTGCGAAGGCGCTTCGCTTCCGTGCGCTCGTGACGGACGGACCCTTGGTCCTGGTCAACGCGTGGGATGCCGGCAGCGCCGTGCTCAGCGTGGCAGCCGGTGCGTTGGCGGTCGCCACCACCAGCGCCGGCATTTCGTGGTCGCTCGGACGTGGCGACGGCGAGCAGCTCTCCCGCGACGAGATGGTCGCCGCAGCCGCTCGCATCATCGCGGCGGTCGACGTTCCCGTGACAGTCGACGCTGAGGGCGGATACGGCCTCGAGCCGCATGCAGTCGCAGAGACGGTCGCCGCCGTGATCGAGGCGGGTGGCATCGGCGTCAACCTCGAGGATTCGGTCGACGGGCGGCTGCTCTCGCTCGACGCACAACGCGAGCGACTGGCGGCGGCGCGGGCCGCGGCATCCGCAGCCGGCCTGCCCGAGTTCGTCGTCAACGCCAGAACGGATGTCTACCTGCTCCCGGCCGAGAGCGGCGGGCACGGGCGTCCGTCACGACTCGAGCAGGCGATCGAGCGCGCTGTCGCCTACGCGGATGCCGGCGTCGACTCGATCTTTCCGATCGGCCTGTCGGCCCTCGGCGAGCTCGCGCAGCTGGTGGATGCCTCGCCGCTGCCGGTGAATGCGTCGGCCGGCCCTGGCGACCCGACGATCGGCGAACTCGCCGCCGTCGGGGTGAAGCGCGTCAGTCTCGGGGCATCAGTGGCCGAGGCCGCTTACACACTGGCGTTCCGTGCAACTCAGGATGCCCTCGGTGCCGGAACCTACGACAGGCTCGCCGGAACCGACGGCTTCTCGGCGCTCGACTCGCGCTTCGGCTGACGAGGTGCCCGCCGCAGGTGGTGATTGCGCCCGGAGGCATCCGGCATCGATCGATCGGAACCGTCTCGGGGTGGATCGGAGGGCGTTCCGGCCGCCGCCGACAGAAAGTCTGCGGCGGCCAGAATGCCCTGCAGTGTGATCGCCGACATGGCGATCAGCGCCTGGACAGCGAGTCGACGCCCGCCTGCCAAGCCCGTTCCCGGGCGAGGCGTTCGCGCTCGACGGTGTTGAGTCGCACGGCGCGACTCCTGTCGACCTCTTCTCTGGAGGGAGCGCGGTGCTCGCGCCTGCTCCACAGGACGAGCGCCAGACCGACTCGCATGGCGAGCCTGTCCAGCGGACTCGGCGGGTGCGAGCTGCGGCCTTGCGTCTCGGCGGCACGCTCGACGGTGGTCGAGGTGCGCGTGTCGAGAGTCTGCGTATTCATGGTGATTCCTCTGTTCGATGCACCGGTGGGTGCGTGGTGGAGATGGAGATGGAGATGGAGACAAGCCTGCGAACGTCGAAGAGCGATGCGCGCAGATTTCTGCGACGGGCATGCTCTGCCGAGAGCAGAGCCGCGTTCAGGGCGGCAGGGTGCGATGCGGCGAAAGCGGCCGATCCGCGACGAGGCCGCGAGCGTGCCGAGCGGCGGTTCGGCTCCTGACAGATCAGGCGACGGAGGGGTGCGGACTCAGTCCTGAAGGACTCGGGCCCCGAGAGTCGGGCCCACGAATGTCCGCACGGAATCCGACATCGAAACGCCGATCCGTCAGAGCGCGGGGATGGCCGCTAGCAGGCCATTCCGGCCGACGCACGACGGGCGCCGAGGACCACGGCCCCACGGAACGCAAAGGAGTGAGGCTGAATGTGCGTGATGGTGTCCATCATGACGTTCCCCTTTCGCGTTCTACTTCTGTCGCACGGCGCTTCTTTCGCACAGTGCTTGGCTCAAGCGCGATAACACTCGCGCGAGCCGGTTGGTGTGGTCAGCCGAAAACTCGGCCTTGGTCACGGTAGTGCAGCGTGGGTGGTGGGCACAAGCATCCATGCGGATTCATTCGAATCAGTGCCGACGGGCGCCTTCCACCTTGACTCGGATGACATAGAACCGCGAGGTGGCGGTGATGTAGAGCAGGTTGCGCTGCGGTCCGCCGAACTCGAGGTTCGACGCTGTCTCTGGCAACCTCAGCAGACCGAGCAGGATACCGTCGGAATCGTAGACGTGGATGCCTTCCTCGGTCGCGGCCCACACTCGTCCGGCGGTGTCGACGCGCAGTCCGTCGAAGACGGTGTCAGCTGAGCAGAACTCGCGACCATCGCCCAGCCGGGCGCCTCGAACCTCGAAGACCGTGATGGTTCGAAGCTCGCTGTCGCTGACATAGAGCAGCGACTCGTCGGGGGAGAAGGCGAGGCCGTTCGGCTGGGTCAGGGTGTCGACGACGGGAGTGAAAGGGGCATCCGGGTGCCAGCGGTAGACGTTGCGGCTGCCGATCTCCTCCTCGGAGCGGTGGCCTTCGTAATCGCTGAGGATGCCGTAGCTCGGGTCGGTGAACCAGACCGAGCCATCGGAGCGGGCGACGACGTCATTCGGGCTGTTGAGCCGCCGCCCGTCGAACGCGTCGGCGAGCACTCGCGTCGAGCCGTCGTGCTCGGTGCGCACGACGCGGCGGTTGCCGTGCTCGCACGTGACGAAGCGGCCCTCGGCGTCGACGGTGCGGCCGTTGGTGAATCCGGCGGGGTGCGCCCAGACATCCACTCGGCCGCTCAACTCGTCGTACCGAAGCACGCGATCGTTGGGGATGTCGCTGAACAGCACGAAGCGCCCCTGCGGCGAGTAGGCGGGGCCCTCGAGCCAACGGCCGTCGTCGAACAGGATGCGCAGCTCGGCGTCACCGCCGATGCTCGCAAAACGTGAGTCCCTGCTTTCGAACACCGCGGGTATGCGCTCCGTCGCCATGGGTCTATTACATCGCAGCGCGTCGGCCCAGCTCCCTGAGCGAGCGGAGCGAGTCGAAGGGCGCGGCACACTTCCTGCCGAGGCGCGCCGCTGACCACGTTGTAACAGAGCGTCACAGCGGGCCCCACGGAACGGGACATCGCTAGCGTTTCGGCGTGACTTCGACGAAAACAGAACTCAATGACGACGTTCCTGCCAACGATCCAGACGGTGACGGCACCAAGCGCAAACGCAGAGCACTGCGCTGGCTGACATCGTTCGGGGTGCAGATCATCGCCGGCCTCGTCGCCGGAGTGATCGTCGGCCTCATCGCGCGGAGTCTCGGCGGAACGGCGCTCGAGCCGAACTGGCTCACGACGACCGTGACGACCATCGGCAACTCTTATGTGTCGCTGCTGACCGCAGCCGTCGTTCCCCTCGTCTTCACCGCGGTGGTCAGCTCGATCGCGAATCTGCGCCGCGTGTCCAATGCGGCACGGCTTGCGGTGCAGACGCTCATCTGGTTCGCGGTCACTGCTTTCGTGGCCGTGCTCATCGGCATCGCGCTCGGACTCATCGTGCAGCCTGGAGTACACACGGGGGTGTCGAAGGCCGCAGAGGCGACGCCGAGCCACGTCGGATCGTGGTGGGCGTTCCTCACAGGCCTCATCCCGTCGAACATCTTCGGTCTCGGTGCCCAGTCGCAGGCGATCGGCACCGGCGCATCCACGGCGATCACGACGACGGTGTCGTTCAATGTGCTGCAGGTGCTCGTGATCTCGGCCGCGATCGGCATCGCGGCCCTCCTCGTCGGCAAGAAGGCCGAGCCGTTCCTGAACCTCACGTCGTCGGTGCTGGCGATCATCCAGAAGGTGCTGTGGTGGATCATCCGGCTCGCCCCGCTCGGCACCCTCGCGCTCATCGCCAAGGCCGTTGCCACGTATGGCTGGGATGCCCTCGGCTCCCTCGGCGTCTTCGTGATCGCGATCTACATCGGCCTGGTGATCATCCTGTTCGTCGTGTACCCGATCATCGTCCGCACGAACGGGTTGTCGATCAAGCAGTACTACTCGGGAGCATGGCCGGCCATCCAGCTGGGCTTCGTCTCTCGTTCATCGATGGGCACCATGCCGTTGACGGAGCGCGTCACGGAGCGGAACCTCGGCGTGCCGCGCGAGTACGCCGCGTTCGCGGTGCCGCTCGGTGCCACGACGAAGATGGACGGATGCGCCGCCCTCTACCCGGCGTTGGCTTCGATCTTCGTTGCGCAGTTCTACGGCATCCACCTGACGTTGGGCCAGTACCTGCTGATCATCGTCGTCGCGGTCATCGGATCCGCGGCCACCGCCGGCACGACTGGTGCCACGGTGATGCTCACGCTCACGCTCTCGACACTGGGTCTGCCGCTCGCCGGTGTCGGTCTGCTGTTGGCGATCGACCCGATCATCGACATGGGCCGCACTGCGATCAACGTGGCAGGGCAGGCGCTGGTGCCGACGATCGTCGCCAAGCGGAACGGCATCCTCGACCTCGGCCTGTACAACGCCGCGCGGGGACGTGATCCCTTCAACGACGACGACGTCGACGACCGTGAGGCAGCCGACTCCGACGCAGCCGGCGGACGATTGGAGCCGGCGAGCGCCTGACGGTCCACGTCGCTCGAGTTCGTCACGGATCTCGCTGAGGGGGCGGACGCACCTACGATCGAGTACGTGCGCAGGTCGACGTCCCGGATGCTCCGCGCGGCCGCGCTGGTCGCGCTCGTCGGTCTGCTCGGCGGGTGTGCGGCATCCGCACCGGCGGCGCATCACACGGCTACCACTCGGCCGACTCCCACCGCCTCGCCGACGCCTGCGCCCGTCGATCCGCTTGCCGGCATGACGCTGCAGCAGAAGGTCGGCCAGCTGTTCATGGTGGGCACCCAGGCGACGGCTGCCGACCCGACCACGCTTGCCGCCGTCGGCAGCCTGCACGTCGGCAACGTGTTCCTCGCGGGACGATCGCACGCAGGAACGAACGCCACCGCCGCGATCGTCAAGCAGTTCACGGCGCTTGCCACGCCGGGCGCGACCGCCGGACTTCCGCTTCTCGTCGCCACCGATCAGGAGGGCGGCGAGGTGCAGGTGCTGCAGGGTCCTGGCTTCGATTCGATGCCGACCGCGCTGCAGCAGGGAGCGATGTCGCCGTCGGCGCTGCAGAGTGCGGCTGCCGGGTGGGGGAGCCAGCTGGCGGCATCCGGTGTGAACATGAACCTCGCGCCGGTGGTCGACCTGATCGCGTCGCCGCAGTTCGCGGCGAACAATCCGCCGATCGGCGGTTTCGATCGACAGTTCGGGTACGACCCGGCCACGATCACGAGCCACGCGGATGCCTTCCGCGCCGGCATGCAGACCGCCGGCGTCGTTCCCGTGGTCAAGCACTTCCCCGGCTTGGGTGCTGTCACAGAGAACACGGACACGGATTCGGGTGTGACCGACACCACGACGACGGCGACGAGCCCCAGCGTCGGCGTGTTCAAGAGCGAGATCGACAGCGGCGCTAAAGCCGTGATGATGTCGACGGCGATCTACACGCAACTCGACCCGAAGTCGCCCGCGGTGTTCTCGCCAACGATCGTGACCGGCCTGCTGCGCGGAACGCTCGGCTTCGACGGGGTCATCATGAGCGACGACCTCTCCGCCGCAGAGCAGACATCGGCGTGGTCGCCGGCCGATCGGGCGATCCTTGCGCTGCAGGCGGGCGTGGACATCGTGCTCATCTCGGCGTCGCCCGAGTTGGCGGCACCGATGGTGGCGGCGGTGGTCGCGAAGGCGCAGGCAGACCCCGCATTCGCGAAGGTGGTGGATGCCGCGGCCCGCCACGTCGTCGACCTCAAGCGGCAGCAACTGCGGTAGCGCCACGAACCGCAGCCACTTTGAGCATCCAGCGCAAGTGGCCGTGATTGCGCGAAGTGACAGCGGATGAGGTCGGCGTGAGGCGGGGAGCGGGAGGGGTCTACGCGGGCTGCTGCTGCGTGATGCAGTGGATGCCACCGCCGCGCGCGAAGATGGCGCGGGCATCCACGCCCACGATCTCGCGACCTTCATATGCCTCGGCGAGAATATTCAGCGCGACCTCGTCGTTCGGGTCGTCGAACGTGCACGCGATCACGGCTTCGTCCAGCACGAGATGGTTCACGTAGCTGTAGTCGACGAAGTCCTCGTCATCGCGCAGCACCTGCGGCGCCGGCAGCTCGATGATGTCCCACTCCTCGCCGTCGGGAGTGCGTGAGGCGCGCAGAGTCTTGAGGATCTCGGCCGTGATCTTGCGGTCGGGATGCGAGGCATCCTGCTGGCTGTGCACGAGCAGGCGGCCGGGCGACGGGATCGTCGCCACGATGTCCACGTGCCCGCGAGTGCCGAATCGCTTCGAGTCGCGGTACAGCCCACGGCGCAGCCAGATCGGATTCGTCGCACCCAGCGTGCGTGCGAGCTCGGACTCGATCTCCTCCTTGGTCCGGTCGGGGTTGCGACCGGGGTCGAGCTGCACGGTCTGGGTCAGCAGCACCGTGCCGAGCCCGTCGACGTGGATGCCGCCCCCTTCGTTCACGAGGCTGCTCGCGACGCGAGTCGCCCCTGTTCGTGCAGCCACGAGGGCTCCGATCACGGAGTCGTTGCCCCACCGCGCCCACTCCTGGCCGCCCCAGCCGTTGAACCGCCAGGTGACGGCCCCGAGCCGCCCGCTCTCGTCGCGCACGAACGTGGGACCGATGTCGCGCATCCACGCGTCGTCGAGCGGAGCAGTGACGATGTCGATCTCGGTGGAGAGGTAGCGGCGGGCGGCGCCGAGGTCGTGCGGATCGACCACCATGCTGACCGGCTCGAAGCGCAGGATGGCGTGCGCCACCTCGCTCCACGCCGTGCGCGCCTCGTCGATGTCGTCGGCCGACTCGCCCAGGTAGCCTCCGGCCGGAGGGAACGCCATCCAGATGCGTTCCTGGGGTTCGGTCTCGGCTGGCATGCGCCACGTGGCGTCGCTGATCGAGAACGTCTCCGTCACCTCGACGATGTCGACGACCTGGCCTGCGGCATCCACCGCGAAGACCTCGGTCTCGACGATTTCGAACTCCGTCACTTCGCCGCCGGAGTCGACCGCGAAGACCTCGGAGTCGCTGCTCGACTCGCTGGGCGCCTCGTCGAGAGAGGCCTCGGGAGTCTCGTCAGGAGTCTCGTCGGCGACGTCGTCGGGTTGTGTCTGCTCGTCAGGTGTCATGGTTTCCCCCGACATCCATCCTCACCCATGCAGAGGGTCGAACGCGTCGCCCGATTCGGGTGTACCCGGCGGCTACCCTGCGCTCGACTCGCGCACGATGAGTTCGGGCTTGATGCGGCGGGTCACCTGGGCGCCCGTGTCGCCGCCGATCCGCTGCAGCAGGAGCGCGACCGCGAGCTCTCCGACCAGCTGGGCGGGAAGTCGAACGGAGGTGAGCGATGGCCTGATCCATTCGGCGTACGAGTGATCGCCGTTCCCGACCACGCGCACGTCTCGCGGGGCGGACAGCCCCCGATCGGCGAGCGCCCGCATGACGCCGAGGGCGAAGTCGTCGTCACCGGTGGTCACGCCGTCGGGCTCCACGCCGCGATCGAGCACGTCGAGGAACGCTCGGTAGGCCTCTTGGGCGCGCCAGTTCGTGCGACCGGACTCGAAGCGCCTGGTCGGTACGAGCACGCGCTGGCCGCTGGCACCAGGATGTTCGGCGAGGGCGGCGTCGAATCCGCGTCGACGCTCCTCGATGGTGCTGATCTGCAGGTCCTCCTCGAGGAAGACCAGGGAGCGGCATCCCTGGTTCAGCAGGTGCCGCACGGCCGCGTATTCGCCCGCCTCGCTGTCGACGCCGACGAAGTCGGATTCCAGGTCGTCGAGTGCGCGACTCACGACGACCAGGGGTACACCGGCCGCGCGCACCCGCGTCCAAGGAGCATCCGCGCCCTGAACGGGGATCACGATCGCGCCGGCGACGTCGGCGTCGACGATGGTGCGCGCGATGTCGTCCTCCTCCTGCTCGCTCTCTTCGGTGGTGAAGAGGTCGAGAGAGTAGCCGGCAGCGCGGGTGCCCGTTTCGATCGCGGCGAGAAGCTCGGCGCTGAAGGTGTGCGTCGGCGAGGGGATCGTGAGGGCGATCACCCGCGAGGTGCGGGCGGTCGGGTCGAAGGATCGCCGGGTGACGTATCCGATCCGGGCGGCCTCCTCGCGCACGAGGTCCCTCGTTCGACCGCTCACACCGTCCTTTCCCGTGAGAGCACGGGACACGGTGTTGACCGACAGGCCGAGATTGTCGGCCAGTTCGGCGAGCGTGCTGCGACTTGCCACTCCACAGCCTTTCCCTGAACCGTCAGAGCGTCACTCTAACGCGTCGCCCGATTCCGGCTCCGCCGCCGCATGCCGACGCTCCGCCGACCTATTCCTTGAGTGCGAGGTAGACGCGCACGAGGGGCGCGGCCGTCGCACCATCGATCAACGCGACCAGCCGGAGCCAATGCCCGAAATCGTGCACGGATGTCGTCACGATGCCGCTCGCGCTGCACTGGATCGCGGGGCTCTCGTGATCGACCCACGTGAGGCCATCCGCCGAGATCTGCGTGCGCAGCACGACGGAACCCTCGGGAGCGGGCTCGAGGAATTCCACGAACCATCTGGCCTCGGAAGCCCACGCTGCCTCGAATGGTTCGGTCGCCAGCTCGGCGTCGAGCACCGCGCCGCGTTCCAGCACGGCGGTCTGTGTCTGTCGCATTGCATTCACCAATCTGCCGAGATCACGACGGAGTCGAGGTAGAGGAAGTTGCGCTGCCCGGAGAGGGTTCGCACGGAGAAGTAGAAGTTGAGCAGGTTCTCGAGCGAGCCGTAGCGCTCCTCGTAGGGAGGCACGGGCACGGAACTCCAGTCCATGATCCGATCGTTCAGCTGCAGCTCGACGTTCTGCCGCTTCTCGGTGTCGATCACCCAGCGCAGGTAGTGCCAGTTGACCTTGGTGGGCACCTCGTTCATGCAGAGTTCCTGCTCGTCGCCGAAGTCGCGCCAGTCATCCGGATTCGGTGCCGTGAAGTCGGTGGCGTACGGGTAGTCGACCTTGCCCTCGAAGTGCTCGCGCGGCGTCGGCTCGGGAACGATCGGATACCGCCACCGTCGCAGCATGTTCCCGTCTTCGTCGGCGTTCTGGTACCGCGCGACGGTGTGGTAGCGCAGCCCCCCGTCGCCGCACAGGTCGGTCGCGACAGTGAAGGCGCCGAACTGGGCCTCCGACGGATGCCTGTTGCCGTCCCACTCCATATCGCCGAACGCGTTGTCGGCCTCGTCTCCGACGGTGGCCTCGGCCTTGTAGGCGATGTAGGCCTCGATCTGCAGCAGACCCCTGCCGCTCATCGTGAGCCGACGGATGGCGGTGGCAGTGTGCCCAGGGTACGGACGCGTCGCGAGCTTGAGTGCGTAGGTGCCGGACATGGCTCCGTGTGTTCCGACGTCGAAGAAGTCGCACGTGGACAACTGCGGCGGCCGGAAGTCGCGGAAGTGGCGATCGAGCGAGTGGAAGTCGCCGCGGCCGTCGTAGTTTCCGCCGAGTTCCACCCAGCCGTGCAGCCCCGTGTTGAAGTCGTCGTGCGCCAGGATGCGCGGCAATGGGTTGAATTTCGAGAGCTGCGGGTCGCTCGAGAGGATCGCGGAACGCAGATCCCGACCGACCTCGGTCGTTGTGGTTGCCATGATCGTAACGTTAGTACTAACGTGAAAAAAGTACAAAAACGTGTACTTTGAGTCAGGCCTGTTTAGGATGACTCGCACCCGACATGGAAGGTTCGGCAATGGCGCGGACACGCAGGATCAAACTCCCCACCCTGGCATCCACCGTGGGAACAGCCCTCGAGTGGTACGACTTCTCGCTCTACGGAACGGCGGCGGCGCTCGTTCTCCCCGCAGTGTTCTTTCCGTCGGGCGACCCGACGCTGGCGCTGCTGTCATCGCTGGCCACGTTCGCGGTGGGCTTCTTCGCCCGGCCGATCGGCGGTGTGATCATCGGCATTCTCGGCGACCGCTTCGGCCGCAGGCAGATGCTCTTCGTCACGTTGCTGTTGATGGCCGCCTCGTCGGTCCTGATCGGAGTGCTGCCGACCTACGCACAGGTCGGCGTCCTCGCGCCGACGCTGCTCGTGGTGCTGAGGGTGCTGCAGGGGCTCGGTGCAGGAGGCGAATACGCGGGAGCGATGCTGCTCTCGGCCGAACATGCATCAGATCACAACCGCGGACTGAATGCGTCGATCCCCAGCGTCGGCAATGCCGTCGGCTCGGTGATCGCCACAGCGATCTTCTTCCTGTTCCAGGGCGTGCTGCCGCAGGCGGCGTTCCTCGCGTGGGGCTGGCGCATCCCGTTCCTGCTCAGCATCGTGCTGGCGGTCGCCGGCATCATCATCAGGCTGCGGGTGACCGACAGCCCGGAGTTCACGGCTGCCGTCGCATCCCGCGGTGTCGTGCGCTCACGGTTCGTCGACATGTTCAAGCTCAGCGGTCGGCGAGTTCCGCTGGCGATGCTGATGAGCATCGCGCCCAACGTGCTGAGCTACCTGCCCTCGGTCTACGCCCTCACCTACCTGTCGACAGTGGTCGGAGCGCCGGCATGGATCGGTCTGGTCGGCATCATCATCGCGAACCTGCTGAAGCTCGTCACGATTCCGACGGCGGGATGGCTGTCCGACCGTTTCGGCGGCAAGCCGATCATGATCATCGGCTCGGTGGCAGGCGCTGTGCTCTTCTACCCGTTCTTCTTCATGCTCAACACGGGAACCCCGGTCGTCATCTGGGCAGCGTTGGTGATCATCTTCACGCTGTGCTGCGACATGACACTCGCTTCGCAGGCATCCCTGCTGTCGAACCTGTTCCACGTGCGAGTGCGCTACACGGCAGTAACGTTCAGTCGTGAGATCACCGGCGCCATCGTCGGCGGAACGCTGCCGTTCGTCGCGGCGTGGCTCACGGCGGCCTCCGGCGGTGCGCCGTGGCTCGTCTGCGTGTATTGCGGCATCCTCTGCGTGATCTGCGCGATCGGAACGGCGTTCCTGCCCAGCGCACGAAAGGCCCCGGAGACCGACTCGGACATCGGGATCGCCGTGATCCCGGTCGCCAACGCGAACTGACACGAAGCGAACAGAGACGAAGGAGTACGAACATGGGCAATCTCGCCGCAGTGATGACCGGCCTGAACACGATAGCGGTTCAGGAGCGTCCCGAAGCGACGGCGGGGCCGGGTGAAGCCGTCGTCTCGGTGATCGCGGTCGGCGTCTGCGGCTCGGATGTCTCCTACTTCCGCAACGGCCGAATCGGGCCGTACGTGATCGACGGCGACATCATCCTCGGGCACGAAGCCGCCGGCGAGGTGGTCGCGATCGGCGAGGGCGTGACCAACGTCGCGGTCGGCGACCGGGTCGCGATCGAGCCGAGCGTGCCCGACTGGACCTGCGCCCAGTGTCGCGCGGGGCGGTATCACCTGTGCCCGAACCTTCGATTCCTCGCCACCCCGCCCGTCGACGGGGCCCTGATCCAGAGGCTGACGATCGACGCCCGCACCCTCTTCCCGATGCCCGACTCGATGACGTTCGAAGAAGGCGCGCTCGCCGAGCCGCTGTCCGTCGGCCTGTGGGGATGCCACCGCGCCGGCTTGCGCCCTGGCGACGACGTGCTCGTCACAGGGGCCGGGCCGGTCGGACTGCTCGCCGCCGAGTCGGCCAAGGCACTCGGCGCAGGCACGGTCACGGTGACGGATGTCTCGGAGCCACGACTCGCGCTCGCCGCCGCCCACGGATTCGCGACCGAGCTCAGCGGCACCGCCACCGACGAGCGCACCTTCGATGTGCTCCTGGAGTGCTCAGGCGCACCGGGTGTGCTTGCGGAGGGTCTCGAGCGGCTGGGACCTGCCGGCCGTGCAGCGGTCATCGGCATCTCGAAGACGAACGCGGACCTTCCGCTCCACACGCTGAACTGGAACGAGATCACCATCGCCACCGTGAGCAGGTACCAGAACACCTGGCCCCTCGCGATCGCGCTGATCTCGTCAGGGCGCGTGAACCTCAGCGGCGTGCACACGCACAGCTTCCCGTTGTCACGGACTGCGGATGCCCTGGCGGTGGGCACGACCGATCCGACCGCGGTGAAGGCGATCATCTATCCGCAGGACGTCGGATGACCTCGACCAGCCTCCTGACGCTGCCCGGCCAATTCTCCCCGCTACCGAGGATTCTCGTGGCGGACGACTTCGACCTCGGCATGAACGGCTGGATGGACCTGCGCCCCAACTTCGTCGACGAAGGGTTCGCGGCGCACTCGCGCGAGCTCGACTTCGAGAGCTGGGGCTCGGTCATGCTGAGCTCGGCGACGTTCCCGTTCTCGGGCACCCACGGATCGGCATCCGGCACGTATTCGCTGCGGCTGGCGACCAGATCGGAAGCAGCCGGAGCGACCGAGAGGCCGGCATCCGGATCGATGAGCCTGGCCATCAAGCGGCTGTCGCGGCCGCCAAGGGCGACGAGGCTCAAGGTCGAGGCGTTGATCGCGTACACGACGGAACAGGATCGGCCGGGACTCGGTGTGGATGCGATGCGGGCATTCGGACTGTTCGTCGACCTGCAGGACGGCGAGCACCGGTACATGCCGGGCGTGCGTTACGTCAACGCGGTGGACGGCGCTCGGGTGCGGCGCTGGCAGTACTACACCGCGACAGCCGCGAGCGCCTCCGAGTGGAACTACGGGCAGCCGGGCTGGCATCAGCCTGGCGTCGATCCGCAATGGTTCGGGGAACGGCACGCGGACGGGTCGACCGCGGCCACCGCCTGGTTCGAGGGGCGGCCGCAGCAGCTCATCTACAACGAGACGGACGACAAGATCAACTGGATGCCGCTGGCGATGGAGGTCGATCTGGTCGCCCGCACGTACACGAGCTTCAGCGCGGGCGATCAGGAGTACAGCTTCCCGCCGGAATCCCGACCGACGCTCGCGCCGACCTACGACAACATCGGCGGGCTCGTGAACCCGGTGTTCTTCGTCGAGACCGACGGCGACCGCCGAGTGAGCCTCTACCTCGACTCCGTTGTGGTGTCGTACGCGACGACCGACGACGATCGGGCGGAGGAATCGCGATGAAGCAGTTCTACACGGCAGTGACGGATCTGCGGCGCCGTGTGACAGGCGGCTTCACGACGTTTCCGTACGAAGCGGGCTGGGCGGACGAGGCCACGTACTTCGTCACGATCGAGGAATCGTCAGCGGGCGCACTCGGCGTGCAGCTTGCCGTCCAGATCTCGGCGGACGGCATCCGATGGCACGACGAGGGCACCACGATGACCGTGGCGCCCGATTCGGCGGAGTTCGTACGGCTCACTCACTTCGGTGGGTTCCTGAGGCTCGCCGGAAGTATGGAATCGGCCGACGGGGGGCCCGATGCCTCGGCGGTCGTGACCGTGAGGCTGGCGCTCAAGGGCTGACACGCATCAGCAACGCCGTCCACACCTCGGCGCGATCGGCGAAAGTGTCAAAGTCACGGGCGAGCAGTCGCTCCGTCGAACGGATGCGCGCATGCAGCGTGTGCCGATGCACGCCCAGTTCGCGGGCGGCCGCGTCGTAGACGCCGTTGCGTTCCAGCCAGGTGAGCAGCGAGTGGGCGAGCACCCCGTCGGCGTCGTGCGCGGCCAGTGGGTTCAGGAGTACGGCGGCGCGGGCGCGGGCATCCTCGTCATCGAAGGGCAGGAGCGTCGGCAGCGCGTGGGCGTCGGCCGGGACGGTCGTCACTGCTGCGCCGAGCGCGGCGTCGACCTGCGTGCGCGCGCGATCGAGCCCGGTGACGGATGCCTCGCTCAGCCCGGCCTCACTGCCGAGTTCCTCGGCGAGGCGACGGCTCTGCTCGAGACCGTTCAGCAGCGCTCGCCGCAGGGCGGTTCGCGCCGACTCCAGCGCGTGCCCCTGCTCGAGGGCGAGTCCCGCGAGCGCCACGACGCTGGTCACCACCTGCTGGGCGGCCTGATCCGGCTCGTCCGGGCCGCCGTGCGCGAGCACGCCGAGCAGACGATCACTCGCCCCGATGGTCTGCAGCGCGATCACGGCGTCGGCCTCTGCGACGGTTGCACCGGAGCGGCGGTGGGCTTTGAGCATCCGTGTCGCCTCTGCCGTCACGACATCGCGGCCGGATGCCTGCAGCGCGCGGGCAGGGAACACGCGGTCGATCGCGCCGCCGGCATCCACCAGCGCCACCCACCTGCCGAGCTGCCTGGACAGCTCGGCGAGCGTCGCGTCGAGTCCATCGGGGCGGAGCGCGGCGAGCGACACGGCACGTTGGGCGGCCAGCGCCCAGGTGTTGCGCGCATACGCCTGTTCGGCGACGAGGTCGGCCGCGTACCTGGCGACGGCGATGAACGGTGTGCGGTAGGGCACGTCGAGCAGGGGCATCCCGTGCCGCAGGCAGGCGTCGACGAGGTCGGTGGGGGTGTCCCGGATGACCTCGGTGCCGAAGCCGAGGGCGACGACGCCGCGGTCCACGAGCCGGCTCACGTAACCGTCGTAGTCGGAATCGATCGGTTCGAACTGCGTTCCGGTGGTCAGGAGCACCTGGCCCGGCGTGAGGAACGGGGTCGGGTCGGCGAGATCGGAGCTGTGCACCCACGAGACCGCGGCGTCGAGTGCGCCGGTCGGCAGGGCATCCGCAGGAGTGAGCAGATCGAGACCTAGTTCTCGACGGGTCAGGAGCAGGCGGACCGTCGGCGCTGGCATGAATCGAGTGTACAAGCTGTCCAGTCAGCGCGATTGGAATGTACACAGTGGCCAGCGCCTTCGCTCGCGGCGCGGCCTAGCCTGAGGCTGCAGTCATCCTGAGCCTGCACCTGTTCGAGCAAGGAAGCGAGACGTCCATGACCGTCACCGACACCACGAGTGCAGCCATCGTCGGAGGGCCGGGGCTCCCGCAGGAGCGCCGAGTGGTCACCGAGATTCCCGGACCGCAGTCGCGCAGGCTGCTCGAGCGCAAGGCGCAGGCCGTCGCAAAGGGCGTCGGGCACAGCATCCCCGTCGCAACGGTCGCCGCTGGTGGTGGTGTGCTCGTCGACGCCGACGGCAACTCGTTCATCGACCTAGGCAGCGGCATCGCCGTCACAGGTGTCGGCAACTCGGCTCCACGGGTCGTCGAGGCCGTGCAGCGCCAGGTGGCGCAGTTCACGCACACCTGCTTCACGATCTCGCCGTACGACTCGTATGTCGAGGTGGCAGAGGCGCTCAACCGGCTCACGCCCGGCGACTTCGAGAAGCGCAGCGCCCTCTTCAACTCGGGCGCCGAGGCTGTGGAGAACGCGATCAAGATCGCTCGTCACTACACGAAGAAGCAGGGCGTCGTCGTCTTCGACCACGCCTACCACGGCCGCACCAACCTCACGATGGCGCTCACAGCCAAGAGCATGCCCTACAAGAGCGGGTTCGGACCGTTCGCTCCCGAGGTCTACCGCGTGCCGATGTCGTACCCCTACCGGGACGGCCTGACCGGCGCGGAAGCTGCCGAGCGTGCCATCAGCCAGATCGAGGTGCAGGTGCGCGCGGACAACCTCGCCGCGATCCTGATCGAGCCCATCCAGGGCGAGGGTGGATTCGTCGTGCCGGCCGAGGGCTTCCTGCCGGCGCTGCAGAAGTGGGCGAACGACAACGGTGTGGTGTTCATCGCCGACGAGGTGCAGACCGGCTTCGCCCGCACCGGCACCATGTTCGCCAGCGAGCAGTTCGGTATCGTGCCCGACCTCGTCACCACCGCGAAGGGGATCGCGGGCGGCCTGCCGTTGTCGGCGGTCACCGGGCGGGCGGAGATCATGGACTCGTCCCACGCCGGCGGACTCGGCGGCACCTACGGCGGCAACCCGATCGCGTGCGCGGCCGCACTCGCCACGATCGAGACCTACGAGCAGGACGGTCTCGTCGAGCGGGCCGCTGAGATCGGCACGCTGCTGACCGGCCGCCTGAACGCGATGCGCGCGGGCGACCCCCGCATCGGAGACGTGCGCGGACGCGGGGCCATGATGGCCATGGAACTCGTCGACCCCGCCACCGGACGACCGGATGCCGCACTCACCTCCCGCGTGCTCGCCGCGGCGATCGCGCAGGGCGTCGTGCTGCTCACCTGCGGCACCTACGGCAACGTGATCCGCTTTCTGCCGCCGCTGGCGATCAGCGACGAACTGCTGAACGAAGGACTGGACATCGTATGGAAGGCGCTGACCGATGCTGAGTGAGACTGCACTGCTGGCAGACGTACCCGACGGGCTGTACATCGGCGGCGAGTGGAAGGCCGGGGAGCGGCCGAGCGAGCTGACGGTGTTCGATCCGGCGACCGGGCGCGCGCTGAAGACCATTGCGGATGCCGCGCCGGGGGACGGCATCCGTGCCCTCGATGCGGCCGTGGCGGCCGCCGATGCCTGGGCGGCCACCGCTCCCCGAGTGCGCGGGGAGATTCTGCGCCGCGCCTTCGACCTGCTGCAGCAGCGCGCAGACGACTTCGCTCTGCTGATGACGCTCGAGATGGGCAAGCCGCTCGCCGAGGCGCGAGGTGAGGTGACGTACGGCGGCGAGTTCTTGCGCTGGTTCAGCGAGGAGGCCGTGCGCATCTCCGGTCGCTACGGCGTGAGCCCCGAGGGCACCGGTCGCATGATCGTGTCGCAGCATCCTGTCGGGCCGTGCTATCTGATCACGCCGTGGAACTTTCCGCTCGCGATGGCCACGCGCAAGATCGCGCCGGCGCTTGCCGCGGGCTGCACCGTCGTCGTGAAGCCGGCAGAGCTGACGCCGCTCACGACGCTGTACTTCGCCAAACTGATGGCCGACGCCGGACTGCCGGCCGGCGTGCTCAATGT
Organism: Humibacter sp. RRB41; assembly: GCF_022761015.1. Classification (GTDB taxonomy): domain Bacteria; phylum Actinomycetota; class Actinomycetes; order Actinomycetales; family Microbacteriaceae; genus Humibacter. The sequence goes on from NZ_JAKWJQ010000007.1 coordinate 31,916, forward strand.
GATCACGACCACCACGTCGGGCGCCGTGTCGGAGCCGATCATCGCGGACTCGCGGCTGCGCAAGCTCTCGTTCACCGGCTCGACGCCGGTCGGACGCAGGTTGCTGCAGCAGGCATCCGAGAACGTGCTGCGCACGTCGATGGAACTCGGCGGCAACGCACCGTTCGTCGTCTTCGACGACGCCGACCTCGACAAGGCGGTCGACGGCGCGATGCTCGCGAAGTTCCGCAACATCGGCGAGGCCTGCACGGCGGCGAACCGGTTCATCGTGCACGAGTCGGTGGCGGAGGAGTTCGCGACGAAGGTGACCGAGCGGGTCCGCGCGTTCAAGATCGGACGCGGCACCGAGGACGGCGTCACGATCGGACCTTTGATCGACGGCAAGGCCGTTGCGAAGGCATCCGAGCTGGTGAACGATGCCGTCTCGCGCGGCGCGAAGCTGCGCGTCGGTGGATCTGCCGTGGCAGGCGACGGCACGTTCTTCGAGCCGACAGTGGTGACGGATGTCGTGTCGGGCAGCGAGATTCTGCGCGAGGAGATCTTCGGACCGGTGCTGGCGATCGTGCCGTTCACCGACGAGGACGACGCCGTGCGCCTCGCGAACGACACCGAGTACGGACTGGTGAGCTACGTCTTCACGAAGGACCTGGCTCGCGGACAGCGCATGATCGAGCGCTTGCAGACCGGAATGATGGGCCTCAACGTCGGCGTGGTGTCGAACGCCGCCGCACCGTTCGGCGGTGTGAAGCAGTCCGGCCTCGGCCGTGAGGGCGGTCTCGAGGGCATCCACGAGTACCTCTCGACGAAGTACACGCTGACGCCGAACCCGTTCGCCTGAGGTTCGCTCCTCCATCCGTCCCCCACCATCCGTCCCCCACCATCCGCGCCAGTTTGCGCAGACACGCGGGCCATCAGCGGCCGCGGATTCCGCAAACGACCGCGGAACAGGTTCGTCAACCACGAAAGAGACCACCATGAGCGCTATCGAGCGCGACGTCGTCGTGATCGGGGCCGGGGCATCCGGCCTGACCGCGGCGTACGAGCTGACGAAGGCCGGCCACAGCGCGGTCGTGCTCGAGGCGCGCGACCGCGTCGGCGGCCGCCTCTGGACCGACACGATCGACGGCGCCATGCTCGAGCTCGGCGGCCAGTGGGTGTCGCCCGAGCAGGATGCCCTCAAAGCCACGCTCGCCGAGCTCGGCCTCGAGCGCTACTCCCGTTACCGCGAGGGCGACAGTGTCTATGTCGACGTCGACGGCAGGGTGAGCCGGTTCCAGGGCGAGATCTTCCCTGTGCCGCCTGCGACCGAGAGGGTGATGGTCGAGCTCATCGAGAAGCTCGACGCGATGGTCGCCCACGTCGACCCGAACCGCCCGTGGGAGACGCCGGACGCCGAGGTGCTCGACCGCATCTCGTTCACCGCGTGGCTCGCGCAGCAGACGGACGACGTTGAAGCGCGCGACAACATCGCACTCTTCATCGCCGGCGCCATGCTGACGAAGCCGGCGTACTCGTTCTCGGCGTTGCAGGCGTTGCTGATGGCGGCATCCGCCGGCAGCTTCTCGCACCTGGTCGACGCGGACTTCATCCTCGACGAACGGGTCGTCGGCGGGCTGCAGCAGGTGCCGATCCGGCTCGCCGAGCGACTCGGCGAGGATGTACTGCTGAGCAATCCGGTGCGCACGCTGCGGTGGGGCGACGACGGTGTGACCGCGATCACGGATGCCGTCGAGGTGCACGCGAAGAAGGCGATCCTCGCCGTGCCCCCTCACCTGATCAGCCGGGTGAGCTTCGATCCGCCGTTGCCGCGCTTGCAGCACCAGATGCACCAGCACCTCTCGATGGGATTCGTGATCAAGGTGCACGCGGTCTACGAGCGCCCGTTCTGGCGGGATGCCGGCCTCTCCGGCACCGCCTTCAGCCCGTACCAACTCGTGCATGAGTCGTACGACAACACGAACCACGGCGACTCGCGCGGCACGCTGGTCGGCTTCGTCTCCGACACGAACGCCGACGATGTCTTCCGTCTTTCGGCCGAGGCGCGCAAGGCGCGCATTCTGGAGTCGATGGCGCACTACTACGGGCCGGAGACGTTGAACCCCGTCGTGTACTACGAGAGCGACTGGGGCACGGAGGAGTGGACCCGTGGCGCGTACGCGGCGAGCTTCGACCTGGGCGGACTGGCACGGTGGGGGGCAGACCTGCGCGAGCCCGTCGGGCCGATCTGGTTCTCGTCCAGCGACCTCGCTGGCGAGGGTTACCAGCACGTGGACGGCGCGATCCGCATGGGGCGCCGCACTGCTGAGGCGATCGCCGGGCTGCTGTAACCGCCCCATCTCCCTCCCGCCGGCCCGCTAGGGTCGACGCGTGGGGGAGAAGACACGCAAGCCGTGGTATCGGCGCGGGGGCGTCATCACGGGAGCTTCGATCGTCGTCGTTCTGGGACTCGGCACGCTCTTTTCGTTCGTGAGTCCGTGGCCGAGCTCGCTCGCGATTCGCACGATGTTCGAGCTGAACGCCCGCCAGACCGTGGTGGTGATGCAGAAGTACGTGCCGGACAGCGGGGTGAAGGAGCGCGCGAACATCGCCTACACTCCCGGTGGCTCCTCCGACACCACGTTCGATCTCTTCGCGCCGACCGGACCGGTGACGCCGCGCACCACGGTGGTGTGGATCCACGGCGGCGCCTGGATCTCGGGCGACAAGCGCAACGTCGATCCGTACGTGAAGATCATCGCGTCGCACGGCTACACGACCGTCGCGCTGAACTACACGGTGGCGCCGGAGGCGCAGTATCCGGTGGCGTTGAAGCAGCTGAACACGGCGCTCGGATACCTCGTGACGCACGCATCCGAGCTCGGCATCGATCCCGACAGCATCGTGCTCGCCGGCGATTCGGCCGGCGCGCAGTACGCGGCCCAGCTCGCGGCCATGGCGACGAATGCGTCGTATGCGCACGAGGTGGGCATCCGTCCCGCCCTGAACGCGGATCAGCTCAAGGCGACCGTGCTGAACTGCGGCATCTACAACGTTGCGCAGATTCCGTCCGCGCCCGGTATCGGCGGATGGGGCTTCCGCACCGCGTTGTGGGCGTACTTCGGCACGAAGGATTGGTCGAACACGGCCGGCGGCAAGGAGATGAGCACGATCGACCACGTGACGAAGGACTTTCCGGCCACCTGGATCTCCGGCGGCAACGACGACCCGCTCACGGCCGGTCAGTCGAAGCCGATGGCCGCCAAGCTGAACGACCTCGGCGTGCCCGTCACCCCCGTGTTCTACCCGAAGGATGAGACGCCGCCGCTGCATCACGAGTACCAGTTCCACCTGAACGATGCTGCGGCACGATCGGCGCTGAACTCGACGATCGCGTTCTTGGGAACGGTCAGCAAGTAGCCGGTGTCAGGCGGATGCCGTGGCGCGCGCCGTGAGCGCCTCGTTCACCGGCGCGAACGCCACTCTGTCGAATACCAGCTCGATGTCGGTGATGAGTCCGTCGTCGACGTGCACGTTCTCGACGCAGACGATTCCACCCGCAGGTGTGTCCGTCACGAAGTCGTAGACGACGCAGGCGTGCGAGCCGTTCGCGTAGACATCCCGGATGTCGTTGCGCACGAGTGCCGGCAGGAGCCGATTCAGAGCAGCGAGCCATTGAGCCTTATCGGATCGGCCCGCCCCGACACGAGCCTCGAGAGACGCGGCCAACAGGCCCTCTACGGTGTCGAGGTCGTGGGATCCGACCGCTTCGATATATGAGCGGGCGACGCCCGCAGGTGTTGTCGTGGTCATGTCTGCACTCTAAATACAAATGAACATGAGTACAAGGGTGACATTGTGGATGGTAGGGTTCGGGTGTGAGCGCGGATGTCGGGGGAGCAGCCATCGACCGCGGCCTGCGTGCGCTCGCCGACGGCAACCGGCGCGCGATCCTCGCCGAAGTGCGGGACCGGCCCTGCGCGGTCGGCGACATCGCCGGCACGCTCGCGCTCTCGCAACAGGTCGTCTCCCACCACCTGCGGGTGCTGCGCGACGCGGAGCTTGTGGAGGAGACCCGCGACGGCACGCGCCACCTCTTCGCGGTGCGAACGGACGGGCTGGCCGCGGTGCGCGAGTATCTCGACGGATTCTGGCCGGCACAACTCGCCCGGCTGAAGGCAGCGGTGGAGGGCGAGCCGGCGGGCGAGCGAAAGAGCGGGCATCCGGATGCCTGACTTCAGCACGTCCATCGACATCGACGCCGCGCCCGACGTGGTCTTCGACTACCTCGTCACGCCGCAGGGCGTGACGGCGTGGATGGGCGAGCACGCGGTGCTCGACGCCCGCCAGGGAGGGCGATTCGACGTGGACATCGCGGGCTCGCCGATCCGCGGGGAGTACCTCGAGGTGGAGCGCCCGCGTCGGGTGGTCGTGTCGTGGGGCGTGCTCGGCAGCGATGACCTGCCGCCAGGCGCATCCCGCGTGACGTTCGAGCTTCGCGAGATCGTGGGCGGAACTCGGGTCGAGCTGACGCACACCGGGCTTCCCGATGCCCGCCTCGCCGGACACCGTTACGGCTGGGCGCACTTTCTGCCGCGGCTTCGGGCGGCCGGGTCGGGGCATCCGCTCGGGCAGGACGACTGGCGTCCCTTGTCCCCCTCGACCAGCGATACGAGTCGTCAGGGGACCGGGATCGCGTAGACCTTGCGGATGTGGTCGGCGACGCGCCAGATCGTGCGGTCGCCGTTCGCGAAGTGGATGACGTCGCCGACTCCGACCTCGAGGCTCTGGCCGCTGTCGAGGAACTCGACGGTGGCGGATCCCGCGATCACCACAGACACCTCGTCGATCTCGGTATCGCTCATCGCGCCCGCCGTCATCTCCCAGACACCGATCTCCGTGCCGTTCAGGTCGGACAGCACGGCCTCACCGGTGGTCGGCGAGCCCTCGACGACCTGCGCGGGGTCGACCGGCGTGAAGACGAGCTCGGCATCCAGTGCGTTCATGTCTCCATCATCCTCGTGCGCTGCGAACCGAGGCGAACCGGGGTCAGGAGTCGAAGCCGAGGCCCACGGCATCCATCGTGCGCAGAAACAGATTGCGCTTGCCGTCGTGGTGGTCTGCCCGATCGAGCGCCCACCGCATCATGTTGACGCCGGCGGATGCCACGGGCTCCGGCGGGAACGGAATCGGCTTCGTGCGCACCATCTTCAGCTCGGTGCGCTCGGTGTGGATGCCTGACAGCAGGTCCAGCATCACCTCCGCACCGAAGTGCGTGGCTGCGACACCCAGCCCGGTGTACCCGGTCGCGTAGGCGATGCGCCCGTCCCGCGCCTTGCCGTAGAACGCGCAGAACCGGCTGCACGTGTCGATCGCGCCGGCCCACTTGTGGGTGAACTTCAGACCCTCGAGCTGCGGGAACGTCGTGAAGAAGTGCTCGGCGAGCCGGCGGTGCGTCGTTTCGCGCACCTCGTACTCGTCGCGCACACGGCCGCCGTAGTGGTAGACCGCGTCGTATCCGCCGAACAGGATGCGGTTGTCGGCACTCAGCCGGTAGTAGTGGAACTGGTTGGCGCTGTCGCCGAGCCCCTGCCTGCCCTGCCAGCCGATGGCATCCAGTTGGGCGTTCGTCAGCGGCTCGGTCATCAGCACGTAGTCGTAGACCGGAACCGTGTAGAGCCGGTTTCGCTTCAGCAGAGACGGGAACACATTCGTGCCGAGCGCCACCTTCTTGGCGCGCACCACCGCGGCCGACGGCCTCCCGGTGAGATCGCGGGCGGAGACGTGCACGTCGACACCCTCTGCCGCGCCCTCACCCCCGGCACGCACGCCGGACGTGACCAGCTCGGTGACGGGGGTGTTCTCGAAGAGCTGCACGCCGGCATCCGCGCACGCTCGCGCGAGAGCCCGTGCCAGCTTTGCAGGGTGCACGATGGCGCCGTCCTTCGTGTGCCACAGACCGGCCAGATAGGTCGGCGAGTGCACGGATGCCTGCATCGCCGCCTCGTCGAGGAACACGGCGTCGTCGCCCGCGCCCTCGCGCAGCCACTCGACCTGGTGCGGTTCGATGGCGAGATCGATGGATCCGTTGCGTTCCCAATCCGCGTCGAGCTTCAGGTCGCGGATCGTCGCCTCGATCGCATCGAGGTTCTCGCGGCCGAGGCGCGCAAGCTGGTCGTACTCGTCGGGGAACCGAGTGCGTCCGTTCTCCTCGCCGTGCGTAAGGCTCGATTCCGCGAAACCGCCGTTGCGGCCCGATGCCGCCCATCCGATCGTCTTCGCCTCCAGCAGCACGACCGTGGTGTCGGGGTTGCGGCGCTTGGCGAGCAGGGCCGTCCAGAGGCCGGAGTACCCGCCGCCGACCACGACGAGGTCGGCCGTGGTGCTCGAGGTGAGCGACGGGTAGGCGTCGCCGGGGGCATCCTCGAGCCAGAACACACCCCTGGCGGTGCCTGCCAGAGCGTGATCGACGGTGGCGGCGCTCGGGCGCTGGCGCTCGAACACTGTTGTGCCCATGGGATGCCTCACTCGGCTCGTTCTGCGCCGGCGACTCTCGCCGGCGCGGTTGCGTGGTGGCTGCGCGTGTCTCGACACCGCTGCCTGTGTCCATTGTCGCAATCGCCGTGATGCCCTGCTCGCTGGATTCAGTCGCGAATCGACGGAGTTCCGGCCGATCCGTCCGCCGTCGCGGCGCGACGGACCTGCGGTACCGTGCGATACGAGGAGTGGAGGGATGCCGTGCCAGTGGTCTCGCGCAGCAGTGACGGCATCCCGATCGTCGCCTACGCCCTGGCGGACCGGGAGGGCAGGATGCTCGCCACGCGAGACGCGCGCACCGTCTTCTACGCGGCATCCACCGTGAAACTCGGCGTGATGCTCGCCGCCGTACTGGCCGCCGAACGCGGCGAGCTGAGTCTCGACGACACGCTCGAGTGTCGACACGAGTTCGCCTTCGACCCCACGCTCGAACCCGGGAGCCGTGACGGTGAGACGTTCGTGCTCGACCCGGACGACCGCGACCCTGAATTCCCCGCCGACGGGGCGCGGGCATCCATCGCTGACCTGGTGACGATGATGATCCGGCGCTCGTCGAACGAGGCGACGAACGTGCTTTTCGACCGACTCGGCGCCTCCGCGATCGCCGGGGCGTTCCGGCTCTGCGGCGCGACGAGCACGCGCATGCAGCGGCGCATCGGCGACGCGCGAGCCGTGCGCGCAGGACTCACCAACGAGACGACCGCTGAGGATCTCGTGCGGGTCATGGCCGGCATCGTGGGCGGTCGGATGACGACGCAGCGGAGCGGGGACTGGATGCGCGAGGTGCTTGCCGGGCAGGAGCATCCGCGGATCGGTTCCGTCGTGCCGGCCGGAACGCCGTGGGGCTCCAAGTCGGGAGACGTGCCGGGCGTCGAGCACGACGTCGCCTTCGTCGGGGAGCCGCGCTCGCGGCGGTTGCTCGCCGTGTGCACCCGCGGGTTCGAACCGGAGCAAGGGCGCGAGGTCATCCGGGCGGTCGCGCAGGCGTTGCTGCGGTAGGCGCCGTCGGACATCCCTCGGACCGATTCGCGCACCGCCACGCCGTCGGGCATTGACGGCGGTCCTGTCGTGGTGGTAGCCCAGAGGGTGGTGTCCCCCGTTCGGGGCACCAGGATCGTGGCGGCCCCCGACAGGGCCGACCTCGCCCAACGAAGGGATGGCACAGTGGCCAGCGCACGTCGTGAACGAGTCGGCTCTCGCCGAGGGGATGCTCCACCGCACGCACCACGTCGGCGCTGGGTCGCGTGGGTGATTCCGCTTGCGATAGTCGGGATGTTCGCACTCGCGCAGCCTGCCGTCGCAGCGACGCCCACCGACACCTCGTCCGCGGCTGCGGCGACGGCATCCACTCCGAGCACGGCCGCCCTCGGCGACACGATCGCGAAGATCGCCCTCAGCCAGGTCGGCAACGGTGACAACCCGGTGGCGACGAGCTTCTCCGGCCTCAACTGCAATCCCTACACGACGATGGTCGCGGGCTTCTCCGCCAATTCCAACGGCTGCGGCTACGACTCGACGTTCAAGGTGCGCAACTCCAACGAGAACTGGTGCTCCGACTTCGCCAAGTGGGTGTGGCAGCAGGCCGGCGTGACGCAGGACATGAACACGATCAATGCAGCGGCATCCAGCTTCTATCAGTGGGCGCTCGATGACGGCCAGACCCCGCAGGCGGATGTCGGCACCCCGGCCGTCGGCGACGCCGTCGTGTTCTTCGGCTCCGGCGCCATCAGCGCCACCCGCTACGCCGACCACGTCGGCATCGTCTCTGCGGTGAACGCCGACGGCACGGTGGACATGGTCAATGGCGACTTCCTCGCCGCGACCAACGTTCACGTCGAGCACGACACGAACCTGAACCTCACGACCTTCGCGGCGAACACCTGGGGCGCCGGCGAGCAGTGGGTGCTCGTCTCCCCGCCGACCGCGGCCCAGAAGGCGATCCCGCACGCCACGATCTCCGGTGCGAGCACCGCGGTCACCGGAACCGAGGCATCCTTCCACGCCAGCGCGGCCGAGAAGGGCGGAAGCATCACCGCCTATTACTGGACCTTCGGCGACGGGCGCACGACCAACGCCACCGGAGCCGACGTGACGCACGTGTTCTCCACGCCCGGCGTGTACACGATCACAACGACGGCGACCTCGAACCTCGGCACCATCGTCACTCAGCGCAAGAACGTGACGGTACTGGCGGCATCCACCAGTGTTGCGGCCGTGCCCTCGACCGCCACCTGGTATTCCAGCTATCCGGTGTCGTACTACCGGTTCGTGCGCTCCTCGAGCGGTCTGGCAGCGGATGTCTGGAACGGCGCGAGCTGGCTGCAGGTCGCCGCGGCAGGAACCCCGGCATCCACCGGGGCGATCGCTGCGCTCGCGTATCCCGACGCCGCAGCCGACTCCGCAACGACCCCGCACGCGTTCTATCGTGCGGCCGACGGGACGCTGGCGGAGACGTACTTCGACGGAGCCGACTGGGTGAGTGCGACGCTGCCGGGCACCCCGGCGGCGGGCGGCGACGTGGTGGCCGCGGCGACGGCATCCGGACCGGCGGTCTTCTTCGTGGATGCGAGCGGCCGGCTCGCCGAGACCAGCCAGCAGTCCGGAACGTGGTCGACTCGCACGCTGTCCCACTCGTCGTTCCGCGCTGCACCCCTTACGCTCGCCGAGACCGCTGACGGTCCGAGCATCTTCGCGCTCGGCACGACGGGGCAGCTCACGGTGACGTCGCAGGCGGGCAAGGCGTGGCCGACGAAGACACTGCAGGTGACCACGGATGCGAAGAATGTCTCTCTCGCCGCCGTCACGACCCCGTCCGGTCAGGCCGCGGTCGTCGTGTCCGGTGCGCGGACGCCGGGACGTCACGGGACCGCCGGGCTCGTCGAGCTCACGCAGAAGTCCCGCGGCGCATGGAGTTCGTCGACGCTTCCCGGCAGTCCGGCCACTGGCAGCGCGGTGTCGGCCGCGAACTACCTGCAGCCTACGGCGGTCTCGGGAGTGCTCGGCACGTTCGCGCAGCCGCCGGGGTCGCTGAGCGCGTCGGGGCCGAAGCATCCGCTGGGCACAGCGATCGCCTATCTCGGAGCGAACGGAACCCCAGCCGTCACGTACAACGACGGCACGGGCTGGCATGCAGCCCCGCTGCCGGGGACGGCGACGGCCGTGACCGGCATCAGTGCCTTCCCGGTCGCGCATCAGCCGATCCAGGTCTATCTCGACACGGCGTCTGGTCCGGCGATGGACACCACCGGCGACACGGCTCCGCCGAGCGGGCCGTGGACGACGGCGTCGTTGCCGAGCACGCCGGCATCCTTCGCGGATCGCGTGCTGCTGTATTCGGCTGGACCGGATGACCAGAGCGCTGCCGATGCGGCAGCGGACGCCGCTGGACTCCCGCAGAGCCAGGTCACCACGTCGTTCGCCGTGGCGTGGGCGGCGACCCTGTCGGGTCAGCAGCTGGTGATCACGGTCGGACAGGCGGCGACGAACGCACTCGAGTACAACACGTGCGGGTGGGCGAATCCGTCGGCAGTCGACCCGGGCAGCACGCCGTTCGACTACGTGACCGCACCGCGCACGACGCTGCCCGGCGCGACGCTCTACGCCAACGGTGCTGCGGCGACCGCGTCGCAGAACCAAGAGCGGGCCACCGACCTCGCGTACTACGCGGTGCACGGCGCGCTCCCTTCGGGCGAGACCACGGCACCGGCCGCAGCGCGCTCGGCGCGCACCTGCCTGGGCGCGGCGAACTGAGGCCGCCCCCGCTGGTCGAGTAGCGCGCCGCGCAGCGGCTCGCGTATCGAGACCCTCGCATCGGCGGGTCTCGATACGCGTCGCCTGCGGCGGCGCTACTCGACCAGCGGGTAGCGGAGGGGCTGTGAGCCTCACGCGAGCTCGAGGTTCGCCATCATCCCCATGTCTTCGTGCTCCGCGTTGTGGCAGTGGAAGAGGTAGCGACCGCTCCAGCCCTCGAACCTCGTGATGATCTCGACCGCTTCACCCGGCCGCAGCGACACGGTGTCCTTGAGTCCGGTGTCATGCGGCAGCGGTTCGTGCCCGTTGCGTGTCAGGATGCGGAACCCGACAAGGTGCAGATGCACCGGGTGGTCCGCGTCGGCGATCAGCCGCCACACCTCGACATCGCCGAGGGCGGTCGTGACGTCGGGACGATCGGGGTCGAACGGCTTGCCGTCGATCAGCCAGCCCTGGCCGGAGCCCATGCGTCCTGCGCGGAAGGCGAAGTCGCGCACGGCAGAGGCATCCGATCGCCGCCACGTCGGCAGGTCGGTGGCGAGCGTGTGCGGAATCCGGCTGCCGTCGGTCGCAGCGCGCGCGACGCGGAACGCCATCACGTCCCTGGTGCGCCCGCTGCCGAGCGTGTTGACGAGCCTGACGCGGGAGCCGATCGGCATGCCCGTGAAATCGATGACCACGTCGTAGCGCTCAGCCGGGGCGATCGGAACGGCACTGAGCGTCACCGGCGTCGCGAGCAGACCCTGGTCGGCACCGATCTGCACCAGGTTCAGCTTGCGTCCGTCGTCGGTGATCGCCTCGAGGTTGTACTGCCTGGCGTTCGAGGCGTTCAGGATGCGCAGCCGATAGCGCGCCGCATCGACCTCGTGCACCGGCCACGGTGCGCCGTTGACCAGGATGACGTCGCCGAACACTCCGCCGACGTAGCGCTCCTCGACCCCCGGCCTGCTCTTCAGCGTCGGGTCGAGCGCTGGATAGGCGAGGTCGCCGTCGGCGGCGAACGCACGGTCCGTGATCATCAGGGGAAGCTCGCGGTCGCCAGCGGGCAGCCCGAGACTCTGCTCGTCATCGTCGCGGATGATGTGCATGCCGGCGAGGCCTCGCCAGATCGCCGGCGCGGTGAAGTCCATACGGTGATCGTGGTACCAGAGCTGGGTCGGGCGCTGCTGCGACGGGTACGTGTACTCGCGGTGCAGCCGCGTGACGACAGCGCGCGGGTCGTGCATGCCGCTCATGGCATCCATACCCGTCATGCCGTGCATGTCCGACATGTCGTGCATGCCGCTGGAGGCATTCGCTTCGCTGCCGGCGACTCCGCTCCAGCCGTGGGGGAGCACGAGGTCGGTCGGGTAGCCGTCGGAGCTTGCCGGTGTGTGCCCGCCGTGCAGATGCACGACCGTCGGCACAGGCAGCTCATTGCTGTGCTCGATGGTCACGGGCCGGCCGCGCCGTGCCTCAATGGTGGGTCCGGGAAAGGTGCCGTCATACGTCCACAATCGAGAACTCACACCGGGCAGGATCTGGGTGCGCACCTCGCGCTGCGTCAGCTCGTACCGGTCGACGCCGCCCGTTGTGCTCACCGGCTTCAGCACGGCGGGGATCGGCAGCGGAACCGTGTACGGACTCGGCAGCGGGACTCGGCTGATGAGCTGCGCCGACGTGCTCGCCGGTCTCGTGCCGAGGACGGCCGCGGTCGAGAATCCGGCCGCTGTCATCAGACCGAGCGATCCGCCGATGCCCAGCAGCTGACGTCTGGTCAGACCGCCACGATCACGCTCGCGCATCGCCGCTCTCCTGCTTCGCGATGGGGCGACGCCAGACCGTCACGAACTGCATGACGAGTGCGACGACGATCCCGACTCCGAGCGGGATGTGCAGCCACAGCGGACCGTGTTCTCCCACGTAGTACTGCAGGGTCTCGGCCACGGCGACGCCGATCGACATCGGGAGCGCCCAACGCACGCGTAGACGCACGAACACCACGATCGCGACGATCAGCTGTGCGTAGCCGAAACCCGTGACGACGTTCGCGCCCATCTCATGCCAACCCAACGCGTCGAAGTCACCGGAGAGGTACACCCCGGCGAACACCGGCTGCGCAACGACCGCGACCAGGTGCAGCGTGACGACTACGCGGAACACCCACCCGCTCGGCCAGGTGCGGGTTGCGGATGCCCGTATCGTCGTCACGGCTCGGCTGTCGGCTCGAGGTCGGTCACACCCTGGCCGGTGCGGAAGTCGAGCGGCACGGATGCCTGGTCGTGCACGATCAGCCACTCGCCGTCGATCTTGCGGAAGCAGAACGTTCCACGCACCCACATGCCGTCGGTCGTGGCGCCGTTCTTCAGTGTTCCGCTGATGCGGCCGAAGCCGTGGGCGAAGGCCACGACGTCTCCGACCTCGACCGCGAGGTCGCGGAGTTCGTAGCTCAACTCGTCGAACATCGCGAACGCGTTCACCCAGTTGCGCATCTTCGCGTCCCGTCCGACGTGCTGCAGCGGCGGCTCCACGTCGAAGGACACGACATCCGCCGAGTAGATGCGGCTGAGGGCATCCAGATCCTTTTCGTGGAGCTTCTGGATGAGTGCATCGATCTGGGCGCGGATCTGTGCCTCGTCGGCCGCGCGTCGGGCATCCGTCGGTGTCTGCTGTTGTGTGGTCATCGTTTCGTTCCTTCGTCTGGTGTGCGTCGTGCGGTAGCGGACAACGGATATGACACGCGTCGGAGCCGGAATGTCACGCCCGGTTCGTCGCGGCAGTGTTCTGGCGCGTAGCCCTGACCGCTTGCTGGGGCCGCGGACCGCCCTTGGGCCAGGGCAGAAGTCCGGGCCGACGGGACTCGATGCGGATCCTGCGTACGCTGAACCAGCTCGTGAACTCCTTGTACGCCACGCCGAGAGGGCCGGTCAGGCTCATGTTGGTCGAGCTGTCGTCCTTGTGAGCGAATTGGCGCACAGCCGCACGCCTTCCGAGGCTCACGCAGGATCCGGTCAGGGCGACGTCGAGGAGCTTCGGCTCGCTGCCGGCGACGCGGCTCAGCACCGTGTCGGCGGCCTGGGCGCCGAGCGGGCCGGCGGCCTGACAGCTCATGCGCACGGGGTGGCCGGACGGTGCCGCGGCGTCCCCGGTCGCCACGATCCGATCGTCGTCGACGCTCGTGAGCGTCTCATCGGTGAGCAGCCGGCCCAGGTCGTCGGTGGTCAAGCCGCTCGCCGCCGCCAGTTGCGGGGTGCCGAATCCCGTGGTCCAGATGGTCAGGGCGCTCGCGCGCACCGTTCCGTCATCGAGCACCACGGCGTCGGACCGCACCTCGGTCACCTTTTCGGACTCGAACACCCACACGTGATGCCGCTCGAGCCACGTCGAGATGTACCGACGGCTCGCCGCGCTGAACGACGCAGCGATCGCGCCCCCGCCGACGAGCGTCACCCGGTGTCCCTGCTCGGCGAGTTCGGCCGCCGTCTCGATGCCGGTCAAGCCGCCGCCGACCACGGTGATCGGGGCATCCTGCGGCAGCGTCTCGAGCGCGGCACGGATGCGTCGAGCAGACTCGAGTTCGGCGACGGATACGGCGAAGTCACGGGCGCCGGGCACCGACGACGGGATCGACCCGGTGCTGCCCACCGCGTAGATCGCGTAGTCGAAGTCGAGCGTGTCGCCGGATGCCAGGTGAACCGTGCGCGCGCGGGTGTCGATGCGCGTCGCCGTGTCGACGACGAGCCGCACGTCGTCGGCGAGGATCGTGTCGAAGCCGACGGTGGCATCCCTTGTGCCCGCGGCCAACTGGTGCAGACGAACGCGCTCGACGAACTCCGATCGGGGATTCACGAGTGTGATGTCGATGTCGTCGCCCAGCCGGAGGTGGTTCGCGGCAAGTGCCCCGGAGTAACCGCCGCCGATGACGACGACCTTGTGACGCTTGTTCTTCTCGGATGCCGTCATGACGACGTTCCCTTCGCTCGGTCGCCGTGTGCTTCGCGGCGTCTCACTACACCGACAGCACAACGTCGCCGAACGTCAGGAGATCGACCTGGCGAGGGTGGAACCTGACGAATCGGGCTGCTGTGCTGTCGTACCTATGAGGGAAGAATGCGTTCAGAGGGAGTCGACGAGATCATGACCACGAAGTCCGAGCCTGCGAAGTCCGAGAACGGCGGATCCGGACAGGGAGCTTCCGGCGACCGTGCGTCCGGGCACGGTGAGGACCGGCCTGATCGCGGCTCCAATGTCGTCGATGACACCAGGCGACAGCTGATCGGCCTGGCATATCGGCTGCTGGGCTCCCTGGCAGACGCCGAAGACGTCGTGCAGGAGGCGTACGAGCGCTGGTACGAGATGTCGCCGAAGGAACAGGATGCCATTCGATCGCCGGCCGCCTGGCTCACGACGGTGACCAGCCGGCTCTGTCTCAACGTGCTGTCGTCAGCCCGCGTGCGACACGAGAGCTACGTGGGGGAATGGATTCCCGAGCCCGTTCCCGGGTCGACCCAGTGGCTCACCGGACGGTCGGGCGGCGCCTCGGTCGACCCGGCCGATCGGGTCACGCTCGACGAGTCGATCAACATGGCGTTCCTCGTCGTGCTCGAGTCGTTGACACCCGCCGAGCGTGTGGCGTTCATTCTGCACGACGTGTTCTGCTACTCGTTCGGAGAGGTCGGCGAGATCGTCGGGCGCTCGCCGGGGGCGTGCCGTCAACTGGCCTCGTCGGCGCGCAAACGCATTCGCGATTCGCGGACGCCATCGGCGCCGACCGCCCAGCAGGCGAGCCTCGTCAGGGACTTCAAGGTGGCGTGGGAGGCAGGCGACATCGACGCCTTGGTCGGCCTGCTCGACCCGGACGTCACGGCGACCAGCGACGGAGGCGGACGCGTGAACACCGTGCTGCACCCGATCGAAGGCATCGATCAGATCGTCCGTTCGTTCGTGAAGCTGAAGGACGTCTTCCGCGACCTGATCATCTCGGAACGCACGGTCAACGGGCAGCCCGGTCTGATCGCCCAGCGCGATGGTGTCACGGTATCGGTGTATGCGTTCGAGGTGGAGGGAGATCGCATCAAGCGCATCTGGACGATCCGCAACCCCGAGAAGCTGAAGCCCTGGATGTGAGCATGGGCTACTCGACCGGCGAGAAGTCGATGATCCCCAGGCCCGGCTGGTCCGACATCGTGACGGTCTCTCCGTCGTAGCGGATGCCGCCCAGCACGGGCGACTCGCTCATCCACAATCCCGCATCGAGGTCGTGCGCCATGCCGGCCGCCGAGCCGTCGACCGCCGCAGCGACCGCAGCGGCCGCGGCGATGCCCACCTGGCTCTCCATCATGCAGCCGACGATCGTGGCGATGCCGGCGCTCGCGGCAAGGTCGCGCACGGCGAGCGCCTCGCGAATGCCGCCGGTCTTGGCGAGCTTGATATTGATCAGGTCGGCCGCGTGGCGGGCGATCACCTCGCGGGCGTCCCTGGTCGTCCAGACGCTCTCGTCGGCGAGCACCGGGGTGTCGACGTGCGCCGTCACGAACGCGAGGCCGTCGAGGTCGTCACGATGCACCGGCTGTTCGATGAGCTGGACCGCGAGGCCGAGGTCTTCCCACGCGCGGATGATGTCGACGGCCTGCTCGGGCATCCATCCCTGGTTCGCGTCGGCGCGCAGCGTGATCTCGCGGCCGACGGCATCCCGCACGGCACGCATGGCGGCGACGTCGTCCGC
This sequence comes from Humibacter sp. RRB41, assembly GCF_022761015.1. GTDB lineage: Bacteria > Actinomycetota > Actinomycetes > Actinomycetales > Microbacteriaceae > Humibacter. The sequence continues at coordinate 47,883 of NZ_JAKWJQ010000007.1, forward strand.
GCCGGCACCCACCTTGAGTTTCAAGGTGTGGAAGCCGGCATCCCGATGCCGGACGGCCGTCTCGACCAGCTCGTCGATGCCTGCGGCCTCCGCGACAGCCGACAGCGTCATGTCGGTGCGCACCCGGGCAGCGGATGCCCCGAGCAGCGCGTGCAGCGCGACTCCCGCCTGCTGCGCCGCGAGGTCGTAGATCGCGCAGTCCATCGCCATGCGGGCGGCGGAGTTGCGCACGGCTGAGCGCTCGAGGGCGAGACTCGCGCCGGCGGGATCGTCGATCGGCATCCCGACGACCGCCTCGCTCAGCGGACCCTCGACCGCGGCCGTCACACTCTCCGGGCTCTCGCCCGTAACACGCCAGCTCGTCGGCGCCTCGCCCCATCCGCTGCGACCGTCACGGTCGACGACTTCGACGAGCATGGCGTCGATCGATGTCGCGGTGCGAACGGCGGTGACGAACGGCCGCACCAATTGGACCGTTCTGCGGTGGAGCCGAACCTCGGCGATCGTCGTCATGGCACCTTCGTTTTCTGCGAGTCGGCAGGCGGGGATGTGTGCTGGTTGAACGTCACTCGAGGCCGAGACCGGCGGCGACGGCCGAATGGATGCGCGCCGCGCGTTCGGCGGACGTCCCGGCTGTCGCGTCGAGCAGCACAGTCTGTACCGCGGCGGCGCTGGCGCCCACGAACGCTCCGGCCAGGCCGGCGGCTTGGGCGGCATCCAACGCCGGGAATCGGGCGACCAGCGCGTCGCCGATCGCTTTGACGCCCTCGAGTTGGGCGAGTGCACCCCGCGCGCGCACGGCAGGCACGGAACCGACCAGCCGCAGCCGTAGGACGGCCCGTTCGTTCACGAGGTCCTCGTCCGAGTCGGTCGACGCTTCGTCAAGGGCACGAAGCAGAACGCGGGCGGGCTGCTCATCGTCGGCCGCCTCGCCGATGATCCGCACAGCGAGCTCGGTCCGGCCGTTGCCTGCGCCGAAGAGGAGCGCGTCTTTACCCGCGAAGTAGCCGAAGAACGTGCGCGTTCCGATGTCCGCCGCCGCCGCGATATCGGCCACGGTCGTCTCGTCGTAGCCCTTCGAGGCGAAGAGCTCGACTCCGGCCCTGATGATGCGCTCGCGGGTCTCGTTGCGTTTGCGCTCGCGCATCGGCTGCTGGGGTGCGGGTGCCGGTTGCTGCTTCACAGTGCAATTCTAGCATTCGTTGCTAGATTGCACTCGATGCGAACACGCATTGAGTGCAAAAATGTTGAGGAGACATGATGACACGCAGGGCGTTGATCTCAGGGGCCGGCATCGCCGGCTCGACCCTGGCCTGGCAGCTGGCAGGCAGAGGCTGGGACGTGACTGTCGTCGAGAAGGCGACCGGCCAGAGATCAAGCGGCAATCCGGTCGATGTACGAGACGACGCGTTGCGGATCGTCGAGGGAATGGGCGTCGGCGACCGCATCAGGGCGGCCGCAACGAGCGTGCAACGTCTCGTGCTGGTGGATCGTGACGGGCGTCGCGTGGCAGCGGTACCGGCATCCGCTGTCGGAGGGTCGAAGCAGAGCGTCGAGGTGCCGAGGGCGGAGCTCGCCGGCGTGCTGCTCGATGCGGCCGCGACCCGAGCCGACGTGCGATTCGACGATGCCATCGCCGCGATCGAGCAGTCTGCGACGGGCGTCACCGTCGAGTTCGAGTCCGGCGGCACCGGCGACTACGACCTGGTGGTCGGATCGGACGGCCAGCACTCGCGCGTGCGTGCGCTCGAGTTCGGCGCGGAGGAGCGATTCGCCCATCGCCTCGGCATGTTCGTCGGAACCGTCTCGGCGCCGGGCGCCGAGGTCGACCCCGCCGACATGGTCATGCTCGGTGTACCGGGAAGATCGTTCAGCCTGCACCCGTCGAACGGCATCCCGATCGGCGCCTTCATCTTTCACAGCGACCGCGAGTACGACCATCGCGACGCTGCGCAGCCCGCGCAGATCGTGACGCATGCCTACGCCGGCCTCGGATGGCGCGTGCCGGAGTTCGTCGAACGGTTCATCGCCGCCGATGACGTCTACTTCGACGCGGTGACGCAGATCAGGCTCGACTCGTGGTCGACGGGCCGGGTCGGGCTCCTCGGAGATGCAGCCTCATCGGTCTCACTGTTCGGCGACGGCTCCAGCCTCGCGATCGTCGGAGCGAGGACCTTGGCAGACGCCGTCGCCGCGCATCCCGATGATCCCGCAACGGCCTTCTCGGAGTACGAACGGCGGCACAGGATGCTCGTGGCACCGAAGCAGCGCGGCGTACGCACCGCCGCCGGCCAGGTGGTGCCGAGGACTGCCCTCGGGCTCGGCACCCGCAATCTCGTGCTGCGCATCATGCATATGACGCGAATGCAGAGCACCCCGCTGGTCGAGTAGCGCCGCCGATGGCGACGCGTGTCGAGACCCGGCTCGCACGCCGCGACAGGTTCAGTTCACGGCACCAAGATGCGCGGCGAGGAACGCGAACACCTGTGTGCGCACATCGGAGTGATCCAGCAGCTGGATGCCGTGATCCGACCCCGGCACGACGGTGAGGGTGCTCACGCCCGGAGGGGCTTCCTTCTGGAACTCCTCGTTCGACGAGGTGGAGTCGAACGGGTCGTGATCCGCCGTCACGAACAGCGTCGGGCAGCGCAGCTTCGCGGCGGACTTCGCCACGTCTTCGCCCTCCAGGTACTGCTCGGCCGAAAGCGCGACGAGCGCTTCGGGCGGAGTCTTCAACGCTGCGGCGGCGATGATCGAGGCCTTCGCACCCTGCGATCCGCCGAGAAGGGCCACTCTCTGCGCGCCGTGGGATCGCATCCACGACGTGATCGCTTCGGCGTTGTCGTCGGCGGGCCCCAGGTAGTCGTACAGCACCACCTCGTCTCCCTGCGCGACGAGCGTGTCGGCGAGGTCTTTCCAGCCGCAGAGGTCCTGACCGCTCTGGTTGGAGACGACGACGGCGCGGTGCGACGTACCGAGAATCTGCACGTCGATGCCGTCGACGGTGACCGCGCGAACGTGCTGTTCCTCGGCGAGGCAGGGTGCGACGGATGCCACAGGTGAAGACGTCGCGGCGGTCGTCGTCGCGACGTGCGGGCGCGCAGTGGCGGAGCATCCGTTCAGCGAGAGTGCTGAGATGCAGACGACGAGCATGGTGAGCATGCCGGCCTTGGCGCGCTTCATCCTCCGATGCTATTCCCGCCTCGCTACGTGATCGACAGGGGACGGTCGAGCGTGAATCACGGGGGAATCGGGCGATTCGTCCGCGCGGGGTGACCGTGGGCATCCGTCGTCAGCAGAATGGTGGGATGACGTTTCGTCGCGTTCGGCGACGGGAAGGCAGGGCACGATGACGAGCACGCAGACCGTGACGACAGGATCCGGCTACGACGACGCAGAGCTGCAGGCGAAAGCCCGCGACCACCTGTGGATGCACTTCGCCAGGCAGTCGGTGATGGAGGACGGCTCAGGCGTGCCCATCATCGTGCGCGGCGAGGGACACAAGATCTGGGACATCCAGGGCAGGGAGTACATCGACGGACTCGCCGGACTGTTCACGGTGAACGCCGGTCACGGCCGCAAGCGGCTGGCAGAGGTGGCCGCCAAGCAGGCGGAGCAGCTGGCGTTCTTCCCGATCTGGTCGTATGCGCATCCGTCGGCCATCGAACTTGCCGACCGGCTCGCCGGCTATGCGCCGGGCGACCTGAATCGCGTGTTCTTCACCACCGGTGGCGGCGAGGCCGTCGAGACGGCGTTCAAGCTCGCGAAGTACTACTGGAAGCTGCGCGGCAAGCCGACGAAGCACAAGGTGCTGTCGCGTTCCATCGCGTATCACGGCACGACGCAGGGAGCGCTTGCGCTGACAGGCATCCCCGAGATGAAGCAGATGTTCGAGCCGCTCACCCCAGGCGGGTTCCGGGTGCCAAACACCAATTTCTACCGTGCGGCCGAACACGGCGCTCCGGCAGACGATCTCGAGGCCTTCGGCCAGTGGGCCGCGAACCGCATAGCGGAGATGATCGAGTTCGAGGGCCCGGACACCGTCGCCGCGATCTTCCTCGAACCGGTGCAGAACGCTGGCGGATGTTTCCCTCCGCCTCCCGGATACTTCCAGCGCGTACGCGAGATCTGCGACGAGTACGACGTGCTGCTGGTCAGTGACGAGGTGATCTGCGCCTTCGGCCGCATCGGCAGCATGTTCGCGTGCGAGGAGCTCGGCTACCAGCCAGACATGATCACCTGTGCCAAGGCGATGACGAGCGGATACTCGCCCATCGGCGCCTGCATCGTCAGCGACAAGCTGTACGAGCCGTTCAAGCACGGCGAGGCATCCTTCCCGCACGGGTACACGTTCGGCGGGCATCCCGTCTCGGCGGCCGTTGCGCTGGAGAATCTCGACATCTTCGAGGAGGAACGCCTCAACGAGCATGTGCGCGAGAACTCACCGCTGTTCCGTGCGGAACTCGAGACGCTGCTCGACCTGCCGATCGTCGGCGACGTGCGCGGCGCGGGCTACTTCTTCGGCATCGAGCTGGTGAAGGACAAGAAGACGAAGGAGACGTTCAACGACGAGGAGTCCGAGCGTCTGCTGCGCGGATTCCTGTCGAAGGCGCTCTACGACGCCGGGCTGTACTGCCGAGCGGATGACCGTGGAGACCCCGTCATCCAGCTGTCGCCGCCACTGACCATCGGGCCTACCGAGTTCGCGCAGATCCGCGAGATTCTGCACGGCGTGCTGACGGAGGCGTCGAACCGGCTGTAGTCCAACCGCACGCCCCCGTTCCGGTCGCGCAAATTGGGATAGTTGCACTCCGATTCCAACAATTTTCGCGACTGGGACGGGAACGGCGGGGTGGATGGGGAGAACTTCTGCGGCGTCTCCTCGTTCGATGGGACCGTCGGTCCATGGGAGCCGAACGTGGTCTTCCGCCGGAGCTCGGCGGGACCTTCAGTGTGGCGCGTGCGCTGCGTATGGGAATTTCCTACGAGCGCCTCAGAGCGGCGGATCTCGCACGCCCCTTTCACGGTGTGCGACGGCCTACAGGGGAGGCGTATTCCGACGACGACATCGATCCCTACGAGCGGCAGCGCCGATCCCGCATCGTTCGAGCTCGCGAGTACCTGCCGCGGATGCATCCCGATCATTTCTTCAGCCACGAGACTGCGGTATCGATCTATCGCGGCCCGCTCCCCCTGACGTTCACAGAGCTGAACGACCTCGTGCTGGGTGCCGAACTCGGGTTACATGTGAGCGCCGTCGGCCCGGTCGCATTGCCGAGGACGGCTGGCGTCGTGCGCCATCGTGCGCACTCGGGTGTCGTTGTCACAAAGCGCGATGGGTTGCGTGTCACGTCGGCGGCGTCCACGTGGGCGAGCCTCGGAGCGCTGTCCTTGCCCGATTCGATCGCCCTCGGCGACTTCTTCTGCCGCGCGTGGCGGACGGGATTCGGGCGGCCGAACGCCGGAAGGCCGCCACTGGCGACCGTCGCCGATTTGCGGGCCGCGCTCGCGACCGGACGCAGGAGGGGCGCGCCGACTCTGCGCGCCGCGATCGAGCTGATTCGTGAAGATTCCTGGTCGCCGAGGGAATCGCGCGTGAGGTACGAGCTGGTGAGCGCAGGCCTTCCTGAGCCCGAGTTGAACGTGGATGTCTTCGACGAATCGGGCCGATTCCAGGGCTGTGTCGACATGCTCTACCGTCGGCAGCGCGTGATCGTCGAATACCACGGGATGCTCCACCGCGACACGTGGGCGGCCGACGTCGAACGCATCGCTGCGTTCCGCGACGCGGGATGGACCGTGATCGAGGTGACGACGACGTTGCTCGCGAACCCGACGGAGCTCGTGCGAAGAGTGTCGAAAGCCCTGGCTCGTCGCTGAAGCAGCCCCGCCTCGCTTCTCCGTTCCGGTCGCGAAACTTGGTGGCAGACGAAGCCCGATGCCACAGATTTCGAGACCGGAATCGAGAAGAGGGATTACAACCGCTTGCGCATCACCCAGCGCTCGCGGCCGCCGCTGTGCGCCGTCGTCTTGACGGCACGCTCGAATCCGGATGCCTCGAACAGCGACGTGGTGCCGACGTAGCCCGAGATGATGTCGACGCGACCGCCGCCTGGAGCGTCCACCTCGATCGGATACCCCTCGATCACGGCCGCCCCGTGGTCGCGCGCGTGACGCACCGCGCCGTCGAGAAGCGTGTGCATGAGGCCCTGGCCGCGATACGGGGGACGCACGACGAAGCAGACGGTGCTCCAGGCATCCTGATCGTCGACGAACGGGATCGTGCGCGAGTTCATCAGGCGGCGATAGGTGGAGCGCGGCGCGACGGAGCACCATCCGGCCGGCTCGCCATCGACGTACGCGAGAACGCCTGGGCCGGGCTCGGACTCGCATTCGGCCTTCATGTATGCGCCGCGCGCGTCGCCGGGAACGCTGGTGTCGCGGTAGGACATGCACCAGCATCCGTTGCCGCCGGGCTTCTTCACGCCGACGACCTCGTAGAAGCCGTCCCAGTGACCGGTGGCGGCAACCACCTCGATGTCGGCGCCTTCCAGCGCGATGCGCTTCACCACGCTTCGAGCGTACGTGCGGCCACCGACTCTCGACCGCTTGCGAGCCTCCGATTGCAACCACTTCGTGCAACCGCAGCCAGTTCAGCCGGCTGCACTTGCACGAAGTGGCTGCGGTCGGGGGCGGGTCGGTCGGCGGGGCGGGTCAGTCGGCCAGCAGGGAGTCGATGAGTCCCGGGAATCGATCGTCGAGCTCGGCCCGCCGCAGCTGGATGTCGTGCTGGCGCCCGTTCACGAGCCAGCGGATGAGCCCTGCCTCGCGCAGTGTCTTGAAGTGGTGAGACAGCGTGGACTTCTGCACGTCGAAGCCCCACGTGTCGCGGGACTTGGGCTGAGGCTTGCCGTCGGCGATGCGCCGCACGATCTCGAGGCGGATCGGATCGGCGACGGCACGCAGCACATCGATGAGCTGAACGTCGGCCATGTCGGGAACCGGATAGTTCTCGACGTTCCAGTGCTCGGGATCGACGTCTGACGGATGCTCGTTCGTCGCTGCGGTCTCCTCGGCCACGTGATCCTCCGAAAAAATAGTTTGACGAACATCGAACCATCGGTCTACGTTGACCGTATGACCGTCATCGAACAATCATATCGCGGTTCGACCGTTCGACTGCTACTTCTCGGGTTGTCCATGTTCATCGTGGGCACCAACGCGTTCGTCATCGCGGGACTGCTGCCGCAGATCGCCCACGATCTCGGCGCCGGCCAGGCTGCCGTCAGCTACTCCATCACCGTCTACTCGCTTGTCGTGGCGGTGGCATCGCCCATCGTGTCGATCGTCATGTCCCGGGTGCCCCGCGGCATGCTGATGGCCGGCGGCGCGCTGCTCTTCGCGGCTGGCGCTGCCATCGCGGCATCGAGCGACACGCTCGCGCTCTTCGTCATCGGACGACTCGTCGCCGCACTCGGTGGGGCAGCGCTCGTGCCGACTGCCGCGGCAGTCGCCACCGGCCTGGTGCCGCCCGAGCGACGAGGCCGGGCTCTCGCGGTCGTCGGCGGCGGTTTCACGCTCGCCGTCGCGATCGGCTCACCCCTCGGCACCGAACTCGGCAGCCTCTCCGACTGGCGGGTGCCGATGTGGTGCCTCGTCGCCATCGGCTTGCTGGTCACCGTGGCGATTCCGTTGCTGTTCCGCGGCATGCCGACTCCGGCGAGTGTTCCGCTGCGACGCAGGCTCGCGCCGCTTGCCGATCTTCGAGTGCTCGCGACCCTCGGAGCGGCGCTGTTCGTGACCACCGGATTCAACGTGGTTTACATCTTCTCGGCCGAGGTGGCGCACGTGGCCACGGGCGGCTCCGGCGCGCTGCTCGCCGTGCTGCTGCTGGTCTACGGGGTGGCGGGCATCCTGGGCAATGCCGCTGCCGGACCGCTCACCGACCGGGTCGGAAGCCGCACCACAGCCGTCATCGGCCTCGGAGTGCAGATCGTCGTACTGCTGGCGCTGGCTGTTCTCGCGTGGTCGTTCGCGGCATCCGTCGTCGTGTTCTTCGTCTGGGGCGCGGTCGCTGCGGCGTTGAGCATTCCGGTGCAGCACAGGCTCGTCGCCATCGAACCGAGCCAGGCGCCTGTCACTCTCGCGTGGTTCTCGACGGCGATGTACCTCGGCATCGCGATCGCCCCGCCGCTCGGCAACGCGTCGATCGCCATCGCCGGGGCGTGGCTCGTGCCTGTCACCGGTGCCGTCGTGAGTGCCCTTGCATTGACGCTGTTCCTCGTCGGTTACGCCAGGCGACGGATGCCCGCCACGGCGACCCCGGTCGCACCCGGCACCGCATCGGGCGAGCCCGGCGAGCGGGTGGTCGCCGGCTGAGGCAGAACGCCCTCGGCGAACACGGCCTCGAGCGGCACCCTCGACGCGCCAAACGATATATCGTTGACGCGTCGCGCGGGTGGATGTCTGTCGTGCGCGCCGCGGAGCGAGAGGAAGCGCCATGAGCATGATGGGACGACCCGGTGGCGGTGGTGGCCGCGGTAGGGGCGGCGACATCGCTGCGCAGAAGGCCGCGAACGCCCGCGCACCGAAGATCCCGCATCTGATGCGCCGGGTGACCCAGCTGTTCGCGCCGTACAAGGCTGCACTGTCGGTCACCGTGGTGCTCGTGCTGATCTCGGCGGCGCTGTCCGTGGTCCCGCCGTTGCTGACCCAGCGCGTGTTCGACGACGGGCTGTTTCCGAAGACCGGGCATCCAGACCTGCGGGTCACGGTCATCCTCGTCGTCGCCATGATCGTCGTGTATCTCGTCTCGGGTGGTCTCGGCGTGTGGCAGACCTTTCTGACCGCGACCGTGGGCAACAAGGTGATGGGGTCGCTGCGTGTGAAGCTGTTCCGTCACCTGCAGTCGATGGAGCTCAGCTTCTTCACGCGTACGAAGACCGGTGTCATCCAATCTCGGCTCCAGAACGATGTCGGCGGCGTCTCGAACGTGCTCACCAACACGATCTCGAGCGTGCTCGGCAACATCGTGACGGTGATCGCGGCGTTCGTCGCCATGATCCTGCTGAACTGGCAGCTCACCCTGATCGCCGTCGTGCTGATGCCGTTCCTCGTCATCGCCCAGCGCCGCGTCGGTCAGGTGCGGGCGCGCATTGCGACGGCGACCCAGGAGTCGCTGTCCGACATGACGGCGATCACGCAGGAGACGCTGAGCGTGTCGGGCATCCTGCTCTCCAAGAGCTTCAATCGGCAGCGCGCAGAGACCGCACGCTACTCGAACGAGAACGAGATCCAGATCTCGCTGCAGGTCAAAGAGACGATGAGCGGCCAGTGGTTCTTCGCGATGGTGCAGATCTTCCTGTCATCCATTCCCGCGATCGTCTACCTCGTCGCAGCGTGGCTTCTCGGCCGTGGCGCGCCCGACATCACGTCGGGAACGATCGTCGCGTTCACCACGGTGCAGGCACGCCTGCTGTTCCCGCTGATCGGCATCATGCAGACCGCGCTCAACCTGCAGACATCCGGCGCTCTGTTCGCCCGCATCTTCGAGTATCTCGACCTGAAGCCGGCGATCGCCGACCGACAGCACGCGATCGACGTTCCCGCCGATGGGCCGGTGGGCGAGATCGCGTTCCGCGGCGTCACGTTCAGGTATCCGGATGCCCGTGCCACCGAGCGCGCGACCCTCGACGACGTCGACTTCACGATTCGACCCGGCCAGTTCGCCGCCTTCGTCGGGCCGAGCGGAGCGGGCAAGACGACCGTGTCCTACCTCGTGCCACGCTTCTACGAAGCCAGCGAAGGTGCCGTCATGTTCGCCGGCAAGGATGTTCGCGAGCTCAAGCACGAATCCCTCGTCGACCACATCGGCATCGTGAGCCAGGAGACATACCTCTTCCACGCCTCGATCGCCGAGAACCTCAGGTATGCGGCGCCGGATGCCACGCAGGAGCAGCTCGAGGCGGCGGCGCGTGCCGCGAACATCCACGACACGATCGCCGGGTTCCCCGACGGATACGACACTCTCGTGGGCGAGCGCGGCTACCGGCTCTCCGGCGGAGAGAAGCAGCGCATCGCGATCGCACGCGTGCTGCTGAAGGACCCGGAGGTGCTCATCCTCGACGAAGCGACCAGCGCGCTCGACACCATCTCGGAGCGCGTCGTGCAGCAGGCGCTCGATTCCGCCGCGACAGGACGCACCACGATCGCGATCGCACACCGACTCTCGACGATCGCCGCGGCCGACGTCATCTTCGTGGTCGACCACGGGCGCATCGCCGAGCGGGGCACGCACGCCGAACTGCTGGCGGCCGACGGCATCTACGCCCGCCTCTACGACGAGCAGGCCGCCGTCGCGGCCGCCCCGCTGGTCGAGTAGCGAGGGATCAGCGCAAGTACAGCTCCACCACCGGCACCGCGACATCCGGCCGGCGCACCGGCAGGGTGAGCGTCAGCGTGCCGGCGGGCTGCCCGCCCTGCGACATGTTCTGCGCCGTGGCGTTCGGGTCGATGACCCGCATGCCCAGCTCCGATGCGTCGTTCAGCAGTTGCGCGTACTCGACGTGCTCGGCGAGGCCCGGCAGGTGCAGTGTCTCGAACGGCCATGCGAAGAGGTGTGCGTAGAGCCGGTCTCCGCGTTGCGTGTAACGGATGTCGGTGGGCGGCGTGAACGAACTGCGCCCGGCGCCGTAGATGGATCGCGAGTGCAGGCGCATCCATTCGCCGATCCCGTCGAGCGACTCGAGAGCGTGCTCGTCGAACGCGCCGCGACCGTTCGGGCCGACGTTGAGAAGCAGGTTGCCGCCCTTGGCGACGCCGTCGATCAGCATGCGCACGAGCATCCCGACGTCTTTGTAGTCGGTGTTGTCGCGGTCGTAGCCCCAGCTTCCGTTCAGTGTTTGGCACGCCTCCCACAGCACAGGCTTGCCGCCGACCTCGAGCGGAGAATCGGGCTGGTACTGCTCGGGCGTGACGAGATCGCCAGGGATGCCGAGGCGATCGTTGACCAGGATGCCCGGCTGCAGCTCGCGCACCATCGTGAGCAACTGCTCCGACGCCCAGTCCTCAGCGCCCTTCGCACCCCAGACGACGGGCTCGTGGTTCACCGCGTAGGAGAAGTCGAAGAACAGGTAGTCGACGCGGCCGTAGCGGGTGAGCAGCTCGCGCACCTGGCCGTGCAGATAGTCCCGATAGCGCGCCAGGTCGCGCTCCTCGTTGACCGCGGCGGCGTTCGGATCGTCCCGCTGCGGGTGGAATCCGTCGATTGTGAAGTCGGGGTGGTGCCAGTCGAGAAGCGAGTGGTAGAAACCGACCTTGAGGCCGGCATCCCGAACCGCCTCGACGAACTCGGCGACGACATCGCGACCGAACGGCGAGGTGGTGACCTTGTAGTCGGTGAGGTCGGAGTCCCACAGGCAGAAGCCGTCGTGGTGCTTCGTGGTGAGCACCACGTACTTCATGCCTGCGGCCTTTGCGGCGGCGGCCCATTCCCGTGCGTCGAAGAGGTCGGGATCGAAGTGGCGGGCGTAGCGCTCGTACTGCTCAGCCGACATCCGTTCCCGGTTCATCAGCCACTCGTGGCGTGCACCGAGCGCATAGACGCCCCAGTGGATGAACATGCCGAAGCGGTTGTACGTGAACCAGGCCGACTGCTCGGTCGTGGCTGTCATGTCTGGATGCCTCCCCTGTCTGATGGCCCGATCAATGCAGACTCACTCGCTTCGGCAGCGCGAACACGAGCAGGAACGCGGCGACCGCGAAGACGGCGCTCGTCATCATCGCGAGAGCGGCGCCGTGGCCGAACGCAGTGGCGAGGTTCTGATCGACGTATTGTGTGATCGCGTGCTTGATGGCATCCGCTCCGCCCGCCGCGTGTTGCTGAGCGATCTTCGCGGTCTCCGCCTTGCTCGGGGCGAAGGAACTCGGCAGTTGTCCGAACAGGATGCTGCCGATCACCGCGATGCCGATCGCCGACCCGACACGCTGAACGGTCTGGATGACGCCGCTGGCTGCACCGGCCTCCGAGTTGTCCACGGTCGACACGATGAAGCGCGCGTTCGGCGCGATGAAGAGTCCGCTGCCGAACCCCGCGACGAAGAGCGGGACGAGCAGGTCCCAGTTGACGAGGTCGGTGGTGGGCGCCAGCCAGAGGATCAGCCACAGCGAGACGAGACCCAACGCCACGAGACCCGTGCCAAGGCTGAGCACGTTGCGGCCCATCCTGACGGCGAGCCGGTCGCTCAGTGCGGCGCCGACGATGTTGCCGATGGAGAACGGCAGCGACACGAGCCCCGATTCCAGGGCGGTGTGCTGCAGACCGGCCTGCCAGAGCAGGGAGATCGTGAAGAAGATGCTCGTGAACGCCGCGAAGTAGACGAACGCGAGCAGTACGCCCCCGGTGAACTGCGGATGGGAGAACAGGTGAGGCGGCACGAGCGGCTCGGCATCCGTCTTCGCGACGTGTCTCTCCCAGAACGCGAACAGCACGAGCAGCACGACGCCGCCGGCGAGGCTCAGGAACGTCCAGACCGGCCAGCCGAGATCCTCGCCCTCGATGAGCGGAACCAGCAGGGCGACCATGCCGGCGATGGCGAGCAGGAGGCCGAAGGCATCCGTCGAGAGGCGCTTGCCCTCTGCGCCGCCTGGCACGAGCAGGATGCCTGCGACGATCACGAGCACGCCGATCGGAGCGTTCACGAAGAAGATGGAGCGCCATCCCTCGGCCTCGCCGAACGCCTGGATGAGCAGCCCGCCGACGATCGGCCCGAGCGCAGTGCCGACGCCGATCACGGCGCCCATCAGGCCGAAGGCCCTTCCTCGGATGCGCGGCGGGAACATCAGCTGGATCAGGGATGCGACGGCCGGCACGTAGATACCGCCTCCGACGCCCTGCACGACCCTGGCGATCACGAGCTCCGTGCTCGACTGGGCGAGGCCGCACCACACGCTCGCGAGCGTGAACACCGCGACACCGATCACGAAGATCCACTTGTGGCCGAACCGGTCGCCGATCCGACCGGCGGGAATGAGCAGCAGTCCGAATGCCAGCGCGTAGCCCGAGATCACCCACGACAGCGTCGCTTCGTTCGCGTTCAGGCTCGTGCGGATGGTCTGCAGCGCCACGTTGACGATGCTCGTGTCGAGCAGTGCCATGAACATGCCGGCCAGGAGCACGACGAGCGCCCACCAGGCGCGTCTGCTCACCGTCGTGCCGGACGGGTCGGGGGAGAGCGTGAATCCAGCGGATGCCATGGCGCGCCTTTCGATCTGACGAGCGCTACGACGCGCGTATCGATCGTAGTCGTGCACCCGGGCATCCGGCGTGGCCGACTACGCTTGCTCTACCTTCGCCAGATCCGGAGTTCCCCATGCGAATCCTCGACTCCATCGACGACGCGCTCATCGCAGAGTTGCGTGCACAGAGCGAGTTCTTCTGGCTCGATCTCACGGCGCCGAGCGCCGCTCAGGTCGAGCACCTCGGCCAGCTGCTCGGCTTGCATCCGCTCGCCGTCGAAGACAGTGTCAAGTTCGGGCAGCGGCCGAAGCTCGACACCTACGGAGACACGGCGCTGCTGGTGCTGCAAGGCGGAATCGAGTCTCAGCCGGAAGACGAGAATCTGCACCCGCTGGAGGAGATCCATTGCCATCTGAGCGGTGATTTCATCGCCACCCTGCACCGCAACCCGTACGCGGAGCTGCAGAACCTCACCACCACCTTCTCGCATTCGCCGGCATCCAAGACCGAGCGTTACTACGTCTACAAGATCATCGATGTGGTGGCGGACAGCTATTTCCCGATCCTGGCCGACCTCGACGACGAGATCAATGCGCTCGAGGATGCCATCGTCTCTGGCGCAGGACGCCGCGAGTTGGAGGAGACCTTCCGGCTCAAGCGTCTGCTGCTGAAGCTGCGCAAGGCGGTGGTGCCGATGCGGGATGTCTTCGCTCGCGAGATCGAGGTCATCGCCGACCTCGCCGGACTCGAGCCGGACAGCCACGATTACTTCCGCGACGTCTACGACCACTTGATCCGCATCACCGACGAGCTGGACTCGTACCACGAGATGGTCGCGGGCTGCACCGATCTCTATCTCTCGACGGTGGCGAACAAGCAGGGTGAGACATCCAAGCAGCTCGCGATCATCGCGTCGATCTTCCTTCCGCTGAGTTTTCTCACCGGGTTCTTCGGCATGAACTTCAGCTGGGAGGTCGGTCACGTGCTGGTCGGTCCGTGGTCGTTCTTCCTGCTCGGCCTCGGGACGATGCTGGTGTCGGCGGGATTCATGTGGTGGTGGTTCCACCACAAGGGGTGGACCGGAAACGACGGGTGAGCACGCTCACCCGTGGACGGTGTCGGTGGGGCGCGCTAGCGTTCGGCCCATGATCGGAACATGGGAGTCCCTCATTCTCGATTGCCCCGACCCCATCGCGCTCGGACACTTCTACGAACAGCTTCTGCCGATGCAGATCGTGGTCGAGGAGCCCGACTGGGTCGAGCTCGCTTCGGGGCCGGAATCGAAACCGCTGCTCGTCTTCCAGAAGGTCGACGACGTGTACACGCCACCGCAGTGGCCTGGGCAAGAAGTACCTCAGCAGATGCACATCGACGTGCGGGTCGAAGACCTGGATGTCGGCGAAGCGCAGGTGCTCGCCCTCGGCGCAGTGAAGGCGGGGTCGGATCACGAGACGTTCCGGGTCTACCTCGACCCGGCGGGGCATCCGTTCTGCCTCATCGCCCCGACCGACTGAGCGCCGTCGTCGCCCGCCGCCGGGTCAGATGTCGAGTTCCACCTCGATGCCGACGTGCACCGTGTCGCCGAGGTCGACGTCTTCGCGCGTGCGGATCGACTTCTTGATGGCCAGAGCGTAGGTGCCGTCGGATTCGGGGAAGATCGAGGTCGACCAGCGTGACGAGCCGAGAGTGGCAGTGACCTTGATGGAGTTGAACCCGCCGCGCGGAAGCGGAGCATCGTCGAGTTCCTCGGAGATTTCGGCCGGCACGTGCGCGAACACCCAGAGTTCGCGCCGGGCCGCCCAGGGGACGAGCGTGGACTCGAACTCGTAGCGCATGCCGGCCATGCCCGAAGAATACCGGCGGCCGCCGACCTCCTTCCGGCACTGATCCGTGGCGAGACCCTGGCAGAACCCGGAAGTGCCTGCCACGGCCCGTCACGCTGCTACGCCCGGTAGTAGCGGTCGGCGACCGCGAGCGCCGTGTCGATGGCGTCCAGTCCGCGGCGCAGTTCGTCCTCGGTGATGACCAGCGGGGGCGCGACGTGCATCCGGTTGAAGTGTGTGAACGGCCAGACGCCGGCCGTCTTGCACGATGCGGCGACCTCGCCCATGGGTGTGGCATCCGCACCGCTCGCGTTGAACGGCACGAGCGGCTCGTGTGTCTCGCGATCGCGCACCAGTTCGAGCGCCCAGAACAGGCCGCGGCCTCGCACCTCGCCGAGCGAGGGGTGCGTTTCGAGCCATCCGGTGATCGTCGGCTCGACGACCCGTGAGCCGAGGTCGCGCACGCGCTGCAGGATGCCGTCCCTCTCGAACACCTCGAACGTCGCGATTCCGGCGGCACAGGCGAGGGGATGCCCGGAATACGTCAGGCCGCCCTGGAACGAGACGTCGTCGAAGAAGTGGGCGATGGCATCCGAGATCACGACGCCGCCGAGCGGCACGTACCCGGAATTGATGCCCTTCGCGAAGGTGATGAGGTCGGGTGTGACGTCGTAGGCATCCACCGCGAACCACTCGCCGACGCGGCCGAAGCCGACCATCACCTCGTCGGCGATGAACACGATGCCGTACCTGTCGCACAGCTCGCGCACGCCCTGCAGGTAGCCGGGCGGCGGCATCAGCACACCGTTCGTGCCGATGATCGTCTCGAGCAGGATGGCCGCGACGGTCTGCGGGCCTTCGAGTGTGATCACCTGCTCGAGGTGCTCCAGCGCGCGCTGTCCCTCTTCGGCCTCGGAGGTGGCGTGGAACGCAGAGCGGTACGGGTACGGCCCGAAGAAGTGCGCGACCGAGCCGTCGGCATCGGGCTGGTTGGCCCAGCGGCGCGGATCGCCGGTGAGGGCGATGGCGGTGTTCGTGTTGCCGTGGTACGAGCGGTACATCGAGAGCACCTTGTGACGGCCGGTGTAGCGGCGTGCCATGCGCACGGCGTTCTCGTTGGCATCCGCTCCGCCGTTGGTGAAGAACACGTGGTTCAGGTCGCCTGGCGCGACCTCGGCGATGCGGCGGGCGAGCTCGCCGCGCACATCGTTGGCCATCGACGGCTGGATCGTCGCCAGCCGGCCGGCCTGCTCCTGAATGGCGCGCACGAGATCCGGATGCTGATGCCCCAGATTCAGATTCACGAGCTGCGAACTGAAGTCGAGGTACGCGTTGCCCTGGTAGTCCCAGAACGTCGAGCCCTCACCGGCCGCGACCGGCGTCGGGTTGATCTGCGCCTGCGCGCTCCACGAATGGAACACGTGCCCGCGGTCGTCATCGCGCACACGCAGCTCCTCGGCCGCGTCGCCGAAGCGATGGGATGCCCCCGTGCGGTCGGTGTATCCGGTGCGGGCCTGCTGTTCGGTGATGGTCATCGTCGAGTTCTTTCCAGTCCGGTGGTCGAGCGGCGGTGGCGTCTAGTGGTTCCCCGGGAAGGCGAGCTCCACGCGGGACTGCGCGGGCTCCGGCCACCGGCTCGTGACCACCTTGGAGCGCGTGTAGAAGTGGAACGACTCCGGTCCGTAGATGTGGGAGTCGCCGAACAACGAATTCTTCCACCCCCCGAACGAGAACGATCCGACCGGGACCGGAATCGGCACGTTCACGCCGACCATTCCGACCTCGATGTTGAACTCGAACTCGCGGGCGGCCCCGCCGTCACGCGTGAAGATGGCCACGCCGTTGCCGTACGGGTTGGCGTTGATCAGCTCGATCGCGTCGTCGAGAGTGTCCACGCGCACCACGGAGAGCACCGGTCCGAAGATCTCGTCCCGGTACGTCTTCGACTGAAGCGGTACGTTGTCCAGCAGCGTGGCCCCGATGAAGAACCCGTCGCCCTCGAAGTGCTTCTGCGAACCGTCGACGACGACCGTCGCACCCTCGGATGCTGCACCTGTCACGTACGAGAGAACCTTCTCGCGGTGCTGCTCCGTGACCAGGGGGCCCATGCCGCTGGAGGCATCCGTTCCGTCGCCGATCACGAGGTCGTCGATGCGCTTCTGGATGGCCGGGATGAGCTTGTCGCCCGCCGCCCCGACGGCGACGAGCACGCTGACCGCCATGCAGCGCTCGCCGGCCGAGCCGTACGCGGCCGACACCGCGGCATCCGCTGCCGAGTCGATGTCGGCGTCTTCGAGCACCACCATGTGGTTCTTCGCGCCGCCGAGTGCCTGCACGCGCTTGCCGTTCGCGGCTGCGCGCTGGTAGATCGACTTCGCGATCGGGGTGGAGCCCACGAAGCTGACGGCAGCGACGTCGGGGCTGTCGAGAAGGGCGTCGACCGCCACCTTGTCTCCGTGCAGCACGTTGAGCACGCCGGCGGGCAGGCCGGCATCCGCGAACACCTTCGCCAGGAACACGGATGCCGAGGGGTCCTTCTCGCTCGGCTTGAGTACGACGGTGTTGCCGCACGCGATCGCACTGGCGAGCATCCAGAGCGGAACCATCACCGGAAAGTTGAACGGCGTGATGCATCCGACCACGCCGACGGGCTGCTTGACGCTGTGCACGTCGACACCCGTGGAGATCTGCTCGCTGTAGTCGCCCTTGAGGTGCTGGATGAGACCGGAGGCGAACTCGACGTTCTCGAGGCCGCGTGCGACCTCACCCGCCGCGTCGGAGAGCACCTTGCCGTGCTCGCTCGTGATGATCGCCGCAAGCTCGTCGCGACGCTCGGTGAGCAGGTGGCGCGCGCGGAACAGCACGTCGGCGCGCTTGGTGAGGCTGGTGGACCGCCATCCGGGGAGAGCGGCCTTGGCGGCGGCGATGGCGGCGGCGGCGTCCGATTCGGATGCCATGATCACCTGGTGCTGCACAGCACCGGTCGCAGGGTTGTAGATGTCCGAAGTGCGCTCCGGGTCGCCGAACTCGGCGCCGTTCACAACGTGGCGGATCAGGGCCATGTCAGGTCCTTTCGGTCGTGATCTCCCCATTGCGTCGGCGTGCTCCACGTTGTGGAAGCTGCCGAACGGTCGTGTCGAGCGGTCGAGCCGATGGCGGCATCCGGACGATTCGACGGAACGAGGGATAGTCTGGTTTCTCCCATGTTCACAGAGAAGTGGAAACGATAGCGGTGCCAGAACGTCACGGCTTCGCCGAGGGTCGCACAGATCGTCCGATCGATGGTCGCAGCGAGCCCGGCAACCTTCCCGACCATGCGGATGACGCGCTCGACCCGTCGTCCGCACCCGCGCTCGACGCTGATCGCACGGCGACGCGCCAGGCGGTCTCCCGTCAGGCCGTGCTCCCGACGATCCGCGATGTGCTGCGGCTCGAAGAGGTGGTCGGAGCCGTGCCGGAGGTGCTCGCCGGCGAGGATGCCCTCGATCGCGCAGTGCGCTGGGTGCACGTCTCGGAGACGGCCGACGTCGCCCACCTGGTGAGGGGTGG
The DNA here is from genome assembly GCF_022761015.1 of Humibacter sp. RRB41. Classification (GTDB taxonomy): domain Bacteria; phylum Actinomycetota; class Actinomycetes; order Actinomycetales; family Microbacteriaceae; genus Humibacter. Next base: position 66,492 of record NZ_JAKWJQ010000007.1, read on the forward strand.
CGAGCTGATCCTGTCGACCGGGGTCGCCTGGCCGACGGATGCCGTCTCGTTGCGCACGTTCGCGTCCCGCCTGGTCGACGCGAAGATCGCCGGAGTCGTACTCGAGCTCGGCCACCGGTTCCCCGAAGCGCCGAAGGCGTTCGCTGACGCTGCGCGTTCACTGGATCTGCCGTTCATCGTTCTGCACCGCGAGGCCCGTTTCGTGGCGATCACCGAGGCCGTGCACGCCCGCATCATCGCCGACCAGATGGCCGCGCTGCGCGCTCGCGACGAGATCCACGCCCTCTTCACGCAGCTGAGTCTGCGGGGCAGCCCGATCGACTACATCGTGTCGCAGGTCGGCCGCACGCTCGGCTCGCCCGTCGTGCTCGAAGACCTCACGCACCGCGTCATCGCCGTCGAGGCGATGGGACACGACGCGCAGGTGCTGCGGGACTGGGAGCAGCGCTCCAGGCAGGCGCACGAACGGGCGGCGGATGCCGTCTCCCGTGGCGCGATCACGGGCAACGACGACTGGACCATCGTGCCGGTGGAGGCGCGCGGCACCCGCTGGGGTTACCTCGTGGCGCTGCCGGGAAGGCCGCATCTCGCCGGGCGCACGAACGTGCTCGAGCAGGCAGCGGTCGCCCTTGCGCTCAGCCGGCTCGCCGACCGCGGCGCCGACGAGTGGACGAGGAGCAGCCACGAGCGCATCGTCGCCGTTCTGCTCGGGCGCCGGTTCTCCAGCGAACGGTCGTTGGCTGACAGGCTCGAGGCCGCCGGCCTGCCGGTGACGGGTCGCACGTTGGTCGGGGTCTCCGTGCGCGTGCGAGGGAGCTCGCACTCGGCGGCCGCCGCGGCATCCGCTGCCCGCGAGCTCGGGGTGCCGACGATCACGGCGGCGCATCCGTTCGCCGATGCGTCGACGAGCGTGCTGATCGCGTCGGTCGCGCCCGGCGCCCAGCTGGCAGATGCCGTTCTGCTCGCCTTCGCGAATGCCGTTGCGCGTGCTGCGGAGGCGGCGCCCGCCGACGTGACGCTGGCCATCGGAGCGGATGCCGACGGCATCCCCGGCCTGCTCGCCTCGATCGAGCAGGCGACCGAGCTGCTCAGCCCGCAGGAGGATCACAAGCGTCGCGGTCCGCTGATCGTGCGGGTCGAGGATCGGCCGTTGCTGCGGCTGCTCAACTCGTTCGGGAGCGATCCGCGCCTGCAGGCGCACAGCGAACGGATGCTCGCTCCGCTCATCGAGTACGACCTGCGTCGCAGCGGCGATCTTCTCGACGTGCTCACGGCGTATCTCGCGTACCCGGGCAACCGCACGCGGGCAGCCACTGCGAGCCACCTCTCGCGAAGCGTGTTCTACCAGCGCATCGCGCTCATCGAGGACCTGCTCGGCGTCTCGCTGGACGACGGCGAGGTCGTCAGCGCGCTGCACGCGGCGCTGCTGGCGCGCCGGGGCCGCTGACCCCGTTCTTCGCTACTCGGCCAGCGGGGGAGTGTCCGTCTCGTCGTACCGCTCGGTGATCATGGGCATGGTCGCCGTGATGACGGATCCGTCCGGCCGCAGAGCGCCCTCGATGTCGCTGGTCGACGGTGCACCTTCGAACGTCGGTGAGTCGTCGACGAGCAGCGGAACGCGGATCGGCCGGCCTGCGAACACCTCCACCTCGCGTCCGCAGACGCTCACCTTGGCCGATGCGCCCTCCTCGATCGTCAGCGTGACGCTCGAGGATTCGGTACGCACGCGGAGCCGAGCGCCCAGAAGGGTGACCCGGAATGTCAGGGATTCCCACTCCTCGGGCAGCCGCGGGTCGATCGTGAACGTTCCGAGGTAGTCGCGCATGCCGCCGAAGCCGAAGACCAACGCGTTCCACACTCCACCGGCCGACGCGACGTGAACTCCGTCCGACGCGTTGTGATGCAGATCGCTCAAGTCGACGAACAAGGCCGAGTTGAAGTACTGCAGCGCGAGATCGCGGTAGCCGACCTCCGCGGCGACGATGGACTGCGTCGACGCCGAGAGCGTCGAATCCCCCGTGGTCAGGGCGTCGTAGTACTCGAAATCGCGCCGCTTCACGTCGCCGCCGAACTCATCACCCTGAAGCAGGAGGGCGAGCACGACGTCGGCCTGCTTGATCACCTGGAACCGGTAGATCACGAGGGGGTGGAAGTGCAGCAGCAGCGGATATTTCGACGGAGGCGTGTTCTCGAGGTCCCACAGTTCTTTCTCGAGGAACTGCGAGTCCTGCGGGTGGATGCCGAGATCCTCGTCGTATCCGATGTACATCGACTCGGCGGCCTCCGACCACTCGACGATCTCGTCTTCGTGAAGGTGCAGCCGGGACGCCATCGCCCGGAAGGCATCCGGGTCGCGCTGCATCAGACCACGGGTGCGACGTACCGCCGCGCGCAGGTTGGCGCGCGCCATCACGTTCGTGAAGAGGTTGTCGTTGACCACCGTCGTGTACTCGTCGGGTCCCGTCACGCCATGCACGTGGAACGATCGCGTGCCGTCCTCTCGCCAGAAGCCGAGGTCGGCCCACATGCGTGCGGTCTCGACGAGGATGTCGATGGCCCCGTCGCGGATGAGGAAGTCCTCGTCGCCGGTTGCCGAGACATACTGCGAAAGGGCGTGCGAGACATCCGCATCGATGTGGTACTGCGCCGTGCCCGCCGCGTAGTACGCGCCGGCCTCGAGCCCGTTGATCGTGCGCCACGGGAAGAGCGCGCCCCGCTGGTTGAGTTCGGCGGCGCGCTCTCGCGCGGCCGGAAGCATCCCGTGCCGAAAGCGCAGCGCGTTGCGTGCCACGTCGGGTGAGGTGTACGTGAGGAACGGGAGCACGTAGATCTCGGTGTCCCAGAAGTAGTGGCCGCCGTAGCCGGACCCTGTGACGCCCTTCGCCGCGATTCCGCCGCCGTCGGTGCGCGCCGTGGCCTGTGCGAGTTGGAACAGATTCCAGCGGATCGCCTGTTGCTGCGCCGCATGCCCGGGAACCTCGACGTCACTGCGCGCCCAGAACGCATCCAGCCAGTCGCGCTGGGCCGTGAACGCGTCTTCGAGCGGGCGCGACTCGATGCGATCGAGCGTGCGTTCGCACCGATCGGCCAGCTCGCGGGTCGGCACACTGTTGGTCGTGTGGTAGCTGATCACCTTGACGAGCTTGATCGACTTGCCCGCTTCGGCGTGCACCGCATAGACCTGCTTCGCGAGATCGTCCTCGATCTGCGAGCTCTCGGTCCAATCGTTGTCGGTCGTGAGCCGGTGATCGACGCCGCAGGCGATCGTCATGCCCGAGTTCGACGCCCGGTAGCCCAGGATGAACCGTGAACCGTCCGCTCGTTTGAAGCGCGGTTGCAGCACGCGCTCGCTGAACGCGGCGGCCTTGCGAGGGTCGTCGACCGGCTGCGCGTCGGCGGATGCCGCGTATTCGTCGACCCAGTCCTGACGGTTGAGAATCTGACTCGACAGCAGCACAGAGGCATCCTGATCGAGCATCGTCACCTCGTACTCGAGGATGGCCAGGTGCCGGTCGGTGAACGACACCATGCGGCGCGAGGTGATCGACACGTGCTTGCCAGACGGCGTGCGCCATTCGATGTCGCGCTGCAGCGTGCCGTTGCGGAAATCCAGGATGCGCTCGTAGTGCACGCACTCCGCCTCGCCGACGATCAGCGGCTCGTCATCGACGTAGAGCTTGATCAGCTTGGAGTCGGGGACGTTGACGATGGTCTGCCCGACGCGGGCGAACGCATATGCCTCCTCAGCGTGCCGGATGGCCCAGGTGTCGTGGAATCCGTTGATGTACGTGCCGTTCGCGTGCCAGCCGTAGCCCTCCTCAGGGCCGCCGCGCATGCCGAGGTATCCGTTTCCGATCGCGAAGAGCGTCTCGGTGAGGCCGGCGCTGTCCGCGTCGTACGAGGTCTCGCTCAGCGCCCACTCGTCGATCGGGAATCGCTCGCGGTCGAGTGGATCGGGAGTCAAGGTGATCATGACGGCTGGTCCTCCCGTTGCGATGAGACAGCGCCGGCCGGCACGGAACCGGCAGGCACAGAGCTCGCCCGCCCGGAGTTCAAGAACGGCGTCAGCTCATTGAGGTCGGAGACGACCACGTCCGCGCCGGCGGCGAGAAGCGCGGTTTCGCTGACCCCGCGGTCGAGTCCGATCACAAGGCCGAATCCGCCGTTACGTCCGGCGGCGACTCCCGAGATCGCGTCCTCCACGATCGCGCAGTCGGCCGGTTCGAGACCGAGCAGATGCGCGCCGAAGACATACGTGTCGGGTGCGGGTTTGCCCGAGAGGCGATGATCGGCTGCGGTGATTCCATCGACGACGAACTCGAAGCGGTCCCGCAGCCCTGCGACGTCGAGCACGCGCTGCCCGTTGAGCGAGCTGGTCACGACCGCGACCTGCAGGCGGGCGGCGATCACGGCATCCAGGAACGACACCGATCCGGCGTAGGGACGAACGCCCTCGTTCTCGAGCACGGACCTGAATTCACCATTTTTGCTGTTGCCGAGGCCCCAGACGGTGGGTGAGTCGGCCGGATCGTCCGGAGTCCCGTCGGGCAGCTCGATGCCGCGCGAGGCGAGCATCGCCCGCACGCCGTCGACGCGCGGGCGCCCATCGATGTAGGCGTAGTAGTCGGCGACCGAGTAGCTCGGCGTGACGTGATGCTCGGCCAGGTAACGGCTGAACAGTCGCGACCACGCCGCGATGTGCACGTCGATGGTCGGGGTGAGAACGCCATCCAGATCGAACAGAACGGCCCTCAGCGATCCGAGACGTTCTGCGGGTGTTGGTGGTACAGGCGGCATATGACTCCTGTCGGGAATGGCGACGGCGCCTCGTCGTTTCAGCGTAAGGCCGATCGTGCCTTCGTGCGTGTCCCTGATGCTTCGATCAGGTGACCGAAAGGGCCGTCGCAGGTCGGGATGACGGGCCGATCGTCATGGCGTCGCGGTCGATCTGCGCCGTCGCGGGATCACGCTGATCGCGAGGCCGACGATCGTGAGCATCGTGCCCAGCACGGTGATGATCTGCAGGGTGGTGCCCTTCGCGGGGAAGAGCGCCTCGATCAGGAGTGCCGCAACGAGTTGGCCGCTGACGGCGGCGAGTCCCTGCAACAGCACGCCGACGACCGGAACGACGACGGCGGCGATGGTGATGAAGATCACGCCGAACACGCCGCCGAGATAGAGCAGCGGGTTGCCGGGGAGTGAGGTGGGAGGCCCAGCGATGGCGATGTGCACCACTGCGATGATGCCGAGCAGCAGCGTTCCGCCGATGAAGTTCACGAGCGTCGCCGTGACGGGAGAGCCGGCAGCGGTGCGCACCTGGCCGTTGACGGCCTGCTGCCAGCCGGTGAGGCATCCGGCGATCAGAGGCATCAGCAGCACGAGGAACGGTGCGTGGGCGTTGATCTGCGGAGACACCGAGAGTGCGACGGACCCGACGACGACGATCGTGCCGATCACCCGAGTGATCGTGACAGGCTTCGGCGGCACCGTGCCGATTCCGCGCGCATCGATCACCAGGCTGCCGATGGTCTGGCCGGCCACGATGGCGACGGTGAACAGTGCGACGCCGATGAGGGTCACGGTGAGTCCCTGCGAGAGCACGAGCGTGGCGCCGCCGAAGCCGCCGAGCAGCATCCACCAGGGGAGCTCGCCGCTGCGCACGGCGGCCGGGATCAGGCGGATGCCCCGCCGCGCCTTCGCCGACACCGTGACCATCACCGCGATGAGGACGAGTCCCACGAAGAACGAGATGAAGGCTGCGGTGTATCCGTCGTCCAGTTCCAGCGACAGCTGCCCGTTGACGCGCGCCTGAATGGTGATCAGCCCACCGCCGAGAGCAGCCACCACGACGGAGGCCACCGCGACGACAAGTCGTGGCGAACGACTCGGCTGGGGCTCAGCGAGCGCCGTCTCGACCTCGCGGCCGTCGGCGATGATCTCGCGTTCGATCTTCCGCAGCCCCGTGTCGTCCGTTTCGCCCTGATGCACGTGCCCATCCAACCCGATGCGGCCGCCCCGCATTCCCACGCCCTCGTGCCGCCACCCCCTGTCACCTCACGCGAGACTGCACGCCAGCGCCGAGACCGTGGGTATTACCCGCGCCTTCGTCGCGGGCGTGCAGTCTCGCGAGGTGGAGAGTGCAGCGGACGGAGCGTCAGGACTTCGCGCCGCCCCTGCGGGTCACGGCGCCGTTCAGCAGCGCGATAAGCAGTGCCACCACGAAGACGATCGTGCCGAAGCAGAGCACCTGCGGCGGCAGGCCGACCTTCGCGGCGCCGTACACGAACAGCGGGAACGTCACTGTCGGACCGGCGACGAAGCTCGTGATCACATAGTCGTCGATCGACATGGCCAGCGCCAGGGCCGCACCGGCGAACATCGCCGGAATCAGCATCGGGAACGTCACCTTCCAGAACGCGGTGAACGGATTCGCACCGAGGTCGCCGGCCGCCTGCTCGAGCACGGTGCCCATGCCGCTGAGACGGGCGCGAACGACCACCACGACGTACGCGATGCAGAACGTGACGTGCACGAGAAGGATCGTCAGGTATCCGAGCGGAACCGACGACGACAGGAAGAACGACAGGGATGCCGCGCCGACGACGATCGAGGGCGCCGCGATGTTCGCGAACACCACGGCGTTCAACGGTCCGCGCAGCGCGAACCGGTAGCGCTCCAGCGACATCGCGAGCGGAACGCCTATCGCGATCGAGATGACTGCGGCGAGCACCGCGATCTCGATCGACACCAGGAACGACCCGCCGAGTCCCTGCACCTGGGTGAGGTTCTCGTACCAGTACGTCGTGAACCCGTGCCACTGGAACGTGATGCGGTTCGTCGGCGTGTTGTTGAAGCTGTAGATGATCATCACGAGGATCGGCACCATCGTGATGGCGATGACGACCCAGTAGATGATCGGCAGCAGCGGCCGCTTGCGGCCTCGACGTTCCCCGATCGGCTCGCTCACCAACTGCGCGGTGGTGACCGGCTCGGTTCCGAGTGCGGCGCTCATACGAGATCCTCGATGTTGTCGGTCCCGGCGATGCGGGCGTACACGAACAGGATGATCCCCAGCACGATCATCAGCACGGTCGAGAGAGCGGCCGCGACGTTGTATTGCTGGTTGGTGAGGTAGGCATCCTGAATCGCTTGGCCGATCACATAGGTGTGCGTGCCGCCGAGCAGCGACGCGTTCACCGGGTCGCCTGCGCTGTCGATGAACACCAGCAGGATGCCCGCGAACAGACCGGAGCGCGTCAACGGCAGCACCACGCGCGTGAACGTGCGCGTCTTGTTGCCGTACAGATCGGCGGATGCCTCGATCAACCTCGGATCGATCCGTTCGAGTGCCACATAGAGCGGCAGCACCATGAAGGCGAGGTCGTTGTACGCCATTCCTCCGATCACCGCTGCGCTGGTGCCGAGAATGTGGAAGTCCTTGCCCGCCAGGTGCAGGTCGCGCAGCACGGTCAGCACCGGTCCCTGGTCGGAGAGCACGAACGCCCACATGTCGGTGCGGATGACGAACGAGACGAAGAAGCTCAGCGCCACCAGCAGCAGGAGCGCGTTCTTCCACCGCTGCGAAACGCGAAAGGCGATGAAATACGCCATCGGGAATCCGATGATGATCGTGACGAGTGTGGCAGCAGCGGCGTACCACAACGCACGCCACAAGAACAGTCCGTACGAGACGCCGGAGTTGAAGAAGACGTCGTAGTAGACGCTCCAGTTCCACGTGAGCGTGTAGCCCTGCTCCGGGTTGCCGGTCATCAGCGACACGGCGAGGCCCGAGATGAGCGGGATCACGAACAACAAGAGCAGCCACACGATGCCGACGAGTCCGAGCAGGTACGGCGTGGAATGGCGCTTCAAACTGCGGCGGAAGCGACCTTCCTGGCGCTCGAGCGGGGTCTGGCCGAGTCGCTTCTTGTCGACCGGAGTGCCGACGGTCATGGTCGTCATGACTGGATCACAGGGTTGAACACCTTGTTCCATTCCTCGTAATCGTCGTAGTTCTTGAAGACGTAGAAGTTGTGCAGCTTCTCGTCGGTCGCCTCGTTCGGGAACACGAGCGGGCTGTTGGCGACAACGGGGTCGCGGAGTTCGTGCAGGATGTAGTCCCTCGCCCCTGGCACCGGACAGACGTAGTTCACGTAGTCCGCCACCATGCCGGCGATCTCGGGCGTGTAGTAGAAGTTCATCCACGAGAGCGCCGACAGCGGGTTCTGCGCCTGCATCGGGATCATCATGTTGTCGTGCCAGAGCATGACGCCCTCTTGCGGAATGACGAACTTGAGGTGCTTGTTGCCCCCGGCGATCGCCTGGAACACGTCGCCAGACCACGCCTGGGTGATCCAGGTGTCGCCGTTGGAGAGCTTGTCGATGTAGCTCTGGTCGTAGTAGCCGGCGACCTGGCCAGAGTCGCGCTGCTTCGTCAGCCAGGCGGCCGCCTTCTGCCAGTCGGCAGGGGTCGACTTCGTGGGCTCCACTCCGGTGGCGAGGAGCCCGAGGCTGCCGAGCTCGGTGTTGTCGTTCATCATGCCGACGTGGCCCTTGAAGGCCGGGTCGAGCAGGTCCTGCAGGCTGTTGATCTCGCGCGTGATCAACTTCGTGTTGTACGCGATGCCGGTGAATCCGGTCTGCCACACCACCGAGTGCTTGTTGGCCGGATCGTAGGGCGGGTTCTTCACGTTCGCCGCACCGTATTTAGCGAAGTTCGGCAGTTTGGAGTGATCGAGTTCGATCACGAAGCCGTTCGAGATCATCTCGGTGAGTTCCCAGCCATTGGTCATGACGACGATGTCGTAGCCGGTGTCCTCGTGCGCACGCAGCAGCGGCGAGACCGTCGCATAGAACGGGGCGTTGTTCTGGATGACCGGCTGGTAGTTCACCGCGATGCCGGTCTTCTTCGTGAAAGCTTGCAGCGACGGGTACTTGCCCTTGTCCTGGTCGATGTAGAGCGGCCAGTTGGCGAAGTTGAGCTTCGTCGTCGGCTTCTGATCGGACCAGAACTTCGTCCAGTCGACCTTCACCTCGTTCTGGCTGCCGAGTGAACCAGGAATGCTGCAGCCCGCCAGGGTCGATCCGAGAGCTGCGACGCCGACACCACCGAGCACGCCCTTGAGCATCGTGCGGCGCGAGATGCGTTGCTGGGTGAGCCCGCGCCACAGCGAGGGATCCGGAGAGGGGGTCATGATCCAGCTCCGGATGCCTGTGCCGACGTGCCGCCCACGCCTGCCGCCTGCTCTTCGGCCTTCTCGGCGGAGAGAGGGGTCGGCTCGGGCGAAGGGGCGAGCACGAACGCGTGCGCGGCATCCCACGTGAGCACGACGTCTTCGCCGGGCCGTGCGCGCGAGGAGTCCGCGAGGTTCTGGGCGAAGGCCTTGAGGATCCCGCCCCACGGGGCACGAACGTCGTACTCCGTGCTGGCGCCGAGGTAGGTGGCGGTGACGACCGTGCCGCGAACCGCGTTGGTCGTGGCGACCGGGCCGGCGACATCCGCTCGGGTCACCACGAGCTTCTCGGGACGGATGCCGATGCTCGCGCCCTCTGGCAGCCGCCCGTCCACGCCGTCCACCTCGAGGCCGGTGCCGTTCGGTAGCCGCAGCACGCCGCCGTTCGTCTCGGGCGCGATCACGTTGCATGTGCCGAGGAACTCCGCCACGAACCGGGTCGCCGGGCGGTCGTAGACGCGATCCGGCGTTCCGATGTCTTCGGTGCGGCCGAAGTTCATCACGGCGAGGCGGTCCGCCATCGACATGGCCTCGTTCTGGTCGTGGGTCACGTAGAGGAACGTGATGCCGACCTCGCGCTGGATGCGCTTGAGCTCCAGCTGCATCGACTTGCGGATCTTCGCATCCAGAGCACCCATCGGCTCGTCGAGCAGCAGCACCTTGGGCTCGTTCACGAGCGCGCGGGCGAGGGCGACGCGCTGCTGCTGTCCGCCGGAGAGCTGCAGCGGGCGGCGCTTGCCGTAACCGGCGAGGCCGACCATCTCGAGGTGGCGCTCGACCTTCTCGCGGATCTCGCCCGTCGGCACCTTGCGCCGCTTGAGCCCGAACGCGACGTTGTCGAACACCGTGAGGTGCGGGAACAGCGCATACGACTGGAACACCGTGTTCACGTCGCGCTTGTACGGCGGCAGCATGGTCACGTCTCGGCCGTCGAGGTAGATGTTCCCGAGGCTCGGAAGCTCGAACCCGCCGACCATGCGCAGGGTCGTCGTCTTGCCGCAGCCCGAAGGGCCGAGCAGGGCGAAGAACTCACCCTGGGCGAGTTGCAGGTCGATGTCGTCGACGGCGATCGAATCGCCGAACCTCTTCGTCACGTTGTGGATCGCGATCGCCGGATGGGCGATCCCGGTTGCTGCGTCGGGAAGGGCTGTTGCGCCCTCGCTCGCCAGGGTCGTCATGGTTCTCCTTCGAATCACCGCCAAGCGGGGCTCGGGCAGAGGTCGCACCGGCGGTGCGGGTATCACCTCGTTTGTCGTGCTCGGCCTGACGATTTGTGTCATTCTCGCAAGCATGCCTGTGCCCGCGCGACCTATTCGGTCGCGAATCGGTATCGACTTCGGGCATTTCGTCCGGGGGCGCCCTCGGGCGTGACAGTCCCGTTACGGATGCTCCCGCTCACGTCATACGGACGAAATGTCCGGGCTGTCCTGGTGCACGCTCGCCGGATGCCCGGTCGCGATCGACTCGTATGCCGCCAGGACCACTTCGAGTGCTCGAAGTCCGTCCAGCCCGTCTGGTACCGGTCGTCGCCCCACGGCGACGGCGCTGAGGAACTCGTCGAGCATGGCGGCGTCGAGATCCACGCCGTAGGAGAGCCACACGGGCGACCTGTCCGTCTCGGAGAAGCCGTCGACACGTTCCGCGAACGGGGCGAGCTCGGCGTTGCCGCCCTCGGCGATCACTCGCATGGTCAACCCGCCCCAGGTGGGGTAGTGGTCGGGAACAGACCAGCTGCAGTCGATCACCGCGGTCACTCCGTTCGAGTACTCGATGGAGACGAGCCCGGCCGTCTCGGCCTCGCGGTCGGCGTGCAGCATCCGGTTGGCGACCGCGAACACCTTCACGGCGTCGACGCCGGGGAAGAGTCCGAAGACGAGATCGGCGACGTGCACGGTGTGGTCGGCGACCGCACCGCCCCCGGCCAGCACGGGGTCGGTGAACCACGCGCGCTCCGCCGGAAGGCGTCCGTTGTTCGCTCCGCTGATGCTCAGCACCTCGCCCAGCGCCCCGCTCTGCAGACGATGCCGCAACTCTGCATACTGCGGGGTGAAGCGAACGGGGAAGGCCGTCATCAGCGACACACCTGCCCTGTCGCAGGCGTCGATGATGCGCACGGCATCCGGCCGGGTGGTGGCAAGAGGCTTCTCGCAGAGGATGTGCGCGCCCGCCGCTGCCGCGCGTTCCACGTCGTCGACGTGCCTGGCGTTCTCCGAGCACACGATGACGGCATCCGGATGCCAGGCCAGCAGCTCGTCCACCGTGTCGAGATAGCCGACGCCGATGCTCTCCGCGAGTGCACGGCCTCCCGACTCGCCGGCCGGACGCAGTGCATGATCCGGATCGGTGACGACGCACTCCACGTCGGAGCGGTCGCGCAGGATGGCGGCGTAACTGAGCGCATGCGTGTGCGCGAACGAGATGATGCCGACCTTCATCGTTCGCCTTCCCGATCGTCCCCGGCATGCAGGCTGGGTGCGGTGTCGAGCGCGATCTCCGTGTGCTCGTCGATGGAGCGATTGACCGCGGTGGCGATGCGCACCGCCTCCAGCGCGTCTTCCGCACTGACCCGGGCCGGGCTGCCGTCGCGGATCGCGCGAGCGAAGTCCGCCAGCTCAGCCGTGTAGGGGCTGGAGGCGGGGTCGACGGGCGGCAGATAGCCCTTGTCGGCATCCGCGAGCCCGTCGTACTGCAGGACCGGGTAGCGGAGCGAGTCGTGCTCGAGCAGCCCGTCGGGTCCGACGACCGTGAATCCGTAGCGGAAGCCGAGGCCCGGTCTGCCCCAGACGCCGTTCACGTGCGTGATGGTGCCCGAGCGGTGCCGGAGGATCGCCTGAACCGTGGTCGGGCCGGCGCCCTCGTCGCCCGTGCGTGTCGCATACACGGTCTCCACCTCTCCGGCACTGAAGCGTGCCTGGTCGAAATCGTGGATCAGCTGGTCCATCGCGAGACCGCCGGATCGAGCTCGGTCCCGGAACCACGGCTGCTTCGGGGCAGACCCGATGCGGTAGAACCGTTGCGCGGCCGGAGTCCCGACCCGCCCGGCGGCGACCGCCGCCTGCATGGCTGTGTACGCGTGAAAGTAGCGCACCACATGCGCGGGGAACAGCCGCACGCCCGCCCGGCTGCACGCCGCGATCATCGCTGCGCTGTCGGCGACGGTCAGCGCCAAAGGCTTCTCGCACACCACGTGCTTGCCGGCCGCGGCCGCCCGCTCGACGATCAGCCGATGCGTGTCTGTCGGAGTGACGACATCCACGATCTGGGCCGCGTCGAGGAGCTCGTCCATGGAGTCGACCGCACGTCCCCCGAAGCGATCGGTGAGTTCGCGCGCCTTGCCGTCGATCGAATGGACGACGACGTCGAAGCCCAGGTCGAGCCATCCGGGCAGGTGGACCTGCGCGATTCCTCCTGCCCCTACAAGGCCAACCGTGGATGCCGTCACGTTCGCTCCTTCTCGAGTGTGCCGCCCCAGCTGCTCCAGTGTCCGCCGGAATCCAGCTTGTCGAGGATCGCCCGCTGCAGCGAGGTCTCCCGCGGCAGCGTCGACCTGTCGAACTCTCCGCGCCTGCGGAACACGAAGAAGACGGCATCCTCGTCGGCTGGGCCGATCTCACCGGTCGGGGTCCACCGCTTCTGGAATCGCACCATGTTCGACTCGGGTTTCAGCACGGCCGCCAGTTGCGGGTCCAGCAGCCAGGAGCCGCAGTAGAACAGCCGCGTCGGGTAGTCGGGGAAGTGCTCGGCGAAGAAGGCGGATGCCTGGCGGAAGGAGTCGTCAACCGATTCCGGCGTCAGAGGGCCGATCTCCGGGATATGGGTCGAGAGCATCCACTCTCCGTCGTGCTCGACCAGGTTGAACTGAAGCCTGCCCAGCCAATACAGGTTGCCGGAGAAGGCGGTGGCCATCCATTCGTACGTGTGCAGGCCGAAGGCGCCGAACGTTCGCCGATGCACCCAGGCCTGCTGGCCGAGGTCCGACAGGGAACAGTCGGACACAGCGGTCGAGATTCCACGTGAGCGGTGGAACGAACGCACGTCGTCGGCGACCGCGAGCAGCGCGAGCATCGGCACCACGCCGATGCCTCGCCACGTGCTGTCCGCGGGCGGGAGCTCGAGGGAATCCGCCGGACTCTCGATACGGCCGATGGCGGAGCGCAGTCGTTCGGCCAGCGTCTGAATCTCGGCCAGCCGCTCCGGCTCGTGAAGCGCGGCCTCGATCGCGAGTCGCACCTCCGCCCGGTCGTCGTCGCGGAAGCCGAGTACGGCCAGCGCCCGGTCGTCGGATGCGGCCTCGAGTCGAAGAGCGAGATCGGAGAGATCGATCATGCTGCAGCCCCCATCGAGTCCTCCGCGCGGCCCGCGTTCTCCGCCGCGACATGGCAGGCCACCTCGTGACCGGGTTGCAGCTCGAGCAGAGGCGGGGTGACGTGCCGGCACACCTCACGGACCAGCGGGCACCTGTCGGCGAATCGGCAGCCCGGTTTCGGGTTGACGACCTTCGGCGGTTCGCCCGCCGCCTGCTTCGCCGTCATCGTCAGCTTCGTCCGCGGGTCGGGCACGGCAGCGACCAGGAGTTGGGTATAGGGATGCTCCGACTCCTGCAGTACTTCCTCGACCGGGCCCGACTCGACCACCCTGCCGGCATACATCACCATCATGCGGTCGGCGACGTAGCGTGCGCTCGCGATGTCGTGGGTGATGTAGAGCAACGAGACCTGTTCGTCGTCGCGGAGCTTCTCCATCACATTCAGCAGTCCGATGCGAATGGAGATGTCGAGCATGGAGACCGGCTCGTCGGCGAGAATCACCTTGGGCCGGTAGGCGAGGGCCTGGGCGAACCCGATCCGCTGCCGCTGGCCGCCGGACATCTCGTACGGGTACTTCTCCAGCATCTCGCTCGCAGGCGACAACCCGACAACCTCGGTCACGCGCTCCGCTTCGGCCCGGCGACCGGAGGCATCCAGGTCGGGGCGGTGCAGCTTCAGTCCGCGCAGGATGCCGTGTGACACTCGGTAGGACGGGTTCAGCGAGCTGAACGGGTCCTGGAACACCATCGGCACCGCCGCGCGATACCGCATCTGATCGTGGCGGCTCCGCAGCTGTGGGAGCGGCGTGCCCTGGAACAGGATCTCGCCGGAGCTCGGCGTGTAGACCTGGGCGAGCAGACGGGCGATCGTCGACTTTCCGCTTCCGCTCTCGCCGACGAGGGCCACGATCTCCGACTCGTTGATGACGAAATCGGCGTCGTCCACGGCGTGCAGTTCGCTTCGGTTGGTGAAACCACCGACACGGAAAACCCTGGTCAGGCCGCGCGCCTCGAGGATCGGTGTGCTCACGGTTCGCTTCCCTTCGCGGTCGGGTCGATGGGTCCTGCTGGTTCCTTCGGTCGGTGATCCGGCGAATACAGCAGGCAGCGCGCCAGCACGTCGTCGACCGTGTACAGCTCGGGCTCGACGACCTTGCAGTCCGCATACGCGAGCGGGCATCGTGGCTCGAACCGGCATCCCGGCGGCATGGCCGACAGCGCGGGGGGAGACCCCGGGATGCCGATCAGCGGCACCTTGGGCCCGCGGATCGAGGGGAACGCGTCGAGGAGCCCCTCCGAGTACGGATGCTTCGGGGCGTCGAAGACGGCGCGAGTCTCCCCGAACTCGACCTCCTGGGCGGCGTACATGACGAGCAGCCGGTCGGAGAAGTGGCTCACCAGCGACATGTCGTGCGTCACGAAGAGCACGGCGAAGCCGAGCTGTTGCTGCAGTTCCTTGATCTGAAGCATCAGGGAGCGCTGCGCGACGACGTCGAGGGCGGAGGTCGGCTCATCCATGATGATCAATTCCGGCGCGAACAGCAGGGCCATCGCGATCATGGCGCGCTGTCGCATGCCCCCCGAGAGCTGGTGCGGATAGCTCTCCAGGTGGATCTTGTCGATGCCGACCAGGGCGAGCACCTCTTCGGACCGCGACCTGATGGTGGCCTTGCTCTTCACGCCGTGAGCTTTCATCGTGTCGGCGTATTGAGCCCCGATGCGGCGCACCGGGTTCAGTGCGTTCATCGCCGACTGCATCACGACGGAGAGGTTCCGCCACCGCACGGGCGCCAGTTCCTTGTCGTTCATGGTGACCAGGTTCTCGCCGCGGAAGATGACCTCACCGCTGGAGATTTTGGCCGGTGACATGAGCAGCTGCGCGATGCCGAACAGCATGGTCGACTTGCCGCAGCCGGACTCGCCGACGACGGCGACGAACTCCCCGCGGTTCACGGTCAGGTCGACGTTGTCCACGGCGGTGACCGTGCCGGACGAGGTTTCGTAGACGACGCTCAGCCCTCGCACCTCCAGCAGCGGCGCGCCGCTCGAGCCGTCGCTGGGCGTTGTCGACTCGGATGCCGTCGCACTCGCTGTCGCATTACTTTCGGACACGGTTCCTCCTGTTCCGGCGCACCGGCCGCAGGGCCGGGTTGGAGATCTCGTCGAAGGCGTAGTTGAGCAGGGCGAATGCGGCGCCGAGGAGCGCGATGCAGAGGCCGGGTGCGATGACCCACCACGCCTGGCCGGTCTGCAGCGCCTCGGCGGACTGCGCCCAGTGCAACATGGTGCCCCAGCTCTGCGAGCTCGGGCTGCCGAGGCCGATGAACTGCAGGCCGGCCGCGGTGAGCACCGCGTACAGGGCAGCGCCGAGGAAGTTCGCGGCGATCAGGGAGATCATCGTGGGCAGCATCTCGAAGATGACGATGTAGAACCAGCCCTCGCCGCGCACGCGAGCGGACTCCAAGAAGTCCCTTCTGCGCAGCGACAGCGCCTGGGCACGCAGCTGGCGCGCACCGTACGACCACCCTGTGATCACGAGCACCACGATGATGATGGCCAGGTTGCCGCCGTTCGCGTACGCGGCGATCACGATGATCAGCGGGAACGCTGGTATGACGAGGAAGACATCGATCAGCAGGGACAGCAGGTCATCGGCCGCTCCGCCCAGGTAGGCGGCAGCGACACCGATCAGCACCGACAGAATACTGGCCAGGGCCCCGGCGACCACCGCGACGACCAGAGTCTCGCGCGTCCCCCAGACGAGCTGAGCCCAGATGTCCTGACCGTACGAGGTGGTGCCGAGCGGATGCGCCGAGCTCGGCGGCAGGCTGAGCGCATACGCCCGGTCATTTGCGTTCGTCACCGAGGTGAACAGCTGCGGGAAGATCGCGGCGACCAAAAAGATGAACAGCAGAATGGCGCCGGCCAGCGCCTTGCCGTTTCCGCGGATCGCACGCCAGATCGCCATCCCGCTGCCACTGGGTCGACGATTCGTCTTCGGCGCGGTCGTTTCCGTCGTTTCTGCGGTAGCTGATGTCATGGCCTAGCCCTCCGTTCGGGCGCGCGGGTCGAGTGCGACGGTCAAGAAGTCGCAGATCAGCACGGCGACGAGCACCGTCACGGTGATCATGACGAACATCGCCTGCATCAACGGGTAGTCCTGATTGTTCACCGCCTGCAGCAGCATGTAGCCGACGCCGGGGTAGTTGAACGTGTACTCCACGAGGATGGCTCCGGAGACGACGAAGCCGAGCGACATCGCGAATCCGGCCAGGTTCGGCAGCACGGCGTTTCGTGCCGCATAGCCGTACATGATCTTCGTGTTCGACAGGCCCTTGGCCCTTGCCATCCTGATGTAGTCGTCCGCCAGGACCGTCACCACGTTGTTGCGCATGGTGAGGATCCAGCCGCCGATCGAGATGATCAGGATGGTGGCGGCCGGCAGGATCGCATGCGTGAGCACGCTGCCGATGAAGTCCATGTTCCATCCGGGCGCCAGCGTCACGTCATACGCTCCGTCGTTGGGCAACACGCTCAGAGTGACCGAGAACAGCAGCACCAGAAGCAGGCCGACCCAGAAGAACGGCAGCGCTCCGGTGATCACGAAGACCGGGGGCAGCAGGCTGTCCAGCGCGCTGCCGCGGCGCCAGCCGGCCACGAGACCGATCAGTGTGCCGAAGACGAATGCGAGGATCGTGGTCACGCCGACGAGGCCGAGCGTCCATGGCAGAGCCTGGAGGATCACCGTTCCGACCGACTGCGGAAAGAAGGTCAGCGAGGTGCCGAAGTGACCGGTGAGCGTGTTCCCCAGGTAGTCGAAGTACTGCTCGATGAGCGGCTTCTGGGTGTTGATTCCGAATGCAGCCTCGAGCGCCTTCAGAGCGCTCGGATTCACGCGACCTCGGAAGCGCGCCATCATCGCCTCGGCAGGGTTGCCCGGCATCAGCCGTGGGATGAAGAAATTCACCGTCAACGCGATCCACAACGTGATGACGAACAGACCGAGGCGCCGCAGGATGTATCTCACGCCGGCCTCCACGAATACGTCACTTCAGCACTCCTCTTCGAACGTCGAATCCAACGACCGGGCTCCGCGCCCGTACCGTGCGGCCAGGGCCGCCCCGGTACGGGCATCGGAGGCTCGGATCAGCTGGCCGCCTTCAGGTGGAGTAGGAGCTGCTCGTTGTCCGGGATGTTGAAAGGCGCCGGCAGCGCATACGGGTTCGACGCGCTCGGCCATCCGGTGAAGGACTTCGTGTTGTACTGGAACCAGTTCACCGATTCCGTCGTCGGGATGATCGGAACCTGGGTCAGCATCACCTTCTGCAGCTGGCTGACGATGGTGTGCTGCTCCGATTCGGATGCGCCGGAGTACTGGTTGATCAGCGCGTCGACCGCCGGGTCGGAGAACCGCATGTAGTTCGTCGAGGCATCCTGCCCGAGTGGCGCGGTGTTGCCGCTGTACAGCTCTTGCCGCAACTCGTAGTACGGCGATGGGCCGCCGGTCTCGGAGATGTACGCCAGATCGAAGTCGCCCTTGTAGAGGCGCGTGTTGTAGGTCTGGCCTGCAAGGTCTTGAACCGTCAGGTCGACGTTCACCTTGGCGAGTTCCTGCTTGATCTCCTGGAGCGAGGCATCCCAGTCGGTGTAGCCGCTCACCGTGAGCACGCTCAGCTTGAGAGGGTTGCTCGCCGAGTACCCGGCAGAGGCGAGAAGCTGCTTCGCCTTGTCCTGGTCGGGCGAGTAGTCGTACTGCTTGGCGAGATCGCTGTCGTACCACTCCTTGAACGTCGGCAGAACGATGCCGGACTGGTTCGCGGCGGGTTGGTAGCCGCCTTCACCGACCTTCGACACGTTGTCGCGGTCGATCGCGTACGCCAGAGCCTGCCGTACCTTGACGTTGCCTGTCACCGAGTGCTTGAGGTTGAACGCCAGGCTCACGTTGGTGGTCGGCGGGTACCAGTAGTGGTTGTGCGCCTTGTCCTTGTCGACGTAGTACTTGTCGATGCTGGGGATGAACTGGCCGCCCCACTGCGCCTTGCCGTCGGCCAGATCCTGGTTGGCGGGCGAGTTGTCGGTGTACGACGGGTAGTTCACCGTCTTCACCGCCGGCTTGCCGGACTGCCAGTAACTGGTGTTCGCGGTGTACTGGATGTTCTGCGGCGTGCAGCTCGCGACCTTGTACGGTCCGGTGCCGACGGGCTTGGAGTCGGAGTAGTTCACCGGGTTGCCGACCTTGCTCGTCGACCAGATGTGCTCGGGAACGATCGGTGTCTGGTCGGCGATGTAGTAGAGGTACGGCTGCGCGGCAGACGCGAACTGGAAGACCACCTGATCCGAACCTGACTTGGTGACCGACTGAAGGCCGGATGACCAGATCGCGTTCAGATCCAGGCCCTTGTTCTTCTTCAGCAGGTTGAAGGTGAAGGCGACGTCAGAGGCGCTGAACGGCTTGCCGTCGCTCCACTTGACGCCCTTGCGGATCGCCATCGTCAGGGTCTTGAAGTCGTCGGACCACGTCGCCTTGGTGGCGAGCATCGGCGTCTGCTCGCCGTTCTTGAGCGTGTTCATGTAGATCAGCGGCTCGTAGGCGAACCCGAACGACTCCTGGAAGACGGCGGGATTGAACGGGTTCAACGCGCACGTCCAGGTGGCTCCGCCGACATTGGCGATACGGAGCGACGCCGAGGATCCCGAGCTGTTGGAGCTGCTGCAGCCCGCGACCACCGCGGTGGCCGTGGCGAGTGTCACAAGGGTGACGCCGAGTCGACGCCACCTCGAAAAACGCGATGATTTCATTGCTAACCCTTTCCCAGGCTCGTTGTTCACGAGCGTTTGCCGTGGTGACTCCTATGAAGTTGGGACCCGTGATGGCCTCAAAGTGGGTGGATCCGATGGTGCTGTGATCTCGTGCGGTCTTCAGTGCAGTTGTGCTGGCGCCTCCCGATGTTCGCGGGCGTCCTCGAACACGTCGTCCCTGAGTCGCCTCAGGGCCTCGTCCAGGGCGCCCTGGCGGACCGAGTTGTCGTACCCGGTGCCGGCCACGACACGCGGCCGGTGCATGAGCAGCTCGTGCAGACGCACCTTGGTCCTGGCGGCCAGCTCGTCGCCGCCCGCCGTTCCGATATCGCCTGCCAGGATGATCAGCTCCGGATCGATGAGGGCTACCGGCGAGGCGAGCACGTCGGCGATCTGATCGGCGAACTCGGATAGGAAGCTGTCGTCGCCGGCACTGCGATCGGTGCTCGATGCCCGCTCGAGCACTGCGACGGCGTCGGACGCCGGGAGCCCGTGTTTTTCGGCCAGCTTCAGAACCCCTGCGGTCGAAAGGAGGTCGCCGGCGGTGACGCCGTCGGTGCCGATCGGCACGTAACCTACTTCGCCGGAGCTGCCCCGGAAGCCGCGCTGCAGCCGGCCGTCGGCGATCACCGCGATCGCGATGCCCTGCCCCATCCACAGCAGCAGCACGTCATTGCTTCCGACGGCATGGCCACGGATCGACTCGTCACGAAGGACCAGCTTGACGTCGTTCTCGACTGCGACCGGCACGCCGAGCAGTCGCGAGACGCGTCCTTGCACGTCGAAACCGTTCCATTCGGGAATGTGGTCGGCGTGACTCAGCTCGCCCGTCTCCGGATCGACAGAACCGCTGATGCCCATCACGACCTGGCGCACATCGGAGCGCCGGAGGCGGGCGCGCCGTGCAGCCGAGGTGAGCACCTTCTTGAGTGCGGGCATCGGGTCATCCCCCCTGCCGACCGCGAGCTTGGACTCGCCGAGCGGATGACCGTTCAGATCGGCGATCACGGCGTCGATTCCCGATTCGGTGACGTCGATCCCTGCGGCGAAGGCGGCGCGTTCGTTGATCGCCCACAGCTGGGCCTGTGGCCCGCGGACCCCTGGACGGTGGCCGGCTCGGCGGGCGAGTCCCGAGACCTCCAGTCGCCGCAAGAGTTCGGCGGCCGCCGGCCGCGACACGCTGATCGACGACTCGAGATCCTGGCGGGAGAGCGGCCCAGACTCGAGCAGCGCGAAGAGCGCCGCCCGGTCGTTCAGCTTGCGCAGCGCGCTGGGACTGCCCACTGTTTCTCCTCGTTCGTCGCCAAGTTTTAGAAGAAGCTAGCGCAGACTTCGTTCCACCTCTACGCTGATCCGAGAAATCGTCTAGAAACTTTCAAGTTTGTAACAAAGAGGACGCCGCGCCGTCGCACGCCGCGTTTCGCACCGGCCGCAAGGAAGGACATCCGTGACTCGAAACATCTCGCTCGGCGTGAGTTCGTACAGCTTTCATCAACGCCTGAGCAGTGGCGACATGGATCTGCTCGACGTGATCGAGTGGGTCGCCCAGAGCGGGGCCGAGCACCTCGAGCTGGCCGTGCTCTCGGACGACCCCGACTCGCCGATCCCGAACCTGGCGTCGGATCCGGCTTTTGTGGAGAGGGTGCGCGCGGCGGCCGAATCCGCAGGCGTCGTGTTGTCGAACCTCGCGGTGGGCAACGCGTTCTGGTCGACCGAACCGGTCGACGTGGCCGCAGCTGTCTCACGTGTCGAGGCCTACGTCGATCTTGCTTCCAGCCTGGGCATCTCCAAGATGCGCCACGACGTGGTCGGCCACGAGAACCATCCGGGAGACGACACACCGCTTTTCGAGGCGGCGTTTCCCGCCATCGTCGCCGGGTCCAAGCAGGTCGCGCGGTACGCGGCGACGAAAGGCGTGACGACGAGTCTCGAGAACCACGGATTCTTCGTGCAGTCGGCTGACCGCGTACGCCGGATCGTGCACGCCGTCGACGAGCCGAACTTCAAGACGACACTGGATGTCGGCAACTTCGTCTGCGTCGACGAAGACCCGGCGGCCGTGGTTGCCGAGAACCTGCCGTACGCGATGGTCGTGCACCTCAAAGACTTCTACGTTCGTGACATCGCGCCCGGCGATGGTTGGTTCCGTAGCCGAGGGGGCAAGTACCTCCGTGGCGCGATCGTCGGCAACGGCGATCTCGACCTGGTGTCGGTGGCGAGGTCGATCGTCGAATCCGGCTATGAAGGATACGCAGCCATCGAATTCGAGGGCATCGAGGACTGCCTGCTCGGCATCGAGCGGGGTCTGGCCAACGCCAGACGGCTGCTCGCCCTCGCCTGACCTTTACCTGACCAGCCTTGAACTGCCCTGACCTGCTGTTCCGCCCGAATCAAACCAGGAGGAGTCCGACGTGACACGCGTGAAAATCGGTGTGATCGGAACCGGATCGATCGCCCAGCTGCATCTGGATGCCTATGCCGCGAATCCGGAGGTCGAGTTGGTCGCCGTCAGCGACATGAACCTCGACCGTGCCCGTTCGGTGGCCGAGAAGTACGGCGCGCCGCGGGCATACGCCGACCCGAACGAGCTGCTCGCCGATGCGGACATCGACGGCGTGAGCATCTGCACCTGGAACGACAGCCACGCTCGGTGGGCGATCGCGGCGATCGAGGCGGGCAAGAACGTGCTGGTCGAGAAGCCGATGAGCCGCACCTACGCCGAGGCCGCGGAACTCGAGAAGGTGGTCGAGGCGAGTGACCGCATTCTGCAGGTGGGTTTCGTGCGGCGCCACTCTCCGAACGCCGAGGTGCTCAAGACCTTCATCGACAACGGTGAGCTCGGCGACATCTACTACGCGAGGGCCAGCGTCATCCGACGGGTCGGCAACCCCGGCGGGTGGTTCGCCGACAAGGCCATCTCGGGCGGCGGCCCGTTGATCGACGTCGGTGTGCACGTCGTCGACCTGTGCTGGTACCTGATGGGTTCGCCGAAGGCGGTCGCCGTCAGCGCCAACTCCTATCAGAGACTCGGCAACCGGGCGCAAGTCACCACGATGCCGCGCTACCAGGTCTCTGACTACGACCCGACGACGAACAGCGTCGAGGACATGGTCAACGCCCTGGTGCGATTCGAGAACGGCGCATCCATGCTGGTCGAGACCAGCTACTCGCTGCACGCCACGAAGGACTCGATCGGGGTGTCCGTCTTCGGCGACAAGGGCGGCGCCGATCTCGAACCGGAGCTCGAGATCGCGACCGAACGGTACGGGTCGGTGGTCAACGTCATTCCGCAGATCTCGTCACCGACCTTCGAGCTCGAACGCGCATTCTCCAATGAGATCGGCAACTTCGTCGGCGCGATCCAAGGGAAGGCGCAGACGATCGCGCCCGTGTCGCATGGTGCGGAGATCACGAGGATTCTCGAGAGCATCTACGCATCCGCTGAAGCCGGCCACGAGATCTCGCTTTGACGCTTGCCGCGGAGAGCACGATCGTCTCCTGGCGCAACTCGATCGTGCTCGTCTTCGGATTCTCCGGCTTCGCGCTCGCAAGTTGGCTCTCGCGGGTGCCGAGCGCGCGGGACGGGCTGAACGCGACCATCCTGCAGATGGGTGTTCTGGCGCTCGGCATCTCCGCCGGTTCGATCGGCGGGTTCTACGTGGCGAGTCGCGTCGCCCCTCGCTTCGAACCGCAGCGTGTCATCGTCATTGCTCTGTGCGGGTCGACGGTCGGCCTCGTGGTGGCGGGGCTCGGTGCCTCGACGTTCGGGAGCTATCCGCTCACCTTCGCAGGACTGCTGCTGCTCGGACTCTCCAACGGCACCTGCAATGTGACGATGAACCTCGAGGGCTCTGGGATCGAGCGTGCGCTCGGCAAACCGTTGATGCCCTGGTTTCACGCGGCATTCAGCATCGGCGCGGCGGTCGGAGCGGGAGCCGGAGCGCTTGCGGCGGGCCTCGGAATGCCGGTGGCACTGCATCTGGGAGCGGCGGCAGTCGTGATGGTCGTCGTCGGCGTCACTGCGACGCTGCGGCGTTGGCCCGCTGTCGGCTCGGAGCCGGCCGTCTCGGTGAGCGCAGAACCATCTGAAGAGCCGCTTCCGCCCGTCACGCGCCGCCGATCGGCCTGGTTCGAGAGGCGCACCCTCCTCATCGGCATCGTGGTGCTGGGCATGTCGTTCGCGAACGGTGCTGCCAATGACTGGGCGGCTCTCGCGACCGCGGACAGCCGTGGTGCGAGCGACGGCGTGGCAGCGCTCACCATCGATGTGTTCACACTCGCCGTCGTGGCCGCGCGGCTGAGCGGCGTCTCGGTGCTCGCTCGCTTCGGGCGAGTACGAACCGTGCAGGGCTCGGCGTTCGTCGCGGTCGTCGGCATGCTGTTGTTCATCTTCGGCGGGAGCGTCGCCACCGGTTTCATCGGCGCGGCCCTCTGGGGTCTCGGAGTGGCGCTCGCCTTCCCGATCGGAATGTCCGCGGCCGGCGACGACCACCGCTTCGCTGCGTCTCGCATCGCGGTGGTGGCGGCGATCGGCTACGCAGGATCGCTCGTCGGCCCTCCACTGATCGGGTTCGTCGCCGGTGGCGCCGGCCTGCTCTACGCCCTGCTCATCCCGCTCGCGCTGATCGTGGTCGCCGGTATCGCTGCGCCAGTGCTGCGCAGGCCCGCGCGCTGAGCGGCATCGAATCAGCGCGACCGTCGCCTCCGCATCCGGCATTCAGGACATACGAAGGGCCATCGACATATCCGGCACGGCCGCCGAAATGTCCTGAATCGTGGTCGTGAATCGTCCTGAATCGTGGTCGTGAGCGGCCCGCCGCGGTCGCGGCCACCCAGCAGCTATCGCGCGAGCAGCCGGTCGATCGCGGATGCCGTCGGCAGCGACCCGCGCGCACCCGCCGCGAGAGTGGCGATCGCGCCACCACCGACGGCCCGGCTCACGGCGTCGTCGAGGTCGCGCCCCTCGGCGAGGGATGCCGCCAGCACGCCGATGAACGCATCGCCCGCGCCCGTCGTGTCGACAGCGTTCACCCGCGGTGCCGGAACGGAGAACGACTCGGCGCCGCGACGCACGTCGGCACCGAGCGCCCCGCGGGTCACGACGACGACGGCTGAGCCAGATGCTGCCAGCTCGTCGATACCGCCGATCGCTGCAGCTTCGTGCTCGTTCGGCACCAGCACATCGACCGCGGCGAGCAGCTCGCCAGGCAGCGGCGTGGTCGGTGCCGGTGCCGGGTTGAGCACGACGGTCCAGCCGAGTTCCGCCGCCGCGACGGCCGCATGCGTCACGGTCGCCAGCGGAATCTCGAGGCACAGCACGATGACAGCGCCGGATTCACATGATGCGATCGATGCGAAGGCGCTGTCCACGTCAGCGGGCATGAGCTCGGCGTTGGCGCCCGCGACGACGGTGATGGCGTTCTCGCCGTCGTCGGCGACCTGGATGAGGGCGACGCCGGTGGCGGCATCCGCTCGTCCGACGTGCGTCGTATCGACGTCGACGGCGGCGAGCGCAGCCAGTGCGTCCGCCCCGTGCGAGTCGTCACCGACGCGACCGACCATGAGCGTTCGTGCTCCCGTGCTCGCCGCAGCACTCGCCTGATTCGCGCCCTTGCCACCCTGACCGGAGCTGAACGATGATCCGCTGATCGTCTCGCCCGGCTCGACGACACGCGGCGCCCTCACGACGAGGTCGACGTTGATCGATCCGACGACGACGACCGGCAGCGGATGCCCGAGCTTGCTCATGCCTCGACCCTATGGTCCGTTCTGCTCCGAGACGTTCTCCCTGCTCCGCCGCAGAATTCGCACAGCCGCGTGAGCGAGAGTTGATCCTCGTGGAGATCGTGGTCGACGTCGTGCTCGCGCTCGCGGCCGTCGTGGCGATCGTCATCGGCTGGCGTCGCGGCGCGCTCCTGACAGCGCTGTCGATGGTGGGACTGATCGTCGGCCTGTGGGTCGGACTGCTTCTCGCTCCCCTCATCGTCGAGTGGCTCACACCGTTGGGCCTCACGAACACGGTCGCGCGCGCTCTGCTCGCCGCGGTCGTCGTGCTCGCGTTCGGATCCGTGCTCTACGGAGTCGGCACCACGCTCGGATCGATGCTGCGCACCCGCATGCACCACGGGCCCGTCGGCCGGGTCGACTCGGCAGGGGGATCGGTGGTCGGCGTCGTGGCGTGGGCCGTCGTCGTGTGGCTCGTCGCCGGGTTCGTGCAGACCTCTTCGCTGTATCCGGCGTCGCAGCTGGCGTCGGAATCGCGCATCGTCGCGGCGCTCGATGCGATGTCGCCGGTGCCGGCATCGGCTGCCCTCGGCGCGCTCGACGACGCGCTCGCCGGTGCTGGCCTGCCGGAGGTCTTCAGCCACGGCGAGACGATCCCCGGAACCGAGGCGCCGGACTCCAGCATTCCCGCCGCGGTGACCGCCAGGTCGCAGAGCGTGGTCAAGGTGCTGTCGCTGGAGCCGAGCTGCTCGATGGAGTCGACGGGCAGCGGATGGGTGGATGCCGCGGGCACCGTCGTGACGAACGCCCACGTCGTCGCCGGCTCCTCCTCGGTCGACGTGCAGACGACTGATGGCCACACGTACGACGCCACGGTCGTCGCGTTCGACCCGCAGCGCGATGTGGCCGTGCTCAGCGTGCCCGACCTCGGCGCTCCGGCGCTGCCCACCGGCAGCCCGTTGACGGCTGGTGAGTCGGCGGTGGTCGCCGGGTATCCGGGAGGCGGGTCCCTCACGTTGGGCGGTGCGCGCGTGCGGGCGGAGTTGACGGCGCTCGGCACCGACATCTACCAGCGGGATGCCGTCGCCCGCGACGTCTACTCCCTGCGCGGAACGGTGCGGCCCGGCAACTCCGGCGGGCCGCTCTTCGACTCCAGAGGTCGCGTGGTCGGCGTCGTCTTCGCGCGATCGACGACGGATTCCGACACCGGCTATGCCCTCACGCTCGCCGAGATCGAGCCTGTCCTGAAGTCCGCGGGCTCGATGCCGGTGGCGACGGGCGCCTGCGCGGCCGGCTGAGGCGGATGTCTGAACACGACACGCATCCTCCTTCGCATCGGGCAGCGATCGACGCTTGCGAGCCGAGGGGCCGACGCGTAACCTGACCCGGATTGAATCGATTCGATTCGATGAATCCAACCACGACTTCCGCTCCGAAAGAGAGCGCTGATCAGAGGAGATCCATGCGCATCACCGTGTGGAACGAGAACTTCCACGAGACCACGCAGCCGCAGATCGCGGAGATCTATCCCCACGGCATCCACGGCGCGATCGCGGAGGGGTTGGCCGAGCGGTTGCCGGATGCGGGCATCCGTACAGCGACGCAGGACCAGCCAGAGCACGGTCTCGATCGCGAGACGCTCGAATCCACCGACGTGCTGTTGTGGTGGGGGCACATGGCCCACGACGACGTGTCCGACGAGGTCGTGGAGCGCGTGCAGGAGCGCGTGCTCGCCGGCATGGGGCTCATCGTGTTGCACTCGGCGCACTTCTCGAAGATCTTCCGCCGCCTGATGGGCACGACGTGCTCGCTGAAATGGCGCAACGAGGCGGAGCGCGAGCTGGTCTGGACGGTCAACCCGTCGCATCCGATCGCCGAGGGCATTCCGTCGCCGCTCATCATCGGGCAGCAGGAGATGTACGGGGAGTACTTCGACGTGCCGACGCCGGACGAACTGGTCTTCATCAGTTCGTTCTCGGGCGGCGAGGTGTTCCGCTCCGGTCTCACCTACCGACGCGGCAACGGCAAGATCTTCTACTTCAGCCCCGGCGACCAGGAGTACCCGGTCTACCACCACGACGACGTGCGGAACGTGCTGGCGAACGCGGTGCGCTGGGCCGCTCCCGCCGGTGCGGTGGCGCAGGCGCCGTCGGTCTCGAACCCCGCACGCGACTGGTTCAGCACCGACGCCGTAGCAGTGGGGAGCGCATCGTGAGCACACTGAAGGTCGGCGTAGTCGGCGCCGGATGGGCAGGACGACAGCACCTCGGCGGTTTCGCGGCACGCAACGACGTGGAGATCGTCGCCCTCGCCGGACTCGAAGTCGACCAGGTCGCGGCGCTCAAGGCCGAGTTCGGCATCCCCGCGACATTCCCGCGGTGGGAGCAGATGCTCGACGAGGTCGAGCTCGACGCCATCAGCATCGCCACTCCGACCGCGCTGCATGCGCCGGTCGCGATAGCGGCACTCGAGCGGGGCATCCACGTGCTCACCGAGAAGCCGATCGCGGCGAGCCTCGCGGATGCCCAGAGCATGGTGGACGCCGCCCGTGCGGCCGGTCGCGTGCTCCAGGTCGTGTTCAACCACCGGCTGCGCGGCGACATCGCCGAGCTCGCTCGCATCATCGCAGCGGGAGAGATCGGCGAGACGTATGTCGCGAAGGCCGGATGGCTGCGTCGCGCGGGCATCCCGGAGTCCGGCTGGTTCGCCAAGCGCGAGCTCTCAGGCGGCGGCCCACTGCTCGATCTCGGCGTGCACGTCATCGACTACGCCCTGCGTCTGCTCGGCGAGCCCGACGTGCTCACCGTGTCTGCTTCGACGTATGCGGAGCTCGGCACGAAGGTCGTCGAGGGCTTCGACGTCGAGGACATCGCGATCGCGTTCGTGCGGCTTGCGAACGGAACGACGCTGACCCTCGAGACCAGTTGGGACGCCTACCGCCCGAACAACAACGAGTTCTGGATGACCGTCTTCGGCACGGAGGGCGGTGCGGAGCTGCGAGTCATCGACTACACCGAGAGCGAGCTCAAGGTGTTCCGCACTCGCGATGGCGTCATCGACGACTACGTGGCCGTTCCCGGGCCGAACGGTGCGCACCCCGAGGTGATCGCCGAGTTCGTCGACGCCATTCAGGCCGGGCCCCTCGAGTGGCCGGCGCACGACGGCTCGCTCGGGCTGCGGCGTGCCGCCGTGATCGACGCGTGCTACCGCTCCGCCGAGTCCGGCCACGAGGTGACCGTCACCGCCGGCTGAGCCCCACCCACCCCGCTTCACCACACCCACCCGCTTCACCACACCAACCCCCCCCCGAAAACAGGCAGGGTCGCGCTCTCTGCCCCGGAACAGGCTAGATCTGCCTGTTCCGGGGCGTTTTGCCTCCGTTGGGATAAGCGAGGGTCTACCCCCATCTCGGGGCACTCGATGGAGCATTCGCTGAACACTGAGTGAACTCGGTGAACGGCAGGTTAACCGCCCCGATTCCGCTGGGAGCATGGCATCCGCGCGGGGCTTTCGGGTGGTTCCGCGCGACCTGACGTGTGAACTCTGAGGGCGGTACTGGGTGATGCGGCATGCCTTGGCTATCGGAGTGCTGGCGGCCTCGCTGGTGCTCCTCGTCGGCGGAGGCGTCGCGGTGCAGCTGACCCACTCTGCTGGCGGGGCCGACGGCGGACATGCGGATGCCTACACCGTCACCGCAGGCATCTCCGGCTGCGGTGACGGCTGGCAGGAAGGCACAGCCGGCGTGCAGACGTTCGACGTGAAGAACACGTCGATCGCCGGCATGGAGGTCTATCTGCAGTCGGCGTCGAGCAAGGATGTCTACCTCGACCTCGAATCTCTCGGCGCCGGCAGCACGACTCGCGCGCAGGCCACCATCGCGGCCGGAAAGTACCGCTTCGTCTGCCTGCCCGCCGACGAGAATCCGATCGCCGGTCCCGTCGTGACGGTCACAGGGGCGGAGCGCGTGGCCGACGCGACGCCGGGGATCGCGCCGGTGACGCAGAACGACCTCATTCCCGCGTCGAAGGCGTACGGCGAGTGGATCGAGGGCAGGTTTCCGGTTCTCGCCGCCGGCGTGGCCGCGCTGAACGGCGACGTGGCATCCGGTGATCTCGCCAAGGCGAAGACCGACTGGCTCGGAGCGCACCTCGTGTACGAATCGCTCGGCGCAGCCTATGGAGCGTTCGGCGATGCCGACGCCGCGATCAACGGCATGCCGGCCTCGAGCACGACGGCGCTGAGCGATCCCGACCTCACCGGCTTCCACAAGATCGAGGCGCTCCTGTGGTCGGGTGCGCCCGCCGCGAAGATCGCGCCGTTCACGTCGAGGCTCGTCATCGACGTGGGGGACCTGCGCACGAATTTCCCGAACGCGCGCATCGACCCGCTCGACATCGGGCTGCGTGCCCACGAGATTCTGGAGAACGCCCTGCAATTCGAACTCACCGGCAAGACGGATGCCGGCAGCCATACCAACCTCGCCACCCTCGACGCGAACCTGGCCGGCACGGTGCAGGCGCTCGAGCCGATCAGCGGCATCCTGAAGACCCGCTACCCCGACCTTGCGAAGACGGATGCCGCCATCGCCGCCTCACGCACCCTCGTCGAGTCGTACCGGCACACCGACGGCAGCTGGGTTCCGCTGCAGTCGCTCACGACCGCGCAGCGCGAGTCCCTCGACGCGCAGATCGATCAGACGATCGAACTGCTCGCACCGATCGCCGCCATCTGCGACGTGAGGAGGGCGGCATGAGCGATCCCCAGCGGCCTGAGTCCGAGCTGCCCGAGTCCGAGCTGAGCGATCCCCAGCTCCCTGAGCGAGCGCGGCGAGTCGAATGGCCCGTTTTCGCCAACGGCGTCGGCCGCCGCGGGTTCCTGCACGGGCTCGTCGGCGCCGGCATCGCAGCTCCGCTGGCCGCCGTCGCCGCTGCACCGGCGATGGCGGCCGCAGCCACCGAGACGCCGTCGCCCGACAGCCTCGCCCACCCTGCGGCGACGGGCACGGCCACGGCATCAGGGTACGGGTTCCATGGGGCGCACCAGGCAGGCATCCTCACCCCTGCGCAGCGCAGCGCGGCGTTCGTCGCGTTCGACCTCACTGCAGCAGGCAGAGCCGAGCTCACCGACCTGATGAAGACGCTGACGGATCGGGTGCGATTCCTCACGGCCGGCGGAACGCCTCAGACGACCGGCATCACCGCGCCGCCGTCGGACTCCGGTGTGCTCGGCCCGACCGTGCCGGCCGACGGGCTCACCGTGACCGTCTCGCTCGGTGCGTCGGTCTTTGACGACCGCTACGGGCTCGCGTCGAACAAGCCGTATCGACTGCTCACCATGCAGGACTTTCCGAACGACGACCTCGACCGCGCGACCTGCGACGGCGACGTGCTGCTGCAGGTGTGCGCCCACAACGCCGATACCGTCGCGCACGCTTTGCGCGACATCGCGCGGGCGACGCGCGGCGCCATGCAGATCCGCTGGCGCAAGGACGGGTTCGTCTCGCCGCCTCGGCCGTCGGGTACCCCGCGCAACCTGATGGGTTTCAAGGATGGAACGTCGTCGCCCGCGTTGGCTGCGGCATCCGCTCCGAATGAACTGGTGTGGACGCACGCGGGTGATAAGGAGCCGGGGTGGGTGGAGGGCGGTTCGTACCACGTGGTGCGCGTCATCCGCATGCTCGTCGAGTTCTGGGATCGTGTCTCCCTGCACGAGCAGGAGAACATGATCGGTCGCAGGCGTGACTCGGGGGCCCCGCTCACCGGCACGCACGAAACCGACGACCCGCACTACGAGACCGACCCGACGGGCGATGTGATCCAGATGGATGCCCACATCCGCCTCGCCAACAACCGTTCGAAGCCGCAGGCCAAGGAGCAGATGCTGCGGCGTCCGTACAACTACGACTCGGGCGTCGACGTGAACGGCAACATCGACACCGGCCTGATCTTCGCCTGCTTCAACCAGGACCTCGAGCGCCAGTTCGTCACGGTGCAGAAGCGTCTCATCGACGAGCCGCTCGTCGACGACATCTCACCCACCGGCGGCGGCTACTTCTTCGCGCTGCCCGGTGTGCGTAACAAGACCGACTGGTTCGCCAGCGGACTGCTGACCTGATTCGCAGGCGGTGGGCAGCACCTGTTCTCCCGATGAAAGGATCACGAATGCCCAAGGTGTTCGGGCGGCGCGCCTTACGCGTCGCAGCCATCCCGGTCGCGCTCGCCGCGATCGCGACGACCCTCGCCCTCGCGGCGCCGGCGTCGGCCAATCAGCCGGATCATTCCGGAACCACCCAGACGCCGATCAAGCACCTCGTCGTGCTGTTCGACGAGAACATCTCGTTCGACCACTACTTCGGCACCTACCCGAACGCGGCGAACACCGACGGCACGAGGTTCACCGCGGCAAAGGGAACGCCCAAGGCGAACACGGTGCAGAACGCCGGCCTGATCACGACGAACCCCAACGCGTACACCCCGCAGCGGCTCACGTCCGCCCAGGCCGTCACATGCGACCAGAACCACAACTACGGTCCTGAGCAGAAGGCCTTGAACAACGGCGCGATGGACAAGTTCGTGGAGAACACGAGCAAGGACACCTGCACCGGCATGTACGGCAGTCCCGGCCTGGCGATGGATTACTACGACGGCAACACCGTCACGGCCGAGTGGAACTACGCGCAGAACTACGCCATGAGCGACAACGCGTGGGACACCGTGTTCGGTCCGTCCACCCCCGGCGCGCTGAACCTCGTCTCGGGTCAGACGCACGGAGTGACATCCATCGATCCGACGACCGGCAAGCAGACCGCGACTCCGGATGCCTACACGGTCGCTTCGCCCGACGCGAAGGGCGTCGGCACGGTGATCAACGATCCCGATCCGGCCTACGACGACTGTGCAGACAACAACCACACGTCGACCAACGCGCTCGGCTCGATGTCGGGCACGAACATCGGCGACCTGCTGAACGCGAAGAACGTGACGTGGGGCTGGTTCCAGGGCGGCTTCACGCCGACCACCGCCTGGGACGGCAAGTCCGGTGACTACGCCGCCTGCGGCGCGACCTCCACGAACGTGGCCGGCGCGGCATCCGTCGACTACTCGGCGCACCACAACCCGTTCGAGTACTACAAGTCGACGTCCAACCCGCACCACCTTGCCCCGTCGAGCAGCAAGATGATCGGCCACACCGACCAGGCGAACCACCAGTACGACCTCACTTCGTTCGACACCGCGCTCAAGCAGAACAATCTGCCGGCCGTGTCGTTCCTGAAGGCGGCCGAGGCGCAGGATGGCCACGCCGGATACTCCGACCCGCTGGATGAGCAGAAGTTCCTCACCAACGAGATCAACGCCATCGAGCAGTCCCCGGAGTGGTCGAGCACCGCGATCGTCATCAACTACGACGACTCAGACGGCTGGTACGACCACGTCGCGCCGACGATCCTGAACGGATCGAAGGATGCCGCGAACGACTCCGCCATCTGCAGCACGGCCACCGCGTCGGCGGCCGGCGGCTACGCGGACCGTTGCGGGCCGAGCCAGCGCCTGCCCTTCCTGGTGATCTCACCGTTCTCGAAGCAGAACTACATCGATCACACCGCGATCGAGCAGACGTCGATCACGAAGTTCATCGAGGACAACTGGAAGACCGGACGCATCGGCGACTCGTCGTTCGACGCCAGGGCAGGATCGATCACCGGCATGTTCGACTTCTCGCACCCGCAGCAGCGGGCGGTCCTGCTGGGTAGCAACGGAGCGGTCGCGAAGGTCATCCCGGTTCATGTCGGCGGCAACAGCGGCAATCCGGGTCACGGTGGGAACCCGGGACAAGGCGGCAACCCCGGCAGTGGCGGTCACTCTTCGCCCGGCCAGTCCATCTCGGATGCCGTCAAATGGCTGCTCGATCAGCTGAAGCAGGTGCTCCACCACCTCTTCTGATCCGCACGTCGCTGGTCGAGTAGCGCCGCCGCGCGCTACT
Organism: Humibacter sp. RRB41; assembly: GCF_022761015.1. Lineage (GTDB taxonomy): Bacteria > Actinomycetota > Actinomycetes > Actinomycetales > Microbacteriaceae > Humibacter. Next base: position 99,534 of record NZ_JAKWJQ010000007.1, read on the forward strand.
CGACCAGCGCGGGTTGCACCGGCGCCGCGACGGGCGCCACGGCATCCTCCTCGTCCCAGTCCTTCACATGCACGATCTCGCGAGAACGGAAGTGGCCGACGAACTGCAGCACGAGCCCCAGCACCGACCAGCCGATCAGTACGAGCACCGGGAACCCGATCGCGGCATCCGGAAAGTACGACAGGTCGCGCAGCAATGTCGTCGCGGCGCCCGGCACGAACCACTGGCCGACCGCACCCCACGGCTCGACCAGGAACTGCATCGGCTGCGCAGGCGATGCCAGCGGATTGCCGATGAGCATCGTGATCACCGATCCGACGCCGATACCCGCACCGCCGAGCAGTGCGCTCGTTCCCACGATGAGGGATGCCGTGCCGAAGAGCGAGAGCGCCATGGCTCCGACGTTCGCGAGGTACGACCCCTGAAGCACCCCGAGCCAGGGCTGCATCACGCTCACGATCACGACGCCGGCCGCGGCCGCGTAGACCACGGATGCCGCCAGCCGCCGCCACACGCCCGTGACCAGCAGCGAGATGACGATGCCGCCGATCATGCCGCCGAGGGTCAGCGGGAAGGCCGCCGCGGTCATCCCCGCTCCTCGCGAATCAGTGCTTGCGAACGGCACGACGTCGGTGAGCTTCACGGTGACCGTCGGCACGGATGCCTGAGCCTGCAGCACCTGCTCGGCGCTCGCCCCCTGCGCTGCCGCGGCCTGCCCAGCGCCCTGGGCTGCTGCGGCGAGCTGCGCGCTCACCTGTGCCTGCAGCTCGCCCTGCACCTGGGTCATCATCTGCGTGACGACCGGGCTCGCGGCGGATGCCGTGAGCACCTCAGGCGTCGTGCCGAGCACGATGCCGCCGTCGTAGCTGCGGTCGTGGATGCCGTTCACGATCGCGCTGCGACCGGACACCTTCGTGAGGTCGAAGACCCCGTCGGCCTTCTGGTCCAGGGCCTTCTGCAGCGCGCTCACCTGGGCGCCCGGCCCGGCGATCGCGACCGGCAGATTCTGTGCCGTCGCGGTGGTGGTCGGCCAGAGGAAGGCGAGTACGACGACCCCGATCGCGACGGCGGCGGCCACTCCGATGAGCAGCGCGCGACCCCACGTGGTGTGGGCGATGCGTTCCGACATGATCTTCTCCTGTTGTCAAAAACGAATGTTCGTTCTTTATAATGAGACCAACGCGCGAGCATGTCAACGCGAGGTTTCCGCCCGCGAGACTGCACGCCCGGCGCGAGACTGTGGGGAATACCCGCAGTCTCGCCGCGGGCATGCAGTCTCACGAGGTGCGGGCGGGGCGCGCGAGCGCCGCGAGTGAAGGAGGAATGGATGCCCAAGGTCAGTGACGAGCATCGCGAGCAGCGTCGTCAGCAGATCCTGGACGCTGCGATGCGCAGCTTCGCGAGCAAGGGATTCGACGACACCGTGATGAGCGACATCTTCGCGGAGGCCGGGCTTTCCGCCGGAGCCGTCTACGGGCATTTCGAGGGCAAGCAGGAGATCCTGACGGCTGTGGCGGAGGCCGTGCTCGACGGAGGGCGTCTCCCTGCGGCGCCGGCGCGGCAGGCGGATGGCACGCCAACGCATCCGATCGACTTCGCGGATGGCTTCGCGACGAGGCTCATGGATCACGTCGGCGGGGCGGCGCTTCCGCTCCAGATATGGGGCAGGGCAGCAGCGGATCCTGCGCTGCACGCGGTGTTCGATGCGGTGTTCCCGCGGATCGTCGACGCCTTCAGCGAGCAGATCGCGATCTGGCTGCACGAGACCAGGGGGCTGTCGGCAGCGCAGGCGGGGGTGCGCGCGCGGTTGCTGGCATCCGTGCTCGCCGGGCTGCTCCAGGGCGCCATCGTGCAGCTCGTGTTCGTCCCGGACTTCGACCGAACGGCCTATCTCGCCGAATCCCGGCCGATCTTCGACACAATCCACGAGTGACACTGTGGCCAGTCGGCGCGAACATCTTCGCCGGACTGGACCCGGAGCGCGCTCCGTCGGCAATCATGGAGACATGAAGACCTTCACTCTCCCGAACACCACGATCGACGGAAGCAACGTCATCCTGGGCCTGATGCGCATCCTCGAGCTCAGCGACGAGCAGATCCGCACGCTGGTGAGCACGGCGCGCGACGCCGGCATCAACTTCTTCGACCATGCCGACGTCTACGGTGGCGACCACGGATGCGAGCGGCGCTTCGGCGACGCCGTGCAGTTCACCGGCGCCGAGCGCGAGAGCGTGTACCTGCAGTCGAAGGTGGGCATCCGGAACGGCTACTGGGATTTCTCGAAGGAGCACATCCTCGAGTCCGTCGACGAGTCCCTGAAGGCGCTGCGCACCGATTACCTCGATGTGCTGCTGCTGCACCGTCCCGACACGCTCATGGAGCCGGACGAGATCGCGGATGCCTTCAGCACGCTCCACGACGCCGGCAAGGTACGGAACTTCGGCGTCTCGAACCAGACGCCGGGGCAGGTCGAGCTGCTGAAGCGCTCCGTGCAGCAGCCGCTCGTCGTGAACCAGGTGCAGCTCAGCATCACGCACGCGAACCTCTTCGCGCAGGGCATCGCCGCGAACATGAACGGGCTGGACCAGTCGATCGATCGCGACAACGGCATCCTGGACTACTCGCGCCTGAATGACATCACGCTGCAGGCGTGGTCGCCGTTCCAGAAGGGGTTCTTCGACGGCGTGTTCCTCGGCGACCGCGAGCACTACGCGGAGCTGAACGACGCGATCGACGAGATCGCCGCCGCCTACGGTGTGACGCCCACCGCGATCGCGGTCGCCTGGATCACCCGCCACCCGGCGAACCTGCAGGTCGTGCTCGGAACGACGAACCCGCAGCGCGTGACGGATGCCGCGGCCGGCTCCGACCTGCCCCTCACCCGCCCCGAGTGGTACCGCCTCTTCACCGCGGCGGGTCACACCCTCCCGTAGCGCCTATCGCTGGCGGCCTTACCGCTGGTCGAGTAGCGCCCGCGCAGCGGACGCGTATCGAGACCCGCACCACGGCATACAAACGCTTGCGGGTCTCGATACGCGAGCGGCTTCGCCGCGCGCTACTCGACGACCGCGGGCTAAGATGGTTCAGTGGTCGAACTATCTGATGGAACGCCGACAGCGCCTCCCGGCGCCGATGCCCGCGCCGCCGTGCACTCGCTCACGCGCATCTCGCGCATTCTCGAGAGGTCGATTCCCGAGTTGAGTCTCGCCGACTTCCGGGTGCTCTCCGCCGTGGCGGAGGGGGAGGCGCGAGCATCCCGGCTCGCCCAGCGTCTCGCGCTCGGCAAGCCGGCGATCAGCTCGACCGTCGACTCGCTCGTGCGGCGGGGCCTCCTGCGTCGTGAGGCGCACGACACCGACCAGCGTGCCGTCGACCTCGTGCTCACGGCCGCCGGAGACGCAGCACGCACGGCGGCCGAGAACGAACTCGCCGTCGTGGTGACGGCACTCGCCGCCGGAACCGATGACCCGCATGCCGTGCTCGCCGCCCTCGCGGCGCTCGGAGACGAGATCGAGCGCCGGCAGGCATCCTTCGCCGCCGCGCGGCAGACTTTCGATGCTGTGACCGACAGCACGGTGGCGGCGACCGAGGCGGCCCGGTGAGCCGCACGACAGCGACCACGGCGCCGGAAGCCACCTCGGACGCCCCTTCGGCCCGGCAACAGGGCTGGCTTCGCCGGCTCGGCCACTACCTGTGGCGGCACCGCAAGAACGTGATCATCTCGGTTGTCGCCGCCATCATCGGCTCAGCGTGCCAAGTGGCCACGCCGCTGATCGCCCGCCAGATCGTCGACGGTGTGATCGTCGACAAGACCGCGTCGCTTCTGCCGTGGCTCAGCCTGCTGATCGTGTTGGCGTTGATCGCGTTCGGATTCTCGTACCTGCGGCGCTACCGAGGCGGCCGCGTCGCGCTCGACGTGCAGAACGATCTGCGCAACGACATGCACGACAAGCTCCAGCGCCTCGACTCCGCGGCACTCGACACGATGCCCGTCGGGCAGCTCGTCGCCCGTGCCAACTCCGACTCCGCGCTCGTGCAGGGTCTGCTCAACTTCCTGCCGCTCGTCACCGGCAACGTGCTGATGATGGTGCTCTCGCTCGTCGTCATGTTCGTGTTGTCGCCGCTGCTGGCGCTCGTCAGCCTCGCCGTCGTGCCCGCGCTTCTCGTCGTCAGTTATCGGATGCGACGCCGCGTCTTCCCCGCCACCTGGGACGGCCAGCAGAAGGAGGGTGAGCTCGCCGAGATCGTCGACGAGGATGTCGGCGGCGTGCGCGTTGTGAAGGCGTTCGGCCAGGAGCGACGTGAGCTGGAGCGACTGACCGGCACCGCGACCACGCTGTACGGATCGCAGATGCGCGCCGTGCGCATCCAGTCGAAGTTCCAGCCGCTGCTGGAGGCGATTCCCGCGCTCGGGCAGGTCGGCATCCTCGCCCTCGGCGGCTGGCTGGCGATGAACGGCAACATCACGCTCGGCACGTTCCTCGCGTTCTCCACCTACATCGCGCAGCTGATGGCTCCGGCCAGGCAGCTGGCAGGCATCCTGACGATCGGGCAGCAGGCCCGCGCGGGCCTCGAGCGCATCTTCCAGCTTCTCGACCTGAAGCCAACGATCGCGGATGCCCCCGACGCCGTCGACCTGCCTGCACGCCCTGGCGCGATCGAGTTCCACGGCGTGACGTTCGGCTACCAGCCGCACACGACGGTGCTCGACGACTTCTCCCTCACCGTGAATCCGGGCGAACGCGTTGCACTGGTCGGCTCGAGCGGCAGCGGCAAATCCACCGTCGGCCGCCTGCTCGTGCGCTATTACGATCCGGACTCCGGACGCGTGACGATCGGCGGTCAGGACGTTCGCGACGTGCGCCTCGGATCCCTCCGGCAGACCGTAGGCATGGCCTTCGAAGACGCCTTCCTGTTCTCCGAGTCGGTGCACGACAACATCGCCTATGGCGCACCGGATGCCACAGACGACCAGATCGAGGCGGCCGCCCGTGTCGCGCAAGCGCACGGCTTCATCATGGACTTGCCGCGCGGCTACGACACCGTCGTCGGAGAGCGCGGGCTGAGTCTCTCCGGCGGCCAGCGGCAGCGCATCGCCCTCGCCCGCGCGATTCTGCGCGACCCTGCCGTCCTCGTTCTCGACGACGCGACGAGCGCGATCGACGCCCGCACCGAGCAGACCATCCACGACGCGCTGCGGTCCGTGATGGAGGGTCGCACCGTGCTGCTGGTCGCGCACCGGCACTCCACCCTGCATCTCGCCGATCGCATCGTGGTGCTCGATCACGGCCGCATCGTCGATCAGGGGACCCACGACGAACTCATCGACCGCAGCGACACCTATCGCGCCCTCTTCGGTGCAACGGATGCCGCCCGCCGCGGCGACATCGACGCACTGGCCCCCGCTGCGGAGTCCCCTCTCGCCGGTCGAGTAGCGAGCACCCCCGCTGGTCGAGTAGCGAGCACCCGCGCTGGTCGAGTAGCGAGCGTCGAAGACGCACGCGTATCGAGACCGTCCCCCTCCGCGGTCCCCGAGCCGGGTCTCGATACGCGTCCGCTGCGCGGGCGCTACTCGATCGGCGGCAGCAGCAGCGGCAAGTCTCACATCGCCGGCGCCCCCGGCATCGGCATGGGGCTCGGCGGCGGAGGCGGTGGCATGCGCGGCATGAGCGCCGGCCTCGCGCCGACTCCCGACCTGCTCGAGCGCGTCGCGGCGCTCCCGCCGGTGCGCGATGTGCCGACAGTCGACCTCGACGAGGAGTCCCGGCACGATTCCGACTTCTCGCTGGTCAAGGTGCTGCGCGAGTTCAAGCGTCCGCTGACGCTCGCCCTGGTGTTCGTGGTGATCGACGCACTGGCGGGACTCCTCGGACCCGCCGTGGTGAAGACCGGCATCGACCAGGGCGTGACGACGGGAGCGGGGGCGGTGCTGTTCGGGGCATCCGCCATCTATCTGCTCATCACTGTCGCCGATCTGTTCAACGGCATGGCCGAGGCGTTCGTCACCGGACGTGTGGCGCAGCGCATCATGCTGTCCCTGCGCATCCGCATCTTCGCTCAGCTGCAGCGACTCTCGCTCGACTACTACGAGCGCGAGATGGCGGGCCGCATCATGACCCGCATGACAACGGATGTCGATCAGTTCGAGTCGCTGCTGCAGAACGGACTGCTCGGCGCGCTTGTCGCGTTCGTCACGTTCGTCGGCGTCGGCGTCGCGCTCGTGATCGTGGATGCCCCGCTCGGCCTCGCAGTACTCACCATCGTGATCCCGCTCGCGCTGGCCACCGTGTGGTTCCGTCGTCGCTCATCGCGGCTGTACGACCTCTCGCGTGAGCGCATCGCGATCGTGAACGCGGCGTTCCAGGAGAGCCTCTCCGGCGTGCGCGAGTCGCAGGCGTTCACGCACGAGGAGGCGACGATGCGTCGCTTCCACGGGCACGGCAGCGCGTACCTGCGCTCCAGGGTCGCCGCTCAGCGGCTGGTCGCCTTGTACTTCCCGTTTGTGCAGTTCCTCTCCGCCATCGCAGACGTCATCGTGCTCGGCCTCGGTGCGGCGCTGATCGTGCAGGGACAGCTCACCGCCGGCGCCTTGATCGCCTTCCTGCTCTACATCGACATGTTCTTCTCTCCGATCCAGCAGCTCTCGCAGGTCTTCGATGCCTGGCAGCAGACGAGGGTCTCCGTCTCGCGTGTCTCGGGCCTGATGAAGCTCGAGACGCTCACACCGCAGCCCGAACATCCGGTCGCCGTCGGCGATCTGCGCGGAGACGTCGCGATCGACGATGTGCACTTCGCGTATCCGAGCGCTCCCGTCACGACAGAACTCCGCGGACCGAAGGATGCCCGCGACCCCCGTTCGCGCGACGCGTTGGCCACGAAGCCGCCGGAGGCGCTCTCGGGAGTCGAGCTGAGCATCCGTCCGGGCGAGACCATCGCGCTGGTGGGGGAGACCGGTGCAGGCAAGTCCACCGTGATGAAGCTGATCGCGCGGTTCTACGACCCCGATCGCGGCGCCGTGCTGGCAGACGGCACCGACCTGCGCTCGCTCGATCTCGGCGGCTTCCGGCGCGAGCTCGGCTACGTGCCGCAGGAGTCCTTCCTGTTCACCGGCACGATCGCCGACAACATCGCGTACGGCCGGCCGGATGCCCCCGACGCCGTCATCGAGGCCGCCGCCCGCTCCGTCGGCGCCCACGACATGATCGAGGCTCTGCCGTTCGGCTACGACACCGAGATCGCCGAGCGTGGCAAGTCACTCTCGTCGGGCCAGCGGCAGCTGATCGCACTGGCCAGGGCGGAGCTCGTCGATCCGGCGATTCTTCTGCTCGACGAGGCGACAAGCAACCTCGATCTCGCCACCGAGGCACGCGTGACGGATGCCATGCACCGCCTCGCCCGCGACCGCACCACCATTCTCATCGCCCACCGGTTGCAGACGGCGATGGGAGCCCACCGCATCGTGATGCTCGACCACGGCCAGGTCATCGAGGTCGGCTCGCACGATGAGCTGCTCGAACTCGGCGGCGCCTACGCGGCGATGTGGCGGGCTTTCGAGATGGCGGCGGCGTAGTCACCGACCGATCGTCTGCTCAGGTCTTGGCATCCTGCCGCGGTATGAAGATCTGCTTGATGATCAGCAGGATCGACGCGGTGACGGGAATCGCGACGAGTGCGCCGAGCAGACCCAGAAGGGTTCCGCCGACCAGCGCGCCGATGATCACGAGGGATCCGGGCACCGAGATGGCTCGGTTCATCACACGCGGCGTGAGCACGTATGCCTCGATCTGCATATAGATCAGGTAGATGATCGCGAAGACGAGTGCGCTGAGGGGGCTGCTGAACAACGCGATGATGGTTCCGATGAACCAGAACAGCACGGAGCCCACCAGGGGGATGAGCGTGATGCAGAACGCCACCACGGCCATCAGCAAGGGGAACGGCAAACCGAGGAAGAGGTAGAGGAAGAACGCCACCAGCGAGTTGAAGAAGGCGAGCACGACCATGCCGCCGAGGTAGCCGCCGATACCGGATGAGATCTGCTCGATCATCGATGAGACCGTTCGACGGCTGCGTGCGGGCGCCAGACGCGTGAACGCGGTCTTGATAGCCGGCAGCGACGCGAGGAAGTAGAGGCTGAGCACGAGCACGATGATGATGCCGGAAATGGTCGTGCCGACCGTGATTCCCACCTTGACCACGCCGCCCCCGATGGCCGCGATGTTCGCCGGATTCGAGAGGAACTTCTGGACTTGATCGGTGATGGATGTCACCTGGTCGCCGAAGTTCGCGTGCAGCCAGTCGTAGAAGTCCGAGTTCTCGAAGTGCGTGATCGTCGTAGGAATGCTCTGCACGAATTGCGAGATCTGGCTCACCATGGTCGGCACGACCAACCAGAGCACTCCGACCAGGATGATGGCGAACACCGTGTAGACGATGACGATGCCCCAGGCGCGCTTCACACTGTGGCGTTCGAGCGTTTTCACCACGGGGTCGAGTCCAAGGGCCGCAAAGAGCGCGAACACGATGTAGATGATGATCGTCGACAGGTTCGAGAAGGCAACGCCGACAACGAAGGCGGCGAGCCCTCCGAGTGTCATCAGGAATCCGAGCGCGAACGGGCTGTTGAGGTTCGCCCAGAATGTGCGCGACGGAACCGGCTCGTGGGCGCGAAGCGCGGCAGCGTCGGCCTCGGAGAGCTGTGCCGCGCTGTCCGCGTGCGCGGCATCCGCAGCCGCATCGACAGCCGGCGTACCCGTCGTGGTGGCGTCTTCGATGGGCGAGGGCGCCGAGGATTCGGGTTCGGAACCCGTCGTGCCGGAGGCATCCGTCATGGCTCACACACTAGATGAGCGCGTGCGCCCGCCGCATGATCGGCGCGGCACGAGTGGGCGAAACGGTCAACGCTCGGGGCACGGCCGCCGCCGTCGAGTCAACCCAGCCGCTCGAGCTCCTCGGTCGTGAGCTCGATGTCCACAGCTGTCACGGAATCGAGGATGCTCTCCGGCCGAGATGCGCCGGGGATCGGGATGACGTGCGGCCCCTTCGCGAGCTCCCACGCGAGCGCGATCACCTGCGGGCTCACGGCACGAGCATCCGCGACCTCTTGGAACGCCTCGAATCCCCGACCGCTCCCGGAGCGGCCGATACCGCCGAGCGGGCTCCACGGCAGGAACGCGACACCGATCTCTGCGCAGAGCTCGAGCTCGGGTTCGCTCGACCGAAAGCGCGGCGAGTACTGGTTCTGCACGGAGACCAGGCGACCCCCGAGCACGTGCTGGGCGATGCGGATCTGTTCCGGAGTCGCATTGGAGACACCGGCCATCTCGATCACACCGTCGTCGAGCAGGTCGCGCAGCGCCGTGACCGACTCCTCGTAGGGAACGGCAGGGTCCGGCCGGTGGAATTGATACAGGCCGATCTTCTCCACGCCGAGCCGCCGGCGCGAGTCTTCGGCCGCACCGCGGATGTAGTCGGGGTTGCCGTTGACGATCCACGTTCCGTCACCGGGCCGGATGTGGCCGCCCTTCGTGGCGACCAGCACGTCGGAGGTGTCACCGTCGTACTCGCGCAAGGCTCTGGCGATGAGTGCTTCGTTGTGTCCGACCTCGTCGGCGTGCACGTGGTAGGCGTTCGCCGTATCGATCAGTGTCACTCCGGCATCGAGCGCGGCGTGGATGGCGGAGATCGACCGCTTCTCGTCTGGGCGTCCTTCGATCGACATCGGCATGCCGCCGAGTCCGATCGCGCTGACCTTCCTCGTTCCGATCGTGCGCTGCTGCATCAGTGCTTCCCTTCCGTGTGCTTCACGCCTGCGGCCTGCTTGGTGGCAGTTCCGGCACGCCCCTCGACGGAAAGTCGCAGCTTCTCGGTGAGGGACTGGAGCTGCTCGAGTTCTTCCGCGCTGAGCGCGCTGCCGACGTGGTCGATGATCGACCGTCCGTGCTGCACGGCGCATCGCCGGTAGAGCGCGTAGCCAGACTCGGTGAGACGCACGAGCGAGCCGCGCGCATCATCCGGTTCAGGGCATTTGGCGACGAGCCCTCGGTCTACGAGCCGGTCGACGAGCCTGCTCACGCTCGGCTGTGTCAGCAGAACCTGCGTGCGAAGATCACGCATGCGGATGCTGTGATCCGGCTGCTTCGAGATGGTGAAGAGCACGTCGTACTCGGTGAGGCTGAGGTCGGCGTCGCGGGGGAACTCGGCGCTGAGGGCTCGCATGACTGTCACTTGGGTGCGGAACAGCGACTCCCAGGCGCTGATCGCGGACTTCTTGGCCACAGTCGCTCCCTTCGATGCGCTGGGGAATGTCCCACTCCAGCGTAGGGGTGCGCGTCGATCGATGGGCGCGGCATCCCCGTCGATGCGCGCCCCATCGAGCACGATCGAACGACTCGCCCCCGCTGCGAGCGGCTAGCCTCGAGACATGGAAGATCTTCACCCCACGTACCCCGCCCGCACCGGCGCAGCCGGCGTCTGGATCTGGACCGCAACGGCCCTCGCCGTGATCGCGGCGGCCGGTTTCGTCGTCACGCTCGTGGTCAACGGCGGCTCGGCGGGCTGACGTTCCGGCGGCCTCGACTTGCAAGCAGTAAGGTCCCGGCAGACAGAACAAGGGCCGGTCGTAGAGGCTTACGACCGACCCTCTCCCTTGCACCAAGAGTGTCCTGCAATCACATTCCGCACCGGCCGCCACAGCAAACAACCGGTGCTCTTGCACTCTATAACGAACAGGTAACGGGGCGCTAGTTATCTGTTCGTTATTTTCTGATGGGTTTGCTGTGCCGACTCCGCCGGCGGCCTAGCGTGGAGGGCATGTCGACGACTCCCTTCCACTCACTCGAGGACTACATCGCCCTGCCCCGCATCGAGGGCCTCGCCCTTTCGCCCGATGGTCGGCACGCGGTGTTGACCGTTGCGACGCTGAAGAAGGACGGCACCGGGTACGAACGGGCACTCTGGCAGGTGTCGACTGACGGTTCGGAGGGCGCGCGACGTCTCACTCGTTCTGCCAAGGGGGAGGCATCCGCGGCGTTCACCTCCTCGGGCGACCTGCTGTTCGTCTCGGCGCGTCCGGATGCCGGAGCGGACGCAGACGACGAGAACGGACAGCTCTGGGTGCTTCCTGCCGAGGGTGGCGAGGCCAGGCCGGTGACCAGGTTGGCCGGCGGTGCCGGCGGTCTGGCCGCGGTGGCGGAAGCATCCGATCGCGTGGTGATCGGCGCCGGCATACTGCCAGGTGCCGCCACGCTCGAGGATGACGCCCGGCTGCGGTCGGATCGCTCGAAGCACAAGGTGTCCGCGATCCTGCATGAGTCGTATCCTGTGCGGTTCTGGGACCACGACCTCGGCCCCGACGAGCCGCACCTTCTCGCGATCGGCCTCGACGCTCTGACCGAGCCCGTCGGTGCGGCGGCGGCCGATGCCGGAACGGATGACGCGGCCCAAGCCGCGCAATCGGCATCCGACTCCGACGCTCCCGCGCCGTATCCGTCATGGATGCCACGTCCCCTCGACCTGACGCCCGCTCCGGCGTCGCGACTCGACGACGCAGGGGTCGCCGTCACTCCGGACGGCGTGACGGTCGTCGCCTCCCTCCCTGTGCCTCACCGGAACGACGAGCGCTTCCGGCTGGTGGCCATCGATGTCCCATCCGGGACGCAGACCGTGCTGCTGGACGAGCCAGGGGTCGATTTCGAGTCGCCGACGATTTCGCACGACGGATCGCAGGTGGCATTCGTGCGCACGGTGCGCAGTACGCCGGCCGGACCGGAACAGCAGGAGCTGTGGGTCTTCTCGCTCGCCGCAGACGTGGCGTCATCCGACGCCCACCGTGTCGTCGACTGGGACCGCTGGCCGACGAGCCTCGTGTTCGACGCCGACGATCGCGCGCTGATCGTGACCGCCGATCAGGATGGCCGCGGCCCGATCTTCCGGGTGCCTCTGGAGGGCGGGCAGCCGCAACAGCTCACGCACGACGACTTCACCTATGCCGACGTGCACGTCGACCGTGCCCGCGGTGGTCTTGTCGCTCTGCGCTCGTCGTGGATGGTTCCGCCGCACCCCGTGCGCATCACGTCGGACGGAGCGATCACAGAGCTCGAGGTGCCGGGTGGACTACCCACGGTGCCGGCGACGATGACAGAGGTGGAGACCACTGCCGAGGACAGCGCGCGGGTGCGCGGCTGGCTGCTCACGCCAGATGGGGCGTCATCCGACTCCCCTGCGCCGTTGCTTCTGTGGATCCACGGCGGCCCGCTGAACAGCTGGAACGCGTGGAGCTGGCGGTGGAATCCGCAGCTGGCGGTCGCCAGGGGCTACGCCGTGCTGTTGTCCGATCCTGCCCTCTCGACCGGCTACGGGCTCGACTTCATCGCGCGCGGCTGGAACAACTGGGGCGGCGCTCCCTATACCGACCTGATGGCGATCACGGATGCCGTCGCTGCCCGCCCCGAGATCGACGACACCCGCACTGCCGCGATGGGCGGATCGTTCGGCGGCTACATGGCGAACTGGGTGGCTGGCCACACCGACCGTTTCCGCGCGATCGTCACGCACGCGAGCCTGTGGTCGCTCGATCAATTCATCCCCACGACGGATCTCTCCCCGTACTGGAATGACATCTTCACGAAGGAAGGTCTCGTCGCGAACTCGCCGCATCGGTTCATCGACGACATTCGCACCCCGATGCTCGTCGTGCACGGCGACAACGACTACCGGGTGCCGATCGGTGAGGGGCTGCGACTGTGGTCGGAACTGAACGAGCGCTTCGCTGCGGAGGACGGCTCGATCGACCATCGCTTCCTGTACTTCCCCGATGAGAACCACTGGGTTCTCAAGCCGCAGCATGCCGTGATCTGGTACGAGACGGTGTTCGCATTCCTCGCCCAGCACGTGCTCGGCGAGGAATGGGCGAGGCCGGCCCGCCTCGGCTGAGAGGCTCGCACGCCATCGCCACTTGACGCTCGACGCCGATCCCGCAACACTAAACCAAATGGTAAAGCATGAGTCGAGCCTGTCGAGCATCTACGGGGCGCTTGCGGATTCCACGCGCCGACGTATCCTGCACGATCTGCGCACGGGCGAACGCACCGTCAGCGAACTGCGCTCGCCGCACGACATGACGCTCGCCGCCATGGGCAAGCACGTCGCGGTACTGGAAGCCGCCGGGCTCATCCGAACGACCAAGCGAGGACGGGTCCGATCGTGCGCCCTCGTGCCGGGAGCTCTGAGTGCCGCCCAGTCCTGGATCGACGAGCAGAGCCGGTTCTGGAACGAACGGCTCGACTCACTCGTGTCCCACCTCGAAGGAGAAGCATGACCGCGATCGAGATCCATCGAGACCTGCCGGCGGACATCGGCACCGTGTGGCGATCCTGGACGGATGCCGACCTACTCGCGTCGTGGTTCTGGCCGCCGAAGTTCGGCACGATGTGTTCCGTCGACCTCAGGGTCGGAGGCCGGTTCCGCATCGATGCCCCGAGTGCGCGGTTGAGCGTGCTCGGCGAGTACGTCGTCGTCGAGGAACCGACTGTGCTCGCCTTCACCTGGCAATGGGACGGGGAAGGCGAGGAGACGCTCGTCACCCTCACCTTCACGCCGACGGATGCCGGCACACGCCTCGAGCTGGTGCACGAGCGCTTCGCGGACGAGCAGGCGCGCGCCGACCACGAGCAGGGCTGGAACGACTGCCTCGATCGGCTCCCCGGCTTCCTCGGCTGAGTCGTTCGGCTCAGAGGACGATGAACCCGATCGCCGCGCTGACGACCGAGATGACGCCGAGCACGAGCGACGGTGCGAACGATTCCTTGCGGCGGGCGTGCACGACGATGGCACCGATCATCACCACAACGAGGCAGACCGCTGCGATCGGGGCGAGGATGACCGCGATGCCAGTGAACAGCGGGAGTGTGAGACCGAAGGCTCCGATGATCTCGGCTGTGCCGATCAGCTTGACCGACGGTGCTCGGAAGTCCTCGACCCATCCCATCATTCCCGCGAGACGCGTTTTCGGCTGCGACACCTTCGCGATCCCGGATGCGAGGAAAGCGAGCGCGAGAACGATGTTGATGATCCAGAGTGCAATGGTCATGGGGGCCGATTCCTTCATGGTTACGATCAGTAAGTAATGCCATGATGCTTTGCCGAAGCGCCGAGTGCAAAAGGCACACCGACGTAACCGGCCGAGGGGAGACGTCATGGAACCACGACCGGATGCGTCGCTGAGCGCCTACGAGGCATCCTGCGACGGCGACGCCGACTCCGGCGCGGCAGTACGCGAGGTGCTGGACCGCATCGGCGACAAGTGGTCGCTGCTCGTGATCGGCACACTTCGCGCAAGACGGCTCCGGTTCACGGAGCTGCGCCAGCACATCCCCGGCATCTCGCAGCGCATGCTCACGCTCACACTGCGTCAACTCGAACGCGACGGGCTCGTCGTGCGCACCGCGTACGCGGAGGTTCCGCCTCGCGTCGAGTATGAGCTGACCGGTCTGGGTGGAACGCTCGTCGAGCTGGCCGTCGCACTGGGCGACTGGGCGATGGACAACCGCCGAACGATCGAGGCATCCCGCGCCGCCTACGACGAGGTGCACGTGGTGCGCTGACCCGTTCGCCCGTCAGGTCAGGGTCACGCGCTGAATCTCTGTGCGAGCGATCGCGCGGCCCCTCTCGTCGGATGCCGCGGCGCGCCTCGGGTCGGCCAGGTAGGCATCCAGAGCGGCTTGATCCGGCAACTCGATGACCTGCGTCTCGAACGGATGCCCCTCACCTGCCTCGCCCTCCGCCGACGTCTCCGCGCGCACTCGGGTGACGACTCGTGCTCCGTGTTCTGGGAGCAGGGCGAGCACGGAGTCCTCGTACGACACGAGGGTCTGCTCCTGCCCGGGGTTCGGCCACAACGTCACGCACAGCACCACGCTCATGATCCGACCGTATCGCGTTGCCGCGCACGTGCGTCCTTGACGGAATTCATCACGTGGTGAATTATGAGATCGAGAATGCGGGAGGCCCACCATGCGTGCGATCGTGCTCAAGGAGTTCCAGGAACTGCGCCGCGACCGGCGCACACTCGCTCTGCTCATCGTGATGCCGCTGCTGTTGCTGATCATCTTCGGGTACGCGGCCAATTTCACGGTCGATCATCTGACCGTCGCGGTCTATGGCAGCGGCGCCACGACCGTGACCAAGCTGATCGACGACAACGCAAAATTGAAGGATCACCTCGACGTGGTGAGCACCGACGCGGGTGGCACGAAGACGGATGCCCGCAACGGCCTCCGGGACGACAAGACAGACGTGGCGATCGTGGCGGCGGCGTCGAACGTCGACGTCTACATCGACGGCTCGAACCTGTTCGCCGCTCAGTCCGCGAGGACGATCTTCGCCCAGCTGCAGCAGCAGGTGGCCCAGCAGGCAGGGAAGCAGGGGCAGGGCACGGCATCCGCTCAGCAGACGACGACGATCACAGTGACCACGCTCTTCAACCCCGACCTGAAGACGTCGTGGGTGATGATCCCGGCGATCATCGGACTGATTCTGACGTTCATCGGCACGATCATCACGTCGATCGGCCTGGTGCGCGAGCGTGAGGCAGGCACGCTCGAACAGCTCGCCGTGATGCCGCTGCGACCGAGCGCCGTGGTGCTCGGCAAGATCTCGCCGTATTTTCTGCTCGCATGCTTCGACATGGCGCTGATCACGGTGCTCGGACTGCTGCTGTTCGGTGTGCCGTTCAACGGGGATCCGCTGATCTTCATCGTCGGGGCAGCACTGTTCCTCTTCGTCGTGCTCGGGCTCGGCGTGCTCATCTCGTCGGTGTCGCGCACGACCGGTCAGGCGATCCAGCTCGCGTTCATGGTGCTGCTGCCGCAGATTCTGCTGTCCGGCATGATCTTCCCGCTGTCGGCGATGGCGGCGGGAGTGCGCTGGATCGGATACTGCCTGCCCCTCACCTGGTTCACGATGATCTCGCAGGGCGTCATGATCCGTGGCGCGGGCTGGAACTCGCTGTGGTTCCCGCTCGTGATCCTGGCCGCGATGGCCGTCGTGATCTTCGGTCTTGCCGTCGTGCGCCTGAGCCGTAGCATCTCGCCCGTGAAGCAGCACGAGCATCCCGAAACGGATGCCCAGCACGACGCGGTCGCGGAGGTCGCGCGATGACCGTGGTCGGCGTGCGCGACCTCACCGTCGAATTCGGACACGTCGTCGCGCTCCAGGACGTGACGCTGGATGCCCGTCCCGGCCGGATCACGGCAGTGGTCGGCGGCGACGGCGCAGGCAAGTCCACGTTGCTGCGGGTTCTCGCGCACCGGGTGCGGGCAGTGAGAGGCGAGGTGCTCACCGTGGATCGCGAGCGACTCGGCTACCAGCCGTCAACGTCGGGCGTGTGGGCGACTCTCACGGTCGACGAGAACGTGGAGTTCGTCGGTCGCTCGTACGGCATGTCGACGCGTCAGATCCGCACGCGCTCGGCCGAGTTGCTGGAACGCGCCGGGCTCGCCGAGGCGGGCGGCCGATTGGGCCGAGAGCTGTCCGGTGGCATGCGGCAGAAGCTCGGCTTCGTGCTCGCGATCCTGCACGAGCCGCAGGTGGTGCTGCTCGACGAGCCGAGCACCGGCGTGGATCCGGTGAGCCGCGTCGAGCTCTGGCGACTCATCTCGACCACGGCGACCGGCGACACCGTCGTCGTGATGGCCACCACGTACCTCGACGAGGCGCAGCGGGCGGCATCCGTGCTCGCCCTCGACGCCGGACGTGTGCTCGCCGCCGGCACCCCCGACGAGATCATCGCCGCCGTACCCGGAACGATCGCACGGCTCGACGGCACGGATGCCCCGTCCGCCGAACTCACGCCCCTCACCTGGCGCCGCGGCACCGAGCGCCACATCTGGCTGCCGGCCGGTGTCCCGACGCCTCCCCATGGCGTAGCGGCCCCCGACTTCGAGGACGCCCTGGTGGCGCTCTCTCTCGCTGCCGCCCCCGCTGGTCGAGTAGCGCGCGACCGCAGGTCGCTCGCGTATCGAGACCCGACAAGCGAGCACTCCGAGGTCTCGATACGCGACGCCTCCGGCGGCGCTACTCGACCAGCAGAGGCGGCACCGACCGCGGCCCCGACGGCGTCCGCCACCGCCGTCACCAAGCGCTTCGGCCACCACCTCGCGCTCGACGGCGTCGGGCTCGAGGTGCGTCCGGGCGAGATCGTCGGCCTGATCGGCGCCAACGGGGCGGGCAAGACGACTCTTCTGCGCATCCTGCTCGGCCTCGAAGGTGCCGACGATGGTACCGTCACGCTCTTCGGCCGTGCGCCAGACAACGCTTCCCGTCGCCGGCTCGGATACGTCCCCCAAGGGCTCGGCCTCTACACGACGCTCAGCGTGCGCGAGAACGTCGCCTTCCTCTCGCGCGTCTACGGGGTGCCCCGGCCGCAGCTGCCTCCCGCGCTCCAGGAGGTGCGCTCCAGTCTCGTCTCCGACATCGGCCTCGGCCGACAGCGCCAGCTCGCGTTCGCGCTCGCACTGAGTCACTCGCCAGAGCTGCTGGTGCTCGACGAACCGACGTCGGGCGTCGATCCGCTGGGCAGGGCGAGGCTGTGGGATGTCATCCACACGCAGGCGGAAGCCGGTCGCGCCGTCATCGTCACGACCCACTACCTGCAGGAGGCCGAGCAGTGCACGCGTCTGGTGCTACTGGCCAGTGGCCGGCTGATCGGCTCGGGTACCGTCTCCGACCTCACTCGCGGCACCAGCGCGGTGCTCGTACGCAGCGAGGACTGGCAGCGCGCATTCGACGCCCTGGACCGCTCGAGACTGCCGATCATGCTGACCGGGCGCGACATCCGCGTCGCCGGAACGTCGGCGGCAGTGGTGCAGGATGCCCTCGCCGGCATCCCCGCCACCGTCACGTCCGTGCCGCCCACCCTCGAGGAGACGATGGTGCTGCTCGACCGCGACCGCGATCACGAGCACCGGGAAGGAGCGGCGGCATGAGCGGCCGCCGCAGGGGACCATCGACGACCCGGCAGGAACTGCTGGATGCCGCCCGCGAAGTGTTCGCCGATCGAGGCGACAGCGCGACGACGAGGGAGATCGCCGGCAAAGCCGGGGTGGATCCGGCGATGATCGCGCACTACTTCGGCTCGAAGGGCGGCCTCTTCGACGTCGTCACCTCGCTCTCGGTCGATCCGGCGGATGTCGTCGCCCCCGTTCTCGAGGCATCGCCCGACGACGCCGCGCGCGAGTTGCTCACGACACTGATCGGCGTGTGGGATTCGCACTCGTCGATGCTTGCCGCCCTGCTGCGCACCGCGACGCGCAACAAGACGCTCGCTGCGCAGATGCGCACCTTCATCCTCGACCGCGGGATTCGGCCCGTCGTGATCAGGTTCTCGCCCGATCCGAGCGAGGTGGAGACCAGAGCCGCACTCATGGCCACCCAGGTCGCGGGCCTCGTCCTCGCGCGCTACGTGCTGCGTTGGGAACCGATCGCTTCGGCCGAACCGGCCTGGGTGGTCGAGCACATCGCTCCGGCCGTGCAGCGCTATCTCATCGGCCCGTTGGAGTGACGGTTTGCGTCACGACAACCCCGCGGCTGCGCGCCTTTCCCTATCGTGGAGAGCATGCAGACCGTGATCCAGTACAGCCGCTTCGGCGGGCCGGACGTGCTCGAGGTGGCGGAGCACCCTGATCCGACGCCGGGCGACGGCAAGGTGCTCGTCGACGTCAAGGCAGCAGGGGTGAACCCGATCGATTGGAAGTTGCGGCAGGGCATCCGTCCCTCCGCGCCCATCGAGACGCCGCGCAGGCTCGGCTCCGATGCGTCCGGCGTCATCGCGCAGCTCGGACCCGGCGTCGAGGGCTGGTCGGTCGGCGACGAGGTCGTGGTGCGCGGGGCGAGCGGTGCGTATGCGAGCGAGCTGGTGGCATCCGCAAGCAAGCTCGTGCGCAAGCCGCACAACGTTCCGTTCGACCAGGCGGCGGCGATCGGCGTCCCGGCCGGGACGGCATATCAGGCAGTGAAGTCGCTTCGGGCGGGCGAGGGCGATGTGCTGCTCATCCACGGTGCGTCCGGCGCCGTCGGACAGGCGGCGATCCAGTTCGCGAGGGATCGCGGCGCCACGGTCGTGGGAACGGCGAGCGCGCGCAACCTCGAACGCATCCGCGAGCTCGGCGCGATCGCACTCGAGTACGGCGACGGGCTCGTCGAGAGGGTGCGTGCCGCCGTGCCGCAGGGTGTCGACTACGTACTCGACATCGCGGGAACGGATGCCGCGCTCCAGGCATCCTTCGACCTGGTCGCCGACCGCTCCCACATCGGAACTGTCGTCGCGGGCGCGAAGGCGGCCGAGCTCGGCATTCACGCGTGGTCTGGCGGAAGCCCGGTGCCGCTGACGGAGCAGCAGGAGGAGTGGCGCACCGAGGGCGTCGACGTCGCGCTTGCAGGCCTTTCCGACGGCACGTTCCAGGTGGAGATCGGCGCCGAGTACCCGTTGTCGCAGGCAGCAGAGGCGCACCGCGTCGGGCAGGCTGGCGAGGTGCGCGGCAAGATCATCCTCATCCCGTAGCCGCTCAGTCCTGGAGCGCCTTCTGCCGCGCCAGGTTGTCCCAGTCGTGCTGGAAGACGGCATCGAAGTACGCGGCGACCCGGGCGCTCTCAATGATCACGCCCGCGTCGCGGTTCTGCAGGGTTCCCGCCGTCGACCAGTTCTGACTGCTGACCAGCGTGCGGGCGCCGTCGACGACGATGCCCTTGTTGTGTACATTGTTCTGCAGCTTCACGCCGTGCACCACGTCGAGGCCGAGCTCCTGCAGTTGCTCGAGATAGCCGCTGGTCTCGAACTGGCTCATGATCACCTTCACGTCGACGCCCGCTTTCTGCCTCGCGATCACCGCGTCGATGAGCGCGGAGAACGGGGCGGACGTAGTCGTCTTCGTCCGCGGCGGCTCGATGTACTGAAACTGAAGGTGCAGGGATGTCTGCGCGCTCTCGATCAACGCGCGAACGGCATCCGTATAAACACCGGGGTCAGGTGTGAGCACGGGCGTGATCGTCATCTGCTCGCGCAGGGTGACGGCGGCCGAGAAGTCCTTGAACGGCGGCGTCTGCACCTGCGGCTGAACGAGGAACAGCTCTTCGGATGCCTGAGCCGGCGCCACCGCTTGGTGGTGAGCCGCGATGGCGTGGTCGTTGCGCAGATAGGTCTCGAACACACCAGCAAGAGCCACGTCGTGAATCACCACGTGCCAGTCGCGGTCACGGATGCGCGCCTCGGCTCCGTCGGCAGGGTTGTGCACCGGATCGATGTCGGGCTGGTTCGAGTTGTTCCAGTTGCCGCTGGAGAGCCAGACCGAGTTCGAGTCCCGCACGGCCGTCTTGATGTGGTACGCCGAGGGGAAGATCCAGGCCGCGGCGTGCGGGTCGGCGCGCTCGAGCGCCCACACCTGGTCGAAGCCGCTTCCGAGTGCGGCTTCGAGGTCGGCGACGGTCTCGTCGTCCGTCTGATCGGCGGTCGGATTCTTCGCAGGATGATCGAGCACGAGCGACACCGTCTTGTCCTTCGCTGCGGTCTCGAACTCGCTCAGCACGTGCGCCGACGTGAAGTCGTAGAGGCCGATCGTGAGCGATTTCTCGGTTCCCTGTAGGAACTCCTTCAGCACGGGCCAGCCCGAGTCCGGGCTCGCGCTCAGCTCGATGCGGATGGTCGCGGTCACCGGCGAGAGCGAGACACCGGACGGCGGCGTGTAGGTCAGCTGCTCCTTCGCCGGTGCCTTCAGTGCTTGCTCAACCGGGGTCTGCTCGGTCGGTGCCGTCAGCACGCGCTCGTCGGCGAACGTCGGCACGGCGCCGTTGTCGGGGGCGAACCCGAGCTGTCCGAAGGATGCCCTGGGCTGCGCGCCTGCACCCAATTGCGCCAGCTTCGCCTGCGATGCGACGCGGATGTCCACCGGCACGCCCCCGATCTCGTCGGGCAGCCCCGCTGTGGCTTCCGCGCCGGGCGCCAGAGTCGCGACGATCGCCCGTTCGTCGGTGATCCAGCCATCGCTCATCCGGAAGCCGGGGCGAACGCTGAGCACCCCTGCGTGCCGAAAGGCGTCGAGGTGGGCGTCGATGATCCTCTGAATGTGTTCTCGCGTCGTCGCCACGATGCCTCCAGCATCCGAACGGCTGAGCGTCCGGTTGCGCTCACGCTACCGGCGACGCCCGACGCCGGACCAGATGATTCGCGACGTTCACCGTGCGGTCGCTCACACTCAGCTTCACCCGGCCAGGGTGACCGCATGCGTGTTGCGAGGCGCATCCTTGACACGACACATTGCGCGGGTGGAAGGCACAGGCATGAGCGAGTTGGAATACGGTCCGGTCGAGTTCGTGCTGATCGGATTTCAGGGCGATGCGCCGGATGCGGGCGTCGTCGACGCGGTGCACGAGCTCGTGGCCGAGGGTGCAGTGCGTATCATCGACGCGTTGCTGATCACGCGCACGATCGAGGGCGACGTCGAGACCATCGAGGTCGAGGACAGCACGGATGCCTACGGTCTCGACGGCGCGGACCTCGACCTGGCCGGCCTCGCCGCCGATGAAGACATCGAGTACTTCGCCGAAAGTCTGGAGCCGGGTACGAGCGCCGAGCTCCTGGTCGTCGAATTGCTCTGGGCGAAGAAGCTCGCTTCGCGTCTTGCGGCGTCGGGCGGAGCCGTGATCGCCAGTGAGCGCGTGCCGGCGCCGGTCGTCAACGACGTCGTCGCGGCCGTGCGCGCGCAATGATGACAACGAGAACAGGGATTGGGGCATAGCCGATGTTTCGCAGGGTGGGTCGTCCGGGTCTGATCGGTCTCGCAGCACGCACGGCCGTTGTCGCGGGAACGGCGACGGCAGTGAGTGGTGGCATGGCTGCCAGCCGGGAACGCAGGGCGCAGGAGCAACAGCAGGCGGAGCAGTTTCAGGCCTCTCAGCAGCAGGCGCAGGTCGACCAGGCCGCACAGCAGGCGGTCGCTGCCCAGCAGCCCGCCGCCCCAGCAGCGGCGTCAGGTGTGGACGTCGTCGGCCAGCTGCAGAACCTGGCCGCGCTGCACCAGTCCGGCGCCCTCAGCGACGGCGAGTTCGAGGCCGCCAAGCAGAAGCTGCTCGGCCTCTAGTCAGGACGCGCCGGGCAATCCCTCAGACTGGGGTTGCGCAAGAGCGATCATCTCTGCAACGTGACACGCGCGCCGTTGCGGCGGCCTTGACGGCGCAACGATCCCGTCGTGCGCCCGCCCGACCGCGGTGCGCCGGGCAGGGACCGGCGCACAATCAAAACAAGTCAGGGCTAGGGGCGCCTGCGTGGCGGATCGCGACGTCTGCGTGCCGGTCGAAACGGTATCCGACACCGCGAACGGTTCGAACGATGTCTTCGTAGCGGCCGAGCTTGGAGCGCAGGCGCCGGATGTGCACGTCGATGGTGCGCTCGTTCGGCACCTCGTCGTCGCCCGCCTGCCACAGCGATGAGATGAGCTCGGCCCGGTCGATCGTGCGGCCCTCGCGCAGCACGAGATACTGCAGCAGCTCGAACTCCTTGTAGGTGAGCGGCACGGTGTCGTTGTCGAGCAGAAGACGCTTGCGCGAGATGTCGACGATGACGCCACTGGCTCGGTCCTGCGTCGGGTCGACGGCCGGACGGTTCTTGGCGACGGCGGCCGGATCCTGCAGAGCGAGCCGTACGACATCCACGTCCCGACCGCCTGCGGCCTCGGGAGCAAGGGCGACGGCCGCGTAGGTCTCGGAGCCCGGTGCGATCTCGGCGGCGAGGCGCTTCAGCGCCTCGACCACGTGGCCGAGGTCGGTACCGGCCGCGGCAGCCTTGTCCTCGTCGAACCCGACGTACAGTGCGAAACCTCTGGCGCGGGTGCCGTTCGGAACGGCACGGATGCGAGCGGGGGCCGGGGCATCCGTCACGGGGGTAGCGGTCGAGCGTGTCGCACGCTGCTGCACGGGGAGCGGCTGGATCGGCTCGTGATGGGTCGGGTGCACACGGCGAGGATGCGCGGTGCGTGACGGCGATGCAGCCGGCGCAGCGGGCGTTCGCCCCGTCGTGGCGGCGGGGCGCGCTGCCGTGGTGATGGGACGCTCTCTGTCGGTGTCGGAGAGCGTGGTGACATCGGTACTGGTCAGAGGAGAGATGGTGGCGAGAGACATGGGAATCGAGTCCTTGTGGCGATGATGCGGTGAACCCGGGCGGTACGCCGAGACGACGGATGCCCCGCAACGCGAGTTCGAGAAGTGGCCGTCAGATGGCCGGTACGGAAGTCCTCATGTGCCTGGAGCGGGACTTCAGGGGAGTGTCGCCGGGCGAGAAGAAAGAGATCTCGCGCATCAGCTGGCGACGACTCGGCGGGTCGAACGTCGGATCAGCGACACATTCGACAGCACATGACAGCGTCGCGGCCGGGCATCATCATGCCGGCGTGCCCAAGAGCCTCGAAGGAGGTCAGGGTGCGCGAATTGCCAGTCATGTAGGAAAGTAAAGCGGACTCGGCCTCCGGAAGTCAACTCTCGGCGGCGAATCGGGAGAATCCTTCCGTCCACATGGTGCCGCCGGGGGCCCGGAATGCACCTACTTTCACCTGGCCCCTTGACGGGGGGCAACTCATCGCTAAACTGGCGAGGCTGCGCGGCTGAAAGTAAGCCGTGAGCGCCCCCCGAAACCCCCGAACATCCCTAGTCCCGAACGCTCGTCGCCGTTGCTCCTGTCCCGGTGAGCACTGTCATGGCGCGTCCCCTAGCGCGCCATGACGTCCTTAGTGTTCCCCGGGGCGGCGAGCGTTTCAGCGTCGTGTCGACGGTGCTGTTCGGCGTGCCCGAAAATACCTCGAACTCTCGCCGGCTCGATTCCGATCGAACCGGCTCGAACTTCACGGTTGATCCCGGATCGGTGGGCACGTTGAGTAGCCACGTACCGGAGAGACAGTTGATGAATCTGAAGAGAATGGGGGCGATCGTGGGCACGGCCGCCCTGCTCGCCGTCGGGGCCGTCGTCGGCCTCGCGGCACCGGCCAGTGCCCATAACGCCGATGTCACCGCGAGCGCCCAGTGCGAGTCGGACGGAACGTACACGATCACGTGGGTTGTGAAGACCGCGAACACCCCGACGCGATACGGCCACAAGTCCAACACGTTCGATGCGTGGGTGACATCGCCCGTCAAGACCCAGATCGGTGACGGCGTCGCTCCGAACACCGGTGTGACGTGGGTGCAGAAGCTCGTCGCAGGTACAACGACGAGCGCAACGGCATCGTTCAAGGAGACCTGGCTGGATCACTACAGCGTCTCGACTTCCGGGTCCATCACGCTGAACGGTGGTTGCGGGTCGGCTCCCTCGCAGAACGCAGTCGCTTCGGCCACGATCACGCCGCCCACCTGTCAGAGCGACGGCAAGGTCGCGTTCGCGGTCCAGAACGCCAGGTGGCGCGACCGCACTCCGAGCAGCTCCGTCGGCTCGCACACCCGTGTCGCCGTTGCGGACGCCGGACACCTCTTCTCCGACGGCAGATCGACGCTGAAGGTCGAGTACACCATCGAGGCGAAGCTGAAGCAGGGAGCCTGCACACCGACCGGATATCAGACCGTCGTGTGGCAGATGCCGACCAAGCCGTCGGGCCCTGACAGTTCAACGTGGCCCCAGACGTTCGTGAGTGCCACGCCGGAGAACGTTGAGACGCTGGCGGTCGATGTTCCCACCCTCTGCGACACCTACTACCAGGTCGACAGCTACGTCGACAACGCCACGACGCAGAGACTGATCGCTGCCGCGAAGTCCGGGACGAAGCTCACCTCGCCGGGGCATCCCGCCGAGTCGCTGGCGCCGGGCGGCCTCGGCACCGCCTGGAGGTTCGTCATCAATCCCGACTGCGCGTCGGTGACGGAACCGACCGTGTCGTCGACCGACAACGTCTGCGGAAACGGCACCTCGAACGCCACGCTGACGCTGCCGGCGGTCGAAGGCATCGTCTGGAACGTCGGCGGATCGACGAAAGCGCCCGGCACCTACCCGATGAGCCCCGGAGGCCCGAAGGTCATCACGGCGGCCGCTGCACCCGGCTACACGTTGGCGCATCCGTTCGAGCAGGATGTGACGTTCGGACCGATCAAGACGAACCAGAGCACGAACCCGCAGGGTGACTGCTACGTCGCACCGACGGTTGCGAAGTGCGCAACACCGCTGCCGGACATCCTGGCGTCGAACCTCGACGACGCCGGCTGGACCTACTCGACGAGCTCGGCCGGTCACCACGACTACACGCCGACCACGTTGCGCGTCTGGACGGATGCCACCGCCGGCGGGTCATCGGTCGACGGTATTCGTGCAGTGGACATCCCGCTTCAGGATGCCGGCGCACCGGCGATCGATCTGACGAAGGTGTCCGGCGCCTCACCCGACCTCCGACTGGGCATCGATCTGGGCGGTGACGGGGTTTCCGACGGAACGCTCGTCTACCAGGGCGGTGACCAGTGGGGCACGACCGCAACCGGCTTCGGTGTGCCGGCGGGATCCGGTTTCGCCGGTCTGGGCACCTTGCAGGACTACCTCGCCGCCAACCCGAAGGCGACCATCGTGAGTGTCGGGTTCGAGTTGGAGTCGACGGACGCGGCATCCGCGGAGATCGTGTCGATCACGGTCGGATGCCAGCGGTTCACGTTCGACTCCAAGCCCGTCGCGGTCACGGCGGTGACCCCGTCGTCGAGCGACTCCGACTCGTCCAGCGCCCTCGCGGACACCGGTTCGAACCTCACTCCTGCTCTTGCGGCTGGAGGGATGATCATCGCGCTCGGTGCGATCGCGCTCGCCTTCGGAATGATCCGTCGGCGCCGCTCGGCCGAGGAGCACTAGGCCTGCAATCGCAGTAGAAAGAGAGGGGTCCGTCCGAAAGGGCGGGCCCCTCGACCAATTCCCGAGCACCTCGGGCCTTCGGGTCGGCGCGGAGTCGGCGACGTTCCGCCTACACCAGGCCGTAGAGCCGATCGCCGGCGTCGCCGAGACCGGGGACGATGTAGCCGTGCTCGTTGAGTCGCTCGTCGACTGCGCCGACCACGAGGGTGACGTCGCGCCCCTCGGTGAGTCGCTCGACGGCAGCGATCCCCTCGGGCGCTGCGAGGATGCAGATGGCCGTGACGTCCACGGCGCCGCGCTTGAAGAGGAACTCGATGGCGGCGCTGAGCGACCCACCGGTCGCGAGCATCGGGTCGAGCACGAAGCACTGGCGGTTGGAGAGGTCATCAGGCAGCCGCTCGGCGTAGGTCGCGGGCTCGAGGGTCTCCTCGTTGCGCACCATGCCGAGGAATCCGACCTCGGCCGACGGGACGAGCTTGACCATGCCCTCGAGCATCCCGAGACCTGCGCGCAGGATCGGCACCACGAGGGGCTTCGGGTCGGCCAGCGTGACGCCCGTCGTCGCCGTCACCGGTGTGACGATGTCGATCGGCACGACGCGCACCGAGCGGGTGGCCTCGTACGCGAGCAGCGTCACGAGCTCTTCGACCAGTGCGCGGAAGGTCACGGCCGGAGTGTCGCGGTTGCGCAGCACCGTCAGCTTGTGGGTGACCAAGGGGTGATCGGCAACGTGCACTCGCATAGGCTCAAATCTAGTGGTGACATCGTCCACTTCAGCCGCGAGAGCGTGAGGAGCAGCGTGACCGGCATCGACCAGGCAGCCTGGATGCGTCGCGCGATCGACGACGCGAGGCTCGCTCTGACGACCGGCGACGTGCCGGTGGCCGCGATCGTTCTGGATGCCGATGGCCGCGTCATCGGCACGGGACGCAACGAGCGCGAAGCCCGGCAGGACCCGACAGCGCACGCCGAGTTGATCGCGCTGCGGCAGGCAGCCGAGACGACGGGGGACTGGCATCTCACGGATGCCACGCTCGTCGTCACGCTGGAACCGTGCGTGATGTGCGCAGGCGGCATCCTCTCGGCGCGCGTGCCGACAGTGGTGTTCGGGGCGTGGGACGACAAGGCCGGTGCAGCGGGCAGTGTCTATGACGTGTTGCGCGACCGACGGCTGAACCATCGCGTCGAGGTGTACGGCGGGGTGGAAGCGGATGCCTGCGCCGCGCTCCTCGAGGAGTTCTTCGAGCAGCGGCGCTGAACTGCGTACCCCCAGCTCGCTGAGCGAGCGCAGCGAGTCGAAGCGCGCGGCTCAGACGGCCTCCGCCCGCGTCACCGCGGGCACACGCATCCGTGTTCCAGCGCTCGTGCCGTGAGCTACCGACACGATCGCGCGCGCGAAGCCGTCGTCGAGCGTGAGGTCGATCATCGCGGCTGCGAGATCCACACGACGGATCGAGAAGACACCGCGCACGTTGAGCGTTTCGCGATAGACGTAGCCCTGCGCGTCGCCCTCGCGCAGCATGGGGGGCCGCACGATCGTCCACGCCTCGTCGGACTCGCGAAGCACCGCCTCGGCGAGGCGCATGTCGGCGAATCCCTCGCGCAGGAACCGCCCGAGGATCGGCTTGACGATCGAGCGGGTGAAGAACCCGTCGCCGTCGGTCTCGTGTCCGGAGGCCGTGATCATCGAGACCCGGGAGACATCAGCACGTCTCATGGCGTCGAGGGTGGTGCGGATGCCGTCCACCATGATGCGATTGCTGCCACCGGCCGCGTGACCCAGCGTCGAGATCACGACGTCGGCGCCGCGGATGCCTGCGATCAGCCCGTCGAGATCCGTCGCGTCTGACTGCACCACCCGCATCCGCTGGGCGAGGTCGCCGAGCTTGTCGGGGGAACGCACCACGGCGGTGACGTCGTGCCCGTTGCCCAGGGCGTATTCCGTCGCGAGCCGGCCGGTACGGCCGGTCGCTCCGATGATGGCGATGCGCATGTCGTCTCCTTGGCGTCCGTGAAAAGCATCAGGGTGAGTAAACACTTACTAACCACTGTCTCAGTGTAGGGTTAGTGAACACTCACCTGTCAAGTCCATCGACCTGTGAAGTCACCCACCAGCACGTCCCGAGGAGCGCGATGACCGACGCAGAGGCGACGAACGCACCGCGGCAGAAGGCGGCGCGGGAGCGCATCCTCGACGCCGCGGCATCCGTCATGCGCGAGAAGGGCATCGCAGCCGCGACCACGAAACAGATCGCGCGCGCTGCCGG
The DNA here is from genome assembly GCF_022761015.1 of Humibacter sp. RRB41. Taxonomy (GTDB): domain Bacteria; phylum Actinomycetota; class Actinomycetes; order Actinomycetales; family Microbacteriaceae; genus Humibacter. The sequence goes on from NZ_JAKWJQ010000007.1 coordinate 127,659, forward strand.
GTATTCGGAGGCGATGCTCTACAAGCACTTCGATGACAAGCAGCAGTTGTTCCTCAGTGTTGTGCACGAGCGGTTGCCGTCGTATCGGCGGCAGGCTGAGGACGACCACCTCGGTGTGCGGGAGGGTCTCGAGTCGATGGTGGCGGGGCTGCTGCGGTTCTACGCCGAGTCGTTCATCATCGCGGTCTCGGTCTTCGGGTCACCGGAGCTTCTCGCCGCCCAGCGCGACGGAGTGCGTGCGCATGGCGCGGGGCCGGAGGGGCCGTCTCGCGCCGTGAGCGCCTACCTGACGCGGCAACGCGACGCGGGCGCACTCCCGACGGGCTTCGATCCCGATGCCGTCGCGACTCTGCTCGTCGGCGCGGCCCTGCACACGGCGTTCCTCGCTGCCTTCAACGGCAGCGATCAGGTCGACGATGCCGACGACGTCGCCAAGGCGTTGGTTGCGGCAGTGCTGCCCGCCGACGTGACGTAGTGCGACTCCTCTAGTCCTCGCCCTTGATCACGATCGTCTCGGTCGGCGCCGCCGGCCCTGCGTCCTCGTGGAAGACATCCGGCTCGAGGTAGATGACTCTGGCGACCGGTACCGCAGCGCGCACCCGGGCCTCGATCGCGTCGATGGATGCTGCCACATCGCCCAGGCTCCGGCCGGCCGGCTGTGCGATCTTCGCCGCGACCATCAGCTCCTCCGGCCCGAGATAGAGGGTCTTGAGGTGGATGACCCGGTCGGTCTCGCCTCCGGAGAGGATCGCGTTCTCGATGGCGGCGGCATCCGCATCGCTTGCGCCTTCACCCACCAGCAGGCTCTTCGTCTCGATGCCGAGCACGATCGCGACGACGACGAGCAGCGCGCCGATGAACACGGTGCCGATGCCGTCCCAGACGCCGTCGCCCGTGATGATCGCCACGCTGACGCCGATCAGGGCGAACGTGAGGCCGATGAGCGCTGCGACGTCCTCGAGCAGCACGATCGGCAGCTCGGGCGCCTTCGCCCTGCGAATGAACGCGAACCACGACCGCGTCGTCTTGTGCGGCTTCGACTCGCGGATCGCGGTGCGCAACGAGAAGCTCTCCAGGCAGATCGAGATCACCAGGACGAGCAGCGGCAGCCACCACACCTCGATCGGGTGCGGGTGAGCGATCTTCTCGATGCCCTCGTAGATGGAGAACACGCCGCCGACCGAGAACAGGATGATCGACACCACGAACGCGTACACGAACCGCTCGCGGCCATACCCGAACGGATGCTCGCGGTCCGCCGCCCGCTTCGCCCGGTTCCCGCCGACGAGCAGAAGCACCTGGTTGCACGAGTCGGCCAGCGAGTGCACGCCCTCGGCGAGCATCGACGACGAACCGGAGAACCCCCACGCGATGAACTTCGTGATGGCGATGCCGAGGTTCGCAGCAAACGCGGCGATGATCGCCCTGGTGCTGGATCCTTCGGCAGTAGCGGATCCTTCGGCAGCCTCCGTCATGCGTTCAGCCTAGAGGCCGACCACGGCTCGCCTAGGCTCGATCCCATGAGCGAAGACGTCGTGGAGCTGCCGAAGATCGCCATTCTGGGCGCCGGATCGATGGGCCGTGCCATCCTCAGCGGTCTGCTGAAGCCGGGCGTTCACGCTGACGGCATCGTCGTGACGAATCGCAGCGGGGAGCGGGCGGCATCCCTCGCGGGCACTCCGGGCGTCACCGCCATCGCCACCGACGATGATCCGGATGCCAACCGCACGGCGGTGCGCGGCGCCGGCGTCGTGCTCGTCGCAGTGAAGCCGGCCATGGTGCCCGACCTGCTGGCCGAGATCGCGGAGACGATCGAGCCTGACGCCATCGTCGTGAGCGTCGCCGCGGGAGTCACGGTCGCGCGGTTCGAGGAGCTGCTGTCGGCATCCGTCGCCGTGGTGCGTTCGATGCCCAACACGCCTGCCATCGTCGGCAAGGCGGTCACCGGCGTCAGCGCGGGAACGCGATCGACGCCCGAGCAGGTCGCCCTGGTGCGTCGGCTGTTCGAAACGGTCGGCAGCGTCGTCGAGGTGCCCGAGTCGCAGCTGGATGCCCTCAGCACCATCTCCGGCTCCGGTCCCGCTTACGTGTTCTTCCTCATCGAGCAGCTCACCGCGACGGCCGTCTCGAAGGGTTTCACGCCCGAGCAGGCCGCCGACCTGGTGAACGGGACGTTCATCGGCGCGACCCGGCTGCTCGAGGTCTCGGACGAGACACCGATGCAGTTGCGCCTTCAGGTCACGAGTCCGAAGGGCACGACCGAGCAGGCGGTCGCCGTGCTGCAGGATGCCGACCTCGAGTCGGTCTTCGACCGCGCGACGGATGCCGCCCTCGCCCGCGCGAGAGAGCTCGCCGCCGGCTGACGCTCAGCACCGGCCCGCGTCACTCCAGGGCGGCGAAGCGTTCCACGTCGGAGCTGGCGCCCGAGACGATGATCAGGTCGTGGTCGGTGACCACGGTGTCCGGGGTGGCGTAGGTGAACGGCTGGCCAGGCGACTTCACGCCGACGACGGTGATGTCGAACTTGCGGCGCACCTGCGACTGCGTCAGCGAGATGCCGCGGATCACCTTCGGCGGGTACATCTTGACCAGCACGAAGTCGTCGTCGAACTCGATGAAGTCGAGCATCCGTCCCGCCAGCAGGTGGGCGATGCGCTCGCCGGCCTCCGCCTCGGGGTAGATCACGTGGTTCGCCCCGATGCGCTGCAGGATCGTGCCGTGCGACTTCGAGATGGCCTTCGCCCAGATCTGTGGAATGCCGAGGTCCACGAGGTTCGCGGTGATCAGAACGGATGCCTCGATCGAAGACCCGACGGCCACCACGGCGATCGCGAAGTCCTGCGCGCCGATCTGGCGCAGGGCGTCGATGGTGCGGGCATCCGCCTGCACGGTATGCGTGATGCGCTCCGACCACTTCTGCACGAGTGCGAGATCGGTGTCGACGGCGAGCACCTCGCGTTCGAGGCGGTCGAGCTGGCCGGCGGTGGCCGCGCCGAAGCGGCCGAGCCCGATCACCAGCACCGGAGCGTCATGTTTGATGCGGTCAGCCAACGATGGGCCTCTCTTCCGGGTTCTGGTAATACTGTCCACGTTGCGACTGTGCGAGAGCTGCGGCAAGTGTCACGGTGCCGACGCGTCCCAGGAACATCGTGATGGCGAGCACATACACCGCACCCGTCGGCGCACCTTGCGTGAGGCCGGTCGACAGACCACAGGTGGCGAAGGCGCTGATCACGTCGAACAGGGCGTGATCGAGCGATTCCTTCGTGATGGCGAGCACCGTCACCGTCGAGATCGCGACGATGGTCGCCCCCCACAGCACGACGCTGACCGCGACGCGGAGCACGTCGGTGGGGATCCGACGACGGAACGCCTCCATCGACTCGACGCCGCGCGCCTCGGCGAGAGCGGCGAGGAACAGCACGGCGAGCGTCGTCACCTTGATTCCGCCGGCGGTGGATGCCGACCCGCCCCCAACGAACATCAGCATGTCGGTGACCATCAGCGACGACGTGTGCAGGTGGTCGACGCCGAACGTGGAGAAGCCGCCCGACCGTGCCATCACGGAAAGGAAAAGAGATTGGAAGACCGCATTCCCTGGACCGTGGGAATCGATGGTCCTGGTATTGCCCGCCTCGAGGGCGAAATACAGCACCCATCCTGCGACGAGCAGCAACGCGAAGGTGACGATCGTGAGCTTGACGTGCAGCGTCCAGAACCTGCGCCTGACCTTGCGTCGCAGATTCTGGCTGAGCGCGTAGATCACAGGAAAGCCGATCGCGCCGGCGATCACGCCGACCATCAGTGCGGTGAGAAACACGTAGTCGGTGGCGAACGGAGCCATGCCGGATGCGTTCGGCGAGAACCCCGTGTTCGTGAACGCCATCGCGGAGTAGTACAGCGAGTTGAGCGAGCTGTCGTAGAGCGAGAAACCGTGGGCGAGCATCCGTGGGAACAGCACTAGCGCCACGACGAGTTCGATCGCGATGCCGCTCAGTGCGACCGTGCGCAGCAGGCTGCCGATCTCACCGAGCCGGATGGCCTGGCCCTCGGCCACCGGGCCGGCGTGCGCCCGCAGCGGGTTGCTGTCGCTCGCCGCGATGAGCTTCGCGCGCAGGCCCAGCCGGCGCGAGATGACCATGCCGAGGATCGACGCGAGCGTCAGCACGCCGATGCCGCCGATCTGCACGCCGAAATACACGACGATGTGGCCGAAACCCGACCAGTGCGTCGCCATGTCGACGGTCGACAGGCCGGTCACGCAGATGACCGAGACCGCCGTGAAGAACGAGTCCGCGAGCGGTGTGACGGCGCCTCGCGCCGACGAAACCGGCAACGAGAACAGCAGCGTGAAGATCAAGACGAGCGACGCGAAGACGATGAGCGCGAACCTCGAGGGGCTCGCTCCCGAGAACGTGTTGACGCGCAACTGAACGCGCCCCCACAACGTCGTGGGTACGAGGTGCCGAGATGCTTGTGCCGTTGCCCGCATCGGCCGCCCTCCCCGCGAACGCCTCGCGCGGTGTCGATGCTACCTTGCGCGCTGGAGGTGGCGACCGGTGCCTTTGCCGTGTGCCGTTTGCGGCATGGAACACTCGGACGGATGCCCGTGAAGGCATGGTGTCGTCAGGCTCCGCCCAGTAGCCTGGGGTGATGCCGGACATCTTTGACATCGTCGCGGATGCCACACGGCGCGACATTCTGCGCGTGCTGCTCGAAGCATCCGAAGACTCGGACAGCGGTGAAGTGAGCGTTTCGCAGATCGTCGGCGACCTCGAGCTGAGTCAGCCGACCGTGTCGAAGCACCTCAAGGTGCTGCGCGAGGCCGGACTCGTCACCGTGCGTGAAGAGGGACAGCACCGCTACTACCGCATCGACGTCGCCCCACTCGACGAGATCGAGGACTGGCTGATGCCGTTCACCAGCGGCGGGTTCGAGATCGAAGACATCGACGTGACCACGCTGGCGGCAGGCATCACCGACGAGACGAAGGACTTCGCCGCGCAGGTGGGAAAGGTGTTCGCCGACACCAGCCATCGGGTCTCGAGCGTCGTCGATCGGGTGCGCCCGAAGCGTCGTCGCTGACCACGCGTCGGGCGAGGCCCGGCCGGATGGTAGACTGGGCGACCGTGCTGCCGCGCGCTGCGCAGCATCCCGATGAACTTTTGTGAGGTCTTTGTGGGTTCAGTTATCAAGAAGCGCCGCAAGCGTATGGCGAAGAAGAAGCACCGCAAGCTGCTTCGCAAGACCCGCCACCAGCGTCGCAACAAGAAGTAGGCAACGCTCGAACGAGCGCCGGGCTGTGCCCCGGCGCTTTTTCGTTTGCGCGCACTGGAGTCGCAGCGACGGTGCCTGCGAGGTGACCGATCTAGGCTCCTGTTCGTGCCAGACATTCAGCTCACCCTGATCGGCAAGCCCGGCTGCCACCTTTGCGACGACGCGCGGGATGCGATCAGCCGCGTGACGCAGACGCTTCCGGATGCCTCGCGCGTCACCGTCGAGGAACGCTCGATCCTCGACGAGCCGGAGCTGTTCGACCGGTACGCGGAGGAGATCCCCGTCGTTCTGATCGACGGTCGGCAGCACACCTACTGGCGTGTCGACACCGATCGGCTCGCCGCAGCGCTGAACGCGGCGCTCGCCGCGGACGGCTGACGCTCATCCGGCCGACGCAGCCCAGGATCGCATCGCGCAGCTGCCGCTACGATCGTGGGCCTACGCACAGGAGGAATGATGACGCTTCGGCACGTTGTGACCTGGAAGGTCGCTGGCGACACGGATGACGAGCGCGAGCGACTGAAAGCGGAGTTCCGTGACCGGCTGCTCTCGCTTCCGCCGCAGATCGACGTGATCCGCGAGTTCGAGGTCGGCCTCAACGACGCCGGCGCCGCCGACAACTACGACGTCGTGCTGGTGTCGGAGTTCGACGACGAGGACGCCTTGCAGACGTACATCCACCACCCGGTGCATCAGGAGGTGGTCGCCTTCGTGCGTGCCAACACGGTCGGTCGCGCGGGAGTCGACTACACGGTCTGAGCTCTCGCCCTCGCTGTCCCTCGAACGGTGGCGAAAGAGGCAGCGTGCCGATGCGTCAGCGGGCGCAGCGGAAGCCGATGTGGGTGGTCGAGGTGTCCTCGGCCTCCGGGGAGCGCGCGGCCGGACGGTAGCGCAGGCAGTACTCCGGTGCGCAGAGGTGGGAGCCTCCCTTGAGCGTGCGGCGCGCTGTGAGCGAGCCGGGCTCACGGCTCGCGGCCGCCCTGCCGGCATCCTCGGCGTCGTGGTCGGACGGGTGTTGAGCATCGGCGCTCACGGGCTGAGGGCGGATCGAGCCACCGGGGCCGCAGGCGCATTCGGCGTCGTGGGCTGCGGCATCCGTTCCGTGGTCGTGCTCGGAGTGGTCGTGATGGTCGTGCGACTCGTGAGCGTGCACGTGCGCGTGCGTCTCCGATGGGCCTCCGCTGACATCCAGCAGGCCGAGCGAGCGCGACGGGGCGACGTCGTGGCGTGGCGAGTAGTAGGTGGACGTCCACTCCCAGACGTTGCCGATCATGTCCAGGAGCCCGTACCCGTTCTCGGGGAACGAGCCGACCGGCGATGTGCCGACCCAGCCATCCGCGCCCGTGTTCAGGTAGGGGAACCGGCCCTGCCAGGTGTTGGCCATCAGTCGTCCGTCGAGCCTGGGCTCATCGCCCCACGCGTAGGTGAGGCCCTCGGCTCCGCCGCGCGCGGCGAACTCCCACTCCTGTTCGGTGGGCAGGCGCTTGCCCGCCCAGGCGGCGTAGGCGAGAGCATCCTCGTAGGCGACCTGCACCACAGGATGCCGCTCCTCGCCCTCGATCGACGATCCTGCTCCGAACGGATGCCGCCAGCTCGCTCCAGCACCCCACGCCCACCACTGCCGCCAGTCGGCGAGGTTCACCGGCCCGCTCGACGGCGTGAAGACCAGTCCGCCGGGAATGAGGTCGGCCGGGTCGGCACCGGGGAAGTCCGCCGGATTCAGCGGGCGCTCCGCGACGGTCAGATAGCCGGTGGCGTCGACGAACAGAGCGAACTCCTCGTTCGTCACGGGGTGCTCGTCGAGCTCGAACGCTTCGACGTGCACGCTGTGCACCGGACCCTCGTCGGCGTAGAACCGGTCGGACCCCATCAGGTAGTCGCCGGCGGGCACACGCGCCATCTTCGTCAGCGTTGGCATGGCTTGATCGTAATGTCGAGCGCGCCGGGCGGGGCGCCCTCGACGGGTGAGATCGGGACGCCCGTCGTCCCTATGCTGGTGCCCATGACACCGGATGTCCGCCCCTGCCTCGATCCCGTCGTGCGGGTATCCATTGCACGGGCATGCGCCGCACGAGTGCGGTCGCACGCGGCATGAGCGCACCAGACAGCGGCGCTGAGCAGACACCCGCCGCGCAGTTGCCGCCATGGATGCGGCGACCGCGGGGTCTCGCGGGCTGGGCAGGGCTTTCGGTGCTGGTGGCGGCGGCATCCGTGGTGCTGCTCGCGATCGGGCTCGTCGCCCTGGTGGTCGCGCTCGCCGCGTGGATCGTGCGCGGCGTCGTGTGGCTGGTGCTCACGGTGGTCGACTGGTGCTGGTTCTTGGTGAGAGGGTATGCGCGCCGTCCGTACCCCTTCGAGTTGAAGCCGCCGCTCGACGCGGCTGACCGAGCCGTCGTGATGAACGACACGTGGGTGGCGACGCTGCCTCGCGCCATCGGGCTTGCAGCGCGCACCGCGGGCTTTCTCTTCGCGCCGCTGGCCCTGCTCGCCTCGGCGGTCGGACTCGTGCTGCCGAGTCTGCGCGCCCGGCCGTACATCGCCGTGTTCAACGTGCCCGGACTCGAGGCGAAGCTGGTCGGTCTCGGCCGCAACCGCGGATACTTCGACGACGGCTCCGAGGTCTCCGTCATGCCCTACGACGCGTTCCTTCGGGAGTCCTTCCCGCAGCGCGCCGACTTTCTGGACTGGTGGCGCGATCCAGCGGCAGCGCAGCGGTTCGAGCCGGCGTCGTCGCGCTGGAACACGCCTGCGCACTTCTCGGGACTCGCGCTCGGGCCGTATCCCGATGTGCTCGGGCTCCCGGGGCTGGCGCTCACCGCGTTGCGCCGCACCCGCATCGACGGGCTGCGCGAGCTCTTCATCTCGCAGCGGGAGATCGACGACCTCGGCGACCCCGACCTCGACGATCGCGCGGATGTCGCCGTGATCCGCGTGGTCAGCGTCGACGATCCCGTGGCCGCTGCGGCCGGCCCCGCCGCGGATCCCGTTGATGGGACGACGGCAGGCACGGATGCCCGTCCCGGCCGCCGCTGGATCGTGCAGTTCCCGAGCACGCAGACCTGGCATCCGCGCTCGGGTGTCGCGCCGAACGACCTCACCGCCGACTTCGTCGCCCTCTCGATGCAGGAGACCACGCTCACGCGCGCGGCCGTCGAGGCGATGCGGCAGGCGGGCATCCGCGCGGGGGAGCCGGTGCTCGTCGCCGGGTTCAGCCTTGGCGGCATGGTCGCGGTGCAGGTCGCCGACCTCTCCGAGCGGGAGGGCTTCACGGTGACCCATCTGGTGACGGCGGGATCGCCGATCGGACGATATCGCCTGCCGCCCACCACCCGTGTGCTCGCGCTGGAGCACATCCTCGACACGGTGCCCCGGCTGGAGGGCCGCGAGAACCCGGTGATCGTCGAGAGCGGTCATATCGTGTCGGCTCGAGTGGCCGGGCAGGATGCCGCAGAGTGGCTCACCGTGAAGGCAGGTCCGCCGTTGCCGCTCGGGTACCGCATCGCGGTGACGCACCACTCGCCGAGTTACGCCGAGACGGCGGGCTCGATCGAGCAGAGTCCGCCCTCGCCTCAGGTGGCCGCGTACGTCGAGGGCATCCGACCGTTCTTCGTCGGCGAGCAGGTGATCGCCGACTACGCCGCCAGGCGGATCGGCTTCGATGTGCCGCGTCCTGCCGTGCCGGTCTACTTCCATTCCACGGTCGAGTACGGCGTCACCCGTGATCACCTGCGGGTCACGTTGAGGCGGGTGCCCGGCGTGATCGCGGTAGACATCTACCAGTCGCGCACCGGTTTTCCGACGGCGATCCTCTGGAGTGCCGACGTGCTGGTGCGCAGCCTGCGGCCGTGGTTCGAGGAGGTGGGGCGGGCATCCGTCTACGCGGGACTGCTCACGCTGCTCTCACGCGAGCGCGGCATCGGGCTGCACCTGCGACTGCAAGCCAAGCAGACCCCGGGCGTCACCTGGGAGGCGACCCTGCAGCGCATGGCGGACGGCCGGTGGCGCGAGCGCGTCGACGTGAGCTTCGACACGGATGCCGCGCGCGCCGAATGGGCCGACCTTCTGATGCCGAGCGGCTGGACGTCGCAGGTCACGTATTACGACGCGACCGCCTTCGGGTGACACACCGCCGTTCCCTGCAGCTCCCTGCCGTGCTGCTGCCGTTCCCTCCCGTTCCGCGGTACTTTCGGCAGACACGCGGGCCATCAGCAGGTGCGGATTGCGCAAAGTGCAGCGGATCGGGTGACGAGTGCAGCGGAACGGGTGGACGAATGCCCCCGGACCTACGGCTTCAGGCGGGTCGGGCCACGGAAGAGGTAGGTGACCTCGCGGATCGACTGCTCGCCGAGCAGCAGCATCAGTACGCGGGCGAGGCCCATGCCGAATCCACCGTGCGGCGGCACGCCGTAGCGGAAGAAGTCGAGGTACGACTCGAGGCCTTCGAGCTCGAGGCCCTTCTTCACCGCCTGCGCTTCGAGCACGTCGATGCGGTGCTCGCGCTGAGCACCTGTGGTGATCTCGACGCCGTTGTAGATGAGGTCGTAGCTCTTCGTGAGCCCTGTCGCCTCATCGACCATGTGGTAGAACGGCCGGATCGACAGCGGGTACTCGGTGAGGAACACGAATTCGTGGCCGTACGTCTCCTTGACGTAGGCGGAGATCTGGCGCTCGCCCTCCGGGTCGAGGTCGCCGTCTTCACGTTGCACGGCGTACCCGCGTTGCTTCACGATCTCGAGCGCCTCAGCGAGCGGGATGCGCGGGAACGGCGTCGCGGGCACCTGAACCTCGATGCCGAACGCGGCGCGGATCTCGTCGGCGTGCTTCTCCTTGACCGCTGTCAGGCCTGCGACCAGCAGTTGCTCCTGCATGGCCATGACGTCTTCGTGGGAGTCGATCCAGCTGATCTCGGCGTCGACCGACGTGAACTCGGTCGCGTGCCGTGACGTGAAGGACGGGTCCGCACGGAACACCGGCGTGATCGCGAACACCTTGCCGAGGCCGGCGGCCTGTGCCGCCTGCTTGAAGTGCTGCGGGCTCTGGGCCAGATAGGCGGTGCCGAGTTCGAAGTAGTCGAGCTGGAACAGCTCGGCGCGCGACTCCGAAGGCGTCGCCATGAAGGTCGGGGTGTGCAATTCGATGAAGCCGTTGTCGATCCACCACGTGCGCCAGGCGTGCTCGAGCGTGGTCTGAATGCGGAAGATCAGGTTGTTGCGCGGCTGGCGCAGGTCGAGGAAGCGCCAGTCCAGTCGCTTGTCGAGGCTGGAGTCAGACGCGATCGGCAGCTCTGGGTGCGCATACGTCGCCACGGTGAGCGACTCGACCTTGATCTCGATGCCGCCGAGTTTGACGCGCTCGTCGTGCTTCAGCTCGCCGGTGACCGTCACGAAGGAGCCGAGGGTGAGCGACGAGATCGTCTCTGCGAGGTCATCCGTCACGCTCACGCCGACCGGAACGTCGCCGGATGTCTCGATCACTTCGGTCGCAGGCGCCGCGGCCCGCGGGTGCACGAGCTGCACGTCGCCGGACTCGTCGCGCAGGATGACGAACTGCACCTTCTTCTGATCGCGCACGGTCTCGACCCATCCGGAGACGGAGACGGAGCCGTCTTCACGGGCGGCGAGGTTCTTGACGAGTACGCGGGAAGTCACCCGGAAAGTCTAAGTGCGATCGAGGCGAGAGCCGGGCGCGCTTGCGCGTGCGGCCGAGCCGACCGAGCACCTGAGCGGCGCAGCCGCGCTATGGGCGATCGAGGCGAGAGCCGGGCGCGCTTGCGCGTGCGGCCGAGCCGACCGAGCACCTGAGCGGCGCAGCCGCGCTATGGGCGATCGAGGCGAGAGCCGGGCGCGCTTGCGCGTGCGGCCGAGCCGACCGAGCACCTGAGCGGCGCAGCCGCGCTATGGGCGATCGAGGCGGGCGCTGGGCGGCGCTGTCGCAAGCCAGGCATCCGTCACGATCTCGCCGAGGCGTTGCAGCGACACCGCGTCGAGCCACACCAGCACCGAGGGGTAACCGTCGAAGTGCGGCGTCGTGAAGAAGACATCCGGCTCGTTCTCGGCCAGCGCGAACTTGGTCGCCTCGTCGTCGACCTTCGCACCGAGCACCCGTCCTGGCTGCTCATCGAGACCGAGCGCGGCCAGGTCTGGCTTCCGGAGCGGGCGCTCCCAGACGAATCCCTTGCCGTGCACTCGCCAGAAGGCGCTGCCGCGGCTCACGGTCTCTTCGGTGTCGGGCAGAGCCAGCGCGAGGCGCCGTACGTCGTCCCAGTCTGCTTCGGGCATCGTCGTCCTCCCGCGTCGTCGCCGATGCATCGCACCCTACGCCGGCCGGGCGACAGCCCTGAGGGAACGCAACTGCCAGACCCCTCAGGCAATTCACCAGCGCTCGCTGAATACACTTGCAGGGTGGCAGCTTCCCAGGTGCATCTCGTGCGTCACGGCGAGGTGCACAATCCCGACGGCATCCTCTATGGCAGGATGCCCGGCTTCCACCTCTCCGAACTCGGCAGGCGTATGGCGCAGGCGGCCGCCGACGACCTCGTCGCACGTCACCGTCCGGCGACGGCGGTGATCGCGTCGCCCCTGCAGCGCACCCAGGAATCTGCGGCGCCCGTCGCCGCGGCATTCGGCCGTGAGATCGAGACGGATGCCCGCCTGATCGAACCCAGCAACCACTTCGAGGGAACGGTCATGTCGCACGCGCTGCGCAACCCGGTCAACTGGCCGTGGCTGATCAACCCCCTTCGCCCGAGTTGGGGCGAGGCCTACCGCTCGATCGAGCAGCGCATGCTGGCCGCGGTGAACGGCGCCTTCGACCGGCTCGACGCTCAGCAGTCCGACGCCCGTCAGTCCGACGCCCAGCGCCCCGACACCGAGGATGCCGGCGGAGACATCGCCCTCGTGAGCCACCAGTTGCCGATCTGGGTCGCGCACCTGTCGGTGGCAGGAGAGCGCTTCGTGCACGATCCCCGCGATCGTCGCTGCTCCCTCTCGAGCATCACCACGTTCGAACGCCACGATGGACGCCTCGTCGAGATCGCCTACAGCGACCCGGCGGCCGTGCTCGCCGTCGACTCCACCGATGTGGGGGCCGTGTGAAGCGCCGCATCCTGTTCGCCGCCGTTGCAGCGCTCGCCACAGGAGCCCTGCTCTCCGGCTGTGCGAACGACGAACTCGCCAAGCAGTACACGTCGGGCGTCGACAAGAACTTCATAGCCGGCAGCAGCGGCGTGACCGAGCTCACACCGTCGCAGCGCGGCAAGCCCATCGACTTCTCCGGCAAGACCGAAGACGGAACAACGGTGTCGGCGAAGGCCGATCGCGGCGACGTCATCGTCGTGAACTTCTGGTACGCGGGATGCCCGCCGTGCCGTGCCGAGGCATCCGACCTGCAGAAGATCTACGCGCAGTACCAGGGCAAGGGCGTCTCGTTCATCGGCGTCAACACGCGAGACGACGCGGCGACAGTGCAGGCGTTCGACGGCACGTACAAGGTGACCTACCCGTCGATACTCGACGCTGACGGCGGCGCCGTGCAGCTCGCGTTCAGCGGTTCGATGCGGCCGAACGCCACGCCGACCACACTCGTCATCGACAAGCAGGGCCGCATCTCGGCGCGCATCGCCGGTTCCGTCGACGACCAGCCGTCGACCCTCACCACGCTGATCGACAGCGCGCTCGCCGAGGGCAAGTGATGGGCATCGAGAACTTCGTGCTGTCGGCACCTCTGCTGCTGACCGTGCCCGTCGCGCTGCTGGCCGGGCTGATCTCGTTCGCGTCGCCGTGCATCCTGCCGCTCGTTCCTGGTTATCTGGCTTACATCGGCGGCTTCACCGACGGCCGGTCGACCGCCGCGAAGGGGGATCGCACCGGGCAGCGGCGTCTCGTCCTGGGCGTCGCGCTCTTCGTGCTCGGGTTCGCCGCCGTCTTCGTGCTGACCGGTTTCGTGTTCGGTGCGCTCGGGTTCTGGATGATCCAGTGGCGCGACCTGATCACCCGCGTCGCCGGAGTGATCCTGATCCTGCTCGGACTCGTGTTCGTCGGGCAGTTCACGTTTTTGCAGCGCACGTTCAAACCACAGTGGCGGCCGATCACCGGACTGGCGGGCGCCCCGCTGCTCGGCATCATCTTCGCGATCGGCTGGAGCCCGTGCACCGGACCGACGCTCGCGGCGATCACGACGATGAGCTACTCCAGCGGATCCGCGTGGCAGGGCGCCGTGCTCGCGCTGTTCTACGCGCTCGGGCTCGGCGTGCCGTTCGTGCTGATCGCGCTCGGGCTCGGCTGGGCATCCGGCGCCGTCACGTTCATGCGCAAGCACACCCGCGTCATCAACATCGTGGGCGGCGCGGTGCTCATCGCCATCGGCATCCTGATGGTCTCGGGTGTCTGGAACCAGTGGATCATCTCCCTTGCGGGGGTGATCCCCGGTTTTGGAACCGCCATCTGACGGCACGACGGCCACGGTGAAGGAAGAGCAGAAGTCTGCTCGCATCGACGCACGCCCCGACGGTCACGTCGACACCGCCGAACCCGGTGCGGATGCCGGCGAGCTCAGCCAGCCGAAGCTCGGCTTCGTCGGCTGGCTGCGCTGGATCTGGCGACAGCTCACCAGCATGCGCACCGCACTCTTCCTGCTGCTGCTGCTCGCGGTGGCCGCGGTGCCCGGATCACTGGTGCCACAGCACACCAGCGATCCGAACGGCGTAGTGCAGTATCAGCAGTCGCACCCGACGCTGTACCCGATCCTCGACAAGCTGCAGGTCTTCGACACCTACACGTCGGTGTGGTTCTCGGCCATCTACCTGCTGTTGTTCATCTCGCTCGTCGGCTGCGTGGTGCCGCGCATCAAGCACCATCTGGAAGCGATGCGCGCCGCGCCGCCCCGCACTCCGGCGAGGCTTCAGCGCATGGCCGGCTTCCGCGTGCGGGTGCTGCAGGGCGCCACGGCGGACGGCTCGTCGGTGGATGCCGGCGCCGCGCGCTCCGCGGCCGTCGCGTCGGCGCAGAAGCTGCTGAAGGCATCCGGCTATCGCACAGTCGTGTTCGAGAACGCGCGGGATGCCTCGGTCTCCGCCGAGCGCGGATACCTGCGCGAGACCGGCAACATCGTGTTCCACGCGGCGCTCGTCGGCATCCTCGTCGCGGTCGGCGTCGGCGGCGGTTTCGGGTACACCGGCCAGCGCATCGTGGTGGACGGCCAGACGTTCGTGAACACGCTCGTCAACTACGACTCGTTCAACCCAGGACGCTTCGTCGACACCAGCTCGCTGAAGCCGTACTCGCTCACGCTCAACGGGCTCGACGTCAGCTACGTGACGAACAACGTGAACGCGATCGGCGCCCCGAGCGACTACACCGCCCACGTCACGACGACGAAGGACGGCGAGACGAGCAAGCAGACCATCAAGGTCAACGACCCACTCGGCATCGGGAGCACGAGCGTCTATCTGCTCGGCAACGGCTACGCCCCGGTGCTCACGGTGCGCGATCCGAGCGGCAAGGTGGTCTTCCACGAGGCGACGCCGTTCCCGTCGCAGGACGAGAACATGACGTCGCAGGGGGTCATCAAGGTGCCGGATGGGCTGAAGAAGCAGCTCGGCATCATCGGGCTCTTCTATCCGACCGCGAAAAAGCAATCGACGGGTGCACTCGCGTCCACGTTCCCCGACACGCGCAATCCGGTCATCGACCTGTCGGTGTACTCCGGAGACCTCGGCCTCGACAAGGGCGTTCCGGTTTCGGTGTACACGCTCGACATCGACAAACTGAAAGAGATCGCGGGTCCCGGCGTCAAGACCAAGGGGCTCGAACTCAAACCGGGTGAGACCGCGCAGTTGCCGAACGGACTCGGGTCGGTCACATTCGACGGCGTGAAGCGGTTCGCGAGCCTCGACATCCATCACGATCCGACACAGGGCTGGGTGCTGTTGTTCGCGATCCTGGTGCTGGGCGGCCTGCTCACGTCGCTGTTCGTGCCGAGGCGCAGGCTGTGGGTGAAGGCAGTGACCGAAGCCGACGGCTCGCTTCGGCTGGAATACGCGGGACTCGCTCGAGGCGAGGATCCGCGGTTGGCGGATGCCGTGGCATCCTTCTCCGACAAACACATCGCCCGGTTGACCGGGCGGTCCACCGATTCCGCAAACGATTCGACGACGTAGGATTCATCACATCGTGCTCGAAACACTCTCGCTGATCTTCATGTATGTGGCCATGGCCCTCTATGCGGCCGCGTTCGTCGCGTTCGCACTCGATCTGGCGCGGCGCAGTGCGCGGGCCACGATTCCGGCGTCCGTTCCCAGTGCCGTCTCACGTCGTTCCGCCGATGCAGAAGACGTCGTCTTCGTCGAAGCGGGAGCCGTGCGAGCGGATGCCGTGGCCACGACGACCGCGACGGTCACGCGAGAAGGCGGCGAGGCATCCGATTCAGGTGACGGTGCCGGCAGACTCGGTGCCATCTCGCGTCTGAGCTCCCGTGTCGAAGACGACGTGCACGGCGACAACGTCACGTCGACGAGCCTGCGCGTGGCAATGGTGCTCACCATCGTCGGATGGTCGGTGCATCTGCTTGCCGACGTCTTCCGCGGGGTCGACGCGGGGCGCGTGCCGTGGGCCAACATGTGGGAGTTCTCGATGACGGGCACACTCGTCATCGTCGGCATCTTCCTGCTCGCCAACCTGCGCTTCGACGTGCGCTACCTCGGCACGTTCGTGATGGGCCTGGTCTGTGTACTGCTGATGGTCGCCACGACGAAGTACTACGTGCCCGTCGTGCCGTTGCCGCCGGCGCTGCAGTCGTACTGGCTGGTCATCCACATTCTGGTGGCCATCCTCGGTACAGCGTTCTTCGCGCTGGGCTTCGCTCTGTCGGTGGCGCAGCTGCTGCAGGTGCGGCGTGAGAGCCAGGTCGCGCAGGACAAGCCGACCCAGTTCAGGTTCCTCGCAACCCTGCCGACGTCGGGCACGCTGGAGAACCTGGCGTACCGGGTCAACATCGTCGGCTTCATCTGCTGGACCTTCACCTTGATCGCCGGTGCGATCTGGGCCTCGAAGGCCTGGGGCGTCTACTGGAGCTGGGACACCAAAGAGGTCTGGACGTTCATCATCTGGGTCATCTACGCGGGCTACATCCACGCGAGAGCGACTCGCGGATGGCGCGGCACCCGGTCGGCGTGGTTGGCCCTCGTCGGCTTCTCGGCCGTGATGTTCAACTTCGGTGTCGTGAACGTGTTCTTCCACGGCCTGCACTCCTACAGCGGCCTGACCTCGTAGAAGCCTTGCCTCAGAACAGCGAGGCATGCGCCAGTCGACGTACTGCCGGGGAGAAATGTCCGTAAGCGCCGACTCCGCCGAGCGGGGCCAGCACGGACATGATCGGGTCGATGGTCTGGGAGACCATGTCCGTTCGATCCGGGGCGTACGGTCGCTCGATCGGCCCGAGTTGTTCGGCACCGAGCACCACGACCTGTTCGAGCCTCGAGACGTCGGACGCGCTTCCATCGGCGATAGCCAGCAGCGCCAGTGTCGATGAAGCCGAGTGCGAATACCCGTCCGATGGCGGCCTCAACTCACGTTTCAGGTCAGCCACGACGTCGCGCGAACGGCTCGCGATGGAATATCCTCGCGCGGTGGCGATTACCCTTCCACGAAAGCGTCGTGCGTAGCCCAGCCTGCGAGTGAGATCGCCGAGTCGCCGTCCAGGGCTCACCATGTCTGGGGTGACCAGCTGCCACTCGAGCTCGGCCTCGAGGTCACCGAGGGTGGCGTCGTCGAGCCACCCATCGTCGGCCTGCTCCACCCCGTTCGATCCGAGACGTTCGACGAGCCGCCGAAATCCGACGGCGAGCGACGCCATCGTTGCGTCATCGAATCGCGGTTGTTGAAGGAGGGCTGCGTCCTCGAGATGAGCGCGCAGCCTCAGGCGGCTGCTGGCGGGCAACGCCTCCAGCAGCCCCACCAGTGGCGATCCGCTCCGGATGTCGTCGCCGAGCATGCTCGCGCGCTTGGCCGGCGTGGGGACGTATCCGTATGCCAGCTCCAGTTCGTGCTGCACGTGGTCGGCACGAAAGGGTGCCAGCCTGCTTTGCCAGTCACCTCGCGTCGACGACTTCAGTGGGCTCTCGGGATTGTTGATCATCGTCACCCATGGCTCCCCGACGACGGCGCGTCGGGAGCCCAGCCGGCGAATCACGTACCTGTCTGAGATGCCGGATGTCTCTTCGCCGCGAGGCGTTCCGTAGTCGGAGAATCGATCGCCGTCTCCCGAACCCGGGTCGTCATCCGAGTCGAGAGCGAGATGCCAGGGGGAGTCTTGGTCGTATGAATCGCACCCCATCGAGAGGTTGAACGCCGAGTGCAACCAGGAGGACGGAGCATCCTGTGGCAGGTCGAACGTTCGTGAGAATGTCGGATCGCCAGGATCGGTTACGTGCACCCGCATCATGCGATCAAGAGGGCTGTCTTCCCAGAAATCGTCGAACATGTGGCGACGCTAGCGATCGGGAATGCGCCTTGTGGGCACAGCGGTCGTCGACGTGCAGAAACTCGGTGGGACCGACTTGTGGAGGGAGACCTTTCGATCCCATTCCGCTGCGCGATCGAGTAGAAGTACTAGTTTCACCCCCAGCTCCCTGAGCGAGCACAGCGAGTCGATGGGTCGAGCCCTCCGCTTTCCTTACTCCACAACGGCAGTAGGGCGCGTCGCCGACGTCATGCACTCGGTGACGGATGCCTTCGGCCGCCCAGCGAGCACAGCGACGGCGATCGTCGCGAACGCGAGCAGTAACAGCACGGGCCCGACCAGGTCGAGGCCTGCGCTGATGCCGAGCTCGGTGGCGAGCACTCCGAGGCCGACCGACGTCACCACCTGGCCGATGTACGCGAACAGGTAGACCATCGAGAGCGTGCCCGCCCTGTGGTGAGGGGCTGCGTTCGCGGCGATCAGGCCGAGTCCGCCGAGGAACAGCAGACCGCTCGCGCCGCCGAAGATCAGCGATGCTGCGATGAAAAGCGGGAGCGAGGAGGTGTAAGCGCTGCCGACGAGGGCGATGACCGTCAGGCCTCCGAGCACGCCGCCCACGATGGTCGAGGTGCGGGGAGGCATCCGTCGAAGACTGATCGACACCACGCCGCTCACGGCGGAGCCGATGGCGAGAACGATTCCGGCGGTCAGGGCGTTGTCGGTGTGCAGCACGTCCTTCACGATCTGGGCGCCGAGCGAGATGAACACCGAGCCGACGGCGAAGCTGAGCGTGATCGCAAGTGCCGCGGTGGCCAGGATGCCTCGAATCGCCCGCGGCACGCGGATGGGCCGCGGGCGCCACGCCGGCAGGCTGGTGTCGCGTACATGGCGCGGCAGGAAGACCGCGGCGACCGCCACCAGAACGACGACGCCGAGCAGCACCCAGAACGTCAGCGCTCGCGGCGCGGGACCGTACTGCACGAGCGCGCCTCCCACGACCGTGGCGAGTGTCAGGCCGATGGCGATCGCGACCGTGTTGACCGTGCTCGCCCGCTTGCCGGTGCGATCGAGTTCGACGAGCGCTGCGCCGGCTGGGCTGAGCGAAAGGCCGACACCGAGTCCCTGGAAGACCCGGCCGACGAAGAGCCACTCCACGTTCGGCGCAAGGGCGAAGACGAGCACGCCGATGAAGATCGAGGCCAGCCCGAGCAGAATCGCCGTGCGGCGCCCGATGTGGTCCGACAGATCGCCGAAGAGCAGCAGCACGACGATCAACACGAGCGGGTACACGGCGAAGACAGACGTGGTCACGGCGGGAGGCAGACTCCAGATGCGCTCGTAGAGCGGGTACACCATGGCGGGGGAGCCGCTCGCCCAGAGTGCGACGACGATCACGGCGCCCGCCGTCCAGAATGCGAGCGGAGCGCGGCCGGGTGCCGATGGCATCGTCGTATCGACTTGCTGCTCTGTCGCCGTCATGCGCTCGCCCTTTCACAGGACGAGTCGACGCCCGCCCTTCATCGGCGGCGCCGTTGCCGTGAGCTTGAGGCAACCACACACCACCGACGCGCATTCCCGAAGGGACAGCAGCCGTGTGACGAACGAGCTCAGGCGGCCGACTCTGCGAGCACGCGGTAGCAGCGCTCGACGCGGGCCATCCACCAGGCGCGTCGATCGGCATCCGCTGCGTGTTCGGCCAGCAGCGTCTCGTCGGCCTCGACGCGACGCACGGGGATGGCGCCGTCGACGGGCGTGAGCGGCTCGCGCGTGACATCCGCAGCCAGAAGTGCTGCTGTGCCGAGCCCGCAGTCGAAGTCGAGTCTCGGCACGGATGCCGCCAGCATCGCCCCCATGGCGAGCCCCACCGACGTGTCGATCGCGCTCGACACCACGATGGGCAGCCCGGCGAGCGAGATGATCTCGAGCGCCGAACGGATGCCTCCGAGCGGCTGCGCCTTCACGATCAGCACGTCAGCTGCTCCGGCCCGCGCCACCGCGAGCGGGTCTGCTGCCTTGCGCACGCTCTCGTCCGCCGCGATCGGGATGCCCATGTACTTCACGCGCCGCCGCACGTCGGCCAGCTCGTCGACGGTCGCGCACGGCTGCTCGACGTACTCGAGGTCGCAGGCGGCGAGTGCGTGGATGGCGTGCTCCGCCTCGTCGACGTTCCAGAGGCCGTTCGCGTCCACGCGGATGCGGCCCTCGGGCCCGAGCACCTCGCGCACGGCGGCCACACGGGCGATGTCGTCCGCCAGCTGCTGTCCAGGCTCGGCGACCTTCACCTTCGCTGTACGGCAGCCCGGGAACCTCGCCAGCACGGATGCCACGTCGCCGGCCGCCACGGACGGCACCGTCGCGTTCACGCGAACGCTGTCACGCACCGGCTCGGGGTCATCGCCCCAGCCGAAGTCGAGCGCGGCCGCGAGCCACGCGGATGCCTCCCGGTCGCCGTACTCCACGAACGGCGAGAACTCCGTCCAGCCTCTTGGACCGCGGGTCAGGAACGCCTCGCGAACGGTGATGCCGCGAAACTTCGTGACCATCGGCAGCGCGACGACGTGCGCCTCCGCGAGCAGGTCTTCCAGCGGCGGAAGGTCGGCCGCCGGCATGGCGGCGGGCACTGCGGCGTGCGGCTCAGGCATCTTCACAGTCTGGCACCGCCAGCACAGCCGACGTGTGTGAGGCTGGTTCTCGCGCCCGAACGCGCATCGTCTCGAGGAGGAACCGATGACACTGGACCTGGAAGCCGTTTACAAAGACCTGCACAGGCATCCTGAGCTGTCGTTCCAGGAGCATCGCACCGCGAAGATCGCAGCCGACGGTCTCAGAGAACTGGGTATCGAGGTGATCGAGGGCATCGGACGCACCGGCGTCGTCGGCGTTCTGCGCAACGGAGATGGCCCGACGGTACTGCTGCGCGCCGACATGGATGCCCTCCCCGTCGAGGAGGAGACCGGCCTCGACTACGCGAGCACGCAGCGCGCCACCGACCCCGACGGCGCTGACGTGCCGGTGATGCACGCGTGCGGACACGACGTGCACGTGACCTGCCTGCTGGGCGCGGCCGAGGTGTTGGCGGCCTCGCAACCGGAGTGGAACGGCACAATGGTGTTCCTGTTCCAGCCGGCGGAGGAGCTGGGCTCCGGGGCGCTCGAGATGATCGCCGACGGCCTCTACGACCGAGTGCCGAAGCCCGACATCGTGCTCGGCCAGCACGTCGCGCCGGCGCCCGCCGGAGTCGTGGGCGTGCACGCCGGACCCGCGTTCGCCGCCACGGACGACGTGCGGATCACGCTGCACGGCGAAGGCGGCCACGGGTCGCGCCCTGAAGCGACGATCGATCCGATCGTGATGGCCGCAGCGACGGTCATGCGGCTGCAGACGATCGTGTCGCGCGAGATCGCCGGCGGGGAGACGGCCGTGGTGTCGGTCGGCACGCTGCACGCCGGTACCAAGGTCAACATCATCCCGCCGGATGCGACGCTCGGCATCAACATCCGCACGTACGACACGGGAGTACGTGACCGCGTCGTGTCCGCGATCACGCGCATCGCCGAGGCCGAGGCGGCGGCATCCGGGGCGACCAGGGCGCCGGATGTCGAGCTCACCGACTCGTTCCCCGTGCTGTACAACGACGAGGAGGCGACGGCCCGCACGATCGGTGCCTTCGTCGCTGCGTTCGGTGAGGCACGAGTGATCGACCCTGGCCGTGTCACCGGCAGCGAAGACGTCGGCGCCCTCGCGACGGCGGTCGGCGTGCCGATCGTCTACTGGCTGCTCGGCGGCGAGGATCCGGCGCGCTTCACGAGCGGACTGGTGAACGGGACGACGGATGCCGACATCCCGTCGAACCACTCGCCGCACTTCGCGCCCCTGCCGCACCCGACCCTCGAGGTGGGTGTGCAGGCCCTGGTGACCGCCGCCCGCGAGTGGCTATCGGCCGCCTGACACCCGCCTGCGAAGTCTCGCTCCTAGGCTTGAGGGCATGAGCGAGCGCGTGCAGGTATCCGAGCTGTTCGATCCGAGCGTGTGGACACTCGCTCCGATGGGCGAGGCGTTCACCGACATCACGTACCACCACTCGAACGACGGGCGCATCGCCAGGGTCGCGTTCAACCGGCCGGAGGTGCGCAACGCGTTTCGCCCGCACACCGTCGACGAGCTCTACACCGCGCTCGACGACGCGCGCCAGAACCCGCGGATCGGCGTCGTGCTGCTGACCGGGAACGGTCCGAGTCCCAAGGACGGCGGCTGGGCGTTCTGCTCGGGCGGGGACCAGCGCATCCGCGGACGCGACGGGTACAAGTACTCCGATTCCGAGACGGCCGTCGTCGACGGCGCGGGAGGAACGGCTGACAAGGTGGGCAGCCACGGTGCCGTCGGCCGCCTGCACATCCTCGAGGTGCAGCGGCTCATCCGGTTCATGCCGAAGGTCGTGATCGCCGTCGTGCCCGGCTGGGCCGCCGGCGGTGGGCACTCCCTGCACGTGGTGTGCGATCTCACGATCGCCAGCGCCGAGCACGGCAGGTTCAAGCAGACGGATGCCGACGTCGGCTCCTTCGATGGCGGTTACGGCAGTGCCTACTTCGCCAGGCAGATCGGGCAGAAGTTCGCGCGTGAGGTGTTCTTCCTCGCCCAGGAGTACTCGGCGCAGCGGGCGTACGAGATGGGCGCGGTGAACGCGGTCGTGCCGCACGGCGAGTTGGAATCGACGGCAATCGAATGGGCGCGCACCATTCTTGGCAAGTCGCCGACCGCCATCCGGATGCTCAAGTTCGCGTTCAACGCCGTCGACGACGGCATGGTGGGCCAGCAGGTGTTCGCCGGCGAGGCGACGCGGCTCGCCTACGGCACCGACGAAGCGGTCGAGGGGCGGGATGCCTTCCTCGAGAAGCGGGACCCCGACTGGTCGTCCTTCCCCTGGCAGTACTGACTGGCCGTGCTGGCTGGCCGCACCGAGCCGCTGTGCCGGCCGGCCGCACTGAGTGGCTGTCTCTCAGCGGACCTTCGGCGCCAAACCCTTCACGAACGTGGCGAACGCGGCGGTGTCGGCGTAGCCGAGGTTGGTGCTCGGAGGCGTGTAGGCCTTGCCGTTGACGATGATGGTCGGGGTTCCGAAGCCGGTCGCAGGAACCGTGACCTTCGAATTCGGGAACGTCGTCCCCGGTGGCGTGATCCGGTTCGTCGCGGCTGTCACCCAACCCTTGAATGTCTCGTCGTTCACGCACGCAGAGACATGGGCGCCGTCGGCGCCGGCCGACTTCATGGTCGCCAACAGCTGCGTATTCGAGCGACCATTGCTGCCTTCCTTCGGCTGGTCGCCGTAGAACGCCGAGTTGACGGCCCAGAAGTCCTTCGGGTCGTACTGCGCGACGCAGGCCATCGCGTTGGCGGCACGTGACGAGTATCTGTTCCCGCTGGAAAGCCGATCGAGAATCGACACGGGGTGAATCTCGACCGTCGCCGTTCCAGCATTCAGCCAGCCGCTGATCTGAGGGTCGTTCGCCTCCTCGAACTGTTGGCAGACGGGGCACTGCAGGTCCTCGTACAGGGTGATGTGCGCCTTGCCGTCGTCCGCCTGTTTCGTGGGCGTCGGCGAGCCGCCGTTCGGAATCGCTGCCGTCGGAACATAGCTCGTCGTGCTCGTCAGCAGGATGCCGTCGCTGAGCATGTTCTGCGGCCCCGCCGTCTGCGGCGGCTTCGCGACCTGGATGACCACGAGAACGATGACAAGCAGCACGACGAGAATGCCGGCCCCGATCGAACCCTGCAGGATGAACCTTCTCCGCCTCGCCTTCTTCGCGGCCTCCTCCCGCATCAGGCGAGCGTGCTCGCGTGCTGCGTTCCGACGGGCCTTCTTGGCCGAGGAGCTGTTCGTCACGCGCTCAAGGTTAGGCGTTAGGGCGTCGGCTGCCGTCCTAGTGAGGCGAACGGCGGGGCCGAGTTCAACCGTCGGCGTCGCGGCGATAGCGTTGAGACGTGAGTCGCCAGCTGGTCGCCATCGATGCGGACGACCCGCACGCCGTGTATCGCGCGCTCCGCGACGCATTGACAGGAGATGGACCTGCGGTGCTGCCACGACAGGCCGGACGAGAGCCATCCGAACGATCTGGCACTGCGCCGCAGAGCGTTGCGCTCGTCGTCGAGACTTCCGGCTCAACCGGCACTCCGAAACGAGTGGCGCTGAGCGCTGACGCACTGCTGGCGAGCGCCGCGGCATCCGCGGGCGCGGTCGGCGGTCAGGAGCCCGGCGTCGCCAGGTGGCTTCTCGCCCTTCCCGCCCACTACATCGCCGGCGCGAACGTGCTCGTCCGCTCCATCGCAGCGGGCACCGAACCGGTCATCCTGCCGCCCGGACACTTCGACCCGCTCGCCTTCTGCACCGCCGCCGCGACTCTCGACTCCGATCAGAGCTTCACATCACTGGTACCGGTGCAACTCGCGCGTCTGCTCGAGGTCGCCAGGCCGGGCGGCTTTGCGCTCGACGTGCTCCGCCGCTTCCACGCCATCCTCATCGGCGGTCAGGCGCTGCAGCCCGAGCTTCGCGAACGTGCTCTCGACGCCGGCCTGCGCATCGTGCGCACCTACGGATCCAGCGAGACCGGTGGCGGATGCGTCTACGACGGCATGCCGATCGGCCCCGTGCATGCCCACGTGGCCGACGGCCGCCTCGAACTCGCCGGCCCGGTGCTCGCCGAGGGTTACCTCGACGACGAAGGCTCCATCGACCGTGACCGTACGGATGCCTCGTTCCATACGGCAGACGGCGTGCGCTGGTATCGCACCGGCGATCTCGGCACGGTGGACGACGACGGTCGGGTGCAGGTCACGGGCCGCGCCGACAACGTCATCATCTCGGGAGGCGAGAAGGTGTCGCTCGATGCGGTGCAGGCATCCGTTCGCAGGCAGCGAGGGCTGAGCGACGCGGTCGTCGTGGCCACGGCCAGCGACGAGTGGGGCCAGGTGCCGATCGTGATCGTCGAAGGCGAGCCGCCACTCTCGCTTGCGCACCTGCGAGCAGCGGTGCAATCCGAGCTCGGCAACGCGGCGGCGCCGACCGGCATCGTGTCCGTCGAGCGGATGCCGCTACTCGCCTCCGGCAAACCGGATCGCGTCGCCCTCGCGCGACTGGTCGCATCGCAGAACACCATCGAAAAGGGTGTCTCAGATAACAGCACAAGAGACGCGACCTAACGTGCGTCGATATGATGCCCCCTTGTGATGAGCAGCACGCGTAGGAAGCCGAAGCCCAAGTCGAAGCGCAAGGGCGGACATCCGGCCGGACGACCAGGTGCCGTCGCTCCCGCACGCTTCGGGGACTGGGTGGGAGGCGCACGCCTGCGCACCCTTCCGCTGGCCATCGCACCCGTGCTGGTCGGCACAGGTGCCGCCGTCGACGCTAGCGATCCGGGCGTCTTCCACTGGATCCGCGCCATCCTCTGCCTCGTGGTGGCCCTGTGCCTGCAGATCGGCGTGAACTACGCCAACGACTACTCGGACGGCATCCGTGGCACCGATGCCTACCGGATCGGCCCGAGCCGGCTGACCGGATCGGGCAAAGCGAAGCCGCGCGTCGTGTTGGCCGTCGCGCTCGTCTTCTTCGGCCTCGCCGCGCTCGCCGGCCTTCTGCTGGTCGTCGCGTCGCAGCAGTGGTGGCTGTTGATCGTCGGTGCCGCAGCCATCGCCGCTGCGTGGTTCTACACCGGCGGCAAGCATCCGTACGGCTATTACGGGCTCGGCGAGATCTTCGTCTTCGTCTTCTTCGGCCTCGTCGCCACAGCTGGCACGATGTACGTGCAGGTGCTCAACGTCTCCCAGGTCGCGTGGTTCGGAGCCGTCGCCGTCGGACTCTTCGCGTGCGCCGTGCTCGTCGTGAACAACCTGCGCGACATCGCCGTCGACGAAGAGGCCGGAAAACGCACGCTCTCCGTGCTGATCGGTCGCGCCTGGTCGCGGGTGCTCTTCGCGATCTTCGTGCTCGTGCCGTTCCTCATCCTGGCGCTGATCAGCCTGATCTACACGCTCGGATGGCTCGGCTTCTTCACACTGATCGCCGCCGTTCCCGCCGTGATCATCGCCCTCTTCGCACGCACGCCGAGAGAGCTGATCATCTCCCTGCAACTCACGTCGATCAGCGCCTTGGCATACGCAGCGTTCCTCGCCGCCGCCCTCGCCTGGTCGCCGCTGTAGATCGCCTACTCGGCCGCGCGACGGCTCCGCTCGTTCGCCGCGTCGACCGCGGCATCCTCGACCTCGTCGTCGACCGTCGGCTTCGCCTCGGTGCGCTCCCGCTTGCGCGCTGCGGCGAGCTGATCGGCGACGGCCTGACGAGGCTTGCGCAGAAAGAGGAACGACAGGCACAGCCCGATGATCACGGCCGCCGCGGCGGAGAAGATCCAGTACTCGCCGGGCAGAACCAGCAGGAGCACCGCCAGAGGCACGGCAACGAAGAGCAGCCGCAACACCGTGTACGTGAGCCAGCCCGGAATGCGTTTCACCCTTCAAGTGTAGGTACGCGCGCTGTGCATCAGATCAGGGCTGCGGCCCGTGCGAGTGAGCCTCCTGTGAGGTTCGCCGTGGACGGACGGCGAAGGGCCTCGCGGGTTAGCATGGCCTCATGGTTCGCGTGTGGCTCGTCATCGGGGTCGTTGCCGCGCTGCTCTACATCTATTCGATCGTGGACTGCGCGTTGGCGGAACGAGACCGCGTTCGCGGACTGCCGAAAGCGGCGTGGGTTCCGATCGTCATCGTCTTCCCGTTGATCGGTGCCATCCTGTGGTTCGCCATCGGTCGCCCGCGTCGCGACAGGCAAGCCGGACCGCGCACTGTCGCTCCCGATGACGACCCCGACTTCCTCCGCAACCTCGAACGCGATCGTCAACAGCAGGAACGCATCCGTCGCCTCGAGCGCGAGCTCTCCGACCTCGACGACACACCCAAGAAGAAGTCAGGCGACACCGACGGCAGACGGGATGCCTGAGCCGGCACATCGCGGCGACTCCGGCACCGAGAGCGTCAGCACGCCCTCCAGCCTGCCGGCCACCGGCAACCCGGCCACCGACGCATCCCTCGCACTGCTCGTTGAACTCGTACGTCGCGGACTGAAGCACATCGTGCTCAGCCCGGGCTCACGCTCGCAGGCGCTCGCGCTGGTCGCAGCCGAACTCGAACGCGTCGGCGCCGTCGAGCTGCACGTGCGTGTCGACGAACGGGTCGGCGGCTTTCTCGCCCTCGGACTGGCCGTCGAGGGCGGTCGTCCCGCCGCCGTCATCACCACGAGCGGCACCGCAACGGCCAACCTGCTGCCCGCCGTCCTCGAAGCACACCACTCGAACGTGCCGATGATCGTGCTCACGGCGGATCGGCCGGTGCAGCTGCGGGGCATCCGCTCGAACCAGACGACGGTGCAGGCCGGCATGTACGGCGCAGCGGTGCGACGAGCACTCGACGTCGATGCTCCGACCGGCGCCGACGACGAGACGGATGCTTACGCCCGGCTCGCCGCCCAGGCCTGGTCCGCAGCCCTCGACGACGCGGGCCCGGTTCACCTGAATCTCGCCTTTCGCGAGCCGCTCTCCGTCGCCGTTCCCGACCTCACCGACGTGGCGGGCCCTGCGGCGCTCGTGACGGAGACGACGTTGGATGACGAGACGGATGCCACCCCTCCGGCACCGCTGGGCCGCGCGCACCTCGTGCTCGAGCCGGGCATCCACACGGTCGTCATCGCGGGCCACGCCGCTGGACCGGCCGCCGAAGAACTCGCACGCACCGGCGGCTGGCCGCTGATCGCCGAGGCCTCGAGCGGCTCCCGGTTCGGACCCAACCTCGTGGTCGCCTACCGCGAACTGCTGAACG
Source organism: Humibacter sp. RRB41 (assembly GCF_022761015.1). Lineage (GTDB taxonomy): Bacteria > Actinomycetota > Actinomycetes > Actinomycetales > Microbacteriaceae > Humibacter. The sequence continues at coordinate 155,247 of NZ_JAKWJQ010000007.1, forward strand.
ATGCGGAGTTCGGCGGTGCGGTGGAGCGCGCGATCGTGTTCGGGCACCCCACGTTGAGCCGCGAGATTCCCGCCCTGCTCTCGCGCGACGGCGTCGAGGTGATCGTCGTCGCCCCTGTCGGCGAAGAGGTCTACGACCCGGCGCGATCCGCGAAGGCGGTGGCGTCCGTCGAGGTGCGCGACTCAGATCCGCGCGACAGAGAGGCCCGCGCCTGGGTGGGTCGCTGGGTGTTCGCGAGCCGCGCTCTGCTCGACGACAGGGCCGATGTCTCGGCAGACGAGGTCTCACCCGACGTTGAGGCGGGGAGGTCCCACTCGCCGCAGCAACGACTGGCCTTCGCCAAGGCGGAGTTCGCGGCCGTACGTGCCCCTGTCACTCGGCGCATGCTCGCCGAGGCACTCTGGCGCTTCACCTGGCCGCATGACCGCCTGGTGCTGGGAGCATCACGCCTGATCCGCGAGCTGGATGCCGCCGTGCCAGGCAAGCGCATCAGCGTGCACGCCAACCGCGGGCTGGCAGGCATCGACGGCACCATCTCGACGGCGATCGGCATCGGCCTCGCCTCGCAGCGCCCCGACACGGATGCCCCGCACGGCACGACCCGCGTGCTGCTCGGCGACCTGGCGCTGTTGCACGACGTCGGGGCGTTGCTGTTCGGCGATGGCGAGCGCCGTCCGACCGTTCAGGTCGTGGTCGGAGACGACGACGGAGGCACGATCTTCGACTCGCTCGAGGTGGCGACGACGGCGCCGCCCGAGGCGATGCGCCGCGTTCTGACGACGCCGCAACAGGTCGAATGGCCGCGACTGGCCGAGGCCTATGGTTGGAGCTACCGCCGCGTGACGACGCGCGGCGAGCTTGACCAGGCGCTGTCGGCTCCGCCGCGCGGAACGAGCATCGTTCACGTGCCGTTGACGCACTGACGAGCTACTACCCGAACGCCTCGGTGATTGGCCGGAACTTCATGCTCGTCTCCGCGAGCTCGCGCTCCGGAACGGAGTCGCCCATGATTCCGCACCCGGCATACGCGGTGATGTCTCCCGACGCCTTCACCTGAGCGCCACGCAAGGCGATCGCCCACTCTCCGTCGCCGTTCGCTCCGATCCAGCCGACGGGGCCGGCGTAGCGCTCACGGTCGAACGGCTCCAGTTCATGGATGACCCGCAGGGCGACGTCCGTCGGCGTTCCGGCGACGGCAGCCGTCGGGTGCAGTGCCGCGACGAGGTCGAGCGAGCCGGATCCGTCGCTCAGCGTGCCTGAGACATCCGTCGCGAGGTGCCACAGGTTCGGCAGCTTCAGCGGGAACGGCTGGCTGCTGGCCTCGAGCGTCGAGGTGTGCGGCGCCAGCGCGTCGACCACGCTGCGCACGGCCACGGCATGCTCGTGAAGGTCCTTGGAGCTGCGCAGCAAGTCGTCGGCCGAGTCGTGATCGGATGCCGCGTCACGGCCGCGCGCGCTCGTGCCGGCCAGCACCCGTGCGTCGAGTGTTCCGCCGTGCACTCGCACCAGTGTCTCGGGGCTGGAACCCAGCATGCCGTCGACGGCATACGTCCAGCAGTCGGGATAGCCCAGTGCGAGCTCGACGAGCGCACGGCGCACGTCGGATTCGATGGGGAGGTGGGCACGCAGGTCGCGCGCGAGCACGACCTTCTCAAGCTCCCCATCGCGGATGCGCTCGGTGGCGGCGACGACAGCGCGCTTGTACGCCTCGCGGGTGAGCGCGCCGGGGAGCATGGTGAGACGGTATTCGGCGCCGAACGGCTGGGCGTGCGGCACGGTCGGCATGACCTGCTCGTCCGTGTGCCTGATGCGCGTGATCCACGCCGTCCCGCCCCTGCGGCCGATGACGATCCGAGGCACGATGAGCACGCTCGTCGCGGCACTCTCGTCGTCGAACGCGAACGTTCCGAAGGCGACGAGGCCGCTGCCGGGCATCCGTACCGGGTCGGTCACCGTGCAGGCCGCTGCGAGCTGCTTCCAGGCGGCGGATGCCTGCGCGATGCGGTCCGCGCCGTGGAACTCCAGCCGAAGCGCCTCGCCCGCGCCGGCGATGCCCTCGCCCTTGCGCAGCCACACGAGAGGGGCATGCGCGTCGGTGAAGGGGAGGATGTGTCGGACGTCGTCGAGCTGGGTGGTCTCGACCGTCAACGCCTGTACTCGGGTCGCGGTTACGGTCACGGCACTAGCGTACGTCCACGGCCCTGGGCGGGTGCTCAGGGCCGTGGAGCACCTGGGTCGCGTGGCTCGACCCGCTTCAGACTCGACGGGGAGTGCTTCGGGACCAGGCCGAATCGGTGGTGAAGCCACCGCTCGGCCAGCCGAACTAAGCTTGATCGGGTGAGTAGGGCCGACCTGAGCAAGCAGCCGTCGGACGTCGCCGCAATGTTCGATGAGGTCTCGTACCACTACGACCGCACGAACACGGTGTTGTCCGTCGGCAACGCGACGCTCTGGCGCATCGCGACGACTCGCGCGGTCGATCCGCGTCCTGGCCAACTCATCCTCGATGTCGCGGCGGGCACCGGCACCTCGAGCGCCTCGCTCGCCCGCTCGGGTGCGCGCGTCGTCGCCGCCGACTTCTCGCCCGGCATGATCGCCGTCGGCAGACAGCGGCAGGCAGGCAACACGAACGTCGAATTCGTGCAGGCGGATGCCACGCAGCTCCCGTTCGACGACGACAGCTTCGACGCCGTCACCATCTCGTTCGGACTGCGCAACATCGTGGACCCAGCCGCCGCGCTGGCGGAGTTCTTCCGGGTGACGAAGCCGGGGGGCCGGCTCGTGGTGTGCGAGTTCTCGCGGCCGCCGGCATCCGTGCTCCGCTCCGCCTACCACGCCTATCTCACGTACGGCATGCCGATCTTCGCCCGACTCGCGTCGTCGAACCCGTCCGCGTACTCCTATCTCATGGAGTCGATCCGCGACTGGCCGGACCAGCAGTCGCTCGCACATCTGATTAGCGGCGTCGGTTTCGAGCGCGTCGCGTACCGCAACCTCACGGCCGGAATCGTCGCACTGCACCGCGGCTTCGTGCCGGATCCCACTGCGGCCCCCGGCCGGGGCGCAGCAACGAAGGGTGACCAGTAGTGCCATCGCTGCCTCTCGCACGTCGCGGGAACACCCTGTCGAGCCAGATCGGCTTCACGGAGCGGCTCTTCGCGTCGAGCGACGACAAGCAGTTCGCCAAGCGCATCGACGCGGGCCTCGATCTGGTCGAAGGCGGCCTGCGCGAGCAGGTGCGCTACGCGGACGAGGTGGCGGATGTCACGGCGCGCTATCTCCTGAACGCCGGCGGCAAGCGTGTGCGCCCCATGCTCACGCTCCTCACCGCACAGCTCGGCGAAGGTGCGACGCCCGAGGTGATCACCGCGGCACAGGCCGTGGAGATCACCCACCTCGCGTCGCTCTACCACGACGACGTGATGGACGAGGCGCTCACCCGGCGGGGGGTTCCGAGCGCGCAGCACGTGTGGGGAAACTCCGTCGCCGTGCTCACCGGCGACCTGCTGTTCGCCAGGGCGAGTCAGTTGGTCGCCAGCCTCGGCGAAGGTGCCATCAGGCTGCAGGCAGACACGTTCGAGCGACTCTGCCTCGGCCAACTGCACGAGACCATCGGCCCGAACGAGGGCGACGATCCGGTCGCCCACTACATCAGCGTGCTCTCCGACAAGACCGGCTCGCTCGTCGCCGCCTCCGCGCAGATGGGTGTGATGTTCTCGGGAGCGCCGCAGGAGTACATCCGTCCCGTCATGGAGTTCGGCGAGAAGGTCGGCGTCGGCTTCCAGCTCGTGGACGACGTCATCGACCTCTCTGCCGAGGGCGAAGAGACGGGCAAGACGCCCGGCACGGACCTCCGCGCCGGTGTCGCGACGCTGCCCCTGCTCAAGCTGCGCGCACGAGCGGCGAGCGACCAGGCGGCATCCGCTCTGCTCGAACGGCTCGAGACCGAAGTGCTCGGAGCTCCTGACGACGTCGACGTGAGCGACGCTGTGGCACAGTTGCGAGCGCATCCCGTCACGCAGGAGACGCTCGACGAGGCGTACCGTTGGGCCCGCGAGGCCGTCGAGGCCATCGCGCCATTGCCCGATGGGCCAGTCAAGCGGGCTCTCACCCGGTTCGCCGATACCATCGTCGAGCGTTCCAGCTGACCGCGCGCACCGGATGCCGCCATGCACGTCAGTAGCGCACTGCACGCAGACAAGCAGCAAGGCTGCGACGAAAGGGAAGACTTCATGACCAAGCTCCGCCTGGCCATCGTCGGAGCCGGGCCTGCCGGCATCTACTCGGCGGACATCTTGCTCAAAGCCGAGCGCGAGTTCGACGTCTCCATCGATCTGTTCGAGCAGCTTCCTGCGCCGTACGGCCTGGTGCGCTACGGCGTCGCGCCGGATCACCCGCGCATCAAGGGCATCATCACCGCACTGCGCGACGTGCTCGACCGCGGCGACATCCGCATCTTCGGCAACGTGAACTACGGCACGGACATCACGCTCGACGACCTCAAGCAGCACTACAGCGCCGTCATCTTCGCGACCGGCGCGGTGCGCGACTCGTCGCTCGCCATTCCGGGCATCGAGCTCGACGGGTCGTACGGAGCAGCCGAATTCGTGAGCTGGTACGACGGGCATCCCGACTACCCGCGCACCTGGCCGTTGCACGACGAGTCAGTCGCCGTGATCGGCAACGGCAACGTGGCACTGGATGTCGCGCGCGTGCTCGCGAAGCACGCCGACGACCTGCTCCCCACCGAGATTCCCGACAACGTCTACAGCGTGCTGAAGCAGTCTCCCGTCACCGACGTTCACGTGTTCGGACGCCGTGGCCCGACCTCGGTGAAGTTCACGCCCCTCGAGTTGCGCGAGCTCGGCGAGCTACGCGACGTCGACATGATCCTCTATGACGAGGACTTCGACTACGACGACCACGACCGTGCGATCGTCGCCGGCAACAAGCAGGTGCTCGTGATCGACCGGGTGCTGCAGCAGTGGCGGCAGCGAGAGATTGGTCAGGCATCTCGTCGGCTGCACCTGCACTTCTACGCCAAGCCCGTCGAGTTCGTCGACGACGGCAACGGACGGGTGGCCGCCATCAGGTACGAGCGCACGGCGCCCGACGGGCAGGGCGGCGTGCACGGCACCGGCGAGCTGCGCGAGGTGCCGGTGAGCGCCGTGTACCGCGCGGTCGGATACTTCGGGTCGCCTCTGCCGGGCATCCCTTTCGACGAATACCACGGCGTGATCCCGAATCACGAGGGCCAGGCGCTGCACACCGAAGACAACACGCAGTTCTACGGCGTCTACGCCACCGGCTGGATCAAGCGCGGGCCGGTCGGCCTCATCGGGCATACCAAGTCGGATGCGATGGAGACGGTGTCGCACCTCATCAACGACCTCGGCAACTGGTGGACGCCCTCCGAGCCGTCGGAGGAATCCGTCGTCGAACTGCTGCGCTCCCGTGGCGTTGAGTACACCGACCTCGAGGGATGGCACAATCTGGATGCCCACGAGCAAGCCCTCGGCGCTGCCGAAGGTCGTGCGCGCATCAAGGTCGTGCCGCGCGACGAGATGGTGCGCATCTCGAATCCTTAAGCCGCTCGACAACAGCGCCAGTTGCGCTTAACCGCGCCAGTCGAACGGGCGCAATAGTGCGCACATGGCGCTGTTGCTTGGCGAGTGGCCCGTGGCGCCCGGGCCGCGTCGAGCCGCCACGTAGGCTGCCCCCATGGGGGAGTGGGAGCCGGATGTCCTCGGCCACCCGTTCGAGCAGCGCACGTTGCCGCTCGGACGCGAGTCCGATCAGGAGATCGTCGCAACGTTGGTGCGGTACCGCCGCGCCCCGCGCATCCTGCCGGCCGTTGGGCGTGGTGTCGACGTGCTCTACGTGCACGGATGGTCCGACTACTTCTTTCAGCGCGAGCTCGCGGAATTCTGGTGGCGGCAGGGCGCCCGGTTCTACGCACTCGACCTTCGTCGTTACGGGCGCAGTCTGCGGCCGGGCCAGACACCTGGCTTCATCACCGACCTGACCACGTACGACCAGGACATCGCGGCGGCGCTCGCCGCAATGGGGCACTCCACGCAGTCCGCAGCACCGTCTCGTCGCAGACTCGTGCTGATGGGGCACTCGACGGGCGGGCTCACGCTCAGCCTGTGGGCGGCACGGCACAGGGGCGTGGCATCCGCGCTCGTTCTGAACAGCCCGTGGCTCGAGTTCCAGACCGGCCCGCTCGGCCGTGAGGTGCTGCAGCCGCTGATCGGCGCACACGCCAGGGTGTCGCCGCGAGGCAGGATGCCCGCGGTCGACCTCGGCTTCTACACCCGCTCCGTTTCGGCGACGCGGGAAGGCGAGTGGGACTACGACCTCGCCTGGCGGCCCGAGCGCGGCTTCGCACTGCATCCGGCCTGGTTGGCGGCCGTGTTCGCCGGGCATCAGCGGGTTGCGAACAGGCTCGGCCTCGACATTCCGGCGTACACGATGCTGTCCGCGAGGTCGGCGATCGCGGCTGCCTGGAGCGAGGCGATGCGCCACAGCGACGTGGTGCTCGACGTGAACGAGATCGCCGAGCGGTCGACCCGCCTCGGCTCACTCGTCACGATCGAGCGCTTCGATGGCGCGCTGCACGACATCCTGCTGTCGCAGAAAGACGTTAGACAGCACGCCTACGACTCGCTCGCCCGCTGGCTGCCGTACGCGCTTCGCTGAGCGCTTCGGCTGCCTCGAAGGATCAGTGCGGATCCGCGCTGCATCGCATCGTCAGTGTCCCTGTGCCTGCATCGTCCCCGGTCTCGAGCGTGACCGACACGGCGCTCAGCTCCGCGAGCGATGACACGTGGGTACCGCCGCACGCGATGCGCGCCGTGCCGTCTGGCAGTCCGCAGACCCAGAAACGCGGGTCGCTGAGGCCCTCGCCCTCGCGCTCGATCTGCACTGGGGCATCCGTCGCGACCCAGTCGCGCAGGGTTGCCGTGATGGCATCGCGGATGCCGTCGAGCGCGCCATCGAGACCGTCCGTCGCGAACCCCTTGCGGCGCAGGGACTTGTTCAGCCGAAACACGTCGACAGAGCCGTTCGGCACGATCGTCGACGACTGAATGGCCTCGTGGTCGAAGTCCGGGTGCCCGAGTGCGTCATCGCGCACCGGCTTGCCCCAGCGGTCGGCGACGGCCGCGTTCAACGCGAGGGAGGCGAGGTGGCAGAGGGTGTGGCCGACGGAGAGCGCCCGCCGGTGGGCGGCATCCACCGTGACGGTCACCTCGTCGCCGACCGCGATACGACTCGGCTCGGCGAGCACGTGCACGACGACGAACGCCCACCCCTCCGTGCCGCGTCGCACGGGCACATCCGCACCGACGAACAGGTTGGTGCCGTCGGTGGCGCCCAACAGCACGTCGACGAGTTGTTGCTCTCGTTCATCGGCGAGGATCGTGCCGCGATCGGGTCCCTGGTCGGGCCACGCGGCATCCACGGGATGCGCCGGGGTGCGATCAAGAAGCACGAGCTCGCGACCGTCGCCGTACGGCTGAACGTGCAGTACGACGGCTGATGCGGTGAGCGACTCGGGATTTTCAGCTCCGAGCGGATACAGGACGACGGTGTCGGTCGAGGGAAGCGGCATGCGTCAGCGGAAGTTCACGAACTGCAGGTCGAGGTCCACGTCGGCCTTCTTGAGCAGCGCGATCGTGGCCTGCAGGTCGTCGCGGCTCTTCGACGAGACGCGCACCTCGTCGCCCTGGATCTGACTCTTGACCGTTTTCGGCGCCTCGTCGCGGATGAGCTTGTTGATCTTCTTGCCGGCGTCCTGGTCGATGCCCTCCTTGAGGCTGACCTCGAGACGGAACTCCTTGCCGCTGGGGTAGGCGTCTCCGACTTCCAGGCTCTTCAGCGAGATTCCGCGCTTGATGAACTTGGACTCGAGCACGTCGAGAATCGCCTTGACGCGCTCCTCGGTGTTGGCCTTGAGCAGGATCTTCTCGCCGCTCCATTCCACCGACGCCCCGATGTTCTTGAAGTCGTAGCGCTGGTCTACCTCTTTGCGCGCCTGGTTCACAGCGTTGTCGGCCTCCATCTTGTCGACCTTGCTGACGACGTCGAACGAGGAATCTGCCATGGCTTGTCGCCCCTTTCACATACGCGTGCGAGCGGATGTCTTCAGACGGCTCCCCTCGCACCTGCGAGTCTAGGCTGGCTCCGGGTCGCGCGTCTCGTGCGGCAGGGCTGGTGACGCCGACGCCTGCCGGCCCTATAGTTGCCGCGTGAACCAAGACTTGGGCGGCCTCGCCGCGACCGGATCCAACGTGACCCCGTGGCTGATCGTGGCCGGCATCATCGTGCTGCTCGGCGTGATCGCACTCGTCATCGCCGGCGTCGTGCGCTCGAGGCGGGCCGAGCGCCAGGTGGAAGACGCGGCGGAAGTGGTGGCGGATGCCGGTGGCACGCTGCCCGCACCGGACGCGAACGCGCCTGCATCCGATGAGACAGTCATCCAGGAGGCGGCTGAGATCGGTGGAGCCGGCGCCGCTGCGGCGACGGGGACTGCGGCGGCGGCCGCGGAGAACCCCGAGACGGAGGTCGCGCCGTTCGACCCGCCGACCGAGAACGACGACCCCTCGAAGTAGTCCGCACCGCGCGGATTTCATGGGATGCCCGCACCCGGGTATTCTTATCAGGCGCGTTCGGTCAGGTGATTACATGTGGTCGGGAGCGCCTCGGCGAGTTACCCAAGCGGCCAAAGGGATCTGACTGTAAATCAGACTGCTCAGCATTCGGGGGTTCGAATCCCTCACTCGCCACAACTGTCTTGAGTCGCGACATAGGTGACATCTGAGTCGCGACATGGGAGACGTTCATGAGCGAGAG
>NZ_JAKWJQ010000008.1 GCF_022761015.1 Humibacter sp. RRB41
GCTTCTCCACTTCACGGTCGTGGCGTTCCTGCAGCGTGTCGGCACACAACCGCTCCCGCAACAACCGGCAGCGGCGGGCGAACTCCCCAACCCGCAGACCTTCAGCGATCAAGGCGAGACGTTCATCGTAGGCAGTCATCAGGGTCTCGGTCGGGATACCGTCTGCACTGTCCACTGCAGCACGCACATGCTGGGCACTGATCCGCCCCGCCAGGAACAACTCACACAAGCGAGGCAGGCTGCCGGTCAGGACACCGGCTTGGTGATCGTACGCACGCACCAGGTTCTCACTGACATGCAACCGGTGCGCCAAATCGAACGCCACAGCACGCTCCGAAAAGTCCACATCATCCACCCCGACAGAGGTGTCCGCAGCACCCACCGGGACATAGACGCGCACATACTCCCTGGCGATCTGAAACGCCTCATGCACCGCGAACATCTGCCGCGCCGACTCACGATTCACCACCGTCTGATGTGACACCGCATCATCAAACACGAAGTCTAGAATCTCCACCGCCGACAGCCGACGCACATGCCGCACCGGAATCACACCCTGATTCCAGACACCGTCATTCTCGAACACGTCCTCAGGCGGAACATCCGCAGACGCGCCGGCAAGATCATCGACGACATCACACACGAAGCCCGGGTCAGAGCCGGAGGCTGCGTAGGCTTCAGTGTCGAACATAACTTCGATTCTACCCAACACATCAGACATTGCGCACTACAGATAGCCACACTGTGGACAAGTCACCGAGCACGGTGCTGGCGGAATAGTGGAGTTGTCGCTGCCCCGCGTCCAGCGGGCGAGATGCAGATGCAGATGCGGGTCCGATTTCGATCACGGTGTCAGGAATCGCCCGGTCGGGGACATGGTGAGGTGTGAGGGTTTCCGCAGAGCGCGCCGATGAGGAGTTCGACGTCTTTCTCGTTGAACGCGTTCGCGGCGGCGACCGCGCCGCGTTCGAAGCGTTGTTCCGTCGGCACGCATCCATCGTTCTGCGGTATGCATGGGCGTTGGCCGCGGATGCCGGCGCTGCCGAGGACCTGGTGCAGGAGACGTTCGTCACCTGCTGGTCGAAGCGTCGATCGCTGCTGGTGGCCGATGAGTCGCTCCTGCCGTGGTTGCTGACGGTGTGCAAGAACCACGCTCGCAATCAGGCCCGGAAGCGCGTGCGAGAACGCACGACCTCGCTCGACGATGCACGGGACATCCCGGCGCCCGTCACCGACGATCTGATCTGGGTTCGCGATGCGCTCGATGAGCTCTCTGCGGACGATCGCAGGGTGATCGAGCTCTGTCTGATCGAGGGCCATTCCTACAAACAGGCAGCCGCCGCGCTGGATGCCACGGAATCCGCGGTCGGGAAGCGGCTGCAACGAGCACGAATGAGAATGCGAGAAGCGGTGATCGAGCATGATCACTGAGAACCGACACCCTGTGCCGCCGCCGACTGGCGCCGCCGAGGCAAGGGCGGTCGATCGCATCTGGTCCGCGGTGCAGGCTGAAACGAACCACCGGCGGCAACAGTTGCGCACACGCCGGGCGCGAATCGGTGCGGCGGCGATCGCAGCCGTCTTTCTGTTCGGAGGTGGCGTCGCTGTCGGCGGTGCCGCACTGGCGCCGCTGACGAACCAGACTCCTGCCTTCACGGTCTCCTGTTACCCATCGCAGACGGCGACCACGACAAGCGTGAAACTGGTGTATTCGACGGAGCAGGATGCGGCGGTTGCGAGGGCGAACCCCATCGGCGCGTGCGCTCACATTCAGACCCTGACGAATGTCGAGAACGGCGTCGACGCACTGGTGCGTCAGCAGCTCGCCGAGGGACACCGTTGCGGTGCCATCCACCTCACGGACGGCACGATGTGGAGCTTCATCGACGACCCGAAGAGCGGGCTCACGATCCAATCCGCGACGCCGGTGACCCCGCTGGGCGCGGACTGCGTCCAACTGCAGAACGTGCAAGCTCCTGCGGAGGCCTCACCGCAACAGTTGGCGTGCATCGTCGACGAACAGCGCGTCGACGTCTATCCGGGTGATCCGAAGAACGCGGGGCACCTCTGCGCGGCTAAAGGCTTGACCGTCGACAAGTGACTCGGAACACCGGTGCTCACCAGCCTCAAATGGCCCGGATGCTCCAACTCGCACTCGACGTCTCGCCCGGCTCCAGCACGATGAGATCCGTTCCGGAGTTGAACGCATCGGGCGGACACGTCATCGGCTCGACCGCCAGGCCGAGCCTGCTGAGAGCGGGGTCGGGCTGGTCGGCGGTGTGGATCTGCACCCACGGGCAGGCGGCGTCCCACCGCATCGCGACGCCGTGGCCGTCGACCGCCCGCAGCTCGACGGATGCCACGCCGTCGGCATCCCTGTTCAGCGCGGTGAATGCGTGGTCGATGAACACGTCGGAGACGACCCTCGGAGCACGGAAGTCGAAGTCTCCGCCCTGCTCGGTCGAGACATCCGCCAGCGCGATGGGCGCCAGACGGTCTGGCGTCACGGTGAGCACTCTGGAAGCCGGGAGCGTGAGCGTCCAGTCGTCGACGTGCCCATCGCCGGCGACGAGGTAGGGATGCGGGCCGGTGCCGAAGGGAGCGGCATCCGGTCCGGAGTTGCGTGCCGTGATGACCGTCGTGAGGCCATCGTCGAGACGGAACAGGGCTGTGATGTCGATGCGGTGGGGGTAGCCCTGCTGAGCCTGGATGGTCGCGGCCAGCTCCACGAAATCGTCACCGCGGTCCACGACCCGATAGTCCAGCCAGGCGCCGAGTCCGTGCAGGGCGTTGCCCCGCTGCGGCTCTGTCAGAGGCACCTGCTGCTCGACGCCGGCAAACGTGTACCGGCCGTCGACGATGCGGTTCGGCCATGGCACGAGTGTCGCGCCGCGATAGGCCGGGCGGATCTCATCGACGTCGAACGGCACGACGAGGTCACGCCCTGCGAAGGTCAGCGAGCGCAGCGATGCACCGACCGTGGCGATGGAGGCGCGGTATTCGCCGTTGACGAGATCGATGGATGTTCCGGAGAGGGGGATGCTCACCGATCCATTCTCTCGTACGCACGGCGAGCCTGAGAGCGCTCCCGCGCGAATCGCCCCTCGCACGTGTGGTGTGATCGAGATGCATCCACGAGGAGGAACGACATGGCCAAGACATGGGGTTTGCACGAGAGAACGCACCTCGGGCTGATGCTGGGGCTGACGTTCTCCACCGGCGTCGTGGATGCCGTCGGCTACCTCGGACTGGATCGCGTCTTCACCGGCAACATGACAGGCAACGTCGTGATCCTCGGCATGGCGCTGCTCGGCGCGGACGACCTGCCCATCATCGGGCCGGTCATCGCGCTCGTCTGCTTCATGGCAGGAGCCGCGATCGGCGGCCGGGTGCTGCGCCGCGTGGACGAGGGGTGGACTCGGCTCTCGACCATCATGTTCACGAGCGTCGGCATCGTGCTGCTCGCGGCCGCGGTCGTGTTGTTCGCGGCGGGCGGGCATCCTGTGCAGGGCGTGCAGTGGACCGTGACGGGGATGCTCGGCCTCGGCATGGGTGCGCAGGCCGCGACAGCGCGGCACATCGCGGTGAAAGACGTGACGACGGTCGTCGTGACATCCACTCTCGCGGGGCTCGCCGCCGACTCGGTGTTCGGCGCAGGCAAGGGGCAGCCGTGGGCACGTCGCGCCGGAGCCGTGGTGCTGATCGGACTCGGCGCGGTCGTCGGGGCGGCTGCGGTGCACGCCGATGCCGCGATCGGACTGCTGGTGTCGGCGGTGATCGTGCTGGCGGTCGCCGCGTGGGGGCACGTGGCGACGGGAGGCCCGGTGCCGATCGTGTCGACCGATCTCTAGATCAGTCCAGGGTGGCGTGGACGTCGCGGTCTCGCGACGTCGGGGTTGTCATCGCGCGCGAATTCCGCGGAATGGCGCCGTGGGAGCGCTCTCTTGACGTGGCGCCGAGGACGGGCCACGATCAGACACGTAGCCCGGCCGATGGGGTTCGGGCTCGATCTCGATGAGGAGATGAGATGAAGCGATTACTGTCGCGCGGCATCCTTGCGGCCGTCGCCGTAGGAGCCTGTGCGGTCGCCACCGTCGCAATGAGCCTTCCCGCGCAGGCCGTCGGCAACAGTCCGACGAGTGGTCATATTCTCGGCACTTCGACGAAGCTGTTCGTGAAAGCGCCGGATTCCGACGCCGTCAAGCAGGGGCTGAAGCTGCTGGTGCAGAAGGGTGGGGCGAAGGATGCCCTCGCCCTCGCCAAAGTGGAGACCACGCCGCAGGCGGTGTGGCTCGACGGAGGAACGGCATCCAGTGTGCGCAAGACGGTGCAGACGACCGTGCTCGCGGCGTCTCTCGAGCGCACGACGCCCGTGTTCGTGGCGTATGACATCCCCGGTCGCGATTGCAGCCAGTACTCCGCAGGAGGTGCGGCGAACACCGCCGCCTACGAGGCGTGGATCGACGGCATCGCCGCGGGCATCGGCAACAGCAAGGCCGCGATTCTCGTAGAGCCGGACGGCCTGGGGCTGCTGCCGACGACGGATTGCATCGGCACCCACGGGCTCGACCCGGCGACGTATCCGTTCACCGACGCCGAGCGGTAAACCGAGCTGAACTACGCGGTGAACGCGCTGGAGGCCAAGCCGAACACGAGCGTCTATCTTGATGCCACGCACAGTGCGTGGATGAACGTCGGCGACATTTCGAACCGGCTCATCCAGGCGGGCGTGAACAAGGCCCAGGGCTTCTTCCTGAACGTCTCCAACTACCAGTACACGGCCAACAACACCGAGTACGGCACCTGGATCTCCGACTGCATTGCGCTGCTCGGCCAGAATCAGAGCGCATCGTGTCCGAACCAGTACTGGAACGGCGGTCCGGACGGCACGAAGATCGCCTCGCTTCTCGGGGCGTACAACGGCGTCGCACTGAACAACTACGGCCAGTGGAGCGACACGAGCGATGACCCGACGTTGAACACGAGCGGCATCAATGCCGGATACGCGTCGGCGCTGAGCGGTGCCGGCGTCACGCCGTCCGCTCATTTCGTGATCGACACGAGCCGCAACGGCACCGGACCGAACAGCATGACCGCGTACACGGCGGCGCCGTACAACCAGCCGGCCGCGAATGTGTCCACGCTGCAGGGCGGCAACTGGTGCAACCCGCCGGGGGCGGGCCTCGGCCTCACCCCGACGACGAACACCGGCGTGCCGTTGCTCGACGCGTACCTCTGGGTGAAGACCCCTGGTGAGTCCGACGGCCAATGCAACGCGTCCGGTGCCGGTCGGCTGTGGGACTACGGCGCATACTCGCAGCCAGGATGGCCAACGGATGCCGCGGGGCAGGCATCGTTCGACCCGCTCTGGGGTCAGGTGGACCCGGCCGCCGGCGCCTGGTTCCCGGCGCAGGTGCTCGATCTGATCCATCACGCGAGCCCAGCTGTGCACTGAGCACGATCGCAATATACGAGGGGACTCCGGCGTCGAGCCGGGGTCCCCTGTTGCATGCCGGTAGACCGATGAACGAATGCGCGTTCGACTACGTGAACAGAGGGGAGAGCGTGCCGCGCCCAACCGAGGTTCCGAGCTTGCCGCGACTGAAGTGACACACAGGTTTCACATGTCTGAGAAGAAGTTCACGCCCGGTTCACGCACAGCCGGGGGAACGCCCAGGACGGCGCGCTGACCTGAGTAAGGCATCCGATCGGATGCCGCATTCGGGCGGGAGGCGTGGTGTCGAGAACCGACGTGCACAGTGTGCAGTCCGGTGGCGTGCGTTCCTCTGCGATGGAAGCCTCCGGCTACGAATCGCGGACCGGCGGGGGCCTGCCGCGCACCACCGTCGCGCCTCCCGCCTCCCCTTCTCGGTACCGCACCCCGCTCGTCGCCATCGTGTTGGGCGTCGTCGCCTTCGTCATCTCGTGGTGGGGTTCCTGGATCCCATCGTTCTGGGGCGACGAGGCAGCGAGCATCATGTCGGCAGAGCGGCCATGGGCATCCCTGCTGCGCGAGGTGCAACACGTGGATGCCGTACACGGCACCTACTACGCGCTGCTGCACATCTGGATCGAGGTGTTCGGAGCGACGCAGTTCTCCACGAGGTTCGCGAGTGCGCTCGCCGTCGGAGTCGCAGCTGCCGGCATCGTCGTGCTCGTGAACCGGCTGGGCGGATTGCGTCTGGCCGTGACATCGGCGCTCATCTTCGCTGTGCTCCCGCGCACCACGTACATGGGTGCAGAGGTGCGCTCGTATGCGCTCGGAACCGCCTGCGCCGTGTGGCTGACCGTGCTGTTCGTTCGCCTGGTGACGCGGCGGGCCGGCCGTGCGCTGCCGTGGATCGGCTTCGCCGTGGCCTTCGCGGCGTGCATCTACGTGTTCCTCTACCTCTCTCTTCTCGCGCTCGTCTACGCGGCGACTCTGCTCTGGATCGGGCGCGGGCGCATCCGGGCGACAGCACGAGCGGTCTCCAGCACGTCAACGGATGCCTCCCCCGAGACGACCGCGCTCGCCACGACCGTGCGCCGCTGGCTGGTGTCCACACTCGCCGGCGCGGTGCTGGCCGCACCGATCATCGTGCTCGCTCTGACCGAGCAGGGTCAGATCGCGTTCCTCGGACGGCATCCGGGCGTCGACTTCCGGCGCTTCATCGTGACGCAGTGGTTCGACACCGATACCTGGCTGGCTGTCGTCGCATGGCTCGCTCTGGCCGGGGTCGCGGCCTGGGGGATCGTGACGCTCGTGCGCAGGGGGCAGCACGATCGCGCCCTTCTTCCCGTTCTGGTGCTGGCGTGGGCCGCGATTCCGCCTCTGGTGCTGCTCGCGCTGAACTCGGTGGTTCCCGCATACACCGTGCGGTACATGTCGTACGTCACGCCCGCCATCGCGATTCTGCTGGCGATCGGCGTGAACGGTGCGGCGGGCTGGATCGCGAGGCGATGGAGCGGCCGCAGGGCCGGCATCCGGGTCACCGCAATCGCGGTGGGCATCGCCTGCATCGCGGCCCTGGCCGCCCCGACCTACCTGGCGCAACGCGGGCCGTACGCGAAGAACGGCGGAAGTGACTGGGCCGAGGTCGCCGCGACGGTGCAGGCGCACTCGAAGCCCGGCGACGACATCGTCTTCGACGAGAGCACACGTCCGTCGCGGGACCCGCACCTTGCGCTGCATCTGTACCCGGAGCAGTTCAAGAACGTCGTCGACGTGCGCCTCAAGACGTCGTATGTCGACACCGACGGACTCTGGGACACCACGTACTCGATTCCGCAGGTCGCCGGCCGTCTGAATCAGGGCGACGGCCGGGTGTGGCTGGTGGAGTACCGCGGCACCGATCGAGAGGGCGTCGTCTCGTCCGTCGGCATGCACAACAGGATCGCGCAGTTGCAAGCGCTCGGCTTCAGGGTTGCCGACACCTATCGCTTGCACAGGGACGCTGTCTACCT
Organism: Humibacter sp. RRB41; assembly: GCF_022761015.1. Taxonomy (GTDB): domain Bacteria; phylum Actinomycetota; class Actinomycetes; order Actinomycetales; family Microbacteriaceae; genus Humibacter. The sequence goes on from NZ_JAKWJQ010000008.1 coordinate 7,444, forward strand.
TTTAACGAGAGGATCATCATCATGAACGTGGCAGTCATCATTCCCACGTACAACGAGGTCGAAAACCTCGCGTGGATCGTGGGACGTGTGCGGGCATCGGTGCCTGAGGCATCCGTGCTGGTGGTCGATGACGGCTCCCCGGACGGCACGGGCGAACTGGCCGACGAATTGGCGGAATCCGACCCGTTCGTGCACGTGCTGCACCGCACCGTCAAAGAAGGACTCGGCGCCGCGTACCGCGCAGGCATGAGGCTCGCCCTGGCAGACGGCCACGACGTCATCGTCGAGATGGATGCCGACGGCTCGCACCGTCCGGAGCAGCTTCCCGATCTGCTGGCAGCCCTCGATCGAGCTGACGTCGTCATCGGCTCGCGGTGGGTGCCGGGTGGCGGTGTCGTCGACTGGCCGCTGTCGCGTCGATTGATCTCGCTCGCCGGCAGCGCCTACTCCCGCTCGGCGTTGGGCATCCACGTGCGTGACATGACCGGCGGCTACCGGGTGTTCACGGCCGCCGCGCTCGAGCGCATCGATCTGGATGCCGTGCTCAGCCAGGGCTACTGCTTCCAGATCGACATGCTGCGGCACGCGCACTCCGAGGGGCTGCGCATCACAGAGGTGCCGATCACGTTCGCGGAGCGCGAGCGCGGCGACTCGAAGATGTCGCTCGGCATCGTCGTCGAGGCGATGCTGCGCGTGACCGGCTGGGCCGTCACGTCGATTCCGCGGAGGCTGCGGCCGAACAAGCGTACGGTCGTTCCCGCGCCCGTCACGGTGGTGGCTCCGTCCATGGAGCCTGGCGACGCACGCGTGGTTCGATAGGCACTGGAGGTAGTCGTGGCCGAAGACCCGTACGAGCGGTTCCGAGCCGTTCCGTCGTTCACCGTGACCAGCGAGGACGTGGTCGACGGGCATCCGATCGACGCACTGTTCCGTGCCAGCGGCGGGAACACGTCGCCGCAGCTGTCCTGGACCGGAGCTCCTGACGCCGCGAAGAGCTTCGCGGTGACGATCCACGACCCGGATGCCCCGACCGGCTCCGGCTTCTGGCACTGGTCCGTCTACAACATTCCGTCGTCTGTGACGGAGCTCGCGCGCGGCGCCGGCAGTGCAGGCGGCTCGCTTCCGGCCGGGGCGGCTCAGCTGAAGAACGAGTTGCGCGAGATCGGATATACCGGCGCCGAGCCACCGGAGGGCACAGGGGTGCACCGCTATTTCGTGGTCGTGCACGCTGTGGATGTCGACCGTCTCGAACTCGACCCGGAGTCGACTCCGGCCGTTCTCGGCTTCAACCTTCACTTCCACACGCTCGCCCGTGCGGTGATCGTTCCCACCGCGTCGTTCGCGGACTGACGCGGCTCGCGGGCGAGCGCACCCGAACGACTGCGTCCGCCGACTGTGAACTCTGCATTTCGGTGCGCTCGGCGCGCTGTGGCATGCCTTAGCGTCTTTCCATGACGCAAACGGATGCCGCCGCGATCGTCGCCGAGGCGCTCGCCCTGTCGCCCTTGATCGACGGGCACAACGACTGGGCGTGGGAGAACCGCGTCAACCGCGGTTACTCGGTCGACGGGCTCGATGCCATGCTGCCGACCGACACGGACATCCCGCGGCTCAGACTCGGGGGAGTCGGCGCCCAGTTCTGGTCGGTCTTCGTCGAAGACGAGGACAGCGGGGCTCAGGCGGTGCAGGCGACCCTCGAGCAGATCGACTGGGTGCACCGGCTCGTGGCGCGTTACCCGAGCGACTTCGAACTGGCGAGGTCGGCATCCGACATCGCGCTCGCCCGGTCGCGCGGACGCATCGCCTGCCTGCTCGGCGCGGAGGGCGGCCATCAGCTCAACGACTCTCCGGCCGTGCTGCGCATGTACGCGGCTCTCGGGGTGCGCTATCTGACGCTGACGCACACGCGCACCTCGGGGTGGGCGGATTCCGCCACCGACGAGGTGCGCCACGGCGGCCTCAGCCCACGCGGGGTGGAGTACGTTCACGAACTGAATCGCATCGGCATGCTGGTGGATCTCTCGCACGTTGCGCCGGTGACGATGCACGCGGCGCTCGACGTGGCATCCGCTCCCGTCATCTTCAGCCACAGCTCGTCGCGGGCCCTTGCCGATCATCCGCGCAACATCCCCGATGACGTACTGGAGCGGATGCCGGCCAACGGCGGCGTCGCGATGCTCTCGTTCGTGCCGCAGTTCCTGCGCGAGGACTACGCCGAGTGGTTCGACTCCGATCGCAGTGGGCCGGCGCCCCGGGTGACCGTCGCCGATGCAGCGGACCACATCGAGCACGTTCGCGACGTTGCCGGCATCAGGCACATCGGGTTGGGCAGCGACTTCGACGGCACCGACGAGTTTCCCGCGGGGCTGGAAGGCGTCGACGGGTACCCGGCTCTGCTGGCCGAGCTGGCGTCACGTGGCTGGACGAGTGGCGAGCTCGCGATGCTCGCCGGTGCGAACATGCTGCGTGTGCTGTCGGAGACTGATGCCGCGTTCGAGTCCGGCAGGCTGGCCTCGGAGCCCGAGCTGCTCACGTAACGATCCCGTGTGATCTCGCGCGAGCCGAAACGTCGTCGAAACGGTGCGAGCATACGGTGTACGCATTCCCCGGCGCGCGGCGGCACGTTCGATCGCCCCCGCGCCAGCACGCCCGAAGAGAAAAGGCACAGCATGATCCGCTCTCACCGTCGCCTCGCGGCGGCAATCGTCATCGGCGCGAGTGTCGCCGTCGTCCTCGCCGGATGCTCTGGCGGCGGCGGCTCGAGCAGCTCGAGCGGCAAGACCCTGGTCGTCGACAACTCGTTCGACCTCAAGACCTCCGACCCGGCGCGCGCGTTCGAGTTGACCGGCTCGATCGTCGACAAGGCGCTCTACGAGACGGTGCTCACCTTCAAGGGCAGCGACGTCACCAAGCCGGTACCCGGCATCATGTCCTACAGCGAGTCGAGCGACGACAAGACGCTGACTCTGACCATGGACGGCAAGCACTACTTCTCGAACGGCGACCCGGTCACCGTCGACGACGTGGTCTTCTCGCTGAAGCGCGTGCAGGCCATCGCCGGCAACCCGTCGTTCCTGCTCGACGGAGTCACCGTCACGAAGAAGGACGACAAGACCGTCGTTCTCACCACGACGACGGCGAACCCCGCCTTGCCCTTCATCCTGCCGAACCCGTCGCTCGGCATCGTGGACTCGAAGGTGCTGAAGAAGCACGGTGGCACCGACACCAAGTCCGATTCAGCGGAGTCCTACCTGAACAAGACCTCCGCCGGCTCGGGCCCGTACATGCTCAAGTCGTACAGCGTGACCACCAAGGTCGTGTTCGAGCCCAACCCGCACTACGCGGGCACGAAGCCTGCGTACAGCAACGTCGTGCTCGAGAACGTCGCGGGTCCGACTCAGAAGATCAACGTGCAGGCCGGCGCCAGCCAGGTCGCCCTCGATCTCAACGCGACGCAGGTTCAGGGCCTCGACAGCGCCAAGACCAATCTGATCAAGGGCACCTCGCCTTACGTGATGTACCTCTGGTTCAACCAGGACTCGACGATCGGCGCCGGGGTCACGAACAATCAGGACTTCATCACCGCCGTTCGCAAGAGCATCGACTACTCGAAGATCCTCGGGCTCTCCGGAAGCGGATCCACTCAGCCGGGAGGCCTCGTGCCATCCCAGTTCAAGGGAGCCATCAAGCCGGACTCGACCGCCGAATTCGACCTGGCGGCGGCTAAGGCCGCGCTGGCGAAGAGCGGCTACAACGGTCAGACGGTGACGTTCTCGTACCCGAACGACATCACCGTCGATGGTCTGCAGTTCGAGACCCTCGCCCAGGCGCTGCAGTCGCAGTGGGCCGCGGCCGGCATCACGGTGAAGCTGGCTCCCGGGCCGATCGCCACGGTGCTCGACTCATTCCGCGCCGGCAACCTGCAGTCCGGAATCATGTACTGGGGTCCCGACTACCCCGACGCCTCCGACTACCTGGTGTTCAGCCCCGGCCAGAGCATCGGGCTCCGTGCAGCGTGGAAGGACGGAGCGGACGCGACGGTGACGGATGCCGCGAACGCGGCCGGATCGGCATCCAGCGACGATCGCGTGCAGGCCTTCGCCACCTGGCAGAAGGCGATGAACGCCAGCGGGCCGTTCGTGCCGCTCGTGCAGCCCGGCCAGTACGTCGTGACCGCGACCTCGATCACGAGCGTGCCGCTCAACCCCGTGTGGACCGTTGACCTCGCTTCCATCAAGTAGCGAGGTCGAGCAGGCGGCGTCCGTCTCTTCCAGGGACGGACGCCGCCGGTCTCATCCGCTGCTGCGTTACATCGGCATCCGCTTCGGCATCAGCATTCTGCTGCTGTGGGGTGTGACCGTCGTCACCTTCGTGCTCGCCAACCTCGTGCCGGCGAACCCGGCCGCGGCGGCGCTCGGTGACAAGGCGGCGAGCGATCCCAAGATCGTCGCGGCGTTCAACGCTCAGCACGGGTTCGACAAGCCCGTCGTGGTGCAGTACTTCATCTACCTCGGCAACCTGCTGCACGGAGATCTGGGCAACTCCACGCAGACGCACAACCCCGTGAGCCAGGATCTCGCCGTGGCGTTCCCCGCCACGATCGAGCTGGCGCTCTTTGCCATCATCTTCTCGATCATCATCGGCATCGGACTCGGCATGCTCGCGGCGCTGCGGCACAACCGGCTCTCCGACCAGATCATCCGGGTGTTCAGTCTGATCGGCATCTCGATCCCGACCTTCTGGCTGGCCGTCGCGTTCTTCTTCGTCTTCTTCTACCTGCTCGGCTGGGCTCCTGGCACCGGGCGACTTTCGCCTGCGGACACTCCGCCTCCGCACGTCACGGGCATGTACACGGTGGATGCGCTGCTCGCCGGCCAGTGGGCAACCTTCGGCGATGCCCTCTCGCACCTCGTTCTCCCCGGCGCCGTTCTGACGCTCTTCACGGTCGGGTTGCTCGTGCGGTTCACCCGCTCTGGCGTGCTCGACGTGCTCTCGCAGGACTACGTGAAGGCCGCAAGGGCGAAGGGTCTGCCGGCGCGCACAGTCGTGTTCCGGTACATCCTGCGCGGCTCGCTTCTGCCGATCCTCACCATCGTCGGGCTCGCTTTCGGTTCGCTTTTGTCCGGCACCGTGCTCACCGAGCAGGTGTTCAACTGGGGCGGCATCGGCCAGTACGCCTACAAGGCGGCCACGACGCTCGACCTTCCCGCCATCATGGGCGTCGGGCTCATCGTCGGCGTCGTGTACATCGGCATCAACTTCGCGATCGACGTGATCTACGGGTTCATCGACCCGAGGGTGAGAGTGCAATGAGCTCCGAAACAGCAGTGTCCGACACCCTGGGGACGAAGACGCCAGCGTGGAAGCGCCGCCGCCGGCCCCTGCTGCCTCGCGCGTGGCGTCGGCCGATGGCCATCGTGGGCGTCGTCATCGTGCTCGCGTGGCTGGTGATCGCGATCTTCGCGCCGCTGATTGCGCCGTACAACCCGTTGGCGCAGAGCTTCACGCCGCTGCAGGCTCCCAACGCTGCGCACTGGTTCGGTACGGATGTGCTCGGTCGCGACGAACTCTCGCGAGTGCTCTACGGCTCCCGCATCTCTCTGCCGCTGTCGCTCGTGCTCGTCGTCTGCTCCATGCTGATCGGCTCGGTGCTCGGTGCGATCGCCGGATACTTCGGTCGCGTCGTCGACGAGGTCATCATGCGCATCGCCGACCTGGTGTTCGCTTTTCCGACGATCATCCTCGCGATGATCGTCGCGGCATCCCTCGGCCCTAGCTTGCTGAATGCGGTCATCGCACTGTTGCTGGTGTCATGGCCGAACTACGCTCGCGTCACGCGGTCGCTGGTGCTCGGAGCGAGACAGCAGGAGTACGTCGTGGCAGGGCGCCTGATGGGCGCCGGGGTGTTCCGGTCGCTGGGCAGGGATGTCGCGCCGAACGTCGTCGCGCCGATCTTCGTGCTCGCGACGCTGGATTTCGGCAACGCGATCCTGCTGCTCTCCGGACTTTCGTTCCTTGGGCTGGGGGCCGTGCCACCGACGCCGGAATGGGGCGCCATGGTGTCGGATGGCGTGCAGAACTTCAGCCAGTGGTGGCTGGCCACGTTCCCCGGCATCGCGATCTTCTCGGTCGTCGTCGCCTTCAACTTCATCGGCGACGCGTTGCGAGACGCTCTCGACCCGCGCACGGCCGAGGCGGTTTCGGGGGTGTCGATTTGAGTACGGAAACCGTGACCGGCCTGTCGATCCGCGGTCTGACGCTCTCGATCGGCGACAAGCGCGGTGCGACGCCGATTCTTCGCGGCATCGACCTCGAGATACCGGCAGGTCGCGTCACAGGGCTTGCCGGTGAGTCCGGATCGGGCAAGACCATGACAGGTCTCGCTGTCTGCGGGCTGCAGCCGGCCGGATCCCAGGTCGGCGGCGTTGTCGAGTTGCACAGCGACCGCGTGCAGGTTCCGAACCTGCTCTCGTTGCGTTCGAGCGCGCTCAACAGGGTGCGCGGCCGCGAGGTCGCGATGGTGTTCCAGGACCCGACGGCGAGCCTGCATCCGATGATCTCGATCGGCGGCCAGCTGACCGACCACATGCGGTTCCACCTCGGTCTGTCGCGACGGGATGCCCGTGCCCGCGCTGTCGATCTGCTCCAGCGGGTGCACGTGCCGCATGCTGCAGACGCACTCGACCGGTATCCGCACCAATTCTCAGGCGGCCAACTGCAGCGCGTCGCGATCGCGTCGGCGATCGCCTGCGACCCCGGTGTGCTCATCGCGGACGAGCCGACGACGGCGCTCGACGTCACGGTGCAGGCCGGCGTGCTGCGCCTGCTGCGCGAGCTGTGCGACGATCTCGAACTCGCCGTGCTGCTCGTCACGCACGACCTCGGCGTGATGTCGGCTGTCGCCGACACGATCGCCGTCATGCACCGCGGTGAGATCGTCGAGCACGGCGATCGATACCAGGTGATCACGGAACCGCGCAGCGAATACACCCGCTCGCTCATCGAGTCACTGCCCGATACGCCGCCGCCCGGTGCGGCATTCGTTCCAGACGATGCCGATGCTGATCAGGAGGGGGCGACGGATGCCCGCTGAGCTCGTTTTCGACGACGTCGCCGTCACCTACCGGCAGTCCGGTCGCGCCGAGCTGCGCGCCGTCGACGGTGTCAGCATCACGCTCGCGCCCGGCGAGGTTCTGGGGCTGGTGGGCGAGTCCGGATGCGGAAAATCCACTCTCGCCCGTGCGGCCTGCGGGTTGGAACCGCTCTCGGGCGGGAACATCCGCTTCGGGGGAGAGCCGGTTCCCCGGCTCCGCATGCTGGCGCGGCCGGCGCGGCTGCGGCGCATCCAGATGGTGTTCCAGAACCCGTATGCGTCGCTCAATCCACGCCGCAGGGTCGGCAGTCAGATAGAGGACGGCAGGCGCGCGGCCGGCGGTTCTGCGCCGTCGATCGCCGAGCTCCTCGCCGACGTCGGCATGCCGGCCGACGCGATGAGTCGATACCCGCACGAGTTCTCCGGCGGCCAGAGACAGCGCATCGCGATCGCCAGAGCGCTCGCCGCGTCGCCCGACGTGCTGATCGGCGACGAGCCGATCGCGTCGCTCGACGCATCCCTGCAGGCCAAAGTCGCCACCCTGATGCGCGACGTCGCCGCGAAGCGGAACGCCTCGCTGCTGTTCATCAGCCACGACCTCTCCGTCGTGCGCATGATCGCGGACCGCATCGCCGTGATGAGCGCCGGCCGCATCGTCGAGCTGGGGACGGCCGAAGAGGTGTGGGCGCGACCGAAGCACGCCTACACGCGCCGGCTGCTGGCATCCATTCCGATCGCCGACGGGTTGGGGCGCCTCCCGAAGGTGTGAGGCGGCAACATCTCTACGACGTGATCACCTGTCCGAGGTGCGCGATCGCGAGGATGAGCCACGCGCCCGCGATCGTGAACAGGATCGCGGCCGGGAACATCCGTTCGCGCCGAATGTTCTCGAAGGCGACGACGACGAACATCGCGGCGGAGAGGCCCTCCATCGTGATGTTCAGCCCGAGCCGTTCAGGCGAGGCCCTGCTCCAGCCCGACGCGTAGGTCACAACGATGCAGACCACGTACGCGGCGAGACACACGCTCATGAGCACGATCAGGACGATCTCGAGACGGGACCGCGGCCGCTTCGTACGTCGGCTTTCGGTCTGCGGCGCACCGACCACGACCTCGTCCATCCGACCCGCCTTCGCGTCACAGTGCCCTCGGTCGGGGCACGCGTGCACGCTACCACCGAGCGTGCAGCCGGTAGCCGGCACCGACCGGGCGGTTCCTGTCCCCCGAATGGGCGTCAGCGGTGACGGAAGGTAGCGTTGGACGGGTGAACATCACCAACGTGCGCACTCATCGCAGCGACGAGAACCTTCCGCGCGCAGAGCAGCTCGCCTGGAAGCTCGCCGAGGTCGCCTCCGACCCTGTCGAGGTCTCCGACGAGGTGACCGACATGATCGTCAACCGTGTCATCGACAACGCGGCCGTCGCAGCGGCGTCGCTGCTGAGGCATCCGGTCGCCGCGGCGCGCTCCCAGGCGCTCGCCCATCCCGTCTCGGTCGGCGGCAGCGGATCGAGTGTCTTCGGCACTGATGCCGCCCGCCGCGTGAGCGTGGAGTGGGCCGCGTGGGCCAATGGCGTCGCCGTTCGCGAGCTCGACTACCACGACACGTTCCTCGCTGCCGAGTACTCGCATCCTGGCGACAACATCCCGCCCGTGATCGCCGTGGCCCAGCACCTCGCCACCGAGCGCGGCCTCACCGGTCGCGACGTGGTGCGCGGAATCGCCACCGGATACGAACTGCAGATCGACCTGGCCCGGGCGATCAGCCTGCACGAGCACAAGATCGACCACGTCGCACACCTCGGCCCGAGCGCAGCCGCCGGCATCGGAACTCTGCTCGGGCTCGACACCGAGACGATCTTCCAGGCCATCGGCCAGGCGCTGCACACGACGACGGCGACAAGGCAGTCCCGCAAGGGCGAGATCTCCAGTTGGAAGGCGTTCGCGCCGGCGTTCGCGGGCAAGATGGCGATCGAGTCCGTCGACCGTGCGATGCGCGGCGAGACGAGTCCGACCCCGATCTACGAGGGCGAGGACGGCGTGATCGCGTGGCTGCTCGACGGTCCATCGGGCGGCTACGAAGTAGCCTTGCCCGAAATCGGCACGGCCAAGAGAGCCATCCTCGACTCGTTCACGAAGGAGCACTCGGCCGAGTACCAGGCGCAGGCCTGGATCGACCTCGCCCGCAAGCTGCACAACGAGTACCCGCTGATCTTCGACGACCCTGAGCGCGTGCAGAGCATTGTGCTGCACACCTCGCACCACACGCATTTCGTGATCGGCTCCGGTGCGAACGACCCGCAGAAGTACGACCCGAGCGCGTCGCGCGAGACGCTCGACCACTCCATTCCGTACATCTTCACCGTGGCGCTGCAGGACGGCAGCTGGGACCACGTCGCCTCGTACGCACCCGAGCGCGCGGCCCGCACGGACACGGTGGCGCTGTGGAACAAGGTGGCCACGGAGGAAGACCCGGAGTGGACGCGTCGTTACCATTCGCTCGATCCGCAGGAGCAGGCGTTCGGCGGCCGCGTCGAGATCACGTTCACCGATGGATCGGTCATCACCGACGAGATCGCCGTTGCGGATGCCCACCCGCTGGGTGCCCGCCCGTTCGCGCGCGACGACTACGTGAACAAGTTCCGCACGCTCGCAGCGGACGCGCTCGAGGCGACGGAGATCGACCGGTTTCTGGATGTCGCGCAGCGGCTTCCGGAGCTCACCGCCGACGAGCTGCCGGGGCTGAGCTTCAGCGCGCGGCATGGCCTGCTCGCGTCGGTGGAGAGCCCGCGCGGGTTGTTTTAGAGCACCGATGGTCGACTAGCGTGCGCGAAGCGCTTGCGTATCGAGACCCCGCGACGACGCCAACCAGCGGCGATCGGGTCTCGATACGCGTCGCCTGAGGCGGCGCTACTCGACCGGCGGGGATGGCCTCAACTGTGCACATGCACGAGACTTCACTGGAGCGAAGGAGCACCATGACTGAACAAGAACCCGAGATCCGCAAGGGACTCGCCGGCGTCGTGGTCGACACCACGGCCGTCTCGAGCGTCAACCCCGAGACGAACTCGCTGCTGTACCGCGGGTACCCGGTGCAAGAGCTCGCAGCGGAGTGCTCCTTCGAACAGGTCGCCTACCTGCTCTGGCACGGCGAGCTGCCGACGGATGTCGAGCTCGCCGAGTTCGAAGCCTCTGAGCGCAGTCAACGCACCATGGGACGCAACGTGAGGCGCGCGATCGACGGGCTGCCGACATCCGCTCACCCGATGGATGTGCTGCGTACCGCTGTCAGCGTCATCGGTGCAGACGACCCCGACGCCGAGTTCGGCGCGCTGGCCGACCCGTTCGCGGAGGTCTACCCGAAGGCCGTTCGGCTGCTCGCTCAGCTGCCGGCCGTCGTCGCCTACGACCAGCGTCGCCGCCACGGCTTGACCCTCATCGAGCCGCGCGACGACCTCGATTTCGCGAGCAACTTCCTCTACATGACGTTCGGCGAGGTTCCGGACGACGCCGTCGTCGACGCGTTCCGCGTCTCGCTCGTGTTGTACGGGGAGCACTCGTTCAACGCGTCCACCTTCACGGCACGCGTGATCGCGTCGACGCTGTCGGATGTCTACAGCGCGGTCACCGGCGCGATCGGCGCCCTCAAGGGGCCGTTGCACGGCGGGGCGAACGAGGCCGTGATGGTCGCGTTCGAGGAGATCGGATCCGCAGACAAGGCCGAGGCGTGGCTCGACGACGCTCTGGCGAGCAAGCGCAAGATCATGGGCTTCGGGCACCGCGTGTACAAGAACGGCGACTCGCGCGTTCCGACGATGAAGGCATCCCTCGAGAGCCTTGTCGAGCACTACGACCGGCAGGACGTGCTCGACCTCTACACGGCGCTCGAGACGGCCATGCAGGAGCGCAAGAACATCAAGCCGAACCTCGACTACCCGAGCGGACCCGCGTACAACCTGATGGGATTCGACACCGCGACGTTCACGCCGATCTTCGCCGCGGCCCGCGTGACCGGCTGGACGGCGCACGTGATCGAGCAGCTGACGTCGAACGCGCTGATCCGCCCCCTCTCGAAGTACGACGGGCACGCGGAGCGGCACCTGGGGTAGCGACATCTCCTGCACGCATGCTCCGCTGGCGCATGTGGTCGCCTTCAGCGCCGGAATCCGACCATCTGTGACAGCGGAGCGGTGGCGGCGAAGAATGCGAAGCGCAGCGGAGGATGCCCGTGCCCTTTTGTGGGTGATCTACACGCGCGTAGGTCGCGGGGGCTGCGGCGCCTAGCCTGGCCCGATGCACATGCTGTTCCGCACGATTCTGCACGCCTGGATCTCCCGCCTCGGCAAACGACTCGGCCACTACGACGTGGCGGTCACGAGGTTCAGGGTGCTGCCGACCGATCTGGACATCCTGCAGCACATGAACAACGGCGTGTACCTCTCGATCTTCGACATCGGACGGTTCGACATGCTGCGCCGCAACGGCGTCTGGCAGATCTTCACGGAGCGCGCGTGGTACCCCGTCGTGGCGTCCGAGACGATCACGTTCCGCAAGTCCCTGCAGCTCTGGCAGGCGTTCACCGTGGAGTCCCGCATCATCGGGTTCGACGAGAGGGCGGTGTATGTGCAGCAGCGCGCCGTCGTGAACGGCGAGGTCTTCGCGGAGGCGTTCATCAAGGGCCGCTTCCTCAAGCGCTCTGGCGGCACCGTCGCGATCGGCGAGCTGCTGGATGCCGTCGGCCCGCTGCCTGCGAACATCCACTTGCCCGAGTGGCTGGTGCGCTGGGGCGACGATGTGAAGCTGCCGGCGACGCGTGCCGAGGCGCCGAGCGTCTGGGAGTGAGCGGGCGCGTTGGGGGCGACCCGACCGGGCGGTAGCGACTCATCTTCAGTCAAACTGTTCAGATTAACTGAACAAGTGCTATCCTGTAAGGGATGACTCAACCAACCGTCCCCGCCGCTTCCCTGGATGTCGACGCCGTAGCGCTCGGCGAGCAGATCCGCGCCGTCGTCGGTCGCCTGAGCAGGCGGCTGCGCGAAGAGAGCACGGTGGGGGACTACACGCAATCGCAGAAGAACGTCATCGTGCGGCTCGATCGCGAGGGTGCAGCGACCCTGTCGGCGCTCGCCCGCGCAGAGGGCATGAAGCCGCAGTCGATGGCGACGATTCTTGCGGCGCTCGACGAGGCATCCGTCGTGCGCAGCGAGCGCGACCCCGACGACAAGCGCCAGGTGCTCTGGTCGCTGACACCGCAGGCGATGGCCGACCTGACGAGCAGCAGGGCGGCACGTACCGACTGGGTGGTGCGGAGCATCCGTGAGCACCTGGATGCCGACGAGGGCAAGCAACTCGCGCAGGCCATGCAGTTGCTGGAGCGACTGCTCGACGAAACCCCGTAGCGCAGGGCTGCGCACATTCACTTCCGCCGCGGGACACGGCGGCGACGACCGCGCGCCGACGCGCCGGCGAAGACACGCAACAGGCAGAAAGCCAGGACGACATCACGAAATCGAAACAGGAAGAGACCGAGCGCTCAGCAGGCGGACAAGCGACGATCGAGGCTGTCAGGAAGCCGTTCAGCTGGCGGTTCACCGCCCCGCTGTTGCTGGGCTCGACGCTCAATCCGATCAACAGCGCCACCCTCGCGACAGGGCTTGTGGGCATCGGTGTCGATATGCATCTCGGCCCGGGACCGGCGGCGACGCTCATCTCGGTGCTCTACCTGTGCAGCGCCATCATGCAGCCGACGATGGGCAAGGTCTCGACGCTGCTCGGCCCGCGCCGCACGTTTCTGATCGGCATCACGATCCTGTTCCTCGGCGGAGCGATCGGTACGTTCGCGCCGAGCTTCGGATTCCTGCTCCTCTCCCGCGCGCTGATCGGCGTCGGAACCTCGGCCGCCTACCCGACGGCGATGGCGCTCGTGCGGCGCAGGGCGGATGCGACCGGCGCGGGAGTTCCGAGCCGCGTGCTCGGCAACTTCTCGATCGCGGCGCAGGTGAGTGCCGTGATCGGGCTGCCGTTGGGCGGCATCCTGGTCGGGGTGTGGGGATGGCGCGCGTTGTTCGCCATCAACCTTCCAGTCGCGGTGATCACCTACCTCTTCACGCTGTTCGGCGTGCCGAAGGATTCCGCCCGCGAGAAGCGCGGTGGAACGGCGATGCTACGTGCGCTGGATCTGCCGGGCATCGTGCTCTTCGCAGCGGCGATCGTGGCTCTGCTCGTCTTTCTCGGCGATCTGAAGGCGCCGATCTGGTGGCTGCTGGTGGCGTTCGCGGTGCTGCTGGCCGCGCTGATCCTCTGGGAGCGGCGGGCATCCAGCCCGATGATCGACGTGCGGATGCTCGCCCGCAACTCCCCGCTGCAGCGCACCTACCTGCGCCAGACCATGGCCGCGCTCGGCATGTACACGATGATGTACGGCGCACCGCAGTTCCTCGAGCAGGGCATGCATCTGGATGCCGCAACCGCCGGCCTCGTCATGCTCCCGATGTCTGCGATGAGCATCGTGCTCGCGCGCCTCGTCTCATCGCGCGGCTGGGTGCGCTGGCCGCTGGTGATCGGCGGCGCCGCACTCGTCGGAGCGGGTGCGATCGGGCTGTTCATCACGGATTCCTCAGGCATCGTCCTCGCGATCGGCATGACCCTGCTCGTCGGAGTGACGAACGGGTTCACCGGGTTCGCGAACCAGGCATCCCTCTACACGCAGACGCGTGCCGACGAGATCGCCGTGGCATCCGGGCTGTATCGCACGTTCGCGTACATCGGCGCGATCTTCTCGTCGAGCCTCATCGGGCTGGCGTTCGGGGCGAAGGCCACCGACGTCGGATTTCACACCATGGGTTGGGTGATCGTCGGGCTGGGCATCGCGCTCATTCTGATGACGGTGCTCGACCGGCGCATCCCGAGGGTGGCCGGCGCGGCGAAGTGAGCTGGGAGAACGCTGTCGTACGGGACACCTAGCCTGGAGGGCATGACGATCGTCGGCCGAGGGCCCGCGCACACGAGTGCCGCGGCGCTGCACTGCGAGTACCGTCCGGCGGAGCCGGTCGATCTTCGCCGCACGCTCGGAGTGCTCGGCCGCGGACCGTACGACCAGACCACGATCTGGACGTCGTCGGGCGTGTGGCGCACGTTCCGCACCCCTGCCGGACCGGCGACCATGCACCTGGTGCAGCGCGGCCACGGTGTCGACGCCACGGCGTGGGGACCCGGTGCGGAGTGGGCCATCGACGGCGTGCCGGAGCTGCTCGGCGCCGGGGACGATTGGAGGGCGCTCGACGTTGGAAGGCATCCATTCCTCGTCGAGGTGCTGCGACGCAACCAGGGACTGCGGCTGCCCCGAACGCGCCGCGTGATCGAGGCCTTGGTGCCGGCGATCATCGAGCAGAAGGTGACGAGCCTCGAGGCCTATCGCGAGTGGGCGCGCATTGTGCGCCGGTTCGGCGAGGTCGCTCCCGGAGTCGCCGAGGGGATCGCGCCACGAGAGCTCCGGGTCTGTCCGTCGGCGGAGACGTTGAGACATATTCCGTCGTGGGAATGGCATCGGATCGGCGTCGATCCGACCCGATCGCGCACCGTAGTGCTGGCGATGCGGGTGGCGCAGGCGCTGGAGCGCACCATCGACGACGACGGAGCGGATGCCGCTGCCAAGCTTCGAACCGTCTCGGGCATCGGGGTCTGGACGGCCGCTGAGACGTTGCAGCGTTCGCACGGTGACCCCGACCAGATCAGCGTCGGCGACTACGGCCTGGCGTCCATCGTCGGCCATGCGCTCACCGGTTCGAAGACCGACGACGACGGGATGCTCGAGCTCCTGCGGCCCTGGACCGGCCAGCGCCAGCGCGTGGTGCGCCTGATCCTCGCGTCGGGCCGAGCGCCGGAGCGCCACGGCCCCCGCGCAACGATCACCGACCACCGGTGGCGGTGAAGCGCCATCGCACTGAGCGGGTGAAGCCCGTGGGACGCGCCGGCGCGAGCATCCGTCTGCTCTAGCATTCGGGCATGAGTTCGAAGAGCAAGCAGGGCAGGCGCGAGGAAGAGACGCTGCAGCTCAGTCGCGGCATGTGGGGCTGGCTTGCCGGGCTGATCACCCTCGTGGTGATCGCGTTCCCCCTGTCGGCGGCGGTCGCCTACGCGACGCACCCGGCCACGCGCAAGCTGTTCGGCGACCGGCTCTCGAGCGCCTCCGCCGTCGGGTTCTCGATCTTCTGGTGGATTCTCGCCCTGCTGCTCATCGCCCTGCCGTTCCTGGTGGGCTTCGGCGTCGCCAAGATGTCGTCCAGGTGGCTCACCATTCTCGGTGTGATCGTGGTGATCCTGGTCGTCGGGCTTGTGGTCCTTGGACAGATGTTCGCGTTCTAGGCGAGCTGCTGGCGCTCAGTCCGGATCTGTCGGATCCACCGGCGCGTGGTGGTCGAGGTTCACGACGCCGCGCCTCCAGTAGCCCTGCACGTCGAGCTGGTCGGTTCGAAGCGCGGCCTCGTGCTTGAGGTACCGGCGAACCGGTACGAGAGCGGATGCCTCGCCGGCGGCCCAGACGTAGACATCCGGAGCGAGGTCGAGCGATCGCACCGATTCGAGCAGCTGCCCCGGCCCGTCGGAGCGATACAGCCACTCGACGGACGCGCGCTGCGTCTGCTCGCCAGTGAGGTACGGCTCCACTTCTTCGTCGGCGATGTCGAGCAGGGCGGTGATGCGAGCGGATGCCGGCAGCAGGTCGAGCCAACGCGTGAACGCCGGCAGCGCGGTCTCGTCGGCGATCAGCACGGCGTCCGAGACATCCTGCGGAGCGAGGCGCGACCCGCGGGGGCCGGCCACTCCGAGCTCGTCGCCCGGGTGGGCGGCTGCGGCCCAGGCGGACGCGGGGCCGCCGGCCGCGGCATCCACCGTTCCGATGCGTGTGCCGTCTGGGGCGTGCAGCACGAAGTCGATGTCGAGTTCGGCCGCGCCGAACGGTGCCGGCCGGAACTGCCGTGGCGTGTAGTCGCGGGAGATGACGACACCGTCGGTCGGTCTGCGCACGCCGTCGCCGGTCAGCTCCGGCATGGTGAGGGCGCCGGTCGCCGGGTCGGGGAAGAACACCTTGACGTGATCGGTCGGGCCGAGGGCGGAGAAGCCCTCCAGCGCATCGCCGATCAGGGTGATCCGCACGATCGACGGCGTGATCTGCTCGGTGCGGTCGACGGTGAGTCGCCGCAGTGCCATTTCGTGACGCACATGGTCTCGCGTTGCCATGGTTCGACCGTACGCCAGGTTGTCATGGGCGTGCCGAGCCCCCAGCTCGCTCAGCGAGCTGGGGGCAGGGCGTCAGACCGCGGCCGGTGCCTTCACGTAGTAGTCGGCGATGTCGGCGAGCAGGCCCTGTTCGGTGGGGGTCCAGCCGAGCAGCTCCCTGGTGATCTTGCTGGACGCCGTGACGTCCATTCCGAAGAACGTGGCGATCCATCCGAAGTGCGCGGCGGCATCCTCCGGTGCGACGGAGATGACGGGAAGGTCGAGCCCCTGACCGATGGCCTCGGCGATCTCGCGCGTCGGGATACCCTCCTCGCCCACCGCGTGCGTGATCGTGCCGGCTGGGGCCTTCTGGAGCGCGAGTGCGATCATCCGTGCCGTGTCGAAGCGGTGCACCGCCGCCCAGCGGTTCGAGCCGTCGCCGATGTAGGCGGAGACGCCGCGCTCGCGGGCGATGCGCACCAGCTCGGCCGCGAAGCCGTGGTCGCCGTTGCCGTGCACGGTCGGGGAGAACCGCAGGCTCACCGGCGCGATGCCGCGCTCGGCGAAGCTCAGCGCGAGGTTCTCGCTGCCGCCGCGCGGGGATTCCGGCCCGACGTACGGCGACGTGTACTCCTCGGTGAGAAGCGTGCCCGGAGCGGCTCCGGCCAGTCCGGACGCGAACATGAACTTTCGACCCGAGCCGGCGAGCACGTCGCCGAACACCTCGAGGGCGGCACGCTCCGTGCGACCTGACGCCGCCATGTCGTTGAAGTCGTGCTTGAACCCGAGGTGGATCACGGCGTCGGATGCCTCGGCCCCCGCACGCAGCACGTCGAGGTCGTCGAGGCTTCCACGCAGCGGCGTGACGCCGGCCGATTCGAGTGCGGCGACGGATGCGTCCGATCGCGCGATGCCGGAGACCTCGTGTCCTGCGGCGAGCAGTTCGGGGGCGACGGCGGAGCCGATCCAGCCGGATGCCCCGGTCATGAAGATGCGCATGAGAACCCTTTCCTTGTGATGTCGCCGGAGCCGATTGGCCATGTCAGCGACTGACATGAGTGACGATAGCACTGATGTCAGCATCTGTCATCATGGGGAATTCCAGCCTAGAATCGTCGACATGGGTAGATGGGAACCGGATGCCAGCGGCAGGCTTCGCCGCGCCGCGCTCGACCTCTACTCCGAACGCGGATTCGAGCAGACCACCGTTCAGGACATCGCCGATCGGGCCGGTGTGACCGAGCGCACGTTCTTCCGCTACTTCACCGACAAGCGAGAGGTGCTCTTCGACGGTCTGCACGCGCTCGAGGACGTGATCGTCGCCGCGGTGATGTCTGCGCCCGCCGAGGCATCCGCGAAGCCGATGAAGCTGGCGATGGATTCGCTTCAAGCGGCCACACCGTTTTTCGCCGAGAGATACGACTACGCGAAGCAGCGTGCAGGAGTGATCGCGGCGAATCCGGGCCTGCAAGAGCGCGAGTTCCTGAAGCTCTCCTCGATGGCGCTCGGCGTCGCGACGGCGTTGAAGGCCAGGGGCGTCGGTGATTCGGCAGCAGACATCGCAGGGGACACCGCGGTCGTGGTCTTCCAGCAGGGATTCCAACGCTGGATCGGTGGCAGCGATCCAGATGCTCTCGGCCGATGCATGCGCGAGGCCTACGACGAGCTGGCGGCCCTGGCAGCGCAGGGGTGAGGCGCCAGGGGTACAAGGCGTACTAGGGTGGCCGAATGCTGCCCGGGGCCCCCGACCCACGCGGGAGCGGCTCGCTCTCGTCTGCGCCGATGCGGACCGGCGCCAGCGCGCTCTGGCGGTCCCGCGCGCGTGAACAGCGAGGACTGCTCGGCGCGATCGCAGGAACCGTGTTCGTCATCGCCGTGCTGATGGCCGCGATCGCGGGCATCGCGTCCAGGGCGCCCATCGACGCCGTGCAGCGCACGGTCGCGGCCGGACCGATCTCGGAGGTGTCCAGAACGGTGTCGTTCGACATCGTCGAGGGCTCGCGACCGGTATCCGACGAGAAGGTGCGCTCTGCTCTCGAGCACCTCTTCGCGGGCGTTCCCGTCGTGGTCAGCGCACGCCACGGGTCGAACTCCCAGTCGTGGACGGTGACGCCGGATGCCTCGCGCATCCTCCCCGAGCACCTCGCGCAGCTGCGCCGCGACGACGCCAAGCTCGAAGGCACCGTGACCGCGCTGCCATCGGTCGACAGCACAACGGTGAGCGTGTCGGGACACGGTGCGGCGACGGCTCTCGCGATGGAACGTTCGCTCGACGCGTTCGCCTCCGTGTTGCCCGTGCCCGCTGCCGTGCTCGTGGTGTCGGCCGTCATCGCGCTGTGCCTGCTCGCCCAACTGCTGGTGGAGGCCAGGGACAACGAGACGCGACTGCTGCGGGCGCGGGGGGCGAGCATCCGCTGGATCGTCGGCGCGGATGCCGCGGAGGCCGCGCTCGCCGCAGGCCTCGGCGCGCTGCTCGGCACCCTCGTCGCGCAGCTCGTGGTCGGGCTGCTGATCGGCGCACCTCCGATCGGCGCGATCGTCGTGTCCCTCATCGGGGTCTTTCTGGGGTCCGCTGCGATCGTCGTCGCGTTTTCGGCCGTCGCAGCGGCTCGCACCTCCGGTGAGCCGAGGCAGGCCTCAGGTCGCGCGCGGTTCGCCGTCTCGGCCGGCCTGACGTTCGTCGTGATCGCCGGCGCGGCCGTCACGATGTGGCGCTTCATCACCGATGCTCAGGTCGCGGGCGGCCCGATCGACCCACTTGCGGTCATCGCACCCGCTGCCGGCCTGTGTGCGCTGGCTGTGCTCGCGGTCGTCGCGTTCGGTCCGGCGTCGCGCGGGGTCGAGACCGTGACCGCGCGCTCGACCGGCGTCGGCACGCTTCCGCTGCGGTCGGTGTCGAGGCACGCCGCCGTCTTCGCCGCGCCGGTCGCACTTCTGACCATCGCGATCGCCGTCACCACCTTCGCCGCCGGATACGAGGGCACCTGGTCGTCGTTCCTCACCTCGTCGTCGCGCATCGTGGTGGGAGCGGACGCCCGTCTCGACCTCGACGCCCCGCAATTCGTCGGCGGAGTGGGCGACGCCGCTCCCCTCACGCGCGTCGCGGCGGTGCCGGGCGCGCAGCGGGTGGTGGCCGCCGCGACGATTCCCGGCCTGATCGGCCCGCTCGCTCTGGACGTCGTCGCCGCGCCGTCGGCGGCCCTGGCAGACCTCGACCCCGCCGAGGACTCGATGTTCGATGCGAGTGCCGTGTCGAGCGCGGTCGGGGCGAAGCGGGGCGGGGCCGGCGGCATCCGTCTGCCTGCTGGCGCGCAGACGCTCGAGCTGACCGTCTCGGCCGTCGGCGTCGTCGAGTCCACCGCACGGCTCACCGGGTGGTTGCAGAACGCGTCGGGCGAAACAGTGGCGAGCTCAAGCGGCCGGTTCGCCGTTCGCGACGACGGAGCTGACGAGCCGTCGACCGCCACGATGACGTTGCCGCCAGGCGGACCGTGGACCCTCAGCGCTCTCGACGTCTCCGTCGATCTGCCGGCGGGCGATGGCGGCCTGATAGCGACGACGCTGCTCACCAGCGTGCGACTCAGCGTGACGGGCGGAACGGCGGGTGGCGAGTCGCTGCCCATCGCATCCGCCGGCTGGCGTGTGTCCAAAGCCGTCTACCCGCTGCAGGGGACCACGACCGTGACGCGCTCCGGCGACGGGATCGGCATCGACGCCCACGTGCCGAACGACTCGTCGCAGACGCTGCAAGCGCGCCTGGAACCGCAGGTGCAGCAGGCGCCTCTGCCCGTCGCCATCAGCGCGGCGGCGGCTGCAGGAACCGGGCTTCAGGTCGGCCGCACCACCACGATCGATCTGCCGCAAGGATCGCTCGAGGTGCGGATCGCCGCAATCGTTCCGCAGATTCCAGCGACGGATGACGTCACGGCCGTGTTCGCGGATCTGCCGCAGCTGACCGCGGCTCTGCTCGCTTCCAGCCAAGAACTTCCCGCCGTCGACACGGTGCTCATCGGCGTCGGTGACCGGCCCGCGGCCCGGGTCGCCGATGCAGCGGCGCGCGCGGCCGGCAGCGGGGCGACCGCGATCGTGCCGGACACGACGCTCGCCACGCGTTTCATCTCGCCCGTCATCACTGCGCTCAACGTCGGCGCCTACGGATGCTGCGTGCTCTCCGGCGTCGCGCTCGCCGCGTGCCTCGCGGCACTCTGGCGGCGGCGGAAGGGAGAGACCGTCATTCTTCGCGCCATCGGATTCGCCCCGGGCACGCAGGCTCGGGGCCGAGGGGTCGAAGCGATCCTGGCGGCCTGCTACGCACTGGTCTGCGGGGTCGTGGCGGGCATCCTGATCTCGCTGCTGGCCGGGAACACGCTCGCCCGCAGCTCGGTTCCCTCCGCGCTGCCGTCGCTGCCGATCACCGGCGCGTTCGACGTCGTGTGGCTCGCAGGCTGCCTGGTCGTGCTGCTCGTCGTCGTTGCGTTGATCGTTCTGAGGTACACGCGGGCGGTGCGAGCGGATGCCGTGCACGCCGTTCCTGGAAGGACGACGACGTGAGCGGGCGGCGCGGCTCTCGCCTCTCCACCGTCGCACTCTCGCTGCGATCGATGCGCGCGTTCCGCCGGGGCCTGGTCGCGCTGGGCATCGTCGTGCTGCTCGCGACGGCGGGCGTCGTCGCGTGGCCGAGCATCACGGTGTCGCTCGTGTCGGCGGATGCCCGCTACCGTCTCGACGCGGAGTCCGCGGACGGAACGAGCATGGGTTCCACCGTGCCGGTGCAGCCGGACTACGGGGACACGGCCAATCCTCTTCCCAACGCAGAGAGCGTGTGGAAGTCGATGCAGGGTTCGCTCGACGATGCGGCGCACGCGATGCAACCGGCACTGCGCGCCGTCTCTCGACGGGGACGATTCGTCGGCCGTTCAGACGGAGTGTCCAACGGTCCGAACTCGCCTCCAGGCATACCGGTCGTCCCCAAGCCCTCGGATCCGAAGCGATCTTCGCTCGGGTTGTCCGTCGAGGGCGATCCTGCATTGCGGTCCGACGCCACGCTCGTGAGTGGGCACTGGCCGGCGGGCGGACTTGAACAGGGCGTGACCCAGGTGGTGATGGCGAGTCGAGTTGCCCGCGAACTGAACTGGAAGCTCGGCACGACGAGAACCCTGAGCTTGGACAATGATGCCGTCGCACTCTCCGGCCTTCCCCTTGCTGCCGACGGCGCCATGCCCAGCATGAAGCTGAGGCTGGTGGGGACGGTCGAGCCGCGTGATCCTTCGAGCGACTTCTGGACTCTCGACACCGTGCGCGATTCCCTCGGGAGCACTGTCTCCAGCTCGGATTCGAGGATCATGCTCCTCCACGGCGTCGTGTGGATGAACGCCGATTCCTGGCCAGAACTCGCCTTCGCGCTCGGCGCACCGTATCTCTCCACGTGGTACGGAATTAACTCGGCGGCCGTCACCGTTCCAGCACTACCTAGCATCGCCGCTGCGACCACGGCGTTCGTCGCGACGCCGATCACCGTCGGTTCGGGCCCCACGGCAGCGGAGATGCGGTTGAGCACACAGCTGCCCGACATCATCCACGACATCCTGGCTCGCATCGGATCGGTGCCCACGCTGCTCGCGATCGTCGCGATCGGCCCGCTGGGCGCCGCGATCGCCGTGCTGTTCAGCGGGGCGCGGCTGATGGCATCCCGCCGTGCGAGGTCCTTCGAGCTCCTGCGCTCTCGAGGCGGATCGGAGCGGCGCGTGCGCGGCGCGGCAGCGCTGGAAGCCGCGGCCGTCACGGTGCCCGCGGCGATCGTCGGCGGGGTGGCGGCGATGGTGGTCACGGGGGCCGGGGCATCCGTGCTGTGGTTGATCGCGGCGTGTGCGATCCTCCCGCCGTTCGCGATCGCTGCTACGGCGTCGAGCCCGACGAAGGGACGCGCCAGGCGCAGACCGGTGCTGTCGTGGACGGTCGAGCTGCTGGTCATCCTGCTCGCCGCAGCGGCGTGCGTGGTGCTCGCTCAGCGAGGCACGCAGGCGGTATCGGATCCGCTGAGCGTCGACCCGCTTCTGGTCGCGACACCGTTGCTGCTGGTCTTCGCGGTGTGCGTGCTGGTGCTGCGGCTCTATCCGCCGCTGCTGCACGGGCTCGGGCGGCTGGCGCTCGCGGCTCGCGGCGCCGTCGGCCCTGTCGGATGGGCGACGGCGGCTCGAGGAGGCGCCGGTCGACTCTGGCCGCTGTTCGCGATGCTCACAGGGGTGGCCGTCGCGGTCTTCGCGGGTAACACGCTCACCGTGGTGCTGAGCGGCGGGCACGAGGATGCCCTCAGGCGCGTTGGCGCGGACATCACGGTGCGGGCCAACCTCACCGACGCCCAACTGAAGCGGCTGAGCAATGTGCCCGACATCGCCGGCGTCGCCCCGCTGCGTCTGGTCGGCTATGCGGACGCGTCATCCGGCCAGACGCTCGCGACCTACCTCGTCGACGCCCGCGAGATGATCACCGTGCAGTCGGACCTCCCCTCCGGCGCTGCGCTCTTCCCGACAGGGAGCAGCGGCATCGGCGGTGCAACGGTGCTCGGAGGGCTTCCGTCGTCGGCGCGTCCCGACAGCTTCGCGTTCGACGACGGACGTGTGCGGATGCCCGTGCACGTCGTTGCCCACGCGAAAGTCACGGCAGCGCCGGTACTCAGCGACACGGCGTGGGCCCTCATCGACCAGCGGACCGTGCCCGCCTCGGTCCGTGCCGAGGCGGTCACGGCGGCGGCGCTGATCGACGTGCGAGCTGGTGCGGATGTCGGCAAGGTGGTGGCGGAGGTGCAGCGCGTGGCCGGCCGCGCCGCTGTCGTGAACTCGACGGCGGCCGCGGAGGCGCTGGCGGAGAAGGGGCCGCTGTTGCCGGGCATCCAGTACCTGATGCTGGCCGGATCGCTCCTCGCGGTGATCATGGCGATCTCCGCGTTGCTGCTCACGCTCGCGATGGGTCGGAGAGCCAGGGTTCGGCTGCTCAGCGTGCTGCGCACGCTCGGGTTCGATCGCGGACAATCGGCGGCCCTGGTGGCCTGGGAAGTGACACCGCTGGCACTCACGGCGATCGTCGCCGGGGTTCTGACCGGCCTCGGACTGTCGTGGCTGGTGCTGGATGCCGTCGACGTGCGGCCGATCACCGGTGCGCTGGCGCGGCCGGGGTTCGAGGTGTCGTGGCCGGGCGTCGCGGTCGTCGTCGGCGTGTTCGTTCTGGGAACGGCGATCGCTGTCGGAAGCGCCGTCGTGGCGGCGAGGCGAGCGGATCCGGCGCGATCCCTTCGTGCGGAGGAGGAGACATGACCGAGATCGAGAATCGCGGCGGAGTCGCGGTGGTGGCGCGAGAGCGGGACGGCGGCATTCTGTGCTCCGATCTCGTGCGCATCTATTCGGGTGACGGCGTGGAGGTGCAGGCGTTGCAGGGGCTGAACCTGCAGGTCGACGGCGGGGAGCTCGTCGCGATCGTCGGGGCATCCGGGTCGGGCAAGTCGACGCTGCTGGGCATTTTGTCCGGCCTCGACAAGCAGACTGCGGGCAAGGCCGTCGTGGCCGGGCGTGACCTGCTGACGATGACGCGCGCGCAGCGACTCGAGTACCGCAGGCGGGCCGTCGGGTTCATCTGGCAGCAGACCGAGCGCAACCTGCTGCCGTATCTGACGGCACGGGAGAACATCGCGATGGCGATGAACCTCGCGGGCACGCGGGATCGCGACCGGCGTTCGACCGAACTGCTCGAGCTGCTCGAGATCGGTGACAAGGCCGAGCGGATGCCTGCCGAGCTCTCCGGCGGCGAGCAGCAGCGCGTCGCGATCGCGGTGAGTCTCGCGAATGAGCCGCTCGTGCTGCTGGCTGACGAACCGACCGGTGAGCTCGACGACGCCACCAGCGTCGAGGTGCTCGAGGTGATGCGCAGCGTGAACCGGGAGCTCGGCGTGACGACGCTGATCGTCACGCACGACCCGACGGTGGCCGAGCACGTTCGCCGCACCGTGCTCATTCGCGACGGGCGCACATCCACCGAGGTGTTCCGCAGCCACGGCGAAGGCGGTGAGCATGCTGAGGCGGAGGAGTTCACGGTCATCGACCGCTCAGGCAGGCTGCAGTTGCCCGCCGAGTACGTGACACGGCTGCAGCTGCGCGACCGGGTGCGGCTCGAACTCGAGCCGACGCACGTGCGGGTGTCGCCGGCCGCCCGGCCTTCCCAGTCACCGTCCCCTGAGCGAGCGCAGCGAGTCGAAGGGTGCGCCCCCACCGACCCTTCGACTTCGGCCTCCGGCCTTCGCTCAGGGAGCTCGGACGAAGGGGAGCAGTCATGAGCGCGGCGACGGATCTGCCGGTGCTGCGGGCATCCGCTCTGACCAGGGTGTTCGGCGAGGGCGCGACCAGGGTCGAGGCGTGCGCGGGCGTCGATGTCGAGGTGCGGCCCGGCGAGCTGCTGGTCGTGAAGGGGCGCTCCGGATCGGGCAAGACGACACTGCTCAACATGCTCGCCGCCGTGGACCGTCCGACGAGCGGGTCGGTCTGGCTCGGCGGTGTCGAGCTGAGTGCGGCGACCGAGGACGAGCTCGTGCGGGTGCGCCGGGATCGGATCGGGTTCGTCTTCCAGGGCTTCGGACTGATCCCGGTGCTCTCCGCCGCCGAGAATGTCGAGCTTCCGTTGCGACTGCTGCGGATGCCCGCCGACGAGCGGGACGCGCGCGTCGCCCGCCTGCTCGCCGATGTCGGCCTCTCCGAGCACGCCGCGCAGCGCCCGCCGGAGATGTCGGGCGGCCAGCAGCAGCGCGTGGGAATCGCGCGAGCCCTGGCGACCGACCCCGACGTGCTCTTCGCCGATGAGCCCACCGGCCAGCTCGACAGCATGACCGCCGCGGTCATCATGGACCTGCTCGTCGGCCTGGTGCACGAGCGGGGCATGGCGGCTGTTGTGACGACTCATGATCCCGCGATGTCGGAGCGCGCCACACGCGTGCTCGAGCTGCACGACGGGCGCGTCGTCGGCTCGACCATCGGCACCGCCCACACTCACGCCACCGAGAACGTGCGCCGGTAGTCGCTCGGGCTCACGCCCGTCGCATGTCTGAAGTGCACGCGCAGGTTCGCGGCCGTTCCGAGCCCGCACAACTCGGCCACGCGGTCGACGCCGAGGTCGGTCGTCTCCAGGAGCTCCCGGGCGCGATCGACGCGTGCCGTGTTGAGCCATTTGAGCGGTGTGGTGCGGGTCTGGACGACGAACTGCCGGGCGAAGGTGCGTGCGGATGCGTGCGAATGCGCGGCCAACTCGGCCACCGTGAGCGGTTGGTCCAGACGAGCACGCGCCCATTTCAGCGTCGCAGCGAGGTTCGCGCCCCTCGGCTCCGCCATCGGTGCTTGCTCGATGTACTGCGCCTGCCCGCCGTCTCTGTGCGGTGCCGCGACGATGTCGCGAGCCACGACGTTGGCGACAGCCGCGCCGTGATCGAGGCGCAGGATGTGCAGGCACACATCGATCCCGCTGGCCACTCCGGCAGACGTGATCACGTCGCCCTCGTCGACGTAGAGCACGTCTGGATCGACGGTGACGTTCGGGTATCGGCGAGCGAGGACATCCGTGAAGTGCCAGTGCGTGGTCGCGCGTCGACCGTCGAGCAGACCGGCAGCCGCGAGGGCGAACGCCCCGGTACAGATCGAAACCATGCGCGCCCCACGCCGCGCTGCCTCCCGCAAGGCGTCGACGACGTCGTCGGAAACCGCATCGGTCGCCACACGGAATGCGGGAACGATCACGGTGTCGGCGCCCATCACCGCGTCGAGACCGTGCGTTGCGTTCACCGACCAGCCGCCCGTGGTGTCGACGGGGCCGGGGGCGCGCCCGCAGAGGACCACATCGTACGGCAGGTCGAGGTGGTCGAAGATCTGGAAGGGCATCCCGAGTTCCATCGGCAACGTCCGCCCCAGCGCGAGCACCGCGACCCGGTGGCGAGCCGCGGCTGAGGCCTTCGGAGCAGTTGAATCGTTCATGGCAGAAATGTATCGCATATCGGCATTCATGCCACTCGTCTCATGCCGCGTGCAACAGCACAGTGGAATCGTGACCACCCTGCGCCCTCGAACGGATGCCTCGCCGCACCTCCGCATCGCCCGCCGCCTCGCTCCCGCCCAGGCCCTCTACGTCTTCGGCAGCTCTGTCGATCTGACACTGACGGGCATCGTGGGCGACCGCCTCGCACCGTCGACGGCGCTGGCGACGCTGCCGTACAGCCTCATTCCGATCGCGGCCGTCGCCTCGACGTTCCTCATCTCCCGCTTCATCGGACGCGTCGGATATCGCGCCGTCTTCACCACCGTCGGGTGCGTGGCGGTCGTCGCCGGGCTCGTGTCCGCGATCGCCGTGCAATTGGACCAGTTCTGGCTTTTCTGCGCGGGCACCGGCCTGATCGGCGTCTACTCGGCCGGCGCCGGCTACTACCGCTATGCGGCGGCGGATGCGTCAGGTACCCAGCGCGCTCGAGCCGTCACCACGGTGCTCGCCGGTGGCCTGATCGCTGCGTTGCTCGGACCATTCCTGGCCACCTGGGTCGGCGGCCTGTTGCCGGTCGCATACGTGGCGAGCTATCTGCTCGTCGCTCTCTTCGGCGCGCTCGCCGCGGTGTGGAATGCGCTCCTTCCGCGCGAGTTGGGTGCGCCGCACCTGTTGCCGGCGCAGCGATCGGACCTCGCCGACTCGACCGAGCCACCGGCATCCGCCCGCCCGCGCCGCATCCTCTGGCGCCAGCCCGTGCTGCTCGCGGGCATCGCGGCCACCTCGTTCGCGGCGTTCTCGATGACCTCGATGATGACCGCCGGACCGATCGCAGGCATGGCCATGGGCCACAGCGAGGGGGAGGCCGCCTTCGCTGTGCAGCTGCATATGATCGGCATGTTCGCTCCCGGCTTCGTGATCGCCCGGTTCATCGGGCGATTCGGCGAGCGATCGATCGCAGTCGCTGGCGCGATGCTCGTCATCCTGGCCGGTGCTGCAGCAGCGTGCAGCACCGCACAATGGGCGTTCCTCACGGCGATGTTCGCGGTCGGAGTCGGCTGGAACCTCGCCTACAGCGGTGGCAGCGCCATGATCACAGACGCCTACCACGCTCACGAACGCGGCCGCGTGCAACCGATCGCCGAGGTCATCACGAACGGGTTCCAGGTAGTCGGATCGCTGAGCGCTGGCATCCTCGCCACGGTTCCTGGCTGGCGGATGCTCGGCATCGGCCTGATCATCCTCTCGATCGTCGTCGGCATCGGGATCGTAGCGGTCCGCCGAACCGTGCGTGAACTGTAGGGTCGGAGAACTTGCCCGTTCTCGCAGTGCCGCGGCAGGGCATCCGCTCGACCGCAGCGATGGCGCTGCCTACGATCGTGAGGTCGCCGACCTGGATGTCTGAAGCAGTCGCCAACATCGACAAGCGTTCGCTCGCCCGGTGGCGCAACGCCATCATCGTCGCGTTCGGCCTCGGCGGCATCACGGTGGCGGCCTGGGGTCCGCGACTGCCTGCGGTCAAGGCGGAACTGGGCGTCGACACCGCGACCATCGGGCTTTTGCTCGCGTGCGTGACGGTCGGTTCGATCTGCGGACTCGTGGCATCCACACCGGTGCTGCACTGGGTGGGCAGCAGGCGAGCCGTGACCGGAGCGCTTCTCGTGGTCGCCGTCGCGATGGCGATGATGGGGCTCTCGGTGATGGCCGCATCCGTGCCGCTTGTGACGGTGGCGTTCGTGATCGTCGGATTCGGAATCGGGCTGCTCGATGTGTTGATCAACGTCGAGGGATCCGCCGTGGAACGCGCGGCCGGGCGCACGCTGATGCCGCTGCTGCACGCATCCTGGTCCGTCGGTGCTGCGGTGGGCGCCGGCATCGGCGCGGCGTGCGCGGCGCTCGGCGTCACGCCATCCGCTCAGTTCATCGGCGAGGCTGCGCTGATCGTCGTGCTGGCGCTCGTGATGGCGCCGTCGATCCTGCCCGGCGCGAGGAGCGAGGGCGAGACGAGCGAGCAGACCCGCTGGCAGAAGGTCGTGCAGTGGGCCCGCGGATGGCTGGACTGGCGGCTGCTTCTCATCGGCCTCGTGATGCTCGGTGTCGAGCTCGGTGAGGGGTCCGCGAACAACTGGCTCACGCTCGCGGTGCACGCCGATCATGGCCAGACCGCTGCCGTCGCCGCCCTGTTCCTCACCGCGTTCGCGATCGGGGAGGCGACAGCCCGCATCTTCGGCGGCCCGATCGTCGACCGCATCGGGCGCGTCGCAGCGATCCGCTACACGACCGCGATCGGCGTCGTCGGTGTCGTGCTGTTCATCTTCGGTGGCAACCCGTGGCTCATTTTGGTCGGGACTCTGCTGTGGGCCGTCGGCGTCTCGATGGGCTTCCCGCTCGGGATGTCCGCAGCAGCCGAGAGCGGACCGAACCCCGCAGCCCGCGTGAGTGTCGTCGCATCGATCGGGTACTTCGCCAACCTCGCCGGCCCGCCGGCCATCGGGCTGCTCGCCGAGTCGGCCGGACTGCTGAACTCGCTGTGGCTGGTGGTTCTGCTGATGGTCGCGGCGTTCGCGGCGGCGGGGGCGTTGCGGCCGCGGAACAGCCGCCGAGTGGGCGCGAAGTAGTCGCGTCGCGAGATTCCGTTTCAACTGCAGAAATGGCGATTCTCACGGCATCCGAACCGCCATTTCTGCAGTTGAAACGGAATCTCGAGCGCGAAAGCGAGCGCGAGCGCTGAGACGAGAGCGCCGCCGCCCCGATTGCACCGCATTCGGCGTGCCCCGGAATAGTCTCGACTGCATGGCGCAGGACGACGGTATCCTCACCCCCGACGACGACCTGGCGCAGCGGGCGATCGAGCTCGTGCGGGGGTGGCTTCATGCATCCGATGCCCGGGATGCGATTCCCGAGGCATCCAAGCGCGACCCCGCGGCCGAGCGGCTGGCGGGGCTGCTGCGCGACCCGCGCGGTCTCGACTTCGCGGTCGGCTTCGTCGATGACGTGGCCCGGCCGCAGGATGTCTACGTCGCCGCGGCGAATCTCCAGCGGTTGGCGAAAACCATCCCGCGCTTCCTGCCCTGGTACCAGCGGGCGGCGCTCGCGATCGGCGGTGCCATTGCGCCTGCTCTGCCGTGGGTGGTCATCCCGATCGCGCGGCGGGTGCTGCGATCCATGGTCGGGCACCTCATCGTGGATGCCACGCCGGGCCGCCTCGGCAAGGCTATCGAGCGGCTGCGGCACGGCGGGGCATCCGCCCATCATGTGCGCCTGAACCTCAACCTGCTCGGCGAGGCAGTGCTCGGCGAGAACGAGGCGGAGGCCAGGCTCGAGGGCACTCGCCAGTTGCTCGAGCGCGACGACGTCGACTACGTGTCGATCAAGGTCTCCAGCGTCGCCAGCCAGCTGTCGATGTGGGCGTTCGATGAATCCGTCGCGCGGGTCGTGCAGCGGCTCGCACCCCTCTATCTGTACGCGGCCTCGTCGGCGACGCCGAAGTTCATCAACCTCGACATGGAGGAGTACCACGATCTCGACCTGACCATCGCGGTCTTCAAGCGGCTGTTGAGCGACCAGCGGCTGATGACGCTCGAGGCCGGCATCGTGCTGCAGGCCTACCTGCCCGACGCGCTGGATGCCCTGCAAGACCTCACCGAGTGGGCCCAGAACCGCAGAGCGGCGGGCGGCGCAGCGGTGAAGGTTCGCCTCGTGAAGGGCGCCAACCTGCCGATGGAGCGAGTGGATGCCGTGCTGCACGGCTGGCCGTCCGCCCCGTACGACGGCAAGGTGCACACCGACGCCAACTACAAGCGCGTGCTCGACTGGGCCTTCACGCCGGAGCACACGCACGCCGTGAAGATCGGCGTCGCCGGCCACAACCTGTTCGACGTCGCGCACGCCTGGCTGCTCGCCCGCAGCCGTGGCGTCGACGACCGCGTGGACTTCGAGATGCTGCTCGGCATGGCCACGCGACAGGCGGATGCCGTGTCGCAGACCGTGGGCGGCCTGCTGCTGTACGCGCCGGTGGTGCATCCGCGGCACTTCGACGTGGCCATCTCCTATCTGATCCGCAGGCTGCAGGAGAACGCGTCGAGCGACGACTTCCTCTCCGCCGCGTTCGAACTCACCGACAAGCCCAACCTCTTCGAGCGAGAGAGGACCAGATTTCTCGCCTCGGTCGCCGAGTTCGAATCGGATGCCGGCCCCCGCGGCCTCGCACCCCTCCCGAACCGCAGGCAGGACCGTGCGCGCGAGTGGGTCGAGTCTGACCCGACGACGCTCTTCCACCCCCGGCCGGCGCCGGTGGATCCCGCCGCGGCCGCTGAGCAGGAAGGTCTCACGGGAGTCGTGCTCGGGCTCGATCGCGGTTCCCGCAGCGAGGGCCTCTTCGCGACGACCGAGATCAACCTCGAGCCGACCGCTCCCGTGGAGCCCGTGCAGCCGACGGTGCCGCTCGACACCGCGGCGTTCGATACGGCGGCGCTGCGCGCCGTCGAGACGGGGACGATCGGCAGGAGGGCGGCGCGCGCACGGGCATCCGGAAGCTCGAGCGGCGCGACCGGCACTGTCGGTGCTGCCGACCAGACGTTCCGCAACGAGTCGGACACCGACCCGTCGCTGCCCGCGAACCGCGGCTGGGGGCGGCGCATCCTGGCATCCGTGTCGACGTCGACGACCGGAGACGACACCCTCGCCCTGGCGCGCATCGACGACCCACACATGCTCGACACCCTCCTCGCCACAGTGCAGGCCACCGGCGCGCAGTGGGGTTCCATCCCCGGCAGCGCCAGGGCCGCGGCTCTCGATCGGGTCGGTCTCGCCCTCTCCGCGAACCGTGATCGG
This sequence comes from Humibacter sp. RRB41, assembly GCF_022761015.1. Lineage (GTDB taxonomy): Bacteria > Actinomycetota > Actinomycetes > Actinomycetales > Microbacteriaceae > Humibacter. Next base: position 38,589 of record NZ_JAKWJQ010000008.1, read on the forward strand.
CTGATCGAGGTGATGGCTTCCGAGACGGGCAAGACGATCGCGGAGGCCGACCCCGAGGTCAGCGAAGCGATCGACTTCGCGCACTACTACGCGGCGCGCGCCCGCGAGCTCGACACCGTGCAGGGTGCGCGGTTCGTGCCGTCGAAGCTCACGATTGCGACACCGCCATGGAACTTTCCGGTGTCGATTCCGGCAGGGAGCGTGCTGGGGCCATTGGCGGCCGGCAGCGGCGTCGTGCTCAAGCCGGCGCCGCAGGCCAGGCGGTGCGCCGCCGTGCTGGCGGAGTGCATCTGGGAGGCGGGCATCCCGCGTGAGCTGATGGCGCTCGCTGATGTGGACGAGGGTCCGCTCGGCCAGGCGCTCGTCTCCGATCCTCGAGTCGATCGGGTGATCCTCACCGGTGCCTACGACACCGCGAAGCTGTTCACGAGCTGGCGGGCAGACCTGCCGCTGCTCGCCGAGACGAGTGGCAAGAACGCCATCATCGTCACGCCGAGTGCCGACATCGACCTCGCGGTCTCCGACATCGTGAAGAGCGCCTTCTCCAACGCCGGGCAGAAGTGCTCGGCGGCGAGCCTCGTCATCCTGGTCGGATCGATGGGCTCGTCCCGCAGACTGCTCGACCAGCTCGCGGATGCCACGGAGAGCGTCTACGTCGGATGGCCGGATCAGCCGGCCACGTGGATGGGCCCGTTGATCGAGCCGGCGTCGGGCAAACTCGCGTCCGCGCTGACCGAGCTCGCGCCGGGCGAGGAGTGGCTCGTCACCCCGCGCAGGCTCGACGATTCGGGGCGGCTGTGGTCCCCTGGCATCCGCACCGGTGTGCAGCCGGGGTCGTACTTCCACCAGACGGAGTTCTTCGGGCCGGTGCTGGGCATCATGCACGCGAAGACGCTGGAGCAGGCCGTGCAATGGCAGAACGCGGTCGACTACGGCCTCACAGCGGGACTGCATTCGCTGGACTCGGACGAGATCGAGTATTGGATGTCCACCGTTCAGTCCGGCAACCTCTACGTGAACCGCGGCATCACCGGCGCCATCGTGCAACGGCAGCCGTTCGGCGGCTGGAAGCGCTCGTCCGTCGGTGCCGGCCACAAGGCGGGCGGCCCGAACTACCTGTTCGGTCTCGGATCGTGGATCGGGGATGCCGGATCGTCCAGCTCGAGCCTTCACCTGCGCGGCCTCGACGGCCGGGTCACCGGGCTGATCGAGTCGGGCCAGCCTTCGATGAGCTACGAGGAGTTCGATCTCGTACGCCGCTCGGCGCTGAGCGACGCGATCGCCTGGGCGACGGAGTTCGGAGTGGTGCGCGACGCGGCCGGTCTCGGGGTGGAGCGCAACCTGTTCCGCTACCGCTCGACGCGGGTGAGCATCCGGCTGAGCGAGGGAGTGGGACTCTCCGCTCTTCTACGGGTGCTCGCCGCGGCCACTCTCGCCCGCGGACGTTTCGACGTGAGCACTCCGACCCGGCTGCCGCGGCCGCTGCATCAGGCGCTTCGTGAGCTGGGTGTGGCCGAGGCGATCGAATCGGATGCCGCATGGATGGCGCGCGTTGCGACATCCGGCGCCGCGGTCGACGCGGAGGGCGAGCGGAGTGAACGCATCCGCCTGATCGGCGGTGATGCCGGCGCTCTTGCGCGGGCACTCGGCGATCGGCTCGACGTCGCAGTCTTCTCCGGCGCAGTCACCGCGTCGGGGCGAGTCGAGCTGCTGCCGTTCCTGCGCGAGCAGTCCATCTCGATCACGAACCACCGCTTCGGCAGCCCGACCCACCTGACCGCCGACGTGATCTGACCCGGCGAGTCGCCGGGTGAGTCGCCGGGCGCGGGGCGCGCCAACCTGGCACGGACCGCAAGAGGCCCTGACCATTACCTGACAACGGCTCGGCATCCTGGGCGTGGCTGCCGCCGTTTCGGGCAGGCCGGATGTCTGGTCAACTGACCAGAAAGCGCTCGCGACATATCGCGGCGCGATCCGCACCAGCATGCGGATCGTGCGGTGTCGCATGCGTTCGCATTCAGTCGACGCGCGGTGTCACAGGGGTGCCCTTTCGCGTCGAAATAGCCCCTGATCTGCACCTTGAGAACCTGAACGGCCTCTGGCAACGAATCGCGACGGTTGACCTACGGTGGACGACGGCCGGATGAAACCGGCCTTTTGTTTTGCCACCCGAACTGACACGAACGAAACGAAGAGTGCCGGCCGCCTCCGCGCGGGCCGTCCGACAGGTCCCTTACTTATGCGCTTATCCACCTCATCCGACGACGCCCGCGCGCCTCGGCGTCCAGCAGCACGCCGGCGCGCTGACGTGCGCACGAGCATCCGCTCCGCTTTCGGCTTCATCACCGCGTTCGGCGCGGAGCGACCCCGCGGGGCGCACACCGCGTCGTTGCCCATCATCACCAACGGTTCGGTTGCCGCCCCGGCACCGAAGGCCGGCAGGCGCCGCCACCACGTGACGCTCGCCGTCGCCGGCGTCTCATTCGGCCTCATCGCGAGCCTCACGACCGCGCTGCCGTCGTACGCCGCGCACGCGGAGACCGTGCAGCACAAGGCGGCCGCGGCCGTGGCGTCGACTGCCGATCAGCCCGGCAGGGCCACGAAGCAGAAGGCCGCACTGCAGAACGCGATCCTCGCCGCGGCCGAGAAGGGCGACGTGCAGAAGCTGAGCGTCTCTGCCGCCGTCGCAACGTCCGCCGTGGAGAAGGACACTTTCGCCACGGTCGATGTGACGGCGAACCTCGAGAAGAGATACGGCATCAGCGCGAGCTACGCCCAGCAGCTCATCGGCACGAGCAACCCGAACGGCCGGGCCGCGATCATCGCGACCGCCCTCACCTATCTGGGCGATCCGTACGTGCTCGGCGGCGCCTCGCACAGCGGCATCGACTGCTCGGGTCTCACGATGGTGGCATACGCCGCCGCCGGGGTGTCCCTGGTGCACTACGTACCGAATCAGGATGCCGTCGGCACGCCGATCTCTGCAGCCGCGGCTCGCCCGGGCGATCTCGTCGTCTTCGACGATGAGGATCACGTCGGCATCTACATGGGCAACGGCATGGTGTTGCACGCACCGACGGAAGGACGCGACGTCGAGCTCGACCCGCTCACCGAATGGTCGGGCATCGCGTACCACTACACCCGGCTCATCTGATCCGACCTCTGGCGCGAAACCTCCGCGCCACCAGGCGAAGGCGCAGTGCCGCTCGTCGAATTCCTCGGCGGAACAGCCAGATCAACGCGAGCACGAGCAGGAGAAGCGGCACGAGTTCCGGCGCGGCGAGCAAGCCGGTGAGCACGAGTTCGAGCACTTCGAACCCGACGAGCGCGCCGGCAGCGAGCCACACCCACGTACTGAATCGCCAGAGGAGCAGTGTCGAACGCCTCAGGCGTCGGCGCAGCAGGAGCAGCGCGAGACGCGCGAAGCGGCTCGATCGTGGTCTGGCCCGCGGCGGGCGGTGTGCACGGCAGGGGTGTGAGGTGGCGGAAACAGGATGCATCGAGCTGGCCTCGTGAGATCGGTGGCGTGACGGACGACGGCACGGTCGGCACACGGGACTCGCGTTGCCCGATGGGGTGGTGAGTCAGGCGGAGAGTCAGGCGAACCGGCCCACGCCCGGCGCCGGCGCGCGGGCGCCACGACCACCGACGGGCGCACTCCCCGCGACGATTCTCGGTTCGACTGTGGCAGACGAGCTCAACTGCGGAGCCGTGGATGCCGTCACTCGCCGGGGTGCGACGATCGCGACCAACCGACGCACCGCGACCATGCTCGAAATCGCGAGCACGACGATCACGCCGACGATCAGAATGGTCGGAGCAGGCGAGGCGTGCAGCTCGAGCCACGCCCCTGTCGTCAGCGTGACGAGCCACTCGGCCAACGTCCACGCGAATCCGCTCATCGTCCCTCGCCTCCAAGGAGCATGGTAGACGGCCGGGGTGCAACCACGTTGAGATGTGGGCGCGCTTCGTGCGACGCATGCCGACACTGCGAGTCCTTTCAGTTGCGCTCTGACATCAATCCGTTAGGGTTGAAACCGGTCGGCTCAGCCGTCCGCATTTTGGGGGACAGGGAAGTCTTGTTGTCCGTACCCCGCGTGCGGAAAGAGGAGCAGGCTGGGAGAGAATGGGTCGAAGAGCAGCGGCGCCCATGCCTGGTCGCCCAGAGCGGTTCGATGCCGCTTCGCCGACCCCCGCGTCGTCAGGTTCCGACGACCTCTCCGGTTTCGGCGCATTCGCGGATCTCTTCGAGACGGATGCCTCGCCCGCGCAGGCGACGATGCCCCAGCCACCGATGTCCCAGCCGGTCGCACCGACCTCGCGTCGTGCGGCGCGCGAGCGCGGGCGTGCTGCCGAAGCGCACCACGGCGACACCGTGCCGCAGTCGGTTCGGGTCGTGCCGGCATCCGCGCCCGAGACCGACCCGTTCGATCTGATCCTGCAAGGGCAGAGTTCGGCCGCGATGGCGGTGCCAGCACCCGCACCCGTCGTTGTGCATCAGCCGGTGGCGCCGGTGGCATCAGAGTTGCCTGTGGTGCCCGTGGCCACGTCCGAGCCGATCGTGCTCGCGCCCCCGACGTCGTCGCCTGCCTTCTCCTCACGACGCGCCCGACGCGAGGCCGAGCGGGCCGAAGCGACGACATCCGGCGAGGTGCCCGTTGCCGAGCCGAGGGTGACAGAGCCCGCTCCATCGCGCCTGCAGGCGGCATCCGTCGGCACGGGCGAGGCGTTCAGGCGCACGCACAGCGACGACGACGCACCGCGCAGGAGCTCCTACCAGCCGCAGGCGAGCACGCAGGAACCGGCCAAGCGCGGGCGCCGCGCGGCGTCTCGCAGGCCGATGTTCATCGCATCGGGAGCCGCCCTCGCCCTCATTCCGGGACTCATCGTCGCGGCTCCGGCGAATGCCGTCGAGCCGCTCAGCGCGGCCCAGCTGAAGGCGACCATCGCCAGCAACACGCAGCTCATCTCGCAGAAGCTGACGGTGTCATCGGCCGTCGATGGCAGCAGCGTGCAGAAGGAGAACTACGTCGCAGGCGCCATTGCCGGCATCGTCGCGGCGGAGTCCGGCCCGAACGGCCCGCAGGTGGCCGTCGCGCTCGCTGAGGCGCTGCAGTACGGCGGCGCGCGGGAGAAGATCGTCGAGAAGGCGCTCACGTACCTCGGCGATCCGTACGAGCTGGGCGGATCGACCCACAGCGGCATCGACTGCTCCGGCCTCACGATGGTCGCGTACGCGACGGTGGGCGTCTCGCTCGTGCACTACGTGCCGTCGCAGGATGACATTGCGACCCAGATCACCGAGGCCCAGGCCCAGCCCGGCGACCTCGTCTTCTTCGACAACGACGACCACGTCGGCCTCTATCTCGGCGGTGGCATGCTCATCGAGGCGCCGGACTACGGCATTCCGGTGCGCATCGTCTCGGTCTCAAGCTGGGACGGCATCCCGTACCACTTCGGCCGCATCCTGAACGGCTGAGCCGGGAATCCGACCCTTACGCCTGCTGCGAGATCGGCAGACCGACCTGGACCGCCAGCCCTCCGGTCGTGCTCGGCGAGAGGTGGATGTCGCCGCCCGCGGCATCCACCAGGGCGCCGACGATCGCGAGGCCGAGCCCGCTTCCGGTCGTCGTGGTGCGTGCGACGTCGACGCGGGTGAACCGGTCGAAGGCGACCGGGAGAAAGTCCGGCGGCATCCCTGGACCGTCATCGACGATCGACAGCTCGACGGATGACGCTCCGCGCGTCAGCGTCGCCGTGATCGTTCCTGCGCCTTTGGCGACTCCGATCGCGGCGATCGCGTTGGAGATGAGGTTGTCGATGATGCGCCCGAACTCCTGGGGAGAGAGGTTCACCGTGCCACTGCTGTCCTGCGTGACCTGCTCCACCTCGAAGTCGATGACGCACTCGACGCCTCGGACGACGGATGCCTGCCGCATGCGGTCGATCGCGTCGGCCAGTTCGATCTCGAGGTCGTGCCACGTGCTGGTGCCGCGCACCTGACTGGCCTCGATGCGGGAGAGCTCGAGCAGGTTCGTGGCGAGATTCGAGAGGCGCAGCACGGTCTGCTGTGCCTGCCGCACGTCGGTCAGCAGGGCATCGGCGTTGCCCGAGTCGAGCTCGGCGAGCTCGAGTTCGCCGCGCAGCACCGCGAGGGGAGTACGGAGCTCATGGCTGGCATCCGACACGAGCTGTCGCTCACGATCGGCCGAGGCACGCAATCTCTCGATCAGTCCGTTGAGCGTGACAGCAAGCGCAGCCAGTTCGTCCCGGGCGTGTGGTACTTCGAGAAGTTCGGATTCGTCACCGGCCGGCGGCTCCGCAGCACCGGATTGCTGTCGCTTGGCCAGACCATCAGCCTGCCTTCGCATCTCGCTCACGGGTCGTAGCGCCGTGCGCGTGAGGATGAACGACGCGAGCGTGAAGCACGCCACCAGAACGACAGCACCGATGATGAGCGCCAGACTGAGTCGATCGAGCACGAGGTCGTTGGAGTCCTCGTTGCGAGCGGTGATCACGTGCCACACGCCTTCGGACGTCGTCACCGGCGCGCTGCGCACGACGTATTCGCGATTCGGCGTCCTGACGCGCGTCGTCGTCTCGTCGGCGGAGAGTGCGACTCGTCCGTAGGGACGCAGCGATTTCGGCAGGCTCGTCATGCGCACGCTGCCCGCCGGCGAGACGAGTGCCACGTACTGCCCCTCGCCGGGAGCCGCGTCGATGTCGGCCGGGTGGTTCTGCAGCTGCTCCTCGAACGGCCCTGCGTCGTGACGCAGCAGGGTGAGGGTGGCGTTGTTGAGAATGGCGCTGACGCCGATGCGGATGCCGATCACCGCGACGATCCCGATCAGCACGGCGACCGCGAGGCTGCCCAGCGTGATGCGGGCGGTGATCGACAGCCTGCTGGAGAGCGTGCGGAGACGGATCACCGCTGCCTTGACTGCTCGCGCTGGTCGGGGTCGGGCTCTGCGGCGGTGGGCGTGGGCGGCTGGCCGGCACCGGTATCCGGGTGCTTGATGGTCTCGAGTCGGTAGCCCAGCCCGCGCACGGTGGCGATGCGGATGCCCGTGTCTGCGGCATCCAGCTTGCGACGCACGTAGGACACGTACTGGTCGAGCACGTTCTGGTCGATGTGCTCGTGACCGCCCCAGATGTCGTCGAGGATGTCGCCCCTCGTCACGAGCTCCCCGGCGTGGATGGCCAGCAGGCGTACGAGCGAGAACTCCCGCGGGCTGAACGCCACCTGTTTGCCGTCGACGGATGCCTTGTGCTCGATCGAGTCGATCGTGAGGTTGCCGACGCGCAGAGTCGGGTTGCTCGAGGCATCCCGTCGCAGCAGCGCGCGCATCCTGGCGGCCAGCTCGGCGAACGCGAACGGCTTGGTGAGGTAGTCGTCCGCGCCGGAGTCGAGTCCGTAGACCCGGTCTTCGACTGCGTCGCGTGCGGTGAGCAGCAGGATGGGCATGGTGCGGCCGGACTCGCGTACGCGACGGCACAGCTCGAATCCGCTCATGCCCGGGAGCATGACGTCGACGGCGAGAGCGTCGACGGATGCATCGCGCAGCGCGATCAGCGCGTCCACTCCGTTGTCGACGGAGGTCACTTCGTAGCCTTCGGCTGTGAGACCGCGGCGCAGGAGGCGGGCCATATCGGCGTCGTCTTCGACGACGAGCAAGCGTGCCGTTGTTTCATCCACGAGGTCATCGTCACAGAATCTGCTGTGTCCGTCGAGAGGGAATGCTATGGACTCGTTCAGGTTCGGCTGCTCGCTGCCTGGACGGTGCGGTCGATGTGAAGGCGCGTCAGAGCAGCGGTGGCAGGCCCAGGATCAGGCGCACGCCATCCCGGTAGACGTCGTCAGCCGTTCGGCCGGCGGCGAAATACTCGACGATCGCACGCGTCGCAGTGGGCAGACGGCGCATCAACTCGTCGGGATCGACACCCTTGCCGTCTCCCCCGCGGTCGAGGGCCTCTTCCTCCAACACGTGGCCGACTGTGAACCGCTCGACTGCGAGAACCGTCATGCGGGCGCGTTGCAACTCGACGCCTTGCGCGACCAGAGTGGCCATGGCGCGTTCCGAGAAGTCCGCACGACGTAGCGAGTCGCGGGCCGCGGAGATGATGCGAGCGCCGTCGGGATGCGCGAGCATCGCCCTTCGTAGCTCCGACACCGCGGTCGACAGCCACTCTCGCCACTCCTCGCCGGCCTCGAGGGCGGGAATCGCTGCGAGCACGTCGTCCATGATCGCGTCGGCGAGAGCGTCGAGCAGCTCCGCCTTGTTGCGAACGTGCCAGTACAGCGTCGGCGCCTGTACGTGAAGGCGCGACGCGAGTCGGCGCAGCGAGAGGGCATCGAGGCCTTCTGCGTCGACGAGCCTCATGGCCTCGTCGATCACCAGCTGTCTGCTGAGAGTCATCGAGTGCTCCTTGCCCTCGCTCTCTAACGGTGTTAGACATACTTTAGTTCTCTAACACTGTAAGAGAGGCTGAACAAGGGAGTCGAGATGAAGGCGGCGGTCGTTGATCGAACGGGAGGCATCCCGGTACTGAGCGACGTGTCCGAGCCGGTGCCGGGCGACGGCGAAGTCCTGATCTCCGTCGAAGCCGTCGCCGTCGAGAACGTCGATCGCGCCATCGTCGCTGGAACCCACTACACGGCGGCGGCCTTCCAGGCGAGCCTGCCGGCCGTTCCGTGCTTCGATGGGATCGGACGTCTGCCGGACGGAACGCTCGTAGGCTTCGGCGGCCTCACACCCCCGAACGGCGCCTTGGCACAGTTCGCGGTGGTTCCGGCCGCATATGCTCCGCCCGTTCCGGAGGGCATCGATCCTGCGGAGGCCGCCGCACTCTCGTCGGCGATCGCGGGCATGAGCATGCAGACCGCTGCCGGGCTCACTGCCGGAGAGTCCGTTCTGGTGCAGGGAGCAACCGGAGTGGCGGGACGGCTGGCGGTGCAGATCGCGCGCCTGCTCGGTGCCGGCCGCATCGTCGCGACCGGACGCGACGACGACGCGCTTGCCGATCTGACGAACCTCGGCGCTGACGCCGTCATCAACACCGCCGTCGACGACCGGGCATTGGTCGAGGCGTATCGCGATCAGGCGAACGGCGGTTACGACGTCGTCGTCGACTTTCTCTGGGGGCGGCCGACGGAGCTCCTGACTCGGGCGCTGACGCCCGACAGCTTCGTCATGCCGAAGCCGACGCGTCTCGTGCACGTCGGCGTCGCCGCCGGCGAGACGATCGAGCTGGCGGGGAACGCCCTCCGCACCTCGGGACTCGAGATCTACGGAGCCGGGCGCAACATGGCCACCGGCATGGCCGCCGCGTACCAGCAGGTCGTCGACTGGGTCCGCACGGGCGAACTGAAGATGAACGTCACGACCATGCCGCTCAGTCGCATCGAGGAGGCCTGGCAGCGCACGGACCTTCGCGGATCCCGCCTTGTGATCGTCCCCGACTGACCCGTCACGACGTCGACCAGACATCCGACCGACTCGGAATGACATCGACCGAAAGGAACCTCCCATGAAAACCAACGCCGTAGAACTGCTCCACGGTGCGATGCATCGTGTGCCCGGCGTGCCTGATCACGGCCGCGCCTCCGAGCTGAACCATCGGAGCAAGGCCGAAGCCCATCAGCATGGGCAGGGAAGACATCCCCGGTTCGCCCAGCGGAACGCGCATCACGACGCCCCGCCGCGTGTGCTCATCGCGTGGCAGAACTGGATCGCAGAGACGCTCAGGCTGCTGAAACGACCTCAGCGCACACGCTGACATGCTCTGTCCCGTCGACGGTGAACCGCTCGACGAGCCGGAGCCCCGCGTCGGATGACTCCACCTCGCTGCTCGAGGTGCCCGTCACGACCACGCCGTCCGAGACCAGAACGTGCGCGAACGTGACCGAAAGGGTGTCGTTCCTCCGCGTGCCCACGAAGCGGCCGAACGTGACGGTGTCGCCCCAATACTCGCCCCAGATCACGCCGTCGCGCTCGAAGTACCGGAACCGCGATGGCGAGACAGGATCGACCCGGCTGTTCGTCGACGACACCATGACGAACTCGCGTCCGTCGAGGCTGGCAGCGGGGGAGGTCGGGGGAAGCGGCATCCACAGAGTATGGCGGATCGGCGGTTAGCATCGGGCGATGGACTTGGTCTTTTTGCATGGTGGTGCGGCGGCCGGCAAGCTCACCGTGGCACGAGCGCTCAACGAGCGCGTGCACTTCGGTGTGTTCCACAATCATCTGATCGTGGATGCCCTCACCGCGGTCTTCACGTTCGGAACGCCTTCCTTCGTAAAGCTCCGCGAGGAGTTCTGGCTCGCGACGTTCCGCGAGGCCGCGATCGCCGACACGTCGCTCATCTTCACGTTCGCGCCGGAGGCGAGCGTGAAGCCGGGCTTCGCCGCTCGCGCGCGGGCGGCGGTCGAGGATGCCGGTGGACGCATCCGCTTCGTACGGCTCGAGGTGAGCGGTGAGGAGCAGGAGCGTCGCATCCAGCTGGCGAGCCGCCGCGAGTTCGGCAAGCTCGCCGACGTCGAGACGCTTCGGCGTCTGCGCGCCGAGGACGCCCATGCCGAGCAACCGCCGAGCGACCTCATCATCGACACGGATGAGGTCTCTGCCGAGCAGGCCGCGGACCTGATCGTGCGTGCGCTCGAGTTGCAGCCCGTGCAGGAGCATCCTCGGTACCCGACCGATCAACCGAGCTGACCTGCCACATAGCTCCCGCCGGCCTGCTTCGTCATGACGTTCATGCGGTTGAACGCGTTGATGAGCGAGATGCGGGCGACCAGGGCGGCGAGCTCCTCGTTGTCGTAGTACTGTGCGGCGTTGTTCCAGGCCTCATCGGTGACGCCGCTTCCGTCGGCGAATCTGCTGCCCTGCTCCGCGAGCTCGAGCGCGGCGCGCTCGGCGTCGCTGAAGACCGTGGTCTCACGCCACGCGGCGACCAGTGCCAGTCGAAGTGATGTCTCGCCGGCGCGCTCGGCCTCCTTGACGTGCATGTCGAGGCAGGCACCGCAGCCGTTGATCTGGCTCGCCCTGATATTCACGAGGTTCTGCGTCGTTTCGGCAAGCGCCGAGCCGGCGAGCACGCGGTCGGCCGAGACGAAGTACTTGACGAACTTTGGCAGGATCTCGGTCGAGTAGGCGTCGATGCGGGTGTTCATGGTGATCTCCTTCGTTGTTTTCTGACTTCACCTATTAGGACGGAACGGATGCCAGCGAGGTAACAGATTCGAGGCGCTGCCTGCTCCGCAGATGTCTCGCACGAAAGTTCGCGCGGGTCGGTAGTGTGTCTCTGAACCGGAGGAGCCTCCGGAAATGGATGCGACGTCCAGACGGCGTCAGATGATGAGGTGGATCGCGTGGGCGTTTTGATGGTCGTCGGTTACGGCCCTGGGATTTCGCACGCAGTCGTCGCCAGATTCGCGCGTGAGGGTCACAGTGTCGCGCTGGTGGCCAGGACGTCGGAGCGTGCAGAAGCTGCGGCCGATCAGCTGAGGGCGGCAGGAGTCGCCGCTGCGGCATATCAGGCCGATGCGAGTGATCCGACGGCGATCCGTCGTGCGGCTGTGCAGGCTCGGCATGATCTCGGGCCGGTCTCGGCTCTTCTTTGGACCGCATTCAGGAACGGTGGTGTCAGAAACGTGCTCGCGACCGCGCCGGAAGACGTCGAGCGCGTGTTCGACATCGGAGTCGTCGGACTGCTGGCCTGCGTGCAGGAGGTCCTCGAAGATCTGAAGTCGCGGCGTCGCCCTGGAGAACGCGGCCAAATCGAAGCTCGTCGGCATCCTCGCCGAGCGACTCCGCGAGTTCGGCATCTACGTCGGCGAGATCACGATCGCAGGCTCGGTCGCCGGCACGGCTACTGCCGGCCCTTCGGCGATTCCGCCGGAGCGCATCGCCGACCGGTTCTGGGACCTCACCCGGTCCCGTGATGCGACCCGCGTGCGCATGGCGTGAGCAGACGAGTGCTCGCCGAGCCGGTCTGGCGCCCGTCGTGGGCTCGGCACCGCTCCTAACCCGCAAGACGCCCTAATGGTCGACGAGCAGCTCCTCGAGGCCCATCGCGGCCAGCCGCTCGGGGTCGGTCACCGACTCGACCTCGACGATGCGATCGTCCACGACAGTGCACGCCATCACGCCCATCGGCTGACCGCTGAGGCGCCACGCTGCGATTCCGGGTTCGCCGTTCACGAGCACGCGTCGGGCGACGACCTTGGCGCGGCCGCCGCGGGCTGCCTGTGTCGCGAGTTCCGTTGCACCGAGCCTGACGATCTCGCCGCGCGGCGAATGGATGCGCCAGACCACGTCCGGGTCGAGCACCCGCAGGAGACCCTCGAAGTCTCCGCGTTGCGCCGCGGCAAGGAATGCGCCGACCACTTCGCTTTGCCGGCGGCGATCGGTCGGATGCGGCGCGCCCCGTTCCTCGCCCTGGCCCTGTACCTTGCGTCGCGCGCGGCTGGCCAGCATCTTGGCGGCATCCGTCGACTTGCCGATGATCTGCCCGATCTCGTCGAACGGCACGGCGAACATGTCGTGCAGCACGAAGGCCAGGCGCTCGTCGGGGCCGAGCGAGTCGAGAACCACGAGGAGCGCAAGTCCAACGGAGTCCGCCAACACGGCATTGCTCTCGGGAGCGGTCGTCTCGTCTGCTGTCACGATCCACTCGGGTGGCTCGTCGCCGTACGCGGTCTCCGCTCTCGCCTTGCGCGAGCGGAGCATGTCGATGCACACCCGGCCGACCACCGTGGTGAGCCAGGCGGACAGGTTGTCGATGGCGCCGGCATGCTGTCGGGACAGGCGCAGCCAGGCCTCTTGCACGGCATCCTCTGCATCGTCGTGCGACCCGAGCACCCGATACGCGACGGCCGTCAGGCGCGCGCGCTGCTGTTCGAATGCCGCAGCAACGGAGTCGTCTGCTTCCGAACCGGTCATCCCGTCACCCTCCACGAATCGGTCTCATCAGTGATGACGTGCGGAGTGGGCTGAAGGTAACAAACGCGCGAGCGTTCAGTCGAGATCGCGGTGCACCAGGCGCGAGAGCACGATCGCGCTGCGCGTGTGGTCGACGCTGGGAGCGACGCGCACGCGCTCGAGCGCGGCTTCCAGGCTCGGGATGTCCCGCGACCTGATGCGCAGAATCGCGTCGGCGCTGCCCGACACCGTGCACGCGTCGGCGACCTCCGGCACGGCAGACAGGATGCGCTGCAGCTCGCTCGGCGACACCGTTCCACGGCAGAACAGCTCGACATACGCTTCGGTGCTCATGCCGTCGATCGTCGGGTCGACGCTGACCGTGAAGCCGCGGATCACGCCATCGGCGACCAGCCGGTCTATGCGGCGCTTGACGGCGGATGCCGACAGCCCCACCTTCGACCCGATGTCGCCGTACGAGGCACGGGAGTTCTCGCGCAGCAGGTCGATGATGTGTCGATCGAGGTTGTCCACGCGGGAATCTTACGTGAATGCGTTGCGCAGGAAGGCCTCGCGGCGCAGCATTTCGGCGTGCGCTACTCCTCCTCGGAGTCGAGGGTCACGCCCAGCCACTCTGCGAGATCGGCGAGTTCGGCGCGCACCATCTCGTCGTCCCCCGGCTCGAAGGGGATCAGCTGGTGCACGGCGTTCACGCGCAGCACGTTCTGTTCGCGGTCGACTGCAGCGTCGAGCATCCCGACGAAACGGTCGCCGATGAGGATCGGATGCGCGAAGAACCCGTACTTGCGCTGCGCCTTCGGCTTGAACTGCTCGAGCACGTAGTCGAAGTCGAAGATGTCGCGCAGACGCGGGCGGTCGAAGAGCATGCCGTCGTAGGGATTGAGGAACGCGACCCTGCCCGCAGCGTCATCGAGTCCATCGAGAGCCTGCGGATCGACCCGCCACTTCGACTTGAGTCCCTCGATCTCGACGGGTTCGCCGGCCTCTCCGACCGGAGTCCACGGAGATTTCTGCTTCGCGATGCCGGCGGCCTGCAGGCGGCGCTCGTCGAGCATCCGTGCGGCTTCGTCGTCGCTGTACTCTGGCAGGTCGTGCGGATAGACGCGCTCGGCGAGGTCCCAGATGCGGCGTCGTCCTTCGCGGCCGACGATGGCGACCTTGCCCTGGTGCATCAGGAACTCGAGCATGCGTGGAACCTGGTTCGGGCCGTACCAGCCGTCGGATTCCCTGGCCACCTGGGCGGTGTCAGGGATCTTGCTCGCGAGCAGGGGACCCTCTGCGGCCAACCTGGCGAGCACATCCGCACGGAATCGCGCGTTCGCCTCGAGCCATTGCCGGCTGCTCTCTCTGCGCGGCCAGCGGCGCATCGCGGGAAGCATGAGCGGCAGCAGGCTGACCGGAAGAAAGCTGCCGTCGTACTCGAAGAGCACGCGGTCCATCTCGACCGCCTTGCGGAGCTGGCCGGCCTCATACGACCATCCGATGCGCGACCAGAGCACCGTGTGCTCGCACGGTGCGATCGTGGCGGTCGGATCGATGCTGATGCGCCCGAGCTGCTCCGCGACCTCGACCACGTGCCCAGGGCGGTCGGCCTCCAGCAACTGGGCGCGCACGGCGATGCGGCGCGCTTCGTCCTTCGTCAGACGCAGGGTCACGCGACGAGCGTAGCCCCCGCTCGCGACGTGTCCCCGGGTGGACCCTCCCGGGCGTCGACCCGGCACTGTGTTGCCGAGCGGCCCCCGAATTCGCGTGAACTGAGGGGTGGCCCGGCAATACAGTGCCAGGCCGACGTAAACACGGGTGGGGGCGCGAGAATGGACGGCATGGCCAACGACGTCGATGCGATCCTGTCCCAACTCACCCTCGAAGAGAAGGCCGCTCTGGTCACCGGCGACGGGTTCTGGCATACGACCGCGATCGAGCGGCTCGGCATTCCGGCGATCACGCTGAGCGATGGTCCGCACGGCGTGCGCCGTCAGCCGCCGGAGCAGGAGAACGGCATAGGCGGCAGCTTTCCCGCCACGTGCTTCCCGCCGGCTGTCGGGCTGGCATCCACGTGGGATGCCGAGCTCGTCGAACGGATCGGCGCGGCGCTGGGGGACGAGTCCAACGCACTCGACGTGCAGGTGCTGCTCGGGCCGGGTGTCAACATCAAGCGTTCGCCGCTGTGCGGGCGCAACTTCGAGTACTTCTCGGAAGACCCGCTAGTCGCCGGCGAGCTGGCGACTGAACTGATCCGCGGCATCCAGTCGAAGGGCATCGGAACATCGCTCAAGCACTTCGCGGCCAACAGCCAGGAGACCGACCGCTTCAGGGTCAGCGCCGACATGGATGAGCGGACGGCGCGTGAGATCTACCTCGCCGCGTTCGAGCGTGCGGTCAAGGGCGCAGCACCCGCGACGGTGATGGCCGCCTACAACAAGCTCAACGGCGCGTACGCGACCGAGGATCATTGGCTGCTCACGGACATCCTGCGTGACGAGTGGGGTTTCGACGGCGTCGTCGTTTCCGACTGGGGCGCGGTGAACGACCGGGATGCCGCCGTCGCTGCCGGCCTCGATCTCGAGATGCCGGAGTCAGAGGCGGGACCGGCCGCCATCGTGGCGGCCGTGCGCGGCGGCTCGCTCGATGAGGCAGCGCTCGATGCGGCCGTACGCAATGTGCTCGACCTGGTCTTCGACCACGCGCACCTGAAGGCGGATGCCTCGCGCAAACTGGCTGTGCCCGACGACATGGTGAACGCGCACCACGCGCTCGCGCGGGAGGCGGCATCCAGGGCTGCTGTGCTTCTGAAGAACGAGGGAGGCATCCTGCCGCTCTCACCGGAGTCCTCGATCGCTGTGATCGGCGAGTTCGCGCGCAACCCGCGCTACCAGGGCGCCGGCAGTTCGCAGATCGAGCCGACGCGGCTGGATGACGCGCTCACCGAGATCCGCAAGGTCGCCGGAGCACCTGTGACGTTCGCGCCGGGGTTCACGCTCGACGGCGGCGGGGATGCCGGCGAGCTGCTGCGCGAGGCGGTGGCGGTGGCATCCGCTGCGCAGGTCGCCGTGGTGTTCCTCGGCCTGCCGTCGGCTGCCGAATCGGAGGGCTACGACCGCGAGAACATGGACCTGCCCGCGAACCAGCTGGCGGTGCTCGCCGAGGTCGTTGCCGCGAATCCGAACGTGGTCGTCGTGCTCTCGAACGGCTCGGCCGTGCGCGTCTCGGACTGGGATGCGGGTGTCCGCGCGATTCTCGAGGGCTGGCTGCTTGGCCAGGCGGGTGGCGGCGCGACTGCGGACATCCTGTTCGGCGTCACGAACCCTTCAGGGCGCCTCGCCGAGACGATCCCGGTGAAGCTGGAGGACACCTCGGCCTACCTCGACTTCCCTGGCCGCGACGGTCACCTCGAGTACGGGGACGGCGTCTTCGTCGGCTACCGCTGGTTCGACGCGCGGCAGTTGCCGGTGAGCTATCCGTTCGGCCACGGCCTGTCGTACACGACCTTCGAGTACTCGGGCCTGTCGACGAGCGTCGAGGGGGAGGATGCCGACCCCTCCGTGCACGTCTCGGTCACCGTGACGAACACCGGGCACGCCGCCGGCCGCGAGGTGGTGCAGGTGTACGTCGCAGCGCCGAGCGCCGAGGTGCGGCGTCCGTTGAACGAGCTGCGCGGATTCGACGTCGTGCCGCTGGAGCCCGGCGAGAGCCGTGAGGTGTCGTTCACACTCGGATTCCGCGACTTCGCCTACTTCCACCCGACCCTGAAGCGCTGGTACGTCGAGAGCGGACCGGTGGACATTCTGGTCGGCGCGAGCTCTCGGGACATCCGCGAGCAGGGCAGCGTCGAGCTGCGGGTGAGCGAGCCGGTCGTGCCGCTCGACCGGCAGTCGTCACTGGCGGAATGGACGAAGCATCCGGGCGGCGCGCAGGTGCTCGCCGGTCTGCTGCAGCAGGCGGCGGCGCAGAATCCGGATGCCGTCGGCATGTTCCAGAACGAGGAGCTGATGGCGATGATGGGTTCGATGCCGCTGCGCCGCATCGGCCGCTTCCCCGGCATCGGACTCACCGACGAGCAGGTCGACGGCCTGATCGCGCAGGCGAACGCGGCTGTGTAGCGGGCGTCTACGGCCCCCGCTACGCGCCCGCCCGAGCGCGAGATTGCGTTTCAACTGCAGAAACGGCGATATAGGTCGCGGTGTGTTCGCCATTTCTGCAGTTGAGACGCGATCTGGGCCGCGGGGCGCGGTGGAGCAGATACGGGGAGGGGCGTCGCCTGTGGAGAGCTGATGCCGGTGCCTCCTGCGGTGCGCGACACTGGCCGCATGCCGCGTCGCATCCCACTCCCACCGCACCTGAAGGGCGCGTCGTTCCGGGTGTCGGAGCAGGAGTTCCACGGGCTGTCGCGGGCGCGCATGAGGTCGAGCGATCTCGATGCGCCCTTTCACGGCATCCGAAGCATCGGTTTGCATGTCGATGATGTGCTCGGGCTGGCGCGGAGCTACGCGCCTCGTCTGCGAGCTGGGCAGCTGTTCAGTCATGTGACGGCGGCGCGGCTCTGGGACATTCCGTTGCCGCTCGAGCTGAGCGAGGCATCCGAGGTGCACGTCAGTTCCGTCGGCGGCACTGCTCCGCGTGCGCGGGGCGTGATCGGGCATGAGCTCCGCCTTGCCGAGCGAGCCGCTATCGAAGAGATTCCTCTGGTGCCGCCCGCCGAGACTTGGTGCCAACTCGGTGCGTACCTTTCTCGCGAGGATCTTGTGGCGGCTGGCGATTTTCTTCTGTCGGGCAAGCGTTTGAGGCGGGGCGGTCGCACTCTCCCGCTGTGTACACGAGACGATCTGACCGCGGCCGCAGTACGGTTCGGGAGGCAGCCGGGGGCTGCGGGCATCCGCTGGGCGTTGCCGAAGCTGCGCAGCGGGGTCGACTCGCGTCGAGAATCGTTGCTGCGGCTCGCGCTGCTCGCGCACCGTCTTCCCGAGCCGGTGATCGCGCATCCGGTTGCTGTCGAAGGAGGCCTCGTTCTCCATCCCGATCTTGCCTACCCCTGGGTGCGTCTGGCCATCGAATACGAGGGCGACGAACACCGCGAGGACAAGCGGCGTTGGCGCGACGATCTGCGGCGCATCGTGCTTCTCGAGGAAGCGCGCTGGCGTGTCATCCGCGCAACCGACGACGACATCCAGGACCCGACAGTGATCGTTCGTGCCATTCGCAAGGCACTAAGAGGGTGATGGTGCCTCGGCCTTTCGAGGGTGATGGTGCCTCGGCCTTTCGAGGGTGATGGTGCCTCGGCCTTTCGACCGACCGCTTGCGCTGACGCCCGAGCACGCGCGCCCCGCCCCCGCCTCACCCCGCGCGCCACAGCCGGCGAGATTGCGTTTCAACTGCAGAGATGGCACTTGCGGTTCGGTGTAGTCGCCATTTCTGCACTTGAAACGCGATCTCGAGGTGCATGCGGGGTGAGCGCGCGGCGCGCTCGAGGGCGCCACGGCACACGGCGGGCATAGCCTGGGGCCATGAGTGCGGACGCGGGGGCGCCGACCGACACGACGCGGAACAAGGACGAGAAGACCTTCTTCGGGCAGCCGAGATCGCTGGCCAACATCTTCGGGGTGGAGATGTGGGAGAGGTTCTCCTTCTACGGCATGCAGGGCATCCTGCTGCTCTACCTCTACTTCTCGGTCGCCGACGGCGGGCTCGCGATGCCGAAGCCGGTGGCCGCCGGCATCGTCGGCGCGTACGGCGGCGCGGTCTACCTCTCGACCATCATCGGCGCGTGGGTGGCCGACCGGCTGCTCGGCTCCGAGCGGGTGCTGTTCTACAGCGCCATCGTCATCATGCTGGGGCACCTCTCCCTTGCGCTCCTGCCAGGATTCGGCGGCCTCGGCGTCGGACTCATCCTGATCGCTGTCGGTTCCGGCGGCCTGAAGGCGAACGCCACGACGGTCGTCGGCACGCTGTACTCCGAGAAGGATCCGCGACGGGATGCCGGCTTCTCGATCTTCTACCTCGGCATCAACCTCGGTGCATTCTTCGGTCCGCTCCTCACCGGCCTGCTGCAGTCGACGATCGGCTTCCACTACGGATTCGGCCTGGCCGCCCTCGGCATGGCGATCGGACTCGTGCAGTACTCGTTCGGACGAAAGCGCCTCCCTGCGGAGGCGCGCCAGGTGTCGAACCCGCTGCCGAAGAATCGGTACGCGCTGTGGGTGGGGCTCGCGGTCGCGGGCATCCTGGTCGTCGTCGTACTCGTGCTGGTCGGTGTGATCAGGGCCGACAATCTGTCGATCGTCGTCATCGTGGTGACGGTGGTCGCGGCCGTAGCGTACTTCGTGGTCATCCTGACGAGCAGGCTGACGGATGTCGAACGCAGCCGCGTCTACGCCTTCATTCCGCTCTTCATAGCGAGTGCTGCGTTCTGGTCGTTGTACCAGCAGCAATTCACCGTCGTGACCTTCTACTCCGACAACCGGCTCAATCGCGACGTGTTCGGCTGGGAGTTCCCGATCTCCTGGGTGCAGTCGATCAACCCGATCTTCATCATCATCTTGAGTGGGGTGTTCGCCGCGATCTGGACGAAGCTCGGCGAGCGGCAGCCATCCACGCCGATCAAGTTCGCACTCGGCACGGCGATCATGGGTGTCGCCTTCCTGCTCTTCCTGCCGTTCGCGGGCGGCGGCGACAACAGCACACCGCTGATCGCGATGGTGGGCATCTTGTTGGTCTTCACGATCGCCGAGTTGCTGCTGTCACCGGTTGGGCTGTCGGTGTCGACGAAGCTGGCGCCCAAACGGTTCCACGCGCAGATGGTGGCGCTGTTCTTCCTCTCCGTGGCTCTGGGCACGGCGCTCAGCGGACAGCTCGCCGAGCTCTACTCGCCGAAGACCGAGGGCTGGTACTTCGGCATCCTCGGTGTGATCGCGATCGTGATCGGCGTCGCTCTCGCACTGATCGCGCCGCTGCTGCGCAGGCTGATGGCAGGCGTGCGCTGAGCGACACAGCGGATGTCAGTGGCCGAGCGTGCCGAGCTGCACCAGGAACCAGATGGACACCGCTGTGCCGACCGCGAGGGACGCTCCGCCCGTGATGATGCCGGCGAGAGCGAAGGTACGGGGACGGTCACCAAGGAACGCGACGATGCCGAACGCGATGGCGACGAATGCCGGCACCCACGCGGCGAAGCTGAGCCCTGGGATGATCGCGAAGACCACGGCCGCGATGCCGACGATCATCGAGATGAGGCCGAAGCGCGCTCGCCTGTTGGGAGCGTGAACGGGCTGATCGTTGCCGAGAGCCCAGCGGATCGAGGCGGCATCCGGCACGGCGTACGGCTGCTGGATGCTCGGACCGACCGCATACGGATTGTCGAACGTCGGCGCCGCGGCGACGGGAGCGGCGGCGTACGTCTCTCCGTAGGGGGCGGTGGTCGGCGGCGCACCGAAGGGGGCGAGCTCGGCGGACGCGGGGACAGCGGGGACGAAGGTGGCCGGCTGCGGAGCATCCGCTGCGACCTGGGCGAAGGTGCCAGCGACCGGCCGCATCACCGTCGACTCCTCGACCTCGGATGCGGGCTGAGCCGCTGCCATCGCGTCGGGCGCGCTGCGGCGATGCGCGGTGCGGGAGATGCCGGTCCAGTCCGCCCCCGACCAGTAGAGCTCCTCCGCGTCGTTCCACGGGTTCGGGTACCACCCGGCCGGAATCGCATCAGCCATGCGACGAATCCTAACGGCTCCCCGCATGGTCGCCATCCGCCCTCGACCGGTCGGGTGCAGCGCTTGCCGACACTGGTCGGGTACCGTCATCTCTGGCGTCATCTCTGGCGTCATCGCCGGTGTCGCCGGCGTTGGCGGAGGCATCCGATCGCGGCGCATGCGCCCGGCCACGAAAGGCAATGATGAGAATCTCGGTCATCGGCTGCGGCTACCTGGGCGCAGTGCATGCTTCGGCGATGGCGAAGCTCGGGCACGACGTCGTGGGCATCGATGTGGACACGGCGAAGATCGACCGGCTTTCTGCCGGTGAACCCCCGTTCTTCGAGCCGGGACTTCCCGAACTGCTCACGGCGTCGATCGCATCCGGCAGGCTGCGTTTCACGACGGATGTCGCTGCTGCTGCTGAGGCCACCGTGCACTTCATCGCCGTCGGAACGCCGCAGACCGCCGACGGCAACGCCGCCGACCTGCGCTTCGTGAACGCGGCGATCGACGAGCTGCTGCCGTACATCGGTCCCGGCCACGTGATCGCGGGAAAGAGCACGGTGCCCGTCGGTACGGCGGCGAGGCTCGCCGAGCGCATCGAGGCGACCGGTGCGCGATTGGTGTGGAACCCCGAGTTCCTGCGCGAGGGCTACGCGGTGCACGACACGGTGGAGCCTGACCGGCTGGTCTACGGCCTGCGTGCCGGGGACGAGGCATCCGCCGCGGTTCTCGACGAGGTGTACGCCCACGCGCTCGAGCTCGGCACCCCGCGCATCGTCACCGACTTCGCCACGGCGGAACTCGTGAAGGTGTCTGCCAACGCGTTTCTCGCCACGAAGATCTCGTTCATCAACGCCATGGCCGAGATCGCGGAGGCCACAGGTGCCGACGTCACGCAGCTCGCGGATGCCATCGGCCACGACACCCGCATCGGCAGGCGGTTCCTGAACGCCGGCGTGGGCTTCGGCGGCGGATGCCTGCCCAAAGACATCCGCGCCTTCACGGCCCGTGCCGAGGAGCTCGGACGCGGAGAGTCCGTCGCGTTCCTCAAGGAGGTGGACTCGATCAACCTGCGTCGCAGGCGTCGCGTGGCCGACCTTGCGATGGCCGAGCTCGGAGGATCCGTGAACGGCAAGAAGATCGCCGTGCTCGGCGTCACGTTCAAGCCGCACTCCGACGATGTGCGCGACTCGCCCGCGCTCGATGTCGCGGTCTCGCTGAAGGGCCTGGGTGCACATGTCGTCGCGGCGGACCCCAAGGGGGTGGCGAACGCGAGGCTGCGGCATCCGCAGCTCGACTATGTCGAAGACGCGACGGATGCCCTGAGCGGCGCCGACCTCGTCGTGCTCGTCACCGAGTGGCCGGAGTACACCGGCCTCGACCCCGTCGCCACCCGAGAGCTCGTCGCCGGCGCGATCGTCATCGACGGTCGCAATGCGCTCGATCGTGACGCCTGGATCGCGGCCGGCTGGCGGTACCGAGGCATGGGGCGCGACTGAGGGCTCTTCGCGTCAGCTGATGCCGAACTGACGCCGCGTCATCGCGTCGAACACGCGATCGGGCAGGCGACTCAGGGCGACGGCCGTGGACGATCCGCGACCGACGCGGTAGCGAGAACGGGGCCGGCGTGAGGTGGCGGCGCGCACGATCACCTCGGCGACGGTGTCGACGTCGCTCGTGATGGCCGTGTCCTGCGTGGAGCGATGGTAGGCGGCGACCGCCGCAGCCATCTCCCGGTACGGGCCGTTCCCCGACACGGATTCCAGGGAGTTCATCGCCTCGTCGTGCCACGGCGTGCGCACCGGTCCCGGCTGCACGCTGACGACGTCGATGCCGAACGGCCGAACCTCGGCTCTCAGGCTGGCTGAGACCGCCTCGAGCGCGAACTTCGACGCGTGGTACCAGCCCCCGAGGGGAGAGCTGAACTCTCCGGCGAGGCTCGACACGTTGACGATGCGTCCTGCTCCCGCTTGTCGCATCATCGGAATGACCCGCCCCGTCAGCGCTGCGAGGCCGAAGACGTTCACCTCGAACTGTCGTCGCGCGCTCTCGATCGGCGTCTCTTCGATCGAGCCGAATTCGCCGTATCCGGCGTCGTTGACGAGCACGTCGATCGGCCCGTGCTCCGACTCGACGGTGCGCACGGCGCGCTCGATACTCGAGCCGTCTGTGAGATCCAGATGCACGGCGACCACGCCGGGGAGTTCGCGGATCGCCTCCACTCGCCTGGCAGCTCCGATGACACGGTAGCCGCGCTCCGCCAGGAGCTGTGCCGTTCTGGCTCCCAAACCCGATGATGCCCCGGTGACGAGGGCCGTTCCGTGATAACTGTTAATGACGTTCACAGTTATGGACTGTACTGTGAATGGTGTGCACAGTCAATCCGATCGTGATCGAACCCTTCAGCAGATCTGGGGCATCGCCGACGCCTCGACGCGCGGGCCGCAGGCGAGGTTCAGCATCCATGACCTCACGGCGGCCGCTTGCGAGATCGCGGATGCCGATGGACTGCCGGCGGTGTCGCTCGCGAAGGTGGCTGCCCGCCTCGGACTGACGACGACGGCGCTCTACCGCTATGTCGACTCGAAGGATGCCCTGCTCGAGTTGATGACGGACCGCTCCGTCGGGGCGCCTCCCGCGCTCGACGATCTCGCCTGGGACGAGGCCGCGCATGCCTGGACCGGGGCGCTCTGGCGACGGTACACGGAGCATCCGTGGCTGACCGAGGTGCGTGTCGGCGGCATGCCGCTGCATCCCAGACGACTGCAATGGCTGGAGTCCCTGCTGCTGGCGTTGGATCGGGGGCCGCTTGCCGACCCCATGCACACCGCGCTGCTGCTCGATTCCCTGGCGCGCGCGTTCGTGGCGCTCGAAGCGTCGAGCGCGGCCGATGACGGGCATCCGCCCGACTGGCTCATGGCGGCCGTCGTCGAACGTTTTCCGCGTTTCGCCAGCGAACTCGGGCGCGATTGGTCCGACGTCGAAGCCGAACTCGACCTGGCCGTGCAGACCGTGCTGCGCGCTCAATAGAGTGGTGCGGTGTTCACCGACCTCCCCGAGCGCGAGTTGCGCGCCTACACCAGCAACCAGAACGAGCCAGACGACTTCGACGCATTCTGGGAGGAGACGCTGAGCGACGCTCGAGCGTTCCCCCTCGATGTGGTCGTCACCCCCGTCGACACCGGGCTGACGACGGTCGACGTCTTCGACGTCACGTTCAACGGATTCCACGGCCAGCCGATCAAGGCATGGCTGCGCCTCCCCGCTGGGGCGTCGAGTCCGCTGCCGGCGATCGTGCAGTACCAGGGCTACGGCGGCGGGCGTGGGCACGCTCTCGAGAACCTGCTGTGGGCATCCGCCGGGTACGCGCACCTCTTCATGGACACTCGTGGGCAAGGCTCGACGTGGGGCCTCGGCGCCACCGCCGACCCAGACGGCAGTGGCCCTGCCCATCCGGGTGTGATGACGCGCGGCATCGACAGCCCCCACACCTACTACTACCGGCGCGTGTTCACGGATGCCGTGCGCGCGGTCGAGGCGGCCCGCTCGCTCGACATCGTGGACTCGTCGCGGGTCGCGATCGCCGGCGGCAGCCAGGGCGGCGGCATCACGCTGGCGGTTGCCGGCCTCGTGCCCGACCTGGCCGCTGCATTCCCGCGCGTGCCGTTCCTCTGCGACTTTCCGCGGGCGACGGTCATCACCGACTCGGCGCCATACAAGGAGATCGGCAGCTACCTCGCCGTGCACCGCGACAGCGTCGCTTCTGTGCACTCCGTGCTCAGCTACTTCGACGGTGTGAACTTCGCCAAACGGGCGACCGCTCCCGCGTGGTTCTCGACGGCGCTGATGGATGCCACCTGCCCGCCATCCACCGTCTTCGGCGCGTTCAACGTGTATGCGGGGGCATCGAAGGAGATCGACGTCTGGACCTACAACGGACACGAGGGCGGCGGAGTCGAGGACGAGGCGCGGATGGTCGGGGTGCTGCGCGACCTGTTCCCTGCGCTGGTCGAGTAGCGACAGCAACGCCGGTGTAGGTCCCGTGGGAATAGCCAACTGGCACGTCTCGGGGAACGTGTCCACGTGACGTCGAGGCTGCTCTCCACTGGTTCCCAGATCGGTGTCCCGTTTGGCGGCCCCTGCAGTGAGATGCTTTGCGGGCGGGTCTTACGGGAATTAGGTCATCAGGCTTATCGCGGGTCCGGCCCGCGGACGACGCCGTCAGCCGGGCCTCGCGTGGCGGACCGCTAAGGGACTGTGCTGTTGGATGGCGCCTTGCGTGGCGATGGTGGCGGCGACTTGCGATGCTGACATCCGGGTTGTGTCGATCGTCACGGTCCCGTCGGGCATTTCTTTGCGTCTGATGTTCTCGGTGATCGCCTGGTTGATGGAGCTCTTCAGCGACGCGCCGGTGAGGCCGGCACGATGGTCTCCGGGGATACCCGGACCGTTGCCTCGTGCTCTTTCGGTGATGCGTTCTGCCAACGCTTCCGGCGAGGCGTCGAGCCATGCCACTGTCCGGGTTACGTCGTTCCAAGCCTTGTCCAGGAGACGGATTGTGATGGGGTCTCCCGTGATGATGACCGTCCGGGCTCCGGAACGCGTGAGTATTGCGGCAACCGCGCGAACGTTGGCGACCCGCAGAGGGACGAGCTCGTCCGATCGGGGATCTCGTCCGAGGAATCCGAGCTGGTGGGCGTCGAGGTATGCGGCCGGCCTACCAGTTGCAGCGATTTGCGCGTACGCCGAATAGCCGACCGTGGACACGCCGACCCCGCCTGGTCCGGAGATCAGAATCACCTTTTCCGGTGGTGTCACGACGTGCGCCGCCGACGGGGCGTCGATCGACTCGACGCTCGATCCCAGGACGTCGAGCACTTTCGCCGTGATCACGGCTGCTATCTGCTCGGGCGATCGACCGGTCGTGTCGATGCGCAGATCCGCCCACTGACGGTCGAGTCTGGCGGCGGCCTCCACGTTCTCTTCCGTTTCCCCCAACAGGGACCCTCGCCGAAGGATCCGCTCGCGCAGCGTGCCAGCCTCGACATCCAGATGAACCGTTAGAACGCGGGAATCGGGCAGGCCGGCCAGCAACGCCGAAAGATGGGTTGCGTCGTCAGCGATACCGCTGACGATCAATATCTGCGCGCCGGTCGCCCGAAATTCTCGCTCGAGTGATGCAAGGCCGCTGGAGATGAGCTCTGTCTCCGAGACAGCAAGGTTGCGCGCCAGGCGGAGTTGATCAGCATCGACGAGTGCCGCCTCGACGCCGGCATCACCGAGATCCAGGAGAACTCGATACCCAGCCGTCGACTTGCCGACGCCGGACGCTCCGAAGATCCACACCACTGGCAACACAGGCACACGATACCTGCCACCTTTCATGCGCTGATCGGCAACTGACGCAACGCCGAGCCCCGAGGAACGATCGGCTTGCGGGCTGGCTTACCGCATCGGGAACGATGTTTCGGATGAATACGTCGTGGGTGGAGTGTGCACGGTACTTGACGCCGTACTTTGATTTTGAAAGTGTTGGGGTATGAGTCTTTTCATCACTTGCCCGGTCGAGAGCGTAGAACGCGCGACCGCCTTCTACACGGCGCTCGGCTGGACCTTCAACGCCGAGATGTCCGATCACAACGTGTCGTGCTTCGCGATCACGCCCGATCAGTACGTCATGCTCGGCAGTCGCGAAATGTATGCAAGCGTCGGTGGTGTCCAGGAGCTGATCGGGGGACCCGACACACCCTCGAAGGTCACGGTCTCGTTCGACCTCGACAGCCGCGAGGCGGTCGATGACCTCATCGAGCGCGCCGGCGTCGCCGGCGGGCGGATCGGTGATATCGACGACTACCCCTTCATGTACCAGCGCCAGTTCGACGACCCCGACGGCTACCACTATTCGCCGTTCTGGATGAAGCCAGACACCACCCCAACCACGTGAGCGACCTCGCCGCGGCCCTCGAGATCGTCGGAGCACGGTGGGCCCTGCTCGTCGTAGAGCAGTTGCTGGACGGCCCGCAACGATACGGCGATCTGCAACGCGACCTCGGCATACCGATGAGCGTGCTCGCCACCCGCCTGCGCGAACTCGAAGAAGCAGGCGTGCTCCACCGCCTACCCCTGCGGCACAACACCCGAGCCTACGCATTGACCGATCGCGGACTTGCCTTACGTGAAGCGATCATCGCGCTCGCACACTGGGCCACCGAGGACGCCTAAACCGTGCTGCAAAGGCCGCGGGCTGACCCGTTGCGGTTGACTCACGCACGCCTCGGCCCCACGCAAAGCCGCACGCTCGGAGATTGGCTTTCGGGCACCCCCTATCCGGCAATCTGCCGTACACTGGATGGCATGTCAGCAACACCGCTCAAGAGCGCCCGCATCGAGGTTCGCGTGACCAGCGACCAGAAGCAGGTCATCGAGCGCGCCGCCGCGCTCCAAGGACGCAGCGTCACTGACTTCATCTCCGCCCTCGTCACCGAGGAGGCGGAGGAGGTCGTGCAGTCCACGCGCGTCAAGACCCTCTCCGCCGAAGCCTTCGACGACTTCCTTCGCGCCTTGGATGAGCCGCCTCGCGTCATCCCTGAACTCAAGCGTCTATTCCAGAAGCATCCGATCTGGGCTGACCCCGAGCGCATGGCCGAGATCGAATTCATCTCCGCCCGCGTCCGGTGAACGGCATCCCGGAACCCCTCAACGAGGACCATCACCTCGACCCGTTCTTCTGCCAAGAGGCGTCCCTCGACGACTGGCTGCACAACCGCGCCCGCAGCAGCCAGGCCGCCGACTCCGCTCGCACCTACGTGATGGCCCTCGCCACCAACATCGTGATCGGCTACTACACGCTCTCCTCGTTCAGCATCGCCCGCGGTCGCACCACCAACCGGCTCGGCAACGGTCAGCCCAACCCGGTGCCCGGCATCCTAATCGGCCGCCTCGCCGTCGACTCGAGGTTCGCGGGCCGAGGCATCGGAACCGCCCTGCTCCTGGACGCGCTGCACCGAATCGCGTCCATCGCGGACAAGGCCGGGACGCGCGCCGTGTTCGTAGACGCCCTCCACGAGCAGGCCGCCCGCTTCTGGGAGAGCAACGGCTTCATCGCGCTGCGCGACGATCCGCTGACCCTCTACATGCGCATGGATGACGTGCGCGCCACTATCGCGAGCCTCTGACTGTGAACTGCAGCGGTAGATGGCGGTGTTTTTGCAACGCTAAATGTCGTGACCACCGCGCGCAGTGGATGCGTCTGCGGGCCGGCGATCACGCATCGTGCCACCCAGGATCCTGCGGCGCCACACGCCAATAGAGGTCACTGAGCTCGAGGTGGACCTGTCTGCTTTGGATATACGGCCCGAACCGGTGGCTGCCCGAAGCGGCGGCATTCGCTGTCGGACACGGCGCGCTGGTCCTCCGCTCCACGAGCGCAGGCCCCCGTCAGTTCGACGAGCTGCGGACCGACGGCCCCTTAAAGGATCGACTATCGTGCAGACTGGGCTGGTGCTTCACGACGACGTGCTCGACCGATTGACGGCGCTGCCGCCTTCAGCCGAACGTGACGAATTTATCGGCTTCGTCGAGGAAGCCGGCGACGCATCGGTGCGCCGCGACGGCGGGGCTGAGCACGTCACAGCCTCGTGCTTCGTCTTTTCCCCGGACCTGAAGCGCACCCTGTTGTGCTTCCACTGCAAAGGACGCTTCTGGGTCCAACTCGGCGGCCACCTTGAGTCCGAGGATACGACCGCAGCCGACGGCGCTTTGCGCGAGGCCCACGAGGAATCCGGGATCGACCGGCTCCGTCTCCTCGCCGGGTCGATCGTCGATCTGGAGCGGCACGAACTGCACGGAGGCTTCTCTTGCAGAGCTCACTGGGATCTCGGCTTCGTCGCTCTCATTGCCGATGACGCGGACCTTACGGTCAGCGAAGAGAGTGAAGACGTGCGATGGTTCGCCGTCGACACGCTGCCCGAGAGCATCGCCGAAGGGCTTGAAAGACGCCTCAACAACGCGCGCCGAGCGGCCTCATCTCTGATCGTCTGAATACGGCCAGCGGCGCCCGCAGACGGATCCGCTTGCGTCGGGACCCCGGTGGCGTTCGGCGAGGCTGTCGCGACTATCGAGAATCAGCGGAATGGCGTCGTATGCCGCTGGCGAGATTGGGTAGCCGTCGAGGGACGGTTCTTTCCGCGGTACGCGCGAGGCGGACTGCGCACACTGGTTCAGGCAGCGTTGGACAGCCGTGTGAGCACCGCTGCGGAGACGGTCGCGACCGACGCTCCTGCCTCCTCGAGTGTGGTGACCACGCCTTCGTTGTCGAGGCGAAGGAGCCCCAGCAACAGGTGCCCCGGCAGCATTCGTTGGGCGTGCAGCTCTATCGCGACCCGGAGCGCGAGTTCCAGCGATCGCTTTGCTTCCGGCGTGAACGGAGGCCGACGGAGGCCGACGGCCGCCCGCCGATCTTGAGCGGCTTCGAGGGCGCCGGCACCGAAGTTCGCTTCTACCGCGGTACGCACAGCGTCGTAGTCGACGCCGATCGCGCGCAGCGCGCCCGGGTCGACAACGTCGGCGGCGCGCTCGTCCTCACGCGGGAGCGACCTTCGAATCGAAGCCCCCGTGATACCGAGTTCGCGCAGTACGTGTCCGGCGGACTCATCACGGACTTCGGCGCACCCGTAAAGCAGGTGGCCAGCGTCGATGTAATGAGACCCCAACTCCATCGCCACGTCTTGCGCCTCGACCAACACCGACTTCGCACTCTCCGTAAACCGCTCGAACATCTCAGTTGCCTCTCGTCTTCTCTATCCTGCGTGTGCCGTGCTTCTGATGAACCGCCTGCTTGGACACGCCGAGCTCCGTCGCGATCTGCGTCCACGACCAACCGAGGTCGCGGGCGCGGTCCACCTGCAACGACTCCAATTGCTCGGCCAGACGACGCAGAGACGCTACAGCTCGAAGTCCGACCGCAGGGTCAGCGCTTCCAACGCTGGCTGCAAGGTCCAAAGAATCCATGCCGTCAACGTATCTTGTCGAACACTATGCGTCAAGTTACGTTGACGATCGGATGCCTTCGCCACCAAGACCGCTAAGACCGACGGCCGCACGTAAGCCGATCCGCAATCCGAGGCGGTTCTCACATCGATCCGTACCCATCGCGCGTGGGTCGCGGTGCCGGGAGGCGAGCCGGCGGGATTCGTCACCGTGGTTTTGCGTTCAAGTGAAGTTGGCGAGATCGACATGCTCGCTGTCGCTCCGGAGGCGCAGCGGCAAGGCATCGGGCAGAGGCTTATCGACACGGCTCTGGACTACATGCGGTCAGAAGGGGTGAAGCGTGCGGAGCTGGGAACCGGCGGCGACCCCGGCCACGCGGCCGCCAGGCACACATACGAACGAGCCGGGTTCGTTGGGTTGCCGCTCGTCCACTACTACAAGGAACTCTGACCTTCATCGCCCTGTCGCAAGCGGATCCGCGAACGACACCTCGACGCCGTCGCGTTGTTGGACCGGTAATCTCAGTCATTCGCGGCCGCGGACGTAGCCTGGTGGCGAGCGTGCTCCTGATCGTTTCAGCGAGAAGGTGATCGTCGATGAGAGATGCTCGTTCTCCGAATTCGGGGCCTGACCTGCGCGTACGGTCAGCGCTTCGGATGTTCCAGTTGTTCAATCCGCTGGCCCGACGGATGATCCCCGCCGGGGTTCCAACCGGTGCGCCGAACGTTCTTTTGATCGTTCGGGGTCGACGGTCGGGGATCGAGCGAACGGTTCCCGTCACCTTGCTGGACCTCGATGGAGTCTGGTACGTCCAGGCCACGTACGGTGCAGAGGGCTGGGCTCGAAACCTTCGAGCAGCCGGCGAGGCGATCGTGATCCAGCCTGGCGGTCGTCGCAGTCCCGTGCACGCCACCGAAGTGGCGCCGGATGACGGGGCAGCGATTCTTCGTCGCGTGCTCGAGCCGTTCCACTCGCCGCGCCTGCTCCGCAGATTGCTTGGCCCGAATATGAGGCCACCTGTCGGCCTTCTGCGTCGATACCGAATACGCGTCGACGACACCCCCGAGGATTACCTCGCCGAAGCTGCACGGCATCCGCTCTTCGAACTCCGACCCGTCTAGAGCAACAGGCGTTGTGGGCATCGGCGCGGGTCGGTTCAGGGAGTCAGCGCCAGGCGGCCGTGGACGGAGCGGGATTCCAGTCGCCTGTGGGCCTCGGTCGCGTGATCCAATGGCAGCGTCTCGACGGGTTGCGCGACGTCCGAATGGTGCAGCAGATTCAGTGCGCGGCTCGCGAGGGTCGCCGCGCGTTCCGGTTCGGCGCTGAGCAAGCCGGCGATGTTGAGTCCGATGATGCCGGTGTTGCCGATCCAGAGATCGTTGGTTCCCACGACGACTTGGCCCTCATCGGATGCGTTCCCCACGACCGCCATGCGGCCGAGCGGCCGCAGCAGAGCCAACGCAGCGGAGCGTGCCGCTCCACCTACTGGGTCCACGACCACATGGAAACGGGAGTCGAGTCCGGTCAACTGGTCGACTGTCACGACATCGTCGAAGCCGCGCGCCTGAGCCTCTGGGATGCGCGAGGCCCGGCTGACGACACCGGTCACGGATGCCGCACGGAGAGCGTGCGCGACGCCCGCGAAGACGCCGCCGAGGCCCCCACTGGCTCCCAGCACGAGCACATCGTCGCCCGGGCGCATCCTCGCAGCGTCTTCGAGCACTGCTAGTGCGGTGACGAGGTTCGGCACGTTCCCGACCGCCGCGGCGGCTGAGACTCGGCCGGCAACCGAGTCCTCTCCTGTCGCGTCGAGCGGGACTACAAGACTCGCCGGTACCGCAGCCACCTCGGCGTAGCCGGCCGTGCTCGGATTGCTCAGTGTCACCACCGGCTCACCGACCTTGAGCCCTGCGACCCCCTCGCCGATCTCCCGCACTCGACCGGCAACCTCGATGCCCGGCACGAACGGAAGCGAAAGCACACCCCGAAGACCATCCCGGCGGAAGAGCACGTCGATGAGGCCGACTGCGGCGGCTTCGACATCGATGGTCACCTCCTCCTCGGCCGGCCGTGGTGTGGCTATCTCATCGAGACGGAGAACTTCGGGACCACCGAATTCGTTGACGACGATGGCTCGCATGTCTGGCACTCCTGATCAGGAAGGGATGGTGGTTTGTCGAACGCACCACGATATCCGCAGCCGTCCGACGCTCAAGATCCCCTGCGGCGATCGAGTTTCGAGACGCGCGCCTTGGGTGTGCTCCTCAACCGACGGCAGGTGCCACGTTCTTGGCCAGCAGCACCTTGCCGGTGTCGAGGGAGCGCAGCTCGATGCGCGTGATGTCCTTCACCGGAATGGAGGTCGCCGCATTCGTTCGCACCACATCGCCGGCGCCGGCCGACCACGTCGCCACCCTGTCCGTGGTGCCATCACGGGCGATCACCCACAGCCCATAGCCCCACCGCGTCGGCTCGTTCCCGGCGTTCGACCCCGTGGTCTCGTACGACCAGCGGCAGACCATACCGATCGAGGTACCCCAGTCCTTCGCCGTGAGGGTGACGTCGGCCGACAGCGCGCCCTTCGGCGCTTCGGCGGTCGCACCGACCTGCTGCAGGCTCGCGGCGACGGCCGGTGACGGCGGTGCCGTGACGACCGCCGGGATCACGAGCGCCAACGCCGTGGCGACAGCCGCAGCCGCCACGACGACACCGGCGAGGGACCACCGACGGATGCGCCGGGTACGGCGCACACGGTGGAGCAGCGCCGGGACCAGGTCGGGGGCATCCTGCTGCACGTCGTCGAGCAGGGCGAGCGCCTCCTCGTGCGGCAGCGCACCCAGCAGTCCTGGCATGCCGGCCAGGTCGCGAACGGCGATGGAGCACGCGTCGCAGGTCACCAAGTGCTCCTCGTAGGCGTGGCGATCGGCCGGCGAGAGTGCGCCGAGCACGTACGCGGCATCCCACTCGGCGAAGCGGTCGGCGGCCGGCGAGTCCGTCCTCGTGTGATCGGTCATCGGGTCACCCCCTTCTCCTGCAGGGCGAGTCGCAGCGCTCGCAGCCCATAGTGCATACGGGACTTCACCGTTCCTTCCGGGATGCCGAGCACCCGCGCGATCTCGGCCGTCGAGCGGCCGCCGTAGTAGGCGTGCACCACGACGGCACGATGTTCGAGCGAAAGCGTCGCGAGGGCGTCGGCGACCAGCCATGCGTCGAGACGAGCGTCGGTCTCGTCTGCTGTTGCGGCATCCGGAACCGTATCGGTCGTGATCTCGTGCACGTGCCTCGCGCTACGTGCTCCGTCGATCACGAGGTTGCGGGCGACCGTGAACAACCACGCCCGAGCGGATGTCTCGCGCTGGTCGAGCACGCTCGGCTTGCGCCACGCGCGCAGCAGCGTCTCCTGAACGATGTCGTCGGCCTGCGCCGGGTCGCCGGTGAGGTGAACGACGTACCTCCAGAGAGCCGGCGCGTGTTCGTCGTGCAGAGCGCGCAACAGCGCTGCATCGTCTGCTGCCATCCGCCTCTCCCTGCTTCAACGTCCTACTTCGGCGCCCTGCTTCAGCGCCAGTCTGCGCTCCGTCGTCGCCTTTCGCGCGCCCGACCGACGTCGTGCACACTGCGCTACGCGCCCAAGAGAACACGAGTCGCAACGGCATTCGGTTCACGCCAGGTGAGAGATCTCACATCCAGCCGCGTTGCAGAGCAGGCCTGGGCATAGGCGCCTCTATTACGTTTGCACCCCTATGGACTCGTACATCTTCCTGGGCCTGCCGCTGCACATCCTGCTCGTGCACATCGTCGTGGTGCTGACTCCGCTCACGTGCATCGCCGTTCTCTTGCACGCGCTGTGGCCGGCGGCCGCTCGACGGCTGGGCATCGTGACACCGCTCGCGGCACTGATCGTGCTCGTGCTCACCCCGATCACGGTGAACGCCGGTCAGGCGCTCGAAGACACCGTGCGCGTGACGCCGGCGGTGCAGCAGCACGCCGATCTCGGGCAGACACTGCTCGGCTGGGTGATCCCGCTGTTCATCGTCGCGGCGATCGAGTGGGGCTGGACACGCTTCGGCGAGCGGATGCTCGGAGACCGTCTCACCCGCAGCGCACTGCTCGGCATTCGGCTGCTCATCGCGCTCGCGGCCGTGATCATCGCGGTCGGCACCATCATCGACGTCGTGCTGATCGGCGACGCCGGCGCGCGTGCCGTGTGGGGCAGCGTCGTTCAGCACTGACCTCCGCGACCCGCATTCCTCGGCCAGCCGCTAACCTCGTTGGTGGGTGGGGGAGGCCATGGCGAGAACCGCGGTCGTGATCGAGGACGACGTCGAGATTCGGAATCTGGTCGAAGCCGTCCTTCAGCAGGCAGGATTCGAGACGTATTCCGCGGCGGATGGCGACGCCGGCGTGGATGCCGTGCGCCGCCTCGACCCGACCGTCACGACTCTCGACATCTCGCTTCCCGGAATGGACGGCCTGCACGTCGCCAAGCGCATTCGCGAGTTCAGCTCCACCTATATCGTCATGCTCACCGCCAGGGACGAAGAGATCGACGTGCTGCTCGGCCTCGAAGCGGGAGCCGACGACTACATCGGCAAGCCGTTCCGACCTCGCGAGTTGCGTGCCAGGGTCGAGGCGATGCTGCGTCGGCCTCGCGGCAGCATACTGACGGTGACGGAGGACGCCTCTGATGCAGGGGCGCCGTCCGGTTGGCTCGAGTACGACGGGCTTCGTCTGAATCCGGAGACCCGAGTCGTGCAGCGCGATGGTCAGCCCGTCGTCCTCACCAGGAGCGAGTTCGAGCTCCTGTACTGCTTGATGGAGGCGGAGGGCCGGGTCGTCGGCAAGTCGGTGCTCGCCGACGCGATGCGGTTCTACGACGCCGGCCACGGATTCGTGAGCGAGTCGGACGGCCGCACGGTCGAGGTCCACACCGCGAACCTCAGGCGCAAGCTTGCGGATGACGTCGACAGCCCACGCTGGATCGAGACCGTTCGAGGGGTGGGCTACCGTCTGGCGACCAGTGCGAGGTAAGCGCAGTCAGGCCGTTCGCACGCGGTAACCGATCGAGATGAGATGGGGCATCGTCTCGGCGGCTGTCGCTTCGAGCACGCGCACGTACGGCTCGCAGTCGCAGTCGTCAGCGTTCGCGGTCGCCTGCAGCATCGCGGCATCCCGTGCCAGCCGATGTGCGCCGATCATCTGCGAGCTCGTGCGAATGCTCAGCGCGAGCTCGGCGACTCGTTCGCAGTCATGCCGTTCGCACGCGTGCCGGATCTGCTTGCACCGCTCAGGCAGGTCGTGCACGAAGTCCGCGACGAAGCGGATGATCGTGCCCTGCGATCCGTAGAGCTCATCGAGGAGGGCGGCGAGCGCCGTCTCGTCGACGAGAATCACGTCGGGGTGCTCCGTGTAGTGGCTCACACGCGGCATCCGTGGTGGTGGGTGGGCATCGGCGGAAGGTCCTCGGTAGAAGCTGCAGGCGGGTTATGAGGCGATCGGGCGGGAATCTCGGGGTGTCCCGCCCGATCGCGCGGCGCGAGACGGCGCCAGATGCCCATCTTCGTCACTGCGGCTCAAGGCCTGATCGACCCACCTCACCGAAACCTCAAGGTCTGCCCAAGATGTGCGGTGGTGACCCCGGTCATGAGCCCTTGGCGGCTGTCTTCGCCGTGGCCTTCGCAGCCGTCGCAGGTTTCGAGGCGGCGGGTTTGGTCGTCGCCGTGCGCGCCGGCTTCGCAGCCGACGTCGAGCGGGCGCGCGGAGCCGGCGTGCGTGTTGGCGCCGGCGAGGCATCCGCTGCCTCTGCCGCCGCGCGGTGCACCGGAACCAGCCTGGCGAGCTGGGTGACGTGCGACGGGTTCAGCTCGTCGAGGCTCGCGACGCCGAGCAGGCGCATCGTGCGCACCAGCTGCGTGGAGAGGATGTCGATGGTCTTGTCGACGCCCTGCCGCCCGCCGGCCATCAGGCCGTAGAGATACGCGCGTCCGATCAGCGTGAACTTCGCGCCGAGCGCAACGGCTGCGACGATGTCGGCCCCGTTCATGATGCCGGTGTCGACCATGACCGTTGCATCTTTGCCGACCTCGCGCACGACATCCGGAAGCAGCCAGAACGGCACGGGAGCACGGTCGAGCTGGCGGCCGCCGTGGTTGGAGAGCACGATGCCGTCGACGCCGAGGTCGATGAGCTTCTTCGAGTCCTCGACGTTCTGCACGCCCTTGATGACGATCTTGCCCGGCCACAGGCCGCGGATGACCTCGAGGTCTTCGTAGCTGATCGTCGGGTCCATCGCCGCGTCGAGCAGATCGCCGACGGTGCCGCCGGTGGAGGAGAGCGACGCGAACTCCAGGGGCGGGGTGGTGAGGAAGTCGATCCACCACCACGGCCGCGGAATCGCGTTGATGACCGTGCCGAGCGTGAGCTGCGGCGGAATCGAGAACCCGTTTCGCTTGTCACGCAGCCGTGCGCCGGCGACGGGGGTGTCGACGGTGAACATGAGGGTGTCGAATCCGGATGCCGCAGCCCGGCGTGCGAGCGAGTAGGAGATCTCGCGGTCGCGCATGACGTAGAGCTGGAACCAGTTGCGTCCGGCCGGGTTGGCGGCCTTGACGGCCTCGATCGACGTGGTGCCGAGTGTGGAGAGCGTGAACGGGATGCCTGCGGCGGCCGCCGCCGAAGCCCCTGCGATCTCGCCCTCCGTCTGCATCAGCCGCGTGAAGCCGGTCGGTGCGATTCC
This sequence comes from Humibacter sp. RRB41, assembly GCF_022761015.1. Classification (GTDB taxonomy): domain Bacteria; phylum Actinomycetota; class Actinomycetes; order Actinomycetales; family Microbacteriaceae; genus Humibacter. The sequence goes on from NZ_JAKWJQ010000008.1 coordinate 74,936, forward strand.
GAACGGCAGGGCGGAGGGGCCGCCGAGGATCTCGACCGAGGTGTCGACATCGACCGCTGGGCGCAGGATGCCCGGGTGGAACTCGACATCCTCGAACGCCTGCCTGGCCCGCGCGAGGCTGATCTCGCCCTCGGCCGAGCCGTCCGTGTAGTCGAAGGCGGCCTTCGGAGTGCGGCGCTGCGCGATCGTGCGCAGGTCGGAGATCGTGTACGCGGCATCCAACCGGCGTTTCTTCGCACTCAGTTCAGGCTTCTTGAACTGCATCAGCTGCGCGAGTTCGCGAACGTTGGGGAATTGCCTCTCGACCATGTCGGGTCTCCTTCTACCTTGTCGTGTCGTTCGTGTCGCCCGTGATGCGGGACTCCGCGTAGTACCCGGCGACGTGTGCCTGCAGGCGGCGGGCGGCATCCGTGCCGTCGCCCGACTCGATGGCGCGCACGATTCCTCGGTGCTCGGCCCGCAGCCTGGCGGATGTCGCCAACCACGACGGCAGGTTCGGCACCGCGGCCAGCACGTAGCCCTCGATCGAGTCGCGCAGCCCCGCCATGGTTGCGCTGAGCACTGTGTTGCCGGATGCCTCGGCCAGCGTCACATGGAACCGTGCGTCGAGCGCGAGGAACTCGGCCGGCTCCAGCCCCGGCACATCCATGGCGTCGAGCAGAGCGGATGCCTGTCGCAGGTCGCGCCCCGCCCGTCGCGCCAGGTGCGCCGCGATCGCGGGCTCCACGACGAGTCGGGCTTCGACGACGTCCGCGATCGGGAATCCGTGAGCAGCGACCTGCAGGCGCATGACCGCGCTCATCCCGCCTTCGGGGGAGGCGACGATGACGGCGCCGGCGTTGGGGCCGCTTCCTGTCGCGGTGCGCACCAGTCCGAGCACCTCGAGCACCCGCACCGCCTCCCGAACCGACGATCGTGCGACGCCGAGGTCGGCGGCGAGCTGCCGTTCGGGCGGGAGGTGGTCGCCGGGGCCCAAGTCGCCGGCGAGAAGGCGCGCCTCGATGTGCTCGAGCGCGACGCGCCACGCGCGTGCGGTCGGGAGTGCGGCGGCGGGTGCGGCAGCCTGCTCGGTCATCGGTTCCTCCTGTGGTCAGACCACATGCGCATCGAGCGTACCACCGCCCGGGACGGGACACCTCCGTGCTGCGAACGTCGACCCCTCTTCGCACCTCTGTCGTCGACCCGGCACTGTACTGCCGAGCCACCCCCGAATTCACGTCAATAGAGGGGTGGCTCGGCAATACAGTGCCGGGTCGACGCGCGCGGCGCCGGGGTGTACATGACGAAAGACGACGACGCCGGAATGCGATCGTCGGCGGAGTGTTGCACCGTTGAGTGGCGTGTCCACGAGACCGCACCCGTGAAGCGAAGGAGAACCCATGTCAGCACCGCGCACCCGTCTCGGCTCGTCGAGTATCGAGGTCTACCCGCTGTCGCTCGGCGGCAACGTGTTTGGTTGGACGGCCGACGAAGCCCAGTCTTTCGCCGTACTCGACGGCTATGCGGATGCCGGCGGCAACTTCATCGACACCGCCGACGGCTACTCGCACTGGGTGCCAGGCAACCACGGCGGCGAGAGCGAGCGAGTGATCGGCCGCTGGCTTTCGCACCGCACCGACCGTGATGCGTTCGTGATCGCGACGAAGGTGGCGTCGCATCCGGATTTCAAGGGCCTGGCCCCGAGCAACGTCAAGGCGGCAGCGGATGCCTCGCTCGGCCGCCTGCAGGTGGATCACATCGACCTCTACTACGCGCACTTCGACGACCACACGATTCCGCTCGCCGACACCGTAGGGGCACTCTCCGAGCTTGTCGACGCCGGCAAGGTGCGGGCGATCGCCATCTCGAACTACAGCCCGGAGCGCATCGACGAATGGTTCGAGGTCACCGAGCGTGACGGGCTTCACCGGGCCGTCGCCCTGCAGCCGCACTACAACCTGGTCGAGCGGACGTTCGAGGATGACCTCCGCGAGCGCGCCGAGCGCCACGGCCTCGGCGTCGTGCCGTACTACTCGCTCGCGGCCGGATTCCTCACGGGCAAGTACCGCGACGGCATCCAGGTCGACAGCGCACGCGCCGCGGGTGCTGGCAGATACCTCGACGACCGCGGACGCCGCGTTCTCGAGACGCTCGACGAGGTCGCGGCCGCGCACGGGGCATCCGTCGCCTCGGTGGCGCTGGCGTGGCTGCGCGACCAGCCGACCGTCGTCGCGCCGATCGCCAGCGCGCGCACGCCCGAGCAGCTGCAGGACCTGATCGCATCGGTGACGCTCGAGCTCACCGACGACGAGCTCGGCGCGCTGACCGACGCCTCGGCGACGCAGGAGGACGAGGCTGCGTAGGCGCTCCCGTGCGCACTACAGCGCCATTTGCGCGCTATTGCGCCACTACGATTGGCGCGGTTAAGCGCAAATGGCGCTGCTGTGGTGCGGGGGAGACGTGCGCGCGGGAGACGTCGGCGTGCCGACCAGCGGGTGGCGCTAGCTGCGCAGCACCACGTTGAGGGGCGGCTCGCCCGCGAGCATCCGCTCGATCTGACGACGCAACAGGCCCGCCATGCGCGGCATCATCGCGCTGGTGGCGCCGCCGACATGAGGCGAGATCAGCACGTTGGGCAGCGCGAACAACGGATGCCCGTCAGGCAGCGGCTCGGGATCGGTCACGTCGAGCGCGAATCGCAGTCTGCCCTCTCGGGCGTGCTTCAACACGGCATCCGTATCGGCAACGAGGCCGCGGGCGATGTTGACGACGAGCGCGCCGTCGGGAAGAGCGGAGAGGAAGGCATCATCGACCAGCCCGCGGGTGGAGTCGTTGAGCGGGGTGCCGATCACGACGATGTCGGCGTTCGGCAGCAGGGCCGGGAGCTCGTCGATGCCGTGCACTGGCACGCCGTCTTCGTCGCGAGCGCGGGATGCCACGCGCGTGATCTCGACCTCGAAGCCGGCGAGCCGCGCTTCGACGGCCTTGCCGACTCCGCCGTAGCCGACGATGAGCACGCGGCGGTCGGCGAGGCTCGCCAGTCGCTGCGGCGCCCACTCGCCTCGCTCGGCGGCGCGCACGAATGCCGGGATGCCGCGTTGCGCGGCGAGCATCAGCGCGAGCGTGAGCTCCGCGGTGGATGTCTCGTGCACGCTCGCCGCGTTGGCGAAGACGATGCCGGGCGGAAGGATGTCGGCGACCCCGTCGTACCCGATCGACTGGCTCTGCACCAGACGAGTGCTGACGTCGGCCAGGTTGCGCAGTCCGGAGAGGCCGTTCATGTAGGGCGGCACGATGATGTCGAAGTGGTCGCGCGGGGCGGGAGGTTGCAGATCCCAGGTGACGAACTCGACTCCGGCCGGCTCGTCGCCGGGCAGGGCCCGATAGGCGTCGAGGAGGGCGGATCCGGGAAGGCTGACGACGAGGCTCACGTATTCGACCCTATTCGGTCGGGCGCAGCAGCTCCTCGACGAGTGCCTCGACCCGGGTGCGGATCGCATCGCGAATCGGCCGCACCGCCTGCAGGTCGAGCCCGGCCGGGTCATCCAGTTCCCAGTCCTCGTAGCGTTTGCCGGGGAAGATCGGGCACGCGTCTCCGCAGCCCATCGTGATCACGACATCCGCACCGCGCACGTCGTCGATGGCGAGCAGCCGAGGCGCGTTCGCGGTGATATCGATGTGCTCTTCGGCCATCGCCGCGACCGCGACGGGATTGATCTCGTCGGCTGGTTCGGAGCCGGCCGAGCGCACGTCGACGCGGTCGCCGGCCAACGCGCTGAGGTATCCGGCGGCCATCTGGGAACGGCCGGCGTTGTGCACGCAGACGAACAGAACTGTGGATTTCGCAGTCATTTCTTCCTCGATTGTGAAGGATGCCGGCCGCCCCGGCCGCACCGTGACGGCCGGCCGAGGGTCAGCAGCAGCCGAGCTCGCAGCATCCCTCTTCCGGGTCGCAACAATCAGGCATGGTCGTCCTCCTTCCATCGACGGGTGTCGATGGACACAGTCTGCGATTAAACATCGATGGCTGTCAATGTTTGTGCGAGACTGTGGTCATGTCCGTCATTGAGTTGCTCCCGATCCGGGACCTGCAGGCGTGCTGCGCCCCGATCACGCGTGAGCCGATCGGCACCTCGAATGCGGAGTCACTCGCGAAGTCGTTGAAGGCGCTGGCCGACCCGGCGCGACTGCGGGTCGTGTCGATGGTGGCGGCGCATGCGGACGCCGAGGCGTGCGTGTGTGACCTGACCGATCCGCTCGGGCTCAGCCAGTCCACCGTCTCCCATCACCTCAAGGTGCTGGTGGATGCCGGCTATCTCACCAGTTCCAAGCGCGGCACGTGGCACTATTACCGACTCGTGCCCGGTGCGCTCGACGCTGTGTCAGCGCTGCTGGCGACGGTCTGAATGACGAGGCGGCATCCGTTCTGGCGTGCGTGTGCTGCCGAGCTTGTCGGCACGGGGATGCTCACCCTCGCCGTTGTGGGCTCCGGCATCGCGGCGGCGGACCTGTCGACGGATGACGGCATCAGGCTCGCGATCAATGCGGCGGCCACGGGGCTGGCTCTGTATGTGATCATCGTGGTGTTCGGGCCGGTCTCCGGAGCGCACCTCAACCCTGTGGTGAGTCTGGTCGACGTCGCTCTGGGGGGCAGGCCATGGAGGCACCTGGCCGGATACCTGCCTGCCCAGTTCGTGGGCGGGGTCGTCGGGGTGATACTGGCGAACACGATCTTCGGCCGTGCGCCGGTATCGATCAGCGGCGACGACCGGCTCAGCGGAGCGCACGTGGCCGCAGAGGTCGTGGCTACCGCCGGTCTCGTGCTCGTCATCTTCGCGTTGGCCCGTGGAGGTGGTCACCGTGCGACTCCGGTCGCCGTCGCGGCCTACATCGCCGGGGCATATTTCTTCACCTCGTCGACCAGCTTCGCGAACCCCGCCGTCACGCTCGGCCGCGTCTTCACCGACAGCTTTGCCGGGATCGCGCCGATGTCTGCCGTCGTGTTCGTGCCGGCGCAGCTCATCGGAGCCGCGCTGGGCGCCGTGATCGCCGTGTTGTTGTTCCCTCGGCCCTCGGCGTCACACTCGAACGCGGCGCCTGGCTACGTCGAGTGACCGCTGACCCGATCGCGTCACGAGCCCCGTCACTTCGCCGCCTGGATCTCCTCGAGTAGGCGCTCGACCACGGGCTGAAGCGTGTCGAGACCGAGTCCGACCGACGCGAGGGGCTCCGCCACCGGCCCTTCGGCCGCTGCCGACAGCACGAGGTGCTCGGTGCCGATGTAGTTGTGACCGTAGTGCAGCGCCACATCGAGCGAGCGGGCGATGAGCTGCCGCGACTCGAGGCTGAAGGCGACGGCGCGCACGGCCTCGGGAGACGCGTCGGATGCCTGGGCGACGGCATCCGCCGGCACGCCGAGCGCCGCGAACACGGTGGACGTCGGCACGCCGATCGCTGCGATCGCTCGCGCCGCGACGCCCTCCGGTTCGGCCAGAAGGCCGGCGACGAGGTGCCGGGGTTCGACGGGCGTCGGGGCGTCGGCCGGGGCATCCGTCGCCGAAGCGGATGCGATGCCTCGCGCTGCGAGCAGCGAGTTGCGGGCGCGCTGGGCGAAGCGGCCGAACAGGCGCTCACCACCCTCGGATGCCACGCCGCTGCGCGATACGAAGCGCTTCTGCACTGCCTGCTTGGAGACCCCCATGCTTTGGCCGATCTGGCTCCATGAGGCGCCGGAGCGCCTGGCCTGGTCGACGAAGTAGCCGATGAGGGCGTCCGCCTGATCGTCCATGCGATCGGAGACTCGAACGGCGTCGCTGAGATGCGAGAGGTCGTCGCCCTTGGGCTGAATCGTTCGCACGAAGGTGATGAGGGTGTCGAGGGAGACCGGGAATTGCTGCATGCGTCAACTGTAGGTTGACGATGACGGTGTGTCAACCATGCGTTGACGCGTGTGATTCGGATGGTGCGCAATCCAAGGGTCGGTTGCGGCCTGGTCAGTCGACGGCGGCAAGGAACGCGTTGATGGCATCGGCGAGGTCGCGCGGCTTCTGCTCCTGCACGTTGTGGCCTGACTCGAGCTCGACTATCTGCGCGCGAGGCACTCGGGTTCGGAACTCGTCGACGACCTCGGACGAGAGGAATCCGGCGGTGGCACGCACGAGGAGCACGGGGATCGTCGTGCCCTCGAGCCCTGGCCAGAGCGCGGTGATGTCGGGCTGCGGTCCGACGTCTCGCGGCGGTGCCGCCAGGTGGTGCTTGAACACGACCTTGCCGTCCTCGCGCACCCGCGTGTTCAGCACGACGCCGCGCTCCAGTTTGTGTCGATCGTTGCCGATGCCTGCTGCCAGGGCACTCTCGACGATCTGGTCGCGCGAGTCGAACACGAGCGGGCCGGCGAGAAAGTCGCGCACCTGCTTCGCGTCGCCTTCGCGGAGGCCAGGTGAGACGTCGACGAGCACGAGAGCGCGTACGAGCTGCGGAGAGGAGATCGCGAGTGCGACTCCCGTCAGCCCGCCGAGCGACTGCCCGACGATCACCTGCGGCGCGTCCTGCGCCACGTCGGAGATCACCGCGGCGACGGCCTCCGCGTTTGTGGCGGGTGAGTAGTCGAAATCGTCGCGCCAGTCGGAATCGCCATGGCCCGGCAGGTCGACGACGACGGCGGACCGGCCGAGGGCCAGGAGCGTGGTATCCCAGGTGTGGGCGTTGAGGCCCGCGCCGTGCACGAACGTGACATCGGGATCACTGCCCCAGACGAGCGAGTGCACCAGCCCGGAGGGCGTCGTCGTCGCGACCCTGCGCACGGGCAGGCGCACGGTGGCGCCGACCTCCTCGGCCTCTTCGTCGAGGTAGGCGAACTCATCGAACGCGGTCACGATGTTCCTTTCGGGCTGTCGGAGACGCGACGGCAGGAGTCGAACCTGCGCGGTGCGGAGAATGAGGCCGCACGCCCCGCCGACCGAGGTCGCCGCGATGACGACCCCAAGGCTAGGGGGATCGCGCTGGCAGGCGCCAGGTTCGTTACGGCGGCTTAACGAGCATTTCGCACGGTGACGGGCCCCACGCGACCGGCGACGTCAGGCTCATCACTGCGTATCGCGACTATTTCAGGGCATCAAGACGCGTCAGTGCCATCGAGCCACTTCAGGATCGGTGCTTCGTGCTCGTTCAAAGTGGGTGGAGCACCGTGGTGTCGACGGGTCGTTTCCACCTCGCCGTCATCGACGCTGTCGAAGAAGCGCAAGGGGGATCCGGGCAGCGTGATGGTGCCGAGAGTCGTGTGATCGACGTCGACCAGAAGTCCCTGGGAGGCGACTTGATCCCAGGCATAAACCTCATCGAGCCCGCGTACACGACCCGCCGGAATTCCGGCGTCGTCGAGGATGACCAGCAGTCGCGCGGCAGTGTGCTTGGCGAACTCGTGTTCGATGACGCGGATCAGTTCGCCCCGATGCGCAACCCGCTCGGCATTCGTCGATAGTCCGATGGCCGCAGCGTCGAGCCCGAAGAGGTCGCAGAACCGGCGCCACAGAGACTGGCTGCCGACACTGATCTGTACCGCGCCATCCCGGCAGTCGAAAAGGCCGTACGGAGCGATGGACGGATGATGGTTGCCCTGTGCGCGAGGTACTTCGCCCGCAACCGTGGCGCGGGTGCCCTGGAAGGCGTGCACTCCGACGAGAGCGGCAAGCAGAGACGTTCGCACGATCTCTCCGCGCCCGGTCGTCTGCCGACGATGCAGACTCGCGAGCACGCCGTAGGCACCGTAGATGCCGGCAAGGAGGTCGCCGATGGGCACCCCGACCCGTTGAGGGTCGTCCGGTTCCGACCCCGTCATCGACATCAGGCCGGACTCGCCTTGCAGAATCTGGTCATACCCGGCGCGACCTCCTTCCGGACCGTCATGGCCGAAACCCGTGATCGACAGGATGACGAGGCGCGGGTTGAGCTCGTGCAATCTCTCGGTCGAGAAGCCGAGCCGCGACATGACTCCAGTCCTGAAGTTCTCGACGAGCACGTCGGAGCGTGAGACGAGACGTTCGAGGGTGCGTCGCCCGTCTGCAGACTTGAGGTCGAGGCAGATCGATTCCTTGTTGCGGTTGCACGAGAGGAAGTAGGTCGCCTGCTGATCGCCGTCGGGGCCCACGAAGGGAGGACCCCAGCCACGGGTATCGTCACCGGTGCCCTCGGCTTCGACCTTGATGACGCGTGCACCGAGATCGCCGAGCATCATCGCTGCGTGCGGCCCGGCGAGCGCGCGGCTGAGATCGATGACGACGAGGCCGGCCAGCGGACCGGAAGCCGCGCCGGCACCCGTTGTTCTATCGTGCTGTGTCATCGTGTCCTCGCTCAGGGGCGGCATCGGGCTGCGAGTCGGTATCGGGCCCGGGGCCAGCAACGGACGTGACCACAATCCGCACGGGACCGATCAGACCCTGTGGCTGGGTGGAATCCGCCCCGATCAGTCCGGAGATTCCACTGGCGATCACGGCGTTGCGCAGTGCGGTTCGAACCTCGATCTCGATCTCGATTCGGTTTGTGAGACCCTCGCCGAGATCGATGACGGTGTCGTCGACGTACGCGGTGCCGACGACCCGGTCGCCGATCCGCACCACGGCGGATCCGGCAAGGCCGCCGAGATGGATGACCGTGGGCAGGCCGACGAGCTCTTCGGGGATGACTGCCCTGGCCGTGTAGCGTCCGGTCCCTGAGACGTGCCGCAGGGCATCCACGTCCCGCCAGTCCTGTGGACCGACACCGTCGAGCGCGATGGTCCGGGGGCCGGACGGCTCCTCGCTGGTCACCTCGATCCGCCATCCCTCGGGGGTGAGCTCGATCTCCGTGGTGGCGTTGTCGTCGCAGAGGGGCTCGGGTGCGACGGACAGATCGAGTTCGAATACTCGGACCCCCAGCCCCGGGATCTGCGTCGGAACGGCGGTGCGGCCTCGCTCTGCCCGGTGCGCGGCAGCGAGAACGCGTCCGCCGATCAGGTCGAGTTCGCGGACGCGTCCGACGCCCTCGAGCGACAGCGTCACGCAAGCGGGTTCCCGGAGGGTGTTGTACACGAGCACGTACCGGCATGATCCGGCCTCGCGCCATTGCGAGAGCAACGACGCCGCATCGACGGCGGCTCTGGGCACGAGTCCGAGATGCGTGAACGCATCCGCCGCCTCCGACATCGTGCTCACCTGCACTGTGGAAGGCTGTGCCAGCGTACGGGCCATCGCGGTCCGCACGTGCTCGTCCCGTGCACCGGCCCTGGTGCCGCCGCCGGCGAATCCGGAGTCCGCGGCCGGCGGCTCGCCGACGACAACAACGCGGGCCCCGCGCTCCGCCGCAGCGGCGATGGCCTCGGCGGCCTCGGGCGGAAGCGTCCGCTCATCGACGATGAGCCCACGGTAGGCCGGGCCGTCCGGGAAGAGGGTCCCGTCGTCACCGACGGTGGCCGCTTCGGCGAGCCCGATGGGGTCGACGAACTGCACGGTGAACCCCACGTTCTCGAGAGCCTCCGTGTCGGCGTGACGTGCGGGGGCTGTCGCATCCAGGCTCGTGTCGCGCACACCACGAGCGGCGATCGTCAGAAAGCCGTCGCGGTAGACGGCCACGTCCGTGCGCGGTATCCCTGTTTCGAGAACCACGGTGCCTCGCGCCCAGTAGTCCGTGAGGCCGGGCCAGTTCGCCCACTCCGGGAAGTGCGTCTCGTTCCAGCTGTCCGAGACGATGTGCTGCTCGAACCGGGTCTGTGTCGGCCAGGCCGATCCGGGCTCCTGCGAGGCCACCCCGTGCAGGAAGGGCTTGGTGATCCCCGCGGCCCACTCCTTCGCGAGCATCCGTTGCAGATCTCCGAGAGTGAAGGCGTATGCCGCCCGGAACTGTGCGCCGAGTTCCGTGCTGATGCGCACGGCACCGCCTTGATGCGCCCCGCCCACGACGGATCGCTGCCAGTCGAGCGCGAAGCGCCAGGTGGAGTTGGAACGGTCGATCGGCGTCCGGTCCCCGGAATTCAGGGATTCGCCCTCGGCCCGCCCGCCCGCCCGCACGAACTCGCGATTGCCGCGGATCGCCTCGAGGCTCTGCCCGTAGGCCAATTGCGATTTGTGCCGCATTCCGTGCCCGGCCGACCAGTTCTGCAACGGAAGTAGATGGTCGGAGATGTACAGGTCGGTGAGCAGGCGATAGTAATCGCGACGTACCCGAACACCGACACCGGTATCGAGCTCGAAGTCGGGCATCGGTTCCTCGTTCGGCACCCAGAAGCGGCACATCCCGTGCGCAAAGAGCAGAGGAAGGTACGGCGTCACGTCGTAGCCATGGCGTTCGCTGAAGCGTTCGAGCATCTCGGATGTCCAGAACAGCGAGTCGGCGTTCAGCTCCAGCGAGTCCTCGAAGAGCTCGGTGCCCACGCGGTGCACAAGTTCTCGGTTCTCCGCACCGATCTGATGCTCGTCGAGGTACTCGGTGGCGGCCAGCGCGGCGCTACGATCCAGAAAGCTCGTCACACCCTGCGTGCAGTCGCGCATCCAGAAGGCGAAGAGCGTCCAGTCGCCGTCGCGCCGTTCCCAGACGATCGTGGAGTCGACGACCTGTGACGTCAGGTCGATCAGCGAGTCTGTCTCCAGCACGGTCGACGCGTCGGGCGGTGTGACGACACCACGAGGGGGAGCGTACGGGTCGCCGAGCGGGACGACGGTTGGTGGGTCGTTGCGCTGCACGACCCGAGCAGCAGTCACGCGTATCAGCGTCGATGGGCGCTCGCCGTCGACATCGTCGAACGGCATAGGAACCCGCACCGGTCCCGATTCGCCGTCGGCGAGCCGCACCGATCCGTACTGCAATTCCCTGGTGCTGAACCCTGTGCCCGTTGTCGTGTTCGGTGTCTTCAGCGGCCACGATGCGCCCAGCGTCATGGCCACGCCGACCCCGATCCGCTCCGCCTCCCGCAGCACCGATCCGAGTGCGCTGCGCTGCCGATCATCTGCCCAGAACCCGCGGCTGAAGGCGATCTCCACCTCGCGGAAACCCGCATCGGCGATCGCACCCAGCTGCCGGACCAGCTCTTCGACCGGAACCGCGCTCTGCCACCACCACCTCGCGCCCGGCCGGTCGCCCGCCTCCGGCGTCGCGAATCGCGCCGGGTCGAGCGGCCGGGTCCGGGTGCGTGGAGCGCTCACTGGATGGCGACCAGATCGAGGAACGCCGTGTTGTAGCCGTCGTTGGTGCCCGTGAACTGGATCGTGTGCAGTCCGGCCGTCGTCGTGAAGCTCGGCGTCGTGAAGGTTTCGTACCCTCCGCCCGCGGGCGGGCTGAAGGCCGAGGTGTTGATCTTCACGCCGTCCACGGAGAAGTCGAGAGCCTCAGCGCCGCCGCTGTTGGTGCGTTGATCGACGGCGAAGGTCACGGTGTGGGTTCCCGACGAGAGATTCAGCGTCTGTTTCACCGAGCTCGTTCCTTCGATGAAGGCCGTCTGCTGCCCGTTCGCAGCGCCCTGCGTGCCGCTGAACGCACTGTGATTGCGTTGCACCCCACTGTTGCCGAGGAACTGCCACACGCCGGCCGGCCGATAGGTGTAGAAGTCGGCCGATGGGTCTTCGAAGCTGCCGTCGAGCACGCGGTTCACGAAGAGCGGCCCGGTGCCGGAGACGACGATACTGTCGATGTTCGTCTGCCCGGTGGTGTCGATCGGATCGACTCGCAGCCAGTTGACCTCACCGGCCCACAGCGGATTCGCCGACATGTCGATCGTGTATGTCGTGTACCCGCTGTTCGGCTTCACAGCGAATCCCACGGCCTTCGATTCGCTTGCCCCGGTCGAGGATGTGGTCGTGAAGTAGATCCGTCCCGTCGTGCTGCTTGTAGCATTGCTCATTCTCACGGTCACCGTCTTCGCAGACGTGGCGTCGAGGTGAAGCGGGCTCGTGGTCTGCATCCGCGGGTCGTTGCCGGTCGCCGTCAGATTGAGCGCGTTCGGATCCGTCCCGACTGCGGTGCTCGACGTCGCGTCGTAGACGGCCCAGCCTGCTTCGTGACCGCCATTGAAGGCCCAGTTGTATGCCCGGCCGACCCTGGTCGTGTACGAAACGCTCGGTGTCCAACTCGCCTGGTCGTAGGACGCGTTGCCGTGTCCGCCCGAATTCGTCTCGAAGCGGATGACGTCGCCGGCGTCCACCGAGACATTGTCGAGCACGTAACTCACGCCCGTGTACTCGTCTCCCGCGGCGATCGCCTGTGTGCCGGCGGCCGGCCAGATCTGTTTGCCGTTCTTGGTGATGCGGGCCAAGACGCCGTTGCCTCCCGCGGCGTTGTCCGACTTGAGGATGCGCCCGCGCAGGCTCACCGTTCCGGTGCTCGGCGCGGTCCACGCCCGAGCGACCCAGTGCTCGGCCGAATCGTCAGGGCTCTGGTCGAATTGACTGATCGCGGGCACTGACCTCGTGGGCGGGGTCCACTTCTTGCCGGCTGCGTCGTACACCAGATCGACGTACTTCTTGCCGTTCAGCGACTGGTACGACCATCCGTTCAGGCCTTGGGTTCCACTGAAGTCGGCGGCAGAGAAGAACACGTCGCCCGATCCGTTGGACAGCGTCTGGTTGTTCGTCGTCGAGAACCCGGCGAAACCGTTCCCCTGGTCGTAGAGGAAGTTCGTGTTGACGTTGATGTTGTCCTTGATCGCCCCGGTGATCGGAGAATCGGCGCCGACCTGGTTGAGCACCAGGATCGGACCGAACCCTTGAGCGACGCCGTTGTTGATCATGACGTTGGAGGACGATTCGTTGTTCGTCGAGTAGTCGCCTGGGCGGCCGCCGAGTCGCAGGAACGACATCGCAGAGCCGGCCGTGTTCTCGAAGAGAGAATCCTGGGCTCTGACGTTCTTGTTGAAGATCTCGAAGTCGAGTGCGTCCTCATCGTTCGATCCGGTGTTCAGCACATTGCCAAAGATCGAGTTGACGATCGAGACGTCTTCGAGGTGGCCCAGGATCACGGCCGTGGTTCCGCCGGCGTTGTGGCACGCCCCTTCATTGTTCAGTTGCGAATTCATGATCACCGCGTGCTTGACGGTGAAGAGGCGAAGCGCCTCGTCGCACTGCCAGTCGTCGTCGTGGCTGGCAAGGTGATCGATCACCACGTTCTGCACCATGTTCGCCCCGGCGCCGCCGCTGTCTCCGATATCGGACGTGACCTGTTCTCCTGGATCGAGCATGTCGATGCCGATGGTGTCGAGGTTGTGCTCGCCGCTGATGTCGTCCATCCGCACGCCCCGGATGAAGTAGTCGCTGGAGGAGAAGGTGGAGTGTTCGCCGGTGATCTGGATGCCGGAGGAGTTGCGCACGTTGTCGGCCAAGGCGCTGGCGAGTTCCGGCCCGGTGCCGTTGTCCGCGTAGTAGATGACGCCCTTGATGTCGTGCACGTAGATGTCGGTGAAGCTCAGCCCGTTGTGGCCGGTGGTGTCGTAGTAGGCGAGGATGCCGGAAGCCGCGTTGGAGACCTCGAGGTGGCTGAAGCTCCAGTAGTCCCCGTCGACGAGCTTGATGCCGCGATCATCCACCGAGCCGTTCCGGCTGATCTTCGGGTTGGAGCCGTTGCCGTATGCGCTGACGGAGATGCCGTGGGCGGACGTGCCGGTCCCCGACAGGTTCATCTGCTGGTTCCAGGTCGCGTCCCTGGCGAGCAGGATTCGATCGCCGGGCGCGAAGGCGCCGTGCGCGTTGATCGGGGTGAACGTGCACCACGGCTGTGCCTCCGTGGCCGACCCCGTGTCGCTGCAGTCCGAGCCCGCCTGATTATTCACGTAGAACGTCGCGCCGACGGCCTGGTTGCTCGGGTGGGACGCGGTGTTGCTCGCCGTGTTGCTCGCCCACGCCGGCTGACCGACTCCGGTCAACGCAAGGGCGGATAACGCTGCCGCCGTGAGAGCAGCGATCATTCTTCTCTTCATGACATCCTCTTCTTCGTTGAAGCCGGTACCGCACAAGGGCGGGCCCCGTCAGCTCGACGGCGGCCCGCCCTGGTACGCAAAGCGCGGGTCAGTCGGTCCCTACTTCTTTGTCGCCCAGTCTTCGGTCCACCCGCCCTTCACTGCCTGCTCCTTGCTCCACGCGATCCCATCGGCCTGCAGGGTCTTCAGCGTGTCTTCCAGCGAGGACGTACCGAGCAGATATCCCTCGTACTTGTTCTGTGCGGCGATCGCCGCCGGCACCTGGAAGAGTCCGCCCTGGCCGAGGACAGGAACGGTGGCCCACGCCCCCGTGTTCATCGCTTCCAACCCGGGAGGAGCCGTCAGGCCGGACACGGCAGGGATGCCACCGGTCGAGTCGAGCCATGTCTGGATCTTGGGACTCGAGACGTACTGCAGGAATTTGATCGCCGCAGCTCGCTGCGCACCCTTGATGTATGCGGGGATCATGTAAGACGTACCGCCGGCGGTGACACCGAACTGAGCCGGCTTGCCGCTGGCGAGGCTCGAGTCGCTCGTGGAGAGCTCCGGGAACGGCACGGTGCCGTACTTGAACGTCGCGTCGGCGAGACCGGTGGCGGCGAAGTTCGTGCCCCACGCCATCGCGGCCTTGCCGCCTGTGAAGTCCGTTCCGCCGGTGAAGGCGCCCTGTGATGTGATGCCCGACCAGTTCGGAGTTGCGCAGGCGTCGTAGAACTTCTTCAGCGTCTTCAGGATCTCTGCCGACCCCGGGTCGGTCGTGACGTTGAGCTCCCCCGTGAGGTAGGCGTGGGCGATGCTCTTCTGGGTCACGACATCGGCCGTGCCCGCCTTGCCAGCGGTGTCGAACTGATTGATCTTCTCTGCGGTGGAGTTCAGCAGCATCGAGTTCAGCGCGACGACGGCCCAGCCGGCCGGCAGGTTGCCGTTGTCGGTAGCGAGCGGCGCATAGCCGGCCTTCTTGATGGCACTGCATGCCGTGAGGAATCCATCGAACGTCTTCAGCTGGGATGCCTTCACCCCGGCCTTGGAAAGGAGACCCTTGTTGTAATAGATACCGACCGCAACCAGGTTGAACGGAATCGAATCGTAGTGACCTGCCGGGTTCATCAGCTGGTCAGAGCCCTTGAAGTACTGCGGGATGAAGTCGTCGATCCACGGCTTTCCGGAAGAGGAGAACGGGTTCTTCTTCTTCAGCGCGCTGTCGAGCGAGACGACCTGATCAGGCGTGTGTTGCGTCTGGTTGAAGATCAGCTCGGGGGCCGTACCCGCCGTCAACTGTGCGGCGGAGGTCTGCGCCCACGAGGTGAGCGGCAGCACGTTGGTCTTCAGCGTGATGTCGGGATTGTCCTTTTCGAAACTGGCGACCAGCTTTTCCCACGCCGGGCCGAATGTGTTCGCGTCGCTGGTGAACTGGTTGGGCCCGGAGAGGGTGATGGTCACCTTGTCCGAGTTTCCTGCCGACGGCGAGCATCCGGCCAGTGCGGCCGCCGTGCCCAATGCGGCGATGGATGCGATTGTCGCAAGCCGAACGCGCTTCAGTCGCAACTTCTTCGTTGTCACTCGCATGTTTCTCATTTCTTGGTTGGCTGTGGTAAATCGTTTCATTCGAAGACCGAAGACGACGCCGTCGTCCGACGCCGATTCGGATCAGTGTGCTCCGGGCACGCCGCCTTGCACTCCCGCGAGGAAGTACTTCGACAGAAAGGTGAACAGAAGCACGAGGGGCAGGCTCGCGAGCAAATAGCCGGCCATGAGCGGACCGTAGTCCGTCACGTTCTGACCTTGGAAGAACTGAAGACCGACGGACACGGTCCGCAGGTTGTTGTCCGAGATGACGAGAAGCGGCCAGAAGAAGTCATTCCAGACCTCGCTGACGGTGATCAGGGCGATGGTGCCGAGCACGGGCAGCGAGAGGGGCAGCATCACCGAGCGATACATCCGAGCGCCGTTGGCCCCATCGATGCGCGCCGCGTCGAAGATGGACTGCGGTATGCCCTCGACGAAGTTGCGGATGAGAATGGTGCCGAGCACGACACCGCCGGCTGTGTAGGGAATGACCAGAACGATGTATGTGTTGAGCAGGCCCAGGTCTTTCATGATGATGAAGAGCGGGATGAGGTTGGCGAGCCCGGGCACCATCATGAGCACGAGCACGGCGCCGTAGATGAAGCCTCTGCCCAAGAATCGGTAGCGTGCGAGCACGAAGCCGGAGACCGATGCGATCGCCAGGATGAGCACGATGGACAGCACCGCGACGAGGGCAGTGTTGAACAGATACGGCGCGATCTGGTTCCAGGCGACCGCGTAGTTCTCGAAGTGCAGAGGAAAGGAGATCTGCCAGAAGCTGTCGGCGAACTGTTGGTTCGTCTTGAACGAGGTGATGATCATGAACAGGTACGGCGCCAGCGAGACGGCGGCCAGAACGATCAGGACCGTCTTCAGGCGGATCTGGCGAGAGGTTCGCGATCGTCCATCGGGCTGAGTCACGGATCGGGTCGCGGTCGCCTTGCGGGCTTGGATCGTAGTCACATTGCACCCCCGTCGGTCGTTTCCGAACCGCGTTTGCGTGCCGTCACGACGACGGCGCTGATGATGATGGTGATGAGGAACAGCGTCGTCGACAGCGCGGCGGAGTACCCCCAGTCGCCGCCGGAGAAGGCGACGTTGATCATCCGAAGAATGGGGACCATCGTCGCGTTGTCCGGGCCGCCCTGCGTCAGCACATACGCGACGAATCCGTATTGAAGCGTTCCGACGACGGCGAGGAACAGCAGAATGCGAACCTGGCTGGCCATGAGCGGCAGATCGATCTGCCAGAAGCGGGCGAAGCGCCCGACGCCATCGAGCTGAGCGGCCTCGAGCACTTCGGTCGGGATGTTCTGCAGGCTGGAGTAGAAGATCAGGAAGGGCAGTCCGGCGATGAAAGGGAAGCCGACGAAGAGCAGGGAGAGCAGTGCGGTGCTGTTCTGTCCTGTCCAATTCTGCGCCAGCGCACCGAGACCCAAGGCCTTGAGCGTCTGGTTGATCACGCCGTCGTTCGGGCTGTAGAAGAAGCCCCAGACCAGGGCGGTGACCACGCCGGGGAAGGCCATCGGGATGATGAGCAGGGTGCGCATGACGTACTGCCAGCGGGCGCTCCTGAGTGAGATCAGCAGTTCGGCAGCGAGCAGCGGAAGAATCCAAGAGACCACGGCGAACACGAAGATGAAACCCAGGTTACGGAACGACGCCCACCAGATCTGGTCGCTGAACATCGTGACGTAGTTGCCGAACCCGAGAAACGTCGAGGTTCCGGCCGGCTGCCAGTTGAAGAATGACCAGTAGATGGCGGAGACGGCCGGGTAATAGGCGAAATAGCCGATGACGATGGCCAGAGGAAGCAACGCGAGATAGATCCACCACCGCACGACGCGCTTACGCGGAGTCCGTCCGGACTTGCGAGGGTTGATCGTCGCCGAGGGCGCTCGTGACGGGGCATCCACAGTGACCGCCATGGTCAGCACCTCGCCATCGAGTTCGAACGCGGATAAAACGTTTCACCATCGTGCATCAATGCCGTCGGGGTTGTCAAGTGTTCTTCTCCATATATCGATTCATTGTGTCGCCACGTCACCACGTGCGTCGCAGGGTGCTGAACCCGACCTCGCCAAGGTGGAATCCTGCCGGGAGCCCGTTCTCGCGGGGATAAACGGCTAGCGCGTTCTCGGCAGCATCGTCCCCGTACGTCAAACCGACTTCGATCGCGACCACATCGAGGTGGTCGGCAAGGCCGACTGTGTCCACCGCGACACGATTCCAGCCGGCGGGCCAGGCCGTCGACGTGCTTCGCCGTGTCTCACCATTGCTCAGGTGCAGAACGAGGAGTGGCATGGCGTCTCTCTCTGGGCCAGCCAGACATTGGTCGATCAGGGCATAGACGAAGCTGATCCCGGAGAGCGCAAGCGGGGTGCGCAATCTGGCGATGACGGTCGGTGCCGTTTCCCCCGGTTCATTGACGTCGGCGACGATCCTGAGCACGGGATGGTCGGGCTGTTCGTGTGGTATCGGCATGCACACGAGCCCTTCGACCACCCGCACGTCGGGATGTGCCCGACCTGGCGAGAGATCCGACTCGGCGAGGAGATTGCGAGATCCGGCCACATCGGCTGCGACCGGAGTCACGGACTCCATCGAAGCGGATGCGGGCGGCGAGCCCACTGATCGTCCTTCGGGCTCGTCGATGTCGAGCACATGCTTGCCAGGTGACAAGAAGACGTCAGAGAGATCCGCAGTCGCCAGAACGCCCTCGGTGCCGGGGGGCACGGTGATCTCGATGTGGACCGACCCCCCGAGTCGTGTGTACGCGATCGCGATCTCGCCACGCACGGTCTCGGTGCGGAGCTCGAGCCGCCTCACACCCTCGATCAATTGAGGCGCCACCCGAAACCGGGTGTACCCCGGCGCGGTCGGTCGCAGCCCGGCCAGACCCTCCCATGCCCATGCGGCGAACGGACCGCCGAGCCCGACGTGATTGAGCGATCCCGTGCCGGTATTGGCCGGATCGATCCACCAGCACTCCCAGAAAGTTCCTGGACCCGAGTTGAGCATCGCACCGACTCCGGGTTCTTCTGGCTGCAGCAGGATGTCGTACACCACCTGGGACCTGTTCAGCCTGGTCAGCGCTCTGACAACACTTCTGGTCGTGGCGAAGCCGCTGGACACCCGGTTGCCCCGCTGTCGAATGAGGCCGACGAGACGGTCGCCGGCTTCGACGGCTTCCTGGCCGTTCAGAATCCCGGCCTCGACCGCGATCGCGTACGACCCTTGCGAGCCGTTGCCGAACGTTCCAGTCGTCGGGTCGAAAAAGGCGCGGCGAGCGGATGCCCGGAGGCTGTCGGCGCTCAGTCTGCGACGGGCGGCGGCATCCGGATCTCCGATGGCATCCTCGAGTTCTGCCAGCGCCAGCAGGCAGTCGATCACGGCGCCCGTGTGATGAATGGGCGGAGGCGTCTGCTCGAGCGCCAGCCAGTCGTGCCCGTAGCTGATCGGCGACAGGGAGACGACGCCGTCCGCATCTATGCAGCCCAACTGGAAGTCGGCCCACCTCCGCAGCGCAGGAAGCGCGCGCTTCACGACGCGCTCGTCGCCGTAGTGCAGCAGGTGCCCGAGAAGCATCCGGTGCAGAGCCGAGCCCCAGACCGGGTCGGATGGCATGCGCGATGCGTGCAAGTCTGGCGAAACCGCAGGCAACTGGCCGTCGGCCTGCTGGCTCGTCTCGAGATCTGCGATCCACTTGTCGAGGAACGCCGCGCTGTCGAAAGCCGCGAGCTCGTACTCGGCTACCGAAGCGGTGTCTCCCGTCCAAGCCGCCTGCTCCCGGGTTGGACAATCCTCCGGCACGCCGTGCACGTTGTTCAGAAGAGTTCGAGAGGCCGTGACCAGAAGCCGGTCGATCGTTCGGCTGTCGGTCGTCACTGAGCCCGACGGCGTCAGATCCGTATGCATCGAGTGGGCAGAGACGGTGACGAGCGAGTTTTCCGGCAGCCCTCTGATCTCCAGATAGCGGAAACCGAAGTAGGCGAACCACGGCTCGTGGGTTTCTCCCGCGACGCCGCCCGACACGTACTCCACCAGTTGGCGGTCGCGGCCATGGTCGTACGGCATCGTGAGGTTCGTGGTGTCGATGTGGCCGTCCTCGCCGATGTGCTCACCGTGCAGCACCTGGATGACGGTGCCTTCCGGCACGCCCTCCCTCAGCACGAGTCTCGATCGACCCGCGATATTCGCACCGATGTCGAAGCGACGAGAACCCTCTGAGCGCCCGATCTCCTGCGGAACGAAGGCTTTGATCGTGCGTAGCGCCGGCGTCGGATCCGCGGACACGTCAGTGGGTGGCGTCGCTGCAGTCGTTGGCAGCGCCATCGGCTCCACGATGATCGGGGCGTGCGGTGGTGCCGCTTCGTCGACGGGTGCGCGCGCGTCATGACGCTCGAGATAGAAGGGTTCATCGACCGCGATCTCGGACATCGTCACCTCGGAGTCGACTCCCGGGGCGATCCAGGTCACCGAGCCGTCCTCGTGTCGGATCACCAGCTCCGCGAGGAGCCGGGGCGGTTGCGCAGTACGTGCCCACTCTCCGAGTCCCATGACGAAACCGAGCGTGTTCTCACCCGTGTCGAGCAGGTCGGTGACGTCGTAGCTCCGGTACAGCGCTCGGACGAAGTCGGTCCTCGTCGGATCGATCCGGTCGGAATTGACTGCTGCCTCATTGACGAATGCCCGAGCGAGTCCCTGGGCCGTGAAGTGCAGTCGTGCTTCAACGACAGGGCGGGAGAGGTGGAACCGCGTGACGACACGGGAGCGATGGGCGATCGACAGCCATCGTGCTTGCCAGTCGGCGTAGACGAGGGGCCCCGTCTCAAGACTCGAATCAGCCCATGGCGACCATCGCCCGTCGTGAGCGGCCACCCGCACACGCCACTCGTATCGTGAGTGAGCAGACAGTTCACGAGCGATTGCAATCTCGGTGTCGGCCGAGGTTACCGTTCCCGACCGCCACACGATCTGCCCTGAGGAGTCCCGCACTTCGACCTCGAAGGCGGATGTGCCCGGCAGTGATTGCTCCTGGGGAATCTTCCAGCCGAGGACCGGCATCGCGGATGCCATGGTCGTCACGAGGCGCTCGCGAGCGGGCCGCAACGCCGATCGACCGTCTGCGACCAGCCCGAGAGGGGCGCCGATCGGGCGGCTCTCGGCCGACGAGGTCTTGCGGTCGAGGCAGTCGCTCGCGCTCGGCAGAATCATTCCGGTGCTTTCCCCGTCACTCGACGTCATCGTCAGCGTTCGCTGAATGCGGTGAAACGTATCACAGATCTTGAGCGCTCTGACCGACACAGCCGCAGTCTTTTCAACGGAAAGCACCCGAGTAATCGATATGATGGGGCGAGGAAAACAGTCCTTCGGGCGCGAAATGGCCGCTCGAGATATGGGAGTGGTGCAACAGTGGTCAGCATTCGGGACGTGGCATTGCGTGCAAACGTGTCCATCGGCACGGTGTCGAAGTACCTGAACGCACCGCAGCGTGTCGCGCCGGACACCAAGAAGCGGATCAGCAAAGCGATCAAGGATCTCGGCTACATCCGCAACGAGGCTGCTCGGCAGCTCCGTGCCGGAGAGAGCCGAACGCTCGCGTTCGTCGCTCTCGAGCTCAACAACCCGTTTTTCGGGGACGTTGCGGATGCAATGGAGAGACGAGCCGCACAGAGCGGGCTCTTCCTGTTCATCGTGAGTAGCAACGGCGACGCAGGACGGGAGGGTCAGTACATCGAGATGTTCGCGCAGCAGCGGGTCTACGGCGTGATCCTTGCGTCGGGTATGACCAGAGAACGCGAACTCGACCTGCTGTTCAAGCGTCGGATACCGACAGTTCTGGTCGACGCGTACAGCCAGACCGACAGGTTCTCATCGACATCGGTGGACGACTTCCTCGGAGCCGAGCGAGCCGTCAGCCACCTGATCGCGCAGGGCTGCCGGTCGATCGCGTTCATCGGCGGAGAGATCCAGATCCATCAGATCGCCGAACGGCTGCGCGGGGCGCGCGCAGCCGTCGACGCGCATCCTGGTGTGCGGCTGGAGGTGATTCCCACAGTGGAACGTTCCGTGCAGGCGGGGCTCGTCGCCGGCGAGCAGTTCCTCGGCAGAAAGCGAGCGGACTGGCCGGACGGTATCTTCGCCGCGAACGACTCGCTCGCCATCGGGATCATGCAAGCGATTTCGTCGGGAAGCGAGCTCCGCATTCCAGAGGACATCGCCGTTGTCGGCTACGACGATATCGACTTCGCCTCGTCGGCAGCAGTGCCGCTGTCAACGGTCAGGAGGCCGCGAGAGGTCTTCGGACGGAGTGCCGTCGACCTGGTGAAGGACCAGGCCGAGTCGTCGGAACCGCTTCCGGTTCGCAGCATCGTGATCCAGCCGGAGTTGATCATCCGTCAAAGCTCACAGCGGGTCTAGTCCAATCGGGCGCGCTCGACTCGGAGGCCCACGGTCAATGGTGCTTCTCATCGCGCTTCACTTGATGCGTCCACCGGCAGGCCGAACCACCCGCGGCGGGAACGCGGTGGCCGCGAACCCGCGCAGTGACTCCAGATCACTCCCGAGGAAAGAACTCGAGCCCGCACCGATCGCCCGCGCCTGCACGAGCACGTTACCCAGTGC
This sequence comes from Humibacter sp. RRB41, assembly GCF_022761015.1. Classification (GTDB taxonomy): domain Bacteria; phylum Actinomycetota; class Actinomycetes; order Actinomycetales; family Microbacteriaceae; genus Humibacter. The sequence continues at coordinate 97,041 of NZ_JAKWJQ010000008.1, forward strand.
CGTGGCCTCGCTCGGTCCGGCGAGCACGGTGCGGCCGGAACGAGCGGCGACCGATCGGCAGAGCAGTTCATTGCGACTGCCACCGCCGACGATGTGGATGGCCGGCGCGTCGCGGCCGCTCAGCGCTGCGGCCTTCTCGACGGTGTCGGCGAAGGTCTGCGCGAGGCTCTCGATGATCGAACGCACCGTCTCGGCGATGCCGGACGGACCGCACCGCCCGCGCTCGTCGAACCATGCGGCGATCCGTGCAGGCATGTCGCCAGGCGCCATGAACACCGGGTCGTCCGCGTCGAAGAGCGGCACGGCGTGGGCCACTTCTGCCGCGGCGCCCAACAGATCGGCGAGCGCGAGCGTGGTCGTGCCGTCTTCGCGCCATTGCCGAACGCTCTCGTCGAGCAACCACAGGCCCATCACGTTGTGCAAGAAGCGCACGCGCCCGTCGACGCCGAGCTCGTTGGTGAAGCCGGCGGTACGGGCATCCTCGGTGAGTATCGGGCGCTCCAGTTCGAGACCGACCAGGCCCCAGGTACCGCAGCTGATGTAGGCGAAGTCATCGGTCGTGGCAGGAACCCCCACGACGGCGGATGCCGTGTCGTGCGATCCGACGGTCACCATCGGCGTCTCGCCGAGCGTTGCGATCTGACCGACGACGGTTCCGGGATCGACGAGTGCCGGAAACAGCGTTCGATCGAGCCCGAGCAGCTCGAGGAGATGGTTGTCCCACTCGTGAGTGCGTGCATCCAGCAGTCCGGTGGTCGACGCGTTCGTGCGTTCCGCCACCTCGCGCCCGGTCAGCAGCGCGACGACCAGGTCGGGAATGAGGAGAATCCGGCTCGCGTCATCCAGCACACCGTCGAGACGATCGGTTTCGAGCTGGTACAGGGAGTTGAACGGCAAGTACTGCAGACCGTTGCGCTCGAAGAGCTCGCGGTCGGTGATGTGTTCGCCGACCCACCGAACGCCGCGTTCGGAGCGTTCATCCCGATAGTGGAACGGCTCGCGCAGCAGCTCGCCACCTGCCATCAAGCCGTAGTCGACGGCCCAGGAGTCGACGCCGACGCTTGCGAGCTCGCCCGCCGCCCGATGAGCCGCACCGAGCCCGGCTTGCACATCGCCGAAGATGCGCGCGAAGTCCCAGTGCCATCCGTCGACGCGGCGCTCGGCCCCCGTCCGGAAGCGGGAGACCTCGTCGAGACGGATGCCGTCGGAAGACACGGTCCCCGCGATGACCCGTCCGCTCGTCGCGCCGAGGTCGACCGCGGCGACGGTGACCTCCGCTCGACGACTAGCGCTTGTCGGGGTGCCGCTCATCGCAGGAATGCGGCCGCGACGCCGGAGTCGACGGGGATGTGGAGGCCCGTAGTGCGCGACAGCTCCGGACCGGTGAGCACGTACACCGCGTCGGCGACGTTCTCTGGCACGACCTCGCGCTTGAGGATGGTGCGGTTCGCGTAGTACTGGCCGAGCTCCTCCTCTTTGACGCCGTAGGTCGCGGCGCGGTTGGCGCCCCAGCCGGAGGCGAAGATGCCGGAGCCGCGCACGACCCCGTCGGGGTTGATGCCGTTGACGCGCACGCCGTGTTCGCCGAGCTCGACGGCGAGCAGCCGCACCTGGTGCGCCTGGTCGGCTTTGGTCGCGGAGTACGCGATGTTGTTCGGGCCGGCGAAGACGCTGTTCTTGGAGGAGATGTAGACGATGTCGCCGCCGAGGCCCTGGGCGATGAGGGCGGATGCCGCGGCCTTCGACACCAGGAATGAGCCCTTGGCCATCACGTCGTGCTGCAGGTCCCAGTCCTTTTCGGTGGTCTCCAGCAACGGCTTCGAGAGCGAGAGCCCCGCGTTGTTGACGATGAGGTCGATGCCGCCGAACGCGAGCACCGTCGCGTCGATCGCGGCCTGCACGCCCGCGGCATCCGCGACGTTCGCTGCCACGCCGATGGCGACATCCGTGCTGCCGAGCTCTGCGGCGACGGCCTGCGCCTTCTCAAGGTCGAGGTCGGCCACGACGACGCAGGCGCCCTCTTTCGCCAGCCGGGTGGCGATGGCCTTGCCGATGCCGGATGCTGCGCCTGTGACGAACGCGATGCGCCCCTGGTGGGTCTTCGGCTTCGGCAGGCGCTGGAGCTTGGCCTCCTCGAGCGTCCAGTACTCGATGCGGAACTTCTCGGCATCCGAGATGGGAGAGTAGGTGGAGAGCGCTTCTGCGCCGCGCATCACGTTGATCGCGTTCACGTAGAACTCGCCCGCCACGCGAGCGGTCTGCTTGTTCGCGCCGTAGCTGAACATGCCGACGCCGGGAACGAGGACGATGAGCGGGTCCGCGCCGCGAATCGCAGGGCTTCCCTCGCCGGTTGAGCTTGTCGGAACCGCGTACCGGTCGTAGTAGGCCTGGTAGTCGGTGCGGTACTGCTCGTGCAGTTCCTTCAGCCGGGCGATCTGCTCCTCGGGAGTCGCCGTCGCCGGCAGGTCGAGAATGAGCGGTTTCACCTTCGTGCGAAGGAAGTGGTCAGGGCAGCTGGTACCCAGCGCCGCCAGCGCGGGCGCCTTCTCCGACGCCAGAAAGTCGAGCACTGCATGCGAGTCGGTGTAGTGCCCGACCATCGGCTTGTCGTGGGATGCCAGCCCGCGAATCGTGGGAGCCAGTGCGGCGGCACGGGCCGTACGCTCGGCATCCGGCAACGCCTCGAACCCGGCGCGAACGCCGCCGAACGGTTCGGGATGCCCGTGCTCGGCGATGTAGTCGGCCGCAGTCTGAATGATCCACAGCGAGTTCGCCTCGGCCTCCTGCGACGTGTCGCCCCACGCCGTGATGCCGTGTCCACCGAGCACCGCGCCCATCACGTCGGGGTTGGCGGCCTTGATGGCGGCGATGTCCAGGCCGAGCTGGAATCCGGGCCGACGCCACGGAACCCACGCGACTTTGCCGCCGAAGATCGTGGCGGTGAGCGCCTCACCGTCGGCGGCGGTCGCGATCGCGATGCCGGAGTCCGGGTGCAGGTGGTCGACGTGCGCGGCATCCACCAGCGCGTGCATCGCCGTGTCGATCGACGGCGCGGCGCCGCCCTTGCCATGCAGGCAGTAGTCGAACGCGGCGACCATCTCGTCCTCGCGCTCGACGCCCGGGTAGACGTTCACGAGCGACCGCAAACGGTCGAGGCGCAGTACGGCCAAGCCGGACTCGTCCAGCGTGCCGAGGTCGCCGCCGGAGCCCTTCACCCAGAGCAGCTCGACGTCCTCGCCGGTCACAGGGTCGGTCTCGGTGCCCTTCGCCGAGGTGTTGCCCCCCGCGTAGTTCGTGTTGCGCGGGTCGGAGCCGAGGCGGTTCGAGCGTGCAAGCAGGTCTGCAACTGCCTGGTTGGTCATGGGGGTCCTTCGTTCAAGAGTGCGTGTTCAAGATTTCGTCGTGAGCCACGCGTGGAAGCGGCCGATCGTTTCGAGCGCGGCGGGGCTGTCCGGTCTGTTGAGATGTCCGTGCTGCACGCCGGGCTCGACGTGGTATTCGTGTTCGACGCCGTTTGCCGAAAGCAGTTCCGCATACGCCTGCGCCGAAGGCCGCAGCCCGTCGATCTCGCTCGCGACGATGATGATCGGGGGAAGACCTGAGGGGTCCACTGTGCCAGGAACGGCGGCGGGTGGTGCCTGGTCCAGCGGTCCAGCGATGAAGCGGCGGTACATGGCTGTGACGTAGTCGGGCCCACTCCGGTCGCCGACGGGGAGGGTTTCGAGCAACTCGATGAGGTCTGGGGACGGTGCAGCCTGAACCGCGTGCAGCGTGGGGTACGCGAGCATGACAGTGGCCGGCTGGGAAGCGCCGCTTGCCGCGAAGTCGCCGTCTCGCAGTCGAAGCGCCGCGCCGAGCGCCAGGTTGCCACCGGCGCTGGCGCCCCCGAGATGCAGGGCGCCCGGAGCGCCCAGCTCGTCGGCGTTCCCGCACAGCCAGGTCCACGCTGCAAGCACGTCATCGGACGGTGCGGGGAAGCGCACCGTCTCGGTGGCGAGTCGGTAATCGGCGGTCACGACGAGATGTCCGCGCTGCGCGAGCGAGTCGGCCACCCAGTCGGCTTCGGGCATCGTCAGGTCGCCGCCGCTGAAGCCGCCGCCGTGCAGCCACAACAGCGCGTCGCCGCTCGGGTGCTCAGGCCGATAGACCCGTAACGGTACGCCAGCGGCATCCGCCTCCGTGAACGAGCTCACGCGCCCCATCCCGCTTGCGTGCCGCCCACCCGGTCGGCCTCGATCTTCTCCTGGTAGCCCGATGCCGCATACGCAGCCATCGGCTCAGCCGACAGCCCGCGGGACTCGCGCCATGAGGCGAGATCGCCACGGACATCCGTGTAGAAAGCGTCCATCAGGATGCCATTGGCTCCGAGTACGTCCCCCGCGCTCTGCGCCTTCGCCAGAGCGTCGGTGTCCACGAGCAGCGCCCGCGCGGTCATCTCCTGCACGTTGAGCACCGAGCGGATCTGGCCGGGTATCTTCTTCTCGATGTTGTGGCACTGGTCGAGCATGAACGCCACGCCGGAGTCGACGCCGTAGCCCCCGCCGCGGATGACTTCGTAGAGGATGCGGAACAACTGGAACGGGTCGGCGGCGCCGACGATCAGATCGTCATCCGCGTAGAACCGGGAGTTGAAGTCGAACGAGCCGAGCTTTCCCAGTCGTAGCAACTGCGCGACGATGAACTCGATGTTGGTTCCAGGCGCGTGATGTCCGGTGTCGAGGCAGACGAACGCCCGGTCGCCGAGAGCGACGGTGTGTGCGTAGCTGGTGCCCCAGTCCGGCACATCGGTGTGGTAGAACGCCGGCTCGAAGAACTTGTACTCGAGCACGAGCCGCTGGTCGTCGCCGATCCGCTCGTAGATCTTCGCCAGCGAGTCGGCGAGTCTGTCCTGGCGGGCGCGAATGTCATCCTGCCCCGGATAGTTCGTGCCGTCCGCGAGCCAGATCTTCAGGTCGCGCGAACCCGTCTCGTTCATCACATCGATGCACTCGAAATGATGGTCGATGGCCTTCTGCCGGACCGCCGGATCGGAGTGCGTCACTGAGCCGAGCATGTACGCGTCATCCTGGAAGGTGTTCGAGTTGACGGTGCCGAGCGCGACGCCGTTGTCCTCGGCATGCTTCTTCAGGTCCGAATACGAATCGACCAGATCCCACGGGATGTGCAGCGCGACGCTCGGAGCGAGGCCCGTGTACTTGTGCACCTGTGCGGCGTCCGAGATCTTCTCGAACGGATCGCGCGGAACACCCGCCTGTCCGAAGACCTTGAAGCGGGTGCCCGAATTGCCGAACGCCCATGAGGGGAGTTCGATCGCCTGCTGCTCGAGCAGTGCCAGGGTTTCGGTGGGAATGGTCATGAGGCAAGGCCCTTCTGCGGCGCGGTGGTCGCTGACGCGAGTTGGTCGTTCAGGTTGAAGATTTCGGGGATGCGGGTGAAGCCCTGGTCGGGGCGACCGTCGAGGCCGGCGAAGAACGGGGCCATCTCGGTTTCCCAGCGTGCTGCGACCTCGGAGGTGGCGAGATAGTCCTCTGATGCCTGAAGATCGGCGGTCTCGAAATAGCCGATCAGCTGCCCGTCATCGCGCAGGAAGATCGAATAGTTGCGGCGGCCGGATGCCTCGATCTCACGCAACATCTCCGGCCAGACGGCCGCGTGCCGTTCGCGATACGCCTCGAGCCGGTCGGTGCGCACGTGCAGCGTGAAGCAGACGCGCGTCGTGTGATCTGTTGAAGTCATGCCCGCTCCTGGTCCGCGCCGTCACCGGTCGGGAAACTCTGCCCTGAATCGTTTCATTGATCAGGTTAGGTTCGGCAGTATGCGATGTCAAGTTCGCTCGCCGAGGCCGGCTCGACCCTCCTCCAGGCAGTGAGTGAACCCGGTCTCGAAGTCGGTGATGGCCTCTCTAGGATGTAATGACCGAGGGCGGGGTGAGCGCCGGAAAGGCGGGAACGTGACGGGGCCGGTCGGAATACGCGAGGTCGCTGAACGCGCCGGAGTATCGGTCGGCACGGTCTCGAACGTGCTGAACAAGCCGGACATCGTGTCCAAGCGCACTCTGGCCAAAGTGCTGCAGGTCATCGACGATCTCGGCTTCGTGCGCAATGACCTGGCCCGCCAATTGAAGATGGGGGGTGGCACGACACTCGGAATGATCGTCTTGAATGTCGCGAACCCGTTCTTCGCGGAACTCGCGCATGCGAGCGAGGCCGCAGCCGAGCAGCTCGGCTACACGGTCGTGCTCGGTAGCAGCGACCAACTGGCCGGACGCGAGGATCGCTACATCGATCTCTTCGAGGAGCAGCGCGTGCGAGGCATGTTGATCGCCCCGTTGGAGGGAACAACGCAGCGGATGCGCCGCTTGCGCCAGCGCGGAATGCCTCTCGTGCTCTTCGACATCCGGGGGGATGGCGGCGACTTCTGCTCGGTGGCCATGGACGGTGACGCGGGCGGATACCTGGCGGCGACTCACCTCGTGCAGCAGGGCAAGCGGTACATCGCGTTCCTCGGCGGGCCGCTGCACCAGGTGCAGGACCGCTGGGTCGGCGCACTGCGTGCGTGCGCAGAAACCTCCGGTGTGAAGCTGACGCACATCGACACGGTCGATCAGACCATCGCCGATGGCAACGCGGCAGGAGATGAGTTGGCGAGGATGCCGGCCGCCGAGCGCCCGGATGCGGTGTTCGCCGCGAACGATCTGCTGGCGCTCGGGCTCATGCAGTCGCTCGTTCGCGCCGGCATCAGGTTGCCGCACGATATCGCCATCGTCGGCTATGACGACATCGACTATGCGGCGTCGGCGATCGTGCCGCTGTCAACGATTCGGCAGCCACAGCGCGAGCTCGCCCGTGAGGCTATCCGGCTCGTGCTCGACGAGGCAGCGGACCCCTCAGGGCACCAGCACGAGCACCTGCGTCTGCCTCCGGAACTCGTGGTCCGCGAGAGCTCGAAGTCGACCTGAGGCAGGGAGACCCTCGTTCACCGGCCGCGATCGATCACCACGTGCGTTCGAGGGTGCTGTACCCGACTTCGCCGAGATGGAACGAGGGCGCGGCGGTGGAGTCCGCAGCGCGGGTCGGCTCGTCATCGCCGGAGTAGCGGATGCCCGCTTCGATCGCCACCACAGCCGACCGGGGCGCCCAGTCGGCGATGTCGATCGAGACGCGGTTCCAGCCCGCCGGCCAGAATCGCCCTGTCGCCTCCACGGACGAGCCGTCGACGGCGTGCAGCACGATGACGGTGTCGACGGGGCCCCCCGTCGGGTCTGCACAGAGGTCCACCATCGCGTACGCGAACCGCGCCCGTGTGAGATCGAGCGGAGCGTCGAACTCGATGCGTGCCAGCGGCACGAGAGCGGCGCGCGGTGCTGCGGCGGTCACATGCAGCACGGGTCCCGGCAGCTGCGCGTGCGGCACAGGCATGCAATGGATGCCGTCGGCGAGCACGTCGACGTATGCTCCGCCCGCGCTGCACCTGCCCGCCGCAACGGCGACGGCGAGCAGATCGATGCCGCCGTCGACATCCGTGGACACCTGAGCCGACGACGGCGGGTGCCAGGGAGCCGCTCTTTCGGCGGGCCGCGACGGGATGGTCGTCGGCCAGGCGATGTCGTATTCGTGACGGCCGGGGCCCGCCGGTCGAGGCCCGGACCCGGGTAGCACGACGATCGCCTCCGATCCGACCGGAACCGCAACGGTGACCGCTGCGCGGTCTGCCTTACGTCGGTACTCGACGTGCACCGTGCCTCGGATCGTCTCGGTGTCGAGCGTGAGAGAGTCGATGCCGGCGACGAACTGGGGAGCGACCTCGAACCGGGTGTAGCCGGGAGCGATCGGCCGAACACCCGCCAGATGCTGCCAGGCCCAGGTGGCGAACGCGCCGCCGAGCCCGACGTGATCGAGCGATCCGGTGCCCGTGTTGTTCGGGTCGATCCACCAGCACTCCCACAGGGTTCCCGGCCCGTGGTCGACCATCGCTCCGATTCCGGGCTCCGCACGCTGCTGGAGGATGTCGAAAAGCACCCCCGAGCGACCGGTTCGGGCGAGAGAGAGCACGACGCTCCTGGTCGTGGCGAAACCCGACGACACCCGGTTGCCTCTCGCGCGAATGTCCGCCTCGATGCGAGCAGCAGCCGACTCCACCTCGTCGCCTGTGAGGATGCCGGCCTCGATGGCGCAGCCATACGAACCCTGGGAGCCGTTGCCGAAGGTGCCACGCGCCTCGTCGAAGAAAGCGTGACGTGCCGCTGCCTGCAACTCATCCACCTGTAGGCGGCGGACGGAGGCCGCTGTGGGATCTCCGACGGCGTCCTCGAGATCCGCCAACACCAGCAGGCAGTCGATCGCGGCCGCAGTGTGGTGAATCGGCGGCGGCGTCTGCTCCAGGGCGAGCCAGTCGCTCCCGTAGCTGATCGGCGCGCGTGAAACGACGCCCGCGACGTCTCGCGCCGCGAGCTGGAAGTCCGCCCAGCGGCGCAGAGTCGGCAGGTTCTCATCGACGACGCGTCGGTCGCCGTAGTGATTCCAGTGATTCATCAGCACCCGCTGCAGCGCTGCTCCCCACACCGGATCGGCCGGAATCCGCTCACTGCGCAGGTCGGGCGTGATCGCAGGGATCGATCCGTCGGCCTGCTGGCTGGTGCGCATGTCGGCCAGCCATTTGCGAAAGAACGCCTCGGTGTCGAATGCGGCGAATTCGAACTCGGTCGCCGCCGCCGTGTCGCCGGTCCACCCGGATTGTTCCCGGGTCGGGCAGTCCTCCGGGATGCCGTGCACGTTGTTCAGCACGGTGCGCGGCGCACGCTGGATCAGCCGGTTGACCTGGTCGTCGTCGGTCTCGAAGCGGCTGATGAGCGACAGGTCGGTGTGATGGGTGCGCACTCGCATCCGTATCGACGCATCGTCGGGAAGCCCCTGCACTTCGACGTAACGGAACCCGTGGTACGCGAACCATGGCGTGCAGCGCTGACCCGGCAACCCGGTCGTCAGATACTCGACGGCCTGTCTCACGCGACCGTGATCGAACGGCATCGTCAGATTGGTGGTGTCGAGCCGTCCTGTCGCGTCGAGGTGCTCGCCGTGCACGACTCTGATCGTGAGCCCGGGAGTCACTGCTGAAGAGAGTTCGAGGTCGGAACGGCCGGCGATGTTCACTCCGACGTCGAAGATCCTGGCATCGCCGACGCGGCCGACCTCGACGGGGTGGATCTCGAAAACGTCGTGCAGGGCGGGCGTCGGATCCGGCTGCACATCGCGCGGCGCTTCGTCGGGTGAGTCGGGATGATCGACGGGCGTGATGACGCGGAGTTCCGGTGAGGGCGAGAACCTCTCCGGCGCAAGGGTAGGTTCGTGCCGCTCCAGGTAGAAAGGCTCCTCGACGGTCACCTCGCTCGGCGCCACGCGCATCCCGCCGCCTGTGCCGACGTGCAAGCGAGTGCCGTCCGCCTGTTCGATCACAACCTCGGCGAGCACTCGCGGGTGCAGTCCCGTGCGTTCCCACTCTCCGCGGGCGAGCGTCAGGTCGAGGTTGTTGTCTCCGGCCCTGCAGGCATCGGTGATCTCGTAGCTGCGGTACAGAGACCGTACGTAGTCGGTGCGAGTGGCATCCGTCGCCTCGGCGTTGATGGGAAGGTTGTTCACCGCGGCACGCACGAGCCCCTGCGCCGTGATGTGCAAACTGGCCCGTACGGGAGGCGTGTCGAGTGCGAACGGTACGCGCAGGACGGCCTTCGCCGGGTGCGAGACCCACTCGCCATGCCAGTCCTCGGGGGCCAGTGGGCCCGTCGTCAATGATGCCGGTTCGGCCCAATCGCTCCACTCGCCGTGCTCGTCGAGCACGCGGACCGTCCAGTGCCATGCACCGAAGGGTTCGAGATCGAAGGGGAGCACCAGTGCGTTGTCGCTCGAGTCCTCACGGATGTCGGCTAGCAGGTCCGCGTCGGTTCCTCGCGGATCGACACTATCGACCGCGATCCGCAACTCGAACCCGCATTGCCGCCTGCCCTGCCAGGAGGCGGGAACGGTCCAACTCAGCCGGGGACGCTCGCCGACCGTGGCGATGAAGCGCGTTCCCGTCCGTGGGTGCGTTTCTCGGCCGTCGGCTCGGAGTCTGATCGGCCCGATCGATTTGCCGAAGGGACTCATGTTCCGACTTCCTTGCGCGCGGTACCGTCGCGCTGCACGCGACGCTCGACAATCGGCGATCTTCGACCGCCGTCGGCATCGGGGCGAGGTACGAGTCTGAAACGTATCATGTCGATCGAACGGCCAAGGTCGTCCGCAGGGGGTGCGATAGCCTTGCCCGGCCGGGGACTCAGTGCGGCAAAGGCGGGGTGTCCGTCGCTAGCCACTTGACAACATCCTTCTCTCGGCAGATCATTGCATGAAAGGTTTCAATTTTGACGTCACGACACACCGCGTCTCGCGTCGGAAGAACCATCCTGCACGAATCACAGAGGAAAGGAAAGCGGACAATGACGTCACGTACACCACGGACGCGCCGCAAATGGGTCGCCGCCCTAGCTGTTGCGGCCATCATCCCCATGCTCGCCGCCTGCGCGGGCAACGCCAAGGCCGATGGATCGGCCGGCACGGTCGATGGGAGCACGATCGTTCTTCAAACGGTGAACTCGCTTCAGCCGCAGTTTCAGAAGTACGCGGACGCGTACATGAAGAAATATCCGAAACGCAAGGTCGAGGTGCGGGCGTCGACCGATGACGGCGCCAAGTACGCCCAGCAACTCGCCACGGCGCGTATCAGCGGCCAGCTTCCCGACGTGTTCTTCAACGTCGACTACCTTGCCGACACCCTGGCGAAGGCGAACGTGCCACTCGACCTTGCGTCCGGGATCAAGGACGGCAAGCTCGGTTCGTTGAGGATCAAGGACTTCGCGGCTCCGTTCGTCGGACAGTACCGGCCGATCAGCAATCCAGACGAGGTGACCGGGCTGCCGGTGAGCGCCGATTCGGTCGGGCTCTACTGGAACAAGACCCTCTTCGACAAGTACGGCGTCACCGAGTATCCGAAGGCCGACTGGACCTGGGACGACATGCTCCGGGTGGCGAAGGAGATTCAGGACAAGAGCGGTGGGAAGGTGTACGGGCTCGGATCGCCATTGCAGGACGGCAGTAACCAGCTCGTTTTCGGCCCGGTGCTCAGGGCCTTCGGCGCGGATGTCTATAACGGCAAGACAGGCAAGTCCGACATCGGAAGCCCCGACGCGATCAAGGCCTGGAAGCTTCTGATCAGCGCGTACGGAACCTCGTCTAACCCCTATTCGGCCAACGCGAACGATCCGGCCCTGGCATTCTCCGCAGGAAACGTCGCCATGGGGATCGGATCGAGAGCAGCGATTCCCGGAACGCAGGCGGCGCTGAAGGACGAATGGAACGTGCAGTCGATGCCGACCATCAATGGCAAGTCGACAGCGGGCGGCGGTTCGTATGGACTCTCGATCTCGCAGACGAGCAAGCAGCAGGATGCTGCATGGGCGTTCTTGAAGTGGTTCTACAGTGACGCCGGCATGGCGGTCGCGCAGAAGGTCGGCGGCGTCATTCCGCCGACCAACGACGGGATCGACAACGGAAGCTGGAAGGACACAGGCGGCAAGCCACCTGCGAACATCGCGATCTTCGGACACTCTGCACGCACTGCAGTTTTGCTCACGCAGATGCCTGGTTCGTCCGGCACGGTTCTGACGCAGGCGACCGTCAAGGCGACGCAGGAGGTCGTGCTGCAGCACGTCTCGGTCGAGAAGGCCTTCCAGCAGGCGCAAGACACGGTCAACGCGCAACTCGCCAAGGACTTCAAGAAGAAGTAGGCCGAGCTCACCATGACCGCGGTGCGGCGCCTGACGTCGCGCCGCGGTCGTTCACCTTCACAGCAACAACGGAGTCAGTTTGTGACGACATCCACCACGCCCGCCGTCGACGTGACCACCGGCAGGCCGGAGAAAACGGCGCCATCCGCGGGGAGGCGAAGCAAGCGGGTCGACGCCATCACGGCCACCGCGTTCGTCACGCCTGCGTTGATCGGCTTCATTCTTTTCGTGATCATTCCGGCCCTCGGTGGCCTTGCCCTGTCATTCTTCCAATGGGATCTGTTCAGTCCTCCCCAGTTCGTCGGACTCGACAACATCGTGCGGCTCTTCACCGATCCCGACATGTGGCATGCCCTCGGGGTGACTGCGCTCTTCGTCATCATGGGCGTGATCCCGACCGTGGTCCTCGGGTTCCTGCTCGCGGTGCTGGTCAACACCAAGCTTCCCGGCATCTCGGTTCTGAGAGTGTTCTACTTCGCCCCGATGATCGCCTCCGCAGCCGTCGCGTCCGTGATCTGGGCGGCGTTGTACGATCCGCGTTTCGGCCTGGTGAACCAAGCCCTGAGCTGGGTCGGCATCAACGGGCCGGCGTGGCTATCCGACACCACCTGGGCTCGTCCGGCGCTGGTGATCATGATGATCTGGGGCGCACTGCCCATCGTGATCATCCTTTATCTCGGCGGGCTGCAGCGGGTGTCGGACGACATCTATGCCGCGGCATCGCTCGACGGTGCCGGCGCGTGGCGACAGCTGTGGTCGATGACCTGGCCGAACGTGTGGCCGACGACGCTGCTGGTGACGGTGCTGCAGGCGGTCGGTTTCGTCAGCGGGTCGTTCGAGGTGTCACTCATCATGACCAACGGAGGCCCGTTGGGCACGACGCAGAGCCTCGCCCTCTATGCGTACAAGGTTGCGTTCTCCGACCGGGACATCGGATACGCGAGCGCGCTCTCGCTCTTCCAGCTCGTGCTGTTGGGGGCGATCGTGCTGCTCGTGCGGCTGCTGGTGCGCATTCGAAAGGCCTATTCCTGATGAGAACCGTTCTGTCCAACACGGCGCGCTACGTCGGCATCGTCATCGGCGCCTTCGTCCTCGCCCTGCCGCTGCTGTTCATGGTCTCCGGATCGCTGAAGTCGGCGACCGAGATCAACACCTTCCCGCCCAAGCTGCTGCCGACGACACCGGTCTGGCAGAACTTCGCCGACGCGTGGAACTACCTCACCGGCGGGGTGATCGCGAACTCGTTCGTCTTCGCGATCGGAATCGTCGGATTGCAATTGATCATCTCGCTGCCCGCCGCATTCGCGCTCGCGAAGATCCCGTTCAAATGGACCGGCGTGATCATGGCATCCCTTGTCATTCCGATGTTCATTCCGGGCAACCTGACGTTGATTCCGCTCTTCATCGTCACCTTCCAACTCGGCTGGCTGAACTCGTTCGCCGGGTTGATCATCCCGATGGCCGCGCAATGCGCGTTCGCGATTCTGCTGTTCCGTCAGTTCTTCGTCAGCCTGCCCGGCGGGCTCATCGAGGCGGCGCGCATCGACGGCGCGAGTTGGCTGCGTGTGCTGTGGTCGATCGCTCTGCCCCTGTCGCGACCGGCGCTTGCGACCTTCTGCTCTGTCAGCTTCTTGACGGCGTGGAACATGTACATCTGGCCGCAGATCGTCGCGCCGGATCCTGCTCACAGGGTCATCAACGTTGCTTTGGCCCCATTGGCGGGTGGAGAGAACTCGCTGATCTCGCCCTCGGTCGGCCTGGCGGGCGCGGTGATTGCCATGGTGCCCGTGCTGATCGTGTTCATCGTCTTTCAGAAGTGGTACATCAAGGGTGTCGCGGGAACGGGGCTTGAGTAAGTGGTGCTCTGGGAGAGCGCCGCGGGGGAGAGAGCGAGCCGTCCGGACGGCGATCTCACGGCGCGAATCGAGAACTTCCGTAGCGAATACGGTGAGCAGACGCTGGGTATCGGCACAACTTCGCCGCGCCTGAGCTGGATGATTCAGGCGGACGATCCGGAGTGGGAGTTCGACCGTTACGAGATCACCCTCTCCCGCGAGGACGGCACCGCGGAGTCCGTCATCGTCGCATCGGGCGAGCAGGTGCTTGTGCCATGGCCGTTCGCACCGCTGCGTTCTCGAGAACGTGTGTCGCTGAGGGTGCGCGTCGGATCGGATGACCGGTGGACCTTGCCGAGCAGCTCTCTCGAAGTCGAGACCGGTCTGCTCGAGCCGACGGATTGGTCCGCCGACTTCGTGAGTCCGATCAGCCTCGGCGGCCTCGACGGCGGTGCTCCGATCGTCTACCGCGAGCTCGACGTCGCAGAGAAGCCGGTGCGAGCACGCCTCTACGTGACGGCACTCGGCCTGTACGAATTCGCGATCAACGGACGCCGAGTCGGCCACGACGTGCTCACGCCCGGTTGGACCGCATACCAGCACAGGTTGCGCTATCAGACCTACGACGTGACTGAGCTCGTGACGCAGGGGACGCTCACCTTGAGTGCTGTTCTCGGCAACGGCTGGTACCGCGGTCAGCTCGTCTGGCCGGGAAATCGCTCCAGTTACGGTGATCGCCTAGCACTGCTCGCCCAGCTCGAGCTCACGTTCGCAGATGGAACCCGTCGAGTCGTCGACACGGATGCCGGATGGAGAGCGTGCACGAGCGGCATTCTGTTCGATGACCTGTACGACGGACAGACCACGGATCTGCGGATCGAAAACGACAGCGAGCGGAGACAGAGCGAACCGGTCGAGGTGCTCGCGCCGTACGGCGGCACGCTTGTGGCGCGCACCGGACCGCCTGTCCGCGTGACGGAGACCCTGCCTGCGGCGCGGATCATCACCACGCCGGGCGGGTCGTTGGTGGTGGACTTCGGCCAGAACCTCGTGGGGTGGGTTCGACTGCGCGTGCGAGGCGCAACGGCAGGCGAGCGGGTGACGATCCGGCATGCCGAGGTGCTCGAACACGGCGAGCTCGGTACCAGACCGCTGCGGAGCGCCAAGGCGACGTGCGAGTACATCCTGTCGGGTGCGCCCGAAGAGGTTCTGCAGCCGACGTTCACGTTCAATGGGTTCCGCTATGCCGAGGTCGTGGGGGTGCCGGATCTGCGCGTCGAGGACGTCGAGGCGCTTGTCATCGGCTCGGCGCTCGAGCGGACGGGCTGGTTCGAGTCGTCAGATCCCGACTTGAATCGTCTGCATGAGAACGTCGTGTGGAGCATGCGCGGCAACTTTCTCGATCTGCCGACCGACTGCCCGCAGCGCGACGAACGGCTCGGCTGGACCGGGGACATCCAGGTGTTCGCCCCCACGGCGTCGTTCCTCTTCGACACCTCAGGCTTTCTGGCCGGATGGTTGCGCGACCTGGCGGCCGAACAGAAGCCGGACGGCGGAGTGCCGTATGTGATTCCCGACGTGCTGCGCGATCCGGACCCGGGCGCGGCTGGCTGGAGCGACGCCGCGACTCTGGTGCCCGAATCGCTGTATCGTGCCCATGCCGACCGCGGCATGTTGTCTGCCCAATACTCATCGATGCGGGCGTGGGTCGACAAGATGGTCACGCTCGCCGGCGACGACAACCTCTGGAACACCGGGTTTCAATTCGGCGATTGGCTCGACCCGACAGCTCCCCCGGAAGATGCCGCAGCCGCCCAGGCGGACAAGTACGTGGTCGCGACCGCGTACTACATCCGATCGGTCCGCGCTGTGCGCGATGCGGCAAAGGTTCTCGGATTTGCAGGCGACGTCGTCCGGTACGACGACATCGCCATTCGGGCCGAGGAAGCCTTCAACCGTGAATATGTGACGGACGATGGACGAGTTCGCAGCGATTGTCAGACCGTTTACGCCCTCGTGTTGTGTTGGGATCTTCTGGACTCAGAACCGAAGCGGTCCGGCGCGGCGCGTCGCCTGACCGAGCTGGTGATCGAGGCGGACTACCGGGTCAATACCGGTTTCGTCGGAACCCCGTTGATCCTCGATGCTCTGACGATCGCCGGTCGAATCGATCTTGCCTGCGCGATGCTGTTGCAGCGTGAATGCCCGTCGTGGTTGTACGCGGTCTCGATGGGCGCGACGACGATCTGGGAACGCTGGGATTCGATGTTGCCCGACGGAACCATCAATCCGGGTTCGATGACATCGTTCAACCACTATGCATACGGTGCGGTCGCGGACTGGATGCACCGGGTGCTCGGCGGCCTGAGCATGGCGGAGCCCGGCTACCGTCGTGTGACGATCCGGCCGAGTTTCGTGTCGGAAGGTACCCCGGTCACCGCTGCTCGAGTGCGCCATCGATCGCCGTACGGCGATATCGAGTGCAACTGGCAGATCGTCGATGATGTGGTGCGGCTGTCGGTTTCGGTGCCCTACGGCGTGACCGCCGACATCTGGCTGCCCGGCGACACGAAACCCAGCACGGTCCGCTCCGGTGCGCACAGGTTCGAGGCGCCTCTGGCGAACTGACATCCGTCGTCAGCCGACGGTCGACGCCCTCGCCACAAGCACGGGCGTGAATTGCAGTTGCTGGTGCGCCGAACCACCGCCGAGAGATTCCTCGATGAGCAGCCGAGCCGCTGTCTCCCCGATCAGTTCGCTCGGCTGCCGCACCGACGAGAGCGGCACCACGGCGGACTTCGCCCAGCCGATGTCGTCGTAGCCGATCAGTGCGATGTCCCCCGGAATGTCCAGCTGGCGTTCGAGCAGAAGTGCCTGCATGAGGCCGATCGCCAGCAGATCATTTGCGGCGAAGACGGCATCGGGTCGATCGCCGGGCGGTATCTCGGCAAGAAGGAAGCCAACCCGCCTGCCTTCTTCGACGGTCGGCGCCACGGTCTCCCACACCCTGATGGCGTCCTCGCCGAGGTCCGCCGACGACAGTGCCATGCGTGCTCCGGCGAGCCGGTCGCGAACCTGGTGCAGTTTCAGCGGTCCGCCGACGAACGCGATGCTCGTACGTCCCGCCTCGAGCAGATGGTCGACGGCGATGCGCCCGCCCGCCACGTCGTTCGTCTGCACCGACGAGAAGTCCGTGCTCGGCGACGGGCTGTCGACGAGCACCGTGGGGATGCCTCGATCCCGCAACGCCGACAGCCTGGCCGCGACATCGCCTCCTGGAGATATCAGCACCCCTTGAGCTCGTTGCTCTTCGAACAGATCGAGGTAGTCCAGCTCGCGCTCGCCGTGCTCACCGCTGTTGGCGATGAGCACCGAGCTGCCGGCGTCGCGTGCTGCCCGTTCGGCGCCGCGCGCGACATCCGTGAAGAACGGGTTGCTGACGTCGAGAACGACGAAGCCGATCGTCTTGCTCTGCCCGGCTCGCAGGTGACGGGCCGACTCGTTGCGCACGAAGCCGAGCGCTGCAATGGATGCCTGCACCCGCTCGCGCGTCGCGTCGGAGACCTTCTCGGGTTGGTTCAGCACGTTCGAGACGGTGCCGATCGACACCTTGGCGTGAACGGCGACGTCCTTGACGCTTGCGCCCCGTATCACCGACCGGCTCTCCTCTCGATGAAACCATTCAGCGCGAGTTTAGACGGCCGCTCGTTGCGGCTGCCTCAACCGGCGTGTGCATGCCCGTGTGCGAGCTCTTGCGATGTCACTCGCACCGACTTGCCTGGCCGATAGGGTCTCGTCAGGTCGATTCCACTGCCCTGGATCGACACGGTGCTGCGCGTCACCTCGACGTCGAGGTTCAGTCCGTGCCAGTACAGGTTGCGGACTCCGGCGTGGCTCAAAGCGGACGGCAACGCCGGCGTGAACACAAGGGCATCCGGTTCGGCTTCGACGCCGATGAAGGCGTACATGAAGCTTGCCGGTGCGAGCCCGCTCTCGGGGAACGGAATGTCGGTCCCGACCGAACCGCCGACATCCGCGGTGGTCTCGCCGTGGAGGAGCGGCGAACCGCCTGAGATGTGATCGGGCTCCTTCCAACGATCGAGAATCGCGGTCAAGCGAGCCCAGGCATCGTCAGCTGATTGGTAACGAGCACGTGCAAGCACGTCGAAGCCGGATGTATAGAGGATCGCGCCGCCGTCCTGCACCTGCTGGCCGAACGGGGTGAAGAGCTCGCACAGGAAGAACCAGTAGCTGTTCCGCCGAGTCGTGGCCCTTGGCGCGAACGTCCAGGCCGAATAGATGTCGGCGGGCCCTGGCCGGTACGCACTCAGCGCGACGACGAGTCGCGTCTTGGCGTCAGTCGCCAACACGCCGTCGGTATACGCCGCAGAGCCGGCCACAGGTGTCATCGATGACCACCAGGCGAGTGTGCCGGTCACGTTCGAGACTTCCAGGTAGTAGACGCCGGCCGGCTGCGCTTGAAGATCGATGTGGGCGACGCTGCCATCGCCCCAGTCTTGGAAGTCCTGCTTCGCAATGGTGACCTGCGTGCCTCCCGGCACACCCTGATAGAGCGTCATCGTGAAGGCCGCGCCGCGCTCGCTGTACGTCGGGAAGCGGGCGGCAACGCTCGTGAACGGGGCGTCGG
This sequence comes from Humibacter sp. RRB41, assembly GCF_022761015.1. Classification (GTDB taxonomy): domain Bacteria; phylum Actinomycetota; class Actinomycetes; order Actinomycetales; family Microbacteriaceae; genus Humibacter. Next base: position 115,339 of record NZ_JAKWJQ010000008.1, read on the forward strand.
CGGTGAAACTCATGCCCATCGTCTGCCCTGGTGCGATCTTCGGCGCCAGACCTCCGCTCTCGATCAGAACGACCGAGTCCTGCAGCTCGGTTTTGCCGTGGTCCAGCCACTGGAAGATCCGCTTGGCCTGTGCGGCAGTGGGCAGTCCGAAGGATGCCGCCTCGAGGTTCACGTACGTCGCGCCATAGTCGTGGACCACGCCGTCGACATCGATGCACTGGATGTACCGGCCGTCTGCATTGTTCCAGAACGTCTCGTTGTAGCGCTTCTGCACCAACGGGCGCAGAGCTCTCAGCTGCTTGGCGCGCTTGGCGTTGTGGACGTGGTCTTCGAGCTGAGCCATCGCCTCGAGAGCACCGTAGAAGTATGCGTTCAGGTAGGCGTCGAGATGGCCGAACGAGGTGATGTCCCAATAGTTGGAACTGACCGCTCCGTCGCGGCCGGTGTGATCGGCCGACGTGATTGTGACGATCCCGCTCGAGCCTCCGAGCGAGTCGAGATAGAAGTCCATCGCCTTTCTCACCCTTGGCAGCATTGTGGCGAGGAAAGAGGAGTCACCGGACCACGAGTAGTACCGCCAGGTGCCGAGGATGTACATGGCGTTCGACGTGAAGTGCCTCGCGTCGTAGAGCGTGGGGTCGGGGAAGGGCCAGCCAGGGGCATCCGTCCACGACCAGACATAGCCATCGTCGTTCTGCTTGATGGCCAGGATGTTGGCAGCCTGCGCCGACCTGCCGGCCGTACCGGTCCAGTCGAGGATGCGCCCGTTCCAGTCGGCCCAATCGGCTGCGTGCCCGTCGAAGCGGAAGCTGAGCGCCCGCTCCCAGTAGAACGCGGATGCCTGTGTCGCCCGAACATTGTCCGAAGCCGTGAAGACCGGGAAGACCGCGGGCAGAGCATCGGAGTGGGCCTGCACGTCGAAACTCAGGCTGCGCGAGATCACCTTCGCCGCGTCGGTGTTCCCGGTGCTCAGCGTGAGCGCCATCGCGTCGGAGGACATGGTGCCATCGAGGATCGGTTGTTGCGCTGTGATGCGGAGGTCGTACGGACCGGTACCGGTCGCGCCGATCCACTTCGTGCCGGGGACGGGGTTCGTCCACGCGGTGCGACGCTTCAGCTGCTGGGCGGGGAGGTAGGCGCCGTTGTCGGCGAAGAATCTGCTGAACAGGACTCCGTCGTCGTAGTCGACGGAGTAGCCGTCTTTGACCCACGATGTGTTCAGCGTCATTCCGATGTCGGCGCGGGGATCGCCCTGCCACGTCATCCCGTAGTTCATGGCGAGCTTCGAGCCGCTGAGCACGAAATCCCACGTTGCAACGCCCTCGACGTTGTAACCGACGACGTCGAGGGTCATGGTCCGACCCGTGAGCTGCACGCGGTCGGCGTACGACGCACCCCCGACGTCAACCGTGGTGTCACCGCTCCTGCCCCACCAGCCGGGTGTGCCCGAGCCATCGGAGGCCTCCAGGTAATACGTGCCGGCCGGCTGCGCCGGCACCTCGACATAGGCCCAGCCGTTGTCCTGCACAGGGTCGATCACCGCACTGCCGATCTCCGTCAGGCCTGTCGCAGGGGTCCCGGAATAGAGCGTGAGCGTGAGGGACGTGGAAGAGCTGCTCCAGGTCGGGAATTGCCCGCCGACCTTGGTGAAACGGAATGCCGTCGATGTGAAGCTCTGACCGAGCGTGTGTCCGGTGCTGAGCTGGATGGGGTCGCTGAGTTGCGCCTGCTTGAGGTCCGTGGCCGAGGGGAGCTGAATTCCGGTCAGGCTGAGCTTTCCCGCGCTCGTGGTCCACGCGACGCCGTCGTTGAAGCCGTCGTCGAAGAAGTCCGTGCCGCCGAGGAAGACCGAACTGAACGCCGTGGGCTCGTAGTTGCCGTGGCCGCTTGGGTCACAGGCCAGTTGCGTGAGCTTGCCGTATGCCCCCGACAGGCTGATGAAGCCGTTCTCGAGGCGATAGGTCTTGTCTTCGGCGGCGGCGGTCGCGCGAATCGGTTGCGTGAGTGCGCTTGCGGTTGCGGTAGCCGCCGCCACGAGGCCGGCACCTTTGAGGAAGGAGCGCCTGTCGGTAGTGAAACGTTCAATATTCGGATGCATCAAGATCTCCGATTTCTGACTCTGGCCATGTGAAAAGGAGGAAGAGTGCCACAGTGCGACTCGCCACCCAGAAGTGAAGCGTTTCAAGAAGGCTATTCACGGGCCTTGGGCGTGTCAATGATTGATCTCGCGTGGGAGACGATCGATGGCTGCGATCGGGGTAGTCGGGGAGGCTGCGATCGGGGTAGTCGGGGATGAGGCGGCCGCGGTCAGGCCGCAGCGGGCGCCGGCCCGCTGCTGCCGCGCGTGATCACGAGTGGGCCGAACGACAGGTTGTACGCGGGCGCCTGCCCGTTCAGCAGGGCCCACAGCCGCTCCCACGCCTGGCGGCCGAGCTCCTCGATCGGCACCGACGCCGTCGTGAGCGGCGGAGTCGTGTAGCGGGCGAACGGGATGTCGTCGAAGCCGGTGATCGAGACATCCTCCGGCACGCGCACGCCCCGCTCGGACAGCGCACTGAGCAGTCCCATCGCGACGAGGTCGTTGAACGCCAGCACGGCCGTATCATCGGATGCCGCCACCGCGTCGGCCGCGGCGTGGCCGTCTTCGAAGCCCACGCCGCCCTGCAGCTCGGTGACCATGACATCCGGATGCCCGTCGGCGAACTCGCTGATCGCCGATAGCCTCTTGCGATTGGACTGCGCCGCCGCACTGCCGGGAAGGTAGGCGATGCGACGATGGCCGAGGCCGTAGAGGTGCTCGAGCAGCTGCTGCATGCCGGAGTGGTAGTCGGCCGAGACGGTCGATGCCTTAGCCGGGGATGGATCGCGGTTGATCAGCACGACCGGCGCCAGCTCCGGGAGCAGGGCTGTGAGCTCCTCGTCTGGCATGCGCGGGGCGCAGAGCACGATGCCGTCGCAGCGACGCCTCGCCTCGACGGCGAGCACGCGCTCCTCCTCGAGGTTCTCGAACGAGTCGGCGACCAGTACGTGGTAGTTCTGGCGCGCGGCGGCGGAGCTCAAACCCCGCAGCATGCCCTGGAAGACGGGGTTCGCGAGATCGGGCACCACGACGGCGACGGTCTGCGTCTTGCCGAGCACCAGGCTGCGTGCGAGCGGGCTCGCTGTGTAGTTCAGAGAAAGCGCTGCCTCGCGCACGCGCTCTGCCAAAGCGGCGTCGACAGTGGTGCTGCCGTTCATCACACGGGACACAGTGGAGAGCGAGACGCCGGCGAGTTCCGCGACGTCCGAGATCGTCCGCCCGCGGGAGGAGGGGTGAGAACGTCGCGCCATCAGGCCTTCCGCCTTTCGCAAGCTGGAGGTCGCAAGCATCCGACCGGTTTCACACTATCGTGTACCGTGAGAGAAAGCGCTTTCTGATGGCAGCGGAACCTGCCTTCCACGCCGTCAGCACCCAAGCGCCCGTTGAACCAGAACCCAGAGAAGCAGGGCCCGCGCAAGTGGTGCCCGCGAAAGCCAAAAGGGAGCAACCGTGCCGCAACGCACGCGCTACGCCATCGTGGGCACCGGCTCACGCGCGGGCATGTACATCGACGCCATCACGGGCGTCCATTCCGACGTCGCCGAGTTGGTGGCGCTGCTCGACCCCAACGCCGGGCGACTCGACCACTACGCCAGGCGCATCGCGGAGCGGTTGCCGGATGCGGGGCGGCCGGTGCTCAGCGATCCCGGCGAGCTCGAGGCGGTCATCCGTGACGAACGCGTCGACAGGGTCATCGTCACGTCGCCCGACTTCACGCACGCCGGTTACGTCGCCCGCTCGCTGAGAGCCGGGGCGAATGTGGTGGTCGAGAAGCCGCTCACCGTCAACGAAGAGGGCAGCCGCATCATCGCCGAGGCGGTCGAGCAGACCGGCGGCGAAGTCGTGATGACCTTCAACTACCGCTACGCCCCCCGAAACAGCGCATTCAAGCGCGTGATCTCCTCCGGCGCGATCGGGCGTCCCGTGTCTGTGCACTTCGAGTGGGTGCTCGACACGTCGCACGGCGCTGACTACTTCCGCAGGTGGCACCGGCAGAAGCAGAACTCCGGCGGCCTTCTCATCCACAAGGCATCGCACCACTTCGACCTGGTCAATTGGTGGATCGCCGACACCCCTGCGCGAGTGTTCGCGTCGGGCGGGCTGCGATTCTACGGAGCCGGCAACTGGCGCGCACGTGGCGGTGGCGAGCGTCCCGAGCGCGGGTCCGGGGCGTGGGAGAAGGACCCGTTCGCCCTCGACCTCGTTCAGGACGAGAAGCTGAGCGAGCTCTACCTGCAGAACGAGTCGTACGACGGCTACCGTCGCGATCAGGATGTCTTCGACAGCGGCATCACGATCGAGGACAACCTCTCGCTGGTCGTGGACTACGTCAGCGGCGCCAGCATGAGCTACTCGCTGAACGCGCACAGCCCGTGGGAGGGCTACCGCATCGCCGTCAACGGCACGGAAGGACGCGTCGAGCTCGACGTCGTCGAGCGTGGCGATGTCGGGCTGGATGCCGAGGGTCGCGTCGTCGACCCGTCCGCCGTGGTCGACACCGCCGGCTCGAACACCCTGCGGCCGCGCGGGGAGCGCATCCTGCTGCAGCGGCACTGGGAGACCCCGCAGCAGATCGAGATCCCTCAGGGCGAGGGCGGGCACGGCGGTGGTGACGCGATCCTGTTGCGCGACGTCTTCGTCGGGCGCAGCGACGACGACCTGGGCCGCGCAGCGGACTACGTCGACGGCGTTCGGGCGATCGCTGTGGGCATCGCGGGCAACCGGTCGCTGGCGACCGAGCTGCCGGTTCGAGTCGACGACCTCGACCTCGGGGTGCGCCTGCAAGGCGCTCACGGCTCTGAGGACGCGAGCGGTGTTCAGGGCACTCGCGGTGTTCAGAATACGGAGGCCGGCGGCCGATGAGCAGGATTCTGGTCACAGGGAGCGCGGGACGTCTCGGCCGCAGCGTCGTCGCCGTGCTGCGAGAGCGAGGCGACGACGTGGTCGAGGTCGACCTCGCCGTGCCTGACGACAACCCGGAGGCGATCGCGACCGACCTGACCGACCCGGCAGCGGCATCCGCCGTGGTCGCCGAGGCCCGGGCGGATGCCGTCATCCACCTCGCCGCCATCGCGGTGCCGTTCAGCGCACCAGAGCAGCACATTCTGCGCACGAACGCGACGCTGGCGATCAACGTGATGCAGGCGGCGGTGGATGCCGGCGTGCGCAAGATCGTGACGGCATCCAGCCCGACCGTGTTCGGGTATGGATCTCCTGCCGGCTGGACTCCGGAGCGCCTGCCGCTGGACGAACAGGTCGAGCCCCGGCCGTGGAATGCGTACGCTCTGTCGAAGCTCGTGGCCGAGCGCACGATGCAGATGTTCGCGGCGCAGCAGGGCGACGCCGTGCGGCTCGCGGCGTTCCGGCCCTGCTATGTGATCGCGCCTGAGGAGTGGGGCGGTGAGCCGACCCAGCAGGGTCACACCGTGCTCGAGCGGCTCGACGACCCGGCGCTCTCGGCGCCCGCGTTGTTCAACTATGTGGATGCCCGCGACGTCGGCGCTTTCCTGCACACGCTGGTCGGCGGGCTCGACGACATCCCGAACGCGCAGACCTTCATCGTGGGCGCCGCGGATGCGCTCGCCCGCCGGCCTCTCGCCGAACTGATGCCGCAGTACTGGCCGCAGACCGCAGCGGTCGCCGCCGAGCTGACCGGAACGTCGCCCGCCTTCTCGATCGAGAAGGCGCGGCGCATGCTGGGCTGGGAGCCCGAACACGACTGGCGCACCGAGTTGCAGCCCGTGGTGCGCGAGACCGAGCCGGCCGGAGGTGCCTGATGCGATTCGATGGTGTTCTGTTCTTTCCGGTGACCGCCTACGCGGCGGACGGGACGGTGGATACCGTCCTTACCGCCGAGCACATCGCGTCGCGCCTCGAGTACGGTCCCGGCGGCGTGTTCGCGGCCTGTGGCACCGGTGAGTTCCACGCGCTGAGTGCCACCGAGGTCGGCGATGTCGTGCGTGCGGCCGTCGATGTGGTCGGCGCACGCGTTCCGGTCGTCTCGGGTGCCGGGGGGCCGCTCGGCCACGCGATCGAGTGCGCGAAACGGGCGGCGGATGCCGGTGCCGACGCCCTCCTCGTGTTGCCCCCCTACCTCGTGTCGGGTCCGATGGCAGGGACCGTCGCGTACGTCGAGGCGCTGCTGGCGGCATCCCCGCTCCCGGCGATCGTCTACCACCGCGGATCTGCGGCGCTGACGGCGGATGCCGCGGCCAGGCTCGCCGACAACCCTCGCGTGATCGGCTTCAAGGACGGCGTCGGCGACGTCGGCGTCGCCCAGCAGATCGTGCGCGCGGTCGAGGCGTCCGGCCGGGACGACATCGCGTTGTTCAACGGACTGCTCACCGCCGAGCTGACGCAGGAGGCGTACCGGGCGATCGGCATTCCGTTGTACTCGTCCGCCGCGTTCGCAATGGCCCCCACGGTGGCGAAGGCGTTCTACGACGCGTACGTCGCGGGCGACGACGCACGGCGGCTCGAGATCCTCGACGCGTTCTACCTGCCGTTGGTGCGGTTGCGCGACGAGGTTCCCGGGTTCGCAGTCGCGCTGGTGAAGGCCGGCGTACGCCTCGGCGGGGCTTCGGTGCGTGGGCTGCCGGTGGGCGGCGTGCGGCCGCCGCTGGTCGATCCGAACGAGCGGCAGGTCGAGGATTTGCGGCGCATCCTCGCGATCGGCGACGAGCTCGTCGCCCGCGGAGCATGAACGCGGCTGAGCCGGCCAACGACGCGGGTCTGGGTCGCAGCACCGGTCCCGGCCCCGGCCTGGGCCGCATCACCGACCTGCGCACACGGGCGATCGACGCTCCATTGATCAGGCCGTGGGGCGCCGACGTGACCGAGCTGCACGTGATCGAGGTGCTCGTCGACACCGAGGCCGGAGTCACGGGTCACGGCTTCAGCTGGACGCCGTCGATCGGGGCATATGCCGTTCGCGGAATGCTCGACCACGACATCCGCGACTTCGTGATAGGCCGACCGGCGGATGCCGTCACCCTCTGGCCGCCGCTTTGGGAGCACCTGCACGAGGCAGGGTCGGGTGGCGTGACGACCATCGCGATGGCCGGGCTCGATCTGGCCCTGTGGGATGCCGCCGGCCGGGCCGCCGAACGGTCCGTCACCGAATTGCTCGGCGTTCGGCGGACATCCGTCGAGGTCTACGGCAGTGGTGTGAACCGGCACTATCCGCTCGACGAACTGGTCGCTCAGGCGCAGCGCTGGCGGGATGCCGGCCACCGGCTCGTGAAGATGAAGGTCGGCCTGCCCGTACTGGCAGATGACGTCGAGCGCGTCGCCGCCGTGCGCGAGACCGTCGGACCCGATGTGCGTCTGGCGATCGATGCGAACCAGCTCTGGGATCTGCCACGCGCGGAGGCCGCCGTTGCGGAACTGGAGCAGTTCGATCTCGCTTGGCTCGAGGAGCCGCTGCGGGCGGACGACCTCGCCGGGCACGCGCGGCTGCGTGCGGGCACCGACGTGCCGATCGCGCTCGGGGAGAACCTGCACACGGTGTACCGCTTCGCCGAGGCGATCGATCTCGGTGCGTGCGACATCGTGCAGCCGAACGTCGTGCGCGTCGGCGGCATCACGCCGTTCCTCGAGATCGCGCGGCTGGCATCCGATCGGGGCGTCCCGCTCTACCCGCACCTGCTGCCGGAGTTGTCGGCGCAGCTGGAGCTCGCGATGGCCGACGTGACCGCGGTCGAAGACGTCGAGGATGCCACGTTCGAGCGGCTGGGCATCCTCGCGGGCCCGTCGCCGATCGTCATCGCCGACGGCGCGGTCTCGTCACGAGGACTTCCCGGCCTCGGCATCGTCTTCGCCTGAGGCGGGCCGCGGCGGGCGCAGGCAACCATCCGATCGCGGCCGCTTCGCGGTTGGCGGTCGGGCGGCGGGTGGTCGGTGGCGGCCGCGGCTAGCGGGCCGGCGCGGATGACTCGCGCACGACGAGCTCGAAGCCGGCGCGTTCCCGGCGGCCGGGGCCCGTGTATCCGGCGATCCGTTCGGCCAGCATCTCGACGGAGCGCCGCGCGATCGCGGCCTTGTCGGGGGCGATCGTGCTGAGCGACGGCATCGCGTAGCGGCTGTCTTCGATGTCGTCGAACCCGACGAAGGCGATCTGCTGCGGAATGCTGAGGCCGCGCTCCCAGGCAGCACGCATGGCGCCCAGCGCGAGCAGGTCGTTGAAGCAGAAGACGCCGTCGGGCGGATCCGGTCGATCGAGCATGGCGTGCATGGATCGCAGACCGCTCTCGCGGGTGTATTCCACACGTGACATATATCGAAAAGGGTCAAGGCCCGCTTGTTCCATTGCGGCGACGAAGCCGGCTTCGCGCTGAGCTGTCGTGCCGGCCTCTCGACTCTGTCGCCCGAGTGCTGCGATGCGCGTTCGACCACTCTCGATGAGATGCGTCGTCGCCACGAAGGCGGCCTCGACGCCGTCCACGGCGACCTGGTCGACGCTCGGTCCGTAGTCCTCTTCGCCGAGCAGCACGATCGGCTGCGTCGCGGCGGCGGCTTCGATGTCGCCGGCCGTGAGGTTGAGCGCGTTGAGCAGCACGCCGTCGAACGTGGCGGAGACCGAGCCGCCTCGGAGCACGGCGCGCTCCCTGGATGCGTCACCGCTGGTCTGGTCGACCACGAGGGTCAGTGATCGCTGGTCGAGCTCGGGGATGAGTGATCGCGCCAGGTCGGAGAAGTACGGGATGTCTAGCTCGGGCACCACGAAAGCGATCAGCCCGGTGCGCCTGGTGCGCAGTCCTCTGGCGTGCGGATTCGGCCGGTAGCCGAGCTCGTCGATCACGGCCTGCACGCGCTTGCGGGTCTCCGACCCGACCCGATCGGGGAGGTTGACCACGTTCGACACAGTGCGCTGCGAGACGCCGGCCACCTTGGCCACGTCGCGGGCGGTCACTGCCATCGAGGCCTCCTGGTGCATCCCTCGAGGGACCGGAACGGCGCGGCCGCGCGTCCGGTGTTCGGGCAAAGGTTACTGCCGCACCCTACGCGGCAAAGGATTTGGCAAACGTTTGCCAATTTCTTGTGCTACGTAGCACAAGCGAATTACCGTAACTCGGGTTCGCCCCCGTGCACGCCGTCGAAGGAGATGCGCACCATGCCAGTCACCACCCCCGTGATCGTTCAGGAGGTCGGATGAGCGCCCTGAACGAACTGCGAGCGCTGAAGGTCCCCAAGGGCACGAAGCGCATTCGGGACAAGTCCGACACCCGCGACAACAAGGCGGCGGCGGTCTTTCTGCTGCCGTGGCTGATCGGCTTCTTCGCGATCACGCTCGGACCGATGGTCGCGTCGCTCTATCTGTCCTTCACCGACTACAACCTGCTGCAGAACCCGAACTTCACGGGGCTGACGAACATCGAGCGGATGCTTCAAGACTCCGATCTCGGAAGCTCGCTGATCGTCACGCTCGTCTACGTCGTGATCTCGGTGCCTCTGCAGCTCATCGTCGCGCTCGCCATCGCCGTTCTGCTGGACAGGGGGATGCGAGGGCTCTCGTTCTACCGCTCCGTGCTGTACCTGCCGTCCCTGCTGGGCGGCAGCGTGGCCATCGCCGTGCTCTGGCGCCTGGTGTTCGGCGGCGAGGGGCTGCTCAACGCGTTCCTCGCGCTGTTCGGCATCCACGGCCCGTCGTGGATCGGGTCGCCGAACACGGCGCTGGGCACGCTGATCATCTTGCACGTCTGGACGTTCGGTGCTCCGATGGTGATCTTCCTCGCCGGCCTCAGGCAGATTCCGCGAGAGCTCTACGAGGCGGCGTCGACCGACGGCGCCACGAGGTGGCGCCAGTTCCGCTCGATCACCGTGCCGATGCTCAGCCCGATCGTCTTCTTCAACCTCGTGCTCGGCATCATCGGCGCGTTCCAGTCGTTCACGCAGGCCTATGTCATCTCCAACGGGTCTGGCGGCCCGACGAACTCGACACTCTTCATCACGTTGTACCTGTACCAGAAGGCCTTCGGGAGCCTGCAGATGGGCTACGCATCCGCCATCGCCTGGCTGCTGCTGCTGATCGTCGGTGCAGCGACAGCGATCAACTTCTGGGCCTCCAAGTATTGGGTTTTCTACGATGACTGATCAGCAGACCATCCAACGTCCGCCGCTGTCCGTGCCCGCGGTCGCCATCCGGCCCGCCCGAGCTCCTCGGGACGCCGCGTCACGGCGCAGGCGTGTCTGGAGCGTACTCAGGCACGTGCTGCTCATCGTGCTGTGCCTCGTCATGCTCTATCCGGTGCTGTGGATGGTGGCGAGCTCGCTTCGTCCCAACGGGTACATCTTCAACAACCCGAGCCTCGTGCTCAACACGTTCGAGGTGCAGAACTACACGCGCGGTTGGGATGCGCTCCAGGCACCCTTCAGCACCTACCTGGCGAACTCGGCGATCATCGTCATCGGGGCGATCCTCGGCAACCTGATCAGCTGCTCCCTCGCCGCCTACGCGTTCGCGCGGCTGCGCTTCCGGTTCAAGCGACTGGCATTCGGGGCGATGCTCGTCACGATGATGCTGCCGATCCAGGTGCTGATCATCCCGCAGTACGTGATCTATGCCCAGCTCGGCTGGATCAACACGTTCGTGCCCCTGATTCTGCCGAAGTTCCTGGCGACCGACGGGTTCTTCATCTTTTTGATGGTGCAGTTCATTCGCGGCATCCCGAAGGAGCTCGACGAGGCGGCGCGCATCGACGGCGCAGGCCACGCTCGCATCTTTCTGCAGATCATCCTTCCGCTGATGAAGCCGGCGCTCGCGACGGCGGCGATCTTCACGTTCATCTGGACGTGGAACGACTTCTTCAGCCAGCTGATCTTCGTCACGGCGCCCGACAAGTACACGGCATCCGTCGCCTTGCGCCAGTTCGTCGACCCGACGGGGCAGTCCGACTTCGGCGCTCTCTTCGCCATGAGCGTCGTCACGCTCGTCCCCGTGTTCCTCGCGTTCCTGTTCGGCCAGCGCTTTCTGCTGCGCGGCATCGCGACCACAGGGGGCAAGTGAGCGGATGGCCGCCCCGGCATCTGCCTGAACCACCCGTCTGAACCACCCGTCACACAGTCCATTCGAAGGAGAATCATGAAACGTCATTCCCGCATGCGTCGTCACGGTGTCGCCGCCGTCGTCGCGGTCTCCGCACTCCTGCTCAGCGGGTGCGCCGTCGGCGGCGGAGGTGCCAGTGCCGACAAGGGCGCCAAGCTCAGCGACAAGCCGGTCACCATCTCGCTCTACTGGTGGGGATCCGCGTCGCGCGTCACGTCGACCGACGCAGCCGTCAAACTGTTCGAGAAGGCACACCCGAACGTCACGGTGAAGCTTCAGTCCACTGACTGGGGCAGCTACTGGGACAAGCTCGCGACCAGCGTCGCAGGCGGACAGGCACCGGATGTGATGCAGTTCGACCAGCTGTACGTCGCGTCGTACGCGCAGCGCGGCGCGCTCGCCGACCTGAACGACTACAGCAAGTACCTCGACACGTCGAGCCTGACGAAGAACGTTCGCGACACGGGCGAGTACGACGGCAACCTCTACGCGGTGCCGATCGGACTGAACTCGGTGGGCGTCGCCGTCAACCGCAGCGTCCTCGACAAGTACGACGTGAAGCTGCCCGACACCAAGTCCTGGACCTGGGACGACCTCGACCGTGTGGCCAAGGAGGTCACGAAGGCGTCGGATGGAAAGGTGCTCGGTCTGGACCCGTTCGGTGGAGACACGCCGTCACTGACGCTCTGGGCGCGGCAGCGCGGGAACACGCTGTTCAACCAGAAGGGAGAGGTCGTGCTGAAGCCGTCGGTGCTGGCCGGCTACTGGCAGTACGCCCTGGACCAGATCAAGGACGGCGTCACTCCGAGCGCCTCGCAGCTCGCCGAGGGCGCCAGCGTGCCGCTCGACCAGTCAGACCTCGCCAAGGGCAAGGTGGCCATGACGTTCCTTCCGTCGAACCTCACCGCCTTCCAGGTGGCTGCGCCGACTCAGAAGCTGGACATGCTGCCCTTCCCGACGACCGACAACGCGAAGAAGGGATGGCAGTACCTGAAGTCGTCCATGTACTGGACGATCTCGAGCAAGTCCAAGCATCCTGCCGAGGCGGCCGAGCTCGTCGACTTCCTGACCACGAACTCGAAGGTCGGCAAGCTGTTCGGTGCCGAGCGGGGCACGCCGGCCAACCCGGACTTCCAGAAGGTGATCACGCCTGATCTCGCCGGGTCCGACAAGATCGTCATGGACTACATCAAGCAGGTCACGGCCGAAGCCGGTACTCCTGCACCCATCACGCCGGTCGGCGGGCAGGATGCCGACAGCCTCCTTGCTCAGTACTGGCAGAACGTGCAATTCGGCAAGGCCACGCCGAAAGAGGCCGCTGTGCAGTACATCGCAGCCTTGAAGAAGGAACTCGCCGCAGCCAAGGGCTGATACCGCAAGGAACCTGCGGTGGGGTGTCATCGGTCGACACCCCACCGCACCGCGCTGTTTTCGACCCCGGTTCGCACGCCACGACTCTTTGGAACGACACACCATGACACACCCACTCACCTTTCCCGCTCCGCTTCCGAACGGACGCGACGACACGCATCCTGGGCCACGACCGGAGTATCCACGACCCCAGCTGGTACGAGACGGCTGGCTGAATCTCAACGGCACGTGGGAGTTCGAGATCGACGCAGGAGACAGCGGCCTCGAACGCGGACTAGTCGAACGCGAGCTGGCCGATCGGATCACGGTGCCGTTCGCGCCGGAGTCGGCGGCATCCGGGATCGAGCACACCGACTTCATGGAGGCGGTCTGGTACCGCACGCGCTTCACGGTGCCGGAGGGCTGGGCCGGCAAGCACGGCATCCTGCATTTCGGCGCAGTCGATCATGACGCGACCGTGTGGGTGGACGGTGAGGAGGCGGTGCGTCACCGCGGCGGATTCACCCCGTTCCGTGCCCAGCTCGGTGAGCTGACACCTGGTGCCGAGGTGACGGTCGTCGTGCGTGCCCGCGATCTGCGGCGTGAGTCGAAGGCCGGTGGCAAGCAGTCCACCTGGTACGAGAACACGGACTGCTACTACACGCGCACCACCGGCATCTGGCAGACCGTATGGGTGGAGGCAGTGGACCCGCTGCACCTGCGGCGTGTGCGGATCACCCCCGACGTCGATGCCCGCGCCTTCCAGTGCGAGCTGGTGCCCAGTCGCAACATTGCGGAAGCGACGGCGACCCTGCGGCTCTACGCGAACGGCTCGCTCGTGGCGACGACGACCGCCGAGCTGGGCACGAGCCTGTCGAGCACAGCGCGGCTCGAGCTCAGCGAGTCGAATGTGCGGCTGTGGTCTCCGCGGGACCCCTTTCTCTACTCGCTCGAGATCGATGTGGCGGATGCCTCGGGTGCGGTCACCGATCGTGTCTCGAGCTACGCCGGGCTGCGCGGTGTCGCCATCGACGGCACGGCGGTGCTGCTGAACGGCGAGCACGTGTTTCAGCGGTTGGTGCTCGACCAGGGGTACTGGCCTGAGTCGCTCATGACGGCGCCGAGCGACGAGGCGTTGGTGCGCGACATCCGTCTCGGCCTCGACGCGGGCTTCAACGGCGCGCGACTGCACCAGAAGGTCTTCGAGGAGCGCTACCTGTATCACGCCGACCGACTCGGATATCTGGTGTGGGGCGAGTTCGGCGACTGGGGTGTCTCAGGTGCCGGAACGATCGGGCACAACCAGGGGCCGACGGCATCCTTCACCACCCAGTGGCTCGAGGCGCTCGAGCGCGATGTGAACCACCCGGCGATCATCGGATGGTGCCCGCTGAACGAGACACATCAGACGCTGCACGACCGCATCACCGTGCTCGACGATGTGACGCGCGGGATGTTCCTGGCCACGAAGCTCGCGGATCCGTCGAGGCCCGTGATCGACGCGTCGGGTTACTCGCACCGCGTGCGCGAGGTGGACGTGTGGGATGCCCATTCCTACGAGCAGAATCCCGCCGCGTTCGCCGAGCAGCAGAGCGGGCTTGCGAGCGGTGACCCGTACTTCAACACCGAGGACGAGCGCCCGATCTCGATCCCGTACGCGGGCCAGCCGTTCTTCGTCTCGGAGTTCGGCGGCATCTGGTGGAACGCGGAACTGGCCAAGGCCGATGACGGCAGCTACTCATGGGGATACGGGCAGCGGGTGGCGAGTCTCGCGGAGTTCCACGAACGGTTCGAAGGGCTCGTCGGTGTGCTGCGCGACGATGCCGGCATGTTCGGCTACTGCTACACGCAGCTCACGGACACGTTCCAGGAGCAGAACGGACTCTACGACTTCGACCGCACGCCGAAGTTCGATATGGATGTGATCCGTGCTGTGCAGAGTGTGGCCGCGGCGTACGAGGGGCGGTCGCGGCAGTCGCCATCCGGGCGCCGATGAGCGTCAGTTGATGATCTCGCCGCGCTCGTCTTCACGGAGCACTGCGAGCCGGTCGCGCCAAGCCTGCAGCGCCTCGGGTGTCAGACGAGTCCAGTCGTGGAATTCGCCGACGACTCTGACCGGCTCGGTGCTGCGGAACGAACGCGTCGGGTTGCCGGGGAACTTCTTATCGGTGACGTTCGGGTCGTCTTCGAACGCTCCGGTCGGTTCGACGATGTAGACCCGTGGCGCTCCGTCACCGGCGGCGAGTTCTGCGGCCAGCCCGGCACCGTCGGGGAGCGCCGTGAAGTAGATGTGGTTCATGACGATCTCGGGACGATAGTTCGATCGGAAGCCCGCGGACAGCAGATCGCCGACCTGTAGATCGGCTTTCGTGCCGTGATAGAACGGTCCCTCGTCCAGTGCTTCAGCCACCGCGACAGCCTACGCGGGTGCGAGGCCCGGAGATGGTGGATGGGCGGGTGCTGGGGTGCTGGGGTGCTGGGGTGTGCTCAGCGCGTCCAGAAGTCTTCGGGACGTGTGCCCGGTCGGAACCCGAAGTACTCGAGCATGGCCATCGCCTCAGGGAAATTCGCTGCCAGAGTGTCGGCGTCGTGAGCGTCACTCCCGAACGAGACGGTGCGCCCGCCTTCCTCCGACCACCACTGTGGGATCCACGGCCAAAGGCGGCGAGTGTTCATCTCGAGAGCTCGACCCGACTGGGCGATGGAGCGCATCGCGGCCCGGAACCCCTCTTCGAACCTGCGCGGATCGAAGGGCCCGGATGTCTCGGCCGGCCACGAACGCACGGCGTAGTCGATGTGCGTGAACACGGCGAAGGAGTTCGAGCCGGCGACCATCCGCGGGACCTCCTCGAGATATGCCCACATCACCTCGTGTGCCGGCCGGTACCGGTAGAGCGTGGTCGGTTCGGTGCGGTCTCCATCGACGAAAGGGAGCATATGCAGTGAACCGTTGACCCGATCGATCGCGCCACTCGACAGCAGGGCGGCTGCCTTCGCGTCCCAGAGGTGCGGCTGGCCGAATTCGACACCGGTGAGGATACGAAGCTCCGGATACTCCCTTCTGGAACGGTCGATTGCATCGAGGTAGCCGCCGATGTCGAAGGACGGCAGCCTCACGTGTCCGGTGTCGTCGACGTACTTCTGCGCGTGCTCGCCGATGTCGCCGTCGTCGACTCTCCAAGCAGCTTCGAAGTCGAGATGTTCTGTGAAGACGACGGCCGGTAAGCCGATCCTGATCGCTCGTTCGCAGGTGCGATGCATCGATCCCGCCGATGCCGGATCGGAACCGGCATCCCACGACCATTCGCTATGCACGTGGGCGTCCGCCGTCAGCATCGTCACCTCGCCGAGGGTACTCGCGGCTGAGTTCCGCGTCGCCCGTCGTAGTGTTTCCGCATGGCTCAAGTTCTGATTTACGGGCGTCGCGATTCGTTGGAACGACGGCGGGCAGCTCTGTCGGATGCGATCCACGAGGCCGTGATGGTGGCACTGGAGTACCCGCCCGAAAAGAAGTTCCAGCGCTTCATCTCGCTTGACGCCGCCGACTTCATCTATCCCGAGGACCGGGGCGAGGACTACACGATCATCGAGATCTCGATGTTCGAGGGCCGCTCGGATGCCGCCAAACGCACACTCATCGCCGAGCTGTTCGCCCGAATCGAGGCGAAGGTCGGTACCAGCCCGCACAGCGTGGAGGTCACGATCACGGAGACGCCGAAGCTCAACTGGGGCATCCGCGGACAGAATGCCGCCGACCTCGAGCTGGGCTACAAGGTCACCGTCTAACGGCAAGCGCGCTGAACGACATCGAAGAGCGAGCGGCATGCGGTGCTATCGCCCGCAGCCTTACGTCACGGGTTCACGGGAAGCCTGGTGTGCGTCATCCGCCAGTTGATCGGGGCCCACGTCGCACCGTCGTCGAACGAGAAGTCCTGCGCCCACACGGGGTTCGGCGTTGTGGTGTCGAGCCATTGAAAGCGCGCGAGATAGTGGATGCCATCGTGTTCGGCCGGTCCGATGAACGTACCGATTCCATCGCTGAAACGACCTCGCACCGGATCGTCCAGCACCCCCGGATGCGACGCGGATGCCCACCAGATGGCCCACTCGTCGGTCTCCGGTGTGTAGAGCCGTAGCGAGTATCCCGCGAAGGGGCTGCCATCGGGGAGGATGCCCCGCGTCTGATCGGCGGTACCGAGGCCGTCGAGGATGTGATCCACCTCGGCGACGGTCTCGAACCTCGACCACGTCGTGCAGCCGGGTTCGAATTGATCGATCAGTCGCTCGTGCCGAACGGCCCATTGGCCGATGAGGAAGTCGAAGTCGGAAGAACTCATCCTGCGACCGTAGGCCGTGCGTGCGACATAGCGGGGAGACGGGCGCCTACTTGGGATCGAGGGCGTCGAGGTAGCCGCGCAAGGCATCCCGCCGCGCTTCCATGCACGCCACGCACCGGCACATCCGCTCCCACTCGTCCTCGACGGTCGAGAGAGTGGCCGGATCGACGTGCTCGGGATAGATGCCGCCGGCATCCGTCAGCGAGTCGATGAGTTCGGCGACGATCCGCGTCGGAAGGCCGGATGCGAGCAGATCACGCGCTCGCGCCGCGCGGTCCAGCTGGGAGGGGTCGTAGATTCGATACCCGTTCGCACCGCGTTCGGCCGGGCCCAGCAGACCGGTCGACTCGTAGTGCCGGATCACTCGTGGGGTCACCCCGAGCGCCTCAGCGAACTCTCCGATCTGCACCGTCACACCCCTTCTGGTTGACCTTGACGCTAGCGTCAACCGGCGACCATCTTCACATGACATCGCAACTGCACTCCGTCGTCCGCGGCTCGGGCACACCGCTCCTGTTCATCCACGGCTTCACCGTCGATCATCGAATCCTGCTTCCGTTCGACCAGAACTTCGCAGCGGATGCCGCCTGGCAGCGCATCTACGTCGATCTGCCCGGTTTCGGGCGGAGTCCGGCGATCGCCCGGCCCTCTAGCGCGGACGAATGCCTTCGCGCGCTGGTCGAGTTCGTCGAGGAACGCATCGGCACTCGACGTTTCGCGGTGATGGGGAGTTCGTTCGGTGGCCTGATGGCACGTGGCCTGGTCGCGGAGTTCGGCGATCAGGTCATCGGACTCGGGATGCTCTGCCCTGTCGTCGGCCCCCTCGCCACGCGCACGCTCCCTGCCAAGAACGTTCTCCAGTCCGACGCCGCGCTCCTTGCGGGGCTCGAGCCCGAGGACGCACGCGACTACGCTGCGATGGCCGTGATCCAGTCGGAAGAGAACTGGGCGCTGTTCCGCGATCACGTGCTCCCTGGCATCCGCTGCCACGATCGCGAGGCAGCAGCCGAGCTCGCAGAACGCTTCGACCTGTCACCCGCGGCCGACGGCCACGACACGTTCACCGGACCGTCGTTGCTGATCACCGGCCGCCAGGACCATGCCGTCGGCTATCTCGACCAACTGGCGTTCATCTCGCGGTACCCGCAGCTGACCAGCCTCACCATCGACGGAGCTGGCCACAACGCGCATTTCGACAAGCCGATGCTCGTGCATGCCGCGTTCCGCGACTGGCTGGCGCGCATGGAGTAGGCAAGTGCCCTGTATCTGCCAGTCCCAGCGCCTAGCCGACACGGCGGATGGGTGGCAGCACGTAAGTTCCGTCGAGGACGGCTTCACGCGGTTGGTAGATGCGGAGCATCGGTCGGAAATCGCCGCTGGGTGCAGGTAGCCAGTTGGCCTTCTTGTCGGCCTCGGCAGGTTCGCTGTGTTGCAGATAGATGGTCAGAGAACCGTCGTCTGCATAGTGGATGCCCGGCGTCCGGTCTCCGATCGAGTAGCGGTCGAGCGGATTCTCGACCAGGTAGTAATCGGGCATCGAGTACATCGTGAGTGACCAGAAGGCGTCCACCGGAGGCAACTCGGTGAAGGTGATCTCATAGTTGCGGCCTCCGGTGAGCTGGTCGCCGTTCTCGTCGACGTAGACCTGCGGGTAGACCGCCTCGTAGGCATGGTTGCCCCACAGGGCATTGCGGGCTGCGACCGCTCGGTCGAGGTACGCGTCGTCGCGGTCGTCGATCTTCCACACGTCGGAGTCGATCGCACCGATACTGAACGCATCGCGGTTGTAGTCGAAGAGGTGAAGGCTCATCTGCCAGCCGTTCACGGCGTTGGAGTCTTTCGCTGTCGCGGCATCCTCGACCCGCTTCTGCCCAGCGAGCAGCCCGGCCGTGAGTGCGTTCGCGAGGTCGGCGGAGGCATCCGGGTAGGGGTTCGTCGCGTCGAGGAGACCGAGCGGCTCGAGCGTCTCGAGGAAAGCAAGGTCCTCGTCTCCGGCGGGAGCGTTCAACCGCGACCACAGGCGCAGCTGGTCCCAGAACTGCAGCGGCTTGGACAGACCGGCGTCGGCCTGCGGGATGCCGGAGGGCGAGGCGTTGCCCACCGCAGGAGTGAGGATGAAACGCTTCTGCAGGGACAGGACCCTCGCGAGATCGTCGATGCCGTCGCAGGCGAGGCGTCCGACGATGCTGACGATCGTGGTCGGTGCGGCGATGATGGGCAGGCCGTTGCTGTCGCCGACCCAATCCGGTGGGGTGATCAGGTACTCGGTTTCGGCAGTGCCGGTGGCGCGGCGGCCGATGTAGGCGAAGTTGTTCGTCCAGGCATCCACGAATTGCAGCACGTAGTAGGCGCCGCCGGTATCGGGCACATGCAGAGTGAGGGGGCCGCCCGAGAGGTCGAGCTGGGCGAGCGCGTACACGGTGTCGTTGTTGACGCTGACGAAGGGATCGTCAGGCGTGGCGAGCTTCTGCGCGAACCCGAACTCGTTGAACGCGGTGGCGGGCAGCGTTCCCATCCCGTTGTGGGCGATCGCCTGAAGCGCGTTGAGGTTGTAGACCAAGGGGTAGCCGAAGACATAGGCATCGGCGGCGAGATCGGCGAGTTCGGTCATCGTGGCTTCCGTTCAGTCGACGCGAGTGATGGCGGGGAAGACGTAGCTCTGGTCGAGGATCGAACCGTCGGGTTCGTACATGCGCATCACGGGCCGGAAGTCGCCCTCGGGAGCGGGGAGCCAGTTCGCGGCCGTCTTCTGCTCGGTGGGCTTCTCGTGGCTGATGGTGATCGTGAGTGCGCCGTCCTCATCACGGATGATGCCAGGGGTGCGATCCCCGATCGAATACCGGTCGATCGGGTTGTCGATCAAGAAGAAGTCGGGCACCGAGTACATGGTGAGCGACCAGAACGCTGATACCGGCGGGGCGGGATCGAGCCGCAACGTGTAGGTGTGGGCGCCGGTGAGTTGCTCACCGCGGTCATCGAGATAGGTCATGACGTACGCGGCCTCATACGGATGGTTGCCCCAGAGTCCGCCGAGGGCGGCGGCCGCGCGTTCGACGATGCGCAACTTCGGGTCGGCGATCTTGAATCGATCGTCGTCGAGGGCACCGACCTCGAAGTAGTCGAGGTTGTAGTCGAAAGCGTGGAAGGTGAGCTTCCAGCCGTTCACCTGCGGGCTCGCGCCGGACACGAGTGCCGTGTGGAGGCTGGCCTGCGCGCCGCCCAGCCCGTCGTCGAGTGCTTTCACGGTGTGATCGGGCAGGCCGACGTAGGGGGATGCCCCGCTCACCGTGATGCCGACGGGCACGAGCGACTGCTGGAGCGGGACGTCGCGCGGCGCCGGCGGGAATTGCTGGGACCAGACCCGAAGCTTCTCCAGGAACGACAGTTCGGCGGGCACTTCAGGGTCCGTCGCGGCCAGGCCAACCGGCGTGGCGCCCGGGTCGAGTGGGCGGAGGACCGTCTGGTCCTGCAGGGCGTGAACGATCGGCAGATCGTCGTCACCCGCGACAGCCCACCTGCCGACGATCGATGAGACCGTCGTGGGAAAGCGGATGATCGTGGTTCCCGCTGGGGCATCACCGTCCCAGCCCGGCGGGACGAGGAGGAAGTCGCCTTCCGCGGTCCCCGTGGCGCGATGCCCGACGTAGGCGAAGTTGTCGGTCCACGCGTCGACGAATTGCAGCACGTAGTATCTGCCCGCGGTGTCGGGAACGTGGAGGGCGACCGGGCCGACACTGAGGTCGACCTGCGCCATCGAGTACACGGTGTCGTTGTTGATCGTGACGAACGTGTCCGCCGGGCCGGCGAGGGCACGCGCGTGGCTGAAGGTGTTGAACGCGGCGGCCGGGTTCGCACCAACCCCCTCGGTGACGTACCTGATGACCTGATCGAGATTGAAGACGAGCGGGAACCCGTAGAGATAGGCCCGGCTGAGCAGGCCGGTGTCGGTACTGAGTTCGGTCATAGCTGGTTCCCCCGTGAACGTGCGCACTCGATCCGCGCGCGTGCGCGGCGGTACGTCCGACCCTACGGGCGGATGCGCGTGCCGTCACTGCGAGTTTCGGCGCGCCCCATAGGGCGGACGCCTTCCGCGGAGATCCCTTGCCAGGGAGCCGAAGAGCCGTCCGACAGGCATCAGCCTTCTGGCGCAGCGCTGGCGGACTCGAAGGGCGAGACGAGGTCCGGATGCGACGCGATCGCTCGAATCGCGCTCGGGTCGCCGCCGGCGATAATGCCGGCTGCGTCGTCCAGCACCCCGTCGTAGTCGGGTCCCGTTGTTCCCTGGTACGCCGCGGTCATCCTGCCCCATTCGTCCCATGGCAGCGTCTCGACCTTGACCAGCGAGGCGAGGTCTCGGACGAGGTTGCCGCGAATCTCCGATGGCCCGAAGTTCGTGGTGCCGTAGACGCCGTAGGTCGACGCGTCGATCTCTCCGCGCCGAAATGCCTGCCACGCCTCGCCTCCCGTGAGGAAGGCTCCCGGAGCCAGGTCATCGGGGGTCGGAACGATCCCGGTGCCGAGGACCTCGGTGTCCATGCGGATCCAGCGCTCCCCGTTGTTCCACTCCACGATCCAGTGGTCCAGCGCCTGACCGGGCTGGAAATAGGTCGCGAACCCGCAGCGCGCCCTGGCCTCGATTCCTGCCCGTCTGAGCAGTGCGACGCTGAGGACTGTGAAGTGACGGCACGTTCCCACGGCACGGTTCTCCACAGCTCTCGGCTGCGAAAGAGATGTCGGGTCCAGCTGCCACAGTGCGTCGACGAGATCGCCGGCCGCGCGGACCTGATTCGTGACCAGCCGATCAGATGGCACGCCGAGGCGCTCCATCTCATACGGCTGAACGAAAAGCGTCGGCACGGCGCCACAGACGTTCGGGGCAGCACCGCCGATGCCCTCGAACCGGTCGGATGGCACGTCTCGCAGGTCGGTGAAGACTCCGGGTGCTGAGTAGTCGATCGTCACGCTCCGACGCTAATGGCAGGCACAGACATCCGCCTGTCCGCGAACCGTTCCTCAACGCTCCAAAGCCACCGGCCGGTCGCGCCCCTCGACGCGCTCGGTCGGCCACCGCTCATCGACCGTGATCGTCTCGATGACCGGTGCATCAGCGCTGCCCGCCAGCAGCACAGTGTCCTCCACCTTCGCGCCCGGCACCCACGGATTCCACGTGAACGCCTGGCCGAGCCGCACGATGTCGTCCGTCGTCGGAGTGGCACGGGGGTCGCGCCCGTTGTAGCCGGCGGCCCCGCCCTGGTGGTGCCGAGTCCACTGATCGGCGGGGAACCCGTTCGCCGGATACGCCGCGGCGATCGTCGCGAGCACATCGTTCAACGGCGTGCCTGGGCGCGTCGCGTCGAACGCCGCGGCTTCCACCTGCAGGATGCGCCGCTGCGCATCCTGCTCCGGCTCCGTCTGCGGACCGAACGACACCCACCGGCTGAGGTTCGCGATGAGACCGTCACGGCGCGCGCAGACCACGACCATCGCGCGTCGGCCGAGCGGGGCATCCGTCGGCAGGGGATGGGGGAGGGACGCCCGCGACTCGCCGGCGACGAGCAGCACGAGCGGATCCGCGCCGACGGAGACGAGCCGTGCGGCGAGTTCAGCGGCGCCACGGCGCTCTGACCACGTCGGATCGGCCTCGAGCAGCACGTCGGTGACGGCGTGGGCGGCATCCTCGCTCAACGCACGGAATCGCGTGAGCTCGCCCGGAAGCAGAACGGCCCTCGCCGCGCGCAGCTGAGGGTCGAGGTCCCGCTCGAGTAGAACGCCCGGCTCGTGCGACGCCTGCAACGGCTCATACCAGGGGCGTTCCCGCACGGTGATGCCGGCCGGCAGCTCTTCCGCGACGAGCCGCGCCGTCTCGTTCGACGTCACGAACGCCTCGTCACCGTCGTGCGAGACGCGCAGGGTGACGATCGGATCCGCCGCGAGGCTCACGTACTGTCGCCCGCCGTCGAGATACCAGGCGACAGCCGTCGCACTCGTGAGCAGAACGGATGCCGCATCCGCCTCCTCGAGCAGCGCGAGCACGCGACCGCGTTTGACGGCCCTGTCGTCCTGCGGTCGGGCCGGAGGGGCCCCGCCGTCGCTCACCGGTCGCCGCCGTCGGATGCGATGGCCTTCGCGATCGCGCTCGCCGCGCGCGCAGACACTCGGCCGTCGACAACGGCGGCGCGGTACGACCGGGCGAGTCCCGACGCGGGGACCGGGGTCGGGGCATCCCACGCGACAGAGGAACCCAGGCCGGGGTAGTCGCGCGCGCGCACGAACCACGGGTCGGATGCAGTGACCGCGTCGCCTGCCGAGAGCACGATCGACGCTTCGCCGGAGCGACCGGCCTCGCCGGCGAACCGCGCGGACCACGCCAGCCACGGGGCGACGGAGCCGTTGACGGCATCCTCGCCCGTCGCATCCGCGGTGAAGACCTCGACATCGGTGCACTCGGGCAGTCGCCAGAAGAACCCGCCGTAGCCGGCGCCGACGCGACCCTTGCTGCCGGGGCTGCCCAGCATCACCTCGGCGCTCGCCGCGGGATTCAGCCGCACGTCGAGGTCGAGCGCCCATGCCGTCGTGCCGTCGGCGTCGAGAGGGTGCCAGCGCACGGAGCGTTGCTCGCGGAGCACCGGCGCGCCGTCCGGCCCGATCCACACGAGGGCGAGGGTCGTGCTGTCTGCACTCGCATCCGTGCCCTCGACCACGATGCTGCCGTGATCGTCGAGCGACTCGTAGCCGCTGTCGCGCACATAGGTGCGGCCGCCCCAGAAGTTGATGCCGGCGGCATCCTGCACAGTGAAGCCCACGCCGGTGTGCCAGTCGTGATCGGCCGGATGCGTCGCCGTCACCGTCACTCCGCCGAGGGTGCGCACCGGATGCAGATAGGGATGCGGGCTCGAGAACGGAATGGTCGCCGTGCCGTCCAGCAGCTGTGCCACCAGCGTGCCGCCCACCTTCGCCTCGGCGAGCACACCGTCGACCGCGCGCACTGCCCAGCTCGTGCCGAGCTCGGTGAAGGTCGAACCCGTCCGTGCCGCGTCGCGCACCGTGTCGACGATGCCGTCGATCACCGGATACGCGTCCTCGCCCTCGCCGTGCCAGACGACCGCGCCCGGATCCACCTTCGTCGGATCCGGCGCGAGGCGGATCGCCTCGACGACCCGCATGAACGCACCCGTCGCTTCGAGCGGCACGATGAGGTCGACCCCGCCGAGACGATGCTCGACGAGGTTGCGGAGCAGGTCGGCGCGGCCGAACGTGCGATCCGCGCCGTCGAGCGTGACGACATCCGTCGTGTACGAGAACGCGGCGGATGCCCGTTCGCCGGTCACCGTCACCGATGCGCCGCGATCCGCAGTGTCGACGTACGACGGCGGTGCACACAGCGTCAGAGCGCACGTCACGGTCGGATGCCCCGGCCCACTGACGCGAATGACAGACGTGTCGTCGGCTTCGATGGCGTTTGCGCGATAGAGATCGACATCGACCCGATCGACGGACTGCGCGGTGTCGTAGCCGGCGATACGCAATGCTGTCGCGACGGCGTGCGCGAGCGGATTCGTGGCGACACCGTCGACGACGGCGTGGCCGTCGAGCATGCGGCGCCCGGCCCAGCGGGCCCGCTTCCAGTACTTCAGGGGGCGGCTCCACAAGCCCGTCGCACTCACGGCGACCGTCGAGCCGAGGCCGAGCGCATCGCCCGCAAACGCCTGGACGGCTTCCGACCCGAGGCTCTGGAAGCCCACCTGCACGGTACGGCCCGTCTCCCGTTGCACCGCGAGGAGCCGCTCGAAGTCCGCCATCGTCGGCACGGGCGGCTTCTCGAGCAGCACGTCAGCGCCCGCCAGCATCGCCTCTTCTGCGAGGTCGGCGTGGGTGTCCAACGGCGTGGCGACGATCACGATGTCGGCGGGTGCGGCGGCGAGGGCTGCACCGAGGTCCGCGTGCACGGGCACCTCGCCGTCGTGGTCGCGCAGGGCAGCGACCGCAGGATCGACCAGCCCCGCGACGTGCAGCAGGCCCTCCGCCTCGAGCCGCCGCGCGTTCTCCAGGTGCAGGCGCCCGTAACCACCGACACCGGTTATCACGACCTGCGGGATCGGACTCGACGGATTCATCTGCCATCACCTCGCTGAGATACGGATGCCGACGCGTTGCGGCGCCGCCCCTCCATCATGTCAGAAAGCGCTTACCGAGGTTCGATGGCCGAGACTCGATGGCCGGGATTCCGCGGCCGAGATGCTGCGCGGATCAGAGTCCGAGCAGAGTGCGCTTCGCCGCAGTGAACTCATCATCGGAGAGAGCGCCGCGGTCGTGCAGTGCGACGAGCTCCGAAAGCCCCGCCGTGCCTGCGACACCCGGGATGCCCATCCGTCGACGCTTCGCAGTTTCGAGGTCGAACCACATTCCCGCGTCGACGCGATCGTGCGCCGACACCGCGAGCACGGTGCTCACGGTGACGAGCATCGCGATGCCGACGACGAGCACGGCGACGCCGACCCACAGCCACACGGTCGCCGTGCGGATTCCGGCGTCGTCTGCGAACCCCGTGCTGTTCGACAGCGTGTGCGTGAACCAGTAGAGGCTCTGCTCGCGGTCCAGGGCGCCCTTCGCGACTCCCCACGCGACGGAGCCGGCGACGGTCAACGTCAGGCCGATGATTCCGAGCACTCGCCATGCCACGCGTCTCTTGTCCATGCCGGCAGCGTAGGGCGACGAATGCCGCTCGCCGCGGGAAAGCAGAAAGGTCTAGCCGATCGTTGGTCGCGGCATCCACCGATCGGTGAGGTCTCGAGAGAAGAGGCTCTCTGAAGAAGCACGGATGTCGGAATCGCGTCTCATTGTTCGACGCCAAGACAGACCCGCCGACAGGCGGGACAGGAGGCATGATGTACGACACACTTCGCTCGGCCACACCTCGCCCGACCTCACTCGGTGCCCGAACGCCGCGCGCCGAGCGCGCCGCCGTGTTCGCCCTGTTCGCGACGGCCGGACTGCTGATCGGCATCTGGGCGGCCACGATCCCTGCCGTCTCGCACCGCGCCAACGTGTCACCAGCGGAGCTCGGCGTGCTGATACTGATCAGCTCGATCGGCATCGTGGTTGGCGCCCAACTCGGCGGACGTCTTCAGGCCCGCCACGGAAGCATCGGATTGTGCCTCGGCGGTCTCGTCACCGCCGCGTTCGGAGCCGCGATGATGGGTCAGTCCGGAGACGCCGGAGTGCTCTGCGTCGCCATGACGATCTTCAGCTTCGGCATGGGACTCAACGACGTCGGCATGAACCTGCAGGCGGTGTTGGTCGAGCGCGCCTACCGGCGGCCGATCATGGCCGCGTTCCACGCGTTCTTCTCGCTTGGCGGCGTTGTCGGGGCCCTGCTCGTGCTCGCTCTCGCCTCCGCCGGGTGGGATGACCGCACCCAACTGCTCCTGACGGCTGTCGTCGTCGCGGCGAGCGTGAGTGTCGCCTGTCGGTGGTTGGTGCGGACTCCGCTGCCGCTCGCGCCAGGCGGTGCGCTGAGCGCAGGGGGTGGGCGTGAGGGGCGGACATCCGATGCCTCCCAGCGTGTGCCGACGGGGCCGGCAGGCTGGCCGGACGATGAGTACGCGGTGTCCGTGTCCGAGCGTGAACCGCAGCCGCGTCGCGTACGGGTACGGATGACTCGCGTGGCGTGGATGCTCGGCCTCAGCGCCCTCGTGCTGATGTTCACCGAAGGGGTCGCCACCGACTGGAGCGGACTGCAGCTCACCCAGGCATTCGGGGCCGCTGCCGGCGTCTCCGCCTTCGGATACGCCGCGTTCTGCGTGACCATGACCGGCGGTCGGCTGCTCGTGGATCGCGTCGTCGCCGTCGTCGGCCCCGTGGTCGTTGTGCGCGTCGGCAGTGTGGTCGCCGCGGTCGGTCTCGCGACAGTCGTGTTCTCGCCGTCCATCTGGGTGACGCTCGCAGGCTGGGCGATCCTCGGCGTCGGACTCTGCGGATGCGTGCCCCAGATCTTCAGCGCCGCGGGCAACCAGCCGGGTTCAGGAGTCGTACTGTCCCGCGTGATCACGCTCGGGTACGTCGGCATCTTCGGCGGGCCTGCGGTGATCGGATGGCTCGCCGGAGCGACGAACGTCACTGTCGCACTCGTCATGCCGTTCGTGCTGCTCGCCGTGCCCGCGGTACTGGCGTCGGCAGTGAGGCGACCCGGTAGCGAGACCGCCGGGCTCAGGCCTTCTGCGCGGCCGCGCCGTCGCCCTGCACCTCGGGGAGCGTGATGCCGCGCGTCGGCACCGCGAACGTGACACGCACGCGGCGCTCGGCGATGGCGAAGCGCATCCCCCGGAAGTGCACCATGTAGTAGATGCCGATCACGGCGGCCGCTATGCCGGATGCTCCGCCCACGACCAGCGCCCAGCGCGGCCCGAAGGCGTCGGCCACCCACCCCACGATCGGCGCGCCGATCGGCGTTCCGCCCATGAAGATCGCCATGTAGATCGCCATCACGCGGCCGCGCAGGAGTGGATCGGTCGACAGCTGCACAACGCCGTTGGCTGTGGTGTTGAAGGTCTGGGATGCCACCCCGACGATCGCGAGCATGGCGCCGAAGAACCA
The DNA here is from genome assembly GCF_022761015.1 of Humibacter sp. RRB41. Lineage (GTDB taxonomy): Bacteria > Actinomycetota > Actinomycetes > Actinomycetales > Microbacteriaceae > Humibacter. Next base: position 142,742 of record NZ_JAKWJQ010000008.1, read on the forward strand.
GTAGCCTGGCGCCGCGGCGGCGGCGATGCATCCGATTCCGAAGATGACGGCTGCGACAGCGAGGAGCGACCCTCGTGGTTTCTCGCGCCGGGCGGCGAGCAGCGCGCCGACCACCGAGCCGACGGCCATCACCGACGACAGGATGCCGTACTCCCCAGCCCCCTTGTGGAACACGGTGCTCGCCATGCTCGCCACGAAGATCGGAAAGTTGAGGCCGAACGTGCCGATGAGGAAGACCATTGCGAAGATGGCCAAGAGGTCTGGTCGACCGCGCACGTAGCGGAAGCCCTCGACCAGACTGCCGCGCGACCGGCTCGCGCGCTTCTCGGTGTGGAGCTGAGCCCGCCTCATGAAGTTCAGCGAGATCAGCACAGCGACGAAGCTCACGGCGTTGATCAAGAAGACCCAGCCGGCGCCGACGGCGGCGGTGAGCAGCCCGGCGACGGCCGGCCCGATCAGGCGCGCCGCGTTGAACGAGGCGGAGTTGAGGGCGACGGCATTGCCGAGCAGCTTCGGCCCGACCAGGTCGCCGACGAACGTCTGGCGGGCGGGTGCGTCGAATGCCGCGACGATGCCGAGCAGCAGCGCGAAGATGTAGACCTGCCAGAGCTGCACGGTGCCCGAAATGGTCAGGATGCCCAGCCCGAGCCCCAGGATGCCCATGCCGGCCTGCGTCGCCATCAGCAGTTTGCGCCGGTCGAGGCGATCTGCGGCGTATCCGGTGATCGGCAGCAGTACGAGCTGCGGCCCGAACTGCAGCGCCATCACGATGCCGACGGCGAGGGCGTCGTTGTGGGTGAGCTGGGTCAGCACGATCCAGTCCTGCGCGGTGCGCTGCATCCAGGTGCCCACGTTGGACACCAGGGCGCCGGCGAACCAGATGCGATAATTCAGCGCCGTCAGGGAGCGGAACATCGCGTTCACGAGTCGGCGAGCTCTCTGATCACCTTCGCTGCTTCACCGAGCAGGGCCCGCTTCGCGGGAGGAAGCTTCGCCAGACGCTTGTCGAGCCAGGCGTCGCGGCGGCGGCGGGTCTCTGCGACGAGCTCGCGGCCGGCATCCGTCGGAATGAAGTACACCTTGCGGCGATCGTCGACGGATGCTCGACGCACCAGATACCCGGCGGCCTCCAGCTGGTTGACGGTGCGGTTCATCGACGGCGGCTTCACACGCTCGAACTCGCTGAGCTCGCCGAGGGTCTTCTCGCCCTCGCGGCAGAGGAAGGCGAGCACGCTGTACTGGCCGTCGCCGAGCTCGTTGTCGGCTTTCTCGGCGCGGAGCCGTCGTGACAGCCGGGTGACGGCGACACGCAACTCCGACGAGAGCTCGTGCGTCGTGATGCGCTTGCCCACGGGAGCCGAGTCTGTCGAAGTCATGATGTTTAGCATAGCAAATTAGCCAGGCTAACTATTCCGCGTGGAGGGCGAGTCTCGAATGTACTGGCCCGAGTCGTCCGGCGCAGCCACAAATCAGGACATGCGGGCAGTCGCCGACATATCCGGTTCCGCTGCCGGTATGTCCTGAATCATGGTGGATCCCGACGGCCGCCCCGCCCACCCAACTGAGATGCGAGAATCAGCCCGTGCCGAGCTTCGAAGATGAACAGGGCGTCACCGTCACCTACTACGTGTGGAAGGTCGAGCATCCGCGTGCCGTGATCAACCTGGTGCACGGGCTGGGTGAATACGCCACGAGGTATGAGCCGCTGATCGCGGTGTTGAACGAGTCGGGCTTCAGCGTCTACGCGGCCGACCAGAGGGGACACGGACAGACCGGCCTCGATCAGTGGCACGGCGATCGCGCGAAGCTGGGGCGGCTGGGACCGGGCGGGCTGCGGGCGGCCGTCGAGGACATCCGTCGGCTCGGCCGCATCGTCCGCGAGGAGAACTCCGGCGTTCCGCTGGTGCTGCTCGGGCACAGCTGGGGGTCGCTGATGGCGCAGATGCTGGTGAACGATCATTCCGACGAGCTCGACGCGCTCGTGCTCACCGGAACCGCGTACCGGATGCCGCTCCACATGGAATCCGGCGACCTCAACAAGCATCACAAGCACCTCGGCACCACCGGATACGAGTGGCTCAGCCGCGACGAGCAGGTCTCCGCGGACTTCGCAGCCGACCCGCTCACGTTCGACGCCGACGTGCTGAAGCTGTTCGGCGTCGCGGACGGGCTGCGTCTGTTCGGGCGACCGCGGGCGGGCATCCGCGACCTGCCGCTTCTCGTGATGATCGGCGAGGAGGACTCGCTCGGTGGGCCCAAGAGCGTTCGCATGCTCATTGCGGCATATGAGAAGCGGGCCGGGTTCACCGACACGACGCTGAAGATCTATCCCGGTGCGCGGCACGAGGTGTTCAACGAGACCAATCGCGACGAGGTCATCGCCGATCTCGTGCACTGGCTGGATGCTCGGTTCCCCGCCTTGGTCTGAGGTTCGACGGCAGGGTGCCCGCTCGCGCGCGCGTCGCCCGAACGAGGGGCATCCGTCGTCTTGACAGTGGGCACCACGACGCCCACACTACTGAGAGCGCTCTCTCGGTTGCGGAACCCTGAGGCGCGACATCGGTTCACTCCGATCGGCTGCAAAGCCATACGATCGCGGCGGATGCCGGGGGCATGGCCCGGCATCCGCCGCGTCTTCGTCAGCGGCCCTCGGCCAGCGGCCTGCGGCCCTCACCCGCGCGAGCGCCGCGCCATACTCTTGAGGGATGCACGGTGAGTACAAGGTCCCTGGCGGAAAGCTCGTGGTGGTCGACTTCGACGTCGTCGACGGTGGGATCGCGAACTTCCACCTGGCGGGCGACTTCTTCCTCGAACCCGACTCGGCCCTCGAGGCGATCGACGCCGCGGTGAACGGGCTGGCGGCCGAGTCCGATTCCGCCGCCATCGCCGACGCCGTTCGTCGGGCCCTGCCGGCGGATGCCGTACTGCTCGGCTTCTCCCCAGAGGCCGTCGCCGTGGCCATCCGTCGTTCTCTCTCGAACGCGACCACCTGGCGCGACTACGACTGGGAGATCGTGCACGCGAAGGCCGTTCCGCCGCGCCTGCACCTCGCCCTCGACGAGGCCATGAGCAACTCGCTCGCGGAGGGGTTGCGGAAGCCGACCCTGCGCATCTGGGAGTGGGACGAATCCGCCGTCGTCATCGGCAGCTTCCAGTCGGTGAAGAACGAGGTCGATCCACAGGGCGCACAGCGCTACGGCTTCGACGTCGTGCGCCGCATCACCGGCGGCGGCGCGATGATGATGGAGAAGGGCAACGTCGTCACGTATTCGCTCTACGTGCCCGCAGAGCTGGTCTCGGGCATGAGTTTCGCCGACAGCTACGCCTACCTGGACGACTGGGCCCTCGTCGCCCTCCGATCGCTCGGGGTCGACGCCACCTACAAGCCGCTCAACGACATCGCCAGCCCGCAGGGCAAGATCGGCGGAGCAGCCCAGAAGCGTTTCAAGAACGGCGCCGTGCTGCACCACGTGACCATGAGCTACGACATGGACGGTCAGAAGATGACCGAGGTGCTGCGCATCGGCCGCGAGAAGATCAGCGACAAGGGCATCACCTCGGCCGCCAAGCGCGTCGATCCCCTTCGGGCTCAGAGCGGGCTCAGCCGCGCCGAGATCATCGAGCGCATGAAGCAGACCTTCACCGAGCTCTACGGTGCCGTCCCCGGCGACATCACGGATGCCGAATATGCGGAGGCGGAGCGCCTCGTCGCCGAGAAGTTCGGCACCGACGACTGGCTCTACCGTGTGCCGTAGGGGAAGCATCCGCTGAGCCCGAGGCTCTCGGCTTGTCTGTGCAGTAGTGATGCCCGACCCTGAATGCGGGTGCACAACGAGGTATACGAGCTCCACTAAACTACCCGCGTGGGTTGGTGGGTACTGGTCGGCGTGATCGCGGTCTGCGTGCTGCTCTGGGTGGCCCATCGGCTCGGCTGGATCGATCTCTCCGACAAGAGCCGGTCGTCGTCGAGCGGCTCGCGAAGCGGCGGCGGCGTGCTCATGATCGGCGATGAGGTCTTCGCACCGGCGAAGCACGAGGCCCAGCTCGAGCTCGACAGGCAGGCGCGTCTGCCGGTCCCTGCTCCCATTCCCGGCGACGGCGACAAGGGCATCTTCGGCGACGGCCCAGTGCGCATCGAACTGGATGCCGAAGGCCGCCCGCGCCGCTGAGCGTCGTCACGCGAGATGATGGCCGCATGGATGCCATCGATGCACTGAACGAGATCGCGTTCCTGCTCGAGCGCGACCTCGCGCCCCGGTTCAAGGTGCAGGCGTTCCGCAGGGCGGCCGGCGCGATCGAGGGGATGAGCGCGTCCGAGCTGGCCGATCGCCTCGACGACGGCCGCCTCGCGCACACCAAGGGGATCGGCGCACGGACCCTCGAGGTCATCACGCAGGCGGCCGCCGGTGAGACGCCCGACTACCTGGCGTCGTTGCGGGCGCAGCAGAAGGATGCCCCAGCCTCCTCGCTCGCCGCAGCCCTGCGCGGGGACCTGCACTCGCACACGAACTGGTCGGACGGCACCGTTCCGATCGACGCGATGGCGGATGCCGCCACAATGCTCGGCCGCGAATACCAGGCCATCACGGACCACTCGCCGCACCTCACGGTGGCCAACGGGCTCAGCACCGAGCGCCTCACGCAGCAGCTCGCGCGCATCGCCGAGTGGAACGCGACGCATCAGGGGGAGGTGACGTTGCTCACGGGGATCGAGGTGGACATCCTCGACGACGGGTCGCTCGATCAGACCCCCGACGTGCTCGCAGCGCTTGACGTGGTCGTGGCGAGCGTGCACTCCAAGCTCCGTGCCGACGAGACGGTGATGACGAGGCGGATGCTCGCGGCCGTGCGCAACCCCGCCACCGCCGTGCTCGGACACTGCACCGGCCGGCTGGTTCAGGGGTCACGCGGCACGAGACCGCAGTCCGCGTTCGATGCGAAGCGCGTCTTCACGGCGTGCGCCGACAACGACGTGGCCGTCGAGATCAACTCGCGTCCGGAGCGGCAGGATCCGCCGGACGACCTCATCGCCCTCGCCCTCGACACAGGATGCCTGTTCAGCATCGACAGCGACGCCCACGCTCCGGGGCACCTCGACTTCATCGCCCTCGGCGCGGCGCGAGCGGAGGCAGCGGGCATTCCGGCGGACCGCATCGTCACGACGTGGCAGCTCCCGCGGCTGCGCACCTGGCTCGACACCAAGCGCTGACGATTACTTCTGCAGGTCCTGGTAGTCCGGGTGGCGCTGCAGCCACGCACGCACATACGGGCAGAGGGCCACGACGCGCAGCCCCGACGCGCGAACGTCGTCCAACGCCGCCTGCACCAGATCGGACGCGAGACCCTCGCCCTGATGACCCTCGTCCACCTCGGTGTGCGTGAAGACGATGTGGTCCGGATACCTGTTGTAGTACGAAGCGCCGACCATATTGCCGCCGACCTCGATGACGTAGCGGGAGGCATCCTGGTCGTCGCGTACCTGTGCACTCATGTCGCCACTCTATGCACACCGTGCTGTGGCGGTCGGCCGAACCACGACAATGGAACAATGCCCGCTTGGACTTCCGATGGCCAGAACTGCGTGTTCGAGGCCGACAACCTGGCGGTGCTTCCAACCCTTCCGGATGCCGCATTCACGGTCATCTACATCGACCCGCCGTTCAACACGGGCCGCAGCCAGCAGCGGCAGACGCTCACCGTCGTGCGCAGTGAAGCCGAGGGATCGGTCGCCGGATTCCAGGGCCGCAGCTACGAACGCATCAAGGGCGACCTGCTGCGCTACGACGACCGGTTCGACGACTACTGGGAGTTCCTGGAGCCGCGCCTGATCGAGGCGTGGCGGCTGCTCGCCGACGACGGAACCCTCTACCTGCACCTCGACTACCGCGAGGCCCACTACGCGAAGGTGCTGCTCGACGCGCTGTTCGGCAGGGCGTCGTTCCTCAACGAGATCATCTGGGCATACGACTACGGCGCGAAGGCGAAGCGGCGCTGGCCGGCAAAGCACGACACGATCCTGGTCTATGTGAAGAATCCGCACGCCTATCACTTCGACTCGGATGCCGTCGACCGCGAGCCCTACATGGCGCCCGGTCTCGTCACGGCGGAGAAGGCATCAAGAGGCAAGCTGCCGACGGATGTCTGGTGGCACACCATCGTGACGACGACCGGCCGCGAGAAGACGGGCTACCCGACCCAGAAGCCGGAGGGCGTGGTGCGGCGCATGGTGCAGGCATCCTCTCGTCCTGGCGACTGGGTGCTGGACTTCTTCGCGGGAAGCGGAACAACCGGCGCGGTGTCAGCGGCGCTGGACCGCCGCTTCGTGCTCGTCGACAGCAACCCCGACGCCGTCGCGGTGATGCGAACGCGCTTCGCACGGATGCCCGACGTCGTCTTCCGCTGAGCCGCGCTGATCCTTCGCTACTCGACCACGGGGTCAGCTCGAGCCGCGCACGATGAGGCGCGTCTGCAGGATGGTCTGATGTTCAACGTCCTGACCCTCGATGCTCTTCACCAGTGTGCTCGCCATCACCGCGCCCAGCTCGTTCGCCGACTGGTGCATGGTGGTGAGCGCCGGCGAGGCGGCAGACCCGAGGGCGTCGTCGTCATATCCCACCACCGCGATATCGCGGGGGATGCTCAGACCGTTCTCGGCGATGACGGCGTACGCACCGAGCGCCATCTGATCGTTCGCGGCGAACACGGCATCGATCGGAGTGTTCCGGGCGAGAAGGCGACGCATCGCCATGGCGCCGGATGCGGGCGAGAAGTCGCCCCACTCGATCAGCGAGGTGTCGAACCCGGCTTCGTCCATGGCCCGTCGCCATCCGAGTTCGCGATCGAAGCCTGCGGGCATGTCGGCCGGTCCGGCGATGGTGGCGATGTTGCGTCGTCCGCGCTCGATCAGGTGCCGCGTTGCGGTCATCGACCCCGAGATGTTGTCGACGTCGACGAACACGCTGTCGTTGTCTTCCGCGTGCAGCGGCCGGCCACCGAACACCACGGGAACCGACCTGCCCAGCCTGGCGTAGGAGTGGTCGCCGGAGTGATGGGAGACGACAAGGGCTCCGTCGATGTTGCCGCCGGTGAGGTAACGGCGGGTCTTGTCGGGGTTCGCTTCCGACGCCACCACGATGCCGAGCGTGTAATCCGTGGTCGCCAGGTGCATGGCGACGCCCTGGATGATCGAGGCGAAGAACGGATCGGTGAACACCCTCGACGTCGACTCGGGAATGACGAGCGCGATCGACTCCGTGCGGCGGCTCGCAAGCATGCGCGCCGCGCGATTCGGAACGTAGTTCAACTCGGCGATCGCCTCGTTGACCGCCGAGATGAGTTCCGGTTTCACCTTGGGCGAGCCGTTGACGACGCGTGAAACCGTGGCTCGCGAGACGCCGGCTCGCGCCGCCACCATCTCCAGCGTCGGCGCCTGTGCCTGCGCATTCACGCTCATGAAAGTCCCTTCCCGCCTGTGCGAACCTACCGCGATTCCGGCGGTAAGGCGACTCTCCGTGAGAGCGCGCTCATTTGTGCCCGCGAACGGGAGCGGGCCGGCACAACGAAGGATGCCGCGACCCGGGACGAACCCGTGGCCGCGGCATCCGCGTTGCTGTCGCTCCGGTCAGGGAGTGGCGACCTCGCCCGTTCCACCGTTGTGGCGCGGCGGGTGGTGCGGATGTGCCCCGGCGGCGTCGTCGACACCGACGGCGCGCCGTCCGTGCCCTGTCGGCAGGTCCGTTGCGATCACGCGATCGTCGTCCGCGACGGCATCGGGGAGAGCGAGCGAACCGGTCTCCACTGCGGCGACCTTGGCGAGCGTCGCCTCGTCGTCGGCGGCCTCCTCGAGTGCCGACTTCGCGCGCAGCGGCGGCGTCTTGAAGAACAGCGACAGGATGAAGGCGAGCAGCACCACGAACATCGCGACCCAGTAGACCAACACCGCCGACGCGTTGAAACCGACCAGGAACGGCTTCGACAGCCGGTGGTCGGCGCCCTTGAGGAACGACGTGTCGTTGATCGCGTTCCCGTTGACGCTGGAGGTGCTGCCGGACTTGGCGAGCTGCGTGTGCAGCGTGGGCTCGATGGTGTCGACGAAGTCGCTGCGCTGGGATGCGTTCGTGAAGTCGAGCGTGACGGTTCCGTCAGACGCCACCCGTGCGACGGGAATCTGCTTCTGGATGGCGGTGGCCGCAGCCTGTTGCGCCTGCTGCACTGCCTGTGCTTCCGCAGCAGCCTGGGCATCAGCCGGGATCAGGCCCGCCGCGACCTGCTTGTCGACGGCGGCCTTGGCGGCGGCCGTCGCCTTGTCGACGCCGGCTTGCGCCTGCTTGGTGGTCTGTTTGGTCACGTTGTTCACGATCGGGTCGTAGATCGTGCCCATGATCCCCTTGTTCTCGGGGGCCTTCGCCACGGCAGGATCGAACGCGGCGTTCAGCGCTGCGGTCAGGGTCGGCTTGTCGCTCAGCGACGACTGGATGTTCGACGGCATCACCGCGAACAGCAGCGAGATGAGCACCGCGGTGCCGAGCGTTCCACCGATCTGACGGAAGAACGTGGACGCACTGGTTGCGACACCCATGTCACGCAGGCCCACCGAGTTCTGGCTCGCGATGGTCAGCGTCTGCATCAGCTGACCCAGACCGAGGCCGATGAGCAGCATGGCACCCGCGATGAACCAATACGAGCCGTCGTACTTCAGGAACGTCAGCCAGAAGAACCCGCCGGCGAGCATGGCCGTTCCGATGATCGGGAACTGCCGGTAGTGCCCGGTGCGGGCTATCAACTGGCCGCTCGCGATCGAGGCGATCATCAGCCCCAGGATCATCGGGAGCAACTGCAACCCGCTCTCGGTCGGGCTCGCCCCTAGAACCAGCTGCAGATACAGCGGCAAGGTGAGCATTGCGCCGAACATGCCGAATCCGACGAGCACACCGATGACAGTGGCCATCGAGAACGTGGACGAGCGGAACAGCTTCAGCGGGATGAGCGCGTCATCCTTCATCAGCATCTCGGCGATGATGAACGCCACGATGCCGATAGCTCCGATCACGTAGCAGGCGATCGACTCGATGCTGCCCCAGCCCCAGTCCCTGCCCTGCTCGGCCACAAGCAGCAGCGGCACGAGAGACAGCACGACGAAGCCCGCACCCCACCAGTCGATGCGCACCCGGCCGTGGCTGTTGTGCGGGATGTGCAGGAAGCGCAGCACGATGATGAGCGCGACGATGCCGATCGGCACGTTGATGAGGAACACCCAGCGCCAGCCGGCGATCCAGAGGATCTGGTTCGCACCGGCGAAGAGACCGCCGATCAGCGGTCCGAGCACACTCGACACACCGAAGACGGCGAGGAAGTAGCCCTGGTATTTGGCGCGCTCGCGGGGAGCGAGGATGTCGCCCATGATCGCCAGCGGCATCGACATCAAACCGCCGGCGCCCAGACCCTGGATGGCGCGGAACGCCGCGAGCTCGATCATCGACGTCGAGAACGAGGACAGGATCGAGCCGACGACGAAGATGACGATCGCGATGATGAAGAGCGGGCGACGGCCGAAGATGTCGGAGAGCTTGCCGTAGATCGGCGTCGCGATCGTGGAGACGATCAGATAGGCGGTGGTCACCCACGCCTGCTGGCTGAGGCCGTGCAGATCGTCGCCGATGGTGCGGATGGCGGTACCGACGACCGTCTGGTCGAGTGCGGAAAGGAACATGCCCGCCATCAGTCCGAAGATCACGAAGAGGATCTGCCGGTGGGACATGATGGGAGCTCTGGGCGCGGATTGCGCCGACGCGGGCGTGGCGGCTTCTGACATGGATCCCCGAAGTTCTGAAGTGAATGAGAGCGGAGACAGGCCGAACGACGTGAATTCCGCCGTCGTTGGCTGATGAAGAAAAAATTGCGGAGACTGCAAATTTACACCCGCATGGTTGCGACGTCGAACGATCCGGCAAGACGGGCCGCAGAGTTCGCCCCGGGCGAACGGATGCTCGTGCGAGCGCCCACAGCCGCCGCTACGCCTGCCCCCCATGCGCGCGTCACCGGAGATTCCAATACTCGTCACCTAACGTGGTGTGGTCATGTCTTACGCCCCCGATGAATCGACGAGCCGAGATCAGGCCGCGCAGCACGAGTTCGCGCGCGGAGTGCAGACCCGATCGGATGCCGGTCTCCACCTGCCGTCTCGGCGCCAGGTGATGCTGGCTGGCCTGGGTGCGGCATCCGCGCTGCTTCTTGCCGGATGCTCGGCCCCCGCCGACGCCGTTCGCGGTTCGGCGACCCCGTCGACGACGCCCGTTGCGGTGAAACCGGCGGTGGCGGCGGTGTCGCCTGCACAGGCATCCGTCATCGGGCAGCACGTGACGATCACGGGCACCGGGCTGAAGGATGTCAAGCAGGTCACGTTCGGAACCACGAAGGTCCCGGTGACATCGGCGAGCGCCACCAAGGTCGTGGTCGCCGCGCCCGCCGCAGCGAACTACCAGCCTGGGACCGTGGACGTCGCGCTGCTCGACGGCACCGGTGCGACCCTGGCGAGCAAGCCCCAGGCCCTGACGTACGTCGTGACGGCGGGCGTCGGTGCCCAGATGCAGTACGCCCTCGCGCACTGGACGAACTACAACACGGCCGAGTACGGCGACCTGAACCCGGTAGGTGGCGACTGCGCCAACTTCGTGAGCCAGACGCTCATCGCCCGCGGCTGGACCATGACCGACCAGTGGTACAACCACAACGCGGCCGCCGACTGGGGCTCGCCGTGGGGCTACGTGCCGTCGATGGACACCTACTTCGCCGACAACGCCGAGTCGCTCGGGCTCGAGAAGCTCACCTTCAGTCAGGAGGATCGGGCGAAGGTCGGGCTCGGCGACGTGGGCATCTTCTTCTGGGGAGACGACACCGAGCCGGACCACACCGAGGTGGTCGACAAGATCGAGAAGGTCGACGGCCAGTACAAGATCTCCCTCGCCAGCCACAACAACGACGTCGCGTTCCGCGACCTCGACACCACGATCACCACAGAGCATCCAGGGTCGACCGGGCACTTCTGGCACCTGACACGCTGACGCGCTGGCGCATCCGGCTTGCACTCAATCCGCTGGGCATTCACGGGGCGCGCGGTTCGCTCGGCGATCGCCAAGGCGCCCTGCCCTAGCGTCGAAGACGTGATCACGCAGAGCCGAACCGGAATGTCGAAGCGGAGGCGGGGCATCCGCTGGCGGTGGGCGTGCGTGTTCGCGATGTTCGCGGTGCTGACGCTCGCCGGATGCACGGCGTCGCCGCCCGCGCTGCCCGCGCCCATTCAGAAGCAGCTCGACTACGCGAAGGCGCACTGGGATCACTACAACACCAAGGTCTACGGCGACCTCAATCCGGTCGGCGGCGACTGTGCCAACTTCGTGAGCCAGACGCTCATCGCCCGCGGCTGGAAGATGAACGACCAGTGGTACAACCACGATGCGGCCGACGACTGGAGCCCCGCGTGGGGGTACGTGCCGTCGATGGATGACTACTTCCGCGCCGATGCGAAGTCGCTCGGCCTGACCGAGTACCCGTTGAACAAGCGCTCGAAGATCGCCGTCGGCGACATCGTGATGTTCGACTGGGAGAACAACGGCGTGCTCGACCACGTGGAGATCGTCAGCAAGGTGATCGACACCACGGTGAACGGCAATAAGCACGTGGAGATCAAGATGGCCGGTCACAATCGCGACAGCATGTATCGCGATCTCGACTACGTGCTCACGAAGCTGTATCCGCACGCGTCCGGCCACTTCTGGCACGTGGCACTGCCCCCGACGGCGAGCCCGACCCCCTCGAAGTAGCCGGCGCCTCTGCTGGTCGAGTAGTCGCCACCCCTCTGCCGGTCGAGTAGCGCCGCCGAAGGCGACGCGTATCGAGACCCATCGCGCATGGTGTCACGAAGTTCCATTTCACTGTTGACATGACACCAAGGTGGTGTCACCATGGTGTCATGGAACTTGGAACATACGTCGATGAACTGCAACGTCAGCTGGCCGCTGCCGCTTCCGCGGGCGGCGACGAGGTGCGCGAGACGGCAGAGCGCCTGACCACCGCGCTGGATGCCGCAGCCCGGCTCATGCTGCTGGAGGCGCTCGGCGCCGCCGTCAGCGAGATCAGCACGGAGCTCACGCCCGGCTCCGTCGACCTGCGGCTGCGCGGCAGGGAGCCGGAATTCGTCGTCACGCCTGCCCCGCAGTGGTCGGAGTCGGAGGCGCCATCGACGTCGCCGCAGACGGCACCTGCGGCATCCATCGCGGTAGACGGCGAGGAAGGTGCCACCACACGCACCACTCTCCGACTGCCCGACGAGCTCAAGGCCCGCGTGGACGCGGCCGCCGCCGCGGCCGGGGTCTCGGTCAACGCCTGGTTGGTGCGCGCCGTCGCATCCACCCTCGACACCACGACGAACCGCCCGCCGGCGAAGGAGACGCACGGAACGCGCGTCACCGGATGGGTTCGGTGAACGACATGACAATCACAACCTCGACGATCCGGAGGGACGCCATCATGAGCACGGACTACACCACACCGGATCCCATCCGGGTCATCCTCGACCTTCTCGTCGGCGCCACCGTTACGGTCACCGCGGCGGAGACGACAACCACGACGGTCTCGATCACCCCGAACGATCCGACCAAGAAGGACGACCTGCGGGCGCTCGACGAAGTGGTCGTCGACTTCGTCGACGGCGTGCTGGGCGTGCGCATCCCGCGCACGCTGCGCTACTACACCTGGTTCAGCGGCAGCCCGCACCTCATGGTCGACATCACGGTGCCGACCGGGTCGAGCCTCGAAGGCAAGATCGGCGCGGGCAACCTCAGTACCGTCGGCATCCTCGACGGATGCGAGGTGCGCACCGGCGCGGGCGAGCTCCGCGTGGAACAGGCGGGCAAGACCACCCTGTACTCGGGGGCAGGCTCGATCCAGGCAGGCCGCATCGGCGGACCGCTCCAGGTGACGAACGGTGCAGGATCCATTCGGGTCGGAACGCTCGAGGGCGCAGGCACGATCAAGAACTCCACGGGACGCACCACCTTCGGCGAGGTCGAGGGCCCGCTGAACGTGAAGTCCTCGACCGGGGACGTCACGATCGAGCAGCTGAACGGCTCCGCCGAGATCAAATGCGCCCACGGCGAGGTGCGCATCGACAGGGTCGGCACCGGAGAGGTGAAGATCGAGGGCGGCTACGGCTCGATCGAGGTCGGAGTGCCGGAAGGCACGGCCGCCTGGCTCGACATCGCATCTCGGCACGGCGTGCTGCGCAACGAGCTGGACCAGGCATCCGCTCCCGTGCAGGATGACCGCACCGTCGCCATCACGGCGCACGCGGACTACGCATCGATCACGATTCGCCGACCGATGGGGTAGCAGCCCGCCCTTCGACCCGCTTCCCTCGCTCAGGGAGCTGAGGCACTGCACAACGAACGCCCGGACGTGGGCGCTGATCGTCGAGCCCGAAAGCGGCGCGCCGAACCACCACCAGATACCGATCCATCACCGCAAATCCAGAACGGACAGACCATGAACGCAACGCAAACCCAGGGTCCCGCGATCCATGTGCAGGGCCTGGTGAAGTCATACAAGAAGCTCGAAGTGCTGCGCGGCGTCGACTTCGACGTGGCGCCCGGCACCATCTTCGCCCTGCTCGGCTCGAACGGGGCGGGCAAGACTACCGCCATCCGCATCCTCTCGACGCTGCTGCACGCCGACGGCGGCACCGCGACCGTGAACGGATACGACGTCGCTGCGAACGCGGCGGACGTGCGGGCATCCATCAGCCTCACCGGGCAGTTCGCTGCCGTCGACGAGGTGTTGTCTGGCAGGGAGAACCTGGTGCTCGTGGCGCGGCTGCGGCACCTCGACAACCCAGCAGCGATCGCGGACGGACTGCTCGACCGCTTCTCGCTCGCCGAAGCCGGCGCCCGCAAGGTGGCGACCTACTCGGGCGGCATGCGGCGCAGGCTCGACATCGCGATGAGCCTCATCGGCAACCCGCCGGTGATCTTCCTCGACGAGCCGACGACCGGGCTCGACCCCGAGGCCCGCATCGAGGTGTGGGATGCCGTCAAGGAGCTCGCGGCGCACGGCACGACGGTGCTGCTCACCACGCAGTTGCTCGACGAAGCCGAGCAGCTCGCCGACCGGATCGCGATCCTGCACAAGGGACGGATCATCGTCAACGGCACCCTCTCAGAACTCAAGCAGCTGCTGCCGCCGGCCGAGGTCGAGTACGTCGAGAAGCAGCCCAGCCTCGAGGACGTCTTCTTCGCCATCGTCGGCGACTGACGCTCAACCGAACCACGAAAGGACACGCATCATGACCACCATCACCGCCACCAGGGCTCCGAGCACCACGGGCTCGCACTTCTTCGCCGACGCCGCCGTTCTCACCGGCCGTTCGCTCAAGCACATCACGCGCAGCCTCGACACGATCATCACCACCTGCATCACGCCGATCGCACTGATGCTGCTCTTCGTCTACGTGCTGGGCGGCGCGATCAACACCGGCACGGATGTCTCGTACGTCAGCTACCTGCTCCCCGGCATCCTGCTCATCACCGTCGCATCCGGCGTCTCGTACACCGCGTTCCGGCTCTTCCAGGACATGCAGGGAGGCATCGTCGAGCGATTCCAGTCGATGCCGATCGCCAGGTCGTCGGTGCTCTGGGCGCACGTGATCACGTCGCTCGTCGCCAACCTGGTGTCGATCGTCGTGGTCGTCGGCGTCGCCCTGATCATGGGGTTCCGCACCGGCGCGAGCGTGCTGGACTGGCTCGCCGTCGCGGGCATCCTGATTCTGTTCACGCTGGCGCTGACGTGGCTCGCCGTCATTCCGGGGCTCACGGCGAAGACGGTCGACGGAGCGAGCGCGTTCTCGTACCCGCTCATCTTCCTGCCGTTCATCAGCTCGGCCTTCGTGCCGACGGCATCCATGCCGGGGCCGGTGGCGTGGTTCGCGCAGTATCAGCCGGTGACGCCGATCGTGGACTCGATCCGTGCCCTGTTCACCGGGCAGCCGGTCACCGGTGACATCTGGATCGCAATGGCGTGGATGGTCGGCATCCTGGTCGTGGCGTACGCCTTCGCGACGAACATTTACCGCAGGAAGGTCAGCTGAGCCCGGCGTCGGCCACCCACCTTCCCAGCCGAACCGCTGCAGTTTGAGCGAACCGCGCGTGCCGATGACCCGCGTGTCTGCCCAAACTGCAGCGGTTCGGGGGTTCGGTGGGTGGGTGGCGCTAGGTGTCTTGAGTCGCGACATAGGTGACATCTGAGTCGCGACATGGGAGACGTTCATGAGCGAGAG
>NZ_JAKWJQ010000009.1 GCF_022761015.1 Humibacter sp. RRB41
CTCTCGCTCATGAACGTCTCCCATGTCGCGACTCAGATGTCACCTATGTCGCGACTCAAGACAGTGTGCGCCCGAAGGGATTCGAACCCCCAACCTTCTGATCCGTAGTCAGATGCTCTATCCGTTGAGCTACGGGCGCGACTGCTGTTGCTCTCGAGCCAGGGCTCAGTGATCAACCTGACGACTATATCAGGCCGCGCGGCGCCCTTTGAAATCGGCCGGTTCCTCGCAACGCCTGCCCGTCCGCGCGCTCAAGGCGAACGACCGTGTTGGATTTCGGAGATTCACAGCGATCCCCGGCGCGTCCGCCTGCTGGGGCGGCGTGGCGACGCAAATCTCCGAGATCCGGCACGCGACAAGATACCTCTCAACCGACAGCGAGGGCGGCACGGATGCGGGCGGCGACGGCATCCGCCTCCTCGGGGGACGCGTAGGCGTGGCGCGGGCCCAGCCAGAAGCGCAGGCCGTCGTCTCGGTGCCGCGGTATGAGGTGCAGATGCAGATGCGGCACCGACTGCGAGACGACGTTGTTGACGATGAGAAGGCTGCCGTCGGCATCCGTCGCCGCCTCGACCGCACGCTGCAGCGCCTGCGACGTGCGCACCCACGGGTCGGCGAGCTCGACCGGCAGCTCGTCGTACGTCTGCACGTGAACCGTCGGCACCATCAGCACGTGTCCGGGGAACACCGGATGCGCGTCGAGGAACGCGACGAAGTCATCCGATCTGAAGACTTCGCGGGCGGGTGTCGCGCCGGTGACGATGTCGCAAAATACGCATTTTGCAACAGTGCCTCGCGGCGAATATGCCGCCCTCGACTCGGCCATCGACGAGCGCCTTACGCGAAGATCTCGTCGAAGAAGTCGAGTTGCGCACGCCAGCTGCGGGCATCCGCCAGCGGACGATACTTCTCGCCTGGCACCGTGAACGCATGAGGCGCACCGCTGTAGATGACGGTCTGCCAGTCGAGGCCGGGTACGGCGCGCAGTTCGTCCTGGAAGGCGTGGAGGTCGTCGTCGCTCACCACCGGGTCGACGCCGCCGGTGAGGATGAGCAGCTTGGCGCGGATGGCATCCGCATCGCTCGGGTCGTGCGTGATCAGGCGGCCGTGGAACGAGACGACGCCGCGGATGTCGGCCCCCGTTCGCGCGAACTCGAGCGCTGCCGATCCGCCGAAGCAGTACCCGATGACGGCGATGCGGGTCTCGTCCACCTGCGGCAGCTCGATCAGCGTGTCGTACGCGGCCTGCACGCGGGCGCGCATCAGGGGAAGATCACCGTAGTACTTGCCGACGAGCGTCGATGCGGTCTCAGGCGTCGGCCGCTCGGCCGCGCCGTAGATGTCGGCGGCGAACGCGACGTATCCGAGCCGCGCGAGCATCTGGGCGCGCACCTCGACGTTCGGTCCGACTCCCAGCCAGTCGTGCACGATCAGGATGCCCGGCCGCGGCTCGTTCGCCGCCGCGTCGTGCGAGACGTATCCCTCGAGCTCCGTGCCGTCGTGACCGTAGGTGATGGGCGAGCTCTCGATCTTCGCGCCATGCGGAAGCGGCACGTGGGCAAGGAGCTCATCGTGGGCGGCAGAGAATTCGGGCATCGGTGCTCCTTCGGATCGGGGTCGACGCTCACGTTACGCCGGAGCGCTCGGGGCAACCCGCCTACCCTGAAACCATGGCCGAGGAATACGCACACGAACCGGATGCCCACCGCTACGTGCTGCGCTCCGCCGGTCAGATCGCGAGCGTGGTCGACTACACCGTGCTCGGCGACTCGATCTCGATGACCCGCACGTTCACGAATCCGAACCTGCGCGGACGCGGCCTTGCCGCCAAGATCGTGCAATTCGCAGTCGACGACGTGGAGAAGAACACGAAATACCACGTCGTTCCGATGTGCTGGTACGTGGCGCAATGGTTCGACGAGCATCCGGAGCGGGCCGATCTGCTGAAGCCGCGTCAGGCATCCGCGAGCTAGGCGACGGGTTCATCCTTGGACTCGCTTCGCTCGCTCAGGGAGCTGATTGGCGATGAGACCGAGCGCGAGGCCCAGCAGCATCGAGACGCCGTGAGCGTCACCCGCGATGACGAGCACGATTCCGATCGCGGATGCCAGTGCTGCACTCACCCGCACCACGATCGTTCCGACCCGTGATGGTGCCGCCGCATCGCGCGTGCCGATCAGCAGTGCCACGCCGAAGACGCTGAAGATCAGCCCGTCGGAGGCGAAGGATGACCCGCCTCCGGTCTGTCCCCACGCGACCGCCAGCAGATTGAGAACGATGGACGGCACCAGGAACAGTGCGAGGGTGAGCCACTGCCCCCAGACCCGTCCACCCCAGATCCACGAGCCGAAGACGAGCACGAGCGTGACGACGATGAGGTTGAAGACCGCGGCGACCTCTCCCCCGTCTTGAGCGAGCAACGCGGTCAGGATGCGCCACCACTGACCCTGGGCGAGTGTCGCGTGGGGGTCGCGGGCGAGGGCATCCGTGAGCTGAGGGAAGACCGGCTGCAGCAACGACGGCACGCCGACGACCACTGTGACCACAAGCGCGAGCCAGGGGAACGGGCGGGTGGCGGGGAGCATCCGGATGCCCGTGTTCACGAACAGGGCGAGCACCACCAGGTCGCAGATGATGCTGAGCAGGCTCTCGCCGGACGTGTCCACGTCTCGAGTATCGCGCTCGACCAGCGACCGCGCGGCTATTCTCGGAACGGCACGACGAAGGAGTACGACCATGTCGAACACGTCAGGGCGCCAGGCGCTCATCGCGAGCTACGCTCGCACCCCGTTCCTCAAGTTCAACGGCGGATTCGCCGCGGTTCCCGCCGTCGACCTCGGTGCCGCAGCGGTGCGCGCAGCACTCGACCGGGCGGGCATCGCCCCCGATCGCGTCGACATCGTGCAGGGCGCACAGGTGGTGCAGGCCGCGGCCGGGCAGAACCCGGCGCGGCAGTCGGCGGCGGGAGCGGGCATCCCGCTGACAGTTCCGGCCATCACCCTGAACGCCGTGTGCCTCTCCGGAACGCTGGCCGTCGCCGCCGCCGCGAGGTTGATCGAGGACGGCGATGCCGACATCGTCGTGGTCGTCGGGCAGGAGTCCATGTCGCTGGCCCCGCACGCCTGGTCCGGATCGCGCGCCGGTGCCAAATACGGCGCCATCGAATTCGTCGACACGCTCGAACGCGACGGGCTGTCGGACGCCTTCGAACACATCTCGATGGGCGCCTCGACGGAGAAGTACAACGGCATCCTCGGCATCACGCGCGAGGAACAGGATGCCTACGCGGCCACCTCGCACCAGCGGGTGGCGGCATCCGTCGACTTTCTGGCCGGCGAGATCGCGCCGTTCGACGTTCCGGGGCGCAAGGGTTCGACCACCTACTCGGCCGACGACGGCGTGCGCGCCGACACGACGGCGGAATCCTTGTCGACGCTGCGCCCCGCGTTTGCGAGCGACGGCACGATCACCGCGGGCAACTCGTCGCAGATCACCGACGGCGCGGCCGCGCTCGTGATCGTCGGGGACGACGTCGAGCTGTCCGTGACACCGCTCGCGCGCATCGTCTCGCAGTCGTTCGTCGCCGGACCGGACACCTCGCTGCACTCTCAGCCATCGCACGCGATCGCCGCGGCGCTGAAGAAGGCGGGGATCGAGGCATCCGCTCTGGCCGCGGTCGAGATCAACGAGGCGTTCGCCGCCGTCGCAGTGCACTCGACGCGAGAGCTGGGCGTCGAGCCCTCGATCGTGAACGAGCACGGAGGGGCGATCGCGCTGGGGCATCCGCTCGGGGCATCAGGTGCGCGCATCGTCGGCACGCTCGCGCGGCGGCTGCAGGCTGCAGGCTCGGGCAGCGTCGGAGCGGCCGGTCTCTGCGGAGGCGGCGGCCAGGGCGCCGCGATCGTGCTCGAGGCGGTGTAGCCGCCTTCGACTCGCTTCGCTCGCTCAGGGAACTCGGGAGGTCAGGCGGCGAGCGCGTCGCCGACCCGGCGGCGTAGCTCGGGAACGCCGCTATCGAACCAGCGGGACGGATGCACGCGGTTCGTCAGCAGCGTCCATGCCCGGCCGGCGGCGAAGTCGATCCAGACGCCCGTCCCGGTGAAGCCGGTGTGGCCGATCGTCTCGGGGCTGCAGGCATCCCCGCCCGACCACCCCTCGTAGCGGTGCTCCCAGCCATAGGTGCGCTGGGCATCCACCGCCGTGCGCATCAGTGCTATCGATTCCGCGGACGCCGCGGTCCCGTCGAGCAGCCCGCGCGCGTAGCCCAGCACGGATGCCGCCGTGCCGAACAGCCCGGCGTGCCCGGCGCCCTGCAGCGCGGCCGCGTTCTCGTCGTGGACGGTGCCGACGAGCATCCGTCTGCGCCACGGGCAGTACTCGGTCGCGGCTGCCTGCTCGGGATCGGCTGACCAGGCGAACCCCTCGCCGGCATCCAGCTCGCGGATGTGCGCGCCGGCCAGTCGCTCGAGCACGAATCCGAGCAGCATGAAGTTGAGGTCGGAGTACACCGGGTCGCCGTGCGGCCAGTCGCGCTGGATCACGAATGCGCGCAGCTGATCCGGGTCGGTTCCGTACGTGTAGATCGGCCACGTCGCGGGCAGACCGCTGCCGTGTGTGAGGCAGTCGCGCAGCGTGATGCGGCGTTGCCAGGCATCCGGATCGAACTGCCGCAGCTCGGGCAGCACCGCGATGATCGGGGCGTCGAGGTCGAGGATGCCCGAGCTCGCGGCATCCAGAATGCGCGGCGTCGTGAAGATCACCTTCGTCAGCGACGCGAGGTCGAACCACGTGTCGATCGTCATCGGCCGCTCGACGGGCTCGCGTTGCGCGAGCCCCACCGCGCGAGACTGCATGCCAGCGGCGAAGCCGCGGGTACTACCCGCAGTCTCGCCGCTGGCATGCAGTCTCGCGGAAGTCTTGTCGTCGACGCCGAGCACGGCTCCCGGGATGCGGCCGGCATCCACCCATTCGGTCACGACGTCGAGTGCTGCTTCGAATCCCACACCGGCACACTATTCCCCGGTCTCGCCGTCGGTGAGTTCGCGGGCGATGTCGAGATGACCGAGATGCCGCGAGTACTCCTGCAGCACGTAGACCAAGATCCAGCGGAGCGTCGGCACCGGGCTGTCGCCCCCGGCGGCGAATCGGCCACCGACACTGGACCGTTCATTCAGGTCGTGCGCGTTCACGATGCCGGCGGTGGTGTCACCGGCCACCTGCAGAGCTGCGAGCACGCTCTCGACGGTGGCCGAGGCATCCACTCGCCATGACTCGGTGTCGTCCGAGTCGCGATACGGATCCTCGAGCTCGTCACCGAGGAACCCCCACTGCAGCCAGCGGCGTTCCATCGACGACAGGTGCCACGCGAGTTCGAGCATCGACCAGCCGGACGGGACCACGGATGCCCGCGCATCCGCCTCCGAAAGCCCTCGGAGCTTTCGCTCCACCACTCCGCGGTCGTACGCGAGGAATCCGACGAGAATGTCCTTCTCGTCGGCGAGCTCACGGCCCGGCTTGTGCACCCGATCGCCCATGCCGACCAGCGTATTCCGTCGCTGCCGCCGATCGAGAAGAACGCGAGGGCACGCGCAGCGAGACCCGAACCCGCTGGTCGAGCAGCGAGGAGGCCGGGGGTCTACTTGTGGCCGGATACCGCGTCGGCCAGGCGCGCGATCGGCGAGGTGCCCGTGCTGCCGCGATCCTCCGCACGGTCGGCGAACCCGTACGCCTTGTACAGCCCGTTCACCGCGATGAAGCGCAGCGGTTCGATCTCCCAGTTGCGTACCCGGTGTCCCACCCACGGCAGATCGGTGATCGCGGTATCGCGCTCCACGATGAGGTCGGCCAGCGTGCGGCCGGCGAGGTTGGTGGCAGTGACGCCGGTGCCGACGTATCCGCCGGCCCATGCCAGTCCGGATGCCCGATCGAGTCCCACGGTCGCCGACCAGTCCCGCGGCACCCCGAGCACGCCCGACCACGCCCGTTCGACGCGTACGTCGCCCAGCACGGGGAAGAACCGCACGAGCAGTTCGCGCAGCGACCGTACCGTCACATCCGGCGTGGTGCCGTCCTCGTCGAATCGGGATCCCCAGTGGTACGGCACGCCCCGCCCGCCGAACGCGATGCGGCCATCGGCCGTGCGCTGCGCGTACATGTAGACGTGAGCGAGGTCGCCGAGGGTGTCGCGATTCGCCCAGCCGATGGCATCCCACTGGCCGTCGGACAGCGGCTCGGTGACGATCAGCGACGAGTTCAACGGGACCCACGAGCGGTGTGCGCCGGGCATTCGCGCCGTGAACCCTTCCGTAGCGCGCACGACGACGTCGGCGTCGACGGATCCGTGCGCGGTGACGGCGCGCGCCGCGCGGCCGTCGCTGCGCGGCTCGATGTCGCTGACCTTCGTTCCCTCGTAGACCTCGACGCCGAGCGCTTCGACGACGGCCGCGAGTCCGCGCACGAGCTTCGCCGGCTGGATGCGCGCGCAGTGCGGCTGCCACAGCCCACCGACCGTGTTCGACACGGCGATGCGAGCGGATGCCTGCGCAGCGTCGAGCAGTTCGGCGCCGACATCCGTCCAGCCGGCTTCGCTCTCCGCCCACTCGTTCAACCGGCCGAGCTGGGCCGCGTTGCGCGCCACGTTCAGCTCCCCGCCGAGCACGATGTCGGCGTCGATGCCTTCCGCCTCGGCGACGCGCACGACCTCGTGCACCGACGCGGTCATCGCCGACTGCATCGCCTGCGCGCCCTCGCGACCGTGCGTCGCGAGGTACTGCTCGCGACCGCCCGTGACGGAGTTGGTCAGCCATCCGCCATTGCGACCGGATGCCCCGAACCCGGCGAACCGCTGCTCCAGCACCACGACCCGTAGCGACGGTTGCGCCTTCTTCAGGTAGTAGGCGGTCCAGAGACCGGTGAATCCGGCGCCGACGATGCAGACATCCGCTCGGATGTCGCCCTTGAGGGAGGGGAGCGGCTCAGGCGCCGGTATCTGCGAGTACCAGAACGAGACGGATGCGTGCGACACAGTCGCAGACTAGCGACGGCCACGCGCCGCGCTTCCCGGACCGAGGCAAGTCCGCACGCGTTGGCGACGGGCGCGGTGCTTTCAGACGATTTCACCCGGACCACGCACGCGAAGATGTGCCATACGGAGACTGTGGTTTCCGTATGGCACATCGTGAAAGACGCGGCGTGGGGCTGATTCCGAGAAGTTCAGTCGTCGCGGGATCTTCTCGTCGAATCAGCTGGCCGGCGGCATGAGCACGGTGTCGATGAGATAGACGGTTGCGTTCGCGGTGTGCACGCCACCGCACACGACGGCCGCGTTGTTCACCTTCATGTCGCTACCGCTACCGCTGACCGTGAGGTCCTGACCCTCCACCGTGGCATGAGTGCCGTCGATGGCATCGGGAGCGATCTGGCCCGGCACCACGTGATAGGTCAGCACCTTCTTCAGGGTGGCAGCTCCCGCCGGGGTGCCCAGCGTGGCGACCGTCGCGGCGTCAAGCTTGGCGAACGCCGAGTCGACCGGAGCGAAAACCGTGAACTGGCTTCCGTCGAGGGTGTCGACAAGGTTCACATCGCTGTTCAGCTTGCCGGAGACTGCCTTCACCAGGGTGGTGAGCATCGGATTGTTGGATGCCGCGACCGCAACCGGATCTTGAGACATTCCCTTGATCGAACCGGCGCCGCTCGGTACCTGCTTGGCGTACGCGGCACATCCTGGTCCCACCAGATCGGCCGCCGGGTTCGCGGATGCCGACGCGCTGGGTTTGGCGTCCTTGGTCGTGCTTCCCTGGGCGGAACCGGTCCCGCTGCCGGTACATCCGGCCAACCCGAGTACCGCGATCGCCGCGATACCGACGGCTACGGTGGTGTGCTTCATGATTCGCATCGGAATCTCCTTCATCCGCTGGACTTCTGCCGGGCCACGGCTCTGCGGCCCTCACACACTTGTTCGGAGCGTCCGCGCATCCGGTTTGGATCCGATGGAGATTCGTCTGGCGCGATCGACGCGTCTATGACGGGCATTCGGCCCAGCTCAATCCGTTGAAGCCGTCCGCACCGAATACCGGCCGACATCGACACAGACATCGACACGCAGGAGGCCGACTTGTACCTGACGCTCGCGCTCATAGGATTCCTCGGCGGCCTGATCACCGGCATCTCGCCCTGCATCCTGCCCGTCTTGCCAGTGATCTTCTTCTCAGGCGGCGTGCAGTCGTCGACGGCCGCGATCGCCGCCCCCGTTTCGCGGTGGCGGCCCTACCAGGTGATCCTCGGCCTCGTGGTCAGCTTCAGCGTGTTCACGCTTCTCGGATCCCTGCTGCTCGCACTGCTGCACCTGCCGCAGGATGTGTTGCGCTACGCCGGCATCGCCGTGCTCCTGCTGATCGGCGTCGGCCTGATCGTTCCCAGGTTCGAGGCGATTCTGGAAAAGCCGTTCTCGTGGATTCCGCAGCGCAACGTCGGAACGAACCGGGGTGGATTCGTGCTCGGGATCGCTCTCGGTGCCGTGTACGTTCCCTGTGCCGGCCCCGTTCTGGCGGCGATCACGGTTGCGGGCTCGACCGGGAGGATCGGCCCGGAGACCATCGTGCTCACGTTGACGTTCGCGATCGGGGCCGCCATCCCGCTGCTGATCTTCGCTCTGGCCGGGCGCGGAGTTGCGAATCGGGTGCGGTCGTTCCGCAAATACCAGAAGGGCATCCGTCTGACCGGCGGTGTTCTGATGATCGCGCTCGCGGTAGCGCTCGCCCTCAATCTCCCGCAACTGCTTCAGACGCTCGTGCCCGACTACACCGCAAGCCTGCAGAACGGCTTCTCCAACTCGAAACAGGTGTCGAAGGCTCTCGATCTGGGCGGCATCGTCAACGACCAGAACAAGAATCTCTCGAAGTGTCGCAATGATGCGACCTCGTTGGAGTCGTGCGGCACGGCGCCTGACATCACCGGCATCCAGCAGTGGTTCAACACGCCGGGCGATCGGGCCGTCACGTTGAAGAGCCTGCGTGGAAAGGTCGTGCTGGTCGACTTCTGGGCGTACTCCTGCATCAACTGCCAACGTTCGGTGCCGCACGTCGTCGCATGGAACAAGGCCTACGCGAAAGACGGTCTGCAAGTGATCGGCATCCACTCGCCCGAGTACGCGTTCGAGAAGGTGGTCGGCGATGTGAAAGCGGGAGCGAACCGACTCGGCATCACATACCCGGTAGCGATCGACAACAACCTTTCCACCTGGACCAACTATCGCAACCGCTACTGGCCGGCGCACTATCTCATCGACGCGAAGGGCGTCGTGCGCAATGTGCAGTTCGGAGAAGGAGACTACGCGTCGACCGAGGCGATGATCCGCACACTGCTGAAGGACGCCCATCCCGGGGTACATCTGCCGCCGGCCACCAACGTCAAGGACACCACCCCCACGACATCGACAACGGCCGAGACCTATCTCGGCACGACCAAGCAGGTGAACTACAGCGGTCAGCAGGCGTACTCGGCCAAGACCACCGCATTCACGCTGCCGTCGTCCCAGCCGAAGAACACCTTCGCCCTCGACGGTCGGTGGTCCCTGCACGACCAGTACGCGCAGCCTCGCGCCGACGATGCGCGCATCCGTCTGGCATACACCGCCTCGCGTGTGCAGATGGTGCTCGGGGGTAGCGGCACGGTGACCGTGCGAGACGGCGCCAGCACCAGGACCGTCCACGTGTCAGGGGTGCCGAGGGAGTACACGGCTCACGCGCAGGGGACCTCATCGAGCGGCACGCTCATCGCCTCGGTCTCACCGGGCGTCGAGGTGTACTCCTTCACGTTCGGATGACGAGGGCTCGACCGGCTCCGCGGGCGAGGCTTCAGCTGACGATCGTGACGACCGGTTCGGTCGTCGGCTGCCGCGAACCGCCGGCGGGTTCGACGGTCAAGCCGATGGTGTCGCCCTTCTGCAGGGAGCCCTTCAGTACCTGCCATTCGCCGGACATCAAGCCGGCCGACGTGGCGGCGCCATCGCGGATGTACCAGAGCTGATAGGTGCGACCAGCGGGCGCGGGCTTCACGCCGCTGACGATCATGGCGGATCTGTCGAGCGATTCCGACCAGACGAGCGTTGCTGTTCCACCGCCTCGGACAGTGCTCGTGGCACGCTGCGCATCAGGCGCCGACGTGATGTTCGCGAGTGCATCGGCCTGCGTGCTCACGACGGAATGCTGCGAGACGTTGAAGCCGACGATCGAACCGCCGGCGAAGATCACGACTGCCGCGGCGGCTGCAGCGGCGATGACAACACCTCGCCGAGACCAGCGCACACCTGCACGTCGCTCGGCGGGAGTCCGAGGAGAAGCGTCTGGGCTGGAAGGAGTGTCGAAGGCGTGAGCGGTATCCGTCCGGTCCACTGCCGATGGCGCCTTCTGCGGCGTGATGGCTATCTGCTCCATGAGCCGCGCTTTGAGATCGGGCGACGGCTCTGCCGTAGGCGGTGCTGCGTTGAGGGCGGCAGCGACGTCGCCGAATTCCTCCCGCTCGCGAGCGGCATCTTGCGAACCATGGGCGAGACGCTCGTAACGAGCACGCTCGTCGGGCGTGAGTGAACCGAGTGCGTACCCCGCGGCCAGATCACGCACATCTCCCGCGCCATCTCGACGGAGATCCTTCTGCTCGCTCATGTCCTCACCCCCAACTCATCTCTCAGCCGAATCATGCCATCGCGTAACCGAGTCTTGACCGTGCCGACGGGAACCGCGAGCAACTCCGCGACTTCCGTATGCGTGTACCCGCCGTCGTAGGCCAACGCGATCGCTTGACGTTGCACGTCGGTCAGTCGTTCCATCGCGCGCGACACTCGCTCTCGCTCCACCGAGATCTCTGCGATATCGGCGACATCGTCTTCCACCCGATAGTCGCGAATGCCTATCCGCAGATCCCGGTCGCGGGCCGCCTGCGCTGACCGAATGCGGTCGATCGCTCGCCGCTTCGCCATCGTCATGATCCATCCGATCGCTCGACCTTTATTCGGATCGAACGTCGGCGCGGATTGCCATACCTCGAGGAGCACGTCTTGCATGACCTCTTCCGACTGCGCCCTGTCGATCAGCAATCGCTGAATACTCCCCAGCACCCTCGATGCGACGGCGTCGTAGAGCTCGCCGAAAGCCGCCTGGTCTCCCGCTGCGACACGCAGCAGAAGAGTCTGGACGGCGTCGACGGAGTCGGACGTCTCGTCGGTCGGGTCGGAATGCACAAGTTCAAGCATCGCAGGTGACCAGACTCCCGGGGCCGGCGGACATTCGTTCGCCGGAATCCAGATGAGCCAAATCCGTCTTCGCCCGTTCTCCGAATCATCTGCACAGGCGAACATCTTCGCCACCGATTGCTAGGAGGCATCCCCATGAAGTCATCCCCGAATCGCATCGTCGCGACGATATTCGGCGCCGTCTACCTGCTGGTGGGTCTGCTCGGTTTCTTCGTGACATCCGGCGTCGGCTTCGTCGCGACCCACGGCGGCCTGCTGCTGGGCATCTTCGAGGTGAACCCGCTGCACAACGTCGCCCACCTGATCATCGGCGCCGCTCTACTCATCGCAGGTCTGACATCCGTCATTGCCGCGAAGACAGTGGACATCGTGATCGGCGCGGCCTATCTTCTGCTCGGGATCGTGGGCTTCTTCATTGCCAACACCCCGGCCAACGTGCTCGCGCTGAACACACCCGACCACTTCCTCCATCTCGCAAGCGCGCTCGTGCTGCTTGCCGTGGGGCTGAGCACCGACCGCTCGCAGAGCCGCAGCGCGGCCGTGGCTTGACCGACGGCGTGACGGACATGCGGGACATGACCCGAACGTGGCCGGCGCTCTGCGCGCTCGGCGCCGGCCTCGTTCACCTCGCGATCTCAGCTTCGTCGCCATGGTGGTGGTCCTTGGCGTTGATCTCGATCGGTGCCCTCGAGGTGGCGTGGTCGCTGATGTATCTGATCCGAGGCACGCCCGTCATGCCACGTGGCATGCTCGCCGTCTCGCTGTCGCCGGTCGCCGTGCTCGGATCGTTGGTCGTAGTCGGTCTCATGACGCAACACGCGTCTGCGATGACGATGCACACCGGGATCACAGCAGCACTGACCGTGCCGGTCCTCTCGTTCACCGCGGCGACGGTGCTCGATCTCGTCGTGGCCGGTTCCTGCGCCGTGCACCTGCGCAGGAACCGCACCGCGGCGCCGGCGCCGATACACCAACCGGGCCCCGTACGGGCGATCACAGGCATTCTCCTCGGTGCAGCGCTCGTCGCCCTCATCACGGTGCCGGCACTGGGATCCACCGATGTCGGACACAAAGCGAGCATGCACATGACGATGTGACCGTCACACTGCGAATCTCACGTTCCCCCGCTCCCGAACGTCTACACAATGAAGACGCACCACTAATAGAGGAGTCGGCCATGGGCATCCGTCACGCCACCGTCACTGCACCGCAGATCGCCGAAGAGATCGGCGAGCTCACGATCGTCGCCGACGGCGACGCCGTCACGGGCATCTACTATCCGGGGCACTGGACCAAACCGGATCGCTCGGCGTTCGGGGACGAGGTGGACGCTGCATCCGACCCGGCGATCGCCGAGGCCGTGCTGCAGTTGCGGGACTACCTGAACGGCGAGCGCACGTCGTTGGACTTCGCGACACATGCAGAGGGCAGCGACTTCGAGCAGAGCGTGTGGAAGGTTCTGCGTGAGATTCCGTACGGCGAGACCGTCACGTACGGCGAGATCGCCGAGCAGCTCGGTGACCGGTCGCTCGCTCGCATCGTCGGCCAGGCTGTCGGGCACAATCCCCTGTCGATCGTGGTGGCGTGCCATCGCGTGGTCGGTGCGACCGGGAGCCTCACCGGCTACGCCGGCGGGCTGCGGCGCAAGGAGTTCCTGCTCGGGCTCGAGGGCGCGCTGCCGGATGCCCCGCCGCCGCTGTTCTGACCTCACTCCCGCCAGCGCGCACCCGTCGCTCAGGCGCGCACGCGGCCTCACTCTGTTCGATGCCGTTTGAACAATGTTCGCGTCTTGCCGCTAGCATCTACCTGCATCTCGTGATGACGGCCGCGTTCGCTGGCCGCCTCGAGACGCGATGGAAGACATCGCAGAGTCGCGATCGACGTTCGGGCAGCGCAACGCGCCTGCCCGGTTGCCGTGCTCGCGTTCTCTCGCGCGCGAGCGCGGATGAGGGAGACGAAGAGTGAGCAAGGCACAGACACCGCCGGTTCGAACCGGAATGTTCAACAAGGACCACCCGCACTACCGCTGGATCGTCCTCAGCAACACCACCCTTGGCATGCTGATGGCCACGATCAACGGTTCGATCGTGCTGATCTCGCTGCCCGCCATCTTCACCGGCATCAAGCTCAACCCGCTCGAACCGGGCAACGTGAGCTACCTGCTGTGGATCCTGATGGGCTACATCCTCGTCACGGCCGTGCTGGTGATGACGTTCGGTCGCCTCGGCGACATGTACGGCAGGGTGCGCATCTACAACATCGGCTTCATCATCTTCACGCTGGCCGCGATCGCTCTCGTGTTCGACCCGTTCACGTCCGGCGCCGGGGCGATGTGGCTCGTCGTCTGGCGCATCGTGCAGGCCGTCGGCGGCTCGATGATCTTCGCCAACTCGACGGCGATCTTGACGGATGCCTTCCCCTCCGACAAGCGCGGCATGGCGATCGGCATCAACCAGATCGCCGCCATCGCAGGAACGTTCCTCGGCCTGATCCTCGGTGGCGTGCTGGCATCCGTCGACTGGCACGCGGTCTTCGCCGTGAGCATCCCCGTCGGCATCGTCGGCACGATCTGGTCGTACAGGTCGCTGCACGAGGTGGGAGCCACCAACAAGGGACGCATCGACTGGTGGGGCAACGTGCTGTTCGCGGTCGGGCTCATCTCGGTGCTGACCGGCGTGACCTATGGCATCCAGCCTTATGGCAACAGCTCGACGGGATGGTTCAACCCGCTCGTTCTCTCGGCGATCATCGGCGGTGTGATCGTGCTCGTCGTCTTCGTGTTCGTCGAGCTCAGGGTCAAGGATCCGCTGTTCAACGTGCGGCTGTTCAGCATCCGCACGTTCGCGTGGGGAAACCTGGCCGGCCTGCTCGCCTCGATCGGCCGAGGCGGCCTTCAGTTCATGCTGATCATCTGGCTGCAGGGCATCTGGCTGCCGCTACACGGCTACTCGTTCGAGTCGACACCGTTCTGGGCGGGCATCTACATGCTCCCGCTGACGATCGGATTCCTCGCGTCCGGCCCGCTCGCCGGCATCATCTCCGACCGCATCGGCGCGCGCATGCTGTCGTTCGTCGGCCTGCTGCTGGTCGCCGTCACGTTCGTCGGCCTCTTGTTCTTGCCCGTCAACTTCGAGTACTGGACGTTCGCCGTCGTCACGTTCCTGAACGGCGTCGGCTCGGGCATGTTCGCCGCGCCGAACAGAACGGCGATCATGAACTCAGTGCCCGCGAATCAGCGAGGCGCGGCATCCGGTATGACAGGCACGTTCCAGAACGCGGGCAACTCGCTCTCGATCGGCGTGTTCTTCTCCCTGATGATCGCCGGCCTCGCGAACACGTTGCCGCAGACGATGCGGGACGGCCTCACGGCGCACGGTGTCAGCCACGCGGTCGCCGGGCAGATCGCGAACACCCCGCCGGTCGGAAGCCTGTTCGCTGCCTTCCTCGGCTACAACCCGATCGCGTCGCTGCTGAAGCCGACGGGCGCGCTCGACACGCTCTCGTCGTCGCAGGTCTCGACGCTGACGGGCAAGGAGTTCTTCCCCCAGCTCATCTCCGGCCCGTTCCACGCCGGACTGATCATCGTGTTCGTGACCGCCGCGATCCTGTCGGTGGTCGGGGCCATCGCCTCGCTGGCGATGGGCGGCAAGTACGTGCACGTGGACGAGCCGGTGACGGTTCCGGCCGGTGCGGGCTCGAGCAACACCGCCTCGACGGATGCCGGCTACGACGCCCCCGCGACCGGCGCGATCGAGCTCAGCGACGTCTGACCCTGCTTGCTCGCCGGCTCGATCGATCGCCGGATCAGATCGAGGCGGCGAGCTCGTCGACCCTCTGCTGAGCGGCCGACAGCTCCGCCTCGAACCGGTCGCGCTCATCGGCCATTCCCGCAAGCGTTCTGGAGAGCGTACGGCTGACCGTCACCACGTCGACGTCCATGCCGAGTGCCGTGCCCAGAATGATCTCGATCGGCGCGACGGTGTGATCCCATTCGGCGGTCGGAGTCCCCTCGTCGTAGGTGGCTCCGCGCGACGAGATGATCACCGCGTGGCGGCCCTTCATCGGCTGGGTGTCCCCGTCGAACAGCGCGGTACGACCCGGCACATGGATATCGTCGAGCCAGGTCTTCAAGGTCGAGGGGATCGAGTAGTTGTACATCGGCGCACCGACAACCACGGCATCCGCACCGAGCAGCTCATCGATGAGCCGGTTCTGCAGCGCCTCGGCCTCCGGGAAGACCGGGGACCCGCCCTCGCGCAGCCGCGCTGGCCAGTGCAGCGAGTGGTGCGGAAGGTGAGGAACGGGGTCGGCGACGAGGTCGTGCACGACGACCGAATAGTCGCCGCCGCGAGCACGCCAGGCGGCGGCGAACCGCGAGGTGAGCGCGCGCGACACGGAATCGCTCGGGTCGATCGATGAGTCCAGATGCAGCAAGAGGGGCATGATCCAACGCTATGGCACCGCGTGTCCCCGTCAGCGGGAGCCCGTCAGTTGTGTTCGCGGCTTCGCTGCTCAACAACTTTCGCTCGGCTCGGCAGAGCAAGCTCGCTCGGCTCTCGCTTCGCTCAGTTGTTTCCTTTCGAACAGGTCTGGGCTGCGGCGGTCTGACCCGTCACGTCCTCCGGGAGCACGGCGGGCGGTGCTGCCGACTTCGTCGGCTTCGGCGTGGACTTCGTACCGGAGGTGCTCGACCCGCTCGACGAGTTCGGGTCGACGGTCACGGCGGGCGGTACCGGGGCATCCGTCGATGTGACAGCTCCCAGACCGGTGCCGCCGGTGAGCTGGATCGGCAGATCGTTCTTGATGGCGGCGGTCAGCGCGTCGGCCGAGTTCTGGTCGGCGACCACCTTTCCCGGGTAGTCGGCGTCGGTGCCCACCGGATACTGCACGAAGACGATGTTGTCGAAGCTGAGATCCTTCGCCGCCATCGCGATCTGGTACAGCGTTGTGAGGTTCAACGTGTCGGAGGGATGCACGTTCTGCAACGTCGCCTTCGCGAGGCCCCAGACCTTGGCCGGGTTGGTCAGCGTGCTCTTGGTGAGCACCGTGCGCACCAGCGAGGAGAGGAAGACCTGTGTGTTGCTGATGCGGCCGAGGTCCGACCCGTCGCCCACGCCGTAGCGCGTGCGAAGGAACTCCGCGGCCTCTTTGCCTTCGAGGGTGGACGTGCCGTCCGGCAGGTCGAGGTCGGTGTGCTCGTCATGGATGCCGCCGTTCGTGATGCACACCGGCACGCCGCCGACGGCATTCGACATTGCGACGACGCCGTTGAAGTCGACCAGAGCTGCGAAAGGGATGTCGACGCCCGTGATCTGCTCGACCGTCAGCACGGTGCACGCCAGCCCGCCGTCGGACAGCGTCGTGTTGATGGGCTGGAACGACATCGCGCTGTTCCATCCGCCCTGCCCGTCCGGACACTTCGGTATCGGCGTCATCAGGTCGCGCGGAAAGCTGACGACGACCGCGTGCGTGTGATCCTGTGAGAGGTGGACGAGCATCGTGACGTCGTTGAGCCCCGCACCCGAGCTGTCCTCGGTGGTGCCCCACGCGTCGCCCTGGCCGGACCGGGTGTCGGATGCCGCGACCAGGATGTTCACGCCACCGTCGATCGCGCCGATGTCGGGAACCGACGCGACGTCGTTGTGGCCGACCAGATGCACCGACGGTTTCGCATCGCTCACCAGGTTCACTGCGGCGACACCGCCGATGCCGACGACGCTGGCCACCGCGACAGACGCGACGCACGCCACGACCTTGCCGAACGTCATCCACGGCTTGCGCTGCAGCCTGCCGTGACGGGCGATGCTCCGCAGCTCTCGACCGCGAGCACGGCGTGGTCTAGTTGTGGCCGGCTCGGCCGGAAGAGATGCCCGCGCCGTGGCATCCGATGCCGCGCGCTGCGCCTCGGTGCTTCCCCTGCGCGGCCCGGGAACGTTGCCTCGACGTGGGTTAAGGGATGGTGCCACCGGACCACCTTAGTGTCCGCCGAGCCCATGAACGGCAAGGGGTGTCTGATACTTTCGGCCAGGTGCTGACCGTGCGTCAGCTTCCCGGCTGCTCCAGCGACGTGCTGTGCGCATCGATGAGCCTGTCGAACCGGTAGTGCACCGTCGATCCTGGTGCAGGCGACCCCTCGCTGAGCCGGTACACGGAGTTGGGCTCGTCGGATGCCTGCTGCACGGCATCCTCTCCGTCGACCGCCGCGCAGATCACGCTCGCGTCGAACTCCTCCGGGTCCAGCTCCATCACCTGGCCATCGAAGCGCCCGCCGTGCAGCACGGCATGAAAGGTCGGTCCGGAGTCGAGGATGTCCGACAACTCGCTCCTGAACTCCTCCACCGTGACGGCGTGGTTGGCCCCCACCAGCAGTGCCATGCGTTCCAGCAGATCGCCGCGTTGCGACTCGGTCAGCGCCGAGACGCGTTCGACGAGCTCGCTGGCATCCAGCGCAGCGAGGAGCTGCTCGGGTGTCGCGTCGAATTCCTCGTCCATGGGGTCACGGTAGGTCGCCGTCACGCAATCCGGCGGCGACTCGCGGAGGTCGCTGCGAGCCGCACCGGCTGCGTCGGGTCGACGACCGACACCCACACCTCGTCGAGCGAGAGGCCGAGCACCGTCACGATGGCAGCGATCGTGGAGAACGACGGAGTCGCGACACGTCCCGTCTCGATCTTTCGCAGCGTCTCGGGCGAGATGCCCGCCTCGACCGCCACGTCAACCATCGACCGCTCGGCCCGTGCACCGCGCAGCAGCGCACCGAGACGCTTGCCTCGTTCGAGTTCGGAGGGCGACAGCGGCAAGCGGACCATGACCCAATGATAATACCGGGATAGTATTACCGGCGTACGCATCGCAGATCTGAAAGGGCGACCGGCGTGATCGAGATATTGAGCGAGCAAGAAGTTGTTCGCGCCCACGACAGCGGCCGATTCGTGGCGGACGTCCTGCGGACGCTGCGGGAGAGGACCGCAGTCGGCACGAACCTGCTCGAGATCGACGAGTGGACCGCACAGCTGATCAGGGATGCCGGCGCCGAGTCGTGCTACGTCGACTATGCGCCATCGTTCGGCAGCGGTCCGTTCGGGCATTTCATCTGCACCTCGGTCAACGACGCCGTGCTGCACGGTCTCCCTCACGACTACGCGTTGCGCGACGGCGATCTGCTCACGCTCGACTTCGCCGCATCGCTGGGCGGCATCGTGGCCGATTCCGCCGTCAGCTTCGTCGTCGGCAACACGGTCGACCCCGCCGATCTGCGCATGATCGAGTCGACGCAGCGCGCACTCGCCGCCGGCATCGCGCAGGCCGTTCCTGGCGCCAAGATCGGGGACATCTCCCGTGCGATCGAGACGGTGCTGAGCGGCGACGGCTATCCGATCAATCTCGAGTTCGGTGGTCACGGGGTCGGTTCGACCATGCATCAGGACCCGCACATCCCGAACGCCGGTCGCCCAGGGCGCGGCTTCCGGCTTCGCGAGGGACTGCTGCTCGCCATCGAGCCGTGGGTGATGGCCGACACCGCCACCCTCGTCACGGATGCCGATGGCTGGACGCTGCGCAGCGCGACGGGAGCCCGCACCGCGCACAGCGAGCACACGATCGCCGTCACGAAGAACGGCCCGGTCATACTGACCGCCTGACCTCTGCCGATCGCCGCTCTCCCACTCGCCGCGGTACCGTGACCGCATGCGCACCTCCCGACGACGGGATGCCTCGATGCCGGCACCGCGACGGGTCGCCCTCGCACTGCTGGCGGCGGTCCTGCTCACCGTGACCGGCTGCACGGCGGCCGACCCGATACCCGGCGCGCCATCCGCTTCGGCAGCCACTGCGAGCACGGTCGCGAACGGCTGGACCGAACTCTCACCGCCTGCGAAAGACGCACGAGTGGCGGTCTTCGTGCGCGTCGGCAAGCGGATGCTCGCGCTCGGCTCGAGACCAGGAACATCCGGCCGCACGCCTGCCGCCTGGTCCACCACCGATCTGCGAACGTGGACGCCGTTGTCCGTGCACGCTGTCACCGGATACGGACACGTCGCCGAGTTCGTGATGGCCGCTTCCGCCGGCGGACGAGTCTTCGCCTACGGCCAGGCCTTCGGCGGGGCGCACAGCAATCCGCGCCCGACCATGTGGGGCGGAGGCATCCGATCGCTGACGGAGCATGAGCAGCCGTTCACGATGTTCGGCGGCGAGGATGCCCTCGCGGTCAGTGCTGAGGCGGCGCACGGCAGCACCGCGCTGCTCGCCGGCTCGTGGCTCGGCGCGAGCGGACGGTACGGTGCGACGGTCTGGTTGTCGGCATCCGGTGGGATGTGGACGCGCTATGCGGATCTGCCGGGGCTCGCCTCAGACCCTGGCGAGCAGACGAGCGCCCTCGCCGCGGCGGGACGGACGGGCGGGTACGTGCTGGTCGGGGCATCTGCACACTACGAACAGTCGGGGCCGCCCAGCACACCGCTGGCCTGGCTCTCGGCGACCGGGCACAGCTGGGATCGCGTCGGGCTCCCGACCACGGAGAACTCGGAGGCGACGGCCGTGGCCTGCGGCGGCTCCGCCTGCACGATCATCGGCAGCACGCTCGCCTCGAGCCAGCACCTGCTCTGCTGGAGCATGAGCACAGACGGTCGTGCCACCCCGGCGACGGATGGCCCCGGCCAGGGACTCGTGCAGGTGACGGATGCCGCGCTCATCGCCGACCGCACCTGGATCGTCGCCGACGTCGACCACGTTGCGCGGCTCTTCACCGTGGGAACGGACTGCAGCGGCTGGACGAGTCTTCCGCTCCCGGTCGACGTCGAAGCCGCAGCGATCGGCGCGTTCGGCGACGGCGTCGTGCTGACGACTACCGGGTCGGGTGGAAGCCGACTGTGGGAGCGGCGCGCGAGCGACTGATGCCGCTTGTCGACTACTCGCCGTCTGGCGAAGCCGGTCGCTCGTGCTCGCCGTAGACGACATCCGTGATCGAGCTCACGAAGCTGGTCGCTCTTCCGCCGATCAGTTCCCATGCTCGGTCGACGCCGACGCCCACGAGCGCCACGAGCATCGCCGCCGCGACGGCGGCGCCGTTCGGTAGGTTCGGGTCGATCTGCAACCACACCCCGATCACCACCTCCACGATCGAGATGACGCCGAAGCCGACGACGAAGGCGAGTTGCCGCCATCCGTGCCGCGAATCGCGGCTGGAGACGACACGACGGATCGCCGCGGCCGTGAAGAGGATGCCGCCGATTCCTGCGACGAGGAGTGGAACGCGCAGGCCGATGCCGGGAATCAGCGCGAACAGCGCGACGATCAGGGGTGTGACGAGGGCCGTCAGCGCGAGCGACGACCGAGCTCGGTTGCGCACGCTCGCGTTCTCGCCGAACATGTCCTCACGCGAGACCGACGCGGCGACGAAGAGCAGCCCGACGAGCGCTCCGGATGCCCCGGCGATCGCCGCATAGAAGGCAGTGAAGTCGCCCATCGCGTTCCCCTCTCACGTTCGCCCCATTCTCCACCCCGCGTTCTGCACCGAGCGCGCGCACCGTTGTGCCGGATGCCGCGAGCGCGCTCCGGTGGCATCCTGAACCCATGAGCGAAGCAACGGGAATCGATACGGCGGCGCGCCCGAGCGGCGCAGGATGCCTGGAGTGCGGCGAGGACGACGGCTGGTGGTTCCACCTGCGCAGGTGCGCAGAGTGCGGGCATGTCGGATGCTGTGACTCGTCTCCCTCGCAGCACGCAACAGCGCACTACCGCGAGACCGGCCACCGCTTCATGCAGAGCTACGAGCCAGGTGAGGACTGGTTCTGGGACTACCAGACGGAAGAGATGGTCGACGGACCGAGACTCGCCGATCCGACGAGCCATCCCGACGATCAGCCCGCGCCCGGACCGGAGGGCCGTGTGCCGCCGGATTGGCAGCGTCACCTGCACGCATAGGCGCATGTTCGTCGCCCTCTGCGGCCTGGGCCAGGATGGAACCTGACCGAAAGGACCGGATGCACCGCGCACCGCACCGCATGAACACCCGCCCTGACGCGGCATGAAGCGCCTGCTCGTCCCGACCTCGGCACTGTTCTGGGGGCTGCAGTTCGCTTTCCTCAACCCGGTGCTCGCTCTGCTGCTCGTATCACTCTTCGACGCGTCCGCCGCGCAGGTCGGCTGGTCTCTCGCGATCTACAACGCGAGCGGCTTCCTGGCATCCCTGCTGATCCCTGCATGGGCGGACCGACGGGGCGAATACCTGCGCCCGATGCTGCTGTGCGGCGTGTTCACGCTGGTGCTCGCCGGTGCGCTGGCGGTGACCACGTCGCTGCCGGTGGCAGTGGTGGCACTCGTCGTGCTCGGCGGGCCGGCCGGAGTAGGCTCGTCTCTGCTGTTCGCGCATCTGAAGGCATCCGGCGCCCGACCGTCCGATGTGGTGAACACCCGTGCGGTCGTGTCGTTCGCCTGGGTGGCGGGTCCTCCGCTGGCGACGGTGATCATGGGCGCGCTGGGCAACCGGTCGATCTTGATCGCTCTCGCGGTGGTGGCCGTGCTCAACGTCGCGACTGCCCTGGTCACGATGGCTGCGCAGCGCGACGACGGCGAAGCACGCAGTTCACGCCAGGCACAGCCTGAGGACGACCGACCCGTGCCGCGTGCCGCGGTCATCGCCATCGTGATCGCGTTCATCGCACTGCAGGCCACCAACAGCGCGGCGGTCTCGGTGATGAGCCTGTTCGTCACCGACCGGCTCGGGCTGCCGCTCATCTGGTCCGGTATCGCGCTCGGTGTCTCGGCACTCCTCGAGATCCCCGCGCTTCTCGCGATCGGCCGCCTCAGCCGCAGGTTCTCCGGGAACGCGCTGGTCATCACAGGATGCCTGGCCGGCATCCTGTACTACACGGCCATGACCTTCGTCCGCGACCCCATCACGCTGATCGCACTGCAGGTGCTCAACGCCTGGTTCTTCGCCGTTGTCGCCGGTGTGGGGTTGACCATGTTCCAGCAGATCATCCCGCGTCCGGGGCTGGCATCCGGACTCTTCACCAACACCCGCCGCGTCGGCGCGATCGTGTCCGGTCCGATCATCGGATTCGGGTCCGCGACCGCGTTCGGCTACCAGGGCATCTTCGCGGTGTGTGCGGCACTCACAGTGGTAGCGCTCCTCATCGCCGAGATCGCACGACGCATCTCGCGGCGTGCGCAGCCCTCGCCTACGCGTCCAGCACGTCGCGCAGCCTGACGAGGTCCTCACCGACGAGTGCGGCGTCTCGCTCGAAGTCCTCGTCGGAGACACCCGGCAGTCGGTACAGCGTGAAGACGACCTCGCTGCCCTCGTCATTGCCGAGCACGCGAAGCGGGTTGTGCACGACTGACCCGTCGGGCAGGGTGACGTCGTGATCGAGCACCCCGAGCTCTACGGGGCCGACGAACGCGACCTCGACCTCTCCCATCGGTGAGTCCGTCACCCAGCGCTCACCGTCCTGGCGGATGCCGGCGCTCAGGCCAGCGGCCCACAGCGGGAGGTTCGCGGGATTCCCGGCGAACGCCGCGACCGCCTCGGGCGAGCGCTGGATGGACTGGGAGATGTGCAGGGCCGGCCACGTCATGCGGTCACGCTACCGGGGTCATCCGAGGCTTCCGTCTCTGAACGCCGACGGTTCGCCATATTCCACTCGGATCGATCCATCCCGGTGCGCGGACCTGCGGGACGCCGTCACGCATCCGCACTCTCCAGCCGCCCGAGTCGATCGACCGGTGGTGGAACCAGCACAGCGTGACACCGTTGTCGGTGTGCGTCGGCCCGCCTCGGGCGTGCTCCTGCACGTGGTGCACCTCGCACCACCCGGCCGGCACACGACACCCGGGGATCACGCACCCGCCGTCGCGCACGGCGATCGCACGGCGTTGCTGGGGTGTGAAACACCGGTCGGGTGACCACAACGAGAGGATTTTTCCCTCGCTGTTCATGAGCACCTTCTGGATGCCACCCGCGCACGCGAACTGCGTGATCGCCGCCATCGGGATCGGGTCGTCCACGCCGTCGATCCACCCCGCGCCACGGCCCGACACGAGGTCGGACTCATCGACCCGCACCAGCACTGTCGGGGCAGCACCGCCCATCGATGCCACATCAGCCGATCGGGCCGCAGCATCGATCAGGGACGCGAACGCGTCGTGCCGCTTCTGCGGCGACGTGCGATCATCATGCGCGTCCTGCTCCAACGCATCCTCGTCGTTGAGGAACACCGGCGACGTCTTCGGCGACACGACCGCAGCCAAAGCCGTCTCGAGCTTGCCGGAGATCTCCGGCATCAGTTCCATGCGGTAACGCACCAGACCGTCTCGAGTACCCAGGCGTACCAAGCCCCGCCGACGCATCGCCTCCTGCGCGTCCGGATCGACTCCGTCCGGGTCCAGCGCGACTCTCCACACGGCCGCCTGCACTCTCGTCTGGTCTGCGGTGAACCCACCGATGGCATCCGCCACCAGCGCTGCCTCGGCTGCGGCCCAATCCTCCGGGTTCGCGCGATCCCGCACGCCGCCTCCTAGTGCGAACACGATCGCACGGGCAGCGTCGTCGCCGAGCGCTCCAGCATCGATGGCTTCTGCAACCGCCGGAAACTTCGGCGGCAGGACCTCTCCGGTCAGCGCAGCACCCGGCAGCACAGCAGCGCCCAAGCTCACCCGTCGGGATGCTGTCGCCTCAGACACGCCCGTCACGCGGGCGATCAACTCGACCGGTGTTCGGCATCCCATCTGCGCGGACAACCGCTCAGACCCCGCACCCTTCGGGGAGCGCTCCGCGATCTCCGTCGCGCAGCGTATGCGAAGTGCATCCACCCTGCGCCCCAACGCTTCGACCGCACCCGTCACTGTGAGCAGCGCGTCATCGACCATGCCCGGAATCTCCGCCGGCGACACCCACCGGGCGAGCTCCTCCGCGAGGCGCGCCAACCCATCCACCACCGCTTCCACACCCGCGGTCGCGCTCACCGATGTCTCGGTGATGGGTGCGGTCGGGGTGGTCATGCAAGCAAGTCAAGCAGCACCCACCGACACTCCGAACTGGCCTCTGACCTGGTTATTAACCCTGTGGAGAACCTCACGGACCGGTCTCATGTGGAGGACAAGGTGCCCTGCTTTCTCATCAATCCCCCCACATTCCCTCCGAACCCCGCTCCCCGCGATTACCGTGACCCCATGGCCACGTCGTCGAAGTCGGAGACGTTCCTCGAGGTCGACGGGCACGAGGTGCGCATCTCCCATCCGGACAAGATCGTGTTCCCTGAGCCAGGGCTGACCAAGCTCGATCTCGCGCACTACTACGTCGCCGTCGCGGACGGCGCGCTGCGAGGTGCCGGCGGGCGGCCGATGGTGCTGAAGCGCTTCGTGAAGGGTCTGTCCCAGGAGCCGTTCTTTCAGAAGCGCGTGCCCGACGGGCATCCGGACTACATCGACACCGCGACGCTGCACTACGCGAGCGGCACCTCGGCCGAGGAGGCCGTGCTGCGCAACGCCGCCGGCCTGGCCTGGGTCTCGAATCTCGGATGCCTCGACCTCAACCCCCACGCGGTTCGCGCCGAAGACCTCGAACATCCCGATGAGCTCAGGGTCGACCTCGACCCCATGCCCGGCGTCGATTGGTCGCAGATCGTCGACGTCGCATTCGTGGTCCGCGATGTGCTCGACGACCACGGCCTCGTCGGCTGGCCGAAGACGAGCGGATCTCGGGGTCTGCACATCCTCGTCCGCATCGCACCCCGGTGGAGTTTCACCGACGTGCGCCTCGCAGCCGAGACTCTCGCCCGCGAGATCGAGAACCGCGCACCGGGCCTCGCGACCGCCCGCTGGTGGAAGGAGGAGCGAGGCGAGAGCGTGTTCGTCGACTTCAACCAGAACGCGAAGGATCGAACGGTGGCATCCGCCTACTCGGTCAGGCCGTTGCCGGATGCCCGCGTATCGACGCCTCTCGACTGGAACGAGGTGCGCACGCGTCGCCCCGACGAGTTCACCGTGCCGACGGTGCTCCATCGGTTCGCCGAACGCGGCGACCTGCATGAGGGCATCGACGACGCGATCGGCTCGCTCGACGCACTTCTCGCCCTCGCCGACCGGCTCGGACCTGCGGAGAAGCCGCCGCCGACGGGAGACGGCGCTGGGCGTCGCGCGTCGACGATGCCGCTCATCGAGGTCGCACGCACGAAGACGAAGCCGGAGGCGCTGGCGGCACTCGAGCGGTGGAAGGCGGAGCATCCGGATGCCGCGGCCGACCT
The DNA here is from genome assembly GCF_022761015.1 of Humibacter sp. RRB41. Classification (GTDB taxonomy): domain Bacteria; phylum Actinomycetota; class Actinomycetes; order Actinomycetales; family Microbacteriaceae; genus Humibacter. Next base: position 25,492 of record NZ_JAKWJQ010000009.1, read on the forward strand.
GCATCCTGCCGACGAACTCGTCGATGGGATGCGCGGCTCCAGTTCGCAGTGGTATCGCGTGCGGATCAACCTGCAGCACGTGGCCGAGGCGGAGCGCCCCGAGCAAGAAGCGCTGATCGCCGACTACGACCCGTGGGCGGGGAGAGCGTAGGTGGGGCGGGTCTCGATACGCGTCCGCTGCGCGGGCGTTACTCGACCGGCAGAGTGGCGTCAGCGACCTCGGCCCACGCCCCCGACGACGGCGTAACCCAGCGGCAGCGCCGAAACGCACATCAGCACGATGCCGAGCGGCAGAACGTGTGGAAGCAGCAGCACGCCGCCGATCAGGAGTCCCGCGAACAGCACTGCGCCGACCGCCCGACGGACGAGGCGCTCGAGACGGCTGAGACGGCGATCGATCGCCGGCGTCGCCACCGTGACGGTGCCCTCGTTGATGCGCGTGATGAGCGCATCGATGCGTCCGGGCAGACGCACGGCGATGCCCGCGATCGAGACCGCTTCTTTGGCGACCGACGCGATGACGTTGCCGCTCTGCTCGCGCAGCAGCCGGGACGCGTAGGGCTCGATCGCATCCCAGACGTTGAACTCGGGGTCCAGTGAGCTGCAGACACCCGACGTGAGTGACATCGAACGGATGACGAGCAAGAAGTTCTCCGGCAGCTGCAGCGGCAGCGAGCGAACCACGGCACCGAACTCCTTGCCGAAGTCGCGGAACTCGCGCTGATCGACCTTGCGCAGCTGCGCGAAGCCCATGCCGCCGAAGCGATCGAAGAGCTGCGACATGGCCCGTTCGAGCTCGGCCGTGTCGGTGGTGGGCAACAGGATGCCGACATCCTGAATGCTTTCGACCAGACGCCGCCCGTCGCGCGCCGCCACCGCGACGAGCAGGTTGCGCAGGCCGTCGCGCAGCTCGTCAGTGACCTCGCCCATCATGCCGAAGTCGACGAAAGTGAGCCGCCACGCCGGGCCACCGGGGTCACCTGATGCGCCGGCGATCGGCGTCACGAAGATGTTGCCGGGATGCGGGTCGGCGTGGAAGTATCCGTTGCCGAACAGCTGCTCGAACATCACCTCGGCGAAGACCGATGCGACCTCGGTCGGGTCGATGCCCGCCGCGCGCAGTCCGTCGACGTCGTTGATCTTGATGGCCGTCACATCCGACAGTGTGAGCACACGTCTGGACGTGCGCTCCCACACGACCTCCGGCACGGCCACTCGCTGGTCGCCCACGAACATCTCACCGAACCGTTCGGCGCCGGTCGCCTCGTGCAGGTAGTCGATCTCCTCGAGACTCGTCTTCGCGAACTCCGCCACCAGGGCGCGGGTGTCGACGTGATCCGAGACGATCCGCAGGTGGCTGAGCCAGCCCGCGACCCGGCGCAGGGCGGAGAGATCGACGTCGACGATCGCCTGGATGCCCGGCCGCTGTACCTTGACGACCACCTGTTCGAAACCGCTGTCGGCGGCATCCAACGCGGCGAGCCGTGCCCGGTGCGCCTGTCCGAGCGATGCGGCGGCCACCGGAGACTCATCGAACGACGAGAACGCCTGATCCAGCGGCACCCCGAGCTCCGCCTCCGCGAGCTGACGGATCGACGCGAACGACGCCGGCGGCACCTCGTCCTGCAGCCCCGCAAGCTCCGTGGTGATCTCCGGCGGCAGAACATCGAGCCGCGACGACAGGAACTGGCCGACCTTGATCATCAGTCCGCCGAGCTCGACGGCCAGCTTGTGGAAGCGCTGCGCGATGCGCGTCAACCGCGCGGCCCTCCCGCGCTCGGCCACACGCGCGAGTCCCACGCCCGGCAGGAGGATCTCGAACCACCACGTCTGCACGAGGTAGCGCAGCGCGAACCGCATGATGCGGCGGTAGCGGGCGCGGGTGTCTCCGCTTTGGGCCGTCGCGGGCGCTTCGGGGATCGATCGTTCTCGAGTGGCGGGGGCAGACGGCATCCGTCAGTCCTGAGCGAGGATGGTGTAGATCTTGCGGCGGGCGTCGTCGAGCACCGTCACCGCCTCGTCCACCTGCTCGGGAGTACCGGTGCGCCTGACCTGCGCGGCGGCCTGCGCCAGCGCGACGCCCGCCTTCGGCAGAGGCCCCATGCCCAGCATGTCGCCCTGACCGGATGCCTCCCACGGCGCTGCGCGGCCGGCGGCGGCATCTGCTTCGGCCTGTCCCGCTTCGGTCAACGAGTACGTCTTGCGGCCGTCGGCCGCTTCGGCACTGATCAGTCCTTCGTCGGCCAGAAGCTGCAGCGTCGGATACACGGACCCGGCGCTCGGCTTCCAAGCGCCGCCGCTGCGCTGCTCGATCTCGGCGATGATCTGGTAGCCGTGCATCGGCTTCTCTGCCAGCAGCGCGAGCACCGCGGCACGCACGTCGCCGCGCGCGACGCGCTGTCCGACGCGCTGCTCGAACATCGATCGAAGCTGGTCTATCGCCTCCCCGAGGTGCGGGCCGTAACCCCCGCGACCGCCCTCGAACCCTCGGGCTCCGAAGCCCCCGCCTGTGGATGAACCGCTCATGATGACCTCCCAGGTCTCTGAGGCTCTACCGAGTCCCGACGATGCATCACGATATATCGCTGGGCCGGAGTTGGGTAGGGGATATCCATGCTCACAGCGGTTCGGGAGCCGGCAGGGTCATCCGACTCGATCGATGAAGGCGATGAGCGCGGCAGCGACCTCATCAGGTTGTTCGTCGGGAATGAAGTGTCCGGCCCGCGATACCCGAATGCCCGACGCATGATCGGCCCAGGGAGCGAGGGATGCTCCCATGTCGGGGATCGAGCCGTGACTGCTCGAGATGCCGAGCACCGGCAGTGACAGGTGCCGGGCATCCAGTGCATCGATGTTCTTGCGAGCCGACTCCGCCGCGTGTCGGTAGAACGCCAACGAAGCGCCGAGGGCCCCCTCGGCGGCGAGCGATGCGGCATAGTGCTCGATCTCGCTCTCATCGAAGGTGTCGGGTGAGAGCGTCTTGGCTTTCAGGAACCAGCGGACGTACTCCGCCTCCCTGCCCGCCAGCAAGACCTCGGGCAGCTCCGGCACGAGATGGAAGGCGAAGTGCCAGGTCTTCCACGCGCGTTCCGGGTCGGTCGGAATCGAGTCGGGGAGCGTGATGCCCGGGATTCCGGCGTCCAACAGCACGAGGCCCGCGAGATCATCTTCATGGGTCAGCGCGAGCGAGAAGGCAACCCACGCACCGATGTCGTGACCGATCAACCAGTACTTCGACGACCCGAGTGCGTTGACCGCAGCGTGAACCTGGTCGGCGACGGTGTGGGTGTCGTAGCCGGCACCGGATCGCCCTGAATGACCTTGACCTGGGAGGTCGATGGCGATCACGTGAAAGCGCTCGGCCAGAGTCGGCATCACGTTGCGCCACGCCCACCAGGTTTGGGGAAATCCGGCAAGCAGCACGACGGTCGGCGCCGTCGCGATGCCGCCCTCGACCGCGTGCAGTGGGATGCCCTTCGCATCCACCCAGCGATGAGCGAAGCCCGCCATCTGCTGAAGTGGCAGCTCGGGCACAGGGTTCAGCGCGGTGGGGAGATCGAGCGCGAGTTCGGTCATGACCTACACTCTAGACATCCTGGACCGATCATTCCAAGATGGAATCTTCAAGGGGAACGGAAGGCATCCATGGCTGGCAGAAAGCAGTTCGACGTCGAAGCGGCGCTCGATGCGGCGATGATCCAGTTCTGGAGCCGCGGATACGCCGAGACCTCGATCGACGACCTGACACGCGCCACGGGACTCAACCGGAGTTCCCTGTACTCGTCGTTCGGAGACAAGAACTCGCTCTTCGTGCGCTGCCTGCAGCGTTATGTCGCCCGGTACGGCAAGCGCTTCGATGAGGCGTTGGCGAACGCGGACGCTCCGCCTCTCGACGCCGCCCGATCGTTCTTCGCCGTCACGATGGATCGAATCGCGGATCCCGACGTGCCCGACGGATGCCTGGTCGTTCAATCCGCCATGGCGATCCCCGTCTTGACGCCGAAGGCCGTTGAACGTGTGCACGAGGCTGTGAACATTCAGTTGACCAGGGTGCGTGCGGCCCTGAGACGCGCCGGATTGCCCGAGACGGCGGCGGACGAACTTGCCGTGCACATCACGGCGGTGAACCACTCGCTCGCCGTCATGAGTCGCGCGGGCGCAAACGAGTCTCAACTGCATTCCATCGTGAACGTCACGCTCGACGCGCTGGCGACGGTCTTGGCGGCTTGAGTCCGGTTCAGGCCCCGGTGGTCAGGTCCAGCGGCCTCGCGGGCTCCGGCCGGTGGATGCCCCGAGGCCGGTACCCGAGGCTCGCCGACACCCCCACCAGATCGGACAGCAACCAGATCGTGGCGAGCCACATCTCCGTGCCTTGGAGGCCGGGAACCGAGTCCCCGGTGGGACCGCCGTCGACGGCGGGCGCCTGGAATCCGAAGCCGCGGTCGTCGACCCAGTTGCGCAGCACGTCGTCGAGAAGCCGGGTCGCGAGCACCCGGATCTCGCCAGACCGATAGTCGCCGACCTGGGAACGGAGCATCCAGAGCGGATGCACGACGTCGAGCACGTTGCACGCGTTCAAGCGATGGCGGTCGAAGAACCGGGCGTCTCGGCTGTGCGCCAGCACCGTGTCGACGGCGCGCTCGGGGTACGGCAGCGGCACCCCGAACTGCGCGAAGCTGCCCCGCGTCGCCCGGTAGTAGCCGTTCACGATCTGCAGAAGCCCGTCCTCGGCTCGAGGAGTTCCCCACATTCCGGTGGACGGGTCGACGTGGGTGAAGAGCCAGCCGAAGTAGGCCTCGAGCACACCCGGCCGACTCGCAACGCCCTGCTCGAGGTTCCAGAGCAGGCCGGTGCCGAGCGCGTCGACATCGTGCCCGGCTCCCCAGGCCCGGGTGGTCCAGGACCGGCTGTTCATGAACTCCACGACGTCCGCGGCAGTGAGGTCGGCGATCGCACGGATCGGATGACCGAACCGCGTCCCAAGAAGATCGAGGGCGTATCCGACGCATTCGACGTGGTACGCCGCGTCGCCGTCGTCGAGACCGAGCGGATGCCCGACAAGCCGGCCCGTCGCATCCATCGACGGCACGAGTCCTGTCGCCGGATCCTGAAACGAGAGCAGCCGCAGCCGCTGTTCGTCGGCCGGCAGCTGCTCTGGCGGAGAGCCGAGCAGGAGCACCCCGATCTCAACCGCGTCGCACTGCGCTCGAACCGTTGGATCCGCGCCCGGCTTGTCGACGAACAACCCGCCGGAGATCTCCGCGGGCCACGACCGCGCGAGCACCGCCGGAGCCTGGGCGCGCGCACGCTCCGCGAACGCCGTGACCCGCTCCGATAGCGCGCCGCCTTCCTTCGACACCGTGCTCGTCGACGACGCGAAGCGCGACTTGATCACTCGTGCCGGATTGCCCCCGACGACCGCGCCGGCGGGAACGTCTTTCGTCACGACGGCGCCGGCGGCGAGAACAGCCTTCTCCCCCACCGTGATGCCGTCGAGAATCGTCACCTGCGATCCGATCCAGACGTCGTCGCCGATGACGACGCCCTTGCTCGTGTGCGGCTGACGGAAGATCTCGGTCTCGACGTCGTCGAAGCCGTGATTGAAGCCGATGATCGAGGTGTAGGCACCGATCCTGACGGCATCGCCGATCTGGATGTCGCCGCGCACGACGGCGAAGGAATTGATCGAGCAGTCTCGCCCCAGCTTCACCCGCCCCGTGAGGTAGGCGTTCGCGGCGATGTAGGTACGGTCACCGAGCTCGAGCGCATCGGTCTGCACTGCAGCCAGCTCGGAGATGAAGCAGTCCTCGCCGAGTCGGTGATCGTCGCGGCTGCTCAGAAACTCGGCTTGCAGGCCTCGCTGCCGGTCGCGTTCCTCCTCCGACGCCTCGCGCCAGAACGACCAGGGGGAGAAATCGAAGTGGTGGCGGTCGAAGGGGGATGTCATGTGAACTCGCAATTGCAGCCGGCTCGAGCTTGTCAGGGATAGCGCTTTCCGCCTCGACGGTAGCACGCGACTCTTCACCTGAGACCTCGTTCGACATCCGAAGGTCGGACGTCTTCAGATCTTGACATATTCGTCTAGACGAATATATGGTGCTGTCATGACAGAACGCATCGAACGCATCGTGACCGCACCGCCCACCCGGGTCTGGGAGCTCTGGACCACTGCCGACGGCATCTCGAAATGGTGGGCGCCCGAGGGCTTCCGCACCGACGTCACGCGGCTCGAGCTGCAGCCGGGCGGCGAACTCGACTACACGATGACGGCCGTCGGCCAACAGCAGGTGGCCTTCATGGAGCAGAACGGGATGCCCCTGGCCACCGAGTCGCGCAAGTACTTCACCGAGATCGCTGAGCCGACCCGCCTCGCCTACCGCTCCGTGATCGACTTCGTGCCCGATCACGAGCCCTACGAGCAGCTCACCGAGATCACGTTGGAGCCGGTGGCCGATGGCACGCGCATCGTGATGGATGTCGAGCCGCTGCACGACGAGGTGTGGACCGGCCGTCTGCTCGCAGGTCGCGCGAACGAACTCGACAACCTCGCCGCTCTCGTCTCGGCCGAGTAGGCGCTCCGCCTGCTTTCATTGACCCATGCCACTCGATGTGCAGCGAGCGCTCGCGACGCTCGGCGAGCCGACGCGCTTTCGCATCATCGAGTTGCTCGCCGAGAAGCCGCGCACGGTCGGCGAAGTGGCCGAGGCGCTGGGCGCTCTGCAGCCCCAGACCACGAAGCACTTGCAGGCGCTGGAGGCGCTGGGAGTGATCCGAGTGCACAGGCTCGGACGCCGCCGCGTCGCCCGGCTCGACCGCGGCGCGTTCGCCCAGTTGGCCGAGTACTTCGTGGGGCTCTCCGCAGCCGGCCCGGACGACGCCGAGCTGGATGCCTACGAGAGCGCGATCGACACGGAGACGAGACGGCCGGTCGATGACGACGGGTCCCGCGTCCTTCGTTTCGAGCGTGACCTGCCGGCATCCGCCGCTCGGGTGTGGGATGCCTGGACCGACCCGGAACGTGCCGCGACGTGGTGGGCGCCGCGACACTTCTCCGTCGCCGCGTTCGAGTTGACGCCCGTTCAGGGCGGGCGGATCCGCATCGTGTTGCGCGAGGGCGACACCGCAGAATACGAGTCGAGTGGCCGGGTCGACGAAGTCGTGCCGAATCGGCGGCTCGTCTTCGACCTGGCTCCCGTGGACGGGAACGGTGCTCCGCTGTTCCGCGCACGACACACGCTGACCATCGAAGGCGACGACGAGGCATCCGTCGCCCTGGTCATCGAGGTGACCGACGTGACACCCGCGGCGGCCCCCGCCGTGGCCGGGCTGGAACCGGGCTGGCGGCAATTGCTCGACGCACTGGACGCACTGCTTCGGACGTGAATCCAGTCGCGCCCCCACTCGGCGACGCGTACGGGCCGGCTCGTCAAGCAGCCAGATGGAACGTGCGAGCGAAGCGATCGAGAAGATCGTGGCGTCCGTGCAACACCTCGACCACGCCGCTGGCGATCGCGCGATCCGGGTCCAGCTCGCCGGAGATGAGGCGACGGATGCCCGCACCGGCCGCGAAGGCGAGATCGGTCGGCCCGTCCCCGCGCACCACATCGAGCGCAGTGCCATCGACGCGGATGAGCAGCTCGGCTGGACCGAAACGCGCACCGTAGGAAGTCATGGGCAGCTGAGCCGCCACCTGCGGCTGAAACGCGGTGCGCAGGTCGATGGTCATGGAGTCCGGCGTGATGATCTGCTCCTCGCGCGGATCGCCCATGGCCTTGAAGCCCCACGCCCCGAGCGCGAGCACCACCGGCTCGAGCTCACGACCGTAGGGAGTCAGCTCGTAGACGATGATCCGGGAACGCGGCGCCCGACGGATGACGCCGGCCGCCTGCAACTCCTTGAGCCGCGCCGCCAGGATGTTGCTCGGAATCCGGGGAAGCCCGGCCGCGAGCTCGCCGTAGCGGCGCGGCCCGACGAGCAAGTCGCGAACGATGAGCAGGGCCCACCGCTCACCCACAAGCTCCAGGGCCTGCGTGATGCCGCCGTATTGCCCGTAGTCGCGCGCGGCCATGGACCTCAGGCCTGCTGTTGCGCAGCTGCGGCTTCTGGACCCTGCTGGGCAGCGACCGGATCCATCCAGCCGAACTCGAGCAGGTTGCCGTCGGGATCGGTGAGCTGGCGCTGGTACATGAACCCGTAGTCGGCGGCAGGACGCGCCTCGGAGCCGCCAGCGGCAAGGCCGTCGGCGACCGTCGCATCCACCGCGTCGCGACTGTCGAGGAACATGGCGACTGTGACCGACGGGTTCGTCGCAGGGTCGCCGATCGGCAGGTCGGTGAACGTCTGGAAGAAGTCGCGGGTGAGGAGCATGAAGTAGTTGTGGTCTTCATCCACCACGACGCAGGCTGCGTTGTGATCGGTGAACAGCGGATTGATCGTGCCTCCGATCGCCGTGTAGAACGCCTTGGCGCGCTCCAGGTCGGTCACCGGCAGATTGACGAACATCGCGGTCATTGCAGTCTCACTCTCTTGAGGTCGGTGTGCTGATGCGTTAACACTTGCAAAAAACAAGTGTGTCGTCAAGGGGTCGCTGAAGGATCAGTGCGTGGTGAAGTTCGCCATCATCGCCATGTCCTCGTGTTCGAGGTTGTGGCAGTGGAAGACGTACTTGCCTGCGTACCCATCGAACTTGATGGCGATCGCCGCCTCTTCGGCCGGGCGCAGATCGATGGTGTCCTTCCAGCCGGCGTCGAATTCCCCCGGCCCGTCGATTCCGCGCGAGAGCACTTGAAACGGGTTGAGGTGGATGTGCACCGGGTGGTGGAAATCGGCCAGGAGGCGCCAGACCTCCACCGTGCCGAGACCCGCGGAGGCCGCGATGTCGTCTGGGCTGAACGGCCGCCCATCGATGAGCCATCCGTTCATGTGGTCGACCGATCCCGTCTTGAACCGGAACGTGCGAGTGACGACGGACTGGCTCGCTGCCAGTTTCTCGATCGCGGAGAGGGTGTTCGGAACGGTGAAGCCGTCGGCCATCTTGTCCCCGACGATGAAGCGCATGACCTGCGACATGTTGCCGTCGCCGAAGTCGTTGAACAGTGTCACAGCGGTGTTCGGCGCGAAGCCGGAGAAGTCGATGATCAGGTCGGTGCGTTGGGCGGGAGCCAGTTCGAAGTGCTCATGCTGCAGGGGCGAGGCGAGCAGTCCGCCATCCGTGCCTATCTGAATCATCGCGCCATCGGGCTGAGGGTCGAGGCGCAGGTCGAGCCGCCGAGCGTTGCACGCGTTCAGGATGCGCAGCCGATACTTCGCCCCGTCGACGTGCGCCACCGGCCACGGCGTTCCGTTGACCAGCATGACGTCGCCGAGCACGCCGGCGACGTAGTCCGGTGTGACGCCCGGATGCCCGAGCAGGCTCGCGTCGACGCTCGGGTAGTGCAGCGAGCCGTCAGCGGCGAAACTGCGATCGGTGATCATGATCGGCAACTCGCGTGTTCCGGAGGGAAGCCGGAGCGCATCCTCTTCGTCATCACGCACGAGGTGCATGCCGGCCAGTCCGCGCCAGACGCTCGGCCCGGTGAAGTCCATGCGGTGGTCGTGGTACCAGAGCATCGCGGCGCGCTGATCGAGGGGGTAGGTGTACGTGCGGTGGCCGTTGCTCACGTCACCGGTCATAGCCGGATCGCCGCCCATGCCGGTCATGCCGGAGTGCTGGTTCATGTACGACCGATCGGTCGGATACACGTAGTCGATGGGATAACCGTCGCTGGTGTGCGGCGTGCGGCCGGCGTGCAAGTGCACCACCGTGGGCACCGGCAACTTGTTGGTGTGGGTGACGACCGTCGTTCTGGCACGCCGACTCTCGATGATCGGTCCGGGGAAGATGCCGTTGTATCCCCAGATCGGAGTCTTCACGCCGGGCAGGATCGCCGCGCTCGCTTGTGCCTGGACGATCTCGTAGTAGTCGGCGTCGGCATCCGTTCGCGTCGGTTTCAGCGTTGGAGGCACTCGGAAGGGAAGGGTGAACGGTTGCGGCAGCGGTCGTTCACTTTTCAGCAGATTGCCGGTGGACGTCGATCCGCCGAGGCCCTGGAGCAACGGGATGCCCACACCTAGGCCGACGCCCGCGGCGAGTCCGGCGCCGATGAAGGTCCGACGGTCGATACCGAGCCTGCGGCGGTCGTTCCCGCTCATCGGCCCAGCCGCATCCATGCCCACACGGCGAGCGCCGCGGCGACCAGGATGATCGCGACGCCCAGCGGCACGTGCAGGGTCAGCACCCGAGTGAAGCCGAGGACGATCTGCAGAGCGATCAGGCCGAAGATTCCGAGACCGGCGAGCATCGGCCACCACGGTCCGCGGCCAGGCCAGCGCAGCAGAACCGCAGAAGCTACACAAACGAGCATCGCGATGCCCGCATAGGTGGCGTTCTCGCGGTGCACGTGGAGCGAGCCGTATGTGCCACCGAGGAACTGACCCGCGAAGATCGCCTGATCGAACAACATGATCGCCGCGATCGTGCTCGTGATGCGGAAGATCCAGCGGGGCCAGCGTGGTCCGAGCCGAGGTCGCGACACCGATTCGGGAGTCGACGTGACCGTCATCCGTTCCTCTTTCGATGAGTAGGATTCGATGAGTAAGTTTCAACTGAATCTGATCCATTTGAATCCGATTCACTTGAATCTAACATAGGATGGTGAGATGGCAAGGCCTCGTGTGAATCTGCAGCTCGGTCTGCTGCTGCGTCAGTCGCACGAGCGAGCCGCTCGCTCGCTGAACAGAGCGCTTCTTCCGCTGGGATTGACCGGTCGCCACTTCGGCGTGCTGCTCCTGCTCCGACGAGAGGGTGTGTCAACGCAGCGCGATCTGATCCGGCTCACGGGAAGCGACAAGGCGGGCATGACCCGAACGGTCGAGGACCTGGAGCGCCTCGGCTATCTGCGCAGAACCCAGTCGGCGAACGACAAGCGCGTCGCCGAGCTCACCCTGACGGAGAAGGGCGTCGAAGATTTCGCGACGGCCCAACGGCTCGCGTCCGGGGCGGCAGAGGAACTGTTCGAGTCGTTCGCCCCAGCGGAACTGTCGACGCTCGAGGAACTGTTGACCCGGTTCGTCGACGAATCCGCGCCCTCGACGCCCACGTCCGACCAGGACGGACCGGCGTGAGCGAAACCCGGCCGCGCGTTCTCGGTCCCGTCGTGGACGACGAGACTCGCTGCATCCACTATCGGTCGCCGCAGGATGTGATCGCGATCGAGTTCGCGTGCTGCCGCGAGTTCTATCCCTGCCATCTGTGTCATGCAGAGACGGCCGGCCACCCCGCGCGGCAGTGGCCAGTCGCCTCCCGGGCCGAACCGGCCGTGCTCTGCGGGGTGTGCGGCAACCTGCTGACGATCACGGAGTACCTCGCTGTCGATGGATGCCCCGCGTGCGCCGCACCGTTCAACCCGGGCTGCAGACTGCACACCGAGTTCTACTTCGAGGTCTGAAGCGGGTCAAACGACGAGGGCCGGTTCCTTGACATGGCTCTCCACGAAGGATGCGGCCCTGTTCAGCGCAGCGTCGCCCTCCTCGAGAATGGCGGCGAACGCCTGGAAGACGTGGGAAACATCCGGAGTGACGTCGAGGATGACGGGAACGTCGTCGGCAGCCGCCTTGACGGCGAGGCGCGTGGCGTCGTCGAGAAGCACTTCGTGCGAACCTGCCTGGATCAGCAAGGGCGGCAACCCGGTGAGGTCGGCGAAAACCGGGCTGACCAACGGGTCCGTCGCGTCGGTGGTGCCACCCAGGTACTCGGCGACGCGCGTGCGGATGGCGTCGGCGCTGATGTTCGGGTCGACCTGCGCCTTGCTCGTGAAGCTGTCGCCGGAGACGGTGAGGTCGGTCATCGGCGAGAACACCGCCACGGCGGCCGGCATCGGCAGAGCTTCGGCTCTGCCAGCGACGAGAAGTTCGACCGCAAGGTTTCCGCCGGCGGATTCGCCTGTCACGACAACGCCGCCCGCGCCGCCGAGCTGCTCGAGCAATGCCCGGTATGCGGCGGTGACGTCGTGAAGAGCCGCGGGATACGGAGCCTCCGGCGCCAGCCGATAGTCGATCGAGACGGCGCGCATGCCCGTCCTACGGGCCAGGTCCGACGCCAGCCCGATGGAGCCGCGTGCTGAGCCGAGGGCGAAGCCCCCTCCGTGCATGTGGAAGATGGTCCCCTTCGGTTCCACTCCGGCGATGTCGATGAAGATCGCCGGGACGCCACCGAGCTCGCCTGACGTCGTCCGCACATCCTCGGGAAGGGGCTGCGCGGTGAGCATCTGCTCCAGAAGGGGACGGTGGATGGCGACATCGCCGCCGAGGTCGAAGGGTGCGTCCCGGAGGATCTGGTGAACCAGGTCGCGCTGTTGTGCAGTCATGAAGATCTCCTGTCGTGCCGTTGCCCGCACGGTGGGCCGGTCGTGGATCGACCGTGATTTAGATTAGCACTAATTAGCTTAGCAACAACCTGCTTGTATCTAAGATAGTGTGAGGTCGATCCGAGGAGGCTTGGCGATGGTGACCGACGTGCGACAGGTGTTCGACGACCTTGTGCGGTTCGAAACGGTGCTGTGGGGAGCGGTAGACGACCGGCTCCGAAAGGAATGCGACCTGACCTTGGCCAACTTGAACCTCATGATGGTCATCGATGCGGCACCGCAGTGTCGCGTTCTCGACATCGCCCAGGCCCTTGCGATCACGGTCGGAGGCACCAGTCAGGCGGTCGATCGGCTTGAAGCCGCCGGCCACTGTGCCCGCCGAGCCAACCCGGCCGACCGCCGCTCGTCGATTCTCGAGCTGACGTCGGAGGGTGAAGCCCTCCTCGAACGCGCGCTCCCGGCGTTCGACGGTGAGCTACGCCGCCTCGTGCAAGAACCACTCTCCGACGACGCCGTCAAGCGGCTCGGTGAAGCCCTCGGCACGCTCCGCAGGACTGCCATCGCCCGCGCTGCGACCGGCATCCCGTCTGCGCGCTGATCGGATCCGAGGGATCCCTGTCCCCCGATTTGGGGACAACCCGGGTCTCGCGCTAGCGTCGACCTTCGACACTGCACGGTAGCGGATGGGACACAACATAGGTGGATGCGGTTGCGCTCAAGCGGACCTGGGCTCAGGTGGCAGCTCACGGTGATGCCGTCCCAGGGTATTTCTACGCGCATCTCTTTCTCACGCACCCCGAGGTACGGGATCTGTTCCCGGTCACGATGGCGACGCAGCGTGACCGGCTCGTGAAAGCACTCGGCCGCATGGTCAGCAACGTCGACGACATCGGCGAAGTCGTCGGTTACATCGAAGACCTCGGCCGCGATCACCGAAAGTTCGGAACGATCGCCGGTCACTATCCGGCGGTCGGGGCATCCCTCCTGGCGACGCTCAAGCACTTCCTCGGCGACACGTGGACGGCCGAGCTGGCCTCCGACTGGGCCGAGGCATACGGGCTGATCGCCACGACGATGATCACCGCCGCCGAGGGCGCTGAGTCGGAACCCGCAACCTGGGTCGCAGAGGTGGTGGCGACCGAGCGGCGTGGAATGGATGTCGGCACGGTGACGATCCGGACCGACGAACCGTACGCGTACCGGGCCGGGCAGTCACTCGCGGTCGAAGTTCCTCAGCGGCCCCGCCAGTGGCGCTACCTGTCGCCCACGCATCCGCAACGGGCTGACTCCACGATCACGTTCCATGTTCAACTCGTACCGGGCGGTCAGGTCAGCGGAGCCCTGCTTCGCGATGTCAAGGCGGGTGACCGGGTTCGGCTCGGCCCGCCGGTCGGTGATCTGCTGACCCTGCCCTCCGACGGCGACTGGCCGGACCTCCTCCTCGTCGGTGGCGGAACGGGCATCGCTCCACTGCTGGCCGTGCTGGACGAAGTCGCCGAGCGACACCGTTCGAGCGGGACCGGCCCGCGGGTCGCGCTGTATCACGGTGTGCGGCATTCCTGGGGGTTCTACGCCAACCCCGAACTCGATCGGTACGCCGGTGCGCCCTGGCTGCAGACCGGATTCGCGGTTTCCGACGACCCATCGTTCCCCGGGCCGCGCGGCCTGATCGGCGACGTCGCTGCCGCGGATGGTCCGTGGGATGGATTTCTCGCAATGGTGTGCGGCTCGCCACGCATGGTCGGCCACACCACCGCCGCGCTGCTCCATTCGGGCATCGCCTCCGAGTGGATCCGCAGCGAGAAGTACGACGACCCATTCACTCAACCGACCGGCGAAACAGGCAGCCGGGCAGGCGCTCCGACAGTCGCCCGACTGGGCGCAGGGCTGGGCATCCAGTAGAGGACGGCACGATCATGACTGGGACCACATCCGCATCCATCACACCGGAACAGCTGCGGGAAGCATCACTCGCCGGCGAGAGCAATGACGACGACCGCGCCGCGCTGCGATCGCTCCTTGCTGCTGCAGCCGACGCTCTCGAACTCGCCTGGCGCGAGAAGCACGATCTGATGGCGGGACTCAGCTCGGGAGACGACGCCATCTCGAGTCGCGCCGTCCTGCTGCTCAGCAGCGCTCAGCGAATCGCCGACGAAGCGGTCGCCGAGGCCGAGTCCTACTCGAAAGATCTGGTCGACACCGCCAGGGTGCAATATCGAGAGATCATCGAGCGGGCTCAGCAAGCCGCCCACGAGATCGAGAAGCAGTCGGGCACACCACGAGACGCCACCGAGCCACACCTCATCACACCGCCATGGGGTGCGGAGCAAACCCCTACTCCCGCATTCGCGACCGATGATCTTCCTGCGGCGGGGCCGGCCTCCTTAGACGACGTGGTTCGGGCGCGCCAGTTCACCAGAATGGCTGCCGCCCAAGCACACTCGCTGCTCGAATCCATCGAGCGCGAGTTGGGGCGCCTCGGTGCGACGCCCGCCCAGGAGAACCAGCAAGCGCCTGCCGACCAACAAGACCTGACGCCGTCTCAGGACGACGACGAATCGCTCGACGAAGCTCCGGCACGTCGGAGGCTGTCATGGACAAACACACGATCGCGAATGGGACAACGAAATGACTGACACGAGCACTTCCGCAACCCTGTACCAGCAGCTTGGCGAAGGCGCCGGCATCGCCGCGGTGGTCGACACCTTGTATCGGCTGATCATGGACGACGAGAGTCTTGCGCCGTACTTCGCCACGACTCGCCTCGTCGAGCAGAAGCGTCACATGGCGCTCTTCCTCGCCGCGGCAACCGGCGGCCCGAACGGCTACAAGGGTCTGAATCTGGATGCCGCGCACGCCGGCCGAGGCATCACCGACGCCGACTTCGACAAGGTCATCGCGCACGCCGCCACCGCACTCTCCGAAGCCGGAGTCGACTCCGAGACCATCAGCACGGTGGCCGGTGCGCTCATGCCGCTCCGGGCCCAGGTCGTCACAGCATCCTCTGTTCTGTAGCGCGTCTGGGGACGCCCGTGTCCCGCGAGGTCAAACCTCTCTGATGATCCCGTAGGTGAGGAGCATCAGGCCATCTCCGACGGCTTGAACGCTGCAGAGATGGAGTGGCTTCTTGTCTTCGGTGTCACCGAAAAGGCGCTCACCGGATCCAAGTACAACGGGGAAGACGATCAGGCGCAGCTCGTCGACGAGGTCATGCTCCATCAGTGTGTGCACGAGTTGGCGGCTGGCGTAGACGACGATCTCACCGTCGATCTCTCGCTTCAGCTTGGTGATCTGCGCCACGATGTCACCGCTCAGCACCGTCGAGTTGACCCACACCGGGTCTTCGAGCGTGGTGGACACGACATATTTCGGAAGACCGTTCAACCTGTCCGGCCAGTCGCCGCTTCTGGAATTCCATCGCGAGCCGAAGTATTCGTCGGTCCGCCGGCCGATCAGGAGAGCTGCGGCTCTCAACGCCTCGGCGTACTCGACTTTCGCCCACGCCTCACGATCACCGCCAACGGACTGGTCGAACCAGCCGCCGTGTAAGAATCCCTGCTCGCCGGTTGGGTCTTCGACCACTCCATCGAGCGAGAGGTTTTCGCTGACTACCAGCTTTGCCATTTTGTTCTCCGCATCTCGTTGACTAACACTGTCGAAAAGGGAAGACACCACTGGCTTCAGGAATTGGGCGGCCTGCCACAGCCCAGTTCCGCCATCGACGGGTGTCAACACGTGTACTGAGGGTCGTGTACTGAGGGTGTGCCTAAGAAACAAGGCGACGACAACGAGGACGCAAGAATGACACTGCTGACGGATGAGCTGCTCGCGCGAGCGCGTGCGGGAGACGACAAAGCGTTCAACGAGCTGGCCGAGCCGCATCTTCGCGAATTGAAGGTGCACTGCTACCGGATGCTCGGATCTCTTCACGACGCCGAAGACGCTGTGCAAGACACGTTGCTCGCGGCGTGGCAAGGCCTTCAAGCATTCGAGGGTCGCGCCTCGTTGCGCACCTGGCTGTATCGGATCGCCACGAACCAATGCCTCAACCTGCGGCGCTCAGCCAGTCGACGACAGGCGAAGGAATGGAACATCCCAGGCGCTCAGCCCCCAGCGCCGAGCCGGCTCGGTGAAGTCCCGTGGCTCGAGCCGTACCCCGACGCGCTTGTCGACTATGCGGCGCCGCTCGGCCCCGAGGCACGTTTCGAGCAATCGGAATCCATATCGATCGCCTTCGTAACGGCACTGCAGCTGCTGCCACCTCGCCAGCTCGCGGTCCTGATCCTGCGCGATGTACTCGGGTTCCACGCAAGCGAGGTCGCCGATATGCTCGAATCGACCGTCGAGTCGGTCACCAGCGCCCTCAAACGAGCCCGCACCAGCCTGCGCGACCGACTTCCACGAAACGCCGACGACTCGCCGCCGACTCCCACCTCGTCGTCCGAAGCCATCACCGTGGCGAAGTTCGTGAACGCGTACGAAGCCGGTGACATAAGCGCCTTGGTGAGCCTGCTCACCGACGACGTCTTCATGTCGATGCCGCCGATGCCGCTCGAATATGAGGGCCGCGAACGCGTATCCGCCTTCTGTGCCCTGCTCTTCCGGTCCGGCCGCACATTCGACCTTCTGCCGACCCGAGCAAACGGCCAACCCGCATTCGGCCTCTACACCCGCTCGTCGGATGGCACGAAGCGTGGAACCGGCCTGATCGCGATCACCCTGGCCGGTGACAGAATCCGCGCAATGACGCGGTTCGAGAACACCGTGTTCCCCTGGTTCGACCTGCCGGAATCGCTCCCCGAACAGTAGGACCGGCTTCCGCGTCGGCATGGCGGTGTTGCTCACCCTCCCCGAGCGTGCGCCGGCTCCTTCCGGAGTCCGGCGCACGCTTGGTTGCTACGAGATGCTGCCGAACAGCCGTAGCTCGGCGATATTGATCCAGTTGTTGTTCGCGATCCGCAGATAGCGATACGCGGTCACGGCAGTCCCGCTGCGTCGTTCCCACGTCTGCCATCCCAGGGTCCCAACAGCATTGCTCGTCACCTGCGTCCACGTCGTGAGGTCGTTCGAACCCTGGACCTGGAGTCCCGCTGCCCTGTTCAAGCCGTTGGCATCCTGACGCACCAACAGCTCTGCGTGGTCGAGGCTGATGCTGCGACCAGCTCCGGCATCCAGAATCTCGTAGTACTGGCCGCTCACCGGTCCGATGTCCGAGAAGGTCGCTGCGCTGCCGTCGAACATGCTGCTGACGTACTTCTGGTTCGCCGTGTCCGGCTGCCCGGACGAGGTCACCGCAGTCAGCAGGCTGCCGGGGTTGGCGATCAACTCGTTGTTGGTCGTGAGGAAGACGCTCGATGCGTCGGTCGTGCGGGTGAGTGCCTGACGCTCCTCGCCGTTCGGGCCTGCGTAGGTGATCCGGAACGTCAGAAGCCGACCGGTGGCAGCGTCCGACGGTTCCTGCAACGAGGCGCGCCATGACGTGCCGCTTCCGATGACCGTCGCAGCAGAGCCGTCGATCGTCGCATCGACATCCGTGATCGCCTCGGACGTGGTGAAATCGAGGTTCACCGTGTCGCCGCCGACAACGATTCCGGGCTCCGCATCGGTGGATCCGAGATGTGCCGAGATGACGGAGTCCTGAGGCGGCGCCACCCGGTTGCCGAACAGCCTGAGTTCGGCGATGTTGATCCAGTTGTTGTTCGCGATCTTCAGATAGCGGTACGCCACGGGCGAGGTGCCGGGACGCAACGTGAGGGTCTGCCAGTCCAGCGTGCCCTGCGCGTTGTTCGTGATGGTCGTCCATGTGGATTGATCGTTGGATCCCTGGATGTTCAGCCCGCCGGCGCGGCCGGTGCCGTTGCTGTCCTGTCGCACGAGCAACTCCGCCCGGGAGAGCGCCACCGATCCTCCGTCCCCGAAGTCCAGCGTGATGTAGTACTGCCCGTTCACGGGTCCGACGTCGGAGAACGTCGTCGGATCATCGTCGAACATCTTCGCGAAATACGGCGTCTTGGACGTCTCCACATCCCCGGTCGGCGAGACCGGCGTGGCGATGCTCGGCACGTTCGTGATCAGTCCGTCGGAGTTCGACAGGAAGACCTTCGACCCGTCGGTCGTCACCTCTAGCGGATCGGCGGTCTTTCCATCAGCGGTGGTGTAGTCGATCGCGAATGTCGCAATGACACCCGACGTGATCGTGTCCGGCAGAATTGCGGATGCCGTCCATGTGGTCCCCGAACCCGTGATCGTCGCCCGAACACCTGCGATCGCGCCGACTACGTCGCTGAGCGCTCCGTCGCTGGTGAACGCGACTTTCACGGTGTCGCCGTTGCCGGCGATCCCCGGCTCGGCATCGTTGGAGCTGATGCTCGCCGTCGCGATGCTGTCGACCGCCTCTTGACGCGAACCGTGCACATGGAACTCCGCAAGATCGAAGATTCCGGGGAAGTTCGGATCCGTAGGAACACCGGGGTCGTCGACCTGCACCTTCAGGAACCGGAAAGCCTTGCCGGTCAGCGATGAGGCGACCGGCAGCGTCTCGAGCCTGTTGGTGTCCGTCGTCTCCTTTGTCGTGAGCTTGGTCCACGAGCTGTCGTCATTCGACCCGTAGACGTTCGCTCCCTGAGACCTGTTGCCGAACGTCTGCCGTGCCTGCAGGTCGAACGCCGTGCTCGCGACACGGTATCCCCTGCCGAAGTCGACGGTGAACGAGTTGACCGAGAGGTCGCCGGGGAAGGTGTAGTTGTCGTCATCCGTCAGATACCCCAGCGTTCCGGCCGGCAGCGTTGATGTCGCGATCCCGACGTAGTCCAAGGTTCCGTCGCTCGACCGCGGAGTGAGCAGCCGCAGTCCCGCGACCGCCTTCTGAACTGCCGCGAGCGCTGCCGCGAAGTCGGAATCGCTCGCCGTCTTCAGAACGGCTTTCGCCGCGGCGACCGCCGCATCGAACGCCGGTTCAGTGTCGTTCGTGTACGTCATGGACGAGTCGTATCCCGCCTCCGCCAGCTTCACGGCATCCGCGCGGTTCTTCGCGATGCGCAGAGTGACCTTGAGCGCGGTCGCCGTCGTGCCATCGTCGGCCTGCACGATGAGGGTGTGATCGCCCACATCGTGCTTCGTCGGACTCCAGCTCAGTTCACCGTCGGATGCCCCGACGCTCGCGCCGCGGGGAGTCCCCGTTGCCGTGTACGCGACCGTGTCGTTCGTGTTGGAGTCGGTCGCCGCAAGGCTCGCGTCGAGCGGGACGCCGGCGATGCCGACGATCGTCGTGCTCGCTCCCTGCTGGAACAGCGGAGGGGTGACGGCCGACGCTGCGTTCGGCACCACGTAGTCGAGGTCGATCGTGCCGCGACCGCCCGAGAACGTGTAATAGACGATGTTGTTGCCGCCGTTCGCCCAGGCCGAAACGACGCTCGCGTCCAGGTCGTAGGTGATCATGCGCCACT
Organism: Humibacter sp. RRB41; assembly: GCF_022761015.1. Taxonomy (GTDB): domain Bacteria; phylum Actinomycetota; class Actinomycetes; order Actinomycetales; family Microbacteriaceae; genus Humibacter. The sequence goes on from NZ_JAKWJQ010000009.1 coordinate 45,341, forward strand.
GCCCGCCGGTGTCGGGAACGGTGACGGTCTGGTACGGCTTCGCGCCGGGCTGCGCCGTGACCGACAAGGTCGATACCGAGGTCGTTCGCACCCGGATCGCCACCGGACTGTAGCTTGCGAGTGCGCCGTACTGCATGGTGCGAACGGCGAGGGTCGTACCCTTCTTGCCGTCGCTGGCACGCAGGATCGTCGCGTTGCCATCGGAGGTCGTCTTAGCGCTGCCGCTGATGACGGATGCCTTCTGCGCGAAGGACACGTTCGGGTCGGGCTGCGGAACCTTCTCGCCCTTGGCCGCTGCCGGAATCGAGAGCCAGTAATCGTCACCGGTCAGCGTGCCGCCCCAGAAACTCTGCAGTCCATCCGAACCGATCTTCGTGCCGATCTCGTTGACGTTGAGGTTGTAGTAGAGGGCGCCATCGCGCTGTTCGAACTCCTGTTGCACAGCGGGCGCAGCCTTCGCCACGTCGACGTGCTCCTGATACTTGTAGATGTAGTAGACCTCGTTGAGAGTTTCGTTCCACCTGCCTCGATACGCCTGGGCGAGCTTGCCGCCCTGCTGCGTGATGTCGACCCACGGGATCGAGTAGCCGGCCATGAAACCGAAGAAAGCGTTCGTTCCGGCGAGCAACCGGTCACCCAGGAACGTGTACGGGTCGACGGCGTTCCTCTTCGTCGAGACCGTGCCCGCCTTCGGGTCGAGCTTGGTGCCCTGAGTGTTCACGAGGCGAGCGAGCGTGGTCAACGTGAGCACGTCGTCACCCGCGTGGGCCTGGTCCCGCCCCATCTCCAGATGGTCCACGAACGAGTAGCCGTAGGGATTGTCCGGGCTCTTCTTATCGATCAGCCGATACATGGCGCCGAGTGCGCCGTTGACATCCTGATCGGGCGCGGTCGAGTTCATCGTGAACCACTCGACGGCCTGGTCATATCGCGTCGTGTTGTTGGTGAAGATATAGCTGGCCATCGCACCCTCGAGCGGCAGTGTGCCCTGGTTCATGTACCAGGCGTTGCCGTAGTCCATGGTGTCGACCATGGGAACGGCGAAGTTGTTGGTGAAGTCGGCGGTGTCCTGCGCCGTCCACACGAGCGGGTACCCGTCGGTGCTCGGCACCACCGAGGTGTAGCGAAGCAGTTCTGCCGCCGCCATGATCCGGTAGACGAACGGGCCCGTCTTGATCTCGGCGTCCGCGAAGAACTTGTATCCGGCCGGGTCCATGTGGCTCCAGATGCGGATGATCTTCATCGCGTTCTCGCGGTAGACCGGGTTGCCCGTCAGGTAATAGAGAATCGCCTGCGTGTACGCACCTTCGGAGTCCTGGCCGAGCTTGTTGCTCTCGTCGACGCTGTTGAACTCATTCTCCGCGGGCACGCCGTCGCCCGAGCCCTGATTCGCGGAGCCGAGTGTGGTGCTCGCGTAGCTCGTCGCGAGCATTCCCTGGTAGTAGCTCGTCCACGGCTCCGCGCCGGCGACGAGCTCGTTGCGCGTGGTCTCCAGGCTTCCCGCGTCGACGCCGACCCCGGGGTGGATGAATCCTGAGGTCGTGGTCTTGTCGATGGCGACCGCCTTGGTCACGGTTGGCGTCGTGCTTGTCGTGTCGGCCAGCGCTGCGTGCGCCGGCACAAGGCTCGCTGCGATGACCGCGGCCGTCGCAGCGGCTGCCGCCCATCCCCCTCGGCGTCTACTCAACCCGAACATTCGTCTTTCTCCTCCGTTGCAGATTTCGCGGTACTTCGTTGTGATGCGTCGTGCTGCGGACGGTGTCCGCACGGAACTCGAGCGGGTGGCGCCTCCTCGTACGCCGGGGATCCCTTGCGGTCGGGTGTTCGGGTTCACCCTTTGAACTGGTCGATGCACAGCGCGTTGAAGGTCGCTGCGAATGAGGCGTTGACGACGTCGAAGGCGTAGATGCCGACCATCGCGCCGGTGAATCGAAGGGCGTCGCCGTAGTCGTCGGACAGGATGCCGATGTCGAACACCGGCCCGATCTCGGCGCCGTCCACGTTGAATCCGGCGACCGCGCCGTTCAGGTGGGTCTCCAGCTCGATCGGGCGGTCATGATCGAGGATGCGCGTCGCGACGACACGCGCTCCCCCGCGATCGCTAGCCGTGACGACGACGGCCCTGTGCCCGCCGCCGGTCCACTGCTGACCGTGCTGACGCTCGCCATACGCTTCGACCCACGTGACGGCGAGTGAGTAATAGGACGTCGAGTTGTACCAGAGCACGATCCCGGCACCCTCGGTGTAGGTCGAGGGTGCCGTGTCAACGGTGGTACTGAAACGCATCCGCGACTCGCGGAGAGGCTGCGCGAGCAGGCTCGTGCCGAACATCGATTCGAGTCCGTGACGCCCGCGGATGCGCACGCCGTCGCCGTGCCGTGTAGCCCACTCATCCACCGGCTCACGAAGACTGCGCCACGGCCAGCCGAAGGACGACTCGGCTTCTCTCTCGACGCCGAGCGCGTCGTCCGTCGTTATGGTCGCGCCGACGCTACCTTCACCGTGCACTTCAGGAATCGGATCGCCAGTCGGCGCCGCGAACGTGTCGGCAGGATGCCATCCCCCCGCCTTCAATCGCGGCCACCCGTCGATCCATACGATCTCCTGCACGCAGGTCTCACGACCATACGGAAACTGGCGTCCTTGCACGGTGTCGAGCCAGCGGGACGCGAGGTGACCGATGTACCACGTGCCGTCGGCATCCTGCACGAACTCAGCGTGCCCGGCCTTCTGCAGACGCAACGTCGTGTCGTCACGCGAGGTCAGCAACGGGCGATCGTCGAGCTCGTACGGACCGAGTAGTTCGCGGCTCCTCGCCATCAGCACGCCGTGCTCGACACCGGTGCCGCCCTGGGCGAGAACGAGATGGAACCATCCGTCGTGCTCGAACAGCTTCGGTCCTTCCACGAGGGTCGGATGCTGCAACAGCAGGGTCGGTGACCCGATGGTGCGCGTTCCGTCAGCATCCAGCCGAACGATCAGGATGCCCGAGAATCGGCTTCCGCCCGGCCGCGAGTCGCATTGCAGGTTCAGAAGGTAGTGCGAGCCGTCGTGATGGAAGATCGACGGATCGAACCCGTGCCCGCTGACCCGACTCGGAGTGAACCACCGGCCCTCGGCCGCACTCGACGTCGAGATATAGGTCTCGACGTCGAGCTGGCGGCCCAGAAACGTGCGCACGATCGAGTACGTCATCCAGAACCGCTCGCCGTCATGGCTGAGCGAGGGCGCCCAGATGCCTGCGGAGTCGGGCACGCCGTGCAAATCGCCCTGCGGAACGGCTCCTTCGACTGATCCGATGTACTCCCATTCGACCAGGTCACGCGACCTGCGGATGGGGATGGTGGGATACCACTCGAACGAGCTCGTTGCGAGGTAGAACCACTCGCCGACCCGGATGATCGAGGGGTCTGGAGCGAATCCGCGCACGACCGGATTGGTGGCGATGGTCGTCACGGCGTATCTACTTCTGCGCCTTCAGATAGTCGCCCACCTGCTTCTGCATCTCGTTCTGCAGCTTGCTGAGACCCGCCGACTCGGCGGCCGACTTGAGCTTGTCGAGCTGGCTGTCGACATCCACTGCTCCGTAGTAGAGCGGGTTCGCGTACTGGGTGATCACATTGTTCATCGCGGCGGCAGCCTGCTTCACCGGGGTGACGTCGGCGATGAAGGACGCGAGCGTGGCCTTGGTGAAGTTGCCGTAGTCCTGCGCCCAGTCGAAGACCTTCGACTCCGAGTCGGTCATGAACGACGAGCGGCGTTCGAGCTTGGTGCGCCAGAGCAGCGCGAAGCCGGGGAAGGCGTACGCGCTGAGCTGCTTGACACCGTCACTACCGACCGGCTCCCAGTCGGTCCCCTTGACGCCGTATTCCAGCAGGTCGTGATTCTCCTGGATCGACACGTAATCCTGCAGCGCGAGTGCGCGGTCGACATCGCCGCCGTTGGCGTTGACGACGACCAGGTTGTCGGCCTGGAATGTCTGAAGCGGCTTGGCAGAGGTCAAGGGGCCGCCGAAGGGCAGCACCTCTTCGAGGTCGGCGTCCGGCACGGCCTTGCGCAGCGCCACGAGTGCATTGCTCGCAGTGCCGTCGGTGATCGCCCACTGCCCGGCGAACTTGCCCGCCTCAAACTGTGCCGTGGTAGTCGCGCTGTCGGCATTGAGGCCGTTCGCGTTGATGATGCCGTCTTGGTAGTACTTGCGGATGCGACGCAGCGTGTCGACGATCTGATCGTTCTCCCAGAACGGGATCGGGTCTGCCGACCCGGCGGCGAGCTTCTTCTCTTCGAAGCTGAAGTAGAGTCCCGAGCCGGCGAAGATCGTGTTGAAATACTTCGTCGGGTTCTCCCAGCCCGCCTGATCAAAGAGTCCGACCGGCCCCTGAGGGCCGATGGCGAGCTCGAAGGTCTCGTTGGACGAGACGGCGAATGGGGTGACTCCTGATGCCTTCTGCTTGACCGTGTAGAAGAACTTCTCAAGAGTGTCGTAGTCCTGGATGGCGTCGTACCCGTACTTGTCGGCCAGGTCCTTGCGGATGCTGAAGTGCTGCACGCGACCGGCGCTGTTGACCTGAGGGATGCCCCACAGGTGTCCGCTCCACTTGTTCGACGTGATCAGCTCCGGTGAGAGCTGTTTCGACAGGTTCGGCCACTTGGAGATCTCTTTGGTGAGGTCCACCAGCGACTTATCCTGCTGCAGCTGGGCCATGTTCAGCCAGAGCGCCTGCAACGCGGTGTCGAACTTCGCGCCGGCGGTGAACTTCAGCAGCGCCTGCTGCGCATAGTTGGTCCAGTTGATGAACTGGGCATCGAGCTCGAAGCCGTGCTCCTTCTTCAGGCCCGCATTGAACTTGGCCAGCACGGTCTTCCAGTTGGACGGAGCCGTGCTGGGCAGAATGGCCAGCGAGGTGCCTGAGAGTGCTCCCGCGCTCGAGCCCGATGGCGTGCACCCGGCCAGTGAGCCGGTGAGCCCGATGCCGATGGCGGCAGCGCCGCCGAGCGCGAGGAAGCCGCGACGGCTGATTGTCGTGGACATATCCGTGTACTCCTTTGTGAACAGATTGCGAGGGTGGGTTGGTGCAAGGTGAGTTGGTGCAAGGTGGGTGGTGCGCTGGTGTCAGCCCTTCGTCGCCCCGAGGGTGAGGCCCTTGACGAAGAAGCGCTGAGCGAACGGGTAGGCGAAGAGGATGGGCGCGATGGTCATGACGGTCATCGCGAACCGGAGCTGGTAGACCGGTGCGGCCGCTTGTGACGCGGATGCACCGGGCAGCGTTGCCGCGTTCGTGACGTTCGAGATCAGGTTCTGAAGGATCAGCTGCAACGGGAACTTGTCGGGGTCTGAGATGAACAGCAGCGCCATGAACCACTCGTTCCAATACGTGACGGCGTAGAACAGCCCGAGCACGGCGAGGATGGGCTTCGAGAGCGGAATCACGATCTGGAAGAAGACCCGCAGCTCACCGGCACCGTCGATACGAGCCGAGTCGAGGATCTCTTCCGGCAACTGCCGGAAGAAGCTGACGGCGACGAAGATGAGGAACGGCGCCAGCATGACCGGCAGGATCACCGAGAACCAGCTGTTGGAGAGGTTCAGCACCTGCGTCACCAGCAGGTAAAGGGGCACGAGGCCGCCGGTGAACAGCATGGGGATGTAGGCGAAGATCGTCAGCGGTCTGCTGATGCGAGGCAGTCGCCTGGCGATCACCCAGGCGAGCGACGCGGTGCACGACAGCGACAAAGCCGTGCCGACGACGGTGATGAACAGCGATGCGATGTATCCGTTGATGAGCGACTGCCCCGTGAACAGGAGCTGGTACGCGGCCAGCGAGAACGGCGCTGGCCAGAAGCTGTACCCGTTGGCGGCGAGAACGGACTCGTCCGTGAACGAGCCGGCCAGAATCATCCAGAGCGGAATCAGGCAGAACAGCCCGAAGACCGAGACGCAGACATAGCTGACGACCGTGAACGGTTCGAATCGGGTGCGGCCCGGCACACGGGTCTTCGAGGGCGTCTTTTTCGGCGGGGCGTCGTTGAGGACCGTCTCGGCTTCGATGTCGGTGATGGTCTGGGTGCGACCGGATGCGATGAGGCTCACAGGATGCTGCTTTCCTTGTCGACGCGACGCTGGACGAGCACCGCGACGGAGACGAAGACGAACCCGACGACGGACTGGAACAGCCCGATTGCGGCCGTGGTGCCGAAATCACCGACCGTTCGCAGAGACCGGAACACGTACGTGTCGATGACGTCGGTGGTGGGGAAGAGCGTGCCGTTGTCGCCGACGATCGCGTAGATCGTCGCGAAGTCGCCGAAGAAGATCCTGCCGACCCCGAGCACGATGAGGATGCCGAGGGTGGGCAGCAGCAGTGGCGTCGTGACCGAGCGTGCCATTCTCGCCCGGCTCGCGCCATCGATGGCCGCCGCCTCGTAGACCTCTTCCGGGATCGAGGTGATGGCTGCGAGGAAGATCACCGACGTGTACCCGCCGAGTTGCCAGACCTTCACGATGGTGAGGATCCACGGCCATGCCCCTGGCTCCGTGTACCAGTTCACCTGAGGCAGGTCGAACACGTTCAGCACGTTGTTGACCATGCCGCCGCGACCACCGACTCCCGCCAGAACCGCCTGCAGAATGATGCTGATCACGATCGGTGACACGAAGTACGGGAAGAAGATGATCGACTGCCCGAACCTCCTCGTGAAGTGGCCCTTGATCTCGTTCAGCATCAACGCCAGCAGCAGACCGGCGCCGAGCGACGCCGCCAGGAAGAGCGCATTCAAGAAGATCGTGTTGATCACGATGCGCGGCGCATCACCGCTGGAGAAGAAGTAGGCGAAGTTCTGCAGACCGTTCCAGGGACTGCCGAAGATTCCGTCGCTGACGTTGAAGTCTTTGAAGGCGACGACCAGACCGGCCATCGGGCCGTAGGCGAACACCAGGAACCAGATGACGCCGGGCAGTGCCAGCAGCAGAAGGCCGAGTGTGCCGCGACTCGTCGGCTTGCGACGTCGTGCCGTGCGAGTCGCATGGGGAGCGGGCCTACTTGCCATGACATCGGCGGGCCCAGCGTCCGCGACTGCGGTGCCTCGTTGCACTTGATGACTCCTCGTGTCCTGACCAGTTCATCGTGGAACTAGTTTCACAACGGCGAAGTTAGACCACCCCACGCCGCATGTCAAGCCATCGGTCAGGGCCAGTCTCGAATGTGCACGCCGAGCATCGAGGGGCCGAGTACGATCCCCACCATGCCCACAACCGACACGCCGCGCGGCACGCGTCAGGGCGGATCCCGAGGACCGGCCCGCGTAGGCAGCGCGAATCTGCGCGACGTCGCCGCGCGAGCGGGGGTCTCCCCCGCGACCGCATCACGTGTGTTCGGCGGCAGCAGCAGCGTGCACGCCGACACCCGAGCGAAGGTGCTTGCCGCGGCCGACGAGCTCGGCTACGTGGTGAACGGACTCGCCAGAGCGATGACCGGCCGTGGCCCGGGAACCGTGGCCTTCGTCGTTCGCTCCATGATCGGCCCGACCTTCGCATCACTCGCGGCGGGTGCCGAAAGCGTCGCCACCGCGAACGGCCACCTACTGCTGATCTCGACGACCGAAGGAGATCGACAACGCGAGAGCGATCTCATCGCGACCCTGCGGGAACAACGCACGCGCGCCGTTCTATACGTGGGTTCGACGGAATCCAACGCGGAGTTCGACGCGCGGGTCTCCGGCTATGCGAAGGACCTCGCCGACGTGGATGCTTCGCTTGTGCTCTGCGGTCGGCCACCAGTGGCGACCGCGCCGGGCATCGTCAGCGTCGACTACGACCATCGCGCCGGCGTCGGAACCGGTGTGGACGAGCTGGTGCGGCTCGGCCACACCCGCATCGGCTATCTGGGCGAGGGCAAAGGCATGACCACCGCCGAGCTTCGGATCGACGGCTACCGCGCGGCTATGAAACGCAACCATCTGCCGCATCCAACGAACCTCGTTCACGATGCCGCAAATAACGAAGATGCCGGCGAGGCGGCCGCGCGTGAACTCCTATCCCTGCCGATCCGGCCTACGGCGATCGTCGCGATGACGGACAACATCGCGGTCGGCACCTATCGCGCGGCACGGTCGCTCGGTCTGCGCATTCCCGAGGACCTCTCGATCGTCGGATTCGACGACGTGCCCATCGTGGGCGACCTCACCCCAGGACTCACCACGGTGCATCCGCCGTTCTTCGAGGTCGGAGTGCGAGCAGCACGCATCGCGCTCGGACTGGAACCGGCCGAGAACGTGCTCCTGCAGCCGTCGTTCGTGCGCAGAGGCTCGACGACGTCCCCAGCGCAGGCCTAGCGACCTCGCGGTCTCGCCACCCACGGAGGGCGCGTCGTCGAGAGATCGCTCGGATCGGGTCGCTCAGTTGCGCTCCATTGCATTTGTAACTAGTTTCAATGCGGCGGGTACAACTCCGCAGACGACAACACCGATCGATGAGGTTTCAATGACGAGCGCTCCGGGAAGCACGACGTCGGCGGCATCCGCCTTCGCCGGCGCACCAAGGTCGACGATCGACTTCGCCATGACCATGAGCCCGCCTGAGCTCGCTGAACACCTCTTCGGCAACGGTCTCGAGGCGTTGCGCATCGACGGGGTGAGGCCGTTGCAGACGATCCCGTTCACCGGTCTCGACCACCCGGACGCCCGCCACGCGCTCGAACACGCCGAGGTGCTGATCGCTGCGTGGGGGGCACCTGGCCTCAGCGACGCCGACCTCGATCACGCGCCACGCTTGCGCTACCTGCTCTACGCAGGCGGTCAAGGGTCGACACTGCTGCCTCAGAGCGCACGCGAGCGAGGCATCCAAGTCTCGAATGCCGGATGGTTGAACGCGATCCCTGTCGCGGAATTCACCGTCGCGATGATCGTGCTCGCGAACAAACAGACCTTCGGGGCGCGCCACCTCTATCGCGACCGCCGGGCGCCGATCGACCGAGAACTCGAGTTCCCGCACGCGGGCAACCGCGAGAAGGTCGTCGGCGTCGTAGCCGCCTCGCGCATCGGCCGCATCGTGATCGAACGACTCAGAGACCTCGATCTCCGCGTGCAGGTGTACGACCCGTACTTGTCGGCCACCGACGCGCAGCGCCTGGGGGTGCAACGCGTCGGCCTCGACGAACTGATGCGCACGAGCGATGTCGTCACGCTGCATCCACCGCTCAATGCGTCGACCGAAGGCATGATCACCGCCAAGCTGTTGGCACAGCTGCGCGACGGCGCAACGCTGATCAACACCTCGCGCGGTGGAATCGTCGACCAGGATGCACTGCTCGCCCAGTTGCGCACCGGTCGCATCGAGGCGATCCTCGATGTCACCACCCCCGAGGTGCTGCCACACGACCACGAACTCTTCACCATGCCCAACGTCTTTCTCACTCCGCACATCTCCGGCTCGATGGGCACGGAGATTCGTCGGCTCGGCGACCACGTTGCCACGGAGCTGGAGCGCATCGTGCAGGGCCGACCGCTCGCCTTTCCCGAGGTTCTTCCGTGACCGAGTCGCCCGAGTTGTACGTCGAGGAGCACGCTCCCATTGGTGGACGGCGTGGCACGATCATCGCCGTGCCGGGCCTCGCCGAGTCGGCCGGCACCCTGCGCATCACGGCACAGCACTGGGCCGAAAGCGGGTTCCGCGTACTGTCGGTCGACCCGCGTGGCCACGGGCTCTCGCCCCGGTGGACGCCCGAGCTGCTATTGCGGCATCCGGGCGACGTGATCGTCGACGACCTGATCGACACGCTCACCCCTCTGCTCGAGGGCGATCCGCTCGTCTTCTTCGGCCACTCCGCGGGCGGCTCCGTGGCGGCCGCGGCCGCCGCCGCTGAGCCGTCGGGCCTCGCCGGGGTGCTGCTGGAAGATCCGTTCTGGCGCCTTCCCGTGACACCGCACCAAGACAGGCAGGTCGCGGTCGACGCGGCCGCATCACTCGAACGGCAACAGGCGATGACGGATGCCGAGCGCCGCGCCGAGATCACGGCCCGGTTCCCGAGATGGCCGCTCGATGAGCTCGAGGAGTGGTCTCTGGCGAAGCAACGCATGGATGTCTCGCTCGTGCTGAACGGCGACGTCATCCCGACGCGCGCCTGGACGACCCTCCTTTCTGACCTGGCCGAGGCATCCGTGCCGGTGCGCATCGTGACCGGAACGCTCGCCATCGGCATCACGGCCGACCACCGCGCCATCGCGCGCTCGCTCGGCGCCGACGTCACCGTGGTCGATGGCGCGTCGCACTTCATCCGCCGGGATGCCCGCGACCGGTTCCACACGATCGCGAACGACTTTTTCGACCGTGTGGTGCCGGCGCCGTGAACGCGAGCGAGTCGACGTCGGAGCACGCCGAGCGTCCGTTCATCAGCATGTGGTTCGGCAACTTCTTCGAGCCGTTCTATTCCGACGCGGATGCCGTGCGCCGCGGCATCCGCGACATCGCCGGCCTGGGGTTCACCTCCATCAACCTGGATTCCAAACCGTGGGAGGACCTCTTCGCCCGCTACCGCGGCGAGACCGCGAGCCAGTACGTCGGTATGCAGGAACTGATGATGGCCGAGGCCGCCCGCCACGGCATGGACTACACGTGTCTCGCGCTGTACCTCTGTGGAGACAATCTGTACCCGGGCATCCGCGACGTGCCGCCGGTGCGCGGCGAGCAGTCCGTGCGGCCAGATGGCACACCGATGGGCACGTACAAGTACTGGTCGCCGGTTGCGCAGGCGACGATGGTCGAGCACGTTCGGGGTCTGCTGCGCCTCTATGGCGACGGCATGCGGCGCTCCCCCGATGGACGCGTCATCATGCAGACGATGTTCGATCCGATCCCGAAGCCCAGCTTCGATGCCGAGGGACGCTCGCACTACCTCTGGTGGTTGTCTGCACGCTACGAGGGCGACGTCGATCGCGTCAACGAGCGATACGGCATCTGCGCTGCGACCTTCGACGACCTGCTCCCGGCCCAGTACTGGCTGCGACCCGACGAACTCGACTGGGTCGGATGCGCTCTGCCGACCGCCGCTGACGTCACCGAGCGTACCGCGGACTGGCATCGCTGGGTCGACAATCAGACCTACCTCGGTGAGGTCATGGTCGAGTACTTCGCAACGATGCGGGAGCACTGGAGGGCGAGCGAGCCCGAGCTCTTCGTCGAGCCGGTGCTTCATCAATGGGGATACTTCTTCAACCCGCCTGGTCAGCGCGACTGGCAGACCGGGCAGCGAGCGCTGGATGTCTACCGCGTGGCGAAGCATGTCGACAGTGCGCTCTTCATCACCGCACCGCTCAATGCCGAGAACCGACCGGACGCATCCGTGCTCAGTGTCGAAACCTCGATCGCCCGCACGGCCAATGAGGGACGGGCGTTCACCGGGGGCCTCTACCTCGGGCGCCACCTCAACGAGGATGTTTATCGCACCGTTCCGCCCGCCGAGGCGATCGCGACCCACGTGGCCGGCGGCGCACGACGGCTCCACGTGTACGGCTACAGCGGCCTCGACGACGGTGGCGTGCTGTTCCGCATGGATGCCGTCTTCAAGGACTCGCTGCGGACCGGAACCGCGTGGGCTGCCCAAGTTATGCCGCTGCTTCAGCAGCCTCGCATTCGCGAGGTCGCACTGCTCTTCCCTGCGTCGATGAGCTTCTACGAGCCACTCGAGCTCGACGAGGGCGGACGCCACAGGATGGACCTGCTCGGCTGGTACCAGCAACTGACCGACCTCGGATGGCACGTCGACATCGTGCATCCCGATCAAGTGGTCGCCGGTGCGCTCCACGACTACCGACACCTCGTGGTACCCACCGACAGCCTCTACGACGTGGGCGAAACCGCCGACCTCGAGACAGCGGTACGCGCATTCGCCGAAAGCGGTGGCACCGTCATGCACGGGTCGAACAGCGGCCTCGCCAAGGGCGCCTTCGACATCACGGACGAACCGGCGCCGTTCGACTGCGTCAGGTGGCGTGAGGATCTCATTCCACATGGCTGGTCGACCTCGGCCTTTGCGTCGGAAGGCGAGGTGCTCGGCAGCTATATCGAATCCGGCCGCCCCGGCATCCTGCGCACCCGGGTCGGGCGAGGAAGCGTGCTCTCCATCGGCTTCGAGTACGGCTACGCCTATTCACGACGAACGATGCCGATCGTGCCGCCGGCATACGGACGAGGCGAGATGCATCCACTCGTACTCCTCGAGCAGACCCCTGTGGATGTCGAAATCGGCACGTCACCGTCTGCGCCGATGCGCCCGATGCGTGGCGTCGAGTTCGCGCACTTCGGCGACCGTGGGGTCATCGTGAATCACCGTGCTTCGCCGGTGGATGTCAGTGCCATCTCGGCTCGGCGGCGCATCCCTCTCGTACCCTCCGCACCGGGATGGCTCGCTGCTCACTCCGCCGAGTACATCGAGTTCTGAGCGCAGCGTTTCTGTGGCGGCATCCGATCCTAAGACGGGGCCGAATCTCGTCTGGCGAGCGGCACAGACGTTTCCTCTGATCAGGTATTTTGCAGAGACGGAGGGAATTGAGCCCTCGGTCCCCTGCGGGGAGTCCACCTTAGCGGGCCGGCGACGCATGCAGTTGGTGCAGGAATCGTGCGATCCTTCATCTGAAACACGTCTGATTCGGCATTGTCCGCCCACGCTAGGACCCCTACGGGACCCTCGACTGCACGCTCGCGGTCAGCGGCCGACGCGATTTTCCAGTAGCCGGGGTGACGCCGCTCGTGAGCATAAGCGACGATCTAGACGTCGTTGTCGATCCGAAGATAGACGATGTCGAACGGGAACCGGGGACGCTCCGCGAGTAAACCTGCGGCGATCGGCGGCAGTCGCGGTACAAGCCCCAACTGACCGAGGGATCGAGGCTAGGGGACGAGCTCATCAACGTTTTCGGATGGCGAGAACCTGGCTCCGCTCGCGGTGCGAAACGCTATCCATCCCAATGTGGCGTACCAGAACATGATTTCGGTCACGAGGAGGCGCTCGGTGACTCCGGCGATTCCGGTGAGTTGTCCGGCCGCGGTTGGCGTGAAGGTTGAGAAGAACAGGATCGTCAAGGCGATCGTGAGAGGCACGGCGATGATGAGCCAGGTGCCGATGCGCTTCAAGCGGACTGTCCGGCGTAACGCGATTCCGGTGAGCGCGAAGGCGAACACGGACGTGAGGAAGAGTCCGAAGCCGAGGAAGTGCAGGAAGGTGTTCTGGAAGGTGAATATCCCATCGGTGATACTGCCGATGCCCGGGAGCAGCCACAGCGCGAAGCACCACCGGCGCATGCTGCCGCTCGGGATGTCGTCCCTGAGTACCCGGAAGATGCCGATGGCTCCGAGGATCAGGAGCACACCAGTGATGATGAATGCGACGTTCATGTAAGGCGCGGTGTTACCGACGCCCAGGGCGCTGACCTGCGCCTGAATAGGCGAGTAGTGCGAGACGTGCACTCCCCACAGGGTGTACCCGGTGCTGACAAAGCCCAACGTAAACCAGGCGAGAGTAAAGAGCATCGGGCCAGCGACCGCGGCAAGCGGCAGATACGAGCGGGTTGCTGGCTGTGCTTCCGGGTTCGTCATCGTGCACTTATATCTGCTGGGGTGTTCCAGTCCACGTGGTAGGCGAACTGGCGGATGGCGGCTTTGTTGTTGGCGGTGAGTTTCATGATCGGGGGGAGGACGAGGTCTCGGATCTTGGCGGCGAACAGGCCGGAGGCTTTGTTGCTGTTGATCCGGGCCGCCCACTTGATGATCGGTTCGACGCGAGCGCGGCGTTGGGTCACGAAGACATCGAGAGCCGACGTGTAATCCGGAATGTCCCGTAGGCACTTCGCCAGCACCAGGGCATCTTCGATCGACAACGATGCCCCCTGCCCCGATGTCGGTGAGGGAGCGTGGGCGGCGTCACCGATCACGACGCTTCGGCCACGGTGCCAGTTCGGCAGGTGGGCCAGGGTGTGGATCGGGCTCAACGGTATCGGCGTTTCGGTGGCCTGAATCAGTGCCGCAGCCGGCCCTGCATCGCCCTCGAACAGGTCGATCAGCTGGCGTCGCAGGTCGTCGTCCGACATCTCGAGCGCACCAGGGGCAGGTTCCTCGCCTCGGGGAATGTTGGCGAACCACCACACTGAGCGGTCGGGGGCGAGGGCATAGCCGAAGAACGCGCGCTTGCCGAAGATCATCTCGTAGCTGCCCGGCTCGGTGTCGACCGGCACCTCCTGCACGTAACCACCTGTGGTGAGCAGGCCCGAGTACGCGGGCTTTCGCGCGTGCGGGTCGATCAGGTTCCGGACCGTGGAGTGCACACCGTCGCAGCCGATCAGAACATCGCCTTCTGCCGTCGTACCGTCGGCGAAGCGGGCCTGTACGCCGGTTGGGGTCTCGTTGATGCCGACTAAACGGCGCCCGTACTCGACGGCGATTCCTCGTTCCGCGGCGGCGTCGTGCATGCCCTGGTACAGATCCGGGCGGGTGATGGTCTGGCTTGTCGTTCCGTCCCGAAGTTTGACTCCGGTGAGGGTCCGGCCCAGGAATCTTCCGGTGCTGCTGCGAAGCACGATCGCGGGTGTGGTGAACGCCGGGGCGAGCACATCCTGTGCTCCGAGCACGTCGAGGGCGTCCACCCCGTTCGACGCCACCGTCAAGAAGGCCCCCACACCGCCGGCCTGACTCGGGTACGCCTCGAACAACGCCGAGTCGATCCCCGCCTTCTGCAATGCCAGCGCCATCGCCGGCCCCGCGATCCCAGCGCCGATGATCAGCGCCTTCCTAACGGTGGGCATCGTCATCTCCTGGCTGCTGAGAACGGGACTGCGCGAGATGGGCTGCCCATGGGCCGGCCCAGCCCGTCTCGGGAGCGGTGATGTCCTCAATGAGACCCGCGATGAACCCCAGCTCGGCGTCCATCAATGCCAGCCGGTACTTTTCGTCGACCAAGAACAACGGCGGCAGTCCGGCCGCGAGAGCCTTCTCCATTGAATCCCTGTCCTCGGCCTGGACTTCTTCAACCCGGCCTCGACGCTCCTCCAGCAGACGAACCGCATCGTCGGGTTCGAGCGCGCCGATCAACGACAGCGCCAACGCGAACTGGGGATACTCGTGCGCAGGGTCGGCGATCAGACTGCGCAACCACTCCCGACACTCAGCACGGCCCTCGTCGGTCAACGCATAGACGATACGTTCGGGGTAGGCACCCGTGCGCAACGTCTCATGCTCAACGATGAACCCCGCCTTCTCCAGTTGCTCCACCACCATGTAGACGGTGGCGGGCGTGAACTTCACGCTCCGACCATCGTCGTTCGCCGTCAACGTGCGGACCAGGTCATAACGGTGCATCGGACGCGTTGTCAGATACGACATCACCGGCAACGCCAACGGATTCGACACCCTCCGCTTCACCACGAAGACGCTCCAACCTCAACGGACCAATGAACCATATGATCGATTATGACTAGTTAATCCTGAATAGTCAATTCTGATCCCCGGCTGACTGTTCCCCCGAACGGCTTCAGTAGGTCACGCTCGACCATCTTCCTTTCGCTCGGGAGGACGATCTTGCCGCCGATAACACCGTGATCGGGCTTCATGGCGAACGGGCCGTGCCGCTCAGCGACCGGCGCGCGAAATCGCACGCGAAGGGGTAGCAGACAAGCGGCCCGAACGCTACCTCTTCACGAGCCCGGCCGGGAGGCAGCTGCACATGAACCTCTACCGTCGCTTCACGAAGTGGTCGGTCACAGCGCCGCGCAAGCGCCCGCACATACTGCGCCACTACTGCGCCACCCATTGGCTGCGCGCAGGCATTCCGATCAATCAGGTCACGGAGGGGCTGGGTGACGACCCGCGGACGGTGCTCAAGGTCTACGCGCACGTTCTGGGCGAGCGGGAAACGATCGAGGGGCTGCGCCGCCTCAACGAGCTGGCGTCGGGACCGCCACAGGACCCTCGTGCCATACCTGAGAACGCGAGCGAGAGAGGCGAAGGCCGGCGAGATGGCGTCAAAACAGCTCTTGACCTGGTATTTCTTGAGCGGAGACGGAGGGATTTGAACCCTCGGTCCCCTTGCGGGGACTCCACCTTAGCAGGGTGGTGCACTCGGCCGGACTATGCGACGTCTCCAGCGTGCCCGCCTGGCGGACACACGCCCACCATCATAACGGACCGAAGGAGGCTCTTCGAACCCGGCAAGGCAGGAGCGCGGAGCGCTAACCAGCGCCGTTCGAACAGGTCTGCGTCGCGGCCGTCTGACCGTGCACATTGTCACTCAATGCCACCGGGGTGGAAGTCGGTGCCGGAGTCGCCGTTGCGGTGCTCTTCTTGGCCTTCTTGTCGCTCGCCGATGGCGTGCTGGTCGCGGATGGCTGCGCCGCAGGCTGATCGGTCGACGTCACCGAACCGTCACCGGTGCCGCCCGTGATCTGCACGTACTGGTCGTCGATGATCGCCTGATCGAGGGTCTGTGCGGCCGTATCGTCGGGGATGACCCAGTTCGTGTTATCCGGATTCTCAACGACCGGGTACTGCACGAACGCTATGTTGCTCCAGCTGAGACCCTTGAGGGCCGTGGCGATCTGATAGAGCGTCGTCACGTTCAGGTTGTCGGACAAAGAGACGTTGCTGGTCGTCGCCTTCGCGAGCCCCCACACCTTCGCCGGATTGGTCAGCGTGCCGTTGCTCATGATGGTGCGCACCAGCGACGACAGGAAGACCTGCTGGTTGCTGATGCGCGACAGGTCCGAGCCGTCGACCAAGCCGTGACGGGTGCGCAGGAACTCCGCGGCATCCTGACCCTTGAGTGTCACGTTGCCCGCCGGAAGAACCAGGCTCGTGTCGGGATCGTTGATACCGTCGCCGCCGATGCAGACCTGCACGCCGCCGACCGCGTTCGACATCGCGACCACGCCTTCGAACGTGATCAGCGCCGCGAACGGAATCTTGATGCCGGTCAGCTGCGTGACAGTGTCGGCCACACAACTCATGCCGCCCTCGGAGAGCGTGCTGTTGAACTGCGCCGCATCCTGCGCCGAGCTGTTGCCGCAGGCAGGAACGGGAACCGTCATGTCGCGCGGAAAGCTGACGACGATGGCGTGCGTGTGATCCGACGAGAGGTGCAGAAGCATCGTCACGTCGTTGTTGCCCGCCCCCGCGCTGTCGTCGAGCGAGCCCCAGGAATCGCCCTGACCGCTGCGGGTGTCGGATGCCGCGACCAGGATGTTCACGCCACCCTTGAGCGCCGCGATGTTCGGGATGGCTTGCGCGGCCTCACCGCTCAGGTGGAACGACTTCTTGGAATCGCTTACCAGGTTCGCGGCCGCGACGCCCGCGATGCCGAGCACACTCACCACAGCGACAACGGCCACCGACGCCACGACCTTGCCGAACGTGGCCCACGGATGCGCGTGCAGACGGCCGTGCCTGGCGATGCCCCGCGGCGCCCGCTCACTGCGGGCGGCAGCGCGGGTGTGCCTGGTTCCGTGATCCGTCACGCGCGCCGCCTTCCATCTCGTCAGGGCCGATTCGAGTCGTACCCGCCTGCGAATCGGATGCCCGGCGCGGCGCTCGATTCGTGTGTCGTGGTGGTGCTGGGGCATCAGGCCCGCATTCCAGGCTAAACGACCTCTCTATGCGAAACCCCGCAAGACCTGGGCAAAACCTGAAAGCCGTGGCACGTCACGACTCGCCGCGACGGGGTCGGACGCTCCGAGTAGCGTCATTTCGACAGATGAAGGAGTCGCGAATGTCCGATGCAGTGGTGTTCGCCGGCGGAGGGGTCGCCGGCATCGCATGGGAGCTCGGCGTGGTCGCCGGGTTGATGGAGTCGAGCAGGCAACTGGCATCCCTGATCCGGGACCCGCAGACACGCTACATCGGCACGTCGGCCGGCTCGGCGGTCGCGACACAGCTTGCCGGCGGCCTGGATGTCGATGCCCTCTATGCAGCGCAGCTCTCGTCGGAGACTGCCGAGTTCGACCCGAAGGTCGACGTGGCGAAGCTCTGGGAATCGCTGTCCGCGCTCGACGAGCCCGGACTCACCCAGGAGCAGCGACTCCAGAACGTCGGCGCCTTCGCCCTGGCCGCGGCGACCGTGACGGAACCGGAGCGGCTCGTGTCGATCCGGGCCAGACTGCCGCACCTGGACTGGCCGGAGAGGTCGCTGACCATCACTGCGGTGGATGCCGCGAGCGGCGCCTTCGTCACCTTCGACCGCGACTCCGACGTCGATCTGCTTCTCGCGGTGGCGGCGAGCTGCGCCGTGCCGGGGGTGTGGCCGCCCGTGACGATCGGCGACCGCAAATACGTCGACGGCGGCGTGCGCACCTCGGCCAACGCGGACCTCGCAGAGGGCAGCGAGCGCGTGCTGATCATCACACCGTCTGCGGCGGATGCCCCGGAAAGACTGGGATCGGTGTCGCAAGCAGAGCTCGCCGCTCTCGGCGACGCACAAGTGGCTATCGTGCCGGCCGATGCCGCATCGATCGCGGCGTTCGGCGCGAACCCGCTCGATCCGGCGACCCGACCCGAGTCGGCGCTCGCGGGCCGCGAGGTCGGCCGGCGCGAGGCATCCCGGGTCGCCGCCCTGTTGGCGTAATGCCTCGCTTCGCTCGCTCAGGGAAGTGGGGCGAGGTCGCGGAGCCAGTCGAGGGCTACCGGGAGCGCCTGAAGCACGGCGACGTGGCCGTCGGCAGGGCGCAGCCAGAGCTGCGCTGCCGGCAGGTTCGCCGCGAGCCACTCGCCGTGCGCACGCGGGATGACGCGATCGCGACCGCCCTGCACGACGAGCACGGGGCATCCGATCGCCGCGATCTCGACGTCCCACGGCCGAGTGAACGCCACATCGTCGTCGATCTCGCCCCACGGCACGCCGCCATCGGCCGTGGCGAGCGTCGAGGCGCGGTTCGCGTCGGCGCCGAGCGAGGACCACGCGCCATCGAGGGCCTTCCAGTCCACGTCGACGAACACGGTCTCGTCGAACTCCGCCGTCTCGCCGTAGATCCTGCGGGCCTCGCGTCCGTTCAGCGCCGACTCGAGACCGCCCGGCGAGGCCATTCCCGCGAACCAGGGGTAGGCATCCGTGTAGGGAGCGATCCCTGCGAACGTCACGACGCCGAAGACCCGCGGATCGAGCACGGCGCATGCGAGTGCGTGCGGTCCGCCACCGGATGCCCCGACCGTCGCGTACCGCTCCAGTCCGAGGGCGTCGGCCACGGCGACGACGTCGGCCGCGGCATCCGCCACCGTGCGACCGGGTAGCACCGTCGTTCCGGGGTACCCGGCGCGTGCGCATGAGACGACACGGATGCCCCGCGCGGCCGCCGCGTCGACCACCGGCGGCAGCAGGCTTCCGGTTTGCGGCGTTCCGTGGTGCCAGACGATCGCGAGGTCGCCGCTGTCGACGCCGGTGTCCCAGGTTCGCACCACACGGCCGTTCGGCAGCTCGATATCTTGTTCGGTCGCCATCGGGACTCCGTTCGGTCTGGCCATCGCCCTTCGACTCGCTTCGCTCGCTCAGGGAACTGGGGTCCACGGTAGCCCACGGCGGCGGCGCGTCCCCGGTACCTTTTAACGTCGGCGAAAGGAGGCGCGGTGGCCTGGTTCAACTGGCGGCGCCGCCGCATCCTGACGCCCTACAACGATGCGGCCATCAACGAGCGGCCGACGGCCACGGTGGAGCAGTCCGTGGCCGAAGGACTGATGATCGCGGAGTACGCGGTGCGCATGCGTCTCAAGAACGACATCGCGATCGGTGCGATCGTGTCGCCGGATGCCTACGACGCGCGCTCGTATCTGCCGCAGGCTTCCGCCGCGTTCACGGAGCTCGCCGACGAGTCTGAGCAGGCATCCGACCGGCTCACCGAGGAGCTGGCGAACACGATCGGACGCTCAGGCAAGGCGCAGCACGTGCACGACTACCGGCGCGGAGATGAGGCGAACGTGCGGCACCGGCTCATGGTGTCGACCGAGGCCGCGAGCCTGCTTCGGCAGAAGGCCGCCGAAGAGGACTACCTGCTGGGGCTCATCGAGCAGGCGCGACAGGATGCCTGGCACGAGGTCAGCGCATCGCTGGTCGACCACGCCCTGCTGTACTCGCCGGGCGCGCAGCCGCGCCTGGACCCGGTCGACCGAGACATCGAGTTGGCCGGTCTGCGCGCCGAGCTCGAGGCACTGACCGAGGCGTAGGGCGCCCGGCTGATCCCTATGCCCTTGGCCGTAGGCCGTCGACCAGCAGGTCGAGCAGCCGACTGATACGACTCTGATCCTTCGCGTCGCGAGTGGCGACGAAAATGCCGACGAGCATGTCGGTGACGTCTGCAGCTGTGACGTCGGCGCGGATCGTGCCGTCGGCGGCGCCGGCCGCGAGCAGCTTGCCGATCGTTCCGCTGATGCGTTCGCGGGTATCCGACATGCGGAGCGTCCCCGACGACCATGCGGCACGCAGGGCATTCGGCATCCCCTGCTTGGTGGCGACGAAGTGCGAGTACGTGTCCATCCAGAGGCGCAAGGCGTCGAAGCCGGTGTGCTCGGCGAGGAGCGCGTCGGCTGCGTTCGCCACGTCATCCAGCTCGGAGACGTAGAGCGTCTCGACGAGCGCTTCTCGTGTCGGGAAGTGACGGTAGAGCGTGCCGATGCCCACGCCCGCAGCGCGGGCGATGCTCTCGAGCGATACGGAGGTGTCGTCATCGGCCGCAGCGAACGCCTCCCGCGCCGTCGCCAGCAGCAGGGTGCGGTTGCGCGCGGCGTCGGCACGCATGCGCGGTGCTTCGGTGGTAGACATCCGGAGGACCCTCCGTTACGCTCAATGAATCGGAGAGTCCTCCGCTTATGGCATCCATAATACGACGCGAGGTGCTCGGGCGCGGAACTCGATTCAAGAGAGAAGGCACGCCCCCATGACGATGCAGAACACACCAGGTGGAACAGTCACGATCGCGCGGCGCGACGTCGCGCGCATCGGCTACGGCGCCATGCAGCTGGAGCGGCTGTCGCATGATCCGGATGCTGCAGCGTCCGTGCTGCGTCACGCTCTCGACCACGGCGTCGACCACATCGACACCGCCGAGTTCTACCGCAACGGGTTCGTGAACTCGGTGATCCGCTCCGTTGCCGGCGTGCGGAACGACGTCTTCGTCGCGACGAAGATCGGAGCGACCCCGAACCCCGGCGGACCTCTCCCCCTTCGCGCCGCTCAACGGCCGGAGCAACTGCGCGCGAGCGTAGAGGACAATCTGCGGTCGCTGGGCACGGACATCCTCGACCTCGTGTACCTGCGACGCATGGATGTCGGCCCCGGCCTCCGACCCGAAGGCGACCAGATCGTGCCGATGGACGACCAGCTCGCGACCTTGACCGCCCTGCGCGACGAGGGCAAGATCGCCGCGCTCGGCATCAGCGCCGTGGATGCCGACGGCGTGCGCCACGCGCTCCCGGCCGGCATCACGGCGGTGCAGAACGCCTACAGCCTGGTCGACAGGCAGTTCGAGGGCATGCTCGAGTTGTGCTCGGCCGAGGGCGTCGCGTGGGTCCCGTACTTCCCTCTCGGCGGAGCGTTCCCCGGGCTGGCGAAGGTCACCGAGCAGCCCGCTGTGCTGGATGCCGCCACCCGCCTCGGCGCCACTCCTTCGCAGATCGGACTCGCGTGGCTGCTGCAACACTCCCCCGACATCGCGCTGATCCCCGGGACTGCGAGCATCGAGCACCTCGACGAGAACCTCGCGGTCGCATCCATCGAGCTGGACGCGGAGACGCTGGCCACGCTCGACGTGCTCGAGCCGGTGGGTGCCGGCGAGATCCAGTGGGCGACCGAGGTGTAGCAGTCGCGGAGTTGCCATTCGCGGAGCAGCGGTCGCGCTGCGCAGTCGCGGGGCACGGGCATCCTCTGCGACCATCGAGGGATGTCCGACGATCTGTTCACCTCGATCGGTGCCGAGCCCACCGATCCACCCGGGCGCGCGCCCCGCACCGCGACCCAGGTGTGGATGCTCGCCGCCGGCCTCGTCGTGCTGCTCGCCGCAGTGTTCGGCGGAGGCATCGCCCTCTGGTCCATCGTCGACGGCATCAGGTACGACACCTCCTTCGGCTCGTGCTACCTCGTCGGACCGTTGGACCCCCGCCCCTGCTCGGACCTCACGGTGGCGGAGATCGCGGCCCTGTCGGCGCTCGACCTGCCCTCGGGAACGAAGGTCGTCAGCTCGACGTCATCCGGCGGGGACTCCCCCGGCAACGGCACCATGCACGCCGTGGTCCTGTTGCCGCAGGATGCCCCGTCGCCGCTCGCCGCGGGCGCTCCGCCGGATGAGGCCAACGTCACGCGCCACTTCGCAGAGACGTCCACCTCGAGCGGGCGGTTGCGCATCGACATCCGCGTGGACGTGCACGGCAAGCACTGAGGCCGGGCATTACGCCAGGTGACCGGCGCGGACGCCGCGGTCGCGCGAGATGATTACCGTTGACGTCGAGGCAGTTATCCCCCGAATCCGCACGACGGCACGACCCGCGACGGCACGACCCGCGAACGGATTCCCACAGCAAAGGACCCGTCCATGAGCACGTCAGCGCCCAGGAGCGTCGGCTCCTCCCTGATCAGCCGGCGCACCGTTCTCGGTGCAGCAGCACTCACACCGATCGCGGCGTTCCTCGCGGCCTGCTCGTCGACGGGATCGTCGGGCACGGCATCCGCGAAGCTCACCAGCCAGCTGAACATCTACACCTGGCCCGACTACTTCAGCGACAAGGACCTCGCGGCCTACGCCAAGAAGTACGGTGTGACGCCGAAGATCTCGACCTATACCGACAACAACACGTTGTTCACGAAGCTCAACTCGGCCGCCGGCGCCGGGTACGACATCGTGGTGCCGTCGTCGAGCTGGATCAAGCAGATCTCCGACAAGGGCCTGCTCGAAGAGCTCGACCTCGACCGGTTCAACCTGAAGAACCTCGATCAGTCGCTGCTCAACCGCAATTACGATCCGCACAACAAGTACTCCATTCCCAAGGACTGGGGTCTGCTGGGTGTCGTCTACGATCCGGATGCCGTCGGCGGCGAGATCAAGACCTGGCAGGACTTCTTCGACGCGGGCGCCAAGAGCGGCGCGAGCGGGCGCATCCGCATGACGAGCGCGGCAGAGGAAACAGTCGGACCGGCCCTGTGGGTGCAGGGCAAGGACTGGAACACCAAGAAGATCGCGGACATCCAGGGCACCGAAGACTTCCTCACCACGTTCGCCAAGCACGTGAAGACGTTCTCGGCGTTCGACCCGAACGCACTGAAAAGCGGCGCCATCGTGATGGCGCAGGCCAACCAGGCTGCGGCGCGCAACGCGATTCTGCTCAACCCGAAGCTGAAGTGGGTCGTGCCCGGCCCGACGAGCGAGCTCTGGGTCGACAGCTTCTCGATCGCCAAGGGTGCTCCTGACGTGGAGCGGGCATACGAGTTCCTGAAGTACCAGCTCACGCCGACCGTGCAGGTCAACGAAACCGTCTACCTCGGCTACCCGGCTTCGTTGAACGGGTTGCGCGACAAGCTGCCGTCGAACGTGAAGGAGTCGGACCTCATCTTCGGCGGCCCGGATGTCGACTTCGACAAGCTGACCAGCTTCATCGTGAACCCTGACACGTACCCGACGTTCCAAGACATCCAGAACAAGGTGCAGGCCGCAGCCGGCGCGTAGACCGGCGCGACTGGCGCGACCGCGAGACTGCACGCCCGCGGCGAAGCTGCGGGGTATACCCGCTGTCTCGCCCGGGGCGTGCAGTCTCGCGGTAACGGGGCTCCGCAGGCGGGGACGGGCGATGGGAGGATCGAAGGGTGAGACGCACGGGTGACCACGTACTCGCGGCGATCCCGCTCGCGTGGCTTGCCGTGCTGTTCCTCGTGCCGCTCGGGTTCACGCTGGTGTACTCGTTCGGCACCAGCGGATTCGGCACCGTGCAGCTCGGGTTCTCGCTCGACAACTACGTGCAGGCGCTCGGTCCTCTCTATTTGGAGACGTTCCTGCGCACGCTCGGGTTCGCGGTCGGATCGAGCCTGCTCTGCCTCGTGCTCGCCTACCCGATCGCCTATGCCATCGCCCGGCGCAGCGGACGTTTCAAGGTCGTCGCCTTCGCGCTGATCCTGCTGCCCTATCTGGCGAGCCTGCTCATCAGGGTGATGTCGTGGCAGATCCTGCTCGCGCAAGGCGGTCCGCTGGAGAAGGTCCTGCGCGCGATCGGCGTGCTGCACTCGCCGATCACCATCCTCGACTCACTGCCCGCCGTGATCATCGGCACGATCGCCGTCTATCTCCCGATCGCGATCATCGCGCTCGCCGTGGTGCTCGACCGCATTCCGCCGGAGGTGGTCGAGGCGAGCCACGACCTCGGGGCATCCCCCACCGCCACGTTCTGGACGGTGATCTTTCCGCTCAGCCGACCCGGCATCGCCACCGCCGCTCTGCTCACAGCGGTGCCGATGCTCGGCGAGCTCGTCATCCCGGTACTGCTCGGTGGCAACAAGGGGCTGTTCCTGTCGCAGGCCATCTCGACGCAGTACGTGCAGTCGCAGAACTACGCGCTCGGCTCCGCCATGGTCGTGCTGCTCGTGCTCGCCGTCGCGGTGATCGTCGCGCTGCTGGTGCGCCTCACCCGCGGGTTCGAAGGGACTGCAGGATGACCGCGCACCAGTTCCCTGAGCGAATTGGCCGCAGGGGGCGCCTGGCCACCGGCATCGCCCTGTGGGTGTGGTTCGGCGTCGTCGTCGTGTTCCTGTTCGCGCCGATCGTGACGGCGATCGCCTACTCGTTCAACCAGGGTGTCGCAGGCAAGCAGACCTCGGCGTTCACTGGGTTCACGTGGGATTGGTACACGCACACGTTCAGCGACCCGACGATCGCGCAGGCAACCGGCACGAGCCTCGTCGTCTCGTTCTGGGCAGCACTCATCGCAGTGGTCATCGGCACGATCCTCGGCTTCGAGCTGGCGCGCAACCCCAATCGCGCGGTGCGGCGCCTGCTCGCCGGGCTCACGTACATCCTGCTCATCGTGCCGGAGACCGTGCTCGGCGTCTCGCTGCTGCTGTTCTACACGGAGACCCGAATTCCCCTCGACGAGTTCACGCTGATCGCGGCGCTCACACCACCGAGCATCTCGGTCGTGGCGTTCGTGATCAGGGCGCGCGTTCTCACACTGGATGCCGGTGTCGAGGATGCCGCGGCCGACCTCGGAGCCGCGCGCCTGACCACCCTGCGCACCGTCGTCCTCCCTCAACTCGGCCCGGCGATCGGCGCCGCAGCGCTCATCGCGTACACGTTCGCGTTCGACAACGTGGTGATCGCGAACTTTCTCTCGACGCCAACCGTCAACGTTCTCACCGTGTATCTCTACGGCACCCTGCAGTACGGCGCGACACCCGCCGTCTACGCGACCGCGACGCTCATCTTCGTGTTCACGGTGGTCGCGCTCGGCATCGCGGCTCTGCTGCTGAGGACGGCGCTGCGCGTACGCCGACGGGATGCCGCTGATGCGTGACGGTGCACGTGAGCGACAAAGGACAGGAGACGCACACAGACCATGACCGAGTGGAATCCCTCCGCGGCAACCGGCTTCGTGCCATCCGGATTCGCCGTGCGGCCGTACCCGGCCGAGCGGTATGCGCCGCTGGCCGACCGCATCGGCGGCATCCTCGGCACGATCGGCGACGTGGTCTTCGTGCAGGCGGAGGCGATCGTCGCGCTCGAGGCGGTGGCGGCATCCGTCGGTGCACCCGGCCGCAGCGCGCTCGTGCTTGTCACGAGCCCGTACGGGGATGTCTTCGGTCGCTGGCTCGAGGCCGCCGGCAGCGACGTGCGCTACCTGCGCGCCGCCGGCCCGACGGCCATCCATCCCGAGCAGTTGAACGTCGCGCTGGAGCAGTCACCCGCTGAAGTCGTCTACATCACGCACGGCGAGGCCGCGACCGGGGTCGCGAACCCGCTGGAGCACCTCGCCGCCACCGCTCGTGCGCACGGGGCGCTCGTCGTGGTGGATGCCGTCGCGTCGGTCGGCGCCCACCCGCTGAACCTCGACGCGTGGGGCATCGACATCGCGGTGGTCGGGCCGCAGAAGGCACTGGGTGGGCCGGCGGCGCTGTCAGCTGTTGCGGTGTCCACCGCGGCCTGGGCATCCATCGACGGCCCCTCGCACTCCGTGCTCTCGCTGATCGATCTGAAGCGCGACTGGCTCGACGCAGGACGCGGGCTGCTGCCGGGAACTCCGGATCCGCTCTCGTTCTGGGCGCTGGAGAACGCGGTGCAGACCTTCCTCGTCGAGGGCACGGATGCCGTGATTCAGCGCCACGCGCAGGCATCCGCTCTGGCGAGGGTCGCGGTGACTGGTGCGGTGGGCGGGCTGGGAATCGGGCCATCTCCGGCGGACGACGCCGACGCATCCCACCTCGTCACGCTCGCGCCGGTGCCGGTCGGCATCGACATCGATGACCTCATCGCCCGTGCACGCCGACTCGACGACACGATCTCTGCGGCGCTCGGCGAAGCGGCCGGACGCTTCGTGCGGCTCAATCACACCGGGCGCCGGGCGAACTTCGCGTCCGTTGCGAGCACGGTCAATGCCTACGCAAGCGCGCTTCACGGGCTCGGCGTCGCTGTCGACCTGGAGTCGCTCGCGGGCGCGCTCGACGGTTCGGACCATACGTAAAGCGACCGATTTCGCGGCCATGCCGATAGAACGGTAGCCGGGGCATCCGCCGCCCCTTTCGCACACCGCATCACGGAGGATCGCATGGGAACGCTCATCCTGAGACTGGTCGTCGGACTGCTCTTCGTCGGGCACGGCCTGCAGAAACTCGCAGGGCTCTTCGGAGGCGGCGGGCTGAAGCAGACAGAGGCGACGATGGATGCCATCGGCATGCATCCCGCGAATCTTCAGGCACGTGCGGCCGGCCTCGCCGAGACCGCCGGGGGTGCTGCGCTGGCGCTCGGCGTCGCCACGCCTTTCGCGTCCGCCGGGCTGATCGCGACGATGCTGACGGCCGTTCGCAAGGTGCACGCGAAGAACGGACTCTGGAATTCGAAGGGCGGTGCCGAGTTCAACCTCGTGATGATCGCGGCTGCGGTTCTGCTCGCCGAACGGCCCGGCAAGGCGTCGATCGACGGAGCGTTCGGTCGCTCCAAGTGGGGCACCGGCTGGGCCGTCTTCGCCGTGCTCGCGGGAGCGATCGGCTCGAGCCTTGCCATAGCGGCGGGCAGGCGGTTCGCGCCCGTGGCTTCGGCTGAGGAACCCGACGCGGCTGAGGACGACGTTGCAGACCCGGACGACACCACCGAAGACGACGACGACGAAGACACGAGCGATGAGTAAGCATTCGCTGATCAACGCGTTCTCCGACAACGCGGATGCGGACTATGAGATCCGCACCGTGCTGGGTGGGGCGTACTCCGGCGCCGCCGACGTCGGCGAGGTTCTCGCCGCTGTCGAATCCGTCAAGGGCAAGGACCACCGGGGGTGGTTCGAGGCCTGGCTGGCACTCGGCGACCGCATCGCCGCCGACGCGGATGCCGCGCACGGCAAGGGACACGCCGCGAGTGCGTCGGGGGCGTATCTGCGGGCATCCGGCTACTACGCGGTCGCGGTGAATGCGGCGTCCGCGCTCGACTCGGAGAACGAACTGCTGACGACCTTCCGCAAGCACCGTGCCGCGTGGGACGGATTCGTCGACACCACGACACAGGCACGCGTGGAGCGCGTCGCGATTCCGTACGAGGGGGCGACGCTGCCGGGGTACGTGTTCCGACCGCGCGAGGCATCCGAATCGACACCGCTCCTGATCGGCACGAACGGCAGCGACGGATCGCTCACCTCGATGTGGACGTCGTGCGTCTTCGGCGCCCTGCAGCGCGGGTACACCGTGCTCCTCTACGACGGCCCTGGTCAGCAGTCGATGCTCTTCGAGCAGAAGACGACGTTCCGGCCCGACTGGGAGGCGGTACTGACGCCGGTGCTCGACTTCGCGCTCGGCCTCGATGGCGTGGATGCGAGGCGCACGGCCGTCTACGGCATCAGCCAGGGCGGCTACTGGGTGCCACGGGCGCTCGCCTTCGAGCACCGTTTCGCGGCGGCCATCGCCGACCCCGGTGTCGTGGACGTGTCAGCCTCGTGGACGTCGCACCTGCCGAAGAGCATGCTCGAACTCATCGACAAGGGCGAGAACGAGAAGTTCGACAAAGACATGGTGCTCGGGCTCAAGTTCCAGCCGCAGAACGCGGTCACCTGGGCCTTCCGTGCTCGGCCGTACGGGGCGCTCGGATACGCCGAAACGATCGAAGAGGTACTCACGTACGACCTCGAGAAGGTCGCGCAGCAGATCACGACGCCGCTGCTCATCACCTCGCCGGAGGGCGAACAGTTCTGGCCTGGCCAGTCCGAACGACTCGCGAAGCTGACACAGGATGTCTCCGCTCTCGTTCCCTTCACCGCAGCCGAGGGCGCCGACCTGCACTGTCAACCCCTCGCGCGCGCGTTGACGGACGAGCGCATGTTCGACTGGCTCGACGAACGCTTCGCGCAGGTGGGATCGGAGGACTCATGAAAATCGTCGTCATCGGCGCCACCGGTCACGTCGGCGGCTACCTCGTTCCTCGTCTGGTGCGAGCGGGTCATTCCGTCGTTGCCCTGTCGCGTGGACTCCGCGCGCCGTACCGCGCCGACGATGCTTGGCACGCGGTCGAGCGCATCGACCTCGACCGCGAGGCCGAGGATTCCGCCGGCACCTTCGGCGAGCGGGTCGCGTCCCTGGGCGCCGACGTCGTGATCGACATGATCTGCTTCTCGCGGGCATCCGCTGCGCAGTTGGTCGAGTCGTTGCGCGGACGCGTGCGCATGCTCGTGTCGTGCGGATCGATCTGGTCGCGCGGCATCCTGACAGAGGTGCCCGGCACTGAGGACTCCCCGCTGAACGCCTGGGGTGAGTACGGCGTCGGCAAGGCCGAACTCGAACGCTATCTGCTCGAGGAATCCGCGCGTCCTAACGGTCTGCCGAGCGTCATCATCGACCCCGGACACATCTCAGGTCCCGGGTGGCACGTGATCAACCCGGCCGGAAACCTCGATCCGCTCGTGTGGGAGCGCCTCGCATTCGGCGAGCGCGTGATACTCCCCGACTCAGGACTCGGGATGCTTCACCACGTGCACGCCGACGATGTCGCCCAGCTCTTCGAGTTGGCGGTCGCCAGCGGCCCTGATGTCGGCGGGAACGCCTTCTTCGCGGTGTCGGCGAGCGCCCTCACGCTCCGCGGCTTCGCAGAGGCCGCCGCAGGCTGGTTCGGTCACACCGCGAACCTCGGCTACGTGCCCCTCGCCGAACTCGCCTCGGCGACGAGCGAGCAGAACGCCGCGACAACGATCGAGCACGTCGCACGCAGCCATGCGATGAGCATCGACAAGGCGAGACGGATGCTCGGCTACAGGCCCGCGTACACGTCGCTCGAGGCGACCCGCGAGGCCGTCGGATGGCTGAACGGCAACGGTGCGTTCGAGCGGCGGCTCGCGTTCGTGTGAGGCGCTGTCACTCTGCCCCGTCCTCGCGCACGCCAACGGTGAGTTCGATCGCCCCGTCGACGACGCCCCGTCCCGGCACGACGACCGGTCCGAGCCCTTCCCCATTCGGCCAGTAGTCGCGCGACGCCGGCTCGAGCGCGATCGCCGAGATGGTGCGCCACCAGGGAAAGCCGTCGGTCGCGTGGTGCTCCTGCCAGACGTGCAGGTACGGCATGAGCCGGGCATCCCAGCGCAAGCGACCGAACGCCCCGGAGTCGGGGTCGGCGATGGTTGCCTCGCCGCGATCACCGACCGGCAGCGAGCGGAACCCCGAAACACCTTGCTCGCTCTGCGGGAACGCGAGATCGAGCCGGCCCGCCGGCGTGGTCACGGCCGTTCGCGGACCGATCAGAGCCGGCCCGAGGGCAGGATGCTCCGTCCAGGTGAAATCGATCGGCTCCGGCGAGAGATTCTCCACTCGTTGCTCGACGCGAACTGTCGGGCCCTCGATGCTCACACGCCGCGTGACCCTCAGCGGTACGGTACGCAACACCACCTCGTGCGCGCAGACCGCATCATCGTGCTCCACGAGGCGCCAGGTGCGCCAGGACGCTTCGCCGTGGAAGGGATGCTCCACGCCGGCGACCGTGCGCTCGTCCCCGGCGTGTGGAACAAGGGTGTGCCATCCTCCCGGGTAGCGGCGATGCCACTCGACACTCGTGCCGGCGGATAGTGCTATTGGCTCCCATTGCTCGTCGGCCCATGGAGTGCTGAGCAGGAATTCGGTGCCGGTGCGGCGATCGATGATCGATGAGATGCGGGCACCAAGGGGCTCGACGGCGACATCGAGCGCAGTCGAGCCGATCGAGACCTTTTCCAGTGCACGAGCATCCGCCGACGCATTTGCGGGGGCGGTTCGTTTCATAGCGTCATCGACCTCGTCTTGCTGCCCATTCGGGGAGCGAAAGTGTTGTGGAAAATCGACGACGCCGCGCCGATCGCGCCGGCCTCGCCCTGCAGAACGGACCGTTCGACGAGCACCTCGCGCGCGGAGTGCGCCGTCGGCACGGTGTTCACCTCACGGGAGATCACCGACACCACGAGATCACGCAGTTCCGGTTCGAACGCCGGGCCGCCGATGACCATGAGCGGAAGATCGAGCAGATCGATCAGCGCCGTCGCACCCTGCGCGATGACGGATGCGATCTGTTCGACTGCCGCCACTGCGTGGTCCTCTCCACGCCCGACCTCTGCGCACATCTCCCGATACGTCGATGCCGTGCCCGCGTAGCCGAGCTCTCGTGCGATCTCCGGCAGCGCAGCCGTCGGGTTGCATTCCCTCACCAGCAGCGGCCTTCCGGCCGAATCGACGCGGCCGACGCGGATGGCGCAGAGCTGGCCGAACTCGCCGGCGTTCGAACTCACGCCGCGGTACACATCGCCATTCAGTACAAGGCCTGAGCCGATACCGGTTCCGAAGTAGAGAAAGACGAAGTCGCCCGAACGCGTGGTCCGCCCGACCCAGCGCTCACCGACGGCGGCGGCTTCGCCGTCTTTCTGCACGATCACCGGGCAGTCCAACCGCTTCTCGAGCAAGTCCCGCAGCGGCACGTTGCGCCACGAGCGCGAGAGCGGCAGTTCGAGCAGTGCGCCGTCCATCGTGATCGGTCCCGGTGTGGCCACCCCGACACCGAGCAGGGAGTCACGGTCGATGCCCGACGTCGATATCAGCTCGTCGATGCGGTCGGAGATCGACTCGACGAGGCTGTCCGGCGAGACATCCGCATCGAGTGCGACGGTGTGGCGCTCGACAACGCTGCCGTCGAGGTTCGAGAGCACGAATGTCAATGAGGTGGGGTCGACGAGCACGCCGACCGCGTGCGCGGCCTCGGCGCGAAGTTTGATGGTCGTGCGCGGCTTGCCAACCTGCTCCGTGCGCACCTGCTCACCCTCGACGACGAGTCCGCGTTCGATCAGCAGGCGCAGGATGCGTGACACCGACTGCTGCGTGAGCCCTGTGCGCTCCGCCACTTCGGTACGGCTGATGACCCCTGCCTGCCTGATGGTCTCGATGATCGTCGCCTCGTTGAACGAGCCGAGGTCGTACTGGTTGGCGCCGCCGTGAGCGCGCCGATCCGCTCCCCTCGATTGCGCGCGACGCGCGGGTCGCGCGCTCTTCAGTAGCGAGGGTTCTTCGCCCACCTGTGTCACGGAGCCTCCAGAGCGCCATCCGGTCGCCGCACGCCTGCCGCCCATGCGTCGTGGCCCGAGAGTCCGGCCGGAAACCGTGCGGCCGCCGCCTCGTCGATCTCGATTCCCCACCCCGGAGCATCGTTGGGCGTCAACCAGCCGTCCCTGATACGTAGAGTACCGGGGAAGACCTCGTGGGTCGCTTCGTTGTAGACGTGTCCTTCCTGGATGCCGAACGCAGGCGACACGACGTCGAGCGCGACGTTCGCCGCGGCACCGATCGGCGAGGTGTCCCCCGGGCCGTGCCACGCCGTGCGCACTCCGTTGATCTCGGCGAGGTCGGCGAGCTTGCGCCCAGCGGTGAGGCCGCCGATGTCGGAGACGTGGCTGCGGATCAGGTCGACGCCCTTGCCCTGGATGAGCCGCGCGGCATCCTGGAACGACGTCGTGAGCTCGCCGACAGCGATCGGGATGGGGCTCGCAGCCCGCACCTCTGGCAGCCGATCCCAGTGCTCGGGCGGCAGCACGTCTTCGAGGAAGAACAGGCGATACGGCTCGAGCGCGCGCGCCAGCCAGACGGCATCCTTCGGTGTGAGCCTCGAATGCACGTCGTGCAGGAGCTCGACGTTGTCGGGCAGACGATCACGCGCCGCCTCGAAGAGCGCGGGTGTGCGCCGCACATAGTCCCGAGCACTCCAGCCGTTGGGATAGGGCGCGTTCGGGTACTCGGTCGGCACGGCTGGGGCGCCGTATCCGCCACCGCCAGGAGTGGAGACCTGCAGGCGCACGTAGCGCTGGCCCTGCTCGATGAGCCGTTCCGCGTCATCCAGAGCTTCGTCGATCGTTCGACCGTCTGCATGCAGATAGGTGTCGGCCGCCGCGCGCACCTTGCCGCCGAGCAGCTCGTGCACCGGCATACCCGCCCGCTTGCCCGCGATGTCCCACAGTGCCTGGTCGATGCCCGAGATGGCATTGTTCGTCACGGGCCCGCCCCGCCAGTACCCGGTGAAGCCGACCAGCCTCGTGAGGTCGCCGATGTCGCCCGGGTATCGCCCGACCAGCAATCTGGCGACGTGGTCGTCCACGAACGAGCGCACGGCCGTCCACCTTTGCGTGAACGTCGCGCACCCCAGCCCGTAGAGTCCCGGCTCGTCCGTGTCGATGCGCACGACGACGAGGGGTGTGCCCTCCGGCGCTGTGACGATGGCGCGAACCGAGGTGATGCGCAGATCGGTGCGCGCGGTCCAGGGGTTGTCGAAGGTGTTCATCGTGCTCTTTCGTCGTTCAGTTGTCGGTTTATCGGTGCGATCAGCGGATGTCAGCCGGCAGCTCCCGCGTCTCGAGGTCGAGCTCGTGCTCGGCCCTGAACCCGATCAGACGTTCCGCGTCGTCGAGGTCCATCGGAACCTCGCGCCCGGCGAAGCGCCTGCGCCGCGGGACATCGGGTGCGATCGCGTCGAGCACGTCTTCCGTGCGGTACGGGATGCTGGTGGTCGGCGCCGCCAGATAGAACGCGACCGCTCCGCTGGTGGATGCCGTCAGCCCGAGCTCGATGGCCCTCGCGGCGTCGCGCACATCGAGATACGCCCACGCCTCGGTGAGACCGTGACGCGGGTCGCGGGTGAGGGTCGCGGACTGCGCCATCAGAGCATCCGTGATGTTCACGTGCGGAAAACGGAGCGTCACGATATCCATTCCCCATCGCCTCCACACCATGCGCGAGGTGTTCTCGTCGTTCAGCTTCGACAACGAGTACCAGTCGGAGACATCGGCGGGCATGTCGGTGTCGATGGGCAGGTAGGGCGGCTGTGCGTTCGAATCGATGCCCTGCGGCAGCCCGTAACGGTTGATACTCCCGGCGACGACCGCTCGCCGCACGCCACGCTCGGCCGCCTGCGAGAGCACGTTGAACGTCGAGACGACGTTGTTGCTGTACACGTCGTAGGCGGGTGCCGCGTCACGATGGGCGAGCGCTGCGAGGTGTACGACGAGGTCGACGCCGTCGAGCGCTCCGGCGACGTCGTCCACCGCCCGGGTGTCGCCCTCGACGACGCGGTCGGCATGCTCGACAGTCGTGCCGTGTGCGCACATCGCCGTCACGAGGGCCCCGCACCGGGCCAGGCGCCGAGTCGCCACCCGGCCGATGCGACCGGATGCCCCGGTGACCAGCACGCGCCGTCCATCCAGTCGCGTCATCCCTTGATCCCTCCCGCCGCTCCGACGCCGCGCAGGAACTGCTTCTGGAAGATGATGAAGAGGATCACCGGGATGATGATGGTCAAGAACACCGCGGCCATCTGCACCGAGAACGGCTGCGACGTTCCGTTTCCGAAGCTGCCGAGGACCACCGAAACCGGTTGCAGGTTCGGATTGGTCAGCACCAGCATCGGCCACAGATAGTCCTTCCATGATCCGATCACCGTCAACAGGGTGACGACACCGAGGATCGGGCGCGACAGCGGTATGACGACAGTGGTGAACACCCGCAGTTGGCCGGCGCCGTCGATCTTCGCCGCCTCGATCAGCTCGCGCGGAATCGAGTCGAAGAACCGTTTGAGCACGATGACGTTGAACGCGCTCGCGCCGGCCGGCAGCCACACCGCCCAGAACGTGTTCTGCAGGCTCACGCCGATCACGGGCATGTGCAGGATCGTCAGGTACAGGGGCACCAGTGAGATCACGCCGGGCAGGAACAGCGTCGCGAGGATGGCACCGGAGAGGATCGGGCCCCACTTCGGTCGCAGCACGCTCAGCAGATAGGCGCCGGTGGCACTGATGAACAGTGTGGAGACCGTCGATCCAATGGCGACGAACGCTGTGTTGGCGAGCGACGAACCGATCTGAGCTCCGTTCCAGGCCTGCAACAGGTTGCCCCACTCGTACGGGGAGAACCAGATGCCCATCGGATTGCTGACGATCGTCTGGCTCGGCGCAACGGACGCCCTGGCCGACCACAGGATCGGCCCGAGGCCGGCAAAGATCAGCCCGATGAACATCACGATCTGAATGATCCACATGCTGACTTTGACGACAGGCCGATTGCGGTCGGCGGTGGAGATCGCACCGCGCGGTTTCGCTTCCTTCTGCGGCCGTTTCGAGTGGTGCGCCGAAATCGGTTCTGCCGCAACCGAGTCTGTTCCCGGAACGACGATGGTTTGTCCGAGCGCGCTCATGACGGGCTCCATCTCTTGGTCACGAAGTGGTAGATGATCGACAGCACGCAGAGGACTGCAGCCAGCAGCACGCTGAGTGCGGTTGCCGAGCCGAAGTCGCCGTTGACGAAGGCGTAGTTGTAGATCTTCAGCATGATGGTCATCGTCGCGTTGTTCGGGCCGCCTCCGGTGAACAGGAATGGTTCGGTGAACAGCTGGAACGTGCCGATCAGCTGCAGCAGCATCATGATGAAGATGATGTTGCGCAACTGCGGAATCGTCACGTGCCACAGCCGCGACCAGATGCCGGTGCCGTCGATCTCGGCGGCCTCGTAGAGTTCAGGGCTGATGCCGCCGATCGCTGCGAGGTAGATGATCGCCGTCGCGCCTGCCCCCGCCCAGGTGGTGTAGAGCACGAGGGATGGCATCGCCATCGCCTCCGAGTTCAGCCACGGGAACGGCCCGAGGCCGATCCATCCGAGCATGGTGTTGAAGATGCCTTCGCTGGAGGGGTCGTAGAAGAACTTCCAGAGCAGGATGCCCGCCACCGGCGGCACGACGGCCGGCAGGTACGCCAGCAGGTTGTACATCCAGTCGTACTTGCGCAGTTCATTGATGAACACGGCGAGCAGAATCGGCACGGGGAATCCGAAGACCAGGCCTAGGAGGGCGTAGTAGCCCGTGTTGAGCGCCGCCTGCGGCAGCCCGGGGTCGGTGAGGACGAATTCGAAGTTCTTCAGGCCGACCCAGCTGGCCGCGGAGACCAGGTTGGTCCTCTGCAGGCTGAGCACCAGGCCGTTGACGACCGGGCCCCACGAGAAATAGAGGAAGATCAGCACGATCGGTACGGCGAAGAGAGCCGTGGTCAGCCCGCCGGCGCGATACCACCGGCTGACGCTGAACCGTTTGCGCGGGCGGCCGAGTTGCCGCGGCGTTGCGATGTCAAGAGTTCGAGTCATGATGTGTTCCGTGCGGCTCGGCCCCGGCCGAAGCCGGGGCCGAGCCCCTCACGAATCCTGTCTCAGCCCGCGGCCTGCGACAGGTTGCGGTCGATCGTCGTACCGGCCGCCTGGACCAACTGTTTGATGTCCGCGTTCTTGTCGGTGAGCACCTTCTGCACCACCGGATCCAACGCCGCATACGTGTTCTGCGCATCCGCGGGTTCCGGGATCAGCGGCAGCGTCGACGACGTGTAGCCCTTGAACTGGTCGAGCGGCACGTTGATCTGGTCCTTGATCCAGCCGAGATAGCGGTTGTTGATCGCGTCCGTTACAGGAGGTAGGCCCGGGACGCCGACCGCGGTTCCATCAGCCGCATTTGCCGTGGCGTTCTGCACCGCCAGGTCCTTGTCGAAGTACTGCTGGAAGTTCATGAACTTCACCCACTTCGCCGCGGCGAGCAACTGGTTCGGTGTCGCCTTCGCGTTGAACATGGCGATCGTGCCGCCGGTCAACGTGCCGTTTGTGCCATTGGCCTGCGGCAACGCGCCCTGCCCGAAATCGGCAGGCTTCATGCCGTAGGTCGGGATCGCCTGTCCGTAGATGTCCGGTGCCTGCATCACGATGCCGATCTTGCCGGCGGAGAACGCCTTGCGGATGTCATCCTGGTTGTAGAGGAACTGGCTGCCCATCGAGTTGTCGGTCCAGCGCATGTCGTGCAGCAACTGCAGCGACTCTTCGGTCGCCGATCCCATGTCGGTCTTGGTACCGGCCTTGTTCGTGACCGTACCGCCCATGCTGTAGGTCATGGCGGTCAGCATCCAGCCGCCGGTGTTGTTCGTGGTCAGCTGCGCGTAGCCGGCGACACCGGGCACCTTGTCGTGGATCTGCTTGGCGTCGGCGCGCACTTCGTCCCAGGTGGTCGGCGGCTTGTTCGGGTCGAGACCGGCCTTGGTGAAGAGCGCGCGGTTGTAAGAGATTCCGACCGAGAACAGGCCGTATGGCACCGTGTAAACGTCGCCGTTCGCGTCCTGCACGTTCTTCAGTGCGAGCGGATTCAGGTCGTCGAGCAAGCCGATCTGCTTGAGGTACGGCGTCATGTTCGGCAACTGCTTGTTGGCGATCAGCTGTTTGCTGTAGGTGAGCGACACGTTCATCGTGTCGGGAAGCGTGCCACCGGCCAGCTTGGCCTGAAAGGTCTGCGCCTGCCAGTACTCGGTCGACGGCTTCACCGTGATGTTCGGATACATCTTCTCGAACTGTTGCAGCTGCTTCAAGAAGTTCGCCCGGTCGGCCTTCTTGTCGGCCGTCGGCTCGTCTCCGACAGTGATCGTGACCTTCGCCTTCGGATCGGCCTTGCTCTGATCCGAACTGGTCCCGGTCCCGGCTCCGCTGCAGCCCGCTAGGGCCGCGATGGTGCCGATGGCCGCGAGCATGGTCGCGACCTTCAGTACGCGTTTCTTCATTGAAACTCCCGTTGTTGAGTGATTGTGCATGGATGCACTCCGTGCCGGACTATCGGTGCCACCCGGCGTGGTGGTAAATATAAAACCAAGAGTGTTACTAAATCAAGAGGCAGGTAGTCTTCCCCCGTACGGGGTGCGTTGCGAGCCTTGCGTCTACCTCGTTCGAAGGCCGATCAGCGCGTGCGCACACGGATGGCAATCCGATGGCAACCCTTTGCCTTATCGACCGGATCGCGCCCACACTTGCATTCGCAAGATCCGCAGCAACGAGAGAACTTGGGGTAAGAACGTGGCCAGAATCGGTGTCCAGGCAATGATGTTGAAACAGCACGTGGCGGCAGAGGGCGCATACGCGGTGTGGAAACGACTGGCCGACCACGGCTTCGGTGTGGTCGAGGTGTCTCAGATCGAGCTCACCGAGGCGACTCGTGACGAGATCGTGCGAGCGGGCGACGACTTCGGCATCGTCGTCGCTGCCATCTCCGGCGGCATGGGCGAGACGGGCGGCGGCGGCAACGACTCGCTGCGGGAGTCGTTCGACAAGATCGTGGCGGACTGCCGGGCGCTCGGCACCGAGCGCGTGCGCATCGGAATGTTGCCGACCCCGTCGCTCGCATCGAAGGATGCCCTGCTCGCCTTCATCGCCGACGCGAACGAGATGGCGCGACGCCTCGCCGATCAGGGCATCGTCTTGAGCTATCACAACCATCACGCCGAGTTCGCACGAATCGACGGGAAACACATCCTCGACCTGATCAGGGAGGGAGCGCCGGACCTCAAGCTCGAACTCGACGTGCACTGGATCCAGCGCGGCGGTATGGACCCGGTCACGGTGCTCGAGCGCTATTCGGGGGCCGTCGACCTGGTTCACCTCAAGGACTACCGCATCGAGTTGCCGTCCCCCGAGGCGTTCGACGCGCTCGCGGGCGGTGACCAGACAACCTGGAATGCGGCCTGGAGCGCCCTGGTGCAGTTCGCCGAGGTAGGGCGAGGCAACCTCGACTTCGCCGGCGTCGTCGATGCCGGTGTGGCCGCGGGCGCAGAGTATCTCTTGATCGAGCAGGACGAGCAGTACGGGCGCGACATCTACGATTGCCTGGCCGACTCGCGCGCCCACCTGGTGGGGCTCGGCTACGGCGACATGTTCTGAACGGAGAACGAAGCATGCATTCCGAGAACGAATGGCTCGACGCCACTCTTGGCGCCTGCCCGGTGATGGCGATTCTGCGCGGCTTCGGCCCGGAGCGCACGCTCCAGCTGGCCGAGAAGGCGTGGGATCTCGGCGTCACGCTGGTGGAGGTTCCGATCCAGTCGACCCGCGACATCGAGGCGCTCGAGGCCACCGTCGCGGCGGGCAAGGGGCGCGGCCTCGCAGTCGGCGCTGGGACGGTCATCGACGACACGACCGTTGCGCAGGCGCGGGATGCCGGAGCGCAGTTCACGGTGAGTCCCGGGTTCTCGGCCGACGTGGTGCTGGCATCCGTCGCCGCCGGCATGCCGAGCATTCCCGGTGTCGCGACGGCGAGCGAGATTCAGGCCGCCGTCGGAATCGGGCTGCGCTGGCTCAAGGCGTTCCCCGCTGCCAGGCTGACGCCGGCGTGGTTCAAGGACATGGCCGGACCATTTCCACAGGTGAAGTTCGTCGCGACCGGCGGCATCGACGCCGGCAACGCCGCGGGTTTCCTCGCTGCTGGGGCATCCGTCGTCGCGCTCGGCTCTGCACTCGCCGACCCGGAGCAGCTGTCCGCCATCACACCGTTGCTCACCAGGGCATGAGGACGGCCCCGAGCGGCGCGGAACCCGGCACCGCGTACGACGTGGTCGCGCTGGGCGAGACGATGGTGCAACTCGTGCCTAACGGGGCGCGCCTCGCGCACGCGGACTCCGTACATGTCGGCATCGGTGGCGCCGAGTCGAACACGGCGTGTTATCTCGCGGCTGCCGGACGCAGCGTCGCGTGGGTCAGCGCCGTCGGCGACGACCCGTTCGGGCAGCGCATGCTGGAGGAGATCGGCGGCTACGGCGTCGATACGTCCCACGTGCTCATCGATCCGGATGCCCCGACCGGCGTCTATTTCAAAGACCCCGAACCCACCGGCACCTCGGTGTACTACTACCGCAGCGGCTCCGCCGCGTCGCGGCTCACCACGAAGGCCGTCGACCTCCCTGATCTGCACGGCGTGCGCGTGCTGCACCTGACCGGGATCTCGCTCGCACTCTCCGACGGATGCGCGCAGCTCGTGCGCGACGCATCCATCGCCGCGAGCGCCGTCGGAGCGGTCACCTCGTTCGATGTCAACTACCGGGCGAGGCTGTGGAGCGTCGCGGATGCCGCGCCGGTGCTGCTCGCGCAGGCCGCGGCATCCGATCTGGTGTTCGTCGGACTCGACGAGGCGAACACGCTGTGGGGCTGTCAGACGGCGTCGGAGGTGCGTGAGCTGCTCCCCGGTCCCGAACTCGTGGTGAAGGACGGCGCCATCGGCGCGACCTCCTTCGGCGAGCACGGCGCGGCCTTCGTGCCGGCACACGAGGTGGAGGTCGTCGAGCCGGTCGGAGCAGGGGACGCGTTCGGCGCCGGGTATCTGCATGGTCTGCTGAGCGGGGCATCCGCTACGGAACGGCTCGCGTCGGGACACGCCTTCGCCGAAGCGGCGTTGCGCTCGATCCACGACGTGGCATCCGTTGACGAGGTGCGCTTCATCGCCTCACTGCGCTGAGCCGCCTCCGTGCCGGCGACCTGCGGCGACCACGAGATCGCGACGCCCGGCGTAACCTCGACGAGTCCGAGCCGACAGGAGGATCGATGCGCACCTCGAAGATCAGCAAGGTCGAGGTGCACAGGCTGACGGGACAGCATCCCGACCCGCTGCCAGGCGACCATCAGCGCCAGGTGCAGGCGATCGATCTGTACGAGTCGGCGCGGGAACCCCTGCGAGTCGCGGCCGGCGGGCGCGAGCGTCCGACGACCATCTCGCGCTGCTACCTGCGCATCGAAACGGATGACGGCGCGCACGGTCTCTACGGTCCGATCGACGAGCTGCCTGCGCGGGTCGTGCTCGACGTCTACCGCGAACTGCTGATGGGGCAGGATGCCCTCGCAAGCTCCACGATCTGGGATCAACTCGAGCGCGTCGACCGGCACAGCAGGCACGGTCTGCACAAGGCGGCGATCTCCGCGATCGACAACACGCTGTGGGATCTGCGCGGGCGCGTCCTGGATGCGCCGGTCTGGCAGCTGCTCGGCGGAGGCTCGCGTCGCAGCATCCCGGCATACGCCAGCATGCTCGGCACACCCCTCGACGCCGAGTCTGTACGGGCTGCCGCCGCGCAAGCACAGGCCAAGGGCTTCGCCGGTCAGAAGTGGTTCTTCGAGCACGGCCCAGCGAGCGGACCTGCAGGGTTGCGCGCAAACGTCGAGCTCGTGCGCGAGGTGCGTGAAGCCGTCGGGCCGGACGAGCCGATCATGTTCGACGCGTACCACGGCTGGGATCTGCCGTTCGCCCGGGCATGGGCTCGACGCGTCGAGCAGTACCGGCCGGATTGGCTCGAGGAGCCGTTGCTCCCGAACCGGCACGCCGCGTTCGCGGAGTTGCGGAGGTCGACTGCCATCCCGATCGCCACCGGCGAGCACGTCTACGACCGTCAGGAGGCGCTCGACTTGCTCGCCGACGGATCGATCGCGGTGCTCCAGTGCGATCCGGAGTGGTGCGGCGGCGTCACCGAACTGGTGCGGATGTCGACCCTTGCCGAGACCTTCGGCGTTCCGCTGATCCCGCACGGACACGGCATCCACGCGGCGCTCCACGTGATCGCGTCGCAGTCCCCCGAGGTGTGCCCGAAGGCGGAGTACCTGTGGCGCATGATGCCGGTACGGCATCACTTCGAGACGGATGCCCCCGCCCCCGTGAACGGCGCGTTCCGGCTGCCGACGGGGCCGGGCTTCGGCATCCGCATCGACGAATCGAAGGTGCAGAGCGACGACGTGCTCGCCGCCTGAGCGTCGATCGACGTTCGGACCTGACTCACCCTCGCAGACGACTCACCGGCGCCGACGACTCACGCCGGCCTGCCGCTCAGAGCGCGAGCGCCCGATGAACGGATGCGACGGCGCTCGACCCCTCGCCGACCGCCGCGGCCACCCGCTTCATCGATCCGCGACGTCGACGCCGCCTGCCCACCTGGTGCGACGGTATCGAGCAGCAAAGTGCTCAGGCCCTCGGATGCCCCCGCCGTGAAGTCGCCGGGCGAGGGACTCGCTGCGTTCGCTCAGGGAGCTGGGGCTACGCGGTCTGCGCCTCGCGGTGGGGAAGACGCCAGTTCGGGCGCACGTAGTGGCAGGTGTAGCCCGCCGGGTACTTCTCCAGATAGTCCTGGTGCTCCTCCTCGGCCTCCCAGAACACGCCTGCCGGCTCGACCTCGGTGACGACCATCCCCGGCCAGAGACCGGACGCGTCGACATCAGCGATGGTGTCGCGCGCAACGCGCTCCTGCTCAGGCGACGTGTAGAAGATCGCCGAGCGGTAGCTGCGGCCGATGTCGTTGCCCTGACGGTTCTTGGTCGACGGGTCGTGGATCTGGAAGAAGAACTCCAGGATGTCGCGGTAGCTGATCACATCGGGATCGAAGATGATCTCCACCGACTCCGCGTGATCTCCGTGGTGGCGATACGTCGCGTTCGGCGTGTTCGGGTCGCCGGAGTATCCCGTGCGCGTCGAGATCACGCCCGGCTTGTGGCGCAGAAGCTCCTGGGCTCCCCAGAAACATCCGCCTGCGAGGATGGCACGCTCGGTGCTCATAGTGATGACTCCTTATTTGTGGATGCTGACATTGTCTGTCGGATGCGCGCCCGCCGTCACAGCGGACGTCACATCCGTTCGCGCTTACGCCTGTGCGCCGGTGGACGCCGCGTGATCGAAGAGCGAGACGTACTGTCCGTAGCCGTCCTTCTCGAGGTCGGCGAGGGGTACGAAACGCAGCGCGGCGGAGTTGATGCAGTAGCGCAATCCGCCTGCCTCGATCGGGCCATCGTCGAACACGTGGCCGAGGTGGCTGTCGCCGTGGGTCGAGCGCACCTCGGTGCGCACCATGCCGAACGCCCTGTCGGTGTTCTCCACGATGTTCGCGGGGTCGAGCGGCGCGGTAAAGCTCGGCCAGCCGCATCCACTGTCGTACTTGGTCGTCGATGCGAAGAGTGGCTCGCCCGAGACGATGTCGACGTAGAGGCCGGCATCCTTCTTGTCCCAGAACTCGTTACGGAACGCGGGCTCCGTCGCGGCCTCCTGCGTCACCTCGTACTGGCGGGGCGTCAGGTCTGCGATCGCCTTGGGGTCCTTGCTGTACTTGCTCATGTGTGAACTCCTTACAAAGGGGAAAACGCAGTACCCCTTCAGTAAGTTCCCGCCTGTGCCCCCTGTGGCTGTGAGGATGCTGTGACTCGCGCCGGGCAGAGACCGGCGCACAAGACGACTCAGTGCACGCCGAGGTAGGCCTCGAGGGTCTGCGGGTTCGCGTGCAACAACGGCTCGTGCAGCACCTCGCCCGGGAACTCGCTCGCCTCGAAGAACCAGCGGTTGGATGCCGGCATCCCCCACAACTGCGCACGCTTGGCGTTGCTGATGTCCCAGCGGATCGGCTCGTCCTCGAGGTCGATGAACTGGTAGTGCGTCGTGAAGAGCTCGACGCGGTGCTGGTCGGGGTCGCGCAGGTAGAGGAACAGGGCGTTGCTGATGCCGTGCCGACCCGGTCCGCGGTCGATCTCCTCGCCGAAGCCGAGCGCGCCGGCGACATCCGCGGCATGCAGCAGCGAGATGCCGTCGGGCACCGTGTAGGCGAAGTGGTGCAGCCTCGGGCCGTGGCCGTTGGTGAAGACCAGGTCGTGCGTGTTGCCCTTCACCTCCATCCAGGTTCCCCAGAGTTCGTCGGTGCCGTCCTTGGCTGTGTACTCCGACATTCGCATGCCGAGACCGGTCCAGAAGTCGGTACCGGCCTGCACGTCGTAGGTGATGCACTGGAAGTGGTCGATGCGCTGTGGCGCTCCTGCCACGAACTCGTCGAAGTTCTGCATCTTGCGCGGCAGCAGGTCCATCGACGAGGTCAGCTCCATGTGGGTTCCGACCGGGTCGCTGAAAAGCAGGGTCGGCCCCTGGTGCGGCCGTTCGACACGCTCGTGCTCGATGCCGGTGTCGGCGAAGTAGCGCTCAGCGGCGACGATGTCGTCGTCGGTGCGCACGCGCAGGCCGACGCGCAGCGCCTGCGCGACCTCACCACGCTCGAGCACCAGGCTGTGGTGCGCCGACTCCTCGAGTCCGCGCAGGTACACGGCGTCGTCGGTCTCCTCTGAGACCACGAGTCCGACGACGTCGCGGTAGAAGTCGCGGCTCGCCTCGAGATCGGTCACCGCGAGCCTGACGTGGCTGGCCCTGGTGAGCTCGAAGGGCGGATTCGGGTTGGTTGTCGGCAGCATCGTGGCCTCCGGTAGTTCGGTGCGTCTCCGTTCGAGCGTGACACCGGTACGGCCGTCGGGGAACTACTTTCTCGCTCTGTCAGCCATAACGGATGCCTATATCCAGCTGATCACCATGCCTACGGCATATGCTCGATTGCGTGGAGCTCAGGCAACTGCGTTACTTCACGGCCGTGGTCGAAGC
Source organism: Humibacter sp. RRB41 (assembly GCF_022761015.1). GTDB lineage: Bacteria > Actinomycetota > Actinomycetes > Actinomycetales > Microbacteriaceae > Humibacter. Next base: position 89,243 of record NZ_JAKWJQ010000009.1, read on the forward strand.
CGGCTCGTTCACGGCCGGTGCGACCGCGCTTCACCTCTCGCAACCCCCGCTGAGTGTCGCGATCGCGAAGCTGGAAGCCGAGCTCGGCCTGCGCCTGCTGGTGCGAACGCCACGCGGCGTCGAGCCGACCAGCGCTGGGCGGTACCTGCTCGACGCATCCGCTCGCCTGCTCGGCGAGGTCGACGACATCGTCGCGGCGCTCGGCAGGTTCGGCTCCGGCACGTCAGGCACGCTCACCATGGCCGCCGTGCCGGTGCTGATGTGGCACCGGCTGCCCGCGCTGTTGCGCGCGTTCGCGGTCGACGCGCCGGATGTCGAGGTGCGCCTCGTCGACCCGCCGCCGTGGACGGCGATCGACATGGTTCAGCAGCGCACCGCCGACCTCGCCGCGATCATGGTGTCGGATCCGCGCCGGTTCATCGCCAGGCACAGCGGCTCACTCGACATCGTCGATTGGGGTGCCATTCCGCTCGTGGCGGTGCTCCCGCCGTCGGAGGGCGACGCCGACGAGCCCCTTCCGCTCGAGGCGTTCGACGGCCGCACCCTCGTGCTCCCCCGCCGTACGGCAGCAGTTCCCAGCCTGCCGGAGGCGGTCGAGGCATCCCTGCGCAGCAGCGGCGTCGTGCCGGTGTCGATCCGCACGGTCGAGACCATCCAGACCAGCCTGCCGTTGATCGAGGCGGGACTGGCCTGGGGCATCCTGCCCGACCCGGACCACGCGAGCCTGACGCGCTTCGACGTGACGGTGCGGCGAATCGTTCCGGAGCCCGACCCGCTTCGTGCCGTGGTGCTCACCAGGCCGGCCGCTTCCGAGAATGCGATCGTTGCCGGATTGCTCGCACACATCCGCACAAATACCCCAGATCCTGTACGATAACGTGTACGAAGCGGCCACGCCGCAGGAGGGCACCAGAGTGGCTGACAGCAAGGCGGAGCAGTCCTACCGCATCGTCAAAGAGCGGATCATGGACGGCACGTTCGGCCCAGGACACCGCCTCGTGATCGACCAGTTGAGTCGGCAGTTCAGCATCAGCTCCGTGCCGTGGCGCGAGTCGCTGCGCCGGCTCGAGGCCGAGGGCTGGGTCGACATCATCCGCAACGTCGGCGCCGTGGTCAAGACCTTCGACACCGACTCGTGGCAGCAGAGCATGCGACTGCTCGCCCGACTCGAGGGCCTCGCGACCGCACTGTCTGCGACGAACCTCACTGCCGATGACATCGCAGAGGCACGAGAACTGAACCGCGACATGCGGGATGCCCTTGCCAACTTCGACCCCGCGCGCTTCGGCCGCCTCAACCGGCGTTTCCACGAGCTGCTGTACTCCCGCTGCAACGACGACCGCCTGCACGACCTCGTCGACGCGGAATGGACCCGCATCGAGCTCATCCGCCGGTCCGCGTTCTGGTACGCGCCCGGACGGGCGCTGGCATCCATCAGTGAACACGACGCGATCCTCGACCTCATCGAGGGCGCAGCAGACGCCGAGATGATCGAGACCGCCGCTCGCAGGCATGAGGTCAACACGCTCGAGGCCGTGACGAAGTACGACGCGGAAGCGACCGAGCACGATCGCAGCGATGCCGAGCGGCCGACGTCGCGACGTCGGCGGTAGCTGCAGCCTCGATCGCGCTCGTACTGTTTCAGCTCTCTGAAACCTTGTGCGATGCTGGAGGATGTTCTCAGTCACTTCAGTACGGGAGGCGCCATGACCGACGGACCGTCCGAATGGCTCGACGGCATTCCTTACCGACTGTGGCGCGCGAATCAGGCGCTCAACGGGCACACGGTCACAGCGATCGAGGACCTCGGCGTCACCGTCACGCAACTTGGCATCTGCGTGCACCTGGACGAGCTGGGCCACATGTCGGCATCCGATCTGGCGCGGCTCTTCCGGCTCACGCCGCAGAGCACGACAACAGCACTGAACCACCTCGAGCGCATGGGATGGGTCGTGCGGGTGCCGCACCCCGTTCACAAGCGCGTGATCTGGTACGAGCTCACCGAGGCCGGCCTCAAGGGTGCCGACGAGGGTCGCGCCCGGGTCGCCGTCGTGAACCGGGAGGTCGACGAGGTGCTCGACGCCGACCAGCAGACCGTGCTGCGCGCGGCGCTGGCAGCACTCACGTCGCGCTTCGACGGCGTCGAGGTGCCGACGAGCACGATGTGGCCGCTGCTCGGGCAACGGCGCGACTGACGCGCCCTTCGCTGGTCGACCCGCGAACGGGCCGCCGCCCTCAGGCCATCGCACCCGCGCGGTAGGCGGTGCGGGTGTACTCGTTGTAGGGCGAGACCGCGATCGTGCCGCGGATGCGCGGGAGCCCGAGGTCGGCATCCGGTGCCGTTCCCGCACCGGGGTGCTCGCCCCAGACGATCTCGACCTGCGTTCCGGGCGTCGCGGCCGAGCTCTCGACCAGGGAGAGCGCGAGAATGCGGTCGACGGGCGCGATGGATGCCGTCCAGAACGTCATGCCCACCAGCTCGCCATCCAGCGTCTGGATGCGGTGCCGGTCGTAGCCCCGCACATACCCGGGATCGTCGCCGAACACGCGAGCGACATCCGCCGGGTCGAGCTCGACGGTGACCTTGGAGCGGTGCGCGTCCTCCTTTGCTGCCAGCAGCTCATCGCGTCCGATGAAGTCGTGGTCGAACGAGAGCGAGCGACCATAGCCGAGCTCCCACGGCGAGAGGTAGTAGTCGCGCACGTCGTCGGAGTAGTAGCTGCCGCTGAGCGGCTTCATGCCCTCGTACGAGAACATCGGGAGCCATTGTCGGTAGTCCGCCAGTCGTTCGTCGAGGTAGATCGCCGGGGTCGGCGTGGGGATCCAGCCGCTCTCGACGCCATTGGTGAAGTAGGCGAGGCCGCCCACCTGCACGACGTTCAGCGAAGCGCCGGCGGCGAGCAGGGCATCCAGCACCGCGTCGTGATGGGCGTAGTCGCCGATGAACTCGTATCCGGCCTGGCCGGCCATGCCGTGCCGCAGTGCGCGCAGGGTCACCCCGTTCAACTCGACCATCGTCGAGTGGAAGAACTTCGTCTCGGGCAGTGGACCGCCGAAAGCGCGCGCCACGAGCTCGAGCGCGTGAGGTCCCTGCACCTGGAAACGGAACAGCTTCGGGTCGCGGTCGGTGCGAACAGACGAGTCGGGGTCGGTCTCGAAGGCGACGTCGTAGCCGCCGGTCGAGCCGTGGAACTTCACCCAGTTCTGCGCGGCCGGTACGCCGGAGAGCGTGTAGCGGTGCTCTGCCTGCCGCAGCAGGATGCCGTCGGTGATGATGTTGCCGTCGTAGGCCACCGGCACGAACTGCTTCGCCTGGCCGATCGCGAATTTCGCGAAGTTGTTGGCGCTCACCTCGGAGAGCAGGCGGGTGGCATCCGGTCCCTCGACGACGGTGTCGAACATGTGGAACGAGAGGTCGGAGATGGCGACGCCGGAGCGCCAGGCATCCTGTTCCGCCTGCCAGCCCGCATACTCGGGGGCGAGCACGGGAACGTCCCAGGGCTCGGCATCCGGCTTCCAGAGCAACTTCATGGGGGAACCGGCGCGGTCGATCGCGTCCTGCAGCGTCGGCGGGTTCTGCTTGTCGGTCATGGCCATCACTTTCTGTGAGGATCAGGGTTTTCTGTGATGAGTTCAGCGGGCGTCATGGAGCCACTGCGCTGTGGCCTCCAGGCCGCCGAACGAGTAGAAGTGCAGGGTGACGACGCCGTGTCGCGCCGGGTCGTAGCCCTGCTCGAGGGCGTCGATGAAGACGCCGGGTCCCGCTGCACCGAGCAGGTTCGTCAGTGAGAAGCCGTACTTCTTGACGATCGTGGCGTTGGCGCCGATGCCGAAGCGGCGGGCGTAGCCGAGCAGCCGCCGAATGCCGGTCGGGCCGGGCACGCCGACCCGGATCGGCACCTCGATGCCCTCCTCGCGCACGCGCTCGACCCATGCGAGAACCGGAGCCTCGTCGAACGTGAACTGCGTCGTGATGGATGCCCCGAGCCCGAGCTCGGCGAGCAGGTCCACCTTGGCGTGCAACGTGCGCCACAACTCGGCGTCGGCGATCTCGGGATGCCCGTCCGGGTACCCGGCGATACCCACGTCGCGCACTCCGTGCTCCTGCAGCAGGTCGGTGCGCAGAAGGGACTCTGCACTGCCGAACGGCCCTTCCGGCGTCGCGGGGTCGCCGCCGACGACGAAGACGGTCCGCGAGGCATCCGCTCCCTTCAGCACCTCGAGGTACCGCACGAACTCGTCGCGGTTGCGAAGGCGCCGAGCAGAGAGGTGTGGCACGGGAGTGAGGCCTGCGGCACGCACGGCCCGGGCGGCCTCGACGCGCGAGTCGGTCGTCTCGCTGCCGAGATAGGTGATGTTGACGCAGGTGCCCGGCGCGAGAACGGCGGATGCCGCGGCCACGTCGCCCGCATCCTTCGCGGTCATCTCGAGTGAGGCATCCGTCATGACTCTCGCCGGCACGCCAACGTCGGCGTCCATCAGAACACCACCGTCTCGCGCCCGTTGCGGAACACCCGGTCCTGGCAGTGCCACGTGACGGCCCGCGCGAGCACGGCGCGCTCGACGTCGGCGCCGCGCCGCTGCAGATCCGCCGCCGTGTCGACGTGCGTGACGCGCACGACATCCTGCTCGATGATCGGACCCTCGTCGAGGTCCTCGGTGACGTAGTGGGCGGTGGCGCCGATGAGCTTGACGCCGCGCTCCTTCGCCTTGCGATAGGGGGCGGCGCCCACGAAGGCCGGCAGGAACGAGTGGTGGATGTTGATCACCGGCACACCGACCTTCTGCAAGAAATCGGCGGAAAGGATCTGCATGTACCGAGCGAGCACCACGAGGTCGACGTTGCCCGTGAGCAGTCGAAGGATCTCGGCCTCTGCGGCCGCCTTGTCGCTGCTCTTCTCCCCCGGGACCGGAGACGGCACATGAAAGAACGGGATGCCGAACGAGCGCACGTCGTCGGCAACCTTCGTGTGGTTGGAGACGACCATGGGGATCGTCGCGGGCAGCTCGCCGCGGCGCTGCCGCCAGAGCAGATCGAGCAGGCAGTGGTCCGAAGTCGAGGCGAGGATCGCGACGCGCTTCGGCGCCGAGCGGTCGGCGAGCCGCCAGGTGAGCTCGAGCCCGCGGCCGAGCGCTTCGTCGAGCGCCGTCTCCAGCGCCGGGCGAATGCCTGCGAGATCGACCACGTGGAACACCGCGCGCTGGTAGAAGTGCCCGCCGTCCGCATCGTCGGTGTACTGGTCGAGCGACAGGATGTTCGCACCCAGCTCCGCGAGCACGGTCGAGATCACCCGCACCAGTCCAGGCCGGTCCTCGCCCTGCACGAGCAGCACGCCCTCGTCGGAGGGCAGCTTCAGCTCGAGATTGGGAACTCGAGGTTCGACCAGCGTCATTGCACACGTCCTCTGCACTGAAGTGTTTCAGTCATCTGAAACTAAACCATATGCCTGGGAGCGTCAAGCGTCGAGCGATCGCACCGCCCGAGTGAGCGCGAGCAGAGCATCGGATGCCGCCTGCAGCCGATCCCTCTCCTCCGGCGCCAGCGTCGTCAGCGCCTGTTCCACCCCGGCCGCCCATGCCGCCGAGATCGAGACGTGCTCACGACGGCCCTGCTCGGTGGGGAGGATGCGCACCGTGCGCTTGTCACGCTCCCCCGCCTCGCGAACGACGAGACCGCGGCCGGCGAGCACGCGCAGCGCAGCGCTCGCGTTGGACTGCTGCAGCCCGAGGGCGCCGGCAAGCTCGCGTACCGTCGAGCCGGGGGCATCCACCACCTGCTTCAGCATGGCAACCTCGGTGGTAGGCAGCGGGCCGACGCCCGCCGGGTCCGGCGCGCGCTTGTGGATGGTCCACGCGAGCTCGCGAAGGATGACGGCTACCGATTCGTCTGACACCGCTGCATTCTCCCCCGTCGCCGCCTCCACTGTCGCAGCACGCCGTCACAGCGGCTGCGCCATCACCTCGAGGACGTGGTTGGTGGCGGCGACGTTGTCGAAGCCGTCCAGTCGGCCCATCTCCCACTCGCCGATCGCCAACGAGGTCTCGACGATCAGCTTGCAGCGGCCGTAGCGGCGCTCCGTGTAGGCGGTGAACGCCGCGTCGACGTCGCGATCGGATGCCAGTTCCTCCGCAAGCACGACGCCGTCCTCGATCGCCTGCGCCGCTCCCTGCCCGAGGTGCGGCGTGATGGCGTGCACTGCGTCGCCCATCAGGACGATGCGCCCCTTGTGCCAGGGTGTCGGCACGCCGATCGACTCCTCGGGGCGCAGCACGATCTCGGCATCGTCGGCGATGAACTCGTCGCGCACACGCGCGGTCAGGCCTCCGAAGCGCGCGAGATACTCGCGCAGACGCGGAGCCAACTCCTGCTCCGGGATGCGCTCGTGAGCGCCGAGGTGCGCGTTGTAGAACATGTACGCAAGGTCGGGGCCGATCGGCACATAGCCCGCCATACCCCGGTCATCCCCCTGCAGCACGATGCAATCGATCTCTGGCAGGCGCGGAATGTTGATACGGAACGCCGACTGGCCGATGTAGTGCGGTTCGATCTCGGTGCCGAGCACGTGCCGACGTACTCGAGAACGCACACCATCGGCCGCGATGAGGATGTCGGCCGTGAAGCTCTCGCCGCTGTCCGACCGCGCCGTCACGCGATCACCGTCGTCGTCGACGGTGTCGATCGACGTGCCGTACCGAATGTCGACCCCGACGGCGAGCGCGCGGTCGGTGAGGATCTGATGCAGCCGCGGCCGGGTGATGCCATTGAGCGGCGGAAGGGTCGAACCCGCGATGGCGACCCCTGGCATGTCGTGCACGTGATCGCCTGCGACGTCGAGCATGCGCCCCCACTGTTTCGCCGGGTACCCGGCTGCCACGCAGGCATCGGCGCAGCCGATCGCGTCGAGGGCGCGCAGAGCATTGCCGGGCTGGATGATCCCGACACCGAACACCGAGGCGTGCATGTCTGGATACCGCTCGAGAACTGTTGCCCCGAACCCCTTCTGCCGTAGCGCGATCGCTGCGGAGAGTCCACCGATGCCGCCACCGATGATGAGGATGCTGCCGTGTTGCATGTCACGCTCCCTTGCGTCCTTGTGTATGTCTCAATATATATTGAGACATACACAAGATCAACACGTCGAGTGCGTCACGTGCCCGCGAGCACTCCTCCGTAATCACCGCCGTTCGGATGCCGCAGCGTCGTGTGGATGTGGAACCGTGCCGGCAGCCGGTTGTTCAACCACACCCCGGCGTGATGGTCGAGCTCGGCGAGCACGACGGGGCTCTGCACGCGCAGGTAGAACGGCTGGGATCCGTCGGTCGCGCCGTACCAGCTCACCCACGTCTCGTCCCGATTCCGGTCGACGAGGGCGAGCATCGGCCCCGGGTCCCGCTGCAGCAGGCAGTCCGCGACGATTCCGCGCACCGCGGCCCATTGCTCCTCTGTGAAGCCGGCGCAGCGCACCCCTTCGTACGGGATCACCCGGTTGTCGCGGAACGCGCCGGCGACGTGCCGTTCGTCTGCCGGGTGCAATCTTCCCTGCGGCATCGCCTCGTCGAGCACCGACGCGTACACGACCGCGACCTGCCGTTGGGCGGCATCCCACGAGCCTGCGAGGTCCAGCGCCAAATGCACTCGCTCGTCGAACAGGCCGGCGCCGTCGACCACGGCCGGTTCTGCGCCGAGGAACACGGGCGCGCACGTCTGCCGTCCCCGGTCGCTGACCCAGTTCACCGCGACGTGGTGCCCGAACAGCTGCCAGCCCCACGTTCCGCCCACCTCAGGCGTGCCGAAGACCGAGAACCAGTACGACCGCTCGTTCAGCACGCGCGGCACCTCGACGAGCTCGCCGAGCATGCCGTTGAGAGCCATGGCGCCGGTCACCTTCGTGAACCCGGCGGGCGACAGGGATGCCTCGACCACGCGCAGCACGGCCGTCACCTGGTCATCCGACAGCTCCTCGAGCCGCACGCCGACCCTGTGCACGACGAACTCCGGGTTGCTCCACGCCCGCCACTCGTGAGCGTCGATCGGATGCCGCACAGCAGGCAGCAGGTCGACGACGACGGATGCTGCGGCCGCGGCCTCCGCATCCCACACGCTCGCCTGCGTCGACTCGTAGAGCCCCCGACGCACGACGCCGTCGGTCGTGACGCCCTCGAACGGCTCGTCGTACAGCCCCTGCCAGTACCGCAGCAGGTCGGCGAGGAACGGTGCGCTCTCCTTGTCGGCGGAGAACTGCTGGTAGTCCAGTTCGCGTGACGCGACCAGCATCGGGTCGTCGAGCGGATACAGGTAGTCGCGGAAGTCCTCGCTCTCGAACGCGACGCCGTCGGCCCTGCCGGCGACCCGGTCGGAGGAGAACGTCGAGTCGATGTCGTTGTCTGCGCTCGACGCCGCGCGCCGGTCTTTCATGGAGCTCTGCTTCCTCAGATCGGCAGGTTGAACAGCCGCTTCGCGTTGCCGGAGAGCACGGCCTCGCGGTCGGCATCCGACAGCTCGACCTTGTTCTGCATGAAGTCGACCCCCTGACTCATCCAGCCGTAGAACACCGGGAACGACGACCCGAACATGAAGTGGTCGGCGCCGTTGATATCGATGGCGGCCTCGACCTGCTTCGTGCCCCACGAGTGCGGGTGGGTGAGGTCGTAGAAGATGTTGTTCTCGAGGTAGCTCTTGATCTTCTCGCCGCCCGTCGGGTCGAGACGCACCATCGACTCCTTCTTGTTGGAGGCGTGCGGCGTGAGCAGCTCCGTGTTGGCGAACCAGTTGCCGCCGAGCATCGTGTGCACGAACCTCAGATTCGGGAATCGGTCGAACATACCGCTGAACAGCTCGCGGCCAACGGCCGTCGCCTGGTCCTGGATGCGGCCGAACTCGCGACGCAGGTTCGTGTAGTCGATGATCGAGCGCCACTCCACCGGCAGCGGCGTGTGGTGCACGATGACCGGAATCTGCTTGTCGTTGAGCACCTCGAGGTACGGGATGAACGCCTCGTCGTCGAGGTAGAGCTGCCCGTAGTGACAGGCCAGCTGCACGCCGACAGCGCCGAGTTCGTCGATGCAGCGCTCGAGCTCGGCGATGTTCTCCTTGCCGCCCCAGGGCGGAACCGCCGCAGTCATGAACAGTCGGCCGCCCGACTCGGAGACGATCTTGGCAGCCTCGTCGTTGACGATCTTGCAGGCATCCAGCGGGAGCCATTCCTGCCAGACCGGCACCCGCATGATGCCGTAGTCGACGCCGGCGTCGTCCATGGCGGCGAGCTTCGCCTGTGCCGAGTAATCGCCCTCGACGTAGTTGAGGTTCTGGTGGCCGGCCGGCTTCTCGAGGATGAGCTGCTTCTTGCCCGACTCCATCTCGATGACCCGCGCGATCTCGCCGAATCCGCGCGGGGCAGAGTCGAGGAACGCGTTCAGGATCTTCGGGTTCGAGAACAGGTCCTCCGGCAGGTGATGGATGTTGATGTCGACGACGGTCATGCTGCTTCTCTCCTACTTCGTTCTTCTTCTACGTCTGGTCGTGTTCTACGTCTGGTCTTGTTCTACTCAGAGCTCGGAGCAGAGCCACTGTGGCGATCCTCCTCGCCTCGGTTCTGTCGCAGCCGAACGCGGGCGCCTCCCGCGTAGATCGCGTCGACGATGTCGTCCGGCGACTGCTGACCGGTGAGCTCGCGCGCGACGCGGCCGTCCTTGAACACCAGAATGCGGTCGCAGAGCAGTGACAGCTCGTTCTCGTCGGAGCCCGCGACGATCACCGCCTGCCCGTCGGCGGCGGCTTTGCGCACGGCGGACACGATGGTGTGCCGTGCGCCGACGTCGACGGCCTGCGTCGGCTCGTGCAGCAGGAGCAGCTCCGGCGCCGTGGCGAGCCACTTGGCCAGCAGCACCTTCTGGGCATTGCCGCCGCTGAGGTTCTTCACCAGCACCTTAGGGTCTGCCGGCCGCACATCGAGGCGTTCGATCCACTCCTTCGCAAGGGTCTTCTCCGCCGACTGGGAGAAGGGCAGCACCGCGCGGCGCGAACGGCTGGTCTGCGGAAACGCGGCGTTCTCCGCCACGCTCAGGTTGCCGGCGAGACCCGCGTGATCGCGCCCTTCCGGCACCAGGGCGACGCCGGCCTCGATCGCGCGCGACGGTGTGAGCCCGCGCAAAGGCACCTTCACCGAGCTGAGGTTCAACTGACCGGACTGCGCAGTGGATGCCCCGCTCAGCAGATAGGGGACGTCGTCGTACCCCGATCCCGCGATGCCGGTCAGACCCAGCACCTCTCCCGGCGCCACATCGAACTCGACGTCGTCGACGCCCAGGCCGCGAAGATTCTCGACGGTCAGCGGCGCGCCCGAGCCGGCGGATGCCTGCGACACGTGCGTGCCGAGACTCACCAGCCCGCGGCCCAGCATCATCGCTGTGAGATCGCCCTCGTCCATGCCCGCCACCTCGCGACCGGACTCGACGACGCGGCCGTCCCGCAAGATCGTCACCCGGTCTGCCGCATCGACGATCTCTTCGAGACGATGGGTGATGAGCAGTATGGACGTTCCGGTGGCGACGATCTCGTCGAGGATCGTGAAGAAGTGCTCGAGCGAACGACGGCTGAGCGCTCTCGTCGACTCGTCGAAGATGATGAGGCCGCGACCGGGCGTCGCGTCCTGCAGTGCTCGAGCGATCGCCACGGTCGCACGGTCCTCCTCCCGCAGGCTCGACACCTTCGCATCGAAGTCCACGGAACGACCGAGCCGTTCGAACACGGATGCCGCCTCGGCACGCTCGCGCTTCCAGTCGATGCGCCGCGAGATGCCGTGGCCCCTGAGCCGTCCGAGCCGGAGGTTCTCGAGCACGGTGCGGTGCTCGATCAGCCCGAGACTCTGGTGCACGACGGCGACCCCCGCGGCCCGCGACTCCTGTGGACGAACCGGCAGGCGCAGGGGCGTGCCGTCGACCGCGATGCCCGTGCCGGCATCCGGCGAGTAGAGACCGGTGAGCACCTTCGCGAGCGTCGACTTGCCCGAGCCGTTCTGGCCGATGAGTCCGTGCAGCTCGCCCGGTCGCACCTCGATGGCGACGTCGCGCAGCACCCGGTTGACACCGAACGTCATGCCGAGGCCGTCGACGGTCAGGCGCGCCGGAAGCGCGGATGAGGTGACCGTCCGCGCTTCCGGCTGTGAGGCATCCGCGCTCAATTCACGCCCCAGAGCGTCTTGAATCCGTCAGAGAACGAGCTGCTCGGGCCGTACCAGGCGCCGGTGTTCATCGCGTCGGCTGTGAGGGTGATGGAGCCGATGTTGTTGGCGGTGAAGAGTCGCATCGGCACCGTATAGTCGGGGATGGTGTCGCCGCCGATGAGACGCAGCGCGGCGTCGGCGAAGATCCAGCCCTCGAACGCTCCCGACGGGCTGGCGGCCGCCGCGACCGTGCCGGCCTTCACCGCCTGCAACTCCCCGAGCTGGGCGGCCCCGGTGGTCACCTTGATGCTGCTCCCCTTGCCTGCGGCCTGAACTCCGCCCTGCGAGGCCTGCAGGAACTGTGCGAACTGCACCTGCAGGTAGCCGACCGAGCTGTCCTTCAGCAGCGCCGAACTCGTCGAGGGGGCCACGAGCGGGAAGTTGCCCGACGACACCTTGTTGACGGTCACCGTGCATCCTGAGCACGCGGAGAAGACCTTCTGCGCCGAGGCGAAGTAGTTCGCCGGCGACGAGCCGTCCGCCGACACGTTGGCGAGCACATCGGCCTTGCTCTTCGAGTCGACGACGGTCCACTTGGCGAGTGCTTCGTCCATCGCGTTGCCGACGGGCCCGGTGATGGTGGCCAGCGTCTTCGAGTCGGGGTGGGCGCTCTCGGCCGCCTGGTCGGCGATGATGACGGGAACCCCCGCGGCCTGCGCAGCGGTGAATGCGTTGCCGGCGATCTCGTACTGGATCGCGTCCGCGACGATCGCCGCCGCCTTCGCGTTGGTCGCCTGCGTCACGCACGCCGAGATCGACGTCGGGGTGCCCTGACCGTCGCACACCTGCACCTTGCCGCCCAGCGCGGCGACCGCCGCCGTGAAGGCGGTTTGGATCGTGCCGAACTCGGGAGCCTGAAGCGTGATCGGAATGTAGTAGACGGTCTTGCCCTTGAGGGCGTCCGCGTTCGTGACCTTATCCGTCGGGATCGGCCAGCTCTTCAACGGCTGTTCGAGCTTCTGCACCTGGGCGGCGAGCCCCGTGCCGGTGGTCGAGGTGCTGGTCGAGGTCGACGACGCTGTGGAGCTCGTCGCGTCGCAGCCCGCGAGAGCGAGTGCGACGAGGGCTGCGGAGCCGACGAAGGCGAGCGCACGCGCTCGTCCCACGTGGGTTCTGTTCATGATGGGTCCTCCTGGTTGGCGTCTTCGGCAGTGGAAGGGTTTTCGGGTTGAGTGGGCCGGTGCTGCGATGCCGCTCTTCGGTCAGCGGCGTTCATCGGGCCCTGCGATGCAGAATCGTCGTGATCGTGACGGCGACCACGAGCACGCCGCCGTAGAAGACATCGGTCACCCACGACGTGGCGCCGAGCAGTTGGAGACCGAGCACGCCCGTGGCGAGGAAGAAGACCGCCAGCAGTGTGCCCAGAGCGTTGAATCGGCCGGGATCGATGATCGCCGTGCCGAGGAACGTCGCCGCGAACATCGGCAGCAGGTAGGCGTTCGACACGTTCGGGTCGAAGCCGCCGGTGCCTGCCGCCGCGATCACCCCACCGAGACCGGCGATCAGACCGGCGAAGGTGAAGGCACCGAAACGGATGCTCTGCACACGCACGCCCGCCAGGCGACTGACCTCGCGGTTCTCTCCGACGAACCGCATGTTGCGGCCGAGGGGCGTGAACCGCAACAGGTAGGCGAAGCCCAGCATCAGGATCAGGCCGAGGTAGAACGCGAGCGGCAGCCCGAGGAACTTGGCGTTCGCGATCCATTGAAAGTAGGTCGCAACGCCGCTGACCGGCTGCAGGTTCGCCGCCCACAGCGAGAGTCCGAGCAGGAACGTGCCCATGCCGAGTGTGACGACGATCGTGTTGACGCCGAGCTTGACGACCAGCCAGCCGTTCACGGCGCCCACAGCGGTGGATGCCGCGATCGCGACGATCGCCGCGATGTACGCGTTGAGATGCAGGTTCACATTCAGCACCGAGATGAGGATCGCCGCGAGGCCGAAGTTCGATGCGACCGACATGTCGACGAACTCGCCGACGAGGATCGTGCAGAGCAGCGCCGCACAGAGGAAGACGAGCGTGGTCTGGGTCGGTCCGCCGAGGATCGACTGCAGCGCGCCGACCGTGAAGAAGCTCGACGGCTCGAGCACCGAGAACAGCACGATCAACAGCAGCCAGACGACGATGACCGCGAACCGGGTGGCGAACCAGCCGAACGATCGAGTCGCCACGCGACGTTCCTGCGCGGTCACGACGCCCGTGTACGGGTCGGGACCTGCGGGGGCGACGGTATGGGCGTCGCTACGGCGGGTCCCGGTACTGGGGGTCTGGATCATGGGGTCATGCTCCCGATCTCTCGCAACATCGCGAGTGTCGTGCAAACATCGTGTGCGAAATCCTATGCACATCTCGCATGAAATCCAACCAGCAAATCTGCATACTCCCAGCAGATTCAGGTGTTAGTCCTGATCATCGGCTGTATTTCTCGGTTTTGCCAGTCAGGCGGAAACCGACACGATGCCGTCAACCTGACTCGTTTCGCTTGAAATCGTGTGCGATCTTCCATACGATCGCTGCCATGCCTCGCCATGGGCGCCGTCGGCATCCGATCGCACGCACGACCCGTGGCCGCAATGACGCGCACGAGAAAGCACGAGGACACCATGCCCGCTGAGCCCACATCTCACCCCGAGCCCGATATCGCCATCATCGGCGCCGGCCCCGCAGGGCTCGTCACCGCGCTGCGCCTGCACCAGCACGGCATCCGTCCCACGATCTACGAGACGGTGCCCGAGCTGAAGCCGCTCGGCGTGGGCGTCGACATCAAGACGGTCGGCACCGCGGAGCTCGAGGACCTCGGCCTGCTCGACGAGTTCCGCGCGATCTCGGTGGACGCAGAGGACTCCATCTTCTTCAACCATTACGGCCAGGAGATCTACGCCGAGAAGTGCGGCGTGCACATGGGGTACCTGCACGAGCAGCGGTTCGTGCACAGGGGCATCCTGCAGATGCTCTTCTACCGCACGGTGATCGAGCGCCTCGGAGCGCATGCCGTCAGGCTCGGCGCGGGCGTCACCGGCTACACCCAGGATGCCGACGGTGTCACGCTCGAGATCGTCGGCCGCGACGGCCGCACCGAGCACGTGCGGCACGACGCGGTGATCGCCGCTGACGGAATCAAGTCCGCGATCCGTCGCGAGATGCACCCGAACCAGGCCGAACCGCACTTCTCCGGCATCACGATGTGGCGCGGTACCACGCTGCGCGAGCCGATCCGCGGCGGCCACACCATCTGCCACATCGGCGACCCGACCATCTCGTCGATGATCGTCTACCCCATCGCCCAGAACTTCGAGGACTCGGGACTCGACCTCATCAACTGGGTCGTCGAGACCAACGGCGAGGAGACCATCGAAGACTGGAACCAGGTCGGCGACATCACCGACGTCATCCCGCTCTACGACAGCGCGAAGATCCCGTTCCTCGACGTGCAGCAGCTCATGCGCGACGCCCGCGAGGTCTACCTCTTCCCGCTCATCCGGCACGACACGCTCGACAACTGGGTCGACGGGCGGGTCGCGCTGATGGGGGATGCCGCACACGCGATGTACCCGCGCGGCGGCAATGGCATCACGCAGGCGATGATCGACGCACGCGTCATCGTGGAGCAGCTGGTCGCGCATCCGCTCGACCCGCACGCCGCCTTCGTCGCCTACGACGCCGCTCGCCGCGTGCCGGTGAACCGCATCGTCGAGAACATGCGCGGTGAGGGCTACGAGGTGATCCGGCGCATCGTCGCCGACCGCACGGATCACCAGCCGTTCGGCGACATCGAACAGGTGCTGCCGTTGGCCGAGGCCGACGAGATCTTCAGCAAGTACCACTCCCTCGTCGGCTCGCCGAGGCCGGGCCGCGCTGCCGGCGAGGCGACGGGATTCCGCACCGGCGACTCCCTGACCGGTGGCACGCTGACCGGTACGTCGGAGGCCGCACGATGAGCCGGGTGCAGGACGCGGATGCCGCAACCCGCGCCGCGATCCTCGACGTGGAGCGTCGCCGCCAGGAGGCCCTGGTGAACGTGGACGGAGACGCTCTCGCGGCGCTCATGGACGACGAGCTCGTGCACATCCACGCGCCGGGATTGGTGCAGAACAAGGCGCAGCTGATCGAGCACCTCGTGACGCGCGGCGCCTATCGCGGCATGGAGCGCGACGAGCCGCGCATCCGGATGATCGGCGACGATGTCGCGGTCATGACCGGGCGCATCGTCAACCGGCTCGGCTCGCCCGACGGCTCGGAGCGCATCGTCGCAGGACCGGTGACCCAGGTGCTGCACCGAGATGACGGCGGCGAATGGCGCTTCGTGAGCTTCCAGATGACGCCGGACGGCGAGCAGATCTGGGGCGCGCTGCCCAGCGAGCAGGCGAACGCATGAAGCTCGCCCGCTTCCATCTCGGCGACGGCGTTCCGCGCGTCGGTCGCGTCGTCGATGCCGGCACCGACCACACCACGATCGTCGATCTCTCGGACGCCGTCGACGGCTCCGTGCGGGCCGTGCTGCCCCGCCTGACCGACCCGGCGTTCCGCGCGACGCTGACCACGACCGGCGCGCCGAGGCATCCGCTCGATTCGGTCACGCTCCTGCCGACGATCGACGACCCCCAGAAGTATCTCGGCATCGGCATGAACTATCGCGAGCACGCGGAGGAGGCCAGGCTGGCCGGCATCCCGACGCCGACCAGCCAGCTCTGGTTCAACAAGCAGGTGTCGTGCATCGTCGGGCCGTACGACGACATCGTGAAGCCGACCGTGTCCGACGAGCTCGACTACGAGATCGAACTCGGCGTCGTCATCGGCACGCGATGCAAGAACGTTGCGGTGGAGGATGCCCGTGCCGTCATCGCCGGTTACCTGGTGGCGAACGACGTCTCGGTGCGTGACTGGCTGCAGAAGCGCTCGCCCACGTTTACGCTGGGCAAGTCGTTCGACACGCACGGTCCGATCGGACCGTGGATGACGACGGATGACGAGATCGAGGATCCTCTCGACCTGCACATGCACCTGACCGTCAACGGCGAGGTGCGGCAGGACTGGCGTACCGACGACATGATCTACGACATCTACGAGCAGATCGCGTATCTGACACAGGTGATGACCCTGATGCCCGGCGACATCCTGGCGACCGGGACCCCTGCCGGCATCGGTGCGCCGACCGGGCGTTTCCTGCGTGTCGGCGACGTCGTGCGGGCCGAGATCGACGGGCTGGGCGCGATCGAGAATCGCGTCGTCTCGGAGGGCTGACCGGTGGCGGGTCGAGTCAGCATCACTCTGCCGGGGTTCTCCCACGCCAATCCGATTCCGACCGCGAGCCGGATCGGCCCGTTCCTGTTCTCCGGCGTTCTGACCGGCCGCGACTCGCAGACGCGCGAGCTGCCGCCGACCCTCGGCGAGCAGTGCGCGAACCTCTTCGCTCACGTGCGCGCCCTGATGGATGCCGCAGGCGGCTCGAGTGACGACATCGTCAAGATGACGTTCTGGCTCGCCGACTACCGCGACCGCGACGCCCTCAACCACCAGTGGCTGGCCTTGTTCCCGGATGCCTCGAGCCGCCCAGCACGCCAGGCGATGGCCGCGACCCTCGACGGCGGATGCCTGATCCAGTGCGACCTCGTCGCGATCCTCGGGCTCGCGACCGATTCATGACGGGTATAGCCGCCACGACGACACTGTGAAAGGGTCGCGTCGGGCACGCCACGGCCGTCGCGCACGAGTCAAGGAGGAATCATGGGCGAATCGTCCTCGCCGTCGTTCGAGCTGGAGCACGAGCTCTTCACACTGGTGCAGCGAGAGCGCTGGGCACGCGACACCGGTGACTGGGATGCCCTGAGCGCCTCGTACTGGCCCGATTCGTTCGTGCGCGTCACGTGGTTCGAGGGCACGGCCGACGAGTTCGTCGCCGTGTCGCGCGAGCGTGCGAAGCGCGGGGGCGGCGGCATGCACACGATCACGCCCGTGCGGTTGCAGGTGCAGGGCGACCGGGCCGTCGTGGAGAGCAGAGGGCAGATCCTGATCAGGCCGCGCGTGCACGAGAAGGAGTGCGACGTCACGGCGTGGTGCCGGTTCTTCTCGCGAGCCGAGCGGCGCGACGGAGTGTGGCGACTGCTCACGTTCGACGCGATCTATCTGAAGGACAGACTCGACCCGGTTCTCTCGGGGGCGACGGTCGAGCTCGACACAGGCATCCTCGACAGCGCCCGTAAGTCGTACCGGTTCCTCAGCTACCTCAACCTGAGCATCGGCTACCCGGTGCCCGACGATCTGCCCGGCACCGACCGACCGGACCTCGTCACGGCGTTCTACGCCGAGGCGGATGCCTGGCTCGCCGGCGCATGAGCGAGTCGTCACAGCACGCGGCGGACCAGCTCCCGCGTCGCCCGCTGCTCGCCGGATTCCACCCCGACCCGAGCGTCTGCCGCGCGGGCGATGCCTATTACCTGGCGTGCTCGACCTTCGAATACGCGCCGGGCGTGCCGATCTTCAGTTCGCCGGACCTGCTCGACTGGACACTGATCGGACACGCGCTGGACCGTCCGTCGCGGCTCGATCTGGCATCCGCTCGTCCGTCGGGCGGCATCTACGCGCCGACGCTGCGCTTTCACGACGACAGGTTCTGGATGATCGTGCGCAACTCGACAGGCGCCCCTGGTCTGCTCCTGGTCACCGCCACCGACCCGGGCGGACCGTGGTCGGAGCCGCTGCGCATACCCGGCACGGGCCGCGGCATCGACCCCGACCTGGCGTGGGACGCCGACGGCACGTGTTATCTGACCTGGGCCGATCTGCGCGACGGCGTGATGCAGGCCGAGCTCGATACGGCGACGGGCGAACTGCTCAGCGAACCTGCCCTGCTCTGGCAGGGCATGGGCGGCAAGTTTCCGGAGGGCCCGCATCTCTACCGAGTCGGTGAGCACTGGTACCTCGTTCTCGCCGAGGGCGGCACGGGCCAGGGCCATGCGGCGACTGTCGCGCGATCCGCGTCACCATCAGGCCCGTTCGAGCCGAGTCCGTACAACCCGCTGATCACGGCGAGCGGCAGCGACTCCGTGGTGCAGAGCACCGGTCACGCCGACCTCGTTCAGCGCGGCGACGGCACCTGGGCGATGGTGTTCCTCGGTGTGCGCCCGCGCGGGATGTTCCCGCAGTGGCACGTTCTCGGCCGGGAGACGTTCGGCGCGAGCATCGAGTGGCGCGACGGATGGCCTGTGTACAGCGAGCCGATCGAGCCGGCGCATCTCGAGCCGACGCGGCGCGAGCCGTTCGTCGAGGAGATCGGGGCGGGGCCGCTGCCGGCATCCTGGATCACGCCTGGTGCGTTCCCTCAGGATGTCTCGACCACCGATCCGGACGGCACCGTGCGGCTGACGGCGTCAGCCTCCAGCCGAGTCTTCACTGGGCGCAGGCAGGAGCACACCGGCATGGTCGCAATGGTGCAACTCGACGTGCCCGACGGTTCGCGCGGCGGACTGGAACTGCGCATCGACCCGTGGCACGCCGTCTCCGTCGAGCTGGCCGGCGATGTCGTCCGGGCAGTCGCACGCATCGGCGGACTCGCATCGACGCTCGGCGAACGCCAGCGCCTCGAGGGTGACGTGCTGCGTCTGGAGACCGTAGCGTCGGATGCCCTGCCCTTCACCACGAGACTCGGTCCCGACACGATCGTGGCGTCGATCGTGCGCGACGGCGAGACCGTCGAGCTCGGGCGATTGGACGGCCGCTATCTGTCCACCGAGGTGGCGGGAGGATTCACGGGTCGGGTCATCGGTGTGGTCGCCGAAAGCGGGCGCGTGGGCATCCGCCGGTTCCGTTACGAGGGGTGGGAGCTGGGCTGATCCGCTACCCGCGGAACTGCGCGAGCGCATCCGCGATGGTCTCGTGGTCGACGACATCCGCCTCGCCGGATGATGAGAGCGTCGCCACGAACTCCCCGTTCACGAAGATCGGAATGCTGCCGCCCCAGAACTTGTACTCAGGGCCGAGGCCCTCGGCGACGGACCGGTCGGCATCCTTCTTGAAGCGTGCGAGCACGGAACTGTGCCCGAACTTCTCGACGACGAGACGCTTGCCTGCGATCACGTCGGCGTTGTGCTGACCGGTCGTGCCGAGCTGCGCGCGGTAGACGAGATCGTCTCCGATGTGCACCTCGATAGCCAGGTTCAGCCCGCGCTCGCGTACCAGCGCAACGGCGAGCTCGCCGAGGCGAACCGCGTCGTCGCGGCTGAAGGAGGCGAACTCGGCGACGGGCTCGGCTTCGAGCTGTTCGAGGGTGTAGACGGGTTCCGGGTGGGTCATGACGACATCCTGGCCCATCGGCCCTGCCAGTGCATCGTCTTCATCGTGGTGACCGTGCCGTCATGACCGTGCCGTCGTGACCGTGCGCGCTCTCGCGCGATCACGACGACGCCCAGTTTCAGGCCTCGATGTTCTCCAGGTCGTCGAGCAGGTTCGGATGCGTGGGCTCCCACCCGAGAACGGCACGTGTGTGAGCACTGGATGCCGGCTGATCGGTCGCGAAGATCGGACCGAGGGTTCCGAAGGTCTCCTCCGGCACCGATTCGACCGGGATGCCGAGTCGTCGCCCGATGACGTCGGCCATGTCGCGTACCGCGACACCCTCGTCGTCGACGGCGTGCCACGCGCTTCCTGCCGGAGCGTTCTCCAACGCGAGGCGGAACAGCACGGCCGCGTCGAGCGCGTGGACCGCGGGCCAGCGCTGCGTACCGTCGCCCGGGTACCCTGCGACGCCTGTTCCGCGCGCGATCTGGGTGAGCAGCCCGGTGAATCCACCGGTGCCGTTGTTGTGCACGGTGCGGGGCAGCCGGATCGCTGAGCTGCGCACGCCACGGTCGGCGAGCTCGAGCGCTCGGCCAACCGATACGCTTCGGCCGCCGACGGGTCCATCGGTCGGCAGCGGGTCCTGCTCGGTCGACGGGCGTCCCGGCACGTACGGCGTGCCCGACACTGTGACGAGCGGATGGTCCGATCCGATCAGCACCTCGCCCAGGGTCGCGAGCGCTGTGCCCTCCTCATCGATGGCGTGCGCGAGCGCTTCGGGCGAACTGAAGTCGTTGGCGAAGGCGAGATGGATGACGCCGTCCGCCTCCTGCGCGCCGGTCCGCAGCACGTCGAGGTCGGAGAGGCCGCCACGGAGCACGTCGGCGCCCGCGGCCTCTGCGCGCGCGGCCGAGGCATCCGATCGGGCGAGCGCGGTGACGGAATGCCCCGAGCTGATCAGTTCGGAGACCACGGCCGATCCGATGAGACCCGTTCCGCCGGTGATGAAGACGCGCATGCTGAGCTCCTTGAATTCTGCGACCGCATCTGCGGTCTAGGTGATGCGACTGATGTCCCATCAGGGTACACCGATGATGCGACACGTGTCGCATCGCGTAGAATCGACCCATGCCGAGATGGAAGCCGGATGCCCGCGAGCGTCTGGCCGTCGCCGCCCTCGACCTGTTCGCCGAACAGGGCTACGACGAGACGACGGTCGCGCAGATCGCCGAGCGTGCCGGGCTCACGCGCAGCACGTTCTTTCGCCACTTCGGCGACAAGCGAGAGATCCTTGCAGCGGGCCAGGAGACCCTCAGCCGATTGTTGGCAGCCGGCATTGCGGATGCGCCCACGGATGCGACGCCGCTGGCTGCCGTCGTGGCCGGCCTCGAGCGCGCCTCGGGTGAGATGACGTCGTTCAATCGTGACCTCAGCCCGCGGCTGCACGCGGCGATCGAGGCGAACGAGGAGCTGCGCACCCGCGACGCGATGAAGAGCATCGGCATGGCGGCGGCGATCGTCGACGCATTGATGCAGCGGAACGTCCCCGAGCCGACGGCGCAAGTCGCCGCTGAGCTCGGCGTGCTCGCGTTCAAGGTCGGGTACCGGCGGTGGGCGGACCCGAGCCGCGACGACGATCCCGGCGAGCTGACGACGTATACGCGAGCGGCGTTCGACGAGCTGCAGGCCGCGGCCACTGGACTGCGATAGGGATCTGCGGCTAAGCGCTCATCGCCCCAGAAGCGTCGCCAGATCCTTCGGTGGACTTCCGCCGTTGAGAATCCGTTCTTACCGCAGCACTTGATCGGATGATCATCTCGGGGTGCACCGACGAGAACTGCGAGGCCGCCTGTTTGTCGAGAATCGGCTTCAACAGACCGAACCCGCGGCGGCCCAGGTCTGCGAAGTCCTGACGCACTGTGGTGAGCGCAGGCGTCCACAGTTCCGCGAGCGGGTGATCGTCGAATCCGACGACGCTGATGTCTTTTGGCACCGCGAGTCCCTGGTCCGTGATGCCCTTGATCACACCCATTGCGATCTCATCGTTACCGCAGAACACGGCGGTGACATCCGGATTGCGAGCTAGATCACGACCGACCACGCGTCCGCTGCGTGGCTCCCACGTTGCGTCCAGCGGAAGCGGTATCGGCGCGCCCGCCTTACGCAGTGCGCGCTTCCATCCGGTCGTCCGCCCGTCCTCTCGGCGTGACGGTGGCACTCGCACATGGTGAACGGTCTCGTGGCCGAGCGAGAGCAGGTACTCGGTGAGCTCTTCGGCGCCCCGGGTCTCGTCGATCACGGCCTGTGGCACACCGGTATCTCGCACACCGGACAGAGCGACGAGAGGCAGATCGGAGGGAAGGTGACGAAGTGCAGCAACTCCTGCACGATCGAATTTCAGTACCACCACACCGGCGATCGACTGGTTGAGAACATTTTCAACGGCTGCAGAGACCACGTCGTCATCGAAGCTCTCGACCACGGTGATGATGACGGTGTATCCATCGGCACGAGCAGCTTCTTCTACGCCGCGAATGGCTTCGGCATAGCCGTAATTGGAGGTGCTGCCGGTAATGACCGCGATCACCTCCGAACGGCCCGAGGCGAGGGCGCGGGCCGCAGCGCTGGGTCGGAAGCCGAGGCGCTGTATGGCGGCCTCGACTCTCGCCTGCTTGTCTGGCCGAACGCGAGCAGCGCCAGAAAGCACCCTGGAGACGGTGGGAACAGAAACCTGGGCGAGCCGAGCAACATCAGCCATCGTGGCGTTGCGCACGTTGTTACCGTTGCTCATCGTTCTGCCTCTACTCGAGTTCACTTGACGGCGCCGCTGGTGATACCAGAAATGATCTTGCGCTGAAGAACGACGAACGTGATCAGCAGCGGAAGACTCATCAGGATGATGTAAGCGAAGATCAGGTGCCAGTTCTGAAGATAGAGCCCCGAGCTGGCTACCTGGTAGAGGTTCAGCGGCAGGGTGTCGAGTCGGCCGCCGATGACGAAGAGGGCGTAGAACACGTCGTTCCAGATGTAGAGGCAGATCAAGATCGTCGCCGTTGCCAACGTCGGGCTGAGCAGCGGAAGAATAATCCGAACGAAGACCCCGACGGGGCTGGCTCCGTCCATACGGGCGGCTTCTTCGAGCTCAGGCGGAATGGTTCGGATGAATCCGGTGACGAAGAAGATCACGGTTGACAGGTACATGCCCGTGTACACGCTGATCATGCCGATCGCTGTGCCTGCTAGACCGAGTTGTCTGAGCAGAAGCACGATCGTCACGACGGCAGGTGGCAGAACGATGCCACTGATTCCAAGCGCGTAGAGGAATGCGACGACCCGAGATTTGCGTCTGGCCAGAATCCAGGACGCCATGGCGCCGAGCACCAGGACCAGAATCACTGACGGCACCATGATGAGCAGGCTGCCGAAGAATGCCGGCACCATTCGGCCCTCGTTGAGCACGGTGCTGAAGTTCTGCAGGAGTTGCCAGTGCGTCGGAAGCGACAGGTTCGGGTTGAGCGCCTCTGCCTGGTTCTTGCTCGCCGTCAGAAGAACGACCGCGAACGGGATTCCCAGCAACAGGATCGTCACCGCGACGGCAGCAAACGGTTGGAGTGACACCCGGCGGCGGCGACGTGAGGCTGTAGCGCTGGTCACAGTACTTCCTCCCTCTTGCGAAGAAAGCGGATCACAGGGAAGGCGAGAATCGCGACCATCAGGAACAGCATCAGGCTCATGGTGGTGGCTTGGGCGAAGAGGCCTTGCCCGAAGGTCCGGAAGATGAAGATGTTGAGGAGCTCGGTGGTGCCGCCGGGGCCGCCGGCTGTGGTGGCCTGCACGATGTCGAACCCGTTCATCGAGCCCAGCAGTGCGGTTGCGACATTGAAGGTGATCGCGGGAGCCAAGAGGGGCCATCTGATCGACCAGAAGGTCCTCCATCTGTTCGCTCCATCGATTCGGGAGGCTTCGACGAGGTCTTCGTTGATCGTTTTCAGTCCAGCCAGATAAATGAGCATCGAGAGGCCCATCCATTTCCAGGCATGGATGACTGCGACAACCACGATGGTCCAGGTGGTGCTGCCGAGCCAGGCGATGGTGACGTGCTGACCGGTCAGGAACCCGAGGATCCCGTTGATCACGCCTTCGGGCTTGAGCATCGCTTGGAAGATGTAGCCGACGGCGAGTGCGGACATGACGACCGGGACGAAGAATGCCGCGCGCGCGAAGCGGTTGATTCGTGTGTCTCGTTCCAGGAGGAGCGCGAGGAGTAGCCCGAAAAGATTCTGGAAGAACGCCACCATGATGGCGTATTCGAGCGTGATCCTCAGGTCCTCCAGGAGGCTGCCGTTGGTGAGCAACTCGCTGAAGTTCGACAAGCCGACGAAGTTGATCGCGGACTTGAAGCTGGACCAGTCCGTGAATGCGTAGATGAAGTTGTAGAGAGTGGGGAGGAAGAAGAAGACGAACAGCACCACGAGCGCCGGGATGAGGAACCAATACGGATGGTCGCGGTTGCGCCCCCCACGTTTGCCGGCGGTCCTGTGGTCCGCCCGCTTAGCGCTCTCGGGCACCGGTTTGGTGATCTCGAGGATAGACATGCTGTGGCCTTTCAGGGGGTGCTGGCGGTGGAGTGCCGCCAGCACCCGAACGATCGGGGCTAGAACCCCTTGACTCCTTGCGCCTTCGCGAGCTGTGCGAATTGCGCTTGCGTGGTCTGAGCAACCTGTTCCGGGGTCTTGGTGCCCTGGATCATGTCTCCGAGGTTCAGGTACAGATCCGGGTTGGCGACGGCGAGCGCCTGCATCGAACCGACTGAGTCGTCCAGCGAAGCTGCAACATCCTTGAGGGCCGTTGGGACATTGGACGGGGTACTTGTTCCCTTGAGCAGCGACACGGTGCTCTGGTCCTTGACGAACTTCCCGTAACCCTGTCCGAGCCAGTACGAGAGGAACTGCCGAGCAGCCGCCTCTCGCTTGGTGTCACCGGTCTTGAAGGCGACCAGGGCGTTGCTCTGGTCGGGGATGTACGTGCCGATGTTCCCGGTCGGAGAGATCGGGAAGAACCCGATCTTGTCGTTGAGTTCCTTGGTTGACGCAGTGGCCTGGAGCTCGCCGAAGAACGAGTTCACCTGAAGCGCCATCGCGGCCTTCCCACCAAGCAGTGCCGTGCCCTGGTCCGGGAACGTGGCGGTCTTGATGTTGTCGTTGAAGTACCCGTCGTTGATGAGGTTGTCGTACCCCTTGATCGCATTGAGGATGGTCGGGTCGGTGAACTTCTCCTTGTTCTCGTTCACCCGACCCCACAGACCGTCCTTCGCAGCGTCGGCAAGCTGCGCCTGGACCCACCACTGGGTGCCCCAGGGGCTTCCGCCGCCGCCGAAGTCGTAGAACGGGTCGACACCGTCGCCCTTCAGCTTCTTGGCATCAGCGACGAGGTCATTCCAGTTCGTGGGGGTGCTGGTGATTCCGGCCTTCGCGAACACGTCCTTGTTGTAGTAGACCCCGATCACGGCAGGGGTGGTGACCAGCGCGGCGTACCGGGTTCCGTCCAGGATTCCGGTCATCTTCCCCAGATTGCCGGTGTAGTTCGCCGCCCACGGCGCGCCGGCGAGCGACTGAAGGTTCGTCTTCGCGTTGATTGTCGTCAGCATCGATGCGGTCGGCTGCCAGAACGCCAGATCCGGCTTGTCACCAGTGGCGACCTTGGTCTCCACACCTTGCTCGTACGGGTCGGGGATTGTGACGACCTTGACCTTGGCGCCGGTGAGCTTCTCGAATCCGCTGATCACCGAGTCGGCAGTCTTGTTCGAGTTCTCTGCGGCCCAGATGGTCAGCGTGGTCCCTTTGAGGTTCGTGTTCTGCGCGGGCCATTGCTGGCTGGCGCCCGAGGACCCGCTGCTGCCGGGATCGCTGCATCCGCTGAGGGCGAGGGCTGTGACCGCCGCAGCGGCAGCAAGCCCTAGAAGTGCCTTCTTCATTGAAATTGCTCCTTGATGAGGGTAGCGATCGTTGTCGCTACAGGTTGCTGTGTTGGTTCTGGGTGGGACCGCCATCGGCGGTGAGACGGACCAAACGTGCACTCGCGCTCCCCGTGGGATTGTGAATGTCGATTGCTCCGCTTTCCACATTCCGCACGATCTCCCAGGAGGTCAGCGAACGAGGAAAGATGGTTTCCGCCCGAACGGTCGGGAGGGAGTCGAACATCTCGGCAGGAATCGAGACTGAGGGCGACGAGGAGTCTCGGTTCCAGAGAAGAAGCACGCTGTCATCCGGTGTGGCCAACCCAAGGCACACCCACGGGTCGTTCCACCGAGGCAGCCCGAGCGGCCAAAACGGTGTCGATTCGGGCAATCGTCCTCGCATCGCTTTCGCCACCTGAACGGCGTCTGTCACGAGTTCGATCTGTTCCGGTGTCATCTGGTCGAGATGACCGGAAAGGAAGAACCGACCCGCCAGACCGGTCACCAAGGTGAAGGCGATCTCTTCGTCTGTCATCGACGGCTGCGGGTAGGCCCAGTTGGCCGCCTGTTCCGGTAAGACCGTCAGCGGCGCGCTAGCCGCAATCGGCGGATACAGGAGGGGCTCCTGCTGGTCCGAGGTGGACTGCAACTGGAGTCGCGACATCATGGCCCAATCGGAGCGCATCGCGCCAGACGCACAGTTCTCCAAGATCAGGTCGGGATGGCGCCCCAGCACACTTTCGAGCCAGTCCAGGTGCGCTCGGTTGTGCCCGAGAAGCCCGTCGCCAGCGCTGTCAGCGTGCTCGTCGGTTCCCATTCCGGGATTGATGTTGTAGTCGAATTTGAAGTAGCCGATGCCGAACTCCGTAATCAGCCGATCGATGACGCCGTCCAGATGGGCCCGCGCCGCAGGGTGGCGCAGATCCAGATGGTGGCGATGGTGCTCGACCAGTCGTTCTCCTGCGAGAGAAAAGAACGCATCACTCGGAAGCTCAGCTACGAGTGGGCTCCTGACACCGACGACCTCCGGCTCGAGCCACAGACCTGGTGTCATTCCGAGTGCGCGGATGCGATCGATGACCTCGACGAGACCGCGCGGAAATCTGATTGTCGATGGATGCCATTCGCCGACGCTGTCCCACCAGTCACCGTCGTTGTCATACCAGCCGGCATCGATGCAGAAGATCTCCGCCCCGACTGTTGCTGCCGCGTCGACCAGCGGTAAAAGCTTCTCGGTGGTTGGGTCGCCGTTCAACGTATTCATGTAGTCGTTGAAGATCACCGGCGCCCGCTCCTGATCAGAATGAAGGAGTCGGCTCGCGCGTCGGTAGGAGGTCATGTTCGCGACCACGCCTGCAAAGCTGCCTGCTACGGCAAAGGCGACCGGAACCGAGGCGAACGACTCGTTCGGCTTAAGGCGTCGCAACCAACCATTGTCCGCATGCGTGGGCCCGGACAATGACAGATAATCGCCGACCGTGTCGTGCCCGATCTCCCATCGCCACGCGCCGTTGTGCTCGATCTGCCACATCCAGACCGATTCGCGGCACTGTGCTGATGCAACGGGCAGATGCTTCCCCGTGGACCATGTACCCGTCGACACAAACGAAAGCTCTCCTCGGGGATTGTGCCCGGTCAACTCCTCCCCCAATGCCGGGAAGACTGTGTCTGTGACTTCGACCGACTCCCATCGGCTCTCCGCGAGCCAATCGCTGCGACCGTGCACAAGGGACCACGGGTGCATCCGCGAGTCGAAACCGAGATAGCTGGTGAACGACGGCACAGCGGTCAACACGATCGTCGAGTCACCGGTGTTCAGTACGGTGAGAAACGACCGGACTACGGGCGACGTTCTCGGCCGGATGAACGTCATCGTGGCCTCAACCCCTGATTCGGGATGCCGGACGGTCAGTTCCAGCCGCAGCTCCGATGCTGACTCGGTCGCTTCGTGTCTCAAGTACCGCGCATCTGCCCCAATAGAGGTGTGGGCGAGCCGGTCGCTCGCGGGACGACGACCATACGAAGCGGTGAGCACCTGAATCAGTGGTAGTCCCGCCGCAAGCTTCAGGTCGACATCACGGCTTCGGACCGCAGAAAGCCACGGCGCCTCACCGGCCCTCCAACTCACCTCGAGCGTGAGCGTCTCATCGCCCCAGGTGATGGCCGCTTCAGTTCCTTCCACTTGGCCGACGCGCCGCGTACTCATCGACTCGTCGAGCCGGAGGGAGGTCTCGGTCATCTTCATCCTTGAAGGTCGCAGCGGAAGGAGTTTTGATAGCGGTTTCAGACTATACATGATCATTCTTGTAACCGCTATCAGAACTCCAATGCTCACAACCGAAGATCGTGTCAACACGCTCCCGTTCCCTCGACGGGACGGTTGGACCGCGGAAGATGACCCGGATTTCCGCAGATTTTCGTGCCTACACACCTCATTGACCGTCGACATCCGCGGTCAGCATCGGCTATCGCCCATCGCGGAGTCGCACCAACCGCTGGCCCATGTTGAAGCCGCCGTCAGACGGCTGGTGCTCCCTCCGATAGCGCTTTCAGGTGCGAGAGCGTCTGTGATCGACCAATACGAAGGAGAGCGCGCAAGCCTTCATGACGATGGAGAACAGCGCGAGCCGTCGCATAGTTGGTGGGATCTGCTGGACTCGCACATGCGGGCCCCACCTTCGACACGTCGTCGAACCCGCACGAGAACATCACCATCGGTCCGGCGCTCGCCGAGCTGTACAAGGACCTGCACAGGCATCCTGAGTCGGGTTCCAAGAGAGCCGAACCTCATCGATCGTCGCCGATCGCCTGGGCAGGCTCGGTTACAAGGTGACGACCGGTCTCGGAAAGACCGGTGTCGCCGGCGATCTGAAGAACGGGTTCGTACTGCAGGCTCGGCGCCGCGCTAGTCCCCGGCGAGCTGCTGCACGATGCTGCCGACCGGTCCGCCCCAGATCAAGGCGGCGACACCGAAGACCAGTGCCGCGGCGACGCCGGTGACGACCAGCCCTCCGAGCAGTATCAGCAGCATCCGCAGCAGAGTCGCCGTTCTTCCCCGCGGCGTGCCGGCGTCATCGCCCCCACCGTCGACGCTGCCATCGAACAGATTCCTCGTGAAGGTGATGACACTCATGCCGCCCCCGGATGCCTCGAACCGAACTGATACTGGCGAGCACCGTTGTTCCCCGAACTCAGTGTGCGTTCCGATCGCCGAGCACAGGATCGGAATCGGCTGAGGGCGCTCGAAGACGTTCGTTGCGGTTCCGTGATGCGGCGGGTGCGGCGCACGTAGAGCGGGACGCTCAAGCGACACGCTACTCCGGCAGAAGCTCCGGGAGCTTGCGGTCTTCGTACGGGCGGTGGAGGTCTTCGATCGCCGTGACGGTGCGCTCGCGGTTACGGCCATCGCGGTACGGGAATGTCGACTTCATTCGGTCGACATACTCCTGAGGAACCTCCGTAAGCAGATCGAGAACGGCGTGGTGCGTTTCCTGCACCGTGTGGGCGACAGGACCGAAGCCGTCCCGGACGTGGTCGAAGTATCCGGCCCGCGCGTGATTGGCACCGTTGTAATAGGTATCGCGGTCGAACTGGAAATATACGGTCGGGCGGAGCAGAAAGGCCTCGTTGAACGTCATGGATGAGTAGTCCGTGACCATGAGGGCGGCACGTGCGAAGTATTCCTGAACGTCGTGGCCCTCGAACCGCAGCGTGAGCACAGACGCGGGAAGGCCGAGTTGGTGTACCGCCGCCTGAAGGTTGGGATGCATTAGGAGCGCGACGCGCTTGCCGCGCTTTTCGACTTCAGAGATGAAGGTCGGGTCGGCAAAGAATGCCGACCACTGCCTGGCGAACTCGGAGGTCGCGAAATCATCGACGATCTCGCGACGAGCCTTCCCTGGCCCGAGCGGTTTGTTGAGAAGTTCGCGCCAGGTCGGAGCTACCAGGACAAGGTCCCGCTTCTCTGGGAGATACTGAGCCCCGATCTGGTGGAGGCGATCGAACCGCGTGAGACCGACCATCTTGGTTTCGAACGACGTGAATTTGTAGGCCGTCCGGTCCCCAGTAACAGAGACGGTCTCTGCAGGAGTGCTTGTGACGAAGAGCTCGAATCTCTTCGTGTTCATCCACCGTGAGATATCGTCTCGCATTACTCCGTGTTGGAGGAATGTGACGGTCCAGCTCTCCCAGTAGCGCCGGAGGCTCCTGGGCCGAATCACGTCCTGGTCCGGATGAGACACGATGAGGTTGACGCAGTGGCGCATGAGCACTTTCCACTGCGGCGACTCGTACGCAATTAGCCGGCTCCCGTATCCGTCAAGCACGAGTCGTTGCCAGTCGGGGCATCCCTTCGCAAGGACGAACCATGCATTGACGTCCGGGCGGTGCTGCCGCAGGTAGCGAAAGAGATGTTCGGCGTTGTCGTTGGCGTCGGTCGGCCGGTCCATGAGCACCCATGCGTCATGGAATCTCCTTGCGGCAAGTCCCGTTCTAGCGGCGTCGTCGATCACGCTGTAGGCGTTTTGGCCACGCGTGCGCCACACGGTGGCAATCGGTGAAGAGACAGTCCTCCCAAAGTCAGTCAATAGTCGGGACGCTCCAACGGGTCGGAGAGCTCCCGACACGCGGGGGGAAGCCTCGATCGATGTCGGCTGAGCGCCGGGCGTCGACGTGCGTATCGGAATAGGCCGCCCTTCAACGTTGAGGCGGATCTCGCCGCGTCCTGTCGTCCAAATCATTTGCGTGAAGAGGAGGTCGTGGTCGAAGTAACGCAGCGCCTGCACCTTCTGAGCGACGGGAGCGCGGTTCCCGCCATCAACCACAAGTTGGAACCGCGGCTCGTCGTGAGTAAAGCGGTAGAGAACTCTCGTCGAAGATGAGCGCTGATGCGGGGAGTATGCGACAGCGAATGGCGTGGTGTAGTGCTCATCCCGCAGGGAGTACGCAAGGATCTCGCGGATCTCCATCTTGATCGGCCTGACGTCGAAGGCCATCACCACCTGCGGGTCTAGGTAGGCCGCGATCCTACGTAACAGTGACACGAACTGCTCGGCCAGCTCGCCATGCGCGGCCCCTGGGCCTCCCGTCATTTTCTCGTCTTCAGTGAAGTACCACGACAGCTCATAGACGATGAGGGCCTGCAACCATTCGGGCACACGGTCGGTGAGTGTGATCGCCTCCTGGAGAACGCCGAGGTAGCCATATCTCGGCACGTCGAGGTAGTGGCCTGGATGACTGCGCTTCGTGTCGAGCGTGCTCGTACCGTCGTTGCGCTTGCGATAGTGGTAGTGGGCGCTTGCCAGAAAGCCGATCGACGGGGCAACACTGCGCAGAAGATAACGAGCACAGAAATGCCCGTCCTCGAAGTTGGGCTGAACGCGCCGATCGAAAACGAGTTCTGACCGGGTGATGGTCGAAAGCCGCATGAACGCGGCCGGGGCGCTTCCGTGAAAATACCGCGAGGATCCCTCGAGGTCGATCAACCGATCGTCAAGGAAGTGCTTGGCAAGAGGGTGCGTGTGGGTCCTCGCTCCTGTCGCCTCCGACCAGATGAGGCGGTTGGTTGCGATCATCGAGACGGTTGGCCACGCCGCGATCGCAGTATCGACGCGCTCGAGATAATCAGGGGCAACAGTGTCGTCCGGATCGGGGAAGGTCACCCATTCGCCTCGCGCAACGGTGAGACCCAGGTTGCGCGCAGAACCCTGTCCACCGTTCTCCTTGGACAGCACACGGACGAGCCCCGTCCGTCGCTGGGCCCACTGCTCGAGCATCCGAAGCGAGTCATCTGTGGACCCGTCGTCCACGGCAATGACCTCGACGCGGTTGAGGTCGAAGGTCTGCGCCTCGATGGACGCTATGAAGTCGGGCAGGAATCGCTCGACGTTGTAGACCGCCGTGATGATCGAGAACCGAACCTGGGCGTGCGTGGTACTCAGCGTGACTCCTGTGGCTCTGCGATGGGTTTGGGGAGGTGGTGTGGAAGGCGGTGGGCGACGATAGCGTCGACAACACGCTCGCAGGCGCGACCGTCCCGGCGAGGGAACGTAGTGCTGATTCTCGACGCATACGGCTCGGCCGGATGCTTGCCGGACTCGATCAGGCGGATCAGATCGACCTCCGCGTCGCTAAGGGTGGTGCAGACAGGGCCGAAGCCCTCGGTCTCGTAGTCGAAGTAGCCCTTGCGATAGGCGTGCTCACCGTTGAAGAACGAGTCTCGATCGAACTGGAAGTACAAGACGGGGCGGTCGACGAGCGCGGCCTCGAATGCGTTCGACGAATAGTCCGTGACGACGTGTGACGCGTGTGCGAGCACCTCTTGAACGTCATTGTCGGAGTAGTTGAGAATCCGCACTCCGGGGGGCAGAAGCTCGGATGCGAGATGTGGGGTCATGTTCGGGTGCGGCATGAAGATGATGTCGAGCCCGGCCCGATGCGCTGCGTCCACGACCCCAGCGGACCCGATCAGACCCATCCAGTTGCGCACGTACTCGCTGTCCCAGAAGTCGGCCTTGGTCACGCGGCGATTCCCGTTCCCGACCGCGTCGCCGAGCAGTTCGCGGCGCCAGGTTGGCATGAAGACCAGCGACCGACGGTCGTCGTCAGAGACGTCGCTCGCGGCTCGGAGTAACGCGTCGTGGCGCGGGAATCCGGTAAGGGCGACTTCCCGCCCAGTCCACACATACGGAGTACCGTCCCCGACGAACGATTCGTACTCGCGCGGGGTCGCGGCGATCACCGTGCTGACGGGCTTGGTGTTCACCCAGCGGCTGAGGTCGTCCTTCGTGATGCCGTGCTGGAGCCACGTGAACCGCCACGGATGTGGGCGCAGCCAGAACACCACCGGCGGGCTGACGATGTAATGGTCGATCTGCGAGGAAATCAGTTCTCGACAATGAGCGAGCGCCACGGCATGGGCCACGCTGTTGTGAGCAATGAGACGGAACCCCTCGGCGTTGAGGCGCGCCCAGTCCACCGAGTCGCGATTGAGTACGAACCACGCGTTGATCTCCGGGCGGTTCTGCCTGAGGTGCCGGTACAGGTGCTCGGCATTGTCGTGCGCTTGGTCATCGCGATCGATCAGCAGCCAGCAGTTGCGGAACTTCGCCCTGCCCGGAACGAACCGTGCGAGGAAGGGCAGACCGTTGCCCTTGGACAGGACCGAGATATCAGCCTGAACGACGAGCTGCAAGAGCTTGGGTCGGTCGTGAAGCACGAGCTGGAGACCAAGTTTCGCGGCGTCGAGGAGGCGCCGAAAAGCACCGCTGTGCGGGCTGTACTGCCTGACGATGCCGTCCCTTGCTACGCTCCGCAGCCGGATCGGCACCTCGCCGCGGGTTGCCGCCACCGAGCCGACTCCGGGGAGCCAAGAGACCACCTCGGCCAGTACAGTGCGCCCCAGGTAGGTGACACCGCGCTGCTTGGTGTACGCGGGAATAGCCGGCTCTCCGTCAACAGCGACGTTGATCGGGTCGGAGCCGCCCGCTATCTCGAAGTACGAAACCTTGGTGAGCTGCTGCTCGGCGTCCTTCCGAATCGTGCGGATCTCGGGGGGTGACGGCAACTCACCCTTGAGTGTGAGCAGGACGGCGCGGATCTCGTCGGAGAGGTGGGCGACGCGGTAGCTCGTGAGCGTCTCGGAGTCGATGTACCCGAGAACCTCCGTTACGAGGGCGTAGAACCGGTCGGACTGCGCATCAGTGAGCAGGGACGTCTGGGAATGTATCTGGATGTCCTTGCGGAAGTACCAACTGAGGTCGTACACGATGGCGTACTGCAGCCACCGCGGAACGACGCCCGCGACGGGCCGCTGGAGCAGCGGAAGGTAGCCGTACCGAAGCACGTCGTCGTACTTGGCCGGATCGGCCCAACTGTCGTTCGTCAGCGATCCGGAGACTGCCCGGCGCCGGTAGTGGTACTTCGCGCGCGGTAGAACCGCGATGTGCGGGTCGGATGCGTCGAGGAGTACGTGCGCGATGAACGCGGCGTCCTCGAAGTTGGGTCTGACCCGAGGATCGAACCGCCTGCTGGTGCGCTCGAGTTCACCGCGCCGAAAGAAGGTGCTGTTCGCGTGGAGCTGCACGGTCTGGGGTTCGGAATCAAGGCGAATGACGCGCGTGTCGTGCGCGAACTTGCCGCGAAGCGGGTGGCTATCGGTCACGGTGCCGCTCGCGTCGTCGAGCATCTGCAGGTTGGTCGCGACAATGGTCGCCGTCTCCGCCTGACGCGATCGGAGGAACGCGGACGCCCTTGCCAAGTATCCAGGGCCGATCACGTCATCGGCGTCCGGAAAGGATATCCAGGTGCCGGCCGCCACCCGCATCCCTGCATTCCGCGCCGCAGAGGGTCCCGCGTTCTCCTGCTCGAGTACCGCGATCCGATGCCGAGATCTCTCGCGCCACTCGTGACCGATCCGCCCAGTCGCATCCGTCGAGCCGTCGTTGACGAGGACGACTTCGACGTCGTCGGTCAGCTGAGATTCCACCGAGGCGATGAAGTCCGGCAGGTATCGCTCTACGTTGTAGCTCGGCACCACGAGGGATATGCGCGGCGTATCGGGGGCGGTCATGTTGTGTGGTCCAAAGGTGCGGAGTCGGGTCAACCTTGATGTTAGACGGGAGTATGGATAGGAAATGTTCAGATGACTACTGTTGACATCCCCCAAAAGACGGGGTGCTCGCCGGTTGCGATGGGCGGGACTACGAGGCCGCGCCCCGGTCAGGCGAGGGTGTGCATCACAGCGCCACCGGGACACCGATGCCGCGAAACTCCAGCATTTGTCGGGGCAGATCGTCCTAGTTCAGGTTGGATCGCCCGTCACGCGAGGGAGAAGCGCAGCGGAGCAAGTATCGAAAGCCGGCCGGCGGCAGAGTTCTCAGCCGCGTTCAAGCAAGCCCTTGACGAACTCAACATCGCCATAACCTGTGCGACCGTTCAGAACGTGACTCTTCAGAACGCGACGCGTCAGATCGCCTTCGCCCGCCCCGCCTGGTCGTCGTCGGCCGGAATCGCCAGGATGCCCCGCCAGATCACGAGCGCCTCGAGCCATCGTCGCTCGAGCTCGGTAAGTGGGCGCACCGACTCATATCCTCGAGCAGCGTTTCCCGCACATGCGCCGGTGTCGGCCGCCAGTCTCTGAAGTGGGTTCCGAGCACCGCCAGGGAGGCGACGGAAGGCCCCCATCCGATCGCGCAGCCGCGCCGAGGCATCGACAGAGGACCCTGGCCGCAGTCGTCGACCGCGATGTCCCACGACTCTGCGAGTTCCCGTCTCGGCCAGGCGACGGGAACTTCGTACGTGTCGAAACCGAACGGCGTTGCCGGGCGGCACCGACGCACATAGGGTGCTGGTCATGGCTGTCGAACTCATGGGCATCGAACACGATGCACTCGATCCCGAGCGTCTCGCCCAGTTCTGGTCGACGCTGTTGGACCGGGAACTCGTCGATTCCACGACGATCCGCGACGGAGGGTCTGGCTTCGACATCCGCTTCGTCGAGGCATCCGAGCCGAAGACCGGTCAGAACCGCATCCACTTCGATCTGACGAGCACCTCGCTGGACGACCAGAACGCGATCGTCGACCGCGCGCTGGGCCTCGGCGGCCGCCATGAGGATGTCGGCCAGCGCCCTGAGGAGGCGCACGTCGTGCTCGCCGATCCGGAGGGCGACGAGTTCTGCGTGATCGAGCCGGGCAACAACTTCCTCGCCGGCACGGATGCCATCGGCGCGGTCAATTGCGACGGCACGCGCGCGCTCGGTCAGTTCTGGAGCGCAGCGCTCGAGTGGCCGCTGGTGTGGGATCAGGACGAGGAGACCGCGGTCCAATCCCCTCACGGAGGGTCGAAGGTCACCTGGAGCGGCCCGCCGCTGATGCCCCGACACGGCAGGGATCGGCTGCGACTCGTCGTCTCACCGGTGTCGGGCGACGTGCAGACCGAGGTGCAACGTCTCGTCTCCCTCGGCGCCGTCGAGGCGGGTCAGAGCGAGAATGGCCGCGTTCTGCTCACGGATCCCGATGGCAACGAGTTCGCGGTCGTGGCAGCCGCGGACGTGCAGCGATAGGCATCCACCGATCGTGCGCTCAACCGATGTCGCTGACGAGTGCGGCGCGACGGACTGATCGGATGCGGATGGTCGCTGCAATCGCCGACGCGACTGCGGCGATGACGCATGCTGCGATCGCGACGACGAAGCCCGGCCTGTTCGTCATCACGAACAGCAACGCCACAACCAGCGACGTGCCGAAGAAGACCACGTATACCGGGCGGGATGCCAGCTGAACGGCGCGAAGATCGGCCTGCGGCCACTCATCCGTGGCGTTCGCAATTGCAGTGTGGAGGCGCTTCGCATCGCTCGCTTCCACAGTGACCCCGATGACCACCAACAGCAGAGTGATGACCAGGGAAACGACCACCCAACCTGCATTCCACGGAACGCTTCCGTGATCATCGCGTTGCGAAACCAGGTAGATCCCGCACCCGATGATCAGCACCATCGCCGGGGCGATCACGGCCTCGATCCACTTCGTCACGGCGGTCAATGATCGCAACTGAGCTACGGAACCGGCGGTTTGCACACGCAACGTGGTCAGCAGGCTCGTGGTCACTGCGCCGACGAGAAGAACCACGCCGAGAAGGTGAAGGAACAAGGCCGCGTTGTACATGAAGTCTCCTGAGGTCGAGTAGAGCGCCGAATGCGCCTCATCGCCAATCTACTAGTCAGCTTATCTTACTATTTAGATTGCGCCAGCTCCGGTTGGAGCCATCACACTCTGTTGTCCCGCTCACATTAGTCAGGATTATTGGATACTGGCGCCAAGACGTGCGCCATCCGTCCATCGCACGTTCGCGATGTGTCCGACTACCTTTCGTCGTCGCTGCGGGCGGGCCCCGTCGTCGAGCGGATGACCAGGGGCGCGGGAGTGGCGACCTCGCGTGGCGTCGCATCCGTCTCGGTCAGCCTGCGGAGAATCGCGCCGACTGTCGCTGAGACGGTGAGCTCGACGTCTTGGTGCACGGTGGTGAGCTGAATGTAGGACAGCGACGCGATGTTGCTGTCGTCGTAGCCGGTCACGGAGACCTCATCGGGCACGGACACCCCGGCACGCATGAGGGTCGCGAAGAGTCCTGTTGCGCAGTGGTCGCTGCAGCAGATCACGGCCGTCGGCATCGCAACTCGATCGAGCAGGATTCGCGCGGCATCTGCACCGTCTTCTTCATCGAATGCGACGGGGATGACGTCGATCCGATCGACGAGGCCTGCTGCGGTCATCGCCTCCCGATAGGCCTGCGCTCTGCCCGTTCCTGCGGCGCCACCGAGCCCGCCGGCGTATGCGATGCGTCGGTGACCCAGCCCCGTGAGGTGCTCGACGAGCGTGCGGAGGCCGGCGGTGTCATCCGTTCGTACGACATCCGCGCGAGGGTCGGACGATCGTTCGCCCATCCAGACGACCGGGAGCAGATCGAGAGCGCGTTGGAAGGTCGGCGATGCGGGGTCGGGGTTGTAACAGGCGATCGCCTCGACACGCTGCTCGAGCAGTTGCGCGATTGCGACCTCGGTGGTCCGTGTGGCCGTGATCGGGGCCAGCACGACGCCCAACCCGTGTTCGGCAGCGCGATCGAGCAGCAACTCCACCACGCGCACCTCGAACGCGTTGAGCGTGTGGAACATCGCGCCGATGAGGTTCGTGCGTGGTTGACGCAGTAGTCGCGCTGATGCGTTCGGTTGATAGTGCAGCTCGGCTGCGGCATCGAGGACCCGCTGCCGCGAGTCCTCACTTGGCCCCGGCTCGCCGCGCAGCACGAGGGATGCCAGTTGCCGGGAGACGCCCGCCCGCGAAGCGACGTCGCTCATGGTCGGCATGCGCCGTCCTGTGCCCGCGTCCACGCTCTCCGCGTCCGTCATGCGGATCACCGTTCGGTTCATCGACGCTTTCGGAGCCATCATCGTGCGACGAAGTCGAACTCCTGAAACGCTGCGACCTCCGGTACCCAACGCTCGGCGACGAACGCCACGTGATCGGGGTGCGAATCGTATCCGTCGTAGGCGGATTGGTCCGCGAACCGCATGGAGAACTGCCAGTCCAGGTCGCTCTTCGCACTGACTTGCCTGCTGACCGCGAAGTTCTCGACGCCGGCGATCTGCGCCAGTATGCGCCTCGCCGCGTCGAGAAAGTCCGCTTCTTCTGCTGAGTCCCTCGTATGCCTCAGTCGGAATACGACCGTGTGCTGGACGCTCATCGTGATGTCCTTGCCCAGGTCGTCCAGGGTCACGACGCAGTCCCGATCTGTCGACGCGCCTCATCGATCGTGTTCATCACGGAGACGATCTCGTGGTGCGGGTGGATCGGCGACTCTGTGCGGCCCTCCGCAACGTAGGAAGCGAACGCGACGATCTCATCCGCCATCCCATCGTGCAGAACGTCGAAGCGCTCGTCTCGCCATGCCACGGTCTGTTCTTGGCCAAGGGAGCCGGTCCGTACCTCCAGACCGGTCGGACCGAAGAAGGGGCTGACGACGTCGAGCCTGCCCAAGGAGCCCATGATGGTCGCGGTTGTCGGCACCGACGTCACCATCGAGGTGGCCACGAGGGCGACGGAACCGTCCGAATGCTCCAATAGCAGGCCGGCCGTCGCGTCCACCCCAGTCGATGTCAGGGTGCCCTTCGCTGTGATCGACGTCGGGGCTCCGAGTACCGAAGATGCGAAAGAGATCGGATAGACGCCGGCATCCAGGAGAGCGCCTCCGCCGAGGTCTTTGTTCCACATTCGGCCCTCCGGGTCGTACGGTGCGGAGAACCCGAAGTTCGCATCCACGGCGTTCACCTGGCCGAGGGCTCCGTCGGCGAGCAGCTGGCGAATGATGTCGGACTGCGGAAGATACCTGGTCCACATCGCCTCCATGACGAGCAGACCGGCGCGTTCACCGGCATCCGTGATCTCGTGCGCCTCGGCAGCCGACATCGCTATCGGCTTCTCGATCAGCGCGTGCTTTCCCGCCGCGATCGCTTCCAGAGCGAGACGGTGATGCTGCGGATGCGGTGTCGAAATGTAGACGACGTCGATGCTGGGGTCCGCGAAGAGAGCGGATGCGTCGTCATAGACCACCTCGATCGCGTGCTCGCGCGCGAACGTCCTCGTCTTCTCCGGGTTCCGTGCTGCGACCGCGACGGCCCGCTGCGTGGTGTGCAAGTGCATTGCGCGAACGAAGGGTCCCGCGATGCCGGTGCCGATGATGCCCCACCGCAGGGTGGGGACGGAGTCGACCTCGATCATTCGGGGCGAGGGAAGTACAACAGTCAACGATGACCCTCCATCTTCTCGGCCGAACCCCTTGGCTCGTGCCAGAAGGGAGGCTAGCATGAACCTTCTTAGCACGTGCCAACTCCTCGTGAACCCAGCAGTGAACCCAGCAAGGATGCTGAACGACGTGACGCTGACGTCCTACTTTCGAACTCCGCACCATGCGACCACCGACGTGGACATTTCGTCGGTCGCCTTCTGGCAGCGGGACTTCCGCTCGCGCGATGACGCCTTCCGTCGTTTACGGCGCAGTGTGCCGGTGAGCTGGCATCCGCCCCTTCAGACTCCGGGCCTGCCCAAGCGTTACCGCGAAGCCGGCTTCTGGGCTGTGACGACCGCGGAGGCGATCGCGCACATCAGCCGGCAGCCGGAGGTGTTCAGCTCCGAGATCGGCCAGGTCGGGGTTCGTCCTGCGCCGTTCCGGCTTTCGGCCAACATGCTGGTGACCGATCCTCCGCGGCACTCCGAATACCGTCGACTGATCGGGAGTGCGTTCACACCTCGCGCCGTCGCCCGCCTCGAACATGGCATCAAGCGCCGTGCCATGCAGATCGTCGGCCGCGCCGCGCTCCACGAGGAGTTCGACTTCGTGGCGGAGATCGCGACTCAACTGCCGATGGGGACGATTGCCGATCTCATCGGGGTACCAGAGGCCGAGCACGAACGATTCGTCCAGCTCGCCGACGCGTACGTACACACGCGCGTCCCATCGGACCTGCAAGGGCACTCGGCTTCGGAGTTCGTCGCGAACAGCGGCGAGTATCTCCGAGAGCTGTGCCTCCGGCTCTGCTCGGAACGGCGCCGCGAGCCGGCGGACGATCTGATCACAGCTCTTGTGCAAGGAAGCCTCGAGGGGCATCCGATGGGCGAGGAGGAGATCCTCTCCACCGTGCTCCTGCTCATCACCGCCGGCGATGACACGACAACCCAAGCGACGACGCTCTCCTTCC
Source organism: Humibacter sp. RRB41 (assembly GCF_022761015.1). Taxonomy (GTDB): domain Bacteria; phylum Actinomycetota; class Actinomycetes; order Actinomycetales; family Microbacteriaceae; genus Humibacter. The sequence goes on from NZ_JAKWJQ010000009.1 coordinate 128,944, forward strand.
TCGCGTTGCAGCAATTCCCCGAGCAACGCGAATGGCTGTCGGCAGACTTCGACGCCCGCTTCGATACGGCATTCGACGAACTCATCCGCTTTGCGTCCCCCGTGCTCAGTTTCGCGCGGACCGCGACGAGCGACACCGAGTTCGACGGCCAACACGTCACGGCCGGCGACAAGGTCGCGCTCTTCTACTGCTCAGGCAATCGAGACGAGACGCTGTTCCCAGACCCGCATTCCCTCGACCTCACCCGGCAGCCGAATCGACATGTCGCGTTCGGTGGCGGGGGCGTTCACTACTGCTTGGGCGCAGCACTCGCCAAGACGCAGATTCATGCGGTTCTCGGCGAGGTCCTGCGCCGACTCCCCGAGGTGGAGCTCGGCGAGCCCGAGTTCGGCTTCAGTGATGCGATCCATTCCGTGGACGCGCTGGCCGTGCGGAACTCGAATCACCGTCGGGGAGGGGCGTGAATTCCATCTCCGCAGGATGACACCGAGCAACGCCATCATGGCGACGGTGGAGGTCAAAGCTCCAGACACGCCTCAGCGCGCGGATCGGTCTCCGCCACAATGACGGGCGGACCGGCCAGGACGGCGCCGTCGAAAGCGTCCGAGCTGGGCGGCGCGACGTTCTATGACATCACCTACCAGTCTGCTACTCACGCGCTTGCCTCAGGTATCGGGCTGAAGCGGTGGGCTGTCACAAGGTGCAACACGTTTGCGCACCCGAGGAACATCCGCGAGTGTGGATGACGACCGGCTCACAGTGGTCGATGCGATGGGAGATTCACGATGGCTCATGAGAACGTGAGCGCCTTGCATGCCGAGCGGGCAGAGCGAGACGTCGACTTCAGCGGCTTGCCCGCCGATGAGTTCAAACTCGCGTTCCGTAACCATCCGGCAGGCGTCGCGGTGGTCACCGCCGATGCCGGCGACGGTCCCGTCGGCCTCACCGCCACATCGGTGTTCTCCGTCAGCGCCGAACCAGCGCTCCTCGTCTTCTCGATCTCGGACCAGTCATCCAGCGCGCCCACCATCCGTCGCGCCGACACCGTCATCGTGCATCTGCTCGGGGCAGCCCAACTGGACATCGCCAAGCTGTGCGCGACCAGTGGCATCGACCGTTTCGCGAACACCGATATCTGGGATCGTCTGATCACCGGCGAACCCTACTTTCCCGCCGCGCACACGTGGATTCGAGGCAAGGTCATCAACCGCATGGATGCCGGCAGCTCCACGGTCATCGCCGTGCACGCGCTGCAGGCCAAGCTTCCCGAAACAGCCGACGCTCGGTCGGCGTCGCCGCTCGTGTATCACAACCGCACGTGGCATTCGCTCGGGGAGCACTCCGAGCTCCGCTGATGCACCACGCGGGGAATGAACTGGCCGTCTGGACCGAGTGAATCGCCGGCAGTAGCCGGCCTCGCGGCAGGTGCGCCGTTGTCGCTGGCGGCCCTTAGGGTGCCGGTGTGGCGGAACCGGTGGATCAGTGGTGGGCGAGGCGGCAGTTCTCGCGCGGCACCGATGTGCCGTATCCCGTCGGGACGTATCGGGAGGCCTGGGCTTCGTTTCCCGCTTTGATCAGGCAATATCATCCAGAGCTGAACAGCGGTTTCACCCTGTCGCAGATCCCGCCCGCGGCGGAAGTGCTGCTGCAGTGGCAGTGCGAGGCAGGCCATGTCTTCGTGGCGACGCCGGCGGAGCAACGCGACCGACCCGGGCAACGGCGCCGGCGTTCGGCGTGGTGCCCCGAGTGCACGCGGCTGGCGCTCTCGCGCCCGAATCCGCGGGTGAGCGTCATTCGAGATGCGCAGAACCAGAGCCAGGCATCCGCACGGAGGCCGGCACGACCGCCTCGGTCGGCCCGTCCTCTCTGTGACAAAACGCCGGCGCTGCCAACGGGGTCCCCCTTCGTGAGCGTGTGCGCACCGAAGCCTGCTTCGGCGGTCGAGGCAGAGCTCCGTGCGGGTCTGGAGACGCGACTCGCGCAGACGACCGGACTCAACGCCATCCGCGTCGCCCGTCCGTTCTTCGACCACCTCGAGGTGTGGCCCGACATCGTGCTGCCCGAGCTGCAGGTCGCGCTCGAATACGACAGCACAGGACGGCACGGGCTCGAGCACGTCGGCAAACGGCAGCGGGCCGACGAGCGCAAGGATCGCGCGCTGCGCTCGGCCGGATGGGAGGTGGTGCGCATCCGCACCGGCCGCCTCCCCGCCCTGGGACCGCACGACATCGTCGCGTCGGGTGTGACGAAGAAGACGTACGAGCGGATCATCGATGAACTCCGCGCGATCCGTGGCCCGCTCTTCGTCGACGCCTACCTGCGCTGACGCGACGGCAGCGCAGGCGTCATGCGCGCAATGCGATCGCCTCGCTGACCCAGCGCGCGTAGAGGCCCCACGGATCCTCGACCCCGGCGCGCAGCGCATCCACGTGTTCCATGAGCTCCGGCGACACCTGGAACCACTCGCTCGTGCCCAGCCGCCACTCGTCGAACTGCACGTGGCGGGCGTGCTCCCTGGCACGCGCACCGCGCTCGAGCGCGACGAGTTCGTGATGCCAGAGCTGCGACATCCGCTGGCGCAGATTGCTCGACGTGCCGATCTTCATGCGGTCGTCGAAGCGGATGTAGTAGACGACGTCCACGCGCGGCCGCGGCAGATCGTCGTCGGGACTCGTGCCGTACACCCACTCGCACACGGAGCACACCCACCCCGACGGATATCGAACGCCCACCCGTGCGCCGCATGCAGGACACGGGGTCGGCAGCACATCGTCAGCTCCGTATTCCCTGGCGATCCAATCGGCGCCGAAAACAAGGTGATGGGTGCAGACGGGGATGGGAACGCCGGCGTCGACGGAGTCGGCGCAGCCAAGGATGACGCACGCGGACGGCTCGGGTTCGTACGGCGCTCCCTTTCGTGCGAAGTGCAAGATTCCCACGCCGTCTTCATCGCGCATCATCGTTGTCCTCGGTCACTCGTGTTCGGGCAGCAGCGGGGCGGACAAGCCGGGATCGCGGCCGAGGTGCGCGGCTCTGGAGACCGCAGTCGCTCCGAAACGATCGCGGACAGCGTCGACCACCGTGTCGAGGCGGGACCCGTCGCCCCAGTCGATGGGGAGCTCCGGCTGGATGCCGTCGGTGCGTGCCAGCTGCGACAGGGACAGGCCGATGAGTGTGATCCCGCGTTCGACGATCAGCGGCTGAACGGCGGCGAGCAGGCCACGGGCAACATCGAGCAGCATCCCGGTGCGGTCGGACGGCGAGCGAAGGGTTCGCGAACGACTGGCTTTCGCGTAGTCGCCGAAACGCAGGCGCAGCACGACGGTGCGGCACACTCGTGCGTGGTCGCGAAGCCGGCGGGCGAGTCGATCCACGATCTGGGTGAGGATCAGGTCGAGTTCTTCAGGCGAGCGCGGCCGGGATCCGAGGGCACGCTGCGAGCCGATCGACCGCCGTCGGCGTGTGACGTCGACCGGGCGGGGATCCCTCAGCCTTGCCAGCGCATGCAGGTGCGCGCCGACCGCCGTGCCCAGGGCTCTCTGAGCCGTTCCCTCCTCCAGCTCGGCCAGCTGCCCGACGGTGCGAATCCCGAGACTGTGCAGCTTCTCGGCGGTCACTGCACCGACTCCCCACAACCGTTCGACCGGGAGCGGCAGCAGAAACTCCTCCTCGCGTCCTGGTTCGACCACGAGGAGTCCGTCGGGCTTGCTCACCGCGCTGGCGACCTTGGCGAGGAACTTCGTACGTGCAACTCCGACCGAGATGGCGAGCCCGACTTCCACGCGAACCCGCTCCCGCAACCGAACGGCGATCTGCTCGGGCGTGCCTGCGATGCGACGAAGACCGCCCACCTCGAGGAACGCCTCATCGATCGAAAGTCCCTCGACGATGGGCGTCGTGTCACGGAAGATCGCGAACACGTCCTTGCTGGCCGCCGAATAGGCATCCATTCGCGGCGGGACGACCACGGCATCCGGACAGAGCTCGCGCGCCTGACGCCCGCCCATCGCGGTACGCACCCCGCGAGCCTTCGCCTCGTAGCTCGCCGCCAGCACGACGCCACCGCCGACGATGACCGGCCGCCCACGCAACTGAGGCGCGTCACGCTGTTCGACCGAGGCATAGAACGCGTCGAGATCAGCGTGCAGCACCGTCGCCTCGCCTCGCATCCCAGCCCCGCTTCTTCGAACGTATCTGCGAATCATTGCACGCGTCGCCGACATCGCCCAGGGCGCACCAATAATTGCCCGCGGAGGCAATCACGACGGTGTGCGCGCTTCACCCGATAGCGTGCCGCGACGGGCAGGGTAACCGGGTCCGGTTGCGCGGGAGAAACGTCTGATCGGGTATTCCTTGGCGGAGGGCGTGGGATTCGAACCCACGAGACATTTCTGCCCACTGGTTTTCAAGACCAGCTCCATCGGCCGCTCGGACAGCCCTCCAGCCGCCGATTCTACCGGGACACGGCGGTGCATGCGCGAGGGAACGAGACGACCATCGCCCCTCCCAGGCAACTGCCTCCGTAACGGCATGCCCCTGCGCACCCGACGTACGTTCGCACGTTCGCCTACCTCAGAGGGGTGCCCGCCGTCTCGAGAGCCACGTCGCCCAGTCTGCCCTCAGGGCGCACTGCCTCCGCGAGGCTCCACACGAGCGCACCGTGCGGCGCCTCGACCCTCCATCCCGTTCCGCTCAGCGGGTAGGCGCGCGTCGTCAGCGATCGACCCGAGCTCGTGAAGACCTCAATCACCGACCCGTCGATGAACACCCGGACTGCAGGACGAGCGGATGCGGCCTCGAATGCGCCGAAGGCGACGACCCGACCTCCACGCGCCCTGACATCCACACTGGCGTGGTTCGTGTCGACCGCCACCGTTCCTGCTTCCGGGTCCAGGTCGACGTCGACCCACTCGTTCATGCCGAACCACAGTCGCACGGTCCCTGCCACGGCAGGGATCACGAGCTCGGACTGCGGCTCGAGCACCGCGCCGTTCGCGTGTCGCGGCTCGCCAGTGCGCAGACGATCGAGGGCCGGATGCGGCTCCGTGCACAAGCGCTCGGTTCCGACAGAATCCGCGTCGATCCACACCCGACGAGGCAGCGAGATCGCACCGGACCATCCCTCTTCCTGCCACCAAGCGGCATCGCGGCCTTCCATGATCCAACCGAATAGCAGCGGCCCGTGCGAACTCCGACGAACCACGGACGGCGCGTAGAAGTCGTGTCCGTCGTCGACGACCCGCGGCTCGGGCGTGCGGTCCAGAGGGAACGCGACCACAGAACCGGGGCCGTCCTCGAACGACCACGAGCAGACCACAGCGACTTCCCGGTCGCCGACTCGAATTATCTGCGGGCACTCCCAACCCTCGCCAGTATCGACGCCGTCGACGACGGTACGAGGAAGTTCCGCGAGGTGCCCCTCGTAGCGCCACTTCAAGCCATCATCGGAGCGGTAGTGGCGAATAGCGGCGACTCCTCCGTCGGCGACCGAGCCGATGGCCATGTGCCGGCCGTCGGCATCCGTCCACACGAACGGATCGCGGAGCATGCGGATGCCATCGGCGGCGTCGGGATCGTCGAGCAATCGAGCGGGCGCCCCGAAGTTCGTACCGTTCTCATCGCTCAACGCGGTGAGGATGTGCTCGAAGCGCCGGGAGCGCACGTGGCCGGAGTAATACGCGCGCACCCGGTCGCCCTCGACGACGGAGTTGCCTGACCAGCATCCGTCGGAGTCGAGGCCACCCGGCACGGGGCCCATTGCGGGCCGGTGCAGCGTCCAGTGCACGAGGTCGGTCGTCGTCGCGTGCCCCCACTCGACAGGAACGGCAAGGTCAGGGAACGAACGCGACTGATAGTAGAGGTGGAACACGTCCCCGAGCTCGATCGGTCCGTTCGGATCGTTGAGATAGCCACGGGCTGGACTGATGTGGAACTTCGGACGGTGGTGCGGATGCTGTTCGGCCATCGGCGCGCACGCTTCCTTTCGGCTGTGGCGATCAGTCGCTGGAGTAGTCAGATGAAGAGAGTTCGTCAGCGGAACGAACCGGCCGTGACGCCTTCGACGAAGTAGCGCTGGGCGAAGATGAACAGCAACACGCTGGGGATCATCGCCAGGATGACGCCGGCCAGCACGACCGAGATGGAGCCGGTGCCGAGGTTGCCCTGCAGCCCGACGAGTCCCAGTGGCAACGTGAAGTTGCTCTGCGAGTTCAAGAAGATCAGCGGTCGGTAGAACTCCGCCCAGAAGCCGGAGAAGTTCAGGATGGCCAGGGTCGCGATCGCCGGCGACGCCATGCGGGCGTAAACATGCCAGAACACGCCGAACTGTGTGGCACCGTCGATGCGGGCCGCCTCACCGAGTTCGCGAGGCATCTGCATGAAGTACTGCCGCATGAGAAAGGTGCCGAACGCGCTGCCCAGTGCTGGGATGATCAGGGCGCCGAGCGAATCGCTGAGACCGAGCATTCTCACGATGATGAACACAGGGATGATGATCGTCTGCAGCGGCACCATCATGGTGGCGAGAAAGATGCCGAAGATCGTGTTCTTCGCAGGGAACGACACCATGGCGAACGCGTAGCCCGAGAGCGTGCACGTGATCGTCTGACCGATCACGATGAGCACCGTGACGATGACGCTGTTCAGAAAGAACTGGCCGATCGGAATCTGGTTGAACACCGCGGCGTAGTTGCCGAAGTCCCAGTCGGTAGGGATCCACTGCGGTGGATTCGTGAACGCCTCGGCCGGAGTGCGCAGCGAGGTGCTGAGGGTCCACAGCAGTGGTCCGAAGGCGAAGACCGCCCCGAGAATCAGCACGATCATGCCGACGATGCTTCCGACCTTGACCGCTGGGCGCCTGCGCCGGCCCGCGACGTGGACGGCGCTCGGCGCTTCTGTAGTCGTCATTGGTAGAACACCAGCTTTCGTGCGGCGAGGAATTGGATGCCCGTGATGATCAGGATGATCACGAGCAGAAGGATGGCGATTGCCGACGCGTAGCCGAACTGGAGATTCTGAAATCCGGTCTGGTACATCGCAATCGTGGCCGTGGTGGTCGCCGTTCCCGGGCCGCCCTTGGTCATGATGAAGGGTTGGTCGAACAGTTGCATGGCGTTGATCATGGCGACGACCGTGGCGAACAGGATCGTCGGGCTGATCAGTGGAATCTTGATGCGGAACAGCGTGCGCCACGCACCGGCGCCATCGATCGCGGCAGCCTCGAGAACATCCGTCGGCACCGAGGTGAGCCCGGCAACGAAGAGCACGAACGTGAAGCCCACCTGCTGCCACACCACGATCAGGATCATGGTGATTTGCGCGGTGGTCGGGTTCACCAGCCAGGGAACGCTCGGCAGCCCGATCTCGTTCAGGTAATAGTTAATGAGGCCGAACTTCGCGTCGAACAAGTAGCCCATGAAGATCGAGACCGCGGCGGTGGATGCCAACAGCGGCAGATAGAACGTGGTGCGGAACAGCGCCTTCGTCCACTTGTGCTTGCGGGTGTTGACGAGAACCGCCAGCAGCAGGCCGAGTGCGATCTGCAGCACCACGATCCCGATGGCGAGCACGATCGTGACGCCGAACGACGACAGCACCTGCCCGTCGCTGAACAACCTCGTGAAGTTCTTGATGCCGACGAACTGCGGCGGCGTGATCACATCCCAGGAGAAGAATGACAGTCCGAGCGATACCAGGATCGGAATGAGCGTGAACACGGTGACGAACGCCACCGCAAGCCCGATCATGAGGTAACCGAAGACCGCCTCCCGCCTGATCGCGCGGCGCGCACCAGGGCGCCGCGCGATCAAACGGGTACTCTCCCGAGACGCGCTCACGCGCGTTTCGGTTGCAGCAGACATCAGGAGTTAGCCTGCGCCTTCTCGAGGTCGGACTGCATGCCGTCGAGCGCCGCCTTCGCGTCGCCACTGGAGATGGCCTGCGTCGTGCGCTGGTTGAGCGACGTCGCAAGCGCCTGGTAGTACGGCGGAGCGGAGATCGGCACGGATCCGTCGAGCTGATCCCAGAACACCGACCAGTGCTCTGGTCCTGTCGTCTTGTAGCGTTCGGCCGTCATGAGCGACTTGCGTGCCGGCGTCGTGACGTTGCCCGGGTAGACCAGGTCGAAGGTCTCGGGCTGCACGAGCATCTTGACGACCTCCCATGCGAGGTCCTTGTTCTTCGACGTGTTGAAGATGCCGTACCCGCCCGCGCCGAAGAGCGACTTGTTGCTCTTCCAGGTCGGGAACGTCTGCACGTCGAAACTCCCGTTCTTCATGCCGGCGTTGTACAGGCCGCCTGCCCAGAACCCGCCGCCGATCGTCATGCCGATGCGGCCGGATGCGAACAGGCCCTGCAGGGTTCCGCCGCCTCCGACGTCCGGCGACGGCGACAGGTTCGCCTTCTGCATCTCGATGACGTACTCGAGTGCTTCGACCGCGGCCTTGGAGTTCGCCGTCGGGTCCCCCCACTTCCAGCCTCCGTGACGCCCCTTCGCCTGAGGGTTGTCGGCGTAGGCCTTGTTCCAGAGCCAATCGCCGCCCGAGTATTTGCCCTCGGTAAGCAGGTTGCCGTCGTTGGCGTAGAGGAACGACGTCCAACTTCCCCAGAGCCGAACCACCCAGTCGAAGGAATTGGTCTTCGAGCCGAGCGCCGCGAGCTTCTCCGCATTGTTGTGGAACTCATCCATGGTCCAGGCAGCGGGCGGCGTCGAGAGGCCCGCGTTCTTGTAGAGGTCGGTGCTGTAGAACATGCTGCCCGCGTTGTAACTGTCGGTCAGTTCATAGAGATGGCCCTGGTACATCATCGATTCGACGAGCGCCGGGTGCACGTCGCCGAAATAGCTCTTCAGCGACGACATGTCCTTCGTGACGTAGTCGTCGAGCGGCACGATCATCTGCTTGGATGCCATCTGCTGCAGTCCCTCGGTCGCGACGCTCACGAGGTCGGGTGCCGCGCCCGCTGCGATCTGCGTGAGTACCTTGGCGATGAAGTCGTTCCAGTCGGTGCCGTTGATCGCCGTGATCTCGAGCGTGGCGTTCTTGTCGATCTTCTTGATCTGCGGTTGAAGCGCCTTCTGGATCGTTGTCGCCGCCTTCTGCTCCCCGAAATAGAGCATCTTGAGGGTGGCCGAAGAGTTCGTGCCTCCCCCGGACGTGGACGAGCAGGCTGCAAGCGACGCGAGCCCTGTGATGGCCAACCCGGCGCCGCCGAACTTGAACAACGTGCGACGATCCATGGTCGGCCCGAAGCTGCCGGTCATAGTTCGCTCCTCTCTGAGCGGTCGAGGCGCAAGCTGAAAGCTGGGCTGCAACTTGCTACCAATACGTATTTGTCGAGCAGCATAACTCGTCGTTCGGTCGTTAGCAATACGTATTAATTCTGTGCCAAGATGGGGATGAAAGGAGCGACGATGTCTGACCAAGATGATCCGATCGACGCAGACGTGGAGCGCGCGCCCGCTGCGGGTCGTCGGGGCCCGGCATCCCGACCCATCACGGCCCGCCGTGTCACGATGAAGGATGTGGCGAAACGCGCCGGCGTCTCCCAGCCCACCGTCTCGTTCGTGCTCAATGACCGTCGGGACGTGTCGGTCGCCGAGGAGACGCGCGAGCGTGTGCGCGAGGCTGCGCGTGATTTGAACTTTCAGCCCAACAGAGCCGCTCAGTCGCTGAGGTCGAACACGTCGTACTTGATCGGGATCCTCGCCGATGAGATCGTGTCGAGGGCGTACGCCGGTCGCATCGCACTCGGTATTCAGCAGGCCGTGCAGCCCGCGGGCTATGTGAGCTTCGTGGTGGAGACGTCAGAGTCGCCCGAGGCGACTGAAGGGGCCGTCGAGAACCTCGTGAACCAGGGAGTCGCCGGCCTGATCTACGCTTCTGCCGGAGCGAGTCCGGTGCGCTATCCGGTGCCGAAGACCGAGGTGCCGACCGTGTTCGTGAACTGCTGGGACGACGCGGTCTCCGACGCGACCATTGTGCTCGCCGACGAGTATCAGGGAGGCCGAGACGCCGCGGCAGCGACATTCGCAGCGGGACACCGCGACGTCGTGTTCCTAGGGGGTCCCGCCGACGACTACGCACGCAAGCAGCGAGAGCGCGGCCTCATGGATGCCGCCGTCGAAGCAGGCGTCCCGCCTGAACGCATTCGTCGCGAGAGCGGCGACTACTCGGTGCGATCCGGATACGACCTCGCCATGCGCGTTCTTCCCGACCCGGCGGTGACCGCACTCATCTGCGGCAACGACCGGATGGCCGTCGGTGCCCTCATGGCGCTGCATTCCTCTGGTCTGGATTGCCCCGGCGATGTGAGCATCGTCGGCTTCGATGACCAGCCGGACCTTGCTGAAGACCTGCATCCGGCGCTCACAACGGTGGCACTACCCCATCTGAAGATGGGCCTGGATGCCGGCAAGTTGCTCTTGGACGAGGAAGCGGCGCCGGGTCTCAGGCTGATCCCCTGCACCTTCGTCGCTCGAGGCACACTCACAGGCCCGCGGAGTGCCTGAGCCGTCCTGCCGCCATCCGATCACCCATCTCCCCGGAGGCATCGCCATATCCATCGACGCGAGCACGCACTTCCGCCCTGCGGGGGGATTCGTCGGCGACATCATTCCGTTCGAGCACGACGGTGTCGCGTGGCTGTATTACCTTCTCGACGAACGCGACGACGCGGCGCCCGATGACCGCATGACCGGGATGCCCTGGGCCGCCGTGACCACCCGGGACTTCGCCACCTTCGACGATGAGGGAATCGTGCTGCCCTCCGGCGGTCGCGCCGACGACGACTTCGACTGCTACACCGGCAGCGTCGTCACCGACGACGACGGGACCCTCCACCTCTTCTACACGGGACACAACCCCGGCATCCGCACCGCCGAAGGCGACCTCCAGGTCGTCTGCCACGCAACCTCCGACGGCGATCCCGGGCGATGGACCAAGCATCCTGACCAGTCGTTCGGCGCCCTGCCCGGCTATGCGCCGGAGGATTGGCGTGACCCGTTCGTGTTCCGCCCTGCGCAGGGCGAGCCGTGGCAGATGCTGCTCGCGACGCGAATCACGGATGCCCCTTACCGCCGCTCCGGCGTCATTGCCCGTCTCGTCTCCGACGACCTGATCACCTGGCGCGCCGCGGAGCCGACCTGGCAACCGCATCGTTTCATCACCCAGGAATGCCCCGACGTCTTCCGATGGGGGCAGTGGTGGTATCTCGTGTACTCAGAGTTCTCCGACGCCTTCCAGACCAGATACCGCATCGCGACGAGTCCGAATGGCCCGTGGCTGGCGCCGGAGCACGACTCCGTCGACGGTCGCGCGTTCTACGCGGCGAAGACGATCGAACTCGGCGGCGAGCGCTACTTCGTCGGCTGGATCGCCGCGAAGGACGGGGGGCGCGACGGCTCGCCATGGCAGTGGGCCGGCACGATGTCGGTGCTACGAGCGCGCCAGTTGCAGGATGGGTCACTGGCGTTCGGGTTGCCGACCTCAGTCACGTCGCTCTACGGGCGGTCGACGGATGTGTTAGGCGCGCTCGAACCCCTCGACGGCGCCGACGAACGGGTCGGGGCGGGCGCCGAAACGCGCCACGCGACCTGGCTCGGCCCGGAACTCCCCGCAGATGGGCTCGTCACGGCGGAGTTCGACATCAGAGAGGGCACGCACGCGTGCGGCATCCTGCTGAGGACGTCGGACGACGGTGAGACCGCGTGCGTGCTGCGCCTGGAGCCGTTGCGCCATCGGATCGTCTTCGATCGCTGGCCGCGAGGGACCACCGGGGGCGAGCAGTGGCAGATCCTGGGGGATGTTCCCCATACGGTCGAGCTGGAGCGCCCCGTGCCGCTGGCTCCTGGACGCCACACCCTGCAGGTGCATCTCGATCATGACATCTGTGTTGTGGTGGTCGATGATCGTGTCACGCTGAGCACACGGATCTACGATCTGGCCACCGGGCGGGTCGGAGTGTTCGCCACCGACGGAGGGTTCGAGTTGACCCGAATCGATGTTCAGACACGCACGGTGTGACAGCAGCCCTCACCCGACCGGTGTGCCCAGCCCGTTCCGTTCGAGCGAGGACCGCAACTGCGCCAGCACGGATGCTGCAGCACCGACCTGCTCGCGCGTCAACGCATCGCCCAGAATCTCGGCGAGGCGAGTCTGAAATGTCGCATCGGCCTCATCGATGACGGCACGACCGTCGTCGGTGAGCGCAAGGATGGTGGACCGGCGATCCTCGGGGTTCGGTACGCGGGTCAGCCATCCGCGGCCCTCGAGCCTGTCGACTGCCTTGCTGACTGCACCGACTCCGATGGCGAACTCCGCGGCGATGTCGGCGGTGCGCGGTCGCTCGTGATCGCGCACGTAGTGCAGAAATTCGTACTGCGAGGTCACCATGCCGTGGGATGCACGCAGCTCGTCGTTGAACTGGTTGTACAGGCGGGTCTCGCACCTGACGAGGTCGGCGAAGAACGCCGCGTTCACGGATGCCGCATCGTGCGATTTCGTTGCCACGGCATTTAGTGTACTTTATTGCCATGGCATCTATTGCCTGGGCAACTATCTCATCACTCGCAAGGGAGACGCTCATGTCTCGAGAACAACGTCAGAAACTCGATGCGAAGCTGCGCGGCTTTCGGCCGCTCTTCGGTCCTCGCTCAGCGCAGGAGGCCCGCGACTCGATCCAGCAGGCGCGCGACGGTTTCGCGACCCTGATGAGCACGATGAAGGTGCCAGACGGCATCCGCACCGAGGAGGTCGAGCTCGCAGGCATCCGCACGCTGCGCATCGAGCCGACGGACGTCTCGCGGCCAGGCACGATCCTCTTCTTCCACGGCGGATCGTTCGTCGTCGGCTCGCCGGAGCCGCAACTGGGACTGGCGGCCGACCTCGTTGTGCGCACCGGCTACACCGCCTACTCGGTGGACTACCGGCTCGCGCCCGAGCATCCGTTTCCGGCCGCCATCGACGACACGACGGCCGCCTACCGCGCCCTGCTGGAGGCCGGCCATGACCCGTCGACCATCGCATTCGCCGGCGATTCGGCCGGCGGCGGCCTGACCATCACCACGTTGGTCCGCGCGCGACAGCAAGGCCTTCCGATGCCCGCTGCGGTCGCCGCGTTCTCGCCCGGGCTCGACAATGCCGGCTCCGGCGCGAGCTATCGCACCAAGGCCGGCATCGACCCGCTCTTCACGGTCGAGAGCCTGCAGCCGAACCGCGATCTCTACCGTGCCGGAGCCGATCCGAACCAAGACCTCCTGTCTCCTGCCACGCTCGCCGACCCGGCAGGCTTCCCGCCTCTGCTGCTGCAGGTGGGCACGAACGAGGTCCTCCTCGACGACTCGACGGTGATGGCCGAGCGCGCCCGCGACGCCGGAGTGGATGTCATCCTCGACGTCACGGCCGACGTGCCGCACGTCTTCCAGACGTACACCGGCGAACTCGACGAAGCCGTTCAGGCGCTCGATCGTGCCGCGCTGTTCCTCACGCAGCACGTGGCCGTGCCGGCTGTCGAACGGGTCTGACGGCAGCACCGCGCAGCTCGCTGCCCAATGTCAGCCGGCGACCTCCAACCGCAGCTTCAGCATGCCGGCGAGGCCCTCGAGTTCGGTCCGCACGGCATCCTTCAGCTCGGCGCCGAACGGCTCGTCCTCGTACACCTGGCGCACGCGGAGCACGGATGCCGGCACATCCGCCTCCGCATCCACCTTGCCCACCAGCCGGTCGCCGTGCAGCACGGGGAGGGCGTAGAAGCCGAACCGTCGCTGCGTCGCCGGCTTGTACATGCCGAGTTGGTAGTCGAATTCGAAGAGTTCGACTAGGCGTTTGCGGTCGAAGACGAGTCGATCGAACGGAGAGAGGATCGCGGTGCGGCCCTCGAAGTCGCGTCCGAGCTGGGCAGGGTCCACCCGCCACGCGCCGCGCACACCCTCGACGACGGCCGGCTCGCCGACGTCGCCGACGTCCATCGGTTCGAGCTGGGTCTGCGTGGTGCGCGCCCGCGCCAGACCGAGGGACCGCAGCCTGCGCGCGCGGCGCTCTCGTTCGGCATCCGTCACCGGCACCACCGGGTCGTCCGGGTAGATGCGCTCGGCGAGATCCCACTGACGTTCGCGCCCAAGACGCCCGGCGACCGCCACATCGCCACGCAGCTCCATGATCTCGAGCATCATCGCGACGTTGCGGCCGTTGTTCCAGCCCGACGACTGCCACGGCTCGACGCAGGTGTCGGGCAGGTCGCGCGAGATCATCGGGCCGCCGTGCTTCAACCGGTCGAGGATGTCGCGCCGGCACGCCTCGTTCGCCTGGACCCACCGAGCCTGCGAGCGCGTCCACCCCGGCGCATCCGCTCCCGGCCACGCCTGCATGTCGCCCCGATAGAGCGCGACGTCGTGCGCGGCGCGCATCATGCTGCGCAGCTCGACGACCACGTGGGATGCCAGTGCCCGCTGCAGATCCTCCGGACGGTACAGCCGTCCGAGGCGGCTCCACAGCACGAGGTCGGCACTCGGCGCGACCGAGGCGGTCGGCTCGTACTGCACCAGCGTGAGCCTGCGCACGGTGTCGAGCAGGTCGACCGGGCGGGAGGCATCCAGCAGCTGAGCGCGCACGGCGATGCGGCGCGCCTCTTCGCGTGTGAGGTGGTGGGGTTCGGTCATCCGTTCACGGCATTCTCGACGCCCACGTTGAAGTTGTCGCGGAAAACGGCATCCGGATCGTAGCGACGCTTGATCTCTCGCAGCCGCGCGAGGGTCGCCGGCGGGAACGCCTCCTCAACGATCTCGGCGCCCTGCCGTGACTCGAAGCTCAGGTAGAGGCCGTCGAAGTGGGCGGCGAGGTCGGCCCAGTGCTGCTCGAAGCGGTCGCTGCGACCGATCGAGGTGATCGAGAAGTTCGCTGCGCGGTGGGCGTAGGCGGTGGCATCCGATGGGATGTCCGCAACGGCACCGCCCACCGACCGGATCTGGAACCACGGCGTGGAGCCTGACTGCACGAGGGCGGCGCCGGCGGCGGCGACCTGCGCGTCGAGGTGCTCGACCAGGCCGGAGCGGAAGTGCGGCTCGCCCTGCCCGTCGTGGGTGGCATCCGAGGCGTTGGCCATCACCACCGCGTAGGGCGCGAGCTGCACCTGCTGCCCGACCAGCGGACCGATCGCGGCGAACGGCTGCAGCCTCTCGAGGATCGTGTCGGGGTCGTTCGAGTCCACGACGCCGTACAGCTGCCCGATCACGTCGCCACGCTGTTTGGCGAGGATGACGAACAGTGTCGTGTCGCGCGGCGCCCGCTCCATCGCCTCGCCGAATCGCTGCAGGAACGCCTCGGTGTCGCTCGCGTCGAACGCGAGCTGCGCCCATCCGACCTCGCCGACGGCATCCACCTCGAACTCGAACGACACGACGATGCCCACGTTCGCGCCAGCGCCGCGCACCGCCCAGAACAGGTCGGGGTTCTCATCGACGGATGCCCGCGCCACCGTTCCGTCCGCCAGCACCACCTCCGCGGCGACGACGTGGTCGATCGTGAGTCCGTGCTCACGGGCGAGGAAGCCGATGCCGCCCGCGGTGGCGAGGCCGCCGACACCGACGCCGCCGTAGTCGCCGCTCGAGAGTGCCCAGCCGTGTTCGTCGAGCGACTGGGCGACATCCATCCACCGTGCGCCGGGGCCGATGCGCACGCGTTTCGTCGCCGCGTCGAGCACCTCGACGCCGTTCAGCGCCTTGAGGTCGATCACGATCCCGCCGTCGTTCGTGCTGCGACCGCTGACGCCGTGCCCGCCGCTGCGGATGCCGAGGGGCACGTCGTTGCTGCGGGCGAACGCGAGCGCATCCACGACCTCGTCGACCGTGGTCGGCCGCAGCACGAGACCCGGCGATCCTGCGCGCATGTAGGTGGATCGCACCGTGCGATAGGCGAAGTCGCCGGGTTCGATCGCGGTGTCGCGCAGCGACTCAGGCACACCCTCGTAGTCGATGCCCTCTCGGCGCTTCGCGAGTGCCGCCGCTGTGCGTCCGACGCCGACGATCGTGCCGCGCCTGGCGCGCTCCGTCTCTACCGCCTCACGCACGGCCGGCATCGTCTCTTCCGCGAACCGCTGCAGCGCGGACGGGTCGTCGCCCATCACGATGCACGTGCCGATGCCGTCCTCGAGCGCCATCGTGACCAGCTGATCGACCTCGTTGTCGCCGCCGAGATTGAGAAGCCGACGGATCTCGGCCGGGTTCCTGCCGGCATCCGCTGCCGCGTCGTCGATGCGCGCGTTGCCGTCCTGCAGGTCGCCGTCCTTGAGGTACGGAAGCGAGGGCAGCCAGCCGTCGCCCTTGCGCCCGGTGAGGCGGAGCATGCGCGGCTTGTATGCACCGATCCAGATCGGGATGTCGTGCGCCGGCGCCGGCCCGCGCTTGCCGCCCTTCACCGGGTAGTACTCGCCGCCGGCGAAGTACTCGCGGTTACCCGAGTCCCACACGCCGCGGATCACGTCGATCGCCTCGCCGAGGGCATCGACCGACTGCCCCGGCGTCAGCCGCCGACCGCCCATCGCCTCGATCGCGTCCCAGAAACCGCCGGCGCCGAGGCCCAGGTCGAGCCGTCCGCCGGAGAGCAGGTCGAGGGATGCCGCTGCCCGCGCCGTCACCGGAGCCGGCCGCAGCGGCAGGTTGAGCACGTTCGGCGCGACGTGGATGCTCGTGGTCGCCGCCGCCACGTACGACATCAGCGTCCACGTGTCGAGGAAGGCCGGCTGGTACGGGTGGTCCTGAAAGGTCACGAGGTCGAACCCCAGTTGCTCGCTCAGCTGCGCGAGCTGCACCGGAACCTGCGGGCTCGCGTTGCCTGGCGTGATGAACGTGCCGAACTGGAGCGGATGGCCGTAGTCCATCCGTCAAGGCTAGGCGTGCTCGCTGCACCTCGCTGGTCGAGTAGCGAGAGGCTGCTACCAGTCCTCTGCCGGCGCCGCGACGATGGGCACGTCGACCGCGTGCCAGATCGCGCCGTAGTCGTAGTGGCCGCCTGCCCAGGGCGAGTCGATGATCGCCTGCGCCGAAACGGTGACCGCCGAACTGGCATCCAGCGCCGCGGCGATGCCCGAGAAGAGGTCGCGCCGCAGCTGCTGCGCCACATAGCTTGCCGCGGTCGTGAGGTTGTCGTAGCTGCCGAGGCCGGCTCCGCCGCCCGAGCCGAGTCCGTTGTTCAGCGGGTTGTTGCGCAGCCACCAGCTGTTCGGGTCGTTCTCGGAGTCCATCCACTGCAGCATCACGGTGAGATTGTTAGGCGTCACGGGGAACTTGCCGTCCTGCAGAACGAGGGCGGCCCAATCGACGTTGGTGAGTCCGCCGACGGTGATCGCGGGCGTTCCGTCGGGACGGGTGAAACCGGCCGAGTCGAACTTCGACCGCTCGACGGTCTCGGTCTTCACGTCCGCCGCGACCTTCAGGGTCTGTCGCTCACCCAGCAGCTGATTCGAGTACACGGTGCCACCCTGCAGCGATGCCGCATTCGCCGGCATCGCCACCATCGCACTTCCCGCGAGGAACAGCACGGCCGCGCCGGCCGCCGTCATCCGTCCGGGCGAGCGCCACCGCTTGGCCGGGGCGCGATGAGCGGCCCGCGGCGTGCGCGAAGGTGCCTGCAACGCTTCGCGTGCGGCACGGCGTGTTGGGTAAGCGGTCATGCTCTCCGGGTGAAGCGACAGAAATTCGGATCCAGCCGCTTTCGGTTCGAGTACAAGCTACGAGACTAACAAACCCCCCGACCAGGTGCCAGGTGCTCAGCGGGCGGCGGCCAGAGAGTCAGGCGGTGGGTGCGCTCAGCGGGCGGCGGGTGCGGCCACCGCGTTGAGCACGTCGGCCAGGCCGTCATCGTCCACGGTTCCGGTCACGTCGGTCGCGGCATCCTTCACCTCGTCGGGCGCCTGTCCCATCGCGACGGCGCGACCGCCGACCGAGCGGGCGAGCGCGAACATCTCGAGGTCGTTGCGCCCGTCGCCGACGACGAGCAGCGACTCGCCGGGCTTGTTCGTCCACTCGAGCACGCGCTGCAACGCCGACCCTTTGCTCACGCCGTCCGGCGCGATGTCGAGCCATGCCGCCCAACCCACCGCATACGTCACCTTGCGCAGCCCCATGCGCTCGACGATGTCGAGGAATTCCTCAGCGCTGTGACTGGGCGAGACGACGACGACACGGCTGACCGGTTCGGTCGCCAGCTCGTCGAACGGCACGGGGTCGGCGTCGCCGAGCACCCATCCCGACGAGTCGATGCCTTCGGTGAACCTGCGCGTTCCGTCTTCGAGTTCCACCATGAAGCCGCCGTCCGGCAGGTACGGATGCACGGTGGCCAGCACTGCGCTCGCGTCGAAAGTCTCCACGAAGGCGCGGCGATAGCCGCCTTCGACCGTTTCGTCACGGGCCATGATCACGGCGCCGTTCGAGCAGACCACATACTTCGGGTGAAGGTCGAAGATGGCCAGCACACCGTGCACGGTCTGCCAGCTGCGGCCGGTGGCGAGAGTCACCTCGTGGCCGGCGTCGACCGCGCGGGTGACGGCATCCTGCACCGCTTCGCCGGCGGTCTCGTCTTCGTGCAGCAGGGTTCCGTCGACGTCGAGCGCGATCAGAAGCCGGTCGGATGCCTGTGCCGAGCCGGTCATGCTGCGACCGGCCGCAGCACCTCGAGTCCGCCGAGGTAGGGCCGCAACGGTTCGGGCACGATGACCGATCCGTCGGCCTGCTGATGCGTCTCGAGCAGCGCGACGAGCCAGCGCGTGGTGGCGAACGTGCCGTTCAACGTGGCGACCGGCGTGGTCTTGCCGCTCTCGGTGCGGTACCTGGTCTGCAGCCGACGGGCCTGGAAGGTCGTGCAGTTCGAGGTCGAGGTGAGCTCTCGGTAGCGGCCCTGCGTCGGCACCCAGGCCTCGATGTCGTACTTGCGGGCGGCGCTGGATCCGAGATCGCCGGCGGCCGTGTCGATCACCCGGTAGGCGAGTCCGAGCGACTGCAGAATCTCCTCCTGCCAGCCGACCAGGCGCTGGTGCTCCGCCTCCGATTCCTCGGGGAGCGTGTAGACGAACATCTCGAGCTTGTTGAACTGGTGCACGCGGATGATGCCCCTGGTGTCCTTGCCACCGCTGCCCGCCTCGCGCCGATAGCACGTCGACCAGCCTGCGTACCGGAGCGGACCGTTCGTCAGGTCGAGAATCTCGTCCGAATGGTAGCCGGCGAGCGCGACCTCGCTCGTTCCGGTGAGATAGAGGTCGTCGCTGCCCAGGTGGTACACCTCGTCGGCGTGCGCGCCGAGGAATCCGGTGCCCTGCATGATCTCGGGCTTCACCAGCGTCGGCGTGATCATCGGGATGAAGCCGTTGACCAGCGCGCGGTCGAGCGCGTAGCTCATCATCGCGATCTCGAGCCTGGCGCCGACACCCTTCAGAAAGTAGAAACGCGCGCCGCTCACCTTGGCACCGCGGGCCATGTCGATGGCATCCAACTTCTCGCCGAGTTCGAGGTGATCGAGCGGCTCGAAATCGAACTCCGGGATCGTGCCCACCTCGCGCAGGGTGATGAAGTCATCCTCACCGCCGGCCGGCACGCCGTCGATGATCACGTTGCCGATGCGGCGAACGGCCGTGTCGAAGCGTTCCTCGGCCTCGGATGCCCGTGCCGAGGCATCCTTCACCTGCGCCGCCAGCTGCTGCGCTTGCGCGACGAGATCCTTCTTCTGCTCCTTGGGAGCGGATGCCACGCGCTTGCCGAACACGTTCTGCTCGGCCCGCAGGGACTCGAACTCGGTGATCGCCGCGCGGCGTTCCGCGTCGGCGACGAGCGCCGCATCGACCGTGTCGCCGGATTCGCCGCGAGCCTCCTGCGAACGCCTGATGAGGTCGGGATTTTCGCGCAGAAGTACGGGATCGATCACCCGTCAAGTCTATGGGCGACCGAGCCCAGGGCCGGGCGTGCTTGTTCGCTCGCTCAGGGACCTGGTGCGCGGGGTGGCCGCGTACGTTCGAGGCGCCCGGTGAGTAGCGTTGTGCGGGTGAGCGAATCGGTCGCATCGGCGTCCGGCACAGCACCGGACCTTCCCTCCGATGCTCGGCCGCGCCGGGTCGCCATCGTGTACAACCCCTCGAAGGGCAGCACGAAGTCTCTGCGAGCTGCGATGAAGGCCGCACTCAAGGCGGCCCGCGATGCGGCAGCGGCATCCGGTGGGGTCGGCTGGTCCGATCCTCTCTGGCTGGAGACCACTGTCGACGACGCGGGTCAGGGCGCGACCCGGCATGCACTCGACGCCGGGGTCGATCTCGTGCTGGCAGCGGGCGGCGACGGCACGGTGCGGGCGGTCGCCGCAGGGCTGCGCGGCAGCGGCGTTCCGCTGGGGATCGTCCCGCTCGGCACAGGCAACCTGCTCGCGCGCAACCTCGGGGTTCCGATTTCCGACGTGCGGGCATCCGTGCGCCTGGCCTTCGCGGGTGACGACATGTCCATCGACATCGGCATCGCGGAGCTCACGAGGGAGGGCGGCGAGGCGAGCGCGCACGCGTTCCTCGTGATGGCAGGCATCGGCATCGATGCTGCGATGATCGCCAACACCAATCCGCAGCTGAAGAAGCGGGTCGGATGGCTGGCCTACATCGATGGCGGCCTGCGGTCGCTGAACTCCCGCAAGTTCCAGATCCACTACCAGGTGCGCGGTCATCAGCGGCACTCAGCGCACGTGACCAGCATCCTGGCCGGGAACTGCGGCGTGCTGCCCGGCAACATGGAGCTGATGCCGGATGCCAGTCTCGACGACGGCGAGCTCGACGTCGCCTTGCTGCAGCCGCGCACCCTCTTCAGCTGGCTGTGGATCTGGCGCAAGGTCACGTGGGAGAACCGGGTGCTGCGGCGCACGGCGATCGGGCGCAAGATCATCCGGTTCACCACATCGGACAACGCTAAGACGCTGAGCTACCTGCGCGGGGCATCCGTGAACGTCGAGGTCGTCGACGGCGCGGAGCCGGTCGAGCTCGACGGCGACAGCTTCGGCGACGTGACGGGGGCGCACTTCTGGGCTGATCCCCTCGCGCTCGTCGTGCGGGTTCCGCGCGCCGGCTAGGGCCTCACGTCCGCCGTTCGCACCATCCACTTCGACGGCTCGGCGAGCGGTTCGAAGCCGAACTTGGCGTAGAGCCCGTGCGCGTCGGCCGTCGAGAGCAACGTGCGCTTCAGCCCCAGCTGCTCCAGATCGGCGACGACGCCCTCGATCAGGCCGACGCCGACGCCGTTGCCCCGCGCCTCGGGATCGACGAACACGTCGCAGAGCCATCCGAACGTCGCGCCGTCAGTGATGACTCGTGCGTACGCGACCTGGTCTCCGGTCTCGGTGTCGAAGACGCGTAGTTCCGGGAGCCGTCGATGGCGGCATCCTGAGTGGCGCGAGGGCGGTCGGATGCCCAGTACGACTGCTCGCTCAGCCAGCGATGCACCTGCGCGCGATCGATGTCGGCAGTGTCGGTGGAAAAGCGGTAGCGGGCATCCATCGCTCCAGATTATTGGGCAGAGGTCTCCGGCTCTCCGCCAATCAGGCCGCGCAACCAGTCGCGCGCTTCGATGAACACGTCGTCGGCGTAACGCGGGTCGTAGTCGATGGGCTCACGGTCGGCCCTCGGGTACGAACCCAAGAAGATGATGTGCGGGCTGAATCGAAAAAGGCCGAGCAGGGCATCCGCAACGCGCTCATCACGCACATGCCCGTCGGCGTCGAGCACGAATCGGTATCGCCCGATCTCGTCGCCGATCGGTCGCGACTCGATCAGGCTCAGGTTCACCCCCCGGGTGGAGAACTGCTCCAGCATCTCCACGAGCGTTCCTGAGCGGTCGGACGGCAGCTCGACGATGAGGCTCGTCTTG
This sequence comes from Humibacter sp. RRB41, assembly GCF_022761015.1. Taxonomy (GTDB): domain Bacteria; phylum Actinomycetota; class Actinomycetes; order Actinomycetales; family Microbacteriaceae; genus Humibacter. The sequence goes on from NZ_JAKWJQ010000009.1 coordinate 150,818, forward strand.
TCGGCGCCGGTGGGCTCCGGGATGCTCCTGGTTCGGCTGACCAGCGCGAATCGCGTCACGGCGTTGGGGTTGTCGATGATGTTCTCGGCCAGCACCACGAGGTCGTGATGGTCGACGATCGTGGGCGGGGCGATCGCGGCGTCGGCCGGACTGACAGGGCGGCCTGCGGCATCCGTCTCGAGCAACGACGTGGCGGCTGTCACGTTGCTCGACGCCGGCACGTAATCGTGCGACGGAAGGTTGGCGGTGAGCCACGCGTTGCACTGCGCGTAGGCGACAGGATGCGCCGCCACGGTCTTCACCTCGGCCAGCGTCGTGCCAGGCCGCGCCACCAGCACGAATCCGACGGGTACCAGGTACTCGCCGACGATGCGCAGGCCGGGGTTGGTCGCGAGGGCGTCCTGCGTGGCGGAGACGCCGCCCTCGATCGAGTTCTCGATCGCGATCATCGCGGCGACGCTGCGCCCGGTGACCACGTCGTTCAGCGCCTCGCCCACGTTGTTCACCGGACGCCAGGTCTTGCCGCTGGCCTGGGGAACCTGCGCGAGCGCCGCCTCCGTGAAGGTGCCGGTCGGGCCCAAGAAGCTGTACGACTCAGGAGTCTCGACAGGGGCATCCGACATGCCCGCCAGCTTATCGGGGGCAGACACCCGCCCCGGCCGGATGCGAGACTTGAGCCCATGGCCGAACGCGCGGGAACACCAGCAAACCCTGACGACCTGATCGACATCGAAGCGCTCGTGCGGGCGTACTACGACCTGCATCCTGATGCCTCGATCCCTGCGCAGCGCGTCGTGTTCGGCACCAGCGGACACCGCGGCAGTGCCTTCGACACCGCCTTCAACGAGGACCACATCGTGGCGATCACGCAGGCGATCGTCGACTACCGCAAGGGGCAGGGCACCACCGGTCCGCTCTTCATCGGAGCGGACACGCACGCGCTGAGCATGCCGGCGCAGACCACTGCCCTCGAGGTGCTGGTCGGCAACGGCGTCGAGGTACTCGTCGACGAGTACGACGACTTCACGCCGACGCCTGCGGTGAGCCACGCGATCATCAGGTACAACCGCGAGCACCAGGGCGATGCCTCCACGGGCTCGGCGCACGGGGAGGCCGACGGCATCGTCGTCACGCCCAGCCACAACCCGCCTCGCGACGGCGGCTTCAAGTACAACCCGCCGCACGGCGGCCCCGCCGATTCTGATGCCACCACCTGGATCGCGAATCGCGCCAACGAACTCATCGCCGACGGCCTGCGAGGCGTGAACCGTGCGGAGCCGAGCGGCGTCGAGACCTACGACTTTCGCGAGCGCTACGTCGACGACCTGAAGAACATCATCGACATCGACGCGATCAAGCGGGCCGGTGTGCGCATCGGCGCAGATCCGCTCGGCGGCGCGAGCGCGCACTACTGGTCGCTGATCGGCGAGAAATACGGCCTCGACCTCACCGTGGTGAACCCGGTGATCGACCCGCAGTGGGGCTTCATGACACTGGACTGGGACGGCAAGATCCGCATGGATCCATCGTCACCGTCGGCGATGGCATCCGTGCTGAAGCACAAGGACGACTTCGACGTGCTGACGGGCAACGATGCGGATGCCGACCGGCACGGCATCGTCACCCCCGACGGCGGTCTGATGAACCCGAACCACTACCTGGCCGTCGCCATCCAGTACCTCTACACCCACCGCCCGGACTGGCGACCGGATGCCGCCATCGGCAAGACCCTGGTGTCGTCGTCGATCATCGATCGGGTGGCGCAGTCGCTCGGCCGTCGCCTCTGGGAGGTGCCGGTCGGCTTCAAGTGGTTCGTGCCCGGTCTCGTCGACGGTTCGGTCGCGTTCGGCGGCGAGGAGAGCGCCGGTGCCTCGTTCCTGCGTCTGGACGGCACCGCGTGGACGACGGACAAGGACGGCATCCTGCTCGCTCTGCTCGCCGGCGAGATCACGGCGGTCACCGGAAAGAGCCCTTCGCAGCTGTACCGGGAACTCACCGAGCAGTTCGGCGACCCGGTCTACCAGCGGGTGGATGCCGCTGCCACCAAAGAACAGAAGGCCAAGCTCGGCAAGCTCGACGGCGACGCGATCGAGGCGACGGAGCTCGGCGGCGAGAAGATCGTCGCGAAGCTCTCGAAGGCCCCTGGCAACGACGCCCCGATCGGCGGCGTGAAGGTCGTCACCGAGAACGCCTGGTTCGCGGCCCGCCCGAGCGGCACGGAGGACGTTTACAAGATCTACGCGGAGTCGTTCCTCGGCGCCGACCACCTCAAGCAGGTGCAGTCAGAGGCGAAGGCGATCGTCGACGCCGCGATCGCCTAGCGCCACCCACTGCCTGGGGTCGCGACATAGGTGACAGGTGATACGTGACACGTGAGTCGCGACATATGCGACAGGCTGGCGGGTGTCGAAGAACCGTGTCGCTGTGCTTAAAGT